>OZ242187.1:0-4124646 GCA_965205465.1 Candidatus Aldehydirespiratoraceae bacterium | reverse complement strand
GCGGCTGGCCACGCAACCCAACAGGGCGGTCACAGTCACGCTGTCCTCTGATGACACCGGCGCGGTGACAGTGCCGGGCAGTTTCGTGTTCACCACCTCGAACTGGAACCAGCCGCGCACCGTCACGGTGCGCGGCGTCGAGGACGACGACGACAACGACGAGACGGTGACGGTCACCCACAACGCGTCGCGCGGCGGCTACGGCGGTGTGAGCGAGACACTGACGGTGAACGTGACCGACGACGACGACTCCAGGGCGTTGGTGCTGTCTGAGTCGTCGCTCAACGTCGACGAGGGCGACACCGCGACTTACACGCTGCGGCTGGCCACACAGCCCACCAACGCGGTCACAGTCACGCTGTCCTCGGATGACACCGGCGCGGTGACGGTGCCGGGCAGTTTCGCGTTCACCACCTCGAACTGGAACCAGCCCCGCACCGTCACCGTGCGCGGCGTCGAGGACAACGACGACAACGACGAGACGGTGACGGTCACCCACAACGCGTCGCGCGGCGGCTACGGCGGCGTGAGCGAGACACTGACGGTGACCGTCGCCGACGACGACGTGCTGCCGCCCGGTTACGTGTTCTCGCCGCAGCAGCTGACCGTCGACGAGGGCGACACCGCCACGTACCTGCTGAGTTTGGCGACGCAGCCGACCGGCGCGGTGACAGTGGCGCTGTTATCTAGTGACACCGGCGCGGTGACGGTGCCGACGAGTTTCGTGTTCACGAACAGAAACTGGAACCAGCCCCGCACCGTCACAGTCACCGGCGTCGACGACGACGACACCAACGACGAGACGGTGACGGTCACCCACAGTTCGGTGGGCGGCGGCTTCGGGCCGCTGAGCGAGACACTGACGGTGACGGTGACTGATGACGATGTGCAGCCACCGGGTTTGGTGTTCTCACCCAATGAGTTGACTGTCGATGAGGGTGCGACGGCGACTTACACGCTGAGTTTGGCGACGGAGCCGACCGGCGCGGTGACAGTGGCTGTGTCCTCTGGTGACGGCGGCGCGTTGGCGGTGCCGGTGAGTTTCGTGTTCACCGCCTCGAACTGGAACCAGCCGCGCCCCGTGACGGTGCGCGGCGTGGAGGACGACGACACCGACGACGAGACGGTGACGGTGACGCACCGGGCGTCGGGTGGTGGTTACGGGTCGGTGACCGGCACGGTGACGGTGACCGTCACTGATGACGACACGCAGGCAGCCGGTTTGGTGTTCTCACCCCAGCAGTTGAGTGTCGATGAGGGCGACACCGCGACGTACCGGCTGAGTTTGGCGACCCGACCGACCGGCGCGGTGACAGTGGCGGTGTCCTCTGACGACACCGGCGCGTTGGCGGTGCCGGTGAGTTTCGTGTTCACGACTTCGAACTGGAACCAGCCCCGCCCCGTGACGGTGCGCGGCGTGGAGGACGACGACACCGACGACGAGACGGTGACGGTCAACCACCGGGCGTCGGGTGGTGGTTACGGGTCGGTGACCGGCACGGTGACGGTGACCGTCACTGATGACGACACGCAGGCAGCCGGTTTGGTGTTCTCACCCCAACAGTTGAGTGTCGACGAGGGTGACACGGCCACCTACCGGCTGAGTTTGGCGACCCGACCCACCAGCGCGGTGACAGTGGCGGTGTCCTCTGACGACACCGGGGCGTTGGCGGTGCCGGTGAGTTTCGTGTTCACCACCAGCAACTGGAACCAGCCCCGCCCCGTGACGGTGCGCGGCGTGGAGGACGACGACACCGACGACGAGACGGTGACAGTCACGCACCGCTCGTCGGGTGGTGGCTACGGGTCGCTGACCGGCACGGTGACGGTGACGGTGACTGATGACGACACGCAGGCGCCCGCTTTGGTGTTCTCACCGCAGCAGTTGAGCGTCGGCGAGGGTGACACGGCCACGTACCGGCTGAGTTTGGCGACCCGGCCGAGCGGTGCGGTGACGGTGACGGTGTCTTCTGGTGACACCGACGCGTTGGCGGTGCCGGTGAGTTTCGTGTTCACGACCTCGAACTGGAACCAGCCCCGCACCGTGACGGTGCGCGGCGTCGAGGACGAAGACACCAACGACGAGACGGTGACAGTCAGCCACCGCGCGTCCGGTGGTGGCTACGGGTCGCTGACCGGCACGGTGACGGTGACCGTCACTGACGACGACACGCAGGCGCCCGGTCTGGTGTTCTCACCCCGACAGTTGAGCGTCGACGAGGGTGACACGGCCACCTACCGGCTGAGTTTGGCGACCCGGCCGACCGCGGCGGTGACGGTGACGGTGTCTTCTGGTGACACCGGCGCGTTGGCGGTGCCGGTGAGTTTCGTGTTCACGACCAGCAACTGGAACCAGCCGCGCACCGTCACGGTGCGCGGCGTCGAAGACGACGACACCAACGACGAGACGGTGACCGTCAGCCACCGCGCGTCCGGTGGTGGCTACGGGTCGGTGACCGGCACGGTGACGGTGACCGTCACTGACGACGACACGCAGGCGCCCAGTTTGGTGTTCTCACCCCGACAGTTGAGCGTCGACGAGGGTGACACGGCCACCTACCGGCTGAGTTTGGCGACCCGGCCGACCGCGGCGGTGACGGTGACGGTGTCTTCTGGTGACACCGGCGCGTTGGCGGTGCCGGTGAGTTTCGTGTTCACCACCTCCAACTGGAACCAGCCGCGCACGGTGACGGTGCGCGGCGTCGAGGACGACGACACCAACGACGAGACGGTGACGGTCAGCCACCGGGCGTCGGGTGGTGGTTACGGGTCGCTGACCGGCACGGTGACGGTGACCGTGACTGATGACGACACGCAGGCGCCCGCTTTGGTGTTCTCACCCCGACAGTTGAGCGTCGACGAGGGTGACACGGCCACCTACCGGCTGAGTTTGGCGACCCGGCCGACCGCGGCGGTGACGGTGACGGTGTCTTCTGGTGACACCGGGGCGTTGTCGGTGCCGGTGAGTTTCGTGTTCACGACCTCGAACTGGAACCAGCCGCGCACGGTGACGGTGCGCGGCGTGGAGGACGACGACACCAACGACGAGACGGTGACGGTGACGCACAACGCGTCGGGTGGTGGTTACGGGTCTGTGACCGGCACGGTGACGGTGACCGTGACTGATGACGACACGCAGCCGCCGGGTTTGGTGTTCTCACCCCAGCAGTTGAGCGTCGGCGAGGGCGCGACGGCGACTTACCGGCTGAGTTTGGCGACGCGGCCGACCGGTGCGGTGACGGTGACGGTGTCTTCTGGTGACGCCGCGGCGTTGGCGGTGCCGGTGAGTTTCGTGTTCACGACCTCGAACTGGAACCAGCCCCGCACCGTCACGGTGCGCGGCGTGGAGGACGACGACACCAACGACGAGTCGGTGACGGTGACGCACAACGCGTCGCGTGGTGGTTACGGGTCGGTGACCGGCACGGTGACGGTGACGGTGACTGATGACGACACGCAGGCGCCCGGTTTGGTGTTCTCACCGCAGCAGTTGAGCGTCGGCGAGGGCGCGACGGCGACTTACCGGCTGAGTTTGGCGACCCGGCCGACCGGTGCGGTGACGGTGACGGTGTCTTCTGGTGACGCCGCGGCGTTGGCGGTGCCGGTGAGTTTCGTGTTCACGACCTCGAACTGGAACCAGCCCCGCACCGTGACGGTGCGCGGCGTGGAGGACGACGACACCAACGACGAGTCGGTGACGGTCAACCACCGGGCGTCCGGTGGTGGTTACGGGTCTGTGACCGGCACGGTGACGGTGACCGTCGACGATGACGACACGCAGGCACCGGGTTTGGTGTTCTCGCCGCAGCAGTTGAGCGTCGATGAGGGTGACACCGCGACTTACCGGCTGAGTTTGGCGACGCGGCCGACCGGTGCGGTGACGGTGACGGTGTCTTCTGGTGACACCGGCGCGTTGGCGGTGCCGGTGAGTTTCGTGTTCACGACCTCGAACTGGAACCAGCCCCGCACCGTCACGGTGCGCGGCGTCGAAGACGACGACACCAACGACGAGTCGGTGACGGTCAACCACCGGGCGTCGGGTGGTGGTTACGGGTCTGTGACCGGCACGGTGACGGTGACCGTCACCGATGACGACACGCAGCCGCCCGGTTACGTGTTCTCACCCCTGCAGTTGAGTGTCGATGAGGGCGACACCGCGACGTACACGCTGCGTTTGGCGACGGAGCCGACCGGCGCGGTGACAGTCGCGCTGTTATCTAGTGACAGCGGCGCGTTGGCGGTGCCGGTGAGTTTCGTGTTCACGAACAGAAACTGGAACCAGCCCCGCACCGTGACAGTGCGCGGCGTCGACGACGACGACACCAACGACGAGACGGTGACGGTCAACCACAGCTCGGTGGGCGGCGGCTTCGGGCCGCTGACGGGGACGGTGACGGTGACGGTGACTGATGACGACACGCAGGCACCGGGTTTGGTGTTCTCACCCCAGCAGTTGAGCGTCGACGAGGGTGACACCGCCACCTACCGGCTGAGTTTGGCGACCCGACCGACCGGCGCGGTGACGGTGACGGTGTCTTCTAGTGACGCCGCGGCGTTGGCGGTGCCGGTGAGTTTCGTGTTCACCACCACCAACTGGAACCAGCCCCGCACCGTCACGGTGCGCGGCGTGGAGGACGACGACACCGACGACGAGACGGTGACGGTCAACCACCGGGCGTCCGGTGGTGGTTACGGGTCTGTGACCGGCACGGTGACGGTGACCGTCGACGACGACGACACGCAGGCGCCCGCTTTGGTGTTCTCACCCCAACAGTTGAGCGTCGACGAGGGTGACACGGCCACCTACCGGCTGAGTTTGGCGACCCGGCCGACCGGTGCGGTGACGGTGGCTGTGTCTTCTAGTGACACCGGGGCGTTGTCGGTGCCGGTGAGTTTCGTGTTCACGACTTCGAACTGGAACCAGCCCCGCACCATCACGGTGCGCGGCGTGGAGGACGACGACACCAACGACGAGTCGGTGACGGTCAACCACCGGGCGTCGGGTGGTGGTTACGGGTCTGTGACCGGCACGGTGACGGTGACCGTCGACGACGACGACACGCAGGCGCCCGCTTTGGTGTTCTCACCCCAACAGTTGAGCGTCGATGAGGGTGACACGGCCACTTACCGGCTGAGTTTGGCGACCCGACCCACCGCGGCGGTGACAGTGGCGGTGTCTTCTAGTGACGCCGCGGCGTTGTCGGTGCCGGTGAGTTTCGTGTTCACGACCTCGAACTGGAACCAGCCCCGCACCGTGACAGTGCGCGGCGTCGAAGACGACGACACCAACGACGAGACGGTGACGGTGACGCACCGGGCGTCCGGTGGTGGTTACGGGTCTGTGACCGGGACGGTGACGGTGACCGTCGACGACGACGACACGCAGGCAGCGGGTTTGGTGTTCTCACCCCAGCAGTTGAACGTCGACGAGGGTGACACCGCGACTTACCGGCTGAGTTTGGCGACCCGACCCACCGCGGCGGTGACAGTGGCGGTGTCTTCTAGTGACGCCGCGGCGTTGTCGGTGCCGGTGAGTTTCGTGTTCACGACCTCGAACTGGAACCAGCCCCGCACCGTCACGGTGCGCGGCGTCGAAGACGACGACACCAACGACGAGACGGTGACGGTCAACCACCGGGCGTCCGGTGGTGGTTACGGGTCTGTGACCGGCACGGTGACGGTGACCGTCACCGATGACGACACGCAGCCACCCGGTTACGTGTTCTCACCGCAGCAGCTGAGCGTCGACGAGGGCGACACCGCGACGTACACGCTGCGTTTGGCGACGGAGCCGACCGGCGCGGTGACAGTCGCGCTGTTATCTAGTGACAGCGGCGCGTTGGCGGTGCCGGTGAGTTTCGTGTTCACGAACAGAAACTGGAACCAGCCCCGCACCGTGACAGTGCGCGGCGTGGAGGACGACGACACCAACGACGAGTCGGTGACGGTCAACCACAGCTCGGTGGGCGGCGGCTTCGGGGCGCTGACGGGGACGGTGACGGTGACGGTGACTGATGACGACACGCAGGCACCGGGTTTGGTGTTCTCACCCCAGCAGTTGAGCGTCGATGAGGGCGACACCGCGACTTACCGGCTGAGTTTGGCGACGGAGCCGACCGGTGCGGTGACAGTGGCTGTGTCCTCTGACGACACCGGCGCGTTGTCGGTGCCGGTGAGTTTCGTGTTCACGACTTCGAACTGGAACCAGCCCCGCACCGTGACAGTGCGCGGCGTCGAAGACGACGACACCAACGACGAGACGGTGACGGTGACGCACCGGGCGTCCGGTGGTGGTTACGGGTCTGTGACCGGCACGGTGACGGTGACCGTCGACGACGACGACACGCAGGCGCCCGCTTTGGTGTTCTCACCCCAGCAGTTGAGCGTCGATGAGGGCGACACCGCGACGTACCGGCTGAGTTTGGCGACCCGGCCGACCGGTGCGGTGACGGTGGCGGTGTCTTCTAGTGACGCCGCGGCGTTGTCGGTGCCGGTGAGTTTCGTGTTCACGACCTCGAACTGGAACCAGCCCCGCACCGTCACGGTGCGCGGCGTGGAGGACGACGACACCAACGACGAGACGGTGACGGTGACGCACCGGGCGTCCGGTGGTGGTTACGGGTCTGTGACCGGCACGGTGACGGTGACCGTCGACGACGACGACACGCAGGCGCCCGCTTTGGTGTTCTCACCCCAACAGTTGAGCGTCGATGAGGGTGACACGGCCACCTACCGGCTGAGTTTGGCGACCCGACCCACCGCGGCGGTGACAGTGGCTGTGTCTTCTAGTGACGCCGCGGCGTTGTCGGTGCCGGTGAGTTTCGTGTTCACGACCTCGAACTGGAACCAGCCCCGCACCGTCACGGTGCGCGGCGTCGAAGACGACGACACCAACGACGAGACGGTGACGGTGACGCACCGGGCGTCCGGTGGTGGTTACGGGTCTGTGACCGGGACGGTGACGGTGACCGTCGACGACGACGACACGCAGGCGCCCGCTTTGGTGTTCTCACCCCAGCAGTTGAACGTCGACGAGGGTGACACCGCGACTTACCGGCTGAGTTTGGCGACCCGGCCCACCGCGGCGGTGACAGTGGCGGTGTCTTCTAGTGACGCCGCGGCGTTGTCGGTGCCGGTGAGTTTCGTGTTCACGACCTCGAACTGGAACCAGCCCCGCACCGTCACGGTGCGCGGCGTCGAAGACGACGACACCAACGACGAGACGGTGACGGTCAACCACCGGGCGTCCGGTGGTGGTTACGGGTCTGTGACCGGCACGGTGACGGTGACCGTCACCGATGACGACACGCAGCCACCCGGTTACGTGTTCTCGCCGCAGCAGCTGAGCGTCGACGAGGGCGACACCGCGACGTACACGCTGCGTTTGGCGACGGAGCCGACCGGCGCGGTGACAGTCGCGCTGTTATCTAGTGACAGCGGCGCGTTGGCGGTGCCGGTGAGTTTCGTGTTCACGAACAGAAACTGGAACCAGCCCCGCACCGTGACAGTGCGCGGCGTGGAGGACGACGACACCAACGACGAGACGGTGACGGTCAACCACAGCTCGGTGGGCGGCGGCTTCGGGGCGCTGACGGGGACGGTGACGGTGACGGTGACTGATGACGACACGCAGGCAGCGGGTTTGGTGTTCTCACCCCAGCAGTTGAGCGTCGATGAGGGTGACACCGCGACTTACCGGCTGAGTTTGGCGACCCGGCCGACCGGTGCGGTGACGGTGACGGTGTCTTCTAGTGACGCCGCGGCGTTGTCGGTGCCGGTGAGTTTCGTGTTCACGACCTCGAACTGGAACCAGCCCCGCACCGTGACAGTGCGCGGCGTCGAAGACGACGACACCAACGACGAGACGGTGACGGTGACGCACCGGGCGTCCGGTGGTGGTTACGGGTCTGTGACCGGCACGGTGACGGTGACCGTCACCGATGACGACACGCAGCCACCCGGTTACGTGTTCTCGCCGCAGCAGCTGAGCGTCGACGAGGGCGACACCGCGACGTACACGCTGCGTTTGGCGACGGAGCCGACCGGCGCGGTGACAGTCGCGCTGTTATCTAGTGACAGCGGCGCGTTGGCGGTGCCGGTGAGTTTCGTGTTCACGAACAGAAACTGGAACCAGCCCCGCACCGTGACAGTGCGCGGCGTGGAGGACGACGACACCAACGACGAGACGGTGACGGTCAACCACAGCTCGGTGGGCGGCGGCTTCGGGGCGCTGACGGGGACGGTGACGGTGACGGTGACTGATGACGACACGCAGGCACCGGGTTTGGTGTTCTCACCCCAGCAGTTGAGTGTCGATGAGGGCGACACCGCGACTTACCGGCTGAGTTTGGCGACACGGCCGACCGCGGCGGTGACGGTGACGGTGTCTTCTAGTGACGCCGCGGCGTTGGCGGTGCCGGTGAGTTTCGTGTTCACCACCACCAACTGGAACCAGCCGCGCCTCGTGACGGTGCGCGGCGTCGAGGACGAAGACACCGACGACGAGACGGTGACGGTCAGCCACCGGGCGTCCGGTGGTGGTTACGGGTCGCTGACCGGCACGGTGACGGTGACCGTCGACGACGACGACACGCAGGCGCCCGCTTTGGTGTTCTCACCGCAGCAGTTGAGCGTCGACGAGGGCGACACCGCGACGTACCGGCTGAGTCTGGCGACCCGGCCCACCGCGGCGGTGACGGTGACGGTGTCTTCTAGTGACGCCGCGGCGTTGTCGGTGCCGGTGAGTTTCGTGTTCACGACCTCGAACTGGAACCAGCCCCGCACCGTCACGGTGCGCGGCGTCGAAGACGACGACACCAACGACGAGACGGTGACGGTCAACCACCGGGCGTCCGGTGGTGGTTACGGGTCTGTGACCGGCACGGTGACGGTGACCGTCACCGATGACGACACGCAGCCGCCCGGTTACGTGTTCTCACCCCAGCAGCTGAGCGTCGATGAGGGCGACACCGCGACGTACACGCTGCGTTTGGCGACGGAGCCGACCGGCGCGGTGACAGTCGCGCTGTTATCTAGTGACAGCGGCGCGTTGGCGGTGCCGGTGAGTTTCGTGTTCACGAACAGAAACTGGAACCAGCCCCGCACCGTGACAGTGCGCGGCGTGGAGGACGACGACACTGCCGACGAGACGGTGACGGTCAACCACAGCTCGGTGGGCGGCGGCTTCGGGCCGCTGACGGGGACGGTGACGGTGACGGTGACTGATGACGACACGCAGGCGCCCGGTTTGGTGTTCTCACCCCAACAGTTGAGCGCCGACGAGGGTGACACCGCCACCTACCGGCTGCGTTTGGCGACCCGGCCCACCAGCGCGGTGACAGTGACGGTGTCCTCTGACGACACCGGCGCGTTGGCGGTGCCGGTGAGTTTCGTGTTCACCACCAGCAACTGGAACCAGCCCCGCACCGTGACGGTGCGCGGCGTCGAGGACGACGACACCAACGACGAGACGGTGACGGTCACGCACCGCGCGTCGGGTGGTGGCTACGGGTCGGTGACCGGCACGGTGACGGTGACCGTGACTGATGACGACACGCAGGCGCCCGGTTTGGTGTTCTCGCCGCAGCAGTTGAGCGTCGGCGAGGGCGCGACGGCGACGTACCGGCTGAGTTTGGCGACGCGGCCGACCGCGGCGGTGACGGTGACGGTGTCTTCTGGTGACACCGGGGCGTTGGCGGTGCCGGTGAGTTTCGTGTTCACGACCTCCAACTGGAACCAGCCCCGCACGGTGACGGTGCGCGGCGTGGAGGACGACGACACCAACGACGAGACGGTGACCGTCACGCACCGCGCGTCGGGTGGTGGTTACGGGTCGGTGACCGGCACGGTGACGGTGACGGTGACTGATGACGACACGCAGGCACCGGGTTTGGTGTTCTCGCCGCAGCAGTTGAGCGTCGATGAGGGTGACACGGCGACGTACCGGCTGAGTTTGGTGACCCGACCGACCGCGGCGGTGACGGTGACGGTGTCTTCTGGTGACAGCGGGGCGTTGGCGGTGCCGGTGAGTTTCGTGTTCACCACCAGCAACTGGAACCAGCCGCGTACCGTCACGGTGCGCGGCGTCGAGGACGACGACACCGACGACGAGACGGTGACCGTCACGCACCGCGCGTCGGGTGGTGGTTACGGGTCGGTGACCGGCACGGTGACGGTGACCGTGACTGATGACGACACGCAGGCGCCCGCTCTGGTGTTCTCGCCGCAGCAGTTGAGCGTCGATGAGGGTGACACGGCGACGTACCGGCTGAGTTTGGTGACCCGACCGACCGCGGCGGTGACGGTGACGGTGTCTTCTGGTGACACCGGCGCGTTGGCGGTGCCGGTGAGTTTCGTGTTCACCACCAGCAACTGGAACCAGCCGCGTACCGTCACGGTGCGCGGCGTCGAGGACGACGACACCGACGACGAGACGGTGACCGTCACGCACCGCTCGTCGGGTGGTGGTTACGGGTCGGTGACCGGCACAGTGACGGTGACCGTGACTGACGACGACACGCAGGCGCCCAACTTGGTGTTCTCACCGCAGCAGTTGAGCGTCGACGAGGGTGACACGGCGACGTACCGGCTGAGTTTGGCGACCCGACCGACCGCGGCGGTGACGGTGACGGTGTCTTCTGGTGACACCGGCGCGTTGGCGGTGCCGGTGAGTTTCGTGTTCACCACCACCAACTGGAACCAGCCCCGCACCGTCACGGTGCGCGGCGTCGACGACGAAGACACCAACGACGAGACGGTGACCGTCAGCCACCGCGCGTCCGGTGGTGGCTACGGGTCTGTATCGGGCACGGTGACGGTGAGCGTCGACGACGACGACACGCAGGCGCCCAACTTGGTGTTCTCACCCCGACAGTTGAGCGTCGACGAGGGTGACACGGCCACCTACCGGCTGAGTTTGGCGACCCGGCCGACCGCGGCGGTGACGGTGACGGTGTCTTCTGGTGACACCGGGGCGTTGGCGGTGCCGGTGAGTTTCGTGTTCACCACCACCAACTGGAACCAGCCCCGCACCGTCACGGTGCGCGGCGTCGAGGACGAAGACACCAACGACGAGACGGTGACCGTCAGCCACCGCGCGTCGGGTGGTGGCTACGGGTCGCTGACCGGCACGGTGACGGTGACCGTCGACGACGACGACACGCAGGCGCCCAACTTGGTGTTCTCACCCCGACAGTTGAGCGTCGACGAGGGTGACACGGCCACCTACCGGCTGAGTTTGGCGACGCGGCCGACCGCGGCGGTGACGGTGACGGTGACTTCTGGTGACACCGGCGCGTTGGCGGTGCCGGTGAGTTTCGTGTTCACGACCAGCAACTGGAACCAGCCGCGTACCGTGACGGTGCGCGGCGTGCAGGATTACGACCGCACCGACGAGACGGTGACGGTCACCCACCGCTCGTCGGGCGGTGGTTACGGGTCGGTGACCGGCACGGTGACGGTGACCGTCACTGATGACGACACGCTGTCGCCCGGTTACGTGTTCTCGCCCCAGCAGTTGAGTGTCGACGAGGGTGCGACGGCGACGTACACGCTGCGTTTGGCGACGGAGCCGACCGGCGCGGTGACAGTGGCGCTGTCCTCTAGTGACATCGGCGCGGTGACGGTGCCGACGAGTTTCGTGTTCACGAACAGAAACTGGTACCAGCCCCGCACCGTGACCGTCACCGCCATACAGGACAACGACCGCACCGACGAGACGGTGACGGTCACCCACAGCTCGGTGGGCGGCGGCTTCGGGCCGCTGACCGGCACGGTGACAGTGACCGTCGTCGACGACACGGTGCCGCCCAATTTGGTGCTGTCGCCCCAGCAGCTGAGCGTCGACGAGGGCGACACCGCCACCTACAGGCTGAGTTTGGCGACCCAGCCCACCAGCGCGGTGACAGTCACAGTGTCCTCTAGTGACAGCGCGGCGTTGGCGGTGCCGGTGAGTTTCGTGTTCACGACTTCGAACTGGAACCAGCCCCGCACCGTCACGGTGCGCGGCGTCGAAGACGACGACACCAACGACGAGACGGTGACGGTCAACCACCGGGCGTCCGGTGGTGGTTACGGGTCTGTGACCGGCACGGTGACGGTGACCGTCGACGACGACGACACGCAGGCGCCCGCTTTGGTGTTCTCACCCCGACAGTTGAGCGTCGACGAGGGTGACACCGCCACCTACCGGCTGAGTTTGGCGACACGGCCCACCAGCGCGGTGACGGTGACGGTGTCTTCTGGTGACAGCGGCGCGTTGGCGGTGCCGGTGAGTTTCGTGTTCACGACCAGCAACTGGAACCAGCCGCGCACGGTGACGGTGCGCGGCGTGGAGGACGAAGACACCAACGACGAGACGGTGACCGTCAGCCACCGCGCGTCGGGTGGTGGCTACGGGTCGGTGACCGGGACGGTGACGGTGACCGTGACTGATGACGACACGCAGGCACCGGGTTTGGTGTTCTCACCCCGACAGTTGAGCGTCGACGAGGGTGACACGGCGACGTACCGGCTGAGTTTGGCGACCCGGCCGACCGGTGCGGTGACGGTGACGGTGTCTTCTGGTGACACCGGCGCGTTGGCGGTGCCGGTGAGTTTCGTGTTCACGGCCTCGAACTGGAACCAGCCGCGCACGGTGACGGTGCGCGGCGTGGAGGACGAAGACACCGACGACGAGACGGTGACGGTCACGCACCGCGCGTCGGGTGGTGGTTACGGGTCGGTGACCGGCACGGTGACGGTGACCGTCACTGACGACGACACGCAGGCGCCCGGTTTGGTGTTCTCACCCCGACAGTTGAGCGTCGACGAGGGTGACACGGCCACCTACCGGCTGAGTTTGGCGACCCGGCCGACCGCGGCGGTGACGGTGACGGTGTCTTCTGGTGACACCGGCGCGTTGGCGGTGCCGGTGAGTTTCGTGTTCACGACCTCGAACTGGAACCAGCCGCGCACGGTGACGGTGCGCGGCGTGGAGGACGACGACACCAACGACGAGTCGGTGACGGTGACGCACCGGGCGTCGGGTGGTGGTTACGGGTCGGTGACCGGGACGGTGACGGTGACCGTGACTGATGACGACACGCAGGCACCGGGTTTGGTGTTCTCGCCGCAGCAGTTGAGCGTCGACGAGGGTGACACGGCGACGTACCGGCTGAGTTTGGCGACCCGGCCGACCGGTGCGGTGACGGTGACGGTGTCTTCTGGTGACGCCGCGGCGTTGGCGGTGCCGGTGAGTTTCGTGTTCACGACCTCGAACTGGAACCAGCCCCGCACGGTGACGGTGCGCGGCGTGGAGGACGACGACACCAACGACGAGTCGGTGACGGTGACGCACCGGGCGTCGGGTGGTGGTTACGGGTCGGTGACCGGGACGGTGACGGTGACCGTGACTGATGACGACACGCAGGCGCCCGCTTTGGTGTTCTCACCCCGACAGTTGAGCGTCGACGAGGGTGACACGGCGACGTACCGGCTGAGTTTGGCGACCCGGCCGACCGGTGCGGTGACGGTGACGGTGTCTTCTGGTGACGCCGCGGCGTTGGCGGTGCCGGTGAGTTTCGTGTTCACGACCTCGAACTGGAACCAGCCCCGCCCCGTCACGGTGCGCGGCGTGGAGGACGACGACACCAACGACGAGACGGTGACGGTGACGCACCGGGCGTCCGGTGGTGGTTACGGGTCTGTGACCGGGACGGTGACGGTGACCGTCGACGACGACGACACGCAGCCGCCCGGTTTGGTGTTCTCACCGCAGCAGTTGAGCGTCGACGAGGGCGACACGGCCACCTACCGGCTGAGTTTGGCGACCCGGCCCACCGCGGCGGTGACAGTGGCGGTGTCTTCTAGTGACGCCGCGGCGTTGTCGGTGCCGGTGAGTTTCGTGTTCACGACCTCGAACTGGAACCAGCCCCGCCCCGTGACAGTGCGCGGCGTCGAAGACGACGACACCAACGACGAGACGGTGACGGTCAACCACCGGGCGTCGGGTGGTGGTTACGGGTCTGTGACCGGCACGGTGACGGTGACGGTGACTGATGACGATGTGCAGCCACCCGGTTACGTGTTCTCGCCGCAGCAGCTGAGCGTCGACGAGGGCGACACCGCGACGTACACGCTGCGTTTGGCGACGGAGCCGACCGGCGCGGTGACAGTCGCGCTGTTATCTAGTGACAGCGGCGCGTTGGCGGTGCCGGTGAGTTTCGTGTTCACGAACAGAAACTGGAACCAGCCCCGCACCGTGACAGTGCGCGGCGTGGAGGACGACGACACTGCCGACGAGTCGGTGACGGTCAACCACAGCTCGGTGGGCGGCGGCTTCGGGGCGCTGACGGGGACGGTGACGGTGACGGTGACTGATGACGACACGCAGGCGCCGGGTTTGGTGTTCTCACCCCAGCAGTTGAGCGTCGACGAGGGTGACACGGCCACCTACCGGCTGAGTTTGGCGACGCGGCCGACCGGTGCGGTGACAGTGACGGTGTCCTCTGGTGACAGCGGCGCGTTGGCGGTGCCGGTGAGTTTCGTGTTCACGACCTCGAACTGGAACCAGCCCCGCACCGTGACAGTGCGCGGCGTCGAGGACGACGACACCAACGACGAGACGGTGACCGTGACGCACCGGGCGTCCGGTGGTGGTTACGGGTCTGTGACCGGCACGGTGACGGTGAGCGTCGACGACGACGACACGCAGGCAGCCGGTTTGGTGTTCTCACCCCAACAGTTGAGCGTCGACGAGGGCGACACCGCGACTTACCGGCTGAGTTTGGCGACCCGACCCACCGGCGCGGTGACAGTGACGGTGTCCTCTGACGACACCGGCGCGTTGGCGGTGCCGGTGAGTTTCGTGTTCACGACCTCGAACTGGAACCAGCCCCGCACCGTGACGGTGCGCGGCGTCGAGGACGAAGACACCAACGACGAGACGGTGACGGTCACCCACGACGCGTCGCGTGGTGGTTACGGGTCGGTGACCGGCACGGTGACGGTGACCGTCGACGACGACGACACGCAGGCGCCCGCTCTGGTGTTCTCACCCCAACAGTTCAGCGTCGATGAGGGTGACACGGCGACGTACCGGCTGAGTTTGGCGACCCGGCCGACCGCGGCGGTGACGGTGACGGTGTCTTCTGGTGACAGCGGCGCGTTGGCGGTGCCGGTGAGTTTCGTGTTCACCACCACCAACTGGAACCAGCCGCGCCTCGTGACGGTGCGCGGCGTCGAGGACGAAGACACCGACGACGAGACGGTGACGGTCAGCCACCGGGCGTCCGGTGGTGGTTACGGGTCGCTGACCGGCACGGTGACGGTGACCGTCGACGACGACGACACGCAGGCGCCCGCTTTGGTGTTCTCACCCCAGCAGTTGAGCGTCGATGAGGGTGACACCGCCACCTACCGGCTGAGTTTGGCGACCCGGCCCACCGCGGCGGTGACGGTGACGGTGTCTTCTAGTGACGCCGCGGCGTTGGC
This sequence comes from Candidatus Aldehydirespiratoraceae bacterium, assembly GCA_965205465.1. Lineage (GTDB taxonomy): Bacteria > Actinomycetota > Acidimicrobiia > Acidimicrobiales > Aldehydirespiratoraceae > VXYK01. The sequence continues at coordinate 4,109,175 of OZ242187.1, read as the reverse complement.
GGTGCCGGTGAGTTTCGTGTTCACGACCTCGAACTGGAACCAGCCCCGCACCGTCACGGTGCGCGGCGTCGAGGACGACGACACCAACGACGAGACGGTGACGGTGACGCACCGGGCGTCGGGTGGTGGTTACGGGTCTGTGACCGGCACGGTGACGGTGACCGTCGACGACGACGACACGCAGGCAGCGGGTTTGGTGTTCTCACCCCAGCAGTTGAGCGTCGATGAGGGTGACACCGCGACTTACCGGCTGAGTTTGGCGACGCGGCCGACCGGTGCGGTGACGGTGACGGTGTCTTCTAGTGACGCCGCGGCGTTGGCGGTGCCGGTGAGTTTCGTGTTCACGACCTCGAACTGGAACCAGCCCCGCACCGTGACAGTGCGCGGCGTCGAAGACGACGACACCAACGACGAGACGGTGACGGTCAACCACCGGGCGTCGGGTGGTGGTTACGGGTCTGTGACCGGCACGGTGACGGTGACCGTCACCGATGACGACACGCAGCCGCCCGGTTACGTGTTCTCACCCCAGCAGCTGAGCGTCGACGAGGGCGACACCGCGACGTACACGCTGCGTTTGGCGACGGAGCCGACCGGCGCGGTGACAGTCGCGCTGTTATCTAGTGACAGCGGCGCGTTGGCGGTGCCGGTGAGTTTCGTGTTCACGAACAGAAACTGGAACCAGCCCCGCACCGTCACGGTGCGCGGCGTCGAGGACGACGACACTGCCGACGAGACGGTGACGGTCAACCACAGCTCGGTGGGCGGCGGCTTCGGGGCGCTGACGGGGACGGTGACGGTGACGGTGACTGATGACGACACGCAGGCGCCGGGTTTGGTGTTCTCACCCCAACAGTTGAGCGTCGATGAGGGTGACACGGCCACCTACCGGCTGAGTTTGGCGACCCGACCGACCGGTGCGGTGACGGTGACGGTGTCTTCTAGTGACGCCGCGGCGTTGTCGGTGCCGGTGAGTTTCGTGTTCACGACCTCGAACTGGAACCAGCCCCGCACCGTGACAGTGCGCGGCGTGGAGGACGACGACACCAACGACGAGACGGTGACGGTCAACCACCGGGCGTCGGGTGGTGGTTACGGGTCTGTGACCGGCACGGTGACGGTGACCGTCACCGATGACGACACGCAGCCGCCCGGTTTGGTGTTCTCACCCCAACAGTTGAGCGTCGATGAGGGTGACACCGCGACTTACCGGCTGAGTTTGGCGACCCGGCCGACCGGTGCGGTGACGGTGGCTGTGTCTTCTAGTGACGCCGCGGCGTTGTCGGTGCCGGTGAGTTTCGTGTTCACGACTTCGAACTGGAACCAGCCCCGCACCGTCACGGTGCGAGGCGTCGAAGACGACGACACCAACGACGAGTCGGTGACGGTCAACCACCGGGCGTCGGGTGGTGGTTACGGGTCTGTGACCGGCACGGTGACGGTGACCGTCACCGATGACGACACGCAGCCACCCGGTTACGTGTTCTCGCCGCAGCAGCTGAGCGTCGACGAGGGCGACACCGCGACGTACACGCTGCGTTTGGCGACGGAGCCGACCGGCGCGGTGACAGTCGCGCTGTTATCTAGTGACAGCGGCGCGTTGGCGGTGCCGGTGAGTTTCGTGTTCACGAACAGAAACTGGAACCAGCCCCGCACCGTGACAGTGCGCGGCGTGGAGGACGACGACACTGCCGACGAGACGGTGACGGTCAACCACAGCTCGGTGGGCGGCGGCTTCGGGCCGCTGACGGGGACGGTGACGGTGACCGTCACCGACGACGATGTGCAGCCGCCCGCTCTGGTGTTCTCACCCCAACAGTTCACCGTCGACGAGGGCGACACCGCGACGTACCGGCTGAGTCTGGCCACACAGCCCACCAACGCGGTCACAGTCACACTGTCCTCGAGTGACACCGGCGCGGTGACGGTGCCGGTGAGTTTCGCGTTCACCACCTCGAACTGGAACCAGCCCCGCACCGTCACGGTGCGCGGCGTCGAGGACAACAACACCAACGACGAGACGGTGACGGTCACCCACAACGCGTCCGGCGGTGGCTACGGGTCGGTGTCGGGGACGGTGACGGTGACCGTCACCGACGACGACAACGAGGCGTTGGTGCTGTCTGAGTCGTCGCTCGACGTCGACGAGGGCGACACCGCGACTTACACGCTGCGGCTGGCCACACAGCCCACCGCCGCGGTCACAGTCACGCTGTCTTCTGGTGACACCGGCGCGTTGTCGGTGCCGGCGAGTTTCGTGTTCACCACCTCGAACTGGAACCAGCCGCGCACCGTCACGGTGCGCGGCGTCGAGGACGACGACGACAACGACGAGACGGTGACGGTGACCCACAACGCGTCGCGCGGCGGCTACGGCGGTGTGAGCGAGACGCTGACGGTGAACGTCACCGACGACGACGACTCCAGGGCGGTGGTGCTGTCTGAGTCGTCGCTCGACGTCGACGAGGGCGACACCGCGACTTACACGCTGCGGCTGGCCACACAGCCCACCGCCGCGGTCACAGTCACGCTGTCTTCTGGTGACACCGGCGCGTTGTCGGTGCCGGGGAGTTTCGTGTTCACCACCTCGAACTGGAACCAGCCGCGCACCGTCACGGTGCGCGGCGTCGAGGACGACGACGACAACGACGAGACGGTGACGGTCACCCACAACGCGTCGCGCGGCGGCTACGGCGGTGTGAGCGAGACGCTGACGGTGAACGTGACCGACGACGACGACTCCAGGGCGGTGGTGCTGTCTGAGTCGTCGCTCGACGTCGACGAGGGCGACACCGCGACTTACACGCTGCGGCTGGCGACGCAGCCCAACAGTGCGGTCACAGTCAGGCTGTCCTCTGGTGACACCGGCGCGTTGTCGGTGCCGGGGAGTTTCGTGTTCACCACCTCGAACTGGAACCAGCCGCGCACCGTCACGGTGCGCGGCGTCGAGGACGACGACGACAACGACGAGACGGTGACGGTCACCCACAACGCGTCGCGCGGCGGCTACGGCGGTGTGAGCGAGACGCTGACGGTGAACGTCACCGACGACGACGACTCCAGGGCGGTGGTGCTGTCTGAGTCGTCGCTCGACGTCGACGAGGGCGACACCGCGACTTACACGCTGCGGCTGGCCACGCAACCCAACAGTGCGGTCACAGTCAGGCTGTCCTCTGGTGACACCGGCGCGTTGTCGGTGCCGGGGAGTTTCGTGTTCACCACCTCGAACTGGAACCAGCCGCGCACCGTCACGGTGCGCGGCGTCGAGGACGACGACGACAACGACGAGACGGTGACGGTCACCCACAACGCGTCGCGCGGCGGCTACGGCGGTGTGAGCGAGACGCTGACGGTGAACGTGACCGACGACGACGACTCCAGGGCGTTGGTGCTGTCTGAGTCGTCGCTCGACGTCGACGAGGGCGACACCGCGACTTACACGCTGCGGCTGGCCACGCAACCCAACAGGGCGGTCACAGTCACGCTGTCCTCTGATGACACCGGCGCGGTGACAGTGCCGGGCAGTTTCGTGTTCACCACCTCGAACTGGAACCAGCCGCGCACCGTCACGGTGCGCGGCGTCGAGGACGACGACGACAACGACGAGACGGTGACGGTCACCCACAACGCGTCGCGCGGCGGCTACGGCGGTGTGAGCGAGACACTGACGGTGAACGTGACCGACGACGACGACTCCAGGGCGTTGGTGCTGTCTGAGTCGTCGCTCAACGTCGACGAGGGCGACACCGCGACTTACACGCTGCGGCTGGCCACACAGCCCACCAACGCGGTCACAGTCACGCTGTCCTCGGATGACACCGGCGCGGTGACGGTGCCGGGCAGTTTCGCGTTCACCACCTCGAACTGGAACCAGCCCCGCACCGTCACCGTGCGCGGCGTCGAGGACAACGACGACAACGACGAGACGGTGACGGTCACCCACAACGCGTCGCGCGGCGGCTACGGCGGCGTGAGCGAGACACTGACGGTGACCGTCGCCGACGACGACGTGCTGCCGCCCGGTTACGTGTTCTCGCCGCAGCAGCTGACCGTCGACGAGGGCGACACCGCCACGTACCTGCTGAGTTTGGCGACGCAGCCGACCGGCGCGGTGACAGTGGCGCTGTTATCTAGTGACACCGGCGCGGTGACGGTGCCGACGAGTTTCGTGTTCACGAACAGAAACTGGAACCAGCCCCGCACCGTCACAGTCACCGGCGTCGACGACGACGACACCAACGACGAGACGGTGACGGTCACCCACAGTTCGGTGGGCGGCGGCTTCGGGCCGCTGAGCGAGACACTGACGGTGACGGTGACTGATGACGATGTGCAGCCACCGGGTTTGGTGTTCTCACCCAATGAGTTGACTGTCGATGAGGGTGCGACGGCGACTTACACGCTGAGTTTGGCGACGGAGCCGACCGGCGCGGTGACAGTGGCTGTGTCCTCTGGTGACGGCGGCGCGTTGGCGGTGCCGGTGAGTTTCGTGTTCACCGCCTCGAACTGGAACCAGCCGCGCCCCGTGACGGTGCGCGGCGTGGAGGACGACGACACCGACGACGAGACGGTGACGGTGACGCACCGGGCGTCGGGTGGTGGTTACGGGTCGGTGACCGGCACGGTGACGGTGACCGTCACTGATGACGACACGCAGGCAGCCGGTTTGGTGTTCTCACCCCAGCAGTTGAGTGTCGATGAGGGCGACACCGCGACGTACCGGCTGAGTTTGGCGACCCGACCGACCGGCGCGGTGACAGTGGCGGTGTCCTCTGACGACACCGGCGCGTTGGCGGTGCCGGTGAGTTTCGTGTTCACGACTTCGAACTGGAACCAGCCCCGCCCCGTGACGGTGCGCGGCGTGGAGGACGACGACACCGACGACGAGACGGTGACGGTCAACCACCGGGCGTCGGGTGGTGGTTACGGGTCGGTGACCGGCACGGTGACGGTGACCGTCACTGATGACGACACGCAGGCAGCCGGTTTGGTGTTCTCACCCCAACAGTTGAGTGTCGACGAGGGTGACACGGCCACCTACCGGCTGAGTTTGGCGACCCGACCCACCAGCGCGGTGACAGTGGCGGTGTCCTCTGACGACACCGGGGCGTTGGCGGTGCCGGTGAGTTTCGTGTTCACCACCAGCAACTGGAACCAGCCCCGCCCCGTGACGGTGCGCGGCGTGGAGGACGACGACACCGACGACGAGACGGTGACAGTCACGCACCGCTCGTCGGGTGGTGGCTACGGGTCGCTGACCGGCACGGTGACGGTGACGGTGACTGATGACGACACGCAGGCGCCCGCTTTGGTGTTCTCACCGCAGCAGTTGAGCGTCGGCGAGGGTGACACGGCCACGTACCGGCTGAGTTTGGCGACCCGGCCGAGCGGTGCGGTGACGGTGACGGTGTCTTCTGGTGACACCGACGCGTTGGCGGTGCCGGTGAGTTTCGTGTTCACGACCTCGAACTGGAACCAGCCCCGCACCGTGACGGTGCGCGGCGTCGAGGACGAAGACACCAACGACGAGACGGTGACAGTCAGCCACCGCGCGTCCGGTGGTGGCTACGGGTCGCTGACCGGCACGGTGACGGTGACCGTCACTGACGACGACACGCAGGCGCCCGGTCTGGTGTTCTCACCCCGACAGTTGAGCGTCGACGAGGGTGACACGGCCACCTACCGGCTGAGTTTGGCGACCCGGCCGACCGCGGCGGTGACGGTGACGGTGTCTTCTGGTGACACCGGCGCGTTGGCGGTGCCGGTGAGTTTCGTGTTCACGACCAGCAACTGGAACCAGCCGCGCACCGTCACGGTGCGCGGCGTCGAAGACGACGACACCAACGACGAGACGGTGACCGTCAGCCACCGCGCGTCCGGTGGTGGCTACGGGTCGGTGACCGGCACGGTGACGGTGACCGTCACTGACGACGACACGCAGGCGCCCAGTTTGGTGTTCTCACCCCGACAGTTGAGCGTCGACGAGGGTGACACGGCCACCTACCGGCTGAGTTTGGCGACCCGGCCGACCGCGGCGGTGACGGTGACGGTGTCTTCTGGTGACACCGGCGCGTTGGCGGTGCCGGTGAGTTTCGTGTTCACCACCTCCAACTGGAACCAGCCGCGCACCGTCACGGTGCGCGGCGTCGAGGACGACGACACCAACGACGAGACGGTGACGGTCAGCCACCGGGCGTCGGGTGGTGGTTACGGGTCGCTGACCGGCACGGTGACGGTGACCGTGACTGATGACGACACGCAGGCGCCCGCTTTGGTGTTCTCACCCCGACAGTTGAGCGTCGACGAGGGTGACACGGCCACCTACCGGCTGAGTTTGGCGACCCGGCCGACCGCGGCGGTGACGGTGACGGTGTCTTCTGGTGACACCGGGGCGTTGTCGGTGCCGGTGAGTTTCGTGTTCACGACCTCGAACTGGAACCAGCCGCGCACGGTGACGGTGCGCGGCGTGGAGGACGACGACACCAACGACGAGACGGTGACGGTGACGCACAACGCGTCGGGTGGTGGTTACGGGTCTGTGACCGGCACGGTGACGGTGACCGTGACTGATGACGACACGCAGCCGCCGGGTTTGGTGTTCTCACCCCAGCAGTTGAGCGTCGGCGAGGGCGCGACGGCGACTTACCGGCTGAGTTTGGCGACGCGGCCGACCGGTGCGGTGACGGTGACGGTGTCTTCTGGTGACGCCGCGGCGTTGGCGGTGCCGGTGAGTTTCGTGTTCACGACCTCGAACTGGAACCAGCCCCGCACCGTCACGGTGCGCGGCGTGGAGGACGACGACACCAACGACGAGTCGGTGACGGTGACGCACAACGCGTCGCGTGGTGGTTACGGGTCGGTGACCGGCACGGTGACGGTGACGGTGACTGATGACGACACGCAGGCGCCCGGTTTGGTGTTCTCACCGCAGCAGTTGAGCGTCGGCGAGGGCGCGACGGCGACTTACCGGCTGAGTTTGGCGACCCGGCCGACCGGTGCGGTGACGGTGACGGTGTCTTCTGGTGACGCCGCGGCGTTGGCGGTGCCGGTGAGTTTCGTGTTCACGACCTCGAACTGGAACCAGCCCCGCACCGTGACGGTGCGCGGCGTGGAGGACGACGACACCAACGACGAGTCGGTGACGGTCAACCACCGGGCGTCCGGTGGTGGTTACGGGTCTGTGACCGGCACGGTGACGGTGACCGTCGACGATGACGACACGCAGGCACCGGGTTTGGTGTTCTCGCCGCAGCAGTTGAGCGTCGATGAGGGTGACACCGCGACTTACCGGCTGAGTTTGGCGACGCGGCCGACCGGTGCGGTGACGGTGACGGTGTCTTCTGGTGACACCGGCGCGTTGGCGGTGCCGGTGAGTTTCGTGTTCACGACCTCGAACTGGAACCAGCCCCGCACCGTCACGGTGCGCGGCGTCGAAGACGACGACACCAACGACGAGTCGGTGACGGTCAACCACCGGGCGTCGGGTGGTGGTTACGGGTCTGTGACCGGCACGGTGACGGTGACCGTCACCGATGACGACACGCAGCCGCCCGGTTACGTGTTCTCACCCCTGCAGTTGAGTGTCGATGAGGGCGACACCGCGACGTACACGCTGCGTTTGGCGACGGAGCCGACCGGCGCGGTGACAGTCGCGCTGTTATCTAGTGACAGCGGCGCGTTGGCGGTGCCGGTGAGTTTCGTGTTCACGAACAGAAACTGGAACCAGCCCCGCACCGTGACAGTGCGCGGCGTCGACGACGACGACACCAACGACGAGACGGTGACGGTCAACCACAGCTCGGTGGGCGGCGGCTTCGGGCCGCTGACGGGGACGGTGACGGTGACGGTGACTGATGACGACACGCAGGCACCGGGTTTGGTGTTCTCACCCCAGCAGTTGAGCGTCGACGAGGGTGACACCGCCACCTACCGGCTGAGTTTGGCGACCCGACCGACCGGCGCGGTGACGGTGACGGTGTCTTCTAGTGACGCCGCGGCGTTGGCGGTGCCGGTGAGTTTCGTGTTCACCACCACCAACTGGAACCAGCCCCGCACCGTCACGGTGCGCGGCGTGGAGGACGACGACACCGACGACGAGACGGTGACGGTCAACCACCGGGCGTCCGGTGGTGGTTACGGGTCTGTGACCGGCACGGTGACGGTGACCGTCGACGACGACGACACGCAGGCGCCCGCTTTGGTGTTCTCACCCCAACAGTTGAGCGTCGACGAGGGTGACACGGCCACCTACCGGCTGAGTTTGGCGACCCGGCCGACCGGTGCGGTGACGGTGGCTGTGTCTTCTAGTGACACCGCGGCGTTGTCGGTGCCGGTGAGTTTCGTGTTCACGACTTCGAACTGGAACCAGCCCCGCACCATCACGGTGCGCGGCGTGGAGGACGACGACACCAACGACGAGTCGGTGACGGTCAACCACCGGGCGTCGGGTGGTGGTTACGGGTCTGTGACCGGCACGGTGACGGTGACCGTCGACGACGACGACACGCAGGCGCCCGCTTTGGTGTTCTCACCCCAACAGTTGAGCGTCGATGAGGGTGACACGGCCACCTACCGGCTGAGTTTGGCGACCCGGCCGACCGGTGCGGTGACAGTGGCGGTGTCTTCTAGTGACGCCGCGGCGTTGTCGGTGCCGGTGAGTTTCGTGTTCACGACCTCGAACTGGAACCAGCCCCGCACCGTGACAGTGCGCGGCGTCGAAGACGACGACACCAACGACGAGACGGTGACGGTGACGCACCGGGCGTCCGGTGGTGGTTACGGGTCTGTGACCGGGACGGTGACGGTGACCGTCGACGACGACGACACGCAGGCAGCGGGTTTGGTGTTCTCACCCCAGCAGTTGACCGTCGACGAGGGTGACACCGCGACGTACCGGCTGAGTTTGGCGACCCGACCCACCGCGGCGGTGACAGTGGCTGTGTCTTCTAGTGACGCCGCGGCGTTGTCGGTGCCGGTGAGTTTCGTGTTCACGACCTCGAACTGGAACCAGCCCCGCACCGTCACGGTGCGCGGCGTCGAAGACGACGACACCAACGACGAGACGGTGACGGTCAACCACCGGGCGTCCGGTGGTGGTTACGGGTCTGTGACCGGCACGGTGACGGTGACCGTCACCGATGACGACACGCAGCCACCCGGTTACGTGTTCTCGCCGCAGCAGCTGAGCGTCGACGAGGGCGACACCGCGACGTACACGCTGCGTTTGGCGACGGAGCCGACCGGCGCGGTGACAGTCGCGCTGTTATCTAGTGACAGCGGCGCGTTGGCGGTGCCGGTGAGTTTCGTGTTCACGAACAGAAACTGGAACCAGCCCCGCACCGTGACAGTGCGCGGCGTGGAGGACGACGACACCAACGACGAGTCGGTGACGGTCAACCACAGCTCGGTGGGCGGCGGCTTCGGGGCGCTGACGGGGACGGTGACGGTGACGGTGACTGATGACGACACGCAGGCACCGGGTTTGGTGTTCTCACCCCAGCAGTTGAGTGTCGATGAGGGCGACACCGCGACTTACCGGCTGAGTTTGGCGACGGAGCCGACCGGCGCGGTGACAGTGGCTGTGTCCTCTGACGACACCGGCGCGTTGTCGGTGCCGGTGAGTTTCGTGTTCACGACTTCGAACTGGAACCAGCCCCGCACCGTGACAGTGCGCGGCGTCGAAGACGACGACACCAACGACGAGACGGTGACGGTGACGCACCGGGCGTCCGGTGGTGGTTACGGGTCTGTGACCGGGACGGTGACGGTGACGGTGACTGATGACGACACGCAGGCACCGGGTTTGGTGTTCTCACCCCAGCAGTTGAGCGTCGGCGAGGGCGACACGGCGACGTACCGGCTGAGTTTGGCGACCCGGCCGACCGGTGCGGTGACGGTGGCGGTGTCTTCTAGTGACGCCGCGGCGTTGTCGGTGCCGGTGAGTTTCGTGTTCACGACCTCGAACTGGAACCAGCCCCGCACCGTCACGGTGCGCGGCGTGGAGGACGACGACACCAACGACGAGACGGTGACGGTGACGCACCGGGCGTCGGGTGGTGGTTACGGGTCGGTGACCGGGACGGTGACGGTGACCGTGACTGATGACGACACGCAGGCGCCCGCTTTGGTGTTCTCACCCCAACAGTTGACCGTCGACGAGGGCGACACCGCGACGTACCGGCTGAGTTTGGCGACCCGACCCACCGCGGCGGTGACAGTGGCTGTGTCTTCTAGTGACGCCGCGGCGTTGTCGGTGCCGGTGAGTTTCGTGTTCACGACCTCGAACTGGAACCAGCCCCGCACCGTGACAGTGCGCGGCGTCGAAGACGACGACACCAACGACGAGACGGTGACGGTGACGCACCGGGCGTCCGGTGGTGGTTACGGGTCTGTGACCGGGACGGTGACGGTGACCGTCGACGACGACGACACGCAGGCAGCGGGTTTGGTGTTCTCACCCCAGCAGTTGAACGTCGACGAGGGTGACACCGCGACTTACCGGCTGAGTTTGGCGACCCGGCCCACCGCGGCGGTGACAGTGGCGGTGTCTTCTAGTGACGCCGCGGCGTTGTCGGTGCCGGTGAGTTTCGTGTTCACGACCTCGAACTGGAACCAGCCCCGCACCGTCACGGTGCGCGGCGTCGAAGACGACGACACCAACGACGAGACGGTGACGGTCAACCACCGGGCGTCCGGTGGTGGTTACGGGTCTGTGACCGGCACGGTGACGGTGACCGTCACCGATGACGACACGCAGCCACCCGGTTACGTGTTCTCGCCGCAGCAGCTGAGCGTCGACGAGGGCGACACCGCGACGTACACGCTGCGTTTGGCGACGGAGCCGACCGGCGCGGTGACAGTCGCGCTGTTATCTAGTGACAGCGGCGCGTTGGCGGTGCCGGTGAGTTTCGTGTTCACGAACAGAAACTGGAACCAGCCCCGCACCGTGACAGTGCGCGGCGTGGAGGACGACGACACCAACGACGAGTCGGTGACGGTCAACCACAGCTCGGTGGGCGGCGGCTTCGGGGCGCTGACGGGGACGGTGACGGTGACGGTGACTGATGACGACACGCAGGCAGCGGGTTTGGTGTTCTCACCCCAGCAGTTGAGCGTCGATGAGGGTGACACCGCGACTTACCGGCTGAGTTTGGCGACCCGGCCGACCGGTGCGGTGACGGTGACGGTGTCTTCTAGTGACGCCGCGGCGTTGTCGGTGCCGGTGAGTTTCGTGTTCACGACCTCGAACTGGAACCAGCCCCGCACCGTGACAGTGCGCGGCGTCGAAGACGACGACACCAACGACGAGACGGTGACGGTGACGCACCGGGCGTCCGGTGGTGGTTACGGGTCTGTGACCGGCACGGTGACGGTGACCGTCACCGATGACGACACGCAGCCACCCGGTTACGTGTTCTCGCCGCAGCAGCTGAGCGTCGACGAGGGCGACACCGCGACGTACACGCTGCGTTTGGCGACGGAGCCGACCGGCGCGGTGACAGTCGCGCTGTTATCTAGTGACAGCGGCGCGTTGGCGGTGCCGGTGAGTTTCGTGTTCACGAACAGAAACTGGAACCAGCCCCGCACCGTGACAGTGCGCGGCGTGGAGGACGACGACACCAACGACGAGACGGTGACGGTCAACCACAGCTCGGTGGGCGGCGGCTTCGGGGCGCTGACGGGGACGGTGACGGTGACGGTGACTGATGACGACACGCAGGCAGCGGGTTTGGTGTTCTCACCCCAGCAGTTGAGCGTCGATGAGGGTGACACCGCGACTTACCGGCTGAGTTTGGCGACCCGACCGACCGGTGCGGTGACGGTGGCGGTGTCTTCTAGTGACGCCGCCGCGTTGTCGGTGCCGGTGAGTTTCGTGTTCACGACCTCGAACTGGAACCAGCCCCGCACCGTGACAGTGCGCGGCGTCGAAGACGACGACACCAACGACGAGACGGTGACGGTCAACCACCGGGCGTCCGGTGGTGGTTACGGGTCGCTGACCGGCACGGTGACGGTGACCGTCGACGATGACGACACGCAGCCGCCCGCTTTGGTGTTCTCACCCCAGCAGTTGACCGTCGACGAGGGCGACACCGCCACGTACCGGCTGAGTTTGGCGACCCGACCCACCGCGGCGGTGACAGTGGCTGTGTCTTCTAGTGACGCCGCGGCGTTGTCGGTGCCGGTGAGTTTCGTGTTCACGACCTCGAACTGGAACCAGCCCCGCACCGTCACGGTGCGAGGCGTCGAAGACGACGACACCAACGACGAGACGGTGACGGTGACGCACCGGGCGTCCGGTGGTGGTTACGGGTCTGTGACCGGGACGGTGACGGTGACCGTCGACGACGACGACACGCAGGCAGCGGGTTTGGTGTTCTCACCCCAGCAGCTGAGCGTCGACGAGGGCGACACCGCGACGTACCGGCTGAGTTTGGCGACCCGACCCACCGCGGCGGTGACAGTGGCTGTGTCTTCTAGTGACGCCGCGGCGTTGTCGGTGCCGGTGAGTTTCGTGTTCACGACCTCGAACTGGAACCAGCCCCGCACCGTCACGGTGCGCGGCGTCGAAGACGACGACACCAACAACGAGACGGTGACGGTCAACCACAACGCGTCGCGCGGCGGCTACGGGTCGGTGACCGGGACGGTGACGGTGACGGTGACTGATGACGACACGCAGGCGCCCGGTTTGGTGTTCTCACCGCAGCAGCTGAGTGTCGACGAGGGCGACACCGCCACCTACACGCTGAGTTTGGCGACCCAGCCCACCGCGGCGGTGACAGTCACAGTGTCCTCTAGTGACACCGCGGCGTTGTCGGTGCCGGTGAGTTTCGTGTTCACCACCTCGAACTGGGACCAGCCCCGCACCGTCACGGTGCGCGGCGTCGAAGACGACGACACCAACAACGAGACGGTGACGGTCACCCACAACGCGTCGCGCGGCGGCTACGGGTCGGTGACCGGGACGGTGACGGTGACGGTGACTGATGACGATGTGGAGCCGCCCAATTTGGTGTTCTCACCTGATGAGTTGACCGTGGACGAGGGCGACACCGCCACCTACACGCTGAGTTTGGCGACCCAGCCCACCGCGGCGGTGACAGTCACAGTGTCCTCTAGTGACACCGCGGCGTTGTCGGTGCCGGTGAGTTTCGTGTTCACCACCTCGAACTGGAACCAGCCCCGCACCGTCACGGTGCGCGGCGTCGAAGACGAAGACACCAACAACGAGACGGTGACGGTCACCCACAACGCGTCGCGCGGCGGCTACGGGTCGGTGACCGGGACGGTGACGGTGACGGTGACTGATGACGATGTACTGCCGCCCGCTTTGGTGTTCTCACCGCAGCAGCTGAGTGTGGACGAGGGCGACACCGCCACCTACCGGTTGAGTTTGGCGACCCAGCCCACCGCGGCGGTGACAGTCACAGTGTCCTCTAGTGACACCGGCGCGTTGACGGTGCCGACGAGTTTCGTGTTCACCACCTCGAACTGGGACCAGCCCCGCACCGTGACGGTGCGCGGCATACAGGACAACGACACCAACAACGAGACGGTGACAGTCACCCACCGCTCGTCGGACGGTGGTTACGGCAGCGTGACCGGCACGGTGACGGTGACCGTCGACGACGACGACACGCTGCCGCACGGTTACGTGTTCTCGCCCCAGCAGCTGAGCGTCGACGAGGGCGACACCGCGACGTACACGCTGCGTTTGGCGACGGAACCGACCGGCGCGGTGACAGTGGCGCTGTCCTCTAGTGACATCGGCGCGGTGACGGTGCCGACGAGTTTCGTGTTCACGAACAGAAACTGGAACACGCCCCGCACCGTGACCGTCACCGCCATACAGGACGACGACCGCACCGACGAGACGGTGACGGTCACCCACAGCTCGGTGGGCGGCGGCTTCGGGCCGCTGACGGGCACGGTGACGGTGACCGTCGTCGACGACGACACGGTGCCGCCCGCTTTGGTGTTCTCGCCCCAGCAGTTGAGCGTCGGCGAGGGCGACACCGCCACCTACACGCTGAGTCTGGCGACCCAGCCCACCAGCGCGGTGACAGTCACGCTGTCCTCGAGCGACACCGCGGCGCTGACGGTGCCGGGGAGTTTCGTGTTCACGACCTCGAACTGGAACCAGCCCCGCACCGTCACCGTCGCCGGCGTCGACGACGCCGACTTCTCAGACGAGACGGTGACGGTCACCCACAACGCGTCCGGCGGCGGCTACGGCGCGGTGTCGGGGACAGTGACGGTGACGGTCACCGACGACGATGTGCAGCCGCCCGCTTTGGTGTTCTCGCCCCAGCAGTTGAGCGTCGGCGAGGGCGACACCGCCACCTACACGCTGAGTCTGGCGACCCAGCCCACCAGCGCGGTGACAGTCACGCTGTCCTCGAGCGACACCGCGGCGCTGACGGTGCCGGGGAGTTTCGTGTTCACGACCTCGAACTGGAACCAGCCCCGCACCGTCACCGTCGCCGGCGTCGACGACGCCGACTTCTCAGACGAGACGGTGACGGTCACCCACAACGCGTCCGGCGGCGGCTACGGCGCGGTGTCGGGGACAGTGACGGTGACGGTCACCGACGACGATGTGCAGCCGCCCGCTTTGGTGTTCTCGCCCCAGCAGTTGAGCGTCGGCGAGGGCGACACCGCCACCTACACGCTGAGTCTGGCGACCCAGCCCACCAGCGCGGTGACAGTCACGCTGTCCTCGAGCGACACCGCGGCGCTGACGGTGCCGGGGAGTTTCGTGTTCACGACCTCGAACTGGAACCAGCCCCGCACCGTCACCGTCGCCGGCGTCGACGACGCCGACTTCTCAGACGAGACGGTGACGGTCACCCACAACGCGTCGCGCGGCGGCTACGGCAGCGTGTCGGGGACAGTGACGGTGACGGTCACCGACGACGATGTGCCGCCGCCCGCTCTGGTGTTCTCACCCCAACAGCTCACCGTCGGCGAGGGCGCCACCGCCACCTACACGCTGCGGCTGGCGACGCAGCCCAACGGCACGGTGACAGTCACGCTGTCCTCTGGTGACACCGGCGCGTTGTCGGTGCCGGGCAGTTTCGCGTTCACCACCTCGAACTGGAACCAGCCCCGCACCGTCACGGTACGCGGCGTCGAGGACAACGACGACAACGACGAGACGGTGACGGTCACCCACAACGCGTCGCGCGGCGGCTACGGCAGCGTGTCGGGGACAGTGACGGTGACGGTCACCGACGACGACGACTCCAGGGCGTTGGTGCTGTCTGAGTCGTCGCTCGACGTCGACGAGGGCGACACCGCGACTTACACGCTGCGGCTGGCCACGCAGCCCAACGGCACGGTGACAGTCACGCTGTCCTCGGATGACACCGGCGCGTTGTCGGTGCCGGGCAGTTTCGCGTTCACCACCTCGAACTGGAACCAGCCCCGCACCGTCACGGTGCGCGGCGTCGAGGACAACGACGACAACGACGAGACGGTGACGGTCACCCACAACGCGTCGCGCGGCGGCTACGGCGGCGTGAGCGAGACACTGACGGTGAACGTGACCGACGACGACGACTCCAGGGCGTTGGTGCTGTCTGAGTCGTCGCTCGACGTCGACGAGGGCGACACCGCGACTTACACGCTGCGGCTGGCCACACAGCCCAACAGGACGGTCACAGTCACGCTGTCCTCGGATGACACCGGCGCGGTGACGGTGCCGGGCAGTTTCGCGTTCACCACCTCGAACTGGAACCAGCCCCGCACCGTCACAGTCACCGGCGTCGACGACAACGACGACAACGACGAGACGGTGACGGTCACCCACAACGCGTCGCGCGGCGGCTACGGCGGCGTGAGCGAGACACTGACGGTGAACGTCACCGACGACGACGACTCCAGGGCGTTGGTGCTGTCTGAGTCGTCGCTCGACGTCGACGAGGGCGACACCGCGACTTACACGCTGCGGCTGGCCACACAGCCCAACAGGACGGTCACAGTCACGCTGTCCTCGGATGACACCGGCGCGGTGACGGTGCCGGGCAGTTTCGCGTTCACCACCTCGAACTGGAACCAGCCCCGCACCGTCACAGTCACCGGCGTCGACGACAACGACGACAACGACGAGACGGTGACGGTCACCCACAACGCGTCGCGCGGCGGCTACGGCGGCGTGAGCGAGACACTGACGGTGAACGTCACCGACGACGACGACTCCAGGGCGTTGGTGCTGTCTGAGTCGTCGCTCAACGTCGACGAGGGCGACACCGCGACTTACACGCTGCGGCTGGCCACACAGCCCACCAACGCGGTCACAGTCACGCTGTCCTCGGATGACACCGGCGCGGTGACAGTGCCGGGCAGTTTCGCGTTCACCACCTCGAACTGGAACCAGCCCCGCACCGTCACAGTCACCGGCGTCGAGGACAACGACGACAACGACGAGACGGTGACGGTCACCCACAACGCGTCGCGCGGCGGCTACGGCGGCGTGAGCGAGACACTGACGGTGAACGTCGCCGACGACGACGTGGTGCCGCCCGGTTACGTGTTCTCACCCCAGCAGTTGAGTGTCGACGAGGGCGACACCGCGACGTACACGCTGCGTTTGGCGACGGAGCCGACCGGCGCGGTGACAGTGGCGCTGTTATCTAGTGACATCGGCGCGTTGGCGGTGCCGACGAGTTTCGTGTTCACGAACTTGAACTGGAACCAGCCCCGCACCGTGACAGTCACCGGCGTCGAGGACAACGACACCAACGACGAGACGGTGACGGTCACCCACAGCTCGGTGGGCGGCGGCTTCGGGCCGCTGAGCGAGACACTGACGGTGAACGTGACCGACGACGACACCGACACACCGAACTCGGCGCCGGAGTTCACCAACTCCAATAGCGTTACGGTGGCTGAGAACACGTCGTCCTCAGACTTCAGGTTCCAGCTGACTGCGACCGACGACGACGCGCAGGACTCAGTGGGCGAGTTCGAGGTGACCGGTGGCACGGACCAGGCGCTGCTGGCGGTCGATTCGTCCGATCGGTTGGTCTTCCAGGGGACAGCTTTCGTTCTAGATCATGAGACCAAGTCGTCGTACGAAGTTGTCGTGACAGTCACGAGTGACGCGACCGACGGAAACGGTGGCCGAGAACTCACCGCCACCCAGACCATCACCGTGTCGGTGACCGATGAGAGCGACGCGGTGCCGCTCGCGCCGCAGAACGTAAGAGTCATCGACGAAACCCTGGACAGCATCCGGTTCGCCTGGGATGCGCCGAGCAACCACGAAGACGCCGCCCTCACTGGCTACCAGTCCGAACTGGCGTCACCGGGCCAGACCCCCACGAGTTCCAGCTTGGGTATCTCACCTACGGACTTCACGCAGGCCAACCTGTTGCCGGGAACCAACTACGAGATCACGATACGCGCCCGGCACGGCAACAACCAGACGAGCCTCGACAGTTCCGCGGTGTCAGGTTGGACCGACGATTGCGCGGCGTCGACGTCCACGACGTGCCAGATCGCTGTGGGTGGCAGCGCGTCGGGCAGGATCAACGTCCATTCCAGTACTCCAGACACGGATTGGTACGAGATCACCCTCCCGGCCGGTACGGACTTCGGAATCGAAGTCAAAGGCAGCGAACCCACTGACTCGGGCGGCACTTTGGGAGATCCGCTGCTCAAGGTGTACGACTCCTTGGGCGTAGCGGTCGCCGACGCGGAGGACGACAGTAGTGGAGCGGGCGAGAACTCCCGTATCGCATCATTCGACGCGGGCACGGGCGGGACATACTACGTCGAGGTCGGAGAGGACGGATCGGACGCGACCGGCAGCTACACCTTGTCGATCACCGATAGCTGTGCTTCGGATACGTCCACGGCTTGCTCGGTGACGGTGGGCGGCTCGACATCGAGTCTCATCGACTTCGACGGCGATGCGGACTGGTTCTCGGTCGAGGTGGATGCGACAAACACGCATGAGATCGTCGTACAAGGTGGCGACGGCAGCGGTGAGCTGGCTGGTCCGTTCGTTACGGTGTACGACAGCAGCGGCACCGCAGTGTCACCGGAGGTGAGCGCCGGCGACGACGGCGACGGGACCGCCCGGATCGAGTTCTTCACCCCGGCGTCGGACGGCATCTACTACATTGAGGTTCGCGATGCCGACGACACCGGTACAGGCTCTTACACGGTGTCGTTGTCGGCTAGGCTGAACGACGCCCAACAGGTGACAGCAGGTTACGAGCATGCGTGCCTCCTTCTGCTCGATTCCAGCATCACCTGTTGGGGCGAGGAATTCGGCGGCAAGACGAGTTCGCCGACGGGTCAGCGGTTCGTGTCGGTGTCTGCTGGAACGTTCCACACGTGCGCGGTAACCAGCGACGGTAGCGTTGAATGCTGGGGCGAGAATTACAGCGGCCAGACGCAACCGCCGGCATCAAGCGATTTCGTGTCCGTTGCTGCTGGCTGGTACCACAGCTGTGGTCTTCGCAACGACGGTACGATCACATGCTGGGGTGACAACAGCGAGGGCCAGCTGGACGTGCCGGCCGATGTGTCGTTCTCTTCGCTGGCGTCGGGGACCTACAACACCTGCGGCCTCGCGACGACCGATGGTGCTGTGGTGTGCTGGGGTGCCAACGAGTACGACGAGTCGATGCCGCCGCCGGGTGCGTTCAGCGCAAGCGCCCTCGGCCGTACCCACGGTTGTGGTATCAGAACTGACGGAACCGCAGTGTGCTGGGGTCTGCAATTGACCAATTCGTCGGTACCGGCGGGGACGTTCACTGCGCTCGCGGCCACTTTCAGCAACGCTTGTGCCCTCAGATCAGACGCCACCCTGTCGTGCTGGGGGCGCAACACCGACGACCTGAATCGCGCGCCGCTGGGGCAGTTCGTCTCGATCGGGAAGATCGCTGGGATCACACACTGTGTGATCACCGCCGGGTCGGAACAGAAGGTCGCGTGCTGGGGCCGGCCGTCAGATGTCATGGAGATTCCGACTCATTTGGCGGCCTCTGTCATATACCCGGCCGCGCCCAACACCGCTCCGTTCCTCCTCACCGGCGGCAGCACGTTGACGCTGGAGGTCCGCGAGGGCGGGTCATTGACCACAGCGCTGTCTGCCACTGACGACGATCCCACCGACAGCGTCGAGTCGTACGTGATCGTCGATGGCGCCGACAGCGCATCGCTCGAGGTCGACTCCAACACGGGAGCGCTGTCATTCGTGAGCGATGTGGTGCTCGACCACGAGACGAAGCAGTCGTACGTGGTGGTCGTGCGGATAACCAGCGGAACCGGGAGCCGCGAGCTGACCACCGACGTGACTGTGACGGTGAACATCACCGACGTCAACGAGGCTCCCAAGTTCACGAGCGTCGACACTCTGACCATCGGTGAGGACACGCAGACGTCGTCGTTCTCGCATCAGGTCGTGGCGATCGACGAGGATTCTGACGACGACATCGAAGAGTTCATCGTTACCGGCGGGGCTGACGCGGCCTCGTTCGAGATCGATCCCGTCCTGGGCCTGCTGACCTTCGTGAGCACGGTCACGCTCGACCACGAGAGCGGCAAGACGTCCTATGAGGTAGTGGTCGCTGCGAGCAGCGGGATCGATGAACGCGAGCGGACCGCTTCACAGACCATCACCGTTGTTGTCGAGGATGTGGAGGAGTTGCCGACGCAGCCGGGCACGCCGACGCGGGACGGCTCCGGAACGGACTTCGTGAACATCGAGTGGACCGCGCCGATCTACGCCGGCCCGACGATCAGCGGGTACGACGTGCAGTACCGCGAGGAGGGCACGTCCGTGTGGAGCGACTGGCCGCACACGGCAACGGCAACCCGCGCCGAGATTACAGGCTTGATATGGGACACCGGCTACGAGTTCCAAGTGCGTGGCGTCAACGACGACGGCGTGGGGCCGTGGTCCGACACCCTGGAAGTCACAACCGACACCATTGACGACTGCGACGAGGACACGACGACGGTCTGCTCGGTCACGGCCGGCTCGAGCGCGACGGGCTCTATCGATAGAGCCGACGACGGGGACTGGTTCTCCGTGGCGCTGCAGGCGGGCACCGTCTATCAGATCGACGTCAGGGGCGACAGCGACAGCGGCGGCACGTTGTCGGATCCGGCCGCGGCGGTGTTCGACAGCGACGGCGCTGCCCTGTCTCCACCCGTCAGCGACGACGACTCCGGTACCGGTGACAACGCCCGCATCGCGTTGTTCGTCCCCGCAGCGTCGGGGACGCACTTCATCGCAGTCAGCGGTCCCGCGGGCAGCGGCACTGGCACCTACACCGTCGAGGTGAGCGTGATCGACACGGTCGGCTTGGTGGTCGACCCCGACAGCCTGCCGCTGGCCGAGGGCACATCGGGCACCTACGTGGTGTCGCTGTCAGCGGCGCCGCGAGGGACGGTGACTGTGACGGTCACCGCATCTGATGCAGTGGACCTCGACATCGCGTCGTTGACGTTCACCACGGAGGACTGGGCGGCGCCGCAAACGGTGACGGTGACCGCAGCAGAGGACCCCGACGCCGCGGACGAGGAGGCGGCGATCAGGCATACGGCGTCGGGCGGCGGCTACCAGGACGTCACCGCGGAGGTGTCGGTGCCCGTCGACGACGACGAGACCCTGGGTCTGAGGCTCAGCAGCACGCAGTTGGCGGTCGACGAGAGCGCGACGGCGACGTATACGGTGCAACTGGAGTCCCCGCCGACGGAGACTGTGAAGGTGAGGGTGTGGCGCTCCAGCAGCGGCGTGACGTTGTCGACAACGGAGCTGACGTTCACCAGCGCCGATTGGAGCAGCCCCAAGACCGTCACCGTGACCGGTGCCGACGACAGCGATTCGT
Organism: Candidatus Aldehydirespiratoraceae bacterium; assembly: GCA_965205465.1. GTDB lineage: Bacteria > Actinomycetota > Acidimicrobiia > Acidimicrobiales > Aldehydirespiratoraceae > VXYK01. The sequence goes on along the minus strand of OZ242187.1, from coordinate 4,088,323 downwards.
CCCCTGAGGACGTGACGCTGACCCATCGATCGTCGGGCGCCGAGTACGACTCGGCCGACACGAAGACCGTGGAGGTGACAGTCTCCGACGATGACACGCCCGGTGTGATGGTCGATACGACTAGCGTCGACCTGACCGAGGGTGGAACGGCCACCTACACGGTGGTGTTGCAGACCCAGCCGTCCGCGGACGTTGCGGTCGCGCTCACCCTCACCGGCAGCGACGACGTCGCGGCGTCGCCGGAGACGCTGCGGTTCACCGACCTCAATTGGGACATAGCGCGCACCGTCACCGTGAAGGGTCTCCAGGATGACGACGCTAGCGACGAGGCGGCGACTGTGGGGCACACCGCATCCGGTGGCGGCTACGACTCGGTGACCATCGGTGACGTGTCCGTCGCCGTCGACGACGATGACACCCCGAGCGTGACGTTGACTGATACGAGCCTGACCCTGCGCGAGGGCACGTCGGCTGTCTACGCAGTCGTGCTGGACACGGAGCCGTCGGGGCCGGTGACGGTGACTCTGACCACAACCGGCAGCGCCGACGTGTCGGTTTCGCCCACGACGCTGACGTTCACCGCGACGAACTGGGAGATCGCCAAACTCGTAACGGTCAGCGCCGCCCAGGATGCCGACACCACCGCGGATCAGGCGACGGTGTCGCACAGCGCCTCCGGCGGTGACTACGGATCGGTGGCCGTGGCGGACGTCGCGGTGACCGTCACCGACGGCGAGGCACAAGGTGTCACGATCACGCCGATCACGCTGAGCCTCCCAGAAGGGTCGTCATCGACGTACTCGGTGGTGTTGACCGCGGAGCCGACCGGTTCCGTGACGGTCACCCCGAGCGTGTCCGGCAGCAGCGACGTCGTGGCGTTGTCGTCGGTGCTCACCTTCACCACCACCGACTGGGCCACAGCGCAGATCGTCACGGTCACCTCGACCGCCGACGCGGATGCCAGCGACGACCTGACGATCGTGACCCACGCGCTGAGCGGCGGCGGATACGACTCAATCACCGCGCCGGACGTGCTGGTCACGGTCGGCGACCCGGTGGGCCAACCGATCCTCGATGCCGTTCGAGCCGGCGACGGCGCGTTCCGAGCCGAGTGGTCGCCTGCCCCGGTCAGAGCGGACGTGAACGTCACCGGATACGAATTGCAGTACCGGCTCACCAACGGGGGCAGTTGGAGCAGCGCTCAAGCCGCCGCGACCGACACCTCATTGCTCGTGACCGGCGTGTCGAACAACACCAGCTACGAAGTGCAGCTTCGCGTCACGACCGACTCCGGTACGAGCATCTGGTCGGATTCATACAGCGTGACGGTCGGGCGCTCAGAAGCACCCGCGTCGCTCAGGGTGGTTCCCGGCCACGAGGAGTTCTACATCGACTGGGAGGCGCCGCCCAACCACGACCTCCTCACGCGCAACGGCAATTCGGTCTACTATGTGGTTCGAGTCGCTGTTCCCGGCGAGGCCGACCGGGTGTGGGCGCCTACGAAGCGGACTCGCTGGCGCACTTGGTTCACAAGCACAGATGGAGCCGATCTTGAGGACGGCACCGAATACGAGGTGGACGTGACTCCGATAGCTCTGCTTCAGGTCGGCTCGATCCTGACCGGGGTGCTCGGGACCGCTGTGTCAACAACGGCCATTCCGGAACCTCGAACAGTCGAAGAGCAAGATCCCCGGCATGCGGCGTTGCTCGACACGATTGAACTCGTTGTTGCAGGCATCGAGACAGCCGAGCCTGCATCGTCAGCGTGGGCTCGCGAAGCTTGGGACTTCATTGTCGAACAGGCAGACAACCCCGTTACGGCGCCGTACGCCTGGGATCTGCGGGGAGTCTCCCTTGATGACCTTGACAATGGCGTCCTTGCCCTCGTGGGCAGCGCATGTACGTCTTCTATGTTCTCGATCACTCGTACGGACATACCGTGGTGCTTCGCTCAGTATATGAGAGTTGACCTGAGTCATTGGTGCGGCGATGTTCCCATTGAAGCTGTCCACTACAACTGCGTCGAGGATGATTCGGCAAGCGCAATCGATCTAACCGAACTGAGCGAAAATGAGAACTTCCAGAAGACCATCGTTCACGAACTCGCACACGTCTATTCGCGGTCTGTCTACCCGATGACGCGCGATCTGGATAAGAGTCCGTTGCCGCTGGGCGCGACGTGGCTCCATTTCCTGGCGGGCGATCGTTCTGAATGGACCTTGAGCGACGATACGTGTGCCTCGGAACTTCTTGCCGACGTTTTCGGCATGGTCACCCTGGATGATTCATACACCGGGAACTATCTCAGCTATTGCCTCGGTCTGACCATGGTCGAGCCGCCGCAGTGTGAGCATTCGTCTCTCGTGGCGCTCTGCGCGTCGGCGAGGAGCGCCGTTCAGGGCGAGGTACCGCAGTGGTACACCGACAGGTACGGAGACGACTCCGACATGGTTTGGTCCGACATCATCACCTACACGACGTTCGGAGCCACACGGGATCCATTCACGGCGAGGCTGTCGAAGACCAATCTTCTTCAAGGCTTCGAATCGGCCTTCGGTGGCTACTGTTCGGCGATCGTGGCGACCGCCGCAATGTTCGACAGCGACACGACGATCACCAATCCATGGCAGCACGGCGGCTGCGAACCGGATGCTCCGCTTTCGGTGACCGCCGCTGCGGGTGCCACAGCGGGGACCTTCGAGGTGTCGTGGACGGCGCCGGTTTCGGCGGGCGGGGCGCCGCTCAGCGGTTACTTGGTGGAGTGGCGGCAAGGCTCGCAAACCTACAACTCGAGCAGGCGCGAGTCGGTGAGTAGTAGCGTGCTGAGCGCCACCATCAACGTGGGCTCCAACACCGATGACGTGACGATCAGAGTGCTGGCGGTGAACGAGATCGGCTCGACGACGAACGGGGCGGCGACCTGTTCGCTGGACGCCACCGACACCTGGCAATGCACGTTCACACCCTCGGCACCACGGAGCCGTTCAGCAACCGACAACGCCCGCCCGGGACGAGGCTTCGCGGGTAGTGATGTGCCGAAACTCGCGGAGATTCTCATTGATTGAGACTCGCCGGGGACGGCACGCACCCTCTGTAAAGGGGCTCTTCGCCTGTAAAGGAGCATTCTGAGCGTCTACTCGTGGCACCCCGCCAGCTCGAACAACTCTGGTTCTGGTGCCTCATGATCTGGCGGACTGAACTGATCTGGCGGACTGAGCGGAGACATTGGCACCTGGGAGTTCGCGCAGATCTACTCCGAGAGGAACCTTTCTGGTGCGAACCAGACTAGAACCCAACTCCCGGGCCAGTGCCGGCGGGTCGGTGGCGATCTCCGCCAACTCGGCGAGACGCTGGGCCAAGAATGTGTTGCGCTGCCAGGCGAATGATCCCCGCTCGCAAGACAGCAGGTACATGGCAACAGTCCAGCCGCCGTCGATCTCGCCTACCAAAGTGTTCGACTCCACAGTGACATCGTCCTCACGGGGGCTGGCGACCTCGGACTCTGTGCCTTTGGCGGTGGGGTTCATCAGGGCAAATCGAAGCGGTCCAAGTTCATGACCTTGGACCAGGCTGCTGCGAAGTCGTTTACGAACTTCTCCTCGCCGTCGTCGCAGCCGTAGACCTCGGCGATGGCCCGAAGCTGGGAGTTGGAGCCGAACACCAGGTCTGCAGCGGTGGCGGTCCAGCGCAGTTCGCCGCTGTCCCGGTCGCGCCCCTCGTACACACCCGCCTCGTCGGTCGAGACGGTCCAGGTGGTATCCATGCTCAAGAGGTTGGTGAAAAAGTCGTTGGTGAGGGTGCCCGGGCTGTGGGTCAACACACCGTGTTGGGCATGGCCGGCGTTGGCATCGAGTGCCCGCATGCCGCCGACTAGCACGGTCATTTCAGGTGCGGTGAGGTTGAGCAGGAAAGCCTTTTCCACGAGCAATTCTTCGGCAGGACGTTTGTGGAAGTCGGCCAGATGGTTGCGGAAGCCGTCTGCGGTGGGTTCGAGCACTGCGAAGCTCTCGATGTCGGTCTGCTCCTGGGAGGCGTCGGTGCGTCCCGGCGAGAACGAAACGGCCACGTCGTGCCCGGCGTCGCTTGCCGCTTTCTCGACCGCGGCGCATCCACCCAGGACGATCAAGTCTGCTAGCGAGACCTGCTTGCCACCTTGGGCGTTGAAGTCTGCTTGGATCTGCTCAAGCGCTGACAAAACCTCGACCACACCCGACGACACGTTGACTTCCCAGCCGTTCTGGGGAGCCAGAGAAATGCGGGCGCCGTTGGCCCCGCCACGCATGTCGGTGCCTCGAAACGTCGATGCCGAAGCCCATGCGGTGGACGCCAGTTGCGACACTGTCAGGCCTGAATCAAGGATTCGGGTCTTGAGGTCAGCAATCTCCTCCGCGCTGATCGTCCCTGCGGGTGGAGCGGGAACCGGGTCTTGCCAGATCAACTCCTCGGCGGGAACCTCGGGGCCGAGGTAGCGGGACACCGGACCCATGTCGCGGTGGGTGAGCTTGAACCAGGCGCGGGCGAAGGCATCAGCCAACTCTTCGGGGTTCTCATGGAAGCGCCTTGAGATCGGCTCGTAGATCGGGTCGTAGCGTAGGGCCAGGTCCGTGGTCAGCATTATCGGAGCGTGGCGCTTGTTGGGATCGTGGGCATCGGGCACTGTGTTGTCGGCAGCCCGATCGGTCGGGCGCCACTGCTGGGCACCGGCTGGACTCTCGGTCAACTCCCACTCGTAGCCGAACAGGTTGTCATAGAACCCGTTGTCCCAACTCGCGGGATTGTCGGTCCAGGCACCTTCAAGACCGCTGGTGATGGCATCACCGCCGACACCGGAACCGAAGGTGTTCCGCCAACCGAAGCCCTGTTCTTCGAGGCTGGCGCCCTCGGGATCAGCTCCGACATGGCTATCGGGCGCTGCTCCATGCGCCTTGCCGAAGGTGTGTCCACCGGCGATCAGAGCGACGGTCTCGGTGTCGTCCATGGCCATGCGGCCGAACGTCTCGCGGATATCTATACCGGCTGCGATCGGATCGGGATTGCCGTTGGGGCCCTCGGGGTTGACGTAGATGAGTCCCATCTGCACCGCGCCCAGCGGCGTCTCGAGTTCGCGATCTCCGGTGTAGCGCTCATCACCGAGCCATTCGTCCTCTGAACCCCAGTAGGTGTCTTCTTCGGGTGCCCAGATGTCAACGCGGCCACCACCGAAGCCGAAGGTCTCCAAGCCCATCGATTCCAAGGCCACATTGCCGACAAGAATCAAAAGATCGGCCCACGAGAGTCCGTGGCCGTATTTCTGCTTGACCGGCCACAACAGCCGACGGGCCTTGTCGAGGCTGGCGTTGTCGGGCCAGCTGTTGAGCGGCGCGAACCGCTGATTGCCGGTGCCGCCGCCACCGCGGCCATCGCCGATCCGGTACGTCCCGGAGGCATGCCAAGTGAGGCGTATCATCAACGGTCCGTAGTGGCCGTAATCGGCGGGCCACCAATCCTTCGAGTCGGTCAGGACGTCGGCTATGTCTTGCTTCACCGCGGCCAAGTCGAGGGACTCGAATTCGGCGGCGTAGTCGAAGTTGCTGCCCATCGGGTCAGCTTCAGGCGAGTGCTGATGCAGGATCTTCAGGTTCAGCTGCTCAGGCCACCACTGTTCGGTGGCCGATGTGCTCTTGACGGTGTTGGCACCGGAGAATGGGCACCGGCTCGCACTTTCAGACATGAGGTTTTCCTTTGGAGTTGTGGGTTGATTGTGGGTTGTTTGGTAGTTGGTTCATTGGGCAACGGGCTCTGACGCTGTTGCGCTGCACTCGGGGCAACGGCCCCAGTAGATGACCTCGGCCTCGTCAATTTCGTAGCCGGAGTCGTCGCTGGCGGTGAGGCAGGGGGTGTACCCCACCGCGCAGTCGACATCGACCATGCGATTGCATGTTCGACAGATCAAGTGGTGGTGGTTGTCGCCGACACGGTCTTCGTAGCGGGCCGGCGATCCCGCCGGTTGAATGCGCCGGATCAGGTTCATGTCGGCCAGCATCGCCAGCGAGTCGTAGACAGCCTGCCGGGAGATGGCGCCTATATCGCGGTGGACCACCTCGGCCACATCATCGGCCGTTCCATGTGGACAGGCCGCCACGGCGCGTATGACTGCCAAACGCTGGGCGGTGACCTGAACGCCGCGTTTACGCAACATCTCAGCGATTGAAGTGGCGTCGCCGGAGGACATGCAAGCATTGTAACAGAAAGATTAGATCAATTCTAATCTTAGATGAAATCTAATTTGAGTATTTCCTTGTCGCGCAGAGGTCGCCAACAATCCCGCCCCGAAATCAGCAGGTCTGGGATGCCACCGGACGCGCATCGGGGTGGATTCCCCGGATGAACTCGTGAGGGCGAGGCACGAATCTCTGGGCCTGGACGTGAGGCGAGCGGATGCGGTCTGCTCGGAAGAGACGCAGTTCGTCATTGGCGGTGTCACATGCGATCACGTACCACAGCGGTGCTCGTACCAACAGACCATGGGGCTCGACGACACGGTGCGTCTCTTTGCCGACTCGGTCCAGGTAGCTGAACGCCAACAGACGTTCTTCGCTGAATGCCGTCTCGAACAAGCGCGCCAAGAGCGGGCTGACTGATCTCTCCCGGCTTACCGGAGCTTTCAGCGGGTTGCCGACCAAGATACGCATCATCAGTGCTTGGAGTTGGCGGGCTCGTTCATAGGGCAACGACGCCTCGATCTTAGCAAGAGCCGATTTTGCTCCCGATGCAAAGGGCATCCATGGGAACGCCTGAGCGATCGCAGCGGACAGGATCAGTGCAACAACGTCCTCGCCTGCAAGCTGAGAAGTAACCAGTACCGAGGTGGGTTCAAGGTGCACGCCGCCTCCCGGTCCTGACATCGTCGAGATCTCGAATCCGCGGTCGCGCAGCCGGTCAAGGTCCCGCAAGATGGTGCGGGTCGAGACACCGAGTTCTTCGGCAAGATCTTCAGTGCGCCAGTCGGCTCGAAGGCGCAGAAGTCGAAGCAGATCATCTTGGCGCTCAACCAGCGTCATGCGCTCATTCTAGATTACTGACAGTTCTTGTCATGAATCCCCCGTACTCTCGGCTCCAAGATCAAACGAGAGGACACACATGAACAACGTTGATGCAATCGATGTCGTGAGGAGTTGCCACCCATGAACCGAACACCAGTCAATCCTTGGTCGTGGTCGCTGAGATTCGGCTACAACCAGGCCGAAATCCTCGAGGGAACCAAGCGTCAACTGGTCTGCGCTGGTCAAACCGCCGTTGATGCCGAAGGCAACCCCCAGCACGCCGGGGACATGCGGAACCAGATCACGCTCGCGCTAGACAACCTCGAGGCGGTGCTCAGCGCTGCCGACATGGGTCTCGCTGACATCACACGCCTCAACGTCTACACCACAGATGCAGACGAAGCCATCGAACACTTCGATGTGCTCGCGGCCCGATTCGGAGCAGTCGGTGCCTCTCCCCCGATGACCCTGATCGGCGTCACTCGGCTAGCCATCCCCGGACTCATGTTCGAGATCGAAGCCACCGCCGCCGACTGACCGTAGACACCCACGAAAGACATTGCGCATCAACCTGGGGCGATCGGTTCGATTCCGTTCGCCAATGCGCCCTCGGCGAGGCGCTTGTCATAGGTGACCAGCCCCTCTAGGTCGTCGCCTAGATCGAGTGCGGCCGCGAGGTGAATTGCGTCTAATGAGCGCATGTCAGCAGGGTGGAGCCGTCCGGCCTCTTCGAAGACTGCAGTTGTGACCTCGACGAGAATCACCGACTCCAATACCTCGCGTGCCAGCAGTGCGCGATCAGGCACGACGCGCCGAACGACTCGCATCAGTTCGGTCCGCGCGAGGTCTGAGGCGACAAGTTCTCGATCCGCACTCTCTATCCACGACCGAAGGGCCGCGGTCTCGGGTTCGGCGACAACCAACTTCACCAGTGCCGACGTGTCGAGATAGAACGCCACCTCAGTAACGCTCGCCGTGTCGCATCTCCAATAGCGCCTGAGACAGCGCTGGACCGATCTCGGGGACCGGTAAAGTCGCCGGTTCACGCCGCGCTGGACGGGCGCGGCCCGTTTCGATCAATGCGCGTAACCGTGACCTCGGGATCGTAGTCATCTGGGCGACCGGACGCCCTCGATCAGTAATTGTCACCGTTTCTCCAGAAGCAGCCTCGGCAACGACCGCTGAAGCATTCTGTTTCAGCGCACGGATCCCGACTTCAGGCATGTGCTTCATTGTAGCACATAGCCTCACTCGCAGCGCCCACCAACGGTCGGTGGCCCACAAGTCGGGCGCATAGCCGGGAGTACGCAGGATCTTCACTTGACGTTACCCACAGATCTGGCGAGATCGTTGATGGAGGCCCGGATGCCGAGTGCGTACGTATCGGCGATGGCGCTGTCTCGGTGCTCGGAGTGAGCCTCAGTCCGGTCGGGGTCGAGTGCGACCGCCATGAAGGCACGGCGGCTCGGGAAGGTGTTGAACCGGACCTGATGCCAAGATCGACCGTCACCGATGACGATGGTCTGGTCCATCCCCACAGGCCCATCGTCCTCGGGTGCAGTGGTGGCGAGTCTGATTCCGTACTCCTGATCTATCTGTCCGTAACCCGGCATTTTCGTTCCTCCTCAGTGTCGCCGCCTCACCGTAATATATTGCCACTATTTCTGGCAATTCATTGTGTCCAGAGGCAACCAAGCCACTCAGCCAGGAGCTTCGATCAGGTTCTTCGCGGCGACCCAATGGCGAGGGTCACCAGAGTCCATCAAGTCCAACGCCACTGCAGCACGGGGCGCCAGACGCTCCCCCGCCTCACCCTGCTCGACTGCGACACTCTCGGCGAAAGGCCACACGTCATCAGGCACCACCCGAAGGATCACACTGCCGAGCTGATCTGGAACCGCGGCGACCAACGCACCGAGTTCATTGTTCAGTGACGAGGCAACGTAGAGGTTGGCCTCTGCGCCGTCAGCTCGCAGCAACTCGCCGTAGCCGTTCGCAGCGACCGCGCCACTGGCCAGGGCCCCGTCCTGTCTGGATACGAATTCGAGGTCGGCGCCACTCATCTCGTAGCGATGAATCACTCCCCGGTTGCGGTACCTGCTGACATTCGACAGATCCACCTCTACTGCGGCGATCGCCTCCCACGCACGTAGCGCACTGAGCGGTCGCCCACGACGGTTCGACAGCTGTCGGCGCGAATCGATCGACCCCCGCGAAACCGCCCAAGCGTTTCCGAACCTCACCCCCGGAAGGTCACCTGCCACCACGAGCTGGCGAACGCGCTCAGACGAGACGCCGAGCAGCGCAGACGCATCTGCGAGCGAAAGCAGGTCCGAAGCCATGTCGGCATAATATTGGATTCCTCCAATATTTACAAGAAATAAGTCACCTAGCTTTCACTGACAGCGTCAGCGGTGTTGAACGTCAGCGGCACCGACCAAGGCGACGGACGGTCAGCGTTCACTATTGCCAATCGAATGTGGTACGTCGTACCGGGCTCGAGATTCTCGATCCGTATGCGCCCCCCTTGCTCGTTGGCAAGCGCGAAATCGAAGGTGTATTGCGCCGTGTAACTCTCTTGTGTGGCCGTGCGGTACTGCACGTAAACGGTTTCGGCGACCGGGCCGTTGTGGCTCGCTGCGGTCCAATCGAATTCGATGAAGTTCGAGCCGATTGAGTGCACGGTCGGAAGTTCAGGCCTCGGAGGAGGCTCACCGACGTTGCCCACTGTGACAGTGATGGTCTGAGAGACGGACAATTCACGGTCGTCGTGGCCGCTCGTCGCAGTCACCACCACCGTGAACGAGGTTTGGCCAGTTTCGAAGTCGAAATCGACTCCAGCGGCTTGAGTGAGCACGCCGGTACCGATATCAATCACGAACGTGGCCATATCAGCACCGCCGGTGATGGCGTAGGAGACTTCCTCTCCGTAGTTGGCGTCGACCGCGACCACGGTATGGGACAAGGGGCGGTGCTCATACACACGCGCATTGGCGCTGCTGGTGAATCGCGGTGCGACATTTCCCGACGGCAGCGTCACGGGCGGTGCGAGCTGGTTGTCGTCGTCGCTGCCCCAGCAGGTGACGATGCGGATCTCCGACAACGCACATGCATGGCGGCTGCCGACGGCGACGCTGGCGTAGCTGCCGGTGTCCGGTGCTCCCGAGACGCTTCCATGGGCCGAATCATCGCCCCAGCAGGCCACGCTCTTGTCCGTCATGACGCCGCACGCAAAAGCGCCGATGCTGTCGATCGCCGTGAACGTGCCTGTCGGCGGTGTTGCCCTACCGTCGGCGTCGTCGCCCCAGCAAACCACCGTGCCATCGTCACCGATAGCGCAGGCATACCGGTCTCCTGTCGCAACGGCGGTGTAGGTGCCGGTCGATGGCGGGTTGGTGCTGCCCCGGCGATTCCGGCCCCAGCACTCCAACGAACCATTCGACGTGACGCCGCAGCTGTGCTCAGGCCCGACACTGAGCGAGCTGAACTGGACAGGGTCGCCGTTTGCGTCCGTCGGAGGCGTCGCCCGGCCGTTGGAGTCGTCGCCCCAGCAGGTCACATTGCCGTCGTTGCGCAACGCGCAGCCATGTGCGTCGCCGACGCCGGCCCATGCGAATTGTCGTCCTGACACGGATCGGTTCACGTTGCCGGAGTTGTTGAGTCCCCAGCACTCGATACCGCCTTCGTCAGTCACTCCGCATGCCGCCGCCGGACCGACATCGATCTGGGCGAACAACGTGTCCGCCGGCGGCACTGTCCGATCATTCGATGTGTTGCCCCAGCACTGCACGCTGCCGTCCCCGATCCAGGCGCAGGTGTGCGATTCGCCGGCGGCGATCGTTTCGACTCGGTACGTGGTGGTGTCGGTCACTTCGACGGTGTAGGTGCCAGTGTCCGACGACGTTGAGCCCGTCGCCGAGATGTACTGAACTCCATCGGTCAGTACCTCGATCTCCAGGCTGGCGTTCCCGCATTCACCGCTGTCGCTGTCCCGGAACTGTGAGGCCGCCTGCGCATCGACGGCGTTGAGGTGGGTGGCGATGCCGGCGAAGTTCCGTGACCAGTCGATCCGCAGCAGTTCCAGTTCGGGGTTGCTCAGAGTTCCGCCCGGATCCGCAGTGCAATCGCCGCGGACATCAATCCGGTACGACTTGCCGGCTTCAAGCATGATGCCGAAGGCGTCGACATCGCTGCCGACGGCGAGTAGCGAGATGGCGCCCGTCACCGAGCCGCCGACGGTCACGTGGCCGGTCGTGCCGGCATGATCGGGCAGATCCTCGCCTGTCTGTTCGGACACGTCCGCACCGGGTGCAAACGGCGAGACCGACAAGCGGTATGCGCCCTTCTCACCCGACTGGAGTGCCACCGCGACGTAGAAGTCAGCCGCTGCGGATGCGCTGTGCTCGAACAGCACCAGGCTGTCAGTTGCCCGACCTGAATCGGTGTCCGAAGTTCCGGCAATCAGAGATCCTGAGTCGTCGTACACGCCGACGATCTCGACATCTTCTGCCTGGCCGGCACTGGGGTCGCCGCCGTCGAGATACATCTTGTAGGTGACGTCCGGATCCAATTCGATCACGAACCAGTCGACATCTTCAGGAGCCTGAATGTGTCCGTCGACCGAACTGCCTGCGGCGAACGAACACGCAGTGGAATCGTCTGCCCCACAGTCGTCCGCGACCAGCTCGAACGGCGCGTCGGTCTGCGACGACGAGTTGTCGCCCCAGCACAGCACCGTTGTGTCCTCTGCCAGCGCACACGCATGAGAGGAGCCGACTGCCACGTCGATCCAGGCACCCGCAGTCGGTGCGTCGTCGACTCGGCCACTGCCACGGTCGTTGCCCCAGCAGGCCACCTGCGCGCCAGGGGTGATGCCGCAAGCGGCGTCGTCGAATACGTCGATCGAGCTGAACTGTCCTGCAGGCGGCGTCGTCTTGCCGTTCGAGCTGTGACCCCAGCAGCTGACGGTGCCGTCGGCTGCGATAGCGCACGCATGTCGGGTGCCTGCGGCCACGGCGGTGAACAGGCCTGCTGGTGCACTCGTGAGCCCGTCGCGGTCCCGGCCCCAGCACGCCAGTGATCCATCGGTCCCGACGCCGCAGCTGAATTCGGCGCCGACCGAAATCTGGCTGAAGGTGACACTCGCCGGGGGTGTCGTGCGCCCGCCGGCACTATTGCCCCAGCAGCTCACGGTGCCGTCTGAGAGGAGCCCGCAGCCGTGGGAGTCGCCCACGCCTGCGTGCGTGAACTGAGCACTCGGCGGCAGGTTCTGCGTGTTGGAGGAGTCATCCTTGCCCCAACAAGCCACAGTGCCGTCGTCTCCCACTCCGCAAGCGGCATCGGGACCGACACCGATCTGCATCAGCGACACAGCCGCTGGCGGCGTCGTGCGTCCGTCGGCACTGTCACCCCAGCACTGCACCGTGCGATCGCTCGACCGCACGCACGTATGGTCGGCGCCTGCGTCGAGGTCGGCGATTCGAACCACCTCGGTCACTTCGACGGTGTAGCTACCGGTGTCCGAGCTGGTGCGTGCCCGCACGACGATGTAGTACACCCCATCGGTGAGCGCTTCGATCTCCAGCTGTGCGCTCTGACACTGACCGCTGCCGGAATCGGCGAACTGCGAGTCCGCAAGCGCATCAACCGGGTTGAGATGCAAGGCGAGATCCGCGAATACGCGTGTGCCATCAGCTCGCCGCAGCTCGACTGCGGGTCTCGTCAGTGTGCCGCCACGCAGTCTCTGCGATGAGGTGCACTCACCGCGCACGTCGATCAAGTAGATCCGTCCGGTTTCCAGCGCGACTGCGAATGCATCCTCGTCGTGGCCTTGAACTCGCATGTCGATGGAACCTCGCGCCGCGCCGCCACGCGTCACGTGGCCCGGCGTGCCCGCATTGTCAGGCAGATCGCGGCTGGTCGATTCAGAGACATCAGCACCTGGCACCTGCGGCAATATCCGCAGCCAATAGTCGCCGAGACTTCCGTCTTGGGATCCGACCGCAACGTAGAACGTGCTGGTCACAGCTTCGCTGTGCCCGAACACCAGGAAGCTGTCGGTCGTCGACCCCGAATCGGTATCGGATGTACCCGCGATCGCAGCACCCGACGAATCGTGCATACCGACAATCCAGGGGTCGGTCACGGCATCGTCGCCGAAGCTGCCGGCGACGTAGACGGTGTACTCCATGCCGGGATCCAGCTCGACAGCAAACCAGTCGACGTCGTCGGAACCATCCGTGCGGCCGCGCGCCGCTCCGCCGGCTGCGATGACGCAAACCGTGTCGTTCGCATCTGCGCAGTCATCGGCCGCGAGATCGTCCGGCAGCGCTGTCTGACCGGCTTCGTTGTCTCCCCAGCAGTACACCGCGCCGTTGTCTCGCAGTCCGCAGACATGACCCTCACCGGTGGCAATTTGGGTGTAGGCGCCCGCAGTGGCGGCGTTGTTGAGTTCACTGCTGTGCTTGCCCCAGCAGACCACGGATGCGTCTTCCTGTCGGATCCCGCAAGTGTGATCATCGCCTGCATCGATCCGTGCGAATGTTTCTGCGGAACCATCGGGCTGGGTCGGGACCCTCGTGCGGCCGTCGGCTGCATTGCCCCAACATGTCACGGTGGCGTCGGTCTTGAGACCGCACACGTGTGCATTGCCGACAGCCACAGCGTCGAACTGACCGGACGGCACGGACGCCAAGCCATATCCGCCCGCCGAGCCCCAGCAGGCCAAGGACTGGTCCGAGGCGACGATGCCGCATGAGAACGACGCGCCGGTCGCCAGCGCGGAGAGCGGTTCGTCACCGGCCGCCACGGCCGTCGGGGGATGGATATAGGTGCCCAGTCCCCAGCACGCAACGGTGCCATCGGTCTTGAGGGCGCAAGCGTGATATCGCCCGACGTCGACGTAGGCGAAATCGTTACCCGCCGGCGGCGTTGCCACGCCGCCACTGTTGACACCCCAACAGCTGAGCTGTCCATCGGTCGTCACGGCGCATGTCGTGCGTTCGCCCGTGCCGACGGAAATGTACTGCGATTGCTGGGGCACCACGGTCCTGCTGTCGGAGGTGTCGCCCCAGCAATGTGCGCTTCCGTCGTCCTTGAGCACGCACGTATGCGCGATACCGGCAGCCAGCTGACGCACGCCAACCGGCGTTACGTCGGTGATCTGCACCGTGTATGCGCCGCTCGCTCCCGCGAGACCCGATGCTTCGACAAAGAACGTTGCCGAACCGTCTGGCGCGAACTCGAAGCTCGCGGCACCGTCATCGTCATCGTCGCTGTCCACGAGAGCTGTGCCCGACACCGCGACCGCTGCGCCGGATCGGTCATACAGGCTGACCACGGGATCCGCGAGCCCGCTGTTCGCGCCGCTCGTCACCGAGACCCGGTACACCCGTGAGGCGCTGAGCTCGGCGCCGAACCAGTCCTTGTCGCCCGCAGCGTTGATACTCCCGGTCGCGGACTCGTCGACCAGCACATGGCCCGGGGTCGTGTTGTCCGCCGGGAGGTCCTCTCCAGAGGGTTCAGAGACTGTCCTCGGCGTGATGTCGGACAAGGTCGCTGTGTAGGTACCGACGGCATCGCCGCCGTCTTCGGCAACTGCCACGTAGTACGTGGCAACTTCCTCGGAAACGAACTCGATCACGGCGCGGCCGTCGCCATCGGTGTCGGCGTCCGCCACTTCGGTGCCCAAGACCGTCACCGGATGCCCCGCCGAGTCATACAGCGTCACGACCGGGTCGACGAGCGTGCCGCCGCTGGGTGTCGCGTCATTGCCCGAGACAACGATGAGATACACGTTGCCCGCGTTCATCGACACCTCGAACCAGTCGGTGTCCGATCCCGCGGACCCGATGTCCTCAGTCTCGGGGACGCCATCGACAAGGGAGCATTCGGTCCCGTCGTCGGCGGCGCACTCGACATCGTTGACGGCGACAGTGATCGTCTGAACTGCACTCTTGAGCCGAGTCCCGGCACCCGATGCGGCCGTCACCTTCACCGTGTAGGCGGGTCTGGTCTCGTAGTCGGCTCTGGCTGCATTCTTGAACGTGAGTTCGCCCGTGGACGTATCGATGTCGAAGGCGTCGTGGTCGGCACCGCCGTCAATGGCGTTCTGGGCGATCGAGTACGAAATGGGTCTGTCGTCGGCGTCGCTCTCCGAAGCGTTGGCTACCGCCGAGAATGAGGCGAATTCCGTAACCGAGACCGTGCGAGTCGTTCCCTCATCGAAACTGGGCGGAGAATTGAGGTTCGCCGCCGACACCTTGAACGTGCCAGTGCCATCGTTGCCGAATTCGGCAACCTCGATGTAGTAGATGCCGTCGATGTCGGGGGTGAAGAGAACCCTCGCAGTGTCGTCAAGATCAGTCGGATCTTCGCCGTCAACGTCAACGAGCAGTACGCCAGCCGCCATCACGGGGTTTGAATCGGCGTGATAGATCGCCAACGTCGGATCTGCAAGCTTGGCATTGCCGCTGCCGCCAACCACCCGGAACCGGTAGTCGGTGTCGGCAGTCAGTTCGATCCCGTACCAATCACGATCGCCACCGTCCGATTTGTCAATGCGCCCGTCGCGGGTGCCGCGGAGATTCAGCGTGCATGCAGTCAGTTGATCGGCACCGCAGCTGTCAGTCCAGATGTGAAGAAGCGCCGACCAAGAGCTCTCGCCCTCGTCCGACACAGCCTTGATTCGATTCCGGAATTCCTGCCCGATCGTCAAACCGCTCACCGTCACAGAACTGTCCGAGCCTGCGGCGATGGTCTGCATCGGATTCGAGCGATCAAGCTCCTCGGTATCCACCACGTAGGACGTGACCGCTGGGCCCGTGGTGGTTGACGGGTCCCAGGCCAGTGTCACGCTGTCGAGAGACACGGAGACGACACGGAAATGCTGCGGTGCGCTGATCGACTCGTTCACATCGGTGACGGTCACCGTGAAGTCCGCCGTTGCCGACAGCTCGCGTCCAGCGGTTCCGCTGGTGACCGTGATCTGCACTTCGTAGACGTTGTCGGGGGGAGTGCCGGCGTCGAACGGCTGTTCGTAGTTCGGCGAGAACGTTGCGCCGTCCTTCGTCATCGACAGCACGCCATTTCCGTTGACGTCGAAGAGTGCCCCGTCGGCGCCGCCGCTGATCACATAGCCGGTGATCGAGTCCGAGCTGTCATCGTCGACGGCGACAATTTGCAGGGCCAGTACAGCGTTCTCGGCTAATTCGACGCTGTGGTCGCTGTTGGTGATACGCGGCTCGGTGTTGGGGAGGATCTCGTGCATCGTCACGGTGTAGGTGCCAAGGGCAGTCCCGCTGCCTGAGGCCACCTCGATGAAGTGGGTGCCGCTCGTGGCGGGGGTCACGACGACCATGGCGATGCCGTCACCGTCCGCATCGCTGTCCGCGAGGGGCGTTCCCGCATCCGTCATCGGGCTTCCCGCGGGGTCGTGGAGTGTCGCAGCGGGATCAGCCAGCGTGCCGCCGGTGGCCGATGCAGCGCTGCCCGACACCTCGAATCGGTACTGCGTGTCGGCTTCGAGGGCCGCTGAGAACCAGTCGGTATCGCCGGCTTGCTCGATGCTGCCGGATACAGGAGTGCTGTCGGACGCCGCGCAGGCGGTGTCGGTTGCGGCCGTGCAGTCGTCGATGATCGAGAGTTCCACGGTGTAGGTGCCGACGCCGCTGCCGCCGTTAGCGGAAACAGCGATATAGAAGGTGCCGCTCAACGAAGGCCCGAGTGTCAGGCGCGCATTGTTGCCCTCACCGCCGTTGTTGTTGCGCGCACCGGCGACGGCTGCGCCGGATGCGTCCATCAACGCGACCAGCGGATCAGCCAGCGTGCCGCCGAGTGCTGCTGCCACGTCGCCTTCGACGTCAATCTGGTAGTTCGTGCCGCTTGTGAGCGTCACGGCGAACCAGTCGGCGTCCGACCCAGGTGAGCGCCGGTCGATGCGGCCTGTGGAGCTCGCATTCCCCGCAAGCGAGCAGTTCGAGGCCGTGTCTTCGCTGCAGTCGTCGGTCCAGGAACTTACCGGTGAGCTCCAAGCGCCGTCGCTCTCGGCGCCGCGCGCCCGGACCTGCGCCTCGTACTCGGTTCCCGCATCCAGCGAGGTTGCCGCTCCGGTCCGTGAGGCGGTAGCGACCCCATCGATCCAAGCTGTCTCGCCGACGGGCCGGTACTGCAACTCGTAGTCCAACGGGTCGGGACCGGGATTGTGCGGTGCATTCCACGCAAACGCCAGCGTCGCAATCTCAGCATTCGTCAATCGCAGACGCAACGGCACCTCAGGCGCCTCGTTGTCATCGTCGGCCACGGTGACGGTGAATGTGGCGCTGCCGGTCAGAGCCCTCGCGCCGATGCCGCTTTGCACCTGCACCTCGACCTCGTACACGCCGTCGGCGCTCCCCGGATTCCCTGGGAGGTCGTCGGGTCGTTCGAAGTCAGGCAGCAATGCGGACCCGTTGTGGACCATCGTCAGCACGCCATTGCTGTCGATCGCAAAGAGAGTTCGATCGAAGCCTCCTGCGATCGCGTAGCTGTTCACGGCATCGTCGGTGTCATCGTCGACTGCTGTGACCTGAAAGTTCAGAGCAGTGTTCTCAAGCAACGTCACGTTGGGATTGCTGTTGGTGATTCGCGGCGCGTTGTTCTCGAATTCGTTGACCCCGACGGTGTACGAACCGGCAGCATCTGCGCCGTCCTCGGACACCGTCACGTAGTACGTCGCCGTCGAATCCGGAACGTACGAGATACTCGCAGTTCCGTCACCGTCGACATCGCTGTCAGCAACGATGCTTCCCGACACCGTCACCGCGCTGCCTGCGGCGTTGTACAGCGTGACGACAGGGTCTGCCAGTGTCCCGCCCCAAGGCGACGCATCGTTGCCTGACACTTCGATCACGTATGCCTGTGAGCCGGTCAGCTCGACCTCGAACCAGTCGACGTCGTCACTTCCCGGGCCGATGTCTTCAAGTTCGGCGGTTCCCACGGCGAGCAGGCAGACCGTCGTATCGTCCGCGGCGCAATCCACGTCGTTGACAACGACAGTGATCGTTTGAACTGCGCTCTTGGCACGAGTCCCTGAACCGATCGTCGCCGTGACCTTTACGACGTAGACCTCCTTCGCTTCGTAATCAAGCTTGAGATCGGGCCGAGAGATGACAAATCCCAGCGAGTTGACGCTGAAGTCCGCGTAGTCGGCACCGCCATCGGTCACGTTCTGGATGATCGAGTAGCTCTTCGCGGTGTCTTCGGCATCGTCGTCATAGGCCGCTGTGATGAATGAAACCTGCCCATGCTCATCCACGAACACTGTCTCGGAAGAGCCGCCTTCGAACGTCGGAGGGGTGTTGATGGCGGTCACTACGACCCGGTAGGTGCCCAAGGCGTCACCGCCGGATTCGCTTACCTCGATGTAGTAGGCCTCGTCGGCAGCGGGCGTGAAGCGGACCTGGGGATCGTCGCCGGTGCCGTTGTTGTCATCTGCGAGGCCGGCGACTGCGGTCCCCGTGGAGTCGTAGACCGCAAGGTGGGGGTCGTCGAGCGTGCTGGTTGTCGTCGCGCTTCCCAGCACGTCGACCTGGTACTCGACATTGCCGAGCAGATCGATTTCGAACCAGTCGCGGTCTGGCGTGGTGTCGTGGACGTTGATCTCGTTCTTGCGGTTCCGGCCGCCAGTCGAAATGCGGCAGGCGTCAGCGATCCCAGCACCACAGTCGTCAAGTCGGGCCCGAATCTCGGTTGACCAGTCGCCTGCACCGTCGCCGTTCACGGCGCGGATCCGCAGCTTGACGACCTTGTTCGGCGCGAACGTATCGGCATCCTCCAGCAGCATCGATGTCGCGCCGGCCAGCTGATCAACGTCCTTGAGGACCCCGCCGACGACGTACTCGATGTTGTAGCGGAGCAGGACTGGACCGCTGTTGGTGGGCTCCTCCCACGACAATCCGAGCGAATCTAAGTTCGCTTGAGTCACTGCAAGGTTCGCCGGAACGGCCGGGTACTCGGCAACGTTGGTGATCGTGATCTGGAATGAGGCTGTAGCGCTGAGTTCACGCTCGCCGGTACCGCTCGTGACTTTGACGACCACTTCATACCGGTTGTCGGGGGGATTGCCGGCGTCTTGCGGAGTCTCGAAATCGGGCAGGAATGTTCCGCCGTCCTTGGTCATCGTCAGCACACCGGTTGCGCTGATGGCGAACAGTGCCGCATCCGCGCCACCATCGATCGCGTAGGCCGTGATCGGGTCTGCAGCGTCGGCATCGCCACCGAGCACCTGCAAGTCCAATGCGGTGTTCTCATCGAGGGGCACGCTCGTCGTGACGTTGCCGATCACGGGCGGCAGATTGCCGTCGGTGGTGTCGGTCACTGCGACTGCCACCGTCGCAACCTTGCCCGAATAGTCGGAATCTGTCGACGACGAGGCCACTGTCAACGTCACCGTCTCGTCATCGGTATCGACGTCACCGACGCCGTCCACCGCCACCGACTGCGCGACATTCCAGGACTCGGCCGTGAATGTCAGTTCCGAAGTTGGCACCGATGCCGCGTCAACGTCATCCGATGACACCGTCACCGTGACCGGCGCAGACGGCTGACTCGACAACTTGACCGTGAACGACGCGCTGGCTCCCTCGTCGATGTCCAGCGTCGATGCGCCGATCACAAGATCAGCGGTATCAGGATCCTCAACGGTCACCGACACAGCGGCGGTCTTGCCGTCGTAATCGCTGCCGGTCGACGAAGCGGTCAGCGTGAAGGTCACTGCTTCGTCTCTCGCGTCGGCGTCTGACAAACCTGCAACGACAACGACCCGGCGAACGTCCCAGTCTCCGGGTCCGAATCTCAGCGTCTCAGTCACCGAAGTCGCTGCTGTTGTGTCGCCCGACGACAAATTCACGGTGACAGCCGCAGCAGGGCGGGACGTGAGCTTGACCATGAAGGTTCCGGTGCCGTTCTCGGCGATGACCAATGAACTCGGTACCTCGAGTTCGGCAGTGTCGGTGTCCAGCACGGATACCTGAACCGTTTGGGACTGCTGGTCATAATCCGTATCCGAAGTGATCGCTGTCACAACGATGTTCACCGAGGAGTCGATCGCATCGTCGTCTGCGGCGGTGGTCACAGTGACGGTTTGGGCCTGATCCCAGTCCTCGGTCGTAAAGAACAAGAAATTGGGCGGCACGCTCGCGATCGCCCTGTTTGCCGACGACACCTGGATGAGCACCATCGCAGCCGGCTGGGTCGCGAGTTTCACGGTGAATGAACCAGAGCTGTCCTCGGCGATCGACAAGCTGGCCGGATCCACCACAATCACAGGCGCATCGGAGTCTTCAACAACGACCGCTATCGAATCTGACACTCCCGCATAGTCGGTGTCTGTCGACGACGCTGTCACCGTCACCTGCACGGTCTCGTCGGCCGCGTCGTCATCAGCGACGCCCTGGACCGTGACGGTCTGAGCCTGATTCCACGTCGTGGTTGTGAACGTCAACGTCCCTGAGGTCACCGACACCGCAGCCGCGTCACCAGACGCGAACGACACCGACACATCAGCCAACGGCCGGCTCGCCAACTTCACCGTAAACGAACCTGAACCATCCTCACCGATATCGAGCGACGACTCACTCAACACCAAACCCGCCGTATCCGAATCATCAACACTCACCGCAACCGAACCAGACACACCCGCATAGCCGGCATCTGTCGACGACGCTGTCACCGTCACCGTCACGGTCTCGTCGGCTGCGTCGTCATCCGCGACACCCTCGACCGTGACGATCTGAGCCGTGCCCCACGTCGACGAGGTGAACGTCAGCGTCCCTGAGGTCACCGACACCGCACCGGAATCACCCGACACAAACGACACCGACACATCAGCCAACGGCCGACTCGCGAGCTTCACCGCGAACGAACCCGAACCGTCCTCAGTGATCGACAAGCTGACCGGATCCACCACAATCGCAGGCGTATCGGAGTCTTCAACACTCACCGCGACCGAACCCGACACACCCTGGTAATCCACGTCTGTCGACGACACTGTCACCGTGACCGTCACGGTCTCGTCGGCAACGTCGTCATCGGCGACGCCCTGAACCGTGGCAGTCTGGGCCTGACTCCACGTCGACGAGGTGAACGTCAGCGTCCCTGAGCTCACCGACACCGCAGCCGCGTCAACAGACGCGAACGACACCGACACATCAGCCGACGGGCGGCTCGCAAGCTTCACCGTAAACGAAGCTGAACCGTCCTCAGTGATGTCCAGCGACGACTCGCTCAACACCAAACCCGCCGTATCCGAATCATCCACCTCGACATCAACCGAACCAGACACCCCCGCATAGCCGGCATCTGTCGACGACGCTGTCACCGTCACCTGCACGGCCTCGTCGGCTGCGTCGTCATCGGCGACACCCTCGACCGTGACAGTCTGGGCCTGACTCCACGTCGACGAGGTGAACGTCAGCGTCCCTGAGCTCACCGACACCGCAGCCGCGTCACCCGACGCGAACGACACCGACACATCAGCCAACGGGCGGCTCGCCAACTTCACCGTAAACAAACCTGAACCATCCTCACCGATATCGAGCGACGACTCACTCAACACCAAACCCGCCGTATCCGAATCATCCACACTCACCGCAACCGAACCCGACACCCCCGCATAGCCAGCATCTGTCGACGACGCTGTCACCGTCACCTGCACGGCCTCGTCGGCCGCATCGTCGTCAGCGACGCCCTCGACCGTCACGGTCTGGGCCGTCCCCCACGTCGACGGGGTGAACGTCAACGTCCCAGACAGCACCGACACCGCAGCCGCATCACCCGACACGAACGACACCGACACATCAGCCGACGGCCGGCTCGCCAGCTTCACCGTAAACGAACCCGAACCGTCCTCTCCAATGTCCAGCGACGACTCGCTCAACACCAAACCCGCCGTATCCGAATCATCCACCTCGACATCAACCGAACCAGACACACCCGCATAGTCCGCATCTGTCGACGACACTGCAACCGTCACCTGCACGGCCTCATCGGCCGCATCGTCATCGGCGACGCCCTGGACCGTGACGGTCTGGGCCGTGCTCCACGTCGACGAGGTGAACGTCAACGTCCCTGAGCTCACCGACACCGCAGCCGCGTCACCAGACGCGAACGACACCGACACATCAGCCAACGGGCGGCTCGCCAACTTCACCGTAAACGAAGCTGAACCATCCTCACCGATGTCCAGCGACGACTCGCTCAACACCAAACCGGCCGTATCGGAGTCTTCAACACTCACCGCGACCGAACCAGACACACCCTGGTAATCCACGTCTGTCGACGACGCTGTCACCGTCACCTGCACGGCCTCGTCTGCAACGTCGTCATCGGCGACACCTTGGACCGTGACGGTCTGAGCCGTGCCCCACGTCGTGGTTGTGAACGTCAGCGTCCCTGAGGTCACCGACACCGCACCCGCATCACCCGAAGCGAACGACACCGACACATCAGCCAACGGCCGACTCGCCAACTTCACCGTAAACGAACCCGAACCGTCCTCAGTGATCGACAAACTGACCGGATCCACCACAATCGCAGGCGTATCGGAGTCTTCAACACTCACCGCGACCGAACCCGACACACCCTGGTAATCCACGTCTGTCGACGACACTGTCACCGTGACCGTCACGGTCTCGTCGGCAACGTCGTCATCGGCGACGCCCTGGACCGTGACGGTCTGGGCCTGATTCCACGTCGTGGCTGTGAACGTCAACGTCCCTGAGGTCACCGACACCGCAGCCGCGTCACCCGACGTGAACGACACCGACACATCAGCCAACGGCCGGCTCGCAAGCTTCACCGTAAACGAACCCGAACCATCCTCACCGATATCCAGCGACGACTCGCTCAACACCAAACCCGCCGCATCCGAATCATCCACCTCGACATCAACCGAACCAGACACACCCTGGTAATCCACATCTGTCGACGACGCTGTCACCGTCACCTGCACGGCCTCATCGCCCGCATCATCATCGGCGACGCCCTCGACCGTGACGGTCTGAGCCGTGCCCCATGTCGACGAGGTGAACGTCAACGAACCCGATGTCACCGACACCGCAGCCGCGTCACCAGACGCGAACGACACCGACACATCAGCCAACGGCCGGCTCGCAAGCTTCACCGTAAACGAACCCGAACCATCCTCACCGATATCGAGCGACGACTCGCTCAACACCAAACCCGCCGTATCCGAATCATCAACACTCACCGCGACCGAACCAGACAGACCCTGGTATTCCACGTCTGTCGACGACGCTGCAACCGTCACCAACACGGCCTCATCGCCCGCATCATCATCAGCGACACCTTGGACCGTGACGGTCTGGGCCTGACTCCACGTAGACGAGGTGAACGTCAACGTCCCTGAGGTCACCGACACCGCAGCCGCGTCACCCGACGTGAACGACACCGACACATCAGCCAACGGCCGGCTCGCCAACTTCACCGTAAACGAACCCGAACCGTCCTCACCAATATCCAACGACGACTCACTCAACACCAAACCCGCCGTATCCGAATCATCCACATTCACCGCGACCGAACCCGACACCCCCTGGTAATCCACGTCTGTCGACGACACTGCAACCGTGACCGACACGGTCTCGTCGGCAACGTCGTCATCGGCGACGCCCTGGACCGTGACGGTCTGGGCCTGACTCCACGTCAACGAGGTGAACGTCAGCGTCCCTGAGGTCACCGACACCGCAGCCGCGTCAACAGACACAAACGACACCGACACATCAGCCGACGGCCGGCTCGCCAGCTTCACCGTAAACGAACCCGAACCGTCCTCTCCAATGTCCAGCGACGACTCGCTCAACACCAAACCCGCCGTATCCGAATCATCAACACTCACCGCAACCGAACCCGACACCCCCGCATAGCCATCATCAGTCGACGACACTGCAACCGTCACCTGCACGGCCTCATCGCCCGCATCGTCATCAGCGACACCCTCCACCGTCACGGTCTGAGCCGTGCCCCACGTCGAGGCTGTGAACGTCAACGTCCCAGACAGCACCGACACCGCACCGGAATCACCCGACGCGAACGACACCAACACATCAGCCAACGGCCGGCTCGCCAACTTCACCGTAAACGAACCCGAACCGTCCTCACCGATATCCAACGACGACTCACTCAACACCAAACCCGCCGTATCCGAATCATCAACACTCACCGCAACCGAACCAGACACACCCGCATAGTCCGCATCAGTCGACGACACTGTCACCGTCACCTGGATTGCCTCATCGCCCGCATCGTCGTCAGCGACGCCCTCGACCGTGACGATCTGGGCCTGACTCCACGTCGTGGTTGTGAACGTCAGCGTCCCTGAGGTCACCGACACCGCAGCCGCGTCACCAGACGCGAACGACACCGACACATCAGCCAACGGCCGGCTCGCCAACTTCACCGTAAACGAGGCTGAACCGTCCTCACCGATATCCAGCGACGACTCGCTCAACACCAAACCCGCCGTATCCGAATCATCAACACTCACCGCGACCGAACCAGACAGACCCTGGTATTCCACGTCTGTCGACGACGCTGCAACCGTCACCAACACGGCCTCATCGCCCGCATCGTCATCCGCGACGCCCTCGACCGTGACGGTCTGGGCCGTGCTCCACGTCGACGAGGTGAACGTCAGCGTCCCTGAGTTCACCGACACCGCAGCCGCGTCACCCGACGCGAACGACACCGACACATCAGCCAACGGGCGGCTCGCAAGCTTCACCGTAAACGTACCTGAACCATCCTCACCGATATCGAGCGATGACTCGCTCAACACCAAACCCGCCGTATCGGAATCATCCACCTCGACATCAACCGAACCCGACACACCCTGGTAATCCACGTCTGTCGACGACACTGCAACCGTCACCTGCACGGCCTCGTCTGCTGCGTCGTCATCGGCGACGCCCTCGACCGTGACGGTCTGAGCCGTGCCCCACGTCGACGAGGTGAACGTCAGCGTCCCTGAACTCACCGACACCGCAGCCGCGTCACCAGACGCGAACGACACCGACACATCAGCCGACGGCCGGCTCGCAAGCTTCACCGTAAACGAGGCTGAACCGTCCTCACCGATATCGAGCGACGACTCGCTCAACACCAAACCCGCCGTATCGGAATCATCCACCTCGACATCAACCGAACCAGACACACCCTGGTAATCCACATCTGTCGACGACGCTGTCACCGTCACCTGCACGGCCTCATCGCCCGCATCGTCATCCGCGACACCCTGGACCGTGACGGTCTGAGCCGTGCCCCACGTCGACGAGGTGAACGTCAACGTCCCAGACGGCACCGACACCGCAGCCGCGTCACCAGACGCGAACGACACCGACACATCAGCCAACGGCCGGCTCGCAAGCTTCACCGTAAACGAGGCTGAGCCGTCCTCACCGATATCGAGCGACGACTCGCTCAACACCAAACCCGCCGTATCGGAATCATCCACACTCACCGCAACCGAACCAGACACACCCTGGTAATCCACATCTGTCGACGACACTGACGCTGTCACCTGCACGGCCTCATCGCCCGCATCATCATCCGCGACACCCTCGACCGTGACGGTCTGAGCCGTGCCCCACGTCGACGAGGTGAACGTCAACGTCCCTGAGGTCACCGACACCGCAGCCGCATCACCAGACGCGAACGAAACCGACACATCAGCTAACGGCCGGCTCGCCAACTTCACCGTAAACGAACCTGAACCATCCTCACCGATATCGAGCGACGACTCGCTCAACACCAAACCCGCCGTATCGGAATCATCCACCTCGACATCAACCGAACCAGACACTCCCGCATAATCGGTGTCTGTCGACGACGCTGTCACCGTCACCTGCACGGCCTCATCGCCCGCATCATCATCGGCGACGCCCTCGACCGTGACAGTCTGAGCCGTGCCCCATGTCGACGAGGTGAACGTCAACGAACCCGATGTCACCGACACCGCAGCCGCGTCACCCGACGCGAACGACACCGACACATCAGCCAACGGCCGGCTCGCCAACTTCACCGTAAACGAACCCGAACCATCCTCACCGATGTCCAGCGACGACTCGCTCAACACCAAACCCGCCGCATCCGAATCATCCACATTCACCGCAACCGAATCTGACACTCCCGCATAGTCGGTGTCTGTCGACGACGCTGTCGCTGTCACCTGGATTGCCTCATCGCCCGCATCGTCGTCAGCGACGCCCTCGACCGTGACGGTCTGGGCCTGACTCCACGTCGACGAGGTGAACGTCAGCGTCCCAGACGGCACCGACACCGCAGCCGCATCGCCCGACGCGAACGACACCGACACATCAGCCAACGGGCGGCTCGCCAGCTTCACCGTAAACGAACCTGAACCATCCTCACCGATATCCAGCGACGACTCGCTCAACACCAAACCCGCCGCATCCGAATCATCCACCTCGACATCAACCGAACCAGACACCCCCGCATAACCCACATCTGTCGACGACGCTGACACCGTCACCTGCACGGCCTCATCGCCCGAATCATCATCGGCGACGCCCTCGACCGTGACGGTCTGAGCCGTGCTCCACGTCGACGAGGTGAACGTCAACGAACCCGATGTCACCGACACCGCAGCCGCGTCAACAGACGCGAACGACACCAACACATCAGCCGACGGGCGGCTCGCCAACTTCACCGTAAACGAACCCGAACCATCCTCACCGATATCCAGCGACGACTCGCTCAACACCAAACCCGCCGTATCCGAATCATCCACCTCGACATCAACCGAACCCGACACACCCGCATAACCCACATCTGTCGACGACGCTGTCACCGTCACCTGCACGGCCTCATCGCCCGAATCATCATCGGCGACGCCCTCGACCGTGACGGTCTGGGCCGTGCCCCATGTCGACGAGGTGAACGTCAGCGTCCCTGAGGTCACCGACACCGCAGCCGCGTCACCAGACGCGAACGACACCGACACATCAGCCAACGGCCGGCTCGCAAGCTTCACCGCAAACGTACCCGAACCATCCTCACCGATATCGAGCGACGACTCGCTCAACACCAAACCCGCCGTATCCGAATCATCAACACTCACCGCAACCGAACCCGACACACCCGCATAATCGGTGTCTGTCGACGACGCTGTCACCGTCACCTGCACGGCCTCATCGCCCGAATCATCATCGGCGACGCCCTCGACCGTGACGGTCTGAGCTGTGCCCCATGTCGACGAGGTGAACGTCAGCGTCCCTGAACTCACCGACACCGCAGCCGCGTCACCCGACGCGAACGACACCGACACATCAGCCGACGGCCGGCTCGCCAACTTCACCGTAAACGAACCCGAACCGTTCTCAGTGATCGACAAGCTGGCCGGATCCACCACAATCGCAGGCGCATCGGAATCTTCAACAACGACCGCGACCGAATCTGACACTCCCGCATAATCGGTGTCTGTCGACGACGCTGTCACAGTCACCAACACGGCCTCATCGCCCGCATCGTCATCGGCGACACCCTGGACCGTGACGGTCTGGGCCTGACTCCACGTCGACGAGGTGAACGTCAACGTCCCAGACGGCACCGACACCGCAGCCGCGTCACCAGACACAAACGTCACCAACACATCAGCCGACGGTTGCCTCGACAGAGCTACGTCGAAACTTCCCACGCCATTCTCGGAGATCGACACACTGTCCGGATCCACCAGCACCTCAGCTGGAGTGACCGGAGCTGCGGGCGCTTCGCGGTTCACGGTCAACATGTACGTGTTCAGGTCCTGCTGATCGCCCGAGCGCACGACGACGGTTATGGCGGTCTGGGACGGCCGGTCACCGGGTTGCACTAGCGGGAGCGCCACCTGCCATCCGGCAGTGTTGGCATCGGCGTCTGCAGGAGAAATCATTACCTCCGCATCGGCATCCGCTGCGGTAGCCGTGACGGTGATCTCGGAGACATCTGCGCCGACGGTCGCCGTGTAACTCAAGGTCGACGCAGCGAACGCTGGTACGAGATTCTGACCTTCAATACCGAACACGCTCAGCGACGGCGTGCCCGACACGCCAGGAAAGGCCGATCTGAGCTGTGTCTCGCCTGCGGGAGCAGTGGCGATGCCGTCGACGAGCACCACGTAGGCCCTCTGGTGCATTCCGTCTGCTGAGGTGACACGGACAAGCACCACTGTGTCGCCGGTCAGCGAGAGCCAGATCTGATGCCCGGCAGTTATGGGGTCCGCGTCGGCTGCATTGAAGCTCAGGTGCGCATCGTCGCTTCGCACGACGAGTATCTCCACGGTTGCGTCGGTTTGCTCACGGGCCACCACAACGGTGGAGGACGACACGCCAGGCACCGCACTGATGACGTAACGATTCTCGTCAGGGACGAGTTCCCACGATTCGAGACCGGACAACGCAATCCCACGGAGCCGAGGAGGTTCGCCGCCCGCGGCGTCCTCGCTGCCGCCTGATGGCTGGCTGACGACCACCCAGTACCAACGCTCTGCACCGCTGGCGGGTGCGGTCACCTTGACGGCCACCACGGTCTCACCGTTCTCGGCCAACTCGACTTGGTGGCCAACAGCAGTGGCGTCGGCGTCGGAGGGCAGGATGTGAACCGTTGAGCCTTCCGGTGCAACCGCACCGACCGTCGCTTGGGCGAGCGTCGTCGCCGCTTGAGCTGTGTACAAGCTCCGATCGGGCGCGAATGCCGGTGTCAATGAGGCACCGCCGACGGTCAGGCTCGACAGCGACGTCGCCGAAACCGGGCCCAAGATGGTCACCTCGGCGTCGGTGTGCAGTGTTCGCGCGTCTGCGGTGCACACCGCCGCGGAATCACTGCAGGAAAGTCCGCTTGGGAGTCTCAGGGTGACATCGGCGTCGACGTCCGGTGCCACCGTCACGGTCCAGTCTCGCGTCAAGCCGGAGCTAGCGGCTTCGACCGCGGTTACCGACCCACCTTCAACGACAAGCATCTCGTCGCGAAGCGATGCAGCATCAGCGTCGATTTCCTCGCCGAATCTCAATCGGACGGTGAATTCGTCCGAGCCGTCGTGGCTGCTGGGCACCCGGTCGAAATAGGCATACAGAGGCGCAAGCGGCCGCTCGCCGATCACATCGGCATCATCAGCGACCCACATAGCGATGTCGACCTCGTCGCCGTCAGACCACAACGCACCGTCTGTTGGCCACCAATAGGCGCCCCGCACGGGCAACGACGGCACGGCACTCTCGGATCCCACGAATTCCTGGTCGCCGACGGAAAGCACGAAGTCTGTCGACACTGCTGAGCCCATCGCCAGGAACAGCCCGCCCGCGTGCTCCACCAGCACAGACACTCGATGCGACGAACTGCCCTCTCTAAAGACTCTCGGCGACAGTGAACCATTGCGCGCCCAAATCGAGAACCCTGACATCGGCGGCGAGACGGACTCGTCCGTTTCCACGGTGAGCACCCCCGTCCACACCGTCGTTCCTTCGGAAGCGGTCTCCGGTGCAGCCAGCGGTTCCGACTCAGACTGTGCTGATGCGATGTTCGCAGGCACCGAGAACGACGCCGCCGCGACGCCTGCCACAATCAATGCCGAGAGCAGGCGCTTTGGTGCTCCGCGCCTGCCAAAAGACCAGATGGTTTTCCGCTTTGAAGGCATCGTTTGGTTGCTCCATATCATGGTGGCCTCGAACATAGTACCTACAGAAGTCGAACATAGTAACCACATTGTTCGACGATTGCGTTGACCCCCCCCCCCCCCCCCCCGCTCCGTGCCATGAAATGCTGCAAATGCAGGACCGAAGGCTGATTCGAGAGCGCGGTCAAGCACCCGAGAGGGTGCCTCGGGTGCCTACCTGTTCAGGAGCAGTGGCCGTTGTTGCAGGTCTGTTGACTGGTCGTCAGCGATACCGACAGCGTGTAAGTGCCGATGTCGCTGCCCACGGCACCCGCCTCGATGTATTGGACGCCGGTGTTGCCTGCCACGAACACGAGGCGGCTGTTCCATCCGACGCCGCCGTCGTCGTCGTCAGTGTCCCAATATTTCTGTCCATAGCTGTTGTACACACCGCGCAGCCACGGGTCTGGCAGCGTTCCATCACCTGTCGCCTCTCCCATGAGGTCGATCTGGTAGGTGCTGCCCGCTACAAGGGTGACAGCGATCCAGTCGAGGTCGCCGCCGACCTCGATGTCGCCCGTGACAGAGCCGCCGACGGCGACGGTCCCCGTCGTCGAGGCGCTGGCGGCGAAGTCATCGCCTTGCTGCAGATCGGTGACCGACAGCGTGTAGGTGCCCGTGCGCGTGCCCCAGGCACCCGCCGCCAGGTAGTGGACTCCGCTTGTGGCCGCTTCGTAGATCAGCCTGCTGTTGCGACCGGTGCCGCCGTCGTCGTCGGTGCTACCAGAGATGAGCGTGCCGTTGGCGTCGTGGATGCCGCGCAGGTACGGGTCAGTCAGCGTGCCGCTGCCTGTCGGCTGTCCCTCCACGTCGATCTGATAGTCGACGCCGGCGACCAAGGTGACGGCGAACCAGTCGTTGTCGCCGGCGGATTCCAGATGGCCCGTCACAGAGCCATCGACCGCAACCGTCCCGGTCGTCTCGATGCTGTCCGCGAAGTCGTCTGAGTCGGAGACGGGTGTCGTCGATGTGCCGGGCTCCGGGACCTCGACGTCTTCGACGATCGGCTCAACGGGTGCGCTCGGCGTCGTGACTCGAGCACTGCGCGATCGCCTCGACAGGCCGTGCGCGTTGTGCGCCTTGACGCGGTAGGCGTATGACCGTGAGGCCTGCACAGTGTCGTCGGTGAAGCTGGTCGCACTGCTGCCCGTGTCATCGACAATCACGACGAAGGACTCGGCCGGCACAGCACTGCGATCGCGTCGCAAGATCTGGTAGCCGGTGATGCTCGCATCACCGGGGTCTGCCCATGAAGTAGTCACCGCTGCGTGATCGACTGAATCGACGACGGGCCGCTCTGGGCGGTTGGGGACGGTGGCGGACTGGGCGGACACGGGCGTCACGGTCATCAGCGCCATCGCCAAGACTGCGAAGCATGAGGCGATGCGAATCCTTTTCGGGGCCCGCGACCAGCGATTGTTCGGTACAGCAACTGCTTCACGGATTTCTTCGACATTTCGACGCAACTTAAAACCTCCATCAAGTTCGGGCCTCCGAGTGGTGACCCATGCAAGGTGCTGATGGTAACAACATCAATACAACATTAATACAACATAATAATGTGCGAATAACAACTAATTTCGCTAGGGTTCTGGGCTGTGCTCATGGGAGCCGCCAGACGTATCTGGTTTTAATTGACAAGGAGCTTTGATGGACTCGACGAAGGTCAACAGGCGAAAATGGCGGCCACCGGTGGCGATCGCAAGTGCCCTCATGCTCGTTGCGACACTGCTGCCGTTGGCCTCCGCCTCGGCAGCGGTCGGTTCTCCTCCCCAAAACCTGGTCGCGACCGCAGGTCCTGGGGCCGTGGAGTTAGCGTGGGACGCTCCCGCATCGGATGCCGCGACGGTGACCGGCTACCGGATCAGGCGTCGACTTCCTGATGAAGGTGAGACCAGATTCACGACGCTCGTAGCCGACACCGGATCTGCCGAGACGACCTACACCGATCTGACTGCGAACAGCGACGGAACTCGCTACGAGTACCGGATTAAAGCCCTGTGGGACAACGCTAGGAGCCGCCGGTCGGATACTGCTGAAGCTGTCGGCCAGGCTGAGAGTACAGAGGAACCGGGCGAAGTGATCGGTACCAGCTTGGAATACGTCAGCCCGCCGGAGCCAGAACCGGTCATAACGCAGCAACAACAGGCAGAGGCCCTCGACGACAGCTACGACATCGACGACATCGACGACACCGTCGTCGAGGTGTGCACCCGCCCCGACACCGAGGACGACGACTACGAAAGGCTCGGCGACCACCAAGTGAAAGACTTCAAGCTCTACGTCTTGGGCTCCGGCGGGTTGCAAACAGGCGACTACCTGGAGTGGGTCACGCCGACACGGCTAGGCACCGTGGAAACAGTCGTGAGCTACACCGTCGAGCGGCAACAGCGAACCGACGACAGCTGGAGTTCGTGGACCGATCTCGGCACGCACTGTAATCAACATGGCCGGCACCGCTACACGATCCTTGAGGATCAACCGCCGTGCACCGATTGGGCAATCCGTGTCTGGGCGAACTTCTTCGAGATCAACCAGCATGGAAAAAAGAAAATTAACGAGGATGGAGAAACGATATATAAATCTGGGTCGTGGAGGAAGAAGTTCTCGATTACGTCTCAGCGACACAGGCCATACAGCCCCAGCTTGACCGAAGACCATTCGGGCGATCTCGAAAGCCAAAACCTGACCGCCAAGTGGACGCGTGCTGCGTGCCAGACCGAGTATGAGGTGCAGTTTTCCAAACGCGATGGAGAGGACGACCCGCCAATCTCCTACGACGCTGACGGTGATTTGGTCGAAACCGATATCAATGACGGATGGACCGCATGGTCGACGACACCGGACGGGTACGTTGGGACAAACGCCGCGAGCCAGTTCACGTTGTATAACCAATCGTTCGAACACCAGGGCGACGGCGTGCGGATACGGGTCCGACTACGCAATCGCGCAGGCTGGAGCAACTGGTCTAAGCATGTGTGGCAGCGCGGCTTCAGGGTTTATATTGTCGACGCCGGCGTGACTCTGATCTCCAGATATAATTAGCAGTCTGCGGGGTGTCCGCGATCTGACGTCTTGTGTCAAGCGTCAGATCGCGGACTTCGCCCCTGCTGGACAGTCGAGTTGCTGACCGCCCGCCCGCGACTTCCCTACTGCTGTTCGTTCACCGACACGGTGTAGGTGCCTTCGAGTTCGCCTGCACTCCCGGTCTTTGTGGCTAGGTAGTACGGGCCGGAGACGTCGGGGGAGAACTCCAGACGTTCCCCGAAGTTCCACCAATTGGAAGACCGTGCGGTACCCGGGATCAGTGTTCCGTCCTGTCGGTACAAACCGCCGATGTCGGGATCGAGCACGGTTCCGAGACCATACAAGGTGTCACCGGCGTACATGCCGTTCACGTTGAACTCGTAGCTGGTGCCTGCTTGGAGGGTGACGGCGAACCAGTCCTCGTCGTCGGAGGTCTCGAACTCGCCGCGCAGCGAGCCGCCGACCTCGACGACACCGGTAGTCGAGGTGTCCGCCGGGTAATCGTCGGGGACTCCGTCGGTGATGTCCGAGACAGTGAGCCTGTAGGTGCCGGTGGGGGCCGTATAGATGCCGGTGGCATTGGGGCTTCCTCCGGCCACTACGTAGTAGGTCCCGTCACTTGCGGGAGTGAAGTCCACCCGGCTGTCGTCGCCGCGGCCGCTGTCGTCGTCGGTGGTTCCGGCCAGGCGGTCGTCGTCGGTGGTTCCGGCCAGGCGGTCGCCGTCGGCGTTGCGGACTCCGTGGATTTTCGGATCTGGAAGGCTGATTCCGTCGAGCTCTATCCGGTAGACCTCATCGGCGGTGAGGGAAACAGCCACCCAGTCGACGTCGCCGCGGTAGTCGACGGTTCCCCTCATCGACGCGCCGACCGTCACGGTCGCCGCCGTGGTGGTGTCGGCGGGCACGCCGTCGGTCACGTCGGCGACCGTCACCGTGTAGGTGCCGAGCTGCTCCCGATGTCGCCCGGCCGTTGTCTGCCCAACTGATTGAAATCCTGCGACCGCCACGTAGTAGGTGCCGCTCGCAGGCGGTCTGTAGACCTTCCTTGCGTTGCGCCCCGCCCCGCGGTTGTAGTCGGTGGTGCCGCTCAGCTCGGCCCCGTCCGCGTCGTGGATCCCTTGCAGATGGGGATCCGGCAGGGTCCCGTCATCGGTGTCGGCACCCTGCACGTCGACCTGATAGGGCCTGCCCTCCTCGAGGGTCACCTTGAACCAGTCACTGTCGCCCTCGTAGTCGATCTCGCCCGTTGCAGGTGTATCCAGCTCTATCGTGCCGCTGGTTCCGGTGTCGGCACTGTGGGAGTCCGCAATGTCCGTCACGTCGGTCACCGCCAGCGTGTAGGTCCCGGGGTAGATGGTTGAGCCTTTCGCCACGAAGCCCGCCGCCACGTAGTGGGTGCCCGTGGAGGTCGGAGTGAACAACACTCGGCTGTTGTAGTAGGTGCCGGAGTCCGCGTCCGCCGTGCCGTCGATGAGCGTTCCGCCGTCGTCGTGGATGCCGAACAGGTGCGGATCGAACAACGTCCCTCCACCGTTCGTCTCGCCTCCCAGATCGAAACGGTACGTCCGGGCCGCGGTGAGGACGACCCCGAACCAGTCCCTGTCAGCGGGCCTTCGTACCAGTCCGCGAACCGAGTCACCGACCTGAACCGTTCCGGTCGTGGTGGTATCGGCTGCGTAGTCGTCCTCGATGTTCGTGATGTCGGTCACCGTCAGCGTGTAGGTCCCCGTGTTCGTCCCCCTCCCGTGTCCCCTGACCGCCACGAAGAAGCTGTAGCGGGAATTGCGAACGAACTCGCGGTACGTCTGGGAGTTGCGGCCAACCCCCGCATCCCCGCCTCCTGACGACAACCAGGGATTGCTGTTTCGCGCGCTGAAGATGCCGTAGATCCAGGGATCCTCGAGCGAGCCGCGGCCACTGTCGGCCCCCTCGAGATCGAACAGCAGATGTCCATCGACGTCGGCGGGTATCGCCCACCAGTCGATGTCGCTCGCGGAATCGACGGTTCCCGTGACCGAGCCGCCAAGAACAACCACTCCAGTCGTGGTGTGATCGGGCGGAAGGTCATTCTCTCCCTCGACGGTGTCCAACGCGGCGTTGCCAGAGGGCGGCGCCTCGCGGGTGACGGTGGCGAGGTAGGTGTTGACCACCCCGCCTTACACAGACCAACTGACACCTCCGGGCAATATGTCCACCGACGCGCGGTCGGCACCGCCGCGTCGCGCAGCACCGCAGTGGGTGCGCCGCTATTGGCGCGGCGTCGCGCGCCGCGGCCGCGACGCTGACCTGCGAGACGCCCGCGTCGGCTTGTGCGGTGTACAAGGTGACCTCGGGATCGAACGCCTGGTCCAGCAGCGCACCGTCGAGCGACAACGCGTCAAGCGACACCGCTGCTGAGGGGCCCGCAACCGTCACCTCGATGCCTGCGGGAAGGGTGCGGCCATCCGCGGTGCACACCGCCGCGGGATCGGCACATCCCAGCGCGCCCGCGAGCCCCACCGTGACATCGCTGTCCCCGTCAGGCACAACCGTGAGCGTCCAGTTGCGTGTCGAACCAGCCGCGGCCTCCACCGCAGCGACCGACCCGCCCGAAACCGCCAACGCACTGTCGCGCAACGCGGCGGCGTCGGTGTCGACGTCCTCGCCGAACCGCAACCGCACCTCCAACTCGCTAGTGCCGTCGTGGGTGTCGGGCACCCGGTCGAAATAAGCCCACAACGGTGCCGCATCGCGCACACCGATCGGCACCGCATCAGCCGCCACACGCAACTCCACATCCACGGTGTCGCCGTCAGACCACAACACGCTCCTGGAGGGCCACCAATACGCGCCCCGCACCGGCAACGCCGGCACCAGACTGTCGGACCCCACGAACTGCTTTCCGCCAACATCCAAAACAAAATCAGAGCCCATCGCCCGGTCGGTCGCCAAGAACAGACCCCCGGGATGCTCCAACAACACCAACACCCGAACAGCCGAACCATCAACAGTGAACGACCGCGGCGACAACGAACCCGTCCGCGCCCACGACGAGAACCCCGACATCGCCGGACTCACACCACCTTGAGACCCCACCGACAACACACCCGACAACACCACCACATCAGCCTCAGCCTCAACCTCAGCCTCAGGCTCAGGGTCGACAGCGCGCAGCACCGGCTCAGCCTCAGGCTCGGGCGTCTCATAGCGCACACGCGCACGAACAGAACGCTTGCCCCGCGTGCCGTCAAACAGCGCCACCACCCGATACACGAACAACTCGCCCCCAATCGCCGCCGACACATCCAAAAACGACGTCTCAGACGAACCCGTATCCGACACCAACACCGACAACCACCGCTCACCGCGCTCAGGCAAACGCCGAAACACCCGATACCCCGACACCTCAGACACACCCGACTCAGGCGCATCCCAACTCAACAACACCCCACCCTCAACCGACACCGCCGACAAACCCGACGGCGCGCTCACACCACCAGCAGCACCCACACCACCAGACGGCACCACCACCAACACCGAAGCCAACACACCCACCACAACACCCACAACACCCAAACGACCCCAACCACGCCGCAGACTAAACCCCACCAAAAAACCAGATGAAGACTCAAATATCACACATATATATCACATAACATAATTGCAACACAGACACACCCAACTGAGCTCCCCCCTGTTGGCTGGACACCACTACCGAGAACACGCCACGCCGGCACTGGATCACCTCGCCGTCCGCGCTGGTTGCGCCCAACAGCTCCTCGCAGCCCTCCATGGTGACACGACCGACGAACAGGACACCTTCGGGAGGCTCCTCGTCGTCCACGACGAAGCCCCTCCCGAACGGACCAGAGGGGGGGTGGTTGCTGCGCCGGGGTTAGCTGGCGGTGCTGTGCGTCAACGAGACCATGTCGAGAGTCTTGCCGTTATCGTCTTTGGGCGCGAGATAGAAGTCGTATGAGGTGTTGGCTTCGAGCCGGTCAACCGTGCGGCGGCTGGCAACCGTGGCGAACTCTGCCACTAAGCGGTCTTCGGCAGGCTCCGATCCAGACTTGAACACCATCAGGCTGTAGTGGTTTGGATCGATGTTGGCCGGCGGGTCCCAGTCGAGTGCGATGGTTGTCTGGGTTTGGCCGGTTGCAGTGAAGTTCTGAGCAGCTCCTCCTTCAACCTCGTCGCTGACCGTGATCTCGAACGGCTGATCGATCGAGACCCGGCGGCCTTGGGAAGCAGCAGTGATCCGCACGTCGAGGGTGTAGGGGCGCGGCGGCGGATTCCCTTCGTAGTCGAGGAGGTCGAAAGAGGTGATGCGGCCGCTCGTGCTCACGTCAAAGTAGTCCCAGTCCCAGTTGCAGCTATCGGTTTCCTCCAAGTACTCGCAGTAATCGAGAATCTCGAAGCTGTACGCGACATGGCCCTCGGCGCCGGTGTCCTCGACCTCGATCTGATGGGCGAAAACGGTGTTCTCCGCGGCGGACAACACCGTGGCGCTCGTGACGCTCAACGCTCCGGGGGGCTCAGCTTGGGCACTGGCGGGCTCAGCCGGGACTTCGACGCGTAGTTGCAGCGAGCGGCGGCTAAGCCCGTTCGCGTTGCGGGCCTTGACCCGGTAGTTGTAGGAACCCGACGCCTCTACCGTGTCGTCGATATAGGAGGTCCCGGACACGTTGTCCGCAATCATGTGGAACACACCGCGTGCGTCCACGCTCCGGTCGCGGCGCAGAACCTTGTACCCGGTGACCGAGGAGTCGCCGGCATCGGCCCACGAGATCGCGGCCGACTCAAACGAGACCGAGTCCAGAGTCGGTCGATCCGGGCGATCCGGCACACCGCTGGCGGCCATCGCCGACGGCACCGACGCAAGCAGCGCCACCGTCAAACCCAGTACCCCGACAACAGCAAACCGTCGTCTCATACGTGCTACCCGCATATTCAATACTCCTTTTGGACTGATCGGGAAAACCCTGTCGCTGACCCTGTTAGTGATACTTACTACTATAGCCACTACCAGCCCCGCGGAAGCCACTCCTCGCCCCAGAACCGAAGCGACCTCGACGACGCCTTCGGCTATGAGACCGCGTTGACTGTGAGC
The DNA here is from genome assembly GCA_965205465.1 of Candidatus Aldehydirespiratoraceae bacterium. Classification (GTDB taxonomy): domain Bacteria; phylum Actinomycetota; class Acidimicrobiia; order Acidimicrobiales; family Aldehydirespiratoraceae; genus VXYK01. The sequence goes on along the minus strand of OZ242187.1, from coordinate 4,050,483 downwards.
ACATAAGTGCCTGTCCACGCACGCTCAGCAGAAGCATCGATCAGGTAGAAGCCGTCAGCGGCGGGAGTGAACGACACCTGGGAGTTCTGGCCGACCCCGGCATCGTGATGACCTGATCCGACGATCAGATCAGCAGCGGTGTCGTCCTCGTGGTAGACGGCTTCGATGATCGGGTTGAACAGCGATGCGGTCACGATCCAACTGCCGTTGGCGTCGCGGTAGCCGGTCCACGCACCCTCCATGTCGATCCGGTACTCGACGCCTGCTTCGAGATACACCCGATAGCGGTCAGTCTCCTGGCTGGTGTCGATGCTGCTGCGCTGCACCCCGCCCACAACCAGCGCCGAAACGCCGGCCTGGCCCGCCACCGCCGTCAACGCCGAGTCGGACATGTCCGACACCGTGATCCGATACGTGCCCACTCCGTCGGGGTCGGTGAGCGACGTGGTCGCGGCCACCACGATGAAATAGGCGCCGTCATTGGACACCGTGATCCGCCGCAACCGCGCCCCCAGCTCCGAAGGATCCCCCGAATGGTCGTGCACAGCGACGCCGTCCGCGTCATAGACCCGCAACAGATACGGATGCTCCAGCGTGCCCGCATCGGCCTGGACCCAATAGTCCTTGCCCGCTTCGAGCTCAACCAAGTACACATGCGCCTCGGTGTCGGCCACCGTGATCTCCCCCGAAGCCGACTGGCCCACCGCCAAAGCGGTCACAGCCTGCGCGGTCGCAGCCTGCGCTTGGGCGGCCTGCGTCATCCGATTGGTGCCCGCCGACCAGCCGTTCGCGTCCACAACGGTCAACACGTAAGTGCCCGTCCACGCATGCTCAGCAGCAGCGTCGATCAGATAGAAGCCATCAGCAGCAGGCGTGAACGCCACCTGCGAGTTCTGGCCGATCCCGGCGTCGTGATGACCCGAACCGACGATCAAGTCCACAGCGGTGTCATCCTCGTGATAGACGGCTTCGATGATCGGGTTGTACAGCGTCGCGGTCGCCACCCAGTCGCCGTTCGCGTCGCTGTAACCGGTCCAGTCGCCCTCCATGTCGATCCGGTACTCGGTGCCGCCCTCGAGATACACCCGATAGCGGTCAGTCTCCTCGAAGGCACTGATGCTGCTTCGCTGCACCGTCCCGACCTCCAACGCCGACACACCCGCCTGGCCCGCCACCGCCGTCAACGCCGTGTCGGACATGTCCGACACCGTGATCCGATACGTGCCGACCCCGTCGTCGTCGGCATCGGTGAGCGAGGTGGTCGCGGCCACCACGACGAAATAGATGCCGTCCTTGGATGCCGTGATCCGCCGCAACCGCGACGCCAGCTCCGCCGGCTCCCCGGAGTGTTCGTATACCGCGACGCCGTCCTGGTCATAGACCCGCGCCAGATACGGATGATCCAGCGTGCCCGGATCGGCCTGGATCCAGTAGTCCTCGCCGGCTTCGAGCTCGACTGAGTACAGATGCGACTCGGTGCCGGCCACCGTGAACTCCCCCGCAGCCGACTCCCCGAGAGTGAGCGCGGTGCCGGCCTCGCGGTCGATGTCCAGCGTCATCCGGTACGAACCCGTCGACCAGCCGTCGGCGTCGACATGACCGGCAGCCTCGATGAAATGCAGCCCCGACGACGACGCGGTGAACGTCATCACACTGTCCGCATCAGCGGTGCCGGTGTAGTGCGCGTCGGCCGACAGCCAGCGCCCGTCAAAGTAGTACACCCCGCCCACCCGCGGATCGTCGAGCGGGTCGCGGCCTCTGCCCTCCAGCGTGATCGTGTACACCGCGTCGGCCACCAGGAACGCCGCGAACCAGTCCTTGTCGTTGCGCGCCTCGATCTTGCCGGTCGCAGCGCCGCCCGCCCCCAGCGACCCGTACGTCGAGTCATCAGCCGGATAATCATCGAACGGCTCAGGCCCCGAGTCCGTCTCAGACACCGACAACCAATACGAGCCCACACCGTTCGCATCCCACTTGGTCGCCCCGGCCACCAGGTAATAGGTGCCCGACGCCGGCGGAGCGAATTCCACCATCGCCTCTAAGTCACCCGAGCCGCCGTTGTCATCAGAGGTGTCCGGCAACTTGATGCCGTTGTCGTCATAGATCCCCAGGATCTTCGGGTTGTACAGCGTCACCCCCGTGACCGGCCCGAAGCTGAACGACACCCCGGACTGGCGGAACCGATACGACGTCCCCGCCACCAGATCAACCGCGAACCAATCCGAATCGCCGTCCACCTCGAAGTTGCCCCGCTTGCCACCCGGCACACGCAGATCGCACGCCGACGCCGCGTCCTCCCCGCAGTCATCAGGAATGCCGTCAGTCACATCGTCGATGAACAGCTTGTAGGTGCCGCCCTCCCACGGATCCGGCCACTGGCCGAAGTCCCAGGGCCAGCCCTCCTGGGACACCGACACGTAATAGGTGCCCGCCGCAGAAGGCGTGAACACCTGCCACGATTCGAAATCGCCAACGCCCCCGCCGTCCACCGACGTACCAGGCAGCAACACCCCCTGATCGTCATAGATCCCCGGCACGTTCGGATTCCACAACGTCCCATGACCCGAGCGCCACCCGTGCGCCCTCACCAAATACGCCCTGTCCGCCTCCAACTCCACCGCGAACCAATCCGGGTCAAACGGGAACTGCACACTGCCGGTCACCCTGCCCCCGACAACCACAGAACCCGTCGTAGTGGTGTCCGCCAGATAATCATCCGCGAGCCGCTCCACCTTCACCCGATAACGACCCACGACGGGAACGTCGCTGTACTCTCGCGAAATGATGGCGACGTAATACGTGCCCGATGTCTCAGGCACCCAATACATCTCCCTACTCGGCTCGCGATGCGTGCCGCTCACCTTCACGCCGTCTTGCTCAAAGATGCCGTGTACATACGAACCGACGTTCGACTGCTCGGAGAACCGATAACCCACCCCGGCCACCAAATCCACCGCGAACCAGTCCTGATCGCCCAAGAAGTCCACCCTGGCCCGCTTCGAAACGCCCACCGCCAACCGGCCCGTCGTGCCCACATCGCCCCGATAATCGTCACGCTGCAAATCGACCTCGAGCGTGTACGTGCCCCGCTCGCCGGCCACAGTGCCCACAGACACATAGAACGTGCCGTCAGCCTCCAGCCAGAAACGCACGACGCTGTCAGTGCCCTGCCCCGAGTTGTCGTCCGACGTGCCCGCCACCAGCACGCCGCTGTCGTCGAACACCCCGTACAGCACCGGGTCCAGCAACGTGCCGCCCCCGCTGTCACTCCCCCGCAACCTCAAGGAGTACTCACCAACGGCCTCCACCGACACCGCGAACCAATCCCGATCACCCTCGAACTCCACCGCACCCTGCACCGAACCGCCCACCGTGACCGCGCCGATCGTCGACGCATCCCCCGCGAAATCATCAGGGAACCCGTCAGTCACATCAGCCACCGACAGCTCATAGCTCCCGGTGCCGTTGCCGCCGGCTCCCGCCGCCACGAAGTACTCACCATCAACGGTCGGAGCGAACACCGACTCCGCATCGGCGCCCGCGCCGCTGTCCGCATCAGAGGTCCCCGCCACCAAAACGCCCGCATCGTCATGCACCCCGAACAACTCCGGATCAGCCAACGAGCCCACACCAGACGGCGAACCGCGCAGCTGGAACAAGTACGTCCTGTCGGCCTCAAGGGTCGCCGCGAGCCAATCCCGATCACCGCGGAACTCCACCTCGCCAGCGACCGCAACACCATCGACCGCGACCGCCCCAACAGTCGCAGTGCTCGCCGCGAAGTCATCAGCCAGCCCGCTCACCGACAGCTCATAGATGCCCGTGCCCGACCCGTCAGCGCCGACATCGACAAAATGGGTGCCCGTAACCGACGGCACGAACCACACCGCGCTGTTCTTGCCATCACCGCTGCCATCGTCCGAAGTGCCCGCGACCAGCGTGCCGTCGGCAAGCCGCACCCCGAACACAAACGGATCGACCAGCGAGCCGCTCGCACTCGACTTGCCCTTGAGATCGATCCGATACGCCGAATCAGCCACCAGATCCACCGCGAACCAGTCCCGATCACCAGCCGAGTCCACCCGGGCACGCACCGAGCCGCCCACCGCGACCGAACCGCTCGTCGAGGTGGTCGCCTCGTGATCGCCCGAGAACGCCACCACATAACGATTCGACCCGACCCCATCGCCGTCGGTCACCGTGACCGTCACCTCGGTCAGCCCGTACTCCGCGATCTCCACCTGGTGGCCCGCCGTGTCGGGGTCCGCGTCGGCAGGCTCGATCAGCACCGCATTAGCCGCAAACGAAGGCGGCGCCGCGGTCGCCTCAGCCGCAACCGTGACCGTCGCCGACTGCCGCGCCGACTCGTAAACAAACGTGTTGCTATGGAACCCCGCCACAGACGTCCCGTCGACGGTCAACGCCGCCAGCTGCGGCGCGACGCTGAAGATGTCCGTGCCCTCGACCGTGACAGTCGAGCTGCGCTGGCGGCCGCTGCCGTTGTAGTGCTGCACCGTCTCGACGATGTACGCACCCGCCGGCAGCGTCGCCTCCAGAACCGGGTCGGCATCGCACGGCATCCCATAGCAACCCGAGCCGCCGTTCGGATAATCGATGTGATAATAGACGTGCTCGAGCTGGGTCCCGTCGGCTGACCGCAGCACAATATGGCGACTGGTACTGCTCTCGACCTCGATCGCGACGTCGCCCGGCTCGACCACGCCGAACCGGTAGAAACGCGCATTGCCGCTCACCGCAACGGCATGGCCATAAGGATCCGGAAACTCGAATATCGACTGGCACTTGGGACGCCACACACTGCTCTTGCGGAAAGTGCCATCGTCCTTGGCGTTGAGCGTCTCCAGCACACACCCCTCAGGCAGCACCACGGTGATCGGCAGCGGCGCAGACGGCGCTTGGCGGGTGACCGTCACAATGTAGGTCAGGCGCGTGTTGCCATCAGCAGCGGTGACCACAACAGCCACCGCAGTAACAGAAGGCTCACCGCCGGCCTGAACGTCGGCGAGGGGTATCTGCCATCCCGCTGTGTTCGAGTCGTCGTCGCCAGGCACGACGGTGACCGTGGCACCGGCGGCGGCGGCCAGATCGAGGGTGACCTGATCGACATCGGAGCCGACATCGGCGGTGTAGATGTGGGTAGCGGGGTCGAACGCGGGGCTGAGTGCAACACCGTCGATGGCAAGCGCGGTCAAGGTGGCGTCGTCTGCGGGGGGTGCTTGACGGGTGACGGTGATGAGATAGCTGTTGACCGCCATGCCGTCGGCATCGGCGACGATGGCGGCGATGGTGGTCTGGGTGGGGGCCCCGCCTGCATCGGCGGCGGGCAGCGCCACCTGCCAGCCCGCTGTGTTCGCGTCCGCGTCAGCGGGAGCGAACATCACCGTAGCGTCGCCCGCGGGGGTCGCGGTGACGGTGACCAGGGCGGTGCTCGCGTCGACGGTGGCGGTGTAATCGGTGGTGGCCGCCGCGAACTGCGGTGTGAGCGCGACCCCGTCGAGGCTGAGCGCGGTCAGCGTCGGCACCGCGGTGTCGCGCAGCAGCGCGCCGGGTGTCGAGCGCAGCTGTTTCGGCGCGACGGTGTTCTTGGTGACCGGCGCTCCGGGCGCTGCTTGTGGTTGTAGGGCGGGCTGGCGGACCAGCACCAAATAGACGTCTTGGCGTTTGGCGTCGGCGGAGGTGACCAGCACCAGCAGCAGCGTCTCGCCTGCTTCGGACAAAGCGACCTGATGGCCTGCGGTGTTCGGGTCGGCGTCGTCGGTGTCGATCACCAGCGGGGAGTCGTCGCTGCGCACCACCAGCACCTCGACGGCGGCATCGGAATCATCTGACGACGCGATCACCGTCACCATGCTCACCCCGGCCGCCTTGACGGCCTCATAACGGCGCTGAGCGGGAGTGAACCCCAACGCGGCAAGCCCGTCCAAAGCCAAACCAGTGAGACCGGGAACCTCCTGAACATCGTTGCCGCCCGCTTCAGCCGGCCCGTCGACCACGACCCAATAACGACGCTCGCTCTCACCATCGGCCGCGGTGACCGTGACAGCCACGGCGGTCTGGGCCCCCTCAGTGACCGCGATCTGGTGACCTGCAGTATTGGGATCGGCATCAGCGGGCAAAATGTCCACCGACGCCGCTGCGTCGCGCGCCACGGCCGCGGCGGTGACCTGCGAGATGCCGACGTCGGCTTGTGCGGTGTACAAGGTGACCTCGGGATCGAACGCCTGGTCCAGCAGCGCACCGTCGAGCGACAACGCGTCAAGCGACACCGCTGCTGAGGGGCCCGCAACCGTCACCTCAATGCCCGCGGGAAGAGTGCGACCATCCGCGGTGCACACCGCCGCGAGATCAGCACACCCCAGCGCGCCCCCAACAGAGATAGTGACATCGCTGTCCCCGTCGGGCACAACGGTGACCGTCCAGTTGCGTGTAGAGGCGACCGCGGCTTGCACTGCGGTGACCGACCCGCCCGAGACTGTGATCACGCTGTCGCGCAAAGCAGCAGTGGTGGTGTCGACGTCCTCACCGAACCGCAACCGCACCTCAAACTCGCTAGTGCCGTCGTGGGTGTCTGGCACCCGGTCGAAATAAGCCCACAACGGCGCCGCGGCGCGTACACCGATCGGCACCGCATCAGCCGCCACCCGCAACTCCACATCCACGGTGTCGCCGTCAGACCACGACAAGCCCCCAGAAGGCCACCAATACGCGCCCCGCACCGCCAACGCCGGCACCAAACTCTCGGACCCCACGAACTCCCGGCCCCCCACATCAAGCACGAAATCGGTGCCCATCGCCTGATCGGTCGCCAAGAACACACCCCCGGCGTGCTCCACCAACACCAACACCCGAACAGCAGAACCATCAACAGTGAACGACCGCGGCAACAACGAACCCGCCCGCGCCCACGCCGAAAACCCCGACATCGCCGGACTCACACCACCCTGAGACCCCACCGACAACACACCCGACAACACCACCACATCAACCACCGCATCAGCCTCAACCTCAGGTTCAGGCTCAACAGCGCGCAGCACCGGCTCAGCCTCAGGTGTCTCATAGCGCACACGCGCACGAACAGAACGCTCGCCCACCGCCCCGTCAAACAGCGCCGCCACCTGATACACGAACAACTCGCCCTCAACCACCGCCGACACATCCAAAAACGACGTCAGCGACGAACCCGTATCCGACACCAACACAGACAACCTCCGCTCACCGCTCTCAGGCAAACGCCGAAACACCCGATACCCCGAAACCACACCCGACTCAGGCGCATCCCAACTCAACAACACCCCACCCTCAACCGACACCGCCGACAAACCCGACGGCGCGCTCACACCACCAGCAGCAGCACCCACACCACCAGACGGCACCACCACCAACACCGACGCCAACACACCCACCACAACACCCACAACACCCAAACGACGCAGGCTCAAACCAACCAAAAAACCAGATGAAGACTCAAACATACACATGTATATCACATGACATAAACATAATTACAACATCATCACACCCAACCGAGCCGACATCGCCAACGCCCTCGTTGACCATGTATCGTCGTCCACCCTCCCGGAGACACAGTGCCCTTGACTTCAAGTGGACTTGAACAAGTACGGTCGTGGGTGTGAGCGAGATCGAGACCCACCACGACGAGGGCGACCACGACGGCACTGTGCACGACCACGCCCACCACGGCGGTGAGCACGGGGGTCATGGACACGCCCATGCCAACGACCAAGGGCTGGCGGCCATGTTGCGCTACATCCGCTTGGCCCCCCAGATGTGGCGATCAGATATCAACGATGCGGTGATCAAACTCGTGAATCCCCAACCCGGGGAGCGGGTGGTCGATATCGGCGCTGGAATGGGGGCGAGCACCGTACAAGCCGCTCGCCTCGGCGCAGACGTCGTGGCTGTCGAGCCCACCCCGTTCATACGTGGCATCCTCGGCGTGCGGCGCCTGTTCCAACGCAGGCGCAACCAAATCACCGTTACGGCGGGCGCAGCCGAAGCACTACCAGTGGACACCCACTCAGTTGATGCCATCTGGGCCGTCAACACGATGCACCATTGGATCGACATCAAGCGAGCGACGACGGAGATCAGACGTGCGCTGCGAAGCGGAGGTCGCATCGTGCTGATCGATGAGAACTTCGAAGACCCCCAGCATCCCGACTATGAGCGGTGGACTGCAAACCACTCCGATGACCACGCACATCACGGCTTCTCCATGATCGATACCGCCCACATCGCCGCCCTGCTCGTCGAGGTCGGACTCGACGACGTCGTGGCGTCCGAACGCCTTCTCGCTGGCAGGCCCGTGCTCGCAGTGACAGCTCGAGCACCGGCTACCTAGAGGCCCTCTCCTTCGGGGCCGCCGGCTCCGAATGCGATCGTGGGAGTGGTTGACTTGTTCGGCTACGTCCGTGAGACGAACTACGGGCGGGTCTTCGACGTCAAGATCGAGCCGGATCCTGCCAACCTCGCCTTCACGAGCCGGCGGATCGGCATGCATACGGACAATCCCTACCGGGATCCGGTTCCCGGGGGATCGGTTGGCCACAGAGCGGGCGCTGGCCGAGAGCTTCGGACTGAATCGCAGAACCGTGCGGTAAGCTCTCGATGTGCTCGAGCGACGCGGCATGGTTGAGCGGGTCCATGGCTCAGGAACCTTCGTGTCTGAGCTGCGCCTCGAACGGGGCGCGGCCGAGTTCTTCCACTTCACCGAACGGGTCCGCGAGAGGGGCGCGGCGGCGGGTTCCCGGCTGCTGAGTCTCGAGCGGGTGGTGCCGTCGCCGCTCGCTGCCCAGGAACTGGAACTCTCGGCCGGCACCGATCTCTACCGCGGCGACCGCGTTCGCTTCGTTACCGACGCCGCTACTGTCGCCGTTCCCATCGGCGAAGAAGTCGCCAGCGAGCCGACCAGGCGATGACCGGAACGAGTGGCATGGACGGCGAAGAGCTCGTGTTTCCTGCCGGGCTTCGCCTGCTTGCCGGTTGGCAGGCAGGTAGCCACCCGGATAGAGATCGTCTGAGGAACGTGTTTGATGCCGCGCTCGCCGGGTCATTCGACGACGCCTTCAAGATCCCGGCTCCCGAAAATGCGGTGCATGTTTCGGGTTCGATCGACCTCCTCACCCTGGGAGTCATGTTCGACCTGTACGGGGTGACCGCGGCCGAGCTCTACAAAGCAGACCCTGAACGTTACGTCCGCTCCGTGCTCACGTCGCTGAAGCTGCTGGGGATGCAGAAGATGTATCTGAGTTGGCCGGTCTATGCGTTCACGGCAGAAGCTCTCGGGCAGCCCATGATCTACTCGGACAGGTTCTCTCCGGGTACCAACCCCGACAACATGTTGGTCAAGGCGGGAGATCCGCAGGATTGGCCGCAGCTCGATTTGACCAGCACCATCCCGACCGTCGTCGACGAAATCCTGTTGTGTTACCGCAGGCTGACTGGCTTCAAACCCGGGCTGCACCTCTCGGCGCCATACAGCCTGGCCGCCGACATATTTGGCCAGGAGCACCTGATCAACGCGCTCACCCATGAGCCTGATTTTGTGAAGCGATTCCTCGATCATCTGGCGGACGCAGTTCACAAACCCTGGATCGATCACTTCTTCGACAACCACCCGGACGGTTGGGTAGAGCTCTCCGATGCCTCAGGATCCCCGTTCTTCATCGGCCCACAGAACTGCAGGGACGTGGCGATCAGGTCGACGCAACGCCTCATCGCGCAGAACCGGTGGCGGGGGAGGGTCTACGACGCGAACTACCGAGGCGACTGGGTGACCCAGGTGGAAAAGAGAAGCGGATCATCGTCGCGGCGCCGAGCTCCGAAAAAGGCCGATGACAACACTCTGAGCCTCACCGAGTTGTTCGAAGCGAAGAACAGCGTCTGTCGGGACTATGTGATCCGTCTGGCCGATGATCGAGTGCCCGGTTCGTTCTACGTCGACAAGGCAATAGAACATTGCATTCCGCTGTTCATGGGCATCGGTGCTACTCAGATCGACCGGCACAGCATCGTCGATCTGGAAGCTGCACGCGACGACCTCAGGGCTGTCACAACCGAGCATGTGGATGCGATCCGGACAGTCGCCAGGTCCATCGCCGAGGACGGATACGAGTCAAGGTTGCCTCCCTGGCCTGGCACCGTGTACTTCGAGGATGTCAGCGCCGAATCGAGCTTCGCGTTGATCGAAGTTATTGTTGAAACCGCTCTGAGCAACGGTGCCCTCTAACCCCGTCAGCGTCTGTGGCGGTGGGTCGCTCCGGCCGGCGTCCGCACCGGCATCACAGAACCACGAAGGGGGGACGTTGTGATCGACGAGATTGATCTGGTCGCGCGTCTTGGAGTGGCCCTCGCTTGTGGGCTGGCTCTGGGGGCGGAGCGAGAAGCGCGATCGAAGGTAGCCGGGGTTCGAACCCACGCCCTGGTCGCGGTCGGTGCCGCTCTGTTCACGATCTCGGGCGCGTACGGCATCGATGGCATCTCCGACCCGACGCGCGTTGCTGCGCAGGTCGCGAGCGGGATCGGCTTCATCGGGGCCGGTGCAATCATGAGAAGCGGGTTCAACATCACCGGGGTCACAACTGCGTCGACCCTGTGGTTGTCCGCGGCGCTCGGTGTTGCCGCCGGCTTCGGGATGTACGTAGTTTGCCTCTCGGCCCTGGTGATGGCCTTGGTTCTGGTCGTTGCGCTCGGGCCGTTGATGTCGCTCTTGCCGTGGAGTCGTACGCACGGAATCGAGCTCAGGTACCACATCGGCCACGGCACGCTCGGTCCTCTGTTCACAGAGCTGGCCGAGAGTCGAGTGACCGTGCGCCGGGTACAGCTCGACGAGGAACCCGACGGCATCCGCCACGTCGAGCTGACCGTCTCGGGGAGTGAAGTGGCAGTCGGCCGGATCGTGTCCGAAATCTCCCTACGTGAGGAGATGATCCGGGCTGCGACGCGTCCCCTTTGAATCAAGGCCTGGCGGAGCAGGCTTGTCAGTCGGATGGCCAGGTGCCCCTTGATGTGGGCCGTATCAAGTGTGACGTGCCGCCATCGATCGCCTTCGCTGACCGGCCCTACGGGACACGGACACAGGCATCACCCACGACTCCGGGGTTCGAGTCCTTGGGTATCCCCCCAAATCGTGGAGACATCGTCTATTAGGAGACGCTATGTCAACACCACGACGGAAATACGACCCGGAGTTCAGGGCCGGCACCGCGCGGATTGTCCGGGAGACGCGCAGACCGATCGTTGAGAACCATCGGGCACAACTCTTGGTTGCCCCGAGGGTAACTCAAATGCGAGGGGGCGGTCGTTACGAAAGACCTAGTACTGCCCGGAGACCGTCGTCGATGTCATTCAGCAGAACCTGAGGCACCCGACCCGACTGCTCGGCGAGCAGTGAACGATCAATCAGTTCGAGACCAAGAGGCACTGCAACGGAGTCTTCGGGCAGTCCCGTCGCGGTCGATCGAAGCAACACGTTGCCGGCGATGCCCGCCCGCTCGACATTGGATGTCAGGGGTACGACGTGGGTCTGCCACACCTCTACTCCCAAGACACTGTCCGAGGAGACAACGATGCACGGTCGACGCTTGTCCAGGTCAATCCAGTACACGCCTCCACGAGCTACCACGGAGCAGACCGCTCCATTCGTTCCATCACGGCCTGGGACTCCTGAGCAGTTGGCGGTTCAGCACCCGCCAACTCTGCGTCTGCGAGCAACTGCTGCCCGAGACTCAAGCCAGTCTGTGTCGCGGCGTATCGACGAAGCTGATCGGCAACCCAAATTGAGAACGGAAGACCGAGACGGTCGATAATGGGGACAACGTCATCGGGAATACTGATTGTCTTATTTGGCATGTACGTATTATACATACGTAAAAACTCCCTGTCGATGTCGCCGACATGCCGATGGCCGGGCGCTCACAACACTTTGAACCTCAGAGCAAATCATCCACCCGCTGTGGGCGCATCATGACAGGTCCACTCCCCCCGCCTGACACCCGATTGCGACTCCATGATCGTCACGGAGAAGCAATCAAACATGTTTTCGGTGTCGGAGGGGGGACTCGTACCCAAACTCCACAAGCCGAAAGCCTCTGGGTCAGCCTATCCACAGCAGCCTGAACAGAGGAAACGACTGACGGCACGCGATTGGTTGGCTCCGCGGCTTGCTCGATCGGCGGGCACCAGACCACCCGATCGCTCTGTCACCATGTTTCGACGTCGCCGAGCCAGCGATCAAGGGCTTCGACGCCTCATCGACACAGACCGGGCATAGCTCCCGATCAGAATCTCGGCCAGTTTGAGCGCGATCAAGTCTGGGCTCTGGCGCAAAACGTCGCGAACCTCGATGTGGGCAGCGATAGCCACCTTCCTACGGTCACCGAGATCGATCCGTGTCTGTGTTTCGAAGAATTCGTCGTTGAAGGGGAACATAACCATGCAACGTTGACGAACAGTTCGAGCTTCGCTTCCGTGTCATCCTCGACCGTCCATTCGTCGGCTCGAGGCTTCTCAGTCAAGGCCATCATCCTGTAGTCGAACCGACGGACGAGAATACAACCCCCTGCAATTCGACAGGACCGTGTCGTCCGTCGGCTGCAGCGGATCCGAGATATGCGAACCAGTCGAACGAGGCAAGCGTCGCACGGATCGACTACAGCTTTGCAGCGTTGCGGCCGACTGCCGTGTAGCAGTCCTCGAACGTCGGCTGCCCTGCATCTCCCCACAACAGCTCACCGACGACGTCGTCTTGGAATGCCCGCTGTACTTGTTGCGAGGGTGAGACGAAGGCTGGCGATTCGCCAAAACCTCCTTTCGGGCGCGGGGAGGTCTCCAGACCGGCAGCAATGGTAAACGTCTCCACCTCCCGGGCCAGGGCATCGCACGGCCATTCCGTGAACGCGGCAATGGTTGGCTCGTCGTTCAGCAGGCACCAGACATCGTAGTAGTGGCGTGCGTGTCGGACTTGTTCGGTCTCGTCACCGGCTGTCGCCGCGTGGTGGAGAATCATCAGTTTCTCGACAAGCGTCCGGACCGGCCCGAGCACGCGTAGATCAAACACCGCGGCTTCCTCGAAGTCGGTTTCGATGCCGGCCGATGGACCATGCTCAGAGATGAGCGAGCCGATGCTCATGGTCTGGGCAGGGAGGGTCCCGCCTCTCGCGCCGAGTTCCAGGAGCACACCACGGCGCAGACCCGAGGTGTGGTGTTGTCCTGGGTAGTCATAGCTCACGGTCCGCTTTCGACCCTTGGTCGCGGATCGGGCGTCAACCACGCCTGCTACACCGATCGCGGTCTCGACGGCAGTCGCGATGCCCTTGAGAGTTCGGTCTGCGGCACCTTTGGATTCGCCCGGGGTGACCACGATGAGGTCGACATCTTCGGAGAAGCGTCGGATCAGCCGGTGGGCCTTCGAGAGGCTCGTTCCACCTTTGAATACGATCGTCGTTGACTCTGACGCTCCGTACGCAGCGACAGCGCGCAGAACCTCGGTTACCCAGAAGTCCTTTTCGAGATGGGAGGCGGGAATGCCCGTTTCTTCCTCAATGCGCACCGCAGCCACGCTCAAAGCTTCAGGGTCGTCGCGCAGTCGCCAAGTCACGTGGATGACGCAACGCTGAGAGCAGGGGCGGTGTCCACGAGTTCGCTCCAACGTTCTCGCGTTGCGATGTGGTGTTCCTCACGGATCTGCTCATCGATCAGGCTCGGGCGTAGATCGCCACTGTCAACGAGATCGGTGGCCACCGTTGCAAGGTCGGCCCAGTCTGATTCGACCACAGAGGGGCCAGCTCGAAGTACCTCGACGATGGCGATTTCGATGGGCCGTAGATCGCGGAACCGCCGGCCTAGTGACCGTTCGGTGAATCGAACCGATCCCCACGACTTTGGTGCTCGGATCGGGACGGCTGTCGTAAAGGTCGCCGGAACCTGAGTTGTCAGGCCAAGCCAATGCGCTGCTGCAACACCAGCGGGCCCAGAGCCCGGACCCCCGACCCTGATCGCGACCTCTTCGGCCCTGGGTCGAGTCATGCCCAACCGTGTCACAACACCCTTCCAGTACAGACCCTTGCGAACGCGCAGCAGCTCGCCAGCGGCGCACAGTCGAGAGAGCGCCGTATCCACAGCGCCGCGAGGGCGAGTGATGTCGCCAGCGGTCACGAACGAGCGCGGTGACAGCTCCTCCACGTACTCGTCCACTACTGAGTAGATTGATCCCTTCATGACAGGAAAGTGTACCGTAATTCTGTCAGATTGCAAGAGTAACGCCGTTTCACCGCAGAACTTGCAACGAACGAGCGCTCCCGCGATATCGCGCAACATCGCCCACCAGACACGAGCGCCGGCGTCGTGCCCTGTTTCGGTGAGGGCGTTGCTTCCGGCGTCGACTAGCCCGGCGATTGCTGGTACCGGTATGAAAGCGGTCCCGAACCCGATTACGACACCTAACGCGATGAACAGCATGTGTGGCATTGTTCTGCGCTGCTGTCGCCGCGGCGCCGCATACCGGTGTCCCCGCTCCGGTTGATTGGGCGGTTGATGCGCGGCTGAGGTGTTGATGTTGTTGTCGGCGTGAACTGTGTGGCGGTATGCGTCGCTGTGTGGTTGTTTGTTTGCTGATGTGTTTGTCGGCTGCTGTGTTCGCGGTTCCGTCAAGGCCGCCTGCCGCAGAACCCGCCGGCGATTTCGCTGTTTTGGGTTGGTTTGTGGACCCGCCGTCTGATCCGTTGGTGTCGCGCCAATGGGGGCTGTCCAGGTTGTCGGCGCGGGCTGCTCGTGCCCGGGCTGGTTCGTTTCCGGTGGTGGTCGCGGTGTTGGACACAGGTGTTGATTTGTCGCATCCGGAGTTTGCTGGCCGGGTTGTGCAGGGCCCTGATTTTGTTGATGGTGGTGTGGTGCAGGGCGATTTGAACGGTCACGGCACTCATGTGGCCGGTATTGTTGCTGCGGCGGTGAACGGGTCAGGTGTGGAGGGTTTGGCGCCGGAGATGGTTCTGCTTGCTGTGCGGGTGTTGGACGAGTCTGGTTACGGCGACGATGCTTGGGTGGCTGCAGGTGTTGATTGGGCGGTTGACGCGGGTGTTGATGTGATTAATTTGTCGTTGGGTTCCGATGCGGATCATCAGGGGTTGCGTGCTGCGGTGGCTCGGGCTGTTGCTGCTGATGTGGTTGTGGTGGCTGCGGCCGGCAACGACGGGCCTGACGCTCCGGCGTTGTTTCCGGCGGCGTTGCCTGAGGTGTTGACTGTGACAGCGTCTGATTCGGCTGATTTTCCGGCGTTGTTCTCGGCGTCTGGCAGCCATGTTGCTTTGCTGGCACCGGGGTCCATGATTTTTTCGTCTGTGCCTGACGGTGGGTTCGGTTGGATGTCTGGCACGTCGCAGTCGGCGCCGTTCGTGTCTGCGGCTGCGGGGTTGCTGTTGGCGACTTTTCCTGACTGGTCGGCTGTCCAGGTCCGGGCCGTGTTGACGTCTTCGGCGTTTCCTGCGCCTGATGCTGTGGGTCCTGGTTTTGGTTTTGGGGTTGTTGATCCGGTGGCGTCGTTGTGTGGCCCGTCTACGCCGCCTGGTTCGGTTGTTTCTGTGCCTGACATGGTTTGGGAACTCCCTGACATGGTTTGGGAACTGCCTGGCTGTTGTTTGCTGCCGGAGATTGGTGCTGGTCTTGAAATTCCGGTGTTGCCTGATGTGCCACCTCCTTTTCTGCCGGTGCTGCCGCCGTTGACTGTTCCGGTGTTGCCGCCGTCGGAGCCGTGGGTGCCGCCGCCGTGGCTGCCTGTGTGGCCACCGGACACTGATGCCCCGCCTGAGTCTGATGTTCCGCCCGTGTCGGAGCCGGTCCCGCCGGCAGCGACGCTGCCTAGTGTTCCGCCCGGCTCCGATGTTCCGCCCGACCCTGATGTTCCGCCAGATCTTGACGAGCCGCCCGACCCGGATCCGCCACCAGTACTTGATGCGCTACCTGGGTCTGACGTCCCGCCCGTGTCGGGGCCGGTCCCGCAGGCAGCGACGCTGCCTGGTGTTCCGCCCGAGCCTGTTTTACCGCCCGGGCTTGCTGGGCGGGGACCGTTCACGCCCGTTGGCGACCCGTCCCCGGTCCCGTCAACACTGCCGTTGCCGGTTGGCGACCCGTCTCCGCTGAAGCTGCCCGTCTCACCGGACCCGGTCCAGCCGGTCACGTTCCCGCCGCTTGTCATGGCACGGTCGCCGATACAACCGCAACCAACCTCGCCGGTCACGTTTCCACCACTTGTAATGCCACGGTCGTCACCTGCCCCGCTGCCTCTGCCCAGCTCACCGGTCACGTTTCCGCCGCTTGTCATGTCCCTGTCGGCGTCCTCTCTGTGTAGTCCGTCGAGGATCTGCCGTTGGTGACTGTCGCCGTCGCTACGACCGTGTCCTCGCCATCGAGGTGTGCGTCTCTGCGAGACCCCTCAGCCCCTGGCGGCGGTTGGCTG
This sequence comes from Candidatus Aldehydirespiratoraceae bacterium, assembly GCA_965205465.1. Classification (GTDB taxonomy): domain Bacteria; phylum Actinomycetota; class Acidimicrobiia; order Acidimicrobiales; family Aldehydirespiratoraceae; genus VXYK01. Next base: position 4,033,991 of record OZ242187.1, on the reverse strand, counting down.
TTCGGCGCTGAGGGTTGGGGCTTGCGCTGCTCCACGACAGGTCACTCCGAGCTGGATTCCTTCGTGGCGCTGGATACAGCCGAGGATGTCGAAGAAGTTGCGTGTGTTTGGATTGCCTTGAGGCCCCAGCATTCGCATGAGGCTCTTGGGCTGCTTTTCTGTGAGTTTGCCGAGTTCTGAGAAGCCCATGGTTGCGTTGATGTAGGTGCGCAACAGGGAGTTGCCCGTGTCGATGTCCCCGGCGAGCAGGCATTCGACTCCTTCTTGAAGCAGTCTTTGACGGAACTCGGGGTCGCGCTGCACGCGAGCCTGCACCGTCTCCTTGAAGTCACGGGTGAGCGGCATGTCGTCCTCCTTGAGTTTTGCGGTTTTTGTAGTTCGTCCAGCGATCCTGAGCATTTGCGATATCAGATTGCTGTTTTCGTTTGGTTCCACCGCCGAGCAAAATAATCACAGTGTCCTTGTCGATCGCCACATATATCCTGTAACCGGGGCCGCTGTGGATGCGACACTCCAAGATACCTCCCCCGACGCCACGGTGATCTCCGAAGTTTCCGGCCTCCATCCGAGTGACGACTGCGACAACTTTGGCTGCAGGTGTCGTGTCGAGGTTCTCGAACCAACGACCTGTGTGTCGAGGTTTCGCCGCCGCGTTAGTCTCGTACGGCCGTGGGCATGTACAGCTGAGCCAGTTTGGGAACACACTGGTCAACGCACTTCTCCATCCGAGGGAGGTCCTAGCGGGCCGACCAGTCAGCGACGACCGCTCGCACCTCACGGTGGTGGTTGCGCTGTGTGTCGCGACACGGCCGTGCCAAAATAATAATATCTATTACTGTTGACATCATGTGTCCGCTACGATGACGTCATGTGTCCGTTACAACAGGATGCAGCGATGTGCGTACGGGCACAATCAGCTGGTCGTGCAGGGCGACATCACGAATCAGGCGAAGCCGCAGTACCGGCTATCCCAGGCGAACCCCAAGACCGACCCGGTGCGATCCTGCAGGTATCGCCAGGGAGAAAGAGATGTTGACGATGCACTCTCGTTGGAACGGCAGCAGGAGAAGCGGTCACTGGCTGACGGAGCGGTGGCCCATCGCGGCCGCGCTGCTCCTCGTGGGCATGGCCGCCCTGTTCGCCGCGCCTGCACAGGCGGCAACCGTCACCCTTGTCAGCAACTTCGGCAGCGTGGGCAACAACGCGCACGTGGTCGGGGACCTAAATGCCAGCGTTACCAGAATCCAGGCCCAGAAGTTCACCACGGGAGCGAACACGAGCGGATACACCCTGGAGTCGTTGAAGTTCAAAGTCGACGTCTATGATGGCGCCAACATCACGTCCAGGGTGAGCATCTACTCCGTGGGGAGTGACGGCAAACCCGGGTCGGGACTGTACTCGCTCACCGGAACGATCACCAGCACCGGCAACAAGACCTTCACCGCTCCGGCAAATGCCACGCTGGAGGCGAGCACCAGCTATTTCGTCTACTTTGAAGACACAGATTCCAGCACGCCTCGCCACCACTACAGCGTGAACCGAGTTTCGTCGGGATCGACTTTGGACACCGGGTCCCAATCCGGATGGACAATGGGCGCCCGCCACCAGAAGCAAAACGCCGGGAACTGGACGACCCACTCCAACCAGAAGCTGGCAATACAACTCAAGGGCACCGTCAACGTCACGCCGCAGAACGTGGAGATGGTCAGCAACCTGGGGGAGGCCAGCACCGATACTGCTTTCTTGACCCAGGATTGGGCTCAGACATTCACGGCGGGCAGCAGTCCGAACGGCTATACACTGACGTCGGTCACCATCGATTTCAACGCAATTGTGAGCGGATCGCCCGCCGTCAGCGTCTGGTCGACAGACAGCAACGGGAGGCCCAACTCGAAGCTTGCGGACCTCACGAACCCTGCCAGCATCACGACCGGGGCCAATACCTTCACTGCCCCGGCCGGAACGACGCTCAGCATGGGTGAGAGGTATGCCGTCGCCATCGGCCAGTGGAGTGGAGCCGAGTTGAAGGCAACGCAGAGAAACAGCGAGGATAGCGGCGCACAATCCGGCTGGTCCATACATGACGAATCCTGGGCAAAGCCAAGTCACGTTCCCTGGGAAAACGCTGGCAACCATCTCTTTTCGCTCAGGATTCGGGTTAATGGCGCCATTAACCCGCAGGAGCGGCCCACCTATGTCAGCAACCTGGAGCAGACTGAGAATAACTTCAACTCCGAAGAGACCTCCGCCCAGGCTTTCACCACGGGCTCCTTTGCCGGCGGCTACGCACTGGAGAGCGTGGACGTCAAGTTCGACACCATTCCGGCAAGCATATCCATCGCGGCTGCCATCTATTCCGAGGATGCCGACGGCTTTCCCGACACCCAGGTGCACAGTCTCACCAGTCCCTCAACCCTGGCCGGCAGCGACGTCGTAAGGACGTTCACGGCGCCCGCGGGCGCCGTGCTTGCGCCGAGCACCACCTACTTTCTGGTGATGAATCCCTCGGGATTCATCACCTATGCGCGTACAAACTCGAGCAACGAAGACACGGCGGAGACGGGTTGGAGCATCGCCAACCAATACCGGAGACAGAACGATGGCAGCACCACCTGGAGCACCGCCTCGTCGAAATCGCTGCTGATCAGGGTCAATGGACCGACCTCTGCCGACGCGACGCTGAGCGGTCTGGTCCTCGAGGACGCCTCGGACGACAGCGCGGTCGAGTTGGACCCGACGTTCGTCTCCACGGAGCTGTCGTACACCGCGTTCGTTTCTAACAGCGTGGACGAGATCACCATCAAGCCGTCGGTGAACCATGCAGCCGCGGAATTCGATTTCCTGGACGGGAGCGATGCAACGCTCACGGACGCCGACACGGTGCAGGACGACTTCCAGGCCTCGCTGGCGGAGGGCGAGAACACCATCAAGGTGAAGGTGACGGCGTCGGACGGCAACGCCACGGCGACCTACACGGTGGACGTGACGCGGGTGTTTCCCGTTCCCACGACCGAGGTGGCTCTGGTGAGCAACATGGGGAAGGGCAGCGTCGAGGCTGAACTGATCCGGGTATTTGCCCAGACATTCACGACGGGCACCAATCCGAACGGCTATACGCTGACATCGATCGAGTTGGATTTCACCGTCGTCCCGACGAGCGGGTCCCCCGCCGTCAGCCTCTGGTCGGTGGACAGCGACGGCCTCCCATCCTCGAAGCTTACGGATCTCACCAACCCCGCCAGCATCACGACCGGGGCCAATATATTTACTGCCCCGGCCGAAACGGCGCTCAGCAGGGGTGAGAGCTACGCCGTTCTTATCAACCCGTGGAGTGGCGCCCGGATCAACGTAACGAATGCGAACCGCGAAGACGACGGAGCACAGCCCGGCTGGTCCATACGGAACAACGGCTGGTCAAAGGACCACCCCATAGTTCCATGGGTCCCTGGTGACACCGATCCCGAATCGATCAAGGTCCGGGTGAACGGGTTCGTCACCGGCGAAGTCTCCGCCGACGCGACGCTGAGCGACCTGACGGTCAACGACGGGACGGACGACCTGATCCTGACCCCGGCCTTCGTGCCCGGCACATACCTCTATGCGGTGGATGTGGGCGCCGCCGTGGACGAGGTGACGCTGACCGCGACGGTGAACGACGACGGCGCGGCGGTAAGCGGCGTCACCCTGGGCGGCGCCGCGATCACCGACAGCGATTTCACCGACGGCATCACCGTGCCCTCGCTGGTCGTCGGCGACAACGACATCGTTGTGACGGTGACGGCGGAGGACACCTCCACCGCCCTGACCTACACAGTGACGGTCACGCGGGCCGAGGCGGATACCCCTGTTGTGCTGGTGAGCAACACCGCTGAGACCGCAGTAGGCGGCAGTAGTAACTTTCTGGCTCAGAGCTTCGAAACGGGCGCCAACGCCACCGGCTACACGGTGACCGAGGTTGAGATACGTGTGTCAACTGCCTTATCCAAAAGTACAAGTCTCAAAATCAGGGAAGACGACGGCGGCGAACCGGGCGCCCTTGTTGCAACCTTTATGAACCCGGTTTCGCTTACGAGCCAAAGTCTCAACACGTTCACAGCGCCGGCCAATACGACGCTTGAGGCGAGCACGACCTACTGGATATCCGTCAACGAGGGAGTCTCATCAAACAGGGTGAGTTTTTCGGCAACCAGTGCAGACGACGAGACGGGCGAGATGGGCTGGAGCATCGGCAACGACCGTTTATGGAGAGCATCCGAAACGAGTAACTGGGCGGCTGATTCGGTCAATCTGGTGTTGGCAATCAAGGGCCACGTGGCCGCGGCGGAGGCGTGCGACGCCCTCTGGTGCGCCAACATGATCGCCGGGAGTAGCGGAGACACAACTGGGTTTAGTGACGGATTTACTCAATCCTTTAACGCCATAGGCTCGCTCTCCCCGAGTCAGTTCTCCGTCGACGGTGAAATCATCACCATGAACAGTTTGATCATTTTCGACGATCACGGCGATATAGGCTTGAGTCTCGAGTTCACTCACAGCATTTTGGGCAACTCGGACTACACGCTTGAGCTGGATGACGAGAGCTTCATTCTTTCTGGCACGGGTGGTTCTGGCTTTTTCGATGCAGACGCTAGCTCCACCTTTGCTGACGGCGACACCGTGGCGGTAAAGCTGTTCGAGGGATCGGGGGGAGGCGCCCTCTCTGACGACGCGACGCTTACATCACTCGACTTCTACGTAATCTCGGGCGAGAACGAGGAACTCGTCACGCTGACGCCCGCGTTCCATAAGGACACGATCGAGTACGAAGCCGGGGTGGACTACCAGTTCATCTTCGCCGCCATATTCGACATTGTGCGGGGCGACAGCGGCGCCTCGGTCCTGGTCACCGACGAGTTTAACGAGTACGACCTGCAGAAAGACGAAGATTCTACAAATGAACTGGACCTCGCTATCGGCGAGAACACCATCAAGGTGAAGGTGACGGCCGCGGACGGGGAGACCACTGTGACCTACACGTTGCGGGTGACGCGGGCGGCCCCGCCGCCGCCGGAGGACCACTGTGGAACGGGCGACATCTGGTGCGCCACCCTGACGGTGGCGTCGTTGTCTGGTGGTGAATTCGGCTACTCGGGCGCTCAGGCGACCGCTCAGGGGACGTTGTCGCATGTCGCCTTCTATCACGGCAAACCGTTCTACTTAGTGGAAAGGCTATCCATCACTACCACCTCCGGTCTGCGCATAGATTTTCACCCGGCAGGCGAAACGGTCTTCAACACGGATTCCTACTCTCTCGTCATCGACGGCACGGAGTTCGCCTTCAGCGACGCCACGTTCAGCGACGGTCATTTCGAATGGGCCAACACCGGCCTGAGCTGGACCTCCGCCGACACGGTCGAGGTCAGGCTGGTCGCCGCTCCCCCCACGGAGGTCCCCTCGGACTGGAGCCTGATCCCCGCCGATCTGAACACCGGCGACCAGTTCCGGCTCATCTTCCTCTCCTCGACCAGCCGCACCGGCTCCGACACCGAAATCACGCCCTACAACACCTTCGTCCAGACCCTCGCCGCGGCCGGCCACACCGACATCCAGGCCTACCGCGACGGCTTCACCGTCGTCGGTTGCACCGCAGCCGTCGACGCCGTCGGCAACACTGGCACCTTCGGCGTGGGAGTCCCCATCTACTGGCTCAACGGGGCCAAGGTCGCCGACGACTACGCGGATTTCTACGACGGGGACTGGGACGAGGAGGACGTCAACAAGAACGAGTTAGGCGCCAACGGCCCCGACACCAGCAACAGCGACAACTACCCCATCACCGGCTGCGACCACGACGGCACCGAGGCTTCCACCTCCTCCGTAAGTGAGTCGCTGGGCGCTGACGGTGGAGATGTGCGCGTCGGCCGTCCCGACTCCTCAGATACCGACCACGGCCCCCTGTCCTCCACTAGCACCACGAGCGACACCAGCAACCGCCCCATGTACGGGCTCTCGGCGGTCTTCCAGGTGGCCGCCGCTCCCCCCACGGAGGTCCCCTCGGACTGGAGCCTGATCCCCGCCGCGCTGACCACCGGCGACACCTTCCGGCTGATCTTCCTCTCCTCGACCAAGCACAACGGCTCCGCCACCGACATCGCGACCTACAACACCTTCGTGCAGGACCGCGTCGCGGTCGGCCACACCGACATCCAGGACTACCGCGACGGCTTCAAGGTCGTCGGTTGCACCGTCGACACCGACGCCGTCGCCAACACCAGCACCGTCGGCGTGGGCGTCCCCATCTACTGGCTCAACGGGAACAAGGTCGCCGACGACTACGCCGATTTCTACGACGAGGACTGGGACGAGGAGGCCGTCAACAAGAACGAGTTAGGGAATGACGGCCCCGACACCAGCAACAGCGGCAACTACCCCATCACCGGCTGCGACCACGACGGCACCGATGGCAGTAGCCCTTCCGGTGATGATTCGAACAGGCTCGGCGGCGCTGATGGTGGCTTTGTGACCATCGGCCGTCCCAACTCCTCCACGAGCGGCGACGGCCCCCTGTCCTCCACTAGCACCACGAGCGACAACAGCAACCGCCCCATGTACGGGCTCTCGGAGGTCTTCAAGGTGGTCGCCGCTCCCCCCACGGAGGTCCCCGCGGACTGGAGCCTGATCCCCGCCGCGCTGACCACCGGCGACACCTTCCGGCTCATCTTCCTCTCCTCGACCAAGCGCAACGGCTCCGCCACCGACATCGCGACCTACAACACCTTCGTCCAGGACCTCGCCGCGGCCGGCCACGCCGACATCCAGGCCTACAGCGACGGCTTCAGAGTCGTCGGTTGCACCGCAGCCGTCGACGCAGTCGGCAACACCGATACCACCGGCGTGGGCGTCCCCATCTACTGGCTCAACGGGAACAAGGTCGCCGACGACTACGCCGATTTCTACGACGAGGACTGGGACGAGGAGGCCGTCAACAAGAACGAGCTCGGCGCCAACGGCCGCAACACCAACAACAGCGGCAACTATCCCATCACCGGCTGCGACCACGACGGCACCGAGGCGTTCGCTCCGGCTACTCCGCCGTCGGTCGCGCTCGGCTCTTCCACATCTGTGCGCGTCGGCCGTCCCAACTCCTCAGATACCGGCAACGGCCCCATCAGCAACTCCACCACCGACGCGTCTCCCACCGACGACCGCCCCATGTACGGGCTCTCGGAGGTCTTCAAGGTGGTCGCCGCGGCCAACAGCGACCCGACGTTCCCGATGTCGACGGCGGCCCGCAGCGTGGTCGAGAACACGGCCGCGGGTCAGAACGTCGGCGCCGTGCTGACCGCCAGCGACAGCGACGGCGACACGCTGACCTACACCCTCGAAGGGACCGACGCGGCCTCCTTCGAGCTCGACACGACCACGACCCCCGGCTCGGCCCAGATCCAGACCAAGACGGGCGTGAGCTACGACCACGAGGTCAAGTCCAGCTACACCGTTGAGGTCAAGGCCGACGACAACAACGGCGGCACCGCCAGCGTCACGGTGACGATCACGATCACGGACGTGAGCGAGCCCCCGGGGCGGCCGGCGGCGCCGACAGTGATGGCGACCGCGGGATCGACCACCAGCCTGGACGTGAGCTGGAACGCGCCGACCAACACCGGCCCCAACATCGACAACTACGATCTGCAATACCGCGAGGGCACGAGCGGGGGCTTCACCGACGGCCCGCAGGACGTGACCGGCACCAGCGCCGCCATTCCGAGCCTGGACGCCGGGACCTCGTACCAGGTGCAGGTGCGCGCCACCAACGCCGAGGGCGACAGCGACTGGTCGCACTCGGAGAGCGGCACGACCACTGCGGAGGCGTGCGACGGTATCTGGTGCGCCACGCTCATGCCCCAGGCGATCTCCGGCAGCGGCGGCGGCCTTGGTTGTGCAAACAGTTCCACGGGCGACAGATGCACGAACACCGCCCATCTCACCGAGGACGAGTTCCGGCACGATATGACCGACTACCAGGTGACGGCGGTGCAAGTCAGGAACAACAACGGACAACTCCAGTTGTGGATTTCTCCTGACCTCACCACCGCCACCCAGTCCCTCGTCCTGCACGTCGGCTCCGAGAGCTTCGCATTCGAGGACGCGGACACCAAGCAGGCCAACAACCGGCGGTGGAACAGTTCCGGTCTCAGCTGGTCCGTCGGCGACACGATCGAGCTGAAGCTGACCGAGGGCGCCGGCCCCCCCACGGAGGTCCCCGCGGACTGGAGCCTGATCCCCGCCGCGCTGAGCAGCGGCGACACCTTCCGGCTGATCTTCCTCTCCTCGACCAAGCGCACCGGCTCCGCCACCGACATCGCGACCTACAACACCTTCGTGCAGACCCGCGCCGCGGCCGGCCACGCCGACATCCAGGCCTACAGCGACGGCTTCAGAGTCGTCGGTTGCACCGCAACCGTCGACGCCCGCGACAACACCGGGACTACCTACACCAGCTCCAACAAGGGCGTCCCGATCTACTGGCTCAGCGGGAACAAGGTCGCCGACGACTACGAGGATTTCTACGACGAGAACTGGGACGATGAGGCCAACGACAAGAACGAGTTAGGCAATAACGGCCCCGACACCACCGACAGCGACAACTACCCCCTGACCGGCTGCGACCACGACGGCACCGAGGCGTTCAGCGTTTCTATGGCTTCGCGCTCGCTCGGCTCGACCGCCGGCATTGTGTACGTCGGCCGTCCCAACTCCTCAGATGGCGAAAACGGCCCCATCAGCAACTCCAGCTCCGGCGCGACTCTCGCCGACAACCGCCCCATGTACGGGCTCTCGGCGGTCTTCAAGGTGGCCGCCGCCGCCAACAGCGACCCGACGTTCCCGATGTCGACGGCGGCCCGCAGCGTGGTCGAGAACACGGCCGCGGGCCAGAACGTCGGCGCCGTGCTGACCGCCAGCGACAGCGACGGCGACACGCTGACCTACACCCTCGAAGGGACCGACGCGGCCTCCTTCGAGCTCGACACGACCACGACCGCCGGCTCGGCCCAGATCCAGACCAAGTCGGGCGTGACCTACGACCACGAGGTCAAGTCCAGCTACACCGTCGTCGTCAAGGCCGACGACGGTGGCGGCGGCACCGCCGCCAGCGTCACGGTGACGATCACGATCACGGACGTGAGCGAGGCCCCGGAGCGGCCGGCGGCGCCGACGGTGATGGCGACCGCGGGATCGACCACCAGCCTGTCCGTGAGCTGGACCGCGCCGGCGACCACCGGTCCCGACATCGACGACTACGACCTGCGCTACCGCGAGGGCACGAGCGGGAGCTGGAGCAACGGCCCGCAGAACGTGACCGCCACGCTTGCCAGCATCGGCAGCCTCGACGCCGGAACCTCGTACCAGGTGCAGGTACGCGCCACCAACGACGAGGGCAACAGCAACTGGTCGCTCTCGGGCAGCGGCTCAACCACTGCGGAGGCGACGCCGACGGTGAGCATCTCGGCGGACAAGACCAGCGCGGTGTTCAAGGAAGACGAGATCACCTACACGCTGACGCGCAGCGGCTCGACGACCGCCGCCATGGACGTCACGGTCACGCTGACGCAGACGAAGGACTTCCTGGCAACAACGGAGCTCAGCAAGACGGTGACGATCGCCGCGGGGCAGACGACGGAGACCTTCACGGTGGAGGCCACGAGCTTCCAGCATTTTGTGACGGGAACCCCGGTCGAGGGCGGAACCCTGACCGCGACGGTGCAGGACGGCGCCGATTACGACCTGGGGACTCCGTCCTCGGTCGATGTGGCCATCGTCATCGGCGTGATGGTCCGGCTGGAAGCGGTACCCTTGGTGTGGGAGCCGACCGCGAGCTTCACGTTCAAGGTGATCGCGCGCACGGGTGCGGGCGCGCCTTACCCCAGTGTCGCGACGGGCAGCATCAGTGTGTTCTCGGAAGATATCAGCGCCATCAAAAACACCGACTTTGGGTTTGTGTCTGCCAGCTTGAATGTTCATCCCGGCAATTTCATGGCGGATGGCGCGATGTGGGAGGCGGAGACCACGTACACCGTCTCGATCGAGAACGACGCGCTCGACGAGGACGACGAGACGTTCAATCTTGTGATCGAGCGACCCCAGGCTTCCCTGGCGTACTCGCTCGTGGATGCGTCCGGCAACTCCTGCGGGTCCAAGTGCACGGTGATGAAGACGATCACCGACGACGACACCGCAGGCGTCACGATCTCGAAGTCGGCGCTGACGGTGACCGAGCAGGACTCAAACGGCGACACCTACACGGTGGTCCTCGACAGCCAGCCGACGGCGAATGTGACGATCTCGATCGGCGGTCAGTCAGGCACGGACGTCACCGCGGCTCCAACCCCGATGACCTTCACGACCGGGAACTGGGCTACGGCCCAGACGGTGACGGTCACGGGCGACGACGATGCGGACCTGACCAACGACATGGTCTCGCTGACCCACAACGCGGCGAGCAGCGACAGCGACTACCAGGGCATCACGATCACCGGCCTGACGGTGACGGTGGCAGACAACGACACCGCCCGGGTGACGGGGGTGATGGTCGAACCGGGCAACGCGCAACTGGTGGTGGGCTGGTCGGAGGTGGCCAACGCGTCGGGCTACCACGTGCAGTGGAAGTCGGGCGGCCAGAGCTACAACACCAGTGGCCGGCGCGCCGTCATTAGTTCGGGTTCGACCACGAGCCATACGATCAGCAGCCTCAGCAACGGCACCGAGTACACGGTGCGGGTGCGAGCGACGCGGACGGGCGCCAACAACGGCGCGTACTCGGCGGAGGTGTTGGAGACGCCGGTGATGCCGACGGCAGCGGGCGTCACAATCTCGGAGTCGGCGCTGACGCTGACGGAGCAGGACACGACCGGGGACAGCTACACCGTGGTCCTCGACCGCCAGCCGACGGCGAGTGTGACGGTGACGGTGGGCGGCCTGGGCAGCTCGGATCTGACCGCCAACCCGTCCAGCCTGACGTTTACGACCGGGAACTGGGCTACGGCCCAGACGGTGACGGTGACAGCCGGCAACGATGCGGACACGACCAACGACACGGTCTCGCTGACCCACAACGCGGCGAGCAGCGACAGCGACTACCACGGCATCACGATCACCGGCCTGACGGTGACGGTGGCAGACAACGACACCGCCCGGGTGACGGGGGTGATGATCACCCCGGGCAACGCGCAACTGGTGGTGGAATGGACGGCGGTGGCCAACGCCACGGGCTACGAGGTGCAGTGGAAGTCGGGCGGCCAGAGCTACAACCCCAGCCGGCAGGCCACGATCACTTCGGGTTTGACCAAGAGCCACACGATCAGCAGCCTGACCAACGGCACGGAATACACGGTGCGGGTCAGAGCGACGCGGACCGGCGCCAACAACGGCGCGTACTCGGCGGAGGTGTTGGAGACGCCGGTGATGCCGGTGGTGTGCGACGTCCTCTGGTGCGCCACGCTCACGGTCGGGCAGCACCCAACCTCAACCTTTTTTACCGGGTTCTCCACTTCATATGGCGCGCTAACGCCCACGCAATTCACCCGCAACGGCTCGCCCATCACCGTGGACTCGCTCACCCACGATGGCACTTATCTGGAGTTGTACTACACCGGCGATCTCTCAGGCTCGGGCTACACCCTTGAGCTGGGCAGCAGAAGTTTCGATCTTCTCGATCCGGACGGCGATGGATTTCTCGACGTTCAAACCGGCAGGGGCTGGAGCGTCGGGGATACCGTGGAGGTCAAGCTGTCGGAGGCGATCGTGATGGCCTCCGACGATGCGACGCTGGAATCTCTCACTGTCAGCTACTTAATTGGTGTGGTACAGGCGAACAACGCGCCCATCACCCCTGCATTCTCCCCGGACACGACCTCGTACACAGCCGGAGTCCCCAGCGGAGTCACGCAAGCTATCTTGAGTGCGACGGCGACCAAAGACGGTGCCGAGTTGTTGGTAACCCGTCCCGACGGGAGCACGTACGAGGACACCAACGACGCAGACGAGGTTTTTGGGGATGTCTCGCCCGGCCTCAACACCTTCACCGTGACGGTCACGGCGCCGGACGGCATCACCGAGAAGGTCTACACGGTGATCGTGGACCGCGGCGGGGGACTCAGTGGGCGGATCGAGAACCTGCCGTCGTCCCACGACGGGAGCACGGCGTTCTCGGTGACGCTCAAGTTCAACACGGACATCTCCGAGGACTCGATCGACAACCTCGACCGGGCAGTCGAGATCACGAACGGGACCAAGAGCGACCTCGCCGCGGTGGGCAGCAGCAAGCGGAACTTCACGATGACCATCACGCCCAGCTCGGGGGATCCGGTCCGCATCCTCGTGCGGCAAACCCTAGTCTGCAGTTCCTCCGGCCACCCCATCTGCACCGCTGTCGGCGATGCGTTGGGGCAGGACATCAAGCGCTGGGTGGGCAAGGAGGACGATGCGCGGCTGTCGGCGCTGTGGCTCACGACGAAGGACGGAATCTGGATCGGCGGGATACGGTCAGACACCTACAGCTACGACGGGCACTTCTCCTTCAGTGAGTTGACCATGCAGGCAGCGCCCTACGCCAAGGGCGCCACGGTCGTCGTCACCGGTCCCGCCGGCACCTTCACCGCCGGCAACCGCTGGGACGGCGGCGCAACGGCGAAGCTCGACGTGCCGCAAGGCGCCACCACCTGGAGGGTGACCGTCACCTCGGCGGACGGCAACGAGACCAAGACCTACAGAGTGACGGTCCGTCGGGGAGCCGGTGGCGGCGGCGGCGGCCCGGCGGCGGATGTGAGACTCAAGACGCTCACGGTGACGCCGGTCGACGGGACGCTGCTCTCGTTCACACCGGGTTTTCACCTGGGCACGGAGGCAACGACCTTCAGGATCAGGGTGTCCTCCGGCACGACCGCGGTAACGGTGTCTGTGGAGAAGAACGCATCCGACCCGGACGTGCGCCTGATGCGCACCGAGACGGACCCGCTGGATTCTATCGACGAGGACCCGGACCTGGCCGGCGTTCAGTTCGACCTCGAGATGGACAGGTTCGACCTCAAGTTCGGCAGGCAGAATCGCTACAAGTCGATCTGGGTCATTGGCCCGAACGCCAGAGTCGAAGGGCATACCGCCTTCGATCGGAGGGTGTACCAGCTCTGGATTACCAAAGCCGCCGCGTCCATGGCGACCGCGGCCGAGCCGCTGATGGCAGCCTTCGAGAACCCGCCGTTGTCCCATGACGGGTCGAGCGCGTTCACACTGCGGATGGCCTTCAGCGAGGACGTGGAGATAACGCCCGAGGACATGCGCGACCACGCGTTGACGGTGTTCGGCGCGACGGTGACCGGCGCAGAGCAGGTGGAAGGACTCAAGACCCTCTGGGATCTGACGCTTCAGCCCTCGGGGAACGGGCCGGTGTCGATACTCACGCCGCTGAACCGGGCGTGCACCGAGGTGGGGGCGCTCTGCACCGCGGACGGAGGGACTCTGACGGTTGCTCCCGCCCTGCAGATAGCCGGACCGCCGCCGCCGCAGGGCAGCGCTCCGGACACTCCGGATCGGCCGGTCGGGACTGCGGTCTTCGTCGGGGGCGTAGACCTGGAGTGGAACGATGTGCCCGGGGCCGATTCCTACGACGTGCAGCTGTTCCGGAACGGCCAGTGGATGGACCTGCCGGGAGACGGCGTTGAGATCGCGTTCTACGGGGCGGGGGCCATCATCAGCGAACTGGACCCCGGCTCCACGCACTGGTTCCAGGTACGTGCCAGAAACGCTCACAGCTCCTCGGATTGGTCCGATTACAGGCAGGTGGGCTCCACGAACCAATCTTCGTTGGGCAAACAGGCCAGGCCGGACAACGTTACGGCCAGTGAAGCGCCTGTCATCAACGGCACGGCGCAGGTCGGAGAGAGCCTCACCGCCGATACGACGGGAATAGAGGACGGAAACGGTCTGGACCGGGTGCAGTTCCGGTTCCAATGGGTAACCAACGATGGGAGCGCAGACGCTGACATCACGGGCGCAACCGACTCCAGCTACACCCTGGTCGCCGCCGACGAGGGCAAGACCGTCAAGGTCCGGGTGTCCTTCACCGACAGGGGCGGGTACGCAGAATCCCTGACCAGCGCGGCAACCGATTCGGTCAGCTTTGCTGTCCAGCAACAGGTAGCCAACAGCCCGGCCACCGGAGCTCTCGCCATCAGCGGCACGGCCCAGGTCGGCCAGACGCTTACGGCGGACACCTCCGGCATCGCCGACACCGACGGTCTCAGCAACGTCACCTACAGCTACCAGTGGGTTACCGGTGGGTCGGACATCGCCGGAGCCACGGGCTCCACCTACACCCTCACGTCCAGCGAGCAGGGACAGACCATTCAGGTACGGGTGAACTTCATCGACGACCGGAGCAACGCGGAGTCTTTGGCCAGCGCGGCAACGGACGCGGTGACGGCGGCTCTCATCCCGCTGACCGTCAGCTTGGAGAACAATCCCGCAACCCACAACGGCACGGACGCCTTCACCTTCGAAATCCGCTTCAGCGAGGAGTTCGTTCAGAGCTTCAGGAACCTGAAGTTTGATGCGTTCACGGTGACTGGGGGAACGGTGAAGAAAGCGCAGCGGGTGGAAAAGCCCAGCAACATCCTCTGGCGAATCACTGTGCAACCGCACGCCAACGGGAACGTGACCATCGTCCTTCCCGTCACCAATGACTGCGACGACCAGGGGGCCATCTGCACCGGTGACGGCAGGAAGCTCTCCAACGGGTTGGAGTTTACCGTCGTCGGACCGGACGGATAGCCCGATCATGCGTCATCGCAGGCCCCTGCCAGCAATCGGAGAAGTCCCGATACAGGGGGTGTCTGGGTGGGGCCGTCGCCCCGCGAGGATGTGGGTAGTAGCAAGCGAGCCGGTGGGCAGCTCCGGGCTCAGACACCGGCCCCTCAGGACGATTCCCCGCCAACGGCGCCTGGCTCGCCTGCTGCGTGCTCGCGCACAACCTCGTGCGCTGGACCGCCCGCCTCGGGCGCACCCACCCCACGCGCCAACTCACCAGCCCAGCGGCCACCCGGCCCCAACCGCCGATCCCACAAGCCCGTCGGTGGATTCAGGCTAAGTTATAAGGATCTGCGGCGTTTATAAGAAGATCCCTTATAAACCCCACAAACGGTTATAATCCGACTATGGATCCTGTTCGCAACCCATATAGTCCCGGTGCGGGGAGCCCGCCCCCGGCGCTAGTCGGACGCGACAACGAACTCAGATCGTTCGACATCGCAGTGCAGCGCCTCGGCCTCGGGCGCTCGGCCAAGAGCCTCATGCTCACCGGACTCAGAGGAGTCGGCAAGACCGTGCTGCTCCGAGAGTTCGCCCAGATCGCCCGCAAGCACAACTGGATACACCAACAAATAGAAGCCACAGAAGACATCAATTTCCCCGAAGCAACGGCCATGCTCGTACGCAGAACACTGCTGCAACTCTCAGCGGGTCAACGACTGGCGGGCCGCGCCAAAAAGGCGTTCGCGGTATTGAAGTCATTTCAGCTTCGTTGGAACCTACCCAGCGGCACAGACCTAACCGTCGGCCTCGATCCAGTGGCGGGGTTGGCCGACTCCGGAATATTAGACGACGACCTCGCCGACCTGTTCATCGAAGTCGGCGAAGTAGCCCAAGAACGCGGGGTCGGCGCCTCTTTCGCTATCGATGAGATCCAATACCTCAACCGCAAAGACCTCGCCGCGCTGATCGTCGGCCTGCACCGCGCAAGCCAAGAACAACTGCCGGTGCTCGTCACCGGCGCCGGACTGCCTTCCATTCCCGGGCTCGCCGGTGAGGCCAAGTCCTACGCCGAACGCCTCTTCGCCTTCACAGTCATCGACAGCCTCGAACCACCCGAAGCAAAAACTGCGCTAACCAACCCAGCATCCGACGAAGGCACCCTCTGGGATCCCGAGGCACTAGAAACCGTCATCTCAGCCACCGAGGGGTACCCCTATTTTCTGCAGGAGTTCGGCAAACAAGCATGGGACGCGGCCACCGGACCAGACAGAATCACCGCTGCCGATGTCACCGCCGCGATCCCAATCGCCGTTGACGAACTAGACACCGGCTTCTTCAGAGTCCGCATCGACCGCACCACAGACGCCGAGCGCTCCTACCTATCGGCTATGGCCTCCCTCGGAACCGGGCCATACCAATCAGGCGTCGTAGCCGCAACCATGCAAAAAACCACAACCCAAGTCGGACCACACCGCGACGCACTCATAAAACGCGGACTCTGCTACTCCCCCCGCCACGGCGTGATCGACTTCACCGTCCCCATGTTCGACCAATTCGTGCGCCGCTCACTCAACCCCACCCAACCATGACACATTTCACAAACGGCTCCACCTCGGCGCTGGCCTGACGGCCCACAGTGCCCACACTGTGACAGCGACCGGGTGACGGTCGTGAAGAGTCGCCGCCCGATGCCTTACCGGTGCAAAGCGTGTCGCAAACATTTCAGTGTGATGAGTCACACGGTGATGCACCAGTCGAAACTCGGGTGCCAGACCTGGTTGTTGGCGTTGTTTCTGATCGTGTCGAACCCGAAGGGTCGTTCGTCGGTACAGTTGGCGGCTGATCTGGGGGTGACACAAAAGACGGCGTGGCATCTAGCGCACCGGATCCGGGATGCGTTGACCGGTGGCGGGATGGCGGGGTTTGGTGGGCCGGTGGAAGCGGACGAAACCTATATTGGTGGCAAAGCGAAGAACATGCACGCTCATCGCCGCAAGCACGTCAAACCGGGGCGGTCAACCGGTCACAAGACGGCGGTGGCGGGTGTGAAGGATCGGGCGACGGGCAGGGTGGCGGTTCGTCCGGTTGTGGATGTGTCTACGGCGTCGTTGACCGAAGTTGTTTCTGAGTCGGTTCAGCCGGGGGCGATGGTGTTCACTGACGAGTGGATGTCGTATCGTCGGTTGCCGTTGTTGGGGTTCGGTCACGCGATGGTGGAGCATGGCGCACGGGAGTATGTGCGTGGCGAGGTTCACACCAACGGGATCGAGAACTACTGGTCGCATCTGAAACGGACCTACGTCGGCACCTACCACTACTGGTCGCCGGAGCATCTGCACCGGTATGTTGATGAGCATTCGTTTCGGTACAACCGACGTAGTGTGCATGTGCTGGAACGAATGGGGGAAGCCGCCGAGTCGATGAACGGGCGACGGTTGACCTACCGCGAGTTGACCGGATCCCGCGGCTGATCGGGTTTCGGGCGGCGGTCTGCGACTAGGAGGTCGGTCGCCTGCTCAAACTCGTTCCACTCCGCCACCGGATCTTCAGGATCAGGACCGGTCACGCCATTGCCTCTAGGCGAGCAACACGAGTTGCTAGGGCCTCGTGTTCAGCGCGCAGTCCCCGATTCTCAACGGCGGTGTGCAGATCGCGAACCATCCCGGTCAGCATCGCAAGCGAATCGTTGACTACGGTGACCGTCTCGATCATTGCGTGAACAGCAACGTGAACCTCGTCTAGACGATCTAGACGGTTGTAGACCTCGTCGATGGTGTGTTCTTCCATAGCTCCACTGTACCTTCTTGGAATCTATTGAAACCTATTAGAAACCATAACACCGTTTCTGTGGTGGCGTGTCAACCTTTTTCGACAACGACGCGGAAAAACTGGAGATAGCGCGTGCGGGTCGGCTGCAGTCAGCGGTGCTGACAGACACACCCTGTGATCGGGAATACACGGGAAAAGGGGGCTTGACATGGTTCTCTCCGGCCCGGTCACAAGGTGTCTGTCAGCAACAAGCACCCCAACCCCGTACCGGAGGGAGCCACCCCATGCTGAAAGACTGCCGTGAATGCGGGAAGTCTGTCGCTACCCGTGCCAAGACCTGCCCTCATTGTGGCGTCAAGAAACCCACAGCCACCAAACTCGAAACCGGACTTGACTCGTCCGCTGCGTGGATGTTCAAACTCGGGTTGACGCTGTGTTTGCTGTTCTTCTTCGTCGTGGCATGCGGTGTGCTCGCCGGATGCAGTCTCGACGACCCGGAACCAACCTCGACACCAACGACCAGACAGACATCCACAACCTCGCGTCCGTCGTCGTCATCTGAACAAGAATGTCGAGCGCAGTCCGAGACACTGTCCGTGATGTCGGTCGGGATCGGTGAATTGCTTGAAACGTTTGTATCGCAGTCTTCGTCTGGTGATCTGGTCGGGTTGCAGGAGACGTACTCGGTCATTGAGTGGGCAATGGATGGTTTCCCGGACGCGGTGTACGAGATGCTCGCGGTGTGTGAGGGTCATGTTCCGCAGTTCGCGCTTGATGAGGGGCGGTCTGCTTTGCGGGACTTTCAGTTGTCGTGGGCTGATATTCAGCGGGTGTGCCGCAACGACCTCGCCGCGTTCGGGTTCGAATGCTGAATCGACGGTTTGGCTAGCCGTCTATATAGTCGCCTTCCTGATTATCACACCCATATCCGCGCTCATTGCCGAACTCCCTTAACGATTCGTCGTCATACGACGATATGCGGCGGTTGCATGCCACGGAAACCGGTCGGGCCATTCCGCTAACTCGTCACCCACAAAGTGCACATCAAACAGGCACGTCGAACCTCGAAAGAGCACTGCATACCGAGCCGTCGCGCGGAGCTCGGGGATTCTCTTAAGTGCCTCGTCGAACTCCATGAACGATGTACCCCTTGCCGTCGCACCCTCGACGACGAGCAGTCGCCCGATGTTTGTTCTAGCGCGCACCGCGAGCAGCCATTCCTCGAGACAGGGGAGTTGCGTCGTCGTCCCCGAAGCCCCTTGGTCATACACGGCATCAATCACGCCTACCGGGAGGCTGCCTAGGTTGCCGGCAAGCCAGCCAGCCCGGATAGCCCCACTTCGCCCTATACCCACGACCGCATCAGGCTGCCAACCGGGCTCCTGTGACACTTGATCTGACACACGCTGCGCGGCGGCCTCCGCTTCGAGCCATGTCAGCTCTGAGTTGGTCCGCTTCACAATCCAGAGAGCGAGTCCACGCAGCGGACTTACTCGCCTGGCCATCCAGACACCGATCGTAACAATTGAGCCCGAGGCCCCAACCACAGCAATCGCCCACACGACGACATCGCTCACTGCTCACATCCCAACATCGATCCATTGTCGCACAGCAGATCGCAGGTGTACATAACTCCGGTTTCGAATCTGCGCCGGGCGAGACCCCCGGACGTCTGAATTGCAGCAGAGACCAGAACGTTCGCGTCGAGAACCACCTTCACGATCGGCCTCAACGGGCACGGCGGCTACGGCGCACGGTGCGAACCTCTTCGACCGCGATGTCCATCGCCTCGTCTTCGGAAAGATCCGAGTTCTCCACGTTCGCGGCAAGCTCCGTACTCACGCGTCGCGTGAAGTACTCCCAGGCCGATTGACGGCTGACTCCGAGCGCCTCGCCGATCGCCGCCCACGACGCTCCCGCGTCTCGAGCCGCTGCAATCTGCTTCCACCGAAGCTCATCGAGTTGAGCCTCTGAACGAGACACCTCACGCAACACGTCAAGCGGCTCAACCGGCAGCGAGTCAGTAGCGATCAAACTCATAGTTGTCATGGTACCCTGACACGGGACATTGGTCAACGCACTTCCCCATCCGAGGGAGGTCCTAGCGGGCCGACCAGTCAGCGACGACCGCTCGCACCTCACGGTCCGGGCTCGTGTGACGCTGATACAAAAGCTCTACCAGGGGGAACTGACGGCCGTGCAGGCAAAAGAATAATACCTATTACAATGACATCATGTGTCCGCTTACAATGACATCATGTGTCCGTTATAATGACATCATGTGTCCGTTACAACAAGATGCAGCGATGTGCGTACGGGCACAATCAGCTGCTCGTGCCTGAGAGAAGGAACGAGATATGTTCAAGAGACGTAACCGCGTATGGGTGGCTGTGCTGCTGGCCGGGGCACTTGTCGCCGGTTTGGCCACCCAAGCATTCGCAACACCCGTCACGCCGGACCGTCCGACCGGCCTGACCGCCGTCCTCAACGGGGGGGGCGGTGGCGACGGCGCTGAGCCCGAGCGTCGCGGCGCCCGGATCAAGGTAACGAATTCGAACGGCCAAGACAGCGGAGCACAGCCCGGCTGGTCCATACGGAACAACGGCTGGTCAAAGACCACCGGGTTTCCATGGGCCACCAGTGACTCCGATGCCCAAGCGATCAAGGTCCGGGTGAACGGGTTCGTCACCGGCAAAGCCTCCGCCGAGGTGGATACCACTGTCCCCTCGGACTGGAGCCTGACCCCCGCCGGGCTGAGCGCCGGCAACCAGTTCCGGCTGATCTTCCTCTCCTCGACCAAGCGCGACGGCTCTTCCAGCAACATCACGACCTACAACAGCTTCATCCAGGACCTCGCCGCGGCCGGCCACACCGACATCCAGGCCTACAGCGACCACTTCACCGTCGTTGGTTGCACCGCAGCCGCCGACGCCCGCGACAACACCGGGACTACCTACACCAGCTCCAACAAGGGCGTCCCGATCTACTGGCTCAACGGGAACAAGGTCGCCGACGACTACGAGGACTTCTACGACGAGAACTGGGACGAGGAGGACGTCAACAAGAACGAGTTAGGCGAGAACGGACCCAACACCTTCCAGAACGCCAACTACCCCCTCACCGGCTGCGACCACGACGGCACCGAGGCGTTCTCGGGGAGTAGTTCGCGCGGGCTAGGCAGGTCTCTCGTGCGCCTCGGCCGGCCCAACTCCTCCGCTGGCGGCCCCCTCAGCAGCAGCAGCAACGTGGGAAACGGCGTCGACCGCCCCATGTACGGTCTCTCGCCGGTTTTCGAGGTGGCCGCGGTGGGCGCCGCGACGGGCAAGCCGGCGATCATGGGCACGGCGAACGTAGGCCAGACACTGACCGCGTCAAAGGGCACGATCGTGGACACCAACGGCACGACGAAGGCGGACAACGGCGATTCGGGCTACGCCTACACCTACCAGTGGGTGCGGGTGAGCGGCGGCACGGAGACGACGATTTCGGGTGCGACGGGGACCACCTACACGCCGGTTGCCGACGACGTGGGCAACACGATCAAGGTGCAGGCGAGCTTCACGGACGACGCGGACAACGCGGAGGGTCCGCTCACGAGCGACGCGACGGCGGCGGTGGTGGAGGTGGTGGATACCACTGTCCCCTCGGACTGGAGCCTGATCCCCGCCGGGCTGACCACCGGCGACACCTTCCGGCTCATCTTCCTCTCCTCGACCAAGCGCAACGCCAGCGCCACCGACATCGCGACCTACAACACCTTCATCCAGACCCGCGCCGCGGCCGGCCACACCGACATCCAGGCCTACAGCGACGGCTTCACCGCCGTCGGTTGCACCGCCGACACCGACGCCGTCGGCAACACCGGCACCTTCGGCGTGGGCGTCCCCATCTACTGGCTTAGCGGGGCCAAGGTCGCCGACGACTACGCGGATTTCTACGACGGGGACTGGGACGAGGAGGCCGCCGAAAAGAACGAGTTAGGCGCCAACGGCCTCGACACCATTCAGAGCGCCAACTACCCCCTCACCGGCTGCGACGACGACGGCACCGTGACCTACGGTGCCTTGGGTCAATCGTACGGGCTCGGCACGTCCGAGAGCGTTGTGACCGTCGGCCGGCCCGACTCCTCAGATACTGGCCACGGTCCCATAGCGGGTAGCTTGACAGACCCAGCCACCAACCGCCCCATGTACGGGCTCTCGGCGGTCTTCGAGGTGACCGCCGCTGAGGTCCCCTCGGACTGGAGCCTGATCCCCACCGGCCGGAACATCGGCGACCAGTTCCGGCTGATCTTCCTCTCCTCGACCAAGCGCGACGGCTCTTCCAGCAACATCACGACCTACAACAGCTTCATCCAGACCCGCGCCGCGGCCGGCCACACCGACATCCAGGCCTACAGCGACCACTTCACCGTCGTTGGTTGCACCGCAGCCGCCGACGCCCGCGACAACACCGGGACTACCTACACCAACTCCAACAAGGGCGTCCCGATCTACTGGCTCAACGGGAACAAGGTCGCCGACGAGTACGAGGATTTCTACGACGGGAACTGGGACGAGGAGGCCGCCGACAAGAACGAGTTAGGCGAGAACGGCCCCAACACAAACAACAGCGGCAACTACCCCATCACCGGCTGCGACCACGACGGCACCGAGGGTTTCCTCTCGGGTGGTGGTTCGGCGGCGCTCGGCACATCGGCTGTGATCGTCGGCCGTCCCAACTCTTCCGGGACCGGCAACGGCCCCATCAGCGGCAGCAACAACGGAGTGGGAAACGGCGCCGACCGCCCCATGTACGGTCTCTCGCCGGTCTTCGAGGTGGTCGCGCCCACCCCCACCACCGTGGTCCCCAGTGACTGGAGCCTGATCCCCGCCGGGCTGAGCAGCGGCGACCAGTTCCGGCTGATCTTCCTCTCCTCGACCAAGCGCAACGCCAGCGCCACCGACATCGCGACCTACAACACCTTCATCCAGACCCGCGCCGCGGCCGGCCACGCCGACATCCAGACCTACAGCGACGGCTTCACCGTCGTCGGCTGCACCGCCGACGACTACGCCCGCGACAACACCGGCACTATCGGCGTGGGCGTCCCCATCTACTGGCTCAACGGGAACAAGGTCGCCGACGACTACGCGGATTTCTACGACGAGGACTGGGACGAGGAGGCCGCCGACAAGAACGAGCTGGGCGCCAACGGCCCCAACACAAACAACAGCGGCAACTACCCCTTCACCGGCTGCGACCACGACGGCACCGAGGGTTTCCTCTCGGGTGGTGGTTCGGCGGCGCTCGGCACATCGGATGTGATCGTCGGCCGTCCCAACTCTTCCGGGACCGGCCACGGCCCCATCAGCGGCGGCTCCAGGTCCGATGGCGCTAACCGCCCCATGTACGGGCTCTCGGCGGTCTTCGAGGTGGCCGGCGCCGCGACGGGCAAGCCGGCGATCATGGGCACGGCGGAGGTAGGCCAGACACTGACCGCGTCAAAGGGCACGATCGTGGACACCAACGGCACGACGAAGGCGGACAACGGCGATTCGGGCTACGCCTACACCTACCAGTGGGTGCGGGTGAGCGGCGGCACGGAGACGACGATTTCGGGTGCGACGGGGACCACCTACACGCAGGTTGCCGACGATGTGGGCAACACGATCAAGGTGCAGGCGAGCTTCACGGACGACGCGGACAACGCGGAGGGTCCGCTCACGAGCGACGCGACGGCGGCGGTGGTGGAGGTGTGCGACGCCCTCTGGTGCGCCACCATGACCGCCGGGAGTAGCGGAGGCGCAACTGGGTTTAGTGACGGCACTGGCTCCTTTAACGCCATGGGCTCGCTCTCGCCGAGTCAGTTCCGCTTCGAAGGCGCAGCCATCACCATGAACAGTTTGGCCTATGAAGGCAGTTCCACCGATGTGGACTTGACTCTCGAGTTCACTCACAGCATTCTGGGCATCTCGGACTACACGCTTGAGCTGAATGACGAGAGCTTCCTTCTTTCCGACACGGGCGATTTTGGCTTTTTCTCCGTAGAAGGCTTACCCGCTCGCCCCAACTTTGCTAACAGCGACACCGTGACGGTAAAGCTGTACGAGGGAGTGAGGGGAGTCACCCTCTCTGACGACGCGACGCTGACCTCACTCGAGTTCTACGCAATCACACACCAGGATGAGGAACTCGTCACGCTGACGCCCGCGTTCGATGCCGGCACGACCGAGTACACAGCCGTGGTGGACTACCGTTTCACCACCGCCTCCATTTTAGAAATTGTGAGGGGCGACAGCGGCGCCTCGGTAGTGGTCACCGACGAGTTTGCGTCGCAAGACCTGGGCACTGGTGAAGATTCTGTAGATGACTTGGACCTCGCTATCGGCGAGAACACCATCACGGTGGAGGTGACGGCTGCGGACGAGACCACCGAGACCTACACGTTGGTGGTGACGCGGACGGCCCAGCCGCCGCTGCCGGCCCACTGTGAACCGGGCGACATCTGGTGCGCCACCCTGACGGTGGCGTCGTTGTCTGCTGATGAATTCGGCTACTCGGGCGCTCAGGGGACGTTGTCGCATGTCGCCTTCAAGCACGGCGGCCCGTTCTACTTAGTGGAAACGCTATCCACCAATTCAGCCAGCGGTGTTGGAATCCCCCTGCGCATAAATTTTCACCCGTCAGGCGAGACGGTCTTCAACACGGATGACCTCTTTCTCTACATCGACGGGACGGCGTTCGCCTTCAGCGACGCCACGTTCAGCAGCGGTTATTTCGAATGGGCCGACACTGGCCTGAGCTGGACCTCCGCCGACACGGTCGAGGTCAGGCTGGTCGAGGGCGCCGGCACCACCATCTCGGCGGACTGGAGCCTGATCCCCGCCGGCCTGACCATCGGCGACCAGTTCCGGCTGATCTTCCTCTCCTCGACCAAGCGCGACGGCTCGGCCACCGACATCGCGACCTACAACACCTTCGTGCAGACCCGCGCCGCGGCCGGCCACGCCGACATCCAGGCCTACAGCGACGGCTTCACCGTCGTCGGTTGCACCGCAGCCGTCGACGCCGTCGGCAACACCGGCACCTTCGGCGTGGGCGTCCCCATCTACTGGCTCAACGGGGCCAAGGTCGCCGACGACTACGGGGATTTCTACGACGGGGACTGGGACGAGGAGGACGTCAACAAGAACGAGCTAGGCAACAACGGCCGCAACACCAGCAACACCAACAACTACCCCCTGACCGGCTGCGACCACGACGGCACCGAGGCTTCCACCTCCACCTCCGTAAGTGAGTCGTTGGGCGCTGCCGGTGGAGATGTGCGCGTCGGCCGTCCCGACTCCGCAGATACCGACCACGGCCCCCTGTCCTCCACTAGCACCACGAGCGACACCAGCAACCGCCCCATGTACGGGCTCTCGGCGGTCTTCAAGGTGGCCGCCGCCAACAGCGACCCGACGTTCCCGATGTCGACGGCGGCCCGCAGCGTGGTCGAGAACACGGCCGCGGGCCAGAACGTCGGCGCCGTGCTGACCGCCAGCGACAGCGACGGCGACACGCTGACCTACACGCTCGAAGGGACCGACGCGGCCTCCTTCGAGCTCGACACGACCACGACCGCCGGCTCGGCCCAGATCCAGACCAAGTCGGGCGTGACCTACGACCACGAGGTCAAGTCCAGCTACGCCGTCGTCGTCAAGGCCGACGACGGTGGCGGCGGCACCGCCGCCAGCGTCACGGTGACGATCACGATCACGGACGTGAGCGAGGCCCCGGAGCGGCCGGCGGCGCCGACGGTGATGGCGACCGCGGGATCGACCACCAGCCTGTCCGTGAGCTGGACCGCGCCGGCGACCACCGGTCCCGACATCGACGACTACGACCTGCGCTACCGCGAGGGCACGAGCGGGAGCTGGAGCAACGGCCCGCAGAACGTGACCGCCACGCTTGCCAGCATCGGCAGCCTCGACGCCGGAACCTCGTACCAGGTGCAGGTACGCGCCACCAACGACGAGGGCAACAGCAACTGGTCGCCCTCGGGCAGCGGCTCAACCACTGCGGAGGCGACGCCGACGGTGAGCATCTCGGCGGACAAGACCAGCGCGGTCTTCAAGGAAGACGGCATCACCTACACGCTGACGCGCAGCGGCTCGACGACCGCCGCCATGGACGTCACGGTCACGCTGACGCAGACGAAGGACTTCCTGGCAGCAACGGAGCTCAGCAAGACGGTGACGATCTCCGCGGGGCAGACGACGGAGACCTTCACGGTGGAGGCCACGAGCTTCCAGCATTTTGCGGCGGGAGCCACGGTCGGGGGCGGAACCCTGACCGCGACGGTGCAGGACGGCGCCGATTACGACCTGGGGACTCAGTTCTCGGTGGGTGTGGACATCGTCATCGGCGTGATGATCCGCTTCGAGATGGCGTCCTACAGCGTCGGCGAGGCGGGCGGGCCGCTCTCGGTCAAGCTGATCGCGCGCACCGGCGCGGGCGCGCCCCGGCCGACCTCCGAGACCGGCCTTATCTATCTGTCATCTAACACCGGCACCGCCAACAACACCGACTTTATGTTTCAGAATGACACGTTGAACTTGCTTCACGGCGGGTTCTCAGCGGACGGCGGGCAATGGAAGTCGAATTATACGATGACGGTCCAGATCACGGATGACGGGCTCGACGAGGACGACGAAACGTTCGAACTGAAGATTAGACGTAACGACAGTGACCTGGCGTACTCGCTGGTGGATGCGTCCGGCGACTCCTGCGGATCCAACTGCAAGGTGACGGTGACGATCACCGACGACGACACCGCAGGCGTCACGGTCTCGAAGTCGTCGCTGACGGTGACCGAGCAGAACACGAGCGGCGACACCTACACGGTGGTCCTCGACAGCCAGCCGACGGCGAATGTGACGATCTCGATCGGCGGGCAGTCTGGCACGGACGTCACCGCGGCTCCAACCCCGATGACCTTCACGACCGGGAACTGGGCTACGGCCCAGACGGTGACGGTCACGGGCGACGACGATGCGGACCTGACCAACGACATGGTCTCGCTGACCCACAACGCGGCGAGCAGCGACGGCGACTACGATGGCATCACGATCACCGGCCTGACGGTGACGGTGGCAGACAACGACACCGCCCGGGTGACGGGGGTGATGGTCGAACCGGGCAACGCGCAGCTGGTGGTGGGCTGGTCGGAGGTGGCCAACGCGTCGGGCTACCACGTGCAGTGGAAGTCGGGCGGCCAGAGCTACAACACCAGTGGCCGGCGCGCCGTCATTAGTTCGGGTTCGACCACGAGCCATACGATCAGCAGCCTCAGCAACGGCACCGAGTACACGGTGCGGGTGCGAGCGACGCGGACGGGCGCCAACAACGGCGCGTACTCGGCGGAGGTGTTGGAGACGCCGGTGATGCCGACGGCGGCGGGCGTCACAATCTCGGAGTCGGCGCTGACGCTGACGGAGCAGGACACGACCGGGGACAGCTACACCGTGGTCCTCGACCGCCAGCCGACGGCGAGTGTGACGGTGACGGTGGGCGGCCTGGGCAGCTCGGATCTGACCGCCAACCCGTCCAGCCTGACGTTTACGACCGGGAACTGGGCTACGGCCCAGACGGTGACGGTGACAGCCGGCAACGATGCGGACACGACCAACGACACGGTCTCGCTGACCCACAGCGCGACGAGCACTGACAGCGCCTACCACGGCATCACGATCGCCGGCCTGGCGGTGACGGTGGCAGACAACGACACCGCGCAGGTGACGGGGCTGATGATCACCCCGGGCAACGCGCAACTGGTGGTGGAATGGACGGCGGTGGCCAACGCCGCGGGCTACGAGGTGCAGTGGAAGTCGGGCGGCCAGATCTACAACACCAGTGACCGGCAGGCCACGATCACTTCGGGTTTGACCAGGAGCCACACGATCAGCAGCCTGACCAACGGCACGGAGTACACGGTGCGGGTGCGGGCGACGCGGACGGGCGCCAACAGCGGCGCGTACTCGGCGGAGGTGTTGGAGACGCCGGTGATGCCGGTGGTGTGCGACGTCCTCTGGTGCGCCACGCTCACGGTCGGGCAGCACCCAACCTCAACCTTTTTTACCGGGTTCTCCACTTCATATGGCGCGCTAACGCCCACGCAATTCACCCGCAACGGCTCGCCCATCACCGTGGACTCGCTCACCCACGATGGCACTTATCTGGAGTTGTACTACACCGGCGATCTCTCAGGCTCGGGCTACACCCTTGAGCTGGGCAGCAGAAGTTTCGATCTTCTCGATCCGGACGGCGATGGATTTCTCGACGTTCAAACCGGCAGGGGCTGGAGCGTCGGGGATACCGTGGAGGTCAAGCTGTCGGAGGCGATCGTGATGGCCTCCGACGATGCGACGCTGGAATCTCTCACTGTCAGCTACTTAATTGGTGTGGTACAGGCGAACAACGCGCCCATCACCCCTGCATTCTCCCCGGACACGACCTCGTACACAGCCGGAGTCCCCAGCGGAGTCACGCAAGCTATCTTGAGTGCGACGGCGACCAAAGACGGTGCCGAGTTGTTGGTAACCCGTCCCGACGGGAGCACGTACGAGGACACCAACGACGCAGACGAGGTTTTTGGGGATGTCTCGCCCGGCCTCAACACCTTCACCGTGACGGTCACGGCGCCGGACGGCATCACCGAGAAGGTCTACACGGTGATCGTGGACCGCGGCGGGGGACTCAGTGGGCGGATCGAGAACCTGCCGTCGTCCCACGACGGGAGCACGGCGTTCTCGGTGACGCTCAAGTTCAACACGGACATCTCCGAGGACTCGATCGACAACCTCGACCGGGCAGTCGAGATCACGAACGGGACCAAGAGCGACCTCGCCGCGGTGGGCAGCAGCAAGCGGAACTTCACGATGACCATCACGCCCAGTTCGGGGGATCCGGTCCGCATCCTCGTGCGGCAAACCCTAGTCTGCAGTTCCTCCGGCCACCCCATCTGCACCGCTGTCGGCGATGCGTTGGGGCAGGACATCAAGCGCTGGGTGGGCAAGGAGGACGATGCGCGGCTGTCGGCGCTGTGGCTCACGACGAAGGACGGAATCTGGATCGGCGGGATACGGTCAGACACCTACAGCTACGACGGGCACTTCTCCTTCAGTGAGTTGACCATGCAGGCAGCGCCCTACGCCAAGGGCGCCACGGTCGTCGTCACCGGTCCCGCCGGCACCTTCACCGCCGGCAACCGCTGGGACGGCGGCGCAACGGCGAAGCTCGACGTGCCGCAAGGCGCCACCACCTGGAGGGTGACCGTCACCTCGGCGGACGGCAACGAGACCAAGACCTACAGAGTGACGGTCCGTCGGGGAGCCGGTGGCGGCGGCGGCGGCCCGGCGGCGGATGTGAGACTCAAGACGCTCACGGTGACGCCGGTCGACGGGACGCTGCTCTCGTTCACACCGGGTTTTCACCTGGGCACGGAGGCAACGACCTTCAGGATCAGGGTGTCCTCCGGCACGACCGCGGTAACGGTGTCTGTGGAGAAGAACGCATCCGACCCGGACGTGCGCCTGATGCGCACCGAGACGGACCCGCTGGATTCTATCGACGAGGACCCGGACCTGGCCGGCGTTCAGTTCGACCTCGAGATGGACAGGTTCGACCTCAAGTTCGGCAGGCAGAATCGCTACAAGTCGATCTGGGTCATTGGCCCGAACGCCAGAGTCGAAGGGCATACCGCCTTCGATCGGAGGGTGTACCAGCTCTGGATTACCAAAGCCGCCGCGTCCATGGCGACCGCGGCCGAGCCGCTGATGGCAGCCTTCGAGAACCCGCCGTTGTCCCATGACGGGTCGAGCGCGTTCACACTGCGGATGGCCTTCAGCGAGGACGTGGAGATAACGCCCGAGGACATGCGCGACCACGCGTTGACGGTGTTCGGCGCGACGGTGACCGGCGCAGAGCAGGTGGAAGGACTCAAGACCCTCTGGGATCTGACGCTTCAGCCCTCGGGGAACGGGCCGGTGTCGATACTCACGCCGCTGAACCGGGCGTGCACCGAGGTGGGGGCGCTCTGCACCGCGGACGGAGGGACTCTGACGGTTGCTCCCGCCCTGCAGATAGCCGGACCGCCGCCGCCGCAGGGCAGCGCTCCGGACACTCCGGATCGGCCGGTCGGGACTGCGGTCTTCGTCGGGGGCGTAGACCTGGAGTGGAACGATGTGCCCGGGGCCGATTCCTACGACGTGCAGCTGTTCCGGAACGGCCAGTGGATGGACCTGCCGGGAGACGGCGTTGAGATCGCGTTCTACGGGGCGGGGGCCATCATCAGCGAACTGGACCCCGGCTCCACGCACTGGTTCCAGGTACGTGCCAGAAACGCTCACAGCTCCTCGGATTGGTCCGATTACAGGCAGGTGGGCTCCACGAACCAATCTTCGTTGGGCAAACAGGCCAGGCCGGACAACGTTACGGCCAGTGAAGCGCCTGTCATCAACGGCACGGCGCAGGTCGGAGAGAGCCTCACCGCCGATACGACGGGAATAGAGGACGGAAACGGTCTGGACCGGGTGCAGTTCCGGTTCCAATGGGTAACCAACGATGGGAGCGCAGACGCTGACATCACGGGCGCAACCGACTCCAGCTACACCCTGGTCGCCGCCGACGAGGGCAAGACCGTCAAGGTCCGGGTGTCCTTCACCGACAGGGGCGGGTACGCAGAATCCCTGACCAGCGCGGCAACCGATTCGGTCAGCTTTGCTGTCCAGCAACAGGTAGCCAACAGCCCGGCCACCGGAGCTCTCGCCATCAGCGGCACGGCCCAGGTCGGCCAGACGCTTACGGCGGACACCTCCGGCATCGCCGACGCTGACGGGCTCGTTGGCGCCACCTTCACCTACCAGTGGGTTACCGGTGGGTCGGACATCGCCGGAGCCACGGGCTCCACCTACACCCTCACGTCCAGCGAGCAGGGACAGACCATTCAGGTACGGGTGAACTTCATCGACGACCGGAGCAACGCGGAGTCTTTGGCCAGCGCGGCAACGGACGCGGTGACGGCGGCTCTCATCCCGCTGACCGTCAGCTTGGAGAACAATCCCGCAACCCACAACGGCACGGACGCCTTCACCTTCGAAATCCGCTTCAGCGAGGAGTTCGTTCAGAGCTTCAGGAACCTGAAGTTTGATGCGTTCACGGTGACTGGGGGAACGGTGAAGAAAGCGCAGCGGGTGGAAAAGCCCAGCAACATCCTCTGGCGAATCACTGTGCAACCGCACGCCAACGGGAACGTGACCATCGTCCTTCCCGTCACCAATGACTGCGACGACCAGGGGGCCATCTGCACCGGTGACGGCAGGAAGCTCTCCAACGGGTTGGAGTTTACCGTCGTCGGACCGGACGGATAGCCCGATCATGCGTCATCGCAGGCCCCTGCCAGCAATCGGAGAAGTCCCGATACAGGGGGTGTCTGGGTGGGGCGGTCGCCCCGCCCGGAATGGGATACTCCCTAGCGATGGTTTGATCAGGTCGTGGACCCACTCCCCGGCTAAATCCGAAGAGCCGGTTTAGCGGCGAGTGGCACCGCGACCATCTCTAATCCCAGTTCCTCCAACGCGATCAGCGCTGTGTTGAGTGCTGTGCCGTGATGTCCCCGCTCCAACCGGATGACGCACTGTCTGGTGGTGCCGACCTGGTCAGCGAGCTGCTGCTGAGTCAGCCCCGCGGCTTGGCGTGTCTGGCGTATCAATGTTCCGATGTCGACGGCCGTTTCAACTTTGTGGCCCACGGTCACAGTACCGATCTGCACGGTTTGAGGATGTGGGTAGTAGCAAGCGAGCCGGTGGGCAGATGCCATCCGTCGTCGGTGAGCCTCAAAGCCATCTTGGGCTGTGCCCCAGGCAAAGACAAAGACAGCGGCGTGTCCGGCGGGATACTGCCGGGGTCGTAATAGAGATGCACGGTACCGCGCCGCAACAGCACAAGCCTGCCGATAACGCTTTTACGCTTCAGTGTGACAGTCGCCCGTACTTGGGCTTACCCCAGTCCTCCACGGACCGGCGATTCACCGGCACAGTACACCGCACCTCGCGTTACCACGGCGCAGATCGCTCCATCCGCTGACCTACGGCGAGCGCGTCTGCGGTGGTGAGCTTCCGCTCGGTCGTGACCAACGCCGCGTCTGCCACGATCTGTTGAGCGAAGGACATGGTCGATTGCGCCGCGTGGAGGCGAAGTTGCTCGGTCACCCACCTCGAGAACGGGACATCCAAGTCATCGATGATCGGCACAACGTCATCAGGGACACTGATCGTCTTATTGAGCACGTACGCATAATACGTACGGATAACCATCAGTGCAACCAACCGAATGCGGCCGGTTGTCAACCACGGCGGCTACGGCGCACGGTGCGAACCTCTTCGACCGCGATGTCCATCGCCTCGTCTTCGGAAAGATCCGAGTTCTCCACGTTCGCGGCAAGCTCCGTACTCACGCGTCGCGTGAAGTACTCCCAAGCCGATTGACGGCTGACTCCGAGCGCCTCGCCGATCGCCGCCCACGACGCCCCCGCGTCTCGAGCCGCTGCAATCTGCTTCCACCGAAGCTCATCGAGTTGCGCCTCTGAACGAGCCACCTCACGCAACACGTCAAGCGGCTCAACCGGCAGCGAGTCAGTAGCGATCAAACTCATAGTTGTCATGGTACCGTGACACGGGACACTGGTCAACGCAGCGCACTCAGCGGGTGCCGTAGCCGGTTCAGTCCTCGCCTACAAGCAATTCGACGGGTCCTCCGTCGGGATACGTAACAACGACATGCATCTCACCACCGGTCGCCGTGACGAAGCGTTTGAGTGTGGAGAGAAGCATGTCGCTACGGCGTTCCAATCGGGAGATCTCAGACTGGTCCATCTCTAGCAGTTCGGCAACGGTCGACTGCGTCAGCGATCGCGCTTCACGGAGTCTTCGCAATGTGGCTTGGCGGCTGTCGATCTCAGCAAGTACAACGTCGAAGCGAGCTTTCGCTAGCGGCTTTGTTTCAAGGAGGCGCTTGAAACGCTCATGAGCGGTCGCTGCTCGCTTCCACTCATCGTCGGAGACATCCGATTCAGAGACGAGCGCTGTGTCCTCGGGTACGGAGCGTGTCTTCATCGATTACCTCGATTTTCCGCCAACTCCTCAAGCCAGCGTTCGAATAATGGATGGTACTGTAGATCCATCAAGAATGCACTCCAGCACATATGTAGTTCAGCGCATAGTCTCTTCTCGTCAATTGCAGACTGGCTGCGCAAGCCACCGGATATTCACCACCACCTTGAATACCCCGAATGATCTCGCCGAGCGTGGGACATAACCGGGGATAAGCCTCAGAGTGTCAATCTATAAAAGTGCTTTGACCTGCACTTATATAGTCATTGCTACGTGTCGGAGGGGGTGTGATGCGTCAGGACATAGGAAACAGATGTGTCAGGACATAGGAAACAGATGAGGTGGTGGATCATGGTTGATGTCGAAGCGTCGTGGGATCATTTTGTGTGTTGTGGTGGAGGGGCTCAGCCAGGCTGAGACTGCTCGGCTCTATGGCGTGTCTAGGGGTCGGGTTTCGAAGTTGGTTGCCCGTTATCGCCTTGAGGGTGAGGCTGCGTTGCAGCCGCGGTCGCGGCGACCGAAGAAGCGTCGGAAACCGAGGGCGGTGCGTTTGACACGTTTGCTGAGATCGTTGACCGTTTCGGCGGGGTCGTTGCTGACCCGAGCTTGATGCCAGTTGGTGATCTGGTGATGCCAACGCCGCGGCGATACCACACCGCTATAGGCGGCCCGGCTGGGATCGCCTCGGTCTGTGGGGGTTCGTAGGGTTGAAGTTGAAAGAGGTGTGGGTCTGTGTAGTGCTGAACAGGTGTCTATGTCATGCAGTGTCACACCCTTTGGGTAGGTTGTGTTCATGTTCGATTCGGTGATTCAACAGGCCCGGCAGGTGACGACATCCGGTCTCTGCCGCGGCGAGTTGGAAGGTCTGGTGGCGGGTGCTGGGCGGGTGATCGCGGCGATGAGTGCGTTGCAGACACGGTGCGCAACCGAGATCGAAGCGCTCGATGACGGCGGGGTGAACTCCAAAACCGTTTTGCGTGAGCAGGGGCGTATGTCGACCCGTAACGCGAACTCGGTCGCCAAGACTGCTGCTGGGCTCGCTGAGATGCCGAAACTGGCTGAGTCGTTGGCTGGCGGCAAGATCACCGCAGAGCACGCGGCTGTAGCGGTCGCTGCGGCCGCCAAGACTTCTACAGACCAAGTCGACGATGAATTGTCGAAGCTTGCTGAGACATCGTCTGTTGATGTGTTTACCGAACAGTCACGGCGCTGGGTCAACCGCAACCAACCCGACGACGGCGCAAAACGATACGAGCAGCAGCGCCGCAACCGGTTGTTGAAACACTGGATCAACGAAGAAGGTATGGGTGTGCTGTTGGCTGAGTTGGACCCCACCAGCTATCAACAAGTGGCCAAAGCAATCAACGTCGAGTACGACCGGTTGTGGCGCGACGACGGCGGACGCGACGGTTCTCCTGATGATGTGCGTACTCCACAGCAACGCTCAGCGGACGCGTTGATCGCGTTGTTGACCAACCCGGCCCGTCGCGGTCCCGGCAGTACACGCACACAACTCATCGCCATAGCCGACATTGAACGGCTACGTGCCGACAACCCGACCGGTGTCGCCGAGATCGTCGGTGGTGAAGCCCTACCGCAGACCGTGCTGGAACGGTTGATGTGTACCGCTGCTGTCACCGGGGTCGTCTTCGACGGTGAAGGACAGCCGATCTGGGTGGGACGCACCCATCGACACGCAACCGAAGCCCAAATCAAGGCCATCATCGCCCGTGACCGGCACTGCAGAGGCACAGGCTGTGCTGCTGGTCCTGAACGATGCGAAATCCATCACATCGTCCCGTGGGAAGACGGCGGACTAACCGATATCGACTCCATGTGTCTCGCCTGCCCCCACTGTCATCACAACATCCACGACCGCGGTTACATCGTGGTCAAGACCAACACCGGCTACAAAATCATCAACCCCAACAACCCACCAAACGGCCCCTAACCACCGCTAGGTGCCGACAACGGTGCGATGCCCCCGGGTTGTTCGGTCAACAACCCGCCCAACGGTCCCTAACCACCTACCGCGGTGCCGACAACGGTCCGATGACCCCGAGTAGTTCGGTCAACAACCCACCAAACGACCCCTGACCATAGGGAAGCTCAAAGCCCGCAAACGCGCCGCCTGACCAAAGACTGGGAGCCAAGACTCGAGGTCAACATCGCCGCAGCTCTGGACTCCTCAAGGTTCCACCAGGAGCCACCTTGTGATCCGGTGTTCGTTCAACCCCGATTCTCGAAGCCCCACCACCGCGGACCCACTCCCCCCTTAAATCCGAAGAGCCACATAACCTCTAGAGACTCGGAGGTCTGTGAGACACTGCTCGGCGCAGCAACTAGCTGGGTTGCTGCATGTACCGCCGCGGATACTAGAGCGTCCAACAGCACACCGGAGCCGCCCGACGTTGCCACGACAACAACAGTGTTCACTTACGTCGAAGCATGCGGCCAAGACGGCGGCAACCTCAGTTACGACCTTGTCGTTGAGGTTCGTGTCTGCTCGAACTCGTCCCAGTCCACCACAGGCTCAACATCGCGAGGACGCTGCCCGGTTATGCAGGCAACCGGTCTTCGATTGCGTTGATCCGGTTCTCGTGGTCCGACTGTGTTGCCTCAATGATCTCCAAGCGCAACTCGATGCGCTTCAAACTCGTCTCAACACCACCGAGTCTCAGGTTCGTGTCGTTCACGCTCGTCACGAGAGCATCCAGCCGGTTGTGTATCCGGCGCTGTTCTTCCATGATCTGGCGCTGACCAGCCGCGAGAGAGTCGAGCAGCTCGTAGATGCTGGCTATCGTGTGGTCTTCCATATCTCCACTGCACCTTCCTGAAATATGTTGAAATCTATCAGAAACCGTATCACCGTTTTCTCACGAAGATGTCAACATATTTCGATGTATGCGTCGAACCAGGCCGCGGGGGTGCGGCTGCACCGGTGCGGTCTGCCATGGTTCTGTGATGTCGTCGAACGGCGAGGCTGTTTCCGGCTGGGCACCGTCGCTGAACAGTTGATACAGCAGTCCCGCTACCTGGGCCCGGGTCAACAAAGTCGACGGGTTGAAGTCGGGTTGACAGTTTGGGTGCATTCGAGCATCGGTGGTCTAGATGCCGAAACGGTTCTGTGTCCGACCAACACGGAACTGTGGGCGGTCAAAGTAAACGAGCACCGCAGCGGTGCGTGGCGCAGAGACACTCGTGCTGGTTTACGTCGTGTCGGTCGGGCCGTCAACCCCGACGGGTGGCCTGCTGTACCGCAGTCTCTCAACCGGCCAGTCACTCAAATCCCGTACGGCACCTCTGAAGAACAGACGTTCAAGCTGGTTGCCGGGTTGACCGGATACAAACACCGCCCGGCCCGGATGTGGATCGCTGCGGGGAGTCTAGGGGCAGGCTTGGCCGGTCCCGAACTCGGATCTGCCCAAGTCGACGACGTGGTCGAGCAGGACGACAGGCTGGCGGTACGGGTTCGGGGCCGCAACAGCCGGATCGTGCCGGTCCGTGCATGCTGGACCGACAGCTTGAAGGAAGCGGTTGCAGCAACAAAGGCAGAGCAGCCCGCTGACAGCGGCCACCGGAGCTGTTGCTGCAGCCGCAACAACAGGCGCCTTGGCACTGGACTCGACGTTTGTGGAAGCGTGGGCCACCAGTCGCCTGTACGAACCAGAAAAAAAGTTGCGTGACGCACGAGCGGCCGGGTCGCTACCGGTGGTTTCTGGCGGGGTCGGCGACATAGGGTCCGACGGGAGGGTGATCCGCAGCAACTATGATCGTGACGCCCGATTCGGGCACCGCTCAGCGAAGGCGTGAACCCAGCCGTGAAACCCGCCAAACCCGGCGTGAAACCTAACAAACCTCATGGGCCACCCCAATCCAGGCTAAGTGGCTAACCCCAAACAACCAATGATGGCTAACCCCCCTGGGTGTCGGAGGGGGGACTTGAACCCCCACGCCCATAACGGGCACTAGCCCCTCAAGCTAGCGCGTCTGCCAATTCCGCCACTCCGACGTGGCCATCCAACGAGATGGATGCGAAGAACGAGCCTAGCGCCGCGCCCGAGCGACCACACTCGAATACAGGCCGATCCAGGCGCTCAGAAGATCAGCGCGTAGGCGACTGCGGAGAACCCGAAGACCACCGCGGCGACCACTGTAATCCGGTCAAGGTTGCGCTCAACCACCGTCGAACCCGCAGCCGCGGCGCCGGCGCCGCCGCCAAACATGTCCGACAGTCCCCCACCCTTGCCGCTGTGCAACAGCACCAACAGGATCAACGTAGACGCCGAGACGAGCCAGAGGGGAGCAACGATCCAAACCATGGCATCAGCCTAACCGGATCGCCGCCAGAAAGGATTACCAGGAGATGTCCGCTATTGGGCTAGTAGTCAGCCGGTTCGTAGAGGACCGTCTCGACCCCGCCCGGTAGAACCATGATGATCACGACACCCCAACCCATATCACGCGGTTCGCCCCGGAATTCGACTCCCTTGGCCCGCAATTCCTCGATCGTCGCTTCGAGGTCGTCACACATGAACGACACCTCGTGCGTGGCGCGATCGCCGGGGTGGATGTCCAACTCCGGTGGACCTGCGTGAGGCTCCATCGTCGTTTCAGGAAGACCGAAGATCATGAAGCCACCATCTTCGGCCACGACCGGGAGTTTCAACGCGTCGCGCATCACCGCACGGAAGGCGTCGATCTCGGTCGTGTAGAACAGGGTGTGGGCTCCGGTAATGGCCATAATCAACTCGCATTTCTCGCGATGTCCAGCGGTAGTAGGGGTTATTGCATGTGTTGGACCGGATGGGCGAAGCAGCCGAGTCGATGGACGGGCGTCGGTTGACCTACCGGGAGCTGACCGGATCCCGCGGCTGACCCTTCTTGCGGTCCGCGACGATCAGATCGGTGGCTTGCTCGAACTCATCCCACGCACCACTAGCTCCTCATCCTCAAGCGGGGATTCTGGACCGGTCACCCGACTGAGACGAGATCAGGCCCAAGTGGGATCCGGGGGCGTCCACTCTATGCGTACAAGAGCATCCACGGGGTCCGAGCCTGGTTCAAGAACAATCTTTGTTTCTCGATACTCCGTCGGGTTGTTTGGACTGTTCACTTGTCCTCCTCTGTATCTACACCATCAGGCATAGTCCTACCATAGTCCTCCAAATTCGCTGTGAGCGCATCAATGAGCTCCTTGACGAACAACGTTGACATGTTCACCCGCTGCACCACAACGCCCTGTACAGGGTCCCGCGTGGCGTAGTCCAGTCTGACAAAGTCAAGAGTGAATTCGTAGGGCGAGTGCGCAACTGTCGCGAAGTTTGCCCAAACGCCTCCTCGCATTTGCGGGTCGCCCTCGACGTGGATTAGGGGTCTTGGGGGGTCTGGCTCAGCTGCCATGGGAATCCCTCTTATCCTTTGCTGTTGGTGTTGTGGTCGACTCGTGTTAAGGCCCAGATCAACGCGACGACCCATCCGAGGATGGTCCAGCCGAGCAGGATGTTGGTCACGGTGATTAAGCGATGGCGGCTTCTAGTCGAGACACCCGGATCATCAAAGCCTCGTGCTCGGCACGCAGTACTCGCGACTCAACATCGGTGACCAATGTCTTGAGCGAGTCGCTCTGTGCCTTGATAGCGCTGGCCACAACGGACAGCAGATCGTAGACCTCGTTGATGGTGTGCTCTTCCATAGCTCCACTGTACCTTCCTTGAAATCTATTGGAATCTATTGGAATCTATTGGAAATCATAACACCGTTTCTGTGGGTGTATGTCAATCTATTTCGACAACCACGCGGAAAAACTGGAGATAGCGCGAGCGGGTCGGCAACAGTCAGCGGTGCTGACAGACCCACCCTGTGATCGGGAAACCACGGAAAAAAGGGGGCTTGACATGGCTCTCTCCGGCCCGGTCACAAGGTGTCTGTCAGCAACAAGCACCCCAACCCCGTACCGGAGGGAGCCACCCCATGCCCCGCCACTTGCTCGTTGCCGCGATCCTGCTGGTTGTAACCGCATGCACCGCCACAACCACGGGCACGAAGCCGGCCTCGACACATTCGCCGCCGGAGCGTTCAGGCTGGGCATGATGCTATGTCTGCTAGTTGTGGTCATCGTCGCCTGCGTCAGCCTCGCCGGACCTCGTTCAGCCGAGCACCTCGAGCGTGTACCGCACGACGGCTGCGACCTCGCTTTCGCTGAGCTTCCCGGAGAACGACGGCATGGCACCTTTGCCGTCGAGGATCAGCTGTCCCATATCGGCTGGATCCGAGAACGTTTCCGTCGCCTTGCCGTCGCTCAGCTTCGGTCCGCTGCCGCCTCCACCATCGTTGCCATGGCAACGGGAGCAGCTCTGCGACCATACATCGCGACCAACTACGAGCTCAGGGTCAGGCTTCCCGTCGGGGCCAAGAGGCACGTCCACGGCGTCGGCGGCGCATCCGACGAACAAAGCCGTCGCGGCGATCAGAATCCACAGAAAACGACTCATCGGCACTCCGCTAGGCGCGGCCCTTGAGGCCCAGCAAGCTGCGAGCCTCGTCCGGCGTGGCGATCTCGTGATGCAGGAGTTCAGCCAGAGCCCGGATGCGTCGTACCTGATCAGCATTCGACTTGGCGAGCGTGCCGGGTCCGTCCCAGAGGGAGTCCTCAAGACCCACCCGAACGTGTGATCCAAGGGTGAGTCCCATGGTCGTGAGTCTTATCTGATGAGCGCCCGCTCCGAGCACCGACCACGCCCAGTCGGACCCGAAGAGGCGCTGAGCAGTTCGCCGCATGTGCATCAGGTCTTCGGGATCGGGTCCGATTCCTCCGAGGATCCCCATCACGGTCTGCACGAACAGCGGAGGTTCAACAAGACCCCGTTCCAGGAAGTGGGCCAGATTGTAGAGGTGTGACACGTCATAGCATTCGAATTCGAAACGCGTCCCCATGTCCCTGCAGGTTGAGAGAATTCGTTCGATGTCGGCAAATGTGTTCTTGAACACGAGGTCACGACTGTTCCCAAGATGCTCGCGCTCCCACGAGTGTTTGAACTCGGGGTAGCGGTCCAGCATGGGAAAGAGCCCAAAGTTCATCGATCCCATATTCAGCGACGCTATCTCGGGCGCGAACTTCATCACAGGTTGCAGTCTCTCGTCGAGCGACATGTGGGGACTCCCGCCCGTCGTGATGTTTCGGGCAGCACATCACTGGCGAGCCGGCCCAGTTGCTCCTCGATCTCCTGGTAGCTGTCACCAGGCATACCCGGGAACAGCAGCAGGTTCTCAAGGCCGATCTGCTCGTCGTACCAAGCGATCTGTTCTGCCACGTCCTCGGCTGTGCCGACCGCGAAGATCTTCTGATCAAGCGTCTCCTCAAGGGTGGGCACCAGCCCCATGGGCGCCGGTTTGCCGTCGACACCCATGTAGCCCTTGCTCCATCCATAGGGTCCGAGGAACTTCCAGAACTCGTCGTGGCCGGGGCGGATCGCCTCGATCGCCTTCTCCCGGGTGTCCTCAACCCGGGTGCACAGAACCAGCATGCGGTTCTCGCCACGCCCCAGGGTGCGACCGTGGGTCTCCTCGTAGATCTCCTGATAGCGCTCCCAGAACATCTTCAGGAAGCTGGGGTTCAGGTTCCACCAGACGCCACCCCAACCCCACTTGGGAACCAGTTCGAGTGTCGGCGGTGAAGTGATCGCCTGCCAGGTTTCGTATGGATACAGCGGTCGTGGCACCAGCGTGAGTTCCTCGACCTCACCACCCCGGTCGGGGATCCCCGGCGGCGGGAAGTCGTAGTGCTTGCCGTGGAACGAGAAGGTCTCCTGCTCTAGCGCCATATTGATGACCTGCATCGCCTCCTCGAACTGTTCGCGGTTCAGCTGATCGGCCGTGGCCTTGTCAGGGTTGTCGAAGCTGCCGATCC
This sequence comes from Candidatus Aldehydirespiratoraceae bacterium, assembly GCA_965205465.1. Classification (GTDB taxonomy): domain Bacteria; phylum Actinomycetota; class Acidimicrobiia; order Acidimicrobiales; family Aldehydirespiratoraceae; genus VXYK01. The sequence continues at coordinate 3,993,398 of OZ242187.1, read as the reverse complement.
TGGAGCCCAGCGGTTCGGATTCACGCGGAACGGTGCCCCGTCCCACTCCGAGGATCGCCCGGCCCCCCGAGATGTTGTGGAGAGTGGCGAAGTCCTCAGCCAGCCTCAGTGGATGCCACTGTGGGACGACGTTGAACGCCATCCCGATCTTGATCCGTTCGGTTCTCTCGGCGAGGATCGCCCCGATCAGGATTCCGTTGGGGATCACCTCGTATCCCTCGTACTGGAAGTGATGCTCGGCAAGCCAGTAGGAGTCGAAGCCGAGTTGTTCGGACACGACTCCCATGTCGATGACCCGTTCTGTGGTCTCCCAGATCTTTTGGCTGTCGTAGCGACGATCAGTCGGTGCCGGCGGGCCGGATCCGGCGTCATCCATCTCGACGCCCCCGAAAAGAAAGATACCCGTTCGCATACTTAAACCTTACACTTTTCACTATACCTATACAAGACACTTGACGCCACACCTCTCCCCTACCGAGTTCTTTCAGGGCGTGTAATGAACGACTGTCCGCTGATCGGCCGAGGCCACAAGCACTCCGCGGTGGTAGACGCGACGAGACATCGGTTCGTCGGCGATGGCCGCTCGTGGCGACTCGCTGTCAATGACCAGCAGGTCGGCCAAAGACCCGATCTCAACGTTCAGCCGAGGCAGGCCGATCCCTTCCCGCGCGGCGTTGCTGACCATCTGGTAAGCGTCGTCGGGGGTCTGATGACCCGCCATCACCAACAGCGCTGCCGTCTCAAGCGGATCGCTGCGGCCGACGGGATTGAACGGATCTTGCACGTTGTCCGCACCAGCGGCGACGAGTACTCCCGCTTGTTGGAGCGCGTGCACAGCGGTGAGGCCCCGAGGTGTGGCAGTCAAATGTTCCCGGCCCTGGAGGAACAGATTCGTCTGGGGAAGGCAGAAGACGCTCACGCCGGCCTCGGCGACCTCCTTGGCGACCTCAGCCTGGACCTCGGGGGTCTGCATTCCGAGGCTCACGCAGTGGCTGGCCGCGACCGGGTGCTCGAATCCGCGGTCCTGCACTTGACGGGCAAGGTCACGCAGCGTGAGAACTGCGGGGTCGAGCGTCTCGTCGACGTGCAAGTCGATCCCGAGGCCCGCCTCGGTCGCCACATCGATGGCATTCTCGATGAGGCCGGACCCATCGGGATCGAGGTGCGGGCACCCCCCGATCAGGTCCACGCCGGCCTCAACGGCCGCCTCCAACGCGGCTCGATTACTGGCACCCTCGGTCCCGGTCATCGGCGAGATCGTGAGCGCCACGAGTTGGATGTCGATCAGCCCCTCAAAGTGCGACTTGGCTTCCTGCAGTGCCACCACCCGGTCAACGCCGAAGTTACCGCCGACGGCTACGTGACTTCGGACGGCCGTGACACCGTGGACCAGCAGCAACTCGATCGCTTGGACAGCTCGCGCAACAATCCCTTCGTGGGTGATCTTGCCGGCCGCTGCGGCCGCGTCGCCCGCCTCGAACGCCCCCTGCAGATCGCCCCGGAGGTTCGGCACCGTCTCGGCGATCAACGCATTGTCGAGATGGGCGTGAGGCTCGGCCAACGCAGGTAGCACGAGCCAGCCGCCCAAGTCGTCGACTGGCACGTCGCCTGGTGCCGTACGCGTGTCGTACACTCCGCTGATCAACCCGTCGGTTATCTCGATATCGACCCGCCGACCGTCTACAAGACGGCCGTCACGCAACACTCGCGACATCGCTGTGATCACCGTCCACTGAGTTCGACTCCGAGCTTTTCGACCTCTGTCGTTGAGGCTGGACCTTGCATGTTAAAGATAACTTGATCGACGCCTGCCTCGCCAAACGCTGCAGCTTCGTCGGCGAGTCGTGAAGGGTCGGCCCCGGGTTCCCAACCGACGTGCACAGTGCGGAAGATATCTGAAGGGTCGCGTCCGAGCGCCTCACAATGCCCGACGAGAGCCTCGTTGGTATCCTGCCACTCGGCTACCGACCGGAACCCGCCGTCCCACTTCTGAGCCCACTTGGCGACGACTGCGAGAGTACGGGTTCTTCCTCCTCCTCCGATCAACACCGGTGGATGAGGACGCTGGATCCCCTTGGGTTCGCAGCGGGCAGCAGTGATTTTGTAATACTGCCCATCGAAATCGGTGACCTCCTGCGACAGCAGCCGGACGATCACCTCGACGCCTTCCTCGAAGCGATCGAGGCGTTCAGTCACCGTGCCGAGTTCGATGCCATAGGCAGCGGATTCCTCGACGTGCCAACCGGCACCCAGTCCGAGATCGAGACGGCCCTCGGAGATGATGTCGAGCGTTGCGGCCATCTTGGCGGTGACGCCAGGGTGCCGGTAGTGCATCGCGTTCACCATGCACCCAATGCGGATACGGGTCGTTGCCTGGGCAAGCGCGGCAAGCATCGTCCAACTCTCCAAGCAGGGACCGTACGAGTCACCGCTACCCGGGTACATGGCGCCACCCAGCGAGTAGAAGTGATCGAAGTTCCAGGCCTGGGCGTACGCCTCACACTCGTCTGTGACTCGCCAAACATCGAGAAATTCGTGCCATGTGGCGAGGTGGGGTGGAGTCTTGATTGCGTACTCGACCATGTTGTGATCCCCTCAACTCCCCTCAACGATAAGGTCGTCAGACCGCGGGATAGTTTGTTGGTTGAAAACTTTGATTGTTATCAAGTAGCGTACTGAGATGCCACACGGACCTGCAAGGGGTGGTCCTACACAGGACGAACATTGGTTGCCTATCGACCTGGCAGGATCCCGATCTTCGGGCGGGACGCTCCTCAAGGACCTATGGACCGGAACTGTTCCCTACGCTTTCTTCCCCGGCTTTCTCGACGAATCGGAGTGCTCCGCAGTAGTCGAAGCCCTGGAGCGAGCACCGATGAATACCTTCAAGTCTGGCGACGCATACGTTTCAACGCTCGGCGTATACCTGCCGGACTCCGTGGACGATCCAGATGCATACTTCGCCAATGCCGCCGAACTCGAGCCGGCCATCGCGTCCGTGCTCAAACTTGATGGGGGCGACGTGCGCGACAGGATCCGTCTCATGTTCGAGTCATGCCTGAACCGCCCCGTCGTTGCCGCGACCAACCCAGACGGCCGAGAGTACGGACAGGGAAGCCTCCGCATACACGGAACCGGCGCAGGATCCTCGGTTCACCGCGATGTCGCAGCGGTGGATGCACCCGGATGGAACGTGGCCTCCTTGGATGCGCAGTTCTCCGCGGTACTGATGCTTCAACCCCCTGATGCCGGAGGAGAACTGGTTGTGTACCGACAGAGATGGCAGCCCGGCGACGATGCGGAGTTCAAGAACAAGGGAGCCAAGGGCTGGGACCCGCGAGTAGTAGAAGGGGCTCAGTTTGCGTCCTACTCAGCCGCGGCCGGAGACCTCTATGTGTTCAATCCAACGCAATATCACGAGGTGCCTGCGACATCAGGAGATTCTGGTCGTGTCAGCATGCAGTTCTTCATGGCCTTCGACCTCGATGGCAACGGTCCAGTCGTTACGCTCTCTTGAGGATGGATCGACTCCTACGCAACGGCCGACTAGCAGACGGCAACCTGGTCGATATCGAGATAACCGACGGCATGATCAACGCGGTGCGTGACTCGTCGGCACCAGCTGATGACGCCGCTGTCGACGACTTGAGGGGTTGGCTGGTGCTACCTGCGTTGGCTGAACCTCACGCCCATCTCGACAAGGCACTGACCGCTGAGTTGGTCCCGAACCCCCGTGGCGATCTCGACAGTGGCTACGAGGCCTGGACCACCGCAGTTCAAGCCGGGAAGTTCACCCACGAAGGCATGGTCGCGAGAGCGATCCAGGCCATCGAGTTGCTGCTGGTCCACGGCGTCACCGCGATACGCAGTCACGTGAACGTCGGCGGCGACTTTGGAATCGGCAATGTGCTGGCGATGCAGGAAGCCAGAACTCACTTCGCGGGACTTGTCGATATTCAACTCGTCGCGCTCACCCTCACCCCCACCACCGGTGCAGACGGTGCCGCCAACCGGGCTGCGCTGGCTGACGCCATCGAGGTGGGCGCCGACCTCGTCGGCGGCTCTCCCAACTTCGATCCGGACCCTGCCGGCTTCATCAGCAACGCGCTGGACGCGGCTACCGACGCCGGGGTCGGGGTCGATCTCCACATCGACGAAACGCTCGACCCCTCATCGCTCGACGTTTGCGAACTCGCTCGCCAGGTGACCGAGCGCTGCTTCGAACACGGCGTAGCGGCCAGCCATTGCGTGAGCCTCGGGATGCAGACCCCCGAGGTCCAGGCTGAAGTGGCTAAAGAGATCGCCGAAGCTGGGATCACGGTGTTCCCGCTTCCCCAAACCAACCTTTATCTTCAAGGCCGCGATCACCCATCGGGCACCCCCCGCGGCCTGACTGCGCTTCGCGCCCTACGCGACGCCGGGGTGGCGGTCGCGGCCGGCGCTGACAACGTGCAGGACATCTACAACCAGGTCGGCCGAAGCGATCCCTTGGAAACCGCCGCTCTGTTGGTGATGGCCGGCCATCAGTTCCCCGATGACGCCTACCGGATGGTCAGCAACGACGCTCGCGAGGGCATCGGCCTGCCGAGAATCGACATCGCGGTGGGCGCGCCCGCCGATCTGCTGGTGATCGATGCCGCGTCGCGCCGCGAGGCCATTGCCGACGCACCGATGTCGCGACGCGTCTACCACCGCGGTGAACTCGTGGCTTCGGCCGATCAGAGCACTCAGATCCTTCGACCCGGCTGACCGACCGGTAACCCAACCAGTTCAATGAGGGACGGCAATTCAGTGAGGGATGTCGAGATCAACGTCGCTCGAGTACATCGCCACGATCTTCTGATCAGTCTCCCAGGCACCCGCAGCCCCCGCCCGGTTCCCATCAAAATGAGGGACGGCAGTTCAGTGAGGGATGTCGAGATCAACGTCGCTCGAGTACATCGCCACGATCTTCTGATCAGTCTCCCAGGCACCCGCAGCCCCCGCCCGGTTCCCATCGAGGCGAACGAGCAGATCATGGGCTAGCGCATCGGCATTGTCCTGCTTGACCGTGTCTACTTCGCCAGCCTCTATGGCGGCGAGGGCCGATTCGACGCCGAGCCGGCAAGCATGGCCTGCGGACAGGAGATCGGACTCGGTTGTGCCCCCGAGTACAAATCCGCAAAAAGCCGCGTAGACGTACAGAGGCTCCACAAACTTGAGCAGCGCGATGCGGTCCCCGTCGACAACATCAGCACTGGTCACCGGGGTTTCCTCGAAGCTGGCCCGGCCCTGGCTCAGATTGGCCAGAAAGTCTCGCGGTTTCGGTTCGATGGTCAGGCCAAGTCGATCACGATCCATCACAAAGTACGTTGCCTCTGGTCCGGTTCCGACCCTGACCACGAGTTGGCCCACGCTTCGTGCCGCGGCAATCCAAGCTTTGTTCCCCGAGAGCGTTCCGGCCGAAGGTAGCCCATTGAGACGGACGCCGGGCAGCGGCGGGTCGTTCTCACGGTCCTCGGTCGCCGCGTAGGAGACCCATGACCGCAGAGTCGCTGTGGGGAACACATGTCGGCATGCGGCCTGATAACCCGCGACGAACACCCAGGCCAACCGGTCCGCGATCAAACCACCGCTGATGGCCATGGCAAGCAGATCAGGCTCCCGGGGAAGCGCGTGTTCAACCCATGCGTCGTGGTACGCGGCTTCCGACACGGCCTCGACTCGCGCCGGCCCGCCATCGACGCGGGACTCGTAGACCTCGCTCTGGGTCATATGTTTCGGATCCCTTCGGGTTTGCTCATCGCAGAATGATCGTTTCGCTAGCGGTTGCGTAGCTGCGACTGTCGTCGCCTCATCGAACTGATCCGCTGACCGACCGGACCTTTCAGGTCGCGCTCCACAACATCGGCGGTATTGCGTCCCGGGGCTCCCACAATTCCCGATCCCGGGAACGTGGCAGCTCCCGAAAGATACAGACCGGGGATCGGCGTACGGTAGCGGGTCGTCTCACGCGGTCTCCCCAGAAAAGTCGCCAGTGGCGAACCGTCGTAGGAGGGTGTCTTGCCACGATGCAACGAGAACTCGGCCTCGTACCGATCCGGCGTCATCGCTCGCCACGACTCCACCAGGTCCAGCGCGCCTGGTTCCATGAGCCCGGCCCACAGCTCAAGCCAACGCTCCGGTTCCTTCGAGTCGGACCAGCCTCCGGGTACGGAGTAGGGAGTAAAAAATATCTCGAGGCTCAGGACGTGGCGGCCGTCCCCCGGACTCATCTCGGCGTCGAGCACGGACGGATAGTTCATCACCATCGTCGGTCGATCAGACGCCAACCCCTCCTCGCGAAGACGATTGGCAGTCTCCAACTCGTCGGGCCGCAGAGACACGATCATGGCCGGGTTACAGATGTCCAGCCCAGGGAGGCGAGCCTCCAACCGATCCGCTCCCTTGAACCGTGGCAGTCCGGTCAGGACCGCGTCGAGCTTCGATGCGCAGCCTTCGTCGATGAATCGGTTTCGCCAGCGCTGCACCGTCCGGCGCGCAGCCGGAGGGGGCTCGTCGATCCAGTCCACGAACACGCGGTGCGGGTCACAAGAGGTCACAACCACATCGGAGACGAGCTCCGTCCCGTCTGAGAGCCTCACACCCTTGATCCCGCCACCGCGGACAATCAGCTGGTCAACGCGACTGTCACAGCGGACACGACCACCCGCGGCTTCAAAACTAGCCCGAGTCGCGTTGCCGAGCGCCCCGCTGCCGCCGCGGGGCCGACCTTGGTGCATGAGGTGGTAGGAAGCGAAGTTGAGAGCCGCGAGCCCGGTGCCTTTCATGTCGGGCCCGAGACCCCAAGCGGTCGGTGCGTGGGAGATCGACGGCATCGTCACTCGCCAGTCGTCGAAGTAGTCGGCCATGACGTCATTGGCGCTGCGTTTGGACCAGTTCATTAACCGAGCCGTGGCCCGTCCCCGCTTGGCAAGTACGGCGGAGATCCCCCGAGCTGACGGACGGGTCCGGGCGATCTCAAGTGCCAACTCAGCGACGGGCATGGCGTCAGCCAGGTAGCGCCGATAGCCATCGACCTGGGTCGGGTAAGTTGCCGCGAGGTCGTCGATGGTCTGATCGGGGTCGTGGAAGTGGACCCATGGCTCGGAGTCGTCGTGGAACACGTTGACAGAATTTGCCTCGGCCTCGAGGTAGTGGAGGCCGTGGGCGACGAGGCCAAGCTCGTCGATCACGTCCATCGAGCGGATCACAGAGTGTTCACAGCCACAGATGTTGAACCGAGCACCCAGGTCTGACACGGTGGAAGAGCAGCCGCCCACTGTTGGACGTGACTCCAGCAACAGTGTGTCGAACCCGGCTCGAGCCAGATAGCACGCGCAAATCAGGCCATTGTGGCCAGCGCCAACGACGATGACATCTGCGTCAGCCATACGGCTCCTGTTCGTTTCTCGCGTCCAAGTTCGTCATGCTTCCTCGTAACCGAATAAACTACTGTACCAAGCAAAGTTTGCAACTAGCAAACATCGCTAGCCCGTGCTATAGTCACGAAGTGCGCCAACTCCGGGTCGTTTTCCAGACCGACCGCTACGACGACAGCGTGGCCTTCTATTCCGATGTCCTCGGGCTCGACATAGCCGAATCTTGGGGCGGACCCACGGCGCGGGGATGTCTGTTCGCTTGGGAGGGAACACTCGTCGAGTTCTTCGAAGGGGACTGGGTCGAATCCGGTACACAACTCGCCATAGAGGTCGCCGACGCCGACGCCGAGTACGCCCGACTTGTGGCCGCGGGAGCCGATCCTCAAGAGCCTGCTGACATGCCATGGGGTCACCGAAGCGTATTTATTGCCGACCCCCACGGAAACCAACTCAACTTCTTCCAAGTCAACCCACAACCGTCCGAATCGTGAGCCGCCGCTACGAAGATCTGACCGGCCCGGAAGTCGCCGATGAGGTCTCGGCTTCCTCCATTCTCCTGCTGCCTGTCGGCGCTGTCGAACAGCACGGCCCCCACCTTCCCCTCTCTGTCGACCATGTAATCGCCCACGAGACCGCCACCGCGATCGTCGACGAATGCGGCGACGAACTCGACATCTGGCAGCTCCCCACCATCTCGGTCTCCAAATCGAACGAGCACGCCTGGTCGGCGGGCACGCTCTTCCTCTCCCCCGACACCCTGCTGGCGATGCTGCGAGACATCGGTCGCTCGATCAGCTCAACGGACGCCGAGCGGCTCGTGCTGCTCAACGGACACGGGGGCAACACCAGCCATCTTGAGACAGCTCTACGGGAGCTCCGCCTCGAGTTCGGCTTGAAAACGTTTCTGATGCATCCCGCGCCCCCTCCCGCCTACGGCGGACCGTCAACCGAGAACGAACTGGGGATGGGCATTCACGGCGGACTCGACGAAACATCGGTCTTCATGCACCTCAGACCAGACCAGGTCCAACTCGACAAGGCAGAACGGCGGGTGCCGGAGGCCCTCGACGAGAATACCCATGTGAAGTTCGGCGGCTCAGTCTCATTCGGTTGGCTGTCCAACGACTTCAACCCCGACGGGTATATCGGAGACCCGACCGGTGCCACCGCCGAGCGGGGCAAGCAACTCTTCGAGCATTCCGTCGCCGTGCTGAGCGAAGCCATGCAGGAGGTCAAGACCTTCGACTTCGGCCGATGACACCGACGAGACGCGCCGGGTGCGCAACCGCCATACTCAGGTGGATTACAGTGGGCGAATACTGCTGACACCTAGCAAGCAACAAGGGAGACTTCAAGCATGAGCGTAGGGGCCGCACTGCGCCGACGGCGCAACGAACTCGGCATGACACTGCGAGAACTCGCCGAAGAGGCCGAGTTGACAAGCGGGTTTTTGTCACAAGTGGAGAACGACCATGTGTCACCTTCGCTGAAGTCTCTCGGACGTATCGCCGAGGTTCTGCGCTTTCCGCTGTTCCAACTCTTGAGCACCCATGTCAGCAATCCCGTCGTGCGCGCCGACGAGAGGATTGCGGTCCCGTGGATGGACACAGGCGTCGAGGCCGTGTTGCTGACGCCTTATCGGGACTGGCAGATGCTGCCGTTCCACCGCACGATGACCCCCGGTGAGCGGTTGCCGGCGATCCGTCTCGAGCGGGCCCGCGAGGAGTGGTACTACGTACTCGAAGGGGCCATTGAGATCACCCTCACCAATGACGAGTGCTTCGTGTTACAAGAGGGCGACGCGATCCACTTCGAGAGCAGCCGGCTGCATGAGGTCGCCAACCCGACGGACAAGACGGCTACGTTCATCTGCATGATGACGCCACCCCAGTTGTAAGGGCCTTCGGACAACCGTAAAAGTGGTGTCGAGTCAGACGGTTGACCGCCGGGTCCGACGGACGAGGGACCTTGCGACCCGCAGGCATCCCACCGCGATCGTCCCGGTTACGGCGTAGACCCACGTGACACCGTGGCGGATCGCGTCGTTGGTCTTGGCGGCAAGAACGACATCTTGACCGGCGATGACCTCGCGCACCGCCTCCACGTCGCCGACCTGGAGGTCGACGACCAGAAGAACGACGGCACCCGCGAGGGCCACGCCGTACATGATGCCGAGTTGTCGGACGAACTCATGGGCGGCAGACAAACGGCCCATCTCCGCTTGTTCACCATTGGCTTGGAGAAGCGTGAGCCCTGCTGTGCTCACCAAACCGAGGGACACACCGATGAACGTCAGGGCCCCGAACAACACCGGCAGGGGCCAACTGACGAGGGCGACGGTAGTACCGGCCAGGACCAAGGACGGGAAGAGGAGCCGACAGCCGAGCCGAATCACCTCGGATTCGCGCCAATCGTTGAGCAGTCGACTGTAGGCGAGCGATCCCGCGGTCCAACCCACAGCCAAGAACACCAGCGTAAAGGCCGCGAACTCCACCGATCGACCACGGGCGGTTTGGACGTAGAGGGGCAGGAAATTATCTGACGCGATCGCAATGAAGATCGCCAGGCCGGAAGTTGCATGTATCCACATCAGCGGGAACCGGGTCAGGTGTTCGCGGGCCAGCACCGGTTCATCGACACGGCCACTGTGGCGCCAGTACATCCTCGCCACCACTGCGGTCGCGGCCATCGCCGCAGCAACAGCCCACCAGCGCACCCCGACCTGAGATACGGCCGTCAACGAGCAGACGATAAGGAGGACTAGCAGCCCGGTTCCCCTCCAGTCGGTCTGGATCCGGGCCGGGCGGTCACGGGTCGTGGGCAATGTCACCCAACCTGTTGCCAGCGCGATCATTATCAGCGGCAGTTGGACAACGAAGACGATCCTCCACCCACCGAGGGCCAGCATGATGCCTGCCAACGCCGGGCCTCCGAGGCCCATCGCCCCAAACATCACCGACTGCGCTGCGAAGGCGCGGGGGCGAAGCTTGTGGGGATAGGCCAGACCGATTGTCGCGGTCGAGACAGCGAAGGCGAGTCCTTCGCCAAACCCCTGGAGCGTGCGCGCCAGAACAAGCATCGGCATCGACGGTGCCGCCGCGGCCGCGGCTGTGAACAGGAGAAGCCAGATCCCAGTGAAGCGGAAGGTTCGACGCACCCCGACGGCATCGATGACGGGGCCGGCGACCACGACTGCGATAGCTGAGGTCGCGAAGTAGCCAGTGAACACCCAGGGCAACAAGGCGACTTGACCGAGATCCTCCGCGATTGTCGACAGGGCGGCGACCAGGGAGAGTCCGCCGAATCCGACGACTGCCGCAATGGTCAGGTTGGCGACGGTGATCCGCAGGTACACCCTCGACCAGATGCCGGCGCCTCTGCTGGAGCCGGGTCCGCCGTCGAGGTCGTTCCTCATGACTGGGCCAGGAGCGTCGGTGCGAGCATGACTTACCGCAGTGTAGTCGGGTACTTAAGTCTCATCGAACAGAAATTGGCATATGTGATCGTCGGTGTGATCCAATGACTCCATCTTCGAAGAACCAGGTACCGAAGGTGATCACAGAAGGAGTGTCAACATGAATCGCGCGGTGTCCCCCACCGAGATCGCCCCACCGGCCGCGAACTACGTTCACGCGGTCTTGAGTGACCACCCGTCGAGACTGCTCCACACCTCTGGCGTAGTTCCCGTCCGTGCCGACGGAAGCGTGCCCGACGACATCGAAGAACAAGCCGCGGTGGTGTGGGCCAATCTCCACGCAATCTTGGCCGACGCCAAAATGTTCGTCGATGACATCGTCTCGGTGACGACCTACGTCGTTGCCGGGGAAAAACTGGGTCCAGTCATGGCCGCTCGCGACACTGCCCTCGGAGATAACCGCGCCGCCTCCACGCTCGTGACCGTGCCGGAACTAGCTCAACCTGCATGGCTCTTGGAGGTGGCAATCATCGCCGCTCAATGACGCACCACACGTGATTGTGCATCAACTCCTAACTTTATTTAGGCTTCGTACACTCCACTTGCTTTGTGTTAACTTTCTGTATATGGAGAGCGTGCGGTCCGAGAGGGTTTTGGCCGACATGGATGGATCAGCGCTGGAGTTCGACCGAGTGTCGATGGTGTTCCCCGACGGCACCGAGGCGCTGAACAACGTCTCGTTCTCCGTCGAACCGGGCGAGTTCGTCACGATCGTCGGCCCGTCCGGTTGCGGTAAGTCGACACTGTTGAGAATTGCCTCCGGGCTACTCGACCCCTCCAGCGGATCGGTCGAAGTGGACCAGGAACGGATCGGCTATGTGTTCCAGGACGCGACCCTCATGCCCTGGCGGACCGTACAGGGCAACGTCGAGTTGCTACCCGAACTCCACGGTTACAAGAAGGCCGAACGACAAGCGCTCGCAGCGGCCGTCATCGATCTGGTCGGGCTCAACGGCTTCGAGAAGCACTACCCGAAATCGCTGTCCGGCGGTATGAAGATGCGCGTTTCGCTGGCCCGGACCCTGACTCTCAGACCACCCCTCTTCCTCTTCGACGAGCCCTTCGGCGCGGTTGACGAGATCACCCGGGAGCGCCTGAACGAAGAGACCCAAGAGCTGTTCAAGAACGAAGGGTTCGCCGGCCTGTTCATCACCCACTCGATCCCTGAGGCGGTGTTCATGTCGACGCGGGTGCTTGTGATGTCGGCCCGGCCCGGCCGGCTGGTTGCCGAATTCGACGTTCCCTTCAGCTTTCCTCGGATGCCCAGCCTCCGTTTCGACCCTCAGTTCGCCGAATTGAGTAGCAAGGTGTCGAAGGCCCTCCGAGGAGCGTACACGTGAGCGAGACCCCGGTCCCCGACAGCGCCATGGAGGAGACGGTCGGTGACGTGACAGAAGGGGCCTCCGTCGCGACCCCCGCCGGGCGACGACGGATCACTCTGATCGATGTGGCGGGTCCGACACTCATCTTTGCGGCGTCCCTCGGTTCCTGGTACTGGCTGAGCTATTTCGGGATGTCAGAGAACCGGCGGTTCCTTGTGCCGCCGCTCCACGAGGTAATCCAGGACGGCTTCCTCAACTGGACCAACTTCTCCATAATGCTCAACGCCTTGTGGCTTACAACCCAGGTCGCGCTCTGGGGACTCGGCATCGCCATCGTGTTGGGGATGACGCTTGCGATCCTGATGAGCCAGGCTCGATGGATCGAACGCTCCGCCTGGCCGTACGCGGTCGCGCTCCAGAGCTTCCCGATCCTCGCTCTGGTACCCCTCATCGGTATCGTGTTCGACTACAACTTCAACGCTCGGGTGCTCGTGTGCATCATCATCGCGATCTTCCCGATCATCAACAACACGCTGTTCGGGATCCAGTCGGTGGAATCGGGGCACCACGACCTGTTCACGCTTCACCAAACGTCGCGGTTGACACGGCTGTGGAAGCTACAACTCCCTGCCGCCTCACCAGCCATATTTGCTGGGTTTCGCATCTCGGCCGGACTCTCAGTGGTCGGTGCGATCGTCGGTGACTTCTTCTTCCGTAAGGGCGACAAGGGTATTGGCATCCTCATCGACCAATACGCTTCGCGGACAACGACGCTCCCCCGTCTCTACGCCGCCACCATCCTCGCTGGAGCTCTTGGCTATGTTGTGTTCTCCGGGTTCGGGTTTCTCACCAAGGTGGTTACCGGCAAGTGGCACGAATCGGCTGATATTCCGGGTTAGCCGCGCATCGATGTCCTTACACGTCCAGCTAATCGCTGGGTTCGTACACGACCATTTCGACCCCGCCCGGAAGCACCATCACAATCACCTTGCCCCAACCCTCGTCTTTCGGTTCGCCCCGGAATTCAATCCCCTTCTTCCTCAAATCCGCAACCGTCGCGTCGATGTCGTCACACACGAACCCCACCTCGTGGGTAATCCGATCACCTTTGTGGACATCAAAGTCGGGGGGACCGGGGTGTGGCTCCATCGTCGCCGGAGGACAATCGAAGAGCATGAAGCCATTATCGAACTCCACGTGCGGGAACTCGAACACGTCGCGCATCACCGCGCGGAAGGCATCGACCTCAGAGGAATAGAGTAGGGTGTGCAGCCCAGTGATGGCCATAGTCAACTCGCCTTTCCAGCGACAATCCAGCGCTAGTACGGGTCAGTCGCAGTTGTTAGTTTCGTTTAGATATTGTACACACAGCATTCTATGTATTAACTTAGGACATGGAGGCCGCTTGGTCCAATGAGTGGGAGGAACATCACCAATGTTCATCAAAAATAGGAATTACTGCCAAACTTCTATCCCAAGACTGCAAAGTCAGCGAATGTACCGCTCCAGGGGAATACTCAAACTCTTGGCGGTGCTGTTAACGCTGCTTCTTGTCGCGGCCGCCTGCGGCGACGACGACGGCGACGATGCCGGTGAAACCGGCGACGACGCCGCTGACGATCCTGTTGACGATGCTGGTGAAACTGGCGACGATGCAGGCGACGATATGGGCGAGGACGATGCTGGCGAAACCGGCGACGATATGGGCGAGGACGATTCCATGGAAGGCGTGCTCGCCGGCGTGTGTCCAGACCCGCTCATCGTCCAGACCGACTGGCACGCACAGGCCGAACATGGCCCAACCTACGAACTGCTCGGCCTGGATTACGAGGCTTCCAACGGCACCGTCAGAGGCACGCTTGTCGCCAGCGGCGAGGTCGACACCGGTATCGACATCGAGATCCGCGAGGGTGGCCCAGCGATCGGTTGGCAGCAGGTCTCATCGCAGATGTACCAAGATCCCGACATCTTCTTCGGATACTCCAGCACCGACGGTTCCGTGGGGAGTTCGGTGGACCAGCCGATCGTCTCGCTCGTCAGTCTGCTTGAGGTGAACCCGCAGATGATCATGTGGAATCCCGAGCAATTCCCGGGTGTCGAGAGCGTCGCGGACCTCGGTGACGACACCAGCATCGTGGCGTTCTTCGGGGCGCACTACCTGTACTGGCTCATCGACGCGGGGATTGTCGACGCAGGCCAGATCGATGGCTCCTACGACGGGGGTGTGACCCGATTCGTCGCTGAGGACGGTGCTTTCGGTCAACAGGGTTACGCCTCGGCCGAGCCCTACATTTATGAGTCCGAGACGCCGGAGTACAGCAAGGAGGTCCAGTACGAACTCCTGCACGACATGGGTTTCAAGACGTACTCGCAGAACCTCGGGGTGCGGCCCGAACGCATCGAAGAGGACAGAGCGTGCCTCGAACTCCTCGTCCCGATCAGCCAGCAGGCTGCTGTCGACTACGTGAATGACGGTGCTGAGACCAATCAGGTGATCATCGATGTCAACGCGATATACGACGACGGTTGGGTTTACAGCATCGGTCTTGCCGATTACGCCACCAGCCTGTTCGGCCACCTCGGCCTGATCGGCAACGGTCCTGACGACACGGTTGGCAACTTCGACATGGACCGCGTCCAGACGCTCGTCGAACAGATGATTCCGGTGTTCGCCAACCCCGAGATCAACATAGAGATCGTCGAGGGGATCACCGCCGAGGACATCGTCTCGAACGAGTTCATCGACGAGAGCATCGGCTTTTAGCCGGTTCTCCACTTCGGTCCACCCCGAGCCGACGCCCCCTCCCCCGGCGTCTGTCTCCTCACAACCAACTTCAAGTGGTTTGCTACTGTGCCGCTTGCGATGACGATCTGGCGCTCACGGCGCTGATCCGTCGATCCACGAAAGGCCCCTCCGATGCGTGACACCCTCTTGAGCATCCACATCCTGGCCGCCGGCGCGTGGTTCGGCACCAACGTCAATGGCGATCACCTTGCCGTCGGCGACAACCTCGCCGTCACGGGTGACGTGCTCGACCGACGCACCCGGCGTCCAATCAGATCGCACACCGGTGCCGAACTCAGCCATACCGAGATCGGGATGGCAGGGTCCGCGGTATTGAGAAGTCAACTCACCATCGGTGATGCCGCGCCAGACCTCGTCGAGACCGGCGCCGATATAGGCCTTGTACACATGAACAGGTGCTGACATGGAGACTTCCTTTCGTCGTGCTCAGCTGCCGGCGGTCAGACCCCCCAGGTGCTGACCATAGCCACCACGGCAACCACGATAACGACCATGTCGACGAGCGACCAGAACGCGATCTTCTGCTCGATCGACTTCACCGCCACCATGTCGTCGGCATCGTAGGCCGCTCCCGCCTTCCCTCCTTGGCGCGGAAAGTAGATCGTGCCCAGCACCGATCCGAAGATGACTGCGAGGAACCCCACTAATACGAACGTGTCGGACAACTCGTAGGGCGAATCGTCAACCGCGGTGATGAGCAGAACCCCGGTGACAAGGATGGTCAGGAATGCCGGTATGTAGAGGTAGTACTTGAACCCCACCACGGTGCGGTGCCAGTGGTCTGAAGCGATCGCCGATGCTCGAGGGTTGATTCGCGGGTTGACCACGAACCCCATCACGTTGGTGCCGATCCATACACCAGAGGCCAAGATGTGGATGGTCAACAGGGTGTCACGCATCGGGCAATACCTTTTCGTGGTTCGACGGATTGGTTTCGGCTCGGATCGGAGAGGGTCTGGGTTCTCAATCCACCAGTGGAGCGCCAGTCTCCAGCAGAGTTTTAAGCCCTGAGATGATAAAGGGGAAGTGGTCGATGGTGTCAACCAACGTCTTGCTGTCGGGAGCGGCGTCGTAGAGTTCGACAGTGATCTTAGTGAGCCCCATCTTCTCGTCTTCGAGTCGATACACCTCGCGCACCGGACCCTCGGCCTCCAGTTCGGGGTCCCAGTGGGCATGGAACGTCACCTCCAGGCGATGCGGTTGGTCAATCGCAATCACCTCGCCGTCGGCGACGACACTCCCATCACGAGTGATGTGCTCGACCGAGGCACCCGGTGTCCAATCGGACTTGATCCCAGTGCCGTACTCAGCCATGCCCAGGTCGGGATGGCAGGGCCCTCGGTATTTGGCGGTGAGGTCACCGTCGGTGAGGCCTTGCCAGACCTCGTCGAGACCGGCCTTGATATAGGCCTTGTACACATGGACGGGTACGGTCATACAGACTCCTCCTTGCAGTCGAGCCTTACTATCGGCAAACTTGTCGAAGATCGACTCGCTTTATTCGCTGACCAACAATATATTAGTAATACTGACAGATCAAGCAGTGTTGGGCGTCCGCCAAGCTCGTCGCCGCCCTCGGATCGGTAATACCGGACCCGCTCTATCAGGTCAACTTCGGCGAGTGGACGTAGCCGAACTTCGATCACAGAACGGTGCCGAGCGCGCGATCACGCAACTCGTCAATGACATCGTCAGTCAACCGACGACCCTCTCCAGACTCGAGTCCCTCAGCGATCAACAAGCGAAAACGACGGGCAGCCTCGTCATGTTGATCGCGTCGGATCAAGTCGCGAAGGTACTCGCTGGTATTGCCGTAATCCCCAGTTCGAACACGTTGGTCGATGTAGTCCCGTAAAGACTCTGGGAGCGCGAAGCTCATCGTGTTACGACTCACGCCATCATTGTGCCCTTGTTATCAACTGTTGTCAACAAGGTGCCGGCGCATTGTCGACCGCGTCCACCAGTGAGATCTACCCCGTAGAGCGGCCCACTTACGCCTGGTAGAGACGGAAGTTGACGATGCGGGCGAATTCTTCGGCGTCAAGACTGGCGCCGCCGACCAGCGCACCGTCGATATCGGGTTGTGCCATCAACTCCGGGGCGTTGCCTCCTTTGACCGAACCGCCATATTGGATGCGTACAGCGTCGGCTGCCGAGTTGCCCCATCGGTTGCGCACCAAAGAGCGGATATGGGCGCACATCACCTGGGCGTCGTACGCTGTCGCCGTCACGCCCGTGCCGATCGCCCAGATCGGCTCATAGGCAATCACCAGTCCGGCCACAACGTCGCCCGACAAACCAGCCAAGCTGCCCGAAATCTGTTGAGCGACGGTGGGCTCCGCCTCCCCTGCCTCACGCTGCTGCAGGGTCTCACCGACACAGACAATGGGAGTCATGCCCGCTGCCAGCACCGCTTTGGCCTTCTCGTTGACGACATCATCGGTCTCTCCGAACAGTTCACGCCGTTCGCTGTGACCCACAATCACATACTCGACGTTGAGCTTTGCCAACATTGGAGGCGCGATCTCACCGGTGAACGCACCGTGGCTCGCCATATGAACATTCTGCGCACCCAACGAGACGGGAACATCGTCGGCTTGCAGGACCGTCTGCACCGAACGCAAGTCTGTGAAGGGCGGATGAACCGACACGTCCACATGGTCGTAATCGCGCGGGTTCAACGCATAGGCAAGCTTCTGGATCGTCTGGATCGCCTCGAAGTGATTGTGGTTCATCTTCCAGTTACCGCTGATCAGCGGCTTGCGTTGACTAGACACTGGTTCATTAGACACCGAATTCTCCTCTCAAGGCCTTGAGGCCAACCAGATCGCCCTGCTCAATAAGAGCAAGCGATGCCCCACCACCGGTGGAGACGTGGTCCATTTCATGTTCAACATCAAACAGTTTCGCCGCTGCGGCACTGTCACCGCCACCGACAACGGTGAACGCCTTCGTGTCGGCCATTGCTTGGGCGACCGCACCCGTACCGCCACCGAAACGAGGATCCTCAAACACGCCCATCGGCCCGTTCCACAGCACTGTCCCGGCCTCGTAGATCACATCACCGAACGCCGCCGCGCTGCCAGGACCGATGTCGACACCCATCCAACCATCGGGCAAGTCAGTACCCATCTGACGCACATCTCCTCCAGCCTCAGGCATCATCAGTTTGCCGCCGGGACCCAAGGCCGTGATGTCGTAGGGCAGATGAATGGGTTTGGGGCCGGCCAGCAGACGCGCGCATGTGTCGATCATGTCGTCTTCGCACAGCGAAGCGCCCACCGAGTGGCCCTTGGCCGCCAAGAAGGTGAAACACATGCCGCCGCCAACAATCAACGAATCCACCGACTCCAGCAGCGCCTCAATAACCGCGAGTTTGTCGCTCACCTTCGAACCACCCATAACCGCCACGAAAGGTTTCCGGGGGTTATTACGCAACCCGCTGAGAACCTCAACCTCACGGTGCAGTAGCCGACCCGCTGCCGACGGCAGATGGCGAGGCGGACCAACAATCGAGGCGTGAGCCCGATGCGAAGCACCGAACGCATCATTGACATAGGCGTCATGACCCTCGACCAATTCCTCCACGAACGACGTGTCGTTGGCTGTTTCTCTGGGATCGAAACGCAGGTTGTCGAGTAGCTCAACACCCGGCACAAGTTCGCTCAGACGATCGCGTACCGGATCAACCGAAAAGGCCGGGTCCGCCTGGCCTTCGGGTCGTCCCAGATGAGTACAGGCGGTGACCGAAGCGCCTTGGCTGATAAGCCAGCGCATAGTCGGCAACGCCGCGCGAACACGCAGGTCATCCGTGATCTTCCCATCAGCTACCGGCACGTTGAAGTCGGCCCGCAAAAGGACCGACTTCCCGGCGAGGTCACCCAAGTCTTCAAGTCGAGGAACGGAACTCACTTCTAGAGTTACGACTGGTTGCCGACGACCAGGGTGAGATCAACCAAACGGTTCGAGTAGCCCATTTCGTTGTCATACCAGCCGAAGATCTTCACCAACGAACCCTGCGCCATGGTCAGTCCGGCGTCGAATGTGCAAGAGGCAGGCGAACCAATGATGTCCGACGACACCAACGGCGCCTCCGAATAGACCAGCACACCGCTTAGCGGGCCAGAGGTGGCTGCTGCTTTGAAAGCCTCGTTTATGTCCGCAACAGTCACATCGTCACGGGCCAGCACGGCGGTGAAATCGGTGATCGATCCGTCGGGAATCGGTACCCTCATCGAAGTGCCGTCGAGCTTGCCCTGCATTGCGCTCATGACCAGCCCGGTGGCACGTGCCGCTCCTGTCGAGGTGGGCACGATGTTGACAGCAGCAGCGCGAGCGCGGCGCAAATCAGAATGCGGACCGTCGACCAGGGCCTGGTCACCCGTGTATGCGTGCACTGTGGTCATCAGCCCCTGCACGACGCCGAAAGCATCGTCGAGCACCTTCACCATCGGCACGAAGCAGTTGGTGGTACACGAGGCGTTGGAGACCACATGATGATTCTCGGGGTCGTAGGTGTCCTCGTTCACGCCGACCACAAAGGTTGCGTCGCTGTCGCCTGACGGTGCTGAGATGATCACTTTGGGAGCACCCGCCGTGCGGTGCATGGCGGCACCGCTGCGCTTGGTGAAGATCCCCGTGGACTCGACGACCACGTCGACCCCAAGGTCGCCCCAGGGCAGATCCTCGGGATTGCGTTCAGAAAGCACCCTGAGCACATCGCCGTCAACGCTGATTCCGTCATCGGTCACGGCGATCTCAGCGGACAAACGTCCATGGACCGAATCGTTGGCAAGTAGATGCGCCATGGTGTCGAGCGAACCAAGGTCGTTGACTGCGACGAAGTCGATATCAGCGCCTTGGGCCTTGGCAGCCCGAAAGAAGTTGCGGCCGATGCGGCCAAAACCGTTAATTCCGACGCGTACGGTCATTTAGGGTTCTCCCTGTTGGTGGTTGTGTGATTCGTTGCTCAAAGCAGGTAAGCAATTAGCAGATAAGCACATATCGCCGTCAGATGTTGATGTCGCGGTGGACAACGGAGGGCGTGACTCCCAATTCCTTGAGAACTTCGGCCATTCGCTCAGCAATGGCGACCGAACGATGTCTACCACCGGTGCAACCGAAAGCGACGGTGAGATACGACTTGCCTTCCTGCTCGTACAACGGAAGGATCAATTCTAAGAGGCTTTCAAGGCGTTCGAGAAAGCCGTCGGTGACCGTTTGCGAAAGCACATAGTCAGAAACGGGCTGGTCAATTCCTGTCAACGGGCGTAACTCGTCAATCCAGTGCGGGTTGGGCAGGAAACGACAATCAATCACCAGGTCGACATCGAGGGGAAGACCGTGTTTGTAGCCGAACGAGGAGACCGTCGTTTGCATGGTGTGCCCGCAGTTTCCGTCGCCAAAGGCTTCCGTCATGCGTTCCCGCAACTGATGGACGTTCAACTCTGAGGTGTCAATCACCAAATCGGCCTGAGCTCGTAGCGGCTCCAGAGCAACCCGTTCAGCGTTGATGATTTCGCCGAGCGTGCCGCCGTCGGAATCATCGAAGGGATGTCGGCGCCGACTCGACTCGTAGCGCCGCACCAGCACTTCGGTGGAGGCATCGAGGAACACCACCTGCACTCGGGTGAACTTTGAGCGCAATGCGCTCACCAACGTGGCGATCTTGTCTTGGTACTGGCCAGAACCGACGACCAGGGCCATCCGGTCACCGGCGCTTGATGAGCCGTCGGCTAGTTCAGCGACCTTGGGGATCAGTGCCGGAGGAAGGTTGTCCATCACAAACCAGCCCATGTCCTCGAGATTGTCGGCCGCTACCGTGCGGCCGGCCCCGGACAGGCCCGCGATGACCACCAGATCGCTCATGGGTTGATGCTAGCTAGTGGACGGCCTGCGTTCGCCGATAAGGGCCAGGAGCCTCGGGGTGTTGGACACAACCTTTGCTTCATGGTCGGGTACCTTGGCCAAGAACCCACCTGACGGGGCGGGTTCGAGCATTGCGACCAGATCGATTCCCGCTGCGATCATCTCATTGATGTACCGGCTCAGCGGGCGATGAACGAAGCGCACATGCACCCCTTTGTTGATTTCTTCGACCGTCGCCGTCTCATGGAGGTAGGCCCCAACGCGCCAGTAGCTCTCCGGGGGATCGATCATGTGGTCGACGATCAAACCGCTGTCGGGCGTCTGCAGCAGTGGATGGTTGAGGATCAGCACGAAGCGGCCACCCGGGCGCAGCACCCGCGCAACTTCAGCGAATGACTCTTCGAGCGCGTCGATGTGTTCATAGACCAGACAGACGACTGCCCCGTCGAACGAACCGCTGCTCACCGGCAGGCAGTCGCTGCGCGCCAACGCATAGACCGGTCCGGCGGCCCGCTCATGTGCCGTGCGAATCTGTGCCATCGTCGGGTCGAGCCCTACGACTTCGACACCTGACTCGGCCAACGCTCGAGCAATCTGACCTTCGCCGCAACCGATGTCGATCACTCGTTCGCGCCCAGCGAGATATTTCATCACAATCGGGATGATCTGTTCGGTGTACTCGGGATCAACCCCGTTAGTGAACTCCCGCTGCCACCACTGCGCATGCCCATCCCACTCTGATTGCGGATTCCCCTCTGAGTGCGCCATCCCCTCAGTGTGCCCAATGGATGCGATACCGGAGCTATCTTCAGTGGACCAGTTGCCGATCAGCGACAAAACACTGCCTGTGAACGCGTTGAGCGATGCGGCGGTTCAAACCCTTCCCTTGCCATAGGGAAACGCTACGATTGCGGCCATGAGCCGACGCGACGAAGTGCTGACGAAGCACAGGACAGCAATACTCGCTGCCGCAAAGCGCAACAAG
Source organism: Candidatus Aldehydirespiratoraceae bacterium (assembly GCA_965205465.1). Taxonomy (GTDB): domain Bacteria; phylum Actinomycetota; class Acidimicrobiia; order Acidimicrobiales; family Aldehydirespiratoraceae; genus VXYK01. The sequence goes on along the minus strand of OZ242187.1, from coordinate 3,971,542 downwards.
GCGCGCTCCATCGCGCTTGTCGGTTCTGTTGCTCGTGGAGATGACGGCGAGGACAGCGACTACGACTTCCTTGTTGATTTCGACGCTGGAGTCAGCTTGTTCGATATCGGTGGGCTGGAGGCTGACCTCGAAGACCTGCTTGGACACAGTGTTGACGTTGTGCCTAGGTCCTGTGTACGGGATCGCTACGCCGGAATGTTCGCGGACGCCATTTTGTTATGAGTCTGGGCTTCGCCGCTGCTGCACGCCTCCCCCACTCAGATCGCTTAATCGCTCCAGTTTCCCAATGGATGCCGTGACGGGCTTTACTGTTCGGGTCACATACGGATTGGAACGCCGCATTCCATGAACGCCAGCACCCACCGGGAGCTCGTCAACTTCATCTGGGCGATCTGCAACCTACCTTCTGGCACAGAATCTCAACGCTTACATTCGGGATTTCTCGCAGAACGTCCAGCAAATCATCGAACGTTTCGGGTTCGTTGACCAGATCGCGCATATGAACGAGCGCGACTTGCTGTTTGAGGTCATCAAGAGGTTCACAGCGTTGGATCTTTCTCCAGTTCGCGTCACCAACATGCAGATGGGCTACATATTTGAGGAACTCATCCGCATCGGGGCTGAGCAGTCCAACGAGGAAGCGGGAGAGCATTTCACCGCACGAGAAGTAATTCAATTGATGGTCGGCTTGCTGCTGTCACCGGAACCTGATTTAGCCAAGAGCCATGTGGTCAAGACGATCTGCGGCCCAGCGTGCGGCAACGGTGCGTCTCATGATCGGTCCAACCATCTGCCGATGGCTTGGGCGCCGTCGTCGATCAAGCGGAGAAGGCGGCGGCGTCCTCCTGGTGATGATGCCTGTTGTCGTTTTTGTTCGGCCTGCGGGTGGCGGTCGGTTTGCTTTGTGCGGTGGTCGCCTGCGCCCTCGCAGTGTTCGATCGGGCAGTGGGGCCGGGTGGTGTAGGCGTTGTGCAGTAGGCCGTGGGTGCTGAACGTGTACTGGAGCGGGCCCGGATCTCCGAAACCCGCTGGTGCCACGCTGAAGCTGGTGTATTGGGCCAGCAGGCTGGCGGACACGCTGATAGACAGCGGTGCCACGTTTTGCCCCTGCGGCCGTGCGGGCCGGTCTGCGCCCTCGATGTAACCGGGGTTGTCGAGCAGTCCTTCTTTGTCGGCGATCACTTGGCCGAGGTCGAGTTGGTGGTTGCAACTCATGCATGCTCGGCCCGGCCTTATCACATGGGTCCGCCAGGTGGCGTTGCGCATGGTGCCGTCGTGGAAGGTGTCGATGCCGATGCCGCCGTCGATGACCGGGATGAGGTCGGTGTAGGCCAAGGCGTTGAGGACGGCTCGTGGCCACGGCCGGTCTACGCAGCTGAAGATGAGATCGTGGTCCAGGGCGAGTTTGAGCCCGTCGGGTTCGCATATGGACAAGTTGGAGATTTCGATTCTGGGGTCGGCGGCGGTGGCCGCGGCGGTGGCCAGTCGGCGGGCGACATGGGTCTTGGGTCTCAGCAGTCGGGCGTCGCGCGGGGTGGCTCCGATGAGCCGGTCGAGGTTGTGGACTTTAACGATGTCGAAGTCCATAAACGTGAGCGAGCAGAGGCCGGAGGCAGCGAGCCGCACGATGATGTCGAGGCCGACGCTACCCGCGCCGACGACTAGGACTCGGCGTCGGGCGAGGTCGGCCTGGCATCGGTCGCCCCAGGCGCTAACGGTGCGAACCTGACGTGAGGTTGGATGCGGCGGGCGGGCAAGGGCATCGTTCCAGGAGACGGCGAGCCGGTCGCCTATGACCCGCACATTGGTGGCGGGTGTGCAGTCGACTTGTCTGCCGACTCCGATGTCCCAGTGGCGCGCCGACCAAGTCTGGTCGCCGGTCGCGAGCGTCATGCCCACCAACGGCAACCCGGTGACCTCGCGGGCGAGGTTGGCGTAACTGGCCTCGGCGGCGCGGTCAGGTCCGCTCATCGGCTGCCACCGGCATGCGTCGGGGTGGCTGTGCAGCAGGACCAGGCCACGATCGGCCTTGCGGGCGATGTCGAGACCGCGCAAGATGTAGTCGGCGGTGACGGTCACGTTTCCGTGGACTCTGCGCTCCCCGGGCTTGGGGGCTATCGCTGAGGCGATCAAGGCGGTACGGCGTGTCGCGCCGGTCGAAGGCCGGTAGGTGGCGAGGCAGAAGTCTTCTTGGCCGTCGGCGCGGACCAGCAGGTTTTCGAGGGCCTGCTGGGTAGCGGCGGTCATGGCGACCGAGGCCTGGTGGGTCATGGATTGGCGACCTTGAGGACGCGCTGGATGTGGCTGGACCAGTCGATGGCCGGCGGAGCGTTTCCCCACCCGTTGATCTGGCGGCTGTGCTTCATCCAGCCTTCCTTGGGCGAGTCCTTGATGGAGCCGTTCTCGGAAAAGCGAATGCTGTCTGGCAAGTGAACCCAATACGGAGGTGCCTGCGGCCAGAATTGGAGTTCCTCCAACGCCACGCCAACCTCCACCGTGGTCCCGGCGCGTGCCCCGGTGGCGAGGGTGAAGCGACAGATTACGAGTTCGGCCTCCACTCTCGGGCAGAGGCCGATCTCCGTCGTGTCGTCGACGAAACCTTGCGCACCGGGTTGCATCATGTGAACGGCGCCTCCTGGCGAATTGTCACGAAGCGCTCGTCCTTGTAGATGGTGACGGTGTCGTCGTCCTTGAACGGCTCCTTCGCTGGGCCTTCCTTGGTCACCTCGGCCAGGTCGTACCTGGAGGGATCAAGTTCCGCTAGGCGCAGCAGGTCGGCAGCGGTCTGCGAGAGGTCGCTGGTCTCATAGGGCTTCCCGTCGATAGTGAACGGGATAAGGCGCAGCGCCGTGTCTGTGTTTGGTGAATCGGCCATTCTTGGCTCCTCTTATTTCAGGAATAATCTGACTATCAGATTATTTCTATAGAATAGCTACCCAGTTCAGCGACCGCAACCACCTTTTACAAGGAAGCGGGCCGGAGACAATCACACCGGCATTGCGGCGAGGGGGCACGGGCTTGTTTCTCCCACTAGGATAGGGAAATGGCAGACAGCAGGTCGGAATATGGCGGAAGTCTGGGGACCAGGATCAGGGCCCGACGGACGGCGCTGGGAATGACCCTGGCGCAAGTGGCCGAAGAGTCGGGACTGTCGCTCCCCTATGTGTCGAACCTCGAGCGGGGCCGCGGCAACCCGACCATCGAAGCGCTGCGGTCAATCGCGGGAGCGTTGCGGCAACCGGTGGCAGACCTTCTCGGTGGGGAATCCGAGGAGGGTTTCGACTCTGCGGAGTTCGTGCTGGCAGAAGCTCCGAAGTCGCTTCGGGGGTTCACGCGGTCCGTTCGCTTCAAAGAAGCCGCCGATCGGCTCGCATCCGAGCAGGGAATGCCAGCAGCGGAGATGAGCAGGCTCCTGATGATCGGCATGGCATCCGCGCCGAGGCGAAGCGCGGGCGAGCCTACGGAGGAAGACTGGCGGCGGCTCCTGGATGCGTACTCCCTGATCCTTGGCGACGGGTAGCCCTCGGCCCGTGCTGTCGCGGCATGACATCCGCGATGTCGCGGCGCAGATGATCGCGCTCGTGCCAGCTGACGTGCTCGACGACCTGCGGAACGAGGATCCGGCATCGGCGGTCGAGGTTCACTTCGAGCCTGTCAAAGTGCATCAATTGCCCCCGGCGAGGATCGCCAGGGGCGACTGCTCCGCCGACGGGTACTACGAGCAGTTCCTCCAACCGGCCCATCCGCATATCTTGTATTCGGACCATGGGGGCGCGGCCAGGGCCAGATTCACGATCGTCCACGAACTCGGACACCACATTCTCAACACGACCGGAGCGCCGCTGCTCGACGACTTGGACCGGATCGGTGGCCCTACGGGGCAAGCCCAGCACGCCGAGGAACTCGCGTGTCATCGCTTCGCCGGGGAAGTGCTGGTAGAGGCACGGCTGCTGGACGATGTCATCGGCGGCGCTGCGGTGACACCCAGACATGTCCTGCGCCTGCACGAAACGGCCAACGCAAGCTGGGAGGCTCTCGCCGTGCGGGTAGCCGACTACTCACAGACGAAGACGGCCGTCGTGCTAATCAGACAGCCCGGGGAGGTGTCATTCGTGGCTGTGAACTGGCTGTCGTCCTGGCCCCGAGGCAGCTCCGTCGAGCCGAGTGGACCGCTCGATCGAGCGTTGCAATACAACACGACGGCGCACCGCGAGGTGTACCGGTACGGACTAGGCGGAGCAGAGGCGCTGTTCTGTGATACAGCACGCGTCGATGGGGGCCTAGCAGTCGCTGTGCTGTCACCGCGGCCCAGCAACGGGAGCCTCTCGGCGCTAGAGCCGACGGAACCGATCTGGAAGGAGCGGGAGGAGTTCTGTGCATGGTGCGGCGGTGAGCGCGACGTCGGCTGGTGCGACAACTGCTCAGGACGGAGATGCCGATCCTGCCAGCGGTGCGAATGCCAGACACCAATCAAGAATCCCCTCTGTCCCCAGTGCCATCTCCACAGTCCGTTCCGACCCACGGCCCACGTCTGCATGGACTGTGAGGCGGCTGGCCCTAGCGCTCCATGAACTGCACGAGAAAGGTTGCCCACCGCGAAACAGATCCTATGCTGGCGAAATGACGAGCAGCCCATGTCGGAGCCGAACTTGTCACGGGGTGCCGGACATCAGGATCGCCTGGCCGCCGTTGGCAGTGGCCCGCCTCTTCTCGCCCTTGCGGATCCGCCTCTCGCTTCCCAATATGCCATCCAACGGGCTTCAGTGCTGGACCGCCGGACCGCCGTTTTGGGGGGACTAGCTGCGCAGAAGGGGCGGTCGGTACGCACGTCGGCGGTGACCCCGGTGAGCCTGTGGATGTCCCAAGGCCAGGACGGCTAGCGAAGCCCGGTGTGTTACTGTGGCAGCCCGTGACCCACCTCTTCGCGAATACGGATCCCGCGGCGGAAAGACTCTGACCCATGAGGCTCCGACCCTTGGCGCCCCACAAGATTATGCAAGCTGACAGACCCAGGAACCTCGCCCCCGGCCACGCTGCTGAGAGACGTTTCGGGGTGCTGCGCCCGTCTGAACCGGTCACCGTGTTCAACTGGTCGCGCATAGTCTCTGTCAACGTCTCGCCAGTGCTGTGGCAATGCCTGTCTGGGTTGTGGCGCAATGCCTCCGCAGACATGCCGTTCGGATCGCTGTATCGGCAGCGCTGCGCACCTGGATGGGTCCGGTGACGTGACGGTCATTGAGTCCCAGCGAGCGGTCGCTGTGCCCGAGCAGGGGAACCTTGTTCGGGTGCGGGATCGGTATTGGGTGGTTCAGTCTGTGCGGCAGTCGTCGCGTCCGGTGGACCCGATGAGTTCGAACGGATGGACGCGCCACCACCTCGTCCGTCTGGTGCCGATCGACGACAAAGGAAGCTCAGCAGATCTCAGCGTCTTCTGGGAGACCGAACCCGGCACCGAGATTCGTCCCCAGGCTGAACTGCCCGACCCAAAGGACGGTGTTGATGAGGCCGACACGTTCGCGGCGTTCCTCGACGCGGCCCGCTGGGGTGCTATTGCGTCGGCCGACCCGAGGGCGTTCCAGTCGCCGTTCCGGGCTGGCATAGACATTGAGGACTACCAGCTACTCCCGTTGGTTGAAGCGCTCAGGATGCCCAGGGTCAGCTTGCTGATCGCTGACGATGTTGGTCTCGGCAAGACTGTCGAAGCGGGCCTCATCGCCCAGGAACTCGTATTGCGGAACCAGGCCCAAAAGATCCTAGTGGTATGCCCACCGAGCCTGTGCCGCAAGTGGCAGCGCGAGATGAGCGAACAGTTCGGTCTCGCTTTTCAGATCGTCGACGCCGAGCATGTCCGCCAGCTACGACGGGAACGCGGCGTCGGAGTCAACCCGTTCCGGTCTCATCCGCGGCTGATCGTGTCGATGGAGTGGGTCAAGTTTGAGTCGCAGATGCGATGGTTCGATGAGTTTCTACCTCCAGATCCCAACACCTATCCACGGGCGTTCGATTTACTCATCGTCGATGAAGCCCATCAGATCGCCCCGTCCGCGGTGGGCCGCTATGCCAAGGAGTCGCTCCGCACGAAGGCAATGCGGCGCTTGGCTCCGCATTTCGAGCACCGGTTGTTCCTCACGGCGACACCGCACAACGGATACCCGGAGTCGTTCCAGGCTCTGCTCGAGATGCTCGACCCGAACCGCTTCACCAAGGGCGTGCAACCGAGCGATCGAGAGCGCGACGCCGTGATGGTGCGCCGCCTGAAGTCGCATCTGCGGACGATGCTCCCCGATGGAGACTCGCGCTTTCCCAAGCGGAATATCGGTTCCATCGAGGTGGCGTTCCCGCCCGCAGAACGGGAGTTGTTCGACCTGTTGGGCGACTACACCGCGCTCCGAGCGAGTGCGGCCAGCACGCCCGCTGAGCAGGCGGCGTCGCGGTTTGTCACTCTGCTGCTCAAAAAGCGCCTGCTGTCATCGCCGGCCGCGTTCAAGCACACGCTCGACCAGCACATTCGAACGCTCAACACGGCCGCGCACCGCAAAACAACAGAGCGGGCGCTGCAGGAGGCCGCGGCCGCCCTCGAAGACGAGGCCGACGACGCCGATGCGGTGTCTGACCAGGAGCAGCAGGCTCTTGCCCTGGCCGCGGCTGCGCTTGCCGACGTCGATCACGAACAGGAGCAGACGGTGCTCGCACGGATGAGGGCGAGGACGGCGAGCGTCGATGTGGCAGAGCCGATCCTGGATCAGATGCGGGTCCGGGCCGATGACCGCTGGCGCAGAGCAGACGCCAAGACGAAGCGGCTGATGGATTGGATCGGCGAGGTCTGCTTCCCCGACGGAGAATGGAACGACGAGCGGGTCATCGTTTTCACGGAGTACCGGGCCACGCTCAACTACCTCGACGAGATGCTGTCGGCCCCGCAGCCTGGCCGCCCCTCGATGGCCGGCCGCGTCGAGGTGTTCCACGGAAGCCTCGATGCAGACGAGCGGGAGCGGATCATCCGCGAGTTCAACTACAACCCCCTCAAGACCAAGGTGCGCGTGCTGCTCGCCACCGACGCGGCCTCTGAGGGCATCGACTTGCACCGAGCGTGTCACCGGCTTGTCCACATGGAGGTGCCGTTCAATCCGAATCGAATGGAGCAGCGCAACGGGCGAGTCGACCGGCACGGTCAGAAGTCCGACACGGTCGACATATTCCACTTCGCCTCAGCCGTCGACGACACCGACGACGCCCTCGGCTACGACCACTCGTTCCTGCTGCGGGTCGCCGAGAAGGTCGATGACATCCGCGACGACCTCGGGTCTGTTTCGTCAGTGCTATCTGAGCGGATCGAGGCTCGTATGCTCGGAGACGGGAAACGCAGTCTTGACATCGACTCTCTCATTGCGGCCCGGCGAGACCAGGCAAGGGTTGATCTCGAGAAGCTCAAGCAACGATTCTCCGACGACATCGCCAGGGTGCGCGACCAGTACCGCACCAGCGTCGAAGAACTCGACTTGACCCCAGCCAGCGTGCAGCGGGCCGTGCAGGTCGCGCTGCGGATCGAGGGTCAACCCGCGCTACAGGCGACGATGCTCGACCGAGCCGAGGGCGCAGTGGCGGTGTTCGAGGTCGACGATCTCAGCGGCACGTGGGGTGAGACGCTCGTCGGCCTCCACAATCAGGTCGAGGACTACCGGCTGCCTGTCACCTTTGACCCGCAGGTCGCGCACGGCCACCAAGATCTCGCCTACCTCCACGTCGGCCATCCGTTCGTTGCCCGGTGTCTTCGAACCTTGCGCGCGCAGGTCTGGGGCGCGGCCGTGGACCGCAAAATCAACCGGGTGGCCGTGCGCTACGCCGATGTGGACGAACCAATCGCGGTGGCCCACGCCCGGGTCGTCGTCAACGGAGCCGACGGGTCGACACTCGACGAAGTCATAGAACCCGCAGCCGTTCGGGTCGCTGGCCGCCAGGGACGGCTCAATGTCGGTGACACCCGAACGGCCGTAGCCTCCGCCGACGCACAGCCTCTGCCGGAGCATGTCCGCGACCGGTACTTGGACCAGTGGAAGCGGGTGCAGTCAGCCCTCCAAGATGCCTTGCAGGCCCGGGCCGAGGAGATGCGCGAGCGGCGAAGTCGCGCCATGGACGCCAAGCGCGACGCCGAGGAGAAGCGCCTGCGGGGCACGCTCTCCGATCTCCAGTCCAGCATTCAGCGCCGCCTCGACGAACTGGAAAATTCTGAGAGCGCGGCGCAGTTGCAGCTGTTCGACACCGATGAGCGCAGGCAATTCGATGCCGACATGCGAGCGCTGCGGGATCGTGTCGAGAGCATCGGTGCCGACGCCGACAAAGAAGTGGATATCCTCCGCCGACGCTATGAAGTCCGGGACGCCAACTGGTTCCCAGTCGCTGTGGAGATCCTCGTCCCGTCCGGAGAGAAGTAGTGGCCACCCGTCGGCGTGTCGTCGAGCAGCACGAGGACTGGCTCAACCTCACCGACCCCGAGGCCCCATGGTTCTCGCTGCCCACGCTCAAACGAGCGCTGCCCAACGGACTCGACCCGACACCACCCGAGGTGCGGGCCGAGCACAAGGCCCGCTGGTACGGCGACGCCGAGATCTCGTCGGCTCGACTCACCGACGACCGCACGGACTATCTCGACTGGCTGCTGCGAGACGTTCTTGGCTGGAGCGCCGACTACCTGACCGACGACGAGGTGCCCGCCAGCCTCGCCGACGGCGTGACACGACACGACGTCACCATTGCACCCACTGGCTGCTACGAGCCGGCGATTGGAGCACCCGTCGGCCTGTTCGAGGAACCGACCGCAGCCGACACACTCGGTGGCTCCCCCACCGACGGGGGGCGCTTGTTGATCTTCTCGCTCCCTGCCGGGACCGATCCCAGGACCCGCCCGGCCGGTGACACCTGGCCAGCGACCTGGGTGCAGCGGGCAGCCTTATCGTGTCGCCACAACCACATTCCCCTCGCGCTCGTCACCGACGGAGACCACCTCACACTCGTCCACGCTCCTGAGGGGGGAGCCACTGGCTGGGGCACCTGGCGGGCGTCGGAGTTCGCCACCGAACCGGTCTTGTTGGACTCGTTCCGATCGATGCTGCATTCGCGGCGCTTCACCGGCGCCGCCGAGCGGGACACTCCCGAGGCGCTGCTCGTCGAGTCCGCCGGCTCGCACGCCGAGGTTACCGACCAGCTAGGCACCCAGGTACGCCGAGCCACCGAACTGTTGGTCAATGCCATATCGCGGGCTGATAGGGATCGGCGTGGCGCACTCTTGACCGGCGTCAAACCTCACGAGGTCTACGAAGCGGCGGTCACCGTGATGATGCGCACTGTGTTTCTCCTTGTCGCAGAGGAGAACGACCTGCTGCCCGTCGACAATCACCACTATCAGGATCTCTACGCGGTGCGCACCCTGCGAGAGTCGCTCCAACAGGAGCGCTTCGAGAACCCTGAAGTCCTCGAGACCCGCACCGCGGCCTGGCACCGCCTCTTGGCAACCAGCCGGGCCGTGCATAGCGGTGTCCACCACGATGCGCTCTCGGTCCCGGCCTACGGCGGCAACCTCTTCGACCCCGACCGCTTCCCGTTCCTGGAGGGCCGCACTGCCCACGGCACTTGGCATACCACAGCGGGCACGCCCATCCCCGTCACCGACCTCGACGTACTCGCCATACTTGACGCCCTCCTCGTACTGCGCTTCCAGAGCAGCGGTGGAGTAACAGACACCCGCCGCCTCTCGTACCGCCACGTAGACGTCGAGCAGATCGGCCACATCTACGAACGCCTCCTCGACCACGACGCCGTCACCGCCGAGCACGTCGTCCTCGGCCTGAGGGGCAAACCCGGTGAAGAACCCGAGATCGCGCTCCCCGACCTCGAAGCCAAAAAGATCGACGGCGACGATGCCCTCGTCACCTGGCTCACCAATCCGGACGCTCGAATGGCCAACCGGCGGGTCGACACCAAGAAGCAAGTCGAGAAACTCCTCGCCAAGCCGGTCGACCCAAATCTGCGAGCCCGTCTGATCCAAGCCTGCCAAGGCGACCGGACGCTGGCAGCCCGCGTCGAGCCGTTCGCCAACCTTCTTCGTCTCGACCTCCGCGGGCGACCCCTCGTATTCCTGCAAGGTGCGGTTTACGTGACCGAAACAGGCTCCCGACGCGACAGCGGCACCGCCTATACCACCAAAGAACTCGCCGACGAGGTCGCCGAGCACGCCCTCGCCCCGCTGTGCTACTCACCGGGCCCACAGGACACCCACGAAACGAACAAGTGGCGCATCCGCTCCGCAGCCGAGATCCTCGATCTCAAAGTCTGCGACCCTGCCGTCGGCTCGGGGGCCATCCTCGTCGCCGCCTGCCGCTACCTCGCGGACCGGCTCATCGAGGCGTGGCGAGCCGAAGGTGACCCCCGTGGCGCTGAGACCGCAACCGCAGCAGACGACCCCAACCGGCTCAACGTTGTGATTGATGCCCGCCGCCTAGTGGCCGAGCACTGCTGCTATGGCGTGGACCGCAACCCGATGGCTGTAGAGATGGCCAAGCTCTCCATGTGGATTACCACCGTCGCCAGAAATCGGCCTTTCACGTTCCTCGACCACGCCCTCAAAGCCGGAGACAGCCTGCTCGGGATCTGGAACCTCGACCAACTGCGGCACCTCCATTACGACATCGCAGCCGGGAGGGCGCGAGAGACGCCGATCCCCGGATTCTCGGCCGGGGGCGATGCTCTGAGCGCCGTCGAGCGGCTCGTAGAAGAGGCACTCTGGATGCGCCGCGAGATGCACATTATCGAGACAATCCGCCCCGCCGACGTCGAACGAAAGCAGAAGCTCCACCGCGAGAGCGAGAAGCGCCTCGCCATCCTGACGACGATCGCCGACGTACTAGCCGGTGCAGCCTTGAGCACCGCTGGCGAAAGCGATCCGAGCACAGCGCTCACCGCTCGGATTGAAGCCGATGCCGATGTCATCGTGGAGTTCGTCGATGCCCTTGAGACACCCGACGAGAGTGAAGCCCAGCACCGTGCCGGCGACCGTGCCCAGCTACGCCTCGACGCCGGGCGGCCAGATGGTGCTCCACCGCGCAACCCACTGCACTGGCCGATTGCGTTCCCCGAGGTCTTTGACGCTCGGAATCGCAAGCATGGTTTCGATGCCATGGTGGGCAACCCACCGTTCATCGGCGGCAAGAAAATCACCGGCGCCACCGGTACCGACTACCGTAATCACCTCATCGCTTGGATCGCGGGCGGGACGAGAGGCTCAGCCGACCTCGTGGCGTACTTCTTCCTCAATGCCACCAAGACCGCAAAGTCTCTCGGGCTGCTGGCGACCAACACCATCGCTCAGGGCGACACCAGCGAAGTCGGCCTCACACAGATCATCGACACGGGATGGAAAATCCACCGCGGAATCTCCTCAACCACATGGCCAGGCGAAGCGACGCTAGAGATAGCCAAAGTCTGGGCGACCGCCCACCACTGGTCTGGCCAGCATATCCTAGACGGCCGGCCAGTTTCGGGCATCGACGAGATGCTCTACCCGCTCTCCCGGTCGAGATGGCGCAAACAGCGGCTCGCTGAGAACGCCGGCAAATCATTCCAGGGTTCGATCGTGCTCGGCATGGGTTTCACCATGCGCCCCGAGCAGGCGCAAACACTCATCGACAAGGATCCGAACAATGCCGACGTGCTGCGCCTCTACCTCGGAGGGGAAGACCTCAACCAGTCGCCCACGCAGACAGCTCCGCGTTGGATCATCAACTTCTTCGACTGGCCCGAAGAGAAGGCACGCCAGTACTCCGACTGCTTCACAATCGTTGAGGAAAAGGTCAAGCCCGAGCGGCAAGAGCGCAAAGCGACCGGTGAGTTCAAGAAGCGCAAGCCGCTGCCGCAGCGATACTGGATTTACGCTGACAAACGTCCGAATCTGTACCGGACGATCGAGCCGCTCGACAGAGTGCTAGCGATCTCCTTGACGAGTAAGTCGGTCCAGCCGTGCTTCGTTCCCGCCGGTCAGGTCTTCTCACACAGTCTCGGAATCTTCGCGTACGAGGATGATGTTCATTTTGGTGTTCTCACGAGTGGTTTCCACTACAGATGGGCGGTCCGCTTCGCATCTTCGATGCGGACGGATACTCGCTACACGCCTTCTGACGTGTTCGAGACATTTCCCCAACCGCCGCACAGTGACGCCGTCGCATCCGCCGGAAAGGTTCTCGATGACAACCGTTCCAAGCTGATGGTCGAGCGGGATCTGGGCCTGACTGATGTCTACAACCTGGTCCATGATCCGGCCGAGCGGTCCGATGAGCACATCCAGCAGATCCGCGATCTGCACATCCGGCTGGATGTGGCGGTGCGGGACGCCTACGGATGGTCCGATCTGGTTCTCGGCCACGGCTTCCATGAGGTGCGCGGCCAGGGCGTCCGGTTCTCGTTCTCGGCCAAGGCTGCCGACGAGGCGCTTGATCGGTTGCTGGAACTGAACAAGCAGCGCTACGACGCTGAGATCGAGGCCGGGTTGCACAATCGGGCGAAGAAACCGAAGGCCCCCAAGACGAGGCCCGCGAACCAAGAGTCAATGTTCGGAGACGACAAATGACCCATCCCTCTGCTGCGAATCCGGTCCCGAGCCCTTGGGACCTGCGGGCCGACCTCGTAACCCGGGTCACCGCTGATCTGCTTGGGCCGCTTGACGGCGAGAACGAAGTCATCCGCGGCTACCAGATGGAGGACGGCAAATGGTCGTCGCCCGGGCGGGTGCGGGACCGGTACCTGGTGGGGATGCTCGCCCCGAAGGGAACCGTGGCGGCTGAACCTGAACGCGACGACGACGTCGGGCCCGAGGAGGGCGACGATACCACAGGCGGCGTACAAGACGGCCGCAGCCCCAGGCTGGTCATGGCCCAATCGTCGATGGGTCTGTCGGTCGTCGTGGACGGCTCAACCGACCGGCTGGTCGCCCGCTGCCGGTGGGGCCAGTACCTGCGGGAATTCCACGACCAACCCGATGGCTCCCGGGCATCAGTGTGGGTTCGCCACCCTCAAGAAGTCGACATCGTCGTGCCGCTCGCGGACGGCGAGTTCGGGTCGGTGCCGGTCAACGGCGAAGGAATCCTGCTGCGGGGCCGGGTAACCCGTTCCGACAGGGGGCCGTCGTTGGTGACGGTGTTCTTGTCCAATGAGCAGGAGCAGGTCGACCTCAACAAGGACATCCGCTGGATATTCCAGGCCCGTCTCGACTTGGCCGCAGCCGACAGCGCGGCAGTGTTTCTCGGCCGCGATGAGGTTCTCGGGGATATTGATGCCAGTTCGGATTCGGAGCAGGCCGAAGTTGCCCAGCTCGACATGCAATACCGAGACGTTGTGGAGTTCGCCGTCGGGCACGGGGTGGGTACCGAGGTCGAGGTTTCTGCTGGCGATCCTCGCCGTGCTGTGCGGGCCGGCACGGCTGTCATCCCTCGCCACGAAGTGTGGCGTACTGACGCCCCCCGCCCCGAGGACGCGCCACATCTGACGGGGTTGGTCACCGACATGAAGGTTTTGTCAGAACTGGAGCCCGCTGATTTGCGGCCAGCTCTTTTGCCACTGGCCGAGGGCTACAGGGCATGGCTTGAAGATGAAATGGCGCGGATCAGCGACCCCGACGTACGTCTTACCGGACATGAGCAGACCGCTCGGGAGGTCATCGCTCAGGCCAAGAAGACCGCTGATGCCATCGCCGATGGGATCGAGCTTGTATGCACCGATGACGACGCGCTCGATGCCTTCCGCTTCGCCAACCAGGCCATGTGGAAACAGCGCGTCCACACCGTTGCCATAGAGGCCCGGCGCGGAGATACCCAGCTCGGCCTGCGCGATGCCGTCAGGAGTGCCGACAAGCCCACCAACCGGTCTTGGCGTCCGTTCCAGCTGGCCTTCATCCTGCTGTGCGTCCCGTCGCTAACCGATCCGGCCCACCCCGAGCGAAGCCAGGCTGGCGGGCTCGCCGACCTGTTGTTCTTTCCGACCGGCGGCGGTAAGACCGAGGCCTACCTCGGCCTAGTCGCGTACACCCTGGCCACCCGCCGCATGCAGGGGGTGATCGGCGAGGGTGCCGATGCCGTCGATGGACGCGACGGTGTGGCGGTGTTGATGCGCTACACGCTCCGCCTGCTGACCGCCCAGCAGTTCCAGCGTGCTGCCACGCTGATGTGCGCCGCCGAGCTACTCCGCCAGAACCGGGCCAACACCGACGGCCGCTATTCGGGCACGCCGTTCCGGCTCGGCATGTGGGTGGGCGGTTCGGTGTCCCCGAACAAGGCCCGCGACGCACAGCAGTTCGCCGAGAACGCCAAGCTTGGCGGGTACCAAGGCGGGCAGGCGACACCGATACAGCTCACCGACTGCCCGTGGTGCGGCCGAGAGATCGACCCCCGGGTTGACTGCCGCTATGACGCCGGGTTGGCTCGCTTCCTGGTCTTTTGCGGCGACGCAAAAGAGTGTCCGTTCACCGAGCGGCACACCGGTGGCGAGGGAATCCCCGTTATCACCGTCGACGAGGAGATATATCGGCTCGTCCCGTCGTTCGTGATCGCCACGATCGACAAGTTTGCCCAGCTGCCCTGGAACGGGGCGACCTCCACACTGTTCGGGCGGGTCGAGTCGCGCTGCGAGCGCCACGGCTACCGCAACCCCGACCTCGACCGGTCCCACCGGTCGCACTGGGAGGAGCGCGACTCCCACCAGCCGCTCGATGCGCACCCGGCGGCCAGGACCGTCGCGGCGCTCCGGCTTCGACCGCCCGATCTGATCGTTCAAGACGAGATGCACCTCGTGACCGGCCCGCTGGGCACCATGTCAGGCCTCTATGAGGCCGCAATCGACCGGCTGGCCACTTGGAGCCACAACGGGCAGGCAGTCCGCCCGAAAGTAGTGGCCTCGACCGCCACGATCCGTCGGGCCCGCCAGCAGGCGTGGTCGGTGTTCTGGCGGGACCTGCGGATATTCCCGCCGCCCGTTGTCGACGCTCACCGGTCGTTCTTCGCCGAGCAGGTACAGCCGAGCCCGCAGACCCCGGGTCGGCTGTATCTGGGTGTCTGCGCCCACGGCGAGCGGCTCAAGCAGGTCGAGTTGCAGGTCTTCGCCTCGGTCATGGCCGCGGCCAAGGCCATCTGGGACGAACTCGGTGACGACGCGTTGGCGGCTGACCCGTGGATGACGACCGTCGGGTACTTCAACGCGGTGCGGGAGCTGGCCGGCATGAGACGCATGGCCGAGGACGAGCTGCGGACCAAACTCCGCCGGACCCGTTTCACCACCGGCCTCGCCAATCGGCCAACAGTCGACCTCAAAGAGCTGACCTCGCGGGTATCCTCTGACGACATAAAGTCGATCCTGCGCCGACTGTTCGTCACCCACGACCCCAAGCGGGGCAAGGACGACGAGCGGCCGGTGGATCTGCTACTGGCAACCAACATGATCTCCGTCGGCGTGGACGTGCCCCGCTTCGGCTCGATGATCGTCGTCGGCCAGCCCAAAGCCACCGCCGAGTACATACAGGCCACGTCTCGGGTCGGCCGCGACCCCAAAGGCCCGGGCCTAGTGATCACACTCTACAACTGGGCCCGACCCCGGGACCTGTCGCACTACGAGACGTTCGAGCACTATCACGCCACCTTCTACCGCCACGTCGAACCGTTGTCGGTCACTCCGTTCTCCGAGCGCGCGCTCGACAAGGGCCTCACCGGCGTTCTCGTCTCGGCGGTGCGCCACGGCGACCACGACTGGAACCCGAACCCATCGGCGCGCTCGCTTGCCCGCCCCGATTCTCGGATCGCCTCGCATGTGAGGGCGATCGCGGAACGGGCCCAGTCGGTAACCGGCGATTCCTCGGTCGGAGCGCTGGTAGCGGACATGGCGAACAAGCGCCTCGACGCCTGGGACCGAGAGGCCGCGTTGCGGCCCGATTTGTCGTACACCAAGCGGACCGCAGATGACGTGGCGCTGCTGTGGAAGCCCGAGGCCGGCGACTGGGACATGTGGACCTGCCCCAACTCGCTTCGCGACACCGAAGTGCAGGCCAACCTCCAGATCATCGTGGGGGATCCGAGTTACGAGTCCGAAAGCCAGCCCCCGATCACACTGGGCCTGCCCCCTGGACAGGGCCGCCCGACCGTCGCCGGGGACGAGGACGTCGACGAGGCCATCGCAGCCGACGAGGCTGAGACCCAGGTCTATGGGGGAAGCGCGACATGAGCCCGACACGGTCGAGGAGACGGGCGGACCAGTCCCGCCGGGTCGGCGGGGTCCGCCCGTCGCAGATGATCCACACCTACGGCCCGGGAGCGGTGGTGGATCTGCCACAACTGTCGGTTGTGCTCGCTGGCACCGATCTGTGGGACATCAACCACACCGAGCGGGTCCTCGAGCCCCGGCTGATCGGGGCCGTGCGGGCAGTGCCGGGCTGCCACCTCGTCACCGAATTTCGAACACCACCGTGGGAGGAGGAAACCGCCAGCCCGTTCGACGAGTGGGCCCGCATCGGCGTGCCGGTCCACCCGTTTCCGCGGTGGCTCCGCTGCACGGGCTGCGACCTGCTCTCGCCCGTAGACCACGGGAAGTTCCAACTCGACGTTCCCGTCTACCGTCCCGACCGGTCCCGCTATTACCACGACAAGTGCAAAGGCCGCCGGCCCTCCGCGGTTCCGGCCCGGTTCCTCATCGCGTGCCCGGCTGGCCACCTCGACGACTTTCCGTGGGAGGAGTTTGCCCACCGCGGCGTTCCGTGCCCCGGAGGGGGATCGATCTTGGAGCTCAAGGAAGCCGGCAGAGCCAGCCGGGCGACCGACCTGCGGATCGTCTGCAAGACCTGCAGCACCAGCCGGCTCGTGCAGGACGCCTTCGGTCCCGACGCCAATCATCACCTGCCATGCTGTCGGGGCCGACACCCGCACCTCCAGCGCTTCGACGCTCCATGCGGCCAGGAGACCCGCGCCCTGCTGCTCGGCGCGTCCAACGCCTGGTTCGCGGTCTATCGCTCAGCACTCACGATTCCCACCGTCACCGGAGAGATCGAGCAGAAGGTGGCCGAACACTGGGACGACCTCAACGACATCGACGAGCGCGGCGAGTTTGACTTCATGGTCAAGCGCCTTGTGAGAGGGGCTGGCGAAAAGGCACTGCGATGGTTGCTTCACTACGACGCCGATGACGTGTGGACAGCGATCACCGACCGCCGAGGCGGAAGCGAGGGCGACACCGGCACCGGCGACCTGCGCGGACCGGAGTGGGAGGCGTTCACTGCGGCCGTCCCACCCAAGTCCGGCGACTTCGAGGTGCGCGCCCTGGACATCCCGAGCGGGTTCAAAAAGACGCTCGACCACCCCATCGCCGTCGATCGGTTGCGGGAGGTGCAAGCGCTATGCGGGTTCACACGGATCGACGGGCCCGACGCGGCTGACCCGGACCGGATCGCGCCGATCTGGAAGGCCCCCCAGCCGTGGCTACCGGCCGCCGAGGTCCGCGGCGAAGGGATTTTCATCCGCCTTCCCGAGGCGCGAGTCAAGCAGTGGGAGAAGGATTACCTGGTGAGCAGC
The DNA here is from genome assembly GCA_965205465.1 of Candidatus Aldehydirespiratoraceae bacterium. Taxonomy (GTDB): domain Bacteria; phylum Actinomycetota; class Acidimicrobiia; order Acidimicrobiales; family Aldehydirespiratoraceae; genus VXYK01. Next base: position 3,953,951 of record OZ242187.1, on the reverse strand, counting down.
CGCTACAGCGACTTGAGGCAGGCAACCCGGAACTGGCGGACCCGCCGGGGGCTCGATCCCACAGGCGGGATGCCGCCTGCACGTTACGTGCTGCTGCACACGCTGTCGCACTTGTTGCTGCACCAAGTCGCGCTGGAGTGCGGATACTCCACCGCCTCGATACGGGAGCGGCTCTATTGCCGCGAGTCCGGCGACCCCGAGGGCCCGCCAATGGCTGGGGTACTGCTTTACACGGCATCTCCTGACTCAGAGGGAACACTCGGCGGTCTAGTCGCCCTGTCCGACCCGGCCCGGCTGGCCGGAGTGCTCCGAGACGCTGTACGCCGGGCCAAGCTCTGCTCGACCGACCCCATGTGCGCCGACCATCAAGCTGGCGACTTGGGCGACACCCTCCACAACGCCGCCTGCCACGCCTGCCTGTTCGCACCCGAGACATCCTGCGAAGCTGGCAACCGCTACCTCGACCGAGCAGCGGCAGTACCGATCCTCGGCCACCCAGACAACGCCTACTTCACATGACCGACCCGGTGACCGATGCCACCGTCAACGCAGCCATGCATGTTCCGGGCGAGCTTCTGGCGGCGGGTGCCGCAGCAATCGAAGACACCCCCGGATGCTCGACGGGGTCTCAGTCCGCGCTGATCGGTGCCAGCGCGGCCGCTCACTACCGCGAACACGCCGAGACGATCGCAAAGGCCTGGGCAAGCACCCCCGACGTTGCCGGAGCCGTCGTGGCCGCGGCAATGCGGGCGGCAGTTTCCACCGTCGGTGCCGTGCGAGCAGAACACAAGAACAGCCTGGTGTGGACAGGACCATCGACTGACGCCGCCCGTCTGCGGTCGACGCGGTCGGTGCTCGCCACGCTGGTCGCCAACGCGACCGAGAGCCTCGTGCTGGTGTCGTTCGCGAGCTACAACGTCGCCGAGTTGACGGCAGAGCTCACCGATGCCATAGCGCGGGGAGTAGAAGTCACGCTCATCCTCGAGACTCCCGACGATCCCGGCGGCCCGCTCATCATCGGTCCGACCCACCCGTTCTCGCCAATCAAGGACACCGCCCGCTTCTACCGGTGGCCCCTCGAAACCCGTGATGCGTTCTTCGCCGCAGAGGCCCGTCTCCACGCCAAGTGCGTAATCGCTGACCGATCATCGGCCCTGATCACCAGCGCCAACCTCACCAGCGCCGGAATCAACGACAACATCGAACTCGGCGTCCTAATCGAAGCCGGACCCCTACCGGCAACACTTAGCCAACACCTCGAGTTGCTAATCGAGAACGCCACCCTGGAGGCGGTCGGAAACACCGGCACACCTCAAGGCCAGCAACGAGAGTAATAGCGGGTGAAAGACCCGCTATCAGAGGCGGTGGACATGGGTGTAGATGTTCTCGGCTACTTCGTCGGGGAGCCAGGTGAGGGCCTTGAGGTCGCTCAAGGCGGCGCGTTTCACGGCGTTCACGCCTCCGAGTTCCTTGGTGAGGCGTTTCTTGCGGGCCGGGCCGAGTCCCGCGATGCCATCGAGAGCTGAGCGGGTCATCCGTTTGTCGCGCAGCTGACGGTGATATGCGATGGCGAAGCGATGGCTCTCGTCGCGGATCCGCTGAAGCAGATACAACGCCTCAGACTGACGGGGAAGCAGAATCGACTCGCTTCGTCCCGGCACGAACACCTCCTCGAACTGCTTGGCCAGAGCCACAACAGGAATCTCTTCGGTCAGACCAAGTTCAGCGAGAACCCGCTCAGCCACACCAAGCTGCCCTTTGCCGCCATCAACGACCAATAACTGCGGCGGGTACGAGAACCGCCCCTCACGTTGTTCAACAGGGAGCTGACGTTCTTTGAGGTAGGCCGACAGCCGCCGAGTGAGCACCTCCTGCATTGCTGCGAAATCGTCGTTGCCGGGTACTGACTGGATTTTGAACCGTCGATAGTCAGACTTCTTGGGCAGACCGTCCTCGACCACCACCATCGACCCCACGTAGTCGGTTCCCTGGATATGGCTCATGTCGTAACACTCGATCCGCAGAGGCACCAGCGGCAGATCGAGATGCTGTTGCAACTCGTTGAGTGCTTTGGCACGGCTGTTGTGATCGTTGGTGCGTTTGAGCCGGTGACGGTTGAAGGTCTCCTCGGCGTTCTTGGTCACGGTCTCGTGAAGGCTGCGCTTGTCGCCCCGCTGCGGTACCCGAATCTCAACTTTGGTGCCCCGCGCCTCGCTGATCCACTCCTCGTACAGCCGCGGATCATGAGGCAGACACCGAAGCAGCACCTCTTTGGGCCAACCGATCGGGTTGTCGTCGAAGTAGAGCCGTTCGAGCACGCGGCTCATCAGTTCCGGCTCGTCGAGTTCCTCGGCCTTGTCGACAACAAAACCTCTGCGACCCATAACCCTTCCCTTGCGCACAAAAAACACCTGGACCGCCGCTTCGAGCTCATCATCGAACACGCCGATCACGTCAACATCGGTACTGCGAGCGAACACCATCTGCTGTTTCTCAACCGCCTTTCGGACCGACGTGAGCCGGTCTCTGAAATACCCCGCCCTCTCGTAGGCCAAGGAGTCGCTTGCCTCGTGCATCTGCGCGGTGAGCTTGGCGATCACCTCATCGGTATCGCCCGCAAGGAAGCTGATGAGTTCGCCGACCATCCCGTCGTAGGTATCCTTGTCAACCTCACCAACGCACGGGCCCGCACATTTCTCGATGTGGTACAGCAGACACGGCTTGCCTAGTTTCTCGTGTCGCCGGAATTTGTTGTCGGAACAGGTGCGAACAGGAAACGTCCGCAGCAACAAGTCGAGCGTCTCGCGAATGGCGTACGCCTGACCGTATGGCCCGAAGTAGCGGTTGCCCTTCTTGCGTCTGCCTCGGATGACCATCGCCCGGGGCCACTCGTCCACCATCGTCAGACACAGGAACGGATACGACTTGTCGTCGGTGAAACGAACGTTGAAACGCGGCTTGTGGCGTTGGATCAGCGAGAACTCGAGCATCAACGCTTCGACTTCGTTGGCCACCTGGATCCACTCAACCGACTCGGCGGTCTCAACCATCTGGCGGGTACGGGTGGGTAGCTTGCGTGGGTTCTGGAAGTAGTTGGAGAGGCGCGAACGAAGGTTCTTGGCCTTCCCGACATAGATCACACGACCGTGTTGGTCCTTGAACTGGTATGAACCGGGGGTGTCGGGAATTGAGCCGGTGGGAGGTCGCGAGATCATGGCTCTAGGACAGCATCGGTACCAGGAACGCTCCCGTATGGCTCTCGGGGACTGCAGCCACATCCTCGGGAGTACCGACCGCGACCACGGACCCTCCCCCCGATCCACCTTCAGGACCTAAATCGATCAACCAGTCCGCGGTCTTGATGACGTCAAGGTTGTGTTCGATCACGACCACAGTGTTGCCTTGGTCCACCAAACGGCTGAGCACACCCAGCAACTTGCGAATGTCTTCGAAATGAAGGCCCGTGGTGGGTTCGTCGAGCAGGTAGATGGTGTGGCCCGTGGAACGTTTAGCCAGCTCACTGGCAAGTTTGACGCGCTGAGCCTCACCACCCGAAAGTGTCGGGGCGGGCTGACCTAGGCGCACGTAACCGAGTCCGACATCAACGAGGGTCTGCATGTGGCGGGCGATTGCCGGCTGGTTGGCAAAGAACTCGAGTGCGGTCTCGCACGGCATATCCAGAATCTCGGAGATGTTGCGGCCCTTGAACTGAATCTCGAGGGTGTCGCGGTTGTAACGCACGCCCTTGCACACTTCGCACGGCACGTAGACGTCGGGCAAGAAGTGCATCTCTATCTTGATCGTGCCGTCACCACGACAGGCTTCGCAGCGCCCGCCCTTCACGTTGAACGAGAACCGGCCCGGTAGATAGCCCCGAACCTTTGCTTCGTTGGTTTGTGAGAAGAGCTTGCGGATGTGATCGAAGACACTGGTGTAGGTAGCAGGATTGGAACGAGGGGTGCGCCCGATCGGCGACTGATCGATGGCGATCACCTTGTCGAGATTCTCGATTCCCTCAATTCGTGTGTGTAGCCCCGGTGGAAGTCTTGAGGTGTAGATCCGTTGCATCAAGGCACGGTGCAGGATCTCCTCGACCAGAGAGGACTTGCCCGAACCCGACACGCCGGTGACACATACGAACTTGCCGAGCGGGAAGTCGACATCGATGTTCTTCAGGTTGTTGTGTCGAGCCCCGCGAACTGTGAGGTGAGTGCCGTCGCCGATACGACGCATGGCGGGGACCTCGATCTGTCGTCGACGCGAGAGGTACTGACCAGTGATCGACTCCTCGTTCGCCAATAGGTCTTCAAAGGTTCCGGAGTGGACGATGCGGCCGCCGTGCTCACCGGCGCCCGGGCCGATATCGACCACATGGTCGGCGATTTTGATCGTGTCCTCATCGTGCTCGACAACGAGGACCGTGTTGCCCAGGTCCCGCATGCGCAACAGCGTCTCGATCAGGCGATGGTTGTCCCGCTGATGCAAACCGATCGAAGGTTCGTCAAGCACATACAGCACTCCTACAAGCCCGGACCCGACCTGCGAAGCCAAGCGGATTCGTTGAGCTTCACCACCGGCCAACGATGCTGCTCCTCGGGCCAGGGTCAGGTAATCGAGGCCTACGTCGAGCAGGAAGCCAAGCCGGGCTTTGATCTCCTTCAACACCTGCTCAGCGATGATCGAGTCTCGCTCGGACAACTCCAACTCGCCGAGGCATTTGGCGGCCTCAGCGATCGAAAAGGCACACAGATCATGAATTGTCAGGTCGTTGATGGTCACCGCCAACGACAATGGATTGAGCCGCGATCCATCACATTCGCGGCATGGAACCTGCCGCATATACCCCTCGATCGTGTTGCGGGCCGCGTCGCTTTCGGACTCGCTGTGCCGCCGCATCAGGTACGGAACGACACCCTCGAACTTCGCTTGATACACGCGGGTACGGCCGTACCGGTTCTTGTAGCGGACCTGAACACGGTCCTTCACACCTTTGGCGAGCAGCAGTATTTCCCGCTGCTTGTCGGTCAGTTCATGCCAAGGTTGATCCAACGGTATGTCGTAGGCCTTGCACACCGATTCCACCATTCTTGAGTAATAGCGAGTGCGCCCAGCGGCCCAAGGCGTTATTGCACCTTCCGCGAGAGTCGCTTCTGGATCTGGCACCACCAGTTGGGCATCCACCTCGAAAACTGTGCCGAGGCCATCGCAATGTGTGCAGGCTCCGTAAGGAGAGTTGAACGAGAAGTTGCGAGGTGCCAATTCCTCGAATGACTTGCCGTCGGAGGGACGTGACAGGTGCTGGCTGAAGACGATTGTCTCAGCAGGACCTTCGCCTTCTCTGGGCACGATCTGGATCTCCGCTATCCCGCCGGTAAGGGAAAGGGCCGTTTCGATCGAGTCGGTGAGGCGCCGCTCAATCCCTTCTCGCAACACCAGTCGGTCTACTACGACTTGAATGTTGTGGGTTTCGTAGCGAGCCAGATCAAGCTCGTTCTGCTCGCTGAGTTCGAGCAGTCCTCCGTCTACAATCGCCCGCGCAAAGCCCTGCTGAGCAAGGTCTGAAAGAAGTGTCTCGTAGGTGCCTTTACGACCGCGGACAATCGGTGCCAGCACCTGGAAGCGGGTCTCCGGGGGCAATTTCAATACCTTGTCGACGATCTGCTGGGGAGTCTGGCGAACCAACTCTTCGCCGGTCTCCGGGTCGTGAGGTATGCCGATTCGGGCGTAGAGCAACCGCAGATAGTCGTAGACCTCGGTGACGGTACCCACTGTGGAACGCGGATTGCGCGAAGCGCTCTTCTGATCGATCGAGATCGCCGGGGACAACCCCTCTATGAAGTCAACGTCGGGTTTGTCCATCTGACCCAGGAACTGCCGGGCGTACGCCGAAAGTGATTCGACATACCGACGCTGACCCTCGGCATAGATCGTGTCGAACGCCAGCGACGACTTGCCAGAACCAGAAATTCCGGAGAAGACGATCAGCTTGTCTCGCGGAAGCTCAAGATCGATATCGCAAAGGTTGTGCTCGCGCGCCCCCGAGATGAATAACCGATCAGCCACGCCCGCACTCTAGCGCCCTGCTTCCGCCAAAATCCGAACACAAGTTCGGAAATCTGATTGCGGTCGGCATAGTGCGAAATCAGCGGCGCATGTCGCGGAGTTCTCGGCGTAGTTCCTTGACCTCGTCGCGTAGGCGGGCGGCGTATTCGAAGCGCAAATCGATGGCTGCGTCGTGCATCTCCTGTTCGAGTGTGCCGATGAGACGCTCCAGTTCGTCCTCGGGAAGATCGCTGAGTTCATCGGTTGCCCGCCGCTTGCGACCCAACTCAGACAATGCTTCCGGAACCGGAGTCAGCTGTTCTTGCGGACGGATCATCGACAAGATGTCGGTGATCTCCTTGCGCACCGACTGCGGGTCTATCCCGTGTTCTTCGTTGTACGCCTGCTGGAGTTGACGCCTGCGCATAGTTTCGCTGATCGCCCGTTGCATGGAGTTGGTGACCCGGTCGGCATACATCACCACCTCACCGGCCACATTTCTGGCTGCCCGCCCGATCATCTGAATGAGCGACGTGTCGCTGCGCAAGAACCCTTCCTTGTCGGCATCGAGAATCGCCACCAACGACACTTCCGGAAGGTCGAGGCCCTCCCGCAGCAAGTTGATGCCGACCAACACATCGAACTCCCCCAAACGAAGATCGCGCAGGATCTCGATTCGCTGAATCGTGTCTACTTCGCTGTGCAGGTAACGAACCCGAACACCGAGTTCCAGCAGATAATCCGTAAGGTCTTCAGCCATTTTCTTGGTGAGCGTCGTGACCAACACCCGCTCCCCGCGCCCCACCCGGCCAGATATCAATTCTTGGAGGTCGTCGATCTGCCCTTTGGTGGGTTTCACGGTCACCGCCGGGTCGATAAGACCCGTAGGCCTCACGATCTGCTCAACTACCTGCGACGACACCTCTAGTTCGTAAGCACTGGGAGTGGCCGACAAGAACACTGCCTGGTTGATGCGTTCCATCACCTCGTCGAAGCGCAAGGGACGGTTGTCGGCCGCCGAGGGAAGACGGAATCCGTGATCGATGAGCGTGGCCTTGCGGCTCCGGTCTCCCTGGTATTGGCCGTGTAGTTGCGGTACGGCTACATGCGACTCGTCGATCACCATCAAGAAATCCTCGGGGAAGTAATCCAGCAAGGTGTACGGCGCTTCACCAGGGCCACGACCGTCGATAGGGCCTGAATAGTTCTCGATGCCGTTGCAGTAGCCAACCTCCTGCATCATCTCGAGGTCGTATTCGGTGCGCATTCGCAACCGCTGCGCTTCGAGCAGTTTCCCCTCTTTCTCGAATTGCGCCAACCGCTCCCGAAGCTCGATTTCGATCCTCTCCATCGCCGCGAGCATGGTCGCTTGGCTGGTGGCGTAGTGAGTGGCCGGGAACACGACCAGTTCCTCCAACGACTGAAGCCTCTCCCCCGTCAACGGATCCACCACCGTGATCTGCTCGACGTCATCTCCGAACAACTCAACTCGCACCGCGGTCTCGTCATAAGCCGGATGGATTTCGATGGTGTCACCGCGAACCCTGAACTTGCCCCTGACCAGATTCATGTCGTTGCGCTCGTACTGGAGGTCAACCAACCGGCGAAGTATCGAGCGCTGATCGTGCTCTTCTCCTGTGCGCAACACCAGCAACTGATTCTCGTACTCCTCTGGCGACCCCAATCCGTAGATCGCGGAGACCGACGCAACCACAATCGTGTCGCGTCTTGTCAGCAACGCTGATGTAGCCGAGTGACGCAAGCGGTCGATCTCGTCGTTGACCGACGAGTCCTTCTCGATGTAGGTGTCGCTCGACGGCATGTACGCCTCGGGCTGGTAGTAGTCGTAATAGCTGACGAAGTACTCGACCCGGTTGTTTGGGAAGAACTCTTTGAGTTCGTTGGCCAACTGTGCGGCAAGTGACTTGTTGGGGGCCAACACCAGGGTTGGACGCTGAACTTTTTCGATGCTCCAAGCAATCGTCGCGCTCTTTCCCGAGCCGGTAATGCCCAGCAATGTCTGGAAGCGGTCACCCCGTTCGATGCCCTCCGCCAGAGCCTCAATGGCCGCCGGTTGATCCCCGCTCGGTTGAAAATCCGAAACAACCTTCAAAGAAGTACGGGCACTGGGAACCGTCGCAGGAGGCACGCTCTCAACCTACCCGCGCGGTGCATTCGCCGGGCACGGTGCTTTCGCCGGGTGCACCCGGAGCAAACGATACGACGCTGTACTTTGGAGAGGCGCAACCGGAGTTGGCTCCTAGTCGAGGGCGTCCAATAGATCCGAGGTGAGGATTGAGGTTTGGAGCGCAACCGTCTCGGGCTCACCGACTCCTTCCTCGGTACGTCCCGCCATCATTGGACCGAGGGCGGTTGGACCCGCAGCGAAATCCTTTCGGAGGAAATCAACTGCCTCCATGGTCGTCTCCCCCGCAAGCTCGTCAACCTGCAGCCGAGCGATGTCTCTGGCCAGAGTTTCGGTTGGGGTTGCGACAAGGAGGCGGTATATGTCGTGTGCATCCTTGTCGACGAGCCTTCCGGGCGAATCCGTTGCCCGATCGTGGATCTTGTGCGTTTTTGCGACCAAGAGAGCTGCCGAACTAGCGACCCTTACATCAAACGAGCGCTCGTCGGCCGGATCGAGCGCAGCCACAAACATCCAATCGTTGTCAACGACGGTCGCTTCCAGTCCTCGTGCCCGCCTTGCTGCGTGCTTGTCGTGGGGCGGGATCCTCGCACCTCTACGTCCTCCGCCTGCCAGACGCTCGGGGACCATCAGGTCGACGGGAATACCGGACGCGTTCAACCAAGCGCCGGGTTGGTTTTTCGTCGCGTCCCGAATGAACCCTCCACTCTCCATCGCTTCTTGGATCAACGGACTGTCGCCGAGAGAGCGTGGATCGACAGCGAGGTCACTGTCTTTGGTGGCCTCTGCGATAGCAACCTGCACGTTCTGCGCACGCAGGTAGACCGCCTGTGCCCCGATGACAATTACGGAATCGCGGTGCTGGGCTAGGGCGTCGAAGGCGTCGAGCAGGGCCGAGCGCGCTCGAACTAGGAGATCGTCAGGTTCGCCAGGACTGCTCATTGCGTTTCATCCATTCGAGCAACTCCTCTGCTTCGCTCGGGTTTCGTCCGGGCCCCGTCATCAGATCCACAACGACTTGGGAGGGTGCGGCAATACTCACTCCGGCAGCGTTGGTGACTGACCGTTCGAAAACGACCTCGTACTCTGGTTGAGCGAGCATAACGTTGGCACCAACGTCGGCAGGGCGCAGATCCCATTGAGCGCTCAGGTTTCTTGAGTCGGCGACATAGATCATCGCGAGCCGCGCAGGCGCGTAGGGCGCCCACTCCGCCGCCGCTAATGAACCCGTCACCGCGTACCGTTCAGACTCCTCTGAAGAAGAGATTCGTTCCATCAAAGCCGGGATTCCTCGTGGCGCAATCCATCGGGTCACTTGGTTGGTACGCATGAAACCGTAGTCATGACTCCAACGGCGAAGCACCTGCATCCAGTCAGGGACGCTGATCCGGCCGCGGTCGCCACGCGTAGCCAAGCCCTCGCGTTCGAGGAACTCCACAACGCGATATGTCGCGCCTGTTGATGCCTTCGACGCGCCCACCAACTCCCGGACCGTCCAAGTGCCGGTGAAATCGGAGATAGCACGCACGATCTTGGCCGCCGGCTCGCCCTTCAATGTCCCGCGAGGGCGACCCCGCCCTCGCCAAGGGTCGCGATCCGCACCACGATCGGAGATGAACAAACGCGGGTTGTCGACCTCAACGCGCATGTTCCCGGTTGCGTCAACGTACGAGAGTCCGGCCTCGGTGAGTTTCTCTCGCACCGGTGGCGATAGGTAGCGGGCTACGACCAAGCCCTGTCCTCCCGGGAACCGCTGTGCGAGCACATCAAATTTCTCACGAAGACGGCTAACATCCTGCCCTTGGATAACACGCTTTGCCTCGATGATCAGCGTGGTAGGGCTCCCGCTAGCGTCGCTTATCTCAAGGAGGGCGCCAATCTGCTTGTCGGGCTTAGATATCAGGCGTATGAGCCACCAAGATGGCAAACGATCTTCGAGCAGCGCCACGCCTCGACGCATGACTTCGGCTTCAGTTTCCGGCGCTTCGGGCTCTGCCATGACGTTCCTTCGCTTCTGTGTTCGGATAAATAGTATATTCCGTACGTCACCGGAATCCACCAATTTCCCGAACAAAGGAGAACGACACGGCCTTCTTGGCCTCAAAATCCAACTGTCGATCGACAGAGGAACGGTTACCGCAAGCGATGAAACATCCCCGGTGCGACAACCCGCTAGCAACACGACACCGGGCTGTGTTCGGGCCCAATCCAACAGAAATGGAGAAACGTTCCATGATCGCCAGGATTTTCTCCTGGCACAGTTCAGTTCGTTACCCGGGGCTGATCTTCGCCGTCACCCGCCGGGCGTAGGAGTCCACGATTGCTGTCATCTGTGTGGGAGGGAGGTGATCCAATTCCATGCTTCGTCGATATTGCGATTTAGGGCTGTCAGGTCGTCGGAATTGTCGATAACCCAGTCGGCTACTGCTATGCGGGCTTCACGGCTCGCTTGATTGGCGATCCGGGCCCGAGCATCGGCCTCATCGAAACCTCGACTCGCCACAAGGCGCTCAACCGTTATCTCCAGGTCTGCGTCAACCACGACGATCCCGGCTAGTACGCCAAACTGATCCGCGATCGAAGTGCCATCGGCCCCTACCAGCAGCGGAAGATCAAGCACCACGACAGCATCGCTGCCCGCAAGCAGACCACGCCGTCGCTCGATCTCGTTATAGAGCGCCGGGTGAACTATCTCACCCAAGGCCTTCAATTCGTCAGCGTCGTTGAAGGCGATCTCCGCTACCGCACCCCGATTCAGCTTGCCGTCCGCTGCCACAACTGCCGCACCCCAACGCTGAACCATTGCCTCGAAAACAGGCTGGCCCGGTTCCTGCAATTCCCGCACGATCCGGTCAGCGTCGATCAACTCCGCACCACGATCCACGAAGGCATCGGCAACAGTCGATTTACCTGAGCCCATCCCGCCGGTGAGCGCGATCTCTATCACTAGTCGGCCTTGACGTACTCGTCTTCCACGTACTCGTCTTCCACGACCTCGTCTTCCACGACCTCGTCTTCCACGACCTCGTCTTCCACGACCTCGTCTTCCACGACCTCGTCTTCGGCAGCCTCGTCTTCGCCAGCCGTAGCCTCTTCGGTCAGCTCAACTTCTTCGGTCAGCTCAACTTCTTCGGTGACTTCAACTTCTTCGGTGACTTCGACGTACTCATACTCGGTGCCATCCTCATCGGTCTCGATCAGGCCCGGGACCGGAGCGTCTTCGCCAGCATCAGCGTAGTACTCCTCCCAAGCCTGCTGACCCTCAGAACCCTCATCGCCACCAATGAAGTTGCCCTCGTCATCGTAGGCGTGGTCGCCGAAGTGCTCCTGGTATTCGGCGGCGACCTGGCCACCTTCAGCGGCCTGTTTGATCGAGAGGCTGATGCGCCGGCGCTGAAGATCGAGATCAATAATCTTGACCCACAGCTCTTCACCTGGAGTGACGACTTGCTCTGGCAGATCGACATGATGCGCCGACATTTCAGAAATGTGCACAAGTCCCTCGATGCCGTCACCCACCTGGACGAACGAACCGAACGGAACGAGCTTCGTAACTCGACCATAAACCAGTTCGCCAACACGATGGCTGGAGGCGAACTCCTGCCACGGATCCTGCTGAGTGGCCTTCAAGGAGAGACTGATGCGCTCACGGCTGAGATCAACCTCAAGGACCTGAACCTCAATCTCATCACCCACCGTCACCACAGAGTTCGGGTGGTCGACATGCTTCCACGAAAGCTCAGACACGTGGACGAGTCCGTCCATGCCCCCTAGATCAACGAAGGCACCGAAATTCACCACCGACGACACCACACCGGTGCGCTTTTCGCCCGGTTTGAGATTGTCGAGGAACGCTTCGCGCTGCTCTTTTTGGGCTTCTTCCAACCACGCTCGGCGAGACAGCACCACATTGTTGCGGTTCTTGTCGAGTTCGATGATCTTGGCTTCGAAGTGCTGCCCCACATAGGGCTGCAGATCCCGTACCCGGCGCAGCTCCACGAGCGAGGCGGGCAGGAATCCGCGCAGACCGATGTCCATGATCAAACCGCCCTTGACGACTTCGATCACCAGACCCTTGACCATTCCGCCGGCCTCTTTGATGCCTTCGATCTCGCCCCAGGCCCGTTCATACTGGGCACGTTTCTTGGACAGGAGCAGACGTCCGTCCTTGTCTTCTTTGGTGAGGACGAGGGCTTCGATGGTTTCACCCATGGAGACGATCTCGTTGGGATCGACATCGTTGCGGATCGACAGCTCACGGCTGGGGATCACACCTTCAGACTTGTAGCCGATATCGAGGAGGACTTCATCCTGGTCGACTCGTACGACCGTGCCTTCAACGAGTTGGCCGTCTTCAACAACAACCATGGCGGAGGTGTATGCGTCCTCGATATCCACCCCCCCGAGGTCTGCGTCGATGATTTGGCGGGGGGTGTAATTACCATCGGAATCGAACGTTCCGAATCGAGACTCAGTCTCGACAGTTGTGTTGTCTTGCATTCTTCTTTTCGTCGGATAGAGCTAGCGCCGCGGTATCGGACCGTGGAGCCCTGTCGGTTGGACAGCCCCGAAACGCTACCAAGATGAAACCCCAGCGAGACCCGATCGAGGTTTTATCAGCAATCTGTAATCAACCTGTCTGCTCAGCCCTTTGCGCCGGCCCAGGTTGAAGCCACCTGCAGATCGATCTCAAGGGGAACCCGGAGTTCGAAAGCATCTCGCATGATCGAAGTGGTCATCTCTTTGGCTTGTTCGACTTCGGTGTCGGGTGACTCGACGATGATCTCGTCGTGAACCTGAAGCACGATCCGACTATCGATACCTGCGGTTTCGATCGCCTCGTCGAGCCGAACCAAGGCAACCTTGAAAATATCGGCGGCCAACCCTTGGATCCCGGCGTTCATTGCTTGACGCTCGCCAGCCTGGCGAACCTGGCGGTTGGAAGCCGACAGTTCAGGTATCTGCCGACGACGCCCGAACAACGTCTCGGTGTAGCCGCGCTCGCGAGCCAACTTGACGGTGTCGTCCATGTATTGCTTCACCGCAGGGAAGGCCGCGAAATACGAATCGAGGATTTCGGTGGCTTCAGCGACCCCGATATTGAGCCGCTGCGCCAACCCGTATGACTCCATGCCGTACGCAAGCCCGTAAGAAACCATTTTCGCCTTTGAGCGCTGCTCGATACCCACTTCGCCGGCAGCGATGTGGAATATCTTCGATGCGGTAGCTGCGTGAATGTCGTCGCCTGCTTCGAAGGCTTCGATCAAGCCCGGATCCTCCGCTAGGTGAGCTATGCAGCGAAGTTCAATCTGGTCGTAGTCGGCAACAAGCAGTTTGTGCCCGGTCGGGGCAACAAAGGCGGTTCTGAACACCCGGCCTCTGTCGGAACGCACCGGAATGTTGTGCAGGTTCGGGGCGTCGGAACTGAGCCTCCCGGTGCGAGCCACAGTTTGATTGAAAGTGGCCCTGATCCGGTCCCCCGGCCCGGTCTCGGCCACAAGCCCTTCGCCGTAGGTGGAGCGCAGTTTCTCCACCTCGCGGAAACGAAGGAGGTTCTCCACGATCTGATGTTGGTCGCGGATCTTCTCAAGTGTTTGGGCGTCTGTGCTGTAACCAGTCTTGGTCTTTTTCAACGGGGTTAAACCAAGTTCGTCGAACAGCACTTCTCGTAGTTGCTTGGTGCTGTTGACGTTGAAATCATGGCCTGCGTCGGCAATGACTGCTGCTCGGAACTGTTCGGTTTCGGCGGTGAGTTCATCACGGATGCGCACCAACGCCTCACGGTCAACGGCAATACCGCACTGTTCCATCCGGGCCAACACCCGGACTAGGGGAACTTCGAGTTCATCGTTGAGTTCGCCGAGTCCTTGGGCGCTCAAGGCCTTGCTCATCGGGTCGACAAGTCGGTCGACGGCCAATGCATGACGCGCCGGTTCGGCCATCAAGTCTTCGTCTGTTCCGTCAAGGTCCAGTTGCCCCTGCGAGGCTGCGGACTCCGGCATTTCCATGTCTGTGTGGCGTTTTAGCAGTTTGTCCAGGTCATAGGCCGTTTCGGCCGGGTTGAGCAGGTAGGCCGCCAAGCGGGTGTCGAAAGCGAGATGTCGCAGGTCTACTCCGAGGTCGAGCAAGCGACGCGCAGTTGCCTTGGCACCGTGCATGGCCACTTCACGGCCATCAACACCAAGCAGCAGACTCAGTGCTTCCAGGACTTCTTCATGTCTCAGCACAGCACCTGGCACAAACCCCACTTCAGCGCTGGTGCTGTCGGTCACGAAGGCAAGGCCGTCGTCGATTCCATGTTCGGGCACCGCTAGGGCAAGCACGCCCGTGCCACTCCGAGCAGTGCTCAAAGCGCCAACCGCTTCCGTTGGTGTTTCGTAGACGGTGACCTCAGCTTCGAGAACCTCAACTCCGCGGCCCGCCGGCGCAGCAACTGCACTGCCTAGCACCTCGCTCAGGCGTTCCTGCAGGGTGCGAAACTCAAGAAACTCAAAGAGCTTGGTCAGTTCGTCGCGGTCGATCTCTCCTTGGACGAGACTGTCGATCTCTGGGGGCAACTCCAGATCGCGCACCAACTCCATCATTTCAACGTTGTTGCGGACATTGGATTCGTGTGCGCTGAGGTTCTCCCGCAACTTTGGCGTGAAGTCGTCGAGCGATGCATAAATGCCATCTATCCCGCCGCGTTCGTTGATGAGCTTCGCGGCTGTCTTTTCACCGACACCCGGAACTCCCGGGAGGTTGTCGGAACTGTCGCCGCGCAGTGCCGCGTACTGCACATAGTCACGCGGTTCCACGCCAGTGCGCTGCTTGATACCGGCCTCGTCGTAGAAGGCGTAATCTGACACACCCCGTTTGTTGTAGAGAACCTTGACATAGGGGTCCTCGACAAGCTGGTAGCTGTCACGATCGCCGGTCACGATCACGACGTCATCGCCACGGTCTCGGCCTCGGGTAGCCAGAGTGGCAATTATGTCGTCGGCCTCGAAGCCGGCTTTGTCGAGCACAGGAATTGTCAGCACTTCGAGCACCTCGCGCACTAGACCCATTTGTTGGCGGAGGATGTCGGGGGCTGACTCTCGTTGCGCCTTGTAAGTCGGCGTCAACTCGTGACGAAACGTGGGTTCAGGCCGATCAAAGGCGACAACAATCCGATCAGGTTGCTGATCTTTGAGGAGGTAGATCAGCATTGCGGTGAAACCGTAGACAGCGTTGGTCACCTGTCCCGAGGCCGTCGCCATGTCGGTCGGTAAGGCGAAGAATGCGCGGTAGACGAGCGAGTTGCCGTCGATGAGCATCAGCTTGGCCATCGCTGTGGACCCTACTCGGCTCGTTCGCTCATTGATCCGTCCGATAAATCGATGCTCTGGTCGGAGAGTACGTCGCTGGCGACCTCGGCCATACTTCGCCGAGACGACATGGCCCGCTGTTGCAGAAACCGGAATGCGTCGTTCTCGCTCATGTTGTGGTCGTCGATGAGGCGACCTTTCGCTCGGTCGATCAACTTTCGAACCTCAAGCCGTTCTGAAAGGTCGCTCACCTGGTCTTCGAGCAGCGAATGTTCACGAAATCTTGCCAGTGCGGTTTCGATGGCTGCTACCAGGTCACCCCGCTGATACGGCTTGACGAGATAGGTCATCGCCCCTGCTTCGACGGCTCGTTCGACCAATTCGCGCTGGCTGAAGGCTGTGAGAATAACGACTGCGGTTCTGGTTTCTTTGCTGATTGTTTGAGCAGCCGATATGCCATCGAGACCCGGCATCTTGATATCGAGCAGGACAAGGTCGGGGGTGTGGGATTTGACCAGCGCTACTACTTCGTCGCCGCGGCCAGTATCGGCTGGGACTTCGTAGCCCTCCGAACGCAGGGTTTCCACCAGGTCAAGCCGAATGATCGGTTCGTCCTCGGCTACAACGATGCGGATAGCAGCGTCACTCACGAGGCGCTGAGACGATCGAGAAGCATGTCTTGGGTAGCGTCGAGCTCGGCGACCCTCCCCACGACCCGATCACGATGACGGCTCAGACGCTCAACATGTCGAGAGACCCGGCGATGCTCCCGCTCTGCCAGAGGAGTTTCTGATACGAGCGCACGCACCCGCGCATCGTATGCCTCATCGCGGAGCTGGTTGAGTTGCTCCTCCGTGACCTGCAGGTCAGCGCGAAGCAGACGGAGCTGTTGACCGACACGCCGCAACCGACGCTCAATCTGAGGATTCGATTCAGCCATCAACGTTCAACTGTAGCCCGAAGCCAGCAAACCCCGAATTTTGTTTGCTAGACGACCACTTTGGGATCTTGAATCCTCAGCGTCGTCGGACACGGTCGGTTCGCATGTCCTCCAGATCGCCGTCCCAACCACTGCCTCGAAGCGAACGCGCTTCCTCCCGATCAAGCGGGACAGCG
This sequence comes from Candidatus Aldehydirespiratoraceae bacterium, assembly GCA_965205465.1. Taxonomy (GTDB): domain Bacteria; phylum Actinomycetota; class Acidimicrobiia; order Acidimicrobiales; family Aldehydirespiratoraceae; genus VXYK01. Next base: position 3,937,358 of record OZ242187.1, on the reverse strand, counting down.
GAAAGCCTCCGAAGTGCAGAGTTTGCCAACTCGCGCTTCGTCTTAGAGTTGAATCGATCCGTCACCACCACACCAGTTCCTTCGTCGCACACCGGCGGCGCGTCAGCAGTCAACTCTGCCGCGAATTTCGCGAGTCGAAGGACGACGACAAGATCGGACGGTCAAGGACCGTGCCGCCTAGGGCGGGTTCTAGCTTGTATCCACCCAACTTGATCCCTGCCTCAGCAAGCTGATTCACCGCGCGATCAGAGCGCTCGATGGCCGTTCCGTCCACGTTCGGATTGGCGTGTTCGATTTCCTCGATCAATCTGCGTTCCATTGTTCTGATCCCTTTCCTCGCCCTTAGCTTCAAAAGAAGTTAACAGCATGCACGAATGATTCGTTGCCATTCCGAGCCATGTGATCACGCATGAACCAAAAATAGTCCCAAACGGCGCTCTTCAACTTCGGATGTTCGCTCAGGTCGTCTATCTTGAGGTCAAGCTCATCTCGGAGCGTCGTCATATCGATACCTCGACCATGGGTCAACCAACGATTCTGATCACTTAACTTTAGCGCGATCTCGCTCGCGCGTTTCTCCTTGAGGTCCTTGGTTACGGCAACGCCGCCCGTTTCGGTCGTCGTCCAGTCCTTGAACTTGTAACTGGTTAGCCATTGCTTTAGCAATTCAATGGACAGATCGCGTGCCAACTCGAATCGATGAAGTTCTGCTAGGTCCAACTTCTGTAACAGCATGAGCTCAGCTGTAGAGAGTGACCCACTCTGGCTCTTCGCAATCAGATTCTCGTATTGCGCTAGGTAGGAGAGGGCCGGGACGAAACGCTGTTCGAGTAATAGCTGCGGATCGATCGGTCCCAAGCATGAGTGATAGTCCATCCAGATGTGGTCACCGGACATGACCAGTACAGTACCAGCCGACATAGCCTTGTCTGGGACAATGAAATGGACTTCGGCATAGTGTTGCCGAAAGACTCTCACGATACGTTCCACCACTTCGACCACCCCACCAGGGGTGTCGACAATGACAAACAGATTGTCTCGACGATCTGTTCGTCCTTCGATCGCCATCTTTGCGAGATGCTCGACGCCTTGTTGCATCGGCGAGATGATCGTCAGACCATCCGCATCCAGCATCTCCTCAATAGCGACGAGACGATTGGTGGCCCATTCTCGAGCACTATCTTGTGTCGTCGGAGGCACCGGGACAATCGATCCATCAGTCATGATGTGGGTTTCCGCTCCCCTGCTTCACTTCCGGACCAGACCGACTCCTCTCTAATCACTGTCGTTGCCGATCGTCTCGATTTCTCGTTCCACTGTGGGTGTCGGATGTTCATTGGTAGTGGTTCCTCCCACGAGCATTCCACCGGTTCGACACGCGATCCGTCTCGGCCGAATTCTTCCCGCCGCGGTCATAGAGTTAACTACTACGCTATCGGAAAGGGTGCTAAACACACGGCATATAAGGAATTTCACTCACAAAACCTTGTTCCCAATCGCGCTCAAAGTATGTCTGCCCGATGCGCTCTTTCCGACGCGGCCACAAGTCCTGCCCGATCAGGTGGCGGCTGTGTCGTGGAAGTGCTTGACGATTTCGAAGAACTCGTTGACATCGTCCGGCGGGAAGATCGTGTCGGGTCCCTCAGGTGCCACGCTGGTAAAAGGCGACTCGTAAATGCGGCCTGGGTCAACGGTTCCGTGGTCGGTCAGGTAGCCGATCACCATCTCCACGAAACGGATCTGGTTGGCGCTGTAACACTAGTCGTCGAGGAACTTGGCGAATACTTGCTTGGCGGCGGCGCGGTCGATGCCTGTAGGAGGCCGAGTTGGCTGTCTCGCGTGTGGTCTCAAACTTGAATCGGTCCATCACCCCTGCAGCACCTTGGTCCGTCAATGTCAACGATGATGCAGCCGTACACCAAGCATGCACGTTCCAACACAACCGAACTGTTGTATTTTGCGCTCAAGAGCGCAAGACTGAATACGTGAGCACCGCCAAGATCGAGCCAGAACCCCAGCCCGAAGAGCGAGAAATCGGGCCTTTCCCGGTAAGGCCCGTGACCACAGACAAGTGGCTCGGCGATGCCTTCTACCGCGAACGCACTGGTGGTTCGGGAGAACCGCAGGGCACTATCCCGCAAGACTAGGGCCAAGCTATTCGCCCGGTGCAGGCTCGAACGTGGTCCGGTCACAAATAAACGTAGTTCGAGCGTCCACCGCGTCCACCACTTCAAGCCTCCACACTGGGAGACCGGAGTCTCGTCGGTTGACGATCTCTGGGTCAGAAGTGAGCTTCAGGGTGCCTGTCCACTCGATTTCAGAGGTTCTTATCCGCACCAGGTCTCCCTCCCGCAGGGGTTCTGTCGCGTGTGCGGTGAAGTCAGGAGCGTACAATCGGTCCAGAAGGTTGAGAAGCTGACCCTCCGCAGCCGCGGAACCCAGTGGCCGCTTCAGTGCCCGGTATTGCCTTTCGGCGCAAGTCACCCAGTCTCCCAGATTCTGCTGCCACAGGTAAGTGACGTAACCATGACCACCGAGTTCGTACCCAACCCCTATCAGGAGCTGTCCTAAGGCCGAGATCAGATTGATCTGGTAGGTCATCCGGGGATCCTCCAGAGCCCGGTCTTCGGTCCCGATGACTGCTTCAGCAACTTTCTTGAAACGAGCAATTCCATCCATTTCATCCTGTGGAGCGCCGAACTCGCAATCAATGACACTCGGAGAAGCAAATGGCAGGCCTCCCGAAGTGAGGTGCACCGTGCGAAGCGCCTCTGTCCGTTCTCCACCTTTGCCCCAACTACCTGCGAGTACCGTGCGGGCGTTACCGATGTTCAGGGTCAACCATGCGACGTAAGTGTTGTGTTCCCGACGGGTCTTCCGCGGCAACAACCAGTAGTTCAAGCGAGGATGGAACACGTATACGGCCGCGGTTATTGCGACTACCGCCGACACCCCACCCGCAATATTGGCCGCCTTGACCGATTCCGCTTGATTCCAGAACATGACGAAGCCAATGCTTAATATGAGAACCGTGAATACGACTATCTTCCGGTAAGTGAGCCGCCCCACAGACTTCAGACTCGCGAACTTGCTCTGAGCTCCGCCGACAACACCCATGCGCCCGAAGCTACCAAGCGCCGATTGGATTCCGGCACTGATCTTTCCGACCGCTCGGTTTCGGTCTCAATATCTGATTGAGGGCTTCACGCGATTGCGGTGTCGTGGAAGTGCTTGACGATCTCGAAGAACTCGTTGACATCGTCCGGCGGGAAGATCGTGTCGGGTCCCTCGGGTGCCACGCTGGTAAAAGGCGACTCGTAGATGCGGCCTGGGTCAACGGTTCCGTGGTCGGTGAGGTAGTTGACCACTATCTCAACAAAACGAATCTGGTTGGCGCTGTAACGCTTGTCGTCGAGGAACTTGGCGAATGCTTGCTTAGCGGCGGCGCGGTCTAGGCCGACGAGGCTACGAATGAACAGTCCGAAGCTTCCGGTACGTTCGGAAGCTTCGGTGAATGTCTCGGTGTCTCCGATCCCTTCGGCAACCAGAATGCGCTGAAGTTCCTCGATATCGTCGGCGGTGAGCGGTTCTCCGCTGCGAACTTTGGCCACCACACCCTCGGCTAGGTGCTCCGAGAGGAAGTGCCGCGCTTTCTTGCGGAACTGATCGAACTCGTTGCTTGCGACTGCACCGCCAGTACCCGGCAATTCGATGTCTTCGGACTCGCCGATCTCGTCGCTGAAGTCGCTGTAGAGAACGTTCTTCTTCGTGTACTCGATGAGATGGACGAGGCCACGGAGCCGTTTGCGAGCGTCTTCGAGCATCGGGTAGGTGACGTCGGCCCACCACTCGTCGGTTTGAATGGCGGCGATCAGCTCCAACTGCTGAGCAACGACAGGAATGGCGGTGCCCAAGTCCTCTAGCGCGGACGCAGCACCGATGATACGTGTGCGCTGCCGCTCGAACGGCTCAATCCTCAGTAGCCCCAACTGAGCGTTCAGCAGCACGATGTCGAAGCGTTTGGCTTCTTCACTGTCGGCTTCGAGCTGATCGGGAAGTTTGGCGACCCGGTCGGCCAACGTCGCGAGGTCCGTAAGCGAAATCGTATCCCAAGCCTCTACCTTGCTGAACCGCTCGACGAGTTCCAGGTGGGGCCGCACCAAGAAGTTGTCGTGGTTCATTGACTCCACGGCCTTGTGCAGCATCGCCGCGACCTCGGCTCGTTCATCGCCGAGCGACTCGATGGACTCGAGGGCTTGCAGCAACTCCAGCCGTTCGCAAAACAGGATTTCGTTGAGCGACTTCCCGCTCGACGAATCGGCGGGCACGAGTTCCTGGCTGAAGTACTCCAGGTTCTGGCAGAAATCGAACACCTTGAAGTGGGTCTTGTGGTCCCCTGGCCCGAGCAGGTCTGGGCACAGCCGGGTACCCCGCCCGAGCATCTGCCAGAACTTGGTCTTGGATCGCACCAGCTTGAAGTACACGAGGTTGACAACTTCTGGTACGTCGATGCCGGTATCGAGCATGTCGACGCTGATCGCGATGTGCGGGGCTTTTGTCTTGTTGGAGAAGTCGTCGATCAGACTCTGGCCATACTTCACTTGGTGGGTGATGACCCGGGCGAAGTTCCCGGCGTCCAGCGACGGATAGTTGACATCGAAGCGTTTTTTGATGAAGTCGGCGTGCTTCTGGTTCTTGGCGAAGATGATCGTTTTGCCCAGCCGGTCGCCGCCAGCAACTCTGATGCCTTCGGTCATCAGGTGTTTGAGCACCCGGTCGACGGTGTCGGTGTTGAACAACCACTTGTTGAGCTGCGCTGCGCCGACCTCGTCGGGCGGCTCTAGGGGGACTCCTTCGTCGTCCTCGCCCCAATCCAACTCGTCCCATTCCTCCTTCTCGTCGTCGCTCAGTTCGTCGTACTTGATGCCCTCGCGTACGAACCTGAGCGGCACCGACACGCTCCGAGGCGGTACCAGGTACCTGTCCTTGATGGCGTCGTCCAGTGAGTAGGCGTCGGTGGGCACACCGGTTTCGAGGTCGAACAGGTCGTAGGTGTTCTTGTCGACCTCGTCTTTTGGGGTGGCGGTGAGACCCATCAGCAGCGAATCGAAGTACTCGAAGATGCCTCGATACTTGCGGTACACCGACCGGTGCGCTTCGTCGATCACGACCAGGTCGAAGTGCCCAACCCCGAAGCGGCGGGTGCCGTCGGCCCGGTACTCGTCGATCTTGCCGACCATTGTCTGGTAGGTCGACACGTACACCCTGCCATCGGCACCGGGTTCGGTAACCAGGTTCACGGGCGCCACATCAGGCGAGTGAGTCTTGAACGCGTTCACCGCTTGGTTAACGAGCGCCGTACGGTCCGCGAGGAACAGCACCCGCTTTATCCACCTGGCGCGCCTCAACAGGTCGACCAGTGCGATCACGGTGCGGGTCTTGCCTGCGCCCGTGGCCATCACCAGCAGCGCTTTGCGCTGGTTGTCGTTCTCGAAGTGCTCAGCAATCGCCCTGATTGCGCGCTGCTGATAGGGGCGGTCGACTATATGTTCGTTGATGTCGAGCGATGCCAGCGACTTGCGGGCCGTGCGCCGCTGGATGAGCAACGCCAGTTCATCGCGTGAGCAGAACCCTTGCACCGGTCGGGCCGGGTGCTGGGAGTCGTCCCATAGCCAATGCTCGTAACCGTTGCTGTAGTAGATGAGCGGCCGCTGCCCCGTCTCGTTCTCCAAGCAATCGGCATAGAGCTTCGCCTGCTGCTGACCCGTCTGCGGGTCTGCGAGCGCCTTCTTGGCCTCCACTACCGCGAGCGCCCGTCCATCGGCACCCCAGAGCACATAGTCCACATACCCGACGCCCGATGCAGAGGGCATCCCGTTCACCTCGTACTCGGTGTCACGGCCCTCTACGAGATCGGTCCAGCCGGCTTCCGCGAGCAGCGCGTCGATCTTGTACTCGCGGGTTTCGGCCTCAGACCAGTCGAATGCTTCGGGTGGAATCGTCTCAGCCGCCTTCTTCTTGGCGGCAGCGACTTCGGCCCTCAGTTGCGCCAGTTCGGCGTTCAACTCGTCGGCGGTGCGAGTCGATTCCGACAAGCGCATCTGGGCGGCGGCGAGTTCGGCAGACTCCTGCTCGAGCAGCGTCTCAAGTTCTTGGCGCTCGCGCAGCGACGCCTGCTCGGCCTTGCCCGCGTCGAGCAGTTTGTGTGGATTGAAACGCAGCGACGGGTCGGGCTTCGCTGTGCGGCCGTATGTGAACGCCAGCCAGAAACAGAATTGGAACAGCCCCGAGACGATCTCGACCGCCTCAAGTTTCGTCGGCGCCTTCGACTCATGAACAGCGCGGTTCCCCGCGTGCTGGATTTTCCGTGCTACGCCGAAGATCCGGCCATCTTGTAGCGATTTGAAGACTGGTTCGTTCAGCAGCGCGTTGAGCGTGTCTTCGTATGGTTTCGGCAGCGATCGGTCGTGCCGGTACACCCACTTGACAGCGGACTCCAGGCACTTGCGCGCATAGATGACCGCGGCACCCGGGTCCGACAGCGAGTACCGCTCCGCCCGAGACGCCGACTCGAATTCGGACTCGAATTCAGCCTCAAGAAACGAGAACTGCGACTCGATCACAGCTCCCCCCGAAACGCCCGCTGCTGGAGCGAAGCAAACAGTGTGTCAAGCGAGTCAGCATGAGCTACGAGCGAGTTGCGAAGAAGTTTGGTGTCACCAACTGCATCTGCGAAACGGCGCTGTAGGTCAATCGTCGGAATGGGGATCCGAAGACTTCGAATGTTCGCCAAGCTCAAATTGGAAATCGTCCCTGTGACGCGCGAGCCCAGCATCTGTTCCTGCGCGTGCGCGGTATTCAACCACGATGCAAGGTACGCAGGCTCCAAATCCCTACCTGTACGGATGAGTGCCACAGCTTGGTTGCAGTTCAGCGTTGGAGCGTCTCTTGGGACGAGTGCAATTCTTCCAATCGTGCCAGCAATCGAGACTAGGACATCGTCGGGTTTCAGAATCGATCGACGAAGCGCCTCATTGGTTTTCTCCGCAATAAACAACGCAATGCCAGCGACGTCAACGCTTCCCGCTACAAGGTCTTGGACTCTGACAAAGGGCACGCCTGACTCGGTGAAGTTGAATCCGACGGATGTGGGGGTCGTCCCCTTAGTGATCAAATCAACGTGCTGCCTGAGTAGAGCACTCTCACCTTTTCGCTGGTCGCCAAACATGTCAATGAAGACGGCTTGCGTCAGCGAATCGAGCTTGGCGAGCGACTCACGACGTTTCGCCCGTAGCGCCTCAGCCGCATCCAGCACCGCCGCTATCCGCCGCTGCTCCTCAATCGGCGGCAACGGAACCTCAAACAACTCCAGCATTTTCGGACTCAGACGTGGGAGATTGATCCCGACCGCGTTGTTCGTCGCATGAGTCACCATTGAAGGTGTGCGCAAATAGTGCGTCAAATAGCGCCGGTCAAGCTCTGCACCGGGTCTTATTGGCAGTATGTCAGTACTGCAGATACCATCGAATTCTGGAGCAGCTACCTTGGCGAGATACGGCCGCAGCTTTCCGTACAGAACATGTTCGTGCGAAAAAGAAAACTTGGAACTCCTAATGCGGGATTCGCAAGCTGCACCTATGCCACAGAATTGCCCATCTCCGGTGATGTTTTCTAAGCCAACGTACAGTTCCTGGCCAGCAATCTCTCTCGGCTGCACCGAAATTCGGTCGATGCTAGCGACCTCGTGTAACGATACGAATCGCCATCTAGGGCCATCCGGCGAAGTCGGCCGTTGCCGAGCAGATTTCATGAAGAACTCGAATCGCCTTTAGACGCTCCCGCCCATGGTGCTGCTGCACCATTCCTGGCTTCTATATCAACGAGGTTGCCTCGCACGGCGGCCCCAATGTGGGTATCCAAGCCATCCGCCATGTACGGAACGAGGCCAACGAGCGAAAGCGTGACACTTGCCAAATCACGGAGGTCTAGCTCACGTTTGGCCGAGTCGAAGGTGCCAGCGTGACGGATACCGGGATAGTCGTTCGCAAACTTATTGATCGAGAGTGCCGATTCTGCGAGGCTCTCATGTGGCCAAGTGTGGTTTTCCTGAAGCTTGCGAAGCATTTTTCCGAGTGTGTTTGCATCTTTGAGTTTGAGCCGTATGCCGAACGCTTCAAGGCAGTTGACCTGCTTCTGAATGGTCGTTTTGATGCGTATGTCATTTGGTTCAGATAGGCACTCGGCTAAGGCATGCTCAAATGCAACAAGTTCTTGGCGAAGATGCGGATGACCTTCGGCTTCGTTCTGGAGTTGGCCGAACAGCGCAGTTGCAAGCCCAGCGAACGAAACCCAAAACCTCGCGTGCTCATCGACGTAGTAGCGGAGACTATAGCAATCGACGAATGCCCTGAGAAGCTCAAGAAAGCGGTCCGCTAGCTTGTCAGTTGCGGTTTCAACGAGGACATCAAAAGTGCTACTGATTGCCGCGAGAACGTCATGCTCGGATTCAAAATCGGCCATCGACAAGCCCGCCAGGAGCTCTTCAGCAGTCGACGGATCGGCGATTGCGCGCGCTGCTAGATCATCCAACTGCACAGATGAGTCGCGTATTGTTCCGTCTTCTGCTCGTGTGTATATCGGCTTAGGTTCACGAAGATTCGGCCGTATTCCGTAGAAAATCTCGCCAAAGATACCCGGAGGGCAGTCTTCGTGCTCTGTTAATGGTTGCCATAGCTCGACGAAAGCACGGTCCACGACTAGTCCAAGGTGTCCCTTCATCTCAACATCGCCTTCAAATCCTCGACGCCTGTCTGAATCTCAGTTTCGAGCGAGGCGAGCTCGGCGAGGATCTCGGCTGGTGGCGGGTACTCAGTTTCGTCGTAGACGATCTCCTTGTACCGGTTGATGCTCAGGTCGTAGTCTTTGGCCGCGATCTCCGTCTTCGGGACACAAAACGATTGCTCGGTCGGTGACCGTTCGAGCTCGGACAGATCGCGTTCGTCCCAGCGCGCGAGCGCATCGGGGAGGTTGTTCTTTCCGTGCTCGTCCTCGGTCAGTGAATCGCCAGCAAGAGAGCCGAGCATGGATTCGTCGAGCAGCGGTGTCCGTTTGTCGTCGAGGCTATAGCCGTCGGCTCGGAGGTCGTAGAACCAGACGAAGTCAGTGCCGCCAGAGTTCGTCTTCGTGAACAGCAGGATCGCGGTGGAGACCCCTGAGTAGGGCTTGAACACACCGGCGGGCAGAGAGACGATCCCGTCGAGCTTCTGCTCCTCAACCAAGATTCGACGGAGTTCCTTGTGGGCCTTGCTCGAACCGAACAGCACACCGTCGGGAACGATGACGGCCGCCCGGCCACCCGGCTTGAGGAGCCGGAGGAACAACGAAAGGAATAGCAGCTCAGTCTTCTTCGTCCGAGCTACTTGCAGGAGGCCCTTGGCGGTGTTCTCGTAGTCCAGCGAACCGGCGAACGGCGGATTGGCGAGGATCAGACTGTAGGCCTCGACGTCGCTCGCGTAGTCCTCGGCCAGCGAGTCCCGGTAACTGATCTTGGGGTTTTGAACGCCATGCAGTTGCATGTTCATCGACCCGATACGAAGCATCGTGTTGTCAAAGTCGTAACCCGAGAACATGCCGTGGTGGAAATGCTTCGACGCCGTGGGGCTCGTGAGCACGCTCGGGTGCTCGCGGCGGATGTACTCCCCAGCACAAACTAGGAATCCGCAGGTGCCGCTTGCGGGATCGCAGATCAGGTCGTCGGGCTGGGGTGCCATCATCTCGACCATCAGTTCGATGATGTGCCTCGGCGTACGGAACTGCCCGTTCTGGCCGGCGGTAGCGATCTTCGAGAGCATGTACTCGTAGACATCGCCCTTGGTGTCGCGATCCTGCATCTCGACCGCGTCGAGCCCGTCCACCGCCTTTTGCAGCAGAGCTGGCGTGGCGATCGCGAGCCGGGCATCACCCATGTGCTTGGCATGGGTGCTTTCTCCGGCCCGAGCCTGAAGAAACGGGAACACATAGTTCTCGACGACATCGAACATCTCCGTTGCGGGCAAGTTCTTAAACCTCGACCAACGCAAGTCGCCATATGGCCGACCCTCGACCCGACCCTCAGCCCGAAACTCCTGCCCCTCCGGGAAGATCTCGTCCTCGATCAGCTTCCCTGTGCGATTCGCCTTGTTCTCAGCCAGCGCGTGCTGCTCATCCAGAGCCTTGATGAACAACAGGTAGGTGAGCTGCTCCATCACTACCAGCGGGTTTGATATCCCCCCCGACCAGAAGTCATTCCAAACCGCGTCAATCTTGCTCTTCAGCTCCCCCGTGACCATAGCCGCCCATTATCACCGATCTAACGACTACTCGCGTGATCGGCGCAGTTCAGGCTCCACGACTTCCACTCCCATAACCGCAGCACACCTTGGTAGACGGTCAGGTGGATCCACGCCGACGATGCCCGCTAGCAGGCACGCGGCACCCCTTGGCGGGCGAACCAGTGCCGGTGGTTGACCTACGTTGTCACACCTCTCTGCTTCACTGAGTGGTGACCACTCAACAACTACACTGGAGGGTTCATGCGAGCAACACAAGGTTTCTGGAGCAGCTTCTTGAGTTCACTGCTACTTGTGGTCATGGGCCTCGCGCTCTTGGCGGCTATTTCCGATCTGACCTTCGCCTCGTTAGCAGGAAGCCTCCTAGCGGGCTTTGTCGCTCCATTCGTGGCATTCCCAGTCGCGCTACCCATTATCGGTGTCGTCGCGCTAGGCGCGTTTGCCCAACGCCGCCGGTGGTAACGGCTGCAGGGGAACTCCAACAGACTTGTTTCGTGAGGTATCGGAAGTGAATTTGAACTGGGCGAACCTGCGAACCCTTGACGGCTCGCAACATGCCGCATTCGAAGAGCTGTGTTGTCAGTTAGCCCGATCCGAAACCCCAGCGAATGCAAGATTCATTCGCAAGGGGAATCCCGACGCAGGTGTGGAGTGCTTGTCGGTTCTAGAGAACGACACTGAGTGGGGTTGGCAGGCGAAGTTCTTTGAACAATCGCCGAAACCAGCCCAATGGGGCCAAATGGACCGCTCAGTTAAGTCCGCTCTGGATGCCCACCCGAGACTCGCCCGCTACTTCGTGTGCATGCCGCGTAACCGTGCCGACGGGCGCCGGCCAGGGATCAAGACCGAGATGCAGAAGTGGGACGAGCACGTAGTGAAATGGAACGACTGGGCGGTCGATCGCGGAATGAAAGTCGACTTTGTCTGGTGGGGCGCATCGGAATTGTGGGAGCGGCTTTCCCAGAAAGACCACGCAGGTCTGCTCGAATTCTGGTTCGGCAATCTGGAACTGTTCATCGATAGCTGGTTCAAGGCACGCCTGGATGAGGCAGTCGCATCGGCAGGATCGCGCTACTCGCCCGAACTTCACGTAGACCTGCCGATCGCCCAGAAATTCGAACTCTTCGGTCGCACAAATACCGCGATGGCTTCGGTCCTGCGACACGCCAAGGATATCCGCCGTGCCTGCTCCTACGGAATCCGACGACATGCAACCGAGGATTCCTCGGACGACTCGCCGTCACTCAAATCTCTCGCAGACGCGTGCGACGAGGTCCTCAGCGCGATGTCTTACTTCGATTGCCCTCCTGATCAACAGTGGCGAGTCTCAGACATATGCCAGAGGATCCAGAACGCCCTTGACTTGGGTGCTAGGAGCGACCAAGCGCTCGCGACAGCGGAACGACTACACGAGGAGTCGAACCAGGAACGCGAGACTGAGCATGCACGAAGGACGAATCCGTTTCGTGACGCAAGACATGCCCTTCACCACCTCGAAGGCCAACTCTGGGCGACCCTTGATGATCTAAGCGCACGCGAACCGTTCATCAATACCGACTTACTAATCATCAACGGGGAAGCTGGCACTGGCAAGACACACCTGCTGTGCGATGTAGCCGCTGACCGCATCACGCGAGGCTTGCCGACGGTCGTTCTAATGGGTCAGAGGTTCCTGTCCAAGGAGGACCCCTGGAAGCAAGTGCTGGACCAGCTCGACCTCAGCACCAGTTCGGCCGATGTGTTCGTCGGGGCCTTGGAGGCAGCGGCTCAGGTCGTCAACAGTCGCGCGTTGGTCATCATTGATGCCATCAACGAAGGGGAAGGTGATGGCATCTGGCGGGCGCACCTCGCACCGTTTCTTGCGAGGTTGCAGCGTTCTCCGTGGATCGGGGTCGTGCTTTCCGTAAGGACGCCCTACTTGAAGCGCGTCGTCACCCGGCAAGTGCTTGAGAGTGCGCGAGTGCTAACGCACCATGGCTTCGAGGAATCGACCTACGCGGCGGTCCGGCGGTACTGCGAGCAATTTGATTTGGAATTCCCGACGACGCCGTTGCTACGTCCCGAATTCGACAATCCGCTCTTTCTCAAGACGCTGTGCGAAAGTCTGCACTCCACTGGGAAGCGTCGCTTTCCGGTGGGTGCCGAAGGCATCACCCAGATTTTCGACAGATACCTCGACGGTGTGAACGCGAAAGCCGCAGAATCATTGGGCCTTGATCCGCTGAAAGCTACCGTCAGGCAAGCACTCGACAGCCTCGCCGCGGCGCTTGCTGAACGCGAGACACGTTGGGTGCCACGAAGCGATGCCCAATCGATCGTAAACGCACACGCGCCTCAGAGTGACTTCAGCCGATCCCTGTATCGGGCACTCCTCGACCACGGCCTGCTCATTGAGGTGCTGCCGGGCGGTCAGGGCGCTGAACGAGCCGTTCAGTTCGGGTTCGAATGGTTCGCTGATCACCTCATTGCTGCTCATTTCGTTGATGCATTTGCCGACACCGAGAGCTTGGCTGGCAGACTCGCCCGCGGGGACGCTGACAGCATCGCTATCAGACTGATGCTCACGCCTGGTCTGTTGGACGCGTTGTCGATCTTGCTGCCTGAGTGCCACAACATTGAAATGCCCGATGCTCTTCGGGAAAGCACAGCCAGCTGGTTGATCGATCGGTCGTTCCACAAGACCCTTCCATGGCGAGCCCCGGACACGATTGGAGTGAGGTGTCACGAGCTTGTCAACGATGCGTTCGACAGCCTCGAGGGGTACGAGTTGCAACAGCTACTTGACGCGCTCGTGACATGCGCAACAATCCCCGGTCATCCCCTCGGCGCGGAGTCACTCGACAACCGCCTACGTCGGATTCCCATGCCGGATCGCGATGCAGTCTGGTCGACTTACCTGCACTACGCCTACGGCCAAGGCGGGACTGTAGACCGTGTATTGGACTGGGCCGAACGTTTACACACCGCAAAGCCGACAACGGACCCTCAATCCGTCTGGGCTTGCGCCGTGGTGCTCACATGGTTCCTCACAACTTCAAATCGGTTCGTGAGAGATCGAGCAACAAAGGGCCTCGTGTCGCTATTGGACGGAGACTTCGAGACGGCTGCCCGTCTCGTGCGCGACTTTCACAACGTCGACGACCCATACGTTTGCGAACGCGTCATGGCTGCTGCGTACGGCATTGCGATGCGCAGTACGGATGCTCGGGGATTGGCTCCGCTAGCCGAAGCTGTCTACGAAGAGGTGTTCGCCGAACGCGATCCGCCCGTGCATTACCTATTGCGCGACTACGCACGAGGCGTAATTGAGCGAGCGCTCTACCTCGGCGCCAACCTTGATATCGACCGTTCGAGGGTCGAACCGCCTTACCAGAGCGACTGGCCGCACATTCCTGACGAGGCCGAACTCGAAGAGATCGACCCGAGCGAGATCGACCCCGCCGAAACACCATCCGACGCCGACCGCGCTCGGGGACGGATTCGATTTTCGGTGATGCACTGGGATTTCGCGCGCTACACAATTGGCACAAATTTCAGCGCCGGATCCCACTCGTGGCTGTCCGTCCCACTCCACAGTTCTCGATGGCGATCGCGCGACGAACAACTTGAGGACTTTCTAGATTCGCTTGACAAAAACCTACAAACGAGCTTCCGTCGCCTGATTCAACGAAACAGCCCGAACTACACATCGGTTGTCTTCTCAGCGTTAACCGTTACCTCAGACCTAGCACTTACGGACCAAGGAGAGACTGATGAGCCGGATTTCGCGTTCATCGTCAACCCTGAGATGGCGTCGTCCGAGCAGGCCCACCTTCGGATTCTCACCGACGAACAAAAAGGGCAATACGACGAACTCTTGGCGCTACGCGACTATGAAGACCCTCGCCTTGATCTCGACATCATCCAACGTTACGTACTGTGGCGTGCATTCGATCTCGGCTGGACGAGCGAGCGATTCGGCGATTTTGACTGGTCCCTTGCGGGCGGCCCGAGTCACTTGACGCAAAAAGCGGAACGAGTCGGCAAGAAGTACCAGTGGATCGCGTTGCACGAGATCCTCGCCTTGATTTCGGATCACTATCAGTATCGAGACGGTTACACGAACGTAGATCCGTTATCCGAATATCACGGACCTTGGCAGTCGTCCCGACGAGACATTGATCCGTCCTTCCTCCGACCTCCTGCGCTGGACCACCGGTCGGAGAACGATGTGCCATCCAATTCGTGGGCGAACTCCGAGGGCTTCGACTGGGGGGAGGATCTCGACGCGCATGGCTGGATCGACCGCAAGGACGATCTCCCCGATATCTGTCAATTGCTGCGGTTCAGGCCCGACGGAGATGGTGCCACATGGCTCAAGCTATTCGGATTCCCGACATGGCGGCAGCCATCCCCACCGACCCATGATCAATGGGAGATCGCGAGGCGAGAAGTGTGGGTCAACGTAACTGGGTACCTGGTTGAGCGAGGGGCCGTTGCAGAAACTCTCGACCTGCTACGACGCACGGACTTTTGGAACAATAGGCTTCCGGAGCCTGCGACCTCGTCGAAGTTGTTCTTCGGTGAGGTTGGGTGGAGTCCGGCGTTCCGGGACCTGATGTCCGAGTTCGATTACGAAGGCCCGCACGGCAATGCTGATTGGCCGCGGAGCACCGCGACCCTTCGGCCCGTGGCCATGTGCTACCTGTTTGAAGGCGCCGGATATGACTGCTCGCTCTCGGAGTCCGTAACCCTTTATCGACCAGAGTGGCAAACGGATGAGTCGATGCGCCTGAAGTGGACAGGCAAAGGCGCTGATTTCGCGAACACCGCTGGCGAACTCGTGGCGTCGGACCCCTCAGCCTTCGGCTCCGGCCCACCTGCGCTGATCATTCGGGAGTCGGACTTTGCCGCCTACCTTGAGGCGAACGGCTTGACGCTCATATGGAAGGTGCAAGGTGAGAGATGCGCTTTCAGCCCCGGGCGTCCGAACACATGGGACGGTTCGCTCCAGTTTTGGGGCGCCTACGAGTACACACCATCAGGCCCACAAGGGAAACTGGAAACACGACTCCAGCTCCCGGACGACAACTAGCCGCATCCCCCCGAGTTTGGTGCCCCTGATTATTGACTCTAAGCAAGATGCATCATCGCCTGGAGAATAATTGGTAGAATGATACCAAGGTTGCTTACTATAACACTACCGATATTGTGTTACGTTGAAGGGAAGCACAGGGAGGAACCAATGCTGGACAAACACAAAGCAATGACACTAAGGCTCACAGCCGAGCAGGCTGACGCCTTGGAGATGGTTGCCGAAGTCGACGGCGTAAGCATGTCCGAGGCGGTGCGGGACGCCATTGAGCGCCATATCGACAGCCGTCGAGCCGACGACGGTTTCCAACAGCGCCTCGCAGAGTCGATGGAACGCCATCGTAGAATCCTCGACCGACTGAGCGTTTAGAGTTCATGTCGGCTGGACTGTTCACGTACGTGCTTCGCTGGGACACCGGGTTCGCTCCCAACCCGTACTTCGGAATCTGCACACTGGCCACCTGCAAACCGGGAATCCGCAAGAGTGCTGAGCCAGGCGACTGGGTGGCTGGAATCGGATCGACCCAAAATCAGCTTGAGGGACGCCTCGTGTACGCGATGCGGGTTGAGGAGAAGATGTCGTTCGACGAGTACTGGACCGATCCGAGATTTGCGGAGAAGAAACCAAACCTAAAGAGCGGCCGGGAGCAGTGCTGCGGCGACAACATCTACCACCAGACACCCGACGGTGAATGGGTCCAAGAGAAGAGCCTCCATCGCTGTTCGGACTGCAGCCCAAATCACTACCACGTGGACCGAGACACGAGCGTCCCGAGCGTCTTAGCTTCAAAGTCGTTCGCATACTACGGCGCCGATGCGATCAAGATCCCGGATGAATTCCGTGACTGGGAGGGGCAGGATTACTTCGACAGTGTCCGCGGCCACCGCCGTCATTTCCCCGATGAGCTACGCATTGCATTCACGTCCTGGCTCGACTCGCTGGCGGACATCGGCAGAGCAGGCGAACCCTTGACTACCCCCTAACTCCGATCGGATCGAGAAAGTTGTGATCGAGAGGGAACTGCGTCAGGCAGCCAGTGAACGTTCGAAATCCACTGCGTCCCTGAATGCCTCCACGCCAAATTCTGGGTAGAGCGCGGCCACAGCGGCCAAGTCACCCAAGTTCTGATAAAGCGCCGCAGCAGACAGCGTGGTGATACGCGACTTGGCGAGATGAGGCTCGCCAGACACACGTCCAGGAACGATGCACAGATTGGGGCGAGGGCGGCGGAGATCAGGCCCATTGCGATCCGCAAGGTCGAAGGGCCCCAACAGGTCAAGCGATCCCGGCAACGCTGCTCGGCCCTCGTAAACAGGGACGCCGTCCACATCCAGCCAGATCTTGCCTGAGACATCGACACGAAGCGGCGAACTCAAGTCGCCGCTGCTGTCGTCCCAGATGTCAAAGCCACGCTCGTCCAACTCCGCAAGGGCCCCTCGTACCCGGGTCATCGGGCTGGCGGGCACCTCTCCCCCGCTCTTGGATTTTGGATGGCGCAACCAGTAGAGGATGCGCAGAGCCATGAGGTCCGCGTACGACCAGAGTTTCACCCGAGTCGGCGACACGGCCGGCGTTACCAGCCCGTTCCGAGCCCACAGGTACACGGTGGACTGCGGCACCCCAGACAACGCAGAAGCGCGAGAGGCCTCGTAGCACCCTTCAAAAGCGGCGTTCAAACGTGCCGAGAACGGCGCTTGGGCGATCATCAACGAAACACTACCGGAGCTGCGACCGAGCGCCGCGCTCAGGGCGCAAGCCTTTCCGCAGGTCAGCAGCTATTTGCGGGTGCTCTTAGCATGTTCCGTACGGTCGCGGGAAGTGACATATCGCTCAAAAGTCTCTCGAGCGACTCGTCGACCGAACTCACGTGGGTCTTCCGGTTTGGTAAGCACTGGCCAGACCCCGATCGCTCGTGATCGTGACAGTTCCTGCCGGAGGTCGTCTTCAGATGTTCGTGTCATAGTGTTCCTTCCATCGTACCAGAATCGCGAACCTGGCGATCACGGTCGAAATAGCGGTGATTCAGAGTTGGGTCGAAGTAGTGCGTGCGCTTGATCCATGCAGGCGCAGACATAGGAACTCGGTGTCGTTGAATGACAACCCCTTGAGTGCCCCAACGACCGCGCCGCCCGTATACGATCTGCAACATGCGCGAAGACGAGATTCGGCTGCGAATCGGAGGCGAGGTCACACTTGACCTGCTATCTGCTGCCTTGGCACAGTTCACCCGGGCGCTCGAGGCTGCTGAAGCCAGCCATGGCGCAAGTATCCGCTGGGTGGTAACAGGACTTGACCACGGCAGTGCGACGGCCCTAGCACGCGCCATCCCGACTGATGGTCGTTCCGAAACTCTTGCGCCGCAGGTGTGCTTGAGCTTGGTCGAGACCGGGCGAGCAGTGATGGAGGGCAAAGCCGACGACGCATTACCGATGACCCGCTACTTGACGAAGCTGCAGGACCTTGCGAGCCACGACCAACCGGTCGTGATCGACTGCGTCGGAGCCGCCGTCGAATTCGCCCCAGCGGAGACCGCCGAGCTATCGAGCGCTGATAAAAACCACCACGCCACGTTGGGCACGATCCGGGGCCGAATTGAGATGCTCTCACAGCGCCGAGGTCTGCACTTCAGCCTCTATGACTCGGTCTATGACCTGGCCGTGGCCTGTTTCCCCGCAAAGGACATGGAGTCCACGATGCGGGATGCTTGGGGACGTGTTGCTGACGTAACGGGCACGGTGAAACGCGACCCGGCGACAGACAGACCGCGTTCAGTTCGTGACATCACCAGTGTCGAACTCGTTGACGAGGGAGATGCTTTGGGGTATCGGGCGGTTCGTGGTGTTCTCCAGACGCGAGAACCAGCTGAAGTCCTTGTTCGCCGGATGCGCGATGCCGAATAGTGTCCAGCGTCTCTATCTCGATGCAAATGTTCTAATCGCCTATCTGGCCAATGAACCGACACGTACCGTTCGCCAACCACCCTCAACTCGATCTCGGCTAGTGGCCTGCCCGTTCAGCCCTTCGGCACATGGGTCCCGCGTTCCGGCCAGAAATGAACTGAGTTAACGCAACCCCGCCATGACAGACTAGAGATCGTGGTCGGCGGACCACATCTTCTGACAACTCGTGGCTGTTGTACTTTGGGCAACTACGGCGCAGCACCGACAGCAACACCAAAGCACGCCTCGGGCAACTCGCCCTAGCCATCGCCGCGATCCTCACCATCAGACTCCTCAAATGGGCCGACCGATAGAACCACACCAAGCCAGCTATATGCGCGTTCTAAGGAGGTGCGTTGAATTCCGGTTGTCGCCGTGTTATCTTGCAGGCATTACTTCCCCGCCCGCCGGGCGGATCGTCTTGATCCGTCCCCGGGCGGGTGTTTTTTTATGCGCACCATCGTACTGATCGACGGTCAGAATCTCTTCCACCTTGCGAAGAGCGCCTGGGTACCGACTGCCATGAACTCAACGTCGCCGTATGCATGGCCGAGCTATGACGTGGAGAGGCTCGCAAGGGTTCTCGTTTCCCGAGTTCCTGGGCGCACCCTTAGCGAAATTCGCTTCTACACCGGCGTGCCGCGCCGGTCTGTCCATAGTTTCTGGCACGGATTCTGGACGAACAAACTCCGATACCTCCGGAACCAAGGAATCTTCGTGTACGCGGGCAGAGTGGGATCTGGGGGGCGGGAGAAGGGCGTGGACGTCAGTCTGGCCATTGATCTCGTTCAAGCAACCCATGAACTCCGCTACGAGACCGCGATCATCGTCAGCCAGGACTGGGACTTTGGTCCCGCTGTGCGACTCGCCAAATCCGTCGCGCAGTCCCAGGGAAGGAGCTTGGAGTTCGAATCCGCTTTCCCGGTTGGTCCAGGAAGTTCGTCAAGAAGGGGCGTGCCCGGAACAATCTGGGTTCCAATTGAAAAGGTTGTCTACGACGCCTGCCGCGATCAGCGGGACTACCGGCCCAAGGGGCCGCAACAATAGATCAAACGACTCTAGATCAACTGACAGTGTCCGGTGATGTCTACACCAGTGGCGCGTTGGTGAGTTTTCTGCCACGAACCCATCCAGCGCTTCAAACGGCCAAAGATCGGTTCAGGAAAGTCGTGATCACGAGAGAGCCGCATCAGACAACCAGTGAAGGCTCGAATCGATCAGTCCTTGGGTTTTGGTGTGGCAAGGTGGGGCATGGCACGTATCACGGTCATTCCTGACGACGACTGGGACGGCGAACTCGCTGAGCTGCACTCCCGGGTAGTGGACCGCACCTGGGGGCGGGTCGACAACATCTTGGCGGTCCACTCGTTGAACCCCCGCGGCATGGCAGCACACCAAAGCCTCTACGAATCGGCCATGAGCGGCACCGCCACGCTGCGCAAGGTCGAACGCGAACTCATTGCCCTGGTCGTCAGCCTCACCAACGACTGCCACTACTGAATAGTCCACCACCGGCGCGGTCTGCGCCGACTCATCAAGAACGACGAACTCGTAGCGGCCATCGAGCACGACTGGACCGCCGCCCCGCTGTCCCCCAAGCGCACCGCCATGCTGGGTTTCGCCGTGAAACTCACCGAAACCCCTGCCGCAACCAGCGACGCCGATATCGACGCCCTGCGCGAAGCCGGCTTCAGCGACCGCGACATCCTCGACATCGTCGAAGTCGTCGCCTACTACGCGTATGCCAACCGCATCGCCGACGGACTCGGCCTCGAAACCGAGGACTGGATCCCCGACTGAGCTGTTGCGGGGCTGTCGGGCCGACCGGGTCGCCGATGGGCGCCATCACCCTGGAACAGGGACCGAACCGCGTTCTGGTCTTCGCGGATATCAGTGGCCTGACGCTCAGAACCCATGAGTTCCACATCCACATTGTGCAGAATTGGTAGTCAATTGTGTGAAAAACTTGTATTAGAGGTAGTGCAGAATTGGTAGTCGGTCCGCTCTGCTCGCGATCCCTCCCTGTGGCCCGGTACAGGTCGCTTGCTCCCGGTGACCATTCATCCGATGACGGAGCGCGAGCAGGTCGGAACCATCGGCGTCGAATTCCTCGAGCTTCTGCGCACAGGCGAAAACATCCGACAGCCGGCGGACCCACCGGACCTGCGCGGCTACGTGGAGCTGGCACTCAAGGGCGGTTTTCCCGAAGCAGTCCTGGAGCGCGAGACCGCACGCCGCGACGCCTGGCTCGACGGCTACCTCAGCCACATGTTGAACCGCGACCCGTCAACGTTGGGTGCGTCCCCCGACAGCGCCCGTCTCGGTCGCTTCTTCGATGCGTACGCGCTCAACACAGCAGGTCTGGCGACGGATACCACGCTCAACAACGCTGCGGCGATCAACCATCGGACTGGAACCGCCTACACGCAATTGCTCAGCGATCTCGGCATTATCGCGGAGCTGCCGCCGTGGCACAGCAACCGGCTCGCGCGACTCGTCAAAGGACGCAAACGCCTCGTGGCAGACACCGGCCTGTGGGCGGCGGCGGTCGGCGTCGACGTCGCAACTGTGATGTCCAGCGGTGATCTGCTCGGGAGACTCCTGGAGACCTTTGTCATCAACCAGTTGCGGGCCGAAACGGCTCTGATGACCCGCGGTCCACAGTTGAATCACCTGCGATTGGCAGATGGTCGCCGCGAGGTCGACTTGATTGCCGACTATGGCGCCCGCGGCATCGTCGCCATCGAGATCAAGGCGACCAACGCGCCCAACGCCCGCGATGCCCGCCATCTCGAGTGGCTCCGCGACGAACTGGGGCCCCGGTTCGCAGCAGGCGCCCTCCTGCATGTCGGCCGACGCACGTACCGCCTCTCAGATCAGATCGAAGCCATCCCCATCTGCGCCCTCTGGGCCTGAGGTACTTTTTTGGTGCCCGGGGCGGACACCGATTGGCGATTTTACCGGATTGCTACAACCGAGGCCCCTGGCACAGCCTCAGCGCCGTCGAGTACGCCACCCTCGAATACATCGACTGGTACAACAACCGGCGGCTGCACAGCCAACTCACCGGCACCCCAAGACACACCACCCCGGTCGCGCACGAGAACGCCTACTACAATCAAACCAACCCCGCCGACCCGGCCGAGACACACAAAAAACAGTCTCTACCAAACCCGGGGTGATTCAGAGTCCCGCCGTGAACCATCTGATGACGTGGAAGCGGTCCAACACATGGCGGGCTTGGGGCAAACAGGCGTCCACGGAGGCTTTGTAGGCGCGCGACCCGTCGGTGACGACGACTTTGACTCCTCTGCGCCACTTGTGTGGCTGTGACATCAAAAACGCTGACAGCGCAGCCGAGCTGCGGTGCTCGATCATGGCCAAGGTGCGGCCGGTGTCTGCGTTGACGATGACGTAGCGGTGGCGTTTACGCATCGACGTCTCATCAACCAAAAGCACCGAGCAGCGGCGGCTGCGGCGATGCTCGGCGATCAACCCCGACCAGGCCCGCACCAGCGCGTTGATGACCGGCCAGCTCACACCGTGGCGACGCGCCACCGCACGGATCGTCATCACCTACGCGTCCGCGACCAGACGATGCGCCAGGCGCCGGGTCAACCGCCCGTCGAACTCAAGGTGCTCCTCAAGCCATCGGCTGGCGCAGCTGCCGCACACCATGCGCCTCCGCATCCACACCAGCGTCACGGGTCGCCCCGACCCCTCGAGGTCGCGCACCTCGCGCTCGCGAATGTCATGGACCCTGTAGCACTTGAACCCGCAGTGCGGGCAACGAGGCCGACTCACCGTCGACTCGACCCTCACCCTCAACTCCTCGGGCGTGTCAACAACCACCGCTAGCACGCGGACCTGGCGCAGATGCAACCGCACCCGTATAACATCAGAAGCCATCGGGGCCCTCCTGGATCGTTGGTGTGTCAATCACCGATTCCAGCAGGGCCTCGACCCCTACTCAGGGACCCTCAACCACCCCCCACCCCACGTTTCCGCGCAGGCTCA
Source organism: Candidatus Aldehydirespiratoraceae bacterium (assembly GCA_965205465.1). Lineage (GTDB taxonomy): Bacteria > Actinomycetota > Acidimicrobiia > Acidimicrobiales > Aldehydirespiratoraceae > VXYK01. Next base: position 3,915,000 of record OZ242187.1, on the reverse strand, counting down.
ACAAGAGACTCAAGCGCGATGAGCAGTGGGGCTCAGCTAATTCTCAAGGGTTTTTGCGGGACGACAACTCATTGATCAAAGGGCGTAGTGGGACATCGAACAGCACCTGCGTGTCTTCGGGACCTGGCTGGCCGAGCACCATGGCGGGATCCGCTCGTGCGCCGAGCTCGAACGTGACCACATCGAGGACTTCAAGATCTGGATCTCGACCACCCCCAGCGCCCGCACCGGCAAACCCCTGGCGCGCACCTCGGTCAAAGAACAGCTGATCAATCTCGGCTGCTTCTTCGAACGCACCACGAACTGGGGCTACCCGAACGCGCCGACCAGACCGCTGCTGTTCGCCGGAGACCTGCCCCGCATCGACCGGCCCCTGCCCCGGTTCCTCGACGACGCCGCAGCAGCCAAACTCGCCCGAGCCACCCGAACCGAACCCGACCCGCTCACCAGACTCTGGGTCGAGATCCTCGCCCGCACCGGCATCCGTCTCAGCGAACTGATCGGACTCACCGCCGACGCCGTCGTGCAGATCGGCTCCGCGTTCTGGCTTCGGATCCCGGTCGGCAAACTCCACAACGACCGCTACATCCCGCTACACCCCGACCTCAAGACCCTGCTCGACGACTGGACCTGCAACCATCGCCCCAAAGACCTGCGCAGCAACCGGCTCCTACTCGAACGCGGACGGCCCATCACCAGACTCCGCGTCGCCAACGCCCTCACCCGCATCGCCAACAACGCCGACATCGGCCACATCAACTCCGCCACACACTCGCCACCCAAGCCATCAACCGAGGCATGAGCCTCGAAGCCATCGCCGCCCTACTCGGCCACAAAACCTTAGCCATGACCATGGTCTACGCCCGTATCGCCGACAAGACCGTCGCCGACGAGTACTTCGCCGTCACCGACAAAGTCGAAGCCCTCTACAACCAACCCCACCAACTCCCCGCCAGTGACGAAGGCACCGAAATACGCAAACTCCGCGCCCAGATGCACCAACGCATGCTCGGCAACGGCTACTGCGCCCGACCCGTCGAGATCGACTGCCACTTCGAATCGATCTGCGAGTCCTGCAACTTCTTCGTCACCACCATCGAGTTCAAACCAACGCTGCGCCGCCAACGCGACGACGCCGCCGACAAAGGCCAGACCGGTCGCCAGAAAATCTTCGACAACCTCCTCCACCAACTCGACGAGCAAGCCTCATGACATCTCCACTTGACCCGATCACCCGCATAACTGATAATATGACCCGCCAACCGGTGCCAGCACCCCCTCATCCCACGAATACGCGCAAGCCCCACAAAACCAACCCACCAACCCCGCCATTACCCATAACAACAGCCTAACCCACGGCAAATATGCCGAGAGTTAGGCTGTTGTCTGCAACACTTGTTTTGAGGTCTGATGCTAGGAAATGATGATGCCCAAGCAAGCTTAAGGAGGACCTGGTTGTGTTGTCTGGATTGCGCGGTGAGGTGTTGGCGTCGTCGTCGAGCGCTGGTTCGAGTCGCTGAAATACGAGCGCCTCTACCGCCATGACACCGCGACCGGCATCGACCTCGCCGACCACATCGCCCACTGAGGAGTCACGATACGCTGGTGATCCATCATGGGGGGGTCACCCGTTAGCAAACTGTTCATTCGGATGTTCGTTTCTTGCAGCGCTGAGTCGGGCGAAGCGGGGGCGGATGATCGAGCGGGACGGACCGCTGAGTCTTTCGAGGCAGTGCGCGCTGTTGGGTATGAACCGGTCGTCGCAGTACTATCGGCCCTGTCGGGAAAGGATCACAGGGTGGAGCATCCACCCCAGCAGAACACAGAGCGAATGCTCCCGAGGGCCCTCAGTTGATGAATTTCCGTAACTCATACAGGAGTGCTCGTACTCTGCGGTACTGGACCCGAATGGCTCAAGGACGAGGATCGCACGGAGTTCAGGTGGGGCATCGAGCTGAGACGCCGGACTTCGCCGCTTTGGACTCCTGCCGTCGCTCCCCAACCGCCCCGCAGCCTGCGCGGCCAGGGTTCGTGCGCGGGCGCGACCACTCAGCAGGCACGGGCTGGCGGCGCTGGTTCGCCGGGGCATTGCTGATCGCGCTCGCCGCGGTCGCGTCCGGCCCGCCGGCGTTTGCGCAACAGTCGCCCTTGACGGCGGAGTTCCAGAGTGTGCCAGCCAACGGCCATAACGGCGTTTCGGACTTCACCGTGCACCTTGTCTTCAGCGAGGCTACCGATCTGAGCTTCAGGGCGTTCCAGAACGGGCTATTGACGATCACCGGCGGCACGCTGAGAAACCAGGGCCGGCTGCAGGGAAACCTCCGCACCCGCGGCTGGCGGATCGATGTGGAGCCCGACGGCAATGGCGAAGTGACCATCACCCTGCCTGTGAGCGAGGGGGCCTGCGACCCGGCAAGTGTGCCGTGTACCGATGATGGACGGCCCCTGTCCGCCCCGGTCAGCGTCACGGTGCGAGGTCAGACGCCGTGGGTGACCGGACCGACGAGCTTCACGGCCGCGGAAAACCAGGCAATCCCGACGGAGGTGGCGACGCTGACGGCGAGCGATACCTCGACGTCGGCCGCCAATCTCCGCTGGTCGATTCCGGCGGGCGCCGCGGGCGGGACCGACAGTGGCAAGTTCACGCTCAGTTCCGGCGGCGTGCTGGTGTTCACGGAGGCGAAGGACTTCGAGAACCCCGACGACGCCAATACCGACGGCATCTACGAGGTCACGGTCCAAGTCAGAGACGTCGACGGCCTGACGAACACGGCGGACCTGACGGTGACGCTGACGGACGTCAACGAGGCGCCCACCGCCGAGGCGGGTCCGAACCACTTCGCTGTCCAGCCGGGCGCGACCGTGACGCTGAGCGGTTCGGGAAGCGATCCGGACGCGGGCGACACCCTGACTTACGCCTGGACGCAGACGGGCAGTCAGGTGGGGACGCTGACGAACGCCAACACGGCCACGGCGACCTTCACCGCGCCAGCCACGGTGACCGCAGCGACCACCCTGACGTTCACACTCCGGGTGACCGACGCGAACGGCCTGCACCACGAGGACACCGTGACGGTGACGGGCGGTCAACCGCCCCAACCGCCGGTCATCACCAGCGCGTCGGGCTTCGAGGCCGCGGAGAACCAGACGGCAGTGGCGACGCTGACGGCGACCGTTTTCGACACGCCGATCGCCGATCTCACCTGGTCGATTCCGGCGGGCGCCGCGGGCGGGACCGACAGCGGCAAGTTCACGCTCAGTTCCGGCGGCGTGCTGGCGTTTGTGTCGGCGAAGGACTTCGAGAACCCCGACGACGCCGATACGAACGGGATCTACGAGGTCACGGTCCAGGTCCGCGACAGCGACAACCTGACGGGCACAGCGGACCTGACGGTGAGGCTGGCGAACGCCAACGACGCGCCCACCGCCGATGCGGGCGCCGACCACACCGGCATCGCGCCCGGCGCGACCGTGACGCTGAGCGGTTCGGGAAGCGATCCGGACGCGGGCGACACCCTGACTTACGCCTGGACGCAGACGGGCAGTCAGGTGGGGACGCTGACGAACGCCAACACGGCCACGGCGACCTTCACCGCGCCAGCCACGGTGACCGCAGCGACCACCCTGACGTTCACACTCCGGGTGACGGACCAGCACGGCCGGTTCCATGAGGATTCGGCGACGGTGACGGCGACGACGCCCGGCCCGCTGACGGCGCGGTTCGACAACGCGCCATTCCGCCATAACGGCTCGTCGCTATTCAGGGTGCAACTTCACTTCAGCGAGAACGTCCGTCTGAACGGCTCAGCGCTCCGGGGGCTATTGACGATCACCGGCGGCACGCTGACTAACCAGAGACGGCTGACGAGGGGAAGCAGCATGGACTGGGAGATCGATGTGACGCCCAATGGCGTTGACCCCGTGATCATCACGCTGCCGGCGGGCGTGGCGGGCGTGGCCTGCGACGCGAATAGTGCACCGTGTACGCTCGACGGAGAGCCGCTGTCCGCCCCGGCCAGCATCAGGGTGCGAGGTCAGACTCCGGAGCCGGAGGTGACCGGATCGACGAGTTTCGAGGCCGAGGAGAACCAGACCGCGGTGGCGACGCTGAGGGCGACCGATGCCTCGACGTCGTCCGCCAATCTCCGCTGGTCGATTCCGGCGGGCGCCGCGGGCGGGACCGACAGTGGCAAGTTCACGCTCAGTTCCGGCGGCGTGCTGGTGTTCAGGTCGGCAAAGGACTTCGAGAACCCCGACGACGCCGATACCGACGGGATCTACGAGGTCACGGTCCAGGTCCGCGACAGCGACAACCTGACGGGCACAGCGGACCTGACGGTGAGGTTGACGAACGTCAACGAGGCGCCCATCGCCGATACGGGCGCCGACCAGACCAGCATCGCGCCGGGCATGGCCGTGACGCTGAGCGGTTCGGGAAGCGATCCGGACGCGGGCGACACCCTGAGCTATGTCTGGACACAGGCGGGCGGGGCCACGGTGGGGCTGACGAACGCCAACGCGGCCACGGCGACGTTCACCATGCCGGCCGGGTTGACCGAAACGACCACCTTCACGTTCACGTTCCGGGTGACCGACACGGCCGGGCTGCACCACGAGGACACGGTGAATGTCATGGCCAGCGGCCCGGTCATCACCAGCGCGACGAGCTTCGAAGCCGCGGAGAACCAGACGGCGGTGGCGACGCTGACGGCGACCGATGCCGACACGCTGGATGCCGAACTCACCTGGTCGATTCCGGCGGGCACCGCGGGCGGGGTGGACGGCGGCAGGTTCACGCTCAGTTCCGACGGCGTGCTGGCGTTCGCGACGCCGAAGGATTACGAGTACCCCGACGACGCCGATAGGAGAGGCAGCTACGAGGTCACGGTCGAGGTCAGCGACGGCGCGCTGAAGGCCACGGCGGACCTGACGGTGACGCTGACGGGCGTCAACGAAGCGCCCGGCGCAGATACCGGCTCGAACCAGCACAATGTCCGGCCGGGCAGTATCGCGTCGCTGACCGGTTCGGGATACGACCCGGAAGATCGCGGCGGGGTGGATTTCCTCTGGACGCAGACGGGTGGGGATACGGTGACGCTGACGGGCGACAACACCAGCAGCGTGTCCTTCACCGTGCCGCGCAACACGGCCGGATTGGCCACCTTCACGTTCACCCTCCGGGTGACCGATCGTGACGGCATGTACAGCGAGGACACGGCGACGGTGACGGTCGCCGCTACAACCCCCGGTCAAACGCCCGATCCGCCGGTGGTCACCAGCGCGACGAGCTTGACGGTCCCGGAGAATCAGACGGCGGTGGCGACGCTGACGGCGACCGATGCCGACACGCAGCTCGCCGATCTCGTCTGGTCGATTCCCGGGGGCTTCGCCGGCGGGGCGGACGGCAGCAAGTTCGCGCTCAGCGCCGATGGCGTGCTGGCGTTCGCGTCGACGAAGGACTTCGAGAATCCCGACAACGATTTTGAGAACAGCTACGAAGTCGTTGTCGTGGTCAGCGACGGCGACCACAGGCGCGTGACGACCCTGACGGTGACGCTGACGGACGTCAACGAGGCGCCCACCGCCGAGGCGGGCCCGAACCACTTCGCTGTCGGGCCGGGCGAGGCCGTGACGCTGAGCGGTTCGGGAACCGATCCGGACGCGGGCGACACCCTGAGCTACGCCTGGACGCTGACAGGCAGCCATGTGGGGACGCTGACCAACGCCAACGCGGCCACGGCGACCTTCACCGCGCCGACCACAGTGACCGAAGCGACCGCCTTCACGTTCACGCTCCGGGTGACCGACGCGGCTGGCCTGTACGGCGAGGACACGGTGACGGTGACGGTGGAGCCCCGATCGGGGCCGGTGATCACCAGCGCGACGAGCTTGACTGTCCCGGAGAACCAGACGGCGGTGGCGACACTGACGGCGACCAATTCCGACAAGCCGGACGCCAATCTCACCTGGTCGATTCCGGCGGGCGCCGCGGGCGGGGCGGACGGCGGCGAGTTCACGCTCAGCGCCGACGGCATACTGGCGTTCGCGTCGACGCAGGACTTCGAGGACCCTGACGACGCCGATACGAACGGCATCTACGCGGTCACGGTCGAGGTCAGCGACGACACGCTGACAACCACGGCGGACCTGACGGTGACGCTGACGAACATCAACGAAGCGCCCACCGCCGAGGCGGGCGCCGACCAGACCGACATCGCGCCCGGCGCGGTCGTGACGCTGAGCGGTTCGGGAAGCGATCCGGACGCGGGCGACACCCTGAGCTACGCTTGGACGCTGACAGGCGAGCCGATGGTGGCGCTGACGGACGCCAACGCGGCTACGGCGACCTTCACCGCGCCGGCCGCGCTGACCGAAGCGACCACCTTGACGTTCACGCTCCAGGTGACCGACGCGGTCGGCCTGTTCCACGAGGACACGGTGACGGTGACGATGAACCCTCCGCTGACGGCGCAGTTTGAGAATGTGCCGGTCAACCACGATCGATTTAATCAGTTCTCCGTGGATTTGCGCTTCAGCGAGGAAGTTGATCTGAACGCCGCGGCATTCGGTAACGGGCTATTGACGATCTCCGGCGGGACGCTGCGTGGCCAGAGACAGCTGACGGAAGGAAGCAGCATCGCCTGGAGGATCGATATAACGCCCCCGTCCGACCGCGAGGACGTGATCATCACGCTGCCGGCGAACCGGGCCTGCGACCCGGATGCTGCGCCGTGCACGCCCGATGGGCGGCGGCTGTCTGCCGAGGCCAGCGTCACAGTGAAGACCGAGGCCCCCCCGGTCCTCACCAGCAACACGACCTTGCGGGCCGCGGAGAACCAGACGGCGGTGGCGACGCTGACGGCGACCGATGACGAGACGCCGGTCGCCGATCTTCAATGGTTTCTTCCCTCTACCGTCTTCGGCGGGCTGGACCGTGAGCATTTCACGCTCAGCGCCGAGGGCGTGCTGGCGTTCAGGGAGGAGAAGGACTTCGAGTATCCCGACGACGCCAACACGGACGGCCGCTACCAGATCAGAATCACCATCACCGACGGAGACAGAAGCCAGACCAATCCGAGTTTGACGGTGACGCTGACGAACGTCAACGAGGAGCCCACCGCCGATGCGGGCCCGAACCAGAACAACGTCGTACCGGGCGCGACCGTGAGGCTGAGCGGCTCGGGAAGCAGCGATCCGGACGCTGGCGACACCCTGAGCTACGCCTGGACGCAGACGGGCGGGACGGACGTGTCGCTGACCGACGCCGACACGGCCACGGCGACCTTCACCGCGCCGGCCACGGTGACCGAAGCGACCACCTTGACGTTCACGCTCCGGGTGACCGACGCGGGCGACCTGTTCCACGAGGACACGATGACAGTGACGGTGAGGCCCCAACCGCCGGTCATCACCAGCGCGTCGAGCTTCGAGGTCGAGGAGAACCAGACGGCGGTGGCGGCGCTGACGGCGACCGATGCCGACACGCCGGACGCCGATCTCACCTGGTCGATTCCGGCGGGCGCCGCGGGCGGGGCGGACAGTGGCAAGTTCACGCTCAGTTCCAACGGCGAACTGGCGTTCGCGTCGGCGCAGGACTTCGAGAACCCCGACGACGCCGATGCGGACAGCAGCTACGAGGTCACGGTCGAGGTCAGCGACGGCGACCGGACGGACACGGCGGACCTGACGGTGACGCTGACGGACGCCAACGAGGAGCCCACCGCCGATGCGGGCGCCGACCAGGCCGACGCCATACCCGGCACGACCGTGACGCTGAGCGGTTCGGGAAGCGATCCGGACGCAGACGACACCCTGAGCTACGCCTGGACGCAGACGGGCGAGCCGATGGTGGCGCTGACGGACGCCAGCGCGGCTACGGCGACTTTCACCGCGCCGAGCGACTCGACCGAACCGGTCACGTTGACGTTCACGCTCCGGGTGACCGACGCGGGCGGCCTGTTCCACGAGGACACGGTGACAGTGCAGACAGCGGGGGTGCTGGCGCTGAACGTGGACGCGGTCACCGGTGACAACGTCGTCAACATCGTGGAGAAGGCGGCGGGGTTCAAGATCTCAGGCAATACGGGAACAGAGGCCGGGGTCGAGGTCAAGGTGCAGGTGGGCACCGGCTCGGGCGCGGCCACGTTGACGACGACTTCGGCTGATGACAGCGGCACGGCGGCCTGGTCGGTGATGGTGCCGGCGGCTGCGTCCTATCTCACCAGCCCGGGCGTGTCGATGAGCGTGACCGCTTCGAAGACGGGTTTCGCGTCGCCGGCCGGTGTGCAACGCACCTTGACGGTGGACCTGTCGGCGCCGACGACGCCGACGTACACGGCGCCTGCAACGCTCAAGGTGGGTGAGGCGATCACAGCGATGAGCCCCACAGGCGACGCCGACGTCGACGCCTACAGCGTTGCGGGGCTGCCCGCGGGGCTGAGCATCGACACCGCCACCGGGGTGATCAGCGGCACACCGACAGCAGCGGTGTCTGGCACTGCCACCGCGACGGTGACGGTGACAGACACCGCGGCCAACTCCGGCACCGTCGAGGTCGTGTTCCCGGCGGTGGCCAAGGGCGACCAGACGCTGAGCGGGTTCGGTTACAGCGCTTCGTCGGTGACGTTCGGCTCGACCACGCCGACGGTGACCGCGCCGAGCGGCGCGCAGACGACGCTGAGCTACACGGCGACGCCCTCGACGGTGTGCAGCGTGCAAGCCGCCACTGGTGTGTTGACGTTGGCGGGGGTGGGCGACTGCGAGGTCACCGCCACCGCGGCGGCCACAACCAACTACAACGAAGCCACCGCCCAATACACAGTGACAGTGCAGACAGCGGGGGTGCTGGCGCTGAACGTGGACGCGGTCACCGGTGACAACGTCGTCAACATCGTGGAGAAGGCGGCGGGGTTCAAGATCTCAGGCAATACGGGAACAGAGGCCGGGGTCGAGGTCAAGGTGCAGGTGGGCACCGGCTCGGGCGCGGCCACGTTGACGACGACTTCGGCTGATGACAGCGGCACGGCGGCCTGGTCGGTGATGGTGCCGGCGGCTGCGTCCTATCTCACCAGCCCGGGCGTGTCGATGAGCGTGACCGCTTCGAAGACGGGTTTCGCGTCGCCGGCCGGTGTGCAACGCACCTTGACGGTGGACCTGTCGGCGCCGACGACGCCGACGTACACGGCGCCTGCAACACTCAAGGTGGGTGTGGCGATCACAGCGATGAGCCCCACAGGCGACGCCGACGTCGACGCCTACAGCGTTGCGGGGCTGCCCGCGGGGCTGAGCATCGACACCGCCACCGGGGTGATCAGCGGCACACCGACAGCAGCGGTGTCTGGCACTGCCACCGCGACGGTGACGGTGACAGACACCGCGGCCAACTCCGGCACCGTCGAGGTCGTGTTCCCGGCGGTGGCCAAGGGCGACCAGACGCTGAGCGGGTTCGGTTACAGCGCTTCGTCGGTGACGTTCGGCTCGACCGCGCCGACGGTGACCGCGCCGAGCGGCGCGCAGACGACGCTGAGCTACACGGCGACGCCCTCGACGGTGTGCAGCGTGCAAGCCGCCACTGGTGTGTTGACGTTGGCGGGGGTGGGCGACTGCGAGGTCACCGCCACCGCGGCGGCCACAACCAACTACAACGAAGCCACCGCCCAATACACGGTGACAGTGCAGACAGCGGGGGTGCTGGCGCTGAACGTGGACGCGGTCACCGGTGACAACGTCGTCAACATCGTGGAGAAGGCGGCGGGGTTCAAGATCTCAGGCAATACGGGAACAGAGGCCGGGGTCGAGGTCAAGGTGCAGGTGGGCACCGGCTCGGGCGCGGCCACGTTGACGACGACTTCGGCTGATGACAGCGGCACGGCGGCCTGGTCGGTGATGGTGCCGGCGGCTGCGTCCTATCTCACCAGCCCGGGCGTGTCGATGAGCGTGACCGCTTCGAAGACGGGTTTCGCGTCGCCGGCCGGTGTGCAACGCACCTTGACGGTGGACCTGTCGGCGCCGACGACGCCGACGTACACGGCGCCTGCAACACTCAAGGTGGGTGAGGCGATCACAGCGATGAGCCCCACAGGCGACGCCGACGTCGACGCCTACAGCGTTGCGGGGCTGCCCGCGGGGCTGAGCATCGACACCGCCACCGGGGTGATCAGCGGCACACCGACAGCAGCGGTGTCTGGCACTGCCACCGCGACGGTGACGGTGACAGACACCGCGGCCAACTCCGCCACCGTCGAGGTCGTGTTCCCGGCGGTGGCCAAGGGCGACCAGACGCTGAGCGGGTTCGGTTACAGCGCTTCGTCGGTGACGTTCGGCTCGACCGCGCCGACGGTGACCGCGCCGAGCGGCGCGCAGACGACGCTGAGCTACACGGCGACGCCCTCGACGGTGTGCAGCGTGCAAGCCGCCACTGGTGTGTTGACGTTGGCGGGGGTGGGCGACTGCGAGGTCACCGCCACCGCGGCGGCCACAACCAACTACAACGAAGCCACCGCCCAATACACAGTGACAGTGCAGACAGCGGGGGTGCTGGCGCTGAACGTGGACGCGGTCACCGGTGACAACGTCGTCAACATCGTGGAGAAGGCGGCGGGGTTCAAGATCTCAGGCAATACGGGAACAGAGGCCGGGGTCGAGGTCAAGGTGCAGGTGGGCACCGGCTCGGGCGCGGCCACGTTGACGACGACTTCGGCTGATGACAGCGGCACGGCGGCCTGGTCGGTGATGGTGCCGGCGGCTGCGTCCTATCTCACCAGCCCGGGCGTGTCGATGAGCGTGACCGCTTCGAAGACGGGTTTCGCGTCGCCGGCCGGTGTGCAACGCACCTTGACGGTGGACCTGTCGGCGCCGACGACGCCGACGTACACGGCGCCTGCAACACTCAAGGTGGGTGTGGCGATCACAGCGATGAGCCCCACAGGCGACGCCGACGTCGACGCCTACAGCGTTGCGGGGCTGCCCGCGGGGCTGAGCATCGACACCGCCACCGGGGTGATCAGCGGCACACCGACAGCAGCGGTGTCTGGCACTGCCACCGCGACGGTGACGGTGACAGACACCGCGGCCAACTCCGCCACCGTCGAGGTCGTGTTCCCGGCGGTGGCCAAGGGCGACCAGACACTGAGCGGGTTCGGTTACAGCGCTTCGTCGGTGACGTTCGGCTCGACCACGCCGACGGTGACCGCGCCGAGCGGCGCGCAGACGACGCTGAGCTACACGGCGACGCCCTCGACGGTGTGCAGCGTGCAAGCCGCCACTGGTGTGTTGACGTTGGCGGGGGTGGGCGACTGCGAGGTCACCGCCACCGCGGCGGCCACAACCAACTACAACGAAGCCACCGCCCAATACACGGTGACAGTGCAGACAGCGGGGGTGCTGGCGCTGAACGTGGACGCGGTCACCGGTGACAACGTCGTCAACATCGTGGAGAAGGCGGCGGGGTTCAAGATCTCAGGCAATACGGGAACAGAGGCCGGGGTCGAGGTCAAGGTGCAGGTGGGCACCGGCTCGGGCGCGGCCACGTTGACGACGACTTCGGCTGATGACAGCGGCACGGCGGCCTGGTCGGTGATGGTGCCGGCGGCTGCGTCCTATCTCACCAGCCCGGGCGTGTCGATGAGCGTGACCGCTTCGAAGACGGGTTTCGCGTCGCCGGCCGGTGTGCAACGCACCTTGACGGTGGACCTGTCGGCGCCGACGACGCCGACGTACACGGCGCCTGCAACACTCAAGGTGGGTGTGGCGATCACAGCGATGAGCCCCACAGGCGACGCCGACGTCGACGCCTACAGCGTTGCGGGGCTGCCCGCGGGGCTGAGCATCGACACCGCCACCGGGGTGATCAGCGGCACACCGACAGCAGCGGTGTCTGGCACTGCCACCGCGACGGTGACGGTGACAGACACCGCGGCCAACTCCGGCACCGTCGAGGTCGTGTTCCCGGCGGTGGCCAAGGGCGACCAGACGCTGAGCGGGTTCGGTTACAGCGCTTCGTCGGTGACGTTCGGCTCGACCACGCCGACGGTGACCGCGCCGAGCGGCGCGCAGACGACGCTGAGCTACACGGCGACGCCCTCGACGGTGTGCAGCGTGCAAGCCGCCACTGGTGTGTTGACGTTGGCGGGGGTGGGCGACTGCGAGGTCACCGCCACCGCGGCGGCCACAACCAACTACAACGAAGCCACCGCCCAATACACAGTGACAGTGCAGACAGCGGGGGTGCTGGCGCTGAACGTGGACGCGGTCACCGGTGACAACGTCGTCAACATCGTGGAGAAGGCGGCGGGGTTCAAGATCTCAGGCAATACGGGAACAGAGGCCGGGGTCGAGGTCAAGGTGCAGGTGGGCACCGGCTCGGGCGCGGCCACGTTGACGACGACTTCGGCTGATGACAGCGGCACGGCGGCCTGGTCGGTGATGGTGCCGGCGGCTGCGTCCTATCTCACCAGCCCGGGCGTGTCGATGAGCGTGACCGCTTCGAAGACGGGTTTCGCGTCGCCGGCCGGTGTGCAACGCACCTTGACGGTGGACCTGTCGGCGCCGACGACGCCGACGTACACGGCGCCTGCAACACTCAAGGTGGGTGTGGCGATCACAGCGATGAGCCCCACAGGCGACGCCGACGTCGACGCCTACAGCGTTGCGGGGCTGCCCGCGGGGCTGAGCATCGACACCGCCACCGGGGTGATCAGCGGCACACCGACAGCAGCGGTGTCTGGCACTGCCACCGCGACGGTGACGGTGACAGACACCGCGGCCAACTCCGGCACCGTCGAGGTCGTGTTCCCGGCGGTGGCCAAGGGCGACCAGACACTGAGCGGGTTCGGTTACAGCGCTTCGTCGGTGACGTTCGGCTCGACCACGCCGACGGTGACCGCGCCGAGCGGCGCGCAGACGACGCTGAGCTACACGGCGACGCCCTCGACGGTGTGCAGCGTGCAAGCCGCCACTGGTGTGTTGACGTTGGCGGGGGTGGGCGACTGCGAGGTCACCGCCACCGCGGCGGCCACAACCAACTACAACGAAGCCACCGCCCAATACACAGTGACAGTGCAGACAGCGGGGGTGCTGGCGCTGAACGTGGACGCGGTCACCGGTGACAACGTCGTCAACATCGTGGAGAAGGCGGCGGGGTTCAAGATCTCAGGCAATACGGGAACAGAGGCCGGGGTCGAGGTCAAGGTGCAGGTGGGCACCGGCTCGGGCGCGGCCACGTTGACGACGACTTCGGCTGATGACAGCGGCACGGCGGCCTGGTCGGTGATGGTGCCGGCGGCTGCGTCCTATCTCACCAGCCCGGGCGTGTCGATGAGCGTGACCGCTTCGAAGACGGGTTTCGCGTCGCCGGCCGGTGTGCAACGCACCTTGACGGTGGACCTGTCGGCGCCGACGACGCCGACGTACACGGCGCCTGCAACACTCAAGGTGGGTGTGGCGATCACAGCGATGAGCCCCACAGGCGACGCCGACGTCGACGCCTACAGCGTTGCGGGGCTGCCCGCGGGGCTGAGCATCGACACCGCCACCGGGGTGATCAGCGGCACACCGACAGCAGCGGTGTCTGGCACTGCCACCGCGACGGTGACGGTGACAGACACCGCGGCCAACTCCGGCACCGTCGAGGTCGTGTTCCCGGCGGTGGCCAAGGGCGACCAGACGCTGAGCGGGTTCGGTTACAGCGCTTCGTCGGTGACGTTCGGCTCGACCACGCCGACGGTGACCGCGCCGAGCGGCGCGCAGACGACGCTGAGCTACACGGCGACGCCCTCGACGGTGTGCAGCGTGCAAGCCGCCACTGGTGTGTTGACGTTGGCGGGGGTGGGCGACTGCGAGGTCACCGCCACCGCGGCGGCCACAACCAACTACAACGAAGCCACCGCCCAATACACAGTGACAGTGCAGACAGCGGGGGTGCTGGCGCTGAACGTGGACGCGGTCACCGGTGACAACGTCGTCAACATCGTGGAGAAGGCGGCGGGGTTCAAGATCTCAGGCAATACGGGAACAGAGGCCGGGGTCGAGGTCAAGGTGCAGGTGGGCACCGGCTCGGGCGCGGCCACGTTGACGACGACTTCGGCTGATGACAGCGGCACGGCGGCCTGGTCGGTGATGGTGCCGGCGGCTGCGTCCTATCTCACCAGCCCGGGCGTGTCGATGAGCGTGACCGCTTCGAAGACGGGTTTCGCGTCGCCGGCCGGTGTGCAACGCACCTTGACGGTGGACCTGTCGGCGCCGACGACGCCGACGTACACGGCGCCTGCAACACTCAAGGTGGGTGTGGCGATCACAGCGATGAGCCCCACAGGCGACGCCGACGTCGACGCCTACAGCGTTGCGGGGCTGCCCGCGGGGCTGAGCATCGACACCGCCACCGGGGTGATCAGCGGCACACCGACAGCAGCGGTGTCTGGCACTGCCACCGCGACGGTGACGGTGACAGACACCGCGGCCAACTCCGGCACCGTCGAGGTCGTGTTCCCGGCGGTGGCCAAGGGCGACCAGACGCTGAGCGGGTTCGGTTACAGCGCTTCGTCGGTGACGTTCGGCTCGACCGCGCCGACGGTGACCGCGCCGAGCGGCGCGCAGACGACGCTGAGCTACACGGCGACGCCCTCGACGGTGTGCAGCGTGCAAGCCGCCACTGGTGTGTTGACGTTGGCGGGGGTGGGCGACTGCGAGGTCACCGCCACCGCGGCGGCCACAACCAACTACAACGAAGCCACCGCCCAATACACGGTGACAGTGCAGACAGCGGGGGTGCTGGCGCTGAACGTGGACGCGGTCACCGGTGACAACGTCGTCAACATCGTGGAGAAGGCGGCGGGGTTCAAGATCTCAGGCAATACGGGAACAGAGGCCGGGGTCGAGGTCAAGGTGCAGGTGGGCACCGGCTCGGGCGCGGCCACGTTGACGACGACTTCGGCTGATGACAGCGGCACGGCGGCCTGGTCGGTGATGGTGCCGGCGGCTGCGTCCTATCTCACCAGCCCGGGCGTGTCGATGAGCGTGACCGCTTCGAAGACGGGTTTCGCGTCGCCGGCCGGTGTGCAACGCACCTTGACGGTGGACCTGTCGGCGCCGACGACGCCGACGTACACGGCGCCTGTAACACTCAAGGTGGGTGTGGCGATCACAGCGATGAGCCCCACAGGCGACGCCGACGTCGACGCCTACAGCGTTGCGGGGCTGCCCGCGGGGCTGAGCATCGACACCGCCACCGGGGTGATCAGCGGCACACCGACAGCAGCGGTGTCTGGCACTGCCACCGCGACGGTGACGGTGACAGACACCGCGGCCAACTCCGGCACCGTCGAGGTCGTGTTCCCGGCGGTGGCCAAGGGCGACCAGACGCTGAGCGGGTTCGGTTACAGCGCTTCGTCGGTGACGTTCGGCTCGACCGCGCCGACGGTGACCGCGCCGAGCGGCGCGCAGACGACGCTGAGCTACACGGCGACGCCCTCGACGGTGTGCAGCGTGCAAGCCGCCACTGGTGTGTTGACGTTGGCGGGGGTGGGCGACTGCGAGGTCACCGCCACCGCGGCGGCCACAACCAACTACAACGAAGCCACCGCCCAATACACGGTGACAGTGCAGACAGCGGGGGTGCTGGCGCTGAACGTGGACGCGGTCACCGGTGACAACGTCGTCAACATCGTGGAGAAGGCGGCGGGGTTCAAGATCTCAGGCAATACGGGAACAGAGGCCGGGGTCGAGGTCAAGGTGCAGGTGGGCACCGGCTCGGGCGCGGCCACGTTGACGACGACTTCGGCTGATGACAGCGGCACGGCGGCCTGGTCGGTGATGGTGCCGGCGGCTGCGTCCTATCTCACCGGCCCGGGCGTGTCGATGAGCGTGACCGCTTCGAAGACGGGTTTCGCGTCGCCGGCCGGTGTGCAACGCACCTTGACGGTGGACCTGTCGGCGCCGACGACGCCGACGTACACGGCGCCTGTAACACTCAAGGTGGGTGAGGCGATCACAGCGATGAGCCCCACAGGCGACGCCGACGTCGACGCCTACAGCGTTGCGGGGCTGCCCGCGGGGCTGAGCATCGACACCGCCACCGGGGTGATCAGCGGCACACCGACAGCAGCGGTGTCTGGCACTGCCACCGCGACGGTGACGGTGACAGACACCGCGGCCAACTCCGGCACCGTCGAGGTCGTGTTCCCGGCGGTGGCCAAGGGCGACCAGACGCTGAGCGGGTTCGGTTACAGCGCTTCGTCGGTGACGTTCGGCTCGACCGCGCCGACGGTGACCGCGCCGAGCGGCGCGCAGACGACGCTGAGCTACACGGCGACGCCCTCGACGGTGTGCAGCGTGCAAGCCGCCACTGGTGTGTTGACGTTGGCGGGGGTGGGCGACTGCGAGGTCACCGCCACCGCGGCGGCCACAACCAACTACAACGAAGCCACCGCCCAATACACAGTGACAGTGCAGACAGCGGGGGTGCTGGCGCTGAACGTGGACGCGGTCACCGGTGACAACGTCGTCAACATCGTGGAGAAGGCGGCGGGGTTCAAGATCTCAGGCAATACGGGAACAGAGGCCGGGGTCGAGGTCAAGGTGCAGGTGGGCACCGGCTCGGGCGCGGCCACGTTGACGACGACTTCGGCTGATGACAGCGGCACGGCGGCCTGGTCGGTGATGGTGCCGGCGGCTGCGTCCTATCTCACCGGCCCGGGCGTGTCGATGAGCGTGACCGCTTCGAAGACGGGTTTCGCGTCGCCGGCCGGTGTGCAACGCACCTTGACGGTGGACCTGTCGGCGCCGACGACGCCGACGTACACGGCGCCTGTAACGCTCAAGGTGGGTGAGGCGATCACAGCGATGAGCCCCACAGGCGACGCCGACGTCGACGCCTACAGCGTTGCGGGGCTGCCCGCGGGGCTGAGCATCGACACCGCCACCGGGGTGATCAGCGGCACACCGACAGCAGCGGTGTCTGGCACTGCCACCGCGACGGTGACGGTGACAGACACCGCGGCCAACTCCGGCACCGTCGAGGTCGTGTTCCCGGCGGTGGCCAAGGGCGACCAGACGCTGAGCGGGTTCGGTTACAGCGCTTCGTCGGTGACGTTCGGCTCGACCGCGCCGACGGTGACCGCGCCGAGCGGCGCGCAGACGACGCTGAGCTACACGGCGACGCCCTCGACGGTGTGCAGCGTGCAAGCCGCCACTGGTGTGTTGACGTTGGCGGGGGTGGGCGACTGCGAGGTCACCGCCACCGCGGCGGCCACAACCAACTACAACGAAGCCACCGCCCAATACACGGTGACAGTGCAGACAGCGGGGGTGCTGGCGCTGAACGTGGACGCGGTCACCGGTGACAACGTCGTCAACATCGTGGAGAAGGCGGCGGGGTTCAAGATCTCAGGCAATACGGGAACAGAGGCCGGGGTCGAGGTCAAGGTGCAGGTGGGCACCGGCTCGGGCGCGGCCACGTTGACGACGACTTCGGCTGATGACAGCGGCACGGCGGCCTGGTCGGTGATGGTGCCGGCGGCTGCGTCCTATCTCACCGGCCCGGGCGTGTCGATGAGCGTGACCGCTTCGAAGACGGGTTTCGCGTCGCCGGCCGGTGTGCAACGCACCTTGACGGTGGACCTGTCGGCGCCGACGACGCCGACGTACACGGCGCCTGTAACACTCAAGGTGGGTGTGGCGATCACAGCGATGAGCCCCACAGGCGACGCCGACGTCGACGCCTACAGCGTTGCGGGGCTGCCCGCGGGGCTGAGCATCGACACCGCCACCGGGGTGATCAGCGGCACACCGACAGCAGCGGTGTCTGGCACTGCCACCGCGACGGTGACGGTGACAGACACCGCGGCCAACTCCGGCACCGTCGAGGTCGTGTTCCCGGCGGTGGCCAAGGGCGACCAGACGCTGAGCGGGTTCGGTTACAGCGCTTCGTCGGTGACGTTCGGCTCGACCGCGCCGACGGTGACCGCGCCGAGCGGCGCGCAGACGACGCTGAGCTACACGGCGACGCCCTCGACGGTGTGCAGCGTGCAAGCCGCCACTGGTGTGTTGACGTTGGCGGGGGTGGGCGACTGCGAGGTCACCGCCACCGCGGCGGCCACAACCAACTACAACGAAGCCACCGCCCAATACACAGTGACAGTGCAGACAGCGGGGGTGCTGGCGCTGAACGTGGACGCGGTCACCGGTGACAACGTCGTCAACATCGTGGAGAAGGCGGCGGGGTTCAAGATCTCAGGCAATACGGGAACAGAGGCCGGGGTCGAGGTCAAGGTGCAGGTGGGCACCGGCTCGGGCGCGGCCACGTTGACGACGACTTCGGCTGATGACAGCGGCACGGCGGCCTGGTCGGTGATGGTGCCGGCGGCTGCGTCCTATCTCACCAGCCCGGGCGTGTCGATGAGCGTGACCGCTTCGAAGACGGGTTTCGCGTCGCCGGCCGGTGTGCAACGCACCTTGACGGTGGACCTGTCGGCGCCGACGACGCCGACGTACACGGCGCCTGTAACACTCAAGGTGGGTGTGGCGATCACAGCGATGAGCCCCACAGGCGACGCCGACGTCGACGCCTACAGCGTTGCGGGGCTGCCCGCGGGGCTGAGCATCGACACCGCCACCGGGGTGATCAGCGGCACACCGACAGCAGCGGTGTCTGGCACTGCCACCGCGACGGTGACGGTGACAGACACCGCGGCCAACTCCGGCACCGTCGAGGTCGTGTTCCCGGCGGTGGCCAAGGGCGACCAGACGCTGAGCGGGTTCGGTTACAGCGCTTCGTCGGTGACGTTCGGCTCGACCACGCCGACGGTGACCGCGCCGAGCGGCGCGCAGACGACGCTGAGCTACACGGCGACGCCCTCGACGGTGTGCAGCGTGCAAGCCGCCACTGGTGTGTTGACGTTGGCGGGGGTGGGCGACTGCGAGGTCACCGCCACCGCGGCGGCCACAACCAACTACAACGAAGCCACCGCCCAATACACAGTGACAGTGCAGACAGCGGGGGTGCTGGCGCTGAACGTGGACGCGGTCACCGGTGACAACGTCGTCAACATCGTGGAGAAGGCGGCGGGGTTCAAGATCTCAGGCAATACGGGAACAGAGGCCGGGGTCGAGGTCAAGGTGCAGGTGGGCACCGGCTCGGGCGCGGCCACGTTGACGACGACTTCGGCTGATGACAGCGGCACGGCGGCCTGGTCGGTGATGGTGCCGGCGGCTGCGTCCTATCTCACCAGCCCGGGCGTGTCGATGAGCGTGACCGCTTCGAAGACGGGTTTCGCGTCGCCGGCCGGTGTGCAACGCACCTTGACGGTGGACCTGTCGGCGCCGACGACGCCGACGTACACGGCGCCTGTAACACTCAAGGTGGGTGTGGCGATCACAGCGATGAGCCCCACAGGCGACGCCGACGTCGACGCCTACAGCGTTGCGGGGCTGCCCGCGGGGCTGAGCATCGACACCGCCACCGGGGTGATCAGCGGCACACCGACAGCAGCGGTGTCTGGCACTGCCACCGCGACGGTGACGGTGACAGACACCGCGGCCAACTCCGGCACCGTCGAGGTCGTGTTCCCGGCGGTGGCCAAGGGCGACCAGACGCTGAGCGGGTTCGGTTACAGCGCTTCGTCGGTGACGTTCGGCTCGACCGCGCCGACGGTGACCGCGCCGAGCGGCGCGCAGACGACGCTGAGCTACACGGCGACGCCCTCGACGGTGTGCAGCGTGCAAGCCGCCACTGGTGTGTTGACGTTGGCGGGGGTGGGCGACTGCGAGGTCACCGCCACCGCGGCGGCCACAACCAACTACAACGAAGCCACCGCCCAATACACAGTGACAGTGCAGACAGCGGGGGTGCTGGCGCTGAACGTGGACGCGGTCACCGGTGACAACGTCGTCAACATCGTGGAGAAGGCGGCGGGGTTCAAGATCTCAGGCAATACGGGAACAGAGGCCGGGGTCGAGGTCAAGGTGCAGGTGGGCACCGGCTCGGGCGCGGCCACGTTGACGACGACTTCGGCTGATGACAGCGGCACGGCGGCCTGGTCGGTGATGGTGCCGGCGGCTGCGTCCTATCTCACCAGCCCGGGCGTGTCGATGAGCGTGACCGCTTCGAAGACGGGTTTCGCGTCGCCGGCCGGTGTGCAACGCACCTTGACGGTGGACCTGTCGGCGCCGACGACGCCGACGTACACGGCGCCTGTAACACTCAAGGTGGGTGTGGCGATCACAGCGATGAGCCCCACAGGCGACGCCGACGTCGACGCCTACAGCGTTGCGGGGCTGCCCGCGGGGCTGAGCATCGACACCGCCACCGGGGTGATCAGCGGCACACCGACAGCAGCGGTGTCTGGCACTGCCACCGCGACGGTGACGGTGACAGACACCGCGGCCAACTCCGGCACCGTCGAGGTCGTGTTCCCGGCGGTGGCCAAGGGCGACCAGACGCTGAGCGGGTTCGGTTACAGCGCTTCGTCGGTGACGTTCGGCTCGACCGCGCCGACGGTGACCGCGCCGAGCGGCGCGCAGACGACGCTGAGCTACACGGCGACGCCCTCGACGGTGTGCAGCGTGCAAGCCGCCACTGGTGTGTTGACGTTGGCGGGGGTGGGCGACTGCGAGGTCACCGCCACCGCGGCGGCCACAACCAACTACAACGAAGCCACCGCCCAATACACAGTGACAGTGACCGCCGCAACCGCACCCGGCGCCCCGACCGGTCTCACGGCAATGGCCAGCGGGAACACCCGGATCAACCTCTCCTGGACCGCGCCCGCCAGTAACGGCGGCTCCGCCATCACCGGCTACAAGATCGAAGTCTCCGCCAATGGCACCTCCAGCTGGACCGACCTCGTCGCCAACACCGGCAGCGCCACCACCAGCTACGCGCGCACCGGGCTGGCCGCTGGCACCACCCGCCACTACCGCGTCTCGGCCATCAATTCGGTCGGCACGAGCAGCCCCTCCGACATCGGCAGCGCCACCACCAACACGCCAGGAATCGACACCAGTCCGCCGGTGCTCCTCCGGGCTACGGTGAACGGCAGCACGCTGGTGCTGGCCTACAACGAGACGCTCGAAAGCGCGTCGGCGGACGCCTTCGCCGTGACGATCGAGGGGAACGCCGTCACCGTATACGAGGTGAGCGTCAGCGGTTCGGTGGTAACGCTGACGCTGGGGCATGCGGCGGAGGCCAACCAGACGGTAACGGTGGACTACACACCGAGAACGAGCCCGACTCGGGACATGTCGGGCAACAAAGCGGTGGCGCTCTCCGGACACAGCGTGACCAACGACACCCCCGGAGACGGGGCGCTGCCACGCGTGTCCATCGGGCCTTGGCTCCTGATCGTTGCGGAGGATGTCGGCGAGGCCGTGCTGACGGTTTCGCTTAGCCAGCCCGCCGCGTCTGTCCTGTCGGTTCGCTGGTATACCCAGGAAGCGACCGCGAATGCGTCGGACGACTTCACCGCCCGGGAGGATGCAGTGGTGACCTTCGCCGCCGGAGAGAGCCGGAAGACCATTTCGGTGCGCATTGTGGACGATGCGGTGCGGGAGGACCCTGTCCATGATGTACGCGAACTCTTCTTCGTCATCCTCAGCGGCGCGGGCGAAGGGTACATCCTCGATGACCACCCCCTCGCTGACGCGTCCGCCGTCCTCGTGGAGATCGTCGACAACGACTGAGGCTCCTCCGGGAATGGACTGGCGGATCAGGGGGTCTTTGTTTCGGCCGGTCTCAGCGGCCAAGCGGAACAGTTCCTCAAGGAACTGGAGATGGATGACGAGCTGGCGGGGATTGGTGCCCCGCTCCACGTTGAGGGTGGACTGCGACACCCGCCAGCCGTTGCCGGGCTCACCGATGATCTGGTCGTGAGCAAGGAATACGTTGTTGAGGAAGACCTCGTTGAAATCGGACTCGTCGGTGATCTGTCGCAGGGGGTGGATGTCGACCCCGTCGGCGTGCATGTCGACCATGAAGGCGGAAATGCCCAGGTGCTTGGGCGCATCGGGGTGCGAGCGGGCCAGGCACAAGCCCCAATCGACGAACTGGGCATAGGAAGTCCACACCTTCTGGCCGCTGAGCCGCCAGCCGCCGTCGTCAGGAACGGCCCCAGTGGAGATGGAAGCCAGGTCGCTGTCGGCGTCGGGCTCGCTGAAGAGCTGGCAGAACAGCTCTTCAGCGGGGAGGATCGACGGGAGCCAGCGCTGCTTCGGGTTCCGACGATTCGCTAACTACCGGATCCGGGCGTTGCTCTACGTCGGCAAACCCAGCTGGAGCCTCCTCAACACGGCAAGTGTACAAAGCCAAAGAACGACACAACCGATCGATTTGATCTTCGACATGAGATCACCCTAGTGGGGGCCAGTCAGGGATTTTGTGCATCGGGCGTGATCTGAGGGGTCCGTAGCTGGGTGCTGTGGACCAGAAACGGATCATGTCGATGACTGATCAGAGTACGTCGGCGAGGTCGATCTGCGGGTGCCGCGGGATCGTGGGGGTGGCTGGGACCCCGGAACGCACGGGGTCCCTTTCCTTTTTACTGATAGCCCCGCGCGAGTGGAGTCTATGGAGCGCTAAGTAGGCCCGGGCACATGACCGCTCCGGCCGCTCTTGGACCGGCGCTTTGGTAGCGGCACGGCATGGGTAATTGCATCAGTCTCCCGACGCGTTTCCAGCCCCGCGGATGGGCAAACAAAATCCTCCAATAGCAGTCCGGACGCCACCCCTCCCGCCCCGGCAACGTGCAGACCCGAATGGGGCGCGACGAAAAGACCCGAACACAACCCCACGCACACGCCGCTTGACAAGGGAGCGTCTGACAGGCTCCGCTGATCCGTTGCATGTGATCCGTTTGGCGAACAACAGCATCGACGAGGCGCGCCGCCGGGTCCAAAACGACACCTTGGGTCACCGTGGCCGCAAATAGGACCCTCTCTATCGGGTACGACGGCTGCTCATTTCGGCTCATGAACGTCTCAGCCAAGGTGTATCGGCCGTCAGCGCTGACCCGCCAAATGCCCGGAGGTCCACATCAATGATCTTGTGCTCAGCCACGCCAAGACGATCTACGACGTCCTTTGCTGCCTCAAGTTCGGTGGAGTGGCTGCCAGAACACACGCCGAATGATCTTTCCGAGTGTGGGATATATCCGGGGACAAACCTACGACGGTAAAATTGTAAAAGGTACTTTTAGCTGGGGTTATGCAGTGATCTTGTTGTGCCCGGGGCGGGACTTGAACCCGCACGCTCTTGAAAAGCAACGGATTTTGAGTCCGCCGTGTCTGCCAATTCCACCACCCGGGCAGGATGGTTGCGCCTAACTGTAGGAGGGCTGGCCGGAGCCTGCAGGCACAGCGTAGCCTCTACGAGATGTCCTCCGGCACCCGTTTCCGTCTCCTGCGGTGGCGTCTCCTTTGGGTGCTTGTTGGGCTGGCCCTAGTCGGAATACTGCGAGAAGCTTCTATCCGTCGACACATTCAGGATCTATCCGACTGGCCCCGCAGTCCCCAACCAAGCTGATTCGACAGTCTCAAGTGACACAGTTCACGATCACCAAAGCGCAAGTAATGAAACCCTGCTGTGCGCCCGCGAGTCAGACACCCCACAGCACGTATAACGTATATCCCTCTCAGACACAGAAATTCACGCGCCCTGTTAACCGGCCACCGCGGGAGCCTCAAGCCAAATGATCGTATTCACCTACCCGGGACAAGGTTCCCAACGCCCGCAGATGGGTGCGCCATGGGCTGAGCACCCGTCATGGGAACTGGTGGAGGAAGCCTCTGAAGCCGTCGATCGCGATGTCGCCGGGTTGTTGCTCGACGCCGACGCCGAAGAGTTGACGATGACCCGTAATGCTCAACTCGCTACCTTCACCATGTCGATGGTGGTGCTCGACGCAGTCAGCCGCCTCGGAGCCGAGGCAGTTGCGCACGCCGGACACAGCCTCGGGGAATACTCAGCACTCACCGCCTCAGGCGCTCTCGATTTCGGTGACGCCGTGCGTTTGGTCAACGAACGCGGCGATGCCATGCAAGCCGCGGCCGACGAGCAGACCGGCACCATGGCCGCCCTGCTCGGTCTCGAAGACGACCAAGCCGACATCGCTTGTCGCCGTACCGCAGGCGACGTTTGGATCGCCAACTACAACGCCCCCGGCCAAGTGGTCATCGCCGGGGTCCCCGAAGATATCGACGAAGCGTGCAAGATCGCCAAGGAAGCCGGAGCCAAACGGGCCATGCGGCTCCCAGTCGGCGGAGCGTTCCACACTCCGCTCATGGCACCGGCACGACGCCGTCTGCACAAGGCCATTGACCAAGTTGAGTTCCGGCCACCAGAACAACCGGTGTACGCCAACGTCGACGCGACACCTCACGACGATCCCGCCGACTGGCCCGAATTGCTCGGCGCGCAACTCTGCTCCCCGGTCCGTTGGCGCCAGACCTTGCGAACGCTCTCCGAAGACGGTTTCAACACCTTCGTTGAACTCGGACCGGGCAATGTTCTAACGGGTCTCGTGAAGCGAACCCTCAAGGAGGCCAACCGCGTCAACGTCGCCACACCAGCGGACCTTGACGGCCTTTTGGAATCGCTGGCCGTGCAACTCCGAAGCGAAACCCCCGCTCTTGAAGGAGAGCATCTCTTTGCCACAGAACGACTCGTGGTATCGCCTGGTGCCGGTATCTTCAGTTTGGCCCCGGGTTGCGAACCGGGTCGTCATGTGTCCGTGGGCGAGGTGTTGGGTACGGTTGGGGATCAGGAAGTCCTCAGCTCCTTCGCGGGAGAAATAGTCGGGGTACTTGCTCTCAAGGGAGAACGCGTGACTTCACGGCAACCGATCGCTTGGCTACGGGTCAACTGATGGCAATACGAATCGCCGGGATAGGTACAGCGCTCCCCTCGAAGGTCCTCACCAACCACGACCTCGCGGAAATGATGGACACCAACGACGAATGGATCCGCGACCGTGCCGGGATCACCACTCGCCACGTTGGCGGCCTCACCTCCGAGATGGGTGTCGAAGCCGGCAACAACGCTTTGAAAGCCGCTGACCTGACGCCCGACGACATCGATCTGCTGGTTTTGAGCACGAGCTCCCCCGATCAGAGATTCCCGGGCACGTCGGCACAGATTCATGCTGGTATCGGACTGAATTGTGGTGCTTTCGACGTCAATGCCGCTTGCGCAGGTTTCGCCTACGGTTACGTGGCGGCATACGGAATTATGATGCTGCCCAGTGGACCGGATCGGGTTCTCAACGTGGGCAGCGACGCACTGTCGAGCTTGGTCGACTGGGAGGATCGGGGAACCGCGATCCTGTTCGGCGACGGTGCCGGAGCGTGCGTCATGGAACGTCATGATCAGGGTGAGTTGCTGGCGTTTGATCTCGGCGCCGACGGCAACCTCGCGCCGATCCTCTACTGCGAGCATGGCGACACGATCAAAATGGCGGGACGCGAAGTCTTCAAGCGTGCCGTGCGCGCAGTCGCAGCTTCGATCAAGTCGGCTCTCAAACAAGCCGGCCTGACCCCCGACGATGTCGACGTGGTCCTGTTGCATCAGGCGAACATCAGAATCATCGAGGCCGTCTGTGCCCGAACATCGCTACCGATGTCGAAGACTCACAACGTGATCGAAACCACAGGCAACACTTCGACTGCCTCCATCCCGTTGGCCATGGAACAAGCCGCGTCCCAAGGAGTGCTGGAGCCCGGCAAGATCGTGCTGATGTCCGGTTTTGGCGCGGGCATGACCTGGGCAACTTTGGTGGTGCGCTGGTGAGTCGAGTTGTCCTCGTTACCGGAGGCAACCGAGGAATCGGGCTCGCCACCGCCAAGCGCTTTCAAGTCAGCGGACATCAAGTCGCCGTAACTGCCCGTTCGGGCACCGGCGATGACCTTGAAGGCCTGTTCGTCGTGAAATGCGATGTAACCGACAAGGACTCTGTTGATGCCGCGGTCACAGAGATAGAAGACTCCTTGGGCCCGGTTGAAATTCTTGTGAGCAATGCCGGAATCACCCGCGACGGCCTCGTGCTTCGCATGAGCGACGACGACTTCAGCGAAGTCCTCAACGCCAACCTGACGGGTGGTTTTCGCGTAGCCCGACGAGTCGTCAAACAAATGATGCGAGCACGTTGGGGACGAATTGTTTTTGTCTCATCCGTCGTCGGACTCGGAGGACAAGCAGGCCAGGCGAACTACGCGGCTTCAAAAGCGGGAATCACCGGCTTGGCCCGTTCGCTCGCCAAGGAGTTCGCCGGGCGCAACATCACGGTGAATGTCGTCGCCCCCGGCCCCATAGACACCGACATGCTCGCGGCGCTGAGCGATGCCCAACGAACCGCAATGCTCGATATGGTGCCCCTCGGCCGTCTCGGGGCGCCACAAGAGATCGCCTCGGCGATCGAATATCTCGCCTCGGAGGACGCCGGGTTCGTCACCGGTACGGTGCTTCCTATCGATGGCGGCCTTTCCATGGGCTAATCCGCTTCGGCTGGATAGCCTACTAAATCCCCACAAAGCAATGGAGAAAGCAAGTGAGTGACAACTTCCAACGATTCACGACGTGTGCAGTTGAAGTACTGTCGGTTGACGCCGATCAAGTCGTTTTGGACGCAACTTTCGAGTCTCTCGACGCCGACAGTCTCGACCTAGTCGAGCTGGTAATGGCGCTTGAGGAGGAATTCGATGTCAACGTCGAAGAAGAAGAACTTGACGGGATCTTGACGATTAAAGGTGCATACAACCTGATTGTCTCCAAGATCTGATGCAGGGTCGCCGCGTTGCAGTCACAGGTTTAGGCGTCGTTGCTCCCTGTGGAGTCGGCGTTGACGCCTTCTGGGAAGGTCTCTGCTCGCCTGCGCCGGTCGGCCCGCGGGTGCTCGAAGATTGGGACGCTTCTCCCTATTTCGAGAATGCCAAAGAGGTCAGGCGCAGCGACCGCTTCACCCAGTTTGCAGTAGCGGCAGCAGACGAAGCACTGGCGCAAGCCGGAGAGTTGGGCGCGGACCCAGCCCGCCTCGGCACCTTCATCGGAACCGGTGTCGGCGGCATTGAAACCCTTGAGACACAGATCGAGATTCGCCTCACCAAGGGCGAACGCAGAGTGTCGCCCTTCTTGGTGCCCATGATGATGACCAACGCAGCCGCGGCCACATTGTCGATGCGTCACGGCTGGCAAGGCCCATGCGAAAACACCGTCACCGCATGCGCCGCGGGGACCCACGCCATCGGCAACGCGGCAAGACTAATCAGCAACGGATACTGCGACGCGGTACTCGCCGGAGGCAGCGAAGCACCCTTTACCCCCACCGCGATCGCAGGTTTCACCAACATGACCGCACTCTCCAGCAGCGGCGTGAGTCGACCCTTCGACCCGCGCCGCGACGGATTCGTCATGGCCGAGGGTTCAGCCGTACTCGTGCTTGAGGAGTGGTCTCGTGCCGAAGCCCGCGGCGCAACAGTCTTGGGAGAGATTCTGGGTTCGGCCTCTACCGCCGATGCTCACCACATCACAGCACCCGCTCCAGGGGGAACAGGCGCAATCACCTGCATGCGCCTCGCCATTGAAGACGCTGGTATCACCGCCGATGATGTAGTCCACATCAATGCCCATGGCACTTCCACAGACAAGAACGATGCCGCCGAGGCGGCCGCTATCGCCAAGATTTTCGGAACGCCGGGACCAGTGATTACCTCCACAAAGGGCGTCACCGGTCACGCGCTAGGTGGTGCCGGAGCGCTCGAAGCAGCCGCGGTTCTGCTTTCCATGAACCGCCGACTCATTCCGCCAACTGCAGGTCATGAAACGTTGGATCCTGAGATGCCAGACATTGACCTCGTGGTCGGAGAACCCCGTCCGTGGGCTCCGGGCCCCTCACTGTCCAACAGCTTCGGGTTCGGCGGACACAACGGGACGCTCGTCATCGGCCCGGCCTGAGTCAAGGCCCGACGCGCTCAGTAGCCGTCAACGCTCAGTAGCCGTCAACAATGACAAACATCAACTCGCAACTAGCGGCGAGCTCGCCATCGACGGTGGCGCGCCCCTCACCTTTGCCGGCCCGCGCCGACAACCGTGTCATCTCCACTTCGATTCTCAGCGTGTCGCCGGGGACAACCTGACGTCTGAAGCGGGCCTTGTCGAGTCCTCCGAACAATGGGAGTTTGCCCTCGTATCGTTCATCGGTCAGCACCGCCAACGCTCCCACCTGTGCAATCGCCTCACAGATAAGCACTCCGGGGAGCGTTGGACGGCCTGGAAAATGACCTGCAAAGAAAGCTTCATCACCCGTGAGTTGCCAGATTCCGACGGCAGATTCGCCCGGGACAATGGCCCGTATCTCGTCTACAAACAGAAACGGAGAACGGTGAGGCAATACCTCAGCTGGC
The DNA here is from genome assembly GCA_965205465.1 of Candidatus Aldehydirespiratoraceae bacterium. Taxonomy (GTDB): domain Bacteria; phylum Actinomycetota; class Acidimicrobiia; order Acidimicrobiales; family Aldehydirespiratoraceae; genus VXYK01. The sequence continues at coordinate 3,886,620 of OZ242187.1, read as the reverse complement.
TTCGGCAGGTTCATTGCGATCTAGGCGCAACGGCTCGTTGGCAGCCGTTCAGCTTTTCCCCGCGCTCTTCAACTTCGAGCCAACGGACACTTTGCAGCGGGTACCTGCGGGTACGTTGATCGTTTCGCCGGTCTGGGGGTTGCGACCAACCCGGGCGCTGGTGTTTGCACGCTCGAATTTGAGGTAACCGGTGATGGCAACTTCGCCACCGCCGCCGATTTCCGACTCGATCGTGCTCATCATGGCGTCGAGGCAGTTCCCCGCGTCCTTTTGGCTAACGCCCGCCTTGTCGGCCATCGCTGCAATGAGTTCGCCCTTGTTCATGATTGCTCCGTTTGTTGTTGTCTGTTGTCCGCGACTTTCGCGGTCAAACGAATAACACGCGAGCCGATTTTCTCAACAAAGTCAAGCATTATCGTCTCGCGCGTCTTCGATCATCGTTGAAACTACAGGGATCTTTGCTCGGTGCCCACCTCATCAGTGAAATTACACGACCCCTGATCTTGTCGTTGGGAGCCGGGCCAGCGAAGCCTTCATATGCACCAAGCAGTCGAGATCAAGCAAGCAGCGCCGACAGTTTTCAAGGTGCTCCAACACCACGACGACCTCTCTTTGGTCGAGTTCGTTGTCGACCATGCTGCCGATCAACGGTACCCAGCGAACACGATGCAATCCTCCCACTGCGCTCTAAACCCACGCCAGAACCAAAGCATTCCGCGCAGGCGCTAGATTTCATCACTAATGGCCGAACTGTTAGCCGATACGAGCTCTCACGATGCCGCTTTCAGCCGCTACGTGGTCCCCGAGATCGAAGTGCTGTATCGGGTGGCCCGATCAATCACTCGCAACCCCACCGACGCGGAGGATTTAGTGCAGGACACCATGCTGCGGGCATACAAGGCCGTAGACCGATTCGACGGGCGCTATCCACGAGCCTGGTTGCTCACCATCATGCGCAACGCTCAGATCAACCGGGTGCGACGCAAGCGACCTGAACTTTTGCACGACCCCGACACGGCCATCGAACGACTCGAGGATCAAAGCAGTCGCCAACTCGGACCAGAAAACACGGTCGTTGAAGCCGTGTTCGACGCGGCCATCGAAAATGCACTCGAAGCTCTACCTGACAAGTTCCGCACCGTGGTCGAACTGATCGACATTCAGGGACTCTCATATCAGGAAGCGGCCGAAGTTCTGGGGGTGCCGACTGGCACGGTTATGAGCCGACTTCATCGAGCCCGCACCCGAATCCGCAAGCATCTCGAGTCGAGCGGTGCCTTCGTGAATGGACGTCGGACATGATCCGCCAACGTTGGTACCGCCACAAGAGCCGCAGCGTCAACTGCCGTGAACTCGGCAAGGTGCTGCAGAGTTACTTGGACGGCGACCTCGAGCCAGACTTCGCGGACAAGATCAGCGCCCACCTCGAGAATTGCCGAAAGTGTGGACTCGATTTGGACACTTACCAACAGATCAAAGACTCGCTCGCCGCGAAACTGCCCGAGGTTGATCCCGAAGCCATCGCCCGCTTGCGTCAGTTCGGCAACGAACTCAGCTCAAGTTGAGCCACCAGCAGGTTTGCTGGGTCGCTCGCCTCTCAGGAAAGCGTCGCGGGCTTCGTCTCCCAAACCGTGCAAATTGAGTTCAAACGTGAACCCTTGCTCAAAGCGATAACCGCGGCTGGGATCATCGTCGATGCCGATCAGAGAGGCTTTAGCTGCCCGAATTACCGTCGGATGCTTTGAGGCGATCACCCCGGCGATTTCCCGGGCCGTGTCCATCAGTTGCGCCGGAGGGACAACTCGAAGAACTGTCCCCCACGCTTCGAGTTGCTCAGCGGACACGGGCTCGCAGCTGTACAGCATCCAGCGAAGGTGTTTTTCGGGAACCAAACGACCCAAGTAGGTAGCTGCCCCAAGAGCGCCGTTGTCGATCTCGGGAAGTCCGAACCGCACACCCTGCGCCGCGACCACAATGTCGGCGCTCCCGGCCAGTCCAATGCCAGTGCCGAAGCAGAAGTCGTTGACCGCGCAAATCACCGGCACAGCGCATCCATAGACCGCGCGAAAGACGCCGAGGCAGGCTCGGTTGACTTCGATGATGCCCGAATTGCCCGGCATCTTCTGCATCTCTTTGATGTCGACCCCGGCCGAAAAACCCCGGCCGGTTGCTGTGAGAATGACCGCTGCAACCTCACTTCTCTGCTCGACTCCGTTAAGAATTTCAGCGAGTCGGTCGGTGTCTGCGATCGGCAAGGCGTTGACTTTCGGATTGTCCATCACCAACTCGAGGACACCGTTGGCGCTGAGGGATTCGTGAATCGTCATCGGCGCACCAGCACCGAAGAACCATGGCCGAAGAGGCCTTGATTGGCAGTTATTCCGATCTTGGCCCCCTCGACTTGACGAGCCTCAGCATGGCCGCGTAGCTGCCACGTCAACTCGCAAACCTGAGCGATTGCCTGGGCTGGGACTGCCTCTCCAAAGGCGCCGAGTCCACCGCTCGGATTTACCGGAAGACGGCCCCCGATTGTGGTGACACCATCTCGAAGGAGTTTCTCCGCTTCGCCTACGGGACAGAAACCAAGTTGCTCGTACCAGTCAAGCTCCAGAGCGGACGACAGGTCGTATACCTCGGCCACATCGACATCTTCGGGACCAACCCCAGCTTCGGCATACACGCGATCGCCGATGGAAGTCTTGAACCCTCGACTCAGAGGAGCAGTCTCCCCAGCAGAATCTGTTGCCAGATAAGGCAAGTCGATGACGGTGTCCGGAAAGGTCGGCGTGACCGTCGAGATTCCGGCGACCCGCACCGGGTCGCCAACACCGTGGGCTTTGGCGTAAGCCATCGACGACACCACCATCGCTGCGCCACCATCGGAAGTCGCACAAATGTCGAGCAGGCGCAGAGGATCGGACACAACCGGAGAGTTTGCCACATCGGAGATGTCGTATTCCTTGGTGAAACGGGCTCTGGGATTGTGGACCGAATGGCGGGAGTTCTTGACCTTGACTTGAGCGAAGTCTGCGGAGGTAGCGCCATAGAGATCCATTCGGCGACGGGCATGCAGGCCGAAATACACCGGGTTGGTGGCACCGACAAGTTTGAAGCGCAGCCAGTCCATGTCGTCGGGGCGGTCGCCCTCGTTGGGTGCGAGAAAGCCTTTAGGGGTCGTGTCGGCACCCACGACCAGAGCTACATCGGCCGCTCCTGAGAGAATCTGCCCTCGTGCAACCGACAGCGCCGTCGCCCCTGAAGCGCAAGCTGCGTACGAAGACGCCACCTGTGCGCCGTTGAAACCCAAAGCACGGGCAAATGTCGACCCGGCAACGTAACCGGGGTAACCGCAGCGAACGGTGATCGCCCCTGACACGAAACCGACGTCGTTCCAATCAACACCGGCATCGTCGAGGGCTTCGTTGGCCGCGGCCGTGCCGTAGTCGACGAAGTTCCGCCCCCACTTTCCCCACGGGTGCATTCCCACTCCGAGGATGGCTATCTCTTCCATCAGACCGCGCCTTCCATCAGTACAGGCCTTCCATCAGTACGCCCTCCATCAGTAAGCCCATCACGCTTGCATCATCTCTACCGGCTTCCATTTCCACACCATGTATTCGTGCTCATCATCTTCGTAGAGAGTGTCGATGACCAACTCAACTTCCGTGCCGATCACTAGATCATCAGGGGTGACTCCCGCAACGCACTGACCCAGAATCACCATCTTCTCCTTTTCGAGTTCGACCGCGGCGATGGTGATCGGTTCGTAGGGATCGGTCGCAGCCACGAAAGGTGGAGGGGGTGTGTAGTTGCTTGACGTGTAGGACCAAACTTTGCCACGCCTGGAAAGCAGGACTTCTTCCAACTCCGCGGTACCACTAACCGCCGGATCACCCCCTGCAACGTGTTTGGGGAAGAAGTAGGTCTCTCGCCCAGGGACCTTTCCTCCAATGAGATGTGGTTCCCCCTCCATGGTGTGCAAGCCCTCAACAGCAGGCACTCGGGTCTTGACTGAGTCACCCGGGGAATTGTTTTGGCTCATTGAGGTCTCCTGATCTGACGCACAGCCAGAGTACCGGTTACCTTGCCGGAGTATGAACGCAGAGAACCCCGACACCCAACGGTCGATCTCAAGTGCTGATGACTTCCCTTTGCATCAAGCTTCGGAATACATCCGCCACGCGGCAACAACAGACCGAAACGTGCAGTGTCTGATGAGCAGCGTCTCATGAGTTCAATGGCACCGTGACTTCGTCGCTGCCACCCCCGCCTGGCTCGCGCTTTGCTGCGGCTTCTTCGTTGCCGCCCCCTCCTCCCCCACCCGTCAAGCGCGGGCGGTTCTCGGGACGGACCCCACCGAGATATCCCGAATGGTTGAGGTGGGGCCTCGGAGACTTCTGGATCGCGACCGGGATCTTCCTCTCGGTAAGCATCGTGTTGTGGGTGATGCTCTCCCTCGCCGATTACGATAATTCTGCTTCCAGCGGTGCTTTCACCATCAGCGACGCTTGGCTTGTCGCGCTGATTGCCATACCCCCGCTGGTACAAGTCACCTATGTGGTCTTGGCTGTCCGACACAAGGGCCGAGGTCTCGCAGCAGACCTCGGCTGGCGCTTCAAACCGGTCGACTTGGCTATCGGCTTTGTGCTCTTCCTTGTCGGCATCATGCTTGCCGCCTTGGTGGCATTGGCGATGGAATCGCTCTTCGGGATCTCTCCATCTGCTGCTTTGGCCGACATGATCCAAGAGGGCGACGGCACCACTACGGGCATAACCGGCTGGATCGTCCTGCTAGCCGTACTTGCCGCGTTCTTCATACCCGTCATGGAGGAGATCGTCTATCGCGGACTACTGTGGAGCGCTCTCGAAAAACGAGGCATGCGCGAGGAAGCAATACTGGTCGTTACCAGCCTGATCTTTGCCGCAGTGCATCTGGAACCGACTCGCTTTCCGATTCTGTTTGTGCTTGGCCTCGCGCTTGGTTACGGACGAATCCAGACGGGCAGGATCGGTTCGTCTATCGCTACCCACATCTGTCTCAATTCCACAGCCATGCTTGCATTGCTCGCCACGCTGTAAGACTGCTTGGTGATAACCTGAACCTTCGTTTTGCCCACAATCCCCCGCTCGGAGGTGTCGCCGTGACCGCACACGACCATTGGACGCCGCTCGTAGACTTGGAGGGCAAGAAAGCCTTCGTGGGTCGCCATATCGGGCCCCCGGAAGCTGAAAAAGCCCAGATGCTGGCTGCGCTCGGTGTCAGTTCGATGGAGGAATTGATCAACGCCACAGTGCCCGAAGACATCAGAATGTCTGAACCGTTGGATCTCCCCTCCGGTGTCGGCCAAACCACCGCCCAAAATCTTCTTCGAGCCATCGCCGAGTCCAACCAGATCCGCACATCGCTGATCGGGATGGGTTACCACGATACCATCACTCCCCCAGTAATCCGCCGCAACATCCTGGAAAACCCCGGTTGGTACACCGCCTACACGCCGTATCAGCCGGAAATCTCGCAGGGACGCCTCGAAGCTCTTCTCAATTTCCAAACCATGGTGGCCGAACTCACCGGCATGGACCTGGCCAACGCTTCGTTGCTCGACGAACCCACAGCCGTTGCTGAAGCCATGACAATGCTGCATCGGGTCAGTCGTGGAAAGACAGGTGACTGCTTCTTGATTGATGCCGAGTGCCATCCCCAAACGATCGCGGTGGTGGAGACGAGAGCAGAACCGATCGGCCTCTCAACCGTTGTCGGCGACCCAGCAAGCGCGGACCTCAGCGGGGTTTATGCAGTGGTGGTGCAATACCCGGGAACCACCGGAGTGATCCCAGACCTTGAGGCGATCATCGAACGGGCGCACGCCAACGACACCCTCGTGGCTGTGGCCGCTGATCCGCTGGCCTTGGTGGTGCTGGTGCCGCCCGGAGATTTCGGTGCCGATGTGGTTGTTGGAAGCACTCAGCGCTTCGGGATACAGATGGGTTTTGGCGGCCCGCACGCCGCATACTTCGCGGTGCGTGAGCAACACCAACGCTCGTTACCCGGCCGGTTGGTGGGAGTCTCTCGCGACACCGGGAATCGGCGGGCTCTCCGTCTGGCGTTGCAGACTCGCGAACAGCACATTCGCAGAGAGAAGGCCACATCCAACATCTGCACCTCACAGGTGTTGTTGGCGGTGATGGCCTCGATGTTCGCCATTCATCACGGTCCGACTGGTTTGCGTCGGATCGCCATGCGGGTCAACCGCTTCGCAGCCGTGCTGGCGGACGGCTTACGTCGCGGCGGGATGGACGTAATGCATGAGGAGTTCTTCGACACCGTATGTGTACGTGTGCCTGGTCGCGCCGACAAGGTGCTGACCATCGCTCTGTCACTGGGGGTGAACCTGCGTCGTGTTGACGCCGACACTGTCTCAATCACGCTCCACGAAACCACAACACGGAACGTTATTGAGATCGTCTGGTCGGCTTTCGGGATTGACGGCGATGTCGGTTACCTCGATGTCCATGTCCGAGACCCACGACCGGTCCAATACCGGCGTGACACTCCCGCGCTGCAACACCCGATTTTCACCGCATACCACAGCGAAACCGACCTGGTGCGCTACATGCGCCGCCTCGTCAACCGCGATATCGCTTTGGATCGATCGATGATTCCGTTGGGCAGTTGCACCATGAAACTCAATGCGGCCACCGAGATGGAACCGGTGAGCTGGCCCGAACTTGCGCGCATTCATCCCTTCGCGCCAGTGGGTCAGACCGTCGGTTATCAACGGATGATCGACGAACTCGAACGTTGGCTGACCGAGATCACCGGATACGCGGCGGTCTCGCTTCAACCGAACTCCGGAGCCCAGGGAGAACTGGCGGGGCTCTTGGCGATTCGTACCTATCACCGGAGTCGTGGCGAGGCCCAACGTGATGTCTGTCTGATTCCTTCATCGGCTCACGGCACCAACGCGGCCAGCGCGGTGATGGCGGGAATGCGCGTCTCAGTGGTCAACTGCGACGACGAGGGCAACGTGGAGATCGCTCATCTCGACAAGCTCGTCAGCGAGCACCGCAATGAACTCGCCGCCTTGATGATCACCTATCCCTCCACCCACGGAGTCTTCGAAGTCGAGGTGCGTCGGATCTGCGAAATGATCCACGACGCGGGCGGGCAGGTGTACCTCGACGGCGCCAACCTCAACGCCATGGTGGGTCTGGCTCAGCCCGGCAAGTTCGGTGCCGACGTGTCGCACCTCAACCTGCACAAGACCTTCTGTATTCCGCATGGGGGTGGCGGTCCCGGAATCGGGCCGATCGGCGTCGGCGAACACCTGGTTCCGTTCCTTCCGAACCATCCGTTGACGCCGGTGGCGGGCCCGCCCACGAGCCCTGGGCCGGTGGCAGCCGCGCCGTGGGGGTCGGCCGGAATCTTGGCGATTCCCTGGATGTACATACGCATGATGGGCGCGAGAGGTTTGCGTCAGGCCACCGAAACCGCCATCCTCAACGCCAACTACATCGCCAAACGCCTGCAGGACTACTATCCAGTGCTCTACCGCGGCGCCAACGGCTGGGTGGCACACGAGTGCATCCTCGACACCAGGGTCATCTGCGCCGAAGCTGGACTACGCGTCGACGACATAGCGAAACGCCTCATCGACTTCGGGTTCCACGCCCCGACCATGTCTTTCCCGGTGCCCGAAACGTTGATGGTCGAACCCACGGAATCGGAGAGTCTCGCTGAACTCGATCGATTCTGCGACGCCATGATCGCCATCCACGCCGAAGCCAAGCGCATCGCATCCGGTGATTGGCCCGCGGATGACAACCCGCTCGTCAATGCCCCCCACACCGCCAGTGATGTGACTGCTGATTCCTGGCCCCATGCCTATTCACGCAGCGAAGCCGCGTTCCCCGAAGGCTGGGGGCGAGCCGACAAATACTGGCCTCCAGTGAGTCGAATCGACGGCGTCTACGGAGACCGCAACCTGATGTGCTCGTGCCCTCCAATGGACCTGCTCAGCGAGTAGCACCGAATCGCCGCCGGGTGAGTTCGATTCGACCGGGGCTATCCGATTAAGTTCCGGGGATGACAAATCGACAACACGACCTCCTGGTTGAGCGAGAGGGCCATGCGATGGTTCTCACCATGAACCGTCCCGAGCGTTTCAATGCGATCACGGGGGCGATGTTGATCCGCATGTATGACGCCTACCAAGAGGCCTCCAACGACCCTGATGTCCGCTGCATCGTGATAACCGGCGCTGGTGGCAACTTCTGTTCCGGCGCCGATCTCCGAGCCATGGCAGGTGACAGCCGCGAGGCTGATCCGATGGACACTCGAGCCCGCATGGCCGAGGACCCGGACATCGTCTACAAGGCTCTGTTCCGCCACTACCGTCCGACCAAGCCGATCATCGCTGCGGTGGAGGGTGTGGCTATCGCGGGAGGCACAGAAATACTCCAGGCGATGGAGATCCGTGTCGCTGGCGAGAGCGCTCGCTTCGGCGTCAGCGAGGCCCGCTGGTCGCTGTACCCGATGGGCGGTTCCGCGGTGCGCCTCCCACGCCAGATCCCCTACACGCACGCCGCAGAGATCCTGCTCACTGCCAAACACATCAGCGCCGCTGAAGCCGAAGAGATCGGTCTCGTCGGCCACGTCGTTCCCGACGGCACGGCACTCGAAAAGGCGATGGAAATCGCCGAAGTCGTCTCGGCCAACGGGCCGCTTGCAACCGCGGCCATCACTCGCACGCTGCACGAGTGCGACGGGATGGAGCTCGACGAGGCGCTACGCCACGAATGGGACTACGGTCAGGCGGTCTTCGCCTCCAACGACGCCTCTGAGGGCCCCAAAGCCTTCGCCGAGAAGCGTAAACCCAACTTCACCGGCACGTGACCTTGCACGCTTGTTTATCGTCCCCTAGATTTCAATTTTAGAACTTGTTCTAGTTACTAACTTCAGGAGAAAACACAATGGAGTTTGGCCTCTTTTTCAACGGGTACCTGCCCGGCCCGGCCGCACACGACACCGACGCAGAGCATCTGATGCTCATACGCGAAGCCGAATACGCCATTCACGGCGACAAACACAACTGGAAATACGCCTGGTGTGGGGAACACCACTGTCTCACCGAGTACAGCCACATGTCCGCCCCCTACCCCTTCATGGGATACGTGGCCGCCAAAACCGACCAAATCCACCTCGGCTCCGCCATCACCTCGTTCCCCACCACCAAAGAACACCCAGTCCGTTTCGCGGAGCGAGCCGCCATGATGGACCACCTGACCGAAGGCCGCTTCGAGTTCGGCACTGGTCGCGGCGCCGGCAGCCACGAAGTCGCCACCTTCAACGGCACGATGCTCTCTGAGACCAAAGCAATGTGGGACGAGGTGGCCCACGAGATACCCCGCATGTGGGAACAGAAGGACTACAGCCACGACGGCGAACACTTCTCCGTGCCGAAACCGCACAACATCCTGCCGAAGCCCTACGGCAAGGGTCACCCGCCCATCTGGGTCGCCTGCGGGAACCCGGCGACCTTCGCCAAAGCAGGCGCTCACGGGATCGGTGCCATCGCCTTCAACTTCGAACCGATCCACAACCTGAAGGGCAGAGTTGAGGCCTACAAGGAGGCCTCCGAAAACGTCGTCGACCAGATCGGTCAGTTCCAGAACAACAACGTGATGATGACCAACGCAGTCATCTGCCTCGAAGACCGCGAAGAAGCCCGAGCCATGGCCAAGCGCAACCTTCGTGGCTACCGCGTCACCATGGTCAACATGTACCACGACTCAATGCCGAAGAGTCCTGATGCGATCATTTGGCCGAACGCTACCCAGCGATATGAATTGGACGACGAGACGCTCGACATGGCCATCAAGGGTGGTTTCATGCTGTGTGGCAACCCCGAAGAGGTATGCGAACAGGTTGTGGCCTACCAAGAAGTCGGATGCGATCAGGTTTGCTTCGGCACCCCCGACGAGGGCTACACCCACGACCAAACCCTCGAAATGATCGAAGTTTTCGGTAAATACGTAATTCCCGAGTTCGACAAGGATCCCGTCCACTCGACCACCCGCTACCGAGAGACCGCCAAACCTCAATTCTCCGTCTTCAACGGCGACATCGACCCGATCGTCAACAAAGCCATCCCTCCCGCTTTCACCGTCTCGATCTGAAAGCGGAGATTACAGCTATCGCTGCTAGAACGATCCGATGACACAAGCCAGAGCAAAGCTAAAGGTCGGTATTCAGATTCAGCCCCAGGGTGTGAGCGTTGAGCAGATGCGCGCCGCTTGGAAGGCTGCCGACGACATGGGAGTCGACTCGATTTGGATCTGGGACCACTTCTATCCCTTGTTCGGAGATCCTGATGCCACCCACTTCGAGGCCTGGACCTTGCTTGCGACAATGGCCGCCGACACCAGCGGCGCACAACTCGGCACACTCGTCACCGGCAACAGCTACCGCAATCCAGAGTTGCTTGCCGACATGGCACGCACCCTGGACCATGTCAGCGGCGGGCGGATGTACCTCGCGGTGGGAGCCGGTTGGTTCGAACGCGACTACACCGAATACGGCTACGACTTCGGCACTGTCGGCAGTCGCCTGCGCCAACTTGAAGCCGACCTGCCCCGAATGAAGGACCGGCTCGCCAAGCTCAATCCCCCGCCGCTCGGCAAGATGCCGATCATGATCGGGGGAAGCGGCGAGAAGGTAACCCTGCGACTCGTCGCTGAGCACGCCGACTCATGGAACACCTTCGGTCCGCCCGAGAACTTCGCGCGACTCTCAGGCATCCTCGATGACTGGTGCGCCAAGGTCGGCCGCAACCCCAGCGAGATCGAGCGAACGGTCGCCATCCAACTAGACGACGTGAACGACATTGAGCGTTACACCGATGTCGGCGCCGACCATGTCATCTTGATGAGCGGAGGTCCCTTCGACCTCTCTCCGCTGCAGACCCTCATCGACCAACGCGACTCTCTGGGCTGACTGAGGCTCAACCCTCGGTCTGTACGCCGAAGCGATCAACGTAGAACTGCAAATCGGTAGCAAGTTGGCCGAGGTCGATACCGAAGTCTTCTTCGACGTGATAGCTGACGCTGCCATGAACGCCTCGAGGGTGCAGGGCCATGTAGCTGGCCATGGCTGCTTCGGTCTGCGCTGACCACGGATGGTCGGCGAGTTCGTAGATGGTCTGGACAGTAGCTGTGTCAGCGGCCATGAACTCATGGAACTTCACGTCGATCGACTGCTCGCTCGGCACAAGTTCCCGCTCGTCCGCCATAGCCCGAAACATCCGCTGCATGCGGTCGATCCAATAGAGGCCGACATCACGGATCGTCGCAGGATTGCGGCTCATACGAGCGGTGTAAGTCAGCATTGTCGACATCGACTTGGCTACCGCGACTGGATCGCGATGAGTGCAGATCACCGTCGCGTCAGCGAACACCGACATGAGAGGCCCGAGTTGCTCCACGTGCTGGGGTGATTTGAGCAGCCAACGATCAGCGCCTGTGGGCCGCACAAACATCAAGACCTTGAGCATCGTTTTCAGATATTCGTAGTAGGGGGTTTGGTCGCTCGCCAGATACCAATCCCGATGCGATGGCATCGCAGCCATCGTCTCAGGAGCCATTCCTCCGTAGGGAATGGCCAGGAGGGCAATCTCCTCGTGCACATGCTCCGGGGTCATATCGTGCATCCGCTTGAAGTACGGGAGAGCACCGTTGAGGCCCGCAAGACCCTCGCTGCAACGCCCGAGACGGGGATCGTCTTCGACGTCTGGGCCATAGTCGATCCCCTGTTCTGCCAGCGGAGGCACCGGCTCCAGGCTCTCCCAATACGGCATCGTGCGGAAACTCATGTCCGACGACATCAGGTTGTGCAGATGAGTGGTCCCCGTGCGTCCCTGACCGGCGATTACCACGGGACGCTTGATCTCAATGTCGTGAATCTCGGGGTGTCGCTTCAATAGGTCGGCTACCAGCAGTTTCTGTTTGGCGTATCCCACCAGCGTCGAATGGTTGCTCAACTGCCCGAGGGTGGAAAGATCACCCTCGGTGGGCATCGCCTTCATCAAACTATCCAACGGTGCAACGTGGAGATCGTCACCAAAACCCTCAAGACCGGTTTCGGCGGCGGCTTGGCTCAAGATGGCTTCAGATGACCATTGCAGCATCTCGGCCATTGGCGCCACCATCTCGAAAGCTGCCCCAATCTCTTCGGGATACTCCGGGGCAACAAGGTCTGCGATGCGAACTGGTGCCGGCCTGGTGGATCTTGGTTGGCTCATCTGATCAGCGTTGCACTCACGCCTCAATAATGCGAAATGCTCAGCAGTCAGTCCTCAGGGAAGTCGAACTCGCCGACGAGGACCGAAGCACTACCCAAAGGAGTGCCGCGACCGGACATGAAGTGCTCGTAGTAACGCGTGAAAAGACCTTGGAGATTTCGGTCGATCTGGGATTGGGAATAGTCGAGCGTGTAGAAGGTTGACACACCCAGTTCTTCTCCAGCGGACTTCGAAGCATCAGCGTCGTCTACAGCCCAAACTACGCCAACGATGCCTTCGCCGCGTTCGTCGAGAATCTTCTCGATATGGCTGCCCTTGCCTTCAATGGGCGCAACGAGTTCGATACCGCCGTCCCAAGAAAAGAGTATCTTGACGCCAAAAGCGGCGGCTTCTTCGTCGTTGCCGGGGTGAAACTCGCAGCCCAGCAACTTTTCGTAGAACTCTCGTCCGGCCTCGATGTCCCGTACAGCCATAACGACCCGGTTGACTCCACGCTGCCTGGCGCTCTGGTTCCCGACGCTCTGCTGCCTGGCGCTCTGGTTCCCGACGCTCTGCTGCCTGGCGCTCTGGTTCCCGACGCTCTGCTGCCTCACGATTGACGGTCCTTTCTGGGAAACAACTGTTTGGATTCGGACTCAACGCGTATGCGGCGCAGATACATCGAGGCGATCCGCCAATGGCCGTCTTCGCCGCGGCGGTAGGTCTCCTCATACCATCCACACCCCCACATGTGACCGAGACCGTACTGAGGCGGCCACCAGAGGTGATCCTCCATCGACCAGACCCCGGACGCTTCGTCGCCGTCGACAGAGATCTCGCCCATGTGGCCGTGATGCACCGTTGTCACCTCGCCGATCATCGACACCAACATGTCGACGAATGCGTCATTGCCGATGATGGGCGTTTCATCGCCGGTGTCGTCGGGAGTGCGAACCTCCACGTCAGCGGTGAAGACGTCACGCAGTTCATTCCAGCGTTTCTGATCCATGAGCCTGAAATAGCGAGCTTTCAGATGTCGGATGGCCTCGATATCCGCCAGTTGTTCCGCGTTTAGAACCATCCTCTGAACCTAACCCGCAAGGGCGATCGACTCACAAATGCGGGTCGTGGGCGAACTCCGCGAAACGCTGATACTCGACAAACCAATCTACGATTCCACCAGCGCGCGGTTGCGCATGTGAACGAACGGAACGTCAACCAATGCCGACCCCCGACGAGTTAGTCCCCATCCTTGCGCTCTGGGCTGTGCCTCGCTCAACGTCCACGGCGTTCGAGTGGATGATGCGAATGCGCGGCGACATGACCTGCTTCCATGAGCCCTTCGGAGAAGTGTGGTACCAGGGCGAGTCGCCCGACTGGCCACGACTGCAACCCGACAGCGTGAGAACCCCCGGACTGACTTACGAATCCGCATGGGCGGAATTACAGGCCTCGGCACGCCAAGGTCAGGTATTCATAAAGGACTTCCCGCATTACCTCGACGCCTTGTGGAACGATTCTGTGTTCGACTGTTTCACCCACAGTTTCTTGATTCGCGACCCCGCTAAAGCCATTACCTCGATGTACAAGCATTGGCCCGATTTCCACATGAAGGAGACAGGGTTCGCCGAGCAGCGGGCGTTGTTCGATTACTTGACCGCCAAGCACAACCGACCACCACCGGTGATCGACAGCGACGACTTGTTGGAGGACCCGCCCGCTGTTGTTGCGGCCTGGTGCGAGGCTGTCGGCATCGATTTCATTCCCGAAGCGTTGCGCTGGACACCCGGTGAGCGCCAAGAGGTCAGCTGGTGGGACGGTGGATCGTTCCATGAGAACCTGCGCAACTCTTGCGGGTTCCAGCCTCAGCTCCGGACATCGATTGACCTAGCCAAAGCACCGCGCCGCGTTCGCGAGGTCTCAGAATTACTGCGCCCTCACTACGACCACCTGTACGCACATCGGATCGGTTTGTCATGACCACGGTCGCCGAGATCGTCGCCAACGATCTGTGTATAGGTTGCGGACTCTGCGAAGCAGTCACGGAGGGTCGGGTGCAAATGCTGATGACCCCGAGTGGTTCGCTGCGACCGACACCGACCGATGCCTTCAGTCCACAAGAAGAAGCAACGATCATCGCTAGCTGCCCTGGTGTCGTAGCCGAAGCCCGATCTGCACCACACCTGCCACTGGACCCCATCTGGGGGCATCACGGCACCATGCGATACGCCTGGGCCGCCAAGCCTGAGGTACGATTCGAAGCCGCAACCGCAGGCGTGCTCACCGCACTCGGCCAGTATCTGCTGCACTATGAGATGGCGGCTTTTGTCTTCCACACTGGCACCGACCCGGCCCAACCGATGAGAAGCCGATGGGTTATCAGCGAGACACCGCAAGAGGTTCAGGCCAACACCGGTTCGAGATACGGCCCCACTGCCCCGCTGGCAGGACTCGAGCGTGCCCTTGAGCGGAACGAACCGTTCGCGGTGATCGCCAAACCCTGTGATCTCGGAGCTCTGCACCGGCTGAGTACGCTCGATCCCCGCATAGATCGCCTCGCGGTAGCGCGGTTGGCCATGGTGTGTGGTGGTCAATCACGGTTGTCAAAGTCACGTCTGCTGCTGGAGGAGTTCGGCGTTGACGAGTCCGATGTCTCGATGTTTCGATATCGAGGCCACGGAAATCCAGGCCCGACCCGGGTGGAGACCACCGAAGGCGAAGCCTTTGAGGTCGGCTACCTGCAGATGTGGGAGGACGAAGGAACCTGGGATGTCGAAACCCGCTGCAAGTTCTGCCCCGACGCGTTGGGTGAAGCATCCGATGTCGCGGTGGCCGACGTCTGGCCGGGCGGAGCGCCAACCGGTGAGGACGAGGGGTTCAGCGGCATCATCGTGCGCAGCGACTACGGCGAGACTCTCATTGAACGTGCCCATGGCGATGGCTGCCTGGTACTCGGCGAGGCGATCAGCCCACGCAACTTCGACGGTTTGCAACCTCACCAAGTCCGCAAGAAGGTTGCTCTGGCGGCCCGCTATGAGGGTATGGCCGACGCTGGTGTTGCCCCCATAGCCACCCACGGGCTACGAGTCAACGAACTGGGCAACCGCTTGACCTCAGCCGAATCTACGGCGCAACGTAACGGCGCCGCAGCACGCATAGCAAAGGCGCGCACATGAAGATCACCGCCGTCTATAGTCCCAGCTGAACTACGAGCCACTGGCACAACGGCTCACTTCGGAACGGACACGGTGAGGCTAGCCGCTTTGCTCGAGGCGGTTGCTTGGCGAGGCTTTCCATTCACACAGACTTGCGGAAAACAAGCTGACTAGGGTGTTGTGTGCGGGGAAACCGTGACTGGGATGCGTGAAGATGTCTACAGCAGACACATACCTTCTAACTGATCGCTACACGCGAGACGAGGGAACCGTGTTCATGACCGGTATCCAAGCCCTCGCTCGACTCCCAATCGAGCAACTTCGTGTTGATAGAGCCAACGGGCTGCGCACAGCCGCATTCGCCGCCGGATATCCCGGCTCTCCATTGGCGGGGATCGATGGGGCTCTATCGCAAGCAGTTGCACAGACGCCAGAACTACCCATCCACCTGCGGCCATCGGTAAACGAAGAATACGCGGCTACAGCGGTCATGGGTAGTCAACTCGCAACAACCCGAGATGATGCACGCTACGACGGAGTCGTCGGCATCTGGTACGGCAAGGCCCCAGGAGTTGACCGGGCGTCCGATGCGCTACGCCATGCCACCTTCGCCGGTACCGACCCGCTCGGTGGTGTCGTGGCTCTCGCCGGCGACGACCCCGCCGCCAAGTCCTCCACAATTCCGTCATCCTCGGCTGGAGTTCTCGCAGATCTCAACATGCCCGTGCTGTTTCCCGGTGACCCCGCCGAAGCTCTGGATCTCGGACGTCACGCCATCGCTCTGAGCCGGGCAACCGGTCTCTGGGTCGGATTGAAGATCGTGGCTGACGTAGCAGACGGCTCCGGCACAGTCGATCTGGACCCATCTCGGATCACCCCGGTGCTGCCCACCATCGACGGCGGCTCCTATTTCCACCGCCCAGACGGCAACCTCATAACCCCCCACACGCTCGACATTGAACGCGAAATTCTCGAAATCCGACGGCCCCTGGCTCTCGAATACGCTGCCATCAACCGCCTCAACCATGTAACCGTGGACCCAGCGGACCCATGGATCGGGATTGTCTCAGCGGGTAACACCTATCGTGAGCTTCGAGAAGCTCTGCGAGCGCTTGGCCTTGAAACGGACAGCGATATCGCCTCGGCAGGGATCCGCTTGTTGAAGCTCAACATGCCCATCCCCTTCAATACCTCGACTGTGCGCTCGTTCGCTGCGGGGCTTGAGCAAATCCTCGTCGTAGAGGAGAAGAACCCGACCGTGGAGCTCCAGGTGAAGGACGCTCTGTACAACGCCAGCCATCATCCGGCAGTAGTCGGGCGCAACGACGAAGCCGGGAATCCCCTGGTCCCGAGCGGAGGAGCGCTGGTCTCAGACGACATCGTGGCTGCACTGCGGGTGCGCTTGGGACCGCGGATCGGCGGGCGTTTGCGTCCCATGACTCCACCGCGTGAGCGGCTTACCCTGAGCGTGGCTCGCACGCCCTACTTCTGTTCAGGTTGCCCCCACAATCGCAGCACCGTGGTTGAGGAAGGCACCCTGGTGGGCGCCGGTATCGGCTGTCACGCCATGGTGATGATGGGCGGCGAACCCCGCTACGGCGATATTTCCGGTATCACCTGCATGGGTACCGAAGGCACGCAGTGGATCGGCATGTCACCCTTTGTCGAGACCGATCACGTAATCCAAAACCTTGGCGACGGAACTTTCTTCCACTCGGGTCAATTGGCTGTCACCGCAGCCATAGCAAGCGGTGCCAACATCACCTACAAACTCTTGTGGAACCGAGCCGTGGCCATGACCGGCGGGCAAGACCCGACCGGACAGATCGACCTGGACCGTGTATGCCAGCAGCTTCTCGCCCAGGGTGTGCGGCGGGTGATCATCACCTCCGAAGACCCCGGGCGGGCTCGTTCGCTTGCTCTGCCGGTCGAGGTCGAAGTGTGGAACCGAGATCGCCTCCCGGAGGCCCAGCGAATCCTCAGCGCAATTGAAGGGGTGACTGTGCTGATCCACGATCAGCGCTGCGCCGCTGAGTTGCGTCGTGACCGCAAGCGAGGGCGAGTCAAGAGTCCGCCGACACGGGTCGTCATCAACCATCGCATCTGCGAGGGCTGTGGGGACTGTGCCACGGTTTCCAACTGCTTGTCGGTTCAGCCGATCGACACTCCCTTCGGCCGTAAAACCACGATCGACCAGCACAGTTGCAACCTTGATTTCTCCTGCATGTCCGGGGATTGCCCGGCTTTCATCAGCATCACCCAAAAGCCGAACCGCCCGTGGCGTCGCAACTCAACCGCAGTTGACGCCAAGTTTCCAGCGGTCCCCGATGGGATAGCCGACCCGCCTGCGTGCACGGTTACTGATCTCAATGTTCACATCACCGGTATCGGCGGAACCGGAGTCGTGACGGTGTCTCAGATAATCGGCACTGCGGCCATGTTGGAAGGTTCGGAGGTCGCCGGCCTCGACCAAACTGGCCTGTCGCAAAAGGCCGGCCCGGTCGTGAGCGACATTCGCATCTCCTCTCATGAACGGGCTGGCAGCAACCGTGTGGCCCTCGGTCAAGCAGATCTGCTTCTGGCCTTCGATCTCTTGGTTGCATCGTCTTGGACTGGTCTCGGAGCCACAGATCCCGGTCGTACCTCTGTTGTGGGTTCGCTTGAGTTGACCCCTCCCGGGATCAAGACAGCGCATCCCGAAATCGACATGCCTACCCAAGAGGAGTTGCTGAAGCGAATCAGCGACATGGCTCGCGCTGATTCTTGTCATTGGGCCGCTTCTGCTGCCACTACCGCGGCTCTGGTCGGAGATGCGGTCGGTGCCAACATTTTCGTGGTCGGTATGGCCGTTCAATCTGGTCTCCTTCCCATCTCGCCCCGAGCGTTGGAGCAAGCCATCGAACTCAACGGCGTGGCGGTTGATCTCAACCTTGCCGCCTTTGGCTGGGGTCGTTGGCAAATCGCTGATCCTGACTTGGTGACCGCTGCGATGGACGCCCAAAATCCCCCAGCGAGCGCTCCCAAACTCACGGCTGCGCTGCAGCAACGGATTGGGTTGCTTGCCAACAGCGATGCTCAACTGGCTGAGGATCTAAGTCGCTTCAGCGCCGAACTCATAGCTTTCCAGAACCAAAAGACTGCGCTTTGGTATCTCGATCAACTTGACAAAATCGCTGCTAGAGCCGAACTTATCGACCCTGAGCAACGAGGCAACACCATCGCCGCCGTGGGGAGCGGTCTGTTCAAGCTCATGGCCTACAAAGACGAGTACGAAGTAGCTCGTCTAATGCTTGATGCCGACGGGCACCAGGTGGTAGGCGAAGTGGCCCGACCCGGCGACAAAGTTGCCTGGAGGCTGCACCCTCCTTCGCTGCGAGCCTTGGGCCGCTCGGAGAAACTCTCCTTTTCGACTCGTTGGCGTCCCATGTTTCGCTTGCTAGCAGCCGGTAGACGCCTCCGCGGAACGCCTTTGGATTTCTTCGGGTGGGCCAAAGTGCGTCGAGTTGAACGAGAGTTGCCCCACGAATACCTGGCTGCTCTCTCCGCTTCGCTCGACGCCAAAGATTTGGCACATACCCAACAGGTTGCCGAGACTGCCGAGTTAGTACGCGGCTTTGAATCCATCAAGCTCCACAACGTGGATCGCTTCCGCAAGCGACTCGCCGAACTAGCCTCCTAACCCGTTCTGGGGGTGCACCTCGACAGCGACATATTGGAGCGAGTTCTAAGAACGAACGCCCAACGAGTATATCAACTATAGGAAGTAGGCCAGAGCGCGATGACATCTCGGTTCAATGGAATGGACGAAGCTCCACCGGATCCCATATTCGGTATCAAGAACAAATATCTATCCGACCTTCGCGAGAACCGTCTCGACCTGACTGCTGGTGTGTACCGAGACTCCACCGGCGCTACGCCCGTCATGGAAGCGGTGTCGTTGGCGCAAGAATCAATTGTTTCCGAGGAAAAGACCAAAGATTACCTGCCCATTGCGGGAGACGCGAGCTTCTGCGAGTCTGTCGGATCACTCGTCTTGTCGAACCAACCTATCGATTCGTGGTTTCACACCCCATCGGGAACAGCAGCGATCTCCCTGGCGCTCAACGTGTTGTCTAAGAGCGGGGCAAAAGTCCTCTGGATTCCTGACGCATCATGGCCGAACCATCCGGCGATTGCCCTCCAGGCTGGCCTGGAGGTTCGCCGGTATCCGTACCTGGGCACTGGTCGGAAGCGTGCAGATAAAATGCTGGCAGCGTTCGAGCGGATAGACCCCCGTGATCCGGTACTTTTACACCTTTGCTGCCAGAATCCGCTTGGCGTCGACCTTTCACCCGAAGAGTGGAAGGCTGTGGCAGACGTAGTTGGGCGTCGGCGTTTGACAGTGATCCTCGATAGCGCCTACATAGGATTCGCCGCCGGAGTTGAGGAAGACTGTGCCCCGATTCGAATGCTCACCGATGTAGCGCAGGAACTGTATATCGCGGTGAGTTTCTCCAAGAATTTCGGTCTCTACCGCGAGCGTGTCGGTGCGCTCCACATTGGTATCAATGAATACCGAGACCGTACAGTTGCGCGCAAGATGGCGGAAGGCGTAGCGCGCTCGGTTTGGTCAAACCCTCCCTGGCTAGGCGCAGCGATCGTCGATCGAGTACTCCGTGACCCTGGTTTGCGTTCGGCCTGGCAAGGCGAACTCACTGCGGTACGAAGCCGAATGCATGCAATCCGTTCAGTCCTCGACAAGCGGAGTCATGATCTGGGATCGTCCTCACTCCGAGGTATCGCCGAAGGGAACGGAATGTTCCACGTTGCGAGCATCAATCCAGCGCAGGCGACTCGGCTAAGGACCGAGCACGCGATATACGTACTTGACTCCGGTCGGCTCAACATCGCCGCGATTTTGGAGGACTCGATTGAACGTGTCATCGAGGCGTTTCGAGACGTTGAAACAGAGTGACCGGTAGGCCGCCACCCGGCCACTCCCAGCTCCTTGAGGCAATCAGTGCCGTAATTGAAGAGAGAGGCTGTGTTGGTGGCGCTGAAGCCTTAGCCGCGCTGGAGCGACTGCGGACCAGCGTGCCCTCGAACGTGGGTCACGCCGAGTCTCTCGCAGCAGAGTTCGAGCGGCACCTGCAGGGAGCAACTGGCGATCAGCATCTCAGGATCAGCTACTCCCCGGCCCACTTTGCCTTCTTGACACAGCAACCGTTCGTCGATCCGTCGGGGCTTCGACATTCCCCCGACGACTATGGCGACGCTTGGTACTCAGCGTATGAGGCTGTCAATTTCGGTGTACTAGGTTGTTGCTGGGAGGCTAGCGGGACTGCAGTCCTCAAGCTCGGCGCGTTTGGTCCTCCTGGCGACGCAGTTCCTCGGCTATCGGCGGCGCTGGAAATGTGCAGTGGCGCACGAATTCTCGTTATTGACCTGCGAGCGTGCCGCGGTGGATTCTTGGAGACTGGGCTATATCTCTTGGCCCGGACCCTCGGTAGCGACCGAGAGGTGTTCCTTGAGAGTTTTGCTGATGGCCGACAACGCGTCTTAAAAACGCCGAGCATGGAAAGACGAGTAGTTGCCCCGATAGTGGTCCGGGTGGACGAATCAGGATTCTCAACTGTGGAAGCGGTCGCCTATGCGCTTCAGCAGATGCATCCACAGGCCTTAGTCGTAGGCCAGTCCACACGGGGAGGCGCCAACGCCGGACGAGAAGTGCCACTCATTGCTGGCTACACGGCCTTTCTGCCGGAGTGTCGAATCTCGTTGCCGGACAAGTCTTCGTGGCACGGGTGTGGAGTGCAGCCTGATGTGGTCATGACCGGCGAAGACGACTCCCTCCGCAGTCTGCTCAGCGAGCTTCGGTCGGAGACAACGGCGTTCCTTACGCCAGCAGCCCGTCGAGTCGCCGACTGGTGGGACAGGTACAATTCGAGCAGCGTTGCGGTTGTTCGTGACGTTCCAACTGAGTTCCTCCGCCAGTTCGTCGATCGCTCGATCTACGCCGATTCGGAAGGTGTCGTGTGGCACCAGATCCGGACCTGGGCGGAGCCTCTCCGCGTGGACAATAATGAGATGCTCATGGGTACCTTCAAGAACTCAGAACTCTTGGACTACCAAGCTGGCGACATGCCGAGCGTTCTTGATGCGGCCACCGGTCAATCCAGGCGTCTTCGGACTGTGCTTGATTGAGCACGCGTCGGCTTACCCATGAAGATCTCCTTTTCGACTCGTTGGCGTCCCATGTTTCGCTTGCTAGCAGCCGGTAGACGCCTCCGCGGAACGCCTTTGGATTTCTTCGGGTGGGCCAAAGTGCGTCGAGTTGAACGAGAGTTGCCCCACGAATACCTGGCTGCTCTCTCCGCTTCGCTCGACGCCAAAGATTTGGCACATACCCAACAGGTTGCCGAGACCGCAGAGTTAGTACGCGGATTCGAATCCATCAAACTCCGCAACATCGATCGCTTTCGCAAGCGGCTCGCTGAACTAGCCGTCACCAAAGACTCCGAATAGAGCGGCTGTCAGCGACGCTAACCTGCGCCGATGCGCTCATTTGATCTGATCATCATCGGTACCGGATCGGGAAACTCGATTGTCAACCCTGAATACGACGATTGGGATATCGCCATCGTCGAACGTGGCCTGTTCGGCGGAACCTGCCTCAACGTTGGCTGCATACCGTCCAAGATGCTGGTCTACACCGCCGAGTTGGCCGAACTGGCTCAACACGGCTGGCGTTACGGCATTGACACGCGCTTCGAGGGGGCCGACTGGCCCGCAATCCGTGATCGAGTATTCAACCGCATTGACCCGATTGCGGCGAGCGGCAAGGAATACCGCGAGAACCTCCCCAATGTCACCGTCTACGGGGTGGACGCCAGATTCGTCGGATTCAAACAGCTGCAAGTCGGCGAAGAGGTTATTACCGCCGACAAGATTGTGCTGGCTGCGGGAGCGAGGGCTTTCGCTCCCGACATTGCCGGTCTTGCCGAATCGGGCTATCACACCTCCGACACCATCATGCGCATCGACGCGATCCCGAAACGGCTGATTGTGATAGGCGGCGGCTACATCGCCGCCGAATTAGGAAACGTGTTCGGCTTATTGGGCAGCGAGGTGACCTTCCTCCTGCGCGGCGACACCATGCTTCGCTCCCAAGACACGGAAATCAAACAACGTTTCACCAAGATCTATGCCGAGAAGTTCAACGTTCACAAAGGCGTCAGCATCGACGAGATCCGTCGCGAAGGCGATGAGATCGTGCTGCAAACCAACCAAGGCGAACACCGCTGCGATGAACTGCTGGTCGCCACCGGCCGGGTTCCCAACGGCGACCAACTCAAAGTCGCAGCCACCGGAGTGGCAACCGATGACGACGGCTACGTCATCACCGACGCACAGCTGCGTACCAATACCGAAGGAATCTGGGCACTTGGAGACATCACCAATCCGGTTCAGCTAAAGCATGTCGCCAACCACGAAGCAAGAGTCGTTTCTCACAATCTTCTCCACCCCGAGAATCCCACTGAAGTGGATCATCGCTTCATTCCCGCCGCCGTCTTCGGCGCACCGCAAGTCGCGAGCGTTGGCCTCACTGAGGAACAGTGCATCAAGGCAGGACTCCCCTACCGGACTCATATCGCCGAGTATGGGGCGGCGGCTTACGGCTGGGCCATGGAAGATACCGAGAGCTTCTGCAAACTCATCGTGAATACAGAGACACGCAAGTTGTTGGGGGCACACATCCTCGGTCCTCAAGCCTCGACGCTCATCCAACAGCTGATCCAGGCGATGGTGTTCGACCTGAGCGTCGACGACATCGCAACAAAGCAGTACTACATCCATCCCGCCTTGCCTGAAGTAGTTGAGCAGGCCTTGCTTGAGCTCTGATCAGCGGTTTGGTCAGCGGTCGGCCAACGACTCTGCGGTTGCTTTGGCCCACTGGTAGTCAGACTTTCCGGGCGCTTCGCGTTTCAGGTCGGAGTGAGGGTGTCGAGCAGCGTCCAGTTGGGTTTGCCTGCGTAGAGCAGGACTCGGATGCGGTAGTTGTTGAAGTTGGTGAACCCGAACGCGGCGCGTTTGACGCGTTTGGCGAGGTTGTTGGCGGCCTCGGTGGCTGCGTTGGTTACTCGCGCCGCGTGCCAGTTCGAGATCTGTGTGCGCCAGCGCCACAGGGTGCGTCCGAGGCGGTTGATCTCTGGTGCCAGGCTGAGGTCTTGGAAATCGACTGCGAGTTGTTTGACGGTATCGGCGCCGAGTTCGGGATCGTCGATGTCATAGATGCGTCGCAGGGTCTCTTTGGCGTGCCAGGCCAGACGGACCTCGCCTTTGGGGTCGCCTGCATCTAGCAGTCCCCGCAGCCGGATCCGGCCGTTGTCGGTGATGCGCTCAGAGGCCGACACCAACAGCTTGCGTGCCCGGTACAGCGGGTCGTGTTTGAGGCCGCGATGCCCGAGCGTCTGGTTCTGGACCCGGCGGCGGACCTCGTCAAGGGCGTCGTTGCCCAACCGCACGACGTGGAACGGGTCCGCGACCTGCTTCGCGGCGGGCAACGCGGCATCGAACGCGGCCCGATACGGCCCTGAGAGGTCAAGCACCGCCCAACCGATGGCGCAACGCCATGCGCGGGGCCGCTCAAGCAGCCACTTCGTGGGCGCTTTGGCCGTCCGGCCTCGGACTACGTCCAACAACTGGCCCCGCCCAACATCGACGATGCTAGTCGCCCAGGCCTTGGTCCGGAACCGTCCCCGCCGCCACATCAGGTGCTCGTCGAGGCCCAGCGCCCGCGTGTCGCCGATCCTGGCGGTGTCGGCGGCCAGCAGCGCCTCGCCCCAGCGGCTCACCGACATGTTCACCGGATGCCAACTGCATCCCAGCTCCGAAGCGACCTCTTTGAGCGGGCGGCCACGGCCCGCCTGGCGCGTCGCCCAGCGGCCCGCCCGTGTCGTCAGCCGCTCCCGAGGCGGCGCGATAGCGGGGTCCTGTTCGGTGACGGTGCCAGACAGGCATCCTCGCTGCCCGCAACGCCACCGGCGCTTGTGCCACACCAGCCGCGCCGCCCGCCCGAACGCCGGGAGGTCCACCAACTCCACCGGCCGCTCCCCGTCAGACCACAACCGCCCGCCACAGCCCACACAATCCGGTCTCGGTGCCCGCCGGCGGACATGAACCCGCAGCGGCCCGCCCGCTTCGTCCTCAACGCCGAGCACCTCAACGTCGCCCAGTCCCACCAACAGCTCACAAACACGCGTAGGGTCAACTTCCACAGGGATCCTCCAGATTCTCGGTTGCCTATCAGCACCGATTCTGGGGGATCCCTCGCGTTCAACCGCGGACCCTCACCCCGCTGACTCCGACCTCAAACGCGGAGAGCCACTTTCCGTTGGGACTTCGCACAAACTCCTCAACACGGAGAATCCGCTTAGGCGCCTTGTAGCCGGCAATGCGGGTGCGACAATGAGCAATCAATTCCTCATCGGACACCGCTGTGTTCCTGTCGATTGACACAACAGCGTTAACCGCTCGCCTCCAGCGCGGGTCTGGTCTGATGCTGCGTCCGGGGGCTGAAGGATATGAAAGAGCGAAGGATCCCCAGATGTCATACCGGGACTGGCTCCAGCGCGCCACAGGTCTTTGCCGATACCTTGAGGCGGTTGATGCTCGGAATGTGGTGATCGATGGTGCCGTGTGAGTGCATGATACCGTCGGGGCTTCGACGGATGAGTACAGGGGAACCCTCGAAACCATGATCGAAATTGAACCTAGGGTCCTCTCTGGAGTGGTGGTTGATGTCGAACCGCTCGGCCATCATCTGGCAGTCGAGTTGTACGAACTTGGTCGGGATCCTGAGATCTGGAACTACATGCCTGATTTGCCGATTGACTCGGTCGACGAAGCCAACGCGCGAATCGATCGGGAGTTGAAAGTCGGAATTCCGTTTGCGATCCGCATCAAGTCGACAGGTGAACTCGCTGGCTGCCTTTCGTATCGGGCGATCGAACTGTTGAACGAGAGCGTCGAAATCGCTTGGGTCTGGGTGGCGAGCAGGCATCGAGGCAAGCTTGTCGCTGCGGAGGCACACACTTTCACCTTGAGGTACTCAGAAACGACAATTCGCACTACGCCCACACATGTCGGCTGTGGCGCGGCAACCTCAGGCTGCATCGCTCGCAAGCGGTTGCCGCAGTCGTATCGGATCAGTACAGACGATTCATGACCTATCTCAAGCTTTCCACGCTTCAATTCGAGACGGGCAACAGTGCCTTGTACCGCTTCGTACTCCGGCGGAAGTCATGAAGGCTGCACTCTGCAAGATGCGCCCTTGTCCAGCAATGCTGGAACTTGCGCTCCGAGCGGCGCGCGATTGCATCCCACGCTTGTGCATCGCAGCTACTGCACCGGACCAGTTTGATGCGGTGCCGGTCGGTCGAGTGCGGCCTTCTTTTCCGAGCGCGCGCCCGGGTGGATGTCGGAGAAAGACGGAGCGTGCTGCCTCTCTGGTGGTTTGGAAGAAATTGTGAGCGATCTCGCGCTCTTGGGAGTGGTTGGGGTCGGCTTCCTGGCCGGTCTCTATAGCGGGGTCCTGGGTGCTGGAGGAGCGCTAGTTTCCACACCGGGTATTCGATTCCTCGGAGCGACGCCCGCTGAGTCCGTTGCGTCGACGCTGCCGGGGGTTTTACCGTCGGTCGTGACTGCTCTTCGTGCATATCATCGCGCTGGACTTGTGGATTGGCGATTCGCCGTGCTCGCGGGTTCAACAGGCGCTGTGACGTCGTTCGCGAGTTCCTTCCTCGTCGGAATCGTTACGCCGAATCTGCTTCTGGGCGTTACTGGCGGTCTTCTCTTCCTTTCGGGACTCAAGCTGGGCGGGAAGTCTCGGAGTCCTGGTGATGGGCAAGAGGTGACGGAGGATCCGGAGGTTCCATCGCATACCGACGATTCTGGGAGCGCGACGGTGACGGCGCTGGCGACGGGAGCGTTGGCAGGGTCGGTATCCGCCCTATTGGGCGTAGGGGGCACAGTCGTGACTGCTCCAGTGATGCTCGGGGCCCTCGGATGGTCGGCGAAGCGAACGGTGGCAACTGGTTTAGCATGTGTACCGTTCTTCGCTGTGCCGGCAATGGTCGGCCATACGTTGGCAGGGAACATCAATTGGTCGATCGGATTAGCGCTCGCCGCGGGATCGGTCCCCGGCGGTTTCCTGGGCGCTCGAATCACTTTGCGCGCCAATACTAAACGACTCACGCCGGGAATATCGGTCCTACTTGTGGCGCTAGGTCTCGCTCTCGTTGTGAGCGCTATTGTCTAGAGTTCTTTGACCGCCCAGCGACAGACGAAAGGAGGGACCAGTCGATCGGAACGACCTCCCGGCTAGTTTCAGAACCGATACCGACCGCCTGCTTCTTGATACGCTCCACGCCGACAGGGGAGCCGGCCCCGACGGTGGGGTTGTGTCCGGGGGTCCGGTTGGATCCCGCCTCGGCTTGGCCGGTGTTGGGCAGGAACGCCCAGCCGACGGGGGTCAGTTAGCTAGAAAGCGGACGGCAGGATCAGCAGGGCTTCCTCATCATTCGCAGCGAATTCAGCGATTGCGTCGTGATGCTGCCGGATGACATCGAGGACTGCGAGTGTCGTGGCGTTGCCAACCCTCAGCCAGACGGCCTTGGGAGGCGGGCCCAGCAGGAACGCGAGTTGGCGAAAGTCAGAGTCCTTTGAAACGAGCATGAAATTGTGGTCACGAGCAAAGTCCCATATCGCGCTATCCGTTGCCGTGCTGAGGCCGAGTTCGGCGACATGGGAACTGTTGGGATAGTCGGCCTCCAACATGCGGACGAGACGGCGCGACAGGTTCTGATCGAGCAGCAGCCTCACGCGGGAGTCGCCAGGCGCCGCTCGCGCAGCGCGGCGAACTCAATGGCGGCTAGGACATGTTTCTCGCTCAATTCGGGGAAGTCGCCGACGATCTGCGAGGGAGTCATCCCCGAAGCCAAGTAGTCCAGAACGTCGTAGACCGCTATGCGCGTGCCCACGAAGCAGGGTTTGCCGCTGCGGATACCCGCTCGCGCCTCGATGATTGCGGTTAGCTCCATAAGGCAAGCATACCCAATGGCTGGAAGGCCATGTGGCGTCGTCAGCGGTCGAGCAACGACTCTGCGGTTGCTTTGGCCCACTGGTAGTCGGACTTCCCGTTGGGGCTTCGCACAAACTCCTCAACACGAAAAATCCGCTTCGGAGCCTTGTAACCGGCAATGCGGGTACGACAATGAGCAATCAATTCATCATCAGAGACGGTTACGCCATCTTCGATTGACACCACGGCGTTGACCGATTGCCCCCATCGCGGATCGGGTAGCCCCACCGCATTGCAGTCGAGGACTGCGCGGTGGCTCTTGAGTGCCTCTTCAACTTCTTCGGGGAAGATCTTCTCACCGCCGGAGTTGATGCAAACCGAACCTCGGCCCAACAAAGTCACCGTGCCATCTGCTTCAACGGTTGCGTAGTCACCCGGAATCGACCAGCGCACCCCGTCGATCAACGGGAAAGTCTCTGCTGTTTTGGCTTCGTCTTTGTAGTAACCAATCGGGTTGGCGCCCCGGTTCCCAAGACGGCCCACCTCACCGCTCCCCGGCTCGACAAGACTGCCGTCGTCGCTGATCACCGCTGTTGTCGGACCCAATGAGAAGCGTCCCGTAGCCACCTGCGCGCTCTCGTCGCGCCGAGTTGTCTGCAAACCCTGGCCGATCGATTCGCTGGCGCCGAGGCTGTCGATCAAGGTCATCGACTTGTGCTCAAGAAACGCTTTCTTGGACTCCGCAGACCACATCACACCCGAAGAGAAGAGCTGGTAAACGCTCGACAAATCGTGAGGATTGCCCGCCGCTTCAGCATTGTCCAGCGCTTCGAGCATCGGACGAGCGAACGCGTCACCGACAATGACCAACATGGTGAGACGGTGTTTGGCCACCACGCTCCAGAGTTCATCGGCGTCAAAACTGCGCTCAACCAGTGTCGCCACCATGCCACCCATTGTGAGCACATGAAGAGAGTTGATCCCGGACGTTCCATGCATCAACGGGGCAGAAGCCAGCAGCCGGGTGGTGCGCCTGCGTTTGTGCATTTCTATTGCTGCATCAATCGCCGTGACCGCGCCGTCTGGAATCTCGCGTTTCAGTATCTGGTAATGCCCACCCATGTTTGCGATCATCTGATCGTGTGGCCACATCACCGCCTTGGGGTTACCTGTAGTGCCGCCGGTATAGAGAAACCACAGGTCGCTACCGCTCCGCTCAATACGGGGCGCCGGTTCACTGCTGGTGATCAACTCTTCGTAGGCCACCGCACCGTCAATCAGTTCACCGCCGCCGACTTGGACCAGTAGCTGCAACTGTGCGCAACGGTCAACGACCTCGGCCACACGATCACCAAGCGAGCTGTCAAAGAAGATTGCCTTGGCGTCGGCATTGTTGAGCAGATACGCCAACTCCTCGGCGATATAGCGGTAGTTGACATTGCAAGGAACGGCTCGCTGCTTGAAGGCCGCGAATTGGGCCTCTTGATATTCGAAACCGTTGTACAGATAGACCGCCACCTTGTCGTTGCCGGCGATGCCAGCCGCACCCAACGCAGCTGCAAGACGCGCTGCACGGTTCTCAAAGGTCGCCCAATCGCAGGATTCGGGACCGTGAGCAATCGCCGGAGCTTCGGGAACGACTTCGGCAATGCCCTCCCAGATCGTTGCAAAATTGAGCGCGTCGGCCGAAGGCGGAGTCATATCCACAGCAGCGTACGCTGGCAACATGGAGGCGCACACATCGACGATCCGGACCTGTTCCGCGTCCGTCCCGGGATCGCTCAGCCCACAGCGGCGAGAGCACGACATCGAACGCCTCGCCAACGAACAACTCGACATTCTGGTGATCGGCGGAGGTGTAACCGGCGTCGGCTGCGCCCTCGACGCAGCCACGCGCGGGCTCAGAGTCGGACTTGTCGAACAGCGGGATCTGGCCAGCGGCACATCGAGTCGCTCCTCGAAACTGCTCCATGGTGGCCTACGCTACCTCGAGAGTCGCGACTTCGCGTTGGTACGCGAAGCACTGCATGAACGCGGCTTGTTGGCCAAGACCGTTTCGCCGCATCTGGTTCGCACGATCTCTTTCATGATCCCGCTGACCCGCCGGTTCTGGCAGCGGATCTACTTCGGAGCGGGAGTCCTGCTGTATGACTTGCTAGCTCGCACCGGGAAGCACCCACTCGCCTTTCACCGCCACCTGGGCCGCAAAGCAACCCTCAAACTCGCACCGGCGCTGAAGCAATCGTCGATAAGGGGTGCGATCATCTACCAAGACGCTCAGATCGACGACGCCCGACACACCCTGGCCATCGCTCGAACGGCTTCCCACCACGGTGCCTCAATCGTTACCAGTGCACGCGTCACAGGCTTGCTCATCGAACAGCACGACGGTTCTGAAACAGTGGTAGGTGCCAAGTTCCGCGACCTCGAAACCAACACCGACTATGAATGCCGGGCCGCCAAAGTCGTCAACGCCACCGGTGTTTGGCTGGATGACATCCACGACATGGTCGCGCCCTCCAGTCTTGCCGTACGCGCGGCCAAGGGCGTTCATCTAGTGGTGCGTCGCGACTGCATCGACAGCGATTGCGGGATTGTGCTGCGCACTGCTCGCAGCGTCCTCTTTTTGATCCCGTGGGGTGAGCACTGGTTGCTCGGTACTACCGACACCGAATGGGAGTTCGATCGAGCTCACCCCGCCGCGTCGAGTGCTGATATCGACTACATCTTGGATCATGCCAACGAGGCTCTGGAAAGGCCCCTGACCAGAGCCGACATTCTGGGTGTGT
This sequence comes from Candidatus Aldehydirespiratoraceae bacterium, assembly GCA_965205465.1. GTDB lineage: Bacteria > Actinomycetota > Acidimicrobiia > Acidimicrobiales > Aldehydirespiratoraceae > VXYK01. The sequence continues at coordinate 3,856,340 of OZ242187.1, read as the reverse complement.
ACGTGGGACTTCGCCCACTCCTCGACGCTTCCGCTGACGACACTGCGACGGTCAGCCGCGAGCACGCTGTGGCCGAGCCGATCTCTGGACTCGTCTCGATCGCCGGTGGCAAGTACACCACGTATCGCGTTATGGCCGCTGATGCCATCAACGCCGCGGTAGACGGTTTGCCCGACAATGTTCCTCCATCTTGCACCCAAAATGTGGTGCTACTCGGTAGCGACGAGTGGCACCACTGGTCGCAGCAAGCTGATGCACTCGCCAAGGTCAGCGCCTTGGACCGTGACATCGTTGAGCGTCTGCTGTGGCGTCATGGCAACCGCATAGTTGACGTCCTGGAGATTGCCGAGTTCGACCCCTCACTTGCAGCGCAGGTACCCGGGGGCACCTATATCGCCGCGGAGGTCGTGCACGCGGCACGTCACGAAGGGGCTCTGCATCTAGACGACGTGCTGGCGCGTCGTCTACGTATCTCGATTGAGGGTGAGGAGCGGGGCAATCTCGCCGCCGAGAGCGTCGCTTCATTGATGGCCCGTGAGCTCGGCTGGAGCGACCAGCGAAGGTCTACAGAAGTGCAGCGTTGGTACGACCGGGTAGAAGCTGAACGAGCCGCCAACGCTGCACCCGATGACAGCACCGCTGACAGTATCCGCCGCCGTGCTGCAGATGCCCGCGGAATCATCGAAGCCTGACCGCTGCTGATTGCCGGTGCGGTCGATCCGCTTCTTCTAAACATCCTGCGAGCGGAGTACCGCGGCCCGTACACTCGCCTGTGATGTCCAGTTCATTCGGCACGCTCTTTCGAGTCACCACATTCGGCGAATCCCACGGCCCCGGTGTGGGAGTCGTGATCGACGGCTGCCCGCCGCGCCTTGCGCTCGACGTCGCTGACCTGCAACGTGACCTCGACCGTCGTCGTCCGGGCCAGAGCCGTCTCGTGACTCAACGCGACGAAGCTGACCAAGCGGAGATTCTCTCGGGTGTGTTCGCCGGCTACACCACCGGCACTCCGCTCGCCGTGCTGGTCCGCAATGCCGATCACAACCCCGGTGCCTACGAACACCTGCGAGCCGTCTACCGGCCGTCCCATGCCGACTTCACCTACGACGCCAAATACGGATTTCGGGATTGGCAGGGAGGAGGCCGGGCCTCGGCACGCGAGACAATCGGTCGGGTAGCCGCAGGCGCCGTCGCACGCCGACTCCTCGAGGTCGCCGCTGGAATCGAAGTGCTCGGTTGGGTGCAGAGCATCACCGACATCGAAGCCGACGTCGACGACGCCACCGTCAGCCTCGACGAAGTCGAGAACCATCCAACCCGCTGCCCGGACCCGACCGCAGCAGCAGCAATGAGCGAGGCCATCGAGGGCGCCCGACACAACGGCGACTCTTTGGGCGGAACCGTAATGTGCATCGCCCGAGGTGTCGCCGCGGGTCTAGGTGAGCCGGTGTTCGACAAACTCGACGCAGACCTCGCAGGCGCTTTAATGTCGCTTCCCGCCGCCAAAGGCGTGGAGATCGGCAGCGGTTTCGCCGGAACGCTGATGACCGGACTAACCCACAACGATCCCTTCACGGCCGCCGATGGGATCCGCACTGCCAGCAATCGGTCCGGAGGCATCCAGGGCGGAATCTCCAACGGCGAGAGCATCGTGACTCGTGTGGCGTTCAAGCCCACCGCCACGATCGCCAGTGAGCAAAAGACCGTGACCAGAGACGGTGAAGCGGTAACTCTCGCGGCCAAGGGGCGCCACGACCCCTGTGTGCTGCCCCGTGCTGTGCCCATGGTCGAAGCAATGGTGCTGTTGACCCTCGCCGACCATTTCCTGCGCCAGCACGCAATCAACGTTCTGCCAATGCTCGACGAGCGACCCTGAGCCTGGTATCCCCGTCGCTATGGAGTTCCAACTGTTCCTGCCGCAGATGCGGATGTCGTTGCCGACGATGACGGAACGGTCCAATGTTGCCGTCGATTCGGGATTCGCCGGGGTCGCGTTGATGGACCATCTAGCCCCGCCGCTGGCCGAGAGCCAACCCATGTGGGATGCCATGATCACCGCCGCATGGCTCGGGGCGAACACCACCGGCACCGTCGGCCACCTTGTATTGTGTGACTCTTTTCGCCACCCCGCAGTGCTGGCCCGACAGGCCGTCACCCTCGACCACGCCACTTCGGGCCGCTTCGAGTTGGGTATTGGTTGGGGTAGCGTCCCAACCGAGTTCGAGACGTTCGGTATCGGCGACACCGCGCCTCGTGCCCGCGTTGACCGCTTGACTGAGACCCTCGAGGTGCTGTTGGCACTTTGGTCCGGCGAGCAGATTTCCTACTCCGGCAGCTACCACACGCTGCACGATGCCCAGCAGGTGCCGCCGCCGCTGGGTCGCATTCCGATCGTCATCGGCGGCAGCGGACCCCGCACGTTGGCACTGGTGGCACGCTTCGCGGACTGGTGGAACTGCCCGATTCATCGCCTCGATCGCTTTGCGGAGATGCGCGAGCGGACCGGCGATGCTCGCAGTTCGATCCAGGAGCGTGTGACGTTCATCCCCGAGGGCGCCGACCGGGCCACCGTCGTCGGGACAGCCGTGCGGCGCTTCGGCAGGACCGGTCATGTCACCGGCAACGCTCACGAGTTGGTCGAGCACTACGGCGCGCGAGCAGCCAGCGGCATCGAGCGCATCTACGTTTGGATGAGCGATTTCGCGGTCCCCGAGACCCTGAGCGAATTCGGAGAGACAGTCATCCAACCGCTTGTTTGAGGTCTCGTATCAGGCGGTTCGCGCTGAAGAATGGGTTGCTGGAGCTCCCGTCCAACTAGTCCGTGTCAGCGTCAGAGTCAGCTCCGTCGGGTTCCGTGTGGTTCTCAGACATGGGTAATGCAGCTACGACTAGTGCGTTCGGTTCGTCTGTTCGGGTGGGTGTGGAGTGGGCTGAAAGTACTTTTCTGTGTCTGCCGGTTGAGCGGCTTTCGGGTTTGTTGATTTTCGGGTTCGGGTGAGGTTGTCACCGGGGGTGATACTCTCGGGCGGTCGTAGTAGAACCTGTGTGAAAGATCGATGGGAGTTCGTGATGGCTGGGACGCTCGGTTCGACGGGTCGTGTGAGGCGTTTGGGTTCGGTGCTGCTGGCACCGGTGTTGTTGGCTGTGCTGTTGGGTGTGTCGTCGTCGCCCGCGGGCGCGGTGGCGGGCTACGGCGATGTGGCAGACGACCAGTATTTCACTGAGCCTGTGCAATGGTCTGTCGACAACGACATCACCGGCATCGACGGACCCTGTTTCTCACCCGACGCGCCGGCGTCGCGTGGCGAGACCGCCCTGTATCTGTGGAACATGCAGGGCCAACCCGAAGCGGGCGAGCACTCCTTTGTCGATGTGACCGTCGACGCGCACAACGACGCGATCTCGTGGATGGCCGCTACCGGCATCACCACCGGCACCTCGCCCACAACATTCTCGCCGGACGACACGTTGACCAGAGCACAGGTTGCAGCGTTCCTATGGCGTCTGGCAGGCGTGCCCGCAGCACCCGCGCACTCGTTTGTCGATGTGCACGCAGCCTGGCAGCAAGGCGCAGTGTCATGGCTGGCCCAGACCGGCATCACCACCGGCACCTCACTCACAACATTCTCCCCCGACAACACCTTGACCCGCAAACAACTCATCACCTTCCTATGGCGTTACCAAGACAGACCCGATGTGACCGTGGACCCGGCCTCACCAGACTGTGATCCTGATGCTCCCGTGCCTATGCCTTCGGATGGGTTTGCGGTGATCGACCCAACCGATGACGACAACCGAGACGATGACAACCCAACCGATGACGACACCCCAACCGATGAGGACGCCCCAGACGATGACGACACCCCAGACGATAACGGCAACTTGGCCTTTAGAGACGACGTCCTGATACCGGATAGCTCCCCGACGACATTGCTGGGTTCATCAGGCGACCTGCGGGTCAAGCTCCACGTGTGTGTGGATCCAGATCTGGCCAGTCTTGTGTCCATCAGCGATATCGCCGCGACCGCCGATTCATGGAATGAACTAGAGGCGCCGTTTTACAATTGGCAGTCGTCTGGCCTGCTCAACATGAGAATGGAAGCAGGCATGATCATAGACTCCCAAAATTTGGACGACCACGGTGTAGCAGACCCATTTCCGGCTGATTGCACAGCCGTATTGTCGCGGGAGGCGGGTATCATCCACCACCTTTTTAACTTTATTGAGGGTACTTGTGTCGGGGCTGGAGGCTTCGGCATGCTCAACTTCGGTTTAAGCTCGACATGTGTGAGTAACAGCAGTCGACTCTCTCGGTCGTTGGTCGATTTGTTCAGGTCCTTATTTGGTGTAATCTCCCACGAATTAGACCATAATATTGGTATTGAACACGCATACGGCTTCGCGCGTGGATACACCCGAGTAATTGACCCTCCTCCTCCTGATGCCGATCCTGACAATCTACGAGAGAGGTATTTCGGGACGCGTACAGGGATGCCGACGGGTAATGACACCAGTTTTGGGCGGGTGTATCGTTGCTATGATTTGGAGGCGCTTGGCTGGCCGATGGGTGACGACAAGCCCGCTTGCTTTCGCATGCCTCCCAGGGTGGACCTTTTTTCTGGCGAACGCACCGCTGACGGCAGGGTCCGCTTTCAGTGGGAATATGCATACACAACTGAGCCGGTCACATCTCAGCGCATCCATCTGCGTCGCTGGGAGGCTCAGGCAGATGGTACGTTTGCATGGACTGAAGTTGACTCCTATAGCGTCCCAACCGACGCGAAATCGTTCATCTTGCCTTCGCACCCTGGCGGATTCTATCAAGTGAGCTTAGTGCATTCATGGGCCTTTGGCTCGGCGTATGCTTGGAGCGGAAGCATTCATGATAAAGCGTTTAGCCTTCGTCGAGATGTCGGTATAGAAGTTGCCCAACGGCCTACACTAGAACAAATTGGTTTTGACCTGAATTGGACACCCGCTCCCGGTGTCAGCGAATACAAGGTTTCAGGCTACCGAGGGTGTTTGTCGGTGGTCGATCCTGAACCTCCCCAAGGACGGTATTACCGTGACGAACACGGCGCAAGATTGATTCTAAGTCCAAGTATAGAGCGTGTGGTGACAGAACCGCCTAATTGCAATACCGACGTGAGCGAACCGGGCTTCTCCTTGGATGAAGCAAGTGGCAAGTTGCGTGACGGGAATTCATATGACATCGTCATTGAGGCTTGTGCGCCCCCAGAAACACATGATTGGGGAATTATCGGCCTAGATAGGTGCTACGTTTGGGCTACGACGACCGTAGCGGCCAAGCCATACGAGCCGACAACTGAAGAAGTGCTAAGTATAGGACTTTATAGAGAATCCTGGCGCTATACGAGGTCGATTCCTCCGTGCGATCGGGTGTCCGCTCAAGAGGAATGCTGCGATCTAGCGCCAAGAGATTGCCTTGAAACAGGTATCGGACCAGCTTATTATATTGCCTGGGACCACCATCCTGAAGCTGGCTTTTATTTTTTGAGGTTCCGCGAGTGCGAGGCAACCCGGTCGCAGTGTCTGCAAGAGGGATTCGATTTGACTAATCCTAATTCCTATACGAGTAACCTTGTCTCTCGCGATGAAGTTGGAGAAAGGATTTATGTCTTTTCCGACTATGGACAGCAATACTTGCTCGATGTCCTCGTATGTCCTGAAGGGTTGGATCCCGAGAATTTCGACGGAAGACAGTGCTTTCCTTGGGAGGAGACTCGCACTACCTTCACGACACTTACTCGCAACAACTGATCCTCCACCAACACCAAACCACGAAAAGGTTCCGCCTCAAACCCCCACCAGAACACGAACACCCAAACCCCACCGGGAGAACCAAGACCGGAAACCAAGCCCAGAGACAATAGCCGGAAATAGCGAAGGTAACCAGCGAAGGGAAACGGCGAGAGTGCCGAAGTCGAAGCTCGGGCGGAAACGCTAGCGGCAGCAGATCACACGAAGGGCATCGAGGTGACCGTGGCGGGCACCTGGGTGCCGCGCACGTCGATTGTTGCTTCGTCACCGACGGCGACATCGGGGCGCAGGAATGCCATGGCTATACCTCGTTGAAGGATCGGCGAGAAGTTTCCGCTGGAGATCACGCCGATTTCTGCTCCGTTGCGCCAGACGGTCTGCCCCTCACGGGGAGGGCGGCGACCATCTACCAGCAACCCCCGTAAAAGCCTGCGCGGGCCGTCCTGCTGTTCAGCCAATAGGGCCTCGCGTCCTCGGAAGTCTCCTTTGTCGAAGCGTACGACCCAGCCAAGGCCCGCTTGCAGAGGAGAGATACCGGCACCCAACTCGTGCCCGTGGAGAGGCAAACCGGCCTCAAGGCGCAATGTGTCGCGAGCACCGAGACCCGCCGGGGTGATCCCCGCGGCAACGATCAGGTCCCAAATGCTGGTTGCTGCCTCGGCTTCGACAGCGATTTCAATGCCGTCCTCCCCTGTGTAACCGGTGCCGGCGACGAGTACTTCGCAGCCGGCAATTTCAACTTGGGCGACACGGAAACGCGCGACGGCGGCTGCTTCGGGAGAAACAGTTGCGAGCCTGGAGCGAGCCTCTGGGCCCTGCACAGCGACTACGGCACGGGTGCTGGTCACATCTTCGATTTGGGGCAATGTGGGGGCTTCGCTGAGCGCCTTGTCGACTCGGCTGGTATTCGACGCGTTGGGCATGACATCGAAACGGTCGTCTGAGACCCACCACACGATGATGTCGTCGAGGACTGAAGCGTCTGTTGCGTCAAGAAGATGGGTGTACTGCGCTCGACCCGGTCCTATGCGATTCAGATCGTTGGAGAAAGCCCATTGCAGGGCATCGAACGCTCCTGGGCCGCTGACTCGTACCGTGCCCAGGTGTGACACATCGAAAACGACGCTTTCCGAACGGCAAGCCAAGTGCTCAGCGAGAGTGCCGCCGGGGTAGGACAAAGGCATCTCCCAACCGCTGAAGGGCACCATTTTGGCCCCAAGCGCCACATGGACATCGCACAGCGGCGAGCGCCGACTACCGGTCATGGTTGCTCCAGCTTCGGTCATAGCCAACCTGAGACAGGTTGTGGCCTCTATCAGTTGGTGGCTGCGGCGTCGGAGTCGCCGATCTCGTCGCTCTCGGGGAAGAGATCGACGATGCGCTCATCAACGGTATCTTTGACGCCTCCCAAAGGGAGGACGTTGAGCACACCCTGGCCGTTTTGGAGGATCTCGATGAGTTCCTCCCCGGTGTTGACCACTACCGAACTCGTACCGCTGATGACCAGATTGGCCGAGGTGACATTTTCGCCCAGTTGGTCACGCATATAGTCGAGACCCTTGCGAACCTGTTGGAGCTTGATACCGGAGTCAAGCAGAGTCTTGATAACTCTGAGTTCAAGTAGATCTCGGTAGCTGTAGAGGCGGCGGCTTCCGGAACCGCTCGCTTTGGTCAGCGCGGGGCGGACAATGTCCTGGCGAGCCCAGTAGTCAAGCTGTCGATAGGTGATACCGGCGATCTCTGCGGTGCGTTTTGAGTTATACCCTTGCTGATTCATCAATCTCTCCCGTCGTGATGACACCAACGAAATTACGTCTTTGTCAGTGGCGATTACTCTACGGGAGCGCGAAGCAGAGGTCAACGCCTTGATGTTCTGCGCCTCGATGTTCTCAGCCTTGGTCTTCGAAGTCTTCTGGTGAGATGTTGTCGAGGAACTCCTTGAACTCTTCCACGACTTCTTCGGAGGGTTCAGCCTCTTGGGGATCCGATTCACGAAATCCCACTTCTTCGACAACGGCCTCTTCGGCGAAAATCGGTGTATTGGTGCGTACCGCCAGCGCGATCGCGTCGGAGGGTCGGCTGGACACCACATGAGTCTTGCCTTCAACGCTGAGATGCAATTCGGCGAAGAAGGTCTTTTCGTGGAGGCCGGTGATGACCACGCGGACCATATCGACGGACAACTCCTCAAGCAGGTCACGCATCAAGTCGTGAGTCATCGGGCGTGGTGTGTCGACGCCATCAAGCGCCAGAGCGATCGCGGTGGCTTCCTGCGCGCCGATATAGATCGGGATTATCCGTTCCTCGCCGGCACGTTCGCGCAGCAAAACCATCGGTGCGTTGGTCGGCATTTCGACGCGAACACCGATGAGATCCATTTCCTGCATGCTTCTACCCTAGACCGTCCACTTTGAGGGTCCGATGTCGGCAGCAAACCGAGTCTTCAGATTCGATACAAGGCAGCGATGTATGCATCGGGGTTCTCCCTCAGAACGGCAGGGTCAGCGGTGGCCAACATCCGCAGATTCCGGTATCGGCCCTCATAGTCGAGGCCGTAACCAACCACGAACTCCTCGGGAATCTCAGTACCGACGTAATCGATCTTGACCGGGGCCAGGCGACGCGCCGGCCGATCCACAAAAGTGCAGACTGACAGACTGCGAGGATTTCGACGGCTCAACTCTGCAGTTAGAAACTCGCTGGTAAGACCGGTGTCAACAATGTCCTCCACGATCACGACATCGCGGTCTGTGATATCGATGTCTAGATCCTTGAGCAGACGGACCCGGCCGGTACCGGGCGAATACGGAGTGATCGCCAGAAAATCGATCCTGACACGAATCGTCATCGCCCGAACGAGATCAGCAAGAAACGGCACACTGCCCCGTAGCACCCCAGCAAGCACGACCCCATCGGTGTGGTCGGCGCTTATGTCGGCGGCGACGCGCTCGACAGTGGCCTCTATACCTCTCGAATCGAGAAGAATCTGGAGGCCAGAGTCCTGGAGGTCAGTCAAGACTCTCGCCGAAACTCCTGCGCAGGATCGAGCGTTGAAGCACCTCGCCTAGTCGCACAAGCTCGTTCAGTTCTTCACGTGCCCGCTGCATCGATTTGCCGCCCTTGGCCAAGCGCGACGAGAAAATCTGTTCAAAAACACCAGCTTGGCGCTCTGCCGAAACCTTGAACATACGCATGTGGCGGGGTTCAAGCCCGTATTCTCCAAAGATCGCTGCAGCTTCGGCCATGACCAACGCGTCTGGGTCATAGACGGCGCTACCGGAGCGTCCAATCGACTCTATAAGACCCAAACGATCAAGCTCGCGAACGATTCCCACCTCGATTTTGGCAGCTCCGGCTAGCTCAGTTGCCGAAAGACCATCAATTGGCTCCAAGTACTCGTCTTCTGCTTCTTCGGCCTCAACCTCAGATGCAGCTTCAACTTCATCTGCACCCGAACTCGCAGGCGCTTTGTCGCGTTTACTGAACAACGTCGGTTCTGCAGCTGGAGGTTCCTCAGTCAGAGGCTCAACCTCAAGTGTAAATCCAGGTTCTTCGAGACGTTTCTTGATTACTTTCAGGGGTAGAAAATGGTCGCGTTGTTGGGCCAGGATCCAACGCAACCGAGCAATGTCGATTGCATAGAACTTTCGATACCCCGAGGGGGTTCGCTCGGGCGCAATCAGTCCCTGGCTTTCCAAAAAGCGGATCTTCGAGATCGTGACATCGCTGTATTCGGCTTGGAGCAAACTCAATACCTCACCGATTGAGTGATGCGGTTGCGCAGCCATGCCCCCTCCCTTCAGTTCGTCCCGGTGCCATGTACAAACACCAACTTGAATCTGCCGATCTGTAACACTTCGCCGTCCGCCAACTCATGCTCATCGACACGTTGACGCTCGATATACGTGCCGTTCAGCGAACCGACATCACGCACCGAATAGCGCGACCCGACGCGCCGGACTTCCGCGTGCCGACGGGAGACCGAGATATCGTCCAGAAAGATGACGCTGTTGGGGTGTCTCCCCATTGTCACGACATCGGAGTCGAGCGCATAGCGGGCTCCCGCTTTCGGTCCGTGAAGTACGACAAAAAGTCCTTCGTGAATCCCGAATGCCGAACGATCAATGCTCACACCACTGCCATCCAGATCGACCGCAACATGATCTGTCGTCACCTCATCTCGAGAGAGTGAGTCTCCACACGACGAGCAGAAGCGAGCGCCATCAGAATTGCGATGTCCACATTTGGTACAGGCTCGGTCAGTCACGCTGTTTACTCAACTCTAATGCTCAACTCTCGATAAGAGCACCATAGGCCACGCCATCTAAAAGAGCATCTCTGTCGGTCGTCGAAGACATCGAGATCACGACTATCCAGCCTTCGCCGTAGGGGTCTTCGTTGATTCGTTCCGGGGCGTCAGCCAAGTCTTCGTTGACGGCCGAGATTGTTCCCGAAACCGGCGCGTAGAGTTCCGAAACTGATTTGGTCGACTCAACTTCAGAAAAAGAAGAGCCGGCTTCGACCTGGTCACCGACCCGTGGAAGGTCGACGTAGACCACGTCACCAAGCGCGTCCTGTGCATAGTCGGTGATTCCGACCCTCGCAGCATCGCCTTCGATTGAGACCCATTCATGGTCTCTTGAATAAAGAAGATCGTTAGGGATATCCATAGTGAAAACCTATCCGAAACCCATCGCCTCGTGGGTCTCAGTCGCTCTTATCAGCGCGACCGTTGCGAAGGGCCTCGAGCCCCAAAGGAATGTACTGCGCCGCCGAAAGGTAGCTGTAAAGCAACGAAGGTGCTGCGCAGATCCATCCCGCCCACCAAAACCAGTCGGCCACGCCAGCATCTGAAGCACCGGCCAACAAGAACGGAAACGAGAAGTAGAGACCGAACGTTGCGCACTTTCCCCACCAGGTGACATCAATTCGCCGAGCGCCCAACGCCTGAATCACAAGTCCAGCCACAGCCACGATCACCTCCCGCGCAAGCGTCAGAACGACCAACCACCACGGCACCGCTCCATCGATACCCACCGCAGCGATTCCCACGATCAGGACTGCACGGTCGGTCACCGGGTCGAGGACTTTGCCGAGTTCGCTGACCGCATCGAACTTTCGGGCCCACCAGCCGTCAGCCCAATCAGTTGCACCAACCGCACCCCAGAGCCAGGCGGCTGCCCAGCGATCATCAGCGGAGAACAGCAACCACAAAAACACTGGAATGCACACCAGCCTGAGCAGTGATATCAAGTTCGGAACTGTGAATATCCGGTCTTCGAAGACTCCGAGGGGCGGCTCGCGAGATCCCGTCTGGTCAGCGTCATCCATATCTGTTCCATTGCCAGCCTACGATCTGGACATGCCCACCATATTCACTCGAATCATCGACGGCGAGATCCCTGCCCGATTTGTATACCAAGACAGCGTTTGTGTCGCTTTTCTTGATGTTCGTCCTCTTGCTCGCGGCCACTGCCTGGTGGTGCCCCGCAGCGAGATTGATCAGTGGACCGATCTCTCCTCAGGCGAAGCCGCTCACCTCACCGAGGTAGCCCATGCCATCGGCAATGTACAGAAGCGGCTCCTGAACCCGACGCGAATCGGTCTCATGATCGCAGGGTTCGAGGTCCCGCATATGCATGTCCATGTGGTGCCGATCAACTCAATGGCCAACCTGGATTTCGCGCTGGCCGACACCTCGCCAGACTCTGAAGATCTTGACCAACTGCGAACGCGGATCGCGCAGGGGTTGGCCGCCGCCGGCCATCAGGGTGCAGCGACTTAGCAGCGGTGGTCCCTATTACGGTAGATCTCCGGTGACCGTGCAGATACCGACCTGATCGCTAGCAAAGTTGAAGATCAGTTCATCGCCGGGTGCCGCGCCGAAGCGAGGGACAACAACCTCATCTTCAGCCCCCACCTCAATTGTTGCCCGGATCGAGAGCGCCTCATAACGCTCATCGTGACCCACAAGTTGAACCCGCACCGCCTCGGCGAATCCGCTCCCTCCTTCTGGCAATTCGATAACTCCGGTGGGCACCTTCAAGTCTACGAGCACCGCCGTCGGTCCCAAGCAACCAATCGTGGCTGCACGCCCGACTGGGTCTACGCATGGTCCGGTAGTTACGACGTCCAGGGGTCGAAGGTCTTCGGTGACAACGCTGGCTCGCAAGCAACTGTTATTCACGAAACCACTTGGACCCACGAACAGCACATGTCCACTGCCCGCGTATTGGAAGATGGTGGCCCTCAGCGAACCTGCTGGATACGGGAAACTACCTGCGGGTGTGGTCGTGACTCGCTCAGAAAGTGGAGCGTCACCTGCCAACACTGCCACAATCGTGGAGAGAGGCGCCGTGAGTGCGGTCTCAACCACGGGTGGACCACCGACAAGCGCTGCTTCATTCGAAGCCTCGTCGACTAGACCAAAGTTGAGGCTTCCGCTGGAGCGAGCATCCTCGGTGACCAATTCGTTCCAAAGAGCGACGCCAACCATCACCAGCGCCACAGCTACGACAGCCGATACCAACGCCGAGATGATCCGGCGGTTACGAGCAGCTTGGAGGTGCGCCCCGATCTGACGCTCATCTACCCGTTCTTGTAGCGTCAGAGGGCCGAAGACCTCCGAGCTGACACCGCCGGAAATAAGTTCGCGCCAAGCTTCGGCGCGAGGCCGGGGCATCCGCACCAAGAAGGTCCCGAAGGCTTCGGTGGTTTCCTCGTTGAACAAAAGCATGAGGGAGTTGACACGAGCGTGCTCAACTGGGTCTTCGACGTACTCGTAGATGTCTCGTTTACCCGCCACCCCGGCCAGGAACTCATGAGCTCGGACATCGGATTCTTCATAACTCCAAATGGGGCCGGCATCTACGGTAGGCAGAGAGCGCTGTGCTGTACCCGCGCGCATGAATCCTGCGGTAGCCACGAATGTGGGGGATTTCTTGGTTGATTTGGATCCCGTAGCTGTCGTCTCAGCCGGGTCGGAGTCTGGTTTCTCAGCGATCCCCGAAGGGTAGGCGCTGGAAGCGGGTTTCTGGTGTCATCGGCCACTGGCAGAATGTGACAATGGATCGAATGCGTTTAGTGTTGGCTTCGGCGTCACCGCGTCGCCGAGAATTGTTGCGAGGGCTTGACCTCGTTTTCTCCATCTCTCCTGCCGACATCGACGAAACGCCGCAGTCCAAAGAGATGCCTGCGCACTATGTGGAACGTCTAGCCCAGCAGAAAGCGCAAGCGCTCGCCGCGGTGGGCACAACCGTCATCGCAGCGGACACTGTTGTGGTCATCCACGGTGAAATATTGGGTAAACCCACCGACCGTGCACACGCCGTGGAGATACTCTCACGACTCGCGAATCGTACCCACGAGGTAGCGACCGGAGTCGCGGTGATTGCAACTTCAGCCAACGGCGAGCGGCGCGAAGTCTCAAGCGTGGAAACCACCAAGGTCACCTTCGGTGACTTAACCCCCGGCCGAATCGACTCTTTTCTTGACGTTGGCGAGTACGCCGACAAAGCGGGAAGTTACGCGCTGCTGGGTGCTAGTTCGATATTCGCCGATCATGTCGAAGGATCAGTGAGTAACGTGGTCGGCCTACCACTCCCCCTGCTTGATCGCCTCTGTGCGCAGATAGACATTGATCTGTTCTCGTTTCGAGAACCGCTCGTTTAGACAAGGCCGTCAGCAACCATGACCGATACGTCGCCATCTCCTACGGAACCTCCCGCCGCGCCCGGGGAATTCGCGCCGGTGTTGATAGGTGATCTCAAAGTCTGGCCTCCCGTTGTGCTGGCACCAATGGCCGGGGTGACAAACGCTCCGTTTCGCACACTTTGTCGCAGCTACGGAGCAGGACTCTACGTAAACCAGATGATCACGGCCCGAGCAATTATTGAAGAGAACCCCAAGACCCTGAAAATGGCTTCGTTTGCTCCAGGCGAGTGGCCTCGCAGCATCCAACTGTACGGAACCGACGCCTACTCGATCAGGGAAGCCACCCGCCGTCTGGTCGAGGACCAAGGCGTTGAACACATCGATATCAACTTCGGCTGCCCTATGAAGAAAGTGACACGACACGGAGGCGGCGCAGCCCTTCCCTGGAAACGTTCGCTGTGCCGCTCGATCGTTCGTGCCGCGGTATCCGCTGCCGGAGATGTGCCCGTAACGCTGAAGTTCCGGGTGGGCATCGACGACTCAACCACCACGTTCTATGACACTGCTCGCATCGCGCAGGACGAGGGATGTCGGGCTGTGGCTCTTCATGCCCGAACCGCAAGTCAGCTGTACAGCGGAGCGGCTGACTGGCAACGAATCGCGGAACTCAAATCAGTGGTGACCGAGATTCCGGTGTTCGGAAACGGCGACATCTGGGAGGCTGACGACGCGCTCAAGATGATGCGTACCACCGGCGCGGATGGCGTTGTCATCGGACGCGGCTGTCTTGGCCGGCCCTGGATCTTCGAAGACTTGGCGCGTGTCTTTGACGGTCAACCGCTCCCGGTTCGCCCCAATCTCGGCAAGGTTGTCGACGGCATGGCAGACCACGCAGAACTTCTTTGCGACTGGCTGGGTGAGGCATCAGGCATCCGTGACTTTCGCAAACACACCGGCTGGTATCTCAAGGGGTTCGCGATCGGTAACGAGGTTCGCCGCAGACTCAACAAAGTAGGATCACTCGACGAGTTGAGGACTCTGCTGGGTGGTCTGGATCGTACCCTGCCCTTCCCGCAAGGGGGTATGCGTATGGTTCGAGGTCACCACGGCTCAGCGCGTAACGTCCAGTTGCCCCAAGGTTGGCTTGATGATCGAGACGACGAGGTTGTGGTGTCTCGGGGTGCTGAACAACTCGTCAGCGGGGGCTGATCAATCAGAAATCGATGCCTTTTTTGGCCAAGACGCCTGAGTCATATGCATGTTTGGTCTTCACCATCTCTGTTGCGGTGTCGGCCAGTTCAATCATCCAATCAGGCGCGTCACGCCCGGTGAGCACCAACGAAACCCTCTCCGGTCGATTCTTGAAGGTAGCGGCAACCTCTTGAGCGTCTATCCAACCCCAGTTGAGCGGATAGGTGATCTCATCAAAGACCACAAGCCGGTATTGGCCGGACTCCACGATCTGCTTGCCGTGTCGCCATGCTTCTTTCGCTTCAGCTTCGTCTTTGCTCAAGTCGTCACTGTCCCAGGTGAAACCCTCCCCCAGCGACCACATGTCGATATCCAACGACTCGGCCATCATCTGCTCCCCGGTCACCCAGTCCTCCGACTTGAGAAACTGCACAACCGCTACTGGCCAATTGCGGGCTCGAGCTCGTAACGCAACTCCGAAGGCCGCCGACGACTTGCCCTTACCGTCACCAGTGTTGAGCACTACCAGGCTCTTTGCGACGCGGAGCCCGTCTGGCCGGGGATCATCGGTAGGTGGCACCGCAGTCATGGCGTCTCCCGGTGGGATCGGTTCGCGACCGGAACGATGACCGGACCGGCGGGGTCGTCGATTATACGAACGTTGGCTCGAAAATGCTTGGCGATCAAGGGTACGGTCAAGACTTCCGCCGGTTGACCGGTAATGGCGACCTCGCCGTCGGCCAGTACTGCGATCCGCTCTCCGTAGCGGGCCGCCAGAGTCAGATCATGCAGAGTGGCCAGGACTGTCAACCCCCGCTCGTGGCGCAGTTCGTCGATCAGGTCCAGCACGTCCTGTTGATGTCCGAGGTCAAGGGCTGTCGTTGGTTCGTCCAACAACAGAATCGGAGTTTCCTGGGCCAAAGCCCGCGCCATCACCACCCGCTGGCGTTCTCCTCCCGACAGCGTGTTGACTTCGCGACCAGAGAACCCGTGAAGATCGAGTCGGTCGAG
Source organism: Candidatus Aldehydirespiratoraceae bacterium (assembly GCA_965205465.1). Lineage (GTDB taxonomy): Bacteria > Actinomycetota > Acidimicrobiia > Acidimicrobiales > Aldehydirespiratoraceae > VXYK01. The sequence continues at coordinate 3,840,704 of OZ242187.1, read as the reverse complement.
CACCGTTGCGGCCACCGACAGGTCCTGCTCGCTGTCTGCGGCGAAAGCTCCCCTGTGTGGGGTGCGACCGAGCAACACATAGTCGATCACGGCCATTCCGGGCGGAATCACAGGGACTTGAGGCACGTATGCGATCATGCGAGCTCGATGTAACGCGCCATCCTCGCTGAGGCCGGCGATGTCTAATTTTCCCTCGTAGTCAACCGAACCGAGAATGCAACGCAGCAGGGTTGTCTTGCCGGCCCCGTTCGCACCAATAACGTTGAGCCACTCTCCACGCTCAAGCTCAAGGTCAACAGCGGTCAATACATCTTTGTTGCCCAGGCGAACCGAGAGTCCCTCGATCGAGATCGCTTTCACCAGACAACTCTGCGACTCACGCACAAGCATCAAGCCGCTCCAGCGCTTCGGACACAATCCGCGAGATCAGCTCTTCGCAGCTCGGCAGATCATCGACAACTCCGACGCATTGCCCAGTGGGAAGAATTCCCACTTCAAGGCGCCCCTCGACCATCGTCGCCCGCGTCAACATCGCCGCGTTGGCCGCCATGGCAACCTGCGACCAGGTGAGGTCCTGGTTCTTCTTCATAGACAAGCCCTCTCGCAACAGGTCCGCAAGCGAGGTGTCGGTGAGCTTGCGAAAGCGTAGGGCATTGAGTCCGGCACTCGGCAGTTTGAGTATCCCTGTGCGTTCAAGTGTGTTGATAACCTCGGTGCGAATCACTCTCTGCGGAGCACCGTCGATAGCAGTCGACACCACCGTGCCCGTCACCGCGGTGTCGAGATACACAACCTTCACCTCGTCAGGCACTCGACTGTCGGAGGTGAGCAGAAACCGGGTGCCCATGGCGATGCCGTCAGCGCCCCATGCCAGCGCCGCAGCCAAACCACGACCATCGTGAAAACCGCCAGCAGCGACCACTGGAATGTCGACCGCGTCCAGAACCTGCGGGAGTAGCAACGAAGTGGGCACCGTCCCGGTGTGACCACCGCCTTCGCTCCCCTGGCACAGGACCGCGTCTACTCCCCACTCGGCTACTTTTTCGGCGTGGCGCCTAGCCCCGACTGTCGGCATCACCACCACGCCGTTGTCCTTGAGTTTCTTGACCATGTCTGGCCGGGGGGCCTGAGCGAAACTGGCGACCTTCACGTGTTCGGCGATCAAATGATCGACTCGCTGCTCGACGTCTGCGGCATCGGTGCGCAGATTCACCCCGAAGGGTTGTTCGGTGCGCGACTTCACTTCAGCTATGGCGGTTTTCATCTCCTCAAGAGTCATGGTGGCCGCCGCCAGGATGCCCAGACCACCAGCATTGGCTGTGCCAGTCACCAACGACGGCCCCGCAACCCATCCCATTCCCGTTTGCACTACCGGATAATCCACCCCGAACAACTCCGTCGCCCGAGTCTGGAGACGAGGATCAACTGTGAGCAACTTGTCCACATTCATTCGGCCACCCTAGGGCCAAAGCGGCCTAAGGTACGCACACGAATGTTTCGCCCGGAAAGGAGGCCGCAGATGACTCGGAGACTCACTGAGTTCAGTCACGGAGCTGGTTGAGGCTGCAAGCTCGCTCCAGGCGAACTGGCGCAGGTCGTGCGCCAACTATCTGATACCGAGAGTCCCGATCTGTTGGTCGGGGCGCTGAGCGGCGACGATGCCGCTGTCTGGCGCTTGACCGACGACCGCGCCCTCGTTGTCACCGCGGATTTCATTACGCCCGTCGTGGACGACCCGTTCAACTGGGGCCAGGTGGCCGCCGCAAACTCGGTCTCTGATGTCTATGCAATGGGTGGTCGTCCGTTGTTGGCGCTGAACCTCGTGTGTTGGAACACTGATGAGCTGCCCCAAGAACAACTTCAAGAGGTGCTCGCGGGCGGGCACGACATCGCCAGGCGCTGCGGCTTTGTCGTCGCAGGAGGACACACCGTTGACGACCCCGAGCCCAAATACGGAATGGCAGTAGTCGGCGAGGTACACCCGGACAAGATGCTGACCAACTCGGGGTTTCTTGCCGGCCAGACGCTGATCCTCACCAAACCGTTGGGGATCGGCGTAATCACCACAGGTCTCAAGTGGGGCCGCGCCGACGCGCAGTGTGTAACCGCAGCGGTCGCCTCGATGACCGCCACCAACGCGAAAGCGGCGGAGATCGCAGTTGCCTGCGGGGCCACCGGTGCCACCGACGTAACCGGATTCGGCCTGCTCGGTCACGGCGGGCGGGCCGCGCAGGAATCCGCCGTCGACCTTGAGATCATCGTCGACGACGTGCCGATCATCGACGGCGCCAGAGAACTGGCAGCGTCTGGTGTGGTGCCCGGGGGTACGGGCCGCAACCTGGGCTGGATCAACGACCGGGTCGACCGCGGCAAAGGTGTCAGCGAACTGGACGTAACACTCCTCGCCGACGCGCAGACCTCTGGTGGGTTGGTGTTCGGCGTCGACCGCGCAGAAGCACAGAACGCGCTCGACACCCTGATGTCAACTGGTCACACCGCTGCAGCCATCGGCACCGTGCAGGAAGGCACAGGCCGGATCTCCCTCAGTTCTCGGACTGGTTGAAGCTCAGTTTCGCTCGAAAATGTTGGACAGCCCGCCAATCACCGATCCTTCGTCATCGGAGCGGCCCGGTTGGAGGTTGGCCAGCACTCGATCGGCAAGCCGGTTGAACGGCAAAGACTGAAGCCAGACATCGCCTACGCCAGTGAGGGTGGCCAAAAACATGCCTTCACCACCGAACACCATCGACTTGAGATTGCCGGCCCGCTCAATCGAGTACTGGATCTGGGGCTGGAAGGCAACAAGGCAGCCGGTGTCAACCCGCAAGGTCTCGCCCTGTAGGCGCTTGCGCACGATGGTCCCGCCCGCGTGCAGAAACGCCAAACCATCGCCGGAGATGTCTTGGAGAATGAAACCCTCACCGCCAAACAAGCCAGTGCCCAGCTTCTTGTTGAACGCGATGTTGAGTTTGGTTCCAGACGCTGCGCACAAGAATGCGTCCTTCTGGGCCAGGATCTGACCGCCGACGGCGTTGAGGTCAATCGGCAGTACCTTGCCTGGATACGGCGCCGCCATCGCCACTTTCTGGCGGCCGGAGGGGGCGCTGTTGGTGAAATGCGTGAGAAAAATGGATTCCCCAGTGACCGATCTCTTGGCAGCCGACTTTAGTTTCGACCATTTGCCTTCATCAGGGTCAGAGCCGTCGCCCATCTTGGACTCGAAAGTGATCCCCTGCTCGATGTACATCATGGCCCCCGCTTCAGCGATCACCACCTCGCCGGGGTCGAGTTCGATCTCCACAAACTGAAGGTCGTCTCCGTGAATCTGGTAGTCGATTTCGTGGCTCTGCATTTTGAGTTCTCCCGAAGGTAGTTGGGTTGTCTGCCCCCGCAGCATCATCGCACAACCAACAACCCCCAAGCGGTTATTCAGGCCGCAGATGTCTGCTCGGAGCGCGACGCCGTGCGGTCCAAGATCAGTGACGCAGCCAACAGGGCCAACATCGCCACCGCCGCGGTCGTATAGAGGATCTTTGGGCCGTTGTGTTCGTAGAGAAATCCGGCTATAAGGGCGACCATCCCAGAAACCAAGGTTCCGATCCCTGAAAACAAGCCTTGACCAGCGGCTAGTTGTTCTGGAGGACTGGCCGTGGCGATAGCAACCTGGTTGGCGGGCAGCGTGAAGGCGTCCGCCACTGCGTGGACCAACGAGATCAGCAGCACCGGCCACAACAAGTCAATCCATCCGTACAGAGCCGTGCATACCGCAGCCACGGCGATCGACTTGCCGACGATTGCCGAATGACCGATCTTCTGTGTCAAGCGGCCTCCGGTCGGTGCCAAGGCAATCATCGGTACCGTGAACAGACTGAGCGAAGTGCCCACAAGCCAGGTTTGCGCGCCCAGGTCGTCGAGCAACACCGCCCAGGTCGTCTCGAAATAGGCGATCGTCAGATAGAAGGCGACCCCGGCCAACAAGGCAGCCTGGATCCTCGGCTCCTGCAACAGCGGCCATGTCTTGTATTTGGTTCCACCATTGGCGCTGGTGCGAAGATCAAGGCGGCTTACCCACGCCAACATCGCTACGTTGGCGAGGCCCAAAACGATGAACGGCAGTCTCAATCCACCAAGTTCAACCATCGCCGCAGCAGACGCCGGACCAAGAACGAAACCGGAAATCTCAACCGCTGTCAAACGACCAAGGTTCTGACCCACATGTTCAGGGTCGCGGACAATGATCAAGCGCCGCATAGCCGGTGACACCGCTCCCGCGCTGAACCCGAACAGCACCCTCGCCAACACGAATGCCCAGAGTTGCGTGGCCCACACCATGGCGAACATCGAGACTGCGGCCAGCGCTACGCCGGCAGGAATCATTTGCGCGGTTCGTCCCCGATCGGCGAGCGGCGCCAGAGCGATCTGCGCCACGAATCCAGCCAGAAAACCGGCAGCCGTGATGACGCCCAGCTCGGTCTCGGAAAACCCGAACCGGCTTCTGAATTCGGCCAACAGCGTCAAGACCGAGCCATAGCCCATGATCAGCACCGCGGTGACCACGTAATACGGGATATTCGGATCGTCGCGAACTGAAGTGGTCGATACAGGCAAGGACCGTAAGTCCATACCAAGAGTTCAGCCGCGGTCTAATCGGCTCGTAGTATCATCTGCCCAGAAACCAAACCTAGAGAGATGAGTGAGCCATGCAACCAGACACCTCCCCCGAGAGCAGCGACCATTACGTTCTCGACTCGCCCTACGAAGTTGCCCGTTGGCGGCCACTTGTCAACTGGCTCTTGGCGATCCCCCACTTGGTGATTTCCACCGTTTTGGGCTATTTGGCCATGGTGGTCATCTTCTTCTATTGGTGGGCGCTGCTGTTCACCGGAAGACTCAATCCTGGAATGTACGGATTTCTCGCAATGGTCGAACGATACAACGTTCGTGCCGAGGCATTCTTGTTGGGGTTCTCTCAGAAGTACCCACCGTTCGCCTTCAAAACAGGTGCTGATGACGACAACGAGTACCCCGCCGTGACACTCAACCTGCCAGCGCCACCGGCCAGCACCCCGCGGCGTAACCTCTTCAACTGGATCTTGGCGATCCCACACAACATCGTTTTGTTGGTACTCAGCATCGGCGCATTCGTGGTGTTGATCCTCGGCTGGTTCGCGGTGTTGATTCTGGGCAGGTGGCCACGCGGCATGCGTGACTTCCTGGTTCGCTTAACCAACTACAACTACCGGGTATGGGTCTATACCGCCATGGTCGAGACCAGCTACCCGAAGTTCGGCCTCAAACCCTGAACCCCCTCAAACCCTGAACCCTCGAGGGCGCTCGCCTCCCGCGCGTGCGTTCAGTTCTTGGGGAGATCTCTGAAGGGGGTGTCGCGTGCTGGGCCGGGTTCTCGGGGAAGACCCAAGACGCGCTCGCCGATAATGTTGCGCTGGATCTGATCGGTGCCGCCGTATATGGACGGGCCGGGCGAGAAGATCGCGATCTCGCCGAGAAGCCCGCCACTGCCCCTGTCGTCTTCGCCGCTCAACATTCCGTCGGCGCCGAGAACCGACATGCCGACCTCGCGGAAGGACCTGAACATCTCGCTTACATGGAGTTTCCCGATGTTGGGCTCAGCACCTGTTCGCTGGTTGGGGTCTCTGGCACGCAGAGTACCCAGGCGATTGATCTCTATCAACGACCAGAGCTTCACGAGTTCCTGACGCAAGTTAGGATCTTCGTTCCTGCCGGACTTGGCGGCCAACCCCGCGAGGAACTGCCACAATCCGGGACCAACCGCCGGCACGCCCCCTTCGCTCGTCGCCGGAGTGGCGAAGTCGGAGACCGGGCGGTCAAGAGATTTGCCCAGGACCCCGGGGGTTGCTGTTCGGGGTTTGCGACCAGAGGAACCCAACGATTCGCGTTCAAACCGCAGCGTGGAGTTCGCGACCGCCCAACCGTTGTTGAGCCCACCGATGATGTTGGCATCCAGAACCCGAGCCTCGTCAATGAACACTTCGTTGAACATCGCCCGACCGGTCATCTCCTTGAGCGGACGGACGGTGACTCCAGGCTGGTCCATTTCCAGAGCAAACCAAGTAATGCCCCTATGTTTGGGCGCGCCGGGGTCGGTACGGGCGATCAGCATTCCCCAATCGGAAACCTGCCCACCCGAAGTCCAGACCTTCTGTCCGCTGACGATCCACTCATCGCCGTCGCGCTGGGCCTTGCAGGCCAACCCGGCCAGATCCGATCCCGCCCCGGGTTCGGAGAAGAGCTGGCACCAGCCGACCGATCCGTCAAGGATCGGCGGGATGAGCCGTTCGATCTGTTCGGGCGTGCCGTGTTGAGCGATCGTCGGCGCCGCCAGCATCCATCCCAACCCACCGATCGGCGGACCCATCACGCCTCTTTCGGCCATCACCGAGTTGACCACCGCGGCCAGGTCACGGCCCCAACCCCTACCCCCGGCGTGCACAGCGAGCGTGGGATGTGCGTAACCGGTGGGGGCAATTCGCTTCCACCATTCGTGTACGGTCAGGTTCTCGTCCCAGTTCTCGTCGAGCCAGGTCTCAAGTTCGAGCCGCACTTCCTCGGCGCTAGGTGTGCTCATGGTTTGCCCCGATCAAGCGGGTAGAGGTGTGTTGAGGTAGCTGACGTTGTCCAAGAGAATCTTTTTTCGTTCCGCCGGGTCGAAACCCTTGAGTTCAACTACATAGTCAAGGGGATGCGGCAGACCTTCAATGTGGGGCCAGTCAGAACCGAAGATGACATGGTCTGGACCCATAAGCTCGGAAACCTCGGTGACGTCGTCCTCCCAGAACGGGTTCATCCACACGTTCTCCTTGAAAGTGTCGATGGGGTGGTCTTTGAACCAACTGAAGCTCTTCTTGGCTGTCTGTTCGAACTTGCGCAACATCGGCGCCAAGAAATCCGAGCCGTTTTCTACGCTCGCCACGCGCAGACGAGGAAAACGGTCATACAGCTTCTCGAATACCGATTGAATCAACCAGTCCTGCGCGGCCCGCTCAATCGCGAAGCTGGCCAGACTCGGCCCCATGTATCCGCCGCTGCGGCTGAGTCCACCCGCAGAGAATCTGGTGTCAGCCACGTAACCCATCGACGAGTAACCGCTGGCTGCCGCATGCACGACCACGGTGATGCCGGCTTCGTTGATGGCTGACCAGACAGGGTCGAACGTCTTCGAGAAAGGAGAAACCTTTCCTGTTGAGATCGTGACTGGCGCCGGACGCATAACGACCACACGAGCGCCGAGTCCCACAACTTTTTCAACTTCAGCGGCTGCGGCCGCGGGATCGCCGAGGCAGAGATACGGAGCACCGAAGATCTTGTCTTGGTAGGCGTAGCCCCAGTCTTCGGCGAGCCAGCGGTTGAAGGCCTGCATCATCACCGTGCAAGCCTCTATATCGGTTCGGATCAGTTCTTCATACAGCACGCCGAGGGTCGGGAAGAGCCAGATCCCAGACAATCCCTGCTCGTCGACAACCTTCACGCGGGCTTGGTTATGCATGTAATAGGCGGGCAGTGGCTCGCGCTCTTTGAGCATCTCCATGGGGTTCTTACCCTCGGGGTTGCCTTTGAAGAAGGCGTTGAGCGCACCCGGCATGGCCACTGGGTTCCATGTCGGGTTGACCACAGCGTGTGAGATCGTCCCACCTACGAGGTTGTACTTTCGTCCGTTCATCTCAACCCACTGCACGACCCGGGGTTGCATTTCCTCTGGGACATAGCGAGTGAAAGCATCAAGTGCTTCGTAGTAGTGGTTGTCGGCGTCGAAGGGCTTGTAACCGAGGTTTTCTGAAGTCATTGCCGCTCCCCGCGGTGTTCTTCGCGGTGTTGTGCGCGATGTTGCGCGCTATTGGAGATGGTAGCGCTAGGAAACTCGAGAGCACAGTTTGGCTCGCGTCACTCGCGAACGCCGCGCGCAGCGCTACCTTGTGTATTCGTGTCCAGCACCGCGCAACTTCAGGCGAAACCCTTCGTTCGAGGTACCAAGGTCAGACTCGTCGATGACATACCCGGTTACCCGGCCGGCAGCACCGGGAAAATCGCGGTGGCCAACGGTTTTGCCTGGATCCGCTACTGGGTTCGCTTCGAAGATGGCAACGCCGTCGGGTACGTAGACCACCATTCTCTCGTGAAACGACGCGACTACGACGAGTTCCTGTCAGCTCGCGACCGCGAAGAACTTGAAGCCATTGAGGCCGCAGAACAAGCCGCAACCACAACGACCGAAGCACCCGATCCCGCAGAAGCTCCCGCTGTCGGCGCAGGCGCTGCAGGCGGCGCGGTGCAGGTCAACGGAGTGACCATCCCCCAACGGCTCCTCGATATGAGCGCCGCGGCACGAACACGCCTCGGCGTCTAACCCGCGCAGTTCGAGTCAACGAACCCGCGAAACAACAGATCAGCGGATCTGGGGTTTGATTCGCTTTGAGCCGGAGAACGAGTCGACACCTGCCTCCATGGCCGCTTTGTCGAATCCGCTGGTGAGGATTGCAGGGGCGACGGAGATGGCATTGAGGCGGCCCATGTCGTTTGCAGCCCAGATGGCACGCAGTGTTGCTTGTACCGCCCAAGCCGGTTGTGAAGCGATCGCGCCGGCAATCCAACTTGCTCTCGAAAGCAGATCCTCGGCAGCGCACACCTCGCTGACAAGACCGATCCGCAGCGCCGTGGCCGCGCTCATCCTCTCGTGGTTGCCCAACAACGAAATCCTCAGAATCTCGCCGAGAGGCATTCGCTGCAGCATCTTCATCGGCTCATATACAGCAGCCATCCCGTAGGTCACATGCGGGTCGAAATACGTCGCGTGTTCGGCGGAGATGATCACGTCCGATTCAGCCAGCATGTAGAACGCTCCGCCAGCGGCCATACCGTTGACCGCGCACACTACGGGTTTCCAGAGATCACACGACTTTGGGCCTAGATTGTCGCCTGGATCGTCGTACATGAAGTTGTTGGATGTGCCATACAGTCCCGGGGAGTCATCAAGTGCTGTGAATTCGCCTTCGGAGCGGTCAATGCCGACGCAGAACGCCTTCTCCCCCGCCGCTGTCAGAACAATCGCGCGAACTTCATCGTCACGACGGAAGGCCTTCCAAGTGTCGCTCATCTCCCGTTCCATTGTCGGGCTGAAGGCGTTGTAGGCATCGGGTCGGTTGAGAGTGACCCAGCCGACATGATCGCGAATCTCAACGATGATGGTCTCGTAGGAGTCGTAGTTGGTCGTCATGGCTTTGGGGCCTCCGTCAGTTCAGCGTGTATTCCGTTTTTCAAGCCAGTTCAGGACTGCACCGGCGTACCCTGGCCGTTCTCTTTCACCTCGATTGGGCCTGCGGGGCCATCGACCATTGTCATCTTTGCTCCGTTGGCTGAGCTGCCGGTATATTGACCGATTCTGGCATGTCTTTCGATTCTGGCACGGAATGAACCAGAGTACGGTGTGCAGTCGTGGGAATCATCGTCGGGATCTGTGGCGGCTCGGGAGCAGGAAAGACGACTCTCGTCAACGAGTTGATCCGCTGCTGTGGCCAGGACCGGCTCTCGTCTGTGGCCTTCGATTCCTACTACCGCGACTTGTCGCACATCTCGATGCAGGAGCGGATGCAGGTCAACTACGACCACCCCGATTCGCTCGACCATGAGTTGTTCATCGAGCACCTACAGGATCTTCGCCGCGGCCACCCTGTCGAGATCCCCGAGTACGACTTTGCGACCCACACACGCACCGGCGAGGTGACAGTGGTGCAACCCAACGAGATCGTCATCCTCGACGGCATCCTGTTGTTGAACTTCAAAGCGATGAGAGTTCTCATCGATCTGGCGGTATTCATCGACATCGACGAAAACCTGCGGCTTGAGAGGCGAGCCCAACGCGATGTGCGTGAACGCGGCCGAGATGTAGATGACGTACACCGCCAGTTCTGGGCAACTGTCGCGCCCATGCACGACAAATTCGTGCAGCCATCAGCAGTGCACGCCGACCGGGTGGTCACAGTCGATGAACGTCTAGAAACCGTGGCCCGTGAACTGGCAGCAGAAATTACTGCCCTGCAAACCCACGCTGGATAGGCTCGCAACGGCCCGTGCAGTTTTCCCTTATGCCCTCACTTTCACCTTCGGTGCGCAAGAGCATCACGCTCATCTACCACTTTGCCGAACGCGAGTCGAAGTCCCGTTACAAGCGCAGCGTGTTGGGCTGGTTCTGGTCCTTCCTCAATCCGTTGGTAACCGTGGGGGTCTATTGGTTCGTGTTCGGGGCGATCTATGGTGCCGAAGCTCCTGAAACCAACAACCACAACGCCGAGAGCTTCGGCCTGTATCTCTTCACGGGTCTCATCATCTGGACGTTGTTCACTGGTTTGGTCGACGGTTCGATGGAATGGCTGAGCTCGGTCAGCGACTTGCGCAAGAAGATCTATTTCCCGACTGAGACAGCTCTGTTGGGCGGTGCCGCCTCAAACCTTGTGCAGACCACGCTCGAAGTCGTGGTGTTGCTTCTCATCATGGCAGCGCTCTCCAATATCGGTTGGACGCTCGTGTTCCTGCCGGTTGCCATGGCGCTGGCGCTGGGATTCGGTTTGGGTCTCGGGTTCATCGTCTCAGTGCTCAACGCCCGTTACCGCGACATCAAGTATCTGGTCGGCATCCTGCTGAACGTGGCATTCTTCGCGGTCCCCATCGTTTACACACCGGAACTCCTTGAAAGAGAAGAACTTCCGGTTCCGGAGATCGCTCGACTCTTCGTGGAATGGAATCCTGCGGCTTTGTTCATCGAGATATCCCGTGATGCCGTCTATTTCCTACAGGTTCCACTCTGGAATCGTTTCCTGGCGGCGTTGGCCTGGTCGGTCGTAACCTTCTCGATCGGCTGGGTCTACTTTCGCAGGCAGAGTATGTCGATCAGCGAGGAACCGTGACCATCGGCGCTATCAATGTCGACGCTGTTTCCAAGCGCTTCCGCCTTGAACGCAACCGTCCGAGTTCGCTCAAAGAAGCGATCCTGCGCATCGGCCGAACCCGTGATACCGACGAGTTCTGGGTTCTGCAGAACATCAACCTCAATATCGCGCCGGGCTCATTCTTCGGCCTCATCGGCCACAACGGCAGCGGCAAATCAACCTTGCTCCGTCTCATGGCCGGGATCCACCGTCCGACGCTCGGCTCAGTTGAAGCAACGGGCCGCTTATCGGCCCTGCTTGAGCTCGGGTCGGGATTTCATCCTGATCTGACAGGACGTGAGAACGTCTATCTCAACGGCGCCATGCTGGGGATCACCCGCAAACAAATGACTGCGTCCATGGACGACATCATCGAGTTCAGCGGGATCGGAGACTTCGTTGATGAACCCGTCAAGATCTATTCGAGCGGCATGTACGTACGGCTCGGGTTCGCGGTGGCGGTGAACGTCGAACCCGACATCTTGTTGGTCGACGAGGTGATGGCGGTCGGCGACGAAGAGTTCCAACGAAGGTGCTTGAAGCACATGGACATGCTTCGCGACAAGGGCACGACCATCGTGTTGGTCTCACACAGCACCGACCTGATGAGCGAGTGCCACCAAGTTGGCTGGCTCGACCACGGCAGACTGGTCAAGGTCGGCGATCCAGACGAAGTCGTCTCGGCTTATATGGCAAAGGTCGACTCGACCGAAAACACACTGCACACCCGCAACAACTAAGAGCGATCCAGCACCCAGCAACTAATCGGCGAGGCTGCTCTCCACCAGTTGTCGTAGCGCATCGTGGTGCAACCCAAGTCCTTCGGGAACCACTGGAAGGCCCGGTTCTGCTATCTCGCAGTCTGACAATGCCGACCAATCGTCGATCTTGGTTACGAGCGGACTGGCCAATTGAGCCACGAGCGAAACGAGCTTGGATTCAGTTGAACACACGATGGTGGGAGTGCCGCTGCGTGCCGCAACCACTACCGGGTGGTAACGGCTGCTGATCAACAGGCGAGCAGAACGAATTCGATCCACCTGAGTAGCGATATCGGGTGCTAGGACCTCTGTGTCTTGGCGACTACGGGAGGCGAGAAGTTGCGCGTAGTCGAGATCGCGCCTGCCGCGGAAGGCAGCCAGGGCAACCGAAGCGCCGAGTCGCTTGGCGAGCGCGCCGACCGCGGCCACGATCAACGAAGGATCATCGGCGCTCAGACGACGACTGGCGGGACGCAACCGTCCGGGAGTAACGCCAGGCCCGAGCGCCACGACAATTTCTGTTCGTCGCGCCAACGGTGCAAGGTCGAGACCAAAAGCCAAGTCGCAACCAACCGTCGCCTCGACGCCGGCAGCAGCCAGCGACGCTGCCGAATCAGCATCGCGTGCCACCACCGCAACGTCTTTCAGCACTGCGCGAAGCAAGCGTCGAGACGAGGCACGCTTCAATGGCTCGGCACCCAAACCCACGCCAACCACCGGCTTGCCCATGCGCCGCAGCCACCTCGGAGTGGCCAGGTGGCCAGGCAAACTCCAAATGCTGCTCGAATCCTGAATGATTCCACCTGGGCCGACACATACGCCATCCACCCGTGCCCCCCGTTTGTCGCCCTTACGCCGGTGGGCCAATGTGCGACGCCACCCTCGCGGTCCCCAAGCGACGGCCTCCACTTCGTGCAGAACCGACGTAGTTTCCGGGTCACGGGAGACGACAACTGGGATAGCTCCACTGGCCCTGAGAGCCTCGACGACAACCGATGTCAACAACTCGTCGCCTATGTTGCCCGCGCCTGACCAGCCACACACCAGAATACGGGGTACACCACGAACGGCAGGGTCGCGCGCGCTCTGGTTCATGTGGCGGACGCTAGCGCCACTGCTAGCGTTATTCGCCCATGGACGAAACCCTTGGACCTCGACTTTGCGTCGTGATGCCCTGTTACAACGAGGCCGCGACGGTTGCGGAAATGGTAAAGAGAGTGCTCGCCAGCCCTCACACCGCCGAGTTGGTCATCGTCGACGATGGCTCAACCGATGGCACCCGCGAGCTCCTGGACGGCTTCGACGATTCCCGAGTCCAGATAATTCTGCAGCCTTTCAACCGTGGTAAAGGAGCGGCGATTCGACGCGGTTTCGAAGTCGCTTCGGCGGAGTTCGTGATCGTCCAGGACGCTGATCTCGAATACGACCCGAACGACTACGACATCGTTCTCGAACCACTGCTGAGCGGCTCAGCCGACGTCGTATACGGCAGCCGATTTCAGTCGGGCCGCCCTCGTCGCGTGTTGTACTTCTGGCATTCTGTCGGGAACCGGTTTCTGACCGTGCTATCCAACATGTTCACCGATTTGAACCTCACCGACATGGAGACCTGTTACAAGGCTTTCCGCACTGAAGTTGTTCAAAGCCTCAACCTACGCGAGAACCGATTCGGCATTGAACCTGAGATAACGGCCAAAGTTGCGGCCGGTGGTTGGCGAATTTGGGAAGTCGGAATCTCCTACTCGGGACGCACCTACGCTGAGGGAAAGAAAATCAACTGGCGTGACGGTGTGGCAGCTCTTGGGTGCATTGTGAAGTACGGGGTCTTGACACGGCGTCGCCAACGCCAGTTGGAGCGGTGACTCTAGAGACCAGCCACAACGCGGTAGAATTACGTTGCCTTCTATAGGCGCGCGCCGAGTCAAGCCACGACACATGAGAGTAACCATTGAGATTCTCACGAACAATGCTGTGTTGTTTGCTCGCTTCTTCGTTGGCGGTATCACCGGTTCTTGCCCAGGACAACAGCTCCGACAACACTGAGCAGAACGTCGTTGTGCTGAATGGGGGCGGATTTGGACACGGTGTGGGGCTGAGCCAATTCGGTGCTTACGGACGCGCCCTCGACGGCCATACGTACGACGAGATTCTCTCGTTCTACTACGACAGCACAACCCTTGAACCGATCACCAATTTCAAGGAGTTCGACCCTTCGCACGTTCCCGAGAACATTGACGTTGACGTCGGTGTTCGGGAGCTTATTGCCATTTCCACACCGCTCGATGAGCTCGGCCCCGGAGAGTGGGAACTGTCCGTCGAGGTCGACGGTGAGGTGATCGGCGTCAGCGCTTTGCCACTGACGACCCACTACGACGGAACCCGCTGGCATGCCGAATACACCGACAAATCAATCGGGGTTACCACAGATCTTTGCGACAACGACTCACGCTGCGAAAACACCGTGCTTGAGGTGGCCCACACAATCGGTACGAGGGCCGTGGTCGAGGAATTCGAAGACGGCCCGAATCTCGGCTCCTATTTTGGCGGGCGATACTTCCTGCACCCGTCGAGCGTGGCTATTGATGGCACCACACCTGATGACTGTGGCACCGGAGTGCAGTTTTGCGTGACTCATTCACGTCTCAGGCCCTTTGAGGCGGGCAGTCTCAATGTTCTGATCGGAGTGCGGGAGTTGATTGCTATCTCCACTCCTCTCGACGAACTCGGACCAGGTGAGTGGGAACTCACTGTAGAGGCGGGTGGTCAGGTGATCGGCGTAAGCACGTTGCCGCTCACCACCCACTACGACGGAACCCGCTGGCATGCCGAATACACCGACAAATCAATCGGGGTTACCACAGATCTTTGCGACAACGACTCACGCTGCCAGAAAACAGCTCTTGAGGTCGTTCAAACGATCGGCACCAGGGCTACGGTCGAAGAATACGAAGACGGAGACAACCTCGGCACGTACGCAGGCGCGCGCTACTTGCTCCACCCCGCTGCTGTCTCGCTTGCCGGCAGCACGCCTGACCGCTGTGGTACAGGTCTCAAGTTTTGCGTAGTCGTCGCGCAACTCGATGTTGAAAAGTATCTCTACGGACTCCAGGAAGTGCCTTTCGACTGGCCAATGGAAGCCATGAAGGCACAGGCTGTGGCAGCGCGCAGCTACGCCGCCGCCACAGTCGTGAACCGAGCGGCTAGCAGCGACTGGGCCGACGAGCCGTTCAACCTCTACGATTCAACGGCTGATCAAGTGTTCACTGGTTGGGCACGAGAATCGGGATGTGATTGGCACGCATGGTGCGACGCGGTAGACGCCACTGCAGGTGAAGTTGTTGTCTACCAGGTCGAAATAGAGCCGGACGTCGAAGCAGAAAACGGCGAGAGCAACGCAGCAACCGACTCCGCGGCCGAGTCCGTCGACGGTACGGACCAAACCGATGAGGAAACAGAAGACGGTGAAGATGCCACTCTGTACGAACCCCGAATCGCTCAAGCCTTCTACTCGTCAAGCAACGGTGGGCATACTGCCAAACCGTCCGACGTTTGGACGGGCGGCATCGATCTGCCGTTCCTGGTGCCGAAGCCTGATCCTTACGACGTGGCTTTCGATCCCCAGACAGGCCGCGAAAGAAACCCCAACGCCACCTGGACACGTTCCTACTCGCTCCCCGATCTCACACGCTGGCTGAACAATTACACGGTCCGCGGTGAAGCACCGCTGAACATCAGTTCCTTGAGAGGGATCGACATTACCGAAGCGCCGATGTCGGGGTACACCAGCTTCGCCACGATCACTGTTCATGATGTGGACAGGTCGGTGACGCTCACCCGCGACGGCGAGCCTTACGGCGCTTGGCTGTTTTTTGCGATCCTCAACGGTTGCAAGACCGCTCAGGGGTGTCACCCCCCTATCGGTACCAAGTTTGTCATTGATTTCCCCGACCTCCCTGCGACCGAAGAGCCCGAACCCGAAGAACCCGAACCCGAAGAACCCGAACCCGAAGAACCCGAACCCGAAGAACCCGAACCCGAAGAACCCGAACCCGAAGAACCCGAACCCGAAGAACCCGAACCCGAAGAACCGGGATTCCCCGTCATAGAGTTCGGTGATTTATCTCCTGACGACTATTTCTACGAGCCGGTTCTGTGGTTGGTCAACGAGAAGCTGACCGAAGGCGCGACTCCGGAACTGTTCGGGCCCCACGATGAAATCAACCGAGCCGAATTCGTCGAGATCCTCTGGCGCTTCGAGGGAAGTCCGCTCCCGAACACTCGCGCTGACTTCGAAGATGTCGCCGAGGATGCGTCTTTTCGCGATGCGGTGGACTTGCTCGCAGAATACGGCGTAACTACTGGCACCTCTTCCACGACCTTCTCTCCGAACATGACCCTGTCGAGAGCGCAAGCGTCCACCTTCCTGTGGCGCTTTGCGGGCACACCTGCCCCAAACCTTGACCAAACTTTCGACGATGTTGAAGAAGGCTCCTACTACAGCGAAGCGGTCCGTTGGATGTTGGAGCACGAAATAACGACCGGCACCTCGCCAACCACTTTCTCTCCAGAAACACCGGTGACACGGGCAGAGGTTGTCACCTTCATCTGGCGCCTTGCCGGTCTCCCCGAGGCGTTCGCACCTTGGGTTCAGCCCGTTCTTCCTCCAAAAATGCGAATACTGCCAAATCCCTAACGGTTCGCTAGTTCATAGGTCCAGGTAGTGAGATCGTCCACTGGGTCGTCACACCATTCGAGCATCTGTCGTCGGCGCTGCGCGTGGGCCGCGTGCTCGCTGTCGAGATCCTCGAGCACACGGTCCAGCTCATTGAAAAACGCCGTTTCTTCACTTAGGGCGAAGGCCTTGGTCAGCCCCCAACGCTCCTGCAACTCCACCTGATACGGGTGTCGTCCAGCCCAAGTGTTGTAACGCAGCGACGGTGTACCGATCACACCAGCCTCCGAACAGACCGTTTGACTATCACCGACAACGAGGTCGGCTGCGGCCAGAACATGATGGAATCTCGCTGGGGGCGTCGAAACCTGCATGGCAGCCAAATCAGTGGGCAACGATTGTTCAGAGGAGATGACCACCTTTCCGAGATCCCCCAATCGACTCAGAATCCGGTCGATCTGTTCGCGAGTCATTCCTCGCTCGGAGACATCGTGGCTTGCGGTGAACGCGGTGAGACGCAGCACGAATAATCTCTCTCCGTCGTTGAGTCCAAGTTCCGCACGGATTGTCGGATCCGCAGTGAAACGAGACGGGTGAAGGTAGCAGAGTTCTTTGTATCCCCGATACTTACGATGCTTGGAGCCGTAGCTCTTGGTGGTAGCCGTCGGGCTGGCAATGAGGTTGGCGAACGGGCCCGCTACGTAATACAGCAATCCAGCGACATGGCCGTCGTCGGTGTCGTACAGCACCGGGGTACGAGTCAACCTGCCCGCGTGAACCCCCGCCGGCGAGCGAGTCAAAATCACATCGGGCCCGAACCGTCGTACCGCGCGAAAGGTCAACCAGTCCCTCAACACCAACTCACGGGCCAGCGACAACATGTTGGTTCCTGCACGAGGACCAGCAATGTGGGGCCTGCCGCGTGCTTCAATGAGTTCGACGACAGAATCCTTGCCCGGGCGCGAGATCCACAAAGTCTCTTCACCGGCTACCAAGAGGCGATCCTCAACGGCACCCAATGTCCATACATCCGCGGGATGTACTGCGTCAATCAACACCTTCATTGATGGCGACGGTAGCGTCGAGCGATGCCGTCTGTGCACCGCGGACCCCGTGCTTGGGGCCTCCCTGAGGGCCTCACTGCGGCGTTTCGCCGCCTTCTGGATCAGCGCGCTCAGCGGTTGAACAAGAGGCTGCAAACCGCGATCGGCGTTGTAGCAGCAGTCGGGGTGAGCGGAGCGACCGTCTGGGCTTGGCGCGCCAGCGAACTGACCTTGGCTGAGTTGTCCTGGTGGCCGCTAGCCGTGGCGCTGCTGGCTACTGCCCCCGCGAGCCTCGCTTTGAAATCGGCCGAGTATCAACTCGCCGCACGAATCGCCTCGCAGAAACCCTCAACAACCAGGAGTTTAAGGGTTGCGGTCGTGTCTTCGGCCGCCAATCTACTGCCACTACCAGGATCTTTCTTAGTCACTGTCCGATCTCTATCGGAAGACGGCAGCACTTACGGCTCGGCGATCTCTGCTGGTGCAGTGCCCGGTCTTTGTTGGCTCTCGATAACGGGCATCGTCGGCGGATCAGCCATTGCTATTGAGGGACCGCCTTCGCTGGGAGTCATAACGGTCGTCGGTGGCTTGATAGCAGGGGTCGCAGCGCTCAAGCTTTTCCGAGAAACTGCTCCCGACGGAGGCTCGATTCGACTGGGGTTCGCGGTCCTCGGAGTTGAAGCCGCTTGGCTTGTCATCAGCGCACTGCGACTCGGCTTGGCAGTAACCGCTCTCGGTGTCGACATTTCGCCGACTCAAGCGGTCGCCCTTTCGGTCGCCGGCGCGCTGACGGTTGCCATCGGCTTCTTCCCTTCCGGACTTGGACTCAGAGAAGCGCTGATCGCCGGCCTCAGTCCGCTCATTGGTCTCGAGTTTGATATCGGCGTGCTGATCGGCTCTGTTGATCGCCTGATTTGGCTCACCTTCTTGGCCTTGGCAAGTGCCGCGCTTATGTTGCGCGGTTCGGACTCCAGCGAGTCACCAATCAGCGAAGCCGACAGATGAGTTCAGCCAAGGGCTCCCGGAAGTCTCGAGTTTGGGCGAATCCAGCCAGTCGCAACGCAGCATTGTCGAGTACGGAGTTGGCTGGTCGTGGAGCGGGTCGAACAGGGCGCAGATCGGCAGTCGCGCAGGGAGTCACTCGCAGAGGATCCGCGCCCGCCGCGGTTGCAACCGCGCGGGCAAACTCAAACCAAGTCACAGCACCCTGATTCGTTGCATGGAAGATGCCGGGACGACGCTGCACCGCCAGTTCACAAACCACGGGTGCGAGATCCGCGGTAAACGTCGGGTGTCCGATCTGGTCGTCTACGAAACGCAAAGGGACTTCTTTGGTGAGCAAGCCCAAAATAGTCTTGACCATGTTGCTGCCGAACTCTCCGCAGAGCCAGGAGGTGCGCACGATCGTGGCAGCACTGCCCGCCTGGCTTTCACCCGCTGCCTTGGATCTTCCGTAGACGGAAATAGGCGCCAGTGGATCCTGCTCGTTGTAGGGACCGATCTTGGTGCCGTCAAACACATGATCTGTAGAAATCGTGGTCAGATGCGCGCCGATGAGACGACAACCCTCAGCGAGATGCCCTACCGCCCGCGAGTTGACGGCAAAAGCACGATCAACCTGTGTTTCGCAGTCATCGACTCTGGTCATAGCCGCGCAGTTGATAACGATGTCGGGCTTTGTCTCGTGCACGGCTCCGAGAACCGAGGCGTGGTCGGTGATGTCTAATTTGGTTCGGTCCGGTGCTACTACTTCGTGAGGGTCGAGCAACGGCACCAGATCCATTCCGAGTTGTCCGCTAGCGCCGGTGACCAAGATCCTCATGGCCGCTCCACCACACCGTTCTTGAGTGCTTCCCACCAGTTGCGGTTATTGCGATACCACTCGACCGTCTTTTTCAGCCCTGACGAGAATTCCTGTTGAGGGACCCAGCCAAGGGTCCGCAGCTTGGTGCAGTCGAGCGAATAGCGACGGTCATGCCCCAGCCGGTCCGGCACGTACTCAATGGCTGAGGAATCACGTCCGCACAACTCGATGAGCCGTTCGGTCAGGTCACGGTTGGTGATCTCGTTTCCAGCCCCGATGTTGTAGATCTCACCATCGCTGCCTTTGCTCAAGATCGTGTCGATCGCAACACAGTGGTCATCCACATGGAGCCAGTCACGAACGTTGAGTCCGTCACCATAGAGGGGCACCGAAGCTCCATCGAGAAGGTTCGTTGCGAACAGCGGGATTACTTTTTCTGGAAACTGGAACGGGCCGTAGTTGTTGGATGCACGGGTGACGATGACCGGCAGGCCGTGGGTGCTGAAGTAACTGAGGGCGATGAGATCTGATCCTGCTTTGGAAGCTGCATACGGAGAACGAGGCTCAACCGCATCTGTCTCCAACGATGAGCCAACCTCGACCGAACCATAAACCTCGTCCGTCGAGACGTGAACAAAGCGTTCGACACCGACTTGACGAGCGACATCACACAGCACGTTGGTACCAAAACAGTTGGTGTGCACAAATGCGTCGGGTCCCGAAATTGAGCGATCAACGTGTGATTCGGCCGCAAAGTGCACCACCTGATCGCAGTCCGCCATAGCAGACCGAACTGCTGAACGATCGGTGATGTCTCCATGGACGAAAGCTGCCCGATCGCCAAGCACTTCCTTGATCGAGTTGAGGTTTCCGGCGTAGGTCAGAGCGTCGAAAGCCACCACAGTGTGGTCGCTCGTGGCGAGGACATGGCGCAAATAGTTGCTACCGATGAACCCGGCCGCCCCGGTGATGAACAGTCTCATAGCGGACGAGTTTCCCTATGTGGCGCGTAGCCGGTAATGGGGACGGCGGTTCGTCGGTACCTCGCCGCGCAGCGGGTTGCAGCTGTCTCGCAATGACAAGATCGGATCGTTGAGAATCCAGTCAGCCCCAATCTGGGGGTCGTCCCAACGCACGCCGAGTTCGTCAGCAGGGTTGTAGTAGGCATCAACGAGGTAGCTGAGGGTGCAGTCAGTCAAAGCAGCAAAACCATGCGCTACTCCGGGCGGAATGTAGATCCCGTCGTGGCAGTGAGTGCCATCGGCACAGGCACCCAGGTCGTATTCAAGGGTGGCCCCGTCTGTCGGGCTCCCCTCTCTGAGATCATGCAGCACCACACGAACTTGTCCAAACGGCACGTACCAATAGTCGCTCTGATGAAGGTGATAGTGAAGCCCCACCACCGTGCCGGCCCGGCGGTCGGAGCGATTGGCTTGGATCATCTCTCGTTGCCCGACAAACCATGAGCGCCGATACGTCTCCATGAATGTGCCGCGTTCATCACCGAGAATCTCGGGACGCACCACGAATACACCCTCAATATCGTCCGACGGCGTGATTGATGCCATAAGAATCTCCAATCACCTCAGCGGCATTGCCACTATTCGATCTCGACTCGGCAATGGTCACCGACCATCACCCGAACGGCGGTCGGGCCAGTGTCGTCACGCCCGAACCTCTCCTTGGCGTCTGTCTCGTCAGAACTAATGGATCTCGACAGCACCGTGTCACGACCAACCAACGAGTCGGTGAGCCGTGCGATATCGGTGACCGTACTGCGACGCAACACCACCGAGTTGTCTATCTCGCTGCCACTGATCCGACAGTCGACCGCGATCGATACGTAGGGACCGATCTCGCTGTTCTCGACCGTGGTTCCACTACCGATGATCGCCGGTCCTCGCACTGTGGAGTTGATGACCTTTGCGCCCGCTTCAAGAACTATCTGCCCTTCGATGGTCGACACCTCGTCGACGTCACCGTCGATGCTGCGGGTGAAGGTGTCCAAAACCAGTCGATTGCACTCCAACAATGGGTCCTTCTTCCCGGTATCGATCCACCAACCGGTCAACACTTCGTGATCGACCCGGTAACCCTGGCTGATGATCCAGTCGATGGCATCGGTTATTTCGAGTTCCCCTCGTGCCGATGGCTCAATCATCGTCACCGCCTCATGAATCGTTTGATCGAACAGGTACACGCCGACCAAGGCGAGATCTGATGGAGGGTATTCAGGTTTTTCAACGAGTTGGATCACCTGACCATCCGCGCCGATCTCAGCGACACCGAAGGAGCCAGGGTCCGATACGTGAGCTAGGAGAATCTGAGCAGCAGGTGGTTTGGAGCCTTCAGCAGCCGCCCGTTCGGAAACGAATCTCTCGACAAAGGCCGACAAACCAGATTCAAGCATGTTGTCGCCGAGGTACATCACGAAGTCGTCATCACCAAGAAAGTCGCGCGCTACAAGCACGCAGTGAGCCAGACCAAGTGGTTCTTGTTGGGAGATCCAGGTGATACGCACGCCAAACTTCGAACCGTCACCGACAGCTTGTTTGATCTCGGAGCCGGTTGTCGGCGCGATAACGATGCCGATGTCGGTGATCCCGGCCGACGCCATCTCTTCTATGCCGTAAAACAGGATGGGTTTGTTGGCTACGGGAACCAACTGTTTGGCGCTCGTGTGGGTGATCGGGCGCAGGCGTTTTCCAGCGCCGCCACTGAGAATCAAGCCCTTCATGCGCTGCTTGCCTGGAGAAAGCCCACATGGGCATGGTACCCGTAGCCTCGACAAGCCCGCTCAGAGGATGCTTGACGGCGCCGTAGGCCCTGGGTCGGATTTGGGGAGTCGACCGGCACGGGCGTGTTGGGCGTACTCGTAGCGCAATAGTCCTGCGGTGACGATTGCGCCGGCGCTGACCGCTGCGACGAGCGCCGACTCGACTTGCAGGAACGGTTCGCTGGCAAATATCAGTGCGACCGGAAAGGTGGCTACCCCGACCACGAAACCGACAACCGCCAGCCGAGTGTGATCGAGTGCAACGAGCCCCAACGACAGCGAGAGCAGAATCATCAGGCCGGCTCCACTCGCTGCGAGCAGAGCCATGTCGACCGAGCCGATCTCGTCGCCGAACAGAAACTCGACCAGCCAAGGACCAGTGAATGCCATCACCGCCACCCAGACCGCGGCCACACTCATCACTGCGGCAACAAGTCGAAGCTGTAAATCTCGGAAGCCGTTGAGGTCGTCGTCGCTTGCGAGGCTGGCCAGGTTCGGAAGTAGCGCCGCCCTGACAGCTTGGAAAAAGAAGAGCGGAACCCGCGAGATGATCAGTCCGTTGAGAAACACTCCTGGAACCTCTTCACCGAGATCATCGCCAACAATTTCTAGAGCTACTGGACCAACGTTGAGCAAGAAGGCTTCGGACAGCGAAGTGACGAGCAGCCAGCCCAATGCCGGGGTCAACTCACCTAGTGGTGCCGGCGGTCCAGGCTTGACGAAGGGCCGCAATGCGCCAACGGCCACCACTGCGGCCACCGCGAAAGCAAACGCAAGGGCGGTCGCGTAGGCACCGACGGCTTCGATTCCGACAATCGCGAGCACAGCTGCCATCAACAATCTGGCGGCGCCCTCGGCCGCGAAGTAAGACCGGTAGCGATTGAACTCGTGTCGCCCAGACAACACACCGCGAACGCATTCGGCTCCCATAAAGAAAGCCAGAGAGAGTAGTAAGGCAACCAGCAAAGAAATCTCGTGGTCGAGTAGTCCGTCGAGGCCCAACGGCCATGCCAGGATCACCGCGGCCTCAACCAGAACCAGCTGAGCAAGGCCGATACGTGCCGCCTGACGAAGAACCGGCGCGCTACCTTCGTTCCTGCTCGCACGATTTGCGGTGGCACGCGCTATCTCCTGTTCAAGCGGTTGGAACAGGCCCGGACCGAGGATGTAAACCAGCCCCCACAGAACGGCGAGACCTCCGTAGGCCGCGTCGCCGAGCGCGCGTCGGGCCACCACCAGAAAGGCGTAGGTGGCGATTCCATTGATCACCAAGCCGACACCGATGGCGGTTGCACCCTCAGGGAGTGGGCTGCGGTCCCGAAGGCTCACAAAATACTGACGGATGGAAGGCTCCTGAACTCGATCACACGGCGCAACGGCGCTCAGAAGCGTATCTGCGCGTCTAGCTGAGGTTGCACATCGGCTCGATTAGCCTGATCAAGCGTTGGTGTTCTCCGTGAATGTGGGCATGCAGAGCCCGTCGAGTTCGGTGACCTCAATCCGATCTCGGTTTTCCCAGGTGACTTCGTTGTCTGGATCGACACGTAGTTTGAACTCGCGAAAGCTCATCTCCAAGGCGTCAAAGGCCACTAGGCGACCGCGCAACGGCTCGCCTACTCCCAGTAACAGTTTGAGTGCTTCAAGAGCTTGAATGCTCCCAACTATTCCCGGCAGAACGCCCAACACGCCTGCTTCTGCACAAGACGGCGCCATTTCCGCTGGGGGCGCCTCTGGCAACATGTCCCGATACGTCGGTCCACATCTAGGATCAAAGACGGTGATTTGACCTTCAAAGCGAAAGATCGAACCGTGGACAACTGGGATTCCCAGTTTCACGCTGGCGTCGTTGAGTAGATAGCGACTCGGGAAGTTGTCGGCCCCGTCGACTACGACGTCGTAACCAGCCAGAATCTCCATGATGTTGTCAGCACCGAGGCGGACGTCGTAGGTGACCACATCGACATCGGGGTTGAGACTGGTGAGCGTTTTCTTGGCGGAGTCAACCTTGCGCTCCCCAATCCGATCGATGTTGTGGAGGATCTGTCGCTGGAGATTCGACTCGTCAACCACATCCATGTCGATGATCCCGAGCGTTCCAACGCCCGCCGCGGCCAAGTACATCGCCGCTGGGGAACCAAGACCTCCAGCTCCGAGCAGCAACACCTTCGAGTTGAGCAGCTTCAGCTGGCCTTCTTCACCGACCTCGGGGACCAGCAGATGCCGCTGGTAGCGGCTGCGTTGTTCGGGTGTGAGGGTCCGAGGCCTCGACCATGGGCGACCTTCGTCTTTCCACTTGTTGAAGCCGCCGTCCATTGAGACGGAATTGTCGTAGCCGAGTTGCTCCAACGTCTGCACGGCAAAGGCGGAACGTACACCGCCCGCACACATGACCACCAGCTTCGTTTGGCGGTCAGGTAGACGATTCTCGATGCTGGACTCAATCTGTCCTCGGGGAATATGAATTGAGTCGGCGATCGCTCCTTGTTCGTATTCGTCGGGCTCGCGCACGTCTAAGAGCAGGTAACCCCGCTGAAGAAGTTCTTGCCCACTAGCAGTGTCAACCTCTGTGATCGACGCTTTTGCTTGTTGGAGAAGCTCACGGAAACTGGCCATAACCTAAACCCTACCTTATGAGTCGGGATTTGCCATTCCGACGATGAACGGGAGCACTTCGCTGATCGATTCCTGTAGCACGACATCAGCGATGCTGTCATACGGGGTCGCTTCAGCGTTCAGGATCACGATCCGCGCGCCGTTGTTCTTGGCGATCGCCACGGTTTGGTTGATGGGGTGCACGGTGAGCGAAGAACCCACCGCCAGAAATAGCTCCGCTTCGGTGGCTGCCTCCTCTGAGCGGTGGAGATCAACCGGGTCCAGGGCCTGTCCAAACGAAACTGTCGCAGACTTCAAGATCCCTCCGCATTCTGGGCAGGGAGGGTCTTCTTCTCCGGCCCTCACTCGGTCAAGAACGACTTCCATCTCCGCACGCCAGCCACACGACAAACATGCAGCTTTGCGTGTGGTGCCATGGATCTCGACCACCTTGGCCGGGTCGCTGCCCGCCCGCTGATGCAACTCGTCGATGTTTTGAGTGATCAGCGTGTGGAGTTTCTGACGCTTCTCGAGGTGTACCAGCGCCCGATGTCCGATGTTGGGTTCGACATCGGCCCACAGTTGGCCTGATGCACGGCGTGCCCAGTTGGTCTTGCGAACTTCCGGGTCGCTGACGTAGTAGCGGATGTTGGAGGCTTTCTCGGCCTCCGGGTTCTTGGTCCAGAGCCCCTGCGGCCCCCGGAAGTCGGGTATTCCGGAGTCTGTGGAGATGCCGGCTCCAGTCAGCACCGCGACCGACTCTGCGTCGTCAATCATCTCGCGAGCACGATTGACCCGGTCTTCAGATGCAGTCTCAGCCATCGTTCAAGACTAGGGCACCCGGCCGCGCGACTCCGCGAATCTGATGAATGTGAATCTGCTGAACAATATTACTTGACATGTATTTAAATGTAGTTACACTGCTGCTGGCGTTTATAACTGGCGGGAGTATTTCATGGAACCACCAACACTATTGTTGGCACCAGCATTGGATCAGCTTCGTGTCACCCCTTGGGGGGACCCGATCATTGATCGGCTCGGACACGATCCCAGGTCGCTCTACGTTGAGAAGTTCTGGCTCGGTGTGCTTGGTCCGACCACGATCCTCTTGTTGAGGCACTGTGCTCAGTCCTTGGAGGAATCCCCGGAGGGATTCGACCTCAACTTCAAGGCCACGGCCTCAGCACTCGGATTGGGGCGAAGGGTAGGGCGAGCCGGCCCCTTGACCAGGAGCTTTGAGAGAGCGTGTCGGTTCAGCGTAGTTCGCTCGCTCTCGCCTACAGAGATTGAAGTACGACGAAGGCTTGCCCCGCTCAACCGCAAGCAGGTGAGCCGTCTGTCGCCGCGCCGTCAGCACGAGCACGCCATGTTTCTTGAAGGCGAGCTCCGTTTGAATAACGAGGCCATTCGTCGCCGAGCGCGCCGCTTGGCTCTCGGCTTGGTCGAGTGTGGCGATGCTGTTGACGATGCCGAATTGCAACTCGGGCGTTGGCGATTCCATCCTTCGATAGCCGCTGACGCGGTTCGCTGGGCTTGGGACCAGCATCACGGCCCGCTCGACGGGCTAGCCAACAGTTCCAACTGATTTTGAAATCAACCGGTGGAGGGCACGAAGTTCTTTGCCAACTCGATCAGGAGCCGCACACCAAATCCTGTGCCCCCCTTGGTGATTTCGGCATCGTCTGAGTCGCTCCAAGCCGGACCAGCAATGTCGAGATGAACCCAGGGGATCCCGTCTGCCACGAACTCTTGCAAGATCAATCCGGCGGTGAGCGCGCCACCGTGGGGTGTGCCGATGTTTTTCATGTCTGCGACTGACGACTCGAATTGTTTGGAATAGTCAGCCGGCAACGGAAGATGCCAGACCCGTTCACCCGAAACGTCAGAAGCTTGCTTGACCGCAGCTATCCACTCCTCGTCGTTGCCCATGAGTCCTGCAATCTTGGGACCGAGCGCCACCATGCAGGCACCGGTGAGCGTCGCCAAGTCAACGATTGCATCAGGTTTCGCTTCGCTTGCCAGCGAAAGAGCGTCGGCCAGGACCAGGCGACCCTCGGCGTCTGTGTTGAGCACCTCGATGGTCTTGCCGTTGCGGATTTTCAGCACGTCGCCAGGACGCGTGGCATCCCCTCCGAGCATGTTGTCGGTCATTGGAACGAAAGCTCGGATCTGAGCGGCAGGCGCCACTAGCGGCATAGCCGACATGGCACCGATCACCGCGGCGCCACCACCCATGTCGCATTTCATAGTCATCATGCCCTGACCGGTCTTGATCGACAGACCGCCCGCATCAAATACGATCCCTTTGCCGACCAGCGCCAACGTGCCTTGTTTGGGTCCTGGCGGGTCGTAGGTCAGTTCCAACAAGCGCGGCGGAAGTGTTGAGCCGCGGTTGACACCGAGGAGTCCTCCGAGACCGCCCTCGGCGATTGCGTCGGTGTCCCATACTTTGACCGACAGGCCGCAGTCACGCCCCACCGTGGCGGCACGATCCGCGAACTCCGGTGCCGTGAGGGTTCCTCCCGGCTCATTGACCAGGTCTCGGGCCAGCATCTGTGCGGTGGCCACAGCCTTGCCCAGATCGAGCGCTCCCTGGTTTGTCGCACCAACTCCGCCCGCTACATCGACTCGTGTCAACTTCGCCGGTTCACCTTTGGACTTGTACGTCAGGAACTTGTAGCTTCCAAGCGCGATCCCTTCGACCAGGGCCTGGCGGCAGATTGCACCGTCGAGATCAACTTCTGGCAGAGCCGCACCAATCCAAGTGTGGTTGCCCAACCTCCGTCCGATTGCCGCTCCGGCACGGCGAAGGCGGTTGGCATCCACATCGGCACGGGGGCCGATCCCCACCAGCGCGGCTACCCGACCACTGACGGGCCAGGTGTAGGTCTGCCCGACCTTGCCGCTGAAGTCAGCATTGCCGAGGTCGCTGCCGTCGATCTGGTCAAGGCCCGCGGCAACCGCTTCTGAGGTGACGATCCATACGTGCGCCTTTGCCCTTTGGGGCAGGACGCGAACTGCGCGATAGCTGATTGGCATGCGAGCACAATACGGGATTGCGCGCCGTTCGGGACCTAAAAGTCAGCTTGAGGGACCCGGCGAACGCCGATATCGGCTTGGTGCGGGTTCTCTAGTCCGATCTCATGCGACCCTGCGGCAGCACCTGGATGTCGAACTCGGGAACTTCACCGGCGAACATCGGGAACTTGGGTTTGGCTCGTTGGCGGAACCGTGTTGAGCGGCCGACCCTAGGCCGCACACTGCTACAAGGCGAAACCCGCTGACCGACGATGCGCTAATACGGGGCAACCCAGCGATCAGGGGCTTGTCTTGAAGCGGCGAAGGCGCAGGCTGTTAGTGACCACAAAGAGCGACGAAAGGCCCATGGTTCCGGCTGCGATCATGGGGTTCAGCACACCAGACGCCGCCAACGGTATTGCCCCCAGATTGTAGGCAAAAGCCCAAAACAGGTTGCCCTTGATCGTGCCGAAGGTTCGCCGAGCCAAAGCAACGGCATCGGCGACAGCGAGGAGATCACCCCGTATCACTGTCAGATCAGATGCTTCCATGGCAATGTCGGTTCCGGTCCCCACCGCGATGCCCACATCGGCTTGGGCCAGAGCCGGAGCGTCGTTGATGCCGTCGCCGACCATGGCGACTCGGCGCCCTTCGCCTTGCAGACGAGCGATTTCCGCGGCTTTGGCGTCGGGGAACATGGCCGCGCTCACTCGCGTTATTCCCACGGCAGCGGCAACGCTCTGCGCGGTCCGTTCGTTGTCGCCTGTCAGCAATACGACATCAAGGTCTTGTCGGCGTAGCGCGGCAACAGCTTCAGCCGATGACGGCTTGACCTGATCTGCGACCACCAGAGCGGCTTGCGCTACGGGTCCGCGTCCCACAAAGACCACCGTGTGTCCCTTCGCTTCGGCCTCGCCTGCGAGCCTCTCGATTTCAGCGGGGATTTCCGAGAAGAGTTCTCGACGACCGACCTGCGTTCGAATCAAATCGACCGACCCGACTACACCGAACCCAGGACGATTTTCGAAATCGGTCACCGACCGCGGAGATTCGACTGAGTTGGCTATGGCTTGGGCGATGGGATGTTCGGATCGTGCTTCCAGCACCGCTGCAAGACTAAGCAACTCGTCGCCGTCGCCGCCCGGTGAGATCACTTCGACGAGGTCCATCCGCCCCTCAGTAACTGTGCCGGTCTTGTCCAGCACGACCGTGTCGAGGCGTCTGCTGTCTTCAAGAACTTCGGCGCCCTTGATGATGATCCCCAACTGTGCGCCTCGTCCGGTACCGACCATGATGGCGAGCGGTGTTGCAAGCCCCAAGGCACAGGGGCAGGCGATGATCAGCACGGCAACCGAAGCCGTGAACGCGTCAGAGCCGGAGTCGCCGATGATCAGCCAACTCGCCAAGGTGACGCCGGCTATGGCGATGGCGATGGGTACGAAGACGCCGGCAATGCGATCAGCGAGTCGCTGAATGGGCGCGCGACTCCCCTGCGCTTCGTCAACCAGGCGAATTATCTGGGCCAAGGCTGTGTCGGCGCCCACCCGCGTTGCCTCTACCACCACCGAACCGTTGGCGTTGACCGTTGCACCGATGACCTCATCGCCTGCTTGTACTTCGACGGGTACCGGTTCCCCGGTGACCATCGATACGTCCACCGCGGAATGCCCTTCCACCACGATTCCGTCGGTGGCGATTTTTTCTCCCGGTCGCACCCGGAATCTCATTCCGACCGCCAAGTCGTTTATGGCGATCTCTGTGCCATCTTCAAGCAACGCGGTGCGGGCACCGAGATCAGCGAGCGAACGGATCGCCTCTCCAGAGCGACGAGTGGCTCGAATCTCCAGCCATTTTCCGAGCAGGATCAAGGTGATGATCACTGCGCTCGTCTCGAAGTAGACGTCGGCTTCGAGACCGCCGAGCAGCACCACTGTCGACCACGTCCACGCGGCCAGCGTGCCGACCGAAACCAGGGTGTCCATGGTGACCAAACGATGCCGCAAGTTGGCAACCGCGACCCGGTGGAATCTCCAACCCGACCAGAAAACGATTGGAGTGGCCAATATCAGGGCAAACCATTCCCATCCGTCGAAGCGAAGAGGTCGAATCATAGAAACCGCTGAGACGAGAACTGTGAGCACCGCGGCGAGACGAAATCTCAGCCATAGATCGGCTTGGCGTGCTGCTTCGGATGCGTCTCGGTCCATGTGAATCGGAGCGCCATATCCAAGTGACTCGATCGTGCTCCGAAAGTCATCGACCGTCACGGTGTCACTGTGAAAGACGGTGGCCTTGCTGGTCGTGAAGTTCACTTGAGCCGACGCGACCCCTTCGAGACGGGTCAGACCTTGTTCAATCGAAGACGCGCAGGCCGAACAGGTCATGCCATCAACCGCAAGTTCCGAACGAACCTCGGTTTCCATACGCCCAGCCTATCTTTTGATATCTACGCAACTTCATTAATCGACCGGCCTTCATTAATCGACGGGCCGGTGCAATCGGGCGGTTTGGTGAAGATGGCTGACCTAGGCTGAACACCAATGACGGTCATGGAGTTTGCCGAACTGAGGTGGGACAACTCGTTCACCCGAGAACTTCCCCCGGATGCGAACACGCTCAACGGTGTTCGCCAAGTCCATGGCGCCTGTTACTCACGGGTCATGCCGACTCCCACAGAGGCGCCAACGCTGATCGCTGTCGCCGCGGAGATGCTCGAGATGCTGGGGCTTGACCACAACATCGACGACGACGAGGCGTTTGTGCGGGCGATGACCGGGAATGCCGTCATTGCGGGCAGCGACCCGCACGCTATGTGTTACGGCGGTCACCAGTTTGGGAATTGGGCCGGTCAACTCGGTGACGGCCGGGCAATCACTTTGGGCGAAGTGCTCACTGCGGCCGATGGACGTCAAACGCTGCAACTCAAAGGAGCGGGGCCCACGCCCTACTCTCGCACTGCAGATGGTTTGGCGGTGCTGCGCTCGTCGATACGAGAGTTCCTGTGCAGCGAAGCGATGCACCATCTTGGTGTGCCCACCACCCGAGCCTTGAGCGTGGCTCTCACCGGCGACAAAGTGATGCGCGACATGTTCTATGACGGCCGACCGGCTCTTGAACAGGGGGCTGTGGTTTGCCGGGTTGCGCCGTCGTTCATCCGTTTCGGGAACTTTGAGATCTTTGCGGCCAGAGGTGATATCGAGAATCTTCGCCGCCTCGCCGATTACACGATCACCACCTACTTCGGTGAGTTGCTTGAATCACACGGTGTTGAATCAACGAGTGGTCCTTTATCGAAGGACGTTTATGTCGATTGGTTCGCCGAGGTCGCACGACGCACCGTGGACATGATCGTGCATTGGCAGCGGGTCGGTTACGTACATGGAGTGATGAACACCGACAACATGTCGATTCACGGACTCACCATCGACTATGGGCCTTATGGCTGGCTTGAGGATTACGACCCAGGTTGGACACCCAACACCACTGATGCCTCAATGAAGCGCTACCGCTTCGGTGCACAGCCTCATATCGCGAGCTGGAACCTCGAACGTTTGGCGAATGCCATTTATCCGCTGGTCGAAGAAGTCGAACCTCTCGAGCATGCGCTCAATTCCTACGTGAGCCGTTTCAACGAGACGTGGCCACAGATGATGGCTGAGAAGCTCGGCCTCGTCGGTTTCGACCCCGAACTCGACCAGTCGTTGATCGAGGGTCTGCTTGATCTTCTGCCGCGAGCCGAGACGGACATGACCTTGTTCTTCAGGGGACTCGCCGATATCGACACAGCTTCTTCGCTGATTGATGACGACGAGTTGCTTGCTCCGTTGCTGGGGGCCTATTACCTGCCCAATCAGCTCAGCGGCGACCATCGTGGGGCCACGATCGCCTGGCTGCGCCGCTACCGCGAACGGATCGCGGCTAGCGGCCAACCCGATGCTGTGCGTCGCCTGGCAATGAATTCGGTGAACCCCAAATACGTGCTGCGCAACTATCTGGCTCAACTTGCTATTGACGACGCTGACCAGGGTGACTTCGCGCTGACCAACGAATTGCTCGACGTGCTGCGCAAGCCCTACGACGAACAACCCGAGCACGAACGCTTCGCCGCAAAACGGCCCGACTGGGCCCGTACCCGCCCCGGCTGTTCCATGCTCAGTTGCTCCAGCTGAACTCGTCGGTCCATCGCCTTCAGCAACATTCAGCAACGTTCAGCAACGTTCAGCCCAGCGGCGGCACTCCGGTCAGGTTCACCTCGCACAGCAGACCACCGTCGATGGTGATGGCTTGGCCGGTGATGGCAGTCGACTCATCAGAGCCGAGGAACAAGACGAGATCAGCGATCTCCGACGGTTGAATCGTGCGACCGATGGCGTGCTTGGCTGCGATTTCATCTCGGGTGGTGAGGCCGATCCCGAGGACCGATTCGAACATCGGGGTTTCGACCACTCCGGGACAGATGGCGTTGCAGCGGATACCCAATCGGCCGTACTCAATTGCTGTGGCTCGGGTGAGGTTGATAAGTCCCGCTTTGGCCGCGCAGTACGGCGAGTTCCCCGCGCCGGCTACCAGTCCGTAAACCGACGAGGTGCTGATTATTGATCCACTCCCCTGCTCCACCATGTATGGCAGTGCGGCCTGCATTCCGTACAACGGCGCGCTGAGCATTACTTTGATGCTGTCGTCCCAGCCATCAAGGTCGAGGTCGGCAACGTACCCTCCAGTTGAGGTGGCTGCGTTGTTGAACAACACGTCGATGCGTCCGTGGTCGGCTACGCAGCGATCCACCGCGGCGCGTACTTGCTCGGGTGATGCCAGTCGAGGACCATATCGAACTTGACGGCGCGCTGACCCTGCCACCGCACAGCCACGTCACCCTGCTGTTTTCATGAGCAGCAATACCTTCAGTCTCCATCGCTGGAATCGGGACTTCAGGTGGCGCTCGGTTACTGCCTCGCCGAGGGCGCTCAACCCGGATCAAACCGATGCGTTCAACAATCAGGGGTTCTTCGTGATTGAGGATCTACTCGATCCCGACACTACTGCGGCGGTGGTCGCGGAGATCGACGCCATCGAAGCCGAGACCGAAGCAGCGCTACGCGCCTTTGAGGACGAGCGCTTGATGATCGGCGAGGCTGGCGCGATCACCTTTTCTCCTCATCTGGTGACCCGCTCAAACCTCCTGCGCCAGGTCGCCGCCGACCCCCGCATCGCCTCAATCTGCGTCGACCTCATCGGTCCGGACGTGAATCTGTACTGGGACCAGGCCGTTTACAAGAAGCCCGAAAAACCCCGACGGTTCCCGTGGCATCAGGACAACGGCTACACCTTTGTCGAACCCCAGCAGTACCTCACAATCTGGATGGCACTCAGCGACGCCACGATCGACAACGGTTGCCCGTGGGTTGCCCCCGGGGTTCATCGCTCGGGCACGCTGGCCCACAGCTACGTCGATCCGCTCGGTTTCGAGTGCTTCGAGCAGTTTGAAGCCGCCGAACCCGCTCCGGTACCCGCTGGAGGAGCTGTGGTGTTCTCTTCGCTCACCCCGCATTTGACCGGTCCCAACACCACCGACGAGGTCCGCAAGTCCTACATCCTGCAATACGCACCGCAAGGCGCTGAGGTGCTCACCGGTGATCCCGCTTCGGGTCCGCCCACCGGGCGAGTTCGGTGCGATGCCCCCGAACGCCAGTTTCCGATAGCCCGCGACGGTTCTCCTGTGGTCCCAACCCAAATCTGATCGTTGGGCGCTGGCCTCGTTTTATGACAACTAGCGGCAGCTAGTACTGCGAAGCTCAGTGTATTGCTACAAACTGGCAGGTCAGAGCACTTGGGCACAACCTGGTTACTGCCCCAGTTACTGCCACCAGTCGGTTCAACTCACCAGGCACCCCAAACCGTTTACGATCACCCGTCGGGACTGTGGGGGACCATAGTGCCCATGCAGTTCCTGACACTGACGGAGGTTCGCTAGAGGCTCAAGGTTTTGAACGTACGGTTCGGCCGAGCACACGGTGTGGCCGGGGAGGTACGCCGACCCAGTTGTACCCACATAGAAGACGGGCAGCCCCAGTTCCTGCGCAACCACCCCGGCAGGTCGCGCGAACCATGGGCGTCATTTATTCTTTCGCTTCGCGAGCGTCGAGTTCCGCAACGACTCGATCAACCAGATTGTCGCGGACTTCGAGCTCCGCAAGGAGGCGATCCATCTGCTCATCAAGAATCAACTCGAACTCCTCTCCTACTTCGTCCACCGCGTCTCCTACTTCGTCCACCGCGTCGTCCACCACAGACTCCAGCTCTCTGTCGAAATTGTCTACGCGATCTCTGACGGCATCCAGCAGTTGGAGCATCAAGAAAGCTCCGACGAAGCTCACCGCGATCGACGCCACGCCAAGACCGCTGCCCCAGGCGGTCATCGTGCGCCGAGCCGGTTTGCGGAGACCTATCAAACCGAACACCACTGCAAGCACCCCGAGGACAAAAGAGATAGCGAAGGTAACCACCAGCAAACCAAGAACCGATCCCACCAGCCCAAGCACGAAAGCAGCTACGCCCCATGCGTTACTGTCCGCGATCATGCTTGAGGAGGTTGTAGAAGCGCGATCACTGCCGTCGCCAACCTGCGCGGGAGTGCCCGCCGTAGAATCTTCCATGATTACCTCTCGTTGGTGATGAGTTCCGGTCCAAGTGAAGCGGTCTGACGGATATTAGGACGACCGATCAGAACGTGACATTGATCTCACAACTGCCGGTGACACTATTGTTGTATCCCCTAACTTCGATGGAGTACCAGCCAGGGTCCAAGAACAAGTCGAACCGTGTGTTCGCGTCCCCTCCGTCGTCATAGCTATCCGCCATCGAAACTGTTCGCCCGTCTGGTACCACCGAATAAAGTTCAGCCTCAACATCGGTCTGTCCATAGGTCTCAGCATACAGCCGCCCTCCACTAGGAATCTCAAACAGGTAACGATCGAAGTCCCCCAGACTCACGATGTTGCCGGGATCGACAACTAGTACAGGCCCAGGAGGCGGCCGGCCATTACCACAACCGCTACTACTAGGACCGGGCGCACGACCTTCTCGCCGCCTGAAACGGTGATGTGGGCGCCCACGAAGGACCCCACGCCGACGCCTGCAGCGAGCACGATCGCCGGCAGCCAGTAGACGTCGCCATTTGCTATGAACACTGGCAACGCAAACAAGGTATAGACGAACGTGACGATCACCTTGATGTGGTTTGAGGTCACGATGTCGACACCTGCTCTGGTCAGGGCAACGATCAATATCAGTCCGACACCTGCCTGGATTGCGCCCCCGTAAATCCCGACCGCGAAGAACACGACCGCGCTGCCCCATGGGGACCATTGAGGACGTTCTTGTAGCTTTTCGGGGTCGGGGCTGCGCAACGACAAAACCAGGATCGGGATCATCACCAAACCGAACACACGCTCAAAGTCGTTGTCGGTGAGTCGTGATATGAGGATCGAACCGACCAGTGAGCCGGCCACCGCCGGCACAAGAATACGGCCGATACCAGCCCACCCCGCCACCCCCAAACGGCGGAAAGTGCTCATCGCGCTCAGTGAGCCCGCAAGCACTCCAACCCGGTTGGAGCCGTTGGCAGCGTTTCCGGGCACATCGGCGAACACCAGCAGGGGAACCGTCAGCAGCGAACCCCCACCAGCCATCGTGTTGATGATTCCTGCCACGAAACCACCACCGAGGAGAAGCACGACGTGGATGGCCTCCATGCGCTGTACGTTACGCCCTGCTCACCACGCCGCGCTCACCGACCGAGCGAAGTTCCGGAGGGCGCCGTTCCGCGGCACGGTTCCGCGGTACGGTTCGGCAGTCGTAGCTCGGCAGTCGTAGCTCGGCGGGTCGTAGCTCGGCGGTCACGGTTTCGGCGGTCACGGTTCGGAGGTCGTAGTTCGGCGGTCGGGCAACGGCTTTTCAGGGATTGGGATTGAAGGGGCCCCGGTTCATCTGTTGGCGGATCGGGACCACGGTCGGGTTCGTCATGAAGCGGCGTTGCCAGTTGGCGCCGTCGACAACGAGCGTGTGACCGGAGATGAAGCGAGCGTAGGGGCTGGCCAGAAAGGTTGCCGCCCAGCCGAACTCTCGGCGGGTGCCTACCCGCATGGCAGGTTGGAGCAGGTCCTTTTCGGGATCGGCTCGTTGCAGGTTGGCGGTGATGTCGGCGGTCATGTCCTCATGTGGGATCAAACCGGGCACCAGACCGTTGACCTGGATGCCGTAGGGGCCCCATTCCACGGCGAGGCTCTCGACCATGTTCTTCACGCCCGCTTTGGCGGCTGCAGAATGGGCGAAACCGGGGCCACCGGTCCAGGCGTAGCTCGCCCCGATGTTGATGATGCTCGCCGGGGTGTTCGCCGCGAGGTGTCGGCGAGCGAACTCTCGAGCAACGAAGAAGGTCCCGTTGAGAGTTATGTCGACCACGGTGCGCCAGGCGTTGGGCGACATGTCCTCGGCCGGCACCGGAAAGTTGGCGGCCGCATTGTTGACGCACACTTGAGGGATTCCGAAGGCTGCTTCGGCCGCGTCGAGCATGGCGGTGATCGACTCAGGGTCACGGATGTCGCAGATGACCGTTTCGACCGGCGCGCCGAGTTCTTCGATCGCGGCGCGGCCCGCGTCGAGGTTCTCCTGTTTACGACTGGCGATCACGATGCTCGCCCCGAGACGGGCGAATTCCTGGGCGATCCCCTTGCCCAGACCCGTCCCAGCGCCGGTAATGAGCACCGCGGTACCGTCGAAGGTGCCCGCCGGCAGCGCTGACGCCCCCAGTGGTGGCGGCGCAGGTAAGCCTTGTGGTTCCTCGTCGTTGCTCATCACGATCCTCGGTAATTCGGCTCGCGGCCCTCGGCATGGGCAGCTTTGAACTCGGCGAAATCCTCGGATTTGTTGAGGAAGGTCTGGTAGATCAGTTCGTCTTCCATCGAGGCGCGGACCGGAGGCCGTGACAGGTGGCTGATCACCCGGCGGGCGAGTTTCACTGTCACCGCGGGTGACGCGGCGATCTTGTCGGCCATCTCCTTGGCGGTGCTGTCGAGCTCCTCGGGCTCCACGACGCGGCTCACGATGCCGTGGGCGAGCGCTTCTCGGGCGTCGAGGACCCGCCCTGTCAGGACCATGTCGCTCACCAGACCGTGCCCGCACATTTCATAGAGCACTCCCATCCCTCCGGTGTCGGGGATCACGCCGTACTTCGCTTCGGGCAACATGAAACGCGCCCCTTCCGCGGCGATGCGAATGTCACACATCAAAGCCCGTTGGAAGGAGCCGCCGATGGCCCAACCACCGATTGCGACGATTATCGGTGCTTCCAGTTCCCAGATCTTCTGAATCCCCTTGTGTCCCCGGGTCATCAACTCGTGGTGGGTCATCTCCGTGACGTTGGTGCCGATGGCGGCGACATCGCGGCCCGAGGACCAGTTCTTGCCCTCTCCACGCCAGATCACCGCTCGCACTGAGGGGGTGGCGATGAGTTCGTCGAATATCGCGAACAGGTGGGCGTCCATGTCATCGTCGAACGCGTTGTGCTTGGCGGTGTTGTTGTTGGTGATGGTCGCCACCGGGCCATCGATTTCCAGGATCAGCTTTTCGGTCACGTCTTGATTCTGTCTGATTGCGGGCCTTGGGGCACATTGGCCGGCCTTACCGTGTGGTTGCCGATTGGATAAGGGCCGCTGAATTGACGAAACTCCTTTGATGAAGATCGACTCACTCGGTAATTGTCCGTCCACGCTGCTGCCCGATCCGATGCGGGTCGATGCCGACTCGTTCAGGGGATACATAAACGCCACCGCCGAAGCAGGGTTCGATGCGGTGAGTCTGTGGGCTTTCCATCTCATGTTCGCAGGGCCGCAAGCAACCAACGTGGTACTCGAGTCGGGACTGTCGGTGAACGCCGTCGAGGCCGCCATCAGTTGGACCACCGGGCCGACCGACGCGGCGCGTGCGGAGGTCGCCGGATTGGTCGAGACGGGTTCGCAGTTCGGCGCCCACATTGTCGGGGCTGCCTGTTTGGGGCCCATCGACGATCAGGGCGCGGCAGCCGAGGGTTTGGCGATGCTGGCGGAGGTGGCGGGCAGCGCTGACATGGTCATTGCCTTGGAGTTTCTGCCGTGGACCGGGGTGCCGAGTTTTTCTGCCGCCAACGATCTGGTGGTCGCCAGCGGTGCCGACAACGCCACGATTCTGCTCGACACTTGGCATTGGGTTCGTCAGCCGGGCGGCCCCGACCTCGACGCGCTCCGCTCGGTTCCCGGCGACCGGGTGGCGTACGTGCAGATGTGTGATCCGGGGCCAGCACGAGGCGACGATCTGGAGGCCGAAGCAATGACAGACCGCCGACTCCCCGGTTCCGGATCGGTCGACTATGCCTCGATCTGGTCGGCGCTCGACGACATCGGCTCTTCTCCGTTCGTGGCTGCGGAGGTGTTCAACCCCGAGATGACGGCCAAGGGCCCAGTACCGATGGCAGCCGCCATTCACGACGCCTGCTGGCTCCAATTGCCCTAGTCCTTCTGTCATGACTGCTCATCGGTTAGTGCTCGCCGGCCAATACGGGTCGCCCTACTCCCTCAAGATGCGCGCGGTGCTGCGCTACCGCCGTGTCCCATTCCGCTGGGTGTTGCGCGACTCCAAGTGGGACGACCTTCCCGACACGCCGGTGCGGATCATCCCGGTAATCGTGTTCCCTGACGCTGATGGCCACTGCGATGAGGGCCGGGGCGAGGCCATGGTCGACTCGTCGCCTCAGATCATGCGCCTGGAACGCCAGTACGAGGGACGCAGTGTCGTGCCCGGCGATCCGGCGCTTGCGTTCATCGATGGCCTCATCGAGGACTTCGCCGACGAGTGGCTCACCAAGGCCATGTACCACTACCGCTGGGCCTACGAGCCCGACATCGCCAAGGCCGGGAAGCTGCTGCCGCTGTCACAGGATCTGCAGATGGACTCGGCGGAGGCGGAAGGTTTCTACGAATTCATCACCACTCGCCAGATCGGCCGACGGGCCCTAGTCGGCTCAACCGACAACAACCGGCCGGTGATCGAGGGCTCGTATCGGCGCGTGCTTGACATTCTCCGACGTGTCTTTGACGAGCGTGACTTTGTGCTGGGAGATCGACCTGGTCGCGGTGACTTCGCGCTCTTCGGCCAACTCAGTCAACTGGTGAGGTTGGATCCGACACCCACGGCCGTTGCGGTGGATCAAGCGCCCAAGGTCATCAACTGGGTGGACCGGGTCGACGACCTGTCATGGCTGTCGGTCCCCGACAGCGAGAACGGAGGCTGGCTTGAGGGCGACGATCTGGGTCCGTGCGTTGATCTGCTGCACGAGGCCGGACGTACCTATGCCCCGTTCATGCTCGCCAATGCCGCCGCGCTCAGCAGCGGAGCCGACGAGGTCGTGTGCGAGATCGCCGGTCACCAGTATCGCCAAGCCCCATTCAAGTACCAAGGAAAGTGTCTCAACTGGATCCGCGCCGACTACAACGCGCTCACCGCAACCCACCGCGCCCGCGTCGATAAAATCCTCACCGGCACCGGCTGCGAAACCCTGTTCGCAGCCGACATCACGCTCTGATCGGCACGTTTGGTACCGGCGCGGAACCCATCGATATCGCACGCCACAAAACAGGGCGATTCGACGCCGATATCCCCTGCTCCACAGCCTATACACTACCATTTCTCAGGTTCCTAGACTACCAATCCTCATCTCCCGCGTCGCCCCAGCGAAACGGTGGCCGTGGGCTCAGCTAGATACCTATCAAGTGTTGCGCGCTACACCTAAGGACTCGTGAGCGCGGTGCGTGAGGCAGTGACCGCTACCGTCGTGTGGGTGAAAGTCGCTGAACTAGATATCGGTAGCTACCACAGATGGGCGGCTGGAAATCTAGTCGACAATCGGAACCGTGGGATCTTCGCAGAATGGCTCGTAGGGAAGGCGTTGGGCGCGATCGAAGACGGCGAGTGCCGCGTGGAGTGGAATGCGTGGGACCTCGACTATCGAGGCACCGGGATCGAAGTCAAAGCGTCTGGGCTCAGTCAAAGCTGGAACCTCCATGAGGCGTCCAAACGTCCGAGTTTCGGGATCGCTCCTCCGAAAACGGTCTGGCACGCAGCCACCGACTTATGGGAGACCAACGACCACGGAACGAGGCCGGCGCACGTGTACGTGTTCTGTCTCCACGAACCGGTGCCAGCCACCAACGAGAATGTTGCTGACCCGAATGAATGGAGGTTTTGGGTAATATCCGCCCGCACACTCGACGAGAAGCTGGGCACGCAGCAAACCGTGGGTATCTCAACGCTCGACCGTTTCGCGAACCCGATCCTGTGGACCGAGATCAAACCCGCAGTAGATGCTCTCGTCACGTAGTGCCAAGCGCTCAGAGTTGCAACGCCCCGCGCTTTCGACATTGACTTCTCGGGTAGGTCTTTGTGTGCTTTTGCTTGTCGGTCAAGCGCGGAGCGTCACGACGGGGTAGGCGATCACCTTCCGGTCGGCGGTCACAAGGGTGAGATTCTCGGCTATCGCCTGGGCTACGAGCAGCCGATCGAACGGATCACGGTGCAGGGTCGGCAGAACTCGAAGACCCGCCGCATGAGCTGCCGTGAGGTCGAGCCATCCGGCAGCGAGGTGCTCTACAAGTTCTGCGCAACTGTGATCCATCGACAGCTTGCCCAGTTGACGCTTGATCTCGATCTCCGCAACCGATACCGGCGACACGAGCAAGTCGTTGGCGGGGTTCTCCAGTGCGGTGACGGCATCGGAGGAGAGACGCTCGGGCGACTCGTTGGCCCAGAGCAGGACATGGGTGTCGAGCAGCAGTGATGCCATCAGAGCGGCTCGGTGAGAGCGTCAAGGATCTCCGGTGGTGTGTCGTCAAAGTCATCGGCGATCTTGATGGTGCCCCGGAGTTGGCCTAGTGGCGGTCGTTGCGCCTTTCGGGTGACGGTTTCGAGACCTTCGGCGAGCAACTCGTTGAACACCTCGCTGAGTGTTCGGCGCGACTCGAACGCGATTCGCCGCGCCGCTTCGTGGATCTCTTCGTCTATGGACACTGTAGTGCGCATACGCGCATCATAGCATCACTAACGGTTCGCCGCCACCGATCTTGACGGGGATCGACACGCTCAGGGGATGGCCGTGGTAAGTGATGCGTATTAAGTGTTGCGCATATTGCGCATGTCTACTACTGTGGCTACATGACCAAACCGACCAATGTACTGCTTGATCCAGCGTTGAGAGGCGTAGCCAAGCGTCGGGCTTACGAGCGAGGTCTCAGCGTTTCCGCCTACATTCGCGAACTGATACGGAACGATGACGCTGCCGCTGCCGCCCGCGCAGGTGACATCACGCCACTGATCGGCTTTCTTGGCACTGGCGCTGAACCCAGCGATATCGCAACCAATAAACACGAGATGCTCCAACAGGCTTTCAGCGAGGCCCTGGATCGCAAGTTGTCAACCCCGACCGGCCCCGAGTGAGCCGAGTCTTCGTCGACACCAGCGCTTGGTACGCGCTCGCCGCGGCCGATGACCGTTCTCATGAGCGTGCTGTGCGTCTACTCAGCGAGCACCAAGGACGGCTTACTACCACCGATCATGTGCTCGTGGAGACGTGGGTG
This sequence comes from Candidatus Aldehydirespiratoraceae bacterium, assembly GCA_965205465.1. Taxonomy (GTDB): domain Bacteria; phylum Actinomycetota; class Acidimicrobiia; order Acidimicrobiales; family Aldehydirespiratoraceae; genus VXYK01. The sequence continues at coordinate 3,799,419 of OZ242187.1, read as the reverse complement.
CTGGCCCGCAGTCGGCGACACCGCAGCGCCGCCGACGAGATCATCGCCACAATCCTCGAAGACAATGTTGCGGAGGTTCTGACCGCAACACCCAATGACATCGTAAGCGCTTTGCGCATCGGCGAGATCTTCGCCGACCAGGACTTCTCGATGATCGATCGCACCAGTTGGGCCGTCATGGAGCGTTGCGGTATCAGCGAGGCCGTGGCCTTCGACATTGACTTCTCCGTATACCGATTCGGCCCGAACCTCAGCCGAGCCTTCACGATTCACCGATGATCGTGTCGCTCTTGGTAGACGCGGCCTTCCCAGACGATGCCGGATTCCTCAATGTCAGCCCGCCTCCGGCGCGGGTTAGGGGCCGAGTAGCGCGGCGGGGACTACTGCGATCCCGTCACGGTCACGGTAGGCATAGCGTCCCGTAGTAACGATCATTGCGTCCACGAGGTCTGGTCCGAGGCGATCGGCAAGCCATCTCAGATGAACGGTGTCATCTCGCTTCGGAGTAGCGGTCAGTTTGACCTCGATAGCAAGCAGACGCCGGTCCTTCTCGACGATCAGGTCGATCTCGCGGTTGTCGTTCCACGTTTGCAGGTGTCCGACCGAAGCTCCGGCGGCTTGGGCGTAGACCCGCGCGTCGAGGGTCACGAGCGATTCGAAGTGCGCCGAGCAGTGGTCCCGCACCGAACCCTCGCGGCGCGGCCGGGCTGCCGCTCACCAGGCCCGAGGCGGTCGCACCAATCAGGCGGGCTGCTAGGGCCGGGTCGGCAAGATGGTGCTTCGGGCCACGTTTCAGCCGACTCATCGGGTTTCCCAACGGCCACCACGCCGGCAGCGGGTCGACCAGCCACATCGCTTCGAGCAAGTCTCGGTAGACCGTGGTGGTGGACTTGGCCGGTTTGGCTGATTCGCCACCAGTGGCCGCGTCCCTGATCGTCTCGTAGCTAGCTGTGGTGGAAGTGGCCGCGGCATAGGCGGTCAACCAGCGCCGCACGAGTCCGGGGCGCCTCACCTTATGCCCCATCAACAACAGATCGTGATCGGTAGCTCGATCCAAGTAACCGTCCAGCAAATTTGGGCGCACCGCTGAGTCCACCGAACGTATGCCCGGGAAACCTGATGCTTCGATCTCAAGGGCATAGCGATCAAGTGTGGTGTCGGTCTCACCACTGATGTCTGGGCGCCCGCCAGCGAGCAACTCTGCGAGGCTTACAGAGGGTGATGCGACTCCGCGTTCGTGAAGGCTCATCGGCCTCATTCGCAGAGTGACCATCCGTCCAGCACCGGAGTGAGTCGGAGCGGTCTGTGGCGATGTCGACCCGGCCAGAATGAAACTCCCAGGCCCAGAACCTCTGTCGACAGCGCGTCTCACAAGATCCCACGACGGCGGATACCGTTGCCATTCATCGATGAACACAGGCTTGTCGCCCCGCACGAGTTGGCTGGGGTCGGCCTCTACGAGCGCCATGGTCTCGGAATCGTCCAAGTCATAGACCGTGCGGGCCCTTCGCAGGGCCGTCGAAGTCTTTCCCACAGCGCGCGGCCCTTCGAGGCACACCGCCGGCAACCCTTCGAGTAGACGATCAAGATGGTCATCCACTACGCGACGCTGATATACCTGCTCCACAACCTATACACTACCATTTCTCATCTTTTAACACTACCTTTTCTCAGCATTCAACGCTACTAATTCTCAGATTCCTAGACTACCAATCCTCGTCTCCTGCAACGCCCCGCGCTTTCGACATTGACTTCTCGGTAGGCCGCTTCGGCCCGAATCTCAGTCAAGCGTTCACGATCCACCTCTCATCGTGTCGCTCAGGACTGAGATCCACCCCGACCACACGAGGGATCAAGCCGCTTGCACTGGGACCGGGCCGGTGCTCTCGCGCTGGCGGCGTCGACCCGTCACGCCTACCGTGACGGGGTCCGCCTCAATGCCGGAGGAGCGCCATTGGCTGACCGAAAATCCTTTTGGGCGTGGTGCCTCGAGTCCGAGGAGCCCTCCGACGCGGATCGGGCCGCGCTGGCGGCCAAGCTGTCGAAGCGGTACGGCACCGAGATCACTGCCAAGCCGGTGCCCTCGCTGGGCGATGCGGAGTTGCGGGCACCTCGCATCGGTGTGCCCGACTCGGTGGCGGCCTGGTGCTCCACGACGACCTACGACCGGGCCCGCTACGCCTACGGCGCCCACTTCACCGAGCGGGTGAGGGCCTTCAACCTCGATTTCGCCAACCCACCCGACGTGGTGGCCCACCCCCGGGACGAGACCGAGGTGGAAGCCACCCTCGACTGGTGCGACGCCAACGGCTATGTGACCGTCCCCTACGGCGGCGGATCGTCGGTGGTGTGGGGTGTCACCCCCCACGACGACCTGGGCCCGACGGTGGTGATATCGCTGGACCGGCTCGACCGCGTGCTCGAGATCGACGACGTGTCCCGGGCCGCCCGCATCCAGGCCGGAGTGTTCGGTCCCCACCTTGAGGAGCAACTGCGGCCCAGTGGCCACACGCTGCGACACTTCCCGCAGTCCTTCCGGTTCTCGACCCTCGGCGGTTGGATCGCCACCCGCTCCGGCGGCCACTACGCCACCAACCACACCCACATCGACGACTTCGTGGAGTCGGTGCGGATGATCACCCCGGCCGGCTGGTGGGAGTCCCGCCGCCTGCCCGGCTCCGGCGCCGGTCCCAGCCCCGACCGGATGGTTGTCGGCTCCGAAGGGATCTACGGGATCATCACCGAGGCCTGGATGCGAATCCAGCTCCGGCCGGTTTTCCGGGCCACTGCCGGTGTCACGTTCGGGTCGTGGCACCAGGGCTGCGAGGCCGTCCGCCACCTCGTGCAGGCCAAGCTGTGGCCGGCCAACCTGCGTATCCTCGACCCCGCGGAGGCCCGCCGTGCCGCCGGACTCGACGGCGAGCAGGCTCTGGTGATCGTGTCGTTCGAGTCGGCGGAACTCACCCAGCGCCACAACATCGCGGCCGCGGTCGAGATCGCTCGGGACAGCGGCGGGAACATCGCAGACGACGACGTCCGCGTCGATGACGGGACTGGCGCACCGACGGGACGGGGCGGAGCGGTGGGCGCCTGGCGCAACGCCTTCATCGGAGTCGGCAACGGCGTGGAGACGTCGCTGGGCCTGGTCAACGACACGTTCGAGACGGCCGTCACCTGGGATCGCTGGCCCGAATTCGACGCCGAGATCCGTAGCCGGGTGGGTGCCGTGCTCAACGGCACGTTCGGGTCGCACCACTCGCTGTCGTGCCGGTTCACCCACGTCTATCCCGACGGCCCCGCCCCCTACTACACCTGGTCGGGCATGGGCGCTCAAGGTAGCGAGATCACTCAGTGGCAGGCCGTCAAGGACGAAGCCAACCGGGCTGTGGTCGACGCGGGCGGCACCGTCACCCACCACCACGCAGTAGGGCGCATGCACCGGCCAGACGGCTACGACGATCAGCGGCCCGAGTTGTTCGCCCAGTCCGTCCGGGCCGTCAAGAAGCACCTCGACCCCAACGGCATCCTCAACCCCGGCGTTCTAGTCGACCCCTGACCCGATTCAGGGCGCGTGGCCTTCGCGAGCCCGTCCGCTTGTGATCTCTTCGTGGCGAGCGGTCATGTGATCGAGTGATGCTATGATATCACCTATGCGAACCGTTGTAACCGTGCCTGACCACTTACACAAACTGGCCAAGCAGCGCGCCTCAGAACTCGGAATCAGCTTCGCGGAGTTCACGCGGCGTCTTCTCGAGCAGGAACTCGTCGGCACCGATCCGCAAGGAGACATTGACTCGATTCGCGGGATAGTGACGGGTCCTGCGTACGACATGGCCGTTGACGGCGAGCGGCTCATTGGTGAAGCCACCGACGGCCTGCTAACCCACAGGCGCGGCTGAAGCGTGGACTACTCCTACGTAGACACCTCGGCTTGGGTGTCACTGGCCAACAGTGCCGAGGCATCACACGAGCGTGTCGTCGCGGCGATGGGCGACCGTCAAGGGCGTCTGGTCACCAGCGATCATGTGTTGCACGAAACATGGACCGTCATGCGCTATCGCCACGGCTTCGAACCGGCCGAGCGACTGATCAACGGCATCCGTGGAGGCATAACGAAAGTCGAAGTATCGGGCCTGGCCGACCTGGAGGTCGCCGCAGCCATAGACACGGCCTTCCGAGACCAGCGATTCTCACTGTCGGACCGAACCAGTTGGGCTGTCATGCAACGGCTGGGAATCCACGATGCGATCACGCTCGACAAAGACTTCCGCATCTACAGGTTTGGCTCGGATCGACGCCGCTCCTTCACCGTCTCGCCCTAATCGGAACCCATGCCTGGCTCCGGGTCTGGGTGCCACGCAACTGATTGGCCAATGTTGTATGCAATCCCGCATCAATATGTATGATAAAGGTATGTATAAACAGCGGGTAACGGTCACGGTGGACGAGGAGTTGCTTGAAGCGGCCAGTAGCGCGGTGAGCGAGGGACACGCCCGATCAGTCAGCGAGTGGGTCGGCGAGGCGATGGCCCAACGGCGCGATAGAGACGCACGACTTGCAGTGATGCGACGACTCGTCCACGAGTACGAAGCGGAGCACGGTTCCATCAGCGACGAGGAGATCGCCGAGCAAGCCCAACAGGATCGCGACGCGGCTGGGTCATATCGAGCCGATGTCCAACAAGCTGGATGACCGAAATTTTCGACTCCGGTGCGCTCATCGCACTGGAAGGCGACGACCGCCGGATGTGGCGACGGTTCAAGGGAGCCCTTCAATCCGAGAGCCCACCAAAAACGCACGGGGGAGTAGTTGCCCAGGTATGGCGCGGTGGAACCGGTCGCCAGGCGCGCCTAGCGGCTGCGTTGCAAGCCATTGAGGTCGTGCCGCTTGACGCCGAGCTTGGACGAAACGCTGGAGTCCTGATCGCCGGCAGTAGCCATACCGACGCAATTGATTCCGCCTTGGTCGCGCTGGCTGACCACGGCGACCAGATCATCACCTCGGACCCCGGCGACCTGTCCATCCTCGCCGCCACCAGCAATCGACGCATCAACGTAGTCCCCGTCTGAACCCAACCCACATCCCCGCGGACGACTTCCCTGCAACTCGCCTAGTAGCGCTCGTGGCGGGGGCGGGTGTTGTAACGGTCGATCCACTCCTGCACCATCGCCTCGTCGTCCAAGTCGACCCCTTCATCGAGCATCTCGGTGACAATGTTGGTCGTGGGCGAGCGCATCGCCGGATCCGCTGAGTTGGTCCTCATGTCGGCGAAGGACTCCCGGGCTGCCTCAAGGTTCAGTTCAAGCAACTCAGCGGCGAGGCCCCGGCGTTCCGCGGCGAATCGCAGCCACAGGGGGAACACCCACTCGATGATTTCGTGCCACTCGTCATCGCACACTGACTTCGCCGGGATCCACACGCTGAGGAAACGCTGCACTCTGTTCGGGCTCCAGCACAGCGGGTCGTCGTCGCACCACGCACAAGCGAACCGGCACACGCTGTCGGCCACGCTCTCAGCCTCATCTGGCACCGCCTCCTCGGCCACGGCGACGAACTCTTCGCAGAGGACGTCGATCTCCTCATCGACCGGGGATCTCGGTACTCGAACACCACCAGCGGGCAGCAGAGCGACGCGCTGGTAGACGAGAGCACGCATCCCCTGGTCCTGACCGTCGTCGCCTTCGTAGTCGAGGTCGGTGTGGTCTCTCCGCTCCAGCGCGGACTCGACCATCGCCCGGGCTTCGGCCAAGCCGAGCGGCCGCATCACCGCGTCGGCCTGTTCCGCGAACGGACCCTCGATCTCCTCGACTGGAGGGCCGTACACGAAGTTGCGCGCGTAAGCACCAGGGGAACCGTTCACGGTCACGCCGAGACCGCGCAGTTCGCCATCTGCGCGCTCGAAGTCGATCCACACCGACCGCTCGTCACCCCAGGAGTCGGTCAGCAGCACGGCCCGGCGCGGCGCCACATCGCCGAGCGCGCGGATCCAGCCCGGTAGATGTTCTCCGCTATCGGCCAGCTTGTCCAGCAACCGTGCCGCCCGGCGTCTGTCTCGGGACGGGCCGTAGGCGCTGATCGCCGCGGCCACCACAGCTGCGGCGCCATGGTCCGGGCAGAACTCCGCCGCTGCCAGCGCTGTCGAGGCGGGCAGCACCGTGGGAGCAGCAAGACCAAGCGGACTGAACAGGACCTGCGTGTAAGAGGCCCACACCTCTGCCTCATCAAGCTCAGAGCACCCGACCGCAACATCGGCGGCGTCGTCCATGAGCAACTGCTCGAACGGCGGATCCTCCGCCAGAGTTCCCGCCGGTCTCTGCTCACGACGGTGTCCGCGGGGGGTGGTGCCCTTCGGGGTGACGCGTCCGCCCCGGGAACGGCGGTGTGGGCGTGGCATGTGAACTCTCTTCGTCTCTCTCGGCAATGACCCGGCAAGCGCACAACGGTTGGGAAAGCCGGGCGACTGTTTCTAACCGACCACAACCCGACGACGCAACCACTCCCTCTTGAGTATCCAGTCGGCGTGCGACGCCGCCGCGAGCCAAGCGACCACTCTGGCGGTGGATCGTCCGACGATTTTCTTAGGCAAGTTGGTATACAAATCTTAGGTTAGGAAGTGTACAAATCTAGGGTTATGTCCTAGGACCCTTGTCAAGATGGCGTCGACGAAGATCCGACGACAGGCCGTTTCCTGTTGACGGGGGTCACGCTCTGGAGCCCAACGGCAGGTAGCCGGAGCCACGTACCCCGTAGGGCTAGCTCTTCACTTCACGGGATCGAATAGGTGCGCGCTGCATCTTGCGCGAAACTGGCGCCTGATGGAGATGAGAGCACCATGAGCAACAGGGCGAGCCGGGACAGCTGGAAGACTGAGCCGCTCTCTGACCCGCAGCCGATCCCTGCGCCCGACCGGGTCTGGACCGATGAGGAGATGGGTTCGATGCGGTTCGGTTATGTCCCGCAGATGATGGAGGAGAAGTGGTTCATGTTCATGGAAGCGAACCGACTGTTCGCACATCGCAGCTGGACCGGATTCGGAATCTACGAGGCGACGTTCGCCTCCACCGAGGGTGGACACGTCATTGAATCCGTGGTGGTCACCGGCGACGACACAAAGCACCTACGCTCCTCGGACGAGGCGGAGTCGGCGACTCTAGAGATGCTCATCGACAGCCACCTTCTACAGATGCCGCTGTCTGAGGAACAACGAGACGGCAATGACCCCCACACCAATTGGGAGTTCACCGTGCCGACGTTGCCCAAAGAGTCGTTCTTTCCGAGGGTCATCAAGAAGCCAGAATCGAGCTAGCCGTCAGTTGTCCACAGGTGCCTCTTGGCCTCCACCGTTGGGTGGCACTCCTCTACCGGTCCGTGATTGACCCGCCAGAGGCCGCTTAGTCGCCCGCCGCGCGTGGCGCGAGGATGTACCCGTTCAGATCGCCGATCATCTCCCAAGCATCGGGAGTTCTCCAAGCGAGCCACGCGGCCAGAGCGCAGGTGAGCCCGTCGAGTGTGTCTTCAAGCCGCTTCAGCGCCTTTCCCCGAGCCTTCTCGGTCGTCTCCGGCGCGAGAGCATCCTGCAGTCTGGCGTTGTGGAGGATGCCAGGCGTCTCACGTGCGGCAATCTCGCGAAGGTGATTCTGATACAGCTGCATTGCCTGTCTGCGATCGGCAACTCTGCCCTTCTTGTAAGGCAGCCGCTCGTCTAGATCGAATAGCCTCACATGAATTGTGTGCGGGTAGACCTCCAACGCAACGCGGCGATGGCCGCCACCCCTGCGCATCTCTGGGTCTAATGCGAAGCCGCGAGCCTGAAGCGCACGGCCGAGGTCAATCCCAGCCATCCATCCGTTGGCGACAGCCGCGCTGGCCGGGTAGGCAGACACCTTGTACTGCCAAAACCGTCGACCGATCTCTGGATCTACCCATCGGGGCCGCGTACGGGGCACTGGGGAGTCGAGCGCGGCCTCGCCATCGGGCTGTGCCGCAGACTGCGGGCGATCCGTGTGTGGCGAGCAGAGCACCGGAGCATCGATCGCTACGATGACAGTCCCGTCAACCGACGCAATCTCATCCGCGAGGTCTTCGATCGGCTGCACACCGGCTTCAATCCGGGTGCAACGTAACGTTTCGGGCGACTCGCCTTCAAGCCAGCAGATCCCGCTCTCATTGGTCGCCTTCCACGCTAGGTCAAGACCGATAAACGTAGCCACGACACATGTTCTAGCAGCCTGTTCGCGCCGTCGGCTGTCGGGACGGCATCTGGACCCGCCCTGTCGCGCCAGGACCCTGATCGGGTCGTCCACGGCAGCGTCGGATACTAAGGTCGGCGAAATGCCCCAGACCGAACAGAACTGAACCAATCCGTCGGCGGACGCATATGAGGATCACACTGACCAACGTCATCGTCGACGACCAAGCCGAGGCCCTCGCCGTCTACACCGAGATCCTCGGATTCCAGAAACATCACGACATGCCCGTCGGGGACTACTTCTGGCTCACCGTGGTCTCTCCAGAGCAACCTGATGGACCAGAGCTGCTCCTTGAACCCGCCGCACACCCCGCCACCAAGACATTCCGCGATGCCCTCACCGCCGACGGGATCCCAGCAGCACAGTTCACCGTCGATGACGTCCATGCCGAATACGCGCGGCTCCGCGCCGCCGGGATCGAGTTCACCCAGCCGCCCACCGACGACGGAACCGGCGTGTCGGCCATCTTTGATGACACCTGCGGGAACCTGATCGCAATCGTGACCCCAGAGCCCACACCCGAAGACCTGCAGAGCTGACCGCGCGGCCGAGTCCGGAACCGCCGAGTGGGCTACGCCGCGAGGCGCTCACACCGGCGATCTCTTCTTAGCTTGGGCTACGTCGGGGAACGGCTCGAGCCCGTGGCCGCCGGAGTTTTAGAAGGACAGGTATCCGTCCTCCCCGGCCGGGATCTCGATGTGGGTGAGTCGGCGGGTTCGTTTGCCGAAGTCGCGAGGGGTTTCTGGAGGCATCGGTTTCCTGTTTCACATTGCAGAGCGGCTTACTTCACAATTGCGGGTCGCTGACCTGCACAAACGCGAGTAGGGCGCGGTCGAGTGCCTCATGAGGGGCTCCGCTTCACGCTTAGGCGGACGCGGAGCGTTCGTGCGGGCTCCTAGCGACGCTTGCACTTGTTGAAGACGATGGTGCCGGGAATGGCGACGATTGTGCCACACACTGCGGTAAGGATGGCGATACCGACGACAGCGCCGACGCCCTCGCCGCCGTTGGAAGCAGCGACGCCGATAACAGAGGTCAACGCCGCTAGCACAACGATCATCCAGCCAGGAAGCGCCACCAGGAAGCCGATGCCTTGACCCGTGGTCCAGTCCGGCTCGCGGGACGCAACGGGCGGGTCTACGGGGGCGGGACGGTAGGGGGATGGGTCGGACATGAAAGCCTCGCTTCTCTAGTGGTCGCGGCTCATCGTACGATAGTCAGCGCCCTCCACCCTGCTCAGGAGGGGATCAGCCATGTCGCCGGATGTTCCCCGTAGCTGTCATACCTGCCTCGTATTGTCCAGACCACCGAGCGGCGCACAGCCGACCGACCTTCAACTGAGTCTGAAACGCTACAGCCTTAGCCGATTTGTCTTATGAGGCTAGAGCCTGAAGCACCGTACCTGCCCAGTGAGTGGACGGCCTGCCTGAAGGGCGCGTTCGTCTAGCACCAGCAGGTCGCGAAACTCGCGAAGTTGCTCTAGGGCGGCCTCGGGGTTAGCAATGCCTACGGTGGCCTATGGCTTGGGTGGACCGGTCCGCTCCCAGGTGTGACCCTTCTCCGAGGTCGGAGGTAGGGGCTTGTCCCCTTCCTCTATCGTCACCTGCCGAGGACTAGGAACTCGGCCACCGCGCGGGCCGCTCTCCTCGTACTCGCCGGGACGGTTGGGGGTCTCGCCGGGCTTCTGAGGACTTCCCATGCTGATTTCCTTTCTCTCGCACCTCACCAATCCTGGAGGTGGTAGGTCAACTTACCGATGGGGTATGACACGGGCGGCCCAAATCGGCCACTTCAGCGCTCAGCCCGCCACGCTGTCGGCCGGCCCATTGACCATGCCGTCGGTTGGTAACGCAGTGGGCGGCTTTTGACCCTTACGAGCGGATGAGACTCCCACGAGTCGAATTGTCTTGCGGACCCGGCTTGTGCCCGCGGACCGCTCTTTGGGCCCGGCTTCCCTCGGTAGACGAACACCGCGGTGAGTTCGCGAGTTGGGTCGACCTTCTCGCCGAGTTGCTTTAGCATCAAGGCCAGCTTCTGCGGTTCCACATGCCCGAACGTGTAGGGATCGCGTCGCGGGTCACCAAAGACCTCCCGTGCCCCGAAGCGGCTGTTCTCGTAGTCGATGAACACGGCCACTCTCGTCACCGGGTTGCCTCCCAAAATAGCCCAAAAATAGATATCCCCCGCCTTCCCGGCGCAAACCGGGAAGGCGGGGAGAAGTACTTGAAATCTAGCAAACGCGACAACATAGTCAACCATGTGTTCGCGATTCCTCGCGCGTCAGTGACACCTGATGGAACACGCCACTCGATCGTGCCAGCGCGTTGCGCGAATGGCGCATTGTCCACCGATCACCAAGCCAACCGGTCGTCGCCACCGAGCCACGCTCGCTCTGAAACCGAAACGACAGGGAGACCACCGTCGCATCTCTACCAGTGCTCTTCGTGGTCGAATCTTGGGCTAGGCGGCCATTCGTATGAGTTGGTTCCCGGTCTTGGTATCAACGTAGGCGAAGCTCTGCGGCGGTCGGAAGCTCCTCGGCTTCGCCCGGAGGTCTTGGAGAAGGGATCGGCCGGCTGAGTGCTTGTGGCTCGGAGAGCGTTAGAGCGGTGCCTTTGGCCACGCCCTCGAAGTACTGCTGGAACTCATGGAAGGACAACTCTGATCGTGGGCCATACTCGTGCCAAAGGGCTGCGAGATCAGCGGACCGGACGCTAGTAATGACGCATGTTCCAAGGAGCGCTCGTACTGGCGACGCGGCATACAGGAGAGCCCGCGTCGGGATGACGATCTTCGGTACGGTGCGACGCAACTCCACAGTCTTGACACCTGCGAGGATGGCCTCTGCGAATCTGGGTCTTAGCGACAGCACGACCATCCGGTCTTGGTCGAGCCCGTGGAAATCGTTGCTCATTACGATCCCCTCGTTCAGAAGCGAGTGACGAGATGAGGTTTCGTGTCAAGGACCTCAAGCACTCGACTGTGGTGACGGACCCAGGCAGCTGTTTGGGCTTTGCGGTTCTGCTATCATTGCCTAGGTACGCTCCAGGTAGGCCTCTCGCTACTGGCGAAGCTCCTGGTAGCAGACTTCAGAAGGTGGGGTGGTGCTGAATCCGGTGCCACCCCATCTGGCTGTTTGGGCTTCGCCCCCACCATATCAACGCCCATCACTATCCTGCTTGTCATTCAGTATCAATATTTTCTATAGCATCTGCATCTAAGGAGTGACAATGGGTAAACACCTATTTTTGGCGGAGGCCGTAGCTGTTGCCGAGGTTGTCTCGGAAGGCGGCGAACTTCCCCCACGGCATGTCTCTGAACTCGAGTTCGATCGTCACGCCTCGCTCGACGAGGGACTGTTAGCGCACTTAAACTATAATTCTCGCAGAAACTAGACACTAGATCCGATCTGTGTGTCATTCTGCTGCAAGGCAACCTAGAGAGACAAGGAGTCCGAATGCTTCTTCGGTTTGAGGTGGAGAACCACCGGTCCATTTGGGAGTCGGTTGAGTTGTCGATGATCGCGATCGACAAGGACCGTGCTGCGGCCCGTCAAATCGCAGGTATCGGCGACGAGCAGGTTCTGACTGTCGCCGGAATCTACGGTGCCAACGCTTCGGGCAAGACCAACTTGATTGACGCGCTGTCGTGGCTGTCGAAGGCGGTGAGATTGTCTCTGTACACCCGGGGAGAGGCGCTTCGCGTTGATCCTTTCAAGTTTGCACCGGAACCAGGGCCGACAAGTTACGGAGTTGACCTGGTCGTCAACGCTGTCCGCTACCGCTACGAGTTGCAGGTGGACGAATCCAGGGTCGTCTCCGAGGCTTTGTACAGCTACCCACAGCGACGTCGCCGAGCGCTGTTTGTGCGCCAGGGAGATGATCTGGCCTTCAGGCGCGGCACCCGACTGACTGGCGGCGGGCGTGAATTGATTACTCCGACAACCCTGGTCATGTCGGTTGCCGACCGCCTGACCGAGGAGATTAACCTCGTTGCGATCTGGCTGGAGAACATCGACTTCGTCGGCTACTGGCCGCGGTCGGTAATCCCCAGAGTGTTCAAGGATGCCAGCCTTGGAGCACGATGGACGGCTGACGGCCACCAGGAGGGTCTCTACGATTTGTTCGAGGAATCGCCCCCGCGTGGCCGGCGCAGCGGAGACAACGCGTCACACGACAGTCACACACGACGGCGCGACCTGGCCCTTTCGCTGCTCAAGTTCGCCGATCTGGGCGTCCAAGATGCAGAGGTGATTGAGGATACGACTCCCACCAACCCGGGTGGGCGCCGGTTGAGGCTCTTACACGATGTCGCTGGCAACCTGCTCCCCCTGGAGTTGGCCGACGAGTCCGAAGGAACCCTTGCCTGGCTTCGTCTGATGCCAGAACTGCTTTGGGTTCTGGCGAACGGAGGGCTACTCGTGGTCGACGAACTCGACTCCAGCCTTCACCCCGCGATATCAAGCAAACTCGTGGAACTGTTCCACGACCCTGCGACCAATCCGCATGGCGGCCAGATCATTTTCACAACCCACGACACGAGCCTGCTCGGATATCTGAACCGCGACGAGGTTTGGATCACCGAGAAGAGGCCCGATGGAAGTACAGAACTGATCGCGCTGTCGGAATTCCGCGGAACCAACGCCCGACGTTCCACGAACCTCGAACGCGGCTACCTCCGGGGCCGATTCGGTGGCGTGCCGTTGGTGGACGAGTTCCAACTGCGCGAGGCGATGAGCGAAGCTGTCCGAACCTGACCATGACGCGGCACTGACAAAAAGAAAGGTCGCTACGTAGACGAGGCCCGCAAAGGGATCAGCGAGCCCGTTTCCTAATCTTCTGCGAGAGTGAGGTCACCGAACCCAAGTATCCGAAGGAATTGACCCGACGGCCGAAAGTGCAGGAAGTGGCCACACTTGACATTCGTGGAATGGCCATCACCAGATGAACCGAGGCTCACGTTTGGCTCTTTGTGTAGTTGTTGTCAAAACAATCCTCTACGAGCATCTCTGTGGGGATGTGCGCTAGCCTGGATGGGGCTAGACGTTCCGAGAGGATCAATCGCATGACAATTGCGCCTGCTACCGACAATGATCCGATTACGGAACCTGTGACACTCGCTGAACTGGACGCTGCCGTCGGTGCCGGGCCCGATGTGCCCGAGCATGAGGTCGCAGTGCGGTACTACACAGACCAGGCGTTCCTGACTGCGATCCGGTTGCGTCGCAACGGTCGACGCACCGACTAGCGACCAAACCAACGGTGCCGACACACGATGAGACTGGCGCATTCCTGCGCGACTACGAGAGTCTGACACTCCAGTAACGAGACCGATTCGACAGCAAACGCGCAGAATTCGTAGCGGATCTGATCGCAATGGAACGCGGCGGTCGCCAAGGGTTCCGTCTGGGGCTACGCGTCAAGCGGGTGCAGGGAGAGTGGAGTCTGTTTGAGATGACCTGGGCACCAGACGGGCGGGCGACGTTCTCAATGGGCGAGCCGGTGGTCACTGGAAAGCGACACATCGTGTGGCATCGAGTCGGCGATCACAGCATCCTGCCATGACACAACACCTCGCTCACCGCCGATAGCTCGAGCCGCGTGAGCTTGTGAGCGTGTGGCGCGATTGGCGCCTGTGCCGGTGGCTAAGCAGGTGCCGCATCTGGACAATTCGGCCCGAGAACTTCTGACTTTGTGGCAGCAACCGGCGGGCGAGATGGGGTCAATGGGTCAATTTCTGGTCGAAATTTGTTTGTAACGGTTTTCTTGGCCCGGGTTGTGCACCGCCCTACTGAAGCCGAAACGACAGGGAGTCCTCCGTCGCATCTCTCCAAATGTTCTCCGTGGTCGAATCTTGGGCTAGGCGGCCATTCGTATGAGTTGGTTCCCGGTCTTGGTATCAACGTAGGCGAAGCTCTGCGGCGGTCGGAAGCTCCTCGGCTTCGCCCGGAGGTCTTGGAGAGGGATCGGCCGGCTGAGTGCTTGTGGCTCGGAGAGCGTTAGAGCGGTGCCTTTGGCCACGCCCTCGAAGTACTGCTGGAACTCATGGAAGGACAACTCTGATCGTGAGCCATACTCGTGCCATAGGGCCGCGAGATCAGCGGACCGGACGCTAGTGATGACGCATGTGCCCAGTAGCGCTCGCACTGGTGACGAGGCGTACAGGAGAGCCCGCGTCGGGATGACGATCTTCGGTACGGTACGGTGCGACGCAACTCCACAGTCTTGACACCTGCGAGGATGGCCTGTGCGAATCTGGGTTTGAGCGACAGCACGATCATCCGGTCTGAGTCGAGCCCCTGCGAATCGTTGCTCATTGCGGCCTCATCCCTTCCTCGTAGAGTTCACGGATAGTATTCTCTTCAATTCGGCGATGATAACCCCCGACAACGGATCGTCCCTCAGAAGATTCGGTCCGTGGACAACGCTGATCCGTCACATGCACGACAGCGTCTAAACCCGAGAACCTCGCACGAGATCGCAAGCAGGTCGTCGAGCTCAAGATAGTTCACTTCAGCCGTCTGCGAGCATGCTCAGTAGCTCCTTATGACGGCGAAGGTTGCGCTTCAGCATCGCTTGAAACTCTGGATCGCGGCGTCGACGCTCAACGTGCTCGGACAAGGCATCTCGAATCACGTCGCTCACGGTGGTTTCCTCAACCTCCGCGACGCTCCGCACCTTCTCCGCGAGGTTCTCGTCAATGCGCAATGTCATGCTCTTGGTGTTTCTCTGCGGTGCCATCTGGTCCTCCCGTGGCGGCGTCCTGATCACAAGAATACGCCTTGGCGAGAAGGCAAGGTATCTAGATATCTAACCTCTGGGCGCGCATCCGAACAGGGTAGAGATGCGGGCGACCGGCAGCAGAGCAGGATCGTGAACTGTGACGCTGGCGGACCGTCTGGGGCGGCGGCAGGTTGAGGCTCCACCGCGCCTCGTGATAGCTGAAGTCTGAGCCAAGGGTGACCTACTTGTGCGCGACACACCCCACTACTACGTTCTTGGCGTCCAGACAGACGACTTGATGAAGGGGCTGACGATCCGATGGTGAACGCTGAGCGGGCCCAAGTGCCGACAGCGTGGCTCATTCGCGCAGGCCGAACGGGCGAGCGTGAGGAATTCGCTCTTGAGATCGGCGTAAGTGGCGGAGGCTGGAACACACAGCCAGATCTCACGGCGGTACCGAGCCGTCACGACCTGGAAACGATCCTCCGCAAACTGGAGCCCGACTGGGGCAACCACACAGTGGGCATCTACGTAGGTCAGCTCTGGATGCTGAGGAACCACATCGATGTTGGTGATCTGGTGGTGATGCCCCTCAAGGCAACTTCTCGGATCGCCTTGGGGGTGGTGACTCGACCGTATTGGTACCGGGACGATCCGGACCCCGGCAAGCGGCATGTCGTATCTGTCGATTGGAAGCGCACGGATTTGCCGAGGTCCGCCGTCAGACCAGATCTTCTGAACTCGCTGGGCTCTGCCCGCACGATCTGCACGATTGCGCGCAATGACGGAGCGTGGAGACTTCATCAGCTGCTACTCACGGGCAACGATCCAGGACCCCGCAACGAGTCTGGCGCCGCAGTCGAAACGCCCGAAAGCCCGGCGGAGTCTGCCCGGTCCCACGACGACGACGGAGGGCGTGATGACGATCCGACTGACTCGCTGGCGCCAAGCGTCGACTCGAAGCGACACCCTAAGGGCCGTGCCCAAGACCTAGCTGTCATGCCCTCCAATAGCATGACAGCTCTGCGAGAGAGAGGAAGGACAGTGTCACCGACTGTTTATCGCGATACCGGCTACACGCTCATGTATCTGATCGAGGAGATCAGACATGGGAAGATCGCGTTGCCTGACATCCAAAGGCCCTTCGTTTGGTCAGCCGCTCAGGTGCGCGACCTGTTTGATTCGATGTACCGGGGCTACCCGGTTGGAACGTTGATGTTCTGGGAGACCGGAGCCGATGCCGGTGTACGCCAAGTAGGCGGCGGCGAGAACGACGGCGTGGCCCGGCTGCTGATTGTGGACGGCCAGCAGAGGCTCACGTCGCTGTTCGCGGTGCTGACAGGTAGTCCCGTTCTCACCAGCCGCTACCAGCAAAAGCAAATCCGCATCGCGTTCCGACCCGAGGACGAGACCTTCGAGGTCACCGACGCAGCCGCCGAGCGGGATCCCGAGCTCATTGCGGACATCACGGTGCTTTGGGCCGACCGGTACAGGTCAACGGTTCGAGGCTTCCTCGACCAGTTGGGGTCACACCGCGGGGCGGCGTTAGACGACGGAGAAGGTGGGTGGAGCGACGAACAAGACATCCTGGAGGAGCGCATCGATCGAGTTCGCGATCTGCGTGACTTCCGGTTCCAGGTACTTGAGTTGGGCGAGAGCGCTCACGAAGAGCAGGTCGCTGACATCTTCGTGCGCACCAACTCCAAAGGCGTCCAGCTCAAGCAGTCCGACTTCATCTTGACGCTCATGTCGGTCCACTGGGAAAAGGGGCGACGCCAACTCGAGCAGTTCTGCCGCGCGACTGTCGACACGGCCATCACCGGACCATCGCCGAAAAATGCCTTCATTGAACCCGGTCCCGACCAACTGCTGCGCGTCGGGGTCGGGCTGGCCTTCCGGAGAAGCCGGCTAAGTCACGTCTACAACATCCTGAGAGGCAAAGACCTAGAAACCGGAGAGGTCTCCAAGGCTCGTCGCACCGCACAGTTTGAGGCTCTAGCACACGCTCAGGACGAAGTCTTGGAGCTAAGCAACTGGCACGAATTCCTCAAGTGCCTCACACACGCGGGTTTCCGCAGTGGCCGCATGGTGACCTCTCAGAACGCTCTTGTTTTCGCCTACACGCTTTGGCTGATCGGCAGATGTGACTTCGGTTTGGACTTCAAGACACTTCGGGGTGTCATTGCCCGCTGGTTCTTTATGTCTCATACAACTGGCCGTTACACCGGCTCCTACGAATCCCAGATCGAAGCCGACCTAGGACGGCTGGCCGCGCTCGCAGGCGGCGGAGGCCAGGCCTTCTGCGACGAGCTGGATCGCCTCGTGCAGGCGACGTTCACCAACGACTATTGGCACATCTCGCTTCCGAACCGGCTCGACACTTCCTCGGCTCGGTCGCCAATCCTGTCCTCATATCAGGCCGCCTTGAACCTGCTCGACGCTGAAGCGCTGTTCAGCGATCTGCGCATCCGCGACTTACTCGATCCAGCGGTTACCGCTCCCCGATCAGTGGAGCGACACCACCTGTTCCCGAAGGCACACCTCGCCGCCAAGGGCATCACCGGTGTCCGGAACACCAACGCGATCGCGAACATGGCCTACCTCGACTGGCCCGACAATGCGCATATCTCCGCAGACGACCCTCTCACGTACTGGCCGGCAATGACGAGAGGGCTCGATCCCGACCAGCTTCGTCGCCAGATCTACTGGCACGCCTTGCCCGTGGGCTGGGAACAGCTCGAATACACAACCTTCCTTGAGCGCAGGCGGACGCTTCTGGCACAGGTAGTGCGCGACGGATTCAACACACTCTGGGAGGACAGCGCACCCGAGCCAGCAGAAGGCGTCATCGAACTGCTGCGGGTGGGCGAGTCGCAAACCGTCGAGTTCAAGTCCACCGCCCGCTGGAACCTGCACGCTGGCAAGCCCGACAAGAAGATGGAGCACGTCATCACCAAGACGGTCTGCGGATTCCTCAACGCCCAAGGCGGCAAGCTGCTCATCGGAGTCGACGACGACGGCAACATCGTCGGCCTCGACTCAGACCTGCAGACCCTCGGCCGCAAGGGCAACAAGGACGGCTATGAGCTTTTCCTGCGCCAGCTACTCGACGACAGCCTCTCCGTGCCCACCGCCGGAATCGTCCACGTCAGCTTCGAGGTGGTCGCTGGCGAGGACATCTGCGTCGTCTCGGTATCGTCATCGGGCAAGCCAGTCTTCGCCAAGCCCCACGAAGGCGGCCGCGGCCATTCAGAATTCTGGGTCCGTATCGGAAACGCAACCAAACAACTCCACGGCGACGACATGCTGGAGTACCGAACCAACCACTGGGGTTAAACCAACCAAACCGTTCCTGAACCCGCTACGGCCTTCATCAATCCGGCGCCTAGTGACTCGGCCTCGTCGAGAGACTCGCTTGGTCCGACCGCTGTCACACGGCGTGCCTAGGGTACCCCTCCATGAAATGGCGTTCATGTAGTTTGAGCGGTACGGGGTGGTGCCGATGACCCGGTACCACCAACCCACGTTGATGGAGGATGCCAGGGCGATGCCGAGTTGGACCATCGATCCAGACGGAACACACGGTGAGGTGTTCACGCGCCGCTGGGTGGTCGATCTGATTCTGGACCTAGCCGGCTACCGGGCAGTTGAAGACCTCGGGGCTTCGGTAATCGTCGAGCCCGCATGCGGCACTGGAGCCTTTCTGGTGCCAATCGTTGAACGGTTGGCGGAGTCCTGTACCCGACACGGCCGGTCGCTCGCCGATTCGGGTCAGGCAATCAGGGCGTTCGATGTGCTTGCCCGGAATGTCGACACAGCTCGGGAGTCCGTAGCCACCCTGCTTGGCGAACTCGGCCAACCGGCCGACATCGCAGAGAGCCTCAGTTCGCAGTGGATCTCCCAGGGGGATTTCCTGCTGGGCGCCGGGTCCGACGGCTCATTGCAAGCCGACTTCGTGGTCGGGAACCCTCCATATGTGAGGCTCGAGGACGTTCCTGCCGAGGTCAGCGCTGCTTATCGATCCGAGTGCTCCACGATGCGGGGCAGGGCCGACATCTATGTCGGTTTCTTCGAGAAGGGCCTGTCGATGCTCGGCCCCGAGGGAAGGCTTGCGTTCATCTGCGCAGACCGCTGGATGCACAACCAGTACGGCGAACGGCTTCGCGCTCTGGTCGGTTCCGAATACGCGGTGGACGCCGTCGTGGCGATGCACGACGTAAACGCGTTCGAGGACACGGTGTCGGCCTATCCGGCGATCACCGTGCTGCGCAACGGCCGCCAGGGTCGCGCCCATGTCGTGGAGGCCATTGACGGATTCGACGCGGCGGACGGTCGCACCGTCACCCAATGGCTCGCCGATGGGCACGAAGTCGTTCCCGACGAAGGTTGCTTCAACGCTGCGCGGCTTGATCGATGGTTCGTCGGCAGCGGCCTCTGGCCATCTGGATCGCCCATATTGCTGGAGCTACTAGCGGATCTGGAGGAGCGATTCGATCCGCTTGAGGACTGGCGCACAGGCACCCGTGTCGGGATCGGCGTGGCGACCGGTTGTGACGATGTCTTCGTCGTCGAGGACGCGCCGGGCGTCGAGCGCTGCCGGCTGCTGCCTTTGTTGACCTCCCAGGACATCGCGGCGGGCAAGCCGCGGTGGAGCGGACGGTTCCTCGTGAACCCTTGGGAAGACGGTCGCCTCGTTGATCTTGGGGAGTACCCCGGCCTTGCTTCATACTTGCAGCGCCACGGCACCCGGGTCAGAGCGCGGCATGTGGCCCGAAAGCGACCAGCCTCCTGGTATCGCACAATCGACCGAGTCGATCCTGGACTGCAAGCGCGGCCGAAGCTGCTACTCCCCGACCTCAAGGCGGCGGCTCACCCTGTGCTGGATACGGGCGGGTTTTACCCCCACCACAACTTGTACTACGTCGTATCCGACAAGTGGGACCTAGAAGTGTTGGGAGGGCTCCTGTTGTCGGATATCGCGAACCTGTTCGTTGGTGCCTACTGCGTGAAGATGCGCGGTGGCACGTACCGGTTCCAGGCCCAGTACCTCAGGAAGATCCGAGTGCCCACACCGGACGCTATAGACGCCCCCACCGCGGCTGTCCTTGCTCACGCGTTCAAACATCGAGACCGCGCCGCTGCTACCGACGCAGCCGCGGCGCTATACGGAATCAACAGCTCTGACCTTCTCGGCGTTGCGGCGTAGCCCGCACCGCGAAACGAGTCCCGCTGCTGCCGTTATCCGCGACCCGACCAGTCGATGTCAGGGTTGGTCGTTATGAACTGAAGGCACCTGCCATGGATCGCCGCCGCAAACGTCTGAAAGCTCACCGAGTTCGATGGGAACCGGACCGTCGCGGAATCCTTGTCAGCGAGAACCACGCATGCTGCGTCCAGCAGTCGCTCTCGGACCATGCGCTCGAAGAAGATCACATACCGGTCCGCGTAGCTGGCGCCGTCGAAGGCTGGATCGGGTTCCCACACCGTCCTGCGGGGCTTCACAGCAGTCGTGAAGGCCGCGTTGTCCTCCAACAGCATGAAGTAGCCAAGCCACGGCCGCTGCGGCCCGACAATGTCGCGCTCCACTGCTTTCCAGACATCGACGGCTTGACCCAGGGCTTCGTCGGTGCGGTTGTTGTAGTTCTGGCCCGGACTGTCACCCGCCATCGACTTCAACTCGATGATGCCCACCACCCGGTCAGCCACCATCACCACGACATCCCAGCTCTTGTCGCGGCGGAAGTACCCGGCGATCGGACGCCGCTTGACGTCGATGAGCCCAGCCGGTATCCCCGCGTCCACGAACACGCTCACCACCAACTCCTGGAGAGCATGCAGATGGCGACCTCCAGTCACCTCGGCACGAATACCGGTGTTGAACACTCCCCTACCCTCTGACTCGTCCGCCTGCGAGCGCCGCACATCCCAGTAGTCGGCAACCGCAGTTCGAACAGAGTCGCCGTAGTCAGGAAGCTGTGAACGCATACGACTCCTTAGATTCGGCCCAAGTAACCCAGAGCCTTCCGTAGGATAGGTGGACTCGACGAAGTGCCCAAACAGGTACAGCCGTGTGAATGGGTGATCGTCCGAGTTGCCCGTAGAACTCCGTTGCAATCGGAGGCTTTCACGGGTGGTTTCAAACGCCGCCCTGCTGGAACTAGCCGAACGATTCAGGCACCTAATCGACGAGTGCAACGCAGGCACTCACAACCTCGAGGAGCTATTGCACCGGCTGATGTGCCGACCGGTCCGTGATTGACCCGCCAGAGGCTACCTAGTCGCCCGCCGCGCGTGGCGCGAGGATGTACCCGTTCAGATCGCCGATCATCTCCCAGGCATCGGGAGTTCTCCAAGCGAGCCACGCGGCCAGTGCGCAGGTGAGCCCGTCGAGTGTGTCGTCGAGCCGCTTCAGTGCCTTTCCCCTAGCCATCTCGGTCGTCTCCGACGCGAGAGCTTCCTGCAACCTGGTGTTGTGGAGGATTCCAGGCGCCTCACGTGCGGCAAACTCGCGAAGGTGATTCTGATACAACTGCATTGCCTGTCTGCGATCGGCAACTCTGCCCTTCTTGTAGGGCAGCCGCTCGTCTAGTTCGAATAGCCTCACATGAATTGTGTGCGGGTAGACCTCCAGCGCAACGCGGCGATGGCCGCTACCCCTGCGCATCTCTGGGTCTAATGCGAAGCCGCGTGCCTGAAGCGCACGGCCGAGGTCAATCCCGGCCGCCCATCCGTTGGCGACAGCCGCGCTGGCCGGGTAGGCAGACACCTTGTGCTGCTAAAATCGTCGACCGATCTCTGGATCCACCCATCGGGGCCGCGTACAGAGCACTGAGGAGTCGAGCGCGGCCTCGCCATCGGGCTGTGCCGCAGACTGCGGGCGATCGGTGTGTGGCGAGCAGAGAACCGGAGCATCGATCGTTACGATGACAGTCCCGTCAACTGACGCAATCTCATCTGCGAGCTCTTCGATCGGCTGCACAGCGGCTTCGATCCGGGTGCAACGTAACGTTTCGGGCGACTCGCCTTCAAGCCAGCAGATCCCGCTCTCATTGGTTGCCTTCCACGCTAGGTCAAGACCGATAAACGTACCCACGACACATGTTCTAGCAGCCTGTTCGCGCCGCTGGCCGTCGGGACAACACGATGACTCTCCCGCCTTCGGCGTCTACGACGGTCAATCGCGGCGGTGTGGGGTGCCCCGACTCGGCGACCTCGGGCGAGTTGCCCCTGCGCTAGTTGCAATAGGTGTTCCCGATTCGAGCGCCCTAGAGCCTCATCTCAGCCCCGCTACCTATCACCCACGACAATAGAAGCGACGGTGAGTCTGTCAACGGGCTCGGCGTGGGAGAAGATCGACATCGCGGCCTGCGCGGCCGTTTCGGCATCTAACTCGTTCTCCAAGAATGTGAGGAGATCTGCGACCGCGTCGGGCACAGGATCAACATCCGCTTCGGGGTCGATTCGGCGGGCCGCGAATCTGCTGCACATGAGCAGCATCGGCAACATTGTCGGGTCCTGCACGGTCCACAACGATGCCGCGAGAATCCGCCCCATCGCTGCCTGACGGCCCTCGGGATTCATCGCCGATCCCAGCCCGTGGGAAGCGTTGAACAGCAATCCTGGGATCCCCTGTCTGCAAGATGTTGACATCATCCTCTCAACGCGATCCAGATACCAGGCAAGCGTTTCTGAGGGATTGCGCCAGCTGAACGGACGGCCGAGGAAGTAGCTCACGGCGGCATCTGGACCCGTGCTGTCGTCTGCTGCCTCACAAAGTTCCTGCAGCGAAATCGGCACGTCTGCGATTTGTGCGCGCAGGAGCCGCATCTTCATTGCCGCCGGGCTGGGTAACCAGTCGTTCCCTTCCCCAAGGTTCAGGACCTCATACAGCGCGTAGGTGCCGAAGGTCGGGATGCCTTCAGACTCGGCAAGATTCCGCAACGCGACGTCATCACACCACAGTGGGCAGTCCTTGCTCGAGGCCACCCGAAGCGACGAATCCCAAGGTCTCAGTTCTGCTTTCTGGACACGATCGGCGAAATGAAGTCGGCTGCTCACAACGCGCTGCCAGCAGCCCAGCGCTGCAGCGACTTGTTGAGCAGCTTCGACTGCTTGCTCAAGTTCCTCTGGCTCAACCAGCGAGACGACGACGTCGTCAACCAGCGGCTCATACCCCGCGTATGCTGCGGCGGGCGTTCCAGCGCTGGTCACTGCCTCGCGCGCGTCGGTCAGCAGTTCGTCCGCTATCAGCACCCGATGGAATGCTGCTCCCATGCGCACTACGTCCAAGCGTGCGTGCATGCCCAACGCAGCCACGCTGGTGTCCACCGCGACCACCGTCCCAAGAGAGTCACTCGCTGCTGCGCGTTCCTTTTTGCGCGTCTCAACGTCAGCAGAAACAGCGGTGAGGTAGCCTGCGGCCTGAAGTTGCAACGATTCTGCGTAGGGCACGGGAGCAATTACCTGGAGCATCCCGTACGGCAGTCGCCCATGCCGAACGTCGCGCAGGATCGGCTCCACGTCGAACGACCGCTGCTCAGTCTGGCTCCGCACGGTCTCCAGCCACTGCTCTCCACCGTCGAAGCTAGCTCGCCTCAGCACCTTGCTCTCCGGGTACCGCTCCTCAAATCCGACCATCAGGTCACGCAACTCCGAGAGTTGATCGTCGCTGAGCGGAACTCGGCCTCCCTTGCCGATCATGAGCGCACCGATCGCGTTGCCGGCGACCTCCTCAGACTCAGAGAAAGTGCGAGCGATGCGAAGCAGCCGATCAGCGTCCTGAGCCGGAGCCTCCATGGCAACGTAGACGCTGATCGTCACCAGCGCCGCGCCCTCATTATCGGGACTCAGGTCATGCTCAACCAGATAACCCCACGCCTCTCGATGCCTGCCCTGGCGATGCAACGCGAACACAACGGCCCACGGACCCATCTGGAGTTCGGGAAACCTGCGATCGAGATCTCGCCCGTACTGTTCCATCGCAGACCAGTCCCCAAGAGCCTCTGCTATCTCCACGAGTGCCCTCCGCAACCGAGACTCCACGGCCAGCGCCGGATTGCGGGCAAGAGCGCCCACGGCCACATTCTCGGCCTCCTCGTACCTCTCCGCTTCGAAGAGCCGCCTAACCGCTGAACTGTGCAGTGAGGGATCGTCGAGCGCCGCGGCACACTCAAGCAGCGTCTCACAAGCCAGATCGAGCGCCCCGGATTTCTGCTGGCAGGCGGCAAGCAACTCCGCGTGATCTGCCGAGATGGACCGGTGCGGCGTTAGCAACTCCGACGCAGCCGCGTAGTCGCCACGGTTGTAGGCGGCCATTGCCCTGATCCGATCAGCCTCGGCACCGTTGCCGAAACCAAGACTCGCCAAGGCGGCTTCGTCGACCTCACCGAACATGGCGAGCCCCTCAAGTGCCATGAGCCTTGATCGGCCGTCTTCAGCGTACGCTAGAGCTACTCGCATCAAATCGAGGGCGTCTGCATCACCGCGGTCGCGAGCCTGTAGGGCACGGATCAGCGTCCCTTCTGCACTGCCGACATGCTCAAGGTCCAGCCTGTCGAGTTCCTCAACGCGGCCAAGTGAGAGTAGCGCATGCGCTAGGGACTCGACGACCATCCCGTCCTCCGCTTCCCATGGTTCTGCTTCGCCCTCCGGTCGAGCCATCGCCAACTGGCACACCCGCTCCGGCTGGTCGAGTACCAGAAGTGCATCAGCCGCCAACGCGACAGCCTGAGCGGACGGGCCGGACCAGCTCCTGAATTCCTCACGCGCGCGAATGGCCAACTCGACCACTGACTCAAACAAGTCATGCCGTTGGTTTCTCTGATCATCATACTGCTGCGCCATCGCGAGCTTGAATCGTGCCTGCTGCAGGGCCAGAAAGCCTCCTCCTGGGAATCGATCATCGGCCTGCCTCAGCACACTGAGCGCCGTCTCCAACTCGCCCAGATGCCAATACGCCCATGCAAGCAGCTCACTGCCGTAAACCGCTAGATCCGGGTCCTCTGATTCTTGCAGCAGCGATGCATTGATTGCGCCGATGACAGCCTCGGCGTCGTCGGCAAGATGTGCCCTAATGGCATCCGCCAACGGGTATCCAGATGGAACTTCTTGAAGCAGTTCCACAGCGCGTTCCAGATCAGCGCTCTCACTCGCTGCAGCAACCGCGATGCGGATCCTGTGCAGGGAGCTGCTTGGCGAGCCACCTTCGATCGCTCTACGGGAGACTTGCGGCAGGCCAGGTAACCGGTGAGCTAGAACAAACTCGGCCAGCACTTCCCAGACGAGGTACCCAGCATCGACCATCCAACCCGGTGGGCTGTCAGCGACATGGACGAGAACACCCGACACTAGCGACGACCTCTCGCTCAGGAGCTGCGAGACTCGAACGGCAGCGTCGGGAGATGCATTCCGCAGCTTCTTGATCCGCAGACGACACGGCGGCGGCAGGCTCGAATCCAAGCTGCTGACATCCACTGTCGAATCCACCCCGAGCGCGCCAATGGTGACTAGGCCCATTTCAGCGGCGCGGCGACCAGCATCAACAGGCGTCTGTGCACCGAGTCCGTCGCTCACCCAACCGCGGATGATGTCGATGCCTACGCTCACTGCGTCGCCGCCGCAACGAAGGCCAGCCAACTTCATGAACGGCTTCGCTTGCTCGCGAATATCCGGTTCGGAGCCCGTCTGCTTCCACCGCACCGTGTCTAGGAATCTGGCCAGCTCAGCCTCACTCACGCCCAGGCGATCCGCCCACGCAGAGCGTTCCTTGCCCACTACGCTCCGGGCACCCGCGTCGAGCATCCGACCCGTTGCGATCTTGTCGTGCTTCTGGTCGAGTAGCCGTCCGAGCAGGGGATTGGTGTGGTCGAAGCCTCGGTTCGTCCACAGTTCCAACGTGAACCGCTCGTCGTACTCGGATAGGCAGCGGTAGGTCTCGAAGAACCGGTTAAGCGGGCTCTTGCCTCCAGGCGCGGCAGCCGTCAACAACCAATCACGGTCGATGATCTTGTTGCCATAGTTGGAACTCTTAGCCTGGATAAAGACGTTGCCACCGACTCTTCGACGCACCACCACATCGTCAAAGGCACCCCCTTCTGCATCCTCAACGGTGACGCTCAAGATCTCTTCGGCTGTGCTCAGCATCCTGCACACCCACAACCAGGCAACGGCATGCTGAAAGTCGTCCCCACGAACGGCTGCGGCTCGCCGCGAAAGACTCATATCCGCTCCGTAACGCAGATCATCTAGAGCGCCTCTCGTCCGACCGCCTAACGTTGGCTACAGGTTGGAGTCTCCCAAGATCACAACGCGGTGCCGAGCATCTATGGGAAGATTCTTGCTTGGCGAGGGTTACCGCGGATACGTGGGCCATTAGATGGGCCTCACGCGGCTGGGATGGCCCGCGCTGTTGCGATTTCATGAGGGAGCCTGCCAACGCGATCGAATGGCGGTTCATCCGGCAGTGGGCGGTAGACGTCGATCACTTCGTCGGGGAAGAGGAGCCTGCCCGTGAGGACATCAACAGCGGCTTGGGCGATCAGCGCGGCAGCGGCAAGCACAGCTGAGGGTGGAGCATTGTGGACGGGTCCAGAGCAGCCAATACTCGGGTGGATTAGATGATCTTCTGTGCCGGGAGGGATTAGCACGTAGCCCGGTGTGGCCGCCCGCTCCAGGATCGGCGTATCCCCAGGTGTTCCTTGTCGGCGGACTCGCGCCACGGATCCCCCGCGGTACAAGGCTCCAGACACCAGAACCGTCGATTGGGTCTGCGCGCTTAGGCAGATTGCGAGGGTTGAAGCGTCGACACCAGTTGTGTCGACAATCAAATCAGAGCCTGTAATCGCCTTGGTCAGTTCGTTCGGTGAGAGCGGGCTGGATGCCGATGCGGAGACCCCGGTCCAGGGAGCGTGGTCGCCGATAAGCGCCTCGGTGGCTATAACCTTTGGCGCTCCGACGAGAAGGTGGCCTCCAGCGTGCCGCACGACGTTCTCAGGCAGCAGCAAATCACCGTCAAAGAGGCGGAGACAGGTGATACCGCTTTGCGCCAGTGCAATGGCAACATGCCCGCCAAGTGCTCCAAGCCCCAAGATCGTGACAGTCTTGTCGGACAACATCACTGAGTCGGGGCCGGCACGCAACAACAGGGACTGCCTATCGATTGGGCCCAACTGCAGCGCTAGGGCAGTGGTCTCGTCGCCCGTCCCCTGGAGGGCGAGCACCAAGAGATGGGCGACATTCTCAAGTCTCCATGAGAACAGTATGAGGTCAACGGATCTGCTGGGCTGCAAGCACTCGCCGTTTCGGCGCGACGCCAACGCACGGTCAAGGCTGCGAGCGGATTGACGCGCTAGGACACCTCGCAACTCGGTGAGATTCCGCGGGGGGACTTCGAGATTTCCCACGCTGTACCACACCCCTTGGAGGTCACCTTGCGCGGACTGGCTCCCAGGATGAAGCGAGATGCGCCCCGGAGGCTCCAACTTTCCATGGAACACCCCCCGAGTCCCGGTTGCGCCGAGTTGAAGCGCTTCGAGATCTAGAACGGCGACTACGGGAGCTTGGGACTGAAAGTTCAGATAGGCGTCCCGCGCTAGCCCCTCGGCATCCCAGCCATTCTGCGCTGCATCGCACCACTGGGATAACCGGTTGTAGATGCCGTCGAGCGTCACCCACTCCTGTGAGCCGTCGCCTTCATGCCACAGGCACACATAGCCGTCGGCGGTCATATGGTTGGTGTGCAGACCTTCAGCGAACAGACCCGGAAAGATTACGGGCCACCCATCTCGGATGCCTAGGCGTATTTGCTGGGCGTTCGTCAAGGGAGCCAGGGCTGGATGGGCGGGTCCTGTCCAACTCCGCAATGCCGTTCCTGGATCGGGTTCGAAGCCAGCCGCAACCAACTCGGAGGTGAACGATTCGAATGATGCTTGGTCGAAGGTATCGATCGGAGAATGCTCTGTCATCCGAATCCTTGGGCCTCGCTCCCACGACCCGCGGCTACACCGCCAAGACCAGCGGCAACCAAACCTGTGGCGCTACAGCCCGGCGGCAGCGGAAAAACGTCACCACGGTCGTTCTTGCCGAGAATTCTTCGCCACTTTAAAGCTGCATTGCACCGGTCCGCATTGAGAGCCTCAGCAGCCAGGTCCGCAAGCCCTTGGAACGTCGCGCTGGCATGTTGCCACTGAACGGCATCAAGCGGTGGATCGACCGGCGTGCCAAGGCCGGGGTCCAAAAGTGGGTCACTAACGGCCGAGGCGAATCGGTACGAGACTTCTCGGAGAGTGTTTGCGAACAGCGGACCCCACTCATTGCCGCTCACGAGTAGCTTGGCCCAGATGTCATAGACAGCGAACTCCACGTACAGCCCGCCGGGTTTCTGATCCCTAAGGTGAACCTCCCGCGCCTGGCGCATCAGCTTCACCACGGGTATGTACGCGTCTTGTCCGCCCACGGCCGGGCTCCAAGAGGCGGTGTTGAGCTGAGTTGAGAGATGACCGAACCGCTCGGGGTCTGTCGTGACCCAGCGAGTGTGGCCCGGTGCCCAGAGACCCCGGTCCTTGGTGGGGACGGCCCAGCGGGAGCCTTGCCGTACAGCTGGAACCGCGTCGACGGCAATACTGGCGTTGTGATCGGTGGGGTCGGGGAAGTCGATCTTGATGCTGCGTGCCTGCGGCGTCGCTCTACCACCGTGTTCAACATGGCCATACTGAGCTACGAGCGGTGTCCACACGCCGTTGTAGACATCCTGTGGGCTTGAGGATGTGTCGAGACTTGCGAGACGCGCGAACACGTCCACGTCTTTGCCCGGGTAGATGGCGGTATGTCGGCTGTAAGAGCCGATCAGGCGCGTATTAATACCCCAACTCGTCAACTGCGGATCCCGGGCTAGCAACTCTTGGATCTCGGTGTGCGCTTCAATAGCGCGCTGCTGTTTCTTGCCGTTGACTTCAATCCTGGTCAGGGCTTGGCTGAACTGTTCGCCTAGCGATGGCATGATGTCTTCCTTTCAAAATCCGGCGACCGGTCGTGGCGCTGTGACTGCATGAATCGGAGAGCCTCCAGCGCCGGAGCGCAGCACGACGCTTGGGACGTATCGCGGATTCGGTTCTGCACCACACCCGGGGCTGTCCTCCCACTCGTACAAATGGATCGCAAGCGTGTTGAGCGTGCGGCCAAGAAGAAGCGCGATCGAGTAGGGACAGCGCAGTAGCAGGTGGACATCGGTCGTCTGATGCGCGTTGGCCAGACTCCGGATGTAGGTAGCGACTTCACCCACGATCGCTGCGGCCTGACCGGGAAGGAGCAAACCCTCGCCGCCATAGCACAGGTGAGCGACCCCTGCGAAGGCTTGGTTACGGTTGGGGAATTGCTCGAAGGCAGCGTCGCTTCGGTGCGGCAGAAGGTCGATATAGGCAAGCACTGGTCCATGGTCGTAGTTGTACACCGGGGGTGTGACAGGCACGCACAGCCGCTCGACTTCCGGGGCCGGAGCCTGCCCAGTTAGCGACCACCTGCCGCCTTGGGTGTCAAGCACTTCGACTGTCCCCATGAGCGTGGTGGGCAGTGCAGCTCCAAGCGCACACGCCACGGATAGATGGGCGCCGCCGCGCACTCGGACGGCTCTGGCTTCCGCGATCGCGACGAGTTGCGGCAACTGACCGAGGAATCGCTGTAGGTCATGGAGCCCCCCTACGTGTGGACGTCGCTCGCCTTCATCAGGTGGCCGAAGACGCAACACCAGATCGCCATCAATGCTTCGGGCAAACGGTGGGACTCTCGTCTGGACATCCAGCGTCAGCAACCCAGAGGACTCTTGAATGTCACGTTGGAGCCTCTCCATCCGCTGTCGGCTCATGGCGTTGGCCAAAGCCGCGCGATCGTCATCGGTCGCGACAGGTCTCTGGTTGAGTCGTCGAACCGTGCCTGGTTCTAGACCAAGGAGTCGGTCGGGAGCCGAGTAGTCAAGACGCTCAGTCCCAGGCTGTTCTTCGACCGTTGAACCGACCGCGAGAGTGAACTCCGAGTGCTTTTCAAGCTCAAGCAGGCGAGGCAACTCGATGTCGCGTATTGCGCCCGAGTCCTCGATTTCGGGTGTAACGACGAGTACGGCCCCAGAGAGGCCAGATGACATCGCCTCCGCGAGTCGGCGCTCCGTGTCTCCAGGCGGCAGATCCGTCTGATCATGCCAGACGGGGACACCAGCAGCTCGAAGCGCCCACGAGAGCGCGACTGCGATCTCTCGCCCGTCGCTCTGACGATACGAGATGAAGACAGGCCCGCGCGGATCAACGAGGTCAGACTCAAGGACATTTGATATCATTTGATGTGGATCTGCCCTTCTGATGGGAACCAGACTCATCCTGACGATGAGTTCTGATGAAATGAGGTGCGCACCGCAACTGCGATGCTCTCTACCCCCTTGTCGAAAGGGACACCCGGAATACAACCCCCTGCGCCAGAATTTCTCAGATCAAGTACGCGGTCGGGCGTCCGCGTGCACGACTCTCACGTTGTCCGGGTCGGCCGCAGCGAGCTGGCGAGCGATCCGTTCCTCGTACGTTGTGACGATCAGTTGCGCGACGGTGTCCGTCTGCCCGGCCCGCACGATTGTGCGAGCGACAGCCGAGCGGCGACGAGGATCCAGGTGCTCTAGCGGTTCATCGAACCACGCCGTCGGAATCCGGGTCGTCGATGCTGTGACGAGAAGGCGGGCAACCAAAATCGCCGTCGCTCGTTCGCCTCCGCTGAGGTCGGTGATACCTAGGGTGCCCTTAGTCGAGTTGACGCTGAGTTCACCGGAGGGATCGAGAGTCAGACCTTCCGCTCCAAAAAGGAGCTTCCATCGCCGCGCTAGTTCTTCGATGAGCGGATCTATACGGTCGCGCAACGTCTTATCCGCCAGGTTGTTGAGTACGTCGATCGTGGTTGACAAGAGTTGCTCTTCATACGCTGCAGACCGCAGAGCGTCTCGTGTCTGCTCCAACTTGATACCGCCGGCAATTTGAGCGGTCTCTGCACCAGCTATCTCTCGGAGTCTGCCGGCCTCCTCGGCCAGTGATTGTTCACGCTCACGCAGCCGGAGCAAGTGCGCACTTGCTTCGGACCCGGGATCTGGGTCAGTGGGTGGCGATGGCGCGTGTAGCGCAACGAGTCTTGTCATGAACGTCGCCAACGTGTCAAGCCAGCCCTGGGCTGCGGCTTCAGCCTCGACAGCTTGGTTAGCATTCTCGTAAGCGTCCTGTGTCGCAGCACCGTGCTGGGTGAGGGCGGCAAGCCGTTCGTGGTCGCTCAAAGGCCGGAGACACGTTGGACAAGTCGTCGCCGGTTCCGCCAACAAGTCGGACGCACCGGCGGATCTGGCGCGGGCGATCTCGCCGTCTGTCTTGGACCTTCGGGTCTCGGCCAGCAATTCCGAAGCTTCATCGCGCGCCGCGGCGAGGCTTTCCCGGGGTGCATCAGCCTTGAACTCGATCACTTCGCCAAGTTCGGTAAGGATCGCGGCAGCTGCGTCGTTGTATGCAACTACCGCCGCGCGGTGCTCATCCCATCGTTGGGCGAGCGACACCGAGGCTTCGGCTTGCTCAAGATCACGACGAATCTCGCTCCGCTTTTCATTGATCGTGTTCAACTCGGCGGCCGCGGTAGACGCCACAACCCGCTGCGAGGTCGCATCGGCTTCAGCCTCGTCAAGTTCGCGGCGCAGGTCACCGACGCGGACCGCGATATCCTTTCGTGCGTCCTGAAGGCGTGTAGCAGCTTCTAGGAGGGGTTTCACGCCAAGCGTTGCAGCGAGGTGGTCGCGCACCGGGAACGTAGACTTCGCTGTTGGAAGTTGAGGATCACTGAACATGAGCCGGTCGATCAACCCATGATCCGCCTTCCACCGGTCAGTCAACAGTTTCGCGCAGTCGTCTTCTCGAATCCCAGCGCCGTCGAGAGTTGCGCTGAACGTGGGCTTGCCAGTCGATGAGAGCGACCGCTCGATGTGAAGCGTTTCGTCGGGTTCGCTAAGTCCGATCTCGACCTTGACAGTTGCGGTCAGTGAACCAAGCCGGACTGCCGCCTTCGCGTTTCGAGCTGCGGGCTCGCCTAGCAAACACCACCGCACTGCCTCCATCAACGAGGACTTCCCGACGCCGTTGGGAGCGACAAAGAACACGACTTTGGAGTTGAGATCGATCGCGGCGTCCTCGTAGGCACGCCAGTTTCGGAGTTCGACGAACCGAATCATGATCTTGTCTCGATCAGCGAATGGATCTCCGCAAGTACATCGCCTCCACTCGCTGACCGACGCTGAATTCGCCGTGCCCAGTCGATGAAGATCCCGTCGTCGCAGCCGAGCGCGAATGCTCGCGCCTCCCTCTTGTGCTCCAGCCGGGGTCTTGACGATGCCAACTCTTGCTTGACCTCTTGAACGATCGCCACGACGTCGGCGTCGATGCCATCCAGCACGTCGGATATGTCCAGCCCCTGGATCTCGCTCCATTGTGGGTCAGATCTCTCGAGATATCGACCGAGCGCGATCTCCAGTGACTCACCTTCGGACACGCTTTGGGTTTCGGTCCATCCCAATGCCGGATCGAGCATCCGGTGGCTCTCCGCGTACGTAAGCACCACAGATTCAGCTCCCGCCGCCGTCGTGTAGGCAACCGCCGAGAGATCATCAGCAAGGGCGAAGGCGCTCCGAGCGTGGGCCGACATTGCTATTCGCGTCGTCCCGTCCGGTACGACCACAACGAGTACGTTCTCAACCATCGAACGGCACTCGAACCGGCGCTCGAACTCGGTCCCGTCGGTGGCCGCGGGAGAACACGCCACGCTGAACCTGTGCTCGATGTCAGCAACCGCAGCCGTAACCGGATCATCTCGATCAGCCGTTGCTTGATCCGGAGGGCCACTGGGTATTCCAACGAGCCCGAGACGGATAGCAACTGGATCATGCCTGAGTGTCGGCGACCCTGGGGCTGCGTCTACCAGTGCCTCTACCACCCTGAGAACACTTGCCGCGGCCCTTGACATGTCGTCGTCAAGATCACTTAGATCGGGTTCCGGGCCACCATCTCTGAGAAACCGCAGGTACTCCTCGATCAATTCATCTGGGATCGTCGGATCGGTGTCATCCACCATCAGACCTCTCCGTCCCTAGTGCAGCTTTGAGGCACCTCCTCAACGCGGCGATACCCCGATTGAGCATCCGTCTACACGCCTCATAGCTAGTACCACGTTGCTGGGCGTACTCCTTCAACGGCATCGTTCCATCGATGGTGCCCTCCACGGTGGCGCTGATTAACTCTCGCTGATCAATGGTGAGATGCTCCTTGCAGCGCTGCACGATCGCCATCGTTGCTGCTACGTCGTCCGGACGGTGGTCTGAGGCTGCGTCAGGCACACCCAACAATTCAACATCCCCGGCCCGGGTGCTGCGCCACTCCCGCATCACGCGGCGCCCGCGATCCATCCCCCGACGATACGCAATCCGATGGGCCATGCCGGTCAGCGACTCGATGCCGGACCGATCCAAGCGCCAGAGTTCATTGAACGATTGAACCGCAACCTCCTCAACATCATGCTCGCTTGGCACCGAACTCAGTACACGCCGAATCCCCTTCCGCGCGCCAGCCCTCATCGCGTCGCCTACCTCAAGGAAGAGAGCAAGGCGGTCAGCCATGTCGTCGCGGACTAGCCACTCGTCGGGGCGTGGCTTCTCAGTCACTGTCATCACTGCGTAGTCGAACGGTCCGACGAAAATACAACCGCCTCACCGACAAAAACTTCGCTCTCTTGGTGGTGCGTACACACCCAAGCCCCTGGCGGGCAAGACTCAAGCCGACTGATTACGGACTTCGCGCGTTCGGCAACGGCGCCCGACCCTGTCGGCGCCAGCAACGCTTCCAGGATGAACAGAAGGTCCATGTGCAATCTCCTGCTGAAGTGGCGCGCCCGGCTGAGATCCCGGGCCCGCCCTTGAGGTGACAAGAGTGTAACTACACGATTGTGAGAACCTCACCTGTTGTTGCAGGTTTTTGCAGCGGATTCCTTTGGAGAGCGCCAACCAACCGCTGATCAGCCAGTGCCACGGAGCCACAGCAAGAAAATGGCCCCGGAGTCGCGCTCCTTGTCGCATTCGGACTCGCTGAGACTTCCCCCCAGAACCCGTTCTGACATGTCGAATTACGAAGCGTCACGGACCGTCCGTTAGAAGATTCGGTGAGCGGCTGTCCGCGTCGGTTGCGGCGAGCAACGGATTAGCCTGGATCCACCGGTGTGGTGAGGTGTTGGGGGTTGGCGCGTCCACCAGAAAGGCCTCCTGACATGGGAGAATGCTGTTAACGACAACGGTCATTCTGGCCATGTGAGGAGGCACTTCCTGTGAGCAGCATATCTGGTGGGATTGATGGGGTGGAGGTTCGTTTTGATGAGGGGTCTTTGGTGGGGGATGCGGGTTTGTTGTTGGCGGGCACGGTGATGGATCGTCTGGGGCTCGAGGCGATGCTTGATGAGGTGGTGCGCCCGCCGGGGTCGGGGCGGGGGTCGGGGGCCAAGGCGTTGTCGTTGGTGGCGTCGATGCTTGTGGGGGGTTCGTTTATCGACGACGCGGACAGGTTGCGGGCCGGGTCAACAGCTCAGGTGCTGCCGTTTAGGCCGGTGGCGCCGTCGACTCTGGGAACGTGGTTGCGGTCGTTCACTTTCGGGCATCTGCGTCAGTTCGACCGCGCCAACGAGTTGGCGCTTGGCCGGGCGTGGTCTTTGGGTGCGGCGCCGGCTGTTAAAGAGATGACGCTGGATTTGGATTCCACGGTGTGTGAGGTCCACGGTCGCGACAAACATGGCACCGCTTATGGCCACACCAAGGTTCTGGGTTATCACCCGTTGGTGGCGGTGCGCGACGACACCGGCGAGTTCATTCATTCCCGTATGCGGTCGGGTTCGTCTCAGCGCGGTCACGGGCGGTTCGTGTCTGAGACCCTGGCCCGGTTGCG
Source organism: Candidatus Aldehydirespiratoraceae bacterium (assembly GCA_965205465.1). GTDB lineage: Bacteria > Actinomycetota > Acidimicrobiia > Acidimicrobiales > Aldehydirespiratoraceae > VXYK01. Next base: position 3,764,466 of record OZ242187.1, on the reverse strand, counting down.
TCGCTTAGCACCCGACGCGGAAGTCACCGTGCGCGCCGACGCCGGGTTCTTCTCCTATGAGTTGTTGGACCTCATCGAGACCCACAAGGCGTTCTGGTCGTTCACGATCCCCCAAAACGCCATGGTCAAAACAGCTATAGCAGCCATAGACGACAAAGCCTGGAAGCCCATCGCCTACACCCGCGGCGGCCAAGCCCAGGTCGCTGAGACCACCATCAAAACCGGGCCCCGATCCCGCAGCGCCGAACCCCGCGAACTACGGCTTGTGGTGCGACGTACCCGCCTCACCGGCTCCCAAGCCGAACTGTGGCCCGACTGGCGCCACCACTGCTTGGTCACCAACCGAACCGACCTCGACACCGAAACCGCCGACACCTACCACCGAGCCCACGCCCGAGTCGAACTCGCCATCAAAGACCTCAAAGACAACGGACTAGCCCACTGCCCCTCAGGGAACTTCTTCGCCAACGGCGCCTGGTTGGCCTGCGCCACGCTCGCACACAACCTCGCCCGCTGGACAGCCCGCCTCGGCCACACCCAACACCCCAAACACCTCACCGTCGCAGCCACCGCCCGCAACCGGCTGCTCACCGTGCCCGGCCGGCTCGTCAACCACTCAGGCCGCCACATCCTGCGCCTGCCCCTCAACTGGCCCTGGAAACACACCTTCACCACAGCGCACCAACACCTACACAACCTGCCCCTGCTCATCTAAACACCCACCCCCCGGGGGCCGGCACCCCCAGCACACACCCCAACGCCACCAACCCAACCCAACCCCCAACCCCGACCCTGCACGCCCCAACACACCAAACCCGGCGTGAAACCCCCCGCCCGACCCCAACCCGCCACCAGCCCGCGAATCCCGCGCTCACCAAAGGCCAATCGGTGGATTCAGGATTAGCGGTCGCGAGGTGACACCCGAGACTCGCGTCAGTTCCAGGGCATCGACGGTGTCTATGGAGATGCTTCCAGCGTGCAGTTGCTTGCTTACACGAAGCGCTAAAGAAAGATCGTCGGTCCACGCCGCCGCGGCAAGCCCGCGGGTCGTTGCGTTGGCGATTTCCACCGTCTCGGCCTCGGTGTCGAATGGATGGACGGACAGTTCGGGCCTTGCGGACCCTCGACGACATCGCGGCTCTCAAACAAGAGAGGGCGGACTGTCGGTCGTCCACGGCAGCGTCGGATACTAAGGTCGGCGAAATGCCCCAAGACCGAACAGGACTGAACCAATCCGACGGCGGACGCATATGAGGATCACACTGACCAACGTCATCGTCGACGACCAATCCAAGGCCCTCGCCGTCTACACCGAGATCTTCGGATTCCAGAAACATCACGACATGCCCGTCGGGGACTACTCCTGGCTCACCGTGGTCTCTCCAGAGCAACCTGATGGACCAGAGCTGCTCCTTGAACCCGCCACCAAGACATTCCGCGATGCCCTCACCGCCGACGGGATCCCAGCAGCACAGTTCACCGTCGATGACGTCCATGCCGAATACGTGCGGCTTCGCGCCGCCGGGATCAAGTTCACCCTGCCGCCCACCGACGACGGAACCGGCGTCTCGGCCATCTTTGATGACACCTGCGGAAACCTGATCGCGATCGTGAGCCCAGAGCCCACACCCGAAGACCCGCAGAGCTGACTGCGCGACCCAGCCCGGAACCGCCGAGTTCGCTACGCCACGGGGCGCTCACACCGGTGATCTATTCTTGGCTTCGGCATCACAAGAGAAGTAACGAGCGTTTCCTCGCTCAGGATCCGGGGAGGCTCCATGAGTTCATTCGCTGTGATGAGGTGGAGGTGCCCGTAACCATTTGGATGAGTTAGGCCGCTGTTCGTATGAGTTGGTTACCAATTCTGGCATCAACATACGCATAGCTCTGAGGGGGACGGAAGCCTTTCGGTTTCGCCCGGAGGTCTTGGAGAGGGATCGGCCGGCTGAGTGCTTGTGGCTCGGAGAGCGTTAGAGCGGTGCCTTTGGCCACGCCCTCGAAGTACTGCTGGAACTCATGGAAGGACAACTCTGATCGTGAGCCATACTCGTGCCATAGGGCCGCGAGATCAGCGGACCGGACGCTAGTGATGACGCATGTGCCCAGAAGTGCTCGCACTGGTGACGAGGCGTACAGGAGAGCCCGCGTCGGGATGACGATCTTCGGTACGGTGCGACGCAACTCCACAGTCTTGACACCTGCGAGGATGGCCTGTGCGAATCTGGGTTTGAGTGACAGCACGATCATCCGGTCTGAGTCGAGCCCCTGCGAATCGTTGCTCATTGCGGCCTCATCCCTTCCTCGTAGAGTTCACGGATAGTATTCTCTTCAATTCTGCGATGATAACCCCCGATAACGGATCGTCCCTTAGACGATTCGGTCCGTAGACAACGCAGGTCAGCTAGGGCAGTTCGAGGCGTTTTCGAGCGATCTCGGCGTCGGTCGAGTCTAGGAGGGCGTTGGTTGCGATGAGTTGGCCTTCGGTGGCGACGGGATCGTTCCATGGCATCGCTGCGGTCCATCGCCATGCGTGGGTCATGATGCGGACGTAGGCGGTCAGGTCGCCATCGGTCACCGAGGTGCGCCGTAGCCCCGCGAGATACTCGTTGCGATAAACGCTGGGTATAACAATGCGAGCAGCGCCGATGGCTGACAACTCGGCGTTCATCATCACACGAGCGACCCGGCCGTTTCCGTCTTCGAACGGGTGAACCTCGGTTACGACGATCATTACATAAAGGGCACGGGCGAGACCCTCCGGCAGTTCCGCAATGCGCTCGAGCCCCTTGATGAGCGTGCCTTCGACTAGATCCGGCGCGACGAACTCGTAGCCACCGACGCGGTTGCTCTCGGTCTTCCAAGCTCCTGGGTGCTTGTCGGGACGTCCGCGCATGATCTCTTGGTGGCGAGCGACCATGTGATCGATCAGTTCGGCGGGATCAGCGGATGTGGCTGCACGGCCGATCGGATCAACGACGCAGCGGTACGTGCCGAGGACATCGTGGCCATCGGCAGGGCGTTCGACTGGCGGAGTGTCTGTTTCGACGATCCGGCGCGCTTCGTCAACGGTGAAGGTCGTACCCTCGATGTAGTTGGAGAAGTAACTCTCGTAGAAAGGAAGCTCACCGGGGGGGTCACATTCGGGGAGCCGTTCAGGAACTCCTAGAGACGTCATCCGTTGGAGGGCCTCGATTGCCGCGTTGAAGAGTTGCAGGCGTCGCTCATCGCAGGCTTTCCCGACGGTGACGGCTCTAAAGAGTTGCCCTGCGCTGGGTCTCAGCGGTACTGCGCCTGTGAGCCGGTCGAAGAGCGAGTCGATTGCCGTGATGTGCTCGGAGCGTCCCGTCGTTTCGGCCAGATCGCGAGCCTCGACTCGGAAGCGGTCGGTGCACTCGGGGCCCCAAGCGAGACCAGTTCGCCTTGACGATCTCGGATAGCTCCGATCTGATGTCAGCCGTGTAAATACGCGGAGCGATCCGCCGGATGCGACCGTCGCTGACAGCCTTCGACAGCGTGGTGCGTGAAGCGACGTTGTCGACGAAGATCGTGCGCAGGCCGGTAGGCCAGCGCAATGAAGCCGGTGCCATTTCTGAACAATATCTGCCCGAGAACGTCCGAAGTTAACGTTTTTTCGATTTAGCGGCCGCAACCGGAGGGCGATATCGGATCTATGGGATAAAATCTGGTCGAAAATCGTTCGTAATACCTTTCTTGGCCTGGGGTCCAGTCGGTTAGGTCGTCCAACGAAAGGTTCCCCAACGCGACCTCGACAACCGTCTTGTAGGCCTCTTCGACCGGCAACGGGACCAAGTCATAGTCATTCGCGTTCAGGAACTGAAGAGTGGCCGACAACACGGTCCGCTTGTTGCCGTTAATGAACGCATAGCCGCACGCGCAACTCGCGACGCCAGGTCGGACGACTCGGCAACTGACACTACTCTTGGGACGATGATGGACTACCCCTCGATCCGTGCTGGAATGCTGGGACCACCTGAACCAATGCTCCTTGACACATGCGTCATACAGAATATCGAATGGGTTTGGGATCGAATGGAGGACGATGAGGGAAGCAGTTGGACTGACGAGCGCGTGCAGGCGCTCGAACGCAGATACGGCAGCACGTGCACCAACGAACTCCTAGACCTGGGATACCTAGTAGATGTGCTGCGGTGGAAGCATTTTCCGTGGTTGGTGTCCGCGAGTTCTCGAGCAGAATTCGAACATCTTCAATCCGATAAGCGATCCCAACTGATAGCAAGCTGGACTCGACTATCGGACCATCAAGAGGACTGGAGCATTGAGTCCTTTCGAGGTGTCGCACCCGCCGTGTTGGATCCGACACCGGAAGTACGAATTAACCCACTGATTCTTCAGGCTTTGGGCGTCACAGAAAGTAGCGAGATCGTCCAGGATGACGGGCCGCTCGGTGTTCTCAACGACATGGGTGATCGCATGCTTGTGCGCGACGCGCTCCTGGCCGGTGTTCCCGCCATCCTTACAATGGACCTTAAGTCATTCTGGAGACACCGTGCTGCGCTGTACGACTTGGGGGTAGAGATTTGGCGGCCATCCGATGTGCTCACTGCCTACATTCCCAAATGGGCTGAAGAAGAGGCATTTTTCGCACGTCGGCGTGCCGAGCAGGATGCTCGGTAGATCTACTGCTCCTGTCTCGGTTGAATCGCCTTGTCATAGCCTTAAGGCACAATGGGGTTGTGGAGGGCAAACCCCCGATCAGACCGTCCAAGTTTTCGACGGATGCGGCGGGCATGATCGCGACCCTGCACAAACGGCTCGACCTTCACTTCCGAGAGTTGGCGACGAGACGGCAGCTGCTGCCTGGCGAGTCGCGCGTCTACGCAATCGAACATGGCCTCACACCCGGGGACCTGTCTGTTCTACGCGATGTAGTCGAGTCATGGATCTCTAGTTCTCGCTCACCCAGGCAGCACTGGCTTCCGTTCGTCGTATACGCGACTGAGATCGGATACCGCTACGAGGGAGACGAGTACTGGCCGACTCTTGAGGCGAATGCACCCGGCTGGGAACGACACGTGGGCCGGCAGTACGTCAAGGCCAGATTCCAGCAATTCGAAGAGGCCTACCACGGTGCGAGGCCCGCGGGCCGATGGGCATCCCACTTCACAATCATCTGCTGGCCGATCACCCATGCGATTCTCCCTACGGACCTTCAACGCCAGTTCGCCCGGCTCTTGTACGAGTCTCGCGGGGCCCTTACGAGCGAGTTGCTCAGCGATCCTGGCCAACTGGGCCGAATACTTGCGGCTCGAGCCCAAGGCGCGTCCAAGCGCTTCCGGCAATTCGCTCAGAACACCGATCTCCTTGGGCATGTTGCGGCGGCTCTATTAGCAGGCCGCGGGGACGTGTCGACGATCGATCCCCTGACACTTGAGCGCATAACAGACAATCTCTCAGAATTACAGCAAGCTCGACGCTGGCTTCGCGACGCCAGATCGTCCGTTGACCGCCTTCGGCTCCTCGGAGCTTCGCGGGCTCGACAATCCGGGCGACACTCGGCTGGCGAGAGCGCTGAACTCGATCGACCCACATCCCCAGTCGAGTTTTCCGTGCAGCCCGGAAGTCTTGGATGGCAACTCCGCCTAAGAGTCCCGGACTTTACGCCTCTCTTTATCCGGTATCCCGAGCTAGCGGAGGAGGTCAAGCAAATCAGATGTCGTGTGGCTGGGACTACAGGGCGACGTAGAGGCCAGGGGTGGCTCCAAGATTTCGGACAACAGGTCACGCTCCGAGAGTGGCCCGGACAAGATGCCGTGATCTTCGAACTAGTGCGCGCATCGACTCAAGCAACCGAACTCTTTGCCGCCGAGGCACGCACGCCGTCGTACCAGCCTTGGTTGTTTCGGATCGGCCTAGATGGGGTGGGGCGCCTCGTCCAGTCGGGCTCCGTTCGGGCCGGGGTCCAATACATCCTCTTGGGCCCGAACCTTGAGGCTCCTCCCGTCGACTGGGTCAGCGCACAGCGGATCGAGTGTGACGATGTCGTCGCACTGTTGGTCGACATGCCCCAGGACATCGACCCAGAGATCACCGAAATAGTCCACAACTGGGGATGCGGCGTCCAGACGCGCGTTGAGATCTCGCCCGTAGGCTTCGTTCCCGCTTCATGGGACGGCGAGGGCGTCGGCGAATGGATCGTGGGGGACGACCCGATCCTCAGGCTGTCCTCTACTCATGACATTATTGCTTGCACCGCAACCCTCAACGGAGTCGATCGCGCTGTTGTCCCGTGGGAAGAGTCGGGTGACAACGACGCCACTCTCGAACTCTCTGATTTGGACCAGGGATGGCACGACCTGAGGCTCTCGTTCCTAGTTCCAGAGAGGACGCCTCCGATTCCCGACCTACGGATCGGCATCCATATGCGCGAGGCGGTACCAGAGCGCCCTGACGGGACATTCAGAGACCCACTTCGGCTTCGTGTGACCCCTCAGATAGCAGCGTTGGAAGACGTGTGGGACGCGCGAGCGACCGTCGACGCAGACGGCCAGCAAGGGTGCCGGACAAATATCAGAGCGACGCTCAAGGGGTCGGAAGGCCTTTCGGTGGCCTCTTGTGTGTTCAAGGTCACGTTGCCTGTTGCATCGACAGCGTGGGCAGAAGCGTTCGAGAAGCAGGTGAGGCGCCGCTCCGAGTTTCAGGGAGCGTACGACGACGCGACAGGACTCGAACTTATTCTTGGCGATGATGAACTCGGATATGTCAGCCTGTTGCTTGAGCGGGAGTTGGTACCGCTTCGGTGGGGATTTCGACGAGAGCGGGATGGAACTGTCCTCCGCCTCTACGAGACGGCCGACACCGGCGGAATTCTGGAGGTCGCGCGCTACCCGTTTGGGACACCTGACACTGGTGAGAAAGTGCCTGCAGAGGCCTCCGACTTCTACGACGCAGACGGAGGTCTATTCGTAGCACGGCTCGATGGATTCGAGGCGAGGGCTATCTTGCCGCCGACAGTGCGCGACTTAGAGGATCTACGGTCCGTGCGGTCCGACGTGCAACTGCGCCGTCGGCGGCGAACAGCGGCAAGCGTGATGCACTTCGTCGAACTGGCGGAACTCTGGTCCAGATCCAGGTCTCCGGGCCATCTGTTGGCTCGCGACCGCCGAAGTGCTGTCGAGGCAGCAATCCACTACGAAATCGGCTCGCTGGTGGGCGGACCAACAATGTGGGCTCCGTTAGAACATCGTCACCTCGACAGGGTCAAACTCTCCATCGAGGAACTCGAAGCGGGCCTGGCGAAGCCGTCGAGTTGGACCGGTTTCCGCAAACGGGTCGCCACCTTGGCAAGCTCACCGGAGATGTTGGCGGACCCGCCAGTGGAGAGATTCTCGGCGATGATTGGGGACTCATATCCAGCCGACAGATCGACCCAACTCATTCGATCAGTAACCGCCCGCGAGGCCGAGGTACACCAACCGGGAAGACAGTTCAAGCAGGGCGGCATGGGGTTGGCCGAATTGCTTCTCCGCCTCTCCTCAGACCCTGGGTCTCTGCTCGGTTGGTCAAACGGCCAATCGGAGCTCAACTTCAACGAGGTGCTTGAGCACCCTGTTGTCTTCCGCGCGGCGCGAATGCTAACCATCGTTGCCATTCAACAAGAGCTGGCGTGGGAATGGGCCTGAGAGTGCTGACGCTCACTGATTCGCTTGAGGCGACTTCGGCGGCTCTACGGTTGAGACCCGACCTCGACCTTCGGCCGCTTCTCGCTGCCAGTCTGAGACGAGCCGCCTCGCTGATGTGCCCGTCCACACCATCGGCGCTCACCACAGCCGTATTGGACGTGCTCCACCCCGTGATCTCCTTAACGATCGAGTCCTTAAATGAGACTCTCGATGCTCTGGTTGGCGTAGGTGATCTCGTGGAGTCGGTAGAGCAACGTTTCGATCGACGGCAGAGAGTCATCCATCTGGGCCGTCCCGGATTCATACGGCGCCGGTCGGGCGACCTTCTACTCCTCGGAACGCGCCCAGACAACCTTCCACTTGTCAGCGAGGCCCTTGAGGATCGCGTCCAGACAACCGGTCACTTGCGTCGAATAGTCAAGCCCGATGATGAAGTGTTCTCACAACTGGATGCCTACGGGCTCAGAGAGATCCCGGAGGCCAAGTGGACGGGGCGACCAGAACCTACAGAAGCTAGGGATTTCATTGACTTCTACGCGCGGAATCTCCGCCGACAACCCCTCTCTGGCACCGTCGAAGGCCTCCGTGTGCTTGACCCAGCTTCGACGCCAACGTTCTATAGAGGTCGATGGCGCTCAGTTTCTGCGTCCGACAGCGGTGTGTTCGTAGCTCGTCGCAGTCAGAGGTACGGCTCGGACCTTTGGTGCCTCGTGGAGTTGACGGAGGGCGAGCATCGCAGGCTACTCGACCTCCCGCTATCTGGCGCCACGCGAGGATGCGACGAAGCCTGGCAGTTGCAAGCAGCAATCGACGCAGCGAACGGCAACGCCCAGCAACTCCTGATTCGAAGGACTGGCCGGGGTCGGGTCCAACTGGGTCTCCCATCTCCGCCGCCGAAGTGGCTTCAGAGACGTTGGGACCTGTTGGGAGAACCGGTCCGCGTTCCACCAGCGCTTCTTGGCTACGAGTTTGCGGTACAGGATGCCCGGGACGAGGCAGAGTTCGTCCGCGCCCATCTATGGTTGACGCGGAGAATCGACGAAAGGGACAAAGAAGAGTGACCGCATCAGCGCACCTAACGGTCAGCCAGACGATCAATGAGATCAGGCTGGCCCTCCGCGACTACATTGAGGCCACCTACCATGTAAGCGATCCGAGAATCGTCGAACAACGTGCACGTTTGCTCGATGAGCCGGGCGTCATCGCGCAGCAGCCCTACTTGGAATCGACACGTCGGTACGTCACCGGTCCAGATTTTGGTTCGTTAGGCCTGCCTCAAGCCGCCGACGAAATCCTGCGGTTGATGTCGCGTCCCAAGAGAGACGGTGGCCTCGGGCTACTCCATGACCCTCCATACGATCATCAGGCAATAGCAATCCGCAAGGCTGTTCTCGAGGACCGAAGTCTCGTCGTCACAACAGGGACGGGTTCTGGCAAGACCGAGTCCTTTCTGCTCCCGATCTTGGCCAAGCTAGCCAGCGAAGCATGTGATAGGCCAGCATCGTTCAGCAGACCAGCAGTTCGCGCTCTGGTTCTCTACCCGATGAATGCGCTCGTCAACGATCAACTCGGGCGCCTCCGACTCCTGTTCGGTAACGAGGACGTTGCCGAACAGTTCAAGCGATGGTCCGGGAGACCTGTCCGGTTCGCTCGTTACACGAGTCGGACGCTCTACCCCGGGGTTCGGACCAGCAAGAAAGACACAGCGCGACTTCGGCCGATCAACAGCTTCTATGTCGATCTTCTCAACCGAGCGGATGGATCCGACGAATCGGCCGAGAGAGCTCGAGCCCTGATAGGCAGCCTCCAGGAACGAGGCAAGTGGCCCGCTAAGCCGGATCTGCGCGAGTGGTTTGGTCGCAGTGGCAGTCGTTGGCAGAAGGATGGCGAGTTTGTACGTGCGATAACCCGGCCTGATGACTCGGAACTGTTCACTCGGCATGAGGTACTGGAAGCCCCAGCAGACGTGCTAGTTACGAACTACTCGATGCTCGAGTACATGCTGATGCGACCCCTCGAGCGGCCAATCTTTGATGCGACACGGAAGTGGTTAAGGCACAACCCTGAGCAGCGTCTCATGCTGGTCATCGATGAAGCTCACCTGTACCGGGGGGCTGCTGGGGCTGAGGTTGCTCTACTTATACGAAGACTACGAACGCGTCTCGGACTCGAACCCAGTCGCTTGCAGGTCATTTGTACGAGCGCAAGCTTCAGCGATCAAGCCGCCGCTCGAGTGTTTGCGGCAGCGCTGTCGGGCAAGGACATAACGGACTTCGACATCATCGGTGGACGCCTTGCGCTGACCACGCATGATGCGCTGGGGTCCGATGACGATGTCCGTCACCTAAGCGACATCCCTCTAGACGATTTGTACTCGGCGGATGAAGACACTCGACGGCGAGCCGTTTCGGACTTCCTTCGTTGGCGAGACATCGACGGTAACGACCATCTCGAACAGCTCCTGCACAGAGGGCTGCACTCGTATCCGCCGATGGGCCGGCTCATCAACTTGACGATGCAGGAAGCGCGTCCGTTAGCGGAGCTAGCCCAAGAGGTGTTCGATTCATGCGACGCGAAGGCGCAGCAGGCGCTGACTGCTCTCATCGCACTGGGCTGCATGGCACGGCCTGCGGCAGAAGAACCAGGCTTGCTTCCCTGCCGCATCCATACGTTCTTCCGCGGACTGCCGGGATTGTGGGCCTGTCTTGATCCATGCTGCTCAGAAATAGAGGGAAGCGGGCCGATTGGGAAGCTGTACTCCCAGCCGCGAGAGACCTGCACCTGCGGGGCGCGAGTTCTTGAGCTGTACACGTGCAGGCACTGCGGCGCAGCGTATGCAAGGGGCTACACAGACGACCTGCTGGAACCAACCTTTCTTTGGCCGGAACCAGGCGAGCAGTTCAGATCCGCGACCGGCGAAGTCTTCCAGCTCGAACCACTAGACATCTGCCTGGAAGAACCGATGCCACTCACGGCCGAGCGCGCTGACCTGGACCTAGTGACGGGCAGGCTAGATCCCGACGAATTGGGGGACAGGACCAGAACCGTCTTCCTCCCACAAGACCGCGAGCCGGGCGTCGTCGAAAGCGACGAAGACGAGGCCGGTACGGTCGTTCGTCCAGGTGGAGAATTCCGCCCATGCGGTGTCTGTAATCAGTATGCGGCATTCGGCCGGTCAACCGTTCAGGACCACCAAACAAAGGGCGATCAGCCATTCCAGGCTGTCGTCACACGTCAACTCGAAGTCCAGCATCCCGGACCGCAAGCCGCGACCGAGTTCGCGCCTCTGCGGGGAAGAAAGGTCTTGACGTTCGCCGACTCGCGGCAGGTGGCCGCTCGGCTTGCACCGAATCTCCAGACGTACGCTATGCGCGACGTGCTTCGCCCACTCATGCTGCTTGGCTTCCGCGAGCTACAGAAGCACCAGTCGCTTCGCCGCCGTGTCTGCCTTGAGGATCTTCACTTCGCGGTCATGCTCGGCGCACGAATCTGCGACATCCGGCTTCGCCCCGAGTTGAGAGCCGGGGAATCTATGCAACTGCAGCGAGATCTCGACGCTCTGACAGATGCCGGCGAACTGGACGACCCCGATTCGCTCGAGGACCAACTCGTGGAGGCACGCTCGGCGACACCTCCGATCTCACTGCTTCAAGGGATAGTCAAAACGGTCAACGACAACTGGACCGGCCTGCACTCCCTCGCTCTCGCATCTCTAGCCGAGCGGGACCGCGACCGCGCAAGAATTCTCGAAGCCTTGCCGACACTTGCGCCGTTCGATTCGGAAGAACAACGACTGGCCCTCGTCCGGCTCTGGATTGGACACTGGACGGCCCCTGGCTTGTGGTTTCCCAATATGCCGCCCGCATGGTGGATGACAGAGGTCAGAGGTCACAAAGGCAAGTTCAGACGCCTGACGAGGTGGTTTGAGGAAAGGGAGACCCGCCAGAACTTTGAGAAGCACTGGCTACCGATCTTGCGAAACCACCTCTGCGAGCCTAAGGGAGACACCTTCCGAATCAGAGCATCGCGCCTCACCCTGAATACCGAACCAGGCTGGGCCTATTGCCGAACGTGCAAGACGACACAGCGCCCGTTCCCCGGAGAGGTAAGATGCGTTGCGTGCCTAAGAAAGGATGTCGACGAAATCGATCCGGACACCGATCTGGTATTTCGGGCGCGTAAGGGCTACTACCGGCAGAGCACAACCCGGGCACTCGCACCGAAGCCCCAGCCACCAACCGTCATCGTCGCCGCTGAACACACCGCCCAACTGGGACAGGCACACGGAGATGCTGTGTTCTCCAAGGCCGAGGAACACGAACTACTCTTTCAAGACATTGACATTGCACGCGCGACGGGTCAACTAGATCGCTCTGCTGTCGATATCCTGTCGTGTACTACCACGATGGAGGTAGGAATTGATATCGGATCCCTATCAGGAGTCGCGCTAAGAAACGTGCCTCCATCACGGGCGAGCTACCAGCAGCGCTCCGGTCGAGCAGGCCGTCGAGGCAACGCGGTTGCGACGGTCACAGCGTTCGGTAGCGCAGACAGCCACGACGAGCACTATTTTCGTGAGCCGGACGAGATGATTCGAGGAACCGTGGATGATCCGCTTCTGTCCTTGGACAACCGCGAAATCGCCTGCCGCCACGTCACAGCATTCCTTCTTCAGCGATACCACTCAGTTCGGCTGCCGATGGTCGAGCCTGACTCGCAGCCACAGCTCTTCGAGGTTCTCGGCAACGTTGACGATTTCCTGACAGACTCCGCCCCGCTAAACCTAACCGACTTTGCTGAATGGCTCGCTGAGGAACAGAGCGAACTCCGATTGGAACTCGATTCATGGCTGCCACATGAGCTATCGGACGAGGATCGAACAACCATTCTTGGCGATTTCGTTAGTCACACGGTGCAAGAGCTTCGACGCGCCCTTGATCAACTCATGAGTGATGAGAACAATGTGTCGGAGCTACTTCCAATTGCCGACGGCGACCATGCCCATGAAGCAGTAGAAGACTCCACAGTTGAACTGCAAGCAGAGACTGGAGAAGAGAGGACCAATCCTCAGAGAGCGACGGAGAACTTGCTGGATAGGCTCCTATACAAGGGTGTGCTGCCCCGTTACGCCTTCCCAACTGATGTAGTGTCATTCCATGTGTTTGATGTCGAAGGTTCAACGAGATACCGGCCCGTTTTTCAATATGCGCCTAGTCAGGGACTGCCGATCGCGCTATCACAGTACGCACCGGGCAAGGAGGTATGGGTAGATGGCAAACTGTGGACCTCCGGGGCTCTCTACTCCCCGATACTTTCCGACAGGTACACAGCGTGGGAGAACCGCCGCTTGTACTTTGAGTGCTCTGTTTGCCACTATGCAAGTACCGAGTTGCTATCAGACGCCGAACGAGGCGAGATTCGAGACTGTCCCGCGTGTGGTGCGGAAGCTCGATTCGGCAAGGCACTCAACTGGATAAGGCCTCCAGGTTTCGCACATCCGCATATGAGACCGGAGGGAACATCGCCGGACGACCAACCGGCACGCAGTTATGCGACTCGTGCCAAACTAGTAGCTTCATTCCCAGCAGATGTGGCGGGCTGGCAGCTGTTGACTCCACGCGTCCGGCACTTCTATCAGAGAAGCTTTCTACTGGTCACGAATACCGGTCCGAATCAGGAGGGATACACATACTGCGTTAGTTGCGGTCTAATCGAACCGACCGCTCAGCCCTCAGGCAACATCCACTCCGCGCATCCTAAGCCCTTCCCCGACCAAGAGGATCGGGATTGTCCCGGAGGTAGGAACACGAGAGGGTTGGTGCTCGGCACAGACTTCGTGTCGGATGTGCTTCTCATGTCATTGCGTGTAGACGATCCTCTTACTCTCCGGCCCGAATACCTTTCAACCCGGATCGCGATGCGTACGGTTGCGGAAGCGATCACCATAGCTGCCACCAGACAATTGGAAATCGAGATGGGCGAACTCCAGGCGGAGTATCGACCTGCCCTCACTGATCTGGGAAAGCACGGCCTTGAGGCCGAGCTCTATCTATACGACACACTCGCGGGCGGGGCCGGATTTGCGCGAGAAGTCGGCCAGCAGGGCCTGCCGATTCTCCTAGGTGCGCTAGAGTTGCTAGAGAGCTGCCCGGCGAGTTGCGATAGGAGTTGCTACCGGTGCCTGCGCAGCTTTAAGAACCGATTCGAGCATCAACACCTAGATCGCTTTGTCGGTGCAAGCCTTCTGCGGTACCTCTTGCATAGTGAGGAGCCGGTCCTTGATCCAGCGCGAACAGAGCGCTCAAACAACCGGCTGTTTGAAGACCTCGCTCGCCACGATCTTGAAGAAGTTCAGTTCCTGCGACAGATGCCCGTCCAGATTCCAGGCTTGGGCGAGGTCATCGCTCCAATCGCAGCCATCAAGGGAGACCGCACCCTCATCATCGGTACGCACGGGCCGCTGACGCCCGACTATCCCGCCGACCCCGCACTGCGGGACGCGAAGGAATTCAGTGTCAGCACACCAGTTGAACTGGTTGATGACCTTCTCGTCGGTCAAAACCTCCCGGCTGCCAGTCTCCAGGTCATCCGACGTATCGCGAGCAGCTAACCGCAGGATCCTCCTTCTCCTCCGTGTCGCAGGTGAGGCAGTGCAGTACGAGTTGGGGGCATGGTTACGCATTCTCGCCGCGGTCGTGAGCCCGGCTCTGACTCCAGCCCAAACATCGCTGCTCTTGTCGCCACTTCGGAGGTGTACGTCGAACGGCAACCGGCGGGCAATAGAACCGATGGATCCGAGCCTCGCTAGTTTTCTGCCGTCGGCGGCGATGGGACTCGGGCGCCATGCTGAACTGGTCGCTCCGTGGTGTGTAGCGCCACGCGCTTTAGGACATCATCAGAACGAATGCGGGGCAACAGCCACCGTTTCGCCCACCAAGCTGAAATTCGCTGAACGTCATTAGCCAACACTGTCCGCACCACGTACCGGGGCCGCGAGTTCATCCCCAGCAGATACGAACTCAAGTTCTCTACGAGGGACGCCCCGTAGATGATTCGTCGCCGGCCATGCTGAAGAAGCTCATCAGATGGCCATCCAAGAGCATCAAGTCCGGCGCGTACCTTACGTAGCTTCGGGTTCACCCCTTCACCGAAGAGGCTGTTTACCCGGGCACCACTTCTGGTTTGCTCAGAGAGCCTGACCAGAGCTGCAACTGTCTCGGTTGAGAGATGCGACGTCCCGTAGGATCTTGAGCGTCCTAGCTGCTCCAATCGGACGTCCGCCTTTGCGTCCAACACCTCCGCTGGTATTCGAACCCTGTTGTACTGACTCGACGTTGTCCCGTACAGGGATGTAGTGCCGATGTAGACAAGCCGGGAGGCACGACTGATGGGTCGTCCGGCGATCGATGATGCGATCTCGCTCTCGTACTGCCGATACTTGCTGTGGTAGGCCCTTACGACGGTCGGGCTCATCGTCAGCATTGTTATGAGTTTCCCACCGATCACATCGCCGTAAGGTGCGATCGCTCCACAGACGGTGAGATCCGCTATCTCCGTGCCGACCGCATCCGCCTTGGCTCGTCGAGCGATCGACGCAATTGCTCGCCTCGCATCCCGATTTTCCACAGCTCGGCGGAGTCCGCTAACGCTTGGGGAGGGATACAGGAACTCTGCCAACGCAGCCTTGTCTCGCATCAGATCGGCCAGGAGGAGGCAGCGTTTGCTCCGGTAGAGGTCGGACTCGGCGCGATGAATCCAGAAGTCGGGATGATCTCGGTTGAGTGAATCGAGGTGAGCGCGGCGCGCCAGTCGCTGGTGAGCGAAGCGACGTGCCTTGGCCTCGTCTCGGAGCGCAGCCTCCGAAGCTGATGTGGGGTCATTCCATAGTCCGGGCCAGAACAACTCGTCGCGAACGAGGTCGTCGACGTAGATCTCACGTCTTCGTTTCTCCAGTCGACTGACCAACCATCGTGCGCGCGCTGTGGTCGGACGGGAGGCGAGATCCGTAAGAACGTCCTGCGACCGCCACCCGATCCATCGGTCGCGTTCGTTCATTTGCACAATTGAGCTACTGAGAGCCGCTATCCCGATCACCGGGTGACATCTTGCCGCTCGATCACGAACGAGCAGCAACATTGTCCGGCCCGGAACCGTGGTGTACTGGTTCGACCAGGTGTGCCGAAAGTACCGCCACACGTCCATGAGCCTTAGACCCGTCAGTGTGTCGCGTTCCGCTGGACGAACGATCTGTACGTATGGATCGATCACTGAGCGCACATCGCTTACAGAACCTTCGGCGGCACGTAGGTCGCGCAGCGAAGCTGCAAACTCGTGCCCGTCGCGCATCAGGTCAAAGATCGAGATCAGCTGGCCTTGGTACGCTCGAGGCGTCTCCATTCTCCGCACGAAACGCTCGACTGCAGGCCTGCGCAATTGTTCGTTTCGCTGTATGAGTTCCTGTTCCCGGACTCTGCGCTTCTCGTGATCGGCAACATCAGACTGCTTAGGCGGGCGAACCTGAAGGTTAGCCCCCTCGCCGAGTCCGACAGCCCATCCCTGTCGATGGAGATCGAGGAGAACACATCCCGCCGCTTCGGTAGCCACTCTCTGAAAGGAACCTCGTCGCCATTCCGGCACGGCACCACCGTCGTCGAGGGCACTCGCCAGCGACACCAACCTCGCCCGGTCGCTCGAGGGCAGCCCTGCAGGCATCGGGAGCGTCAACCAAGCCACGACGTGTACTCAAGCATTTAGGAAGGTAGCGGCCACATCAGACCAACTGTCGCGGAACCGCTCCGCACCGCCGCGCTCCGGTTTGGGTCTAATCGCTGCTTCAGCACGTGCCATGGCTAGCACTAGCAGACCTACTCGCTTCGCCGTGCGCTGATCGCCAATTTTAGCGCTCTCCACCAAAGGCCGAAGGACATCTCGATAGAATGGATGACGTTCGTTGACGACAACAGTGAGATCCTGTCCGTCCGCTTCCATCGCGAATGCAGATGTGCCGACGATCTCCCCCACATCGAACCTATAAGCGGGGGTAGCGCTCAACCCGCCTCCGCAAAGGGGCGGAAGCGATTGCGAGCAACGGGCTGCCGTCCTCGCAGCGTCTGCCAGGGGGCCCTTGGTATTGGCTAGCTCGAATCGTCGCCGAACCCGCGCGTTGAGAGCATTGGCTATCGGTTCCATATCCCTCGACAAGAGGCCACGGAGGTCGATAGATGGGGTTATCTGCTGCTTCGTATGGGTAATGCCAAAAAGTTCGTCGAGCACAGGGTCAAATCTGATTTCGCACCGCCACCAGTCGTCGTAGTTCTGTCGCCTCTTCTTGCCCATGAACCACCATCCACTGTCGACTTCTCGTTCGGCGCGTACGACCGATACGTTGGTTGCATTGGTAATTCCGCGTTGTCGCTTCTCACGAGCGGGGAGATCACACCACGCCTCAATCGGCAACTCGCTAAACACAACCTCTACTCTCCCCTGCCCAGCGTCTGTCGAGAGGCGGTACCTCAGCGGATCGCCAAAGACAGATGCAGAGTGGTCCCAATCCGTTGCCAAGAAGAGAGGGTCCACAGGAGGCACGGTCTCACCATTCACGGTTATTCCTATTCCTCCTTCGAGGAAATGACGGTACGTGCGACCCAATGACTGCGACAGTTTTTTGGCGATCGTGGAGGGTCGTCGATGTTCCAGTCGGTCGCACAGGCTGAGGTATACCATCGTACCTTGAATGTCGCTAGCGGCGAGCGCCGGACGATCGGACTCCTGCGGAACCGCAAGCAGCACGTCAGGCTCCGCGGTTATCTCGTCGAGGTCAAGCGTGCTCACAAGCGTTCGGCCTCGAGATCTCCAGCTATAGACGTCCACCCGACGAGCGCAACTCAAAGCCGCGTTGGGAAGTCCCATTCCGTAGCGCCCGAGTGAGGATCGATCACCGAAGCGCCCGCTTCCTCCGAACGTCAACGCTCTCGACAGATCTTCGGCCTCCATGCCTTCACCATCGTCCGAGACCGCAATCTCCACGGGGTACTTATCATTATCGCCCTTGAGGACATGCACGTGAATCACCCGCGCCCCCGCCTGAATCGAGTTGTCGACAAACTCCGCCACAGCAGCGGCCGTTGAGCGATATCCAGAGTCTCGCGTTGCAAGCAAGAAGTTGCGTGTCGCGACAATTGAAGACCTTGGACATCGACGGTCTTTGGTTACGTCTAGTGCAGCCGAGTCGCTCTGACCGACCTCTCGAAATCCCATGCTCAACTCCTTCGCGCGGAAATACTGGCATTTCCCCTCCTACCACATTAGTCACGTATCTAATGTATGATCATAGGATGATAAGAGAAATAGTGTGGTAACGCTAAAAACCTCGATTCCGTTGGACACGCCGCTGCCGAGATCGCCCGACCAAAGCATCGGTTTGGTCCTGCTCGCGGTCTTGACCGACCGCCTCGACAGGCTGGGTAATGATGGCGGAACAGCACGGTGAACGCACAAGCCGAAGAGAGATTATGGCACCGTTGCTCGTAGCTGCAAAACCGTCGGGACAAAACTGTTCGAACTCATCCAAAGTTACCGACGTGGGGATGTTTCCGCTGCGTTGAACGGGCCCAGAGCAGACGGCAAGGCCTTCGTGGTTCCGAAAAGCAAGCCCGGACCACGGCCACGACACAATCGGCCCATCTAGTACGGCGCTAATGGCCGTCGTCGTTGAACATGTCGAACATCCGTATCTTCGACCATCGACACCGAAGGCGTAGGGGGTAGCACAGATGAGGGCCACAGCGCCACCAAGGGCAACCGCGACTACGCCGTCATCAAAGAGGATGTCGACCCCGCCACCGGCAAGAACAAGAGACGCTGGCATTCAACTGGCGACCGGATGGGCGCCGACCGCCGCCACAAAGACGGACACGTCTTCGCCAAATCCCGACGGCGGGTCGCCCATCCACCCGGACCTCATCAACCAGATCTTCGAACGTCTCCTAGCTAAACTCGACCTACCCCGCATCCGCCTATACGGCCTGCGCCACACCCACCCCACGATCCTGCTGCTACAAGGCGTCGACCCCAAAGTCGTCAGCGGAAGCCTCCGCCACGTTAGCGTCTCATTCACCATGAACGTCTACCAACACGTCCTACCCGGAAGTCAAGCCCAAGCCACCGCCACCTTCGATGACGGGTGAGATTCGGCCAGACTGCTAAGGCATCACCCAGCGATTCGATGGCCGATTGGCGCATGAATTGAGATGAAGCCCGCTGAAGTGATGCACGCCCAAGACTGACTGACTAGAACCTATCTGGAGTGCTCCATCTTCAGCAACCTTCGCATGTCATCCAGATAATTTCGATAAACTACAATTGTGCGAGCCGCAGTATCATGATGTCCCGCATTCAGATCGCGGAGCATTGGCAGGTAGCAGGATCGCGAACGCGCGAAATACGGCGTGAACGCGCGCACTAGCGACTGCCGCCAACTCGGTGTCTCTCCACTGTCGACAGACACAACTCGTATCCCCTGCCAGAGTTTTCCTAACGTTTGGCCGGTTATCGAAGTCGCGGTTGCCTCATACGCTCTCAGCGCGACCGAGGCGATTAGCGCCGACATGGAAGCAGAATACGAGTCAAATCTGTATGGACTATCCCACGCAAGACCACTGAGGAGCGCATCACTTAGCCAAGTAGCGCCGGATACGACCAGAATTGCGGTTGCTGCAGCTAGCAGCACAAATTGAGTAGCTCCTGATCGCAGGCGCCGAAGACAGCGGAGACGGCACCCACGCGCGATCAGGACAGGGGAACCGATCGCTGCCGCCCAGAGGCATGCTCGAAGCATCGCATGTCCCTCGAATCGAGACCCGGGTAGACCATCAAACGGAAAGCAGAACGCTAGGCAGACCACGGTATAGGCGATCGCAGAGTCGAGACCTCGCGCCCAGAGGCGTGACCATCCCGATGCGATGTCTAGAGAATGAATCACGCCGGTGCGGCAGGGAGAGTCCATTGCAATCGCCTACTCCTTCTCACGGGGTTGTCGGTGGGATAGTAAGCACGGGTGTGTAGGAACCGTCATTGAGTTCATAGGACGTTAGGTTGCCGCTCAGCGCGGTCAGGTGGTGACCGAGTAGAGCCGCGAACGCGGCGGGAACCGCTTGGGCGAAGTGGATGGTGCTCGGGTGGACGGTCGCTTGAGCGGACCGGATTACGGTTGCAGCCCAACGGGCGAGGCTCGCAATCTCTTCTGGTGTGAGGTCTGTGTGGTCGCTGCGGGTCAGGCTGATCCTGCCGCCCAGTTGTGGGAGGCGGCTGGCGAGTTCGTCAGTCTTGGCGGCGACGTCGTGGCCAAGGAGGTCGATGTCGACGACTATGTCGCCGGACTCCTTATGCTGATCGAAGTCGCCCCTAAGGCGATGGTCAGCGTCGGAAGTCGCTGGGTTGATGTCTCCGTGCCGGGTTGCGAAGGTGGGTAACCAGCGAGTTGCCTGGTGAAGGAGCCGTCCAGTCGCGAGAGCTGCCGAGATGTGGCACCCAAGGTCTACCCGGATCCCCGGGTTGCGGTTGAGGCTGTCTAGCGTCGCGAGGACGCTCTGCAGAGCGGCGAGTAAGCGCTGCCAGTCGGATGGCTGTCCGGCTTGGCGGTTGCCGCCGAGTAGTCGCGTCGCGTCGAGTGTCAGGTACCTGGCGGGGGGTGTGGTGCCTCGAGTGGCGATGTGTAGTTCGGTTACGGTGCGAGTGGACTCGCCGCAATGGAGCGCATCGAAGGCTCTGTCTGCGACGAGCGCTGCCTCGGGCTGCGTGATCCCCGGGGTGGACTGATCGAGCCATGTCGTCCACAGGCTCCCGACGTTCTCGCCGGTGTGGAGGCGAATGGTTTCGGCGGCCTCGTGTCTGCCTCCGAGTCCATGGGCCAGCGCGATGACGATCGGGGTGTCGAGCGCGCCCGGGTTCAGGTTTCGGCGACGCCGTCGGAGCGCTGGCATGAGTTCGCCTGCGAGTGCCGGTCGTGGCTGATGCGCTGGTCGATCGAGGTAGAGGCTATGAGGGGTGAGGTATGCGACGAATGCGTCGCAGGTCTCGACTGCGTCAGCCATGCTTGTAGGGACTCGGCTTCCTTCGGTGAAGGTGTAGCGGTCATGAATGAGTTGAAAGCCTCGGAGCGCGAACTCGTCATGGAGTAACTCGGCGGCAGGCGCGTCACACCACGAGTAGCTGATCATCGTGGTCGGTGGCGACGCCATCGTGGGAGTCTTAGCTTTTTGCGAATGTAGGACCGAAGAGGTCTTGCCATGTGTCAAGGGCGGCACCGGTGCGGCCGTCACGATCGTGGTTCAGAGCTTGCGTGCAAGCGGCTTCTGCTTGCTTCAGCGCGAGACGCGCGACGGCGCGCTGGCTTGGGTCGGCGGCCATGCGATCGCTGACGGGGTGACCGAGGCCTGCGGGATCGTCCCATGTCTGGTCGATGGCTTCGATCGCGGTAGCGAACCAGGCCTTGAGTTCGCGGGCGTAGGAACCTGCCCAGTCTGCCAGCAGTTCGAGTGACATGACCTCGATCAAGAAGGAAGGCTTGATGGGCTTGTCGTGGTGGTCGTTCCATTTCTTGATCATTTTCACCGCCGGTTTCCAGTGGCCGTCGAACGCTGCGTTGGCGTCAGTTGCCTTGGCGGCGTGTACTCGAGGATCGGTCGGCATCCAATCGCCGGTGGTGCGGTCGGGGATGGCGTAATGTACGTCCTCGGAGAACGCTGGCGTAACGTCGAAGGACATGACCCGGCCGGTGAGGTCATCGACGAGAGAGACACCAAAATCGACACGTACTGAACGTCGCTGCAGGGCGACGCGTTGTTGTCCGTATTCTTCGGCCAGCGCCGTCCGCACGGTGGTGAGGACGTCGTTGGGGTGCTCGTCGAGGTAGTGGGCTTCGTCGTTGCTCAACACAACGAAGATGTCGACATCGTGCAGCGGTTTGGTCTTGGTGTGGCGGCTGTA
The DNA here is from genome assembly GCA_965205465.1 of Candidatus Aldehydirespiratoraceae bacterium. Classification (GTDB taxonomy): domain Bacteria; phylum Actinomycetota; class Acidimicrobiia; order Acidimicrobiales; family Aldehydirespiratoraceae; genus VXYK01. The sequence continues at coordinate 3,742,819 of OZ242187.1, read as the reverse complement.
GGAGCCGGTGAGGAAGTCGTGGTCGACATCGAATGCGAGATTCATGATCGAACGGATGCGTTGTTGACGCGTTGATGCATCAGCCTGTTCGGTGTCGCTGAGCTCAAGGCGGCGTTTGAACTTGTCGAAAGCCTGGGAAACAGTGAGCATCGTCGGCTACTTCCAGATGCCGAGGGAGGCACCGAGGTCGCCGCCGCCGACTGTCGCGCCGACGCTTCGCCGGGTAAGGCCCGCCGTGGAGCGCAGGTTTCCGGTGCTCCAACCGGGCACGTCGGGTCTCCCGAGGCTGGTCTGGGCGAGGATGTCGTAGGAACAGTTCGCTGGGAGTTGCCCGGCCTTTCGAATGGCGTAGTCGACAGTGTCCGGGTCGATCCACAGGTCACCGTCCCCGTTGGCGTGGTAGCAGTAATCGATGTCGAAGTCGAAACGACGAACGAGCTTTCCGGTAGCCGTGGAGTAGATCTCCAAAAGGAGCCGCTCAAGGTGGCGTGTGCCCAGCCAGGTCGCAACGCCGCGTTCGAGAACTTGCCAATCGCCGAGGAGCTTCGTCGCATCGAGTCCACTCGACACGACGAGTTGTTTGAGGCTCCGGATGAGGTTGGTCGCGACATGCGTCGTCGCGTAGGCATAAACGTTGACCTGGACGGTGGTTCCCATGTCAGTCCTCCAGTGCTCGAAGGTCGATAATGGCGGTTTGGCGTGACGGCGGCCGCGCGCCGGCGGGTTGCATGTCGTTAGCGGCGCTGGAGTCGTATACGTCGATGTTGGCGACGGTGTTGAGGGATGCGCTGGCGAGGGCGTAGTCAAGTCCGCTTGCGGGAAGGGTGAGATGCCAGTCGTCTGTGCCGATGATCGTCAGGGTTTGTTCGTTGATCTGGGAGCCATCGATCGCGTCTGTGCCGTGGATTGTGTAGACGCGGACCTGTGGGCCGCATCCGGACAAGACGATGGGGCTAGCCGCCGTATGCTCCTCGGCGATGAGCATGGATGCCACATCAGCCGCCTGGTTGAGCCCGGTCGCGATGTCGCAGCCAGCGACGCCGAGGAGGTCAATGATCGCATCCCAGGTGTCGCTGGATGTACGGACGGGAGTTGCTGCGATTCGACGGGCGATCGTGGTCATGTGACTTCCTTGGCTGCCGCTTCGATGGCGACGAGGAGGTCCTCGCTAGTGATCTTGCCTGGGTCGACCGTGGCTTCTGAACTGCGGCCAACTGCAGCGGCAATGATCTTGCGCAGTCGACGGCCGTCGAACCCCTCCGACGCTGAAGCAGCCCGATCAAGGACATCATCGTCCAGGAGACGACGAGCATTCGGGAAGGCCTCGCCGAGCGCAGAGATGGTGTCAGCGAGGATGGCTCTGCGTGCATTGAGGGCCGGTAGCCCAATGGGCACGACAAGGTCCGCCCGGCTCATGAGCGCATCGTCGATCGCGTCAGGAAAGTTCGATGTCGCGATGAACACGACATCGTCGTGACTCCGAGCGATCCGGTCCAGTCCGACTAACGCCGCGTCAACAGCCCGGTGAACGTCGGCTGGGTTGGATTCGAAGCTGAGTTGACCGCGATCGGTTGCCATGGTTTCGACTTCGTCAATTAACACCACGAGCGGACCGTTGCTAGCCGTCTCGGCGATGGTGGTATCGAACAGCTGTTGAACGGCTTGTTGGCTGCGACCGAGTGAGGAACTGGCAAGCATGTGCGGATCAATCTCGAGATAGGCGAACTGGCCGAGAGCCTGCAAGAGCTGCGCGATTCGGTCTGCGAGCCCGCGGGCTAGCGTGGTCTTGCCGGTCCCTGGTGGTCCTACAAGCAGCACCACACCATGAAGTGGAAGCCGCTCGAACGGGACACTCCGGCGCAATACGACAGTAGCGGCCGCCGTCAGTGCGACGCGTGACTTCTCCCCGTCCTCAAGGATGATGGCGTTCCACGCTTCCGCGAAACCGGGGTCGGGCAGGAGCCGGACGTCGCTAAGTCCTTGCTGGTCAATGGAAGGAAGCGGTCGGACCCTAATAGGAGTCGGGGCGGCGAGTTGTGGGGGTCCATTCATGCTCATCGGCCATCACCTAGTCTGTAGATATAATGGGTCAGCTTACAGGACTGTGATTCGAATATTGCAAAACTTTTTGGGAATCACGCGAAAGTACATCATGAGATATCATACTGGACGGGGATTAGGAACCGGAGGAAGGGACTGTCGTGGCACGAGGACTAGTTCGGGAGCTTGAACTCCTTGATGAGCACGGTATCGAGCAGGCCGCTGACGCTGTCGTCCAGCTAACGGAGTTCCTTCGCTCTCACCCGACGCCGACGACGCATGTGCAACTCGTTAGCCATGAACCGGCTGGAGTGACTCAGATCGTGGTTCCGTCGGTGGCGTTTGGCCTGTTCGTCGACATTCTGGCCGAATTGGCGAACGGCAACGCCGTCACCGTTGCTCCGGTGTATGCGGAGTTGACGACCCAACAGGCGGCAGACCTCTTGAACGTAAGTCGACCGTACCTGGTGAAGCTGCTCGATGAGGGAGAGATCCCATACCGGCGAGTCGGAAACCGGCGCAAAGTGCTGCTGGCGGACCTCGTCGATCACAAGCGACGAGATGAAGCAGCGCGCGGACAGATTGCCGATGAACTCACGCGCGAGGCTCAAGATATCGGTCTCAACTATTAGTCGTCGTGGCATTCGTGGCCCTGTACGACGCCAATGTGCTGTATCCTGGGTCACTCCGCGACCTGATGATCAGACTTGGCCGTTCCGGCCTGTATCAGGCCAAGTGGTCCGAACACATCCTTAGCGAGGCCTTCGCGGTGATCGCTATCGAACAGCCGGAACTCGCTCAGAAGCTCAATAGGACCCGCGAGTTGATGAACAAGGCGATCCCAGACGCGACAGTGACCGGCTACGAAGAACTCATCCCGAGCCTGGACCTTCCCGACCTGGGTGACCGTCACGTCCTCGCTGCGGCGATCGCCTGTAACTCCCAAGTGGTCGTTACCGAGCATGTACGTCACTTTCCCGAGGCACAACTCGAGCGTTACAACATCGAAGCGCAGAACCCAGATGAATTCGTCGTCAACGTGCTGGAACTGGCCCCGGCACGGGTAGTCAGCATCGTGCAAGACCAGGCCCGAGCCCTCCGCCATCTCGACATGACATTCGAGGCGTTACTGGACCGGTTGCGAACGGTTGGCCTGCCGCGAGCTGCTGCGGCGTTCCGCCGACAGCTTGGACCTGGTTAGTAGGAGCCCAAGCTGCTGAGAGTGTTGCGCTGTGCTCGCCCTTGGCCTTGCAAGCGGAATTAAGTCCGATCAGGCGACAACGCCTGAACGTCGCACGACCGCGATTTCAGAGGTCGCGTTCCTGAATCCGCCCACGATCAGACCGACCAGTTTCCGAACTCAATGTCACAACCCACGGTCGACATGCTCAAGAGTGTTTCGGAATGCCACCTTGAACATCTTTGAGCGCTGCCCCACGGGACACTTCAGACACGTCGAATAACGAGGCGGCACGGATCGTCCGTTAGAAATTTCGATAGAAGCTTGGCTACTCTCAGACTTGTCCACAGGGGAGCCGAGTTCAGAAATGTGCTCTGATCTCGCACTCGTTTGTCAGGCTGAGAGTGTTTTGGTTCAGGACATAGGAAAGGTATGAGTCAAGACATAGGAAAGGGTCTGGTCGGCTGATGTTGGGGCATGTCGAAACGTCGATCGGTTATCTTGTCGGTGGTGTTGGAGGGTCGGACCCAGGCCCAAACGGCCAGGCTCTACGGGGTGTCTGAGGGTTGGGTCTCCAAGCTTGTGGCCCGCTGGCGTGCTGAGGGCGACTCGGCTTTCGAGGCCCGGTCGCGGCGTCCTAGTAGCTCACCATCCAAGGTCTGTGACGAAACGGTCGAGATGGTGGTGAACCTGCGCGCAGAGCTGTCCTCCCGAGGCCTCGACGCCGGCCCCCACACCATTAGCTGGCACCTCCAACAGCGCCACCAGATCACCGTTTCGCCCTCGACGGTCCGGCTCCGCCTCGTCGATCTGGGTCTCGTGGAGCCCAACCCCAAAAAACGGCCCCGGTCCTCCTATGTCCGGTTCCAAGCCGATCTGCCCAATGAGATGTGGCAATCAGACTTCACCCACTGGCGCCTCGCCACAGGTGCCGACACCGAGATCATCACCTGGCTCGACGACTGCTCCCGCTACGCCCTGTCCGTCACCGTGCATCGGCGCATAACCGGCCCGATCGTTGTTGACACCTTCGACCAAACCTGTGTTGACCACGGGGTTCCCGCGTCCACGCTCACCGACAACGCCATGGTCTACACCACCCGCTTCTCCGGCGGCAAAGGCGGCAGAAACGCTTTCGAGGCCCGCCTCGCTCACCTCGGCACCGAACAAAAAAACTCCACACCCAACCACCCAACCACCTGCGGAAAAGTCGAACGTTTCCAACAAACCCTCAAGAAATACCTCACCGCCCAACCCGCTGCCCACAGCCTCGACCAACTCCAAGGCCTCATCGACGAATTCACCCGCCATTACAACCACAACCGCCCCCACCGCAGCCTCGGACGTTCAACCCCCGCAGCCGCCTACCAGCGTCTCCCCAAAACCGGTCCTGAACACAACGGTGCTGATGTCCACTTCAGAGTCCGCCACGACCGCGTCGACAAAACAGGCTCCGTCACACTCCGCCACAACAGCCGACTACACCACATCGGCATCGGCAGAGCCCACAAACACACCCCCGTAACCCTCCTAGTCGCCGACCTCGACATCAGAGTCATCGCAACCCAAACAGGCGAACTCCTCCGACACCTCACCCTTGACCCAACCCGCGACTACCAACCCCAAAACCCACCCTAAAAACCCCGCCCCGCGCAGGTTCACACCTTTCCTATGTCTTGACACATCACATTGTCGGGCTGAGAGGATTTGAACCTCCGACCTTCGGTCCCCCAGACCGACGCGCTAACCAAGCTGCGCCACAGCCCGTGAATCAGTGACAATACCGGCACGCGCCGGTCCTCACACCCGCTCAGTAGATACCGGGGATAATCCTGTACTTGACCCGTGCCTTGTACTCCGCCCACTTCTCAGCGCCGTACTTCTCCTCGCAATGCTCCTCGTCATCAAGTTGACGGTAAGTGAACAGCGAGACGATCGTCACGAAATAGGTCCAAGCCCAAAGATTGGTGAAGTGGCCGAAGACCAGAGCGACCGACAGGCAGAAGAATCCCTCGCCCATGTAGTTGAAGTGGCGAGCGGCGCCCCACAGGCCACTGCAGAGGATCTTGCGGTCACCGGCCTCAATGTACTGGGGCTCCATGAACCCCAGGAACTTGCGCTCCGGCCAGCGCTTGAACGTGTATTTCTGCATGTTGGCACCACGCGAGATGCACCACCCGAAGAAGAACATCGCCGGCGTACCGATGAGCCACACCCACCGGCCGAAGCCCGAGAATCCAGGGTCCGGGTGAACAGCCAGACCCCACAACGGCAGGATGTAGAGCCAGCCGTAAACAATCAGGCCACCCCAGAACAGCTTGAAACCGACGTTCTCATGGATCAGGTCGTAGGTGTAGAGCTGGACACGCTCGAAGACGAAGTAGTCCAGCACATAGAAGGTGAAGAACCCGGCATACAGGTAGACACCGGGATTGGCGTCGTCACCGAACTGGCGATAATGCCACACCGCACCGGACAGACAGTTCAGCGAGAGCATCGTCCCGCCCACGACATAGAAATACATCTTCACGTCGAACCGGCCGTTGAAGAACTGGATCTCCTGGGCCCGCCCGAACCACCAGGCCAGGAAAGGGTTCTTCACCTTGCCCTCCGGTTGGGTGAAGAACGCGATCGAGGTCATGATGATGGTCAAGACCGTGCCACCCGCGACCGCATACGCCGAGGACCGGTAGAACCAGTCACGCGGCAACCCCCCGATCTCAAAAGCCCACACGATCATCGCCACCGCAAACACCAGGATGCCGTTCAGCCGATACGAACGCGGCTCACCGGTCTCAGAATCGACTACATAGCCCGGAACCCGCCTACCAGGCAGGATGAGTTGCACCACGAAGAAAGCAATGAACACGAACAACGGGGTGAGGAACCCCCAAATCGCTTCCGATGCTGACAACTCAAACAGATGCTCGATTCCAAGCCACTCGTCCATGAGCAAGTACCCCTTCGTTGGTCGATGCCGTCATTATTGCACAACCGCCACAAGCGACCCGCAACCCTGGATCTGACAGATGACCCCGTAACAGGCTGGCGCAACGACGGAACCGGCTGACAATCAACAGGTCCAAGAATCACTTGACTAAAGCGAACACAACACAGACACTCGCACAATGGAATCCATAGCAATCATCGTCGGTTTGGTAGCGCTGATTGTCGGCGTCGCCATCTCGATGCGCCGCAACCGCCACCAGCGGTAGCCCCAATCGGCGCGCATCGCCGCGGCGCTTGCTGACCGTCGGCAGGTCTTGAGGGTTCACCTTCGAGCTGATTCCAGTCTGATCCCCACACACGCGTCACCAATTCCCCGATGAGTAAACTCTAGTGCTATCAGATTTGATAGCATCAGATGATGGCAACTATACGCACCACGTTCACTCTTGACGAAGAGCTCGCTGAACAGGCCCGGAAGCTGCAGATCAATATTTCAGCCGCCGCTCGAGAGGGTCTTGCAGCCGCAGTCAGGCAGGCGCTGGCCGAAGCCGACCGAGCGGCCTATCTGCGACATCCCGAGGGACCCGACGACTTCTGGGATCAGGCTCAGGCCCAGGCTTGGGGTGATTGGGACGGGGATGAGACGGAGGATGACCAGTGAACCGAAGCGAAGTGTGGTGGGCTGAACTGGGCCGCAAGCGTCGGCCAGTCGTGATCCTTACCCGGACGGAAGTCATAGACGTACGGGAACTGCTGACTGTGGCCGAGTTGACCACTTCGATCCGTGGTCTTGCTGTTGAAGTACCCGTCGACAAAGACGAATCCGGTGTGTCCGAAGCATCGGTCGTGAACTGTGATGGCATCTACACCGTGCGACGCTCAATACTGTCCAACCGCGTCGGAAAGCTAAGCGACCGAACCATGCTCAGCGTTTGCCGATCATTAACTTACGCCCTCGGCTGTTAGACCAAAATCGAACTGCGAGACCACCGAAGACAGCTTTCAATCCTCGAGAAGGTCATCAAGGTGTCCAGGTAGATGTGTCCGCTGGACAGGAGGGTCAGCGTGCCCACGACTTTCGCTCCTCTGCGACGTAGCCGCCAACCTCCTTCGCGCTCTTGAAGAGGCGTTGCCCTGAACCTTGCGAGATAATCTGCCAAACCGAGCGAGGGGAGGGTTCCTGCGCGGGCGAAATAATCACATCCACATGCTCGCCTACCTCAAGGTCGCGGTCCACGACCTCTATTCTCCCTCCAGGCTGTACGGTTGCCCTTTTGTGCAACACCTTCTGCATTTCTCGTCCCTTCAGGTGCCATCGTGCATCTCGCCTCAGGCTCCACCTCAACATACACCGGAACGAAGAGGCAGTAGACGGGTTGTCGGCCGGTTCGTACTCGAGGCTTCGCCGCAACCGCTCATGACATCACGGGGGTGGCACCGTTGTAGCGGCAAGGTCAGACAAAAAGAAAAGCCCCGCCAGTGCACCAACGACGAGCGATGGTGGACGGCGGGGAGGATTGATTGACTGTCTAGCGTATCGCGCTTAGCAATGCAACCAAGGGCGCACCAACGATCAGAACCCCCTCTAGCCACTGCCTCCCCACAGTCAGGTTGTGTTGGTCTGTTTTCGCGATCGCATTTCCGATTGTAACGTCGCGACCGTGCATGGATTGTCTCCGTGTTGATGGAGCATCGCATGGCAATTGGGGCACACCGGTACAAGGTCCGTGTATGGGTCCAACTGGTATTGCCCGTCTCTTGCTGCTTGCGCCACTGGAACTATGTGATGCACGTGAATGTAGCCGTTCGCAAAGTCTCCGTATTTTTCTCCAAAATCGATTCCGCAAACCTTGCAACTCGTGCCGTGCAAATCGATGCACCTCTGGCGTGCTTTGGCGTCGCGTTCGAATTGAAGGACCGTGACTCTCATTCCCACCCCTTCCACGAACTGGCCAGCCTCGTCGATCACTCCAGCCTCGTCACCGGACGGAACCAATGTCTGAGGTTCGCTTGGCTCTACTCCAAGACCCGCTAGATTCCTGATCCGATTCATCGCCTTGACATCTGCCAGCCGTGCGACGGTCCGTCTTGGAAAGAGTCTCAGCAGATCCTCTCCCACATCTTCTGGACGTGCATCCGTTATGCACCATTCGACCGATCGGCGGCGTCTTGCATTCTCATCTCGCTCGGACCCCGCATCGAACTCGTAGTCCTTAGTGACTCGACCAATCGCGAACGGCATACCAGATCTTTGTGGCATGACAACTAGCTCGCCGACTTGTATTTCTCTCCTAAAGCTCCAAACCTGATCTCTGATATTCTCGCGTTGCTTTTTGGTCTTGTTTGGGAGTTGCTTGTTGACCCATTCGCCGAATGCTTTTCGGTCTGAGAAACCTGAGAATTCATCTTTGCTGGGGTCCTTCAGTTCTTTGAACGAAATACTGACGACCTCATCCTTCAGGTTGGGTTCCCATCTCTCCCCTTGCTCGCCCGCTCGAACAACCCATACACTCGGCACGCTGCCGGGATACTCATCACGGAACACCTTCAGAAGGCCCCTTCCCACGAGTACCCGACTCGCGCTCTGACCTTCCGGAAGTTCGGTAGTAACTTCCGGCCCACCCGTCTGGCATAGGACAAGTCCCGTTTGCCCCTTATTCCCTTGGAACGAAACAAACTCGGCATCGCCTTGAAGGGTGAACTGCCTGACGATCTCCCAAGTGCGCCCCTGACCAGCTACACCCGACAGCTTTGCATCACGCTTTGCACTGCGTTTCTCCAGAGAAGAAAGCTGAGTCCCAGCCGGAGAGGCTGATCCAAGTTTATCTGTCATTCTCTCTGTCCTTAAGTTCATCTACAGAAGACTTGGGCCTTGGCATGGCTTCTCCGTGGCTCGAGATACGCTGCAAAACGGCGGCGCGGCGCGCGCAGCCAGGGCACTCCCCGCAAGCTAGGTCGCTGGTATGGCAGGAGTGCGTCTGGTTGACCACCTCCTTTGGCAACCCGCTTCGCTGCAGGAGTACGTGAGGTAGGGCGTCGATGTGCGGGGCAAGAATTCGGATCCCTCCCTCCTGACGCCGTACCAGCGTGTCGAGAGCGGATCTGAATCCCGGGGTGCCGTCGCCGTGACGGTCGCCATCTCCGGCAACGATACCTAGCACGACCGCTCCGAGATCTTTTTTAAGAGCGTGGGCCGCAGCGATCGTTGCTAGGTGCTGGTTTCTAAACGGGAACCACTCGGAGGTCGGCGCAGCGTCAAGTTGTTCGCTACCAGTTAGAAGACCCGAACCGACGGCACGCAGATCGATTTCCAGCTCGTCAAGTTCCAGATCAAGATGCTGCGCTACCGCCCTAGCTGCTCGGCGTTCGGCTTCAGCAGGCAACTGTCCATAGTTGACAAACACGGCGCGTTCCGGTCGCTCTATTGCGGCGACGGCTGCCGAGTCGAGACCCCCCGATAGCAGCATGAGCTTTTTCGCCGAAGCCGGGCCGTCCCTGTGCTCTAGAGCAGCCCAGACCGCTTGGTACGCAGCGGTCGCGAGATCAGATACGAGGATGGCTCCCGTTCCGTCGAGCATCGTGTAACGGTCAGGGTTCGTATCGCTGTTCATGACGATGACAGGTAGACCGTGACTTGTTGCCCAGCCTGCCTCGAAGAACGGGCCGGTCCGAGCGACATCGGCTAGCAGAACCAGCGCATCACACCTGTCGAGACTCTCCAAATCAGCCTGGGCTGTGTCCTTGGCGTCTTCCTTCTCACCGACCTCCCGCAGCGGGTACACAGAGCGTCCCCCAATGTCGTTGATGCCCGCATCGATCACTCGACCCGACCAACGCTGCTCTGGATTTGCGAATGACGCTGCGACGTAGACGCAAGGAGGGTCTTGGACGGCATGAACCGTCGGAGGAACGGATTCGCTCACCATATCGTCGAGGTCGACGGGTTTGAGGTGGCGAACCATGACGTACCCAGCAGTCGTGCGGGAAGCGAAGTGGGCTGCTGCGATCAGGTCACCGATCTTGAAGTAGTGCTTCGCTAGGGCAGCAGTAAACACATCCCCGGAACCGATCGGAAACACTTTGGGCGTGATGAATGCCGGTATCCCCTGCACTCGCTCGCCTGGCCGATACACGAGCGCGCCGAGGGCTCCGGCCTTCACCACTACCCCGGCCGCGTTGGTACGGTCAACAACAACATCAACTGCAACCTGCAGATCACTCTCTTCAGCTAGTGCGGCGATCTCACGTCGGTTGGCAACAACGATGAGTTCATCAGCCTTGACCGTCTCGGCGACTTGATCCAGGCTCAGCGAGTGCTGAGGGTCGACGACTAACCGTTTGGCGTTGACCGTAGGGCGCGCTTCGACCATTCCGAACACGACGGCATCGTCCGAGACGACTTCAGAGACTTCAACACTACGGTCCGAGTGGTGCATTCGGAGTAAAGGGGCGCTCAACGAGGTGTCGTAAGCGAACTCGATCGGCTGGAAGCGAGGAGTCACTTCCAGGCACTGCTCACCTAGCACCGCGGGAATCTGCGCGCGTGTAAGAGGATCGGCAACAGTCACAAGGCAGTGTGCGGCTTCACCCATTACAGCGGCGGCGCGAACACCCGATCCGTAGAACCACTCTACCTGAGGCTCCCAACAGGTCTCACGGTACGCGCCTCCTACGACAGCCGCAGTCACGCTGTTGCACCTATCGTCGATGCCGTTCTGCTGGTCAAGCCCGTTCGCCTCTTCCTGGAGCCTCCGTTAGAGGGATGCTCTCACCTGGACCGTATGCGTGCCTAGGGACACATCTTGGACCTCTGCCTGATACGAGATCCCAAGGTCCGTGCAGCGCTTCAAAGAGTCTGTTTTCTCAACAATGGTGCCAACGATCTCACCGCTGTTGTCGACAGCAACAAAGGCCGTGCCAGCGCCCACAACCTTAGGCACGATTTGGAACACAGCGCCCTTATCGTGGACGGGTCCACCCGGGTTTGGTTCAAGGTTCGTTCTAAAGGTGAGTGACCTACATTGGTCCTCCGCAGACGACTCAGGCCTGGCTGGACCGGGCGAGACCGAATAGTCGCCTCCTCCGCTACCACCCATATCTTTCTCAGCTTTCTCTAGGGGAAGATAGGAGATGGTACTACTCAATGAGTAATTCTCTGGGATGGTCCGGGTTTAGTTGGTGGCGAAATGCGCGTGGCCGACCCTTCGAGCCTGCTCCCAGATGCACAGGTCGAGAGCGCCTGGGAGTACCTGACCGTGAACTGCATACTGCAGGAAGACAGCTTCATAACGCTCGTAGTGCCGATCGACCCTCCATTCGCGTCTGAATATTCCGATCTGGGCTAGCGCTCTGATCAACCAGATGTCGATAATCGCCAGTTCCGGTGTACCAGTGACGTTCCTGACGATCCATGCCGCGGTCTTGGGTCCTATGCCATTGAGTCCAAGGAGATACTCGCGAAGCAGCAGTGGGTCGTCGGGGGGAGGGTTCGCGCGAAACCGCCTTACCGCCTCCACCACTCGGATCGCCCGCTGACGGGGGAACCGATACCGCCCGAGACCGTGCGGCAGTGGTCTCCTTAGGATACTTTCAATTTCCTCGGGTTCCGCTTCCGGTTGCGCCAGTAACGCGCTCAAGACCACGACGTGGGCGGCTTGAGCCATCTCGGCGGTAACGCCGTAGCCGCCCAGTAAGCAAAATATGGTCTCCGAGCGCAAATCTGCACCACGCGCCATCAACTCAACCTTGTCGGCATACCGACCTCTAATCGTCTGATCAACCCAGTATGCGGCCGTGCCAAAGGCGTCGAACCGACCCCACTGAACTCTCCAGTCTTCACGGCCCACGGCGAATATTAGGTGTTCGTCACTATCTCGACCGCAGTGCGGGTCGACTACCGGACCGAGAACGACGCCAAGTGTCATGGACTCTGCCGCTTCCGTGGTTTGACGAAGTGGGCCAAGGGTTTATCGAGCGCGTCAGATAACGCAGACACTGTGAATACACCTGGGTTCGCCACGTGTCCCTGCTCGATGCGCCGGAGATTGTCAAGCGAGACGTTCGCTCCGTCCGCTACCTGACTCTGTGAACGATTCTTGGCTACGCGCTCCTTTTGGAGCGCCTTTCCGAGGTCGGCTCCCCGCTTGCGCTCCGACGCGGTGATCTTCTCCCTCGGCATAGTGTTATTATACTAGTATATTTATCTATTACAAAGGCGCTCCTTTCGTAAAGGGTGACTCTCGATCCGCCAGTGCTCACCCTCGTGCGTCATAGCGATGGACAGCACTTCATCAGCTGACGACTTGAGCCGTGATCTTTGTGCCGGAGCACGCTTGGCGGAGCATCTTCGCTGTCCTGGTTCTACGGTCCGGTCGCGCGACATCCGGGGTTCAGGGCCTAGAGGTATCTCGTTCGGGGGTCGTGAACTACCTCACATCTTGTCGGGCTAAGAGGATTTGAACTTCCGACCTTCGGTCCCCAGGCCGACGCGCTAACCAAGCTGCGCCACAGCCCGTGAGTCAGTGGCAATACCGGCCAGCCGGTTCTTGGAGCGCTCACACGCCCCTCAGAAGAGTAGCAACAGGCCCTGGACTGCTCGCCAGCCGAGGTAGATGATCGCTGCGGCCAGGCCGAGCCAGAAATGCCACGGGGGGCGGTAAACCTGGGGGGCATGGTCAACACCCGGGGTTGGTTCGACAGGCTCGCCACAATCAGGGCAGGTACCGGCCGACGTCAACGAAGTCGGCGTCCAATTCTTCTCACACGGCGCGCACCACGGCATCAGAATCGAGACTAGGCCAGCTTGTCGATCTCAGTCGCGGCGAATAGCCATGACCGCCGTGTCGTCGTCGATAATCCCGCCTGCGTGATCCTTGGCCGCGTCGAGCAAAGCCTTGCACAACACATCAGTCGGTGCGTTCAATTCCCGTTCCGCGGTCTTGATTATGCGCTCCTCACCAAACAGCGAAGCCCCCGCGCGAGCCTCTGCCAAACCGTCTGTGTACATGACGATCATGTCGCCGCTCTCCATCGGTATCTCCCGAGAGAAATAGGTTGCGGTGGGGTCAAGCATCAACAACGCGCCAGTGGAACGCAACGGTTTCACACCATCTTCTTGGAATAAGAACACCGCCGGGTGCCCCGCAGACGCGCAACGCAAGGTGCCGGCCTCAGTGTCGAACACAACCACCGCAGCCGAAATGAACTCCTCGTGCCGGTCACCAGAAGCAAGCTGCTTGTTGAGTTCCTCAAAGGCCTGTGCAGGATCACGGAACTGCCGCAAGAACACCCTCAACAAATACTTCGCCTGAAAAGCAGTGATCGAAGACTCGATGCCGTGACCAGCCACATCACCAATGACTGCCGCAACCCGGGTGGGTCCCACTCTGTGCACATCGAAGAAGTCCCCCGCCATGAGTCCCGAACCAGCCTGATAGACACGACCGATCTCAAAGCCCGAGAAATCCGGCACCTGTTCAGGAGCAAGACGAGCCGCCCAAGCTTTGGGTGCCAACTGCTCCTGCTCGAGCGCCTCACTCGCGCGACGCTCAAGGTCGTAGCGGTTGCGGGCCATGCGAGCCTCGCGAGCCAACGTGCGCGACCACCACAAAGAAGCACCAGCAGGCAAGACCAGCAAACCGAAAACCGCGGAGGTCACGTTCGCTCCGTCGAACAGCGCCACAACCGCGGCGGCCGGTGCGATCAGGGCATAGACAATCGACGTGTGGGCTTCCTTGCGAAACGCCGCAAAAGCCAACGAATGCCCTTCCCGATCGTCGGTGTTGTCAGTCTCGATCAAACGCGCCAGCCGCAACCGGCGACGGGCCGAGCGAGCGTAGACGACAGACGTCGCCAAGCTGAGAACTGCGAGAGTCGCGAGAATGATAGTTGTCATCGTGGCTCCCGTTGCGTTGAGCCGGTTCCACTCCAGGAACTCGCCCTAGCGGCCGAGCAGTTTTCGCCCAGCACAACTATACCCGACCAGTACACCGCATTACGACGGTTAATCGCTGCGCTTGCGGACCCGCAGCTTGATCGGAGTCGAACCCAATCCGAACTCCTCGCGCAGCCGACGCTCGATATAGCGCATGTAAGTTCTCGGTAGTTCTCTGTTGACAAACAAGACGAATGTCGGCGGGTCGGTAGCCCCTTGCGTGGCATAGAGCACCCGAGCCCCACGCGGAGCAGGCTGCGCAGCTTGTGCTGAACGGATGGCTTTATTGACGTCACGAGTCGGGATCCTCGTGCGGTACTCAACGACCGAAGTCTGGATCGCCGGCCATAAACGATTGACCCCCTTGCCGGACAAGGCACTGATCCGAAGAACCGGCGGGTCGCCAAGAAAGCCCAGTTTGCGCTCCACATCCACAGCGATCTTGGTTCGCTTCGTAGTATCGAGCAGTTCCCATTTGTTGAGCAGAATCACAATCGGGCAACCAGCTCCGTCGACGCGCTCAGCGAGACGCTGGTCTTGGTGCGTGACGCCGACAGTTGCGTCAATGATCAGCAGCGCAACATCAGAACTGTCGACCGCTTTGAGGGCTCGAACCAAAGAGTAATACTCGGTGTTCTCGGCTATCCGCGCTTTGCGACGCATCCCGGCCGTGTCAATGAAACGGATCGGTCCGTTGTCGGTTTCCACAATGGTGTCGATGGCGTCGCGGGTCGTGCCAGGCCTGTCGTGGACGATGGCGCGTTCCTCCCCGATCAACCGATTGAACAGTGTTGACTTGCCTACGTTCGGGCGCCCGACCAGCGCCACCGCGAACATGTTGGGATCGTGGTCTGCAGGATCTCCGGGTGTGTCGCTCGGATCACCCGGCAGCAGGCGAACCACTTCGTCAAGAAGATCGCCGGTACCTCGACCGTGCAGGGCGCTCACCGGGAAAGGATCACCCAAGCCCAGCCCCAGCAACTCCCAAATCGAGTGCTCGTGGCTGGCATCATCGACCTTGTTGGCTACTAGCAGCACGGGTACCTTGGAACGTCGCAAATGCTTGACTACCTGCTGATCATCGGGAGTAACTCCGACGGTCGAGTCAATCACCAGGAGCACGACGTCGCTCTGAGCCATCGCCAACTCAGACTGCTTTGAGACCTTGTCCTCGAGCACATCCCCGTCGGCAAGCCAACCGCCGGTATCAAGCAGACGGAAATGATGCCCAACCCATTCCGCTTCGACCGTCTTTCGATCCCGGGTGACCCCCGGACGCGGCTCGACGATCGCCTCACGACGTCCGATAATGCGGTTGACCAGAGTCGACTTGCCGACGTTGGGACGGCCCACCACAGCAACAACAGGAAGCTTCATACTCCTACCGCCACTGCCTGACCGCCGAGGGTCAAGGCCTGGCGCAAGGCCGCGCCGTCAGTCGGGACAACTTCAACGGTGCGAGGCAAATCCTGCGGCGAAGTGCCGTCGAGGAACACTCCCCGACTCAGGCAGACGTCGGGCAGAAGATAGCGATGGCCTTCGGGTTCGGCCGCCAACACCGTGGCCAAATCCTCGCCCACCATCAGTCCGGTCACCCCGATGTTGCCCCCGAAGTAATGGTTGGGCACCGGAATGACCCGTACGTCTCTGCGGTTCAGCGAGTTCGTCAACGACTCAATCACTGGCGCCGACATGGTCCCTGTGAGCACCCCGACAGGAGCACGTCTCGCCGCACCAAGCGACACCCTCGTCGCCGATGACACCGAAGCTTCGCTCAACCCGCCAGAGCGAAAACCTTCAGGAGCGCCAACCGAGTTGGCTGGTGAATCCAACCGAGGCGATCTGTAGCCGTCAGCGGGGGCCCCATCGACCCAAGCAAAAAACCCGGATCTAGGGCGTGTGGGCACCGCGGTTGGACTCTGAAACTCCGACTCAAGGGTGCGAGCCATACCGATCCCGTCCTCATGCATCGGGAATCCCTCGTAGCTGTCGGCCTCGGGAAACGACCTGTCGGCCATCAAGTAGTACTCGTCAGCCGCGAACACCAACCTTCTGCCTAGAACTTCGAGAAAGATCTCCTGCCAATCGCCGACAATATCGACGACTCGCTGCGCCTCGGTGAGTGTGTGGGGCCTCATCCTCTTCTGCTTGTTGAATCGCGACACTCCCAGCGGCACCACGCAGATCGTCGCCAACTCCGAGAAACGTTCAAGCACGCCGACAAGGGTGTCATTGAGCACATCGCCATCGTTGACACCCGGACACACGACCACTTGGCCGTGCACCTCGATCCCGTGATCCAACAACGCCCGAAGCCACCGCAACGACACCGCCCCTCGACGATTACCCAGAATATCGGCGCGGATCTGCGGATCCGTGGCGTGAATCGAAACGTTGAGCGGCGATAGACGCTCGGTGATGACACGTTCCATATCAAGCTCAGAAAAACGGGTCAGCGTGGTGAAGTTCCCGTAAAGGAAGGAAAGTCTGTAGTCGTCGTCCTTCAAATACAGCGAGCGTCGCATGCCACGAGGCAGTTGATGTATGAAACAGAACTCGCAGTGGTTGTCGCACGTCTGCACCTTGTCGAATACCGCAGCGTGGACCTCGGCGCCGAGTGGCTGACCGTCGCGTTTCGACACAACCACATCAAGACGCTGCGCTTCTCGCTGCACCCTCAAAGGCACGACGGCATCATCGGTCAAGATCTGCCAGCGGATGACATCGCGCGGGACTTCGCCGTCAATCATCAGGATCTCATCACCCACCATGAGTCCAGCCTGTTCGGCCGGTGACCCCGGCTCTAGAGCGACTACGCGCGGAGACGACATCACAACAAGGCTACCGGCCCAACCTCTCCTCAAGCCCATACGATTTATAGTTGCAATCAATGATTTTTCATGTAATATCAATATTCATGACAGGCATCACAGTCACCCGAAGAAACGGGAACCTGTTGGCTTGCAAAACCGCACAACCAGAAGACTCAGAGCGGATTCGACACGAGGCACAACTGCTCAAACGCTTAGCGCACCCCGGAATCGTGCAGTTCGTCGACTTCATCGAAGAATCCTCCGTTGAGTTGTACCTGGCGTTCGTGGGTCCCGACTCCTGGGCAACCCAGCCTCCCAGCACTCCCTCCGAGTCGCTGGAAGCCTTGGCCTCGGCTGCGTCAACGGTCGCTGATCTCCACGGCCTCGGAACCGTGCACGGGGCACTGTGTCCTGAACATGTGCTCGTGGCGCCCGACAAGCGACCAGTCTTGTGCGGACTAGCCGACGCCACGGCGTTGACCGAAACAGGTTGCGCACACGACCTTGCGGGGCTCGCAGGGCTGATCGATCATCTTGGGGCGGCCTGCGAAGAAAAAGAGCGCCGCCAACTTGATGCCTTGGCGCGACGTGCAGAGCGAGGTTCAGTGACGGCCAGCGACCTCACCGCCGAACTCGACCGTCTGCACGGCGGCCCCCACAAGTTCACCGGCCGATCCAAGCGAACAGCAATCCCCACGCCAAGCAAACGGGCTTCAGCCATAGCCACTGCTCTGATTGCACTAGCCGTGCTGGGTTGGTTCGTGCTCAAACCCGAAGGCTCAGCCAACCCCGTGCCAGCCAACCCTTTGCTAGCCAACCCTGTGCCAGCCAACCCCGTGCCAGCCGACCAGGTGTCAGCCGGCCAGGTGTCAACCAACACCGTGTCGGCCGGCGAAGGTAGCGGGGCTGCTAGCGGACCGGTTGCGGTGCCTGCGACAACCAATGTAAGCGCCGTCGGTTCGGTCGACACAACCGAACTGGCTGGAAGTCAAAGCGAGATCGACCACGAGGATCGCTTGATCATCACCCATCAAGGCCGCCGCTACGGAGTCGGTCGGCTGGGTGATGTTGCGATACTCGGCGATTGGACATGCGACGGAGACATCACGCTGGCGCTGCTTCAACCAGGCACCGGAGTCATCGCGGTGTTCGCAAACTGGCCCGCGCCATCACAGCGTCTCGAAGCCGATTTCGTGACCGTGGTTGAGGGGGCTACCGACCTTCGCAACGACCCATCCGGCGGTTGCGATCAACTTCGAGTCACTCATGCCGGTGGATCAACACTCATAGATACGGAGTTTTCATGAACACCAACCGTCCTGACCCACTGCGCTGTGCCGCGCTCGTATTGCTATCGCTTTGTTGCGCGGCTTTCCTGATCGAACTCAACAGTTCAACGCCTTGGCCCTCCACAGACCCAAGCGCTTTTCTTGACTGGTGGGAACGACACGGCACAGCCACCGCGGCCATCACCCTGCTTCGCATCGTCGGCACCACCCTTGCCGGCTGGGGGATATTCATCGGCACCGCTGGATTGTTGGCGTCCATCCGTCCAAGCGGCCTGTTGCACGGCGTCTGGCGTCGTATAACGCCGAACTCGTTCAGACAGATCCTCGCCGCCAGCGCTATCACGGTCACGCTTGCCGCGCCCACGGTCGCCAGCGCCAGCACTCAAGGCGTCCAAGCACGCATCGTGTTGGAGGATCTTGGGGCGCTGGAGGACTCAAGGCAGAACATCGAGGCAGCAAGGTTCACACCTGTGCTGACCGACCTCGGACCTCTCACCGTAGAAATGTCAAGCGAACCCACCGCAGAGACCATGCCTCCCTACTCCGATACGACAGCCTCCAGACCCGCCGAATCCTCTGGTGCCTCCGCCGAAGGCGGCTCCCCCGACACCTCAGATGCACAGCATTGGACCGTGACCGAGGGGGACCACCTTTGGAAAATCGCTATGAAAACCCTACGCGGTCAGGGCTACCAGACTGAACCCGCCGCAGTAGTGGACTACTGGCACCAACTCATCGACGCAAACAGCGAAATCCTCAACGGGAACCCGGATTTGATTCATCCGGGGACGGTCCTGACTCTGCCTCCAGTGCAGCCGCAATCGTAGACAGGAACCTTTTGAGGGTCTGAGCTTCAGAATCAGACAAACCCAGTTTCTCAACCAGGTTGCCGAACACCGGATCGGCGGTGTCTGATCCGCGATCGGAAGCGCGCGCCGGTTCATCAACCGGAAGAAGTTGTGCGATCTCTACACCGTAAAAGCGAGCCAGTCTCCACAAACGCGGAACTGAGACAGCGCGTTCGCCGCGCTCATAGGCCCCCAGAACCGAAGCCTTGAACTCCTGGTTCGACAATCCCTCAACTTCGGTTAGCGACATCTTTTTTTGACGTCGAGTGGCTCGCAGCGTCTCACCCACTCGCTTGTTGTAGTCACCGATCGCCTTCGACCCTGGCACTGGTCTTCACCTACCAGTCCGCTCAAAGATCATGTGAAAGCCGATTTGATTCGCGAAAACAAGCCCTGGCCAGGTTCCGCGACCTCCTCGCCGCGAGCCTCGGCCAACTGGCGCAGCAAGCTCTCCTGGTCCTCGTCTAGTTCGTCAGGCACATCAACGACGATTTCAACCCGCAAATCACCACGTCCCCTCCCCTGGACATGAGGCACGCCACGATTGCGGAACCGAAACTCCGTACCGCTCTCAGTGCCACGAGGAATCAGCAGAGTCTCCACACCATCGAGAGTCTCATACTCGAGTTCGGCTCCCAACGCCACCTGGGTGAAGGGCACATACAACCCATGAACAAGATCGTCGCCGTCTCTGTGAAATATCGGATGCGGACGCACCCGGACGTGTACATAGAGGTCGCCTTGGGCGCCACCGCGCATCCCCACAGCACCACGACCCCCGAGACGCAGAGTCGTCCCATCGTCTACGCCCACCGGAACCTCGACTTTGTAGGTTCGTTGCTCGATCGTTCGGCCGAGACCACCGCATTCATCACACGGTGTTTCGATCCTCTCCCCCGCGCCACCACAAGTCCTACAGGCTGACGCCGTCACCATCTGGCCCAGCACGGACTGGCGAACTCGACGAACCTGTCCAGATCCGCCGCATTCATCACAGACAACCGGTCGAGTATCAGGCGCAGCGCCACTCCCATCGCAAGGTTCGCAACGCACCGCAGTGCGCACCTTTATGTCGCGTTCCCCGCCGAACACAACGTCTTCAAGATCAAGGTCGACATGCGCTTCAATGTCTTCGCCGCGGGGACGGCTCGCCCGCCCCTGCCCCTGGCCACCGAATCCCGTTCCGCTACCAAAAAAGGCCTCAAAGATGTCGCCCAGGCCGCCGCCGAAGGAGTCACCAGCGCCTGGTGTATCGGTGCCGAAGCGGTCATAGCGGGCTCGTCGGTCACGATCAGCGAGCACTTCGTAGGCGGTTGCGAGCTCCTTGAAACGCGTCTCGGCAGATGAATCTCCCGGGTTCAAATCGGGGTGGTACTGACGAGCAAGTTTCTTGTAGGCGCGCTTGATCTCCTCGTCGGTCGCGTCCGGTTCAACTCCCAGAGTCTGATAGTGGTCAGCCATCTCAGCTCTCGCTCAGCACACGGCCAAGACGGCGACTCACCACAGCTACCGCCGAGAGTGCCTGCTCGTAGTCCATGCGTGTAGGACCCAACACACCAATCATTCCGGTTGTCTCTCCCTCGACTGAGTACGGCGCCACGACGAGGGAACAGTCTGCCAAAGGCTCGACACCGGTCTCCTGACCGATTGCGACTCGCATACCACGATCAAGTACGTCACGGATCAGCGACACAACCACAATCTGCTGTTCAAGGATGGCAAGCACATCGCGGACCTGTTCAACGGCGTCGAAGGCAGCCGCAACCCGCGACGCCCCACCAACAACGATCTCCGCGGTATGACTAGCAGCACGAAGGGCCTCAACAGCGGCGTTCAGGAGCGGATCGTCGTCCAGCGTTTCGGGCTGGACCTCCACCAAAGACTTACCGACAACCGCTTCAGCCAGCCTTCGACTGGCGTCTTGAACAATCTGCGGTGTGAGTTCGGTGGCTACCTCAACGGTGCGCTTCTCGATCACCCCATTGGACATGACCGCGACGACCATCACCACATGCGAAGAAAGGTCGACCAACTGAGTGGAACGCACGCGGGCAATGTCAACATTGGGACCAACCACCACAGCTGCACAGTCCGTCAACGAAATAAGCAGATCAGAGGTACGAGAAAGAACCGATTCGAGTTCTCCGTGAGCATCGGCAAAAAACTGGCGCACCATTCCGCGGTCGGCCGCAACCAACGACGGTTCACGTTTGCGCAAGGCGTCAACAAAAAAACGGTAGCCCTTGTCGGTCGGGATCCGCCCGGCGCTGGTATGCGGCTGGGTGAGATAACCCTGCTCTTCAAGCACCGCCATGTCGTGACGCACAGTTGCCGACGACACGGCCACACCGGGCGCGTTCGACACGCGGCCCGAGCCCACCGGCTGCGCCGTTTCGATGTACTGCTGAACAACGGCTGAAAGGATCGCTGCCTTACGGTTGTCGAACAACATGCGTCGATCATCGATCATGGACAGAATTGTACCCCCCTGCCTTCGTCTCAGTCGTGGAGTTGTGTCTCAGTCGTGGAGTTGCAGTGCAGAGATGAACGCTTCTTGGGGGATATCGACCCGGCCGATCGACTTCATCCGCTTCTTACCGCGTTTCTGCTTCTGCAGCAGTTTGTTCTTGCGGGTGACATCACCGCCATAAAGCTTGGCGGTCACATCCTTGCGATAGGCGCGCACCGTGCAACGGGCAATGATCTTTCCGCCAATCGCAGCCTGGATCGGCACCTCGAATTGCTGACGAGGAATCAACTCCTTGAGTTTTTCCGCCATTTTCTTGCCGTACCCATAGGCGTTGTCCTTGTGGACGATGGTGCTGAAAGCATCGACAGTTTCGCCATGAAGCAACACATCAACTCGCACCAGGCTGTTGACCGCGTAACCGTCGGGTTCGTAGTCGAGGCTGGCATAACCCTGCGTGCGACTCTTGAGGTGATCGAAGAAGTCGATCACCACCTCAGCAAGAGGCAACCGATAGATGATCTCGACACGCTCAGGTGACAGGTACTCCATCTTCACCATCTCGCCGCGACGACCTTGGCACAGGTCCATGACAGTTCCCGTGTACTGCGACGGTGACAGCACACTGACCTTCAAGTAGGGCTCCGCGATAGAGCTGATCTCGCCTGCCGGTGGGAGATCAGACGGGTTTGACACAACGGCGGTGCTCTGGTCGCTGCGGGTGACGCGGTACTCCACTGACGGCGCCGTCGAGATCAGCGACAGCCCGAATTCCCGCTCAAGCCGCTCGCGGACAATCTCCATATGAAGCAGGCCCAAGAACCCACAGCGAAACCCGAAACCCAGAGCACCCGATGTCTCTGGTTCATAGGTGAAACTCGAGTCGTTGAGGCGCAATTTCTCCAGAGCTTCTCGAAGATCGGTGAACTCGTCTCCCTCAATCGGATACAACCCTGAGAACACCATTGGTTTTGGTTCCGCATAGCCGTCAAGTGGTCCAGCAGCGGGGTTCTTGTCGGTGGTGACCGTCTCACCCGAACGAGCTTCTCCCACGTCTTTGATACCGGCGATGAGATACCCGGTCTCTCCTGGACCAAGTTCATCAACAGGTTGATTATCTGGTGTGCGCACACCGATCTCGTCGGGATCATGCGTAGTCCCCGCATGCATGAACCGCAGCTTGGACTTGGACGACATGACACCGTTGACCACCCGCACCGAAGACACCACACCGCGGTACTGATCGAAGTGTGAATCAAATATCAACGCTTGAAGCGGATCGGCAGCGTTGCCTTGCGGGCAGGGAGTGGTCTCCACCACGGCGTCGAGAAGCTCTGCAACCCCCTCGCCGGTCTTGGCGGAGATGTGCAAGATGTCTTCGGCGGGAATGCCGAGTACCTGCTCTATCTCTGCGGCGTACTTGTCGGGCTCAGCCGCGGGAAGGTCGATCTTGTTGAGACAAGCGACTATTTCCATGTCGTTCTCCATCGCCAGATAGCAGTTCGCCAAAGTCTGAGCTTCTATTCCCTGCGCCGCGTCAACCACCAGAATCACGCTTTCGCAAGCCGCCAGCGAACGGCTCACCTCGTAACCAAAATCGACATGGCCTGGTGTGTCGATGAGGTTGATGACATGGTTGCCCCACTCCAGACGGACCGATTGAAGCTTGATGGTTATCCCCCGCTCCCGTTCCAGATCCATGGAGTCGAGGTACTGATCTCGCATGTCTCTAATGTCGACCGCGCCTGTGAGTTCCAACAAACGATCGGCGAGGGTGGACTTGCCATGATCAATGTGGGCGATGATCGACGTGTTACGTATGCGCTCAAGGTCCATCTGCCACCGACGATATCTGCGAGCGGGTGCGATCCAGTGCTTGCAGCCGATACGCTGGCCCGTCGTCCAATCGTGATCACCAGCAGGTAACCGTGGCAAATATCAAGTCGCAGATTAAGCGCAACCGACAGAACCTGAAGCGCCATCAGCGCAACCGAGGCGTTCGGTCCGAGATCAACACCCGTACCCGCACAGCGCTTGACGCCATCGACGATGATGCTGAGGATTCCGAAGAGGCGGTCCGGCTCGCCATCCAACGCATCGACAAGGCTGCCCAAAAAGGTGTGCTCCACAAGAACACTGCGGCCCGCAACAAGAGCCGCTTGGTTCGCAAGCTCAACGGTTAGAGCGATGGCTGAGGTTGCTCAGCCGAGCCACTAGTACTTCCATCACCAACTCGGGAGGCCAGTCAACGGTGCCCCGAAGTTGCAGGTCGGCGGTTGCCAGCAAGTCAATGGCACGGGCCAGTTTGACAGTCCCAAGCTTGTGGCTCTGTTGCATCGCTTTTTTGGCGGGAAACGTCGACCCCTTCATTCCCAACAGCGTCGCTGCTTCGGCTTCGTTGAAGACACCCGCGCCGTCAAGGCGAAGCATGTTGGAGTAGCGCTTGTGAAGAATGCCCACTAAGCGAAATGCCGCACCGTTACGTTCGCTCGGAGTTCCCTCATAGGGAATGAGCCGAGGCAGCAGCTTCAGTGCGGCAGCAATATCGGCGTTGTCGATGGCATCGTCGAGAGCCCACGGCACCGCCGAGCCAAGATTGTCTCCCCCATATACAGCCACATCGTCGCTGGTGACAGTTGCGCCAGGGCCCAAAGCGCCTTCAAGTGTTCGCAAAAGCCCCACGACACGGCCCCGGTCCTCTCCAATGAGGGCTTCGATGGCGGCAGCTGCGGCCCGATCAAACTCAAGTACCGAGGTACCCAGGTGCTCACGCAACCAAGCCGACCCACCCTTACCCCTAGGGACCGAAGTCTGTTGGATCGTGCCTCCCGCAACCTCCACAGCCACCTTCAACGCCTTGGGAAGCGAAGGCATCCTGTCTACTTTGGGATCAACACCGCGCTCCCACACGATTACCAGGTCGGTGGAATCGAGCGGCTCAGCGAGTAGAGCGGTGATCGCGCCGAGATGTTCTGGTCGTGCCCACCGGCTCGCGTGACGGCCGACTACAACACGCTTGTCGGTCAAGAACGGTGGAGTTCGGGCAGCATCGATCAGGCGCGCAGGCTCGAAAGTGCCTTCCTCAGTGCGATATTCAGCTTCAGTGAGTGTCTCGAGCATCAAAGAACGATCACCGTCGCCTATCAGCTCGTCGACGGCCTTGCTTACCGCCTCCCCGACCAGAACCGGATCGTCACCGAGTATGAGCCGAAGGGCCATTTGCGCTCTATCTCCCGCTCTCGTCCGCGGCACTCACCGGGCCACGGGACCGCCGATTCTGCAGCATGGCGCTCATCATGTCTGCCACGCGACGGCTACCGGTCACGTCGTGGGCTCGGAGCACCCGACAGCCGAGCACGATCCCCAAGGCATGAGCACCCAGCGTCGCATAAGTCCGATCATCAACCGAAGTGCCGGTCAACTCACCAAGGAAACCCTTGTTGGATGCTGACAAGAAAACCACAAACCCCAACTGGACCAAATCGTCGCTGTGTCGCATCAACTCGATTGACATCGCCGGGGTCTTCCCCAAGTCGAGTCCCGCGTCGATCATGATTCTCTGACGATCGATACCAGCCGACATAGCGGCCTCCGCCCGCACCCGTAAGAACTCAGCGACCTCAACTCGGGGATTGCCGTAGCAGGGTTGCGGGTCAGCAATACGAGGGCCTATGCGCACATGTGTGGCGACCACCGAAGCGCCGTGTTCAGATGCAACTTTGAGGTAGTTGGGATCCGCGAAACCGCTGATGTCATTGCCGACCACAGCCCCCGCTTCAAGAGATTCTTCAAGCACCGAAGCACGGAAGGTGTCAACCGAAACGGGAAGATCAAAACGGGCTCGGAGGGCCTCGATGGCAGGGACGACACGTTCGATCTCCTCTTGCGGAGTTACTTCTGGTCCAGGACCTGCTTTGACTCCACCGACATCCAAGAAGTCCGCTCCCTGGTCAACCAGCAGTTCCGCTTGGCGTAAGAAACTGTCGAAATCCCAATATCTTCCGCCGTCAAAAAAAGAGTCTGGAGTTCGATTGAGGATGCCCATCACGAGCGCACGAGTGGTCACATCAAAGCGCGTATCGCCCAACTCAACGAACATCGACCGGACCCTACACGCAGACTGCGACAACAAGCACTCAGTTCGGATCCTGGGAGGGTCCACGCTGCACACTCAACTCCAGTCGAGGCTGAACCCGCTCGAAACGCACCGTCAAATCGTCCAACTCAACGGTCTGCCCCACCTGCACGGTTCGTCCGCCCGGCACGCGGTGCATCGGCGGAGCCGCCACCGGAAACACTCCGAAACGCTCGGTGAGCGCCAGCACAGCCTCCGCGTCGGAGCGATCACCATCAAGAGCCACAGCCAGCCCAGGTTTCCCGCCACCAATGAGCCTCAACGATTCGATCAATCCCCGTGTCGGCGGATTATCCAGCACCAACACCAGATCACCACCCCCGGACACGATCACCCGCGACTCCCCAACCAAGGAGTGCTCACCCGGTCCCAAACTCGGAGCCGCTATCAACGCAACCAGACCAACCAGCGATGCCAACCCCGCGGCCACGGCCATCGACAACCGCAACCTCGACACCGCCAGCAATGCAGCCGCCCCCAACAACAAGATCGACGCCGCCCCAAGCGTTGCCTGAGGACCACGCGCAGCCCACGAAGCCACACCCCCTATCCACCAGAGCATCACCTTGCTGGGAATATGCACAAGCTCCGCGACGAATCCACCGAAGAAGCCTGCAAACATTCCACCAGTGCAGCCCCAAACCATCACCGCGCCCGACACCGGACCCGCCAACAGATTGGCCGGAAGCGACGCCAACGGCAGCGGCCCGAACAACCCCAACAACACCGGCGACACCGCCAACTGAGCAGCCGCCGTGGTTGCCATCGGCACCCGCAACCAAGCTGGTCCCACAAAACGTTCGGCGAGAGGAGCCGACCACCAGACAATGCCCGCAGTAGCGGCCACCGACAGCTGAAAAGCCACAAGGTGAACCAGAAACGGATCGATCAACAGCAACGCCGCCACTGCCCAGGACAATGCCCGTTTCCCATCAATCGGAGCACCCATGACCGAAGTACCGATCCCTGCGCCGGCCATCGCAACCGCACGCAACACGGAGGGCTCGAATCTGGTGATCACCGCGAACAACAACAAGGTGGCAAAAAGCCACAACGCCCGAAACGCCGGACGGAAACGCCCGGCGAACGGGGCGACCACAGCAAGCACAAACGCCACGTTCTGCCCCGAAACGACTAACAAGTGACCCAACCCCGCAGCTCGAAAGTCATCTGCGACCACCGCTGTCTGGCCTCGATCATCGCCGATCACCATCCCCAGAAAGATCGCTTGGTCGCCGCGGCTCAACGATCCCGCCCCGCTCACCAGGGTTCTGCGCACCGTGTTGGCGAATCTAAAGACCGGCGATCCCGGTTCGTGACCATCAACAGAACGAACCGTGAGCCTTCCAACCACATGACGCCAGCGGGTAAACCCGTCTTGTACGCTCGCTGGTGCGATACGCCCGCTCAGCAACAACCTCTCCCCCGCCAAGGCGTCATCAAGCCGCGCTGCGGGTGCACCATGCGCCACAGCGGTGAGCCGTTTGCGATTGTGGCGCACTGTGGCAACCACACCAACCGGACCCACAGGACGGGGGTCGTCGAGCAGCGTCACCCAGCCAGAAAATGAGTCAGCCTCCGGGGGATCGAGTGCCTCTACTGCCGCGGCTCCACGGGTGCCGACAGCAACAAAGGTGAGCAACACCACCAGAGCTACATGTCTTCGCCAACTCGTCAACAAGACCAGCACAACCAGAACAGGCAGCGAAACCGCAAACATCCACCACGCCCCCAACGCCGCGGCCAAAGCCACCGCGTGCGCCGTCACACCGATACCAACGAAACCAGTTGCTCCAGCTTGGCCTCCCCGATTCCCGGAACCTCGAGCAGTCCCTCCACGCGGCTGAACGCACCGTGCTGCTCCCGATGGCGAATGATCGCAGCAGCGATGCTCGGCCCGATACCGGGAAGTGTCTCCAGGGCCGCAAGATCAGCAGCATTGAGGTTCACCAGAGAGCCAGACAAACCGCCGCTGTTGCCACCGCCAGGATTCGTAGGACCGACCACCGAGGGCTCTGGCTCTCCGATCACAGGTACCCAGACCCGCTGACCATCAGCCAACGGCGCCGCCAAGTTGAGCCGTGAACGATCCGCGTCCACGGTCAACCCGTTGGCGGCGTCTATGGCATCGTGCACCCGGGACCCCTCGGCGAGGTCGTGCACCCCGGGGAAGACGACGGCTCCCTCAACATGCACAACAATCCGCGCGCTCGAACCCTGCGCGGATTCAGTTGCCGCCGGAGCGCCCGGCGCGGTCGCAACTCTCGGCAACACCTCTTCGACCGGGGTCACCTCCGGCGACGCCAACGCCCACCAGCCCCCCGCTGCCGCGGCAACAATCGCCACCATACCCGCGACAAAACCCCAGATCGTCACACCGAGACGGTCCGCAACCGAATCGGCCCACCGTTGAATCGCCTCGGCCCTGCCCACCGCACGCCGTCCTTTGTGAGGTCTTTTTGCGGGGGAAGCGCCTCGCCGAAGCGTTACCGAACCCTACCTACTCCAACCCCCATATTGACAGCGCCCCAACCCCATTTCGCCCCCGAAGCTCTCCGCTGCCCCCGCCAGTTCCCCAATGGCCAAGCTCTTCACAGGCAAGGTATTCCGAGATATCACAGCGGTGGCCCAACAGATCTTCGGAGGTGTGGGCTTCACTCTCGAATACGACATCCAGCTCTACTTCCGCAGAGCCAAACAACTACAACTGAGCTGGTGGGACAATGCAACCTGCGAAGAGCGAGTAGCCAACGCGGTATTGTCGTAAGCACGCGCTTGTCGTAGCAGGCGGGCTCGGGCCGTGCGCCGCGCGCTGCTGTACGCCGGCAAACCCATGCGTGTCAGAATTGAGGTCGGCAGCACCGGCGGGGGTGGCTCCCAAACCCGTGCCCCTCCTTGTGGTGGTGGCTTTCCAGTTGAGTGTCTCCCCGCCGGTGCTGGCCCGGTGATGTCGCTTGATAGAAGCGTCTGAGCCCGCTGGCTCATCAACGCATGGATGCGCATCACAGGGCCAATCTGCCATAGCCACAACGACTACAGGAAGGCTCAATGATCATGGCTGTTATCGGGATCGACTCTCACAAAGATGTGCTCACGGGCTGTCTGGTGGACGCTTCGGGGGTGTCCATCGAGCAGCGCAGCATCGCCAACACGACGGCCGGGCACGCCGAGCTGGTCGCCTGGGCGTGCTCAGCAGGCGTGCAACGCGTCGGCATCGAGGGCGCCGGCAACTACGGCCGCCCAGCCACTGTGGCCCTCATCGGCGCTGGGGTGCCGGTGGTGGAGGTGCCCCCGCAGATAACCGCCGCAGCCCGCCGCAGGCGGCGCACCCGCACCAAAACCGACCCCGTCGACGCGCTCGAGATCGCCCGCATCTCAGCACGCGACGACGACCTGCCCCCACCCCGCTTCGTCGGCGCTTGTGACGACCTCGCTGCGCTGGTCCGCTACCGCCGAGAACTCGTCAAGAGCCGCACCGCGGCCCTCAACCGCCTCCACAGCACCCTAGAGAAGATCCGCTGCGGATACCACAACCGCACCGGGCCGCTCACCAGCGGTGCCGGGCTCGACGCGGCGTGCAAGCTGTTGCGCGGTGACGACAGCGCACGCGCCGAGATCGCCCGCAGCCGCATCCGCGACATACGCCGCCTCTGCCTCGAGATCGACGCTGTGACACAACGCATCACCTCGCTGCTCAACAACACCGACACCAGCCTCACCGGCATCTACGGCATCGGAACGCTGACCGCAGCAGAGATCCTCGCCGAGGTCGGCGACCCAGCCCGCTTCGCGACCAAGGACCGCTTCGCCATGGACAACGGCACCGCCCCCATCGAGGCCAGCAGCAGACGAGTTGTCCGACACCGGCTCAACCGAGGAGGCAACCGCCAACTCAACCGCGCCATCCACACCGCCGCCATCGCCCAGATCAGCCGACCCGGCACCGAAGGCCGCGCCTACTACCAACGCTGCCTCGACCGCGGCAAAAACAAACGAGAAGCCATCCGATCCCTCAAACGGCGCATCTCAGACCGCGTCTGGAAATGCCTCCAAGACGACCTCAAACAACAAATCCTGCCCACAAGTTGACATAGAAGCTCAACTGGGCCCTCCTCAACACCATCACTCGACCCAGATTCGCGAAGCGCCTCTTCTGGGGAATGACGCCGCCCTCGTGCTGTGGGATGTCTGAACGGTCCCCTGTCTGGAGGTCATCGCCTGTTCGGTCCGCATTCGAGGAGCAGCCAGTACCGTCTTGGAGGTAGCAGCGGCTGTCGGCTAGCGTCGGGGGATCTGTGACTGCAGTCTGCCGCGTGTCCCCCATGAGTCCGGTCGAGTCGCGGTCCGGTAGATGAAGGTCGCGGCTTGTGCTCTGGTGACTGTAGCTTGCGGGCAGAAGTTGCCGTCACCGCAACCTCCGGTGATTTCGGCAGCTGCCATCCATGCGACAGGCCGGGCGTAATAGGCCGCCGAGTCAACGTCGCTGAAGCCGCTATCGGCACTGCCATGGACATCTCCGACATAACGATAGAGCATTGTCGCTAGCTCGGCTCTTGTGACCGGTTGCTGAGGACAGAACATAGCCAAGTCGTTGCCATCTGCCGGTCGGCAACCGACAGTTACGCCTTCAGCCACCGCCCACCCGATAGCCAGGGTCGCGTCAGAGCTTGGCTCAACATCACTGAATACGTCTGAACCCAGGCCGGTCGGTGTGGGTGATCCCATGGCTCGCCATAAGAAAATGACAAACTTTTGACGATTCATATCCCAACTGGGACAGAAAGAATCATCATCACAGCCGACCATGTCGCTGCGCTCAAGCACCCATCCCACCGCCGCCGCGAAATAATTATCAGCATCGACGTCGTCGAATCTTTCCGAGGCTCGCTCCGCCAGTTCTGCCGGACTAGTTTCTTCATCGTCGGTCTGAGTGCTCGTGTCGCCGCCGTCATCTCCGTCATCTCCGTCAGCGCCGACCGGCCCGGTGGCGGCGCTCGCGGATTTGTTGGCGCCCTGCGGGTCGCTGTAGCTGGCAGTGGCCCGCAGCCATTGACCCGAATCAACGCTTGTCGGGGTGTAGGCGTTGCTGGTGGCCGAACCAATATCAACCCACGGGTTTGTGGTCGGGTCTGTGGAGCGGGCCCACTGCCACACAATGCCGGTCGGTGTGCCGTCGAGATCAGACAACGCCGCTTCGATCTGCGCCCCGACCTGCGCGGTTGGTGGTGTCAAGGTCACCGTCCCGGCCTCGTCGACGTTGCCGACGTTGATCGTCACCGTTACGGTGTCGTCGACCGCCTCGTCGGCGTCGCCGGCCGGGTTTTTGTTGTCGCTGACCGACACCACCACGCTGTAAACCTGTTTGGTCTCATAGTCGAGGGCTGCTTTGGTTTTGAGCTGCCCCGTCGCCGCGTCGATCACAAAAGAGGCCTGGTCGGTTCCGGAGAGTTGATACACCAGACTGTCACCCGTGTCGGGGTCCGTAGCGGTCACCGCGTCACCAATGTTTGTGTCCGCGGCAGTGTTCTCGGCTATGTCGCGGGTCGCTGTATCGGCGGCGAACTCCGATTTTCCGTTGACGTCGCCGACGTTGATCGTCACCGTTATGGTGTCGTCTGCTGCGGATTCGTCTGTGGCGGTCACCACCACGCTGTAAACCTTTTTGGTCTCATAGTCGAGGGCTGCTTTGGTTTTGAGCTGCCCCGTCGCCGCGTCGATCACAAAAGAGGCCTGGTCGGTTGAGGCCTGGTCGGTTCCGGAGAGTCGATACACCAGACTGTCACCCGTGTCGGGGTCCGTAGCGGTCACCGCGTCACCAATGTTTGTGTCCGCGGCAGTGTTCTCGGCTATCTCGCGGGTCGCTGTATCGGTGGCGAACTCCGGGACGGTGTTGGTTCCCGAAACAGTGGCGGCGCTCGCGGATTTGTTGGCGCCCTGCGGGTCGCTGTAGCTGGCAGTGGCCCGCAGCCATTGACCCGAATCAACGCTTGTCGGGGTGTAGGCGTTGCTGGTGGCCGAACCAATATCAACCCACGGGTCTGTGGTCGGGTCCGTGGAGCGGGCCCACTGCCACACAATGCCGGTCGGTGTGCCGTCGAGATCAGACAACGCCGCTTCGATCTGCGCCCCGACCTGCGCGGTTGGTGGTGTCAAGGTCACCGTCCCGGCCTCGTCGACGTTGCCGACGTTGATCGTCACCGTTACGGTGTCGTCGACCGCCTCGTCGGCGTCGCCGGCCGGGTTTTTGTTGTCGCTGACCGACACCACCACGCTGTAAACCTGTTTGGTCTCATAGTCGAGGGCTGCTTTGGTTTTGAGCTGCCCCGTCGCCGCGTCGATCACAAAAGAGGCCTGGTCGGTTCCGGAGAGTTGATACACCAGACTGTCACCCGTGTCGGGGTCCGTAGCGGTCACCGCGTCACCAATGTTTGTGTCCGCGGCAGTGTTCTCGGCTATGTCGCGGGTCGCTGTATCGGTGGCGAACTCCGGTTTTTCGTTGACGTCGCCGACGTTGATCGTCACCGTTATGGTGTCGTCTGCTGCGGATTCGTCTGTGGCGGTCACCACCACGCTGTAAACCTTTTTGGTCTCATAGTCGAGGGCTGCTTTGGTTTTGAGCTGCCCCGTCGCCGCGTCGATCACAAAAGAGGTCTGGTCGGTTGAGGCCTGGTCGGTTCCGGAGAGTCGATACACCAGACTGTCACCCGTGTCGGGGTCCGTAGCGGTCACCGCGTCACCAATGTTTGTGTCCGCGGCAGTGTTCTCGGCTATCTCGCGGGTCGCTGTATCGGTGGCGAACTCCGGGACGGTGTTGGTTCCCGAAACAGTGGCGGCGCTCGCGGATTTGTTGGCGCCCTGCGGGTCGCTGTAGCTGGCAGTGGCCCGCAGCAGTTGACCCGAATCAACGCTTGTCGGGGTGTAGGCGTTGCTGGTGGCCGAACCAATATCAACCCACGGGTTTGTGGTCGGGTCTGTGGAGCGGGCCCACTGCCACACAATGCCGGTCGGTGTGCCGTCGAGATCAGACAACGCCGCTTCGATCTGCGCCCCGACCTGTGCGGTTGTTGGTGTCAAGGTCACCGTCCCGGCCTCGTCGACGTTGCCGACGTTGATCGTCACCGTTACGGTGTCGTCGACCGCCTCGTCGGCGTCGCCGGCCGGGTTTTTGTTGTCGCTGACCGACACCACCACGCTGTAAACCTGTTTGGTCTCATAGTCGAGGGCTGCTTTGGTTTTGAGCTGCCCCGTCGCCGCGTCGATCACAAAAGAGGCCTGGTCGGTTCCGGAGAGTTGATACACCAGACTGTCACCCGTGTCGGGGTCCGTAGCGGTCACCGCGTCACCAATGTTTGTGTCCGCGGCAGTGTTCTCGGCTATCTCGCGGGTCGCTGTATCGGCGGCGAACTCCGGTTTTTCGTTGACGTCGCCGACGTTGATCGTCACCGTTATGGTGTCGTCTGCTGCGGATTCGTCTGTGGCGGTCACCACCACGCTGTAAACCTTTTTGGTCTCATAGTCGAGGGCTGCTTTGGTTTTGAGCTGCCCCGTCGCCGCGTCGATCACAAAAGAGGTCTGGTCGGTTGAGGCCTGGTCGGTTCCGGAGAGTCGATACACCAGACTGTCACCCGTGTCGGGGTCCGTAGCGGTCACCGCGTCACCAATGTTTGTGTCCGCGGCAGTGTTCTCGGCTATCTCGCGGGTCGCTGTATCGGCGGCGAACTCCGGGACGGTGTTGGTTCCCGAAACAGTGGCGGCGCTCGCGGATTTGTTGGCGCCCTGCGGGTCGCTGTAGCTGGCAGTGGCCCGCAGCCGTTGACCCGAATCAACGCTTGTCGGGGTGTAGGCGTTGCTGGTGGCCGAACCAATATCAACCCACGGGTTTGTGGTCGGGTCTGTGGAGCGGGCCCACTGCCACACAATGCCGGTCGGTGTGCCGTCGAGATCAGACAACGCCGCTTCGATCTGCGCCCCGACCTGCGCGGTTGGTGGTGTCAAGGTCACCGTCCCGGCCTCGTCGACGTTGCCGACGTTGATCGTCACCGTTACGGTGTCGTCGACCGCATCGTCGGCGTCGCCGGCCGGGTTTTTGTTGTCGCTGACCGACACCACCACGCTGTAAACCTGTTTGGTCTCATAGTCGAGGGCTGCTTTGGTTTTGAGCTGCCCCGTCGCCGCGTCGATCACAAAAGAGGCCTGGTCGGTTCCGGAGAGTTGATACACCAGACTGTCACCCGTGTCGGGGTCGGTAGCGGTCACCGCGTCACCAATGTTTGTGTCCGCGGCAGTGTTCTCGGCTATGTCGCGGGTCGCTGTATCGGTGGCGAACTCCGGTTTTTCGTTGACGTCGCCGACGTTGATCGTCACCGTTATGGTGTCGTCTGCTGCGGATTCGTCTGTGGCGGTCACCACCACGCTGTAAACCTTTTGGGTCTCATAGTCGAGGGCTGCTTTGGTTTTGAGCTGCCCCGTCGCCGCGTCGATCACAAAAGAGGTCTGGTCGGTTGAGGCCTGGTCGGTTCCGGAGAGTCGATACACCAGACTGTCACCCGTGTCGGGGTCCGTAGCGGTCACCGCGTCACCAATGTTTGTGTCCGCGGCAGTGTTCTCGGCTATCTCGCGGGTCGCTGTATCGGCGGCGAACTCCGGGACGGTGTTGGTTCCCGAAACAGTGGCGGCGCTCGCGGATTTGTTGGCGCCCTGCGGGTCGCTGTAGCTGGCAGTGGCCCGCAGCCGTTGACCCGAATCAACGCTTGTCGGGGTGTAGGCGTTGCTGGTGGCCGAACCAATATCAACCCACGGGTTTGTGGTCGGGTCTGTGGAGCGGGCCCACTGCCACACAATGCCGGTCGGTGTGCCGTCGAGATCAGACAACGCCGCTTCGATCTGCGCCCCGACCTGCGCGGTTGGTGGTGTCAAGGTCACCGTCCCGGCCTCGTCGACGTTGCCGACGTTGATCGTCACCGTTACGGTGTCGTCGACCGCATCGTCGGCGTCGCCGGCCGGGTTTTTGTTGTCGCTGACCGACACCACCACGCTGTAAACCTGTTTGGTCTCATAGTCGAGGGCTGCTTTGGTTTTGAGCTGCCCCGTCGCCGCGTCGATCACAAAAGAGGCCTGGTCGGTTCCGGAGAGTTGATACACCAGACTGTCACCCGTGTCGGGGTCCGTAGCGGTCACCGCGTCACCAATGTTTGTGTCCGCGGCAGTGTTCTCGGCTATGTCGCGGGTCGCTGTATCGGTGGCGAACTCCGGTTTTTCGTTGACGTCGCCGACGTTGATCGTCACCGTTATGGTGTCGTCTGCTGCGGATTCGTCTGTGGCGGTCACCACCACGCTGTAAACCTTTTGGGTCTCATAGTCGAGGGCTGCTTTGGTTTTGAGCTGCCCCGTCGCCGCGTCGATCACAAAAGAGGTCTGGTCGGTTGAGGCCTGGTCGGTTCCGGAGAGTCGATACACCAGACTGTCACCCGTGTCGGGGTCCGTAGCGGTCACCGCGTCACCAATGTTTGTGTCCGCGGCAGTGTTCTCGGCTATCTCGCGGGTCGCTGTATCGGTGGCGAACTCCGGGACGGTGTTGGTTCCCGAAACAGTGGCGGCGCTCGCGGATTTGTTGGCGCCCTGCGGGTCGCTGTAGCTGGCAGTGGCCCGCAGCAGTTGACCCGAATCAACGCTTGTCGGGGTGTAGGCGTTGCTGGTGGCCGAACCAATATCAACCCACGAGATCGGGTTTGTGGTCGGGTCTGTGGAGCGGGCCCACTGCCACACAATGCCGGTCGGTGTGCCGTCGAGATCAGACAACGCCGCTTCGATCTGCGCCCCGACCTGCGCGGTTGGTGGTGTCAAGGTCACCGTCCCGGCCTCGTCGACGTTGCCGACGTTGATCGTCACCGTTACGGTGTCGTCGACCGCCTCGTCGGCGTCGCCGGCCGGGTTTTTGTTGTCGCTGACCGACACCACCACGCTGTAAACCTGTTTGGTCTCATAGTCGAGGGCTGCTTTGGTTTTGAGCTGCCCCGTCGCCGCGTCGATCACAAAAGAGGCCTGGTCGGTTCCGGAGAGTTGATACACCAGACTGTCACCCGTGTCGGGGTCGGTAGCGGTCACCGCGTCACCAATGTTTGTGTCCGCGGCAGTGTTCTCGGCTATCTCGCGGGTCGCTGTATCGGCGGCGAACTCCGGTTTTTCGTTGACGTCGCCGACGTTGATCGTCACCGTTATGGTGTCGTCTGCTGCGGATTCGTCTGTGGCGGTCACCACCACGCTGTAAACCTTTTTGGTCTCATAGTCGAGGGCTGCTTTGGTTTTGAGCTGCCCCGTCGCCGCGTCGATCACAAAAGAGGTCTGGTCGGTTGAGGCCTGGTCGGTTCCGGAGAGTCGATACACCAGACTGTCACCCGTGTCGGGGTCCGTAGCGGTCACCGCGTCACCAATGTTTGTGTCCGCGGCAGTGTTCTCGGCTATCTCGCGGGTCGCTGTATCGGTGGCGAACTCCGGGACGGTGTTGGTTCCCGAAACAGTGGCGGCGCTCGCGGATTTGTTGGCGCCCTGCGGGTCGCTGTAGCTGGCAGTGGCCCGCAGCCATTGACCCGAATCAACGCTTGTCGGGGTGTAGGCGTTGCTGGTGGCCGAACCAATATCAACCCACGGGTTTGTGGTCGGGTCTGTGGAGCGGGCCCACTGCCACACAATGCCGGTCGGTGTGCCGTCGAGATCAGACAACGCCGCTTCGATCTGCGCCCCGACCTGTGCGGTTGGTGGTGTCAAGGTCACCGTCCCGGCCTCGTCGACGTTGCCGACGTTGATCGTCACCGTTACGGTGTCGTCTGCTGCGGATTTGTCTGTGGCGGTCACCACCACGCTGTAAACCTGTTTGGTCTCATAGTCGAGGGCTGCTTTGGTTTTGAGCTGCCCCGTCGCCGCGTCGATCACAAAAGAGGCCTGGTCGGTTCCGGAGAGTTGATACACCAGACTGTCACCCGTGTCGGGGTCCGTAGCGGTCACCGCGTCACCAATGTTTGTGTCCGCGGCAGTGTTCTCGGCTATGTCGCGGGTCGCTGTATCGGTGGCGAACTCCGGTTTTTCGTTGACGTCGCCGACGTTGATCGTCACCGTTATGGTGTCGTCTGCTGCGGATTCGTCTGTGGCGGTCACCACCACGCTGTAAACCTTTTTGGTCTCATAGTCGAGGGCTGCTTTGGTTTTGAGCTGCCCCGTCGCCGCGTCGATCACAAAAGAGGTCTGGTCGGTTGAGGCCTGGTCGGTTCCGGAGAGTCGATACACCAGACTGTCACCCGTGTCGGGGTCCGTAGCGGTCACCGCGTCACCAATGTTTGTGTCCGCGGCAGTGTTCTCGGCTATCTCGCGGGTCGCTGTATCGGTGGCGAACTCCGGGACGGTGTTGGTTCCCGAAACAGTGGCGGCGCTCGCGGATTTGTTGGCGCCCTGCGGGTCGCTGTAGCTGGCAGTGGCCCGCAGCAGTTGACCCGAATCAACGCTTGTCGGGGTGTAGGCGTTGCTGGTGGCCGAACCAATATCAACCCACGGGTTTGTGGTCGGGTCTGTGGAGCGGGCCCACTGCCACACAATGCCGGTCGGTGTGCCGTCGAGATCAGACAACGCCGCTTCGATCTGCGCCCCGACCTGTGCGGTTGTTGGTGTCAAGGTCACCGTCCCGGCCTCGTCGACGTTGCCGACGTTGATCGTCACCGTTACGGTGTCGTCGACCGCCTCGTCGGCGTCGCCGGCCGGGTTTTTGTTGTCGCTGACCGACACCACCACGCTGTAAACCTGTTTGGTCTCATAGTCGAGGGCTGCTTTGGTTTTGAGCTGCCCCGTCGCCGCGTCGATCACAAAAGAGGCCTGGTCGGTTCCGGAGAGTTGATACACCAGACTGTCACCCGTGTCGGGGTCCGTAGCGGTCACCGCGTCACCAATGTTTGTGTCCGCGGCAGTGTTCTCGGCTATCTCGCGGGTCGCTGTATCGGCGGCGAACTCCGGTTTTTCGTTGACGTCGCCGACGTTGATCGTCACCGTTATGGTGTCGTCTGCTGCGGATTCGTCTGTGGCGGTCACCACCACGCTGTAAACCTTTTTGGTCTCATAGTCGAGGGCTGCTTTGGTTTTGAGCTGCCCCGTCGCCGCGTCGATCACAAAAGAGGTCTGGTCGGTTGAGGCCTGGTCGGTTCCGGAGAGTCGATACACCAGACTGTCACCCGTGTCGGGGTCCGTAGCGGTCACCGCGTCACCAATGTTTGTGTCCGCGGCAGTGTTCTCGGCTATCTCGCGGGTCGCTGTATCGGCGGCGAACTCCGGGACGGTGTTGGTTCCCGAAACAGTGGCGGCGCTCGCGGATTTGTTGGCGCCCTGCGGGTCGCTGTAGCTGGCAGTGGCCCGCAGCCGTTGACCCGAATCAACGCTTGTCGGGGTGTAGGCGTTGCTGGTGGCCGAACCAATATCAACCCACGGGTTTGTGGTCGGGTCTGTGGAGCGGGCCCACTGCCACACAATGCCGGTCGGTGTGCCGTCGAGATCAGACAACGCCGCTTCGATCTGCGCCCCGACCTGCGCGGTTGGTGGTGTCAAGGTCACCGTCCCGGCCTCGTCGACGTTGCCGACGTTGATCGTCACCGTTACGGTGTCGTCGACCGCATCGTCGGCGTCGCCGGCCGGGTTTTTGTTGTCGCTGACCGACACCACCACGCTGTAAACCTGTTTGGTCTCATAGTCGAGGGCTGCTTTGGTTTTGAGCTGCCCCGTCGCCGCGTCGATCACAAAAGAGGCCTGGTCGGTTCCGGAGAGTTGATACACCAGACTGTCACCCGTGTCGGGGTCGGTAGCGGTCACCGCGTCACCAATGTTTGTGTCCGCGGCAGTGTTCTCGGCTATGTCGCGGGTCGCTGTATCGGTGGCGAACTCCGGTTTTTCGTTGACGTCGCCGACGTTGATCGTCACCGTTATGGTGTCGTCTGCTGCGGATTCGTCTGTGGCGGTCACCACCACGCTGTAAACCTTTTGGGTCTCATAGTCGAGGGCTGCTTTGGTTTTGAGCTGCCCCGTCGCCGCGTCGATCACAAAAGAGGTCTGGTCGGTTGAGGCCTGGTCGGTTCCGGAGAGTCGATACACCAGACTGTCACCCGTGTCGGGGTCCGTAGCGGTCACCGCGTCACCAATGTTTGTGTCCGCGGCAGTGTTCTCGGCTATCTCGCGGGTCGCTGTATCGGCGGCGAACTCCGGGACGGTGTTGGTTCCCGAAACAGTGGCGGCGCTCGCGGATTTGTTGGCGCCCTGCGGGTCGCTGTAGCTGGCAGTGGCCCGCAGCCGTTGACCCGAATCAACGCTTGTCGGGGTGTAGGCGTTGCTGGTGGCCGAACCAATATCAACCCACGGGTTTGTGGTCGGGTCTGTGGAGCGGGCCCACTGCCACACAATGCCGGTCGGTGTGCCGTCGAGATCAGACAACGCCGCTTCGATCTGCGCCCCGACCTGCGCGGTTGGTGGTGTCAAGGTCACCGTCCCGGCCTCGTCGACGTTGCCGACGTTGATCGTCACCGTTACGGTGTCGTCGACCGCATCGTCGGCGTCGCCGGCCGGGTTTTTGTTGTCGCTGACCGACACCACCACGCTGTAAACCTGTTTGGTCTCATAGTCGAGGGCTGCTTTGGTTTTGAGCTGCCCCGTCGCCGCGTCGATCACAAAAGAGGCCTGGTCGGTTCCGGAGAGTTGATACACCAGACTGTCACCCGTGTCGGGGTCCGTAGCGGTCACCGCGTCACCAATGTTTGTGTCCGCGGCAGTGTTCTCGGCTATGTCGCGGGTCGCTGTATCGGTGGCGAACTCCGGTTTTTCGTTGACGTCGCCGACGTTGATCGTCACCGTTATGGTGTCGTCTGCTGCGGATTCGTCTGTGGCGGTCACCACCACGCTGTAAACCTTTTGGGTCTCATAGTCGAGGGCTGCTTTGGTTTTGAGCTGCCCCGTCGCCGCGTCGATCACAAAAGAGGTCTGGTCGGTTGAGGCCTGGTCGGTTCCGGAGAGTCGATACACCAGACTGTCACCCGTGTCGGGGTCCGTAGCGGTCACCGCGTCACCAATGTTTGTGTCCGCGGCAGTGTTCTCGGCTATCTCGCGGGTCGCTGTATCGGTGGCGAACTCCGGGACGGTGTTGGTTCCCGAAACAGTGGCGGCGCTCGCGGATTTGTTGGCGCCCTGCGGGTCGCTGTAGCTGGCAGTGGCCCGCAGCCATTGACCCGAATCAACGCTTGTCGGGGTGTAGGCGTTGCTGGTGGCCGAACCAATATCAACCCACGGGTTTGTGGTCGGGTCTGTGGAGCGGGCCCACTGCCACACAATGCCGGTCGGTGTGCCGTCGAGATCAGACAACGCCGCTTCGATCTGCGCCCCGACCTGCGCGGTTGGTGGTGTCAAGGTCACCGTCCCGGCCTCGTCGACGTTGCCGACGTTGATCGTCACCGTTACGGTGTCGTCGACCGCCTCGTCGGCGTCGCCGGCCGGGTTTTTGTTGTCGCTGACCGACACCACCACGCTGTAAACCTGTTTGGTCTCATAGTCGAGGGCTGCTTTGGTTTTGAGCTGCCCCGTCGCCGCGTCGATCACAAAAGAGGCCTGGTCGGTTCCGGAGAGTTGATACACCAGACTGTCACCCGTGTCGGGGTCGGTAGCGGTCACCGCGTCACCAATGTTTGTGTCCGCGGCAGTGTTCTCGGCTATCTCGCGGGTCGCTGTATCGGCGGCGAACTCCGGTTTTTCGTTGACGTCGCCGACGTTGATCGTCACCGTTATGGTGTCGTCTGCTGCGGATTCGTCTGTGGCGGTCACCACCACGCTGTAAACCTTTTTGGTCTCATAGTCGAGGGCTGCTTTGGTTTTGAGCTGCCCCGTCGCCGCGTCGATCACAAAAGAGGTCTGGTCGGTTGAGGCCTGGTCGGTTCCGGAGAGTCGATACACCAGACTGTCACCCGTGTCGGGGTCCGTAGCGGTCACCGCGTCACCAATGTTTGTGTCCGCGGCAGTGTTCTCGGCTATCTCGCGGGTCGCTGTATCGGTGGCGAACTCCGGGACGGTGTTGGTTCCCGAAACAGTGGCGGCGCTCGCGGATTTGTTGGCGCCCTGCGGGTCGCTGTAGCTGGCAGTGGCCCGCAGCCATTGACCCGAATCAACGCTTGTCGGGGTGTAGGCGTTGCTGGTGGCCGAACCAATATCAACCCACGGGTTTGTGGTCGGGTCTGTGGAGCGGGCCCACTGCCACACAATGCCGGTCGGTGTGCCGTCGAGATCAGACAACGCCGCTTCGATCTGCGCCCCGACCTGTGCGGTTGGTGGTGTCAAGGTCACCGTCCCGGCCTCGTCGACGTTGCCGACGTTGATCGTCACCGTTACGGTGTCGTCGACCGCCTCGTCGGCGTCGCCGGCCGGGTTTTTGTTGTCGCTGACCGACACCACCACGCTGTAAACCTGTTTGGTCTCATAGTCGAGGGCTGCTTTGGTTTTGAGCTGCCCCGTCGCCGCGTCGATCACAAAAGAGGCCTGGTCGGTTCCGGAGAGTTGATACACCAGACTGTCACCCGTGTCGGGGTCGGTAGCGGTCACCGCGTCACCAATGTTTGTGTCCGCGGCAGTGTTCTCGGCTATGTCGCGGGTCGCTGTATCGGTGGCGAACTCCGGTTTTTCGTTGACGTCGCCGACGTTGATCGTCACCGTTATGGTGTCGTCTGCTGCGGATTCGTCTGTGGCGGTCACCACCACGCTGTAAACCTGTTTGGTCTCATAGTCGAGGGCTGCTTTGGTTTTGAGCTGCCCCGTCGCCGCGTCGATCACAAAAGAGGTCTGGTCGGTTGAGGCCTGGTCGGTTCCGGAGAGTCGATACACCAGACTGTCACCCGTGTCGGGGTCCGTAGCGGTCACCGCGTCACCAATGTTTGTGTCCGCGGCAGTGTTCTCGGCTATCTCGCGGGTCGCTGTATCGGTGGCGAACTCCGGGACGGTGTTGGTTCCCGAAACAGTGGCGGCGCTCGCGGATTTGTTGGCGCCCTGCGGGTCGCTGTAGCTGGCAGTGGCCCGCAGCCATTGACCCGAATCAACGCTTGTCGGGGTGTAGGCGTTGCTGGTGGCCGAACCAATATCAACCCACGGGTTTGTGGTCGGGTCTGTGGAGCGGGCCCACTGCCACACAATGCCGGTCGGTGTGCCGTCGAGATCAGACAACGCCGCTTCGATCTGCGCCCCGACCTGTACGGTTGGTGGTGTCAAGGTCACCGTCCCGGCCTCGTCGACGTTGGTCACCGTCACCGTCAACACCAGCGTGTCGTCGATGACAGCGTCGACGCCGCCCGCCGCGTCCTTCAGGTCAGACACCCGGTAAGAGACCACATAGCTGGCGCGGGTCTCGAAGTCGATGGCGGCGCCGGCTTTGACGGTGACCTGGCCGGTGGTGGCGTTGATCGCGAAGTCGGTGTTGAACGCGGTCAGGTGGGCGGTGTCGGCCTGGCTGGTTGAGGCCGCGGCCACCGAGTAGGTCAACACGTCGCTGTCGGCGTCGGTGGCTGTGACCGCGGCGCCGACATCA
Source organism: Candidatus Aldehydirespiratoraceae bacterium (assembly GCA_965205465.1). Lineage (GTDB taxonomy): Bacteria > Actinomycetota > Acidimicrobiia > Acidimicrobiales > Aldehydirespiratoraceae > VXYK01. The sequence goes on along the minus strand of OZ242187.1, from coordinate 3,700,583 downwards.
CCTGCCGTCGTGTTCTCCGCGACGGTGCGGGTCACCGCATCCGCCGCGAACACCGGCGGATCGTTGGCCGCCTCGACCTCGGCGGGGTTCTCGTCGTAGAGCTCGGCGATCTCGTTGCTGGTCAAAGCCCGGTCGTAGGTTCGTACCTCGTCGATCCGGCCATCCAGGAAATCGACCGGCCGGCCCCAGTACTTGCCCCGACCAAAGACCAGCGAACCGGTGGCCGACCAAGGAGTGGCGAAGGCCGCGGTCCCGGCTTGCTCGCCGTTGACGTACAACCGCAACTCGTCAGCCTCGCCGTCGTGGACCCCGACCAGATGCGCCCACACACCGGCTAGGACGCCGGACGACGATAACGCCCGACCAGCAACGAAGCTGTTCGAGTCACCGGACGGAACCGCGAAAGTCCACCTGCCGGCTTCGCTCTGCAAGAAGAAGCCGCTGGTTCGGTTGCCGTCTTGAGACAGCACCGTCTGTGTGCCGCTGCTGCTGTCCAGCCGCACATAGGCCGAGACGGTGTAACTCTCAGTCGTGTCCACAACCGCGGCTCCGATATCGACATGATCATCAGAGCCGTCCAGTCCGACCGCCCCGCCAATCAACCCGTCGCCGGTGAACGACGCCCCACCGCCAAGAGCGCCGTTGTTTGACCCAACCGAATCAACAGCCACCAACCCCGAACCGTCATCAAGGAACCAAAGACCGGTCGGAACCGTCCCGGACTCGTCGGCGTTGCCGACGTTGATCGTCACCGTTACGGTGTCGTCGACCGCCTCGTCGGCGTCGCCGGCCGGGTTTTTGTTGTCGCTGACCGACACCACCACGCTGTAAACCTGTTTGGTCTCATAGTCGAGGGCTGCTTTGGTTTTGAGCTGCCCCGTCGCCGCGTCGATCACAAAAGAGGTCTGGTCGGTTCCGGAGAGTTGATACACCAGACTGTCACCCGTGTCGGGGTCGGTAGCGGTCACCGCGTCACCAATGTTTGTGTCCGCGGCAGTGTTCTCGGCTATCTCGCGGGTCGCTGTATCGGTGGCGAACTCCGGGGCGGTGTTGGTTCCCGAAGCAGTGGCGGCGCTCGCGGATTTGTTGGCGCCCTGCGGGTCGCTGTAGTTGGCAGTGGCCCGCAGCCGTTGACCCGAATCAGCGCTTGTCGGGGTGTAGGCGTTGCTGGTGGCCGAACCAATATCAACCCACGGGTTTGTGGTCGGGTCTGTGGAGCGGGCCCACTGCCACACAATGCCGGTCGGTGTGCCGTCGAGATCAGACAACGCCGCTTCGATCTGCGCCCCGACCTGTACGGTTGGTGGTGTCAAGGTCACCGTCCCGGCCTCGTCGACGTTGGTCACCGTCACCGTCAACACCAGCGTGTCGTCGATGACAGCGTCGACGCCGCCCGCCGCGTCCTTCAGGTCAGACACCCGGTAAGAGACCACATAGCTGGCGCGGGTCTCGAAGTCGATGGCGGCGCCGGCTTTGACGGTGACCTGGCCGGTGGTGGCGTTGATCGCGAAGTCGGTGTTGAACGCGGTCAGGTGGGCGGTGTCGGCCTGGCTGGTTGAGGCCGCGGCCACCGAGTAGGTCAACACGTCGCTGTCGGCGTCGGTGGCTGTGACCGCGGCGCCGACATCACCTGCCGTCGTGTTCTCCGCGACGGTGCGGGTCACCGCATCCGCCGCGAACACCGGCGGATCGTTGGCCGCCTCGACCTCGGCGGGGTTCTCGTCGTAGAGCTCGGCGATCTCGTTGCTGGTCAAAGCCCGGTCGTAGGTTCGTACCTCGTCGATCCGGCCATCCAGGAAATCGACCGGCCGGCCCCAGTACTTGCCCCGACCAAAGACCAGCGAACCGGTGGCCGACCAAGGAGTGGCGAAGGCCGCGGTCCCGGCTTGCTCGCCGTTGACGTACAACCGCAACTCGTCAGCCTCGCCGTCGTGGACCCCGACCAGATGCGCCCACACACCGGCTAGGACGCCGGACGACGATAACGCCCGACCAGCAACGAATCTGTTCGAGTCACCGGACGGAACCGCGAAAGTCCACCTGCCGGCTTCGCTCTGCAAGAAGAAGCCGCTGGTTCGGTTGCCGTCTTGAGACAGCACCGTCTGTGTGCCGCTGCTGCTGTCCAGCCGCACATAGGCCGAGACGGTGTAACTCTCAGTCGTGTCCACAACCGCGGCTCCGATATCGACATGATCATCAGAGCCGTCCAGTTCGACCGCCCCGCCAATCAACCCGTCGCCGGTGAACGACGCCCCACCGCCAAGATCGCCGTTGTTTGACCCAACCGAATCAACAGCCACCAACCCCGAACCGTCATCAAGGAGCCAACGACCGGTCAACGCGTCGTCGTCTGTGATGCTGACGGTGGTCTCAGCGTTGCTGCCTGCAACGATCCCCTCCGGCAGCGCCCCGAAGGTGAGTTTCAGCGACTCGCCGTCGTCGTCAACAAAATCGTCGGTCGCGGTGAACGTGAACGTCTTTTGAGTCTCACCGGACACGAACACGACACTGGGCGGCACACCCGAATAATCAGCATTCGAGGCGCCGTTTTGAAGCACCGCCGTCAACGGCACCGTCACGCTGCGTCGGGGATCCCTGGACAACTCCACGGTCACCACCACGTCGGCGCCCTCAGCCACGCTGTAAACCGCGGACACGAACTCAACCGAGATGTTGTCGTCGTCGTCGTCGATGCTGACGGTGGTCTCAGCGTTGCTGCCTGCAACGATCCCCTCCGGCAGCGCCCCGAAGGTGAGTTTCAGCGACTCGCCGTCGTCGTCAACAAAATCGTCGGTCGCGGTGAACGTGAACGTCTTTTGAGTCTCACCGGACACGAACACGACACTGGGCGGCACACCCGAATAATCAGCATTCGAGGCGCCGTTTTGAAGCACCGCCGTCAACGGCACCGTCACGCTGCGTCGGGGGTCCCTGGACAACTCCACGGTCACCGCCACGTCGGCGCCCTCAGCCACGCTGTAAACCGCGGACACGAACTCAACCGAGATGTTGTAGAGCTCGGCGATCTCGTTGCTGGTCAGAGCCCGGCCGTAGGTTCGTACCTCGTCGATCCGGCCATCCAGGAAATCGACCGGCCCGCCCGTGTACTTGCCCCGACCAAAGACCAGCGAACCGGTGGCCGACCAAGGAGTGGCGAAGGCCGCGGTCCCGGCTTGCTCGCCGTTGACGTACAACCGCAACTCGTCAGCCTCGCCGTCGTGGACCCCGACCAGATGCGCCCACACACCGGCTAGGGCATCGGACGACGATGACACCCGAACAGTAGAGGGGTAGTTCAAGTCACCGGCCGGAACCGAGAAAGCCCACTTGTCGTTGTAGATCTGCAAGAAGAAGCCGCTGGCTCGGTTGCCGTCTTGAGACAGCACCGTCTGTGCGTCGCTGTTGCTGTCCAGCCGCACATAGGCCGAGACGGTGTAACTCTTAGTCGTGTCCACAACCGCGGCTCCGATATCGACATGATCATCAGAGCCGTCCAGTTCGACCGCCCCGCCAATCAACCCGTCGCCGGTGAACGACGCCCCACCGCCAAGACCGCCGTTGTTTGACCCAACCGAATCAACAGCCACCGACCCCGAACCGTCATCAAGGAGCCAAAGACCGGTCAACGCGTCGTCGTCGTCGTCGATGCTGACGGTGGTCTCAGCGTTGCTGCCTGCAACGATCCCCTCCGGCAGCGCCCCGAAGGTGAGTTTCAGCGACTCGCCGTCGTCGTCGTCAACAAAATCGTCGGTCGCGGTGAACGTGAACGTCTTTTGAGTCTCACCGGACACGAACACGACACTGGGCGGCACACCCGAATAATCAGCATTCGAGGCGCTGTTTTGAAGCACCGCCGTCAACGGCACCGTCACGCTGCGTCGGGGATCCCTGGACAACTCCACGGTCACCACCACGTCGGCGCCCTCAGCCACGCTGTAAACCGCGGACACGAACTCAACCGAGATTTCGTCGTCGTTGATGGTGACCGTCGTAGTGGGGCGAACGCCGGCGGTGAACCCGTCCGGGAGTGCGCCGAAGCCGAGGACGACGGTTTCGTCGGTGTCGTAGGTGGCGTCGTCCGTAGCAGCGAGGATGATCGTGGCGGTTGTTTGAGCGGCGCTGAACGTGACGTAGGCGGGCACCCCCGAATAATCAGCGTTGTTGGTAGCGGTGCCTCCCAACGTGACCGGCACCGTCACCCACTGTTTAGGTGCTGTGGACAGTTCCACGGTGACCGTCACCGACGAGCCTTCGTCGACGTCGTAGGTGGCTGCGTCGTAGGAGACGGTGACGGCGGGAACATCGTCCCAGCCGGACGGGACTAGGGTGTTGTATTCTTTGAGGATGGCGGCGGCCTCTTGTTTGGTGACGATGAGGATGCTGCCGTGACGAACGCCGGCTGGGAAGTCAGGGTCCGGCGTGATCTCGGTCCATGTCTCGAGGTCGTCTGATTTGGAGGCGCCCCATGATCGACTGTTGACTGCGAAGAAGTCGTAGTAGAGCACGAAGGACCCATCGATGAGCCTCAAAAACTGAGGCCCTTCGACGCCGCGGACCCCCGGCAAGATATCCACGGTCCCGCTGAGCGACGTGATCGAGTCTCCTTTGGACAAGAAGACGTACTTGTCCTCATGGTCACCGACCTCGGACTTGGTAATGCCGTACACCGTGCCGCCCTCTGAGAGGACGTTGAGGTCGATGGCGGCGAAGCCCGGATCAAACAACAACTGTGGTGCGGTGAAGGTCAACCAGTCGGTGGTGGTGACATAGAACAACTTAACTCGTCTTTCGGCTCCTGTTGCTACACCGTCCCCGTCGAGATCCCAGTTCCTGCTGGCCCAAAAGAGGTAGAACTTCTCGCCATCCCAGTAGAACTCCGGGGCCCAGGCGTTCGGAGCCGGGTTGCCGTCAGGGACGACGTTGATCTGGCCGTCCGCCCGATTTCTTTGACCGTTGGCCCCAGACCAGGTGATGCCATCGTTGGACTCCCAATGGAAGACGTACTTGTTGTCCCACCCAGCCGTGTGCACCAAATGGAACTTCCCGTTCACCTTCAACATGTACGGATCACGAATACGGACCGTGTTGTCGTAGGCATTGAACACCGGCCGGGCGGCGTTGATGTTATTCCAGGCCAGGGCATCAACGCTGTACGCGTAATACACCCTCTCCTGAATCCCACTATTCCCTGTGAAGTAGGCCATCAGGTACACCAGGTCCTGGTCGGGTACGGGGTTCTCGTCGTAGAGCCGGGCGATCTCGTTGCTGGTCAAAGCCCGGTCGTAGGTTCGTACCTCGTCGATCCGGCCATCCAGGAAATCGACCGACCTGCCCGTGTACTTGCCCCGACCAAAGACCAGCGAACCGGTGGCCGACCAAGGAGAGGCGAAGTCCGCGGTCCCGTCTTGCTCGCCGTTGACGTACAACCGCAACTCGTCAGCCTCGCCGTCGTGGACCCCGACCAGATGCGCCCACACACCGGCTAGGACGCCGGACGACGATGACACCCGAACAGTAGAGGGGTAGTTCAAGTCACCGGCCGGAACCGCGAAAGTCCACCTGCCGGCTTCGCTCTGCAAGAAGAAGCCGCTGACTCGGTTGCCGTCTTGAGACAGCACCGTCTGTGTGCCGCTGCTGCTGTCCAGCCGCACATAGGCCGAGACGGTGTAACTCTCAGTCGTGTCCACAACCGCGGCTCCGATATCGACATGATCATCAGAGCCGTCCAGTCCGACCGCCCCGCCAATCAACCCGTCGCCGGTGAACGACGCCCCACCGCCAAGAGCGCCGTTGTTTGACCCAACCGAATCAACAGCCACCAACCCCGAACCGTCATCAAGGAACCAAAGACCGGTCGGAACCGTCCCGGACTCGTCGGCGTTGCCGACGTTGATCGTCACCGTTACGGTGTCGTCGACCGCCTCGTCGGCGTCGCCGGCCGGGTTTTTGTTGTCGCTGACCGACACCACCACGCTGTAAACCTGTTTGGTCTCATAGTCGAGGGCTGCTTTGGTTTTGAGCTGCCCCGTCGCCGCGTCGATCACAAAAGAGGTCTGGTCGGTTCCGGAGAGTTGATACACCAGACTGTCACCCGTGTCGGGGTCCGTAGCGGTCACCGCGTCACCAATGTTTGTGTCCGCGGCAGTGTTCTCGGCTATCTCGCGGGTCGCTGTATCGGTGGCGAACTCCGGGGCGGTGTTGGTTCCCGAAGCAGTGGCGGCGCTCGCGGATTTGTTGGCGCCCTGCGGGTCGCTGTAGTTGGCAGTGGCCCGCAGCCGTTGACCCGAATCAGCGCTTGTCGGGGTGTAGGCGTTGCTGGTGGCCGAACCAATATCAACCCACGGGTTTGTGGTCGGGTCTGTGGAGCGGGCCCACTGCCACACAATGCCGGTCGGTGTGCCGTCGAGATCAGACAACGCCGCTTCGATCTGCGCCCCGACCTGTACGGTTGGTGGTGTCAAGGTCACCGTCCCGGCCTCGTCGACGTTGGTCACCGTCACCGTCAACACCAGCGTGTCGTCGATGACAGCGTCGACGCCGCCCGCCGCGTCCTTCAGGTCAGACACCCGGTAAGAGACCACATAGCTGGCGCGGGTCTCGAAGTCGATGGCGGCGCCGGCTTTGACGGTGACCTGGCCGGTGGTGGCGTTGATCGCGAAGTCGGTGTTGAACGCGGTCAGGTGGGCGGTGTCGGCCTGGCTGGTTGAGGCCGCGGCCACCGAGTAGGTCAACACGTCGCTGTCGGCGTCGGTGGCTGTGACCGCGGCGCCGACATCACCTGCCGTCGTGTTCTCCGCGACGGTGCGGGTCACCGCATCCGCCGCGAACACCGGCGGATCGTTGGCCGCCTCGACCTCGGCGGGGTTCTCGTCGTAGAGCTCGGCGATCTCGTTGCTGGTCAAAGCCCGGTCGTAGGTTCGTACCTCGTCGATCCGGCCATCCAGGAAATCGACCGGCCGGCCCCAGTACTTGCCCCGACCAAAGACCAGCGAACCGGCGGCCGACCAAGGAGTGGCGAAGGCCGCGGTCCCGTCTTGCTCGCCGTTGACGTACAACCGCAACTCGTCAGCCTCGCCGTCGTGGACCCCGACCAGATGCGCCCACACACCGGCTAGGACGCCGGACGACGATAACGCCCGACCAGCAACGAATCTGTTCGAGTCACCGGACGGAACCGCGAAAGTCCACCTGCCGGCTTCGCTCTGCAAGAAGAAGCCGCTGGTTCGGTTGCCGTCTTGAGACAGCACCGTCTGTGTGCCGCTGCTGCTGTCCAGCCGCACATAGGCCGAGACGGTGTAACTCTCAGTCGTGTCCACAACCGCGGCTCCGATATCGACATGATCATCAGAGCCGTCCAGTTCGACCGCCCCGCCAATCAACCCGTCGCCGGTGAACGACGCCCCACCGCCAAGATCGCCGTTGTTTGACCCAACCGAATCAACAGCCACCAACCCCGAACCGTCATCAAGGAGCCAACGACCGGTCAACGCGTCGTCGTCTGTGATGCTGACGGTGGTCTCAGCGTTGCTGCCTGCAACGATCCCCTCCGGCAGCGCCCCGAAGGTGAGTTTCAGCGACTCGCCGTCGTCGTCAACAAAATCGTCGGTCGCGGTGAACGTGAACGTCTTTTGAGTCTCACCGGACACGAACACGACACTGGGCGGCACACCCGAATAATCAGCATTCGAGGCGCCGTTTTGAAGCACCGCCGTCAACGGCACCGTCACGCTGCGTCGGGGATCCCTGGACAACTCCACGGTCACCACCACGTCGGCGCCCTCAGCCACGCTGTAAACCGCGGACACGAACTCAACCGAGATGTTGTCGTCGTCGTCGTCGATGCTGACGGTGGTCTCAGCGTTGCTGCCTGCAACGATCCCCTCCGGCAGCGCCCCGAAGGTGAGTTTCAGCGACTCGCCGTCGTCGTCAACAAAATCGTCGGTCGCGGTGAACGTGAACGTCTTTTGAGTCTCACCGGACACGAACACGACACTGGGCGGCACACCCGAATAATCAGCATTCGAGGCGCCGTTTTGAAGCACCGCCGTCAACGGCACCGTCACGCTGCGTCGGGGGTCCCTGGACAACTCCACGGTCACCGCCACGTCGGCGCCCTCAGCCACGCTGTAAACCGCGGACACGAACTCAACCGAGATGTTGTAGAGCTCGGCGATCTCGTTGCTGGTCAGAGCCCGGCCGTAGGTTCGTACCTCGTCGATCCGGCCATCCAGGAAATCGACCGGCCCGCCCGTGTACTTGCCCCGACCAAAGACCAGCGAACCGGTGGCCGACCAAGGAGTGGCGAAGGCCGCGGTCCCGGCTTGCTCGCCGTTGACGTACAACCGCAACTCGTCAGCCTCGCCGTCGTGGACCCCGACCAGATGCGCCCACACACCGGCTAGGGCATCGGACGACGATGACACCCGAACAGTAGAGGGGTAGTTCAAGTCACCGGCCGGAACCGAGAAAGCCCACTTGTCGTTGTAGATCTGCAAGAAGAAGCCGCTGGCTCGGTTGCCGTCTTGAGACAGCACCGTCTGTGCGTCGCTGTTGCTGTCCAGCCGCACATAGGCCGAGACGGTGTAACTCTTAGTCGTGTCCACAACCGCGGCTCCGATATCGACATGATCATCAGAGCCGTCCAGTTCGACCGCCCCGCCAATCAACCCGTCGCCGGTGAACGACGCCCCACCGCCAAGACCGCCGTTGTTTGACCCAACCGAATCAACAGCCACCGACCCCGAACCGTCATCAAGGAGCCAAAGACCGGTCAACGCGTCGTCGTCGTCGTCGATGCTGACGGTGGTCTCAGCGTTGCTGCCTGCAACGATCCCCTCCGGCAGCGCCCCGAAGGTGAGTTTCAGCGACTCGCCGTCGTCGTCGTCAACAAAATCGTCGGTCGCGGTGAACGTGAACGTCTTTTGAGTCTCACCGGACACGAACACGACACTGGGCGGCACACCCGAATAATCAGCATTCGAGGCGCTGTTTTGAAGCACCGCCGTCAACGGCACCGTCACGCTGCGTCGGGGATCCCTGGACAACTCCACGGTCACCACCACGTCGGCGCCCTCAGCCACGCTGTAAACCGCGGACACGAACTCAACCGAGATTTCGTCGTCGTTGATGGTGACCGTCGTAGTGGGGCGAACGCCGGCGGTGAACCCGTCCGGGAGTGCGCCGAAGCCGAGGACGACGGTTTCGTCGGTGTCGTAGGTGGCGTCGTCCGTAGCAGCGAGGATGATCGTGGCGGTTGTTTGAGCGGCGCTGAACGTGACGTAGGCGGGCACCCCCGAATAATCAGCGTTGTTGGTAGCGGTGCCTCCCAACGTGACCGGCACCGTCACCCACTGTTTAGGTGCTGTGGACAGTTCCACGGTGACCGTCACCGACGAGCCTTCGTCGACGTCGTAGGTGGCTGCGTCGTAGGAGACGGTGACGGCGGGAACATCGTCCCAGCCGGACGGGACTAGGGTGTTGTATTCTTTGAGGATGGCGGCGGCCTCTTGTTTGGTGACGATGAGGATGCTGCCGTGACGAACGCCGGCTGGGAAGTCAGGGTCCGGCGTGATCTCGGTCCATGTCTCGAGGTCGTCTGATTTGGAGGCGCCCCATGATCGACTGTTGACTGCGAAGAAGTCGTAGTAGAGCACGAAGGACCCATCGATGAGCCTCAAAAACTGAGGCCCTTCGACGCCGCGGACCCCCGGCAAGATATCCACGGTCCCGCTGAGCGACGTGATCGAGTCTCCTTTGGACAAGAAGACGTACTTGTCCTCATGGTCACCGACCTCGGACTTGGTAATGCCGTACACCGTGCCGCCCTCTGAGAGGACGTTGAGGTCGATGGCGGCGAAGCCCGGATCAAACAACAACTGTGGTGCGGTGAAGGTCAACCAGTCGGTGGTGGTGACATAGAACAACTTAACTCGTCTTTCGGCTCCTGTTGCTACACCGTCCCCGTCGAGATCCCAGTTCCTGCTGGCCCAAAAGAGGTAGAACTTCTCGCCATCCCAGTAGAACTCCGGGGCCCAGGCGTTCGGAGCCGGGTTGCCGTCAGGGACGACGTTGATCTGGCCGGCCGCCCGATTTCTTTGACCGTTGGCCCCAGACCAGGTGATGCCATCGTTGGACTCCCAATGGAAGACGTACTTGTTGTCCCACCCAGCCGTGTGCACCAAATGGAACTTCCCGTTCACCTTCAACATGTACGGATCACGAATACGGACCGTGTTGTCGTAGGCATTGAACACCGGCCGGGCGGCGTTGATGTTATTCCAGGCCAGGGCATCAACGCTGTACGCGTAATACACCCTCTCCTGAATCCCACTATTCCCTGTGAAGTAGGCCATCAGGTACACCAGGTCCTGGTCGGGTACGGGGTTCTCGTCGTAGAGCCGGGCGATCTCGTTGCTGGTCAAAGCCCGGTCGTAGGTTCGTACCTCGTCGATCCGGCCATCCAGGAAATCGACCGACCTGCCCGTGTACTTGCCCCGACCAAAGACCAGCGAACCGGTGGCCGACCAAGGAGAGGCGAAGTCCGCGGTCCCGTCTTGCTCGCCGTTGACGTACAACCGCAACTCGTCAGCCTCGCCGTCGTGGACCCCGACCAGATGCGCCCACACACCGGCTAGGACGCCGGACGACGATGACACCCGAACAGTAGAGGGGTAGTTCAAGTCACCGGCCGGAACCGCGAAAGTCCACCTGCCGGCTTCGCTCTGCAAGAAGAAGCCGCTGACTCGGTTGCCGTCTTGAGACAGCACCGTCTGTGTGCCGCTGCTGCTGTCCAGCCGCACATAGGCCGAGACGGTGTAACTCTCAGTCGTGTCCACAACCGCGGCTCCGATATCGACATGATCATCAGAGCCGTCCAGTCCGACCGCCCCGCCAATCAACCCGTCGCCGGTGAACGACGCCCCACCGCCAAGAGCGCCGTTGTTTGACCCAACCGAATCAACAGCCACCAACCCCGAACCGTCATCAAGGAACCAAAGACCGGTCGGAACCGTCCCGGACTCGTCGGCGTTGCCGACGTTGATCGTCACCGTTACGGTGTCGTCGACCGCCTCGTCGGCGTCGCCGGCCGGGTTTTTGTTGTCGCTGACCGACACCACCACGCTGTAAACCTGTTTGGTCTCATAGTCGAGGGCTGCTTTGGTTTTGAGCTGCCCCGTCGCCGCGTCGATCACAAAAGAGGCCTGGTCGGTTCCGGAGAGTTGATACACCAGACTGTCACCCGTGTCGGGGTCGGTAGCGGTCACCGCTTCACCAATGTTTGTGTCCGCGGCAGTGTTCTCGGCTATCTCGCGGGTCGCTGTATCGGTGGCGAACTCCGGGACGGTGTTGGTTCCCGAAGCAGTGGCGGCGCTCGCGGATTTGTTGGCGCCCTGCGGATCGCTGTAGCTGGCAGTGGCCCGCAGCCATTGACCCGAATCAACGCTTGTCGGGGTGTAGGCGTTGCTGGTGGCCGAACCAATATCAACCCACGGGTTTGTGGTCGGGTCTGTGGAGCGGGCCCACTGCCACACAATGCCGGTCGGTGTGCCGTCGAGATCAGACAACGCCGCTTCGATCTGCGCCCCGACCTGTACGGTTGGTGGTGTCAAGGTCACCGTCCCGGCCTCGTCGACGTTGGTCACCGTCACCGTCAACACCAGCGTGTCGTCGATGACAGCGTCGACGCCGCCCGCCGCGTCCTTCAGGTCAGACACCCGGTAAGAGACCACATAGCTGGCGCGGGTCTCGAAGTCGATGGCGGCGCCGGCTTTGACGGTGACCTGGCCGGTGGTGGCGTTGATCGCGAAGTCGGTGTTGAACGCGGTCAGGTGGGCGGTGTCGGCCTGGCTGGTTGAGGCCGCGGCCACCGAGTAGGTCAACACGTCGCTGTCGGCGTCGGTGGCTGTGACCGCGGCGCCGACATCACCTGCCGTCGTGTTCTCCGCGACGGTGCGGGTCACCGCATCCGCCGCGAACACCGGCGGATCGTTGGCCGCCTCGACCTCGGCGGGGTTCTCGTCGTAGAGCTCGGCGATCTCGTTGCTGGTCAAAGCCCGGTCGTAGGTTCGTACCTCGTCGATCCGGCCATCCAGGAAATCGACCGACCTGCCCGTGTACTTGCCCCGACCAAAGACCAGCGAACCGGCGGCCGACCAAGGAGAGGCGAAGTCCGCGGTCCCGTCTTGCTCGCCGTTGACGTACAACCGCAACTCGTCAGCCTCGCCGTCGTGGACCCCGACCAGATGCGTCCACACACCGGCTAGGGCATCGGACGACGATGACACCCGAACAGTAGAGGGGTAGTTCACGTCACCGGACGGAACCGCGAAAGCCCACCTGTCGCGTCTGATCTGCAAGAAGAAGCCGCTGGCTCGGTTGCCGTCTTGAGACAGCACCGTCTGTGTGCCGCTGCTGCTGTCCAGCCGCACATAGGCCGAGACGGTGTAACTCTCAGTCGTGTCCACAACCGCGGCTCCGATATCGACATGATCATCAGAGCCGTCCAGTCCGACCGCCCCGCCAATCAACCCATCGCCGGTGAACGACGCCCCACCGCCAAGATCGCCGTTGTTTGACCCAACCGAATCAACAGCCACCAACCCCGAACCGTCATCAAGGAGCCAAAGACCGGTCAACGCGTCGTCGTCGATGCTGACGGTGGTCTCAGCGTTGCTGCCTGCAACGATCCCCTCCGGCAGCGCCCCGAAGGTGAGTTTCAGCGACTCGCCGTCGTCGTCAACAAAATCGTCGGTCGCGGTGAACGTGAACGTCTTTTGAGTCTCACCGGACACGAACACGACACTGGGCGGCACACCCGAATAATCAGCATTCGAGGCGCCGTTTTGAAGCACCGCCGTCAACGGCACCGTCACGCTGCGTCGGGGATCCCTGGACAACTCCACGGTCACCACCACGTCGGCGCCCTCAGCCACGCTGTAAACCGCGGACACGAACTCAACCGAGATGTTGTCGTCGTCGTCGTCGATGCTGACGGTGGTCTCAGCGTTGCTGCCTGCAACGATCCCCTCCGGCAGCGCCCCGAAGGTGAGTTTCAGCGACTCGCCGTCGTCGTCAACAAAATCGTCGGTCGCGGTGAACGTGAACGTCTTTTGAGTCTCACCGGACACGAACACGACACTGGGCGGCACACCCGAATAATCAGCATTCGAGGCGCCGTTTTGAAGCACCGCCGTCAACGGCACCGTCACGCTGCGTCGGGGGTCCCTGGACAACTTCACGGTCACCGCCACGTCGGCGCCCTCAGCCACGCTGTAAACCGCGGACACGAACTCAACCGAGATGTTGTAGAGCTCGGCGATCTCGTTGCTGGTCAGAGCCCGGCCGTAGGTTCGTACCTCGTCGATCCGGCCATCCAGGAAATCGACCGGCCCGCCCGTGTACTTGCCCCGACCAAAGACCAGCGAACCGGTGGCCGACCAAGGAGTGGCGAAGGCCGCGGTCCCGGCTTGCTCGCCGTTGACGTACAACCGCAACTCGTCAGCCTCGCCGTCGTGGACCCCGACCAGATGCGCCCACACACCGGCTAGGGCATCGGACGACGATGACACCCGAACAGTAGAGGGGTAGTTCAAGTCACCGGCCGGAACCGAGAAAGCCCACTTGTCGTTGTAGATCTGCAAGAAGAAGCCGCTGGCTCGGTTGCCGTCTTGAGACAGCACCGTCTGTGCGTCGCTGTTGCTGTCCAGCCGCACATAGGCCGAGACGGTGTAACTCTTAGTCGTGTCCACAACCGCGGCTCCGATATCGACATGATCATCAGAGCCGTCCAGTTCGACCGCCCCGCCAATCAACCCGTCGCCGGTGAACGACGCCCCACCGCCAAGACCGCCGTTGTTTGACCCAACCGAATCAACAGCCACCGACCCCGAACCGTCATCAAGGAGCCAAAGACCGGTCAACGCGTCGTCGTCGTCGTCGATGCTGACGGTGGTCTCAGCGTTGCTGCCTGCAACGATCCCCTCCGGCAGCGCCCCGAAGGTGAGTTTCAGCGACTCGCCGTCGTCGTCGTCAACAAAATCGTCGGTCGCGGTGAACGTGAACGTCTTTTGAGTCTCACCGGACACGAACACGACACTGGGCGGCACACCCGAATAATCAGCATTCGAGGCGCTGTTTTGAAGCACCGCCGTCAACGGCACCGTCACGCTGCGTCGGGGATCCCTGGACAACTCCACGGTCACCACCACGTCGGCGCCCTCAGCCACGCTGTAAACCGCGGACACGAACTCAACCGAGATTTCGTCGTCGTTGATGGTGACCGTCGTAGTGGGGCGAACGCCGGCGGTGAACCCGTCCGGGAGTGCGCCGAAGCCGAGGACGACGGTTTCGTCGGTGTCGTAGGTGGCGTCGTCCGTAGCAGCGAGGATGATCGTGGCGGTTGTTTGAGCGGCGCTGAACGTGACGTAGGCGGGCACCCCCGAATAATCAGCGTTGTTGGTAGCGGTGCCTCCCAACGTGACCGGCACCGTCACCCACCGTTTAGGTGCTGTGGACAGTTCCACGGTGACCGTCACCGACGAGCCTTCGTCGACGTCGTAGGCGGCTGCGTCGTAGGAGACGGTGACGGCGGGAACATCGTCCCAGCCGGACGGGACTAGGGTGTTGTATTCTTTGAGGATGGCGGCGGCCTCTTGTTTGGTGACGATGAGGACGCTGCCGTGACGAACGCCGGCTGGGAAGTCAGGGTCCGGCGTGATCTCGGTCCATGTCTCGAGGTCGTCTGATTCGGAGGCGCCCCATGATCGATTGTCGACTGCGTAGAAGTCGTAGTAGAGCACGAAGGACCCATCGATGAGCCTCAACAACTGAGGCCCTTCGACGCCGCGGACCCCCGGCAAGATATCCACGGTCCCGCTGAGCGACGTGATCGAGTCTCCTTTGGCCAAGAGGGAGCGACGGACCGCATGGCTACCAACCACTGGCTTGTAAATGCCGTACACCGTGCCGCCCTCTGAGAGGACGTTGAGGTCGATGGCGGAGAAGCCCGGATTAAACAACAACTGTGGTTCGCTGAAGGTCAACCAGTCGGGGGTGGTGACATAGAACAACGTTTGTCGTTCTTCGTCTCCTGTTGCTACACCGTCCCCGTCGAGATCCCAGTTCCTGCTGGCCCAAAAGAGGTAGAACTTCTCGCCATCCCAGTAGAACTCCGGGGCCCAGGCGTTCGGAGCCGGGTTGCCGTCAGGGACGACGTTGATCTGGCCGGCCGCCCGATTTCTTTGACCGTTGGCCCCAGACCAGGTGATGCCATCGTTGGACTCCCAATGGAAGACGTACTTGTTGTCCCACCCAGCCGTGTGCACCAAATGGAACTTCCCGTTCACCTTCAACATGTACGGATCACGAATACGGACCGTGTTGTCGTAGGCATTGAACACCGGCCGGGCGGCGTTGATGTTATTCCAGGCCAGGGCATCAACGCTGTACGCGTAAAACGCCCTCTCCTGCCCCCCGATCCCTGTGAAGTAGGCCATCAGGTACACCAGGTCCTGGTCGGGTACGGGGTTCTCGTCGTAGAGCCGGGCGATCTCGTTGCTGGTCAAAGCCCGGTCGTAGGTTCGTACCTCGTCGATCCGGCCATCCAGGAAATCGACCGACCTGCCCGTGTACTTGCCCCGACCAAAGACCAGCGAACCGGCGGCCGACCAAGGAGAGGCGAAGTCCGCGGTCCCGTCTTGCTCGCCGTTGACGTACAACCGCAACTCGTCAGCCTCGCCGTCGTGGACCCCGACCAGATGCGTCCACACACCGGCTAGGACGCCGGACGACGATGACACCCGAACAGTAGAGGGGTAGTTCGAGTCACCGGACGGAACCGCGAAAGCCCACCTGCCGCGTCTGATCTGCAAGAAGAAGCCGCTGGCTCGGTTGCCGTCTTGAGACAGCACCGTCTGTGTGCCGCTGCTGCTGTCCAGCCGCACATAGGCCGAGACGGTGTAACTCTCAGTCGTGTCCACAACCGCGGCTCCGATATCGACATGATCATCAGAGCCGTCCAGTCCGACCGCCCCGCCAATCAACCCGTCGCCGGTGAACGACGCCCCACCGCCAAGAGCGCCGTTGTTTGACCCAACCGAATCAACAGCCACCAACCCCGAACCGTCATCAAGGAACCAAAGACCGGTCGGAACCGTCCCGGACTCGTCGGCGTTGCCGACGTTGATCGTCACCGTTACGGTGTCGTCGACCGCCTCGTCGGCGTCGCCGGCCGGGTTTTTGTTGTCGCTGACCGACACCACCACGCTGTAAACCTGTTTGGTCTCATAGTCGAGGGCTGCTTTGGTTTTGAGCTGCCCCGTCGCCGCGTCGATCACAAAAGAGGCCTGGTCGGTTCCGGAGAGTTGATACACCAGACTGTCACCCGTGTCGGGGTCCGTAGCGGTCACCGCGTCACCAATGTTTGTGTCCGCGGCAGTGTTCTCGGCTATCTCGCGGGTCGCTGTATCGGTGGCGAACTCCGGTTTTTCGTTGGCGCCGCCGACGTTGATCGTCACCGTTACGGTGTCGTCGACCGCCTCGTCGGCGTCGCCGGCCGGGTTTTTGTTGTCGCTGACCGACACCACCACGCTGTAAACCTGTTTGGTCTCATAGTCGAGGGCTGCTTTGGTTTTGAGCTGCCCCGTCGCCGCGTCGATCACAAAAGAGGCCTGGTCGGTTCCGGAGAGTTGATACACCAGACTGTCACCCGTGTCGGGGTCGGTAGCGGTCACCGCGTCACCAATGTTTGTGTCCGCGGCAGTGTTCTCGGCTATCTCGCGGGTCGCTGTATCGGTGGCGAACTCCGGTTTTTCGTTGACGTCGCCGACGTTGATCGTCACCGTTATGGTGTCGTCTGCTGCGGATTCGTCTGTGGCGGTCACCACCACGCTGTAAACCTGTTTGGTCTCATAGTCGAGGGCTGCTTTGGTTTTGAGCTGCCCCGTCGCCGCGTCGATCACAAAAGAGGCCTGGTCGGTTGAGGTCTGGCCGGTTCCGGAGAGTCGATACACCAGACTGTCACCCGTGTCGGGGTCGGTAGCGGTCACCGCGTCACCAATGTTTGTGTCCGCGGCAGTGTTCTCGGCTATCTCGCGGGTCGCTGTATCGGTGGCGAACTCCGGGGCGGTGTTGGTTCCCGAAACAGTGGCGGCGCTCGCGGATTTGTTAGCGCCCTCCGGATCGCTGTAGCTGGCAGTGGCCCGCAGCCGTTGACCCGAATCAGCGCCTGTCGGGGTGTAGGCGTTGCTGGTGGCCGAACCAATATCAACCCACGAGATCGGGTTTGTGGTCGGGTCTGTGGAGCGGGCCCACCGCCACACAATGCCGGTCGGTGTGCCGTCGAGATCAGACAACGCCGCTTCGATCTGCGCCCCGACCTGTACGGTTGGTGGTGTCAAGGTCACCGTCCCGGCCTCGTCGACGTTGCCGACGTTGATCGTCACCGTTACGGTGTCGTCGACCGCCTCGTCGGCGTCGCCGGCCGGGTTTTTGTTGTCGCTGACCGACACCACCACGCTGTAAACCTGTTTGGTCTCATAGTCGAGGGCTGCTTTGGTTTTGAGCTGCCCCGTCGCCGCGTCGATCACAAAAGAGGTCTGGTCGGTTCCGGAGAGTTGATACACCAGACTGTCACCCGTGTCGGGGTCCGTAGCGGTCACCGCGTCACCAATGTTTGTGTCCGCGGCAGTGTTCTCGGCTATCTCGCGGGTCGCTGTATCGGTGGCGAACTCCGGTTTTTCGTTGACGTCGCCGTTGATGGTGACCGTCGCAGTGGGGCGAACGCCGGCGGTGAACCCGTCCGGGAGTGCGCCGAAGCCGAGGACGACGGTTTCGTCGACGTCGTTGGTGGCGTCGTCCGTAGCAGCGAGGATGATCGTGGCGGTTGTTTGAGCGGCGCTGAACGTGACGTAGGCGGGCACCCCCGAATAATCAGCGTTGTTGGTAGCGGTGCCTCCCAACGTGACCGGCACCGTCACCCACTGTTTAGGTGCTGTGGACAGTTCCACGGTGACCGTCACCGACGAGCCTTCGTCGACGTCGTAGGTGGCTGCGTCGTAGGAGACGGTGACGGCGGGAACATCGTCCCAGCCGGACGGGACTAGGGTGTTGTATTCTTTGAGGATGGCGGCGGCCTCTTGTTTGGTGACGATGAGGATGCTGCCGTGACGAACGCCGGCTGGGAAGTCAGGGTCCGGCGTGATCTCGGTCCATGTCTCGAGGTCGTCTGATTTGGAGGCGCCCCATGATCGACTGTTGACTGCGAAGAAGTCGTAGTAGAGCACGAAGGACCCATCGATGAGCCTCAAAAACTGAGGCCCTTCGACGCCGCGGACCCCCGGCAAGATATCCACGGTCCCGCTGAGCGACGTGATCGAGTCTCCTTTGGACAAGAAGACGTACTTGTCCTCATGGTCACCGACCTCGGACTTGGTAATGCCGTACACCGTGCCGCCCTCTGAGAGGACGTTGAGGTCGATGGCGGCGAAGCCCGGATCAAACAACAACTGTGGTGCGGTGAAGGTCAACCAGTCGGTGGTGGTGACATAGAACAACTTAACTCGTCTTTCGGCTCCTGTTGCTACACCGTCCCCGTCGAGATCCCAGTTCCTGCTGGCCCAAAAGAGGTAGAACTTCTCGCCATCCCAGTAGAACTCCGGGGCCCAGGCGTTCGGAGCCGGGTTGCCGTCAGGGACGACGTTGATCTGGCCGTCCGCCCGATTTCTTTGACCGTTGGCCCCAGACCAGGTGATGCCATCGTTGGACTCCCAATGGAAGACGTACTTGTTGTCCCACCCAGCCGTGTGCACCAAATGGAACTTCCCGTTCACCTTCAACATGTACGGATCACGAATACGGACCGTGTTGTCGTAGGCATTGAACACCGGCCGGGCGGCGTTGATGTTATTCCAGGCCAGGGCATCAACGCTGTACGCGTAATACACCCTCTCCTGAATCCCACTATTCCCTGTGAAGTAGGCCATCAGGTACACCAGGTCCTGGTCGGGTACGGGGTTCTCGTCGTAGAGCTGGGCGATCTCGTTGCTGGTCAAAGCCCGGTCGTAGGTTCGTACCTCGTCGATCCGGCCATCCAGGAAATCGACCGACCTGCCCGTGTACTTGCCCCGACCAAAGACCAGCGAACCGGTGGCCGACCAAGGAGAGGCGAAGTCCGCGGTCCCGTCTTGCTCGCCGTTGACGTACAACCGCAACTCGTCAGCCTCGCCGTCGTGGACCCCGACCAGATGCGTCCACACACCGGCTAGGACGCCGGACGACGATGACACCCGAACAGTAGAGGGGTAGTTCGAGTCACCGGACGGAACCGCGAAAGCCCACCTGCCGCGTCTGATCTGCAAGAAGAAGCCGCTGGCTCGGTTGCCGTCTTGAGACAGCACCGTCTGTGTGCCGCTGCTGCTGTCCAGCCGCACATAGGCCGAGACGGTGTAACTCTCAGTCGTGTCCACAACCGCGGCTCCGATATCGACATGATCATCAGAGCCGTCCAGTCCGACCGCCCCGCCAATCAACCCATCGCCGGTGAACGACGCCCCACCGCCAAGAGCGCCGTTGTTTGACCCAACCGAATCAACAGCCACAGACCCCGAACCGTCATCAAGGAGCCAACGACCGGTCGGAGCAGCGTGGTCTGTGATCGTCACCGGCACGTCGTTGTCTGTGATCGTCACCAAAGCAGAATTGTCCTCGCCGACCGTGTAACCCGCTGCCGCAGACACAGTCGCTGTGACGGTGCGGTCGGGCTCGATGGCGGCGTCGTCAACGGTCGCCACCCCCAACGTCGTCACCTCCGAGTTGTCGGTATCCGAGCGGACCGCGTCGAACTGCAGATCAGCGAACCTCGTCGTGACCGTGACCGCCTCAACAGGCAGCGACGGCGACGGCTTGATCAGCGCCGCCGACGTGGAACGGGGGATGCCCAGCACCGCGACCATCGCGATCGCCGCCAGCAACGCCACATCCTTTCGCTCAACAAACAAAATAACCCCCCTTCACCCCCCCCCGCCTTTGGTGTAGGCGATGTCGGCCCAGGCGTCGTCGGGGATTGCTTGGATCGCTGTGCGCACAGCGGATCCGAGCGTGACGGTGATCGACCACTTGGCGTCGTGGGCGTCGAGACGGTCGATCAGCTTGCGGGACCAGAACCCCGAGTCGGCGCGCAGCGTGAGCGGCCCCGAAGCGCCGGCGCGCCTGAGGTTGGCGACGAGCTCGTCAACGAAGCGCACCACGCCTCGCGAGGATCCCGCGGAGCCTTTGCGCATGCGGGCGGCGAGCACCTCGCTGGTGTCGGCGCGTGCGGCCAGCAACAGATGATAGCCCAACACTTTGGTGTAGCCGTACGCGGCGCCCTGCTTTTGCCTGCCGTGGACCTCACAGATCGTGGAGTCCAGATCGACCACCAGCGGCCCCGCGCCGGGGCCCGCTCCAAACTCGAGGCAGTCCCGAAGGTCCTCGTAACCCAGTAGGTCGTTGAGGAGATTCCGGGCGAATACCGTGCTGCCCGCTCCGATGAATGCAACTTTGGCCAATTTCGCTCCCTTCAAAATCTGTGGCGATGTCTTTCGGCTGTGACGGGTACGCGCTGTATCAGACTCTGCGCGGCCACCGCTATCAGGAGGAACGTCCCTGAGACGAGTTGCTGCCAGAAGGCGCTGAGTCCCATCCGGTTGATTGAGACCTGGATCAAGAACAGCAGCAGTGTGCCGAAGAGGCTCCCGATCATCGAGCCTCGGCCACCGGTGAGAAGGGTCCCGCCGACCACTACCGCCCCGATGGCAAAGAGCTCGTACGCCTCGGCGGCGAAAGGCCGGCCAAGCGTCTGGCGGAACGCCAGCAGGCCCCCGGCTAGCGCCGCGAGACCTGCACACACGGCGTAGGCCTGAACCTTCACGCTCTCGACCTTCACACCGAGCAGCCGAGCTGACTTCTCGTCGCCGCCGATCGCGAACAGTGACCGGCCAAATGTCGTCCGGCGCAGCACGACAGCTCCGCCCAGGAACGCTACGAGCATGATTGCAGCCGGGAACGACACCCTGTAATCGCCGACGGAGAACACCGTGCCGGTGCCGATGCTGCGGGCCAGGCCCTCGTTGGGAAGCGGGACATTACGCTCATCGGAGATCAGCAGCACGAGCCCCCGCACCGACAGTAGCCCGGCGAGCGTGACGATGAACGGCTCCAAGTTGCCTCGGGCTATCGCGATCCCCTGCGCGGCACCGATAGCCGCCCCGACGGCCACACTGGCCAGCAGCGCGGCCACCGGGTTCATGCCGGTGGCCACTAACTTCGCCACGACTACGCCTGCGAGCGCGGCCACCGAGCCCACCGACAGGTCGATTCCCCCGGCAATGATCAGGTAGGTCATGCCGACGACGATGATTCCGACGAAGGCTGAGCGCTCCAGCAGGCTCGAAAGGGTGGGCCCGCTCAGGAATCCGTCGAAGGAGACCCCGGCGACGATGAGGCCGACCAGCAGTGTGGACGGAGGGCCGAGCACAGGGCCGAGACGCGACCCCGCGCCGGCGGTGCGCAACGAAGCCGACGAACGGAACCGAGCACCCGCCGCAGATCGACGCGGCCCGCCCGCCTCCGCCAGCGGACGCGGCTCGGACTCGCTGCTCATACGAGCGCCTCGCGGCGCGAAAGGCGGGTCGACACCAGCACGGCGGCCACGATGATCAACCCGGATACCAGTTGCGTCACGGCAGTGCCTATGTCGTTGCGCAGCATGGTTGTCTCGGTCAACAGCACGAAGTTCGCCCCCGCGACCGTGCGCGGCACCGAGAACTCGCCGCCCTGCAGCGTAGTGCCCCCTACAACCACAGCGGCGATGGCGTCGAGTTCCATCAGCAACCCGACCTGGGTCGGGTCGCTGTTGGCGGCCAGGGCGGTCACGTACATGCCGGCGATCCCCGCGAACAGGCCACTGATCGCGTAGGCCGACAGGAGCGTCCTGCGCACGTTGATCCCGCTCAGGCCCGAGGCCACAGGGTTCGCGCCGACGGCGCGCACATGGAACCCGAAGCGCGTGGACCTCATCAGCCACCAGACGGCGAGGCCGAGCACGATCCACACCACTGCGGCAAAGGGCAGGCTAGCACCGAGCGGCAGCTCGTAGTATTTGCGTCCGAAGCTTATGTACGTGTCGTTGTACAGCGACCTCGACTCGCCGTCCACCAGCACCGAGGCGAGGCCGCGGCCACCGACGAGAAAGCCGAGGGTCGCGACGATCGGCTGGACGCCGAGGAAGCTCACGATCGCCCCGTTGAGCAGGCCGCACGCCCCGGCCGCAGCCAGCGCCAGCAGCACGGCGACCAGCCACCCAAACGGCTCAAGGGCGAGCGCGATCACCACTGAGGCGACGGCCATCACTGCCCCGACCGAGATGTCTATCCCCTTCGTCGCCACTACGAACGCCAATCCCAGCGACGTGAATATCAGCGGCGTCACCAGCTGGAGCTGCAGCCGTAGTGTCGTCCATGCCCAGAAGTGCGGAGTGATGATAATGTTGAGCAGCACAAGGGCCGCCAGCCCCACGAAGATGCCGTGGCGGCGCAGCGGGGAACTCAGTTCGCGCGATGCCCGCTCTGCGGCCATCAGTGCCCCTTGGTCCCGTGGGACATCAGTTCCACCAGCCTTTCCTCGCTCAGATCGTTGCCGTTCAGCGTGCCCACAGTGCGGCGATCGTGCATGACGACGGTGCGGTGGGTTCCCTCGAGCACCTCGTCGAGTTCCGAGGAGATGAGCAGTATGCCCATTCCGCCCGCCGCGAGGTCGCTGAGATGGCTCTGGATCTCGAACTTGGCGCCCACGTCGATGCCCCTTGTCGGCTCGTCGGTTATGAGCAATCCGGGCATCAGGCTCAGGCAGCGGCCAAGGATCACCTTCTGCTGGTTGCCTCCTGAGAGCTGATCGATCGGCTGGTCGAGTGACACGAGCTTGATGTCGAGCATCTCGACGAATTTCCGCACCACGTCGTCGACGGCGTCGCTGTCGACGAGCCCGCGGCTGGTCAGCCTCGGGAGCACCGCGGCGACGATGTTCTCCCGGACGGACTGCCCGGGAAAGATTCCCTGCCCGCGCCGGTCCTCCGGCACCAGCGCTATTCCGCGGGCAAGCGCCTCCGCCGGCGATTCAGGCAGCCTGCCGCCGTCGCCGAGGGACCCGTCTCCGCCGGTGCGCCGGGCCACCCCGACGAGGATCTCCGCGAATTCGGTGCGCCCGGCACCTAGCAGGCCGGCAAGCCCGATGATCTCGCCGACGCCGACCTTCACCGACGCCTCGTCCACCTCTGCGCTGCTGACCCTGTAGGCGTCTAGAAGCGGCGGCGCGTCGGAGACCGGGACCGGGCGGAAACCCGTGCTGAACCCGGCCGATCCTGAGTGGCGACGGCCGATCATCGCCGTTACGAGATCCTCGCGGGGCAGACCGTCCAGCACCCCGTCGTAGGCGACGCGGCCATCGCGAAGCACCGTCGCGGTCTCGCACACCTCGTAGAACTCCTCGAGCCGGTGGCTGACAAAGAGCACCGAACGCTGCTCGGAGAGCAGTTGGCCGATGATGCCGAACAGTTGGTCGACCTCTGAGGTCTCCAGCGACGAGGTCGGCTCGTCCATTATCACGAGACGAGCATCGACCGACACCGCCCGAACGATTGCGACCATCTGGCGCACCGCGATGCTGAGGCGGCCGATCTCGGCGTTGGGGTCAACGCTCTCGAGGCCGTAGCGAGCCAGCAGTTCCTCGCTGTCGCGGACGATCTGGCGCTGCCTGATGAAGAGGCCCCGAGTCGGCTCGCGGGCCAAGAACAGGTTCTCGGCGACGGAGCGCATGGGGATCAGGTTCACCTCCTGGTGGATGGTGCTGATCCCGGCCGCCACGGCCTCCGACGGGCTGCGGAAGTCCGCCAGTTCGCCAACCACGCGCAGGCTGCCCGCGTCCGAACGCCAGACGCCGGCGATGACCTTGATGAGCGTCGACTTGCCCGAGCCGTTCTGGCCAGCGAGGGCGCGAGCTTCGCCGGGCCGGACGGCCATGTCGACGCCGTCAACGGCCAGCACGCCGGGGAACCTCTTGGTGAGACCGATCACCTCGAGATGCGGGACTGCGTTTCCTTCCACGGACACGGGAGAAATGTTTCCTTCCACGGGCACGGGAGAAATCATCTTACCGCCTTTCTGCCTGGGGCCAGTCACGGACCCGCTCTCCGGGCGCGGTCCGTGACTGGCTGGGCTCTCGAACTAGAACCCGAGGTGGTAGTTCTCCTCGACGTTGTCGGCGTCGTAGACCCGATCCTCAATGACGATGCGGTCGGGGATCGAGCGGCCGAGGGTCATCTGCTCGATCGTGTCGAAGGCGATGGTCCCGAACCGTGGGTTTGATTCGACGGTCACCAGCATCTTACCGTCAATGATGGCGTCGAAGGCGTCGCGGATGCCGTCGATTGACACCACGAGTACGTCCTCGCCGGGCACCTTGCCCGCCGCCTCCAACGCCGTGATCGCCCCGATTGCCATCTCGTCATTGTGGGCGTAGATGGCAGTCACATCAGGATGCGACAGCAAGAGTTGGCTGGCTACCTCCTGGCCCTTGGCCCGGCTGAAGTCGGCCGTCTGCGACGCCAACAGCTCCATGCCGGGGTGCTGGTCAACGATCTCGTCGAAGCCAGCCTTGCGATCGTCGGCCACGGAGACTCCAGCCGAACCCTCGAGCTGGATGATCTTGGCCGTGCCGCCCGCCGCGTCCGCGAGACTGCGACCTGCGATGCGGCCCTGCTCCACGAAGTCCGACGAGATGAAGGTCACATAATCGGAGCACGCGTCGCCCTCGTGCCAGCGGTCCACGAACAGTACCGGAATCCCTGCCTCACGGGCGGTTTCGAGTCCTGCGTCGAGTCCGTCGGATTCGCGCGGCGCCATCACGATTACGTCGACGCCCTGGTTGACCAGGTCCTGGATGTCCGTGGTCTGCTTGGCTATATCGCCCTGGGCGTCGGTGATGACGACCTCAGACACGCGGTCCTCCTGGTCCTGCATGGACTTCGTCTCAGCATTACGCCACGCGCCCTCGGACTCAGCCTGGCTGAAGCCGACCTTGAGCTCGCTCATCGACTTGTCGAGGCTCACCTCACACAAGTCGTCCGATTTGTAGAGCACGTTGGACAGTACCGCCGCTTGCGGTGCCGCCGCCGTGGTGGGCTCAGGTGCCACCGGCTCGGGGTCAGGTGCCGCCGTGGTGGTCGGCGCTGTAGTCGTGGTCGCGTCGTCGTTTCCGCATGCGGCTGCAAGCAGCGACAACAGGAGCAGAGCACCCGTCGCAACTGTCAATCGTATTAGTCTCATTGTCCCTCCGTTTTCCCTTGAAATGGGATTGGTTGCTCTCACCATAGAACAAATTTTGCTTTACGTCAACGTTGACGCCATCGTTGACGTAGCTTTCATTCCAATCAGTGTTGTCTGCTAGCCGTTGAGTCCACACCCGTAAGAAATTCGCAAGCTAGACAGATAGCATCGTCGTCCACCGAAAGACTCAAGCGACATGCCAAGAGGAACAACCCTACGAGACGTGGCCAACAAGGTCGGAGTGTCGCCTCGTACAGTGTCGAGAGTCGTCAACGACGAGGGGGGGTTTTCGGAGGCGACCCGGGTCAAGGTGCTCGAAGCGGTAGAAGACCTCGGATATCAGCCAAACATGTTGGCCCGCGGTTTGATCACCCGCCGCAGCGGCACCGTCGGACTCGTGGGCGTAGACATGACCGACCCATTCTTCCCTGCGATGGCCGAGGGCATCCAGAACGCGGCCCGTGAAACCGGCCGCACAATGTTCTTCGCAAGCAACGACGGCGACCCCCAACGCCAAGCAGAAGTGTTCAGATCGCTGTGGTCCCACGCGGTTGACGGAGTAATCGTGTTCCCAGCACCCGGGTCGATCGAACAGTTGACCGCTTACGCCCGACGCGGAATGCCGCTCGTAATCGTTGACGACATCGTCGAGTTCCCCAATCTGGCCTCCGTCTCCTTCGACTTGGAGGATGGCGCCACCAAGGCCGCTCAACATCTTTTGGCCACAGGAAGACGCAAAATCGGCATGATCGGGTCAGAGATCACGGTTCCCAGAACGCGGCGCCGTGAGCGGGGCTTTTACCGAGCGTTCGAAAACGCGCCAGAAGGATCTCAGCTCCCAGAACTAGTCCGCGTGCAGCCAACGGTTAGTGGCGGAGCAAACGGCTTGCAACAACTGCTTGAGCGTCAACCCGGCCTCGACGGCATATTCGCTTACAACGACTTGATGGCCGTCGGTGCCATGCGCGCAGCACAAGCGGTCGGCTACCAAGTACCCGACGACATTGCCATAGTCGGCTGCAACGACATCGAAATGAGTGCCCTCGTAAGCCCTGGGCTGACCACCATCAGACTCGACCGCCCCCGACTGAGCGCGGAGGCGATCCGAGTCCTCCATGATCTGATCGAAGCTCCGGGAAGCAACCCCGCTCCGGTGATCCTGCCTGTGGAACTGGTGATGCGAGAGTCGACATGATCAAGCCAACTGCGCTGGACCGAGCTGCCCAGCGCCATCAGCAGAACTGGGGTCAGCCGGAGATCTTCAGCCGCGCACCCGGACGAGTGAACCTGATCGGTGAGCACACCGATTACAACGACGGATTTGTGCTGCCGATGGCTCTGCCGTTCGACACTGCCATCGCCGCTAGCCGAGCACCCAACGGGTCCAAAACCGAGATCTTCTCAGAGGGTTTTGGACACGCCGTGCTCGCGCCGGCACCATCAGAGATCGAACCCCGTCACTGGGCCGTGTACCTACATGGCGTGCACGACCTACTGAAAACCGAGGGTATCGCTCCCGGACCCTGGAAAGCCACCATCGCCACCGACATACCAGCAGGCGCCGGGTTGTCGTCGTCGGCAGCTCTCGAGGTAGCAGTTGCCTCGACAATCTTGTGCTTGGCCGAAACCGAACGATCACCAGCCGAGACCGCCCGACTATGCCAACGCGTCGACAATGAGATTGTGGGCATACCCAGCGGACTCATGGACCAGATGATCTCTGCATCAGCCGTTGCAGGACACGCTTCGCTAATCGATTGCCGCTCACTTCAAACCAACCCGTACCCACTACCAGACAATTCTGTAGTGGCGATTATGGACACCAAGACCCGTCGTCAGCTCGTCGACTCTGCATACTCAGACCGCAGAGCAGCCTGTGTCAGAGCAGCCGCGGCAATCGGCGTCGAATCTCTGCGCGACGCCCAACTAGACGACCTGGATCGGCTACCGACCCAACTCGGAATCGAACGGCGTCGAGCTCACCACGTAATCACCGAAAACCAACGCACTCTCGATGCCGCGAATGCAATGTCGAACGGCGATGCCGAAACCCTCGGTGCCCTCATGAACTCCAGCCACGAGAGCTTGCGTGATGACTACGAAGTATCAGGACCCGCCTTGGACCAGATTGTGGAGATTGCCCGAGAAAGCCCCGGTTGTTTCGGTGCTCGCCTGACGGGAGGCGGTTTCGCAGGTTGCGCGGTAGCGCTGGTGCAGGCCGACCAGGCAGTCGAGTTTCAGACCGGCGTAGAAGAGCGCTACCGAGACGAGAGGGGCATGGATGCCGAAATCTGGCTGTGCGAACCCGCGGCCGGCGCGTCGGTCACATCCGCCGCTGCAGCCGCCGCCAATCCCTAGAACCCGCCAACGCCTAGAACAGGGCGGTGCTCAGTTTTCGACGCCACAGAGCGCTGCGGGGGTCTTCGGGGCCGATCACCTCAAGCAAGTCAATGAACTTCCGCCGTGCCTCGTCATCGGTCTTCACAGTGATCAACAGTTCGGCCAGGGTCGCCTCAATGTCGTCGCCGAGCCCGCCGGTGCGAGCCATCGCGGTGATCCGGCGCGTCTCGGCCGATTCCGGGATGCGTTCGAGCAGCTTCAGCCCAGTGTCAACTTCACCCTGGGTCACCAATAGTTGTGCCAGAGCAGTAACCGCAGCTGGATTGTCCGGTTCGATCTTCAATGCCGCCACCAAGGACTCCTCGTCTCCAATCGCAACGAGCGTGTCCACCTCGCTTTCGGCTGGTGCGAGCGCCAAGCGCTGCACGAACTCACGTACCTGAGCTTCTCCTTGGGCGCCCATGAAGCCATCGACGACCTGTCCGTCGGCCATCGCATACACCGCGGGAATCGATTCCACTTTGAAAGCTTGTGCGACCCCGGGGTTGGCGTCGATATCGACCTTGGCCAATTCGACCGCTCCGTTGGTCTCGGCAATGACCTTCTCCAGTATCGGAGTGAGCTGCTTGCACGGCTCGCACCATTGTGCCCAAAGATCGACAACGACCGGTATCGTCTTGGAGCGCTGCACCACATCGCGGTCGAAAGTCGAGTCCGTTACGTCGGCCATAGTGACGTGCAACGTAGCGCAACAGCGATCGATTCCCTTCCCCGGCAAATTTCAGGCCATCATGTGGGGGCCACGAACAACTCCACGAACGCTCCCACCGACACGGAGGCAAGCAACACCCATGAGTTCTGCTATCGACCCTGAGCGGCTGTATCGAGTGCTTCGCACACCCGATGTTGTCGATCCTGTTCTCCTAGTGCATTTTGATGGCTGGGTCGACGCGGGGCGCGGCGCCAGAACCGCTATCCGCCATATCAGCAACGTCACCGGAGCCGAGAAATTGGCAGAGTTCGACACCGAATATCTTCTCGACTATCGGGCACATCGACCAACGCTGCACATCGTCAACGGCATCAACGCCGACATCGACTGGCCAGTAATCGAACTCAGTGCAGGAAGCGACAGCGACGACCGTGACGTGCTCATCCTCAGCGGAGCTGAACCGGACCACAATTGGCGTGCGTTCGTTGAGGCCGTACTTGGACTTGCCAAGCGCTTCGGAGTGCGTCGGCTCGTGAGTTTAGGGGCCTACCCGGCCGCAGTTCCCCACACTCGCGACACCCGCCTGACCATCACCTCGCCCACTCCCGAACTTGTCCGCACCAACCAGTCGGGAGCCACACTTGATGTACCAGCGGGTATGGCCGCGGCAATCGAAGCGGCCTTTACGTCGGCAGGTATTGCCTCTCTCAGTCTTTGGGCTCAAGTCCCCCACTACATCGCTGCAGCCCCTTACCCCTCCGCGGCACTGTCGCTCATTGAAGGACTCGTCGACGCCGCGGGGATCAGAATCGACAGCGGGGCTCTCTCAGAACACGCTCTGACAATCCGCAACCAACTTGACGCTCTCATTGCCGAAGACGCAGACCACAGCCAGACGATCGCCCAACTCGAACGTCACCATGACGAGTTCAACTCCGGCGCAATCAGCACCGAAGGCGCTCTTGCTATTTCCGAAGAACTTGGAGCCCAGTTCGAGAAGTTCCTGCGCTCCCAAGACGATGCCGCTCCGGGCGAAGACACCCCTGAGGGAGACAGCGTCGAGGGTGACCCAGAATGACCACTTAGCCTCAACCGCCGGGAATCGTCCTACCGCGGCAACGCCCAGAGTTTTCCTTGTCCCACATCTGTGACCAGCGCGGCACCGGCGGGTGCCGTTGCGTCGGCCCGCAAAAGCAAATGAGACGTGTCCGAGCTGATCTCGTCTGGGCTGATCCCGATTGAAGTGTTGTCAAATCCAACTTCCCAGGCGACCGCACCAGTCAGGTTGGGAGACAATCCTTCGGTATCGACAGCGATCCGGCTTATCTGAACATCGCCTAGAGCTTCTTGAACGGTGCTCAAGGTAGCTGTCTCAAACAGCTGATCGAGAGCTTCGAGGTCCGAAGCGGTTCCGAGCGTTATTACCACTAACGCCAAGCCCAATCCCAGCCACGGTTGTGGTCGCCGGAATGCCATGAGCAACACAGCAGCGACCGCGAGGGCTACGAGGGCCGCCGCTCCCGGTTCGAACACATCATTACCAAACGGTGCACCGCTCGCTTCGGTTCCGAGCATCATGATCGGAGAACGGGCCTCATTCCAGTTGTCGCCGGGGCCGGCCCAGGCACCCCACAATCCCGAAATCACAATAGCGACGGCCATCGCGACACCCGCCCAAACAGCACGCATTCTCGCTAGACCAATGATCCCCGCCGCAACCAGCAAGGGAGCCATCACTTCTATGTAGCGCCCGTGAAGGTATGCATCGGCACGTTCAACACCGGTCAGAAACCAACCCGCAACAACAACCACGGCAAGGGCTTCGAGAAACACCCACGGCCCGACTGGCGGCGAGCGAAGCAGAACAACCACCCCGATAATGGCTAGACCCGCGGTGGCAAGCACTAGGTAGCCAACAGTGCCGGTACCTCGCACAACCATCTCGGGCACTTCGTCCCAACCACGCCGCTCAGCCAGATCAACAATGTCGTAGGTGCCGCTGCTCGCAAACGCGGCACCAGCCACAAACCGACGCACTCCCTCCACCGCTGCCAGCCCCAAAAGACCGACTCCTACAACAAGCAGCGTGCCGCGCCCGCCGAATCGTTTACCGCCGCCCGCAATGCCGGCTGCTGCTGTGGCGAAGATGGAGCCGGTTTGTTTGCGTCTTACCAGCCGATCAAACCGGGCGATACAGGGAACTGCCAGAACTATCACCAGGGCGCAAGCGCCCATCCGCGGGTGGCTGGAATATAGAGCCACGGCGACGCCTGCCACCGCGATTGCTCTGCCGTTTGACGGACGGTCCACGAACCGGATCAAACACAAAACACTTATCGCCACCAGCAAAGGCAGCAGTCGCTCAGTCCACACAATTGAAGCGGTTGACATGTGCGCCGGCAGCGACGCGCCGACTACAGCTGCGACCAACGACCAACGATGGGTCGCCCCGGTGAGCCGTCGAACAACTAAGTAGAGAACTGGCACTAGGGCAGCTCCGAGCAGCCCGTTGAGAATCCGAGCCCAGATCAGCATCGACGATTCATCCAGTCCAAGCGCCCAGCCAGGTGCCAGCAGCGCCGAATAAAGCACACCGTAAGGGGGTTGATCGGCAAGCGGCGCAACTCCTTGGCCTGCCAATGTCCTAGCCATGCCGAAATAGGCGAGATCGTCGGAGACCAGGAGCGGACCAGGCGTGAGCATGGCAACCCAACTTCCGACGACAGCATGCAACGCTGTCACCGCTGCCAGAGTTCTGCGTTCGTTTCCAATGGACACAGCGGGCACCACCACGACGTTACGCGCCCCGCGCCATCTGTAGTGGGAGGGGCCTACTCCACTGCTACGATCCTGCTCTGTAGGACACGGGGCTATAGCTCAGTTGGTAGAGCGCTTCCATGGCATGGAAGAGGTCAGGGGTTCAATTCCCCTTAGCTCCACATTGTGATGCGTCAGGACATAGGAAACAGATGTGTCAGGACATAGGAAACAGATGAGGTGGTGGATCATGGTTGATGTCGAAGCGTCGTGGGATCATTTTGTGTGTTGTGGTGGAGGGGCTCAGCCAGGCTGAGACTGCTCGGCTCTATGGCGTGTCTAGGGGTTGGGTTTCGAAGTTGGTTGCCCGTTATCGCCTTGAGGGTGAGGCTGCGTTGCAGCCGCGGTCGCGGCGACCGAAGACATCGCCGAACGCGACACCGCCGACGGTGGTTGAGTTGATCATCAAAACCCGGCGAACCCTCACCAGCCAAGGTCTCGACGCTGGCGCGGAAACGATCTGGTGGCATCTACAACACCATCATGGGGTGGCAGTGTCGTCCTCGACGATTAGACGGGTGCTGCACCGCGCCAAGTTGATCGAGCCGGCACCAAAGAAACGACCCAAAACGTCGTTTGTTCGTTTCGAGGCGTCTCTACCCAACGAGATGTGGCAAACCGATGTGTGCCACTGGCGGCTCGCCAACGACACCATCACCGAGATCTTGTCTTTCCTAGACGACCGCTCCCGTTACGCGCTCAGCGTTAGCGCCCATGACCACATCAACACCCCCACAGTGATCGCGTTGTTCCGCGAAACCGCAGACCAACACGGCTATCCAGCTTCTGTGTTGTCAGACAACGCCATGTACTACACCGCTCGATTCGCCCGCGGTGGTGCCAGCTCACGCAACAGCTTCGAAACGCTGCTCAACGAACTCGGCGTCAAACAAAAACACTCCAGACCAAACCACCCCACCACCTGCGGCAAAGTCGAAAGATTCCAACAAACCCTCAAGAAATGGCTCACCGCCCAGCCCTGCGCCAACACCATCGACCAACTCCAGAACCAACTCGACGAATTCACCTACACCTCATGATATGCGGGTGATCCACCACTGGGCTTGGAGGTGCTGCGACGATGGGTGAGGTGGCGTTCAGTCCATTGTTTGACCGGTTCGAGGATGGTGCTGGCCGCGAGTCGATCCGGCTCGGGCATTGGCTTGTTGATTTGTATTTGGAGTTGGTGGCGGCGCGTGCGCGGCCGAACACGTTGTTGGCTCAGACCTATGACTTGAAGGTGTTCTTCTCGATCGTTGAGGTGGATCCTGTCGAGGTTGTCGCGGCTGATGTGTTGAGGTTCATCTCGGTGCAGCGTCAGCCCCGCGTGGCGGGCAACGTGGTGCGGATCGAGGACGGTGAGTCGGGTTTGTCGGCAGGGACGATCAAGCGTCGGTTGGCCACGGTCGCGGGGTTCTATGACTATCTGGTTGTGCGTGGTGATGTGGCATCGAGTCCGGTGCCGAAGGGGTTGGCATCGCGTCGAGGTGGCCAGCGGGCAGTGCGTGGCGTGCCGTTGATCAGGGCCCCTCGGATGCTTCCGCGGGTGATCGATGCGGCTGAGGTCGATGCGTTCACCGGCGCGCTTCGCAAGCATCGGGACCGGGCGATGGTCGACGCGATGCTGTTGGGAGGGTTGCGTCGTTGTGAGGTGCTTGGGCTGCGGTTCGAGGACATCAACGCCGGGGAGCGGCGGGTGTTCATCGCCGACGGCAAGGGCGGTCACCAGCGGGTCGTGCCGGTCTCGTCGCGGTTCTTCGACGCGTTGGCGGCCTACCTGCGCGACGAACGGCCCGCGGAGGCCGACACCGATCGGGTCTTCGTTGTGCTCAAGGCCCCTCGCCGGGGCCGGCCGTTGAGCGCTGCGGGGCTCGACGAGATCGTGGCCGGAGCCCGTCGTCGGGCTGGGATCGAGGCGTTGACCTGTCACCAGTTGCGGCACACGTGTTTCACCCGGCTGCGGGAGGCGGGCATGGCGCTCGAAGCGATCCAGGCCCAGGCCGGGCATCGATCGATCGACTCGACACGGATCTACCTGCATTTGGCCAACGATTGGCTCGCCGGTGAGTATCGCCGGGCGAGCGAAGCCATCGACGCTGAGGCGTTCGGGGAGCGGTGATGCCCGCAGCGCTGGTGCTCAGCGACGAGTCGATCGACGACGTCGACGCGTTCGCGGCGGCACTGGAGGCCGTCGGGCTCAAGGCTTGGCGTTCCACGCTCGGCGCAGCTCGCACCTTCCAAGGCCGCGTCGAAGGTGCGGGCGGTTGGGAGCGGGTGAACCTCGACACGCAGCTTGAGTGGATGTGCAGGGCCCGGCCGTTCGTGGCTTGGCAGCTGGTGACTGGCCGGCTCACCGCCACCGCCGAGTTCTTGGCCCTGGCTGATCTACGACTCGGGCTCTGTGCCCGAAAGCACCTCCCCGGCGTGCACGACTGGTTCGTTTCCGCGGCCCGCAGACTCGACGCGACCGCCCAGGACACCGCGTCGCAATGGAACGCTTTGTGCAAGATCGCCGTTGTGTCTCGATGCCGCCCCGACCACGTCGACACCGACGCGTTCGTCGCGGCCCGGGCCCAAATCGCCGAGGCCTACAAGCGTCGGGGCCGGCCCGAAGCGGGACGCAACGTGCGGGCGGTCCTGCACCGGCTACAGCTGACCTTGTTCCACGCCACCAAGATCGACTCGCTGACCCGACCAGCATCGAAGCCCTCAGTCACCGTCTCGGGCTGGGACCCGATCCCGCAGCTCTACCGCGACAACGCGCACCGCTACATCGAACAGGTCCGCCTCAGCCTGAGCCCGTCGTCGGTCAAACACATCGAACAGCACCTGCGTGTCTTCGGGACCTGGCTGGCCGAGCACCATGGCGGGATCGGCTCGTGCGCGGAGCTCGAACGCGACCACATCGAGGACTTCAAGATCTGGATCTCGACCACCCCCAGCGCCCGCACCGGCAAACCCCTGGCGCGCACCTCGGTCAAGGAACAGCTGATCAATCTCGGCTGCTTCTTCGAACGCACCACGAACTGGGGCTACCCGAACGCGCCGACCAGGCCGCTGCTGTTCGCCGGAGACCTGCCCCGCATCGACCGGCCCCTGCCCCGGTTCCTCGACGACGCCGCAGCAGCCAAACTCGCCCGAGCGACCCGAACCGAACCCGACCCGCTCACCAGGCTCTGTGTCGAGATTCTTGCCCGCACCGGCATCCGCCTCAGCGAACTGATCGGACTCACCGCCGACGCCGTCGTGCAGATCGGCTCCGCGTTCTGGCTTCGGATCCCGGTCGGCAAACTCCACAACGACCGCTACATCCCGCTACACCCCGACCTCAAGACCCTGCTCGACGACTGGACCTGCAACCATCGCCCCAAAGACCTGCGCAGCAACCGGCTCCTACTCGAACGCGGACGGCCCATCACCAGACTCCGCGTCGCCAACGCCCTCGCCCGCATCGCCAACAACGCCGGCATCGGCCATGTCACCCCACACCAACTCCGCCACACACTCGCCACCCAGGCCATCAACCGGGGCATGAGCCTCGAAGCCATCGCCGCCCTACTCGGCCACAAGACCTTAGCCATGACCATGGTTTACGCCCGCATCGCCGACAAGACCGTCGCCGACGAGTACTTCGCCGTCACCGACAAAGTCGAAGCCCTCTACAACCAACCCCACCAACTCCCCGCCAGCGACGAAGGCACCGAAATGCGCAAACTCCGCGCCCAGATGCACCAGCGCATGCTCGGCAACGGCTACTGCGCCCGACCCGTCGAGATCGACTGCCACTTCGAATCGATCTGCGAGTCCTGCAACTTCTTCGTCACCACCATCGAGTTCAAACCAACGCTGCGCCGCCAACGCGACGACGCCGCCGACAAAGGCCAGACCGGTCGCCAGAAAATCTTCGACAACCTCCTCCACCAACTCGACGAGCAAGCCTCATGACATCTCCACTTGACCCGATCACCCGCATAACTACAACAACCACAGACCCCACCGCAGCATCGCACGCGCAGTGCCCGCAGACATCTACACCCAACTCCCCAAAGCCACACCCACCACCACACCCAGCACCCAACACCGCATCCGCCACGACCACATCGACACCTGCGGCAAAGTCACCCTGCGACACAACGGCAAACTCCACCACATCGGCATCGGCCGCCGCCACGCCCACACCCCAGTACTCATGATCATCAACAACCTCGACATCAGAATCGTCGCAACCCAAACCGGCGAACTCCTACGACACCTAACCCTTGACCCAACACGCGACTACCAACCCCAAAACCAACCCTAAAAACCCCAACCGCGAGGGTTCACATGTTTCCTATGTCTCGCGACATCACACCCTTAGCTCCACATAATAGCTGCCTCATCCGGTTCCATGGTGTTTCATGGGGAATCTATAATCCCAGGTCAACGTGGTTCACGAGGTTCCCACGGAGGACCGTCGTATCCCAGCCCGAAACTCCTACGATTCATGACAACTCTCGGGCACTTACGGGCCTGCAGATGGCGCGCTGCACAGCGGATCTGCTCATACGCCACGATGGGCGCGGCGGGCAGCCCGGGGGACTGCAGCGTGCCTGCCTCGATCCGCTGGACCATCAACAAGCGCAGTTGGGGTCAAACGTGCACTAACGCGCTACATCGAGCCTCCCTTGCCTCATGCGTGCACAACAACCACCGCACTGGCATCGGAGGCTCGCCCAATAGCGGAGCTGGCAACCTCTATGGGAACTACAACTAGGTGGGCAGATCCCCGATGAAAGACTGAGACACAACCCCAGACAACCCTGATGTCAGCGACCTACATCAATCGCACAGCAGAGCTATACCCCCTTCGCGACCGAAGAACGCCCAGATTGTGGCTTGTCCTCAGGCGTACCGAGCAACTGCATCTCAAACCCTATCGCATGCGTAGTAGCGACATTTTCTAGCTCATCTGGATCATGCGTTGAACTAGGGAGCGTGAGAAGACTGAGAACCGAGGCGAGCATCATCGAACGTGCATCTCCTGGGAGTGGGTTGGCTCCACCCCGAATGAGCGATCGAATACGATTTCGTGCATGCCGAATCGCTGCTCTCGGGTCACCAGCCAAGGGTTCGGCTACACCCTGCTTCCGACATATAACTAGAACGTCCATCGAATGTGGTGATCTCTGATTCTTCTTACTCAGACTCGTAGTCATCTCTGCCTTCACCATCTGAAGGTTGACTACACAAAATCCAGCATTTCGCAACGAGTTCATACAAGCCCTCCACCCCTGTGCTTCTCGGTGGTGAAAGCTAAATATGGCTAGACCATCCGATTTTAGAGTCCTATAAACATCCCTCCAGACTCTCGTGAGTCCAATTTCGAATTGAACTGGATCTTGATCCTGAACATCATGCTCGCTTCGCGTTGTGCTCTGCTGAGGGTAACCAGTATACGGAGTTATCTCATTCAACCATGAATGAAAGAAATCCGCGAGTTCTGAGTAGTACACCTTGTCGAAGTGAGGTGGGTCAGTCAGTACAATATCTACAATCGAATCAGGAATTTCTGTCTCTCCTGAGTCTCCGCAAGTCACCGAGGCTAGTCCTGATCCGAACTCAGATGAATCTGTTATCTGAAGTAATATTCGATTCGAACGACCCGTAACTCGCTTAGGTACACCCCGAACTAGTGTCAGATCCGTAGGTGATTCCTTATAATCAAGTGCTTTCAGGAGTCGATTGCAATACGCGTGGAAGCCACCAGATGAAGATGACCAGGGGTTTGCTTCAAAGGGCATTCGTTCAAACTGGAGCGTGTGGCTATGAAACGCACTCCGCACCGCACCAGTACCTTCTCCCTTGTACGAAGCAAGCATATTGTTGAATTCAATTGACTTCGAGAATGCTGCTGCCAACGCCTCGCGTTCAGGCGCGCCGATAGTCAGATCCCGAATAGCTGTGGCAATCAGACCAAGAGACAAGAGCTGTCGGTCGTTGAAGAAATCCCGCCATTTTTCTAGCCCGACCCGAAGGACTTGGTCTGTGCTCTTCCCCGGTTCCAGCGAGCCACGTGGCTGAACGATAGTCGAACCAAGACAATTCAGCATCGAACTTGCCCGTTCGTAGGAACACTCATCAGTTTCGTCGGTCCGTTCGTATATCCGTTTTCCTCCCTTCTCATATAGCTTCGCGTACATACGGAAGCGAATGGGCCTCCCCTTCATACTCAACGCGATTTGAGTCGAATGCCCAGAACTGCACTCGAACTCAGCGGCACGGGTCCCGGCACCACTCCGAACCGGCCCTTTGATTGGTGTCAGCGATCCACAAGAATGGCACGAAATCGACTCGTCCACGGATAGGTCGACCTTCACAACCTCTCCACACGATCGACAGATCCCTTGTGCCATCGGGTATTTCTTGGGGTAAGCGTGCTGCGCGAAGACGTGTCGGTGGAACAGGTCAACACGCTCGTCACAGTCACCGCAGCCAGCAGAAGCCACCCAGAAGTAGCCGCGGATGGTATGACCATTGTGATCTCGATATAGCTCGCTGAGCTCAGCACCACACCGGTCTGAGATAAGCTCAAATCCCCGTCTGAGCTCTCTGGCATCCCACTTTTGGAGAGCTTGCCTTGTCGCGAAAGTGGCAACAGGGTTCAGATCACGGCCAATCACCTGCGCTCCAAGCTTGGCTGCCTCCAACAAAGTTGAACCTGATCCTGAGAACGGGTCATACACTACGAGTCCAGCAAGGTCGCCTTCTCCCCTATCAAGGCGATTTAGCTCGCTCTGGGATGAAGAGGCTGCAGCCATAAGCAGGTGGCGATTCACCACGCCGAGCCGCTGCGCCCACCACTTCTGCACATGGGTTGGAGGACTGTACACCTCCTTACGCCAGGCCTCAGTGGTCGCAAGCCGGCTGAGGACACCGGCCCGAAGTGGGCGCTCAAGCAAACTCGGGTTAGGAAGCTCTGGCATCCGCCCTAGGCTCCCCTCGGGTGCCCGTGATGTTTACCAAGGGGAATCATGGCGGCTTGGACATCGGTCATACATTCTCCTGTCATAGCACGTAATAAACTGTCACTGCACGGATATACGATTTGGGTGTGACATATTGTTCTTGTATTGAAATTCGCAAGGAGGCTCCGGCAACGTGACGTGGGTTGATGATCTCGTGCCGGCCGCTGAGGACCGGTTCCCGGTCCTCAGCGTTGTCTGCTCCGCGCCAATCACGGACGCAGGAACGACGGTACATCTAGGGGCTATCGACCAGAGCTGTGCTGGCCTCATCTATCACTTTCTTCACACTTCTCCTGGCACAGGGCTCGTTGTCCAACTCCCTCGTGGACAGAATGAGTTAGCGGTTCTTTTGGGCTGCATCATCCAACTGGTGAGGCTCGCGCCTCGCGTTACCGGGAACGTTGACAGCACGAGCTTCGAAGGACCTGTGGTGGTGGTTGGCATGGACACTCTGGTACACAAGCGCCTAGCTCGAATCCGGATTGCCAATCAACCATTACACCTTGCTCTATCAGCAGGACGGATCAGAAGTGATGGAAAGATGGTCGATTCTGCTGGAGCCATTCGCGACATCGTCGGCGATGAGTTGCTTTACCTCAATACACGCGTTGGTTGGCCCCGCCTTCCCATGGGGCTCAAGGCCGGCGTGGTCATCATTGACCGTTCGACCTTCTCGTCGTCCGCGATTCTTGACCTTGCTCTCGCTTGGGCGACGACGCACCATACGAGACAGATCATTGTGATGAGCGAGATCGGCGACGAGAGGACCGTTGATCAAACCAAGCACCTGCTCGGCAACAAGACATGCATCTGGCCATGGACCGATGAATTGATTTCAGACTGCCTCGCAACACTTGGGGCACCGGAGGACACTTCTTCCCTATCTGCTAACGAACTCGTCGGCGGCCGACGCCAGCTCAGCGTCATACGGCCAAGCTCCGGCGCGATCGAAGATCTAAGTGCACAAATACTGCAGGCCCTCGCAGTTGCTGGTGGCATGCGCTCCGACTTCCCACCTTCGCTTCGTTTGGCTCGACGCCTCTTCAACGGCCTAATTCAACTCTGGGGCCGTCTCGAAACGTTCAACCTCCACGCGGCGCTGGATCACCGGACTTCGGCACTATCGTCTCTCCGCTATCGAATCGAGAGCGAGCGAGAACCTCACGTCGATGCCCACTGGACCAGCTACTACATGGCACGGTGGACTGACCTCCGCCTCAACCTGATGAAACTCTATGAACTGGCAGAGCAGGACAACCCGAAATTTCTCGGTCTCGCGCTCGCCATCGAATGGATTCGGGAGAGCGACCAGAATGCGCCTATCTGTATTCGCGTGCCAAGTGTCTCAGCTGGCCTTGCGTTGGCTGACGATGTGGCTGATCTATTGCCTGAGTGGCCCATCGACGAGAAACTGATCACCTGGGAGCCTTGGGGGAGCAAGCTCCCTTGGAGTGTTGGTGAATGTTTCGAACTGCAACCATCGTCGCCCCCTCCCTCAAGGGCTGGCTCGCTCTGGACCGCCGAGGCATCTCAGCAAGTACACGTACTGTACGGCTTCGAACTAGCGAACGTCATCCGTCGAATCGAGCAGACCAACGACCTCTCAATACAACGCCTTACGGATGCATGTGCACAGCTAGGACTCGGTGAGCTTCCGCAGCTGACCGCGTCAATCGATGTAGCGGAGATTGTCGAGTTTGACCGTGACGGACCTCCGGCCAAATCTCTTGCGGACCTCAGCGTCGACCTCGACGCAATGTTTGTCGACGCGGATGAGGCCACGAGTCCAACCTCGGAGGACTCAGAAAGCTCGGAGACCGCTGGGGATCCCGTCTTGTCTGTCCCCGTCGTCCTCGAACCGGATGGAAGCCGCTGGTATGTTCGACACAATGCACAAGTCGAGGTACTCACCGCATCGAAGGTCGTATATCTCAGAGTTGATTCAGTGACGCCAGGGATGACGGTGGTTGTACCCAAGGGCGAGGGCCGCGAAGAGCTCTTCTCTCGACTCGTTTCAGCAACCCATGAGACCGAAACGCTCCAGACCTTCGAAGTGATGTTCACGCGGTGGCGTCAGGCTTGTTGGATGGCGTACGAGGCAGCAGGAAGCTCGTGGAGGAATCTTGAGCACCGCATGCGGGAGGAAGGTTGTCGGCTCACATGGCAGTCGCCTCGGACTTGGGCATCCGGTGCCGTCCTCGGGCCCGAAGACCCTGAGGACATACGCAGAATCGGTAAGATCGCTGGCGACCCACTGGTAGAAGGTCAGTTCAGGCGAATCGATGCGACAGTCCGACAAGTGCGTTCCCTGCACATTAGACTTGGCTCACTACTAAGCGCTGCCATGACAGAGGCGATAAGAGGTGAAGGCCCGAGCCTTCAGAAGCTCCAGCAAGTCCTCGGCGGCATCGACCCCACAGAATTGCTCGATGAGTTCGAACTGCGTGTAGTTCGCGCGGTGGGCAACCCAGAAGAAATTCCTGGGCACCTCATAAGAAAGGTCGTGTCCCAATGAGCACCGATTCATCAATTGAAGTCAACACCAACAGCAACGAGCTTGAGCTAGTCAATTCTCTCGCATGCGAGGTGAAGAACCTACTCACTGACCGAGGAGGTGAAAGACACCCTCCACCATGGGAGCCGAGACAGAACGTTGTAGTAGGGGTGCTCCCTGCAACTGTATCCCCACCCCCTCCTGTAGTAGGCGAGGAGGAGGAAGAGGACGAGGAAGAGGACGACCACTCGGCCAAGGAGACAGACAATACGGCGGCAAGCATCGATGACGTCTTGAGAGGAGCGGGATCCAGTCTTCCGAGTATTGGGATGACATTTCAGGTGAGGAGCAAATCTCCAATTGCGGTGACTGCTTCCCTTGAATTTGCGATCTACGTTGAGGAATACGCAACGCTTGAGGAACTCCGTAGGCACCTTTCAATCACAACTTCGGACGACCGAGACCTTTCAGACGAAGGCGCTGACGTAGATAAGGACACTGAGTTTGTTGCAGCACCCCAGCGCAGGACAGTGACGGTCCTAGGTGCCTGGCGTCGGATACCGATCTCCTTGTCAAACCTTGAGCTTCGAATCAACCTCGACGAAAGCCACGCTGTTTTGGAACAACCGATTGACGAG
This sequence comes from Candidatus Aldehydirespiratoraceae bacterium, assembly GCA_965205465.1. Lineage (GTDB taxonomy): Bacteria > Actinomycetota > Acidimicrobiia > Acidimicrobiales > Aldehydirespiratoraceae > VXYK01. The sequence goes on along the minus strand of OZ242187.1, from coordinate 3,659,223 downwards.
GCAATCAGAAGAGCAATAGACGAACATTTCGACACGGCAGTCGCTGCGCGCCCGTTCTCATCTCGAACCCGCACTATTTCCTCTGCAGACATAGCCAGCCCCGATGCATATGTGACTGCACTAAGATCTAAGCAGGATGCCGCATATACGCCGGTCTACCCCCGAGTCCAATTGACCGGGTTCTCAGAACCCTTGGGCAATGACCTATCACTAGTAAATGTCTCGGTTACGAACGCGAGTGTCCTGAGCGAATACCCGTTCCAAGACCTGAACATTTACGACTGTCGAATGAAATTAACTGTTGCTCAACCGGCAATGCTGCAGAGACAGAGGTTCGACCTCGCACCGCGCGACTACCGGTTCAGAGAAGTATCTGAGGTCTGGGGTCAAGGCAACGCATGTGTTGTGACCGAAGGTGACGCTGGCGAGCTTGTTGCCGAGACTCTTCCTATTTTCGAGCAGCCAGTAGTTTCACCCCGTGTTGACCATGTTGCACCGTTGAAATGGGCCGATCTCGCAAAAAACCCACGGCCGGTGCTCGACTCAATCGAAGCAGCCATGTGTGACTACCTCCAAGAGTGGGGTGAGTTCATTCAAAGTGCTGAACCAGATATTGCAGCAGAGTCCACCTCCGAGCGATCGCGCTTCGAACAAGAGATCGAAAGATTTCGGCTAGGCCGGCGAGCAATGCAAGTTGACGAACGCCTGGAGCGAGCTTTTCGCTTGGCAAACCAAGTCTTCAGCGCAGCTAACTCCGACAAGCCTTACGACAGCTGGCACCTTTTTCAGATCGTCTACTTGGTATCACACCTGCCTGATCTAGCAGCACGCGAGCAAGAGTTTGGCTCTGCCTTTCGTACGGAGCTCGAGTTTACCGACGTGCTGTGGGTGCCTACCGGCGGCGGAAAAACGGAAGCATACCTAGGGTTGATCGTCACATCACTCATATACGACCGGTTGCGAGGAAAGACGAAAGGAGTAACAGCTTGGCTTAAGTTCCCTTTGCGTATGCTGTCAGTGCAGCAGCTCTCAAGGGTACTGCGAATACTGATTGAAGCCGAGAGGATCAGGAGTGAAGAACTCGGCAAAATAGGCGAACCGTTCGAACTCGGGTACCTCGTGGGTGGCAGCAATACACCGAACCAGCTCAGATGGGAAAAGGCGTGGTGGCCAGGTTTTGAAGCTGCAACAAAGGCCCAAAAGGGGACTTTCGATGAATGGCGTCTCCTAGCCGAGTGTCCATTCTGCAACGAAGAGGCGGTCGGCATTGATGTCGACTCACAAGCTCGGCGCTTGCGGCACTCCTGTAGGGCATGTGGGAAAGCCCTGCCTCTGCACATGAGCGACGAAGAGATCTACCGGTTCATGCCCTCTATTCTGGTAGGCACCGTTGACAAGCTCACTGGCTTGTCGTGGTTTGGCGAGTTCACTCAATTCTCTCATGGGGCCAGGTGGCGGTGCCCTGACCACGGGTACTTTACCTTTGCCCAGGCTGGGCGATGTCTCGTGGGAGACAGCTGCGGTCGGAAGAACAATGAATACACGCAGGATACAGGGTGGTATGACCCAGTGCCAGCCTTGATCATCCAGGACGAGATGCATCTCCTCAAAGAGGAGCTAGGTACCTTCGATGCCCACTACGAGGGCGCGCTGGTTGAGATCCAAACGGGAGTTGGGATTGGCCTCCCATCAAAGATCCTTGCTGCCTCGGCTACTATCGAGCAGTACGAAGACCAGTTGCGTCAGGTTTACGGTCGGCGGCCCAGGAGTTTTCCAACTCCAGGGTTTGACCGATCTAGGAGCTTTTACTCGGAAGAGACCGCCGACACGCGCCGACTCTACCTCGGAGTGATGCCGAACTACCGTCGGAAAGCTGATGTCGCTGGACTGATCCAGCGACATCTTTTGGCCCACGTCGCGGCTATGCAGGACGAATGGGCGGACAGCAGCGACCGCGGTCGGTCAGTGCTAGAAGAACTTCTCTTCAACTATGAGGTCTCGCTTGCGTATGTGAACTCGAAGATTCATGGAGATCAGATTGCTGACGACCTTCGTGAGTTGGCGCAGCTCTTTGTCGACCGAGATCAAGATCACCTCGCAATGCGCGTCCTCACTGGAGATGTCAAGGTCGCCGACCTAGCAGAGCCCATCGGTCGGATCGAAAAGGATACGCTCAACACGCCGCGTTCAGAACGAATTCGCGCTCTCGTTGGCACATCGGTGGTTTCCCACGGTGTCGACCTTGAGCGCCTGAATACACTCGTAATGGCTGGGCTCCCTCCAACGGTGGCCGACTACATACAAGCATCGAGCAGATCGGGTCGGACTCATGTTGGGCTCATCGTCACGGTGTTCGATGCATTCTCAAAGCGCGAGAGGTCAGCATTCGTAAATTTCCTCAGCTTCCACTTGTTCCTCGACCGGATGGTGGCACCGGTCCCAGTCAACAAGTACGCATACTTCGGCCCAGATCGCACACTACCCGGAATCATCATGGCACTTCTGTGGGACCTAGCCCTTGATACCTCCCTTGATGGACCCCGGGAGGGCATCAAGCAGACACGAGCACTGCAACCGTGGTGGAACAGCTACGCGAACCGGTTGAAGCCACTGCTCATGCAGCGCTTGGAGCGGTCCTACCGGACCTGGGTGAGCGGTGTAAGCGACCGAGTTCTGGAAGACGAACTGGTCGAGCGGGTGCTGCGTCGGTGGGAGGAGCATGAACTGCTGTCGATGGTTCGTTTCAACCACGACAGAACTTCCGAGCTGTTCAGGTCGAGGGTCCTGTCAAGCTTCCGCGATGTCGATGAAGCCGTCGGCTTTTCGGCACGGCCCAAGTCTGCTGACGCGTTTGAACAACTGACCAAAGCACCACAGGAATGGAGGGCGTCCTAATGCAACGCAGCCGCACCCAAGTACTGTTCTCCTACCTTCCCGGTTCGGTTTTCGTGCATGAAAGTGGCTACCTCGCTCGAAGCGTGGAGATCCGGGGCGTGCCCCCTCACAGCATCAACCACGAAGTCCTTCTTGAGGAGATCAACCGCCATCTGTCCCAATGGGACGATAGCAAGATCCAAGGGATCCCCCGCCCTGCCCGCGTCAGTAGCAGCGACTTCGCAATCTTGACTCCGGAAGCTGTGCGCTGGGAACTCTGGCCACTCCGTTTCGAGTGCGTACGGGAGAGTTGCCGAAGAATCGTCTCGTTTCGGACGATCGACAGTGTCACTCCAAATCCGCTGTGCCGAACCTGCGGCGGGAGGCTGAGACAACTCCGCTATCTGAGCGCGCATGAGTGTGGGGCAATCCGTGAGATGTATATACCCAAATGCACATCCCACGGATACGAGCACGTCTATTTTGAAGACACAGGGAGCTTCCGCACCGCGGTCTTCCGTTGCAGAGCATGCAACGGTGGGATCATCCGCCGAACACTTCAGAGCCCTTGTTCGTGCAATTTGCCTACGCAAGACGGTAATCGCCCAAAGATGCACGCCTACACGGTACGTGACACTCGAACCTACTTTCCTCATTCCCTCTCGCTGATCAACCTTCAGTCTTCAACTTTCAACGAGCTACAGACTCACCCAAGACGAGGAGAGATTTCCGTCGTGTCCTTCTTAGGACATCTCGGGCCTTCCAACGACTTGAAGGAGGGGCTACGTGAGGCAAACCGATCCGTCGAGTCGGTCCGGCTATCTCCGGAGATGTGGGCGGCTCGCGAGCGGCAGCTTCGAGAGATGGAATGGACCGAGGAGGAAATCGATACCATCCGCGCCAATCTGGCACCTTCAGAGACAGGACTCACAACCCTTGCAGGAGTCGAACACACGGTGATCGAAGTTGGCGAAAGGAGACGCGTAATTGAGCGCGCCGCGCTCTTCGACACTGGTGAAGTCAGCCGACTCAGCCTGGACGATGCTAAAAAATCGCTCAGTGACCGCGAAGAGCACGCTGCTTCCTTAGCAATCGATATGGCCATAGACCAGGCCCAGTTACTTGGTATCGAAGACATAAGCGTCACTTGGTCCTTCCCGATCGCCTTGGCAGCTTTCGGCTACACACGGACGATCGGCAGTCCGGGCGAGGGGATCCTGCAAGGGTTCTCTCACAGGCACGGTCAGTACGAAGGCAAGTACCCAGTCTTCGCCGTGGCAACCGACACCGAAGCAGTGATGATCACGTTGAACCCGGATCGAGTGCTCAATTGGCTCGCAGAAAACGGCATCTGGGAAACGTCGGATGAGGACCCCAAGCTTCAGCTTCTCCGTGTCTTCGCTTCAGAAGCCTCGAACCCACGTGCTGCTGAGCTAGTCAAAACTCTGGTCCACACCATGTCGCACACGATGCTCAGAGCCCTCGACGATGGCCAGGTTGGTTTCTCCGAATCCTCCCTAGCGGAGTGGGTAGTACCAGAAACCCTTACTTTCGCCCTGTACGCAAACAATTTCAAAAGCGTGACTATGGGCTCGCTGTGGACACTGCTGAACAACCGATCCCTTCAGTGGTTGGACCGGTCAGCCAGTTCTGCAATGAGATGCGATAACGATCCGTTGTGTCATCAGCGAGAAGAACAAGCTTGCGAGCGCTGTCTGTACATTACTTTTGGATGCCACGAGTTCAACCAAAACCTCGACCGACGCATCCTCCGTTCCTTTTGGCAATATGCGTGAGCTCGTAGACGTTGTCTTGTTCCTGAAGCACGCTTGCCATCCCAGTGTCTTAGCCTGAATCCACCGATTGGCCTTTGGTGAGCGCGGGATTCGCGGGCCGGTGGCGGGTTGGGGTCGCGTCGGGTTGTTGGGGGTGTGGTTTTGATTCACCCTGGGTTTTGCGCAGGCTCTAATGATTGGAGCAATGATTCACCCTGGGTTTTGCGGCTCTCCGCGTTTGAGGTCGGAGTCAGCGGGGTGAGGGTCCGCGGTTGAACGCGAGGGATCCCCCAGAATCGGTGCTGATAGGCAACCGAGAATCTGGAGGATCCCTGTGGAAGTTGACCCTACGCGTGTTTGTGAGCTGTTGGTGGGACTGGGCGACGTTGAGGTGCTCGGCGTTGAGGACGAAGCGGGCGGGCCGCTGCGGGTTCATGTCCGCCGGCGGGCACCGAGACCGGATTGTGTGGGCTGTGGCGGGCGGTTGTGGTCTGACGGGGAGCGGCCGGTGGAGTTGGTGGACCTCCCGGCGTTCGGGCGGGCGGCGCGGCTGGTGTGGCACAAGCGCCGGTGGCGTTGCGGGCAGCGAGGATGCCTGTCTGGCACCGTCACCGAACAGGACCCCGCTATCGCGCCGCCTCGGGAGCGGCTGACGACACGGGCGGGCCGCTGGGCGACGCGCCAGGCGGGCCGTGGCCGCCCGCTCAAAGAGGTCGCTTCGGAGCTGGGATGCAGTTGGCATCCGGTGAACATGTCGGTGAGCCGCTGGGGCGAGGCGCTGCTGGCCGCCGACACCGCCAGGATCGGCGACACGCGGGCGCTGGGCCTCGACGAGCACCTGATGTGGCGGCGGGGACGGTTCCGGACCAAGGCCTGGGCGACTAGCATCGTCGATGTTGGGCGGGGCCAGTTGTTGGACGTAGTCCGAGGCCGGACGGCCAAAGCGCCCACGAAGTGGCTGCTTGAGCGGCCCCGCGCATGGCGTTGCGCCATCGGTTGGGCGGTGCTTGACCTCTCAGGGCCGTATCGGGCCGCGTTCGATGCCGCGTTGCCCGCCGCGAAGCAGGTCGCGGACCCGTTCCACGTCGTGCGGTTGGGCAACGACGCCCTTGACGAGGTCCGCCGCCGGGTCCAGAACCAGACGCTCGGGCATCGCGGCCTCAAACACGACCCGCTGTACCGGGCACGCAAGCTGTTGGTGTCGGCCTCTGAGCGCATCACCGACAACGGCCGGATCCGGCTGCGGGGACTGCTAGATGCAGGCGACCCCAAAGGCGAGGTCCGTCTGGCCTGGCACGCCAAAGAGACCCTGCGACGCATCTATGACATCGACGATCCCGAACTCGGCGCCGATACCGTCAAACAACTCGCAGTCGATTTCCAAGACCTCAGCCTGGCACCAGAGATCAACCGCCTCGGACGCACCCTGTGGCGCTGGCGCACACAGATCTCGAACTGGCACGCGGCGCGAGTAACCAACGCAGCCACCGAGGCCGCCAACAACCTCGCCAAACGCGTCAAACGCGCCGCGTTCGGGTTCACCAACTTCAACAACTACCGCATCCGAGTCCTGCTCTACGCAGGCAAACCCAACTGGACGCTGCTCGACACCCTCACTCCGACCTGAAACGCGAAGCGCCGGTTTTGCGCAGGCTCTAATGATTGGAGCAAGTATGGGGACTATGAAACTAGATATGCGGCATGGGCCGACTTCGCGGCGGTATTCGCTGGAGCAGAAGGAGCACGCGGTGCGGATGGTGTTCGCGTTGCGTGAGGAGTTGGGTACCTCGTCGGGCACGGTCACGCGTGTGGCTCACCAGCTCGGTTATGGGGTTGAGTCGGTCCGCAAGTGGGTTGCCCAGGCCGAGATTGACACTGGTTCTCGGGCGGGGTTGACCTCGGCTGGGAGCGAGGAGCTCAAGCGGTTGCGCCAAGAGAACCGTGAGCTGCGCCGAGCGAACGAGATCCTCCAGCGGGCGGCGACTTTTTTCGGGGCGGAGCTCGACCGCCGACAGCGATGATCGTCAAGTTCGTTGATGTGAACCGTGCCGAGTTCGGAGTCGAGCCCGTCTGCGCTGCGTTGCAGGTGGCTCCGTCCACGTATTGGTCCGCGAAACGTCGCCCGCCGTCGGCGCGTGCGTTACGCGACGCCAAGCTGATGCCGTTGCTGTTGGTGCTGTGGCAGGCCAACTACTCGGTGTACGGGTCGCGTAAGCTGTGGGTCGCCGCCAGACGCGCCGGGCACGACATCGGCCGCGACCAGGTGGCCCGCCTGATGCGCCAGCTCGGGATCCGAGGCGTCAAGCGGACAAAGACGGTGCGCACCACCCGGCCCGATCCCAAAGCGGCACGGCCCCCCGATCTTGTCGAGCGGGCCTTCACCGCCGAACGGCCGAACCGGCTGTGGGTCACCGATCTGACCCACGTCGCCACCTGGTCCGGCGTCGCTTATGTGTGTTTCATCACCGACGCGTTCAGCCGCCGCATCGTGGGCTGGCGGGTCGCCTCTCACATGCGCACCCAGACGGTCCTCGACGCGTTGGAAATGGCCCGCTGGAGCCGAGGCGCACGCCTCGAAGGTCTCATAACGCACGCCGACGCCGGCAGCCAGTTCACCAGCATCCGCTACGGCGAGCGACTCGATGAACTCGGCGCGGTGCCTTCGATAGGCACCGTCGCGGACTCATACGATAATGCCCTCGCTGAGGCGGTTAACGCGCTGTTCAAGACCGAGTTGATCCGCGGTCCCGGCCAAGGGCCATGGCGCACAGTCGACGATGTCGAACTCGCCACCTTGGGATGGGTGTACTGGTGGAACACCCAACGCATTCACAGCTACCTCGGCGACACTTCACCCGATGACTTCGAAACGGCTTACACTGCCCGAAACACCGACCACAACACAACAGAAAACCAAAACACACACCCTGCGCAAAACCCAGGGTGAATCAGTTTGGGCGTGTTGGGCTAGGTGTGGGGTGTGGTTTGGGTTGTTGACGCTGGGTTTGTGTGGGGGTGTCAGTTCCGGGTGGTGTCGTTTAGCCGGAGGGTCCGGGAAGGGCTCGCAGGGCTTTGAGTGTGGTGTGGAATTGTGTTGCCCAGGGCCAGCGGGCGGGGTATCGCAGGGTGGGTGTGCCTGAGCGGTTCACCAGCACGGCGGCGAGGGCGACGAGTCGGGTGCGTCGGGAGTGGTTGGTGGCGGGCGGCGCGCCGGCGAGGAGCGCGGTCCAGTGGCCGATGTTGTGGGCGAGCACTGCGCAGGCGAGCCATGCGCAGTTGGCGCCGTAGTGGCCTGAGGGGACGTGGTCGAGCCCGGAGCCTTCTTTGAGGTCGCGGATGGCGAGCTCGACGACGGCGTGGGCGCGGTGGAACTCATCAGCGGCGGCGGTGTCGTGGTCGGTGTTGGTGATGAACGCGTGGTGTCGCCAGTCGGGCCACATCTGTTGTTGGGTGCCCTGGGCGAGTCGGGTGCGGCGCACCACGAGGCGAACGGTGCGCTCGTGTTTGCCGCGGCCGGTGACGTATTGGGTCTCGGCGACTTGGGCGCGGCCGCCTTGGGTGTAGGCGATGTCGGCCCAGGCGTTGTCGCCGATCGCTTGGATCGCTGCGCGCACAGCGGATCCGAGCGCGACGGTGATCGACCACTTGACGTCGTGGGCGTCGAGGCGGTCGATCAGCTTGTGGGACCAGAACCCCGAGTCGGCGCGTACCGTGGTCGGCCCGGTGGCCCCGGCGCGTCGCAGGTTGGCGACGAGCTCGTCGACGAATCGCACCACTCCTCGCGCCGAGCCCGCGGAGCCTTTGCGCATGCGGGCGGCGAGCACTTCGCGGGTGTCGGCGCGTGCGGCCAGCAGCGGGTGATAGCCCAGCACCTTGGTGTAGCCGTACGCGGCGCCGCCCTTGTGCTTGCCGTGGACCTCGCAGATCGTGGAGTCCAGATCGACCGTCAGCGGCTTGTCGCCGGGGCCTGCGCCTAGTCCCCAGGCACGCGCCAGCGTGCGCGCCGGCACCGCTTCGAGCTGGCGGGCGTGGCCGAACGTGAAGGTCCGCAAGAACGACCCCACCGTGGAGGGCGCCATCGGGGTGAACCCCAGCACCCGACCGGTGCCGCCCGCGCGCAGCATCTCGACATGATCGATGTGAGTGGCGCCAGCGAGCATCGCCGCGACCAGCGTGAGAATCTTTCGGCCCGGGTTCGCCGAGCCGGTGCGCACCCACCGCTCGATCAGCCCCAGCAGGCCTAGCCGGTCCATCAGCGTGGCCGCCAGGATCAGGCCCGCGTTGGCGACCAGGCCCTCATGATCGAAGGTCGTTGCGAACCGGTCCAAACTGCGCGAAGATACAGACACAAAAAGTGCCTCCTGTTTTTGAGACGAACGTGCATATTGACATCACAATCGTCGCAGATCAGGAGGCCTTTCTGGTGGACGCGCCAACCCCACAAGCCTCACCGCGTCGGTGGATCCAGGCTTAGTTGAATTCGCTCACAGCATCCGAGCGATAGGTGCCGAGGCGCTCGGCAATGCTGGACGCTTCGATCTTCAGCTGAATACTGAACGAAGGTTACAGGAGGTCGGCGTCCTAACTTCGGCTGGCACCCCCAATGCCATATCGGCGCTCACGGTGTGTCAGCTCCGATTCCAACAGGAACCGGTTGTAAATTGCGCGGCGACCACCTGAGCGAACCCGAACAGCAAGCCGTACGTGATTGTCGATCTTGCAGCGATTGCTAGGGCACATGAAGTATCTCGGGTTTGATGACGTCGTCATGATTGCGGCAAGGGTCTTGCGTATCGAGTCCGAGATGTTTCTTCGAACGAGCCGAATCAACACGGCGGATTCTGCGGTCCACGCGCCCGCAGCCACATTCGGAAGAGTCGAGTTTCACCCCGGGCTTATCCAAAAGATCGGAGTATTGAGATACCGGTTGGCGCGGAACCATCTTTCCCAGACGGAATACGAGGGTGGCGTTTCTTGCGATGGTCGAGATGGCCGAACGCAACGGCGCACAGTGGTCCGAACCCAAAAATGACCCAGAGGGCGACGGGACGGTTGAGATGATGTTGGCCGCAACCGCGAGATCTGTCTTGAAGCCCGACGACGACACTGCCACGCCTGGGGCTCACCCAGGGTTGGGTGGGGACGCGGGGGTCCAATCGAGGCGGGGACGGTCACCCCAGAGACGTTCGAGTTGGTAGAAGTCGCGTTGGTCCGAGCGGAACACATGCACGACGAACGCGCCGTAGTCCAACAGCACCCACTCCCGCTCTTCTTTGCCTTCGACACGTACTGGAGAGGGTCCACCCGCAGATCGGATCTCCTCCTCGATCGCATCGATAACAGCATTGACCTGCCGAGAGTTGGCGGCGCTGGTGATCACAAAATGGTCTGTAACCGCAAGCACATCTCCTACATCGATGATCAGAGTGTCGATCGCTTTCTTGTCATCCGCGGCCACCGCGGCTTGCCGCACCCACTTGAGATGATCTTCGCTGCCTTCGCTCACGAGCCGACCCGGTCCAAACCGACGGTAACGGTGAGGTCAACTGGCTGGTCGGAGTCCTCAACAAATCTCGCGGAAGCTCCTATCGCATCAGCCAGAACAATCGCCGCTTGCCGGCGATCAGCGATGTGATAGGCCACTGTCGTCTCGGCTACCCCAAAGGCTTGGGTGTTGCCGATGACGGTGACTTCAGCGCCTGCATCAATAAGAACCTGAAGCATCTCATCGCTCGGAACAGCCGCACCGGTGCCATCAAGCAAACTCACAGTCGGACGAGCCCCCAAATGCGAACCAATCGGAAGTGGCACCATCTCGCGAACAAGGCTGTCGAGTTGCTGCTTCTGCTGATCGGTCTGAGCATAGAAGGGAGGATTATCGCCTTCGAACGACACTGCAATCAAAGGCAACACCTCTAAACGTCGAGTTCCGGCACCCAATGAGCGGAGATAACCCGATAGCCCGTCCTCAAATGGCAATGTGGCCGTTAGCAGATCATCAGCACGACCAACCTCTGAAAGCCACGACTCCCACAGTTCGACTTGTCGTTGCGTGCGGTTCGAATCGAATTCTCCATCGTTGAGCCACCCGTAGACATTGGCGGCATCTGCTCCGGTCAACTGATTTACACCCGCTTGATACCGGATCTCCGCAAGTCCGGACGCGTCGACAGAAACGAGGTCGTCATTCAGTACCACCGGTAGCGGTTCGACGAGGCGCAACCAGCCGCTCAGTTCTGAGGTTGTCATCTCCAGCGTTTCTCGGAAACCAAAACCAAAGAGATCCCCCACTCCCCGACTCAGTGCGTCCAACCCTTCGGTTGCATAGAGTTCACGCACAAAGACGGCGTCGGCTGGATCGTCGCTGAGTTCAAGAAGCAACTCAGCGCTGATCAACACCGCGGTGCCGCCCTGATCCAACGCTGTTTGAGCCAGAACTGTTATTCCGACTAGTTCACCGGCATCGGTGAGATGGGCGATCAGCATGGTCGGAGTGGGATCGACGAACGCTCGATATCCCGGCGCTGCCGGGTCAGTGATGGTCTCGATCCGCTCACCATCATTGGAGTCGAGGACCAGTTTGGTTCCGTCTCGCCATACCGCGAACACCAGTGCCGCGGCAGCAACCACTAGGAACGGAAAGACCAGACCCCAGAAAGGATGAGGACTCGGTGCTGGCCGCTTGCGCCCGCTGCGAACTGCGGGGATCTCATTTCTGTGGTTGTCATCCAGACCGCGGAGTTGCGGTTCCCGGTCCGCTGTCTGAGTAGCAGAACTCACCGAGCACTCCCATAGAGTTCATGTGACCTCACGTATTCGACCACCCGGGGCGGAACTAGTGCTTCTACCGGCCGACCGTTCCTGAAGCGGTTACGAACGTCGGTGGAGGAAATCTCCAAGGCAGGCACCGTGACCACCACATGCTCCCATCCTTTTGGGGGACGGCCACCGGTGTTCCCACCGCGTTCTGCCACAACCGTTGTTGCTAATTCACAGACCTCGTCGGCCCGCTTCCAGGTGTCGAGACTCGCAGCGATATCCGAACCCACGACAACAAACAGTTGAGCACCGTTTGTTTCGGAGGCCAGGGTGGCGAGCGTGTCAGCGGTGTAGGTTTCACCACCACGTCGTATCTCGTGATCACTTGCCTCCAAGGCAGCCTCGCCCATCGACTCGTTTGCAGCTGAAACGGCAGCCGCGACCATCTCGAAACGAAATCTTGCGGGCGTAACCGTGTTGAAGACCGTTTTTTGCCACGGATCGTTGGCCACCACCAGCAACATGCGGTCAAGCTTCAGTTGATGCCGAACTTCGAATGCAATCGCCAAGTGACCGAAGTGAAGCGGGTCGAACGTTCCGCCAAAAACGCCGATTCGCTGCGGTGTCGCTTGCTCCACGCCCCAGAGTCTAGGGTTGCGCGCCCGCGGACAGTAGTCGGGTCACGAATCTACGCGCTACAGTAGACGTGACAGAAGTCATACCGGTACTTCGTGACATCTCGGCCTGAATGGTGTCTAATAGCGTACGGCTAGGCCGGAACGCGGCGCGGATTTCAACAGTAATCGCGAGCAAACGGTACCTCAGCCCGCCCCCAATACAATCCCCAGGCCTTTGGCCTGCACAACCGGGAAAAGCGCGTGCGCCGATCCCATCGAATGAGTTTCATGAGTGATTCTGTAGGACAATATCTAAACGAAATCGGCGCAGTCGGTCTGCTGAACGCGCAAGAAGAGCGCCAACTCTCCCAGATCATAGAAAAAGGCACCGAAGCACAAGCCCGTAAGGACAACGGCGAAGTAGGCGTAGAACTTGACCGGGCCATTCGCAAAGCTGCGGCTGCAAAAGATCGCTTCATCCGAGCAAACCTTCGCCTCGTTGTGAGCGTCGCTCGCCGCTATCCGCTGCCTCCCGGCATGGAGTTGCTCGACCTGATCCAAGAAGGCAACCTCGGACTAGAGCACGCGGTCGACAAGTTCGACTGGCGCAAAGGGTTCAAGTTCTCGACTTACGCCACCTTCTGGATCCGTCAGGCGATCGGCCGTGCACTTGACCAGAAGGCCAGCCTGGTTCGTCTGCCTGGTGACCGCTCCGCCAGCTTGCGTGCCGCGCTGCGTGCGGTTTCCGGCGACGGCGACGAACTTGATGACGAGCATGCCCGTCTACATCGGCTGACCACTCCCACCAGCCTCGATCGCACCATTGGCGACGATGACTCCAACGAACTCGTCGATCTTCTTCCCGACTCGAATCCCGGCCCCGAGGTCGAGGTCATGGCGAAAGCCGAGGAAGAGATGGTCACCGGCCTGCTCGACATTCTCGATGAGCGTGCAAAGTACGCCGTTGAGCAGCGCTTCGGTCTCGGCGATGGACGCAAACGCTCCTATCGCGAGGTTGGCGAAGACCTCGGCGTCACCGCCGAAGCAGCCCGCCGACTTGTCAAGCGTGCCCTCAACTCCGTTCGCGAACACGCCGCGAATAGTGTAGACGCGGTGGGCGTGGCGTAGTATCCTGTCTGAACAACCCAACAACCCACTGGGACTCTCGCCGATCGGCGGGGGTCCCGGTTTGTTTTGGCCAGATATTTATTTGGCGTTGTCGCGAAATTAGTTTGAACCATCGGGTCATCCACAGCAGACTTGTCAAGTGAACAACACCTGGAACCCCGGTAGTTGGCGGAACTTCCCCGCCAAGCATCAACCCTGTTGGCCTGACGACGCTGAACTCGAACAAGTGCAAAAGATCCTGGCAGACCAACCGCCGCTCGTTTTCGCGGGCGAAGCCCGCCACCTTACGAGCCTGCTTGGAAGGGTTGCTGAGGGCAACGCTTTTTTGCTCCAAGCCGGCGATTGCGCCGAGTCATTCGACAGCTCAACGGACTCGATCCGAGACAAGCTTCGCGTCATTCTCCAAATGGCAATCGTGCTTACTTACTCGGGTGGCACTCCCCTCGTGAAAGTCGGTCGCATCGCCGGGCAGTTCGCTAAACCTCGCTCCAACCCAACCGAAACGCAGGGCGAAACCGAACTGCCATCGTTCCTCGGCCAGATTGTCAACGATGTCGGATTCACCGTCGACGAACGCCGTCCAGACCCGCAACGTCTCCTCACGGCCTACAACCGAGCCGCTTCCACCCTGAACCTCTTGCGCGCATTCACACGCGGCGGCTACGCAGACCTGCAACAGGTGTCCAGTTGGAATCGAGACTTCGTTGCTTCCTCGCCAGCGGGTGAGCGCTACGCCCAGATGGCCGATGAAATCGATCGCGCGCTGCGCTTCATGGCGGCTTGCGGGCTTGACTCCACGACCGTTCCTGCCCTTCACGAGGTTGATCTCTTCACCAGCCACGAAGCCCTGCTTCTCAACTACGAAGAGGCGTTAACCCGACGCGACTCCCTGACGGGCGACTGGTACGACTGCTCTGCGCACATGCTCTGGGTTGGTGAGCGCACCCGCGAACTAGACGGCGCCCACGTGGAGTTCCTGCGCGGCGTCGGCAATCCGCTGGGATGCAAGATCGGACCCACAGCCACACCCGACGAAGTACTAGGACTCTGCGAAGCTCTCAATCCCGATCGTGTACCGGGGCGACTCACCCTCATCAACCGCATGGGCGCCGACAAGATCGCCGATGCTCTCCCCGCGTTGCTCGCAACCGTGCGTGAAGCGGGCCACCCGGTCGTATGGGCGTGTGACCCCATGCACGGCAACACCTACACCTCTGACGGCGGGCGCAAGACCCGCCATTTCGACGATGTGCTCAGCGAAATTGTCAGCTTTTTTGGTGCTCACGAATCCGAAGGCACCCACCCCGGCGGAGTCCACGTCGAGTTGACCGGCGACCCGGTGACCGAATGTCTGGGAGGATCTGATGATCTCGTTGATGGGGATCTGGACCGTGCCTACGAAACGATGTGCGACCCTCGGCTGAACGCCCGCCAATCTGTTGACCTAGCGTTTCGAGTGGCTGAACTTCTGCGTTCCAACGTGACGCCGACGCTCAGGCACTAAACGAGGTTTTCTACGAATCCTTCGAGTTGCCGGAGGTTTCGAACCTCGAAGGAGCCATCACAATGCTGGGCGTATTCGCCGACGATTGAGTCACCAGTATCCCAGTAGCTCCTCGGCTCTGGATTCAACCAATAGACATGGCGGGCCTTGTCCTGCATCTCTTTGACGATCCAGCTTTCCGCAGCGTGGTAATTGTTGCGCGCATCACCGAGAATCATGATCGATGTGCGAGGCCCAATGTCTTTGCCATATTTCTGCCAAAACACACCTAGTGCGTGCCCGTAATCAGAATGCCCATCGACCCAGACCACATCGGCTTCGGTGTTGACCCGGTGAACCGCTTCGTTGATGTCCTCAACTCCCTCAAAGTATGAGGTCACCTCATCGAGCCCATCGATGAACACAAACGAGCGAACCTTGGAGAACTGGCCAGAGATGGCGTAGACGAGGTGCAGAGTGAAGCGGGCGAAGGCAGCCACCGAACCAGAAATGTCGGCGACGACAAAGATCTCGGGCTTGTGTGGATTCGGGTTGCGGAATTTCGGTTCGACGGGAACTCCGCCGTAGCTCAGCGAAGCCCGAACAGTGCGACGAAAATCGAGTGGTCCTCTACGCCCGTGACGGCGCTTGCGCTGTAGTCGAGCTGCGAGCTTGCGCGTCAACGGGTAGATGGCTTTGCGCAGGTTCGCCATTTCTTCGCGCGAAGCGTGCATGAAGTCAACGTCTTCGGGAAGCGGTTTGCGGAGGGTCTTGGCCATCGCTTCGACGCCACGATCGGCCACCAGCCGCCTCCGAATCTCCGCTTCGATCTCCTTTTGGAGTTGGTCGATTCGGTGCTGATATTCGTCGCGCCAGAGACGCTGGTCCAACTCCGATGCTTCGCCCTGCGTTTCCTGCGCCTGTTTCAGAAGTCGCTCCAACACGCCATCGAGGTCGAGGTTGCGAAGCGTTCGATAGAGGTAGTACGTGCCCCCGACTGGCCTACCCGGCTCCATCCCGGCAAAGCGGCGCACTGCCTGGCGTGCAACGCCTTTCATCATCTGCGCGTCACCACGCATCAGCGACTGGAACAGCATCTCAGCAAGTTCTTCGGGGCTCAGGTTCTCTCCTGCGCCACCCGCACCTTGTTGATCTCCAGCTTGGGAGTCATCGAACTCGCCGTCTTCGGGGTCGAGAAGTTCGCCGTCTTCACCAATGGCGTATTCCTTGCCACGTAACGAGAAGTACACCTCGAAAACGGTCTCAAAGGCTTTCCAGTGGTTGTAGTGCTTCACCAACGTGGCGCCCAGGGCGTATTTGAAGGACTCGCGGTCACCGATGGGAACGTGCTTCACTGCTTCCAGCGCGTCGAGATTCTCGGTGAGGCTGACCGGTAGTCCCGCAGCGCGCAACTCGATGATGAATCCGTTGAGCAGTTCCAAGATGGCGTCACCCAACTCCAAAGGAACCTCCTCAGCGCTGCGTCCGTTTCCTTCAGAGGTGCTGGTGACGGTCATCGCAAAATCAGACGCTCACACCGTCGGCGGTCACTAATTCCTTCGCCGCCTTTTTTATGTCGCTTTGATACTTGAGAAGAATGTTGAGCGTGTCGCTTGCGGTCTGCTCCTCAATCTTCTCGACACCTAGCAACACCAGAGTCCTGGCCCAGTCGATCGTCTCTGACACCGACGGCGCCTTCTTCAGTTCGATCTGGCGAATCGAACGCACTACTCGGGCAACCTGATCGGCCAGATTCTCTGTGATCCCGGGAACTTTGGTGAGCACGATCTCCTTTTCCCGTTCAAGGTCTGGATAATCAACGTGAAGGTAGAGACAACGTCGTTTGAGTGCCTCGGAAAGCTCGCGGGTGTTGTTGGAGGTGAGAAACACCAGCGGGATTTGTTTGGCTTCGATAGTTCCGAGTTCAGGAATCGAAACCTGGTAGTCAGACAGAATCTCGAGCAACAGAGCCTCAGTCTCGACCTCGAGACGGTCGACCTCATCGATGAGCAAGACCACCGGGTCGGGCGCGCTTATCGCCTCGAGCAAGGGGCGTGTCAGCAAGAACTCGTCGGAGAATATGTCGTCTGAGAGACCCGCCCAGTCGTGCTCTTCGCCACGGTCGCTCTGAATCCTCAGAAGCTGCTTCTTGTAGTTCCACTCATACAGCGCCTTGGCTTCGTCAAGCCCTTCGTAACACTGCAGACGGATCAACCGAGTTCCGAGAACCTCCGAAACACTCTTTGCCAATTGCGTCTTGCCGGTGCCTGCGGGTCCCTCCACCAGAACCGGTTTCTGCAGCCGATCTGCGAGGTAGACAACACCGGCGATGCCCTCGTCAGACAGATAGTCGACCCGCCGCAGGTCGTCTCTCAGAGACGCGGCATCTTCGAAACGAAATGACATAGAGGTTTAAGGTTAGCGGCCGTTAACAGCAGTACCCGATTCGCTACCCACCCGCTCTAGTTCGCTGCGCTCACCGGGCCGCTCGGGCCACGGGTCACCCGCTCTAGTTCGCTGCGCTCACCGGGCCGCTCGGGCCACGGGCACCCGCTCGGGTCAAGGGCGTACATGGCCGTCGCCACGCACGACAAACTTGCAGGTCGTCAGCTGCTCGAGCCCCATTGGGCCGCGGGCATGGAGCTTCTGGGTTGAAATACCGATCTCGGCGCCAAAGCCGAACTCTTCACCATCAACGAAGCGGGTCGATGCGTTGACCAACACCGCCGCGGCGTCAACCTCACGAGTGAATCGATCCGCGGCGCGGACATCGTTGGTAACAATCGCTTCGCTGTGTCCGGTCGAAGTTTCTGAGATATGGGTGATTGCCTCGTCGAGGTCGTTTACTACCTTGACACTCATCTTCATGTCGAGGAACTCTGTGGCGAAGTCTGTTGGCTCCGCAGCAGCAATTGTTGGGGAGATCCGGCGGGACGCCTCGTCACCCACCAACTCAACACCTTCAAGGGCCACCACCATCCGAGGCAGGAACTCTGCGGCAACGTCGCGGTGAACCACGAGCGATTCCGCGGCGTTGCAAACCCCGGTTCGCTGGGTCTTGGCGTTGAAGACGATCTCCAGGGCCATGTTGAGATCGGCCGCCGCGTCGACATAGACATGGCAGTTGCCAGCCCCATCAATGACATAGGGAACTGTTGCGTTGTCGAGAATCGACTGGATCAGAGAAGGACCCCCACGGGGAATGAGACAGTCGATGTAGTCGTTCTGCTGCATGAACTCGACAGCTGCTTCACGACGCGTATCGTCAACAACCACCAATGCATCAGCCGGAAGTCCCACTTTTTCCAGCGCTTCACGTAGCACAACCGAGATCGCCAAATTGGAATTGATCGCTGACGAAGAGCCCCGCAGGAAAGCCGCGTTCCCAGACTTGAGGCAAAGACCGAAGGCGTCGCTGGTGACATTGGGGCGACTCTCGTAGATGATTGCCACAACCCCTAACGGCACATGCACCCGTTCAATACGAAGGCCGTTGGGCCGCACCCACCCACCGCTGATCCGAGCGACGGGATCATCGAGGGCCGCGACCTTACGAAGCCCGGCGGCCATAGCCTCGATCCGGGACTGATCTAACCGTAGCCGGTCAACCAGAGGGGTAGCCATACCTTCGGCGGTGGCTCGTGCCACATCAACAGCGTTGGCTTCCAATACTGTTTCGGCGTTTGCAACGAGCAGATCTGCAGCCGCAAGCAACGCCGCGTCTTTTTCTTCAGTGCTAGCGACGGCCACAGCGCGTGATGCGGTTTTGGCGCGCGCCGCGAGTACCGGGATGGGAGTGGTTTGACCGATCACAGTCTCAGCGTACCGGGCCAGCGCAGTAGTCTTGACAGGAGTCAAAGCAGTTCAATCGGTGAAAGGGACCAACTGGAGTGTCGGCACCGAAACGAAACGGATCTGCAATAGTCGCTCTGGGGATCGGCGTATCGCGGGCGTCGGGGCTGCTGCGCGAACTCGTAGCGAGCCGGGTGTTCGGCCTCGGACTCGCCGCTGATGCTTTCGCTCTCGCTTCGCAGATCCCCAACCTGCTGCAGAATCTGCTTGGCGAAGGCGTGCTCTCCGCATCGTTCGTGCCCGTCTACAGCAAACTCCTCGACGACGAGGACCCCAAAGAGTCGAGCCGTGTGGCAGGAGCGGTCGGCGCCCTGCTCTTGGCAATCACTGGTATCTGCGTGGGAATCTTTGTTCTAGCTGCTCGACCGATCACAGCAGTGTTGGCATTCGGTCTCAGCGGCGAGAAGTTCGAGATCGTCGTTGATCTGGTGCAGATCATGGCCCTGGGCATGGGCTTTCTGGTCATGTCAGCGTGGTGCCTGGGTGTACTGAACAGCCATCGGCGCTTCTTTTTGCCCTATGCCGCGCCGGTTGTCTGGAACGCCTGCCAGATCGTTGCTCTGTACTTGATGTGGGCCCGGGACTGGGATCTTGTTGACGCCGCGCGGGGCCTGGCCCTCGCGGTCACGATCGGTGGCCTGCTGCAACTGCTGATCCAGTTGCCGACAGTGTTGCGTTTGGCCCAAGGAATGAGGTTTCGGCCCACCACACAAGATCCGTCAGTGCTTGAAATTCGGCGACGTTTCGTGCCTGCGGTGCTTGGACGCGGTGTCGTGCAGATCTCGGCCTATCTGGATCTAATGCTCGCCACCCTGTTGGCAACCGGCGCAATCGCCGCGTTGATCAAGGCGCAAATCCTCTACACGCTGCCGGTGAGCCTTTTCGCCATGAGCGTGGCAGCGGCGGAACTCCCCGAATTGTCACGACTTGTGACCGATCCTCAGAGTCTGGCCCAGCGCACCCAGCGAGGCCTGAAACAGATTGCCTTTTGGATGCTGCTCGCCTCGTTCGTGTCGATCGCGGCAGGCGATCTGATTGTCCGGGTCGTGTTCGAGGGCGGCAAGTTCGATAGTAGCGATGCCGTTCTGGTGTGGTTTGTGCTGGCTGCTTACGCTGTCGGACTGCCCGCCATCGGCGCTAGTCGCCTACTCCAAAATACCTGCTATGCCGTTGGCGACACCCGTGGACCAGCGCGTATTGCCGGCTTTCGAGTGCTCGTTTCGGCCACGGTTGCGCTGGCAATAATGTTCTCGCTGGACCGAGTGATCGTCGGGCCTGACGGTCTGATAACCAACGGGACCTGGATCTCTTCTTCGCCACTGCCAGCGGGCCTTCGCGCTATCGAAGGCCCAGTGCGCTTGGGAGCAGTTGGTCTGGCCGCCGGTTCTGCGCTAGGTGCTTGGGTCGAACTCATGGCCTTGTCGGCTCTTTGCCGCCGCCACCTACCCCATCTGGCCAGTCCAACCCGGTCGCTCTACAAGCCCGCGGTGGCCGCTGCGCTCTCCTTTGTGCTGACTGCTGCAGTCAGACTGTTGCTCGCAGATCTTCCGTTGCTAGTCGCCGCACCTGTGGTAATCGGAGTCGCTGTGGTCAGCTACGTGGCGATCGGCTCTCGCATAGGCGTGCAAGAAACCCGTCTCCTTCTGGATCCCCTTCGCAAGGTCTTCTCGCGCTCTGACTGACTACGGGCACCCCGAGACACTACGATTAAGCCATGCTGGACTATCTGAAGAAGCGTTGGAGTTACTTCATCGCGAAACGAGACAGTGAGTTTGAGGAGTCCGCCGACCCGAAAGTCCAATTGGAGCAGGCCATCAGCGAGGCCAAAGACCAACACAATCGGCTTCGTGGCCAAGCGGCCAACGTCATCGCCAACCAGAAGCAAACGGAACTTCGACTCAATCGTTCGCTCGAAGAACTCGAGCGCATCAACGGCAACGCCCGCCAGGCCGTGAAGATGGCCGACGACGCCACCCGAGCCGGGGATCCTGACCGCGTTGAGCGCTATACCGACGCCGCTGAACAGTTCGCCAACCGGCTCCTCACTCTTGAGGAAGAGATCGAGAGCTTGAAGAGCCTGTACTTTCAAGCATCCGACGCGGCTGATCAAGCCAAAGCTGCGGTAGAGCAGAACGCCGGCCTGCTGCAAAAGAAACTCGGGCAACGCCAGGCATTGTTGAGCCAACTCGACCAGGCCAAGATGCAGGAGACCGTCAACTCGGCGATGCGCACATTGTCAGAAGCGGTCGGCGAGGATGTTCCAACCTTCGACCAAGTACGCGACAAGATCGAGGCTCGCTACGCCAAGGCCAAGGCCACCGCTGAACTCACCGAAGGCAACCTTGAAGCTCAGGTGTATGAAGTTGAGAAAGCGGCTCGCAAGGTTGAAGCACAGTCACGGCTCAACGCGATCCGCGCCAACCTCGGAATCGAAGCGCCCGGCGCACCCGAAGCGATTCCCGAGTCCTCCAGCAACCCTGACAGTCCTTAGGCAGGCACAGTCACAAGGTCATCGGCGTGAATGACCAGATGTAACGCGCCTCCACCAAGATCGTCACTTCGGCGCCCCGCGACCGCGCGCAGATCATCAGAGCCGTGACGAGTCAAACCTTTGGCAAAGACGACCGCGTTGTCGTCAACTACCTCAACTGGTGAACCAGCAGCAAACGAACCGTCGACTTGGCGGACACCAGCCGACAGAAGCGACTTGCCTCGTTCGAGTGCCTTGCGAGCGCCACCGTCGACTGTGATGGTCCCCTGCGCACCGACAGCGAACGCGATCCACAGCTTTCTCGCTGGGAGGCGGCTCTTGCGGGCGTGAACCATTGTGCCGCTACCGGCCACACCCTCTACCGAGTCACGCAACACGTGATCGCGATGAGCGTCCGCAATCACCGATGAGACACCTGACCAAGCAGCGATTTTCGCCGCGTTGAGTTTCGAAGCCATGCCGCCACTTCCTCGCGCTGAGCCGGCGCCACCCACAAGCGCCTCGGTCTGATGGTCGATTTGAACGATTTCCTCGATCAGTGACGCATCAGCATCGGTGCGGGGATCCGCTGTCAACACACCAGGGGTGTCTGTCAACAGCACCAAACGGGCGGCATCAACCAAATTGGCAACCAGAGCGGCGATCCGGTCGTTGTCGCCGAAACGGATCTCATCGTCTGCGATGGCATCGTTTTCGTTCACGACCGGGATAACGCCAAGTTCAAGCAGCCGCTCCAGAGTCTGCCGGGCGTGTAGGTACTGAGAACGCACGATGAAATCGAGAGGGATCAATAGAACCTGGCCGGCGATTAGACCGTGCGAGGCGAACTCTTCGCGGTACACCGCCATCAGCGCACTCTGTCCGACCGTCGCTACGGCTTGCAGCGTCCTGATGTCTCTAGGTCGCTTACCTCCTCCCAATCCCAGCTCCGGCAGACCTGCAGCAATGGCGCCCGAGGTCACCACCACGACCCCATAGCCGGCTGCGCGCAAATCAGCTACTTCGGCGCACAACTTGGCGATACGAGATCGCTGCACGACTCCTTCACTATCGGTGATAGACGACGTTCCGATCTTCACCACAACGGTTTTGTTGGCACTCATAAATCCTCTTCGTACTCAAAGCTGAAGTCGCCGATGCGTACCTCGTCACCGCTTTGTAATCCTGCTCGCGCCAACGCAGTGTTGACCCCAAGCTGCTGTAGCCGTCCGGTTGCGTAGACCAACGCCTGTTCGTCGGTCAAGTCACTGAGAGCAACCGCGCGTCGAGCAGCACGACCCATCACTTCCCAGGATCCGTCATCATGACGCCGGAGTTGGATCTCAGCCGAGACAGGCCGATGAATCGTGGTTCTAATCGCTTCTGGTTCTGTGGCCCTGCTCTGGGCAACCAGACCAACAAGTGCACCTATTAATTCCGAGATCCCCGCACCAGTAACCGAGGAGACAGCGGGTCCGTCATAGCCGTGTCCGGGGGCCATATCAGCGCGGCTTCCGACCACCAGACGCGGACGATCCAGCAGTTCTGGTTGGTAAGAACCCAACTCGTTGAGCAAAACCTGCAGTTGTTGGTCAGGCGCAACTCCATCCCACGGTGCCAAGTCACACAGCACCAGCAACACCTGCGCCCGTTCGACATGGCGCAGGAATTGATGCCCCAATCCCTTGCCTTCGCTTGCTCCTTCAATCAAGCCGGGGATATCGGCCACGACCATCTCGAAGCCGTCATCTGTGCGGACAACTCCAAGATTCGGTTCAAGAGTGGTGAACGGATAGTCGGCGATCTTGGGTTTGGCCGCTGAGATGCGACTGATCAGCGTCGACTTGCCGACATTTGGAAATCCAATGATCGCAACATCGGCGAGCAGCTTGAGTTCGAGTCGTAGCCAGCGCTGTTCTCCATGCTCACCCTGCTCAGCGAAAGCAGGTGCTCGCCTTTGGTTCGACAAGAAACGGGCATTTCCCCGGCCACCCTCGCCAGCCTGCGCTGCCAGCCAACGGTCACCGTTGTCGACTAGATCGGCGAGCGGTTTACGGGTTTCGTGGTCCAGCACCACTGTGCCCATCGGCACTGCTACGTCAAGGTCTGAGCCTCGGGCCCCGTGACGCTTGGATCCTCCGCCATGGCTGCCGTTGGGTCCCTTGCGATGGGGGTAATCGCGAAAAGCCAACAACGAAGCTACGTTACGGTCCGCGACCAACCAGATCGATCCGCCATCACCGCCGTCGCCACCGTCAGGTCCACCCTTGGCTACATGGGCTTCACGTCTGAAGGCAACGCAGCCCGCGCCACCATCACCGGCCTTTACATGCAGGTTGCATTCGTCGATGAAGTTAGACACTCTGCCAGCCTAGACACTGCCGGCCTAGACACTGCCGGCCTAGACACTGCCGGCGTGCGGGATGCGCTCGGCCTCTAGGCGGGAATCACATCGACAAGTTTGCGACCGCGGCGTCGGCCGAACTTGACCATGCCGTCGGAGGTGGCGAAAAGAGTGTCGTCCCCACCCCTCATGACGTTGTTGCCGGGGTGAAACTTTGTGCCGCGCTGACGGACGATGATCGCTCCAGCCAGAACCTGGCCACCATCGTAGACTTTTACACCGAGGCGCTGGGCGTTGGAATCGCGGCCGTTACGGGTCGAGCCGCCACCTTTGGTCTTGGACATTGAACATCAACCCTTCGATATCGCGGTGATTTCGATGAGAGCCAACGTCTGACGATGCCCCCACCGCTTGTGGTTGTTTGACTTGTTCTTGTAGAGGAACCCGTTGATCTTGGGACCTTTGTGTTCCTCAATAACCCGAGCGGTCACCGACGCGTTTTCTAGCTGACCGGGCGTCGCGAGAACAGTGTCGCCGTCGACGAGCATCACTGGGGCGAGCTCTACATCGGAACCGGGATCGCCCAATCGTTCCACCGAAAGGGTCTGGCCCTGCTCGACGCGGTACTGCTTACCGCCGGTCTTCACTACTGCGTACATAGGCGGAGGATTCTAACGGACTCATCAACCGATCAGACCATCAATCAGGACATGTCCATCGCCGTCACAGGTCCCGCAAAGATCAGAAACAGACTCCAGCAGACCCTCGCCGATCCGCTTCCGGGTCATCTCGACCAGACCAAGACCCGAGATATCGAATACCTGCGTGCGGGTCTTGTCGCGAGCCAACGCAGCCCGGAAGACTTTCATCACCTCTGCTCGGTTCTTGGCTATCTCCATGTCAACAAAATCGATCACGATGATCCCGCCGATGTCGCGCAGGCGCAGTTGATTGGCGGCCTCCTCGGCGGCTTCCAAGTTGTTGCGGAAGACTGTTTCTTCGAGGCTTGATCTGCCCACATTCTTGCCTGTGTTGACATCGATCACGCTGAGCGCCTCGGTGGCCTCAATGATCAACGAACCACCAGATGGCAGCCAAACTTTGCGGTCAAGAGCCTTTCGCAATTGCTCGTGTACGTGATGGCGCTCAAAGAGCGGCAGCTTCTCGGCTTTCGGGTTGTAATATTCGACTCGTTCTGCCAACGCCGGCGTGATGCTGGATACGTAAGCCCTGACCTCGTCGTAGAGTTTGCGGTTGTCGATGATGATTCCGCGGAAGTCCTTGGTGAACTCCTCTCGGATGATTCGCACTGCCGCTTCGGGTTCGCGGTACACGAGCGCTGGTGCAGTTGTTTTCTTGGCGAGTGCTTCAATTTCTTTCCACTGGCTTACGAGTCGAGCCACATCGCGCTGAATCTCTTCAGCTGTGACGTCTTCGGCCGCGGTGCGGACAATCACCCCGTGACGTTTCGGCTTTGCCTTGTCGAGGATGTTGCGAAGCCGCGCTCGTTCGCCTTCTGGAAGACGTTTCGAGATGCCGTACGTGGAGGTATTGGGTACCAGCACCACGAATCGACCTGGAAGCGATACTTCCTGAGTGAGCCGGGCACCCTTGTGAGCTATCGGGTTCTTTGTCACTTGGCACAGGATCGTCTGGCGGGCCTTCAGAAGTTCTTCGATGCGAGGCTGTTCGGTTCGTCTGCCTTCTATGTCCTCGGGGTCGTATTGCACATCTCCGCGGTACAGCACCGCGTTCTTGGGTGTGCCGATATCGACGAAAGCGGCTTCCATTCCCGGTAGTACGTTCTGCACTCTTCCGAGATAGATGTTCCCGTGAATCTGGCTCACGTCGTCGGCGGGACGGGACACCTGATGTTCAACAAGTTTGCGCCCTTCAAGTGTTGCTATCTGTGTCGCCTTCTCACCGACCGATACGCACATCATGTAGCGGCCGACCGCCTGCCCCTTGCGCGTTCTCCCACGACGCTGTTTGAACGTCTTCTCATCAAGTTCAAGCGCGTCGTCGACAATCGATTCGACGGGACGGTGCGATTTGTCAGCGCGGTCAGAACCTTGACGAGTCTGGGGAGTTCCGGTCTTTTGGCGATTGCCGCCCGCAGTCTGTTCAGCAGCGGATCCTTTACCTCGACCTCGTCCTCCGCGCCTGCGGCGACGGCGTTTTGATCCACCCTCGCTTGGAGCAGGGCCTTGGGAGTCTCGTTGGTTCCCGCCCTGGTTTGAAGACCTCGAACTCGCAGAACTGCCACCCTGGCCTTGTTTGGCACCCTGGCCTTGTTTGGCACCCTGGCCTTGTTTGGCACCCTGGCCTTGTTTGGCACCCTGGCCTTGTTTGGCACCCTGGCCTTGTTTGGCACCCTGGCCTTGTTTGGCACCTGCAGTACCGGGATTGCCAGACTCAGCTCCGCCGTTGCCCGGCGGGGCTGGTCGTGTGTCGCCTATACGCGGAGCTCGATTCGGCTCCGGCGCAGGACGAGTGTCACCGATTTTTGGTTTTTTCTTGTCTCCGGGGGGAGATTTGGGGGCACGACTTGAGGTGTCGCGGTTGTCGGCCTGTGATTCGGCCATAGTTTCGTTCCTTCGTTGATGGCACTGGGAAGCAGGCGATCATGTCGCCCCCACCAGTGCGGACGCGGCAGCGTCCAGAGGATTTCTGCGCTGCCGTTCGTCGGTTTCGTTCGCTGTCCATTGGTGAAGCCTCAGCACCCGGTGCTCAATCAACTGTGGATCGAGCGCGCCCAAGAGTTCAGAAACTCGTAGCGCACGAGGTTGAGTGGCGAGTTCAGCCAAAAGCCGTACTCGAGAACCCTCTTGCTCTTCAGCTTCGATTAGCCCTTCAACATCGAGACTCAGGACACTGGGGCGCAAGTCGTCTACGACTTTTTTTCCCTTGCGTTCTCTGGTTACGACGAGAGTTTCTGCGGCGAGCGCTCGAGCCACGGCGCCGGCCACGGTATTGGCATCAATGTCGATGACATCGATCTGCCAGGTACAACTTGTGACTGCTTGCTGCAACGACGCAGTCCGTCGATCAATAATCACTGCAGCAGTGACTGCCATTCCTTCTGGAAGTTCGTTTGATAACCGGGCTGGCATATCGCCCATTTCAAGTCCATCGATTCGTTCGGGATCGAGATCAATATCAAGATACTCGGCTTGCGACTCATGACCTGTGGATAGGGCAAGACCAAACGCAATTTTCGGACGTGGCGAGAATCCCTGGCTGTAAGCGACGGGGAGCCCAGCACGCCGAAGAACCCGTTGAAAAATCCGAGCCACATCACGATGCGACGTAAAGCGCACCTTGCCATGTTTGGTGTAGCGAATGCGGATCCTCATGACCTTGTTCCAGCCAATTGACGAGCTTTTGGATCGTTGGCTGTCGTCACCGATCCCGGTCGCGCGCCCAGTACCACGGGCACTGCCCCGCCTCTGGTTAGATCGACACCTGTTCCCTGACTCCCTCCGGCTGGAGGCGAGGCCGATGCCACAACATGCTCGATTCCGTAGCCTGTGCAAGCTCCGCAGTCATAACACGGCGTCCAGCGGCAGTCTTCGAGGCCCAACTCGTCTAGTGAGTCCCGCCAGTCCTGCCACAGAAAGTCCTTATGCAGACCCGCGGACAGGTGATCCCAGGGAAGTACCTCGTTTTCGGTGCGATGGCGGTGAACGTACCAATCAACGTCGCAACCGTTGGCTGCCATCGCTTCAAGCCACAGGTCATAGTTGAAGTGCTCGGACCACTCCTGGAAGGTGCCGCCTTTGCGCCACACGTACTCAATCACGGGACCTAGCCGACGATCTCCACGACTGGTTATCCCCTCCACAAGTGTTGCTTTGGGGTCGTGCCATTTGAGCTGCACCCCCTTGCTTCTACGCAGGTCATCGCGCAACAACCCGATCTTGCGCGATAGCTCAACCACCGTGTTCTGACCGAACCACTGGAATGGCGTGAACGGCTTAGGCACGAATCCGCCTAGAGAAACCGTCACCGACGGCGAAGAGTGGTGACGTCGGCCGAGTGCGACACAGTTTCGGGCGAGTTCGGCAATTCCAAGCGTGTCCTCGTCCGTCTCGGTGGGAAGACCTGTAAGGAAATACAGCTTCATGCGCCGCCAGCCCTGGCTGTAAGCGCTCTCTACCGCTCCATAAAGATCTTCTTCTCGAATTAGCTTGTTGATGACCTGGCGCATCCGCCAGGAACCGGCCTCGGGGGCAAATGTCAGGCCAGTGCGCCGAGCCCGCTGAAGCTCCGCGGCTATGCCGACCGTGAACGCGTCCACCCGTAAACTCGGCAGTGCCACGCTTACCTGATCACAACCCGCGTCGGTGATCGTGTCGCCGATGACCTGTTGGATACCACTGAAATCTGCAGTCGAAAGCGAGGTGAGCGCCACTTCGTCGTACCCGGTGCGGGCCAAACCATCGCTGATCATGGTGCGCACTTGCTCGGCTGGACGCTCGCGAACAGGCCGGGTGATCATCCCCGCCTGGCAGAACCTGCAGCCTCGGGTACACCCCCGAAAGACTTCAACTGACAGGCGGTCATGCACAACCTCGGTCAACGGCACGAGTTGCTGTTTGGGGTATGGCCAATCCGCGAGATCGGCAACCGTGCGTTTCTCTACCGTGGCCGGCACATCCGGGTAGCGGGGTGTCACCTCCGCGGTGAATGCACCGTCGTATACGACCTGATACATCGAAGGAACATAGACACCGGCGATCTTCGCCAATTCCCTCAACAATGGTCTCCGAGAACCCTTGGAGCGCCCCATGCCCTTCCATTCGCGCAGAAGTTCCGTAATCTCACCGACGACCTCCTCGCCGTCGCCCAGCGCAACAAAGTCAACGAAATCGGCGATGGGCTCCGGGTTGTAGGTGCAGTGACCACCCACGCCTATCAGCGGATCGGAGTCTGCTCGGGCTGCCGAGTGAATCGGGACGCCCGCAAGGTCGATGCAGTTGACGAGGTTCGTGTACGTCAATTCAGCGCTGAGGTTGAAAGCAATGACATCGAAGTCGCCGGCAGGGCGGTGACTGTCGACCGAAAACAGCGGTATCCGTTCTCGTCGCAACAACACTTCAAGGTCAGTCCAAGGCGAATAGGCACGTTCGGCCGCCGCATCGTCACGCTCGTTGAGAATCTCGTAGAGAATCTGTAGACCCTGGTTCGGCAAACCGATTTCATATGTGTCCGGGTAGGTCAACAACCAACTAACGATGGCACCGCCGTGAGTTGGAGTTTGTGCACCTTGCTCACATCCGATGTAGCGGGCCGGCTTTTGTACCTGCGGGAGCAGGTTCTCAAGACGAGGCCACAGCGAACGAGACACTCATTGAGGCTACCGGCACGGTCTGCCTATTGGCTGCCAGCCACGCTCCACCGGCCACGCTCCGCCCAGCCAGCCACGCTCCACCGGCCACGCTCCGCCCAGCTAGCCGCGCTCTGTGAAGTCGAATCGACGTCGATAGACGCCCATAACCAGGCCCAAGGCAACCATTGAGGTGAGCATCGACGACCCTCCGTAGGAGACAAGCGGGAGCGGTATACCGGTCACTGGCATCATCCCCATGGTCATCCCGGCACTCTGGAACACCTGGAACAGGAACATCGCCATTACGCCGATTGTTAACAACCGATCAAACGAGTCAGTTGCTCGCACCGCGATCCGCCAGATCCGAAACAGCATCAGCGCATATAACGCCAACAGCACGCCCGCACCGCGAAACCCCAACTCTTCACCAGCTACCGAAAAGATAAAGTCAGTTTGCTGCTCCGGAACCAGATTCGAGCGGGTCTGCGTACCTTGAAACAGCCCCTGACCGGAGAGTCCACCGTTTCCGATTGCTATCTGAGACTGGTCCACGTTGAACGCGGCACGAACCGCTTCTGGACCAAGTTCGACAATAGCTTCCTCATCGAGGACAAAGACCTGAAGCCGGTGTTCTTGGTACTCCGCAAGCCGATCGGATTCGAAGATCCCGACCACCACAGAGATGCCGATGACTGCCAGAGCGGCGATATATCGGAGTTCTACTCCGCTCATCGCGATCATTGCCGCGACTATGACGACGTAGACGAGGATGGTTCCCACGTCGGGCTGCCTCCAGATCAACAGCAGCGGCAGAGCAGCGAGGCTCAGCGCAAGCAATAGCCGCTTCGTCCTCACTTCATCAGCGGAAAGTACCGCGGCGAGAACAACAATGAGAACGACCTTGCCCGGTTCCGAAGGCTGGAAACTGAACCCAGCAGCGGTGTACCAGGCACGAGCTCCCCTCACGCTGTCCCCGAAAACCAACAAGCCGCCGAGTAACCCAAGCAGTCCAAGGTAGACCGCGGGCAACCACGCCCGAATAAGGCGAACATTGAGGTGAGCAATCAACACTGCGAGAACCAGGCCCAAAACCGCGAATGCGACCTGCCGTTCAAGGAAGGAATAATCGAGCGGGTCAAACCGTGATGCCGGGCCACGGGTTGCAGAAAAGACAAGCACCGCACCCAGAGCCGTGATCAGGAACACAGAGGTTATAAGCACCGGGTCCAGGACGAACCACCAGCGCTGATCGTCGTCGTCGGTCAAAGGAGGAGGACGCGAGGCGAACGTGCCGGCGGTTGTCACTGCGTTTCTCCGTCCCCTGACGCGGTTACTTGTTCTAGAGCATCTCTAGCATCTCGCGCCGCCAGCAGAGCTTCAATCCGAGCGAGATGCTCAAGGTCCCGTTCGTCAAGCGTGAGTGCGGGCGGCATATTGTTCCGTGCGATGGGTTCAAGTATCGCGGCTGCGACCGGTGCAGCAGCAACACTGCCAAATCCAGACTCCTCCATCACCACTGCAATGGCGATCTCTGGAGGCCCCGCAACGTCAATTCCAAGTTCAGGGTAATCGTTGGGGCCCCATGCCACGAACAGACTCGTATCGGCTTTGTCATTCACCTCCGCTGTGCCAGTCTTTCCGGCTATCGGCCATTGATCAATAGGAAATGTGCCGCCTAGGAAGGCGCTGGCAGCGGTACCCCTGACACCGCCGAATCGGGGAACTCCCAACAACCCTCTGGTTATCGGCTCAGTTACCTCTGGACCGAAATCAAGCTCGCGCAGCACTCGCGGTCCGAACTCAATGATCGGCTCGCCATCTGCGCTCGCGACCTTCAACGCAACGTTTGGCTGATGGAGCAAACCACCGTTGGCAAAGGTGGCGTAAGTGTTGGCGAGTTGGATTGGTGTTACCAAGAGGTCACCTTGACCGATCGACAACAAGATGGTGTCACCGGCAAACCATTGATTCCCGTCTCGGATGAAGACACCTTGGGAGAACCTTAGATCGAAGTAGTCACGATCCGGCACGACCCCTGCGCGCTCGTAGGGAAGTTGCACTCCTGTTGAACTGCCGAGCCCCATGGCTTTGGCTGTTGTCTGAATCCCCTCATCTCCTTGCGGACCACGATCGCGGGTAAAAAATCCCTCCCCGCCAAGCCGATAGAAGTAGACGTCGCTTGACACGGTTAACGCGTCAGAAAGGTCGACGTGGCGGGATCCCACGAAGGGGCTTTCAAACGCGCAGGTGCCTTCCGACTCTGTTCCGGTTTCGCAATTCGGATATATGTAGCTACCGACGTCACTAATAAACTCGTCGGTTCCACCGTAGAGTTCGTCTACTACACCGTGCTCAATAGCAGCTACCGAGGTAACCAGCTTCCAGGTCGATCCCGGTGCGTAGGAACCCTGGATGGCGCGGTTCAGAATCGGCCAATAGTTGTCCTCCGACGTCAACAATTCGAACTCCACAGTGGAGATTCCGTTGGCGAACTGCGATGGGTCATATGTGGGAAACGATGCCATCAACAGCACGTCGCCGTTTTGGGGATTGATGGCGACCGCAGATCCGGCCGGGGCCGACACATCCGGCGAATCTGCTTCGGCGCGGGTGTTCACCAGTCCGAGGGCAAGTTGTTCTTCGGCCCAAGCTTGCAGGTCGACGTCAATGGTCAACCACACGTCGTTTCCATGTTTGGGAGCAACAACCGAATGTTCGCGAATGACCTCACCTAAGTTGTTGACCTCTAACTGGCGAACACCAGGAACGCCGCGTAGTTCACGCTCAAAAATCTGTTCGATACCCGTTTTTCCTATCTGACTGTTGAGTTGGTAGGTCTTGTCGTCTTCGGCGTTGGGGGCAAGGTTGGCGTTTGCTTGTTCTTGTTCTGCTCTCGTGACCGGACCCACGTAGCCAAGAAGATGGGCCGCGAGACTGCCGTATGGATAGCTGCGAATGGTGCGCTGCTCCACTCGGACGCCGGGGAACTGGTCGGGGCGTTCTCCCAGATACACCATGAGCTTGGAGTTCACATCGACCGCAATAGGAATTCGATCGAAGGGCCCGTATCGAGGATCAGCTATTTCCGCGGAAATCGTCGAAACCTTGGTCGGCCGACCTGAGCGGCTGATCGCCAGAGCCAGGTTCTTCAAGACCTCGAATGTCTCTTCTTCGTCGAGGGTCTCCAGTTCCTTACGGTCGAGCGTTATTACCTGTACGACCTTGTTATCGACAAGAACTCGGCCGTTGCGATCAAGGATCCGTCCCCGCGGCGCCTCTTCGTACACTGGTTCAAGTACGTTCGCGAGAGCTTCGCGTTGCAACACCTCGTGCTCAATTCCCTGCAGAAACCACAAACGAGCTACGAGAGCGCCAAAGAGAATCAAAGCCACGAACGCGAAAATTCGTAGACGTAGTTTCGTTCGGTCGTCGTCTATCGCCATCTTTTCAGCCCAAAGAAGTCATCGAATGTCACCCAAACCGCTGTATCCGAACGTGGGTCCAAGGGCCCACGTCACCAAAGGCTTGGTCATCGGTGCCAGCAGCGAGTTGATCAAGCCCGCGATCATCGCCACGCGCAGCATCTCCATATCTACCAAACCACGTTGTCCCATGACCTCCCCCAGCAGCGCATAGCCGGCCACCGCACCGAATGTCCCGATCCCCGCTATCGCGGCTAGTTGCAACTTGGAATCCCGAAATAGTTCTGCTCCCCCGGTACCGATGGCAAAGGCCACCATGGCGAACACGATCGCCGACAGACCCAGAGGAGTGGGAAGGTAGACATCCCAAAGCAGGCCGATGACGAACGCGGCCGTTGGGCCACGCTGAGGTCCAGCCCAATACCCGAGCATCACCGCGAGCAACACCAGCAATTCTGGAGCCACGCCCGAAATCCTGACGTCGGCGAACACCGTGACTTGCACGACAAGGGCGAGAAGAATCACTACACCCAGCCTCAAAGCGCTCATTGGATCACCTCACCGCTGGGGTCACTGGAGTTGGGATCATTGAGAAGGTCCGGGTCCAAATCGAGAGGCACGCTGGTACTCGGCACAACCGGCAGTAAGGGCGGTTCGTCTCTCTGTTCGGTAATGAGGACCGACACAAAAGCTAGATCTTCGACATCGTTTGCCAACTCGACGAGCACCTCCAAAGACAGTTCATCTGAAGCTGGGCGCACCTCGATCACCCGCCCAATGGGAACATCGGCGGTGTAGCGCGAGTCAGCATCGGTGACGACTGCGGAGCCGATCTCGGGGAGCAGTTCAGCGTCTCTAATCTGGGGCCAGTTCGGCCCTTGATTGATGATGAACACCCCGGGTTCACCGGGAACCGCATGGCCCAGGCCTACGTCGTTCGTCGAAACCAGCCGCACGCCAACCAACAGACCAGGATCGCTGAGCAACTGGACCGTCGACGTCACGCCGTCGACTCGCTCCACACGACCAACGAGTCCCGCTCCGGTCACAACCGTCATGCCCTCCGTCAGACCGTGGCGGTGTCCTTTGTTGATCGTCACGACATCACCGGCGAAATTCCCTACCGGTCCTCGTTCAACGCGCGCGGTGACAGTTTCTATATCCGATGCGTAGGGCAACTCAAACGACTCGAGGAGTTGGCGGTATGCGGAGTTGTCGGCTTCGGCTTGTATCGCCGAACCTCTGAGCGCATCCAATTGTTGCTGCAGTTCAGCGTTTTCTGCTTCGAGCTCGTCGTACTGGAACAGTGAATTCCAGATGTCACCAACCGGTGAGAAGATCGATGATGCCAAAGAGTTGACGGGATGCAGGACATCTCGGACATATCCCTGAGCCACTCTCGCGCTCTCGAAGCCGCGCAGATCAACGGTGAGCAGAGTGATGGCGACAAGCGTGAGAAGAATCAGGCGGTGCCGAACCCGCCCTGTCCGCTGAGCCAGCGCCATTGAACCGACTTGCGGTTTACAGCTCGCCGGAGCTGAAGACTACGTCTCTTAAGGCCTCGAACTCCTCAAGAACTTGACCCGACCCGATGGCAACGGCATAGAGAGGATTTCGAGCGATCCGAACTGGCATCCCGGTTTCGTCGGCCAGCCGTTGATCAATATTGCGCAACAGGACTCCCCCACCCGCGAGGGTGATCCCACACTCCATAATGTCGGCGGCGAGGTCGGGCGGGGTCTGGTCGAGTGTCGACTTGACCGCATCGCAGATGGCAACAATCGGCTCTTCCAGCGCAAGGCGAATATCCTGTGTGCTCACGACGATGCTGCGAGGCAAACCAGTCACGAGGTCTCGCCCACGGATCTCCGCACAAAGTTCTCGTTGCAGTGGAGCCGCGGATCCGATCTGAACCTTCACTTCCTCTGCGGTGCGCTCCCCAAGAGCTAGACCATGTTCCTTTTTGACATGTTGGGCGATCGCGTCATCAAGTTCGTCACCGCCGACGCGGACCGATTGACTCGCCACAACACCACCGAGCGAGATGACTGCGACTTCGGTGGTCCCACCGCCGATGTCTACGATCATGTTCCCGGTCGGTTCTTGAACTGGAAGACCTGCTCCGATAGCGGCGGCCATCGGCTCTTCGATGATGTACGCAGGCTTGCTTGCGCCAGCGTATTCGGCTGCCTCTTGAACGGCCCGCTGCTCAACACCGGTGATTCCCGATGGAACCGCGATAACCATGCGCGGCCGGGCCCATCTGCGCTGATGCACCTTGCGGATGAAATAGCGGAGCATCTTCTCGCATATCTCGAAGTCTGCGATAACACCGTCCTTGAGCGGCCGGATCGCCTGGATATTGGCAGGGGTTCGTCCAATCATCCGTTTCGCTTCGGAACCTACCGCGAGAGGCCTGTTGTCACTGGTATCGATAGCAACAACAGACGGTTCGTCAAGCACGACGCCTTCGCCTCGAACATATACGAGTGTGTTCGCGGTTCCGAGATCGACGGCCATGTCTCGCCCCATAGCAGCCCGCAGTCCACCACCCAACATGTTCATGAATGAGTCTGCAGCCATCAGCTCGATGCCTCGTTCCGGTTGGCGAAGTTGGCCGAGGAGTGCGCAGCACGCATGGCGCTGCTCCCCCATGTCCTAGTGTACGCAGAAATGCCGTCTTGATGCCAAGAATGGATCACAACAGGCGGCGTATGGGCCCAAGAGCAGCGCGGGGATCTTGTCACTGTTGATCAGTCTTGTTCAGATTCGGGAAGAAAATCCCAATTTCACGCTCCGCGGACTCAGCAGAGTCGCTCCCGTGAATCAGATTCTCGGTGAACTCGCTACCTAGATCTCCTCGAACCGTTCCCGGCGAGGCTTGTAGAGGGTCTGTCGCGCCGACCATCTGGCGAACTACTTTCCATGTGTCGGGCACACCCTCGATCACCGCTACCAGGACTGGCCCCCGACTCATGAACTTGACCAGGTCGTCATAGAACGCCTTCCCCTGGTGCTCCTCATAGTGGCGGGCGAGAGTCTCTACGTTGAGCACTCTGAGTTCGGCGGCCGCTAGTTTCAATCCTTTGCGCTCAAACCGCCCGATTATCTCGCCCACAAGACCGCGTTCAACCGCGTCCGGTTTGCAAATGATGAGAGTTCGATCCATGCGCTCGAAGGCTACCGTTTCGATTTCGCGTCAACGCTTCTGGCTCAGTCTCTACAGTTCCGCGGCGAATTCCCGGGCTACTTCAAGCACGGTCACCGAACCCGCTACCACAATCAAATCCTCGTCATCAGCCTGGTCGAGTACATAGTCAATAGCGGTAGCGATGTCTGCAATGGCTTCAACTCGGGCCCCCAACGAAACTGCGGTGTCACGGAGTTCGGCCGCCTCTACACCGCGAGCCGTTGGCGCGGTGCAGGCAACCACCATGTCGAAAGTAGCCACATCAAGAGCTGTCAGAACTTCCGCTGGATTTCGGCCGTCCTGAATTCCGAAGACCAAGAAACGACGGTTGACCCCGCCAAAGTCCTCGTCAAGTGACCTTGCCAGCGCCTCAGCGCCAGGCGGATTGTGAGCAGCATCGAGCAACATCAGCGGTGAACGATGGACTACCTCAAGTCGACCGGGGGCCTCAACGGTGGCGAACGCTTCGTGGATCACCTCTGAATTGAGCGGCGCGTCGAAGAACTCCTCTACCGCCGCGATCGCGACCGCGGCATTGTGCGCCTGATGCGCGCCATGCAGTCCAAGAAACACTTCAGAATGGGTGGCGCGTGGCGTTTGCAGACTCAACAGGCGACCCCCTACCGCCACTTCATTGCTCAGCAACGAGTTGTGCTCTCGCCGGGCGTCGCCGGAGCCGTGGTCGGTGGTCGCCGGGGCGTCGCCGGGGGTTGTCGCGAGGGTGTGGACGACCGCTGGGGACAGTGCGGCGACTATCTCAGCCAACTCTGGGGTCGTCTCGCCAATGACAACACTCGCGCCTGGTTTGACGATCCCCGCTTTCTCCTCGGCGATCCGACGCCACCAACCCGGCGCGCCGTCGGTGTGGTCACGCCCAACATTGGTGATCACCGCGATCTGACCATCGACCACATTGGTCGCATCAAATCTCCCGAGCATGCCGACTTCAACCACCGCCACTTCGACTGCCTCGTTTGCGAAGTGCAGAAAAGCAGCTGCTGTGACGGTCTCAAACCAGCTGAGCGGTCCGAGTTCCGCTACCTCCACAAGGCGCGCTATATCACCGATGGCCTGACCGAACGTTGGTTGGTCGAGTTCTACGGCCGCTACCCGGATTCGTTCACACGGAGAAGAAACATGTGGGCTCGTGTAGAGTCCAACCCGCAGCCCCATCGATGCCAGAAGCGATTCAATCATCCGTGCGGTTGAGCCTTTGCCGTTGGTTCCGGTGATGTGGATCGCCGCACACGCGTGCTGAGGGTCACCCAGAATCTCCATGACTTGTTGCATCTTGTCCAGCGACAAGCCCTTGATAGCGCCGGCGCGCGGTTGGACTTCGTAGTTGATCAACCGATCAAGATGATCCAGGGCTTCCAGATAGTCCAAGATTCTAGTTTCCAGGCCCACGTAGCCTTAACTGGCGCGCAGGTCCTCTGCACGATCAAGGAGCACCGGAGGGACTTTCTCAAGGACTGTGTCTCCGTCGATGACCACATGGCCGACATCGTCGCGACCGGGGAGGTCGTACATGATGTCGAGAAGCACCTCTTCGAGGATCGCTCGCAATCCACGCGCCCCGGAGGACCGCTTGATCGCTTCTTCGGCAATGGCCAACAAAGCAGACGGAGTGAACTCCAATCCGACGTTCTCGAATTCGAAAATCTTCTGGTACTGCTTGATGAGGGCGTTGCGGGGTTCGGTGAGAATCTCCACTAGCGCTTCTACTTCGAGGTGTCCCACAGAACCCTGCACGGGTAGACGCCCGATGAACTCTGGGATCAAACCGAACTTGGCAAGGTCTTCAGGGAGTACCTCGTCGAAGATGGCTCCGAGATCTTTGTCTTCAGGGCGCCGGATATCAGCCCCGAAGCCAACACCGCGCGTGCCTACTCGATTCTCAACAATCTTCTCGATACCTGCGAAAGCGCCTCCGCAGATGAACAGCACATTGGAAGTGTCAATCTGGATGAACTCTTGATGGGGATGCTTGCGTCCGCCTTGAGGTGGTACCGCGGCAGTGGTTCCTTCGAGAATCTTCAGCAACGCCTGCTGGACTCCTTCGCCCGAAACATCGCGGGTGATTGATGGGTTCTCGCTCTTGCGGGCCACCTTGTCGATCTCGTCGATGTAGATGATTCCGGTTTCAGCTTTCTTGATGTCGTAGTCGGCTGCTTGAATCAGCTTCAGCAAGATGTTCTCAACATCTTCACCGACGTATCCCGCTTCTGTCAGTGCGGTGGCATCAGCGATCGCGAAGGGCACGTTGAGCATACGAGCCAAGGTCTGCGCCATCAGTGTCTTGCCGCACCCTGTCGGGCCGATCAACAAGATGTTGGATTTTGACAGTTCGACTTCGGAATCGAGCTGGGATCCCAACTCCACTCGCTTGTAGTGGTTGTAGACCGCGACCGAGAGAATCCGCTTGGCATTGTCCTGCCCTACGACGTAGTCGTTGAGGAACTGGTAGATCTCACGCGGTGAGGGCAGCACACCCAAGCTATTTTCGGAACCTTCCGCCAGTTCTTCTTTGATGATCTCGTTACAAAGACCAATGCACTCGTCGCAAATATAAACACCAGGGCCTGCAATCAGCTTCATGACCTGCTTCTGCGACTTGCCGCAGAAGGAGCATTTCAGAAGCTCTCCACCTTCGCCGAATTTGGCCACTGGTTTCCTTCCCTGCTTGCTGCTGTCAACCGATCACTGCAATCGCACCACTGCTCTCAACAGTATTGCGCGTCTCAATCACCTCATCGATTATGCCGTACTCTTTGGCTTGAAGCGCGGTCATTACGAAGTCTCGGTCTGTGTCGGCCGCGATCTTCTCGACTGTCTGACCGCTGTGATGAGCGAGAACTTGCTCCAGCGAGACCTTCATGCGCTGGACCTCGGCGGCTATCAACTCGATATCGCTGGCTTGCCCGCGCGCCCCTGCGTAGGGCTGATGAATGAGTATCCGAGCATGTGGCAGCGCCAGTCGCTTACCTGGGGCGCCGGCCGCCAGCAAGACCGCAGCAGCCGATGCTGCTTGACCGAAACAGATCGTTGTGATGTCGGGCTTGATGTAGCACATCGTGTCGTAGATGGCGAACAACGAATTGATATCGCCCCCTGGTGAGTTGATGTAGAGGTTGATGTCTTTGTCGGGGTTTTCTGACTCAAGGTGCAGAAGCTGGGCACAGATCAGGTTGGCGATGGTGTCGTCAATCGGCGTGCCGATAAAGATGATGTTCTCTTTCAACAGGCGGCTGTACAGATCAAACGCCCGCTCTCCACGGTTGGTTTGCTCAACTACCGTCGGAACCAGGTAGTTGCGAGGGTTGATATCGGTCATTGTGGCTCTCCATCGTCTTTTACTGAGTCGTCTTGGTCGCTGGCGCCGTCTTGGGATGACTCCGGTGTTTTCAGATCAACCGCAACACCGGTTTCGTCAACAAGTTCAACGTTGTCGAGCAGCCACTCTAGGGCCTTGGACTTGGCGAGATCGGCTCGCAACGATGGGAGTTGTCCCAACTCTTTGAGACGGTCCATGTGCGCAGAGCCATCCGTTCCCATACGTTCTGCCATTTCGTCGATCGTTTCAGCGAGCTGATCATCATCGGGGTTGAGTCCCTCAGCCTCGGCGATGGCCCGCAGCGCCAGATCAACCTTGACAGCGTTCTCGGCCGTTCCCGCGAGTTCGGCACGGAGTTGGTCTATGTCCTGACCTGTTTGGGCTAGGTACTCGCTTGGATCAACACCTGATTGTTGTAGATTCCCAAAGACTTCTTGGAGACGGCCATTGACCTCGGCGGTGACCATTGCATCCGGAATCTCTTTAGTCACCAGAGCGGCGAGTGCCTCGGCGATCTTGGCATCCGCGGCCCGGCGTGCCAGCGATAGTTTCATCGAAGCCAGACGTTCGCCGATATCGGCGCGTAATTCGTCAAGCGTCTCAAATTCCGTCGCTTGGGCGACCCAGGTGTCGTCCAGCTCAGGCAAAACCGCTTCTTTCACGTCCAGGACGGTGATTTCAAAGTGAAGGGGTTCTGCTGATTCCGGGTCTGGATGAGCGGCTTGGAAGTTCACCACATCGCCGGCGCTGGCACCTCGAAGGTTCTCGTCGATCTCCGCTACCACGGCGCCCGTTCCCACCTCGTAGTCGTAGTCGTTGGCTGAGAGACCGGGCAGTTCCTCACCGCCATGACTCCCAACAATATCGATGTTCACCTGATCACCGTCTTGGGCCGGCCGCTCGACGGTTGCGAACTCGGCGTGCTCAGCGCGTAGCCGATCAATCTCTGAGTCGATGTCTTCATCTGAGGGTTCTGGGCTGGGGACCTCAACACGAAGGCCGTTGTAGCCGGCCACTTCAATCACCGGTCGAATCTCGACTGTGGCGTCAAAGACCACCGCCCCTTCTTCTTGTCCAGCCAGGATCTCGATATCAGGCGAGTCGATCACGTCTACGTCGTGTTGGACAACGGCCTGCTGGTAGTAGCTGGGAAGCTCTTCGCGGAGCGCTTCGGAGCGACCGTACTGATGACCAAGCTGAACTTCGAGGATTCGACGCGGAACCCGGCCGGGGCGAAAGCCTGGTATTCGAACCTGTTTGGAGATGCGCTTGAAGGCGGCATCAATCGCAGAGTCGAACTCTTTTTCGTCAACCTCAACCGTTAACTTGACCTTGTTGTCGTCAAGGATTTCGATACTGCTGGTAGTGCCGTTGTTGTTCACTCGACAAAGCCTAACGGCCTACGAGATCGACGCAGATGGCCAAAGCCCTACGAGAGCGAGTTCAATCCCAACACGGTTCAATTTCGGCGCGGGCCGCTAGCCTCAAAGCCGCCGCGGGTGTAGTTCAACGGCCAGAACCTCAGCCTTCCAAGCTGATGATGGGAGTTCGATTCTCCTCACCCGCTCGATTCACACTCTCAGGACGGCTATCCGCACTCACTCGATTACACGGTCTCGATTACGCGGTGCGTAGAACTCGTGTACACGGTCTCGATTACGCGGTGCGTAGAACTCGTGTACACGGTCTCGATTACGCGGTGCGTAGAACTCGTGTACACGGTCTTGATTACGCGGTGCGTAGAACTCGTGTACACGGTCTTGATTACGCGGTGCGTAGAACTCGTGTACACGGTCTTGATTACGCGGTGCGTAGAACTCGTGTACACGGTCTTGATTACGCGTTGCGTAGAACTCGTGTATTCCTTGTCTGGAATATTGTGTTAACTGCTGGCGGTTGACGGATACAGGTGCGCCATCGTGCCGGGTTCCACCCGACAGGTCTCAATGAAGCTGTCCACGTCATCTCGTTTTAGTCGAATCACGCGACCGAACTTGTACGCCGGTATCTGACCCTCATCAATAAACCGGTACAAGGTTCGTGGTGTGATGCCCAACCGGTCAGCAGCTGCCGGTGTCGACAACCAAATCACATCATCTGCTGGTTGCTCGGGCATTTTACCTCCCTTTCGGAAGAGATTTCTCTTCGTCGTTCCCGCTAATTTACAGGGTTTTTGAGCCGATGACATCGGTTATGGGGTATCAACATCGAAATTAGTGCTGGAAGTCTCAATTTTCTCCTGTTATGGTCTCCCAGCGAGTTGACCACGAGCGGGAATTTGTTGGTCGGCTAGGCACGGCGAGCGTCACAGAGGCGCACGCCACAAGGCGGAGGAGACCCAACGGCGATGATAGATCCACGGACCGAAGGCCCTGACGCGGCCGGGTCGACGGGGGCCAAACGTTCAATAGTTTCGCGCCGCAGCCTCCCCAACGGGCGAGCCCTCGTCGGCGCGCTGTTGGTGACGGTCGCGGCTGTCGGCGCATTCGTATTCGCCAGCGGAGGCGATAGCGGCCCTGGCACCGAATACCTCGTGCTGCTCCGCGATATCGACGCCGGTGATTCCATCAGCGCCACGGATGTGGCCTTTGAACCTATGACGCTCAGCCCCCAACTGGCCGATATCGCCTTTGAGTCGGCGAGCACGGGCTCTGCCGGCGCTCCCGACGGTGCAACAGCCTTGCGTTTCTTACACGCCGGAGGACTACTTCTAGCCCCCGACTTGCGCGGCGCGGCCCAGATCGACGACACGGACACAACTAATTTCCATGAACTGACTCTGCCAGTACCCCTTGATCGAACTCCTGAACTTCTGACTAGGGGCGATCGGGTCACAATCCTTGCATACGACTCGCGCGATGAAGACACCTGGGTCGCCTTCGAGGACGCCTTGGTTCTGTCATTCAATGCTCTTGGCGACAGCATCGGTGCAAGCTCTGAAGGTCGCCTCACCCTGGGACTAAGCGATTCTGGGCGAGTCCTGCGTGGCACTCATTTGTCTTTTTTTGAACTGACCGTGGTGTTGACGACTCGAGCCAGTGATGACTACTTCCCCGAACATTATGACGGGCCGCTTCGCGCTGGTCGCGTCACCGACGACGGAGAAACCTTCAATGAGTGACGATCGCTGGCTAATTCTTGGGCTTGCCCATCCACGAGCCGAATGGTTCAGCAAACTGTCCCACTGGTCCACCGCTGCGGCCATCCCGGTCGACTTCATCAAGTGTGTTTCGAGAGACGAGGTTGTGGCCCGTCTAAACAGCGGAAGGTCGTACTCAGCTTTGCTCGTGGGAGGCGACGTTTCTGGACTTGACCGCGACCTGATCGACAGTGTTCGCATCGCTGGCGCAACAGTCATCGTCGTTGGCTCGGTCGTTGAGCGAGATTGGAACGAACTGGGCGTAGCTGCACTGCTACCCGAAGAATTCGAGCGCTCAGATCTGCTAGGCGCACTCACCGACCACGCCCCGCCTATCGCACAGATCTCTGCGGTCGTCCGCGACTCGCCGATCCCGCACGAGTCAACTTGGCGCGGTCAACTCATTGCAGTCACCGGACCAGGCGGAGCCGGATCTTCGGTTGTTGCGATGGCAACAGCTCAATCGTTTGCGAGCGAGCCGAGCAACAACTCGATGGTTCTGCTGGCAGACCTAGCCCTCAACGGCGAACAAGGAATGCTTCATGATGCTCGCGAAGTCATCCCCGGAATACAGGAACTCGTTGACGCTCATCGAGCAGGAAGGGTGCCCACTGAGCAGCTGCGTTCGCTTGTATTCGAGGCCGTTGGCCGTGGCTACCACCTACTGCTCGGCCTTCGACGTCATCGGGACTGGACTGCGATTCGTCCCCGATCCTTCGAGACCTCGCTCGACGGGATGCTCCACTCATATCGATTGGTTGTCGCTGACATCGACCACGACTTCGAAGGAGAGAGAGACACCGGTTCGCGAGATGTTGAGGATCGCAACCACATGGCCAGAACGGTTGCTACCACCGCTGACCTCGTTGTTGTGGTCGGTGTCGCAACTACCAAAGGAATCCATTCGCTAACTCGCACAATCCGCGAACTCGTTGCAGTAGAAGTTGAATCGGAGCGAATAGTCGCTGTTTTGAACCGAACTACTCGCAATCCTCGTCGCCAGGCCGACGCTGCAGATGCCTTGGCGGCGTTGCTGGCACGAGACAGAAGCGTTGGCGACATCGGAAACCCGGTCTTCGTGAGCGAGCGACCCGACATCGAAGATGCCCTGCGTGACGGTGTTCGGCTACCGAATAACGCTGGCAAGGCACTACACCGCCAACTCTCAAATCGACTCGGATCATTCTCGAGTCGCAGCAACTCCAGAGATGCCCTCAACAACACCCTTGAACCTGTGCCGGTAATACCAGGATCACTCGGACACTGGAGCGACCAAACACAATGACCATCACCGAGGAGCTGACACCGCTGGCCGAGATCGAGATGAGAGTCAAGGAACGTGCAAAAAATGAAGCGCTCGATCTAAACGCAGTTCAGAGCACTCACGCCCTCTCTGTGCTGGTCGCTGAAGAGATCCGACATTGGAACGACGATCATCGCCGTGGCATCCGTCCCTTTCCGCTCAGCTATCCCGAGATTGTTGCTGAACGTGCTCTTCGCAACCTCACCGGTTACGGCCCTTTAGGTCCATTGCTGCACGACGACGACGTCTGGGAGATCATGATAAACGCTCCTGACGCCATCTTCGTGAAGCGTCATCGTGGCACAAGCGGATACCACGACGAGGTGTTCCACAACGACGAACATGTCATCCGTACCCTCACCAAAGTGCTCGACGATGCTTCCAGCGCGCACCGAAAACTCGACCCCAGCGAGGGTCTTCAAGATGCCCAGCTTGATAGCGGAGCCCGCCTCCACATCGTTCACGGTGATGTGGCCCGCGGTGGTCACATCATGGTCAACGTCCGTAAGTTCACCGGTATTGCTTTTCGCAACCTCGACGAACTCGTAGACCGGGAAATGCTCTCGGCTGCGGTTGCTGAGTTCCTTCGTTGTTGCGTCAACGCGAGGCAAACGATGGTCTTTGCGGGCGCTCCTGGGGCGGGAAAGACCACCATGCTCAACTGTTGTGTAGCCGAACTCAACCCTTCGTTGCGAGTGGTAGTGGCCGAGGAGGTGTTCGAGGCCGATATTCCTCTGCCCAACGTTGCCAGCATGCAAACTCGAGCGGCTCGTTCAGATCGCCCCGAGGTCGACCTCCGCAGGCTTGTTGCCGGGTTCTTGCGAATGGCCCCCGATGTGGCGATCGTCGGCGAAGTGCGCGACCGAGAAGCGCTTCCCCTGTTGCTCACACTCTCTTCGGGGGTGAAGGGCTATACAACCATTCACGCTGGGTCTGCACGCCAGGCGCTCACCCGCCTCCGCTTCATCTGCCAGCTCGCCGATACCAGCAACGAACTGCCGATGAGCGCCCTCAACAGTCTCGTGAGCGAAGCAATTGATCTCGTCGTTCACTGTGTTCGAACCGACAAGGGACCCCGAATCGGTTCCATAGTCGCGGTAGAGGACCT
This sequence comes from Candidatus Aldehydirespiratoraceae bacterium, assembly GCA_965205465.1. GTDB lineage: Bacteria > Actinomycetota > Acidimicrobiia > Acidimicrobiales > Aldehydirespiratoraceae > VXYK01. The sequence continues at coordinate 3,615,093 of OZ242187.1, read as the reverse complement.
AGCGGGAACCATCGACGGCACCGCGTTCACCGCCACCGACGTTTTTGTTCGTGACAATCTTGACTGTCCCCTTCGCTGGTCGGGGCTTGTACCGTCCCGCCTGGACCAAGCATTCGCCGCAAACGGACTCGACCTTCGTTCCGTTCTCGACCCGACGGGGGCAGCCCTGTGATTTCGCTGCTCTTGGCAATCACTTCAGGCATCGGTGTGTTTTATATTTTTTCGGCTCTTTCGCTGGGTTGGAACGGACTGGGATTCGGGCCCCGGATCCGCTCTTCGGATCGTTCCCGAGCACGGCTTGGGACTATCGATATAGATGTCTGGCTGCAACAGGCTGGTCTCGACGGGATCGACAAACGAGAGTTCGTCGCAGTGGTGGCAATGTTGTCTATTGCGGGTTTTTTGCTCTCCTTCGCAGCTTTTGGCGGTCTTTTTCCTGCCTTGGCAATCGGTGCGTTTACGGCATCGTTGCCGATTGCGTCGTATCGATTGCGCAGAAACAACCGCCGACAACGGGCCCAAGAGGCATGGCCCCGAATGATCGAAGAGATACGTCTCCAAACCGCATCGCTGGGCCGTTCCATACCGCAGGCGCTCTTAGAAGTTGGGCGACGCGGCCCTGAAGAACTGCGGCCTGGATTTGCGGCAGCTCACCGCGAGTGGTTGCTCACCACCGACTTGACGCGCACGATCACCGTTTTGAAGCACCGCTTGGCCGACCCGACTGCTGACATGGCCTGTGAAACTCTCCTGAGTGCCCACGAACTCGGTGGTACCGACCTTGACGGGCGGCTTGAAGCGCTGGCCGAAGACCGCCAGGCCGATGTGCAGGACCGCAAGGACGCGTACAGCCGTCAGGCGGGAGCTCGTTTCGCTCGGCTGTTCGTTTTCGCAGTGCCTGCGGGAATGACCCTTGCCGGTATGTCTATCGGCAATGGCCGCGCCGCCTATCGCAGCAGCACAGGCCAGCTCATTGTGATGGTCGCAATCGCCATGGTCGTCGGCTGTTGGATTTGGGCCGGCCGAGTGATGCGCCTGCCGGCCCAACAACGGGTCTTCAAGGACTGACGTGCGTGCACTTGCTGTTTTGTCTCTGCCGGCGTTTGTCGGAATGGCCCTTCTGTTGTCTGAGCAACGCTGGGTCAACCGGCCGAAATTGACTGAGCGGCTAGCTCCGTACGCGCCGGGTTTCGCAGCGGCCGGCAGAACAAGCTTGCTCTCGGCCGCCTCCTTTCGCGAGGTCATCGCCCCCCTTTCGCGAGTTGTCGGTGAACGGATCGCCCGCTTCTTCGGCATCAGCGAGGAACTCGGGATCCGACTTCGTCGCATTCATTCTCCTCTGGAGGTCACTACCTTTCGGGTGCGTCAAGTCGGTTGGGCGAGCGCGACGTTCATGGTTGGAACGCTGGGTGCGGTTGGGTTCGGGCTGCCCACATTGTTCGCAGTCCTGCTGGTGTTGGGAGCACCGATCCTCACCTTTCTGATTCTTGAACAGCAGGTTGTGGGAGCTTCGCTGGCGTGGCAACGACAACTGTTTCTGGAGTTGCCAGTGGTCGCCGAGCAACTCGGCATGTTGATGTCAGCGGGATGGTCTTTGAGCGCGGCCCTCAATCGGGTCGCTGAACGCGGCAGTGGAAACTGCTCGAAAGACCTGACACGAGTAATTCAGCGAATGCGCCAGGGCCTCACAGAGGCTGAGGCTTTGCAAGAATGGACAGATCTAGCCGGTGTGGAAGCCTTGGAGCGCCTTGTATCGATTCTGGCTTTGAATCGTGAAACAGCCGATCTTGGACGTCTGATTTCAGAGGAGGCCCGCGCCATTCGCCGGGAGAGCCAGCGTGAGTTGATCGAAGCCATCGAGAAACGCACCCAACAGGTGTGGATCCCGGTTACCGCCGCCACTTTGATCCCCGGTCTCTTGCTCATGGGGGTCCCCTTTTTGGACGCCCTCAGCCTTTTCTCCGCAACCTGAAACCGCTGCTGTCGGCGTCTTGACCACGCCACAGCGAGCCTTCCCCTCTGGTCAACAGGCCTGATCTCAGGTCCAACCAACTGCACTGCAAATAGCAGCTACCACTCAAGGAATCACAACCATGAACATGTACGCCTTTGCCTGGATGCAACTCCAGATGCTCGTCAGCTACGCCAACAAGCGCACCGGTCGCCTGGTCGGCGACCGCGGCGAAGGGGTGATAAGCACCGCCATCGCAGTGTTGATCACCGCCTTCCTGGGTGCCGCCATGTGGGTCGGTTTCAACACCATCTGGGGTGGTGCGGAAACGAAAATCAAAGCAGAAGTCAACAAGATCGGGACCCCGTAGGGGCTTCGCAGTTGCACCAGCTTCAGCCGCACAGCCGATCGACAGATCAACAGCGGGGCGCCGGTCTGGTCGGCACCAGCGCCGGGTTCTTGGTGTTCATGTTGATGATGCTCGCGGCGGTACAGATTCTGTTCAACCTGTATGCCACTTCAATGGTCACCGCAGCCGCACATGACGCCGCACGAGAGGTGGCAAGTCATGACGCTGCTGCAAACCGCTGCGGGGCGGTGACCGCGGCTGAAGCGTCGTTTGTCCGTTCGCTCGGTGAATACGGCGCAGCCGGTCATGCCACACTGCAATGGACCTGCAACAACCCCGACGTGGTGCGAGTCAGAGTCACAGCCCAACACCCGTCAGTACTGCCGGCACGATTCGGAGCGTTGTCTTCACTGACCAACCTTGATCGAACAATCGAGATTCGAACCGAGAGCCGGCGATGAGTTCTGCGCTCCGCAAACATCGGGCCTCAGTCCGGCTACGCGGTGACACCGGACAGGTCGGTGGTATCGAAGTGCTGCCATTCGGCTTCCTGCTTTTTGTCAGCGTCACATTGCTGTTCGTCAACGTTTGGGGGGTGATCGACACCAAGCTCGCCGTTACCTCAGCAGCACGTGAAGCAGCGAGGGCCTACAGCGAATCAGATGATGAGAACAGCGCTCGCCTAGCAGCAACCGCTCGCGCCACCGAGACGCTCACCGCGTACGGCCGGGGCGGCGACCGAGCGGTCATCGAACCGCCGGTGTTGTCACGTCTGAAGTTTGAGCGTTGCGCGCGGGTGACAATCACGGTGAGTTACCAAGTACCCGCAATCGCCATCCCCTTTCTCGGTGGTCTCGGAGGATCCCAAACCATCACGTCATCTTTCACCGAAGTCGTTGATCCCTATCGCGATCGCCTGGCGGGGATTGCTCGATGCTGAACAAGGACCGAACACGAACTAGCGACCAGGGGACGGTGTTGTTGATGTTCCCCGCAGCGTTGATGGTCATGGTGATCTTGGGGGCCATCGTCATCGACGTCGGTTACACAGCGATCCGCGGCCGCGAACTCCGAGCCGTCGCGGCCTCCGCGGCCAACGACTCCCTGGCGGCCCTCGATATCGCGGTGTTGCGGGCGACTGGTGATGTGGTGATCGACGAGGGCGCGGCGCGCAGGATTGTCGCTCAGGCCATAGCTCTGGGTCCTCTTCCCGACGCGCAAATAGTAGACATCGAGATCGAAGGATTCGAGATTGCAGTGACCCTGCGACTCGAAATCGACTTGGTGATGGCACCTGCGCTGGGAGATCTCAACCGAGTGACGCTCATCCGCACCGAAAGAGCCGTCGTGCTCACCTGACGGCAAACAAACCACCGAAATCAGAAGTAGATCGTGTGCTTGGCTCTCTCGACCACGTCGTCGAGGTCATCGGTCCAAGCACCCAATGACAGGTACTTCCAGCCGCCATCGGCCGCGATTGTCACGATCGTGCCTTGGTCAATCCGCTCGGCGGTACGAATCGCTCCTGCCATTGCCGCTCCAGTGGAGATCCCGCAGAAAACACCCAAGTCAGCCAATCGACGAGTCCACACGAGAGATTCACGGGGGCGCACAATGCGCTTGCCGTCGAGCAGGTCCAGACCACCCCATCGTTCAAACACCGGCGGGATATAGCCTTCGTCCAGGTTGCGGAGCCCCTCCACGAGTTCGCCGACGGGCGGCTCCACGGCCAGCACTTCAATGTCGGGATTCTGCTCTTTGAGAAAGCGCCCAGCCCCCATGAGCGTGCCGCTGGTACCCAGCCCGGCAACAAAGTGAGTCACATCGGGAACCGCGGACCAGATTTCAGGTCCGGTCGTCTCGTAGTGGGCACGAGGGTTGGCCTCGTTCTCGTACTGATACAGAAAGACCCATTCCGGGTGCTGTTGGGCTAGGGCTTGAGCACGATGTACAGCACCGTTGCTGCCTTCGGCGCCGGGCGATTCAATGATCTCAGCACCATAAACCTCAAGCATCTGCCTTCGTTCAACCGAAACGTTGTCCGGCAGGACGATCTTCACCCGATAGCCACGAGTACGGGCGATCATCGCCAAAGCAATCCCGGTATTTCCCGAAGATGGTTCGATGATGGTCGCTCCGGTAGCGAGCGTGCCGTCGGCTTCGGCGGCCAACACCATTGATCGAGCTATCCGGTCCTTTATCGATCCTCCAGGATTCTCACCTTCGAGCTTGAGCAGGATCCTTGCTTCGGGGTTGGGACTCAGAGCACTGACATCAACAATCGGCGTGTTGCCGATCATGTCGATAACCGATGGGTAGATCGTCACTGGTCGACTCCGCTCCCAAAAAGGACCACCGGCTCCTCGGTGATCGTGTCTCCCAAAATCTTGTAGCAGCGCAACGACGGATCCGAATGCTTGAGCGACACGATTATGAACCGCCACACACCAAACGGATCGAATCGAGCAGCGTCAGCCACATCTGTCGGCGACGGATAGTTGGTCGTATGGGTGTGGGAGTGCATAACCCCAATGACCGCCAACCCTATGTCATCGGCAGCGCGTTCAACGCTCATGATTTCGGCACTGTCGAGTTGATAGATCCGACTTGAACTGGCGGTATTCCTCATCGGAAAGAATCGCTCAACACGATCACCACCGAACTCGCCCGCAAAAAGACCGCAAGCCTCATTCGGCAACCCCGCGATCGCATGACCAAGCATCTGCGCATGAACCGAGGCGGGGATCTCCAGCACGCGCGCCAAGGGTAGCGCGACCCGCACTTCTCAGCATTAGCGTTGCCGGAATGGCGAAGTCGAACAAGCCACGCGATCTTCCCGCCGAAGCTACAGCGGTGGCCACCAACCGCGTGGCGCGCCGCGACTACACGATTCTCGACTCCTTGGAAGTAGGAATCCAGCTCCGCGGCAGCGAGGTCAAGGCTCTTCGCGAAAGCAAAGTACAGCTAGCAGAGAGCTACGCCCTCGTTTACCAGGGGGAGCTTTGGCTCGCCGGTCTCCACATCTCGGCCTACTCACATTCCGCTGCTGCTTTCGCGCACGAACCCGACCGGCGCCGCAAGCTCCTCGCCCATCGCCGCGAGATTGACCGCTGGGCTTCAAGGCTTGAGAGCGAGAGTCTCACTCTGGTGCCCTTGGCGCTGTACTTCGTCAAGGGACGAGCGAAGCTCAAGTTGGCGTTGGCCCGAGGCCGAAGCCAGGCGGACCGTCGCCAAGACATCGCCAAACGCGACGCCAACCGTGAAGCTCAACGAGAGATGACCCGTTCCCGCCGCCGCAGATCAGACACCTGACATCAGACACCTGACACCCGAAGCAAGCTGATCAGCAGGGTGCAACTCCGTCGTCGTCGGCGCTGGAGTCCGGCGCTGGCCGACGAACGCGGACCTGCCCGGCGACGACCTCCACCGCATACGTTGCCAAGGGCTGGCTCAGGCCCGGTGTCGAAGAGGCCGGGCGAAGACCTCGGTAAGTAGCGGTACAAAATCTTCGAGGGGCAGTTCGTCGTAGTCAGGGTCGAAGCAGTTCTGATCATAAGAAGCGCAAAAGTCGACGCAGCGGTCGTAATGCGGCGAGTCGGCATAGCGTTCGCGTTCATCGCGGTCACCGCCGAGGTGATGATAGTAGTAATACCCTTGGAACAAGCCGTGATGGCGGACAACCCAAGCGGTCTGTTCACTCACGTAAGGCGCGAGGATTGCCGCGGCCACTCTGCTGTGATTCTCTGGCGCGAGTACGTCGCCTATGTCGTGGAGCAGCGCTGCGACCACGAACTCATCAGGTTCGCCGTTGCGCAGCGCCCGGGTGGCGGACTGGCGGCTATGGCGCGCTCTGTCGATCTGATACCCGAGCGTAGGACCCTCAAGCAGACGGAACGTGGTCAGCAGATGCGGTACGAGCATCTCCACCGTGTGGTCCCGGTACAGCTTCTCAAGCTGCAGGTAATCCTCGGCGGTGCCATCGGCCATCTCCGTCCAATCCACGGTGAATGTCTCGGCCATCGGTTTCTCTCCTCTCTATGGCTCCAGTCGATCCACTTCGTGTGGCAGTTGATCGCAGCTAAGTGCGGGGCGAACCCACAGGAAATGAGACTGGCATTATTCTTGGGCCTCGCACTTGACCGCCTGCCCACTTCATGGAGTCGGGATCGCTTACGTGGAACTCTGGAATCCGTTCGAGCCAGACGCGCAAGGCTACGTTCATCTCCAATCGGGCCAGGTTCGAACCCGCACATCGGTGAATCCCAGATCCGAACGCAACATGGCGGTTTCGTTGACGGTCGATGATGAATTCGTCGGGGTTCTCAAAGTGCTCCGGGTCATGGCAAGCCGCCGGGAAGTTCATGAGCACTTTGTCACCCTGTTGTATTCGGACACCGCCATAGGAAACATCGACATCGGCGATTCGAGCCATGGTGACCGGGGCGTAGTAACGCAAGAATTCCTCCACCGCGGTGTGCAGCAAATCAGGTTCTGCGTTGAGACGGGCGAGATCGTCGGGGTTGGTCCCAAGGTGCCACAGAGCCGACCCGATGGAGCTCCAGGTTGTGTCGATGCCTGCGATCACCAGCAGGTTCGCAATTCCAATGACCACCTCCGGGGTGACCTCGGCGTTCTCGTCGATGGGTTCCATATGGAGCAACTCGGTCAGCAGATCGTCTTGAGGGTCCTGAACCCGCTGCTGGACCTCCACGGCAAGAAAGTCAAGAAGTGCATCACGGGCCGCCATTCGCTTCTCATGATCAAGCAGGCCCTCGCCGAGAAGGTCGTTGACCCAGCCCACGAAAGTGTCAGCCATCTCGGGATCGACACCCAACAGATGGGCGATGACCCTAGGCGGGATCTGCTGTGAGTAATCAACAGCAGCATCACACTCGCCATCGGCAATGAAGCCATCAATCAGCGAATGCGCCAACTCCTCGGTGTAATCGCTGTAACGATTCACGGTCTTCGGCGAGAACGCCGGCAGAATCATGCGACGGGTCCATGTGTGGATCGGGGGGTCAGCGGTGATCGGAGCCGCCGCGATCTGCTGTTCGTAGAGCGACTGCTCAGGGAAGTCTGGCGGTGGAGGCATCACCAAAGGCGCTCGAGAGGACAGCTCAGGAACCAACTTCGCCAGTGCACGGATGTCGTCGAAACGGGTCGGGTTCCAGGAGCCCGCAAGTCGTTCGGTGTGGGCGATCGGGCACTTCTCACGCATCTCCCGCCAGATCGGCACGGGATCCTCGATGTATCTGGGATCGCTGATGTCGTAGTCGGTGGTCCAGTCTTTGACTGGTGTGGGCTCGGACATGTGCAAACGGTAACGCGTCGGACTCGTTGTTGGGGACTGTTGCGCAGGTCTTTTTCTTACGACAGATGTCATAGGACCGGGTTACGCTTGGGACACTCCCTCGGGAGGTCCCCTCGGGGAACGCATTTTGACAATCGACAACATGCACAATGGGGCTGATCGGTTTCGACGTTGGGACCAGGATGTGCCGACGTGCGACCGGAGTTGCTCAGACTCCAAAAACGGGGCACCAACAGAGACGCCAAAACGGACGATCTCGTTCTCGCCGCCTGATTTATCAGTAGGTAGAGAATCATCGCGACCAGCAATGGCACGCGGGGCCTGACTGCCGCAGCCTGGCACCAGAAGCGGTAGTGGACAGCAGGGAAAGACCGCTGACTGACGGGAAAGACCCCTGACCCCGGAGAAAGATCCGGTGGCAGGCCCTATTGGGCCTAGCTCACCCGGGAGCGTGGCAGCCATAAGCCACGAGCACGGGAATGGTCGTAGCGCGGCGGGCAACCACCCGACGGACGAGGGTTCGATTCCCTCCAGCTCCACTTTGTGATGTGTCAAGACATAGGAAAGGTATGAACCCACGCGGGGCGGGGTTTTTTAGGGTTGGTTTTGGGGTTGGTAGTCGCGGGTCGGGTCAAGGGTGAGGTGTCGGAGCAGTTCGCCGGTGTGGGTTGCGACGACTCTGATGTCGAGGTCGGCGATGAGCAGGGTTACGGGGGTGTGGGCGTGGCGGCGGCCGATGCCGATGTGGTGGAGTCGGCTGTTGTGGCGGAGTGTGACGGTGCCTGTTTTGTCGATGCGGTCGTGGCGGACTCTGAAGTGGGTTGTGTTGCTTGTTTGGCCCGGTTCGGCTTTGGGGAGCCGGTTGTAGACAGCGGCGGGGGTTGAACGTCCAAGGGATCGGTGGGGCCGGTTGTGGTTGTAGGTGTAGGTGAATTCGTCGAGGAGTACTTGGAGTTCGTTGAGGTCGTTGGCGGGGGTTCGCGCGGTGAGCCATTTTTTGAGGGTTTGTTGGAAACGTTCGACTTTTCCGCAGGTGGTGGGGTGGTTGGGTGTGGAGTTCTTTTGTTCGGTGCCGAGGTGAGCGAGGCGGGCCTCGAAGGCGTTGCGGCCGCCTTTCCCGCCGGAGAAGCGGGTCGTGTAGACCATGGCGTTGTCGGTGAGCGTGGACGCGGGAACCCCGTGGTCAACACAGGTTTGGTCGAAGGTTTCGACAACGATCGGTCCGGTGATGCGCCGGTGCACGGTGACGGACAGGGCGTAGCGGGAATGGTCGTCTAGCCAGGTGATGATCTCGGTCTCGGTGCCTGCGGCGAGGCGCCAATGGGTGAAGTCTGACTGCCACATCTCATTAGGCAGATCGGCTTGGAACCGGACATAGGAGGACCGGGGCCGTTTCTTGGGGTTGGGCTCCACGAGACCCAGATCGACGAGACGGCGCCGGATCGTCGATGGCGACACGGTGATCTGGTGGTGCTGTTGGAGGTGCCAGCAGACGGTGTGGGGGCCGGCGTCGAGGCCCTGGGCAGACAGCTCTGAGCGTAGGTTCACCACCAACTCGACCGTCTCGTCACAGACCTTGGATGGTGAGCTACCGGGACGCCGCGACCGGGCCTCCAAAGCCGAGTCGCCCTCAGCACGCCAGCGGGCCACAAGCTTGGAAACCCAACCCTCAGACACCCCGTAGAGCCTGGCCGTTTGGGCCTGGGTCCGACCCTCCAACACCACCGACAAGACAACCGATCGACGTTTCGACATGCCCCAACATCAGCCGACCAGACCCTTTCCTATGTCTTGACACATACCTTTCCGATGTCCTGAACCACAACAGGGTCGTCGCGACCACCGGGTCGTCGTGTCGACGAGCACCGTCTCGTTCGCCAGGTAGCCAACAAAGGGCGTGGCCTTGCCTCCTGCTGCGGTGCTCGCAGAGCGGTGCCCCGCGCGAGCATCAGGGTCTTTGCATCGCACCAGTTTCCCTTCGTCGTCGACGATCACACCGTCGGGTAGCGCACCAGTGGCTTTGGTCGCCTTGTCGATATCGGCTTGCCGGCGGAACTCGTTGGTTCGGTAGTATGTCGGGAACGCGGTCTGGTCCACCGCAACAGCGGTCGCTTTGTCGAGCCGGGCTTGGGGAATGCTCAAACCCAACAATTCGCTGCTGAGCCGCGGCCAGAAATCACACTCAGCGTCCTCGACGCTGCTCCCGCAGATTCTTTCGATACGGCGGATTTGCTGCTCAACGACGTTGTAGGTGACCGGGGTTCGTTCGTGTCTGTCACACATCGCATATTCGTGCCAGAGCCGTGAATCAAGCCCGTTGATCCGCTCACAGATTTCGGTGCGCAGATAGTCACCCCTTTTCACTGCTTGGAGCACAACCGCAGTGAACAACACCAACGGATGCAACCTCGACTCAGGGCCTGGATGCGAGCGCAGTCTCGCAGTCAAGGCTTGCAACTCTGTGCTTTGAGCCAAAAACGCGACCAGTTCACGAGTGTCGTCGTAGCTATAGGTTTCGATGTCTTTGGCGATCAGTTCGCGGCGCTTCGGTGACAGTTCTGGTTTCAAGTTCTTCATCGAAGGAAAATCGTCGGGGAGTCGTCGTTGCTCGTTGAGACCGGCAATGTCAGCAACGGTCAGACACCGGCGTTGCTGTTCGCGTTGGCCGCGACGACGCGCTGCACGAAGGCTCATATATCGAGTCCTTGCAAATACGCATCGTCAGCCACGACCTGGGCTACTGTTGAACGAACCAACGCGTCGAGCGTGTTCGCAGAAAGCGGCCCAGCGAGCACACGCAACACAGCAAGCGGCGTGCGCGCCGCCAAGTGCGCAGCAAGCCACGTAGACCTTGCACGCCGAAGCGAGAACGCGACACCACCACCAGGCCCAAGACGCTCCACGACTCGATGCACAGCGTTACGTCCCTGCGCGGTCACGGACCGCGACTCGCTGCTGCCTGTCAGCGCTGCGCTGCTGGCCGTGTCGATAGCGGCTTTGGCGGTATCGGTCCAAACGCGGCGTATCGGCACGAACCGCTCATGGCGTCCCCTAACCCGAACCGCCAACCGGTCGGCATCAACAGCGACAACATCACCGATTCGGCTAGCCGCGATTTCTGAACCCGACAGCCCACCGCCGCAACCCGCGGCGGCCACCCACAAACGCGCTGCTCTGTCGACACGACCCAACAAAGCGGCGCTCAGCATGAAAATTCGTTCTTCGTCGGGACCATACGGGGCCGCCACCTGACTCCTCCCGACAACACCAGCAACCGGCGGCCAACCATCAGGGTTTACCGCGCGGCCCACCCTGCGAAGCACTCCACGCGTGACATGGCGCCAAGGACCGGACCGGTCCGCGTTAACCCCCATAACCCACAACTCGACATTGGCCGGAAAAAACACCGTTTCGACATCAAGCACCCCCGCCGTGCGATACACCCACAAAGCCAAACCAGTCACAGCACGCAACAACCGCCGCGCGTCATGCTCATCAACCGGCTCAGCCGCAACCACCCAGCCACGCACCGAACCCAACACCAAATCCACAAGACCCGCCTCGACAGGATCAACAGGCCGCCAACCCGACAACACCTCAACAACACCAACGCCGGCCCCAGCCGAACCCGCCGCACTCATCGCGACACCACCAAAACAGCAGCCACCAACCCAGCGGCCGCGGCCGCGAACGTGCCGCAGCACAGCGACCATCGTCGCCGACCTGTCGCCGTTTGCGATGCACAGCACCAAAGCGCTCGCTCTGCCGCAAAAGTTGAGGTATCATTCATGTCGTTGATGTTGAGTGGCCGCGACACCCAATGGTCTTGCAGGACCGGGTGTCGCGGTTACTCCCTTCTTCTCTGAGTCTGTGTTTGGTTTGTTGTTAGCTTCGCAGAGGGCGTAGACAAGACAGTTTGCATGTCGTCCGTGAAACGCTAATAGCGTTATCCTTTACAAAATATTACAGAGCGGGTGTGACACGCTGTAGGCCCCGGACTGCCGATGATTCCAGGCTGAAAAACCGTCCCTCAACACATTTTTTCCAACTATCTTGCTAAAGGCGCGAACCAGACGGGCCGAGCGCAACACAAGCGTTCTAGGTCACTACCGACCGTCGTGCTCTAAAGTGAAACCGATGCCGCACCGAAGCGACCGCGCCCACCCCCGCGACTACATCGTTGAAGGCGACACCTGGCCCACCGGCAAACTCCGCGCCGACGCCGGCCCATCCGCGGCCGCCGCGCAAGAACTCGCCAACCGGCTCAACAACGCCCTCACAAAACAACCCAAATCATCACGATCAGCACGGCACCTAGCAGCCGCCGCAGGGCTAAGCCCCGCAACCCTAAGCAAAATCCGCAACGGCAAATGCTGGTGCGACATCGACACCCTCGCACGCCTCGAACACACCCTCAACACCCGACTCTGGGGCACCAAACACCGGCAACAAACCAACACACCGTGACAAACCACACCGCAGCGGCAACAGTCGGTTCAATCCAACACGAGAACGCGGTTATGACGTGGAACGACATGACCGCGGCCACACCACCGTGCGCCTCCTGTCGTGCTGTGCTATAGTTACATCATGGTTTCGCGGATGTCTAGTTGGTTGGACGACCTGCCAGCCGAGAGCTTTTTTCGCACATCTGATGTGCCTGGCCGTTCGCGTGGCGCTGTCCGCACGTTTCTTAGCCGCGAAGTCTCTAAAACCAGCCCGCGGGTGATGAAAGCAGCAGCCAATCTGTATTGGAAACCGGGACCACCGAACAGCATCACAGGGAAGGTTTACCCCCCAGGTTTCAGCGAGATCGGATGGGAAGTCGCAGGCGAGCACGCCGCTGCGCTCGGCTGGTACGGTGCGAACATTGTTGGTTGGAGCGACCAGGTTGCTTTGCAGTACCTGGAGTTCGCTGTGCCTGGAGAGCCACCGAGCCGGCACCCGCATCCGAGAGTCACGATCCGGTCGAGACGCAACTTGGCGCGTCAGACGCTCACACGTCTTGAAGCCACCTATCTCGAAGCAGTTATCGGCTTCGACGAAAGCTGCGAGATCGACTGGGACGACGCCATGCAGACAACGAGGTTTCGTTTACAGCGATCATCGAAGAACGGACAGTCCTTGCCTCGTTCGGCGGTGCTCGGGCAGGTCGCTGCTCAAGAACAACCAAGACGCAACAGAGAGTTGTTTCATTCAAGGATCGGTGATCTGGTGGCTGCGATGGCCGAAGCCGAACAACGTGCCGAGGCCCAGCGGCATACGTCAGCAACGGCAGCAACGTGACGCAACCTCGGCGTAGCAAAGGCTCACGGCGAGGCGGCAAAGCTGCCGGGGGACAGTTTGCCCCCGACCAGATACCTGTATCTGTCCCGTTTGAAGAAACGCCGACAGCGAGTTCGCTGACCCCGCTCGCGAGGGATCACCGAGAACAGTTCAGAGATTTGATACAGGCCGCAGCAATGGAGGGCGACCTGAACGAATATCTTGTGGAGCGAGACTATTGGATGTGCCAAGTGGCTACGTGTTTGCTTGCCGAAAGCAAGAGGTACCCAGGGAGCTACACATCCGTCGGCGGTGGGTCGTTGCTGTCGTTGATCGGGATAACCGAACGGCTTTCTGAGGATGTCGACATCAGCGTGACATTCGTGGATGGGGCGGACGCGTGCAGCTCCAACAAAAGCAAGAAACTGATGGAGGAGTGCCAAGCCAACGTTGAGACCTCGCTGGGTATCCCAGGCGAACGCTCGATTAGAGGCGGCGGCAACTACTTCCGCACTGTCCACTACGAGTACCCGTCGGTTCTGCCGGCCAGCGCACTCAACCCTCCGATGCTCAAGTCCGACAAAGGACTCCGAGATGCCCCTAAGGAATCCCTAATCGAAGTGCAAGGCATACCGTATCTGGGGCGCTTCGCTGAGCAGCAAGAACTCGGCTTGGTCCCGGACCTAGCTCCGCGGCGGGTCGTAGGCACGCATCCTCTTCAGATACTGACGGACAAGTTAGATGCTGTGTGTTGGCGAGAAGCTCTTGTGCCCACAGAAGGAGAGAAAGGCCTCAACCGGATGATCGCACGCATCCGTGACCACTACGACATTCACTGCATCATCAAGTGGCTTCAAGGCAACCACCTGCTCGACGCGGATGCCTTCATAGAGGCCTGTGAGCGAACCAAGAACCAAGGCCAAACCATGCGCAAGAAAATGAAACGAATGGTTCGCCCCCAGCAGGACCGTCCTAGGCAAGGCTACGACACGTTGCGTGCTTGGACCCCAGGCTCACCAGAACATTCAGCGTTGTCGAACGAGTACCCTAAGTTGCGTTCTGTTGTGTTCGGTGATCTCCCTCCGTACAGCGAAGTGTGCGGCACGATCCGTTCGGTTTCGGGCATCATCTAATGGTTTGCCTGGGCCGCGGCTGGCTCTTGCGGTAGCGGTCGTCGCCGTCGCGACCCGGGGCTGTTAACCGGATCTCCTGTTGCATAACACCGGGTAAAGCGATACTTTTGGGGTAGTGGCGCAGGTGCTCTGCGTCGCTCGCTACGAAACAAACGATCATGTTCGGCTTCAGAACTCACCGCAACCAGCAGCACGGTTGCTGAGGTTCCAGCAACGACTGTTGCCGACGACACCACCACGACCGGCGACACTTCGACGACGACCGTGTTCGAGGACCCGGTTGTAGGACCTGGAGGACCGCAGGAAGCAGACGAAATCAACGAAGCGGAAGTTGTGCCAGAAGACACCGAAGATGGTGACACACGGCCCGGATGGCCACACGCACGACCACGAGTTTGTGATCCCTGAGACACCGATTGAAGTGATCGAGGAGTACCTTGCTTCGTTACCTGAGGGCGAACCGGTGATCCCGACCACTACCGCAGCGCCCACTACTACGCAAGGAGCCGCGGTCCCTGAAACGACTACGACTGTCGCGCCGGTGCCTGCTTACAAACCGAGACAGGAACGATTCTGGTGACACCGTCCCTACCCAACGAATATGGGGAACCCCCACGGTGAATATGGGGAACCTGCCGGCACTCCCGCGAACCAGCAGGTCAAAGCAGGTCACAAAACCCCCACTTTGTGATGTGTCAAGACATGTGCAAGGTGCGAACCTGCGCGGGGCGGGGTTTTTAGGGTTGGTTTTGGGGTTGGTAGTCGCGGCTTGGGTCAAGGGTTAGGTGTCGGAGGAGTTCACCGGTTTGGGTTGCGATGACTCTGATGTCGAGGTCGGCGACGAGCAGGGTTACGGGGGTGTGTTTGTGGGCTCCACGAGACCCAGATCGACGAGGCGGCGGCGGATCGTCGATGGCGACACGGTGATCTGGTGGCGCTGTTGGAGGTGCCAGCTAATGGTGTGGGGGCCGACGACGAGACAGTGTCGACGGTGGTGGCGCTGTCGGTGGCTCCGGCGACGCTCTCGGAGAGCGCGGCGGCGACGGTGGTGACGGTCACGGCAACGTTGAATGAGGCGCCGCGTAGTGTCGCGACGGTGCTCAGTTTGAGTGTCGGTGAGAGCAGCGACACGGCGGTGGAGGGGACGGACTACGCGACGGTCGGGAATTTCTTGTTGACGATCAACGCCAATCAGACCACGGGCACAGCAACGTTTCAGCTGAACCCCACCGACGACGACCTGGACGAAGACAACGAAAGCGTCACAGTGGACGGAAGCGTCACCGGACTGAGCGTGACGGCGGCGTCGGTGACGATCAGCGACGACGACACGGCCGCGGTGACAGTCAACCCAACGACGTTGTCGGTTGCCGAGGGCGGAAGCTCGAGCTACACGGTGGTGTTGACGTCGCAGCCGACCGGCAACGTGACGGTGACACCGTCGCGTACGGGTAGTTCGGACGTGACGGTGTCTTCGTCGCCGTTGACGTTCACGCCGACCAACTGGTCGACAGCGCGGACGGTGACGGTCGCGGCGACCCAGGATACAGATGCGTTGAACGACACGGCGACGGTCGCGCACGCGGTCAGCGGGGCGGACTACGCGACGGTGACAGCGGCTTCGGTGGCGGTGACGGTGGCCGACAACGAGACAGTGTCGACCGGGGTGGTGCTGTCGGTGGCTCCCGCGACGGTTTCGGAGAGCGCGGCGGTGACTACGGTGACGGTCACAGCAACGTTGAATCAGGCGCCGCGTAATGTGGCGACGGTGCTCACCTTGAGTGTCGGTGAGAGCAGCGACACGGCGGTGGAGGGGACGGACTACGCGACGGTGAACAACCTCTTGTTGACGATCAACGCCAATCAGACCACGGGCACGGCAACGTTCCGGTTGAACCCGACCGACGACGACTTCGACGAAGACGACGAAAGCGTCACGATCGACGGCGCCGTCACCGGACTGAGCGTGACGGCGGCGACGGTGACGATCAGCGACGACGACACGGCGACGGTGACAGTCAACCCAACAACGTTGTCGGTCGCCGAGGGCGGAAGCTCGACCTACACGGTGGTGTTGACCTCGCAGCCGACCGGCAACGTGACGGTGACATTGTCACGTACCGGCAGTCCGGATGTGACAGTCACCTTGTCGTCGTTGACGTTCACGCCGGTCAACTGGTCAACAGCGCAGACAGTGACGGTCGCGGCGACCCAGGACACCGACGCGTTGAACGACACAGCGACAGTCGGGCACACGGTCTCCGGGGCGGACTACGCGACGGTGACAGCGGCTTCGGTGACCGTCACAGTGGCCGACAACGAAACGGTAGATCCGTTGGTAACGGTGCGCTTCACGCGGAGCTCGTACTCGGTGACCGAGGGCCGCTCGGTAACCGTGAAAGTGAAGCTCAGCGCCGACCCCGGGCGCACGGTCACGATCCCGATCCGAAAAGTCAACCAGGGTGGAGCAACTGCGACAGACTATTCGGGCGTACCACGGAACATGACGTTCAACAGTGGCACTACTGAGGCGACCTTTAGCTTCAGCGCCACGGCGGACACTGTGATAGAGACTAGCGAGGTGGTGCGACTTTCCTTCGGGGCGCTACCCGCTGGTGTGCAGGCAGGGAACATCGACGCAACCAATGTGATCATCGGGGACACAGTGCGTGTCACCTTCCTTGCGGGCACCTACATCGCATACGAGGGCGGCGACGACGCACAGGTCAGCGTGCAGTTAAGCGATCCGGCTCCAGGAAGAATATCCATCCCGCTGACGGCGCAGGGTGGAAACGGCGCCACCTCCGCTGATTGGTCAGGCGTGCCGGAGGAGCTCGTGTTCCAGCGCGGCGACGAACGCAAGACGTTTACCGTCACCGCCATTGACGACGCGCAAAACGACAGCAATGAGTTCGTACTACTTAGCTTCAGGACGCTGCCTGCCGGTGTCGCCGCTGGTGATTTGGACACCGCCCAGGTCGTACTGCTGAGCACCGAAACCCCCGCTCCCTCCGAACCGCTCGCGCAACCGATACAGCAGTCCTATTGCAACAACCAGGCGTCGAAGATCATCGTTCTGGACGCAATCGGCGTGATCAGTGTGGCGGGCGAGAGCGACTTCTGGAAGGTTGAGCTAAACCCCCATTGCCTCTACATCATTGAGGTACTGGGATCGGAGAGCGGATTCGATGTACTGAACGAGGACACCTACCCGGGCGAACTGACACTGCACGACGCAGACCTGGTCGCACGGTGGAACGCAGACCGCACGGTGAGACTCGGCGGATTCAGTCATTCTGGTCAGCGCAACAGCATCGCGATCACCCGTCAGACAGAGGTATCTGGCGTCACGCAGTTCGAAGTTCGGTCGGGAGATGGCGGTACCGGCACGTACCAGATCAAGATCCGCGTCAACAACGTCTGCGAGATCAGCCCGGTGACCAACCGGGTGATCTTCCCCTGGGGTGGCGGACCGGCCGGCTACATAAACGACACCCGCGCGGACACGGCAACGACTCGTAGTCTCGATGCCCACAGCCATACCGACGTGATTGCCCAATCCGACTTCCTTGGGGACAACTGGGACTCGGCGCCAGACGAGGACTGGCACCGGATGGTGTTCCGGCAAGGCTATACGTACACGATCGAAGCGTGGGCCGCGGACGATGTGCCCGTGGAGCATCAGGCCACGCAGTTGAAGATCCTCGGAATCCGCGACAACAACGGAGACCTGGTCCTCGGCACCTCTAGTGGGACGGGGAAGCGAGTCAGCGTCGTCTTCGAGCCCCAGGCCGCGGGCACGTACTACATCGCAGTGGGGTCGGGAGCGGCCGACCGCACCGGGGCATACATGTTCAGCGTCCAGACGGTGGCCAATAATCCCGTCAATCAGGGCTAGTCATTACGTGGACCCACTCCAGTGAGCCCCACTGTCAAGCATCCTACCGTCGAGCCTCCTCCAGCCCATTCTCCGACGGCCCCGCAGAACCTGTCGGCGAGAGTGAACTCCGACGGATCGATCACTCTGACCTGGGGCACCCACACGAGGGCACAGCCAAGCGCGCCAATGACACGAGCAACCGGTACAGAACGCGACACATAGGACCCCAGGATGCAAGCGCATCATGCCTGGTCAACGCACACGACGGTATTTTGGGCACCCACACGCCGGCGATAGTGGCTCTAGGTGCGAGCGCTCACCCAGCGGACGCCTTCAGGTGCCTGCCACGGACTCCAGCAGGCGATGGTGTCGTCGGGCGCGATCGCACAGTTGTGATACCAGCCACAGTTGCAGTTGGTGGGGCGTGGCGAGTCGCGGTTGGCAGCGATGAAGGCTCAGATTCTTGGGGAGTTGGGTCGGCGCACATCTGCAATCGATGCTCAGCTGATTGCTAGCGACGAGTTGTTGTCATCTAAACGTGAAGCCAAACGCGATGTCGAAACAGCAACCCGGCTTCAACAACTGCCCGACACTTCCAATGCGTTGGCTGACGGTGAGATCCCTGCTGGGCATGCCCGGTTGATCGCGCGTGCATCGGCTGAAGGGCCAGTCGATGAAACTGTGTTGGTCGAAGCGGCGCGTACTCAGAACTTTGACCGGTTCGCCAAGACCGTGAAACGTCATCAACAAGACCAATCAGGTGACGACGGACGGGCGCTGCTGGAACGGCAGCGTAAACGTCGTTCAGCGCGGATATTCGAATCACCCGAAACCGGGATGTTCGTGTTGTCAGCCCAGTTCGATCGGATCACAGGCACCCGTATCGCGACAGCATTGACCGCCAAAGAACGCGAGTTGTGGCATCGCGAAGACCCCAACCATCGGTGCACACCAACCCAAAGAATGGCAGACGCACTGGCTGAGTTGATCTGCGACGAATCCAACGACACCACCAACACCACCACCGGCAAGACGAACAAGACGAACAAGACCAAGAGGCAGGGCACGAACCAATGATCACCAGCCAAGAAAGTGCCCTGCCCGCACTAGGGCCCCACCCCGGGCACTCAGTTCGAGGGTTCCTGGCCGGTCACCTCTTGCTGCAAATCCTTGATCCTGTCCCGGTCACTCGGTAGTCGGCACCGGCGGATCCACGCTGCGAACTCTGTTGTCGCCGACGAGCTGGGCGAGTGCGGACATGATCTCGCTGACGAGCCCGGGCTGAGCGCCGTAGACGTTGTCCCGCTCGGCGAGGTCGCTGTCGAGGTTGAACAGCTCTCCGGGTTGGTCGTGGGCGGTGTAGCCGCGTTCGTGGCGGAACCAGTCGGGTTCGGGAATCTCCCCGCCCGTCGGTGCGTCGATCAGCAGCCATGGGCTTTGCCGGAGAGCGAACCGGCCGCCGCCGCTGTGCAGGACAAGTGAGGAGCGACCGGATCCGTCGCCGGTCAACGCGGGGAGCATCGACTCGCTGTCGAGTTCGCCGAGGTCGGTGGTCGGCACCTCCAGTACGTCAGCGCAAGTCGCGAACAGATCCGAGAGCGACACGAGTGCGTCCGATGTCGACCCGGTGGGAATGACTCTGGGCCAGGAGGCGACGAAGGGGACGCGGTGGCCGCCTTCGGCTCACAGGTCGTCGTGCCAGTGCGGGCGGCACCCGTCATGCCCGGTCCTGATGTACAAGTGACCAGCACGCAGCGTGTGGACGTCGACAAAACGCATGTCAGGATACCTCTGAGGTGGTGACGATGATGGCTCTGCGGTCTTAGGCGGTGGTCGCCCCGTCGAGCGTGACTGAGAAGATCGCTATCTGAGCCATGTGATTGGGGTCGCTGCCGTCGGCTCCCTCGTACACCTGGCGCAACTGGACCTCAAGACCCTTTATGGCACCCTCGGACGCGTAGCGTTCGAAACGGTCCTTGAAGCCGTCCGACTCGAAAATCGAGGCGTTGACACCGATCACACAGCGGGCACCGGGGCGGGCTATGCGCAAAAGTTCGTCGATGCCGTCAGGTCCGACGTGGCCGTGTGTGAAGGTGCCAGTGCTGATCATGCCGGCATAGGTGTCGCTGGCGATGTCGATGGGGCCGGTGAGGTCGACCTCGACGGTCTTGCGGTAGACGGGTCTGCCGTCGGCGGCGGTCTTGGCCCGAGCCTTGGCCAGCATCTCCACCGAAATGTCAATACCGTCGACCACGGCGACACCAAGATCTCGAAGTTGCTCGCCCACAAGCCCCGTGCCGCAGCCAGCATCGAGCACCGGTCCCGAGCCCGAGAAGCCCTCAACCAGCAGTTCGGACGCAGTGCGGGGGTAAATATACCGCCGGGGGACGGTGAAATCGGACTCGTAGGTGTCGGCCCACCTCGCGTACAGGGAGCGATTGTCATCGGGACTCTCGACCGAGTACGCCTCGCTCAAACCGATGGGTTGGCTGGCCTCTGTTTCATGCGTAGCTGGGTCACCCGACATAGCCCCTGAACCTACCGCCAACTATGGATCCGCGCCGCCCGCGGCTTCCAATTCAGCGCCTCCGAACAAACTCGACAGGACAATCCCATCTTCGGCGAGAATCTCAGAACCGCCCTCTTCCCGGTCGATCACGCAGATCGCCCCAACTATGAATGCGCCCAGATCTCGCAGATCGGAGGCCGACAGTCGAATCTGGCCTCCCGAGGTCACAACATCCTCAACAATCAACACTCTCTTGCCCTCAACCGATGGCCCTTCCGCTAGTCGAGCAGTCCCGTAAGTCTTCGCGACCTTCCTGACGAAGACAGCAGGAATGCCCGTCGCCGCAGAAAGCGCCGTAACGACTGGGATTCCGCCCACCTCTAAACCCGCCAGCAACTCAGTCTCGTCGGGAACAAGCGCCACCATCTCCTCGGCTAACGACCTAAGGAGTTCAGGGTCGCTTTCGAATTGGTACTTGTCGAAGTATCGGCTGGCCGAACGCCCGGACCTCAATGTGAACTCACCAACCAGATAGCAGCGAGAGAACACCTCGCCCGCCAGAACTCCTCGACGCTCAGGGTTCGAGAATTTCATCACTCATCTCCAATTGACTACAGAACGCTTGCTTTTGCCCGCGCTCGGCGGCTGCCTATCTGCAGAGAACCAATGCTAACGGGTCACACATCAGCTAGCCGTCGCCTCAACCAAGGTGGCAGCGTGCTCCGACTGCTTCTTGTCGCGCAGCCAGCGGTTTGGTGTCAGCTGGTGCAGCCTCGGCCGTCTCGGTCTCGGTCCAGACGGTACGGATCAACACCGATCGTGCGCACCTGAACCGGTTTTTGAGCACTTGACAGGTCGCCGCAGTTCATGGCATCGCCCGGTAGGTTAGGCAAGCACGGGATGTAGGCGGGATGGCACAGATCGTCCGCCACGGTAAGAGTCGTAGTCGTCGTCGGTGTTGAATCCGTCGTGGACGCGGCTATGACCGGCGATCCGGATAGCGGGGCGCTACCCAGTTGCCAGTCCTCGCATTGCGAAACCACAGTACGCAACGCCTGCAACTCCCCCGCGTCAACCGAAAGTTCCCAACGAGTCTTCACTGCGATCCAGGCTTCGGCATACCAGCACCGCACTGAGACATCGGGCGGCAACCACTCTGCCGGGTCTGCGGCACCCTTCTGGCGATTTGAGGAACTTGACACCGCCACCAACGAATGCGTGTAACCCAGGTCGTTGGCATAACGACGACGTGTGTCGCTGTCCCACCCATAAGCACCCGAGTCCCAGGCCTCAGCCAGTGGCACAAGGTGATCAACATCGAAGCCCGATCCCGTACCCGTCTCGGTGGCACCGTCATAGACGCTGTACCACCGCCCGCCTGACAGGGCACAAGAACTTCCAACACGTGGGACCTCAATGGCCTCGGCAATCAGCACCTCTCGGCGCGCATCGCAGCGGTCGCCATCTGCATCAACCCAATGGTCAAAGAGATCACGGTCATAACCGGTACGCCGCTCCGGTTGCACCGTCAACGCTTCAAGGCGGCGCTGCAACACGGCGACCGCGGATTCTGGCAGATCAGTGACTTGAAGGTTGTCCGACGCTGAACTGCTGCTATCACCCTCGGCCTGCTCAACGCCGCTCGGGCCTGGTTCAACGACCTCAGATGCCACAACTGCGAGCGTGGTTGTAGTCACAGGCTCAACCGAATCCAGTTCCACAGTCGTCGGCACAGGCTCAACCGAATCCAGTTCTACAGTCGTCGGCTCCGGTTCGCTGTGATCGGACTCGGGCATCTCAACGCTGCCCACACTTGGCTGACTCGTTTCCGATGCCAGTGTGGTTACCGGAGCGGCACCACTCGCGGTCGTTGACGGTGACACGGATTGTTCGCTTGAGGCACAGCCGACAGCAATCATCACGAAAAGCGCTATCAGGACGTGGCGGGGATCCACAGCGTTGAGAATACCCCAACCACAGCGTCTGACAGCAACGGGTGTTAGCCGCGCTGGACCCTCAGATTGATTTCGCTGCCAGGTTCGGGCGCCAGACGTCAGGCCGAGGCCGCAACTGTGAGGCGGGCCATTTCGCGGCGTTGGGGATAATGATCGGCGACCGCAAAATGCTGGGTGCAGCGCTCATCCCACACGATCAGGTCGCCCTCGGACCATTCGTAGCGAATCGTGTAATTCGGTTGGGTTGCGTGGTCGTACAAGAAGTCGAGCAAGGCATCACTCTCGGCGCGGTGAAATCCCATCAGGTGGCTGGTGAAGTTCTGGTTGACGTTGAGGTGACGGCGACCGGTGTCGGGATGAGTCGCCACCACCGGTCGCGCAGCCCCCGGGAACTGCGCACGGGTGCGCTCGACCAACTCCCCGCCGGCCTTGGAGATGAACGACTGCCCGGGTCCCATGTCATGCCAAGCAGTCATGCCATCGAGCCGCTCCTGCAAAGACTCCGAAAGGCCGTCGTACGCGGCATACATGCTGGCAAAGATGGTGTCTCCGCCCCGCGTCGGCATCTCAATAGCTCGCAGAGACCCCAAAATCGGAGCGTCGGGGTCCCAAGTCACATCCGTGTGCCATTTGTCCTGGTAGGGAGGCCGATCTTCATCGTCGACTATTCGCTCGACCTTGGCCTCACTCAAACCCGAGGTCCGGCCAATCGGGTGAATATATGGGCGCCCCCACGCAGCCAGCAGGTCCATCTGGTGGGAATCTTCGATTGATTGTCCCGGAAACACAACCACCAGGTGTTCAAGCAACAGTTCGTACAGATCAGCGCGCTCGCCGTCACTCAGCCGGACCCGCAGATCAATGCCAGACACTCGAACCCCGAGCAGCCCGCCGATCGGTTCAACCTTCCATTCCTTCATGGCGTGACACTACTGCGCGCATCAAGCTATGGCCGATTCGTGCCACGCCGGGCCGAGACCATCAGTTCGCACACTCAGACCACACACCCTGGTCCGCGGGACGACCGGAGGGTTACTATCGACCCGTTCGAGGGACGTCGCGAAATGGGCGATTGCGGTCTTCGGAACGCTCACGAGGCATCCCCAGGAGGCGTTCACTGATGATGTTGCGTTGCATTTCCGTGCTCCCTCCACCCAGGCAGTTCGCTTGACGAAACAGGTACTCGTTGCCGACCTCATCGGTGGGGTCATCGCTTCGCCAAGTGACCGACGAAGTTGCGGCGAGTTCCATTGCGATGGTCGCCCGTCTGGCACGAAGCAGCCCATTCGACATTCGCAACAAAGCGCCCGCCGCCGGCAAGAAATGCCCGGTCTGTGTTCCTTTTGAGACCCGGGCGGACAACTGGTGATGGACCATTGTCAAGGTGTGGGCCTCACCGAGCAGGTCCAGATGATGCGGGTCGGATGTGTCCATCTTCACGACCAGATCGACAAGATCGTCATCAGCTGAATCAACACGACCCCCTCCCCCGTCGTGCGCGTACACCGAACCCCCGCCCGACGCGCGCTCATGGTTCAACAAACCCGACGCCACCGCCCAACCGCCATTGACTTCACCAATGACGCTGTCGGAATCAAGGTGCACATCGCTGAAGAACTCTTCACAGAAATCGCGGCCGCCGTTGGACTGTTTGATCCAGCCGACATCAACACCGCGCTGATCGACCTTCAACAAGAACATCGTCAACCCACGATGTTTGGGGGCGTCCCAATCCGTGCGAGCCAGACACATCGCATAATCGCAGTAGATGGCGAAAGTACTCCACGTCTTAGCCCCGTTCAGCACCCAAGTATCACCATCGAGGTCGGCGCGGGTCACCGCACCCGCGAGATCTGAACCGCCACTCGGTTCGGACAGGAACTGAACCCACAGTTCATCCCCGCGCAAGATCGCGGCGATGTGGCGTCGCTTCTGCGCCTCGGTTCCGAACTCCAGCAGGGTCGGCGCAATGATCGACAAGGTAGGGATGTTGAACAACGAGGGCATCTCATAGCCGACGGTCTCTTCGTTGAATGCGAACTGATGCGCCGGGGTGAGGCCCTGCCCCCCGTATGGCCGCGGGAAAACGAGCCCGGCAAAACCACCCTCGAACAACAGACCCTGCAAGGACCGTGCACGATCTACCAACGGCTGATCCAACGCCCACGACGACACCTGCGGAGCGGACGAGTCGAGCCGCACCATGTTGTCGGCCAACCAACCACGGGCCCTCATCCGAAAGGACTCGACATCTTCGGTGTCGGAGGGCTCAAGCTGTGGACTCCACGCACCCGCCGAACTCACTGTGTGGGAAGGCGCGTCATCTTCGGTGTCGGAGGGCTCAATCTGTGGCTGCTCGTCAACGTTCATAACGCGTCTGGCTCCTGGGTTGGGCCCTCGCTTGCTGCCTCTTCAACCACCGCTCCTGCCGCCGCTACAAGACCCGCAGCCAACGCAACACGGTGCACGCGGGGAGTCCCGTACAGATTGCGATTCACGGTCGCCCGGCGCAGGTAGAGGTGAAGGTCGTGCTCCCAAGTCACACCCATCCCACCGTGGAGCTGAACACAGTCTTGAATCAGTTCAAGCGCCCGGTCGCCAACATAAGACTTGGCGACTCGGACTAGCTGATGAGCATCGTCGGCTTGCTGCGCGACTGCGATCGCTGCTGCTTGGGTAGTCGCCTGGATCGACTCAGACCAAAGCTTCATGTCTGCGAAACGATGCTTGAGCGCTTGATACGAAGCCAAAGACCTCCCAAACGTGTAGCGATCAAAGGCCCACTCGATCGTGAACTCCAGGACGCGATCAGCGACGCCGGCAGTCTCCGCGCACTGCAGCACCAGAGCTAGCTGAATCTGCGACTCGATCGCAGCGGCCGCCAGCCCAAAATCACCGACAAGCTGTTCTGGGCCAACCTCGACATCGTGAAACCTAACTTCAGCGAAACGCCGTACCAGATCCAAGCCATCGAGAGCCACGATCTCCACCCCGTGGGTGCTGGCCGAGAGCAAAAACTGGCTGGGTCCCTCGGTCCCATCGCAACTCACCAAAAGCCACTGAGCCTGCGCTGCGGCTTCCACGACGGGACTAGTTCCAGAAAGCACAAAACCACCGTCTCGCTGAGCCACACGGGCCGCAGACGCCGCGCCGAGCATCGGCGGACACCAAGTCGCCACGAGATCACCCCCGGCAAGCCCGCCGAGAACCGCCGAGCGTTGCTCGTCGGAACCCGCCGTAGCAAGCGCCGAGGCCACCACGTTGCAGGGCAGAAATGGACCAGGCGAAACCATCCGGCCCAACTGCTCGGCAAGCGTCGCAAGCTCAACGGCGCCTGCTCCACCAGCAGAGGCACCCCCATACTCGTCAGGAATCAACAAAGAGGTCCAGCCAAGTTGTGCGCCCTGGTGCCACCATTCGGGAGAAAATCCCCCCGGGTCATCGGCCAATTCTCGCACCACCGCCAAATCGCAGGTCTGAGCCAGGAAGCGCGCAGTGGTCTCACGCAATAGGTCCAAATCCTCAGTTGCCGCGAGGTTCAACACCGGTTCAGTCTCGCACGAGAACAATCACCACAAGCCACATCGCTGAAACAACATCGCAAGCTCAGTCTGTTCGACGCTGCTATCACGGCCATCACACCGCCGAAACAACATCGCAAGGCTGTTCAACTGGTCAACAGCGCTCAACTGGTCGGCAACCCGTTCAACTGGTCAACAATCGGCCGAATCGCAGCGAAAGCCGATACAGGGATAGCTTTAGCGCCAACCGCTCGCCTAGGGGAGGATTGATGTCTTCGGACACTGTTACTGAAAATGAACTGGCTGAGTTCGAGCAACGCTGCCGATCCTTCCTCAACGAGCACGCCACCGGATTCCCGTCCGACAGCGAACCAGACCCTCGAAGTGCCAAACGAATCGCCATCACCAAGAAATTTCAACAAGCACTAGCCGAAGCAGGGCTTGCCGGCATCGTCTACCCGACCGAATACGGCGGCGCGGGGCTGACCAGAACGCATGATCGAGTATGGCGCGAGGTCTACGCGCAGTATCCCAACATGTCCTTCGACCTCACCATCTCGCACGGTATGTGCCTGCCGATGCTGGCCGAATACGGCAGCCACGAACAAAAGAGCAAATTCTTGGCGGACAACATCAGTGGGCGCACCGTCTGGTGCCAGATGTTCTCAGAACCAGGGGCAGGATCCGACGTTGCCAGCCTCCAGACCAGAGCCGAACGCGACGGCGACACCTGGATCATCAACGGCCAGAAGGTATGGACCACCCTCGCTCACGTCAGCGACTACGGCGTGGTAATCGCCCGCACTGATCCAAACGTCGCAAAACACGCCGGCATCTCGATGTTCATTGTGCCGATGGACATCCCCGGAGTGGAGGTTCGCCCCATTCACCAGATCGACGGCGGCAGCCACTTCAACGAAGTCTTCTTCACTGACGTGGAGATCCCCGCAGACTACCTCCTAGGTGATCTCAACAACGGCTGGAACCTGGCTACCGCCATGCTGATGTACGAACGCGTCGCCATCGGCACCGGCGCCACTGGAGGCGTCCGACATGATCGAGCCGACCAGCTCATCGCAGAAGCCACCAAACGCGGTCTCATCAGCGACCTGGTGCTGCGCCAGAAGCTCATGCGGATCTACGCCATGGAGACCTGCCAGTCGCTCGTTTCGATGCGCACCCGAGCTGAGATGAAAGCAGGTAAGACCCCCGGACCCGGCGGTTCCATCAGCAAACTCGCCACCACCACCATCATGGACCAAGTCCGCGACGTCTCCATGGAAATTGTCGGTGCCGGCGGTGTCGCCTGGGAAGACGAGTCCGATGGTCGCTGGCAGCGTGGGGCACTGACGAGCCTGCAAGGCGGAATCGCCGGAGGCACCAACGAGATCCAACGCAACATCATCGGAGACCGAGTATTGGGCCTCCCCCGCGACATCAGCGTCGACAGAGGCGTCCCCTTCAAAGACCTGAAGGTCGGCACGCAACAGAGTTCCGCCTGAACCCGAAACCACCCGACATGGCACACCTATGAACTACGAACCGACACCGGAAGTCACACGGATACTCGACGAACTCGACCACCCGGTCATCGACACTGATGGACACGTCATCGAGTTCCTTCCCTGGGTACGTGACCTTGTCGTCGACATAGCAGGTGACGATGTCGCCATGCGCTTCGACCAAATGGTCAACGGAAACGCCAACATTCGCCAAGTGCCAACTGAGCTTCGACGACAGGCCGGCGTCACCCGCAGCGCTTGGTGGGGACTACCGGCACGCAACACGCTTGACCGGGCCACAGCAATGCTCCCAGAACTGCTCTACCGGCGCCTCGACCAAATCGGCGTGGACGTAGCACTCCTCTACCCGACATATGGATTGACCGTCACCGCCTATCCCGACGATGAGCTACGCCAAGCCATGGCCCGGGCGTTCAACATCTACATGGCACAAGCCTACGAACCACACAGCGACCGCCTGATTGCGGTGGCGTCGATCCCAATGTTCACGCCAACCGAGGCACTCGCCGAACTAGACCATGCCGTGGGCACTCTCGGCCTAAAAGCCGTAATGCTCTCGGGAGTGATACCCCGACCGTTGCCCGGCGCACAAGACCATCGTGCCGCGCGCTTCATGAACGGTGTCGGCCACGACAGCGAATACGACTACGACCCGGTCTGGAAACGCTGCGAAGAACTCGGAGTCTGCCCCACCTTCCACGCATCAGGACAGGGCTGGGGCACTCGCGCGTCACGCACCAACTACGTCTACAACCACATCGGCAACTTCGCCACAGCCGGAGAAGCCGCGGCCCGTTCATTGCTCCTCGGTGGTGCCCCCATGCGCTTCCCCAACCTCCGCTGGGCTTTTCTCGAAGGCGGCGTCGGGTGGGGAGCCAACCTGTTGGGCGATGCCATCGGGCATTTCGAGAAACGCAACGCCGGCGGAATCAAACACTACGACCCCTCAGCAATCGACCGAGACCAACTCCAAGCCCTCTTCACCCGGCACGGCACGGACCAACACTCAGGTCGAATCGAGCAACTCGACTACGCGCTCACCATGCTCTCAGACCCCGACGAAGATCGCTCAACCATCGACGAATGGGCCGAGAGCCAGATCACCAGCGTCGATGAACTGATCGAGATCTTTCGAGACCGCTTCTATTTCGGCTGCGAAGCAGACGACCCCATGAACGCGCTGGCCTACCAAACTGACCTGCTTCCCGGCGGTATCGCCATGCGCGCCATCTTCGCTTCAGACATTGGACATTGGGACGTGCCCGACATACGAGAAGTGCTGCCCGAAGCATATGAGTTGGTGGAGAAGGGACTCATCAGCCCCGCAGATTTCCGGAGGTTCACGTTTGAAGACCCGGTAAGGCTCTTCACGGCTCAGAACCCTGATTTCTTTGCGTCGACAACAGTCGCCGGAGCGGCCGCAACAGTTGTCGCGTCTTAGACCGGAAGGTTGCCTGTAGCAGACTTCGTTGTGCCGTGGTCCTTGTAGGCAGCAATCGTGCGTTGAGCAATCCGCATCTGATGGACCTCATCAGCCCCATCGGCAAAGCGCGCCCAGCGGGCATGTTGAAACATGTGAGCCAGAGGAGTGTCGGTTGAGTAGCCCAGAGCTCCGTGCACCTGAATCGCGCGATCAATGATCCGGTTCAACGAATTCGCCACAAAGTGCTTCGCCATCGACACTTCAGACTTGAAATCTTCGTTGGCGTCGATCTTCGAAGCAGCGTGCAACACCATCAACTTGCACTGATACAACTCCATGGCCGAATCGGCGATCATCCACTGAATACCCTGTTTCTCGGCCAGAATCGAACCGTGGCTGTAGCGATCAAGCGAACGGTCCACCATCATGTCGAGCGCTGTTTCGGCTTGAGCGATCCAACGCATGCAGTGAGCTAAACGGGCTGGGCCGAGGCGGTACTGGCCAAGCAAGTGTCCCTGTCCCCTACCCCCGAGCATCTGACTTTCCTGCAACCGCAAATCTTCGATGAGGATCTCAGAGTGTCCGGTGCCGCCATGCATCGTCTCGATCTGTCGAACTTCTGTCCAGCCGGGTGATGGAAGGTCGACGATGAACGCCGTGTTTGCTGCCTGCGGAAGATCCGGGTCGTCTTCGGTCCTCACGATGAGGATGGCGAAGTTGGCACGATGGGCATTGGAGATGAACCACTTGTGCCCGTTGAGAACCCATTCCTCGCCATCTTGGTAACCGCTGCTGCGGATCAGGGTCGGGTCAGAACCGGCTACCTCGGGTTCAGTCATCGCGAAGCACGACCAGACGGTGCCCTTACACAGCGGTTTCAAGTATTTCTCTTTCTGGGCGGGAGTGGCCCAATGCAGCAACGTGTGCATGTTGCCCTCATCGGGCGCCTGACAATTAAGCACCCACGGGCCGTAATACGACTTGGCTGCCTCTGCTTGCACCATCGCCAACGCCACATGGCCGAGACCCATCCCACCCCACTCGACTGGCATGTGCGGAAGCCAAAGACCCTGTTCGTATGCCTGCTTGCGCAAACTGATCAGCCGTTCGACCCGTTGCTTGCCCTCAAGCGCCGGAGCATCGCCATGGCCTTCGATCTCTGACTCCGCCGGTTTCACCACATCGTTGATGAACTCACGAACCCGACCCCGGATCGCCTCGTGCTCTGGACTCAAAGTGAAATCAATGGCCACAACGGTCCTCAGACGTCCAAATAGCGAGTCACTGCCACCGCAGAACCAATTCCCGACACAACTACTGCGATTCCCAGCACAAGCAGGCTGGTGGAGTAGAACTCGCCCTGATCAACCCGAAAGCCCTGCATGAGTTGAAGGCTGTCCGGTTCACTGAGCCCCTTGATGACCGTGTCATCAAGAACCCGCAAGCCAACCCAGGCCCCCATCGCCCCCAAAACCGCCTGAACCAGACCCTCAAGCATGAATGGCACGCGAATGAACCAGTTGGTTGCGCCCACCACCTTCATGATCTCGATTTCATCGCCGCGACTACGGATAGCACTCACGACGTTGGTCAGGATCAACAGCGTGGCCGCAGTAAGCAGAATCACCGAACCCACCAAGAAAACCCTGGTCACCTTGTCGGCAAGCCGCTGAATATCACGGATCGTCTTGTCAGCCGAAACAACCTCTTCCACACCGGGGCGTCCTACGAACTGATCCGACAGTTCGGCCACAACATCGGCATCGGGATTCTCAGGAACCACCCGATACGACGGCGGCAGAACATCTGGAGAAACAACCTCGATCAACTCTGGCGTGTCGGCAAAAATCTCCCGGAACTCTTCATAAGCCTGATTTTGATCGACATAAGTCCATTCCTTGATCGCCGGACTCTCTTCGATGCTGTTGCGAATGTTTGCGTCTTGTTCGGCAGTGGCTTCAGGCTGCATCCAGACTACGAACTCAATCCCGCCCTCCCAGCGAGCAGTAGCATTGTCAACCGCATAGTTGAACAAAAAGAAGCCACCAAAAAGCCACAGCGAAACACCGATGGTGATGATCGCCGCCGCCGAAGACAAGACGTTGCGCCACAGGTTCTGGCCAGTCTCACGCAGGACGTACCTTGGACTCAGTGCCATCAGAACCTACTCGTAGACGCCGCGGGCCTGGTCGCGCACAACCACCCCCCGGTCGAGTTCGATGACCCTGCGACGCATCGTGTCGACGATGCTGCGGTCATGAGTGGCCATCACCACAGTCGTGCCCGTGCGGTTGATCCGATCAAGCAACTTCATGATCCCAACCGAGGTTTGAGGGTCGAGGTTGCCAGTGGGTTCGTCCGCCAACAAAATCGGCGGACGATTGACGAACGCGCGCGCCACCGACACCCGCTGCTGCTCACCCCCCGAGAGTTCCAGGGGAAAGTTGTCCACCTTGTCTGACAGCCCGACGAGTTCAAGAATGGCAGGAACCTGCTTGCGCACCACATGTCGGGGTTTGCCGATCACCTCCAGTGCGAAGGCAACGTTTTCGGCCACGGTCTTCTTGGGGAGCAGCTTGAAATCCTGAAAAATGAAGCCGATGTTGCGGCGCAAGAAAGGCACCTTCCAGGCACCAAGCGTGCCGATATCTTTGCCGGCCACATAGATGGTCCCGTGTTCGGGGAGTTCCTCACGATTCAGCAATCGGATGAACGTCGACTTGCCCGATCCCGAAGGGCCGACGAGGAACACGAATTCGCCCTTGGCGATATCCACGGTGACATCACGGACCGCAACAACGGTGCCCTTGTAAACCTTGGTCACGTTGTTGAGTTTGATCATCCCGATCCTGTCTTTCTCGTTGCTGTGATCTGCCGCGAAGCCCACATCAGCCGACCGCGGGACACTACCAGCGGGCAGGGGGCAAACCGAGTCAATCCGTGGAGTTCCGTGCTCTCGTCCAACGAAGCCAAGCTTCCATGAATACTTCGATCTCTCCGTTGAGAACTCCTTCAATCTGCGAAGTCTCGTGGTCGGTGCGTAGATCCTTGACCATCTGATACGGCTGCATCACGTAGCTGCGGATTTGGCTGCCGAAACCCACGTTGTGCTGCTCGCCAGTAATCCCGGCAATTTCGGCTTCGCGCTTCTTGCGCTCAAGATCCAACAGTTTGGCTGCCATCATCTGTGTGGCACGGTCTTTGTTCTGGTGTTGACTGCGTTCATTTTGACAACTCGTCACCAGGCCCGTGGGGAGATGGGTGATTCGCACAGCCGAATCAGTAACGTTGACATGCTGACCGCCGGCACCAGAAGAACGATAAGTATCGACCCGAAGCTCCTTTTCGTCGATATCGATCTCATTGGCCACCTCTTCAAAAAACGGAGCGACTTGTACTGCTGAAAAAGCAGTTTGACGCTTGCCCTCGTTGTTGAACGGCGAGATCCGTACCAGCCGATGCACACCATGCTCAGCCTGCATGAGCCCGTAAGCGTGGCGTCCCTTCAGAATAAATTCGACACTTGAAAGACCGGCTTCGGTGCCTGCCGACACCGCAGTGATCTCGACTTCGAAACCCCGTCGATCAGCCCAGCGGTTGTACATCCGCATAAGCATCTCAGCCCAGTCTTGAGCGTCTGTTCCACCCTCCCCGGACTTGATCTGACAAACAGCATCGCCCTCGTCGAACTCACCGGTGAACAATGAGCGCACCTCCAAGTCGGCGAGCTTGGCTTCAAGCACCGCGGAGGCTTGTGCGATCTCATCGCTGAGCAAGTCGTCTCCCTCCTCACGGGCAAGTTCGTGCAGCGTCTCCACATCGTCAAGATCAGCGCATAGACGACTGAACAGTGTCAGGTCTTCGTTCACGGCCGCGAACTCTGAGGTGATTCTGCGGGCCAAGTCTTGGTCATCCCAGAGATCCGCGCGTGAGGCTTCCGCCTCAAGTTGAGGTCGGCGAGCCTCAAGATCGGCGATTCTCAAGTATCCGGACGCTTCATCGACTCGACTTCGGATCGCGGTGAGTTGATCAGTGAAGTCCTGCATCGTTACAAATCCTGCATCGTCAGCGTTACAGAGTAGCCCTTGCCGCTGTTCGGCCATGACACATCTTGAACTTCTTGCCGCTGCCACACGGACAGGGTTCATTGCGACCGACTTTTTCGAGGTCGCTTTTGACGATCGGCGTCCGCGATGGGGCTTGGTTCGGTTTCACGAGAGGTGCAGCCGCAGAGGGGATCTCAGCCGCGGGTGTTCCCGCGGCAGCGGCCTGCTTCTGCTCAGTCACACCGACAAGTTGTTGCTCGTCAGGTGCTTCGGTTTCTTGGTCATCGGTCTGCTTTGCCACCTGCACATGCATGACGTACTTCACAAAATCAACTGAGCTGCTCGTCATCATTTTGGCAAACATCTCGAAACCTTCACGCTGCCACTCCATTGCTGGGTCTTTTTGACCCATGGCACGCAGGTGGATGCCTTCTCGCAACAGATCCATCTCTGAGAGATGCTGTCGCCAACGTTGGTCGATGACCAGAAGCATCACTTGTCTCTCGACTTGGCGAAGAACCTCTTCTGTGAGTTCCGATTCCCGAGCTTCGTATATCTCAATGGCCTCGTCGTAGATCAGTTCGAACAGTTGATTGCTGTCGCGAACGCTGGCAAGGGACAACTTGGTGATCTTGGTGGGCCATAGGGTGGAGACTTCAGTGATCAGCCCTTCGAGATCCCACTCTTCGAAGATGTCGGATTCGCAGTGGATGTCAACCACGCCTTCGACGGCTAGTTGAATGTACTCGAACGCCTCGGTGCGAAGATCAGCGCCGTCAAGGATCTGAGAGCGCCGTTTGTAGATCACCTTGCGTTGCGCGTTCATCACCTCGTCGTATTTGAGAACGTTCTTGCGCGTTTCGGCGTTGCGCTGCTCAACCGTGTTCTGGGCACGCTCAATGGCTTTGGTAACCATGTTGGCTTCGATCGGTTGGTCCTCCGGAAGAGCACGATCCATTACCCAGTTCATTGCGCCCGTCGCGAACAGGCGCATCAACTCGTCTTCCAGCGACAGATAGAACCTGCTCTGCCCGGGGTCCCCTTGGCGACCGGAGCGACCTCGGAGCTGGTTGTCGATACGACGGCTCTCATGTCTTTCAGTGCCGAGAACGTAGAGGCCCCCCAGGTCGATGACCTCTCGACGCTCACGCTCGGTCTTTTCGGTATGGACTGCAAGACGCTCGGCGTAGAAGGCTTGACCTTCTTCGGTTTGGGGGTCGTGACCCTTGGCCCTCGTATCACGCTCAGCAAGTCCCTCGGGGTTGCCCCCCAACAACACATCGACACCGCGACCAGCCATGTTGGTAGCCACCGTGATCGCGCCGAGCCGCCCGGCCTGAGCAACGATCTCGGCCTCGCGATCATGTTGCTTGGCGTTGAGAACCTCATGGGGTATCCCACGCTGCTCCAGCGCACGGGAGAGCTTCTCAGATTTCTCAACCGAGATCGTGCCAACCAGCACAGGCTGACCCGACTCATAACGAGCGGCCAAATCTTCGACGCAGGCCGAGAACTTGCCGTCTTCGCTCTTGTAGATCAAGTCGGCGTCATCAGATCGAGCGAGGGGACGATGAGTGGGAATCGGGAACACCTGCAGCCCGTAGGTGCCGGCGAACTCCGCTGCCTCCGTCTGGGCGGTACCGGTCATTCCCGCGAGGCGGTCATAGAGTCTGTAGTAGTTCTGAAGCGTGATCGTGGCGAGGGTTTGGTTCTCTTCTTTGATCGCAACCCCCTCTTTAGCCTCCACCGCCTGATGTAGGCCGTCGGACCAGCGTCGCCCGTCAAGGATCCGGCCAGTGAACTCGTCGACGATCTTCACCGCGCCCTTCTCGACGATGTACTCCTTGTCCCTCTTGTACAACTCCTTGGCGCGCAGTGCCGCTTGCAGTTGATGCACCAGGTTGGCCGAGACCTGGTCGTAGAGATTGTCGATTCCAAGGGCCCTCTCAACGGCATGAACCCCCTCTTCGAGAGGGGCCACGGTGCGCTTCTCCTCGTCTACCTCGTAGTGGAGATCGCGGCGCAAACCTCGGGCAACCGACGCAAACTTGGTGTAGAGCTTGGCTGCATCAGCCACACGACCCGAGATGATGAGCGGCGTGCGGGCCTCGTCGATCAGGATCGAGTCGATCTCATCGACGATGCAATAGTGATGTCCCCGTTGCACTTGGCGTGCACGGCCCGTGGCCATGTTGTCACGCAGATAGTCGAAACCGAACTCGTTGTTGGTCCCGTAGGTGATCTCGGCGGCGTACTGAACTCTTTTGAAATTGGAATCGCGGTTGCCGGGGACTATCAGTCCGACTTCGAGTCCGAGCCAACGGTAAATTCGGCCCATCCATTCCGAGTCGCGGCGGGCCAGATAATCGTTGACGGTGACAATATGAACTCCGTTACCGGTCAATCCGTTGAGATAGATTGGAAGCGTTGAAGTAAGGGTCTTTCCTTCGCCGGTTTTCATTTCCGCAACCCCGCCGATATGCAAAGCCGCTCCGCCTACGAGTTGCACGTCGTAGTGCCGCTGGCCGAGCACCCGTCGCGCCGCCTCACGCACCACAGCAAAGGCTTCGAACAGCAGATCATTAGGGCTCTCACCGTTGTCCAGCCTGGTCCGAAACTCCGGTGTTTTGGCCTTCAACGCGTCGTCGGACAACACCTCTGTGGAGGGTTCAAGGGCGTTGATGTCCGGTACCAATGCCTGAAGGAACTTGAGTTTGCGGCCCTCGCCGCTGCGAAGAACGCGCTTGAATACACTCATAGCTATCCAAGACTCTACCGACCTCTAGTCCCACAATTGGGACAGAATGACGAGACTTGCCGTTGTTATCCGGCTTCGTCGATCAGGCCGACATCGCCGTCATCACGGCGGTACACAACGGCTGAGCGCGCAGTTTCCTTGTTGATGAAGAAAAAGAAGCCGTGGTCCATGTTTTCCATCTTCTCTACTGCTTCATCGGGGGTCAACGGACCGAGATGAAATCGTTTCGTCTTGACGATCTGAGGAATCCGCTCCTCTGTAAAGTCAAGATCCGCTACCTGCTCGGCCACGGCGACGTTGCTCAGCTGTGTGTCCACACCTGAGCGGATGGTTGCTCCAGTGCCATGGTGTCGGCGGTGTAGTTTCGTTCGCAGCTTGCGAATCTGGCGCAGAAGCTTGTGTTCAGCCAAGTCGATAGCAGTGAACGGGTCCGGGGCGCTCACCTTGCAGCGCAGGTGGTGACCGCGGCCTTTCAAGACAACCTCACAGAACTCCTTGTCTGTGATCCGAGGATTTCGTGCTTCGTCGAAATGAACGGTCGCATAGTCGAGCGCGTCAAGGTACCTGTCCAGCTGGCCGATTTTCTCGTGGATCACCTCCTCCAGTCGCGGCGTGACATTCACATGCCGAGCGCTGATGGAGACGTCCATGCCCTACCTCCTGATTGTGGTGTAGTCCGATAGTAGATCGACGGACCACCTCTGATGCAAGCCGATGTTAGGAGACCGAGCGAAACCAGGACGGCATACTGGAGAAATAACTCCGGTCCAAGTCGCTCGCAGCGCGCTCACGATGACGTGGACCGCGTGGCGACCAGACCATATACCGTGCCCGCTCCCCGAGACCGCAGCACCGACGCAGCGCAGCGCAGTGTCGTGCCCGTTGTCGAAACATCATCAACAACCAGAACTGTGGGCTCGGATCGCAACGCGGGACCACATGATTCGAATTGAGGCCCAACAACTCGACCAGCGCGATCACGACCGGTTTGAGGATCATCATCGGATCGCCGCAACAACCGCCGGACGCGAACGCGCCTACGGCGCGCCAGCGCGCGGGCAAGCAACTCGCCTTGATCAAACCCTCTCTGGCGACGACGCGAAGGAGACGCCGGAACCCAAGTCACAAAATCAACTTCGGGGGCTACGTCCGCCATGGCCTGCGCCAGTTCTGAAACCGCAACGGTGGCCCGACCATATTTCAGCTTGCACACCAACTCCGCGGCGCGGCCTTCATGGGGCCACACCGAAATCACCTCGTGCAGCGGATGGTCGATTGACATAGGCGCACCCTAAGCACGCCCTGTGACAGGCCCATCTAGTCCCGGGCGAGAAACCCTACTTTTTCACCCTGCACGTGACCGGCTTCATGCATCCATCGAGCCATGTCGCGAAAGGTCTCCACCAACGGGCGGAACTCCACACCGGTCGCCGCTTCGGTCGCAGAATCATCCCCAGGCTTGCAATTGAACAAATAGTCATAGCCATCGCTGGTCATCACTATGTCCTTGTCGAAACGCCTGGTGATATCGCCGAGTTGCGCCCAAGTCCACATGAACCAACGCGGCGTCGGGAAGGTCTTGATCTTCGCTCCAGTCGCTTCGGTGAGCGCCGCGACATGTTCTTTGGCATTCACATGGCTACCGAAGGCCAGCAGCCGCATCGGACCCTGTCCTGGCTTCAACGAGGCTGAGACAACAGCCGCAACGTCCCGGACATCGACATAGTTGCCGCTAAGCCCCTTGGCTATCGGAAAACCCTTCTCAAACCACATGATCGCAGACGACAGATTGATCGATTCTGTCCAGTCATCCGGACCTATCACCCCGGACGGATACACCGTCACAATGGGCTTTCCCTCATCTTGAAGACTGCGGGCATAGCGTTCGCAATCAGCCTTGCTGCGGCCGTAAGCCTCGTCGTTGCCCATGACCGGATGATCTGCGGTCACCGGATCGGTCTGGAAGGGGAACAGTGCAGCAGCCGACGAAACGTGCACAATCGGATCACAACCTGCTGCGACCGCGGCCCCGAGAACATTCTGAGCACCGGCCAGATTGGTTTCGTCCATTGCTTTCGCCTGCGCCGGGTCTGTCGCCACTATCGCCGCACAATGAACCACAGCTTCGCAGCCATGCACCGCTGCGCTTACAGAAGCAGCGTCGGTGATGTCACCGGTCACCACCTCAAGCACCGACACATCAACAGCCAGCTTGTCCATCAAGGGGTCGACCTTGGCCGGAGTTCTCACCAGGAGTCGCACGTCGTGACCATCGGACACCAACCGCTTGGTTACGAGGCTTCCCAGGTACCCCGTCGCTCCCGTCACCAAAACCTTCATGAGTCTCCTTTGAGCATCATCAGCTCCACGAGATGTGAACGCTTCGATGGCGTTGCCTTCCGTTCGATGTCGGCGTGGCGCTCTCGGATCATACCGTCTGCCAGGTCATCGGTAAAAAGCCAGAACCGGTTGGACTTGATCGCCAAAACAACTTGCTCTGCGACTTTCGCTGGGTCCATCTGTGCTGCATATAGATCCGCGATCGCAACCGACGCATCTCCCAACGTCGTACCATCCAGATCGTCGCCCACATCCGGGCTCAGGTCCGGACCGGCCTCGCGGTATCGCTCCTGCCGGTTCCTTTCGCTGTTGATGATGTTGGTGGCGACGAATCCGGGGCACAAACAAGTCACACCGACACCTGTGTTGCCCTCAAGCATTTCCTGTTGCAACGTCTCGCTGAAACCGACTACGGCATGTTTGCTGGTGTTGTAGGCGCCCATGCCCGTCGACGTGAGGTGACCGGAGATCGAGGCGGTGTTGATCACATGGCCTGACCCTCGCTCGATCATCGCTGGAAGGAAGGCTTTCACGCCGTGGATGACGCCCCAGAGATTAACTGCCAGCGTCCACTCCCAAGCCTTGAGATCAACCTCGGTGATCGAACCACCACCAGCAACACCAGCATTGTTCATCACCACATCTGCAGGCCCGAAAGCCGTCTCACAGCGTGCTCGCAAGGCATTCACCGACTCCCAGTCGGAAACATCGCAGAGCACACCCAGAGCGACACCACCGGCCGCCTCTATCTCGGCAACGGTGGAATCGAGGGGTGGTTGCTCAATATCGGCAACGACGACCTTCATCGACTCAGCCGCCAGCGCCAGCGCCACTGCCTTGCCTATACCACTGGCTCCGCCTGTGACTACCGCGACCTTTCCGTTCAACTGCTCCATGATTCCGCGCTCGCTTTCAGGTGGACAGCTTGGGTGTTGGAGCGAGGGCAGCCAACACCGCATCGTCAACGGCGCCCTGGCCAGAATCGGGATGAAGAGGATGGATACAGATGTGCGACGCACCCGCCTCAGCGTGTTCGGTGAGACGCGCTTCGATGGCGTCAACATCGCCCCAAGCCACCAAACCATCAACAAGTTTGGCGCTGAGACGATCGATGTCTTCTTCGGAGAAGCCCATCTTCAACCAGGCGTTGCGGTAACCGGGGGCCCGGGAATAGAACTTCAGCACCTTCGCGCCAGTTTCACGGGCTACAGACGGGTCTGTAGTGAGCATCACCTTCTGCTCAACATAGAGGCCCGATTCCGAGCCGATTATTCCACGGACCCATGCGGTGTGTTCGGGCGTGGTGTTGTAAGGGTGCGCGCCCGCACAACGCTGTGCGGCAAGTTCAAGCATCTTCGGGCCGAGCGCAGCAAGCACCCGAGGTACCTCCTGTGGCGGCGCGACAGAGGTGTAGAGAGCGCTGTCCATCGCCTCTAAGTATTCGCGCATGAACGACAACGGCTTGCCGTATTCGATGCCGCGGACCCGCTGCACAATCGCCGGACTCGAAACCCCCAGTCCCAAGATCATGCGACCGCCGGTCTGTTCGGCCACAGTGTTGGCGCCCTGGAGCATCACACCTGGATGCCGGTTGTAGATGTTGGCGATACCGGAGGCCAATTTCAAAGAGGAAGTCGCTGCGCCAATCGCCGCCAACTGAGCAAACGGGTCACGCCCGAAAGTCTCCCCCACCCAAAGTGTTGAGTAACCGAGTTCTTCGACCCGCCGACCAAAGTCAGTCAGCTGTGAACCTGTCAACCCCTCGGGCGCGAACCAGACACCTCTGTCACATGAAGTCATCCGGCGAATCTACTGCGCTGCGCGGACGGGAACAGAATTGCCAATTCGATAAGAGACATGACGATTCGACTAATAGCGGTAGTGATCGGGCTTGTAGGGGCCGCCGACCGGTACACCGAGATAGTCAGCCTGCTCGGGGCTCATCGTGGTCAGCTTCACACCCAGCGCATCAAGATGAAGTCGTGCCACCTCTTCATCGAGCGTCCTGGGCAACACATGCACGCCCATCTCAATAGTGTCCGCGTTGGCGTGCAGTTCCAGCTGCGCCAGCACCTGATTGGTGAACGAGCAACTCATCACGAAGCTCGGATGGCCGGTGGCGTTTCCCAGATTCAAGAGCCGACCCTCACTCAACACGATGACCGAATGGCCGTCAGGAAACACGTACTCATCAACCTGGGGTTTGATGTTGACTTTGCGCACGTCAGACATTCGCTTGAGTCCGGCCATGTCAAGTTCGTTGTCGAAGTGTCCAATGTTGCCGACGATGGCCTGATGTTTCATTCTGGCCATATGGCCAGCCAAGATGATGTCCTTGTTGCCAGTGGCCGAGATGAAGATGTCGGCTTTGTCAACAACAGCTTCGAGCGTGTTGACTTCGTAGCCGGACATGGCGGCCTGCAGAGCGCAAATGGGATCGACTTCGGTGACGATCACCCGCGCGCCTTGGCCCGCAAGTGACTCCGCACATCCCTTGCCCACATCACCGAATCCGCAGACAACCGCCACCTTGCCGCCGATCATCACGTCCGTAGCTCGGTTGATGCCGTCGATCAAGCTGTGGCGAACGCCATAAAGATTGTCGAACTTGGATTTTGTGACCGAGTCGTTGACGTTGATCGCCGGAAAGAGCAGTTCGCCGCTTTCCATCATCTGGTAGAGACGGTGAACACCGGTGGTCGTCTCTTCAGAAACACCGCGTATCCGGGGCGCGATTCGGGAGAAGAATCGCGAGTCGCGTGCCGCAATATCACGCAGGCGATCCAAGAACACCTGCCATTCCTCGGGGTCGTCTTCAGATGCATCTGGAATCGCGCCGGCGTTTTCGAACTCCAAACCCTTGTGAACCAGCATGGTGGCGTCGCCGCCGTCGTCCAGAATCAGGTTGGGACCCCCACCATCGGGCCACACGAACAGCTGCTCGGTTGCCCACCAGTACTCTTCGAGGGTTTCACCCTTCCAAGCAAAAACAGGAGTGCCGCGGCAGGCGTCTACTGTGCCGTCAGGACCCACCGCAACAGCGGCGGCAGCATGATCCTGGGTAGAGAAGATATTGCAGCTCACCCAGCGCAGATCGGCTCCCAGAGCAGTGAGGGTCTCAATGAGCACCGCTGTCTGCACGGTCATATGCAACGAACCAGCGATACGGGCTCCCGTCAAGGGGGCATCGTCTGCGTATTTGCCCCGCAGCGCCATGAGACCCGGCATCTCGTGCTCAGCCAAGCGGATTTCTTTGCGGCCGAACTCTGCTAAATCCAGATCCGCGACCTTGTAGTCATGGGTCACCGAACAACACTCCTAAGAAAATGACGGGAAGGGGCGGGCACGGGTCGACTGACACCATCTCTGTTGTGCCCGCGCCCCATCCTAAGGCCCGAATTTCTAAGAAGGACCGAGACCCGCGCGGAACACAGTAGCGGCGCCATTCAGCCGTGCGGTTCCATCACAGGCCGGCATCCAGGCCGCGGCACCTCGCGCCAGTGGGTATTCGGTGGCTTGGCCTTCGAAATGCGCATGACCTGCTGTACACAGCAGGATGGCGGGTCCCTGTTCGATCTGGACTACCCCATTCAGATCAATCCGCTGCAGTGAAAACTCCGGGACGGCGCTGCGGTAGCGGACCACCCCGTCAACTGCTGACGGACGCTGCACATCAACGGTAATCGGGGTGGTTTCAACTATGTCTAGAAGGGTCACTACGTCCACGTGTTTGGTCGTCAAACCGGCGCGCACAACATTGTCGGAATTGGCCATGAGTTCCACCCCCGTGCCCCGCAGGTAGGCGTGAAGGTTGCCCGGCCCAAAGAAAATCGACTCGCCCGGTTGCAGCGTCACCAGATTCAACAGCAATGCGATCACCACCGCCGGGTCTTGGCGATACTGGCGTCCGAGTTCGACCACCATCTCCCGCTCCGCCGCGAACGGCATCGAAGACTCTCTCGAACAAGCCGCTACCACCGACTCAACCAGATGCGCCGTGGCCTCTCTACTTTGCAACAGCAACCATTCCAGAAGGCCACGAACACCGCTAGGTGACGGCTCAGCAGTGAGTTTGGCTCTTACCGGCTCAAGAGCCTCGGTCGGGATCGTGGCGAGTAGCTCAAGCGACTCTTGTGGCTCACGGAATCCGCAAAGAGCGCTGAACTCGGTCAGAGCACAGATCAACTCCGGTTTGTGTCGCCGATCACGAAAACAGCGATTCTCACCATCGCGGT
Organism: Candidatus Aldehydirespiratoraceae bacterium; assembly: GCA_965205465.1. Lineage (GTDB taxonomy): Bacteria > Actinomycetota > Acidimicrobiia > Acidimicrobiales > Aldehydirespiratoraceae > VXYK01. The sequence continues at coordinate 3,572,891 of OZ242187.1, read as the reverse complement.
CAATGCCCTGCGATTCTTCCCGCTCGTATCCGCCAAGAGCCTGCGCGGTCGAGGGGTGCGTTTGCAAAGAGAGCGGGGCCCCAGCAGCCAACACCTTCAACAAAAAGGGAAGCGAACCGAATTCAGCCGCAACCGCGGCGCCTAAAGCGGCCGTGGGATCGACCTCTATGTGTTTGTCGAGCGGAATGTTCGATCCACGCAACACCGCAGGCCCAGAAGGGTGAGCGCCAAACCACAACTCCGCCACCGGCTCACCAGTGGCACGCCATCCCAGCAACTCGGGGATCGCCGTGACCGAACCCCAGTCGTAGTCCTTTACCGCGCCATCGATCAACACCATGCAAGCGAGCCAATCAACTTCTCAGCCGGCGCTACTACCAGCTGCCAGCGCATCTTCCAAGGCCGGTACGGTCCCGGCCTCCTCGCCCCAAGGAGACAGGACAATCGCCAGCGTGGAGTCGTCGATCCACGACTGAGTCAGCGCGCCGGCGGAAATCACCGGTACAGAAGCGTGAAACTCCGAGAGTGCCTCAATGACATCTCCGGCAACTCTGCCGGCACCCACCCCGAAGATCACGACCATCCGGATCCCCCGCCTGTCGGGGAGACCTTCGGTATCGGCGGCCGCAACAGCTACGTCACGCACTTGATTAGGCAGACGGCGCACAGCCTCAAGCAATCCTGGAGATGGCATGGCTAGACGTCAGTTCCGCGAGGTCACGGCGATGCCGTCCGCTTCGGCTTTCGCCAATAGGCGAGAATGTTCCTCAGCATCCACATCAACTGCTTCCTCTGGCAGCATCACCGGAATGTCACCGGTGTGAATGCGATAATGCTTGCGAAGGCGCGGGTTGTAGAGCATTTCTTCATCGGCGAAATAGAGCAGCGGACCGCGGTCAATCGGGCACGCCAGAATCTCAAGGAGGCGAATATCGAGGGTCATGTGTCCCAGTCAACCAGAAACCGACCGCAGACGGACGCGCCTAAGCGAACAGGGCCAGGACTTCTTGCACCCGAAGATCAACTTCGGCTTGGGTTCTTGCTTCGAGGTTGAGACGAAGAAGTGGCTCAGTGTTGGAGGGACGCAAGTTGAACCACCAGTCACCGAGATCGACGGTAAGACCGTCCATACGATCCTGCTCGGCCGCAGCAAAGGCACCGGCCACTTTGTCGATCACCGCGGCCGTGTCGGGCACTTTCGTGTTGATCTCACCCGAGGCGGCATAGCGATCGAGCGTTGAAACGAGATCAGCAAGACCTGCGGAATGCCCACTCAACGCTTCAAGCACCACTAGTGCGGCAATCAAGCCACTGTCGGCTCCGAAGTTGTTGCGGAAATAGTAGTGCCCGGAATGCTCACCGCCGAAGGCGGCCCCAGTCTCGGCCATCACCTGCTTGACAAACGAATGACCGACTCGCGTTCGTACGGCTGTTCCATTGCCCTCGGCGATGACCTCAGGCACCGATTTGGAGCAAATCAAGTTGTGGACAATGACCGCGCCGGGTTCACGAGCCAGGATCGAGCGAGCGACCATGGCGGTGGTCAATGATCCCGACACAGCCCGAGCGTTTTCGTCGATCAGAAACACCCGATCTGCGTCGCCGTCGAACGCCAGACCGATGTCGGCACCGTTCAGCAGCACTCTTTGCGCGAGATCCTTGCAGTTCTCCGGTTGTATGGGGTCAGCAGGATGGTTTGGGAACGTACCGTCGAGTTCGGGATACATGTGATCAAGTTCAAATGGCAGCCCCGCGAACACCGGCGGGACGACCAATCCCCCCATGCCGTTGGCCGTATCGGCCACCACTCGCAGCGGTTTCAGAGAACTGAGATCGACGAAGGAGCGCACATGGGCGACATATCCGTCAAGCAGGTCGACCTGTCTGCGGCTACCGGATCTGCTTGCAGGATCGGGGCCGGAAATCGCCATCTGCTTTATCTCGGTGAGCCCAGAATCAGCACCAATGGGCGCTGCATAGGCGAGACACATTTTGATTCCGTTATAACCCGCCGGGTTGTGCGAAGCCGTAAAAACCGCCCCTGGCATGCCCAGGTGACCCGACCCGTAATACAGCATGTCGGTAGCGCACAGCCCCACATCGACCACATCAACTCCGTGGGACATCGCGCCGTCACCAAACGCAGCAGCCATCTCCTCACCGTCAGGCCGCATGTCACGACCCACTAAAATCGACGTATCCCCCAAGGCCCGCACAAAACGGGCAAACGCCCCGCCGATAGCTCTCGCCCCGTGGACATCGAACTGGTCCGGGACTATGCCGCGAATGTCATATGCCTTGAAGATCGCGTCGAAGTCTGTGCTCACGCAGCGAAATCTAGAGCATGCGCGGGTAGGCAATGGTATTGGGGCACAAGACTTGGAACTCAGTACTTCTCGGGCACAAACGTCTGATCCGAAATCGGCGGCCTCACGTAGCCCACTGCCGACTGTCGTTCGGGCAGTTCGACATCCTCCCACGGGACCGCCTCGTAGGGGATCTGCGACAGTAGGTGAGAGATGCAGTTCAATCGGGCCTTCTTCTTGGAGTCGGCGTTGACCACATACCACGGGGCCTGCTTGATATCGGTGTGCGCGAACAGCGTGTCCTTGGCCTTGGAGAAGTCAACCCAGCGGGATCGGCCCTGCAAATCAACCGGTGACAACTTCCAGCGCCTGACCGGGTCAGAGATCCGGCTCTGGAAGCGACGCTCTTGTTGGGCGTCGCTCACCGAGAACCAGTACTTGATCAAAACGATCCCCGACCGGATCAGCATCCGCTCGAACTCCGGGCATGACCGCAGGAACTCGCGGTACTCCTCATCGGTGCAGAACCCCATCACCGGCTCTACCAGACCACGGTTGTACCAGCTACGGTCGAACAGCACCATCTCACCTGCCGCGGGCAACTCGGCCACGTACCGCTGGAACCACCACTGGGTCTTCTCCCGGTCGCTCGGCGTACCGAGAGCCACCACCCGAACCACCCGCGGATTGAGCCGTTCGGTAATCCGCTTGATCACCCCGCCCTTGCCGGCCGCATCACGCCCTTCGAAGATGACCACCACCTTGAGACCCTTATGGCGGATCCAGCGCTGCAATCGCACAAGTTCCTCTTGCAGTCGGGCCAGTTCGCGGTTGTAGGCCTTCGTCTTCATTTTCTTTGGTTCTACGAACGTCTGCTCTCCCAGTTCTGACTCAATGGGAGTCGGATGCTCATTCATAGTGCTGGACTCTAGCCGCGCTCAAGGTTCCCGTCCCGGCCACCACAGGTCTAGATGTGGTAGCTAGCTGGAATGCTGTCCGGTGAACTCACCGGCGTGACGTGAACGGTCAAGTTGGAGTCAGTCCTTCGACCGCTGGTGGTGCTTCGTTGTCCAATTCCGTCGCTTCAAGACTCAACTCGTCTTGCAACTCCGGCAACTCAAGACCAGACGCACCAAAAAAGTCCATCAGAAGGGACGGATCATCTGAAAACGGCAGGATGTCCGGCAGCAGGCCACGGGATCCGGCCCCACCTCCGCCGAAACCGAAGCCTTCTGCGTAACCCCAGTCACCTAGACCTCCACCACTGCCGAGACCTCCACTACCGAGAACGACAACCACAACGGGACCCGTGCGGGCTCGGGACCCGCAAGGCATCCCGCAAGCGCCGTCTTTGGTTGCAAAACCTCCGCTGTCAGAGTGATGTTTGTCGGGCCAGATCCATTGTTCGTGAGAGGCAGACGGACCTTTGCCGTAGCCGCGCCGGTACTCGTCATAGTCGTCGTCAAAGTCGGCGGCGAGGGCCGAGGGAGAGACGTATTCGATCCAAGATTCGTCTTCGTCCTCTTCAACGATTGCGGTGATCGCCCACACAGCAGCAACGACAACAACTGCGCACAAAAGCACAGCGCCAACAACGATGCCGGCCATCTTGGCTGCGCGGTAAGGAGTCAGCGGCTCTTCAACGTCCACAGCTTCCTCCTTGGGTTCCTCCATGGGTTCGGGCGACGCGGACGGGTCGGCGACATCAGCAGCGCCGTCGTCATCATCGGCATCAGCGGGAATATCGGGAGTCCCTTCAGGAACGTCGTCGTCTGCCATGTGGTGAGTCTACGTCGGAGGGGGCCATCCAAGCGGCGCTTTGCGATCCGGGTGGGTACTGTCCGCGCTTGCCAAGACGTCGGATCAAACTGATGTCGCGCGCGACTCTGATTCCGTCGCTCAACGCCCGAACCGTTGAGGAATCGCTGTTCACCACCGTCACCGGAGCTTCCGATATTGCAAAACCGGAACGCTCAGCAAGAAATAGCATCTCGAGGTCGAAAGCGAAACCATCGATCTGCCCGGATTTCATCAGAGTCTTGGCCACATCTGAACGAAACGCCTTGCAACCGCACTGGGTGTCTCGATAACGGATTGACAACAAGATTCGCGCAAACAAGTTCACTGCCCGGCTCCCCAAACGGCGCAAACCCGAAACCTCACCGCGGGTTACGGAGTGTTCTGCGTACCGATTGCCGATCACCACATCGCAACCAGCCTCCACCGCGTCGAGCATCGGCAACAACTGATCTGGTGAGTAAGCCAGATCAGCGTCGGTGAAAGCCACCGTGCGCCCCCTGCTTGCCAGCACACCCGCGCGTACAGCCGCGCCCTTGCCCCGATTCATCGGCAATTCGATGACGAGGTCAGCACCCCCATCACGAGCGGCGCCGGCGGTTTCATCCGCTGATCCATCGTCGACCACCACGATCTCGAGATCTCCAGTCTCATCTAGAGAAACCAACTGGGTACGGATCTCAGAAATCGTCGATGCGATTCGTTGCGCTTCGCAATACGCAGGTACCACAACCGTCAGGCGCAAATCACTTGTCGGGACTGCTCCAATATCTGACGACATCTCCAACCCATGGGGCGCATCATCGTAGGTCCGCAACGCCGGAGTTCTGGCTTTACGAGGCGTCGTGAGATCCCAAAGTGGAGCCGAGGCATCACCGGGGCGATCCCACCTTCGCCGGGTCACGACCACAAGCAGAACGATTCCGAGCAGAGTCGCGAACCAAGCAACCCATTCAACAGGCGAACGGGTATAGCTCAACGCCACCGACGACTCGGTTGGTACAACAACCATCAGATTAGGAGCCACCCGGAACGGTCCATCGGCACCAGTTGCCTTCCAGTTGGGGAAATAGCTGGCTCGGACCAGCACAGGCGTCCCAATCCTGTCGACACTGAAACTGATCGAATCGTTGTCGACAGCAAGGTCAACGATTTCTGCTGACTCGGCAGGTTCACGTGGCAGCCAGTCAGGCAGAACCGTAGTCAGCGCGCGCATCTCCGACACTCGTTCGCCGCTTTCTACAGCGGACCCGAAATCAACGTTTTCACGAGCCAGATCGTCAAGCGACATGCGCGGCCACCCGTCAGGTCCGTCGGCAGCAATCAGTGGGATGTCTGCGGCGGCTTCCCAAGCGGCAACAGTAGGCACCAGCCACTCCTCGCCTCCCGCGTCCAACCCTTCGATCACAACCGGCAGTTGCTCAAGACCCACGGCGATTTCCTGATCCTTGACCAGAAACACAACCCAAGGCCCGCTGCTGGCGATCTCCTCGAGTGCTTCGATTTCACGAGCCTGCGCTATCGCCGACTCAGACACAGCCAAGTAGTAACGCACGCCCAACGTCTGGAGCCCAGCCACGCCTTTATCAACGTTGAGTCCCGAATAGGGCAGATCGCGTTGGGCTCGGGAAGGACTCGCAGAAAGTTCTGATTGGAGCAGGAAGTGGTAAGGGGTTGTGGCTGACGCCTCGAAATAGAGTCCCTCCATCGAGCCAATGCATCCATCGGTCCAGTGAGGTAACAGCATCGGTGCCATCGTCGTGCCGTAGGTTCCGAGACGCTCACTGTCGAACTCCCAAAGCGACTGCCCGCACCCGAACTCTTCACCGACCCCCGCCATGGTCGACACCAACTCGTTGTACTCGACGGTCCCCGACTTTTCCTCGTAACCCGTGTAGTTGTATCTCACCCAACCGGGGCCATGGTTGAACTGGTCCGTAGCGAAGCCGTTCCATCCGCCCACGGTCTCGATACCAAAAACGCTCGAAAAACCGTAGAGGCTGGTGACCTCACCAGCAGCGTCGACCCGCTGAAAGTTCGTGGCGAACGGTACGGACCTGAGCGGAAACGCTAAGACAATCAGGATCAGCACTGTGAACAGCCCGGCAGGAACCGCTGCCCATACTGCAGGGTCAGACTCCCCGGACTCCCCAGACTCCCCGGACTCCCCGGACTCCCCGGGCTCCCCAGACTCCCCGGACTCCCCGGGCTCCCCGAACTCAATGTGGTCGGCACGCTCGGGACGAAGCATCTGAACGCCGAGTCGACTGAACTCGGCGACCGCAATGCCGGCCAGCAGGTAAATCGACAAGTAATAGAACGGCAAAATTCGCACGTTCCAGAGCCGACTCTCGGGCAGCAGAACAAAAGCAGCCGCGAAGACCACCGCCACGACACCAAGAATAAGCCCGAGGCGAACCCGGCGCAGGATGCAGATCACAGCCCCAGCGACCGCGAGAACAACGAACACTTGCAACGGCAAGTCGTTAACCAGAAAACTCTGATTCCCGAGATCGTCGCCCCGATGCCAAAGCGCCGCGGCGTAGCGATGCTCCTTCCCCCAACCCATGTCGTTGAGGTAGCGGACGTTCCACGCAAAGGGCAACACCCAAAACGCCGACAACAGCCCGGCGAGAGGGCCGACAACCGCCACCCACCAGATATCGCGCCGTCCAACCCGCAACAGCAGCAACGCGAACAACGCGACGAGCGCGAAAAATGCTGCGAACAAATGAAGAAGACCTGTCAAAGCCAGCAACACCGCGGCCACGCCGCGGTCCCGGCCACTGCTCAGTCCCCGCACCGCGAACCCGATGAACAGCAAAGCAGCCGACAAAGCGAGGCTGTAGGCGAACTCACCAGCCATCGTGGACATCAGATTTCCGCCGTAGATATTGAACGACCGATCGAAAATAAACGGCAAGGTCATCAGCGACAGCAGTGCAGGCCCCGGATATGCCAAATTGCTCAAACGACCCGCAAGGTAAGCCGATACCGGAAGAGCCACGATCCCCGCGATCACCACCAACTTCATGGCCACGCCGTACGGAATCGGAACGGCTAGGACTGTGGCTGTAACCGCGGCCGCGGTGATAGCAAATCGCCAACGCTCAACTGAAGCCACAGCAGACCACACAAGCGTGCCAACCGCGGCCGGAAGCAACAGTGCAACGATCGCCAGATCGACCGATGTGTCATTGAACGTGAACGGTTCGAGCGGCGACCACCCCAACCAGTCCGTGACAAAGACGCGGCCTGCTGAAACCTCCCCGAACAGGGCACTGCCGACGCCAAGTCCAAGCGCCACAATCACCTGCGAACTTCGCTCAGCCCAAAACCTGCCAGAAACTACGAACACCGCAACAGCAACACCGATAGCCGAGAGCAAATCGATCGAGATGTCCAACCCGACGTTGACGATCACTATCAGCAACGAAGGAACCACCATGTAGAACGTGAAGGCCGGAAATCCCGCATACCAATCAGGCGACCAACCCGTCAGCCGGAAATTCGGTAACAGCTCATTACGCAGATAGGCCGGCGACCACACATGGGCCCCCAGGTCTCCGCCAGTCGGCGTCGTGTCTGTGAACCACAACCAAGGTGAGACGTTCCAGACGACGAACAGAGTGACCCCACCCACGACCGTGGCGGTGAAGATCGCTCGCACATCAAGTGACCATCTCGAGATCGGCGAACGCGAGATCGGCGAACGCGCTATCAGCGAACGCCCCAACTCAGACAACCGCGCCAGTGGCGAGGGACGCGCGGACTCATCGTTCATGGCGCTTCATTGTGCCATCTTGTTCGCGCCGTTCGGCCTCTAGGCGACTTGCCGTAGCAAGACAACCACACTGGTCGCGTTGAATCCCACGTGGATCCATACCGCGGTGCCCAGGCGACCCGTCAGCTGAAACGCCACCGCGGCAACTATGCCTACCGCCAACAAGCCCGGAAACTGGAGAAGTTGAAAATGCGAAGCCGCAAACACAGTCGAAGACCCAAGAACCGCTAGTGCCGTACCTATTCGGCCACGATGCGCCAACAACTCCGCTAAACCCCGATGTAACAAACCCCGATACAAGAACTCCTCAGCAATCGGTGCCCCCACCACAGTAAGGACAACCAAAGCCAAGATCCCCAGCGACGAGCTAGCCGAAGCGACGAGATTACGTGCCGGAGCTTCCAGGGCATCGCCGTCTACATACCGAAGAATCGGCATGTAGATCAACGGTAGAAGCAGGGCTTGCGTGCCAACCCCGATCGCGAGACCCACACCAACATCACGCCTTGACATGCTCCAGCCGAAATCTCGACGCAAATCGAGTTTCTTGTTACGAGAAGCAAGCCACGGAACTCCCAGCAGACACGCCCACAAAGGCACCGCCAGCAACATTCGAGCCATAAGAGGAACGCGCTTGTGGTCAAGGGGAACCTCGGCTGCCAGTTGCCCCGCGATACGGCCAAAATCGTCGCCCAGATCCGAAGCAACATCGAACTCCCAGCCAGAGGCGTTTACGACCGTGCCGCCGATCAAAGCGGACACCACGATCCCTACGAATATCGCAACAAAAGCCAGCAACACCCGACGGCCCGGCGTCGGTGGTGAATCCGCAACCGACACCGCGGACCCTATCCAGCCCGACGAAGTCGACGCGGTCCGTCGCTCAACGCGGGTGTATCCGCTTGCGGTTCAGCCGCCGACTGCCTACTCAACCGTCGGTCGTTCAGATCCCAACCCCGCGGCGGGTTTGTCCGATCAGCGTGGACCGTACACAGATCATGGTTGGCGGGCGAGTCCTCAGCATGAAGATCATCAATCCACACCATTTGTTGCGCGTACAAGAATGAGAGTGTTGTAGCAGCGAGATGACGACAAGCAGGTCGGGCGCAGCGACGATTCACGTTCGGCACCGTACCCCGTCGCAACAAGCAAGACAGGGATATCTCGCAACGGCGTCTACGCTTGACACATGGCGTCCAGCCCCCCTCCACCGCCCCCTCCACCGCCAGTCTCGGGCGATCGCGAAAAATCCGACGACAAGAGCGGAACCCAACGCGAAACACCAGGGTGGTCACGCTACATATTGTGGATAGTCGTCGGCACCCTGCTAACGGTGATGCTGGTCAACTACTTCACGGGAGGCGAGTCCCGAGAGCAGGTCACTTACTCCAATTTCTTGGAGAGGGTCGCTGAAGGCGAAGTGACAGAAGTCAAATACAACAACAACGACGGCGGTATCACCTTCACCAGCGAACTAGGAGAGTTCGAGACCACTGGCCCCACGCCGCTACCCGACGCTGACCACGACCTGATCGGCGAAAACACCAAACTCGAATTCGACACCCCCAAGCCCAACTTCTTCACCTCAATCTTCCCGATACTGATTCCGGTTCTGCTCCTCATCGGGTTCTTCTTTTGGATGCAGCGCAGAGCGCAGGGACAATTGGGCAACATCATGTCGGTCGGTCGCAGCAAAGCCAAGACCTACTCGACCGAACGTCCCGGGACAACCTTCGATGATGTGGCCGGCTACAGCGGCGTCAAACAAGAGATCACCGAGATCATCGAATTCTTGAAACACCCCGCCCCCTTCGCCGAGATCGGCGCGCGTGTCCCCAAAGGAGTGTTGCTGGTCGGCCCTCCAGGCACCGGGAAAACCCTCATCGCCAAAGCGGTGGCAGGAGAGGCAGGCGTTCCCTTTCTCTCCGTCACCGGCTCGGACTTTATGGAGATGTTTGTGGGAGTCGGCGCGAGCCGTGTGCGAGACCTTTTCGACTCGGCTCGCAAAATGGGTAATGCAATCATCTTCATAGACGAGATCGACTCCATCGGACGCAAACGTGGCGCCGGCCTTGGTGGCGGGCACGACGAACGCGAACAAACCCTCAACCAGATGTTGGCCGAAATGGACGGTTTCGAACCAACCGACGGAATCGTGATGATGGCAGCCACCAACCGTCCCGACATTCTCGATCCGGCGCTCTTGCGACCCGGTCGCTTTGATCGACAAGTGCTGGTGCCGCTACCCGAACTCGATGACCGCAAGAAGATTCTTGCAGTCCATCTCAAAGGCAAGCGCACCAGCGATAATGTCGATGTCGATATCATCGCCCGAGGAGCCCCCGGCATGAGCGGCGCCGATCTCGCAAACCTCGTCAACGAGGCGGCACTGTTCGCAGTTCGTCGCGGTCGAGACCAGATCGCTGCTGAGGACTTCGACGCTGCCAGAGACCGTGTGATCCTCGGAATCGAGCGATTGTCAGTAGCCCAAAGCCCAGAGAACCTGGAGCGCACGGCCTACCACGAAGCTGGCCACGCCCTGTGCGCGGCGGTGCAGCACAACCACGATCCCGTTCACAAGGTCACGATCATTCCCACCGGCATGGCCCTCGGCGTGACCATGACGCTCCCCACCGAAGATCGCCACACACTCGACAAAGCCGAGGCGGAGGCTCGCATGGTCATGGCCATGGGAGGGAGAGTGGCGGAATCGATGGTATTCGACGAGTTCTCCTCTGGAGCTGCCAACGACCTTGCTCAAGCAACCAGCATCGCCCGCCTCATGGTCACCGAATGGGGAATGAGTTCTGCCGTCGGACCCATGTCTTTGTCCGACAGTGGACCGGTCTTTCTTGGTGCCGACATGATGCAATCGAAAAACTACTCCCCCGACACGGCCAGGCTTGTAGACACCGAAGTCCGCCGGATCCTGACGGAGTCCGAGGATCGCTGCCGTCAACTTCTCACCGAATACCGCAAGGGCCTTGACCTCGTAGCCCGTGCCTTGCTTGAACACGAGACCATCTCAGGAGACGAAGTGGAGCGCCTTATCGCGCTGGCGAGTTCAGGACCACTTATCGAAGCCAACACCAAAGCGGAGACGAGCGTCGCCGAGCCGATCCCGGCTGAAGTGGCTGTTTCCGACGACTCCTAGCCACGCTGCGCATGGACCGCCTACTTCTAGTCTTGGGTGGTGTCGCTATTGCTGGGATTGTCGCGGCGCTGTTGAGTCGAGGGCATAAAGCGACACCCGCAGCCAACACCCACACCATTGTGCGACAACTCGACCGTAGCGACTTCAATGACGCAACTCGACCATGGCTCGTTGCTGTATTCACCGCGTCAACATGTGCTACATGTGCCGGCGTAATGGAGCGGGCTGGACACTTGGCTAGCAGCCAAGTGTCTGTACAGGAGTTAGAACTGAGCTCCGAGGCAAAGCTACACGAACGCTATGGAGTCGATTCGGTACCCATGGTTCTCATCGCAGATGAAACCGGTGCCGTGCAGAGGGCGTTTCTGGGACCGACCACCGCCACGGACCTCTGGGCCTCTTTAGCCGAACTTCGCGATCCGGGCACGGTGTCCAAAGAGTGCAACCTGGGAGAAACGGCTTTCAGCGCTGACTAAGGGCAACGGGCTCAGCTGCTACGACTCCCGGGAGCAACTGATGCTGAGACACACCGCTCAGATCGCGGCTCACCACCACAGGCGACAAAGACACAACTTCGGTGATCGGGCGTTCACCCCCCAACTCCGAAGCGCTGAGCGAGGCACGGCGCAGTGGAGCGATTTCTATCTGAGTAACTACCCTCCGACCCTGCCCGTCAACGACCGCCACTTCAACTGTGGCGATCGACGTGGGCGAAGGGTTGAAGATAACAACGCGGTGCGAACCACTCCCCAACGGTGCCAGCCATCTCGTAGAACTCACATCTATACCAGTGGTTGCCGCTACCGAAACGTTCTGTGGCCCGAGGTCGGAGTCAAGCAAACCCTCAGCCTCAGACACCCCCTCTGTTTCCACCCCCTCTGTTTCAGCCTCACCCTCAACTGAAACGTCACCCTGGCCCTCTGCGGCCAAGTCGGTGCTTTCGTGCATCACCGCTATGGGAAGGCCCGTCAACGACCGAGCAGTAATACTGTACGAAGCCAATCCAGAGAGCCTGCTCACTTCGCTCAAACGAACCTGACTTGCAGCACCGGGGCCGACAGTCAGCTCAATTGGATCTCGTCTCAATTGTTCGTCGGAAATGATCACAAGATCAACTTCGGCTGTCTGGTCTGGAGATGGGTTCACCACGCTCACCACATCGTCACGATCGGTACTGCTGAGGTTCAACAGATGCCAGACAGGAGCTGTTCTGGAAGTGGCCGGAGTTACAGACAACCCGACGGGTTGACCCTGTTCTGACGGCGGAGCATGTCCTTGGGACTGCACACGCGAAGTGGCAACCCGACCAACGACGACATTGATCACGGCACTAACCCGACTGGCCACCGGTACCGCTTCGGTGACGTCAAAGGCGACCACGCGACGAGCCGGAACCACGACACCATTGAGAATGTCGACCCCCACATCAGAGTTGAAACGAATGTTGAGAACCGCGTCATGAGGAAACGGGTTCAGAAACAACAGAATCATCTCCTCGCCCTGCGCAGCGAACCGGGTAGCGCCCGAGGCGACCACCCACTGATCAGAGGTTCGAGTGTGACACAACGCGCGATCGGTAGTCCCGGCCGCACCCAGATAAGTCTGCTCCACGAGCACGTCGGCTGAGTCAACCTCAACGACGGCTCCCATCCACGGTGAGTCAGTTACGAGATCAGCCAACCGCACGCGGGTCCGCCCACCAGCGGAGATCGTCACCAACGCATCCGTAGGCTCAGCACCGAGACCGCTTCGAATACCGGACACAATGGCCTGTGCAGGCTCCGCGGAGGCGTTGGTGATCTCCAGCGCTACATCAGCGCGTCCGCCCGGAGCGGACCCACCGGGACAAAACCAAGTTCCGTTTTCTCGCCAGGACACTGGGATCGAATAAGCCATCGGAACCACCAACTGTTCGATGTCTCTCTCGAAGGTCTCCGAAACGCCGGCCCCGTCAAACAACTCGGACCCGTCAAGCACCAATGCGGCCGCGAGCACGCCAGCGAGGAGCAAGCCGACGAAGACGCGCAAAAAGCTCACCGTCTATGCCCAATCACCGGGCGAACCACGACCACGCCTATCAACAGCAGAATCGCAGATACCTGCACGATCAACACCCATCGTCTCCACGGTGCCGTCAAGTAGGTCAATTCGCCGGTACCACCATCTTGGGGAAGAAACGTGGTCGCATATCCAACCGAACGACGCTGTGGCACGCGGGAACCGTCAACCACGAGCGTCCATGAGGGATCGCTGGTTTGCGCCAGAAACACTTCGGTACCGTCGGGAATCACACCGGAAATCTTGTCGCCGCGGCCTGACATCACACCCGCCGTCCCCGTTATCGGCATCGTCGACAGGTCGGATATTTCGTTGACTTCGTTGTCGAAACCCGGAGTTGCAGCAGCGCGAACTGAGGTCCAATCCGTGTTCGCGTAGACCTCCACGGCGCTGTTGATCCCCTCAAGACGCCGGAAGTCGAGTTGGGAAGCAATGGCGTCTCTAAAACCCGCCGGTATCGCAACCGCATCGTCTGGATCACTGAATGGAGCTGGGGCAAGCCGGTCCAGCAAAACAACGTAACGAAAACCGAGACCGCCGAGTTCTCTTCCGAGACGTATCGTGTCGCCATTGATCGCACGCAACAAAGCCTCGTTCACCAGCGACGCAGACCCAGCGTCTACCGTCGGAAGGCGGTCAGCCAAGTTCGGAGGCCCGTCGATAGACGCGATCCAGGCGAGATCAGCTACCAGCGGGCGGCCATCACCCAAGATGGATTCGGGAACCCCTATCCACAACACTCGATAACTTCCATGTCTCAGCGGATCAGCGAAAGGCAGAACGTCCTCATAATCGCCATGAGGCATCTCCCAGCGGCCGGACTCTGCCAAAGCAAGTCCAGGAATCGAACCGGCCGCCGCGGCGACGACCGCCAACGGCAGCAATGCCTGTCGCCAGCCAAACCCGGCAGCCGGCAAGTCATGTTCGAACGCCACGATCGCAACGCCGCAGGTCATCGCCACGCCCGCTGCGGCGGTCGCCAACATAACACTGTTATCGGGCACACCGAACGGCAGCCAACCCAAAGCAGCAACCCAAGTCAAACCCCAACTCACAATCGCCACAGACCAGCCGCGTACCGCCAAAGCAAACCGCCACGATCGTCCGATTGCCATCGGGATGACCATTAGAAAGCCGAAAGCCCAAACAAAGACACCCGGTTCGGCTGGCCCGATATCAAAACTGATGATGTCGACCAACGAGATTGCCGACGCTGAGCCGTCACGCCCACCAGCGAGCGGCACCCAGGTCGGACCAGCTACGAACAAGTCCACCAGGAACGGCAAGACAAGCGCCGCGACGACCGGTACCGCCACAATCACACAACCAAACAGACGCAGTATCCCCTTGAGGTTGACTGTGAGGACCGCCGCTAGGAACAAACCAGCGATCATCGGAACAGCGATCAGAGCCGCAGACAGATCAAAAAGGGCAGCCAAACCAACAGCCGCGCCGATTATCCCTCCAGTACGACTTACCGAATGCCGCGAATCATCGGCCCGCTGAGTTGACCATGCCAATTGCGCGCTCAGCAGCGCCGTGAGCAACCACGGCGCAAGCGCATAGGCATAAATCCCGCCAATACTGGCACTGGCAACGGCGGCCCATGGCAGCGGAATCACCGCATAGACGAACAACGAACCAAGCTGAGCACGCCTCGAGCCAGTTGGCCGGAGCATCCGCCAAGCTCCTCCCAGACCCACCACGACAGGCAACAACACCCACAAGGTTCGCACCAAGCCCATAGCACCGCCCGAGAGAATCGACATCAAACCGAGCAAACCCACCGCGCCGGAGGCTGCGCCTGAACTGCCCATGTCGCGCTCGCGCCATCCGCTCCACCAGTCACCGATCATTTCTGAGCCCGAGTCGCCGAACGGGAGGTAGTCGCCGATCGCGGGAATGCCATCGGCAATCAGCGACCGCGAACCGAACAGCACAAACAACCCCACCAACCCGCAAACCACAGCTGCGATCCGAGCCGTGCCCGTGCGCATCACCGACGCCAACTCCTGTCCCACGCCATGGGCGCCATCTGGACCGATCTGCCCCCGCATCGCGGCATTCACCCGAACGCTCCCCCTCTGTTGGAGGGCTCGGACATCTCTGTGTCGGGTCCTGCTAATGCGCCGCAACGCTTTGCGTCGGCTGTGAATCTCTCCCAATCGAGCGAGATTCCAGAGCCAAGCCCCCCAAATGTCACGGAACTGACCGAACCGCCTCGCCAACAAGGCAGCCATAGACTCCCCGAACGAGAACAAGAAAGCGACGGGAAGCAAGTAACACAGAGACGGATAGCTCGATGTGACCATCACCGTGCGCAATTGGTGACGGGAGCGACGGAGATCGTCGTCGTCGACCCCGGTACGTGTCGAAAGCGCCTGGCGATGCCGCACTCTCGCATCGGGAACCGCCATTACCCGTGCCCCCGCGAGTTGCGCCCGAAAGCAAAGATCAACGTCTTCGCAGTGGTAGGGCATTCCGGGATCAAACCCATCGAGGCTCCGGAACAGATCAGTGCGGATCAAAATGCACGCCGAGGGCACCGCGAAGACATCTACGACAGCGTCATACTGCTCCTGGTCGATTTCTCCCGGTTCGACAACGTCGGCAGCCACTGCCAAACGGTCGACAATGTACGCGACATGTTGTAAGCGGTCGGGATTGTCCCAATCAACTAGTTTCGGTCCAACTATCCCCGCGTTGGAGCGCAACGACTCAACCACAAGCAACCGAACCGCATCGAGTTCCAAGGCAATGTCATCGTGGCAGATCATCAAGAACACAGGGGCGACATGCGTGTCGAGAAGCGCATTAGCGGCGGCAGAAAATCCATCAGTGTCAGACGCGTCCAGTACCGAGGCTTCGGGCAGATGACTCTGCACCCGAGCAGCTAGGGAAGGATCACCAGCAGAGTCCACCACCATGACTTCAAGACGCTGGTAGTCCTGGTTGGCGAAACTCTCCAAGGTCTCGTCGAACCAATCGCCTGGGTTGTGGGCAATAATCACCGCAAGAACCGACGGAGTCGTGTCTCTGGTGCCAGGCGTCAGAATCTCCGAACCAGTCTCGGCTCCTGTAGCCGGGCTTTCAGCACCGCCCGAAGGTTGTTCTATACGGTCAGCCACAATCGCCCGAGGTTACCGCCGTCGGGGCTACCGTGGGCGACAGCCGAGCCAGCGACTTAAGAACTTGCCTCGTGTCGAAGCCTCTTGTGCAAGCTCTGACGAACCAGGTCCTGAGCGGACCTGGCGCTGAGATCAAGGAAGCCCTCAGGCCAGTCTTCGGACACGCCGCCATACTCGTTGATCTCCGATTCTCGATAGCTGGTGACTCCGTCGGACTGTTCTGCGAACAAAAGCTTGATGAGATGTGCGGTCTGGTTCGTGTCGTCGGCTGCAACCTGAGTTCGCAGTCGATTCACCAGATGTTCACTGTGCGTTTCAACCAGAATCTGGCGTCCAGCACGGACGAAGGTGAGCAGGAAGTCGGCCATCCGCTGCTGGAGCGCTGGGTGCAGATGCAGCTCCGGTTGTTCGAGAATCAGCAACCCGTCAGACTTGCTCAAAAGGCAGGCGAGAATGACAGGCAGTGCTTGGCTGACACCGACGCCTACAGATGTCAGGTCAACCTCATGCGCGAGACCTTCTGGTCGTACTTTGAGTTCCAACCCTTGGCGACCGTGGTCCTCTACCGACGCGTGATCCGCTAGCCCGAACCAAGCGAGCCACAGGTTCAGGGCTGCGGCCAGAGTAGTCTCCCGCTCTTCCCCGTCAGGCAGGGGGACACGAATCGTGAGGTCTGTATTCTCATACAACACCTCGGCGGTGTATTCGCCGTCCCTGCCGAGGTCCGTAGTCATTGACCCCCTGGCGTGCCGGGTCTGTGGCGGTTGGCGAAGGGGGCCGAGATACCGGAAGTCCGAATGCACCTCACAACCGAAAACGTCGCTTACGGTGAAACGTACCGCTTCAAATATCTCGCCAACCCAACGATCCGGGCCGCGCACAAGGAGGTCGTCGTCAATCCATGGCTCTTCACTCAGTTCTTCACGCAACCCCGTTAGGAAGTCCGACTCCTCGAGATCAACGATGCCCCGAGCGACCAGATCCCGGGTCTCGTCATTGAGCGAATCAGCCGCTCGTCTGAATCGCGCTCCTGTATGGGCACCGTATACCGGCCCGGTAGTTCCATCATGCAATGACCGAACGTCTCGCGCCGCCTGAGCAAAAACCGTTCGCCTTGCCTTGGACGGATCTTCGGATTCGCCCACATCCTGAGTCGCAGATACGGCTCTGCGAGCTTGGTTGTTCCAGTGCCTCCACCAAGCCCTTGCGTAGTGATCAAGGTACGTCGAACGAAAATAATCGCATAAAGGGAGTCCACCTTTCAGTTCAAGTGCGTCAAATTGAGCTTCGGTTCCTTCAACCATGCTGTTCGTGATGCAACCGGTCTCTCCCGCTCGAAGCGCTACGGGATGCACATCGTGGCGGTCACGGCGAGTGCGCTCCGGCTCACGCAACCAAGTTTCCTCTGATCGAGCAAGCACACCGCTTCGAAAAGCGAACTCCGACTTGCGGTCCGGGTCGCCGCTCTCAAAGGCGGACACCGAAAGCAACACTTCGTCGATCTCGGCGAATTGGCGGTGGGGAGACTCTCGCAGAGCCACCGACCAATCAAACTCTATGACAGGACATACAACGCCGCGTTCAAGGTCCCCTATGCCGTATTCGACCCATTCAGTTTCCGATGCGAAATCCTCGCGAAAAAACAACCCGTCGTCGGACGGCTCCGTCGGTTCCAGATCTAGGTCCGCCATTAACTCATCTACTATTGTGAATCCGATCCGGATGGGTTCGGACTGTTCCCGCGTCTGGAGGTTGCGGGATTCTTGATACGTGCCGAGATCCAGAAACTCGCCGTTCATTGGAAACGAGAGCGGGGCCGATGCACACCTGACTGCCTGAGCGACAGTCAGCACGGCTTGCAGCAGAGTGCTCTTGCCGGAACTGTTCGCACCGACCACCACCGACAGTGGTCCCAACTCCACCGACTGGTCGACGACCGACTTGAAGTTACTCAGATCAATCCGGCGGAGCCGGTACCGGTGGTGTCCTGGAAACAGCATTAGCCAACCCTCTACGCGTCAATCAGTTCATGGTCTAGTTCAATAGCCAACGAGACGGTCCTGTCTCGGTCGCTTGAGCGAACGTACGTTGCAGAAACGAGAGGGATACCGGGTCTGACCCTGGACTGGCCTGCTTCTGGTCTGCGTTCCGCCGCCCAAGCCGAGTCCGGCTGTTCCTTCGCAACGGTCGTGCCCGAAACGCTGGGCAGCGCACGGTCGACCAGAGGAAGCACCAAGGACGCGAAGTATTCGATGCCGATTACACCAAACGCTTTGGTCCAGTTGTCAACCTCCAGCGCTCCGACTTCATCAAGTCTCTCCACATCGTCGAGATCAAATACAACCGCTTGCGTGGTGACGATGTGTAACAGCTTGAGCAGGGCGCTCTCGCGGTCTTCAGAAGCGGCGAGAAGCACCGGTGAAAGGATCCCGATGTCAAGCTGGAGTGGGGCTTGGCCATCCAGGAGCGACGCTGTGCACTCAGCCGCGAGGATCCGCAGAGCTGACCCTTCTGCTGCCTTGAAGTCCCATCTCTGGTCGAACCGTCCCCGTAACGGTGGACCCACAACCAGGCTGCGCGACGCGGGATCTTCCCCGAGAGCCACCGCCCCGACAGCCTCAAGTGCCGTTCGGTCCAGAACCCCGATAAGCGACCCGACCTGCGTCAACCAGACCACCCCTCGAACATCGGTCTCGACGACGACTTGATATGCGACCCTCGAATGCTCTGAGGGCACAACGAGGTCGGCTCCCGTTGCAAGTTCCACATACGGATGGGCGAACACTATCTCGGCAAAATCTCGCCGGCCGTCGACACGAAGCACCAACACCAAACGTTCGACACATCCGTTCGCCTGAGGGCCTTCAGTCAAACGGCGAATCTGACCGCGCGAAACCGGCAGGGGGTTGCTGACCAACTCGGCGGGATCCCAGCCAGACAGCGCTTCTCGAATCGTTTGCGGAACGGTCATGGGCCCTCGTCTTGCGCGAGCGAGTCGCTGATCGCGATCAGCAATGTCTCCATTGTCTCGGTCTGCTGAAGATCCCCCAACTCCCGCATCAACTCGTTACCAACGCGATCCAACACAAGTTGCTTCCGTTGGGCAACCCACGGCCTCGAACGACCCAGACTCCCAGCGATCTCAGCATCGGGCACGCCCTGGCTCTTCGAGAGCAATATCTGTTGCTCTGCCTCGCTGAGGCTTGCTGAGAATGTTTCGATCACCGATCTCATCTCCGAACTCTCGAGCAACTCGACCGGACCTTCAAGTTCGGAATCACGATCAAGAAGCTGCTCATCATCTTGAAGGAACGTTGGAAGCCACGATGTCAACAACAACTCAAGAATTCGAGCGAGATCGCGCTCACTGATCGACCCGACATCTTCCAACACCAACCTAAGCAGCGTCTGTAGATCACTCGTCCTGTAGACCATCGACGCCCTTGACGCTCGCTGGTCGGCAACCATCTGCGGTATGTGTCGGACAGAACCAGCCAACCGTGAGACAGTAGAAGGAGCCAAGTCAACAAACTCACCTTCGGAATCTTCACTTACGATCCACACCTTGGAACCGAAGGTCTCCAGACGAAACGGTGGTTCTCGGCCCAACCTGCGGATTCGCGAAAGTAGGGTATCGAGCACCGTCGCTTGGCGGCGGCGAGCAAGGGTCCGCTTGACCTGCAGCGTAAACAAACGCCGCCACGACTCAAGATCAGTCGCCTGATCGAACAAGTACTGGAGCTGCGCCTCTCCCAGCAACCGTTCAAGGACAACCTCTTGAGCGAGATCTGCCACGTTCTCGTCGCTCCAAGGCTCTCCGTTGTTGTAGACGATGGTCGGGTAACGACGAGAAACCGCTCTTGTCAACTCCAGCACAAGATCCCAGATCCTCGGACCAATCTTGGCCGAGTCATACTCAGCGCGGAGATCTGAGAGACTCACGGTCGAAGCCTCAGCTCAATGGCCGCCCACAAACCCGATGTCTCTGGTTCACGGCAAGAATAGTTGTGACTTGAGATTTCATCGCTGCGTACGTTCACCGGCACGTCGAACACTACCCAACCATCGCGGTCGATTCGACAACGTTTCCCTTCGTGTGGCTGGGGGTGGGCGGCATGCCTGGACTCACGCGAGTCACTCGCGATTGTCGCAGACCGCGGATACCCAATTGCATTCGGTCCATTCACGCCGGCCAGGACTACCCGACGACCGCCCCTGGCCTCTCGAGCCTTTTCTTCTGCGAAGGGTCTGTCAGTCTTTACCCTGACCACTGAGCGCTCCGGCAAAGAGAACCAATCTCCCATTCCATAGGCAAAATCCCCACCAAGTTGAGTCCTTACCGAATCCCAAGGCCCGTCCACATCCGCCTCCCGCTCACCGCCTGCGAGTGAGCTTACAGGCACTGCTTCTGATCACACGGACGTTGGTCTCATAGGTCAGCCACAATCGCCCGAGGTTACCGCCGTCGGGGCTACCGTGGGCGACAGCCGAGCCGGCCATGTTGAGAGCGAGGCCAGCCGGGCGTAGAGTCTACGGCGATGCGCGGCCAACCGGGGAAGACCAATGGTGGGCCTATCACTGCAATTGGTGTGACTGAGGACGCAGCATGCGTGCGCTAGTGACCGGTGCCAACGGCTTCGTTGGGCTTCATCTCGTGGCTCATCTGAGGTCCTGCGGTGACGAAGTGCTCGAGTCGGACACCAACATCTTGGATCGCCAAGCCATCACCGCGACGATCACCTCAGCGAAACCTGACGTCGTGTACCACCTCGCCGCCCAAGCCGATGTGGGTAGCTCGTGGGACTCCCCCGTCAACACGCTGCGAGTCAATGTGGAAGGCACACTCAACGTCTGTGATGCCTCGCGACTAGCCGGCGCCCAACGCGTGTTGGGAATCACCAGTGCAGATGTATACGGCCACGTCTCTGAAACCGACCCCGAGAGATCCGCACTGGATGAGACAACGCCGTTACGGCCCGTAAGCCCGTACGCAGCTAGCAAAGCAGCCGCAGAAAGCCTGTATATGCAGGCAGGACTCGGCCATGGGCTCAACGTCGTCCTGGCGCGCAGTTTCAATCATCTCGGACCGGGACAATCCGACCGTTTCGTTGCTTCAGCGATAGCGAGCCGGATCGCGGCCAACGAACGCAGCGGAGCCACAACCGTGTCCGTTGGCAATCTCGAAGCTCGCCGCGACTTCACCGATGTACGCGATGTCGTTCGGGCCTATCGACTGCTGATACAACACGGCACTCCCGGCGACGCATACCACGTTTGCTCAGGTCAAGATCGCGCTATCCGAGAGATCGCCGAACAACTCGTAGGCTTGGCGGCATTTCCCATGACTCTCGAACTGGACCCAGAACTGCTGAGACCCGTCGACCTGAAGGTACTGTGCGGCGACAACACCAAGATTCGTACGCACACCGGTTGGGCACCACAAATCCCGATCGAAACCACCCTTTTCGACCTACTCGAATTCTGGCGCCACAACCCCGACGGCGTCGAGACTCCCCAACCCCACTGAGACAAGGATCACTGTGGCCAAACGCGCGCTAATCACCGGTATCACCGGCCAGGACGGTTCATATCTGGCCGAACTGCTCCTCGCCAAGGGTTACGATGTCATCGGCATGGTGCGTCGCTCAAGCACCGTCAACTTCGAACGCATAGCCCATATCCAGGACCAACTGCGCTTCGCGCCCGGCGATCTGCTCGACGGGGTATCGATGATCGAAATCCTGAGAACCTACAGGCCGGCTGAGATCTACAATCTCGCGGCCCAGTCGTTCGTGCAGACATCTTTCGGCCAGCCGGTCCTGACCGGTGAGACGACGGCTCTGGGAGTGACCCGCTTGCTCGACGCGGTTCGGCTCGTAGATCCGGAAATCCGGTTTTATCAAGCCAGCTCGTCAGAGATGTTCGGCAAGGTTCAAGAGGTCCCGCAGACCGAGGTGACACCCTTCCATCCACGCAGTCCCTACGGAGTGGCCAAGGTGTATGGACACTGGATCACCGTCAACTACCGCGAGAGCTACGGCCTGCATGCCACCTCCGGCATCCTCTTCAACCATGAGAGCCCTCGCCGCGGGATGGAGTTCGTGACCCGCAAGATCAGCCATGCCGTAGCGCGGATCAAACTCGGACAGGCCGACGAACTCCGCCTCGGGAACCTTGATGCCAAACGGGACTGGGGATTCGCGGCCGACTACGTGGACGCCATGTGGCGAATGCTGCAACGAGACGAGCCTGAGGACTATGTGGTCTGCACAGGGGAAACACATTCGGTTCGTGAGTTCTGTCAACTCGCTTTCGGTCATGTCGGTCTACGTTGGGAGGACCATGTCGTAATCGACGAGTCTTTCATGCGACCAGCAGAGGTCGACCTGCTCGTGGGCGATGCCTCAAAGGCCGAAGCTGAACTCAACTGGGCGCCGCAGACCTCGTTCGGTGAGCTTGTGCGACTCATGGTTGACGCCGACCTCGCCCTGCTCCAAGGTCGCCTTCGAGGATTGGCTTGAGACACACGGTTCTAGCCGGGGGGGTCGGCGCGGCACGATATCTACAGGGTGCCGTTGAGGCGTTCGATCCCGCTGATGTCACCGCTGTGGTCAACGTCGCTGACGACGTAACGCTCCACGGACTACGCGTCTGTCCTGATCTCGACACCTGCACCTACACGCTCGCCAAGGCGATCGACCCGAAAAGAGGCTGGGGCCTCGTCAACGAGAGTTTCAAGGCGATGGCCGCGCTGGGGCGCTACGGAGGACTCGACTGGTTCTCGCTCGGCGATCGAGACCTCGGCACACACCTCTACCGCACCCAGCGCCTGACAGAAGGCGCCACTTTGACCGAAGTGACCGCAGAAATCAGCGCAGCTTGGGGAATCAAAGCAACGCTGCTCCCCGTCAGCGACGACCCGATCGAGACCAGAGTCACGCTCTGGTCCGGCGAAGAAATCGGTTTCCAGGAGTATTTCGTCCGTCTGGCTCACAGCGTGGAAATTTCGTCTTTGCGCTTTGTCGGCGCGGAACAGGCGGAACCCTCAGCTGAGGCACTCAAGGCAATCGAGTCGGCTGAAACGCTGGTGATCGCGCCGAGCAACCCGGCAGTGTCGATTCAGCCGGTGCTCGCCGTGCCGGGAATTGAAGCCGCCGTACGCGCCCGTCGCTCACGAAATGTTGCCGTCTCGCCAATAGTCGGTGGCAAGGCACTGAAGGGTCCCGCCGACCGGATGTTGCGAGAACTAGGCGAACAAGCAACCGTCGTCGGTGTGGCTCGCCGGTACCAGGGCTTGGCCGCAACTCTGGTGATCGACGAGATCGACTCCGAGTTCGTAGGCGAGATCGAGGATCTGGAAATGCGGGTGATTCCGGTACCGACAGTCATGTCAGAACCCGGCGTTGCGCGGGCTTTGGCCGAGACCTGTCATCAAGCGGGAGTATCGCGGTGAGCGATCTTGAGATCATCGCCGTGGAAGGAATCGCAGAGGTGCAGCCGGGAGATGACTTGGCCACTTTGATACTTGCTTCTACCGCAGAGCTGAGAGACCGAGATTGCTTGGTGATCACACAGAAAGTTGTCTCCAAGGCTGAGAACCGGCTCGTCGAAGTCGATGCGGAGGACCCGCTGTCGCACAAACCGTTGGTAGAACGCGAGTCAGTGCGAATCTTGCGAAGGCGAGGCGACCTGATAATCAGCGAAACCAGTCACGGATTCGTTTGTGCCAACGCCGGAATCGATTTGTCAAACGTTGCGCGGGGTCAGGCCGCTCTGCTACCGATAGACAGTGACCGCTCGGCGCGAGGGATTCGCGACGCGCTTTTGGCCCGCGCCGGGGTGGAGGTGGGCGTGGTGATCAGCGACACCTTCGGACGCCCTTGGCGGCGGGGGGTTACCGACGTGGCCATCGGCTGTGCTGGTATCGCCGCAGTTGTTGATCTCCGCGGCTCAACCGACACTTTCGGGCGTGAACTGATGGTGACCGAAGTCGCCGCGGTCGACGAAATCGCAGCGGCAGCGGATCTCGTCATGGGCAAAGCCAAAGGAATCGCCGTCGCTATTGTGCGAGGGCTTGCCGAGGAGTGGTTCAGACCCAGCAGCGTTGCTGCGGAGATTGTGCGTTCCCCCGCCGAAGACCTGTTCCGCTAACGACGGTAACCATCAGGGTTTTGGGATTGCCAACGCCAGTGGTCTCGCATCATGTCGTCGATGTCTCTGGTTGCCTGCCAACCGAGAAACTCAAGCGCCAGATCCGTAGCGGCCCAGGTTTTGGCTATATCTCCGGGACGGCGCCCACGAATCTCGTAGGGAATCGGCTTGCCGGTCGCCCGTCTCGCCGCTTCAATCACCTCCAGCACACTGGTTCCCTTACCGGTGCCGACGTTCACGGCAATCACACCATCGTGTCCCGCGATCAACACATCAAGAGCGGCGACATGTGCTTGCGCCAGATCGACGACGTGTATGTAGTCACGGACACCTGAACCATCAGCAGTGTCGTAGTCGTCGCCGAAGACCCGCAGTTGTTCGCGGCGGCCGCTAGCCACCTGCATCACCAGCGGCACAAGATTGTTGGGGATGTCATTGGGGTCTTCGCCGAGGGTTCCAGAAGCGTGGGCCCCCACCGGATTGAAGTAACGCAGCATTATCGATGCCAAAGGCCGCGCCGTGCAGACATCGCTGATGATCTGCTCGCTCATCAGCTTTGTCCAGCCGTACGGACTGGCCGCCCCAACGGGTGCCGATTCGGTAACCGGCAAGACTTCGGGCTGTCCATACACCGTACAAGAGGAGGAATGGACCAACTTGTCGACGCCGTGGTCAAGCATCGCCTCAAGAACGCCGAGCAACGAACCCAAATTATTCCGGTAGTACTGAATAGGTTCATCAACTGACTCGGCAACGGCCTTGTGAGCTGCGAAATGCACCACTTCAGTTATCTCGTGCTGCTCAAAGACCCTCCGCAGGGCATCGCCGTCAAGCAGGTCGGTTTCAACGAAAGAGATCTCAGAAGTAGTGAGCGCTCGTACGGCGTCTACAGCCGAGGGCGTAGAATTTGCGAAGTTGTCGACGATTACAACGTCACGACCAGCATCATGAAGAGCAACCGCCGTGTGAGAACCGATGTACCCAGATCCGCCGGTGACCAAAACAGCCATGTCAGTCGCTCATCGGGATCTTGGCTCCGTCGACGAGTTGGCCCGCGCCAACACTCACCCGGTCACCGACTATCGACATGCCGGTGACTTTGGCACCTTTCCCGATATGAGCCCTAGGGCCGATGACTGATCCGTCGACCAAGGCATCCGCGGCGATCACCGCGCCTTCCATAATGATGCTGTCGCGCACTACCGCACCGGCTGCCACTGTCGCACCCGCCATGACCACTGATCTCTCGACCTCAGCGTCATCATCCACGCGAGCCTCAG
This sequence comes from Candidatus Aldehydirespiratoraceae bacterium, assembly GCA_965205465.1. Lineage (GTDB taxonomy): Bacteria > Actinomycetota > Acidimicrobiia > Acidimicrobiales > Aldehydirespiratoraceae > VXYK01. Next base: position 3,547,233 of record OZ242187.1, on the reverse strand, counting down.
CGGCCACGGCAACCATCGCGGTGCCGCGAACCCCGTCGATCAGATCCAACTGCGCCTGCACATAAGTCGACGGCGTTCCGATATCAATCCAGTAAGCCTCAGACTTCACGGCCCACAGTCCGCCTTGTGCGGCAATGGCGGGGAATATCTCGCGCTCAATGGAGACTCGACGATCACTAGCGATACGTCCCAAAATCTCCGGTTCAAGCACATAGGTGCCTGCGTTGATCCAATTCGTCGGAGCTTCGTCACGGCTTGGTTTCTCAATAAACCCCAACACCTTGCCTTGAGTGTCGGTGGGTACGACGCCAAAGCGCGACGGGTCATCCACTTCGGTGAGCGAGATCGTCGCCTGCGCGCCGACTTCGTGGTGACGGTCCCACAGCGACCGCACATCAAAATCAGTCAGCACATCTCCGTTGACAACTATGAACGTCTCGTCAATTCCCACCGCATCGGCCGCGAAACGAACCGCGCCGGCCGTGTCGAGGGGTTCAGGCTCAACGGCGTAGTTGAGCGAGACGCCGCAACAAACGGCATCGGGATAGGCAGCGCGAAATACGTCTTCCTTGTAACCGAGAGCGAGTGTCACGTCACTGACCCCGGCCCGTTTCAGGGTGCTGATGACATATTCGATCATCGGTCTGTCTACGACCGACAACATCTGTTTCGGGGTCGTCGCCGTAAGGGGTCGGAGCCTCGTTCCAAAGCCACCAACCAATACCACGGCCTTCATGACATCTCCCCTAGCCGTCGCTCCCGTCAGATTCTTCAACGTCTTCCGGAACGTCGCCCTCGGTGTTCTCGCTGAGCGGAGCCAGTGTGGTGGTCGTCAACGGATCAGGATCCAGCGGTTCGAGCTCGGCACCAACACGGCTCAAATAGGAGACAACCGCTTGCGCAGGAGGCGGCGGATCGTCGCCCACCACTACCAGAGCGAAGCTGAAGCCCTCGCCATCTCCAAGCAGGCGAATGTCATCAAAGTCGTCTTCGTAGACCTCAATAAGCTCATGGTCGCCAGAGGTTGAGAGGTCCCAACGCGCCACCTTGATCACGCCCGGCTCGCCGTCGCAGCCGTCCTCAGCCAGAATCGGGGCGAACTCCCCGTTATCGGCAAAAATCCCCTCAACTTCGATAGATGCGTCCATGGCGTCGAGGAATACCCCTAGGCGGGCGTCTTCACCAGTCGCTGAACTGTTGTACGGGTGAATATGAATCACAGAGTCCGCATTGTGGCTATGGATACCATCAGTAGTAATCTGGTTACGGAAAGGCTCCATCGGTTCACCACAGTTATAGGTGGTGTAAGCCGAGTGCCAATGGTCCTCTGTCGTCGGCGACGTCAACGGGTCACGCGAACCGCGAGCGAATATCACTAAAAAAACCCCGAGAACCACGACCAAGGCCACAACAAGGGGAAAACCGAGTTGACGACGCTCCGAGGCACCTCTGGAAGAGGATGCGGCCCTAGCCGCGCGTTGAACCTTTTTGGATGAACTTGCTTTCGCCACGAGCAAATACGCTAGCGCTGAAGCAGCGACGAACGGCGCGCTGAGTGTCCGATTCGCTGGTTGGTTTCTGTGGTTACCACCAATTCCTGCCTCACCGGGCGGTTCTCAACTCCTCAAAGAGATCCGCATAGGCCGCGGCGACCCCTTGCGCCGATGCCCATTGCAACACAAACTGCCTGCCTGCCGAGCCCATAGCAGCCAAGTCGGAATCGTCAACTAGTTCCAACACAGCCGCCGTGAAGGCCGCCTGGTCCTGGGGCGCAACCGCAATCCCTGCTCGTTGCGACGACACCACGGTCGCCACCTCAGTCCCGGAATCAAGCGAAGCCAACACGGCGCGGCCCGCCGCAAGGATCGAATAGAGCTTCGACGGCACCGAAGCCCTAGCAAGACCACGGCGCAGCGCGATGACGTGCACATCACCTGCGGCAAGAACTTCGGCGAGCCGTTCCACCGGCTGAAAATCAGCAAAAACTACGTTGTCGAGTCCGCTGGCCAGCGACTCGAGTTCTTGGCGTCTCGAGCCATCGCCATTGATCACAAACACCACATCGTCGCGATGAGCAAGTTCCCGGGCTGCCTCGACCATGAGTTCCAGCGGCTGAGAAAACCCCAGATTGCCCGCGTACATGACAACGGTTCGAGTGCCGAGTCCGAACTCGGACCGGTAGGAATTTTCACGGGCCTGTGGGCGGATCTGCTCGGTATCGACAAAGTTCGGGATAACACGAACCGTCTCAGCGGCACGATCCGTCGTTTCTGCGCGGACGATCTTCGACTCAACGTTGCTGCGGAGGTCCTCAGAAAGCACCGTTACAGCATCAGCGCGGCGGTACACAAACCGCTCCAATCCTTCCAACAGACGGATCACGCCTTGATTCGAAATCGCCCCGACCTCTACAGCAACATCGGGGAAAACGTCCTGGACGTTGAACACGAAAGGTGCTCGCCGCAACCGCGATGTCAGCCAGGCGGCCAAGCCGAGCGTGAGGGGTGGCGACATCGCCATGACCACATCGGGGCGGCGCCGTTTGAACAGCGAACAGAGACTAGCCAACGCGGTGAATCCACCGTAACCCAACGCCCGCGCCAAGATGTTGCGCTTGTTGGTCGGGAAAGGATAGACGCGAGTGATCGAGCCCCACGCGGTCGTCTCTTTGCGAATGATCCGACCCTTCCAAGCCTCATCCACCGCATGCGCGGCATACCACGGGAGCGAAGTCACGACATCAACTTCGTGCCCCATCGACACCAGACCACGAACGATCTCGCTGATCACCACCCCGGTCGGAGCCACATCCGGCTCAAAATGGGGACAGACAATCTGAATCCGCATTAGAGGCTCCGCCAAGCATCGATCAGTCGAGCGGCAGCAGACATAGGGGCGTAGTACTCGGCTCGCGCTTGTCCGGCGGTGCTCAAGCGACTCGCCAAAGATCCGTCCGAGACGATCTCGTCGATGGCTTCGGCCCAGGCGCCCGGGTCGCCGGCTTGAAGAAGCAGTCCGGCATCAGCCACCACCTCCGGCATGGCACTGTTGTCGCCTGCGATCACTGGAGTACCCGCATGCATAGCTTCGAGCAGTGGCAGACCGAAACCCTCATAACGCGATGGGAAAGCCAGCACATCAGCTCGTTGAATCAATGTTGACAACACTGAAGGGGTGACTCGACCGAGGCGAAGCACCCGGACCCGTGCTCTTGTGACCCTCGATGCAACCAACGCTTCAGCTCTGCCCTCGCCGCCCGTGAGCACCAAGCTGAGACCGGTGTGGCGTTGCGCAAGACGATCGACCGCCTCAAGCAACGTCAAATGGTTCTTGTGGGGATGAGTGGCGGCCGGATAGAGAACCACAGGGCCATCTCCAAGCCCTTCAATCTCAGCTGGATTGTCATGAGGAAGCGGTGCCGGATCCCAAGTCGATGACACCACCCGAATCTTGTCGGGGCTAACGCCGAGTCTTTCGACGATGGACTCCGCCACCCAACTCGAAGGAGTGCAGATCAGCGAAGCGGCGGCTGCCGAGCGTTGCACAGCCCAACGCAAATACCGCCGTTTCGCTCGGCTGAAATTGGCAGGCATATCAAGCGGTTGCAAATCGTGGATCGTCAAGATGGCACGACGGTTTCGCACAGCCGGCAAGCGCCCACCGAAATGGTGCACGATGTCGGCGTTGCGAGTGGCTCGATGAACCTGAGTCGATTCAGCCAGTATCCGGTACCCACGGTTACTCAAGGGACCCGCGATCGAAGCAAACGGCAGCGCCGCCATCCACGGATAGCTCTCCTTCAATCGTTTCGAAGCGACGATCTCAAGTGCAATGTCGGGCGGGGCGGTACGCACTACCGAAGCGAGCAGACGGGTCGTGTACTCCTCACTCCCTCCAACACCGCCCGGCACCAACCAGGCGAGATTCACCGCAACCGAGATCACTTGCGCACCATGTTGTAGGCAGCAGCAATCTCTGAGGCGGTGCGCTCCCAAGTCATCGTCGCGGCTCGTTTTGCACCGGCAACCGCCAGCTTCTCTCGAAGCTCGTCGTCGGCAACAACCGAGTCGATACCCGCTGCGATCGAATCGACGTTTTTTGGGTCAACCAGCACCCCGGCAGAACCCGCTACCTCGCCGGTGGAGGTGCCTGCACTGGTGACCACTGCCGTGCCCTGAGCCATTGCCTCAAGCACAGGCATGCCGAAACCCTCCATAAGACTCGGGTAGACGAACACATGGGCCAAGTCATAAAGAACTCTAAGATCGCCGCTCGGAACCGGCCCAAGGTGACGCACGTCAACAGTTGATTCAGTGATCAATTCACCCACATCGACTCCCCAACCGCCGGGTCCGACGAGAAGCAACGGCAAACGCGTCTCAGTTTGCGCCACCGCTGAAATCAGAGACTTGAGGTTCTTGCGAGGCTCGGTAGTACCAACCCACAGCAGAAATTGCGAAGGAAGGCGATAGCGGGTTCGCACCTCCGAACGATCTCGTTCGCTCACCAACTGCGGATTGACACCCCATGGCACAACACAGAGCCGGTCGGTCCCAAAACCGTGCGAGACACAATCCTGGTGCGTGTGCACCGACGGCACCAAGACCATGTCGGCGTGTCTTTTTGTCAACGCAAAGGCCCGGCTCATGAAAGCTACGCCTCGTTTGTTGAAATGTTCCGGGTGGTGAAGAAACGCAAGATCATGGATGGTTACCACCAACGCCGCATCGCCTGGGGGCGGAATCACACCGCCGGTAGCGTGAACAACATCAAGATGTCCGGTCCGCGACTGGATATTCGGCCTGCGAAACCGATGCCAGGCTTCGTACAGCGCAACGCGGCTCAACCGCATGTGGCATACCTCGACGGGCGGAACTGCGAACTCACTGGGAGGGCCGCTATGCGAGGCTGCAATTCCTACGACCTTCCAGTCGGAGTGCCGCGCCAAAGCCGCCAAACTACGGACCGTGGAGATAGCGGTGCCACCCGGAACACGATGCCAGCATTGTTCGACGATGGCACCGACGCGACCACCCACGGTCTAGGTGGCCGAAGCCGCGTCGACTTGTTCGGATGGACCCGCAGGAGGCTCTTCTGGCAGCTCCGTGGGCAAGGTGATGAGCATCTCGGTGTACTCGCCTATTTCGGAATCCACGCTGATGGTTCCGCCGTGCTGACGCACTATGTCGCTCGATATAGCAAGACCGAGTCCGGTGCCGCGATCCGTTGGTTTCGTTGTAAAGAACGGGTTGAAGATCTTGTCGGCCACGTCGGGAGGAATCCCGTTGCCGTTGTCTTTGATCCGAATCTCAACGTGCTCCTCGGTGCGTTTGGTGCTGAGCCAAAGCATTGGCGAATATGACTCTCCATATGGTTCGTTCTCGTCAGCCGCACCCCAAATCTCGCGACGTTTCTCGTCGGTGGCGTCACAGGCGTTGCCCACCATGTTGAGAAACACGCGGCTCAGGTCTCGGGCGATGACCCGCATCTCACCCACACCCGGGTCGAGGTCATGCTGCAGATCAAGCTGGAACTCCGAATCGGTGGCGCGTGCTGAGTGGTAAGCCAGACGAGCGTGCTCCTCTAAGAGGTTGTTTATGTTGGACATCTGCCATTCACCAGTGTCGCGGCCCATCGAGAGCATGTCGGTCACGATCCGGTTGGCACGGTCTCCGTGGGAGCGAATCCTCCCAAGGTTGCCGCTGAGGTCACCCTGTATCTCTGCGATCCATGACTTCTGATCCTCTGAGATACTGTCGCCGATTTCCTCAAGAATCTCGTTCAGTTCCTCAATCAATTCCTCTGATGCCTCCGAGAAGTTCTTGACGAAATTCAGAGGATTCTTGATCTCGTGCGCAACACCCGCCGTGAGCTCACCGAGTGCAGCCAATTTCTCCCGCATAACGATCTGATCTTGCGCCCGTTGCAGGTCGGCAAGCACATCTTCCAACTGAGCGTTCTTCTCCTGTAGTTGCTCCGCCATCTCCTCGACCAGGTTGAGGCGTTGCACCTCCAGCGCGTGTCGGCGAAACACCTCCAATGCCGCGGCCATTTCCGCAACCTCGTCACGTCCCCCGACATCAGCCGTGAGCTCCAAATTGCCTCCCGCCATCCTCCGCATCCAATCCGACAAGCGGGCCAAGCGGCGCAAGAGCACTCGACCCACTTGCAAGATGATCAACAAACCGCCGCCGATACTGATCGCACTAATCGCCAACAGCAGTGCTCGACCTGTCAATATCGCCTGTTCAGATGCCTGGGTCGCATCTTGAACGCTGGTCTCAGCGGCTAGAACCAGCGAATTCACATGGTCGAGAAGATCTACAGCGACCTCTCGATTGCGTTCCAACAGGTCCTCCTGCAACAGCAACAACTGTAGTTCCGATTCGCGTAAATCGAATCCTCCCTGTTCTCCTCCCAAAATGAACAGCCTTCCGAACAGCTGATCAAACTCATCAGCCAAGAGCGGATCACTTTCCTTCAGCTGAGAAATATTTCGCTGGATACGGGCGGACGATGCCTCAAACCGTTCACGCAACGGCTCAATGGTTGAGGCATCCGACAATCCAAAGGCGCTCGCTAGCAACTGTGTCGATATGTTGGCGTTGGCTTGTAGCTCTGAGAGGAAACGGTAACTTCTGAGTTCCTGTTCCGAAAGATGATCGGAGCGAGAACTAGGTGGCTCCTCAATATCTTGAAAGCCCGTCATGAGGTAGAAGAACTGATCGTCCAGAGCGGGGATGAGCGCCGCGTCGATTTCAGCGCGCAATTCGGTGAGCTGTGCTTGGAGGCCAGATTTCAGTTCCGCGAGCCGAAACAACTCGATCCGGTCCATCTTGATTTCTTCGATGTTCGAACGGAGCGTGACCCCGAGACCTCGAACGAGTTGTTCTTGGCCAGGGCTCGTGGCTGCCGATTCCAAAGCAACAACCAATTCCGAATCGAACGCTGAGTACGTCTCGTTGATATCGGCAGAAATAAAGTCCAAGTCTTCTAGCGTGGCTGCCGCGATGCGAGGAGCAGCCGCGACCAACTCGCTGTTGTACTGAGCGACACCGAAAGCCACCACCATTGCCGGAACACTGCCCTCGTTGACCCGCTCCTGGACGTCGCCCACTCGATTGATCGAAAACCAGCCGACCAAGCTAGCTGCGACGGTGAGCACGACGGCTGAGCCAATCCCCGTATAGAGGCGAGTCGAGATGCGAAAACGGCTCTCGGCAATTCGTTTGAGCCAGTCTCTCATGGAGCCACGTCCTGCCAGATGTTGAGTGGGCGATAGTCGCCGTTCTCATCGATCATGGTCCAAAAAACTTGGTCTGAACCCTGATTGTCTCCTTCCCCATAATTCAGTACGAGTCCGTCGATATCTATGGGTTCAGAAGAACCGAAACGATCCGAAAAGCAGTCCCTGTCGACGGTTCGCCCGCAGCTTTGTAGACCGGCAATAGCCAAACGACCCGCAAGGTATCCCTCCAAAGAAACAAATCCGGGCACGGCTTCTGAATAATACGCCGACAAGGCATCAAGATAGGAAGACACCACACCGACGCTGGCATCAGACGGGAAAGGCACAACCTGCGTGGTCAACACCCCAGCACCATTGGGACCCAGTTCTTGCGCTAGCGCATTGCTGCCTACAAACGAGATCGTGACAAACACCGCGTCCATGCCTATTTCACGCGCCCAACGAATGAGCCACGCGACTGGCTGGTAGGCACCAATCACGATCACCCCTTCGGGATTACCCTGCTTAAGGTCCAATAGACCGGTCTTGACGGCTGTCGTATTGCGCGGGTACAAGCCCACAGACACCGCTTCCATTCCGCGACGGTCAAGGGCTGCGCGCGCTCCGTTGTATCCAGCCTGCCCGAAGGAGTCGTCTTGATACATGACCGCGATCCGTTCAATCCCCAACTCCGAGACGAGCCGTGCCACCATTTCTTCGGTCTCCTGGTTGTAAGACGCCCGGAGATTGATCACGTTGCCCCATTGCGGATCTCGCAGGAACGCGGCACCGGTGAATGGCGCCATGTAAGGAATCTCCGCAGCCGAGGCAACCGGTACCGCAGATCGCGAAGTGGGCGTGCCGACCGCACCAATCAACGCGAAGATGTCTCCGTTGTTGATCAGCCGCTGGGTGTTGTCAATAGCGGCTTCTGGTTCATAGGCGTCGTCGAAAGACACCAACTCCAGCCGTCTCCCATGGACTCCCCCACTTTCATTCACCTCTGCAAAGGCGGCCTCAATGCCCAGACGCATGCCATTGCCAAGGTCCCTAGCCGGGCCACTGAAGGCCGCGGACTGACCGAATACCACACGATCATCAAAGACCCCCGGTGATGCGCCTGAGCCATTCTGGGCTGGGCTGTCGTCGTCCGGGAGGCTCGATGTCGTAACCGTTGACCCCGCAGTGGTCGGTGTGCCCTCACTCAAGTCGTTCTCATCGGGCGACGAGGAACAGCCGGAACCGACCAGCGCCAACGACAAAACCAGGACAACGATCTTGCGTCTTGATGAGCAGCAATTCTCCTCCATCACCCGACCACCATCGCAATATCGGTCTAGTTTCTTTGGGTCGTCATAGTCAGAAGATTCCTGCCGCGTTCTCGCCTATAGCTGACCTTGTCCATCATCGTGCGCACCAAATGGACGCCCAACCCACCTACGTGACGGTCTTCGACCGAACCCGTCACCTCAGGCTTGGGGGCGTCCGTCAAGGGGTCGAAAGCCACTCCATTGTCCGAGAGCCGTATCGAGACAAGGTCTTCGGACGAGGTGACGGTCACCTCTATCTCTGCAAGCCCCTCATGGCTCCCGTGAGTCATCACGTTGATGACCAACTCTTCAAGCACAAGGTTGACTCTGAAGACAACCTCAGGGGCCCAACTCTCCCGCTCTGCAAATTCCTCTACGGCGCTTGCGAGCCGCTCCAGTTCCGCAGGATCGTTTCCCAACTCAAGAGATAGGACGGTGCTAATGGTCTTACCCCTCTGCTCGCAGTGTCATGCAAGTGATGTCGTCGGACTGTGCGGCGTCGCCCGCAAAATCCATGACTGAATCGAAGATGGCATCGTTGACCGCGCGTGCTTCCGATGGTCGAGATTTTGAGAAGAGGTTCTCCAGACGGTCCATCCCGTACTCTTCTTCACTCTCATTCATGGCTTCGGTCACACCGTCCGTGTAGAAAATGATGTGGTCTCCAGGCGAAAGGGTGATCGTCATTTGCTGATACTCCAGATCGGGCACCAAACCCAGGGCCACGCCCCCAGTCAGGGGTAGACGGGTGGCGTTGCCGTCGGCGTCTATCAAGACAGGTGTGTTGTGACCGCCGTTAGCGAAAGTCAGCTTGCGGTTAGAGGGGTCATACACGGCGTATATGAGGGTCACGAACATGGCTGTCTCGTTGTCTTCACACAGCAGATTGTTGACCTCTGCCAACACCTCACTCGGGCTACCGAGACCTATCGCAGCTCCCTTCAGCAGGGTCCGGCTAGACATCATGAACAGCGCGGCCGGTACGCCCTTGTCCGAAACGTCCGCTACGGCCAAGCCAAGCACTCCTCCTTCAAGACGCATGAAATCGAAGAAGTCTCCCCCTACCGCACGCGCCGGCTTCATGCTGGCGTATACCTCGAAATCGGAACCTTGGGGAAAACTCTTCGGAAGGATCGACTGCTGCATCTGAGAGGCGACGTCAAGTTCGTTTTGCAACGCAACAAGCCGATCTCGTGCACCTAGGGCATCGCGCCATTCCAGGAGTTGTTGCAACGTCCGATCGATGGTGAGTTTCAAGTCGTCGAAGTCGACTGGCTTGGTAACGAAATCGAACGCTCCCCGATTCATAGCTGTGCGAATGTTCTTCATGTCGCCATATGCGGAGATGATCACAGACCGGATATTGGGATTGACCTTGGGGATCTGGTCAAGTAACGCCAGTCCGTCCATCTTCGGCATGTTGATATCGGAGAGGACGATGACAATTTCATCGTCCTCTCGTAGGCACTGGAGTGCCTCCACACCATTTTGAGCAAACACGAACTGATACTGACCGGTACGCACATAGCGGCGCATTCGCTGCTCTACAAGTGGCTGCAGGTCCGGCTCGTCGTCAACGACGAGAATTTTGTAGGGGGGTTGTATGCCACTCATGCTGTTCTGCTCCAACTCTTGAGGTCAACCTTCAACACGCGACACTCCCAAGGAGTGATTCAAGCAGTCGTTAGCTCAGGCAGGGGTCACAGCCCAAGACCGGACATGGCGTCGCCGGTGTCGGCGTATACGGGAACGATCTTGTCGAAGCCGCTGATCTCGAAGACTTCCCGGATCGAGTCCGAAAGTGAGCAAACCGCCAGCTTGGCATTCTGTTGTTGAAGAGTCTTGGCAACAAGCAGAACCACGCGCAGACCAGCACTGCTGATATACGACAACCCCTCGAAGTCAAGGACCATCGACTCGCCATCAGCGCCGATACTTGCTTCCAGGCCTTCATGGAAGTCACGGGCGTTGGAACCGTCAACTCGGCCGGCGACCTGTACGATCACCGCTCCACCCGTATTTTCGCTTGATAATTCCATTGGGTTTCATTCCCTCATATCGCTGACTGATGCTCGGCTGGATTGCGACTGCCGACGCTCTCATTGCCGAATCGCCGCCAATCGTACACGGGTCAACCGACCGATGTCATGCTCGAACCAAGAAAGCCTGCCAAGCAATCAGTCCTCCTCGGGCATGAGCAGGAACTCGGGGTAGCTCTCGATTCCCAGTTCTCCCGCATCTTGACCCAGGCGTTCAACTTGAGACGAGATGCGTATACCCAACAGTACATCCATCGCTCGCCACAGCACGTAGGAGGTGACAAAAACAAACACCCCGATGGAAACGACGCCAAGCAACTGAATATGGAAACGGCCTCCCGCCGCGATTGAGACTGCCAGCGTTCCCCAGATACCCGACACGAGGTGGGCAGGAATAGCGCCGACAACATCGTCGATCTTCAACTTCTCAAGCAATTTCGTTGCCAACGTGCAAACCAGACCTCCTACCGCGCCGATGATGATCGCCCACCAATGGTCGGTAATTGCAGGACCCGCGGTAATCGCTACAAGCCCGGCGATGGCACCGTTCATCCCTGCGACCAGGTCCATTCGACCCAACAAAGGCCGTGACACCGCCAGCGCCGCCAACACGCCCGCTGAAGCCGACAAGTTGGTGTTGACCAAGACGTTACTCATCGACACTGCGTCGGCTGCGGTTCCCAACGCCAACTGCGACCCGCCGTTGAAAGCAAACCACCCGAACCAAAGGATGAACACTCCCAACGTAAAGATCAGGACGTTCGATGGTGGTGTCGGCTTGACACTGCCGTCTTCGCGGTACTTGCCGAGGCGCGGTCCCACGACCAGGACACCGGCGAGCGCGGCCCATCCGCCAGTTCCGTGAACGATCGTCGAACCCGCAAAATCAATAAACCCTTCTTGATACAGCCAACCTTCTCCCCAAGTCCAAGCACCGACCACCGGGTAGATGAACGCGGTGAGCACGAGCGTGAACAAGAAGAACGGCCACATCTTGATCCGCTCGGCAATGGCACCAGAGACAATCGAGGCCGCGATTGCCACGAAGACCATCTGGAAGAACCAGTCCGACATGACGGCATAACCGTTGCCGACAACCGCTGCCAGCGCTGTCTCGTCTCCGTCAAGCAGCGATATTTCATCTGCAGAAGTGGAATAAAAGATCTCGAAGGTACCGATGTAGTCGCTGACATCGACATACATCAGGTTGTAACCAACCATGAAGTAGGCAAGACCCGCTATCGAGTAGATGCCAATGTTCTTCAAACAAATCATCGAGGCGTTCTTGGTGCGAACCGCGCCGGACTCCAGCATGGTGAAGCCCGCAGCCATCCACATGATCAATGCGCCCCAAACGAGAAACGCAAACGTGTTGAAAATGAACTGGGTTTCGTCGTTGACAGCGGAGTCAGCCGCCGACGCAAGACTTGGCATGATGACCAAGAACGTGAGCGTTAGTGCCGCGAGACCTACTACCTTGGTGGTCCTCCGACGGCGAAAAAGATTCGACACACTTCCTCCCTATGGTCGAGATCGATCAAGCCCAGGCAACTTTAGTCTCAATCCCTGACACATCAGTGAAACGCTGATGTCTGTCGCCTCGCAGAGGGCGGCTACGATCACAGAGATGCTCCGTGACTCCAACGCTCAGCCAGAATTCGGGCATCAGCGGGTCTTCCTCACCGGTGGCAGCGGGTTTCTCGGGACGTCAGTTCAAACCGCATTGGCCCGGCGCGGAGTTCTTGACGTGGTCGCCCCCACAAGTTCCGAGGTCGATTTCTTGGACCAGAATGAAGCCCAGGCTGCTATCGCCGATCACGCGCCCGACATCGTGATCCATCTGGCCGCACGCGTTGGCGGTATCGGCGCCAACATGGTTGCCCCGGCTCAGCTGTACATCGACAATCTGCTGCTCGGCACCAATCTGATCGAGGCATGCCGCATCGCCGAGGTTTCAAAAACCCTGGTCATCGGAACCATCTGCTCATATCCCAAACACACCCCGGTTCCCTTCCACGAGTCCTCGTTGTGGATGGGCTACCCCGAAGAGACCAACGCCCCTTACGGGATCGCCAAGCTGGCTCAGCTTGTTCACCTTCAGGCCAACCGAGCTCAATACGGGCAGCGCAGCGCCTACCTGATGCCCACAAATCTCTACGGTCCGGGCGACAAGTTCCACCCCGATGTGTCGCATGTAATTCCCGCGTTGATTCGAAAATGCGTAATCGCTCAGGAGGTGGGCGCCGAAGAAATTGACGTGTGGGGATCTGGTGGCGCTAGTCGGGAGTTTCTATATGTTGACGATGCCGCAGAGGGCATAGTTCTAGCTGCGGAGTTCTGGGAAGGACCTGAGCCGGTCAACCTTGGCGCAAATCATGAGATGTTGATCAAGGAACTCGTGGAGACCGTCGTTGAACTAACGGGCTATGAAGGTCATATCCGCTGGGACAACAGTCGACCAGACGGCCAACCGCGACGCGGCGTTGACGCCGGTCGTGCCCGCGAACTCTTCGGCTTCACTGCCAACACCGATTTCAAAGATGGCCTACAAGCCACAATCGACTGGTATCTGGCCAATCGCGAGCTAGCCGAATCCCGGCTTAGCTAGAGAGCGGAAGTAATCAGCCGTTTCTGCTACACCTTCACGCAGCGTAACGGTTGGGTTCCACCCCAATAGCTCTTGAGCGCGTGTGGTGTCGGGGCGACGACGCCTCGGATCATCGACAGGTAACGGGAGGTACCGAACGGGTGATCCAGAACCGGTGACCTCCAAGACAATCTCAGCCAACTCTGTGACCGTGAACTCGAAGGCGCTGCCAATGTTGACCGGATCGTGTTCGCCGGACTCAAGCAAAGCGACAATCCCGCGGACCTGATCATCAACGAAACAGAAACTGCGTGTCTGTGTGCCATCGCCGTAAACAGTGATGGGTTCGTTGGCAAGCGCTGCCACGATGAAGTTCGATACGACGCGCCCGTCGTTGGGGCGCATACGCGGACCGTAAGTGTTGAAGATCCGCACTATCCGAGTATCAAGGTCGTGATACCGGCAATAGGCCATTGTCATTGCCTCAGCGAAACGCTTCGCCTCGTCGTAGACGCCGCGAGGTCCCACCGGATTGACGTTGCCCCAGTACTGCTCCACTTGCGGGTGGACCAACGGGTCGCCATAGACCTCTGAAGTCGACGCCAACAAGAACGTCGCCCCTTTCGCCTTGGCCAAACCAAGGGTGTTGTGAGTGCCCAACGAACCAACCTTCAGGGTCTGAATCGGCATCTTTGAATAGTCGATCGGTGACGCCGGGCTAGCGAAGTGCAGCACTGCGTCCACGGCGCCCGCGATATCCACATAACTGGAAACGTCGTGCTCAACAAGCGTGAACCCCTGATGCTCGCGGAGATGAGCGACATTCGACCAAGTCCCGGTCGAGAAGTTGTCGATACAAACGACATCATCCCCGCGGGCAATCAGATGGTCGCACAGATGCGAGCCAAGGAACCCTGCACCGCCGGTAACAACGACGCGCACCGTCTTAATTCCTTCCGATGCCCTGATAGGTGAAGCCCCTGCTCAGCAAAGCCTCGCGGTCCAAAATGTTGCGGGCATCGACTACATGACGCGAAGCCATGGATTCTGAGAGCTTGTCGAGATCAAGCAGCTTGAATTCGTCCCATTCGGTCAGAACAACGAGAGCCTCCGCACCTTCGCAGGCAGCATAGGGATCGTCAACCACGACGATCTCATCAATGTCAACCGTTGCAACCGCCGGGTCGTAAGCCCGAACCTTGGCTCCTTGGGCTAACAACAGGTCTGCTACCTCCAATGCCGGAGAGTTACGAGTGTCGTCGGTTCCGGCTTTAAAGGCGAGTCCGAGCAGGGCGATAGTGGCTCCGCTCAACGAAACCACAGACGCAACCTTGCTCACCACACGCTTGAACTGTTCGTCGTTGGCCTTGAGCACTCCTCGCATCAAAGAGAAGTCGTAACCGGCATCCTCGGCCATTGAGATGATCGCCCGCGTGTCCTTGGGAAAACACGAACCACCCCAACCGGGGCCTGGACGCAGAAACTCACTACCGATGCGCTTGTCGTAGCCCATTGCTACCAACACGTCACTGACATCGGCGCCGACAGCTTCACATACCGCGGCGATGGTGTTGACGAAGCTGAGTTTCGTGGCAAGGAAGGCATTGGCCGCGTATTTGGTGGTCTCGGCCGAAGCCGGATCGGTGATCATGACCGGGGCACCGATGCTCCCATGCAGGTTCGCCACACGATCGGCTGCGACTGGGTCGTCCGCACCAATCACCACACGATCGGGGTTGAGAAAATCAGCAATGGCGGTCCCTTCCCGAAGAAACTCTGGGTTGGACACGACCGCGATATCGGGCCGACCCATCGCCTCTTCAACCAGCAGCGTCGAACCCACTGGAACCGTCGATTTGTTGACGACAATCGCTCCATGCCGAATATGTGCGCTGACCTCGGCCGCGGCGACTCTCAGATGGTTCAGATCAACCGAACCATCAGCTGATTGAGGTGTAGGTACGCAGAGGTAGACAAAATCGGCATCACCGACAGCGTTGGCGGCGCCCACAACAAACGACAGACGCCGAGATTCAAGTCCCTCGGCAACCAACTCCGAAAGACCGGCTTCATGTATCGGCACGTCACCAGATTGCAGGCGTTGCACCTTGTTGACATCAATATCAGCACACACCACATCGTGGCCCAGGTGTGCAAAACAGGCCCCGGTGGTGAGACCAACGTACCCCGTGCCGATCACCGCGATCTTGCTCATAAAGAAGGCCAAGTGTAGAGGGGTGTTGCTACCAACGCCGGGCGTAGCCGGAGCGGCCCGCACGTTGCAGTCGCCGGGCGTAGCCGGAGCGCCCGAAAGATCAGCCGCATGATTGGCCTTCGGGGGGGCGACCGACAACGCGCTCAGACCCTGAGGAGATGTCTGTGCTCGTCGCGGAGGCTCCAGTCGTTGCGGGAGCAACTTGATCAACGCTTGACGACCGATCGACCGCAGACGACAGATCTGGGATATCCACGGTTCCGTGAGCCGCCACTTCCTCATGCATCTTTGAGGGGTCATGCGGGAACAGGAACGAAATCTGCTCATGGTCGGCACCCAACACAACACGGAGATCACCAGTTGCGCCAGGATCTTCCACAAGCGCTGGAATCGGGATCAAGTAACGCGCAACTGTTTCAGCTTCCGAACGACGATCCGGCGGGTATACGACCACCGAAATCCCCTGGTCGGTCCCATAGAGATACCTGGAGGTAACGTTGAAACCGAGATCGGCGAGAAGGTCACCCTCCTCATTCAGCAGCGTTTCGTCTGTTGCGTAGAGATCCAAAATCACGTCGCGTGGCTGCGTCTGGTCGGCTGCTCCTCTGAAAATATCGAAGATCTCCTCGTGAACGCCGGGTACGAGTTCTTCACCGACATACACACCGGCCTCGTCATGAATTGTGTTCACCTGAAGTTCCAAGCGCGTGAGATTGTCGGGGTTGAAGTCGCTGAACGCCTTACCGAGATCAATCAACTCCAAAGGAGTGAGTTCGCTGTCGAGAACCACACTGCTAGCACCCGATTCGATCAAGCCGGGCAAAACAGTTGGATTGCGCGCACCGCGGCTGGCCGCACGACTCAGCGCAAGAACCAGAAAATCCTGCTGACGTTCAATGCGTCCGAAGTCAGAGTTGCCCACCATCACCCAGCGATCATCGATGAATTGTTCATAGGATCGAGATCGCACGTAGGCGAGAGCCGCAACACCATCAAGGACATGGCAGCCGGGTTCGACGATATCGAGACCGGTGTTGCGGTCACGGGTGGGATGATCGAACCAGACCGGTACACCGTTCAGAACATCAACTACCTGCCTGAAGCCTAGGAAATTGATCTCCACGTAGTGATTGATTTCGATGTCGAACTGAGAGGTGATCGTCTCGACCAGGGTCTGCGGACCGCCAATCAACAGCGCCGCGTTGATCCGGTATTTTCCGGCTCCTGGGATGTGGTCTGTCAACAGGTCACGTGGAATTGACAGCACCCAGGCCTGACCAGAGATCGGGTCGACTCGCAAGATGGTGATGCTGTCGGCGTTGAACGTACCGCGAGAGTCATACTCCCGCCCGATGTGAATCGGGTCGTTGGGATCGATTCCTAAAGCGCTGTCGTTGCCGATCAACAAGAAGTTGACTGGATCTCCCGGTGCGGTATCGGTGATTAGGATCTCACCAGATATCTCCACGCGGCCAAAGCCCGACACAGCATCCTGGATGCTCCCGATGACCCACGCCGCGGCAATAGCCCCAGCGATCACCACGAGGCACAACACCATAGTGATACGTTGCGGCCAGGAACGGCGCAGTACAACCGTTCGTTGGGTAACGGGCGGCGTCGGGACCTCTGACACCTTGCGGAGCGTAGTGGTGCCGGAGCCGACCGCGATGCCAGTAGCGGTTAAGAGTCAGATCGCAGGTGAATCACGTCTCCGGTGGTGATCGTCATGTTCGTCGCATCATCGCAGCGGAGCAGCAAATGCCCCTCGTCGCTGAGCCCGGTCGCCTCCCCCACCACGAAGCGGTTTCCTGCTAGCTCAACTCTCACCCTGGCCCCAAGGGTCGCTGAATTGTTGCGCAGTTCCTCAAGGACCGAGGTTGGATCAGCAAGCCGGGTCGCCAACTCAGCCAGCATGTTGGACAACAACAGGTCACGGTCCGCGAAACTCCCGTGTTGGACCATCCCGCACTCAACCATTGACGTCGCTGCCATTGAGGTCGCTCCCCGCTGGCGCTTGATCGCGCTGATATTGATCCCGACCCCCGCGACCACCGATTCACTTGGTTCGGTTACGTATTGGGCTAGCACACCGCCGAGTTTGCCTGGAACCGGGCCATCTACGACCACGAGGTCGTTGGGCCATTTTGTCAAAACGGTGGAGGTGGTCAGTTGATCTGCCGCACGGCGCGCCGCAGCACCCACCGCGGCAACAACACCCGCAACGAGATCAGGTGGTGAAGGCAGGCGAATACTCACCAACAGCGCATTGTTGGGGTCGTCGTCCCACTCCCGTCCCAGCCGACCTCTTCCCGCAGTCTGGTGGTCAGCTACCAGCACCGCCGGCCCAAAAGCACCATCACGTGCTTCGGCAACGAGGTCTGCATTGGTTGACCCGGTAACCTCTACGTGGCGCAGGGGTCCAAGTCCCGTAGCGTTGGCCACGCGGCTGCTTGCCGCAAACGGATCTCCCGCCGATGTCGCAACCTCATGGCTCATTCGACTAACCATTACCCTGTGTTTTCCAAAGTACTTATAGCAAACCGTGGTGAGATCGCGGTTCGAATCATTCGTGGATGCCGCGAACTCGGCATCGCCACTGTGGCGGTCTACTCCGATCTTGATCGCGATGCGCTCCACGTGCGCCTTGCCGACGAGGCCTACAGCCTAGGCGGAAAGACCAGTGCTGAGTCCTACCTCAACACCGACGCAATCCTCGACATCATTGAACGCAGCGGTGCCGATGCTGTGCACCCTGGCTACGGATTTTTCTCCGAAAACGCTGATTTCGCGCGCGCGATAACCGAACGCGGTGTCACATTCATCGGACCGGACGCCACCGCAATCGAGGTTATGGGCGACAAGATCTCGGCCCGCGAAGCCGCCGAGAGAGTCGGCGTGTTCGGCGTTCCCGGTACTACCGAGACGATAACCGACGCCGGCCAGATCATTGATTTTGGCAATTCGCAGGGTTGGCCGGTTGCGGTAAAGGCGGCTTTCGGCGGCGGTGGGCGAGGCATGAAGGTCGTAGCCGGCGCCGAAGAGGCCTCAGAGCAACTTGAGGCTGCCCAACGAGAGGCTCTTTCGTATTTTGGGCGCGATGAGTGTTACATGGAGCGCTATCTCACCAAGCCGCGCCATGTGGAAGTCCAGATTCTGGCGGACAAGCACGGCAATTGTGTCTACCTCGGAACTCGCGATTGTTCCGTTCAACGCCGACACCAGAAGCTGATTGAGGAAGCACCCGCTGCAAACATCGACCCGGACATCATCGCCGCGATGGGCGAAGCGGCCGTCAAGGTCGCTCAAGGCTGCGATTACGTCAATGCAGGAACGGTCGAGTTCCTGTATGAAGACGGCAGTTTCCACTACCTGGAAATGAACACTCGTCTCCAAGTCGAGCATCCAGCAACTGAGATGGTCACCGGCATTGATCTCGTAGAACAACAGATCCGCGTTGCCGCTGGTGAAAAACTGCCGTTCACCCAAGACGACATCGAAATCGACGGGCACGCGATCGAGATTCGGATAAACGCCGAGGATCCCGCCGGAGGAGCGTTTCTGCCTTCGCCAGGAACTATCACGGCACTCAGAACCGCCGATGGTTTCGGTACTCGTTTCGACACCGGCTACCAAGCAGGTGACGAAATCAGCCAGTTCTATGACAACTTGATCGGAAAGCTCATCGTCTGGGGCAAAGATCGTCCGACCGCAATTGCCCGGGCCCTACGAGCGCTCAACGAAACCACCATTGAGGGGGTCGCGACCACCACCACGGCCGCGATAACCATTCTGGAACATCCAGACTTCGCTGCCGTCACCCACAGCACCAAGTGGCTGGAAGAGACGGTCGATCTGAGCACCATCAGCGTCGCTGCTGTAGCTGAGGTCGAAGACTCAGACGAACCCAAAATCAAGCGAGATGTCGACGTTGAGGTCAACGGCAAGCGATTCTCCGTCTCAATGTGGGTTCCCGAGAGCGCCGGAACCCCTAGCGGGGCAACTGCCCCTCGGGCACGCCGCTCCGGCCGCGGCGCGTCCAGCGGTGGATCTGGCAGCGGCGATGTCACCGTGCCTATGCAGGGGACGATCGTCAGAGTGCTCGTTGCCGTTGGCGACACCGTTGATGTTGGCGACACCATCGTCGTTTTGGAGGCGATGAAAATGGAGAACAACGTCGCCGCGGAGAAGTCAGGAACGATCAAAGAAATTCGAGTCGCTGAAGGTGACTCCGTCGGCGGCGGAGACATCGTCGCTGTAATCGAGTAACGAACCTCGCCTTTCGGCGGCTCGGCTATTCGGCGGCTCGGCTACTCGGCGGCTCGGCGGCTCGGCTACTCGGCGGCTCGGCTACTCGGCGGCTCGGCTACTCGGCGGCTTCGCCCTACTCGGCGGCTTCGCCCTACTCGGCGGCTTCGCCCTACTCGGCGGCTTCGCGGAGCGCTTCAGCGAGAGTCGGATGCACCAGCGCACTCTCGTGAATGTCCGCAACAGTGAGACCATTGCTGACCGCTACCGCCAGCACTGAAATCAGTTCAGCAGCGTGCCGACCGACGATCGACCCACCAAGGACAACCCCAGTGGCGGGATCCGACACGATCTTCACAAAGCCGCGAGGATCATCGTTGATCTGGGCCTTCGCCGAGGAAGCAAAAGGGACTTTAGTTACGCGAACCTTGCGGCCTTCAGAAAATGCGTCTGCCTCAGCAAGTCCGACATCGGCGATTTCGGGTTCAGTGAAAATTGCGGACGCGGCTTTGTCGTAGTCGATAACGCGGCGCCGAGACACCGAGAGTGCCCCGAGCGCGTGTTCCGCAATTTTCTGTCCTTGGATGCTCGCCACCGAAGAGAGCGGAAGGCGTCCACTAAGGTCGCCGGCTGCGTAAATGTGGCTGATATTGGAGCGCAGGTTCATGTCGACCGGCACATACCCGTCTGCTGAGTCCACACCAGCATTGTCCAGACCAAGCATTTCGCTATTGGGAACCGAGCCGATGGCCAAAAGTGCGTGCGATCCCGTCACCACCCGGCCATCGTCGCAACTGACGGTTACTTCCTCGCCTTCTCTGCATATAGCGATGGCGCGCGCCCCTTTGAGCAGATGAACCTTCCGACGTAGGAAATCCTCCTCCAACGCGGCCGCCACTTCAGGGTCTTTAGCTGGGAGCACTTGTTGACGACTGACTATCAAGGTGACTTCAGACCCCATCGACTGAAACATGTGGACGAACTCCACGCCAGTGACGCCCGAGCCGATCACGACTAGGTGCTCGGGCATCGTTGGAGGCGGATAAGCATCTCGAGTGGTTAGCACCCGGACGCCGTCGACTGGTGCCCAATCGGGGAGGCGAGGGCGGCTGCCGGTGGCCAATACGATCACGTCGGCTTCGAAGTCGATCGTTTCGTCCGCGGTGGTCGCCCTCACAGTATGGGCATCAAGCATCGTCCCCGTGCCGTGAGCGAATTGAACGTGCTGGCTGGCGAGCAGGCTACGAATTTGACTCTCCAAGCGGCGTTCGAGAGTCGATAGACGATCTCGAAGTTGGTCAAGATCAACATCGGTTGCAACCTCAGAAAGCCCCATGCGCATGGAGCGTTGCACGAAGGATCGGGCGTTACCTGCTGCGATCATCGCCTTGGACGGGATGCAATCCCAGAGATGGGCAGCTCCGCCGATCGTGTCTTGCTCCACAAGCACGACCTCTGCGCCCAATCGTGCCGCTGTAGTGGCGCAACTATTGCCCGCGGGACCCCCACCGATAATTACCATGCGAGTCGTCATCAAGCGCAGATGCTAGCTGTCCGTTTGTCGCATTGTCGCTACATCGGCGAGTATGACCGCGCTACATGGGGGGCGCTATCGCTACTGACGGCTAGATTCAGCGGCTGTGGCCCTCGCCGCTTCTGAAGCTGACCCCGCTGATGACGCCGTTTGCGACCACGCGCCTGCGCCATTGAATTGGAACCCGATCGCGCTGACGCTCGCAGCGATCGCCGTCGCCGTTGGAGTTGTCCTGCGCTTCGTTGCTCTGACGCCGTTATGGCTGGACGAGGCGCTTTCGGTCAACATCGCGCAGCTGGACTTCGACCAGTTGGTTGAAGCGCTCCGACATGACGGCCACCCCGCTCTCTACTACTTGCTACTCGGTTGGTGGATGGATGCCTTTGGCGACAGTGACCTGGCGGTGCGCTCGTTGTCCGCGGTGTTTTCTTTGCTCTCGGTCTGTGTGCTCTACAGAATCGCCCGCCGATACGGCGCCACAACCGCGCAGGTAACGCTGCTGATCGCCACCACCTCCCCGTTTCTGATCCGCTACGGAACCGAAGCTCGGATGTATGCCCTGTTGGCCCTGCTGTGTTGCGTTGGTTGGCTTTGTGCAGAACGGGCAATAGAACGTTCGTCACCTGCTCGGCTCCTGCTCTTGACGCTCGCCGTCGCTGCACTGATACACACTCACTACTGGAGTTTCTGGCTGATCGGCGCAGCGCTGATTGTGGCGGCAACCAACATCGGCTTCGGAGACAGCAACACTCGTGCGGTTGCGGTGCGTATCGGAGGTGCAATCGTTGCGGGCAGCGCCACATTTCTCGTTTGGTTCAGCGTGTTCTCAGAACAGCTTCGAACCACAGGAACGCCGTGGGCCGATCGAGCGCGACCCGCAGAAATCGTTGTTGAGACGATTCAGGCAATCGGTGGAAACAACCGGTTCGAGGGCGAACTGTTGGGGATCGTTCTAGCTGTCCTAGCGATACTGGGCGTGTTGGCCTGCCGCATCGACGGACGCAATTTAGTGCTTCGGTTCGCTGCTGGGAATTTGGATCGTGGGTGCCTGTGCGTGCTGCTGACACTTGGTATCGGCGGAGGCGTTGCCTTGGTGATGGCTGGTGCTTTTGAAGCACGTTACGCAGCTGTCGTGGTGGGTTTTTTGTTGGTCCTCGCTGCTAGGGGAACAGCAATGCTCCCGACGCGGCCAAGGCTTGTGGTGCTGGTGCTTGTCGTAGCCTTCGGACTCGCGGTAAGCGTTGACGAAGCACGGCGCGACCGAACCCAGGGTGCCGATGTCGCAGCTCTGATCGACGAAGGCTTCGAAGTTGGCGATGTGGTTGTCTTCTGCCCTGATCAGGTTGGGCCGGCGACCCTCCGTTCGGTTGTTGGGTCGCCCGCTTCGTTCGCTTATCCCCGTGGTGATGGCCGCTTCGTGGACTGGCAGGACTACGCCGAGACGATCAGCAACACCGGCGTCGATAGTTTTGTCGCCGAAGTGCTCGCCGAAGCCGGCGACCACAATGTCTGGTTGGTGAGCGGATTCGGATACCAGAGTTTCGGTAACCGTTGCGAAGCCATGATCAACGAGTTGGAACGAACCCACCAAGCACAGCAACTGCTGGCACCCAGCGACGTTTTCGAACCGATGTTGCTTACTCGTTACGAGGCCTTGTAGTGACCTTCCCGCTCAACTTACCGCAGGACTTCAAAGCCGCCTTGGCCGGCTGGGTCGAGGCCAGGATCTACGTTGCGGTCGCGTATATCACCACCTTGGCCATCGTTGATCGCCTTGAACCGTCGCCGGCGTTTTCGCCGGTCGACGATGGGCTGATTCCGTGGGACGGAACCTGGTACCGCGACTTGGCGAGCCAGGGCTACGACTCAACCGAACTCGAAGGGGGAATTCGCTTCTTTCCGCTGTGGCCGCTGTTGGGTCGACTTCTCGGGGCCCTAGGAGACAGACCCGATATCGCCCTGGTGATCGCAGCCAACCTGCTCGCTCTCGTTGCCGGAATGTTGATGTACCGGGTGGCGATGCAAGAGACCGATGACCCCGAAGTCGCCAGACACGTGGTCCGAATCTTCTCGCTGTTCCCGTCGGCCTTCGTCTTGGTGCTCGGCTACAGCGAAGCGCTCTTTTTGACCTTGGCTCTGGGATTCTTTCTGTGTGCCCGTCGCCGCAGTTGGTTGGCGGTGGTGGCGTTGGGCTTCTTGGCCGGTTTGACACGACCGGTCGGGCCCCTGTTGGCGGTGCCCGCGCTCCTGAGAGCCGTTACAAGTGATCGGCGCTCTCCGCTGGCGTGGCTAGCCGTGGCTTCGGCACCATTGGGAACACTCACGTTTCTTGTGTGGGCCGAACGCGCCCAAGGTGGTTGGCGCGTTCCAATCGACACGCAAGAAGAGCTCCGGGGCTCCGTCCGTGAACCCATAACCCGGATCATCAAGGCGTTCATCGAGGGCGCCAAGGGTGATCCGGGTGAACTGTTGCATGCTGGCACGGCAGTGATCCTGGTGTTTCTACTAGTAGTTGCGGTGCGCAAGCTGTCGACCGATTTGTGGGTGTACGCGGTTCCCTCAACGATCCTGCTCTTCGCTGCTGAAAACCTGAACTCGATGGAACGCTACGCCTTGGCCGTCTTCCCGCTCGTGATCGCCGCTGGGATTGTGAGCCATAGATCGTTGCTGAGGCGTTGGCTACCAACAGCTTCCGCGGTTGCCTTGACGGTCTTGACTGTCCTAGCACTGAACGGCATCTATGTCCCCTGACCACGGCGACAAGCCAGCGCGCGTCGGCAGTGACGTCACATCAGCCACGGCTCCGGCTACGCCCGGCGATTGCAGAGTACCCGGCGACAGCACAGTGCCCGGCGAAAAACCAACGCGCGTCGGCATTGATGTCACAGCTCTGGTCGGACCACCCGGCGGAATCCACCAAACAACTAAAGGTCTTGTGGGTGCGCTTGCGAACACGGCCGGGATAGATGTCCGAGGTTGGCTCTTGACCCTGCGTGGCGCGCGCCCGGAAACGGCAGTCCCGGTGCGCCGGTCCCGTTTTCCCGCTCGAGTCGCCCATCGTCTGTGGCAACACAATCTCACGGCGCTGGACCGCTTTATCGTCGGATCCGTTGACGTTGTGCATGGTCCGAACTTCACGGCTCCACCCACGCCTCGTTCGGTCATCACCGTCCAAGATCTTTGTATGGTTCGCTACCCGCAATGGTGTCGGCCTGAAGTTGTTGCCATGGCCAAACCGCTGCAAGCAGCCATAGACGCCGGGGCGAAAATCCACGTTTCGTCAGTGGCCGTCGCTGAGGAGGTCTATGCCCATTTCGATGTGTCACAAGAGCAAGTTGCTCTGGTTCCTCATGGGGTTAGTCCCATCTTGGCCGGTGACGCCGCACAAGGACGGCGTCTCGCTGGTCATCAGAAATACGTGCTCATACTGGGAACCGTCGAACATCGTAAGAACGTCGCTGCGGTTACCGACTCGTTGAGTTCACTTCCCAACGATGTTGCGTTGGTTGTGGCAGGGCCGGTGGGCAACGCCGAATCGACCCTCGATGATGCCGCTGGCGACCAGAGGTTGGTGAGGCTCACCGAGGTTGACGATCAACAAAAAGCCTCGCTCCTGCGGGGCGCCGCGGTGCTGGCCTTTCCTTCGCGCTACGAGGGGTTCGGACTACCACCGCTCGAAGCCCTCTCGGTCGGTACTCCTGTTGTGGCCACTGCGGTGGGGGCCTTACCGGAGTTGATAGGCGACTTCGTACCGCTGGCTCCCCCCAACAACAACGAAGCATTCGTCGACCAGCTTCGCGCGGCAATCTCGGTGCCAGGAACAGTGCCAACAGAGCTTCAGGCCCGCATCAATGCGATGACCTGGCAAACCGCGGCCCAACAGATGGCCGACATCTACCGCGGCATTCAGAAGTAAACTCACACCGTGGCCGCCGAACCGACTCTTGACGTCAGCATCGTCTTGCCCGTTCACAATGAAGCGGGGCACTTGGCAGACGAACTGGCCCGAATCAGCGCCTCCATGGACAAGTCTTCATACTCCTGGGAACTCGTGGTTGTAGACGATGGTTCGACCGACGGATCAGCTGAAATCTGCCAGGGTCTCGGTAAAGTCCGCGTGATAAAGACTCGACGAAACCGCGGCTCGGGGGCGGCGCGGCGTATCGGCACCGAAGCTGCTGAAGGTCGTGTCGTGGTGTGGTCCGACGCAGACATGACCTATCCCAACGACCAGATTCCCGAACTGGTCGCGGAACTCGGCAACAGCGACCACATAGTCGGTGCCAGAACCTCTGAACAGGGCACGTTCAAGATCTTTCGAGTTCCCGCGAAGTGGGCTATCCGCCGTCTCGCCTCCTATTTGACCCGTTCCAAGATCCCAGACCTCAACTCAGGGTTCCGAGCTTTCCGCCGCGATGTCGGCCTGCAGTTCACCCAACAGTTGCCGACGGGGTTCTCATGCGTCACCACTATCACGATGGCCTTCTTGATGAACGGCTACGAAGTCCGCTACGTGCCCATTTCGTACAAGGCACGTGCCGGTCGTTCGAAATTTCACTGGTTCCGCGACACCAGCCTCTATGTGCTGCAGGTCATCCGCATGATCCTGACTTATGACCCCTTGCGAGTGGCTTTGCCCATCGCCTCGATACTCGGTGTCGTCTTCGCCGCCAAACTGGGATACGACATTGTCGACAAGGACTTCCGTCCCGCCGCCAACACTCTGCTTCTCGGCTTCGCGGTACTTCAAGTGCTAGTCGTGGGACTTCTCGCAGATCTGGTGGTGAGGTTGAATCGTCCTCCAAGCCTGCTTCCGCCAGGCGACGTGGAAGAATCTCCCTAGATTCTGACTCGCTAGCTGATCTGGGAGAGCAGGGCCTGATAGCGGCGACGTACTGCGGGCCAGCTGAACGAGTTCTTCACGTATGCATGACCGGCTTGAGCCAACCTGGAGCGCAGATCGGCGTCGTCGAGGAGGCGATTGAGTGACACCTCGAATTCTACGAAGTTGCCGTACCAAAGACCGCCACCGGACTGTTCGCAATGATCCCTAGTCGGGCCACACCAGCCGTTGACCAGCACTGGCGTTCCCGCCAACCAGGCTTCAAGAACAACCAGCGAGAACGACTCCAAAGGTGACGGGTTGATCAACGCATCGGCAGCTGCGAGCAAACCGAACTTGTGCTCCTCAGACACCGAGCCAACGCACACGACCGCTTTGCTTTTGGGGATCTGATCAACCACCGGACCCACGATCACCAGCTTCCCGCTACCGCGTCGCTCTCGTGTCGCTTCAAAAAAACCGACCAATTCATGCGTGCCTTTGCTTCGGAGCACCCTTCCCAAAAACACGACAAACGGCTCGTCTTCAAGCTCGAACGCGCGCCGCGCCGCTACCGGGTCGATCTTGAAGTCGGGCGCCTCAACCGGAAGGCCCATCACTACCTGCGGGGTCAGAACCGTAGACGGAAAGCGATCAAGCACCAAACGCTGTTCGAGACGGCTGTAGTGCGCCATAGCGGACACGGAATCAAACAGTTCGTCAAAGACCGGAAGCCGCAACGGTGGCTCTGGATGAGCAGCAGCATGCAACACGGTGGGGACACGGGCTACGGCCACACCCCGCACCGCTGGGTGATACATGTACGGGGTGAACGCGAGCACTCCGCTATCAACCTCAGCGATGGCTTCCAGCAGGTCGTTGCTAGTGGGACCCTGCTCATCAATCCACCGCCAGGCGTCCTGCATACTGGCTTGTTCCGGGTGCACCAGGAGCCGATCACATGAAGCCGCGAAATTGGGGGAACGGGGATAGTCGACACTGAATCGGGAGACTGACACGCCCTCTTCGATCGTGGTGTCCTCGGGATAGTCATCAGCCCAAGTGTCGAACGAGCGCGCTCGTGAGGTGAGAACCGTGATGTCCAATCCGTCCGCACTGAGTCGAGTCGCCAGTGCTCGAGCACCCAACTCGGCCCCACCGACAACATCGGCTCCGTAACGAGGCGTGACGAAGGTGATATCACTCATCGCAGGTTCTGCTTTGACTTGAGCAGGTCCGACTTGAGCAAGTCCGCAAAGAACTCTTGCAACTGCGGGCGTACCGCGGCAGCACGCAACTCGGTGGCCCGAGCCAAACCAAGTTGCACCAATCGTTCGCGTAGCGGGTCGTCGCCGACGATTCGCTCCACCGCTGCGGCCACAACCGCAGGGGACTTGTCGTCGAGAACCAAACCCGCGTCGGCCGCAGTCTTCGGCACCGCTGCGGCATCGAAGGCAACAACCGGCACACCCCACGCCATCGCCTCCAGAATTGGCACACAAAATCCTTCATGCTCAGACAAACACACAAACACATCTGCCCGGCGGTACCACGACACCAACTCCGAGACCGGAACCGAACCCGCAAAGGATACCGCGTCAGCAATCCCGAGTTCCGCTGCGAACCCTCGCAGTGCTTTTTCGTACCTTTCTGAAGTTGGCGAACCCACCAACACCAACTCTGCGGTCGGTATTCGTTCACGCAGCACCGCCATCGCAGCCAACAAGTCATGCTGACACTTGTTGGGTGCCAACCGACCGACAAACAATACGGTCAACGCCGAGCGGACCCGACATGGGGAGCTTGTCTGCGATCCAACAACGGGCAAGAGGGCATCGTCGGTCAGTACCGGGATTACTTCTACCCGCTTGCACTTCAAGTCGATGAGTTCACGAGCGTTGAAATCCGAATCGGCAACCGCCACAACCGCTCGGCGACAGAGACCAACCAACTGGCGCCTACCAAAGGCAAGTTCCGCTCCCAAAGTCGGCTCCCAGCCGAAAAGGAACTCAGGAGGAGTCATATTGTGATAATTCAGCATCAGTGGCTCTGAGCGGGCCAGAAGGTAATCAACCATCGGAGAGCCGATCGAGGCTTGATAAATGACCAGGTCGGGGTTCGGATCCTTGGCGTGGTGTCGATAGTGACGGGCACGATCCTCAGTCTCAGAGTTGATGTGCGCCGTGTAGATGGTGGAGTCCGCACCAAGTTCGCGCAGCATCTCATCAATCGCGAGAGTGTGGAAGCTCACCGCGTCGCGCTTGGTGAGTGAAGGTATGAACTGGTGAACAATCGGTCGTCGGTTCACTGTCGCTGAGCCGTGACCAGAGTCGTCACTCGCGAACCGACCAACTCAGACAACTCGACAGTGCAACCACGTTTAGCCAGCAGATGGGCCCATGTCTCAGGAGACAAACCCATACCGCGCAACAGCTCTGCTTCCGGAGCTGAGCGGGCACCGATATCCGCGACCGCGACGACGATTCGGCCTGACGGTTTGACACAACGCAGCGCTTCGTCAATCAGCGTTGACAGTTCGACAGGTCCTTGGCGCTCAGCGGAACGCGTCAACACCACAGCAGCAAGTGAACCATCGGGAATTCTGTTCAAGTGCTCCAAAGGCGCTGCTACCCGAAGGTCCAAGCCTTCGTCTACGCCATCGCTGATCGCCTCAGGTGAGTCGTCGACACCATGTGCGGTGATTCCTACGTTAACCAGCGCCGAAACCATCAGACCGCTGCCACACGACACCACCGCTATCGGCCCGTCGCATGGAGAAAGCAGGTTGGCCACGGCCTCGCCCAAGCCCGCATCTGCATCCGGGACGGGATCAACGAATTCCCCCATGATCTCAGCGGCACGGGCATCATATTCGAGTCGAGCAATGCGTTGTTCTGTGGTGCGCAACAGGTTGACCAAGAAATGGTTGAAGGCGTTGATCTGATCGGCCAGGTACCGCAAATACCAGCGCGTAAGCCTACGCATGGTGTTCTTTAGCTGCCGCACACCCTGACGGGTGCCTGTCGGAGCGTCAACGTTGAGCAACGACAGGTCTTTGACGCTGCCAAGGAGGTGCTCGGCGTTTGCCTTCAGGTCCGCTGGTGAGTCTGTGTCACGATTCACCGCAGCAGCTCCTGGAACCGAACGTCTCCACGCTTGGGAGATTTCTCGCTCTTGAACCACCAGCGCTGGGTTGCTCTCCCTGCGCTGGTCAGCCTCTTTTTGAATCTCCGCCTGAATGCGGCTGACATATTCGCGAGCACCCGTTGCGTCATTCTGCACGCGCAGAAGCCTAGCGAGGAACAGAGCCCGAAGGGATTGCCCGACGGTGTTGGCGAAACCCTCCAACAACGAGCAACCCTGCTGCCGGCACAATCCCAAACACTGCGAGAAGCAGGCTGATTCCAAGATGTCGCGGGTGGAATGTCAAGACGACAGTGTGCTCGCCCGCCGGCACGAGGACTCCCATGAACGCCGCGTCCGCGGTAACGATCCCCGCCGCCTTCCCGTCAACGGTTGCGGACCATCCGGGATAGTCAGACACAGAAATGACCACCACCGCGTCCCGGTCGCTGCGCACGACAGTCTCGACGCGGTCGCGACCAAGCGACACGCTCACAACTTCGAGTTCGGCGTTTGCGGATGGTATTTTCGGGAGTCCCAAATCGCTGTCAACCACAACCGACTTCTCACCCACCTTCCTCGACGCCACCGCTTCCGCGGCCAGGTGTGGCTCAGGCTCAACCAGAGTTGCGTCCGCAAGCCGGATGAACGCCGCGTTGGGACGCTCTATCAACAAAACGTCACCCGTACGCGCGAGCCGGAACTCGTCGTCACCCGCCACCATCCCTGCCGCCAGTCCCCCAAACTCGTCGACTCCAACTAGCAGCGCACCCTTTGGCGAAGGCGATGTGACCTCAATCGACACTG
The DNA here is from genome assembly GCA_965205465.1 of Candidatus Aldehydirespiratoraceae bacterium. Lineage (GTDB taxonomy): Bacteria > Actinomycetota > Acidimicrobiia > Acidimicrobiales > Aldehydirespiratoraceae > VXYK01. The sequence goes on along the minus strand of OZ242187.1, from coordinate 3,517,323 downwards.
GCGTTCCGGCGGGTAGTTCTTCGGCGGCAAACGCAAATGACTGTTCACCCGTGTGCTGCGGCGATATGAAACGGCTCTCAGTGCTCAGTTGGCCCTCAGCCGCGATATCAACGTTGAGCAAACCTCCAACACTGGAGGCCACCTCAATCAGAACGGCGCGCAAACCCCCGTTGGGCGACGCCAGTGTGGTCCTCAGCGTCTCGCCCGCTGGATCGGAACCCTCAACTGCCGACACAGGATCAATCAGAGTGCCCGGCGGTCGGCTGTCGGGGAACTGCGCCCATACGCCAACAGCCATCGCATCCCACACCGGCGAAGCGATATCGGCATCAAAGGGGATATAAGGCCAGGTCGCGGTGGCTCGTTGTTGGCCCAGGATGATCGAGTTGGGAACTTCCGCTCGCAACAAGGCGGTGTAACCCCGAGACTTGAACAACTGCCCCCGCGCGTCGTCGATATCGAACAATGCAGTTGTCGAAGGAAAGAACGTCCAGCCTTCTCCACTGAGCCGCTCACCAGGTGCCAGCAACTCTGAGACCTCGGCGTGAGCTGGGGTCGCGGTGATCCGATCCGATGGCTCAACAATCGTTGGCACGGGCATGGCGAAACTCAAGAGTTCGAATCCGATGATGGCCACAAATGCCCAACCAACTGCCGCGCTCGTCAACCAACCTCGAAGCCGGGCCAGGATCACTACCGCCACCCCGAGCGCGCAGAGCGCCGGGACAACTGAGACCGCCAACACTTCTCGAACCACATCGTGGGATCGGGCCGCGTCCAGCCAATCACCCAGAAACGGCAAAAACGCCAGCAACAACACCGCTCCAGCCACAATCGACACGCCAATCCCCCGGCGAAGCGACCATCTCGAAGGTCCCGTTGTCTCCCGAACGATCTGTTCCACACCAAAAGCTGCGATGAGTGCCACCCCGAGGTTCCATAAGACCTTTCCCCTCGTCATCGCTCCGCTTGCCGTACCAGTCAGTTCCCTCACCGGCACCGACAACGGACCGCCGACATAGGCGATCAGAAGACCTAGAGCGGCGATAACCGCAAACGCAGCCACCGCAGACCGGTGCCGTCGATCACCGTTCGCAAGACCGGTGACAAAGCCGACAACCGCAAGCATCAACACCGAAGCCCCTACATAGGCGTTGTGCTCGGTCCAGTTCACCTCACCGAACCAGCCCGGACCGAACGATCCATGCCCCCAAATAGCCGGTGCGACAGCGGTAAGCAGATACTTGACCCCCGCCGAGGAATCAACGCTCCCCCAGGTGCGGTCGCTGGTGTCGATCCAGTCCAGATACTCAACGAAGCCAATCAGATGCGGTGATGCCAGCAAGGCGGCCAGCAGCATTGCCACCAGACCAGTAACCGTGAGCGATTTCAACTTCGTGGCTTGGTTGCCATTGCTCTGCTGCAACTCTGCCGGTAGCCGAATCGCAGCGTAAATCAGGGCTGCTAACAGCACGTAAATCGTGACCTGGGGAAAGTTCGACCAGACCATGGCGGCTAGGACCGCTCCCAACGGAACCGCCCGCCACAACCTGGGATCACGTATGAGTCGTTCCACCGCCCACAACAATCCGGGAGTCAAAGCAGCAATTGAGGACTGCGGCCAGTTCATCCAACCCACCATGAATCCGGAGAACGCAAATGCGATTCCGCTAGCCAAAGCAGATACTCGCAACAGACCCAACGACCTGACGAATCCGTAAGTCAGCCCTATCGCGGTCAAAACACGAATGGCAGCAACCAACCCCGGCGCAAACCAACCGGGTACCGCAAGGTAGCCAAGATTAAAGACCGGCAACCCACCTTTCATGGTCGGTTGCCCACCAGCGAGGTCGGATGTCCACCAACCGACATCGCCGGAACGAACATCTGCGGCTAACGGTGCCCAATGTGAGTGAATATTGATCGGATCCGTCGAACCCGTCTCCAGCGAGAAATTATCGGACTGATAGAAGTCGAAGGGTGCTGCGTAGTTGATGACAAAGTCACCAGCAATAAGACTCCCACCACCCAAAAGCACTGGCCAGAAGGCAAAAAGAACCATACCGACGGCAACTATGCCAGGCAGTCTTGAAGCCGAGAAAACCTTGGCCATGGCCGCGCACGCTATCGTCGCCGCAACCCATGCGCTTGCTTCATGTCGTCTCCTCGCCTGCCGATGGGTCACCATGTGACCAAAATTGCGAAGGCGCTGCCATCAATCTGAGCAACTCTGGGCGGCTCAGCGAAATCGGCGAAAGCACCATACTTGATGCCTTGGCACAACGCCACGATGCCAGCGCGGTGTACGGCGACATTGAAATTTCAGGAGAAAGAACGCGCCGACCTGCCTGGTCACCAACACGCCTGCTTGGCGAACCCGGTGCTTGTCTCCCTCTGGCGGTGCGGTGCACAGCCCTGGCTGATCTCGGGTGTGAGATCACCGATCCGGCACTGCCATTGCGCTTGGCTGAACACAAATCGCTAGTGCTTCATGTGCCCGCAGTGTTGAGTAGGCATCGACAAGCACCTGTCGGCGCCGACATCGCTGACATCAACAGTCACGTCGCCAAGATCGGGATCGCGGCCACCGCTGTCGAAGGCAGCCAAGCGGGTCGATTTCGGCTGGTGCCCGACCCATCTGAGCAACCGCCGATTTCGATAATCATCCCTACTGCGGGCAAGGCTCTCGGTGAGGGTTTCGGAGATGAACTTGCCGTTGAGCGTTGCTTGCAGCGCATCGCTGCCACCCAGCACCCGAACCTCGAAGTGATTCTGCTGGTTGGCGGGGAATACGACGGCGATCCAAAACAAATCGCCAGCGCCGGGTTGCCAATACGACTCGAAGCACGCCCACCCGGAGAGTTCAACTTTTCAGCCGCCTGCAACCAGGGCATTCTCGCGGCCAGAAACGAACTTGTTCTGCTCCTTAACGACGACACCGAGATAGACCCAGGTGCTATCGACGCTATGGCCGTCCATTTCGGCGACCCCTCCATCGGCGGCGTGGGTGCATTGCTGCGCTACCCCAACGGCACAATCCAGCACGCCGGAATGATCATGGACAATGCTCATCCTCTCCATCCGTTTGTGGGCTGGTCAATCGAAGATTCTCAACAGTACGGCGGAACTGTTGCTCGAGACGTGATCTCGGTTACCGGCGCTTGCTTCATGTCGCGCCGATCATTGCTTTTGGCCCTCGGCGCAGTGTCCACCCACTTCCCGCTCTCCTTCAACGACGTCGATTTGTGTCTGAAAATCCGTCGGTCCGGGTTACGGGTGATTGTCGAACCTGAAGCGACGCTGATTCATCGCGAATCCTTCAGTCGAATCGCGAGCATCTTTGATTGGGAATGGGATCGATGGATTGATCGCTGGGGCGAGGTGACCGACCCGTGGTATCACCCCGACTACAGACGGCCCGACGACCCAACCAATCTCCGCCTCAACGCCGACCATCTAGAACCAGCCGAACCCCGCGATCACTGCGACCCTCGTGACACGACCATCAAAGCTCGCGTCCATCGCCCACGCATCAGCCATCACTTGACGTAGGGTTTCGTGGTGCCACAACAACGTGTGACTCCTGAAGGGTCGGACCCGATCGACAGCACCGATCCAGCCGAACTTCGCGCTGAGATACTGCGGGTTCGCGATCTCAGCATCGGGCTGACGAGTCATGCCGAGGTACTCAGCGAGCGGGTGGCGGACCTGGAAACCAGAAACGAAGAACTCAACAGCGTCGTCAACGAACTCAACGAGGTAAACCAAGCGCTCCACGTTGAGTTGGGCCGCAGCCCCATAATTCGCATCGCCCGTGCGGTCGCCCGCCGTCTCAAACTGCGCTGAACGCTAAGGGGCCGCGCGGATAGGTGACCATCCACCGGTCGTCGGGTTGCCCGAAGTGAACTTTGGGTTGACCTAACCAACGACGACCAGGTGGAGGTTTCTGTTATTATGCGCGCGCTGGAGCCGGAAGTGTTTGATGCTGTATGGGCGGCGGTCAAGTGGTTGTTGCCGCCGCCGGATCGGGGCCATCCGTTGGGTTGTCACCGACCGCGGATCCCTGACAGGGTGTGTTTTCGGGGGATCATGATCCGGTTGGTGACGGGGGCGTCGTGGGTCGATGTGGAAGCGATCATGGATTTTGAGGTGTCTGACACCACGCTTCGGGGCCGCCGCGACGAATGGATCGCGGTCGGGGTGTTCGACCGGGTTTGCGGCGAGGCGCTGGAAGCCTTTGACCGGATCGTGGGCCTCGACTTGTCTGAGGTCGCGCTCGACGGGTCGCTTCACAAAGCCCCCTGCGGAGGCGAAGGCACCGGCCCAAACCCCACAGACAGAGCCAAAATGGGATGGAAATGGTCAGTAGCGTCGGACCGTCACGGCGTTCCAGTTGGCTGGGCCATCGACGGCGCCAACCGCAACGACATCCGCCTGCTGGAACCCACCCTTGCAGCCGTTGCCGACAACAGACTCCTTGACGACATCGAAACGCTGCACCTAGACCGCGGCTACGACTACCCCGCAGTGCGCGACCGGCTCGCCGCGCTGGGCCTTCACGATGTGTGCATCCAACGCCGCGGCACCAAAACCCCAGGGACCCAACAACCCATACACCTCGGACTGCGCTGGATAGTCGAATCCACCAACTCCTGGCTGTCCAACTACGGACAACTCCGCCGTAACACCGACCGCCGCAACACACACCGCCACGCCGCCCTATGCCTAGCCACCACCATCATCATCGTCGGCAAACTACTCAACTACCGAGACCGATGGTGCCCCCGCTGACCGCCTATCCGCGCAACCCCTAAGCCTGAATCCACCGATTGGCCTTTGGTGAGCGCGGGATTCGCGGGCTGGTGGCGGGTTGGGGTCGGGCGGGGGGTTTCACGCCGGGTTTGGTGTGTTGGGGCGTGCAGGGTCGGGGTTGGGGGTTGGGTTGGGTTGGTGGCGTTGGGGTGTGTGCTGGGGTGCCGGCCCCCGGGGGGTGGGTGTTTAGATGAGCAGGGGCAGGTTGTGTAGGTGTTGGTGCGCTGTGGTGAAGGTGTGTTTCCAGGGCCAGTTGAGGGGCAGGCGTAGGATGTGGCGGCCTGAGTGGTTGACGAGCCGGCCGGGCAGCGACAGGAGCCGGTTGCGGACGGTGGCCGCGATGGTGAGGTGTTTGGGGTGTTGGGTGTGGCCGAGGCGGGCTGTCCAGCGGGCGAGGTTGTGTGCGAGCGTGGCGCAGGCCAACCAGGCGCCGTTGGCGAAGAAGTTCCCTGAGGGGCAGTGGGCTAGTCCGTTGTCTTTGAGGTCTTTGATGGCGAGTTCGACTCGGGCGTGGGCTCGGTGGTAGGTGTCGGCGGTTTCGGTGTCGAGGTCGGTTCGGTTGGTGACCAAGCAGTGGTGGCGCCAGTCGGGCCACAGTTCGGCTTGGGAGCCGGTGAGGCGGGTACGTCGCACCACAAGCCGTAGTTCGCGGGGTTCGGCGCTGCGGGATCGGGGCCCGGTTTTGATGGTGGTCTCAGCGACCTGGGCTTGGCCGCCGCGGGTGTAGGCGATGGGCTTCCAGGCTTTGTCGTCTATGGCTGCTATAGCTGTTTTGACCATGGCGTTTTGGGGGATCGTGAACGACCAGAACGCCTTGTGGGTCTCGATGAGGTCCAACAACTCATAGGAGAAGAACCCGGCGTCGGCGCGCACGGTGACTTCCGCGTCGGGTGCTAAGCGACGCAACCGGGCCAGGGTCTCAGACACGAACCGCCCGTGACCGCGCTGAGACGAACCCGACCGCATACGGGAATGAATGAACTCGCCGGTGTCGTCGCGCACCGCCACCAACGGGTGATAACCCAGAACCTTGGTGTGGCCATAAGCGGTGCCATGTTTGTCGCGACCGTGGACCTCACACACCGTGGAATCCAAATCCAGCGTCATCTCTTTAACAGCCGGCGCCGCACCCAAAGACCACGCCCGGCCAAGCGCCAACTCGTTGGCGCGGTCGAACTGACGCAGATGCCCGAAAGTGAACGACCGCAACCACGTTCCCAGAGTCGACGGCGCCACCGGCCTAAACGGCAGCACCTGAGCTGTTGACCCGGCCCGCAACCTGTCCGCGTCGTCGATAAACGAACCCCCCACAAGCATCGACGCCACCAACGACAACGCCTTGGCCCCCGACCCCCGCCCCGACCCCGGCGGGCGCACCACCTCATCAAGCATCGCCTCGAGCCCCAGACGATCCATCACCGTGCCCGCCAACAACAAACCCGCATCCCCCACCAAAGACCCCTCATCAAAACGAACCTCCACCCCATCAATCCCACCAGATATGCTGCTCACAGGAAGTGCCTCCTCACATGGCCAGAATGACCGTTGTCGTTAACAGCATTCTCCCATGTCAGGAGGCCTTTCTGGTGGACGCGCCAACCCCCAACACCTCACCACACCGGTGGATCCAGGCTAAGACTGCGACGCGTCCACAACACCACGGGCATCACGCGCGGGTCTCGTGTATCGCAGAGCCGCGCTCATCAGCAAGACCCAGTTGTAGGAGAACCAGAGCACGAAACTCAACATCAGGTTCACCATGACGAGAAACAACACAAGCGCGAACAATGTCCACGAGTCTTTGGTCGGGTCACGCCACAAGGCCTGAGCCGACCCCCAAAGCGCTATCACGACGATCACAGCAAACGGGACTAGCGCCAATATCCCACCACCCAGCCAAACCTCGAGGAAACTGTTGTGAGCACTGCTGACGCCCGACAATTCATCAGTGTTGATGAACTCGGGGGTGTCCCAGACGCTGAACCAGCCATGCCCGACCAGCGGACGCTCCGCGATCCTGTCCCACACAAAACCCCAAATGGCGCGGCGCGAGGCCAGCGTCGAACCGCTCCAGGTTGCTACCACTGCTCCCGCCGCTGCGACTGTCCCGAGCAACGCCACAGCGGCCGCTCCCTGAGGTGCACGAGGACCGAAACGGGCACGACCGGCCGAAGCGAACCACACCAACAAAGCGATAGTCACCGCACCGAACAAGGCCACCCATGCGGTGAGGCTTCCACTTCCCACCAACAACAGTGCCCCCATGACCAGCGACAACGCTGGCAAGATTCGGCCCCTACTCCGAGTCTGGAACAGAGCCGGGAGTCCCACTAACAGTGCCAGCGCGGCCAGCGGGGCAAGTTCGTTGGGATAGAGAAACAAACCCCGCCAGTCACCGTTGTGGTCCAGTCCGATTGAGTCCGATACCACCACCGCTACCAAACTCGCAGCGAGCACCGGAGCGAGCGTCAGCAACAACACTTTTCGAAAACGGGCGAAGTCCAAATCGGCGATGATCCATGCCAGAGCGGCCAAACCGATGTAGATGACCGACCTCGCTCGAGTCACCGATGTGTCCACGCTCCACAGACTTGAAGCGACGATTACGGCAGTAAATGTGATCACCGACCCACCGCCGAGAACCGACGGCAAACGAAGCCGCCTAGAAGAAACTCTTTGAGAATCGAGCAGCACCGCCAACACCGACACAGCGGCCATCACCGCAAAGACCCCGCGCACCGCGGGGTCGTCCCAAAGCGGAGCGCCATGCAAAACCCGCCAGGCCAAATACATGACCGGCCCATTTGTACACACCAACAGCGCGGCAACGACCAACGCGTCACGAAGCGGACTTGCCCTGTCGGCTACCACCTCGCTCACCGGTTGGTCCTATGCGACGAAAGCGGCGACTGTCTCAACGTGAGACGTGCCCGGGAACATATCGAGCACCGTGTAGCGGTCGAGGCTCATGCCTGCGTCTTCAAGCAGCTTTGCGTCGCGAGCGAAAGAACTCGGGTCGCAACTGACCAACACGAAGACATCGGGCTCGGCTCGAAGCAGTGACTGCACGCCGCGAGCACCCAGACCTTCTTGAGCCGGGTCAGCAACAACCACCGCCGCCGGCGACGGACGCCAGTTCTCGACCGGAGCGGTAATGACCAGCGCATCACTGCCATCCAGGTTGACCCGGGCGTCGGCTGTGCAATCCTTAGTCCGTTCGATCACATGAACCTTGCGACCCGCTCCAACCGTGCCCGCGAAGATCCCAATTCCGGCATAGGCGTCCACCATGAGCCCATCATCGGCCAAGTCGTCAACCATCGCGGTTACCTCATCGACCAGAGCGTCGACTCCGGCCGGTCGGTTCTGGAAGAACGACCGCGCCGACACACGCCAGCGACGGCCCGCGGCCTCCTCGTGAATCCAGGCGCGTTTTCCGCCACGCAATTCCGCAGTGGTCACCACCAAAACATCTTCAGGAACCGAGACCCCGAAGTCGCTGCCTTTGACAACAACCATGCGTTCGCCTGTGCGATTGCCGATCCGGATCGTGACCTCGGTGGCTTCCCCAAAACGTCCATCAACAAGCAATTGTTCCGCAGCAGGGTCAACCGCATCGCAAACATCAGGAACGATCACATCGTGTGAGGATCGAACCCGATAACCAGCTCGACCCCTGACAACCGCTGCCCTGACGGTTGTCCGCCCTTCGTCATTGTCGAGCGAACGCAGCGACGGGTTGGGGGCCTCCACTCCCGCTCGCACCAATTGATCGACAACCATGGACTGCTTCATTCGCAGCTGCGCGTCTGGGGCAACATGCAGGAGATCACAACCCCCACAACCCTCAAGCTGGTGAGAGCAACGCACCGGTACCCGATCATCGGAGGCCTCAATCACCGAAATAATCCGTGCTCGAGACCAACGCCGATCAATCCGCAAGATCTCAGCGGTAACTGTTTCGCCGGGAAGCGCACCTTCAACAAAGACGATTCTGCCGTCCTCGGCCCGAGCTACCCCGGCGCCATCCCGCGCTGTGGCGGTCACGCGCAATCTCATAATGGAACGGTATCGGCGCCATCGCGATTAGTGTCGCGGATGTGCATCGTCTGATCGAAATTGCTCCGTCCATCCTTCCTGCCGACTTCTCGCGGTTGGGTCAGGAGTGCGTTGATCTCGAGAACGCGGGGGTCGACCGCATCCACTGGGACGTGATGGACGGCGTGTTCGTCCCCAACATCACCATGGGTCCCGACATCGTTGCGAGCCTGCGCAGCCATCTCACGATTCCCTTCGAAGCCCATTTGATGGTCGTCAACGCGGATGAGTTCGCTCCACTATTCATCGAAGCTGGATGTTCAACGGTGATGGTTCATGTCGAAGCATGCACTCATCTTCACCGCTCACTGAACAACATCCGAAACCTCGGTGCCCGAGCCGGCGTAGTCCTCAACCCGCACACACCGGCGAGCACCATTGCCAACGTTCTTGAGCAGACCGACCACATCTTGATAATGACCGTAAACCCCGGATTCGGCGGTCAAACCTACATACGGTTGCTCGACAAGATCTCGGAGATAAAGGCGATGGTCGATGCCAGCGGATATGAGATCGACATTGAAGTCGATGGTGGGATCAGTGCCGACAACATCGGTGAATGCGCTGCCGCGGGCGCTAATGTCTTTGTGAGTGGGTCGGCCCTGTTCAAATACGACGACCGCGCTGCGGGCGTCACCGAACTACGCTCTTTCGCCCAAGCCACCCGCAGCTAGGGTCGGGCTGCTCTATTGAGAACCAAGCTCTTTGCCTTGGGCCTAGAGCATCTCTCCGCGCTTGACGATCACCTGGTCGATGATGCCGTAGTCCTTGGCTTGTTCCGCGGTGAACCACCGGTCGCGGTCGGAGTCGGCTTCGATCTCTTCGTACGTGCGGCCCGTGTGTAAAGCGATGCGTTCCTGCAGCAAGCGCTTGGTGTAGGCCATCTGCTCGGCCTGGATCGCGATATCAGTCGCCTGACCCTCCACACCACCGAGCGGCTGGTGCATCATGATCCGCGCGTGGGGAAGCGCATACCGTTTGCCCGGGGCACCAGCGCATAGCAGGAACTGACCCATCGAAGCTCCGAGGCCCATGCAGATAGTGCCAACTTCGGGTTCAACGAATTGCATAGTGTCGTAGATGGCCATTCCAGCGGTAACTGAACCGCCAGGAGAGTTGATGTAGAGCCAGATGGGCTTTTCTTTGTCTTGGCCCTCCAAGTAGAGCAACTGGGCGGTGATGTAGTTGGCGATCTCGTCGTTTACGTCTGTGCCGAGCACGACGATACGGTCCTGAAGCAGCCGATGAAAAATGTCGGCCTGCGGGTTGACGAGATTGTTGGTGGCCAGGTTCGGGGGCTGAGTCATCGCACGTAGGCTACCGTCGCCACAGCTACGCTCAATCATCACAGGTAGGCTGTGCCATCCACGCGGACGTGGCGGAATTGGCATACGCGCCAGGTTTAGGTCCTGGTACCCGAGAGGGTGTGGGGGTTCGACTCCCCCCGTCCGCACCCCCGGCGTCTCACACTTTCTTGTCGGGGCCGTCGAGCAGGTTGGCAACGGCTTCGGGCGCGCCTTTGCCCGACCAGAATACTCAAATAACCTGTATCGTTGGGTGTTCTGAATCGAGGAGGGTGCTCATGCCCGACAACAACCCGCCGCGCAGGGATTCGGATGAGACGACGAAGCGGTTGTTGGACGCCGCGGCTGAAGTGTTTGTGGAGCACGGCTACGACAAGGCCGTTATCGCCGACATCGCGCGCCGCGCCGGGGTGACCACGGGCGCGGTGTTCGGCCGATGGGCCAACAAGAGTGAGGTAATGGCCGCCGCCGTTGACCACATCTTCGAGCAGATTCTGCCCGACGAGAGGCTCAAGCGACTAGGCGTTGACGAGTTGCCGATGGTCGAACTCCTGTCGGCGTGGGCCGCCAACATTTTGGCCGCAGACAAGACCCAAAACGTGATGGTGCAAGTGTTCGCCAGCGCCCGAAACAACGACGCAGTGAATCAGCGCCTGAGGTTGTTCCTAGACGAGCAGGCCCGCCAAATAGCCGGCATCCTTGAGCGGGACCGAAGCGACGAACCAACCGTCGACCCCTGCTACAGCACAGCGTCTATCGTCTTGTTGTTCCAGGCCATCGGTGTCGGAACCCACTTGCTTCTGGCGGCCGGTCGAGACGAGCAGCACACCCCTTCCGCACAAGAATGGGACACGCTCGTCAGATCCCTCCATGACCTCGTGACCACATCACCACCCCAATAGCATCACCCACAGACCGCCTGCCACCGCCTACTTTGCCGCGTCAATCTTGGTTAGTCACAGAACCCGAAACGGATCAGTTTGTGCTCGGAGGTGTGAGCAGGTGACGACCAGCGAAGGTTCTGGGGGCATGGATGCGTCCCTCGGAATGCACCAACTCGCCGTGCACCCACACGGCGTCGATTCCTTCGGGATGAACCATCGGCTCGGCGTAGCTGTTGTGCTCGGCCACTCGATCCCAATCGAACAACACCACCGACGCGTCAGCGCCGGGCCGTAGAACCGGGCTGGGCAGGCCCATGAACTCACACGGCAGCACCGTCATCCGATAGACGATCTCAACGAGCGGCACACCCAGCTCTCGGGCCATTCGCAAAGCCTTGGGGAAAGCCCCGAGCAAGCGAGGATGAGGCTTCTGAGATGGTCCGGGCATCAGGCCGTCGGTGCAGATCGCCATATTCGAACGACGGAAAAATCGCTCCACCGTGGCTTCATTGCCGTAGTGACTGATGATGGACACCTCACCTCGGTTGTGAAGGAAAAAATCGCAGACCGCATCGTGGGCCTCGACCGAGTTCAAGTCGGTAACCCCAGCTGCCGACACCACATCCGAAAAGCGCTTCCCCAAGAACTCATCGCCCACGCCTTCGAGCACACCGGATATCTGAATCCCCTCCAAACCGCCGCAGAACCCCACAAAGTTGTCCCACCCGGAGCCGTCGCCGTAGATCTTCTCGAAGGCAAAGCGGCGCACATCGGAATCGCTCAACCGGGCCATGAACTCGGCCCTAGTACCCGCCCGCACCTCGGGAGGGAACAAGGCATCGGCTGTGGTGCTACCGGCGGTGTAGGGATACATGTTGCCAATCGTCGGCACGGAACCAGCGGCGTCATCGAGACGGCCCGCCACTTGCTCATAACGATCCCAGTTACGGCGCCCGGCGATCTTGGTGTGCTCACTGCAGTAACCGCCACCGCCATCGGTCGCCGCGGTGATCACCTCGCCGAGAGCATCCTCGATGTCATCGCTCTCCGAACGAAGATGCGGGTACAACGCGCCAGGCTTCACGTCGTTGAAGGCTCGCACCAGCGCGGTGATCTCCCGTTGGTCCGAGTGCACCGCCGGGTTGTACACAAGTCCCGTCGACAGCCCGAGGCACCACGGCACCTCGCGGCGCACGACCTCTGCCATGTCTCTTATCTGCTGGTCATCCGCAACACGATCAAGGTTGCCCATCACCACACGCCGCACCGCGCTGTGCCCCAGATGAAGACCCATATCGGTGACCGAGCGACCTCGATGCCAATCCAGAAACTCCTCGGTGGTGGTCCACGGCCACTCAGCGCCTCCGGCCGGGTCGTCACTGTCTGAGGGGCTACGCCCAGCCGACGAACTGATAGTCCCATCAAGTGGGGCAAGCTGCATGGCGTACTCGGCGCGCTGGTCGGGCACCACTGGAGCTGGCGACAGCCCATCCACCCCACAGATGCGTTTGGTGACACCGCCTCGAAGGGCCATCTCGCAACTCAACGGTATGCCATGAGCGCCAATGCGGGTGCCGCCGAGTGCGCCGTGATTGTGGGTGTCAACAAATCCGGGGGCCAACACCCGTCCGTCGGCGTCGATCCTGCGGTCCGCGTCATCCGCATCGCTCGGCGGCACCCGCCCAAGATGCACGATCCGGTCATCCACGATCAGCACGTCACCGCGGTGGGGTTCAGTCGCCCCGTCGCCGCTGACGATAAGGGCGTCGGTGATGAGCTGCCGCACCCTCTAACCGTAGCTGAGAGCGAGCCTCCACGACGCGAGTACCCAACGCCACGACGCGAGTACCCAACGCCCACCCGACGTGGAAGGCCCAAACGCCCCGCTTTCGGGCACGGCGGTCAACGACGCCGTTCACGGGAAGCGATAGTGCCGTAGAGCACGCCGACGACAATGATCGCCGCGCCGATAACGGTGCCCACTTTGGGCACCTCGGAGAAAGCCAACCAAGCCCACAAAGACGCTGCCACGGTTTCCACCGGCGTGAACAACGCCACTTCGGCAGCAGGCGCATACCGGGGTGCGTTCGTGTGCAGCAACCGCCCCAACGGATTCAGCAAACCCATGCCCAAGCAGGCCAGATAGGCGCGTCGATCCAAAGCCAACGGCGACGCGAAGAAAGACGCAACAACCACCGACAAGACCGCGGCCATAGATAATCCGACAATTCGACTCATTTCGGGCCAGCGTCGCCAGATGTTCACGCCGATCGAGAACGCCAAGACAGCCGCTACCGCCAACAGGTCACCGTCAAGGTTGGGCTCACCGACCGAACCTGCCACGATCACAGTCATGCCCGCGAAGGTGAGAACAATGGCAGTCCAGACCCTCCGGGAAGTCTTTTCACTAAAGAAAACACGGCCAACAAGGGCAACCGTCACCGGCGAAGCACCAACGATGACAACCACGTTGGAGACCGTGGTACGGGTCACCGCGGTGATGTAGGAGATCTGACTGACGGTAGAGAGAACAGCAATCGCCGTTAACGGAATCGGGAAGCGACGCCACGACCGAATCGGGTTCATCGACTCACTTCGCGAGCCCGTCACGAAGTAGATCACTAGGGATATCAACGCGACCCAGAACACCAGGTCCCAGACCTCCGCGCGCGACCAGCGCACGAACAACGAGTCAGTGGAGACGACCAACATGCCGCATCCCGCGTACAGCCATCCACGGCTCCGGCCTTGCAACCTCAGCCGTTGTGTCACCTCACGCCCTTTGCGGTTCGCAAGCCCGAGCGTTCAATGCCTCAGCTAGAGAGCGTAAAGCACGTCCACGGTGGCTGATGACGTGTTTCTCGTCTCCCATTTCAGCAAAAGAACGACCGTCACCTTCCACAGGAACAAAGATCGAGTCGTATCCGAAACCGCCCGTTCCTTTGGGGCGTTCGGCGATCCAACCTTCAACGCTCCCCTGCGCCGACAGTTCTGACCCATCGGGCCATACCACCATTACCGCGGTGCGAAATCGTGCCGTGCGCTCCTCAGCGCTGGTAGCGCCGACCCTTTGGAGTTCTGACAGCAACTTGTCGACGTTGTCGGCGTAGCTGGCTCCCCTCCCCGCGTAACGGGCCGAACAAACCCCGGGAGCGCCAGCGAGAGCATCAACCTCAAGACCCGTGTCGTCGCTGACCGCCGCGGCGCCGGCAGCGGCGCACACCGCCACCGCCTTGAGTCGGGCGTTTCCCTCAAGGTCGTCCGCGTCTTCGACAACATCTGCCAACCCTGAAGGACGCGGCGACAGTTCGACTATCCCGTCGAGAACCAACGCCATCTCGGCAACCTTGTCGGGATTGGCGCTTGCGCACACGAGCCGAGGCAAATCTGACATGTGCTCAGCCTAGAGGCCGAGCGGATTGATCTAGAATATGACCGTAATCGGGCGAGGCCGTGGCCCGAGCGGCCCGTGAACGCAGTGAACATGAGCGGGAAACAACGGGTCTGGGCGCAATGACTTTGTTCAATCCGGGCATGTGCTCAGGAGCTGGTAGTACGCGGCTCGGGGGGCGTGCGCAGAACAGCTCGTTGAGCTTCGTTGATCTCAGCAATCCCCTTGGTGGCCAGATCAAGCATCTGGGAAAGTTCTTCGCGGCTGAAGGCCTTTCCTTCAGCAGTACCTTGTACCTCGATCAGCGCCCCGTCACCGGTCATCACTACATTGAAGTCGACATCGGCGGTCGAATCTTCTCGATAAGGCAAGTCCAGCAGTGGCTGGCCACCGACGATCCCCACCGAGATCGCTGCGCATTCCGTCAACAGCGGGTTCGCGGGTATCTCGCCCGCCAGGACGAGACGCTCACAGGCGTCGTGAAGAGCGACATAACCACCGCAGATGGAAGCCGTGCGAGTGCCGCCGTCAGCTGAAAGCACATCACAGTCGACGGTGATGGAACGCTCACCCAGCGCAACCAAGTCGATCACGCAGCGCAGCGACCGTCCGATGAGTCGCTGGATTTCCTGGTCACGACCCGATGTGCGGCGCCGAATCCGCTCGGGCGAAGACCCCGGAAGCATCGAATACTCCGCTGTGACCCAGCCCTTTTTGCTATAGCGCATCCACCGTGGCGTGTCAGCCTCAACCGAAGCCGTGCACAGCACTTGTGTTTCACCAAACGAGACGAGCACCGATCCCATCGACATCTTCGTATAGTCACGAACGAACGACACGGGCCGCAGCTCATCGAACATGCGGCCGTCATTGCGAGAGGTAGTCACGAGCACTCCAGTGGGGTTGAGTCAGCTTTGATGAGGATGTCTTTTGACAGCAATGTCTATTCACCATGTGTGACATTCAACATGGTTGAGTTCGGGACCGAAGAGGTCTCTTCCGAGTCGCGCGAAGGTCGCCACATCACCGCTGGACACGAAGCGGTGAACTCCTTGGCCCGCTGCATGGCGGCAATCGTCGGAGGATTCGAGAGCACGCCACACTTCAAACGCGGTCTCATCAGCAGACGAGACCAAAATCACGTCGCGTCCCATCACCTCAGCAATAGTGCGGGCCAGAAACGGATAGTGGGTGCAACCAAGCAGCAGACCATCGATCTTGGCTTCAAGCAGCGGAGCCAGAAGGCGCTGAGCAAGCACCCGGACCTGATCCGAACCCGTCTCACCGCGTTCAACAAACTCCACGAAACCTGGGCAGGCTGCACATCTGAAGTCGACGCGTGGCGCAATTTGAGCTGCTAACCGCTGGTAGGCACCGCTAGCGACTGTTCCCACCGTGCCGATCATTCCGACCCGGGAAGTGAGCGTTACTTTGAGCAGGGATTCCAGTCCTGGTCTGAGAACCCCAATAACGGGAACATCAACTTGAGCCGCCAAGTGGTCCAAGGCAACCGCCGAGGCTGTGTTGCAAGCCACAACGATCATCTTCGGGTCGTATTGTTCGATCAGAAGGTCAGTGATCTGTCGCGCAAATCTCGCCACTTCGTCGTGACGCCTAGACCCGTAGGGATAGCGCGCGGTATCGCCGAAATATACAACGTTCTCGTTGGGCAGAAGGTCGATCACAGCCCTTGCAACGGTCAGCCCGCCGAACCCCGAATCAAACATGGCGATCGGGCGATCGCGAGAGTCTGAAGCCATCTGATGAGTCTAAGGCCCTTGGCAGCTAGCTGAAGGGATCGATCTTGGGCCGAAGCGATTAGTGCTGGCGCTGATGCTCAGCGTTCTTCTTTGAACACAACGTGTTTACGGACGACTGGATCGTATTTCTTGATCTCAATACGTTCGCGCGTGTTGGTCTTGTTTTTTGTGGTCACATACGTGTAACCGGTGCCCGCGGTGGACCGCAGCTTGATGATAGGACGTTTGTCGCTTGCCATCTTTGACTCAGACCTTCTTGCCCTCGCGGCGCATGGAGGCCACGACGCTTTCGATGCCGCGCTTATCAATCGTCTTGATGCCTTTGGCGCTGACTTCGAGCTTGATCCAGCGCCGCTCACTCTCCAGGTAGTAACGCTTGGTCTGAACGTTGGGATCCCAACGACGGCTGGACCGACGGTGCGAGTGCGAGAGTTGCTTGCCGAAGCGAGGTTTGCGACCCGTGACCTGGCAAATCTTGGACATCGTGCACGACTCCTGAGCGAAACTGGACACGAAACTGTACCAGCACCCGGTGCAGCCTCCACCCTACGTTCACCGAGTGTTCGGCCCCACAACCACCCTAGGTTGCGGCCGCATCACAACCGGAGAGCAGCTACACACAGGCACTCGGCGCTAGTCTCAGCTTGTGTCGACCGATCATGTCGAGAAAGTCCTGCTGGCAGCACCTCGAGGATTCTGTGCCGGGGTGGAGATGGCCATCAAGGCGCTTGCCTGGATGGTCAGAGCTTTTGAACCGCCCGTGTACTGCTACCACGAGATCGTCCACAACCAGTTGGTGGTTCAGCGTTTCGAAGCTTCGGGCGTGGTCTTCGTTGATGACATCAACGAAGTGCCCGAAGGCCGCCCGATCATGCTTTCAGCTCACGGCTCGGCCCCCGAAGTCGTGACCGCGGCTATCGGTCGCGGCGGTTACGTGGTCGACGCGGTGTGCCCGCTGGTGACCAAGGTCCACCATGAGGTCAAGACCCGAGTGGGAAAGGGCTACCAAATCGTCTATGTCGGTCACGAAGGGCACGAGGAAGCAGTAGGCACGATGGCGGTGGCACCCGCTGCCATCCACCGTGTCGAGACAGCAGACGACGTAGCGGACCTTCCCGAGTTCGACTCCCCCATCGCGGTCCTGGCCCAAACCACGCTGTCGCACCGCGAATGGGCTGGCGTGCTCGACGCCGCGCGCGAACGATTCCCTCAACTCTGGCAGCCTGAACGCTCCGATCTCTGCTTCGCCACAACCAACCGGCAGTCGGCATTGATGAAGATCGCTCCGCGGGTGGACGCAATGGTCGTAATCGGCTCGTCCAACTCCTCGAACACCAAAGCACTCGCGGCGCTGGCCCGAGAAGCAGGATGTCAGCATGTGTTCCGCATCAACGCTGCCGACGAACTACCCGATGACCTGACGGGCACTGTTGGGGTGACCGCGGGAGCTTCGGCACCCGAGGACCTTGTGCTTTCGGTGATCGACCGCCTCGCGCCGACTGACGGAGTCGAGGAGGTGCGTGTAACCGACGAAGACGAGTACTTCCCGCCTCCGCGCAACCTTCGTCAACTCTTACGTGCCATCGACGCGGCGGCAACAGTCACGCTTGGGCTCTCCGCGGATCGACTTCCACTCGACGACCGCGACATTGACGCAAGTGAGGTACTCGAGTCGCTTCCGGCAACCATCAGCGACGCGTGAGCGCAGCCAGACAGGTTCTGCTCTGGGGACTTGCTGCCGACGCCGCGGTTGCTGTGGCACTAGGCGTCTACAGCGTGCTACACCAACCAACCGGCCGGGACTTCGTCCTCTACGGCTTTGAATCCGCTGCTGCTTGGAAGAACGCGCTCACGCTTGTCGTCGCTTTGCTCTTGGTTGCTCAAGCTGCTTTGAGCTTCAAGTTGGCTGGATTGTTCGGCCTTCGCGCAACCACTCGGCCATGACTGTCGGAGTTAAGGCGCCTGCTCGCCACTCTCGCCGTTGGCTTTTCGCTTCCCGTCGCTTTCCATTGCGTTTGGGTTCTCGGCTTTGGCAGCGACAGCCTCGCTACAACGCTGCATTCGATCCTCGGCTGCGTCGCGTACGGTTGTGTCGTCGCGGCCCTCCGGCCAGATCGCGCCGAGCGAATCCACGCCAACGCCCGGCGCGGCCCTTGGGCAAGTGTTGTCGGAGCGACTCAGTACCTCGTTGGCGTGGGGGCGGTTACCGCGGTGGTTTTGTTGTTCACGCTGCAAGGGGCGACACCACAAGCCGACGCCCGGCAAGCCCAACTCGCGGCGTCGATTGACGCTGAGCAGCTTTACGAAGAGCACTGCGCCAACTGCCACGCCGGCGACGGTAACGGAGGACTCGGAACCCGTCTCGCGGGCCTGGTTGTCGCGCGATACCCCGATCCAGCGGATCAGTCAGCCGTCGTCGCCGGCGGCCGCAACACCATGCCCGCTTTCGCAAAGGTCCTCACCCCCGCCGAGATCGCCGCCATCACCATCTACACCCGCACAGCCTGGCAGTAGCGGCGACATAGTCCCCTCAGCAAGCCAAGCTGAAAGTGATTGCCCCGGAGGAGTTATCGCAGGCTGAAACCTCATCTACTGATGTTGCAAACCGACATTGAGAAGCGAGATAAACGAGGTTGATGTCATCGCCGAACTCGACGCACGGAACCTCATTGGGATCGAGATCAAAGCGACCGCCGCTCCCTCAACTGATGACGTTCGCCATCTAGCTTGGCTGCGCGGTCACATCGGCGACCAATTCATAGCCGGAGTCGTGCTGCACACCGGCCCCTCTTCATTCCCACTCGGTGACCGACGCTGGGCACACCCGATCAGCACCCTGTGGACCTAGACCCCTCAGCAACACCTCGTGTCTGAAGCGAACCGAGCCGCCGCTTGCACGGGCGATCCGATGACCTAGTGTCTGGAGCCATGCCCAACCCCGGACCATCTCAACCAGAACACAAGATCAAGGCGTTCCTAAACGAGTTCCGCGATGCCGATCTGGTCGTCTGCACCGGGTACACCTCTGTAAACGGGCTGGCTTGGCTGGCTCGACAAGTCAACAAGCACCAACAAGTAACTCTCGTCATCGGTGACATGACGGCCAATAGATTCACGAAAGCGACAGAGGCGGACCGCGCGGCCGCTTCTGCGTTCCTGCGTGGTCGCAACGTGACCGTACACAACTGGTACCGCACCAGACCCGTGAAGAAGATCGCCCACGGAAAGACGGTAGTTGCCCAACGCGACGGACGAACTCTTGCCGTCCTGGTCGGATCGGCCAACCTCACCGAAACGGGTCTGTCAAACAACCTGGAGATCATGGTCCGTTGCCACCCTGATGACTGGTCTGACATAGAAGCGTACGTAGAGGAAGCGACACGCCATCCTCCCGCCAATGACAAGCTCATCGGTTTTGTCGGGCCTGACCGACCCCTTCCCGCAGCCGAGCAGGTGCCCGCTGCAGGCCGGAGCGGCTGCCTTTCAGCCTTAGCGATGATTCCAGTGCACATCGTCGGGAGCCTCTGGAACCGGTTCAGATTTCGGATCCATCTCTAAAGGGCTTGACCCTGACCTCTTCTGGACCCGCCGTCACCATCGCTGTAGCAAAATCGAGGTTGGTTCGGGTACATGGCAGATATCATCTAGTGCCGGTGTGAGCACCCGCAGACCCCGCCACATTCCGTAGGAATGCGGTCATCACGCTCGACGCGGTGATCGGTCAGGTTCTCGTAGTCCTCGGCCTTCTTGTTCGAACCGGACTGGTTTCAGGGCGCTCGGGCAGGGACTCGAATAGTTCCGGGCCTGAACCATCAACATTAACTCGCTCAAATCGAGGCCATCCCGACGATTTCCCCCGGCGGACATCGTCAATCATTCACCGTCATGCGCGCAAACGGCGAGGCTCCGCTTGGGGATTGCTCGCTTTGGTCACCGTGCTAGGGTCGCGAACTATGACCTCACAACAACCTCGTGCCACAGACACACAACCCCCCCTTTACCTTGTTGGTGGCCCTGGTGTGGCAATGTCGGGGTTGGTTGCTCGCTGCGGTGGGTAGGGCTGTTTCCCCCTGTCACTTTTGATGGCTTGGGGGGTGTTGCCGCCTGCTGTGGTCGGGTGTCTGGGACCTCTTACAGGGACATGCTTTAGGGCTGAATGTAAAGTGGTTGAGGCGCAGGCTCCGGGAGCATCCGAGTTCAGATCAATCCCAGAGCAAAGGAGCTTCTGTAATGTCAGATTCGGTTCATGTCGGTGTTGAGGTGTTCGTCGGTGTCGACATCGCCAAAGGCGATCATTACGCCTGCGCGGTGACCTCGACCGGTGAGGAGGTGTTGGCTCGGTCGGTGCGAAACGACGAGACAACGATCCGCTGCCTGATCGACGATGCAAAGGTGTACGGCGCTGTGGCGTTGGTGATCGACACGACCAGCTCGGCGGCGTCGCTGCTGATGGAGACCGCAGCAGCCACCCAGGTGCCGGTGGCTTATGTGACCGGCCTGGCGATGCGCCGCGCCGCGGATCTTTATGCCGGAGCGGCCAAGACCGACCCTAAAGACGCTTTGGTGCTTGCTGACTATGCCCGCCGTAACGCCGACCGCCTGAGTTGGACACAGCTCAACGACGAGCTGCTGGTGAAGCTACGCATTTTGAACGGACGAGACGTCGATCTCGCCGCGGACGCCACCCGGACCGTCAACAGGCTCAGAGACGCCTTGTTGGCCCTGTCACCAGCACTGGAGCGGGCCATAGGCGACAAACTGGTAACCAACCAAGGGCTGCGCGACGTGTTGGTGTCGTGGCCCACGCCCACAGCGCTCAAAGCAGCCGGCCGTTCCCGCATAACCAACCGCATAGCCAAAAACTCACCACGCACAGCTCAACGACTGACCGAGGCGATCACCGAAGCGCTCGACGCGCAGAGTCTCACAGTCACAGCCGAGACCGCCTGGGGCGACACCATCTGCGACCTCGCCTTAGACCTCAACCGGATCTGTCAACACCGAAACCAACTCGGCGTCGACATCAACAACGTGTTCATGGAGCACCCCCTGGGAAAGTCCTCGCTAGTCTGTGCGGGTTCGGCCCGCGGACCGGAGCTAGAACCCTCGCTGAGATCGGCGACCCCCACCGCTTCGCCAACCCCGGCAGACTCGCCTCCTACGCCGGACTCGCACCCATCAACTGGCAATCAGGCACCCACAACACCACCCGAAAATCCCGAGGCGGCAACCACCGACTCAAAAACGCCATGTTCCAAGCAGCCTTCGTCGCCGCCCAACACGACCCCGACGCCCGCGCCTACTACCAACAAAAACGAGCCGAAGGCAAACGCCACAACGCCGCCGTCATCTGCGTCGCCCGCAAACGCTGCGACATCATCTTAGCCATGCTCAAAACCCAAACCCCCTACCAACCAACACAACACCAACCCCTACCCCAAGCCGCCTAAAAAGACTTGACAACAAGACAGGGACACCCCCCCCAAAAAAAAGGCGTCTGCTTGTAGTGTTGGCTGCTGGAGTGGCGCTGGCTCTGGCCGCCGCTACAGGAGCAGTCGTTGCCTCGGCTCAAAGCTCGTCGGGGGTCAAAGGCAGCGACACCTTCGACGATATCCCTGAGGGCCATTGGGCCGACGAGGCGATCGGCTGGGCCGTCGCATCGGGCATCACGACCGGCACTTCTGACACGAAGTTCAGCCCGAACGACACACTGAACCGCGCGCAGATGGTCACTTTCTTGCATCGCTTCTACACACATCTCGTGGCGGTTGACCTGCCACCAGATGTGATCGTCTGCGAGTCAGGCGCCCCCCGTTACAACCTGCGCTCCAACGGCGACATCGTCGCATTGGTGGACATCCGAGACGATGTGCCCGCCGGCACCGTCGGAGGCAAGATCCAAAGCGAGTCGAACCTGTCGCAATGCACCAACCACACAGCCTGGGTGTACCCCGGTGCCACAGTGTCTGGGGACGCCTCAGTGTCCGGGAACGCCACAGTGTACGGGAACGCCACAGTCTCGGGAAGCGCCACAGTGTACGACAGCGCCTCAGTGTACGGGAACGCCACAGTGTCCGGAAGCGCCACAGTGTACGGAAACGCCACAGTGTCCGGTGGGGCCTCAGTGTACGGAAACGCCACGGTGTACGGAAGCGCCACAGTCTCGGGAAGCGCCTCAGTGCGGGAAAGCGCCACGGTGTACGGAAACGCCACAGTCTCGGGAAGCGCCTCAGTGTACGACAGCGCCTCAGTGTGGGGAAACGCCACAGTGTACGGAAGCGCCGCAGTGTACAGAAGCTCCACAGTATACGGCGACGGCAAGGTTTGTAGGGACCACCACTGGTCCACCTCGTGGAATACCGTGCAAGAGGGTTGTTAGGAGATGCAACAGGTACGGGTACTTGACGTTGGGCACGGACTATGCGTCGCCATCGGCTGCCTTGATGACGTGTTCGTCTTTGACTGCGGGTCACACAACCAGCGCACGGAGCTCAACGGAGTTGGCAACGGCTGGTGGAGCGAACTGCTTTCGGAGAAATCGAAACTATCGCCCTCAGCCATCTCCACCGCGATCACTACAACGGCCTGCTGAAACCGTTTCCGAACCTGCGCCCGGATGTCAAGTTCGTCGTTGCTCGGATGCCTCTCATCGAAGACGACCCTGGTCTTGGGAGCGAGTTCCTCCTCCGGCTCATGTCCGTGGCACCACTCGACCCGAAACTTGGACCGCTTGACCTTGATTTGTTACGGCGGGTTCGCCAATGGGCTCCCAAGCTAGAGGCGAAACCCGTCTCTCGAGGAGAGTATCTCGATGCCGCCGGTGAGCGTTGGAAAGTGTTGTGGCCACCAGAGTCCATACCCAGTGTTGAGTTTGGTGCAACAATCAGAGCGGCGATCAAGGCCTACGACAGCGCCGCCAAAGAGCACAAGTGGCTGAAAAAACGCCTTGAGCAAATGCGAGAAAGCACCACCTACACCGAACTTCTAAACCGAATGAACGAATCCAGGGACCATGGGGCAACTCCGCTTGAAGATGAACACTTCGGCGATTTCGACGTGCCAGAGGACAACCAACAAGGCGACTCCGACCTGTCAGTGGACCACCAACAACAGGGTGACGATTTACTTAAGAAGGCTGGAACGAGCCTGCGAGATGCTGCCAACGACATGTCGCTCGTCCTCGCCTCCGACAGTGGTGTCCTCTTAACGGGCGACGCATCACGCTCCGCGATGAAACGAGCTCTGGCAAGAGATCTTGGCTCTTACTCACTGGTCGTAACGCCCCACCACGGAGGAGAAAACCACGTACCATCAG
Source organism: Candidatus Aldehydirespiratoraceae bacterium (assembly GCA_965205465.1). GTDB lineage: Bacteria > Actinomycetota > Acidimicrobiia > Acidimicrobiales > Aldehydirespiratoraceae > VXYK01. Next base: position 3,493,759 of record OZ242187.1, on the reverse strand, counting down.
CAGCGTGTGACAAGACGTTGAGTAGCCGACTTTGGGTGTCCTCGGCTGGTGGCCAGATGTCTTCCCGTGTTTCTGACTTCTACGACACTTTGCCGGGTCTTCATTTTCGTACGGACAGACACCACGACATCGACTTGCTTGTGACTCAACATTCAGTTGACGCGATCAATGCTGGTTTCAGACGACGATTTTGGGATCATCCATTTTATCCGATGTACATGAGGTAACTGCCGCCCGAGACTCAGACCGCCGACTACTACCAGAGTTCCGCTGACAGCAATCCCGCAGTAGCAAAGCGATTCAAGATGTGCGCGGATTGGTCATGGCTGAGGGCTCTCCGAGTCGAGGCGGTCGATGAGTCTGGCAGCAAGGGATGCAGGTGACGAGGAGCAGAGTTGGGCTCTGCGGCACAGGCGTGAGTCAGAACCGAGCGATCTCGCGAATGGCCCTTGCCACAAGTGCGGCTGGACTTGCGGTTTGCCCTCTGACCAGTGCCTCAGGCGACGACTCATTTGCAATCGGTGTTGAGGGTTCTCAAGAACGACCCCGCACCTTGGGATTTGGCGTATCTTCCCGAGGAAAGCACCTCCACCGCATAAGCGACACCATCCAGCTCCAGTTCGCTCTCAGGCGAAAGCCGTGTTGTGGAGTTCTCTTCGCAAACGCCACCGGCGACTCGCAGATGGCCAACACCTCTGCCGCTGCCCGAGGCGCTGTGCGATCCGTTGCAACCCGCTTGATCAGGAAGCCGCCCGTCACCGTGCTCGCGGCTTGTCGGCCAATGCTGGCGACTGGCACCGTTACGCAAACCACATTCATGTTGCACTCCACCACTCTTCTGCTATTCTTGAGGGTGATCCAAGGCCAAAAGCTGAGGAGGGCGCTCAGAGCGGTAGCTCCATTCTGGGTGCCAGTTATGTGAGAGTGGAGGTGAACCCAGCGGTTGCCCTGACTATAGCGAGGCGAGACTCATAAGTCTCCGCTGCGCAACCGAATGTCCACCGAGATCCCCTCTCGATGGCTGAGACCTCGCATAATGCAAGTTTCTGCGAATGCCCCGCCAAGTGGTCGGGGCATTCGCTATTTGGAGCGGCTTCGCCTCCGTTCGTCCTCGTCGGCCTTCGCGCTATCCGCCGCGCTCCAAATCAATTGGCTTTTCTTACCGGTACGCATGCATCCATCGGGATAAACGTTGATGTATCCACCGGAACGTACCTCCCAGATCGTAGTCGACGAGGTGATAACCGGAGAGCGTGACATCGTCACATCCCAGTGGAACCCGTCGTCGAGTCGCAGGCCACGAACGGTCTGAGGCTCCCGGCCATGCCGCGTTCCTGGACGCGCCGACGACCATCTCCGCTTGCGCTTGTCCACCAGCGCCCTGCCGACCCTGTGCGAGCGTCGGAACCGCTGACGCTCGGCCAACTCATCGAGTTCAAAGGCTTCTTTCGCCGAGAAGATTTGCAACGGGAGGATCCTGGGATCGTCTCGGCCATCACACTTGATGTTCGTCAGCCATTCATCGAAAGCTGACTCCCAGTCGGAGCTGACATTCTCTGCATAGCACTTGTATTTGCAAAACTCACGAAGCGAGACTGTCCGGTCGTCTCGAAAGGGTGGGCGGGGATTGGTTCTGACGACGGGCTTACCCTCGTAGATCACCGCGACCGGTCTACGGTGCATGTCTTCATACATCTGGGCGGCATCGCGGCGCTGTAGCATGTCGCGCACCCTCCCGCGTCCCGAAGCGAGGCGGACGCACTGGACGCGGGTCACTTCCCAACCTCGTGCTGATGCCTTTCTAGCGATGTCATCCGCTGGGTCGGTTCGAGGGAGAGTCACATGCCATATGAGAGGCGTAGTATCCGTCATCGATGCGCCCGCATGGCGATATCTGCCGGGATTGTCAATCCTCTCAATTCTTGCTCGCTCATTATTGCAATGCACCGCAGAATGAATGACCGAAGCTCATCGGCCGGTTCTCGTGACCGCTTTGAAACGAACGCATCCAGCGGCGGTTCCAATTCGTGTGCTTGGAAGAACTGGAGTAGCCGCTCCCAAACCTGTTCCCGCATTCGCGCGTTCCAGAGTCCGCGGAGGCGCATCGGAAGCGCCGCAGTACCGAGGCCCTTACGCGCCCAGTCTTCAAACTCAAGTGTTTCTTGACCTTGCAGTCCCGGCGAGTGCTCTTCGAAGAATCCGATTCGCCAAGCCTGGAGGGTAGGTCGGTCCAACGTTGGAAGAAGATCTCCCGCATTCCCGTCGACCGCCTCGTCTGCGGGGATAGCCATACCCGATGAACGATCCCAGACCCATTCCCCGACGCCGCTGTAGTCCATGATCGCGTTCCAAAGGTCCGATCTGATGGTTCCTTTCGAAAGCGACTGGTGTGCCTGTTCCGCCGAGTCGATCTCTGAGCGATACGGCTCGCACAACTCGACGATAAACGGCTTGGCGGAGTGGTCAATAACGAGCAACCCGTCAAGCAGTTCGACGAGAGTGCCGAATCGGTCTGCACCATAGTCCGCCTCATCGAATCGTCGGTTGGTCAGGTCCAACAGTCGGTTCTTTAGCACACTGCCTCTCATACGATGCCACTCGGTCTGACGGTCCTTTGCGGCAATAGCAAAGGCATCAAGGACAAGACCCTTTAGCTGAGAGTGCTGTTCAGGGCTCTCGTTCACAACTCTCCTACGCTCGTCGCATCTGAGCGTGTTTGCAACGCCCTGTGATGAAGGGACAGAATCCAACTGTCCGCCAACTCTACCGGTGCTTGCCCAGAAGGGCAGTCTCGCGAGAGTTAGCGCCGTTGCCCGGGAGAAGTGCCCGGTTGAAATCGTATTCGCAACTCGCCATACGAAACTTGGCGACGAACTGTGGAAGATGGCGGGAAGTCATGACGAAGCAATCGCGGATCGCCGAGCGCTATCCGAGGCGAATTCAAGAGCTTCTTCGCTCCGTTTCGTCGAGGGCTGCGTTTCGTCTTTCTCGTCCGCCTACGTTGATGGGTGGTCATTTTGTGAAGCTCACCCATGGCGTAGACACGGGAATGGACGGCTAGTCCGCTGGGGGCGGTTCGTCTCCGGCGGCCACGCGGGCTTCTACAAAAAGGTCATCTAGTTCGCGATACAGGACTTCGGTGAGTTCGCGCACCGCGCGGCGAGGGACCTTTCCGTCCACCTTGGCCGGCGGTGGGATCGGCTCGCCGATGATTGCGACCACCTTGGCGAATCGGGGGATCTTGGCGCCCACTGGAAGAGCACTCGGTGTTCCCCCGAGTCCAACCGGCACAATCGGCACACCGGCACGAGCGGCCACGAAAGCGGGCCCGTCCAGCACCAACTTGCGGTCGAGTCGAGGTCCATGTTGACGAGTGCCTTCGGGGAACATCACCAGCGGTTCACCCAGGGCCAACACGTCTCCCGCAGCCCGAAGCGCAGTGCGATCCGCGGATCTCCGCTCTATTGGAAATCCGCCCATCACCGTCAGAAATGTTCCGAGCAGCTTTGAATCCCAGAGACTTTCCTTACCCATGAACCGCAGGCGCTTACCGGTAATGACTCCAACAATCGGAGTGTCAACGAAAGAACGATGAACAGCAGAAAAGACGAACGGGCCGTCGGGCAAGTTCTCTCTGCCTTCGACCCTCAGGCGGAACAGAAGCTTGATCGGAACATAAACAACCACCCAGAAGCAGCGATAGACGAGGCGACCAGGCCACGACTGGCGACTACGGGCGAAAGTATCGCCGCGTTGGGAACCGTAGGTCGCTGCCCCGCTCATCGCTTGCTTGGTCACCTCTTTGCGTCGCTGTCAGGCAACAATTCCACAATCTGGGTTACCACCTCTTCGACCGTCAGCCTCGTGGTGTCAATAATGATCGCGTCTTGGGCTTCGGTCAAAGGCGCGACATCTCTGGTGGAGTCCACGGTGTCGCGTCTCGTCAGGTCGGCAGCGACCGTCTGGTAGTCGAGATCTGTTACCTCTTTGGCGCGGCGCTGGGCCCTCACTTCCTCGTCAGCAGTGAGGTACACCTTCAATTCGGCATCAGGAAAGACAACCGTGCCGATGTCGCGCCCCTCAAGCACGCCACCACCTCGGCGCTCGATCCATTCGCGCTGCCGAGAAACCATCTCGCGGCGCACCTGCGGATTAGCGGCAACTGCACTCACCGCGCGAGTGACCTCTGGGCCGCGAATCTGCAAGGTCGCGTCGACTCCGTTCACCACCACCTGACTGTCGCTGAGATCAAGTTCCATCGAACGAGCGGCATTGGCCGCGAACTCAAGATCGTCAGGATCCCCAGCAGCGCGCAAGACCGTGAACGCCACTGATCGGTACATCGCGCCGGTATCGAGATACGGAAGACCAAGCCGATCAGCAACCGCACGGGCCACAGTGGATTTTCCCGACCCTGCCGGTCCGTCAATGGCGATCACTCTCATAGCAGAACCATAGAAGAAGCATCCCGAGCAATCATCGAAGCTGTTCCAACGCGCCGAAGTAACCGGGAAAGGTCTTTGCCACGCAGCCCGGATCACGAACCGAGACTCCTTGGACAACCAATCCGATCAACGCGAAGGCCATGGCCATCCGATGGTCTTGGTATGTCTCAAATGCAGCTGCTTCCGGAGGGCCCGAAGGCCGCACCACAAACCCGTCGTCGGTCTCTGCTGCGTCGACCCCGCAGCGATTCAGTTCAGTGACTACCCCAGCCACACGATCACTCTCCTTGTGTCGCACAAACCCGATTCCCGACACGTTGGTAATGCCGGATGCGAAGGCGGCGACAACCGCAAGAGTCGGGGCCGTATCGGAGATATCCCGAAGGTCGATATCGACACCCCGTAACTCCCCGCCAAAGACTTCAAGGCTGTCGTCGCCAACCTCAACTTCTGCTCCCATCTCCGAGAGAACATTGGCAAAGGCCACATCACCTTGTATTGATGAGCGCCCAAGTCCCTCAATTCGCACATGGCCACCGGTAATGGCAGCGGCAGCCAGAAAGTACGATGCCGTGCTGGCGTCTGGTTCGATTCTGTAGGTACCGGGACTCTCATAATTTCCGCCAACAGTCAACACTCGTCCGTCGCTGGAACTGTCCGGTTCAGCTATGCCCACTTGCGCGCCGAAGGCACGCATGACCGCGATAGTCATCTCCAGGTACGGCCAACTCACCGGGTCAGCCGCGAGCTTGACCGACAAACCTGCCACACCACCAGCGAGCAGCAGACCGGACGCAAACTGGCTGCTGGCATGGCCTTCGATACTGCATTCCCGGCCGCTGATCGGCCCCCGGACGCGCACCGGTAAACGACCCCGCCGCCCTAGTTCCTCCACTGACACAGCCAATTCACGTAAAGCGTCGATTTGGTGATCCATCGGCCGGCCCCGAAGTTGGCGGTCACCGTCAATCACGGTCGACGCGTTTCTCAAAGCGGCCACGGGCATCAGGAAACGACTCGTAGTGCCAGAACGACGAGCATTCACAAGTGCTTCACCCGACTCTTTGAACTCAGCGCCGCAACCCTCGACTGTTATCGAGCCGTCGGCACTGTTGGGTACACAGCTGACACCAAGGGCGCCGAGGCCGTCGATCATTGCCAGGGTGTCGTCAGCAAACAGCGCCGAGGAAAGCCGCGTCACACCGTTGGCCAACGCCGCAGTCACCAAAGCGCGATTGGTGATGCTCTTCGATCCCGGTAGCACCACTGTCGTATCGGGCGGACTGGCAAGCGGCTCAATAGCGAGTGATTCGCTGGATTCAGGATCAGCAGGCACAGCTTCCAGCATCGCATCAACCCAACGGTTGTATCGACGGACGGTAACCCTGCTCGCTCAAAGCGATTTGCAATCTCTGGGCCGTTTCGGACTCAACCAACAACACCACAACACCGCGTGGACCTTCGGGCGAATGGGCAATCTCCAGATCGTAAATGTTGACATCGAGTTCGGTGGCCAGCACGGCAATAGCAGCCAACTCGCCGGGGCGGTCCAACACCGGCACTCGCATCTCCGACAAGGCCTCAGCGTCGGGCGCTGTCGTCGGCAAATTCCGACGGGCAACTCGTGCGCCTTCGAGATGGGCGAGCAACTGCAACTCGTCGCCATCAGCCACGATCTCACGCAGCGAGGCCAGCTCCGAAATCAGATCATCAAGCACGCCGACTATGGCATTGGAGTTCTGCGCACAAATTGCCGGCCAAATCGTAGGTTGCCCTGCAGCTATGCGGGTCATGTCACGGAATCCGCCAGCGGCAAAACGAAGCAGCGCGCGGTGCTGGTCGGTATGTCCAACCGCGACACGCATCAGCGTTGCCGCGGTCAGGTGTGGCACATGCGAAACCACTGCAACGAGTCCGTCATGCCGTTCCGGGGAAACCACCATCACCTGCGCACCCGTAGCGGTAACGATCTCTTTGACTTGCGAAAACGCCGCGTCGTCGGTATCCGCGGTGGGGCACAACACCCAGGCGGCACCGCTGAACATGTCGGCCGAGGCCCCGAACACGCCATCTTGCTCGCTGCCCGCTATCGGGTGGCCCGCAACGAAACGCCCATCAGTCACCGCTGCGGCTATTGGCGCTTTCACGCTGCCCACATCTGTGACGACCGCGGCACCAGCGTCAAGGGCGGCCTGGGCCAGCTCTGGGATGGTATCGACCGGTGTGGCGATAACGGCGAGAGCACACGGCCCCATCTCGCCCATTTCATCAACCACCCCAGCAGCCAATGCCTCGCTAGCGCTGGTCTCATCATTGTCAACACCGACGACATACCAACCCAAACGACGCAAAGCCAGGGCTATTGAGCCCCCCATCAACCCCACACCAACAACCATCGCGGTCCGCGCCCCGTTCACGGACCGCGATGCTACCCGTAGCGTTTGTGATTTAGTAACGAATATGCCCTAGTAGCAAACCAGCCCTCGCCCCAAACAAGCACTCACCGACTATGCACCAGCGCTGCCGACCGCCACTTCCAGGCGTCTCACCTCAACCGTAGACAACTCCCGCCACTCGCCCGGGGCGAGGGATCGATCCACCAAGGGTCCGATTCGAGTGCGGACCAGTCGAACCACCGGGAAGCCAACCGCCTCGCACATTCGCCGAACCTGCCGGTTCCGTCCCTCGTGAATGATGATCTTGACCAGGTTGGCTTCAACGACGTTGACCCGAGCAGGCGCAGTGGGTCCATCGTCGAGGGAGACACCTTCACGCAGACGGCGAATAGCTGAGCGGCTGGGGTTTCGGTCAAGTTGAGCGAGGTACTCCTTCTCTACGCCGTAGGACGGATGAGTCAGCCGGTGGGTCATCTCCCCGTCGTTGGTGAGCAACAACAGACCTTCAGTATCGGCATCAAGACGACCAACCGGGAAAACCCGCGGTTCTGAAGGAACCAAATCGATCACGGTCCGACGGCCGTGCGTGTCCTCAGCGGTGCTAATGACTCCTTTGGGTTTGTTCAACAGATAATGCACGAGGCCGGGGCGCACGCCGACAACGACACCGTCAACAGCAACCTTGTCGCAAGCCACATCTACTCGGCGGCCGAGGACGGCAACGTCACCGTCTACGGTGACACGACCCAAAGCGATCAGCTCTTCGCATACCCGTCGGCTGCCGAACCCATGACGGGCCAAGACCTTCTGAAGCCGCTCACCGCCTTGGATCATGTGATCGCCATCATGTGGTTTCGGTGCCGCTTGCTCCAGTCGGCGCAGCGCCATAGCCCTCGTCATGGTTCTCGTCGTCGTTCTCGCCATAGCCCTCGTCATGGTTCTCGTCGTCGTTCTCGCCATAGCCCTCGTCATGGTTCTCGTCGTCGTTCTCGCCATAGCCCTCGTCATGGTTCTCGTCGTCGTCAAACTGTTCGTCCTCCGGCACCACATGAAGACCCCGCTCAAGGGCCTCAACGACTTCCGCAGTCGGAAAGAAATCCCCCAGTGGAAGTAGCTCGCTTACCGAGTCGAGGCCCAGCCGTTCGAGGAATGCAGGGGTCGTCCCATAGAGAACTGCCTGACCTGGCCCCGGATCACGGGCAACCTCGTCGATATAGCCCCGAACTTGAAGGGTGCGCACCACGCCGTCGACGTTGACGCCGCGGATCGCCGCGATCTGATTGCGAGACACCGGCTGCTTGTATGCAACAACGGCAAGAGTTTCGAGCGCAGCCGCCGACAAGCGAGACGATTGACCTTCAAGCACATAGCGCTCGACATAGGGAGTTTGATCAGCAGCAGTCTGATAGCGGTATCCCCCCGCTACCCGCTTGAGGACGAAACCGCGGCCTTCGGCCTCGTACTGCTTGGCCAGATCGTCGCACAGTTCTTCGATCTCGAATGGTGTGGACCCCACCAATTGCGCCAGCAACTCGGGTGGCAGCGGATCTTCTGCCACCAGCAGGATCGCTTCAACTGCTCCAGGGATGTGTTCTGGGACCATTTCGACCTTCCGAGGGTTCAACCTTCGTAGTCATCAACGCCGATTACCCCAACGAACTCAGGCGCGCCGCCTTTCCAAACAACCGCGATATCACCGAAGGTCTCTGGTTGTTCGAGTTCAACGAAGCCCCGTTTGAACAATTCCAACACCGCCAAGAAGTAGACGACAATCTCAATGCGATCAACTAGTTCAGAGGTGAGTTGACGAAAGGTCATGCGACCAAGCTGCGGTAGTTCTTCAACGAGGTCCCCCACCACTTTCGCAACGGTGATTTTTATTGGGCTGATATGGGACAGGTCGACTCGCACCACGGGGGAGGGCGCGGTGGCTCTCCCATAGGCGGCTCTCAGATCTTCAAGGGTGGTATTGCGCAACAGGTCCGGAGCCAGACCGATGAAATGATCCTCGACCGGACCGACACGGCGCGGATAAGACCTAGCGGCCTCAGCCGAGAGTCGGCGCAACACAAGCGCCGCGTCCTTGAATACCTTGCACTCGACTAGTCGCGCCAGCAGCAGATCGCGCTCCTCCCAGAGGCTGAATTCATCATCGAGGTCGATCTCTGAGTCTTCGGGGAGCAAGCGACGGGTCTTCAACTCCACGAGCGTCGCCGCGATCAACAGAAACTCCGTCGCCACCTCAAGGTCGAGTTGCTCCATAGATTCGATCTGTTGCAAATATGCATCAACAATTTCGCTCAGGTTGATGTCGTACAGTTCGACTTGTTGCTTCACGATCAGATGGAGCAACAAGTCGAACGGTCCTTCAAAAATGGGAGTGTGGACCTCATACGGCATCAAGCTGATCTTAGAAGACCGCCTAGCGGATAAGCGGTTTATACCGACGGTTGCCATGGCGAACAGGCCTCGGGCGCGTAGCCTGCGCTCACATGAGACGCGTTTTGTCCGGCATTCAGCCCACGGGCCAGCTCCATCTCGGCAACTACCTCGGCGCGGTTCGCAACTGGTCCAAGATGCAACACGACACCGACGCCTTCTTCTGCATAGTCGACCTTCACTCAATCACCATCCGCCAAGAACCTGGTGCGCTCGGCACCGAGTCGTTGCGGCTCGCCCAGATGTTGATAGCAGCCGGGCTGGACCCCGGGGTATGCACCTTGTTTGTGCAGAGCCATGTGCGCGAACACACCGAATGTTCCTGGTTGCTCGAGTGCACCACCTCTTTCGGTGAACTCTCCCGAATGGCACAATTCAAGGACAAATCCGACCGACAAGAATTCATCTCTGCGGGTTTGTTCACGTATCCGGCGTTACAAGCGGCCGACATCCTGCTCTACGACACAAACGACGTGCCGGTAGGTGCCGACCAACGTCAACACATTGAACTCACCCGAGATATCGCCGAGCGATTCAACTACCGCTACGGCGAGACCTTCGTTCTGCCCACCGCAGTCATTCCCAGCGCAGGGGCACGGGTCATGGATCTCCAACGACCCAACGACAAGATGTCGAAATCGCTTGACTCGCCGAAGGGAACTATCGACCTGCTCGATGAACCTGCGCAGATTCAAAAAAAGATCCGCAGCGCGGTCACCGACAATGACGGTGACGTTCGCTTCGATGTCAAACACAAACCTGGAGTCAGCAACCTGCTCTCAATTCTCGGCGCCGCTACCGACAGCGACCCCGAAGCAATAGCCGGCGAGTACCAGCAGTACGGGCCTCTCAAAGCAGATACCGCCGAAGCGGTCGTGGCTCTGCTCGCTCCGCTGCAGGCCCGTTTCGCCGAACTCGAAGCTGACCCAGCAGAAACCAAACGACTTCTGCGAACCGGTGCCGACAAGGCCCGCGCGATCGCCGGCAAGACACTGGCCCGCGCCAAATCCAACATCGGGTTCCTTCCCGACTCTTGACAGCGCACCAGCAATCCCCGAGTCGACGACTCAGTCGTTGTCGAATTCGTGAAGCACTTCGGCGAACTCGGCGGGGATCGTCCACCTGTCGGGTTGTTGGTGATGCTCGGCGGCCCAAGCGATGGTGCGGGGATCGCTTTGCGCGCCACGCAACAATTCCGCGCCGATTTCGGGATGGCTCAGATAGCTGCTGACCCTGGCGCGACAGCCATCGTGGTGAATCCACTGACGGGTACGGCTAGACCTGACGATCTTGGCGGCGACGGTGGCAAACACACGGCCCCAGGTACCAAGGCCGGCCTCGATCTTGCCGATGTCATGCAACAGCGCCGCGGCGATTACCCATCTTGTGTCGTCGTCTAGCGCTGATTCGCCGGCAAGCTCCCGCTCAACTCGACGAGCTATAGACGCGCTATGCCGACGGTCGGGCGGGTACTGGCGCGCCCACAGCGCGTACTCCGCCGCAGACAACACCGACTCAACCCAGATGCGGTCAGTTTCGTGAGGGCCCCGGTTGGGCAATGCCGCAAAGAAGCGGCGAATCAAGTGCCACATTTCACGCATCACTCGCCCATCAGCCAACACCGGTGGCCCGTGGGTGAGCCGCGCGATACACCTTCATCAAACGCTCAATAGAGACCTTCGTATACACCTGAGTCGTGGAGATCGATGCATGCCCGAGCAACTCCTGGACGGTTCGGATGTCCGCGCCGTGATCCAACATGTGCGTGGCACATGAGTGGCGCAACACATGGGGAGAGAGTCTGGCACCAAGACCCACCTCGGTTCCGTAACGGCGCACAACCCCCCAGGCGCCCTGCCGAGAAAGCCGAGAGCCCCTTTGATTGAGAAATACTGCATCGGCATCGCTACGGCGAGTCCAACGCTTTGGTTCCATCGCCGGACGACCCTGGGGTTCAAACCACTGCTGCAGCGCCAGCGCGGCGTGTCGTCCCACCGGCACGATGCGTTCTCTGCTTCCTTTGCCCAACAAGCGGATGAGTCCATCGTGCAGATCAACGTCGGCGAAAGACAGACCCACCAACTCCGAGACTCGCGCTCCCGTGCCATAGAGCGTCTCAAGGATCGCACGATCGCGTCGCGCCACACGATCGTCTCCCTCAACAGCATCGATTACCGAAGCGACTTCGGCAACAGTCAGAGCCTTGGGCAACCCTCGAGGTACCGGAGGTACCTCCACATCTACCGCAGGATCATCGAGCCGCCTTTCCTCGGCAACCAAGAACCGGTGCAAACCTCTTACCGCGACCAGGGTTCGGGTCACCGAAGCAGCCGCCAGCCCCGACCCCTGCAACACATGAACGAAGGCCACAACGTCGTCGCTGCTGACTGTGAGCATGTCCACACCTCGACGACCGAGGTGATCTTGGTAGCGAAGCAGGTCGCGGCGATACGACTCAAGGGTGTTTGAGGCCCGGCCCTTCTCTATCACCAGCCAAGTAAGAAAATCCTCAGCACTTTCGTCAAGAACCACCGACGGCGCAGCGGGTGTGCCGTTTCGCCCGGTGATGCTTGGCGAGGCCATTAGTCACCGGCCCAAATAGCGCAGCGCCATCAGCAGGCCGATCACCGTCTTGGCATCCTCGATTTGTCCCGAAGCGATAGCGGCAGCGACTCCGTCGAGCGCCAAACGCTCAATGGTCATGTGCTGTTCCTCAGGACCCTGCCGATTGATTGATGCCTTCTCAAGCTTGGTAGCCAAATAGACGTATGAGTATTCGTCGGAGAAACCAACCGAGTTGTAGAAGGTGGCCAACTGCACCAACGAGCGGGCCGAGTATCCGATTTCCTCGATCAACTCTCGCTTGGCGGTCGTTTCTGGAGACTCACCAACAATGTCCCGTTTCCCCGCCGGAAGCTCCAACATCTCTTTGTCGGCAGCGGCTCGATACTGGCGTACCAAGATCACCTCGTCGCCAACCACAGGCACGACCGATACCGCACCCATATGACGGACAATATCGCGCTGTACTACCTGGCCGTCGGGAGTTTCGAACTCTCCAGAAACGACCTTGAAGACAATGCCCTCATAGATGATCCGCTCGCTCAAACTACGAAATCCCGATGGGGACCGTGGCCCCGGATCGGTCACGACGTCTCAGTCGCAGCTAGGTCGGCGTCGACATCGGGCAACTGCGGATTGCGACCCGCGGCACGCTCCAGAGCCGCAGCGACAAACGTGCGAAACAGCGGCGCAGGACGATCCGGGCGACTCTTGAACTCTGGATGGGCTTGGGTGCCAATCCAAAACGGGTGATTCTCCAATTCGACGAACTCGACGAGCCGGCCATCAGGGGACTCACCGCTCAGCGTCAGATCGCTCTGCTCAAAGCGCTTGCGGTACTTGGGGTTGAACTCGTAGCGATGCCGATGCCGCTCTGACACCACTTCTTCGCCGTAGGCCGCAGCAACCCTTGAACCACCCTTGAGCTGGGCCACGTAGGCACCTAGGCGCATCGTGCCTCCCATGTCGGTCACGTCACGCTGGCTATCCATAAGGTCGATTACTGGATGACGCGTGCGTGAATCGAACTCAGTGGAGTTGGCGCGAGCAAGGTTGAGCGCGTTGCGAGCGTATTCGATGGTCATCACCTGCATCCCGAGACACAGGCCGAGACACGGCACGTCGTGCTCGCGGGCGTATCCAGCGGCAGCAATCTTGCCTTCGATACCCCGTTCGCCAAACCCGCCTGGGATAACGATGCCATCAAGGTCTCTCAGTCGGCCAGCCGCCAACAACCCCTCCGCTTCTTCGGCTTGCACCCACTCAAGATCGATTTCGGCGCCGTGATGGATCCCTGCGTGGTTGAGTGCTTCGACAACCGACAGGTAAGCGTCGGGCAGGCTGACGTACTTCCCGACAACGCCGATACGAACCGGCGTTGTCGCCGCTTGCACCCGAGCGACAAGCTGACTCCAGGGTTCTAGATCCAAGATGTGGTCAGAAAGACCGAGGATCTTGCAGACATGGGTGTCGAGCCCCTCGTTGTGAAGCACAATGGGAATCTCATAGAGACTCGACGCATCGGCCGCGTTGACAACACCCTCTAGAGGAACATCGCACAAGTTCGAGATCTTGCGCCGCAGATCAACGCTGATCGGGTCGTCAGAGCGGCACACAATTGCATCGGGCTGTATCCCGCGGCTCCGAAGTTCGGTCACCGAATGCTGCGTGGGCTTGGTCTTCTGCTCCGCTGACGGGCCGATGAAAGGAACCAGGGTGACGTGCACGTAGAGCACATTTTCGCGGCCCACATCGAGACGAAACTGCCGGACCGCTTCAAGAAACGGGAGGATCTCAATGTCGCCGACGGTGCCGCCGACCTCTGTGATCACCACATCCACTTCATCAGATACGAGACGGGTGATCCTCCTCTTGATCTCGTCGGTGATGTGGGGAATTACCTGGACCGTGCGTCCCAGATAGTCGCCACGTCGTTCCGCGGCAATCACCGACGAATAAATCGATCCAGTGGTGGAATTGGAATCCTGGGTGAGGTTTTCGTCAATGAATCGCTCATAGTGCCCGAGATCTAGATCAGTCTCTCCCCCATCGTCGGTAACAAACACCTCTCCATGCTCGAAAGGATTCATCGTCCCGGGATCGATATTGAGGTACGGGTCCAGCTTCTGCATGGTCACCCGGAGACCTCTGGCCTTCAAAAGGCGACCGAGGGAGCTTCCGGTGAGTCCCTTGCCGAGCCCACTGACCACTCCTCCCGTTACGAAGATGTGCTTCGTCATCGGGAACTCAACCTATCCAAATTCAGACTCAAAGGCGCGCATCCAGTGCTTTCGCCGGGCGTAGCCGGAGCCGCCGGTGGCATCAGCGGCTGTGCTTTCGCCGGGCGTAGCCGGAGCCGCCGGTGGCATCAGCGGCTGTGCTTTCGCCGGGCGTAGCCGGAGCCGCCGGTGGCATCAGCGGCTGTGCTTTCGCCGGGCGTAGCCGGAGCCGCCGGTGGCATCAGCGGCTGTGCTTTCGCCGGGCGTAGCCGGAGCCGCCGGTGGCATCAGCGGCTGTGACCATGCAGGAGTTCGACTGCGTGACTATGAGCCGCTTCGGAATCCGGAGAACCCGAGAGCATCCGGCTCAACTCAACAATCCGTGATTCGTGGTCGAGGAGTTGGGCGACACTAACCGTTGAGCCCTCAACTTCGGTTTTGCTCACAGAAAGATGCTGATCGGCAACTGCGGCAATCTGTGCCAAGTGGGTCACTACCAACACCTGATGATCGCTCGCCAAAGAAGCGAGAGACTCCGCGACCGTATTTGCCGCTTGGCCACCAATGCCCGCATCAACCTCGTCGAACACCAAGGTTGGCGGTCCGACCGTTAGGACCATCCGCAACGCCAACATGGCACGGGCCAATTCACCACCGGAAGCCACTTTGGCCAAGGGCAGCAGATCATGGCCAGGGTTGGCCGCTAGCCACAACGAAACATCATCGCCGGCCGGCCCGCTGACTCTCACCTCCAGCTTGGCGTCAGACATCGCCAAACCGGCGAGATTCTCTTCTACGGAGGCTGCTAATTCAGGCGCTGCAGCACGCCGGGAGTTCAACACCTTCGACTGCTCTGACCCCAGTTCTTCGGCCAGAACAGCACGCCTCTGATCAAGCGCCGCGGCACGCTCATCGTGTCCCCGAAGCTCCTCCAAGCGTTGAGCAACAATACGGCCGTAGCTGCTCACCTCGGCCAGATCGGCGCCGTACTTGCGTCGTAACTCGCGCAGCAGGGCCCGACGTTGCCTCAGGATCCCAAGCTGTTCGGGGTCGTCTTGGATTGTCTCGACGCGATCACGCGCCTCGCCGGCGATGTCGGTGAGTTCTGCGACAACCGAACGGAGACGTTCTTCGAGATCGGCAAATGGTCCACGACCCTGTACTTCCACAAGCGCTGCGGAGATCGCCTCGAGCGCCGCTGAGTCTGAGTCAAGCAAGCCGCTTGCTTTCGCGGCGGCGGAGCGGTGAGCACTGGCCGCGGCCAAGAGGTCTTCTTCTTGGTCAAGACGAACATCTTCATTTGCGTCCACAATGCTGGCCGCTTCGATCTCGTTGAGCTGATACGTGAGCAGATCAATCTCTCGTGCACGATCTCTTTCATCGCCGCCCAACTCAGCCAGCGCGGCATCAGTGGCTCGCATGTCGTCGAGCAGAGACGCCATACAGGTGCTGTCGATACCTCCGAAACGATCAAGCGCGGCTCGTTGTACAGGGCCTTTCAACAGAGACTGATGCGAGTGTTGTCCGTGAAGATCAACGAAATCGACGCCGTGGTCAGCCAAGGCACTCACCGTTGCGAGACGACCATCGATATAGACGCGGGAGCGGCCGTCGCGAGGAATAACGCGTCGTACGACAAGTTCCTTGTCGCCATCAACGAATCGGCCCTCAATCTCTGCTTCGGTGGCACCGGGCCGCACCAGCGATGCGTCTGCTCTGCCCCCGGTCAACAGATCGATCGCACTGACGATAAGAGTCTTACCCGCGCCGGTCTCACCTGTGACCGCTGTCATTCCGGGGCCCAAAAGCAGCGTCACTTCGTCGATAACGCCAAGGTTTCGTACCACCAATTCGATCAACACAACTGCTCTCCGCCTTGTTCGCCTTCTCGACCTTGGCCGCCTAGGATACGGGTATTCATATCAGCAATAGATTTCAAAATGTTGCTCTAACGGTCATTGAGACCGAATTTTGCTTTGAGTACCCGCTGGAATCGCCGAGGCCCGAACGTGACGAGATGAACCGTTTGATCTGCCGCGGTGCACTCGATCGCGTCACCATCTCCGATAACCATCAGCCTGCGACCATCCACTGACACCGCTGCCGGGCGGTGCCCGTCGATGGACAGGCGCAACCGGGTCGCAGGGGGAAGAACCAAGGCGCGGTCAAAAGGCATGTGCGGAGCTACCGGCGTGAGCAGAAGCGCTCGGTGGGTTGCGTCGATAATTGGACCTCTCGCTGAAAAGGCATACGCCGTGGAACCCGTCGGGCTAGCAACGATGAGGCCATCGGCCGCGTAGGTTGTGAAGAACTCACCGTCGATAGACACCGCGAGCCGAACCGTGTTGGCTTCCGACGTTCGTTCAATCACCGCCTCGTTCAGGGCCAAATGCGTGCTTGTCTTGCCCGCGACCGTCAACTCCGTTCGCACCAACATCCGTTCTTCGATGTCGTAGCGGCCGTGGAGTGCTCTGGCAATCGCGCTTTGAGCTTCGTCGGGAGCGACCTCGGTCAAGTACCCGAGCCTGCCATGGTTCACGCCCAGGATTGGGATCTCATCGCCTGCTAACAACTCCACGGCGCGCAAGATCGAACCGTCGCCGCCCAAAGTCACTACCAAGTCAAGGCCCTCGCAGAACTGCGACGCTGCAACAACTTGAGGACCCAGAGCCAAATCGCCGGCGTCATCGGGAGGCACGCGCACTTCGTGGCCTTCGGCGATGAGCCATTGCGCCAGGTCACGGGCGTGCACGGCAGCCTGATCTCGCCCCAGGTGAACGATCAGCCCGACAACGCTCACGACAACCGCCTGTGTTCGGCTAGGGCTTGCTCTACCGCCGCGTCAAGCAAGCCGGCCTCGCGTCGGCCAACGCCGGATCGAGGGGCGGATCCAGGGGCGGTTCCAACGCCGGATCGAGGGGCGGATCCAGGGGCGGTTCCAGGGGCGGATCGAGGGGCGGATCCCTCTAATAACTCTGCTGCATCAGGTGTCTGCCGTGCGTGGAGAAGAAACTCAACGTTGCCGTCGACGCCCGTAATCGGAGAAGCCATAGCACCCATGATGGCCGCTCCGTGGACCATTAGCGCTTCACACGCCTCACCAAGTGTCCGACGCCAGATCACAGGGTCGCGAATAATCCCTCGCCCCTTGTCGGCTTCAGCCTTTCCTGCCTCAAACTGAGGCTTCACCAACACCACAAGATCACCGCTACAACGCACCAGTCCAACCAGCGCTTCAGCGACCGTACGCAACGAGATGAAGGACAGGTCCGCGACGACGACATCCGCCGCCCCTCCAACATCGCCGGGCTGAACATGGCGAATATTGGTCTGCTCATGCACCACAACGCGCGCATCGCTACGGAGTCTCTCATGTAGCTGATTCCTGCCGACGTCAATCGCCACCACGGTCGCGGCGCCACGAGTGAGGACACAGTCAGTGAACCCACCAGTCGAAGAACCTGCGTCGATTATTCGCCGACCATTGCAATCCACTTCGAATCGGTCAAGCGCTGCAGCAAGTTTGTAGCCGCCGCGCGACACGAAACGGGAGGTGTCACCAGCAACTTCTATCGGCTCGCTCGCATCAACTTGTCGCGCTGCCTTTTCTGCGAGCGCGCCGCTCACCGTGACTCGACGTTCAGCAATGACCTGTTGAGCCCGGGTACGGCTTTCGGCTAGCCCCCGCCTTACCAACTCAGTATCGAGACGACGCCGAACCATCACCACCCTGCCCATTTCAAGACAATCATTGCTGCACCTTTGCCAGCAGTGCAGCCAGGTCGCTGGCGATGACGTCTGGCGTGGGGTTCACCGGTAAATCCGCTTGCGACGTGACACCGCTCAGAACCAGCCCGAAGCGATAGCCCAAGGACCGAGCAAACATGCCGTCAGTCTCGGGACGATCACCCACCACAATTCCGCTAGAACCCAGCTTGGCACGTACCAATTGAGCCATGGCCTGATGTGGCTTTCCCGCGATTTCAGGCTGAACCCCGGCAGCCGTCGCGACCGCTGCGACGATCGCTCCGTTACCCGGGAGTAGTCCGTTTGCGTCGGGAAAAGTTGAATCGTCATTGGTGGCGATGAAACGAGCACCCGCTCTGAGCGCACGCATTGCACCCGTCAATGCTTCGTAGTCAAAGTCGGCACTGATCCCGACCACTACGACATCGACAGGCGCTCCTGTGGCAACCAGTTCGACATCACGAGCTTGCAGCGCGGCGCGCAATCCACCGCTGCCAATAACGTATGCCCGAACCCCGGCGGGAACCATCGACGCAGCAGCCATCCCTGAGGTGACAACCAAATCGGCGGCGTCAGCAATCCCGTGTCCGGCCAACTTCTCAGCCACCTCGGCGGGTGAACGAGCGGCCGAGTTGGTGACAAAAGCCAACCGCTCATGGTTGGCACGGAGGTGCGCCACAGCTTCTGGCGCTCCCGGCACAGTGAGTCGGCCTCGCCAAACAACACCGTCAAGATCAATTGCCCAGGCGGTCAGTTGACTTCCCAGGTCGGCAGACTGTGCAGCAACGCCTCAAGATCACCGGGTCCGCGGTCAGCTTGTGCCGCGGCGATCTGAGAGTCGATCCCGCCTCCATACTCAAGCCGATCTACAGCACAGTAAACGCCGATAGGAGTTGGACTCTGTCGGTCGTCGGCCAAACGGCTGAGCGCGAACGCCACCGACAGGTCCGCTGCCGTTTCGTCGTGGACGTGGAGTGCTTCGACACCAACTTCGGCAACCGACACAATCCGAGCCACTCCATCATCAAGCACGACACCCCGTTCGCCCTCTGGCCCAAAGCGAACAGGTTTGCCATGCTCTAGAGGAATCAACATCTCGGCGCGGGCGTCTTTTTTGGTAAGAGCCGCGAAAGCACCGTCGTTGAAGACATTGCAATTCTGGTAGACCTCAACGATTGCGGCGCCCCGGTGGTCATGAGCCCTACGGAAGATCTCCTGCATGTGCGCGCGATCCATGTCGTGGGTACGGGCGACGAACGACGCCTCCGCTCCCAACGCGACCGAGAT
Organism: Candidatus Aldehydirespiratoraceae bacterium; assembly: GCA_965205465.1. Taxonomy (GTDB): domain Bacteria; phylum Actinomycetota; class Acidimicrobiia; order Acidimicrobiales; family Aldehydirespiratoraceae; genus VXYK01. The sequence goes on along the minus strand of OZ242187.1, from coordinate 3,474,664 downwards.
GGGATTGAAGGGCGTGTCGAGCGAACCCATCGGCGTTGACTTGGTTACCTTGCCGACTTCGCTAGTCGGTGAGTACTGCCCTTTGGTGAGTCCATAAATCTGGTTGTTAAAAAGAAGAATCGTCAGATCGACATTACGACGCAGTGCGTGGATCAGATGATTGCCTCCGATCGACAACATGTCGCCATCACCACCGACCACCCAAACATCAAGATCGTGTCGAGCCATCGCCAGCCCGGTGGCGATCGCCGGAGACCGCCCGTGAATCGCATGCAACCCGTAGGTATTCATGTAGTACGGAAAGCGAGCCGCGCAACCGATGCCGGAGACAAAAACGGTGTCTTCGCGACGGGTGCCGATCTCTGGCATAAGGAGTTGCATGGCGGTAAGGATCGAATAGTCGCCACATCCCGGACACCAGCGCACTTCTTGGTCGCTGGTCCAGTCTTTCTTGGTGGTGACTGCGGCGTCGGTCACTGGGTCATCTCCTGAAACTGTTGATGGAGTTCCGCCGCAGTGAACGGTTGCCCCTCCACCTTGCAAATGGACTTGGCATCGACAAGATATTCGGCTCTCAAGATCTTGGAGAGCTGGCCCAGATTCATCTCAGGAACGATCACATGGTCGTATTGTCGGAGAATATCGCCGAGGTCCTTAGGGAGCGGATAGATGTTGGTCAGATGCACCCGAGCGACCTTGTCGCCGGCGCGTCTCATGCGCCCCATGGCGCTTGTGATCGCTCCCCAAGTTGAACCCCAACTCACTATGACTACATCGGCATCTGCATCGCCTTCGACCACGGTGGGCGGGTAGGAGTCGGCCACCTTTTTGATTCGCTCATCACGAATGGCGACCATCCGTCCGTGGTTTTCTGGGTCGTAGCTGATGTTGCCGGTGCCATCTTCCTTCTCGATCCCGCCAATGCGATGCATCAAGCCTTCAGTTCCCGGAATCGCCCAGGGACGAGCCAAATCGTCGTTGCGGACGTATGGCCAGAAGACCTCTTCGCCGTCTTCGTTGAGTGCATTGGCGCAGGACGCAAAGTCAACTGAGAGATCTGGAAGATCCTCTACCGAGGGTAAACGCCACGGCTCGGTACCGTTGGCCAGGTAGCCGTCGGATAACAAGATCACCGGTGTGCGATATCGCACCGCAATACGTACCGCTTCGAAGGCGGCGCGAAAACAATCCGACGGCGAGTTCGCCGACACGATCGGCAGCGGCGCTTCTCCATGGCGACCGTAATGGGCCATCAGCAGATCGGCCGCTTCGGTCTTGGTCGGCAGACCCGTGGAAGGACCACCTCGTTGAATATCAATGACCACAAGTGGCAACTCGAGGCTTACTGCCAGGCCCAAGGTCTCGCCTTTCAACGCCAACCCAGGACCGCTGGTTGCGGTGACCCCCAAATGGCCCCCGTAGGAGGCGCCAAGTGCCGCGCCGATAGCGGCGATCTCGTCTTCGGCTTGCAGCGTGCGAACCCCGAAGTTCTTGTGTTTTGCTAGTTCGTGGAGGATGTCGCTCGCTGGCGTTATCGGGTATGAGCCCAAAAAGATCGGTATTCCAGCTTTTTGGGAGGCGGCCACCAAGCCCCACGACAGCGCGGTGTTGCCGTTGATGTTGGTGTAAGTACCTGGTTCGAACCGAGCGGGACGCACCGCCAACCGACTCGCAGAAAGTTCGGCGGTCTCTCCAAAGGCATGTCCGGCTTTGAAGGCCGCTTCGTTCGCTGCGATTATTGCATCCCTGCCGACGAATTTCTCTCGTATCCAGTGCAACGAGGGATCGGTAGGACGGCTGAAGAGCCATGACACCAAGCCCAGCGCGAAGAAGTTCTTGGACCGCTCAGCATCACGCGGTCTAACACCGAGATCCTTGCAAACTTGTTTCGTCAAATCTGTCATCGGTGCGGTGATGACCGAGTAACCGTCCAGCGAGCCGTCTTCGAGGGGATTCACTTCGTAGCCGGCTTTGGCAAGGTTGCGCTCGTTGAAGGCGTCAGTATTGACAATAATCGTGCCGCCTGACTCCAAACGCGGCAGTTCAGCCATCATCGCAGCCGGGTTCATCGTGACCAGAACGTTGGGCGCATCTCCCGGGGTCGTAATGTCGTGGTCCGATATGTGGACCTGGAAAGCCGAAACCCCCGCCAACGTGCCGGCGGGAGCGCGGATCTCGGCAGGAAACTCCGGCAGGGTGGCCAAGTCGTTGCCGAACAAGGCGCTCGCTGAGGTGAAGCGATCTCCCGCGAGCTGCATACCGTCGCCAGAATCGCCAGCGAACCGAACAATTATGTGCTCGACCTCGCGGACCTCCGGCAACAGCTCCTCAGTGTTGATCAAAACGCCCCCTTAGCTACTTCGAGTGTAGCGAGATGAACCAGAAGTCAGGTTAATGCTGCGACCTCGATATTGATGAATCGACCGGACTGCGAAGTTCAGCGCATGCCCTAACTCAATGCCCGGACTCTGGCTGCTACATCGGCGAGCCTGGAGTCGTGATGGGCCACCCACTTGAACAACTCGCGCGCCCGCGCGGTCTTACCGGCGCGGTCGTACAGGTCCGCTAGAGCATAGGCACGACGGAGTTGATCGGGGCGAGGGTGTTTGGGACGTTTCCACCGGTCCTCAAGCGTGGCAATAGCGCCTCTGAGGTCATCTCGGTCGGCTTTGGCGCCGGCGAGCACGATGCGACCTTCAGTGACTATCTCGGGGCGGGGCGACTCCTGTCCGAGCTCAACCCACAACTCCTCTACGTCCGCCCAGCGACCGAGCGCTCGATGGCAATCGGCTAGGACTGGATGTTGCTCGGTCGACGAAGTCATCTCGCGGAATTTCTCCAAGTGTTCGATCGCTTCTTTCCACTGTTCCAGCCGATAGAGCACGATCCCCATCAATTCTCGGGCATCTACTAGTTCGGGGGCTTCCCGAACCACCGGCTGGAGTTGTTTACGCGCGTCGCTGAACCGTTCGGCTTCAAAGGCTCGTGCCGCTTTGTTCAAGCGATTCAACAGCCAACGGTCGCGGGGTTCGCCCACCGCTCGCTTCAGAACCACCGCGGGGTCTTCTGAGTGCTGCGCGCGGCGCCGAAGAGGTTTGCGGTCGCGCACAGCCGGTGTCCGAGCACGGCCAACCGCAGCCGATGCGGTGCGTTGAAGGACTTCGGCGTTCGGTAAGTTCCGCTTTGACGAAGATGCCGCAGAACCCATAGCCGTTGACTCTAGCAACAGGGGTCTAAAACGAGATCGAGCCTCGCTAGCCAGCGAGGCTCGATCAAATAAAGAAATCCGGCGGCGTCCTACTCTCCCAGGGCGTAACCACCCAAGTACCATCGGCGCTGACAGGCTTAACTTCCGTGTTCGGAATGGGAACGGGTGTGACCCTGTCGCTATCGCCACCGAAACTGTTGAGTCCTCTGCTTGTGCAGAAAACGAAGCGGAGTCAGTGAACTCCTGCCTCTTCAGAACTCCATAGCGAGCACGAACTATCAATAATTGAAATGTGAAACCAAGCCCTCGGCCGATTAGTACCGGTCAGCTGAACACATTGCTGTGCGTACACTTCCGGCCTATCAACGTGGTGTTCTGCCACGGGCCTTACCCGGTTAACCCGGTGAGAGATCTCATCTTGGAAAAGGCTTCCCGCTTAGATGCTTTCAGCGGTTATCCCTCCCGTAGGTCGCCAACCAGCCATGCTCCTGGCGGAACAACTGGCACACGAGAGCTACGTCCATCCCGGTCCTCTCGTACTAGGGATAGCTTTCCTCAAATCTCTTCCGGCTGCAGAGGATAGGGACCGAACTGTCTCACGACGTTCTAAACCCAGCTCGCGTACCGCTTTAATGGGCGAACAGCCCAACCCTTGGGACCTGCTTCAGCCCCAGGATGCGATGAGCCGACATCGAGGTGCCAAACCTTCCCGTCGATATGGACTCTTGGGGAAGATTAGCCTGTTATCCCCGGGGTACCTTTTATCCGTTGAGCGACGGCGCTTCCACACGCAACCGCCGGATCACTATCTCCTACTTTCGTACCTGCTCGACTTGTTAGTCTCACAGTCAAGCTCCCTTGTGCGATTGCACTCAACGACTGATGGCCGACCAGTCTGAGGGAACCTTTGAGCGCCTCCGTTACCATTTAGGAGGCGACCGCCCCAGTCAAACTACCCATCTGGCACTGTCCCTGACCCGGATAACGGGCCGAGGTTAGATTTCCAGCATGAGAAGGGTGGTATTTCAAGATTGACTCCACACGAGCTTGCGCCCATGCTTCCTAGTCTCCCACCTATCCTACACAACTCAGACCAAAAACCAATACCAAACTGTAGTAAAGGTCCACGGGGTCTTTCCGTCCTTCTGCAGCTAACGAGCATCTTTACTCGTACTTCAATTTCGCTGGGCCTATGGTTGAGACAGTAGGGAAGTCGTTACTCCATTCGTGCAGGTCGGAACTTACCCGACAAGGAATTTCGCTACCTTAGGACCGTTATAGTTACGGCCGCCGTTTACTGGGGCTTAGGTTCAGAGCTTCGCCCGAAGGCTAACCCTTCCCCGTAACCTTCCAGCACCGGGCAGGAGTCACAGCGTATACAGCGCCTTACGGCTTCGCACGCTGCTGTGTTTTTAGTAAACAGTCGCTTCCCTCTGGTTTGTGTCACCTCTTCAGGCTCGGGGAGTAAATCCCGTCACCATCTAAAGGTCGTCCTTCTCCCGAAGTTACGGACGCAATTTGCCGAGTTCCTTAACCATAGTTCTCCCAATCGCCTTGGTATTCTCTACCTGTCCACCTGTGTTGGTTTGGGGTACGGGCACCACATGTGCTAACTAGCGGATTTTCTTGACAGCATAGGATCGGTGACTTCGCCTGATTCGGCTCGGCGTCGCGTCTCAGGATTAATGAGGGCCGGACTTACCTGGACCTCTCCCTACACGCTTACCCCAGGACTACCATCGCCTGGGATCACTTACCTTCCTGCGTCCCCGCATTGCTTGCCTCAACGACCTGGACCGGTTCGTCCTCAAGCCACAATGGCCTGAGGCATCCCCTCACCAAAATCGCCTTGACATGGGCGCATAATGTGGTGGTACTGGAATATTAACCAGTTGTGCATCGACTACGCCTTTCGGCCTCGCCTTAGCACCCGACTAACCCTGGGCGGATAAGCCTAACCCAGGAACCCTTGGACTTCCGGCGGAGGGGTTTCTCACCCCTCTCTCGCTACTCATACCTACATTCGCACTCGACCACGCTCCACGACGGTTCACACCGACGCTTCACCGCGAGATCGACGCTCCGCTACCACTCCTACTAGGTAGGAATTCACAGCTTCGGCTCTGTACTTGAGCCCCGTTACATTGTCCGCGCAGGACCACTCGACCAGTGAGCTATTACGCACTCTTTAAAGGGTGGCTGCTTCTAAGCCAACCTCCTGGCTGTTTGTGCAATCCCACATCGTTTACCACTTAGTACAGAATTAGGGGCCTTAGCTGGTGATCTGGGCTGTTTCCCTTTCGACCATCGAAGCTCATCCCCCGAGGTCTCACTGCCGCACTCTGGAGTCATGGCATTCGGAGTTTGGTTGGGGTTGGTAACCTTGTGGGGCCCCTAGCCCATCCAGTGCTCTACCTCCATGACTGAACGTGCGACGCTGCACCTAAATGCATTTCGCGGAGAACCAGCTATCACCGAGTTTGATTGGCCTTTCACCCCTAACCACAGGTCATCCCCTCCGTTTTCAACCGAAGTGGGTTCGCGCCTCCACGGAGTCTTACCTCCGCTTCACACTGCCCATGGCTAGATCACTCGGCTTCGGGTCTACAGCATGCGACTGAACGCCCTATTCAGACTCGCTTTCGCTCCGGCTTCCCCTCGCGGGTTAACCTTGCCACACACCGTAACTCGTAGGCTCATTCTTCAAAAGGCACGCCATCGTGGCCACTGAGTGTAAACACTCGATGACTACACTTTGACTGATTGTAAACCAACGGTTTCAGGTACTATTTCACTCCCCTCCCGGGGTTCTTTTCACCTTTCCCTCACGGTACTTGTTCACTATCGGTCACTGACATATACGTAGCCTTGCGAGGTGGTCCTCGCAGATTCACGCCGGCTTTCCCGGATCCGGCGCTACTCGGGAGACTCGATCGGAGGCAAGAGACGTTTCATGTACGGGGCTATTACCCACTGCGGCTGGCCTTTCCAGAACCATTCCACTACATCCTTGCTTTGTAACTCCGTGGACCATCTGACGCTAGTCCTATCGGTTCCCACAACCCCCATATGGCAACGCCGTCAGGCTTTCCACCACACAGGTTTAGGCTGATCCCGTTTCGCTCGCCGCTACTAAGGGAGTCGCTGTTGCTTTCTTTTCCTCGGGTTACTTAGATGTTTCAGTTCACCCGGTTCCCTCTATCCGTCCTATGTGTTCAGACGGAAGTAATACCCCATTACGGGTATTGGGTTTCCCCATTCGGTCATCCGCGGATCGACGCTTAGTCGGCAGCTTCCCGCGGCTTATCGCAGCCTCTCACGACCTTCATCGGTAGTCAGTGCCAAGGCATTCACCGTTGGCTCTTCGTAGCTTGGGTTATCTACATTTCAAAAATTGAATTGATCATTTGATCATCTTATAAAAGATGCTCGTGCTCGCTATGCAATTCTCAAGAGGCGTTTACACGACGGTGCGACTGGCCCAAATGAGTACCAACTCAAATGAATAGCGCATTGCGTCGCAAGGTGCAGACCAATGGACTGCTCCCTCAAAGCGGAAGAGACGAACACTAGCTATCAAACAATAAAGCAAAGCTTCGTTGCGATGACAGTGTTAAACGAGTGCCTAACTGGGAACCTACTCGAGTGGCTGGCTCAGATGAGCCAGTTCTTCGAGAGGAGCTCCTTAGAAAGGAGGTGATCCAGCCGCACCTTCCGGTACGGCTACCTTGTTACGACTTCACCCCATCGCCAACCCCACCTTCGGCAGCTCCCTCCCCTAAGGGTTAGGCCACTGACTTCGGGTGTTGCCGACTTTCGTGGTGTGACGGGCGGTGTGTACAAGGCCCGGGAACGTATTCACCCCGGCGTTGCTGATCCGGGATTACTAGCGACTCCAGCTTCATGGAGTCGAGTTGCAGACTCCAATCCGAACTGAGACCGGCTTTGTGGGATTCGCTCGACCTCGCGGTCTTGCAGCCCTCTGTACCGGCCATTGTAGCATGTTTGCAGCCCTGGATATAAGGGGCATGATGACTTGACGTCATCCCCACCTTCCTCCGAGTTAACCCCGGCAGTCTCCTACGAGTCCCCACCATTACGTGCTGGCAACATAGGACGAGGGTTGCGCTCGTTGCGGGACTTAACCCAACATCTCACGACACGAGCTGACGACAGCCATGCACCACCTGTGTACCGCCCCGAAGGACACCATATCTCTATAGCTTTTCGGTACATGTCAAACCCAGGTAAGGTTCTTCGCGTTGCCTCGAATTAAGCAACATGCTCCGCCGCTTGTGCGGGCCCCCGTCAATTCCTTTGAGTTTTAGCCTTGCGGCCGTACTCCCCAGGCGGGGCACTTAATGCGTTAGCTACGGCACGGAATCCGTTAGAAGACCCCACACCTAGTGCCCAACGTTTACGGCATGGACTACCAGGGTATCTAATCCTGTTTGCTCCCCATGCTTTCGCTCCTCAGCGTCAGTACCGGCCCAGAGCACTGCCTTCGCCGTTGGTGTTCCTCCTGATATCTGCGCATTCCACCGCTACACCAGGAATTCCATGCTCCTCTACCGGACTCTAGTCATCGCAGTATCAGATGGCGTCTCAGGGTTGAGCCCTGAGTTTTCACATCCGACTTACGAAACCGCCTACGAGCTCTTTACGCCCAATAAATCCGGACAACGCTCGCTCCCTACGTGTTACCGCGGCTGCTGGCACGTAGTTGGCCGGAGCTTCTTCTGTGACTACCGTCATTTTCGTCATCACTGAAAGAGGTTTACAACCCGAAAGCCGTCATCCCTCACGCGGCGTTGCTGCGTCAGGCTTTCGCCCATTGCGCAATATTCCCCACTGCTGCCTCCCGTAGGAGTCTGGGCCGTGTCTCAGTCCCAGTGTGGCTGATCGTCCTCTCAGACCAGCTACCCGTCGATGCCTTGGTAGGCCGTTACCCCACCAACTAGCTGATAGGCCGCGAGATCCTCCTAGAGCACCTGAGCATTTCCTCACTCGACCATGCGGCCGTCTGAGGGTATCCGGTATTAGCCATCGTTTCCGATGGTTGTCCCGGTCTCTAGGACAGATTTCTCACGTGTTACTCACCCGTTCGCCACTTTCCACCGGAGCAAGCTCCGGTATCTCGTTCGACTTGCATGTGTTAAGCACGCCGCCAGCGTTCGTCCTGAGCCAGGATCAAACTCTCCGTCGAGATCTTTCAACCGGTCGAAACCGGTCTTTAGATCGGGTTGCGGATGCCTTAATCACTAAAGGTGATCGCACTTAGGTGATCGCACCGAAGTGATCGCGTAAGGCATCCAGCGTTTTACGTAGAGCCGGTCACCGCTGGCTTGCAGTGACCAGTTTTCCTCTCCGGTCACCAGATGGCTTCCGGATGGGTTCGTCCATCCAACCGAAGTTGAATGAACTGGCTCACCGGGGCCGTTGAAAACCCCGGCATTGAATTGACAGATGCCGTTTCAGATCGCGAAATCCAAAACGTCACCCGCACTCGCTTTGCGTCCGTCTCTTCCGTTTTCAAGGAGCACTCGACACCGGAGTGCCAGGCACGCTGACCAGATGAACCGGCCTGTTGATGCCTCACTACACGCTCGTCAGACCTAGCGTCCACAGAGGCGAGTCCCTAAACTACCGAAACAGCCTGGATGCGGCAACCCAACGAGCCGAATATTTGAGTAATCGGCCAGGTTCTAACAGCGCTTGATCAGACTAAGCGTCGAATACCGCCAAATATCGTTGCTTTTTACCACGTTGCACTAAAGCAAAACGGCCACCGATCGCCTCAACGGATTCAGAGTTGGTGGTTACCAGTTGGCCGTTAACCCGGATCCCGCCCTGTTTGATAGTGCGGCGGGCGTCGCCTTTCGAAGCGCACACGCCGGTCGCCACCAACAGATCTACGACTGGTTCATCAAGACCAACCGAGTCGGCTGCTATCAGCGTCTCCGGCACGATCCCGCGCAGCGACTCAAGACCCTCGGGGTCAAGCTCGCCCCCACCAAACAACGCCGCCGCGGCTCGCTTGGCTCGACGCAGCGCCTCGGACCCATGGATAAGACCAGTAACTGAGTCCGCCAGCTCATGTTGTGCCAGTCGCTGCTCGGGGCTGGTCACATGCTCTCGCATAATCTCTGAAATGTCGCCAACACCGAGCAATGTCAACTGCATGAGCGTGCGTTCCACGTCAGCATCAGTGACTCGCAAGAAGTACTGATGAAACTCGTAAGGCATCGTCATCTCAGGATCCAGCCAAACGGCGCCTTCGGCAGTCTTGCCAAACTTGCTGCCGTCGCTGCGGGTCATGAGCGGCCAGGTGAGGCCGTGGGCACGAACGCCACTGCGTCTGCGGATCAGATCAATTCCGGCGGTGATGTTGCCCCACTGATCGGAACCGCCAATTTGCAACCTGCAGCCACGATTTTCATACAGCCACCAGAAATCGAAAGCCTGCAACAGCATGTAACTGAACTCCGTGAACGAGATGCCCACATCGCTGGTCATTCTTGAACGGATCGAGTCCTTCGCAACCATCTGGTTGACGGTGATGCGCTTTCCGGCGTCACGCAGGAACTCGAGCAAAGTGACATCGCGCATCCAATCGTGGTTGTTGACCAACTCAGCCCCGCTCGTGCCGTCGAAGTCGAGCAACCGCTCCAACTGCGATCTGATCCCAGCCACGTTTGCGGCCAGTTCAGCCTCGTCAAGAAGATTCCGTTCACCGGAGCGGCCACTCGGGTCACCGATCATCCCGGTCGCGCCACCTACCAGGGCAACTGGCCGGTGTCCGGCGTCTTGGAAGCGACGCAGGCCCAGCACTCCGATGAGATTGCCGAGGTGCAGGCTCGGAGCTGTCGGGTCGATGCCGTGATACAGGGAGACCTGGCCTGGTTCAAGCAACTCCCGTAAAGCAGCCTCGTCGGTGTGATCCTGCAGCAAGCCGCGGAAGCCAAGATCGTCAAAAACAGCCGCTCCAGTCATGTGGAACCACGATAGGAGATCAAATAGGGAATGGAGCGAAGCGAACCAGCGCGGCAAACAACGTATTGCAACTCGAAGGCTCTCGCTCGCTGTGCTCGCTTAGAAAAATTCGTGGTGAGGATCGAGCGTCGTTTGTGAGCAGAATGGGGGCCATGCGCCGCCTCCGACGCCTCGTTCGACGCCACCTGGCAGCGCTCGCAACAATCGCCGTCTTCACAGCTGGATGCAGCTTTGAGACCAAAGACTTCGACACTTTGTTCGGTTCGGACTTTTCGGTCGACGATCTCGAAACAGCACAGTCTTCCGTCGTGCTTGACCGCAACGGCAAACTCATCACAAGTCTGCGGGGAGAACAGAACCGCACCGACGTTCCCATCGCCGACATTCCAGAAATCGTTCAAAACGCGGTAATCGCCATTGAGGACGAGCGGTTCTGGGATCACAACGGCATTGACCTCAAAGCCATCCTGCGAGCGGCGCGATCCAACGTGAGTGCCGGCGGGATCAGCCAGGGCGGCTCCACCATCACTCAACAATACGTCGGCAACGTCTTCTTGGATCGCAGCGACAACACGGGCAGTCGCAAAATCGAAGAACTGTTCATGGCTCTGCGCTTCGAACAGCACTACATCAAGGAGTTCATCCTTGAGCGCTATCTCAACTGGATCTACTTCGGCAACGGTGCATACGGCATCGAAGCCGCTGCTCGCCAATACTTCGGTGCCCCCAACTGCGCGCTGCAAGGCATCCAAGGCGACAATTGCCTCAAAGTAACCGAACTCAGCCTCGTAGAAGCAGCGACGCTAGCTGCGTTTATCCAGGCACCGAGCCGTTACAACCCCTACCAGAACCCGAATGAAGCCCGCGAACGACGCGACCTCGTGCTGTTGCGCATGTATACCAACGACTACATAACGCTCGACGAGTATGAATTCGCAAGCTTGGAGCCGATTGAACTAGTCGATGACGTACCAATCCTCGAAGAGAAGTATCCGGCCGCTTACTTCGTCGAAGACGTTAAACAGTGGTTCCTCGACAACGAAGAATTCGGCGAAACCCGCGATGAGCGCGCCAGCCTCCTCTTCGAAGGCGGACTGACCATCCATGCCACCATCGACCTGGAACTTCAAGCGAGAACCGACGCGGCAGTCGAGCGAGCGCTCCCCCGTTTTCGCGAGGACGGCAACGAAAATCCCGACGCTGCCGCGGTGGTGATGGGAACGACCGCAAGCGACGACGGCCAGATCCTTGCCATGTTCGGCGGGAGAGACTTCTTCGGCGACCGCGACGACGCAAAATTCAACCTCGCCTCCGGATCGGGACGCCAAGCCGGATCAGCCATGAAACCGATCGGGCTCGCCGCAGCTCTTCAAGGCGGCATCCCAGTAACCAGCGTTTGGGAGGCCCCCAGCGAAATCGAGATCGACAACTTCTCCGTCTGCGGGGAACCATGGGAAGTGGAGGGCGGCGCCGGCGATGAGAGCATCACTTTGATTGAGGCGACCCGCAACTCGATCAACACTGTCTACGCCCAGTTGATCGAGCGCATCCGTCCGCCCAGCTTCGTCCAGATGGCCGAAAAGCTAGGCATCGGGACTGGCAGAATCGCACCTTTGTGCGCTGCTGTGCTCGGCACAGAAAACGTAAACATGGTCGAATTGTCCACGGTGTTCTCCACGTTCAAACGTTCTGGGGTACGGGTCGATCCAATCATCGTCACCCAGATCACCAACCCCGACGGAACGCTCCTCTACGAGGCCGCTCCGAAACCAGCGCCAGTCCTGAGCGCTTCAGTCGCCAATCAGATCTCCTGGGTGTTGACCGGGACCATCGCCGGCGGAACCGGCACCCGCGCTCGACTGGACAACGGTCGCACCGCAGCAGGTAAGACTGGGACATCCCAGAACAACGCCGACGCTACGTTCGCCGGCTACACCGCTCAACGCACAGCAGCGGTATGGGTGGGCTATCCCGTTGGGCAAGTGCCGATGAGCTTTGAGTTCGGGGGACGTCCGGTTGCCGGCGGCACGTTCCCGGCGTTGATCTGGAAAGAGATCATGGATGAGATGCACGACGATCTACCCCTCGAACAGTTCCCCACACCGCCTACCAGTTCAACTACCACAACGCTGCCGAACGCACCCGATGAGATCGTTGTGCCGGACTTGTTCGGTCGCACCATCGACGAAGAACTCAGACTGCAGATGGAAGAAGAGTTCTTCACCATCACAGTCGTTGAGCGAGACACCACTGACTACGAGTCAGGGACAATATTCATGCAGGTTCCCGCGGCGGGATCCCTGGCGCCCGGTGGCGTGATCATCACCGTTGAGATAGCAGTGGGTCCCAGCCGTGACCCTGTCCCGAATGTCGTTGGCCTACTTGAAGGCGAAGCCAAACAGTCACTGACGAGTGCAGGACTAGGTGTCTTCACCAGGGTGATCCAGAACCCCGATGCGGGCGGCGAGACGCTCCCTGGCAGAGTCTGGGCTCAGAACCCAGTTGCGGGAACGACAGACGTCGGCGACCAGATTGCTACCATCTGGGTCAACCCGCTGGCCGAACCAGCAAGCCCCTGATGGCTGGACCAACGAATCTGAAACGCACGTCAACCAAGGTCGCTTTGACGCTGGTAGTGCTGGCCATCATCGCCATGTGGGTCTGGATCTACCTGTTCGCGCCCCGCGACAATCCAGACCGCTTGCAAAGCCGGGATTTCGTGGTCTCTTCCGAAGACATCTGCTTGCCCCTGCAAGCTGAGATCAACGCGTTGCCCACAGGTCGCGATGTCGACACTGTGGCCGAACGTACCGAGCAGATAGTCGCGGGCACGGAGCTGACCGAAACTATGGTCGCCGCCCTCAAGGAGGCTTTTCAGGATCACGTCACCGATCAAGGCGATTCGTTGATTCTCAACGCCTGGTTCGCTGACTGGGACGCTTATCTAGAGGACCGTTGGCACCACGTTGCCAAGTTGGATGCACTGGGCGAAGACGCCACCGGCTCCGACCTCCGGTTCATTCTCACCGAGCGAGCCGAAGGTGGCATCTACACCCGTCGCATTGATGGCCTCGCCAACGTCAACGACATGGGTAGCTGCCACACACCCCTCGATCTCTAGCGACCCTTGATCTCTAGCAAAGGCTCCGTGCTAGAGCTAGACCTGTTTGGGTCAGTCGTTGCAGGCCCTTGTCGACTCCCAAAGAGGCTAAATCGTCGGGAGATACCCAGCGTTGGGCGGTTGACTCATGGTTGGCGTTAAGCACAGGCGACCGCGGTGCCAGTACCAAGAAGCGAACGTCGTAGTGCAGATGAGCGTCCTCTTGAGGGGGATCCACTTCATGAATATCAAGATCGATGGCGCGGGGCCAGATTCGTAGACCATCGATACCGGTTTCTTCTGTTGCCTCCGACAACGCAACTGCCAACAAGTTGGCGTTGCCATCGGCGTGGCCTCCCGGTTGCACCCAGATCTCGAGCTTGGCGTGATGCAAGAGCAGCACCCGATCCAACTCGGCCGCTACCACCAATGCACTCGCCGTGAAATGGCCCGGTCGTTCACGACGATCCAGCGGCGCTGGGCGCTGCGCTAACAACGATCGCATGGCGTTTCGCGTTTCTCGCATTTCGGGGCCGTTCAGCGGCGCGATCGCCTCTGAGACATCATCTCGACGCGACGAAAACTGCAACCGCTTGTCGCTAGCCGTGATCCACTCTGCAACCATCGGGTTCCGACCGTACCGCCGAAGCCGCTCCTAGAGGCCCGCCCCTAGGTAGGGCCGACAGGTTGACCGAGCAACGCACGAAAACGTTGGATCTGCTCGGCGACGGCCGATGGCGAACCGCCACCGTGAGTATTACGGCGGGTGACGGACACGCCTGGTTCAAGTAGCTGTGCCGCTTGCGCACCGAGCTCATCGCTGGCAGCAACCAAGTCACCGAAGGTGCCTTCGCCCTCAACTGACCGCCGCACAAGGTTGCCGACAACCTCATGCGCTTGGCGAAACGGCATCCCCCGAGCCACCAGCCACTCGGCAAGATCGGTGGCCGCGGCATATGGAGAAGCAGCAGCTTCAGCCATGCGATCAGTGTTGAACACGAGTGAATCGATCATTCCGTTGAGAGCAGACACGGTAAGCAACACCGTGTCGACCGCGTCGAACAAAGGCTCCTTGTCTTCTTGAAGGTCTTTGTTGTAGGTCAGGGGTAACCCCTTGAGCGTGGTCAGCAACCCGGTCAGGTGACCGATCAAACGACCGGCTTTGCCCCTAGCGAGTTCTGCAATGTCTGGGTTCTTCTTCTGGGGCATCATTGACGAACCGGTGGAGAAAGCCTCATCAAGGGTGACGAAACCAAACTCTGTCGAAGCCCACAAGATCAGTTCCTCGCCGATCCGGCTCAGGTGAACGCCGAGCAGCGCCAACCCGAAGAGCGTTTCGGCCACAAAGTCGCGATCGCTCACCGCATCGAGACTGTTGTCGAACACGCCCGCAAAACCGAGATCTTCAGCACACATCTCGGGGTCGAGCGGAAGTGACGAACCAGCCAGAGCCCCGGCTCCGAGCGGAGAGACGTCAAGCCGTGCCCGGGCGTCTTTGAGCCGTTCAACATCACGGGCCAGCGCCCAGCCGTGAGCCAACAGATGATGTGCCAATAGCACCGGCTGAGCGTGCTGGAGGTGGGTGTATCCGGGAAGGTACGCATCGCCGGCAGACTCTGCTGACCGAAGCAAGGTCCTTTGCAAGCCCTGCACGAGCGTGACGATCTCATCAATGGCGGTTTTTGTCCACAGCCGAAGATCCGTGGCGACTTGGTCGTTACGGCTCCGGCCGGTGTGGAGCTTCGCTCCCGCCTCTGCCAACTCACACACCCGCCGCTCTACCGCGGTGTGGATGTCTTCGTCACTCTCGTCAAAGGAGAACGAGCCGTCGCTGAGTTCTTCAGAAACCTGATCAAGGGCTGCCAACACCTCATCACGCTCAGCGGGCGCCAAGAGACCAACCTCGCACAGCATCCGCACATGCGCGCGCGAACCAGCTATGTCTTCTCGAAACATCAGCCGATCAAATCTCAACGAGTCATTGAGCGCCTGCAATGATTCCGAAGGGTCTGCTGCAAATCTCCCTTGCCACATAGTTGCCATGACTCAACCCCGTTTCCGTGCAAGGTTTCGCAGCCGCAAGGCATTGAGCTTGATGAAGCCCTCGGCGTCACCCTGGTTATAGACACCCTCATCTTCTTCGAAGGTTGCGATCTTCTCGTCAAACAACGAATCCGGCGACCTGCGGCCGACAATATCGACGTTGCCCTTATAGAGCTTGACGCGGACTTCGCCGTTGACACAGCGCTGGCTGTGGTCGATCGCGACTTGAAGCATCTCCCGTTCAGGACTCCACCAATAGCCGTTGTAGATCAACTCGGCGTATCTCGGCATCAGGGAATCCTTGAGGTGGGCTACTTCGCGGTCCAGTGTGATTGACTCAATCCCACGGTGGGCCCGCAACATTATGGTGCCACCTGGAGTTTCGTATGCTCCGCGGCTCTTCATTCCGACGTAGCGGTTCTCGACAATGTCGAGCCGACCGACGCCGTTGGCACCGCCGACCTCGTTGAGGTAGGTGAGTACCGCAGCTGGACTCATGGCTTTACCGTCGATGGCAACGATGTCGCCACACTCGTAGGTGAGATCAACATAGGTCGCCTCATTTGGCGCTTCGGTGGGGGTGACCGACCAACGCCACATTTCCGCGGGCGGCTCGGTCCATGGATCCTCCAGGGGGCCGCCCTCATAGGAGATATGAAGAAGGTTGGCGTCCATCGAAAACGGTGACTTGGTGCCTCTGGTCATCTCGATTTCGATATTGCGCGCCGCCGCGTAATCCATCAGCGACTCCCGCGAATTCAGATCCCAGAGCCGCCAGGGCGCGATGACCTCGATGTCGGGCGAAAGCGCATAAGCGCCCAGCTCAAACCGGACCTGATCGTTGCCCTTGCCGGTCGCACCGTGGCTGATGGCGTCGGCTTGATGCTCTGCTGCTATCTCCACTAGGCGCTTGGCGATCAGCGGCCGAGCGATAGAGGTGCCCAGAAGGTACTCACCTTCATAGATTGTGTTGGCCCGAAACATCGGGAAGACGAAGTCTCGCGTGAACTCTTCGCGCAGGTCTTCGATATGGATGTTGTCTTCAGCGACGCCCATCGCAAGCGCTTTGGCGCGCGCCGGTTCGACCTCTTCTCGTTGACCTAGGTCGGCCGTGAAGGTGATCACTTCAGCGTCGTAGTTCTCCCGCAACCAGTGCAAGATGATCGACGTGTCAAGCCCACCGCTGTAGGCCAAGACAATTTTCATGTCAGCAGTTCTTTCGTTTCGGTCATGGCTTCTCTCACAATCCGGCGAGGTCACGCAAGCGAACCTCAAGGCAAGCACCGCCGATTTCTTCGGCGGCAACAACTAACAAGGTGTCGTCTCCCGCGACCGTACCGAGAATCTCGGCAATCCCAGCCCGATCCAGCGCAGATGCCACAACATGAGCCGACCCAGGCGGTGTGCGCAGCAGTACCAGGTTGAGGGAGTGGGAGACATCGGCAACCCAGTCCCCCATTACCCTGCGCAGATGATCCTCTGGAGCGATGCGGTCAACAGAGTGCTCGGGAATGGCATAGACGGTTTCGCCGCCGGCCACGCGCACCTTGACCGCGCCGAGTTCATCAAGATCACGCGAGACAGTTGCTTGCGTGGCTTTGAGATCTTCGCCTTGCAGTAGTTCCACGAGTTGGCTTTGGTTGGTGACGGCGTGCTCCCCCAGCAGCGCTGCTATACGGTGCTGGCGCCGGGCTTTGCTCATCGGTTCGCCTCCCCCAAGAGCCACACGAGCAGACCCCGTGCGGCATGCATCCGATTTGCGGCCTGCACCCAGATCCTGCTGTTTGGGCCATCAAGCACCGCGTCGGTGGCTTCTTCATTTCGATGGGCCGGCAGGCAGTGCAAGAAAATGGCCTGATCTGAGGCTGCTTCCATCATCTCCTCGTCAACCTGGAAGCCATCAAAATCGCTTCTGCGCTGCGCAGCCTCATCTTCTTGGCCCATTGACGTCCAAGTGTCGGTGTACACCGCATCGGCACCGTCGACAGCTTCTTCGGGCCGCCCGAACACCTTTGGTCCGTTGACTTTGGCGATCCGCTCAAGATCGGCTTCGCTGAAGGCGTAACCCGTGGGGCTGGCGATACGGAACTCCATGCCTGTCAGACCCGCACCGAGCGCCAACGAGAACGCCACGTTGTTGGCGTCGCCGACAAAGGCGACACTGCGACCTTGGAGGCTTCCGAACTCTTGCTGAACGGTGAGCAGATCGGCCAGAGCCTGCATCGGGTGACCCCGGTCGCTCAACAGATTGACTATGGGAACCAGATCGACCGCGGCCATCCGCTCCACAACAGACTGGCTGAACACCCGCGCGCCGATCGCCGCGTGAAATCCGGCCAAGACTGCGGTGACGTCCTCTACTGATTCGCGCCGGTCCAACCCGACCTCGGAATCGGTGATGTATACGGGATGACCACCCAGTTGAACTACCGCCATCTCCATTGAGTTGCGGGTCCGAGCCGACGGCTTCTCGAAGACGAGCGCCATGCCCTTGCCTGTCAAAACCGTCGGTGGCGCAGGTGCCGAAGCAAGTTCAAGCACCCGCTCAAGCTCGGACGCAGAAAGATCGTCTATTTCAGTGAAATGTCGCATCACCGAGCCCCTAACACATGCGCGACAACAGCGACCGCCTCGTCGATCTCTTCGTCGGTGACGGTGTAGGGAGGAGCGATTCGCAGTGCTGTCTTGGTGATCCCATTCAGGATTAGACCCTCGTCGAGGCAGGCACTGGCAATCTCACCACCGGTCCGTCCGGCGCGGCTCTCATCGCTTAGTTCAATGGCCAGAAGCAGGCCCCGGCCTCTGACATGATCGACTCCCGCAACGCCTGCGAGTTTGGAGCGCAGCTTGGCTTCTTTGCGCTGCACCACCGCTGGGGCGTCCATCTCTATGTAGCTGTTGATCGTGGCTCTCGCCGCTGCGAGCGCCAGAGCCTGCCCGGCGAAGGTTGAGCCGTGGTCTCCGGGGCCAAACGCAGCGGCCACATCGTCGCGAGCCCACATCGCCCCAACCGGCACGCCGTTGGCGATGGCTTTGGCCAGCGTGACGATATCGGGAGTGATACCGCTGTGTTGGTACCCGAACCATTCACCCGTACGCCCGAACCCGGTCTGGATCTCGTCCATGATGAGCAGGATCCCTCTCTCATCGCAGATCTTGCGGACAGCTTGCAGGTAGCTGTCACCGGCGGGGTTGACGCCACCTTCACCCTGCACAGCTTCAAGCATGATGGCACCCACCTCGGGGCCCAGCGCTTTCTCCAATTCTGAGACATCGTCGAAAACGACGTGACGGAAACCTTCCGGCAACGGTTGAAACGGCTCGTGCTTTTCTGGTTGTCCGGTGGCTGCAAGGGTCGCCAGGGTGCGGCCGTGAAACGACCTGAGCGCGCTCACCACCACATGGCGGCCCCTGCCTTGACACTTGCGCGCAAGTTTGATGGCGGCTTCGTTGGCTTCGGCGCCAGAGTTCTGGAACAACACCTGGCCTGGACCCGCGGCGATCAGTTCGCTGATCAGCTCAGCAACTGGCGCCTGGTGTTCGTTGGCGAACAGATTCGATGTGTGGGTCAGCGTGGCAGCTTGCGCGGCTATTGCGGCGGTCACAGCCGGATGGGCGTGCCCCAAAGAGGTCACGGCTAGACCGCAGAGAAAATCGAGATACCGCCGACCTTCGTTATCCCATAGCTCGGTACCCTGGCCGCGGACGAAGATACGCGGCGGAGAGCCGTAGTTGTTCATCAAGGGGCTGTGATCACCTGTCGCACCCCAAGCTTGGGCTTGCAGACGAGTCATGGCGTCACCATTGTTCCGATACCGGCGTCGGTGAATAGTTCCAGGAGCAGTACATGGGGGATCCTGCCGTCGAGCAGGTGCGCCGAACCTGCCCCCGAATTGACTGCATCTATACAAGCCCGGACCTTGGGGATCATCCCGCCTGAAATCGTTCCGTTTGCGACCATCGCCTCGAGATCTTTGACGGTGGCGTGGGGCACAATCGAAGAGGGGTCATCGGAGTCGGTCAACAAGCCGGCCACATCGGTGAGATAGATCGCCTTTTCAGCTCCGAGCGCGCCTGCCAGCGCACCCGCAACCGTGTCCGCATTGATGTTGTAAGCCTGCCCGGATGCGTCCGCGCCGATCGTCGAAACCACCGGGATCATCCTCTCAGCCAACAACCGCTCAAGTATCCCGGGTTGCACAGAGGCAACGTCGCCAACGAAACCGAGAGCCTTACCGGCCGGTGCTGCGATAATCAGGCCTCCGTCTTCGCCGGAAACTCCCACAGCGAACGCACCATGAACGTTGATCGCGCCCACGATGTCTCGGCCGACCTTGCCGACCAAGACCATTCTGACCACATCGAGTGTCTCGGCGTCGGTAACCCGCAGGCCATCGACAAACTCAGTTGATTTTCCCAATCGTTTCAACAGCGCGCCGATCTGAGGGCCGCCCCCGTGGACGACTACGGGCCGCAGCCCCACTGAACGCAGGAGCACGACGTCTTGGGCAAAGGAGGCCGAAAGTTCGGGGTCAACCATGGCGTTGCCACCGAACTTCACCACCACGACTGAGTCGCGAAACTGCTGTATGTAGGGCAAGGCCTCGATCAGCGCGGCGGCGCGCCGTTTTGGAGCGAACCCCCGCTCAGAAAGTGTGTCTAGTGCTGATGGATCGGTCATGAGCGGTACCCTGCGTTGATCTCGATATACCCGTGAGTCAGGTCGCATGTCCAGATGGTGGCTGAGCCGTTGCCGATGCCGACATCGACCCGCAGTTCAACTTCGTCCTGCTGCAGATGCTGGGTCGCCCGCGGCTCGCTGTAACCCTGATGTGCTGCACCGTTGGACGTAACTTGTTCCGCGCCGATCCAGATCGAAAGCTGATCGCGATCGGCTTTCTCCCCGGCTTTGCCGACTGCCATCACTATGCGCCCCCAGTTGGCGTCTTCAGCAGCTAAGGCCGTTGAGACTAGGGGCGAATCTGCGATCGACCGCGCGATTTTGGTTGCCGAGTCGTCGGACTCAGCGCCGGTTACTGTCACTTGCACGAACTTGGTGGCACCCTCGCCGTCGCGCACGATCTGATGGGCCAGATCCAACAGGACGTGGTCGAGCGCCGCTTGGAATTCAACAAGCCGCGAATCTTCGAATGAACTGATCTCGTTGTCGATCTGCTCGCCTGTAGCGAACAGCAGGACTGTGTCGCTGGTGGAAGTGTCGGAATCGACTGTGATGCGGTTGAAGCTCGCAGCGACAGATGACGACAAGCAGCTCTGAAGAATCTTCGGAGCAACTGCGAGGTCAGTGAAAACGAAAGCCAGCATGGTGGCCATATCCGGCGCGATCATGCCGCTTCCCTTGGCGATTCCGGCGATGTGTGCCGCAGTTGAATTGATGCGTGCCGCTGCGCCCTTGCTGAAAGTGTCGGTTGTGCATATTGCCGCCGCGGCGTCAGCCCACGCCTGTGTGCTAGCGACTCCAAGATTGTCGACCAACACAGGGAGGCTGTTGCTCAAGATGTCGTCTGGGAGCGGCTCGCCGATAACTCCGGTGGATGCCAGATAGACCCGGTCCGCGTCGACTCCAAGGGACTCGGCCACTACCTCGGCTGTAAGAGTAGCGCTGGTGGCCCCTGCTACCCCGGTGAAGGCGTTTGCGTTGCCCGAGTTGCACACCACAGCCCGGGCTGCGCGGTTTCCTTCGTTGAGGATTCGCAGGCACCATTCGACGGGCGCGGACGGGCACTTCGAGCGGGTGAACGTACCGGCCACCGAGGTGCCTTCTGCCAGCGAGGCAAGAAACAGATCCGCTTTGGAGTCGTCTTTGATTCCAGCGGCATAGGTGGCCAACTGGACCCCTGCGATAGGCGGAATATCGGGGAACGACGACGGCGCTAAGGGTGAAACGGATTCAGACATACACAATCAGGGTTGCTTAGGGGAAGAGTCCGGCGGTGGGCAAGCCAGTGTGTTCGGGAAGTCCGAGCACCGCGTTGGCGCATTGGATGCCCTGCCCCGACGCGCCCTTTACAAGGTTGTCAAGGGCACCGATGGCGATCACCGTCTGTGTCCGCTCATCAACTCTGGCGGTGAGGTGGACGGTGTTTGATCCAAGCGTCGACTTGGTTGAGGGAGACCGCTCATCAACGACCACGAACGGTTCGCCGGCGTACGCCTGCGCAAGGCACTCAAGAGCCGCTTCGGTGGTTACTGCTGTTTCGCTGAGAGCACCGTAGCAGGTGGCGAGAATCCCTCGATTCATCGGTGCAAGATGGGGTGTGAAGAGAAGTTGGGTATCGGTACCGGCATAGGCCGATATCGCCATCTCAATCTCAGGCGTGTGACGGTGGTTCAGCAATCCATAGGCGCTGAAGTCTTCGTCGACGGCACAGAACGAGGTGTTTTCTTTCGGGGGCCGCCCGGCTCCGGAGACACCGCTGGCCGCGTCGACAATAATCCCGGTCGGCTTGATGATCCCGGCCTTCACCAACGGCGCCAGAGCCAACGAGGCGGTGGTGACATAGCAGCCGGCTACCGCGGTCAGTTCTGCGCCACAGAGCTGATCCCGGAACAATTCTGGAAGTCCGAACACGAACTCGCTCAGCAGATCCGGAGCTTGATGGGTTTCGCCATACCACTTCGGGTAGACGCTGGGGTCGTCAAAACGAAAATCAGCGGAGAGATCGATGATGTGTTTGACCTTGCCCCGAAGCCGCGGCACCAGAGTCTGTGCGTGCCCATGGGGAAGTCCCATCAACACCAAGTCCACTGATTCTTCAATGGTGCTGATCAGTTCGTCGTTGTGCGGCACGAAGGCCATGTCGCCATAAGCCGAAGCGAGACTTGGATATAGGTCTGCGATCGGTTTGCCAGCTTGGGATTCTCCCGTCGCGATGACCACCTCGAAGTTGGGATGAGCCGCGCACAAGCGCAGGAATTCCGCTCCGGTGAATCCAGAAGCGCCGATGATCGCGAGCTTGTGCATCTTGTTGATTATACCAAGAACGTATGTTTATGCAACATCTTGCAACTTTATGAGCCTACCGATCAAGCGAAGAGTTCCGGAACGATCGGACACTCACGGCGAAATCGAAGCTCACTCACCGGGTGCGGCCCAGATGGACCGACAACGGTGTCGACGCAATCAAGCGAAACCACTTCAAAGTCATGATAGCTGCGACTCCCCCGCCGGTCGCGCAGGGCTAGCTCTCTCGCGCCGATCCACATTTGATCTGGCAACACCCTGCCCAGCCCAGCAACAAGCCACACCGGAGTCTTCATTTGCTGCGCAGCCGTCGCTGCAGAACTTGCGCCCAACCGAAGTAGCGCTTCACCATCGCTGGCCGCCTCCGCCTCCAGAATCAACAAGTCCACGGTTTGCTCAGGCCAGGCAAACGAATGATCTTCTGCGCCAACAGCTTCGGCCGTCGTCAAATCAATATCTGGCCGCCACAAAGCCGCCTCGCGGCTCGCCTCCGCCAACCCCACCACGAGCACCGACGCCTCGCTGGGAATCTGATTGGTCAACTCTTCAGAAGTGCGGTCTCGCTCCAGGGCAGCAACACAGTCATAGGCCTCCGTCACCGGATCGCTCCCCGACAAAATACGGGCACAAACCCACACCAGCGACGCGCAAGCTGGGCGACGTTCAACCAGTCGCTTGCAGGCGATCAGCAGTTCCATCGGATCGTAGGCAAAATCGGCGAGCGCGTAGGCTGCCTCGCGCACCAGCGGTACAGTCGGAGTATCACCAGCTTGAGCTACATATCGGAGGCGCTCAACCGGATGCACAGAGTCAATCGTAGCCTGCGGTGCTGGTCAGCAACTTCTGCGTCCCGATGTCACCGGCTTGGGCCGCGTAGCGCTAACGTTGCGGCGTGATAACCACCCCCGAGCTTGAACTCGATCCTCTCAACGGCGATAGCCGCCCTCTTTCAGATTGGCTCACGACTTTTCCCCTCGCGTGCGTGGTGCTTGACCCATTCACCCACGAAAGCGCCTGGATTCTCGACACCTCAAAACGGATCCTGCAGGGCTTCCGCGAAGCCGATTGTCGTCCCTGCTGGGTCCTCACCTGCTCACCCGACGACGCCAAACGGTTCCTCGGGCCGTACGCCGATGAAGTGTTGACGTTTACCGACCCGTCACGTGCTATCGCCAAGGGCTTGGGAGTCGAGTCCGCGCCCGCTTTCTTGTTGGTGCGCCAAGACGGGATCGTGACCGCCAAAGCCGAAGGCTGGAACCCCGACACCTGGCGTGACGTAGCCGAAGCAATCGCTGATCTGACCCACTGGTCCCGGCCCGCGATCCCCGCCGAAGGCGACCCCGCCTCATACCCCGGCACCCCGATCGACGACTGAGTTCTCTTAGCCGGTGTCAATGGATCAGGGGCTAACAGCGCTGCGAGGATAATCGTCTCAACCAGAACCGACATAGCTCGGGCAGTCGTGTGTCTTCGCTATCGCAGTGGAAGAACCAACAGAGTTTTCATTGCTTTTCGTGCAGTAGTCCGCTATACCTACTGCATGCTCAATCGTGCAAAGCAGGCCCGCGACAAAGAGGGCGCCCTCCACACAAACGAGCGCGCGTCCTGTGACGAGTGGGCTGACTACGTGCCCGAAGGAATTCACATCTCCGAGGCCCGCAGAAGGGAACTGCGCGAGGAGCATGAACGTTACCTTGCTGAACTCATCAAGGAAGTCGGAGAGCCAACAGCCGAGGAGATGGCCCGTGCTGAAGCTTGGTGGCGACCGATCGAGGAACACCTGAAAAAAGACATCAACTCGTGAAACCGATAATCCTCGACTCGGGGGCTGTCACGTTCTTGGCGCGCAAGAGCAGGCAGGCGGCAACGAGCATCCAGTTGGCAGGCCAGAAAGATTCATGGCTCACAGTTGTGCCATCGCTTGTTCTCGTTGAATGTCTCTCGGGCCGACAACGCACAGATGCTGTGGTCAATAGGTTCATCAAGAGATGCGCGGTGGTTGACGGTCCTCACGAGCGGCTCGCGCGTCGCGCTGGTGTGCTAAGGGCTCAGGCGGGTCGGGGTTCTGCCGTGGATGCGGTGGTTGTCGCCATGGCTGAGCCTGGAGGAGCCGTCCTCACAGGCGACACCGACGATCTCCGGGCACTGGCTGCCCACGCCCAAGGCGTCAGCGTCTTCGGCACGTAGCGGTCGAGGCATGTGGCGGTCACCGTTAGGGGGACTGAGTAGTAGCCGGGTCGCTCTGAGAGGTGGCGGGGCTAGTAGCGTGGAGCTATGACCGAGTTCGCTTACTCCGATCTGCTGCCGCTCGGACCCGACACAACCGAGTACCGCCTGATCTCAACCGAGGGAATCTCCACCTTCGAAGCCGACGGACGCACGTTTCTCAAGATCGAACCCTCCGCGATCCGTTTGCTTACCCGCGCGGCGATGAACGACATCGCCCACTACCTTCGCACCGAGCACCTTGAGCAGTTGGCCAGCATCCTTGAAGACCCCGAGGCCTCCGGAAACGACATCTTCGTTGCGCATGAATTGCTGCTCAACGCCAACATTGCCGCGGCCGGTGTTCTCCCCATGTGCCAAGACACCGGTACCGCCATCGTCATGGGAAAAAAGGGCGACCAAGTCGTCACCTACGGAGACGACGGCGAGGCAATCTCAGCAGGCGTGTTCGATACCTACACCGAAACCAACCTGCGCTATTCGCAATTGGCGCCGGTGTCGATGTTTGAAGAGAAAAACACCGGCAACAACCTGCCCGCACAAATCGAGCTCTACTCCAAGCCTGGAAGCAGCTACGAGTTCCTGTTCATCGCCAAGGGCGGCGGCTCGGCCAACAAGTCCTTCCTTTTCCAAAAGACCAAGGCCCTGCTGAACGAAGAATCGCTGCTCGACTTCCTTGATGAGTCGCTGCGAGCCGTCGGCACCTCCGCTTGCCCGCCGTATCACCTCGCGCTCGTGGTTGGCGGAACCTCAGCGGAGTTCAACCTCAAGACCGCCAAGCTGGCCTCCGCCCACTACCTCGACACGCTGCCCACCTCAGGCAGCGCCGACACCGGCCACGGTTACCGCGACATCGAATGGGAAGCCAAGGTGCTGGAGCAGACTCGCGAATTCGGTATCGGAGCTCAATTCGGCGGAAAGTACTTCTGTCATGACGTGCGAGTGATCCGCCTTCCCCGCCACGGTGCCTCAAACCCGGTTGGGATCGCGGTCAGCTGCTCGGCTGATCGCCAAGCCAGAGCCAAAATCACCGCTGAGGGGATCTTCCTCGAACAACTCGAAACCGATCCGGCTCGTTTCCTTCCCGACGCCGCCGCCGATGACTTGTCGAGTGAGGTTGTCACCATTGATCTCAACCAACCAATGGACGAGATTCGCAATCAGTTGACTCAGCATCCAGTGAAGACACGGCTATCTCTCAACGGGACGCTGGTGGTGGGCCGTGACATTGCCCACGCCAAGATCGCCGAGAGGCTGAGTCGCGGCGAGTCGATGCCTCAGTATCTCCGCGACCATGCGATCTACTACGCGGGACCAGCCAAGACACCAACGGGGTACGCCTCGGGTTCCTTCGGACCCACAACCGCGGGGCGCATGGACTCCTATGTTGACGAGTTCCAAGCCGCAGGTGGATCGATGGTGATGCTCGCCAAGGGCAACCGGTCCCGTGAGGTAACCGAGGCGTGTGCTCGCTACGGAGGTTTCTACTTGGGATCTATCGGCGGGGCCGCGGCTCGCTTGGCCCAGGACTCAATCCGCTCCGTGGAGGTTCTCGAGTACCCGGAGTTGGGGATGGAAGCGATCTGGAAGATCCAAGTTGAGAATTTCCCCGCTTTCATCGTGATCGACGACAAGGGCAACGATTTCTACTCCGAAGTCAGCACCCCCGTAAGACTCCGCTAGCGCCGAACCACCCTCGCCGACGCGGCGCGAGAAACTACCCGTGAGCCCAGCTAGGCCAGTTCGCTTGTCACCAACTCCACGATCAGAGGACGCTGCGGTTGGCCCGTGGTCTGCGTACGGGGAATCTCATCGACCAACACCAGTCTCCGCGGGTGCTTGAAGCTGCTCAGCCGCCCTTCGCATTGGGACTGGAGATCGGCTAGTTCAGGGGTGTGCCCCGGTTCGGCCACAACCACCGCGCACACCACTTCACCCCAGCGGGGATCGGGGACCCCGACCACCACAACGTCAGCTACGCCTGCGGCACCGGCCAGCACGCTCTCAACTTCGACAGGGGCAACCGCCTCACCACCAGAGCGAATCAGTTCCGTGACTCTGCCGACGATGTAGAGATAACCCTCGTCGTCGATCTCGGCGAGGTCACCTGTGCGGTACCACCCTTCGTCAAAGGCGGCCTCGGTTTCCGACGGGTTGTTGAAGTAGCCATCGAAAAGCAGAGGGCTCCGCACCAGTAGTTGTCCCGTCTCGTCGAGACGCACGTCCGTCGACACACTCGGCATGCCAACGCTGCCTGGTTTGGCATCGACGTCCTGGTCCTCTAATCCGCAAACGTTGCCAGCCTCGGTGGAGCCATAGAACACCCGGACGTCGGCGTCAACAACGAGACCTCGAATCGTCTGCAACAGAGAAAGCGGAGTAGCCGATGTGCCGGTATCGGCAAAGCGCAAGGTCGCCAGCGGGCTGGCCGCAGGATCGACACCGTCGAGATACTCGAACATCCGTCGCCACAATGCAGGGATCATGTTGAGACGGGTTGCCCCATGGTCCGCGACCGCTGTCGCAATCGTGTCGGGGTTTGTGTCCGTGGTGAAGATCACCCCGTCGCGGGCGTGCCACTGCTGCAGAGCGATGAGCCACGGAGCGACATGGAATAAGGGGTAAACACAAACGCTGCGGCCACGGGACTCAAACTGTGCGCCAGGGTGCGTGCGCAGGAACTGGGCACGATGCGACACCATCGCGGCCTTGGGAGCGCCCGTCGTGCCACTGGTGAATACCATCAGCTGGGGTGCGCGATCAGAAAATTCGGGGGCCGCGACAGGGGACTCTGAGCCTGGGTCATGCTGAGCAAGGCTTTCCCAGTCGACGACAGCTGCCTCCAACCGGAGGCCCGAACGAACTGCCGTGGCGTATCGGTTCTTGTTCGTCACAATCACCGCAGGCTCGACCACTGCGAGAGCCCCGGCCACCTCGTCGTCAGTAGCCGCGGGGTTGAGAGGGCAAAACGCCACACCCGCCTTGGAGGTCGCTGCGAAGAGCACTGCTGCATCGACACAAGTCGATGTCCACATGACCACGCGGTCGCCGGGGCGCGTGTGGCGGATCAGCCAGTCGGCGGCTCGATCGGAACGTTCGTCGAGTTGCGCGAACGTCAGTTCTTCACCTCCGACTGCCACGGCCATCCGCTCAGGCACAGCTCTGGCGCACTGACGAAAGATCTCACCGACGAGCAACTGTTGCACCGCGACCCCTCCTTTCACTCTTGACTGTATGCACGGAAGCAACATTCAGTATTGTCGAACCAACTTCCAACTCAAGGAGCAACTGTGAGCACCACCGACCGCGAGTTCGGCGACATCGGCACCAAGGTTCTGTTTGAAAATGACCGAATCCGCGTCTGGGAGATGCGACTCGACCCTGGCGAGTCGAGTGCGCTGCATACCCACGAGCACGACTACGTGATGATCCAGATTGCGGGTGACAAGGTATGCGCCGACTTCGAACCCGATTCCCAAGATGAGTTCAACGGGGCGGCTCTTGGCCGACTCGAAGGCCCTGTACACAACGGAACCGTGATTTTCGCGCACAAAGGCGGCATTGAGAGAGCGCACAACAACGGCCGCGAACAGTTCTACGAGATCGTGGTCGAACTACTCGACTGAAAATCAGGGTGCGGTGTCCCTCAGCACTCCAGCAAAATTCGCCACACCGATCGTGTCGTCAAGATAAGCGGGTGCATCCTCGGTCTCCACGAACCAGCCTGTGGGACACATGGTGAGAATCTCAACAAACGAGAATCCTGTTCCCAGCAGTTGTACCTCGATCGCCCGTTCAACCATGCGCTTCGTGCGGGCCACGTTGCCAGCATTGTTGACTGAGCCTCTAGCCACGAATGCGGCTCCCTCCAGCTCAGCGATCAACGAGGCAATGCGGATCGGGTAACCGTGGTCGTCCGTGTTGCGCCCCTCAAGAGTGTTCTTGGTGCGCTGACCAACGGTCGTCGTTGCCGTCATATGCCCGCCGGTCTCGCCAAACACGCCGTTGTTGAGCAGCACACAAGTGATCTGCTCGCCACGAGCTGCTGCATGCAGCACCTCCTGGAGGCCCTCATTCACCATGTCACCGTCGCCTTGGACGGTAAAGATCAGCAAATTGGGGTTGGCTCGCTTCGCGCCGGTGGCCAGCGATGGCGCACGGCCATGAAGGGCCTGCAAGACCTCACAATCAAGGTTGTTGGAAAAGGCGGTGTAACAACCGATTCCGAACACCGCGAGAGCACGATGTTTCAGCTCCTGCTCAGCCAGAACCTCCATGATCAAGCGCATCGCAATCGGTTCGCCACAACCGGGACACAGATGGTGAGCGCCAACATCAATCAGTTCAGGCGTGAAGTCGTCAACCAGTCGGACCGGCACCTCAGGGATGCGACTGGTATCAACGACGGGCCGATCCTCGAACTCCGACATCAAATAGCCTCCCCCAATTCGCAGCCGGCGCGTCGGCAAGCATCAACTATGCGTTGTTTGAGGATCGGCACCTGTAGGTCTGGGCCGACTCCGAACGCGGAGGAATCCATCGTCAATCCACCAATGAACTCGACCGGCACACGGCCGAGGACCGCAAGGCGCACATCATCGATCATCTGACCCACGCAGTTCTCATAGACCGCCACCGCTCGGGCAGCACGGGTCGCGCCCTGCAATACCTCCGTTGGGAACGGATACAGACTGATGGGGCGAACGAAACCGACCTTCGCACCCTCAGCTCGGAGTTCCTGAACGCAGTAGCGCACGAACTTCCCGGGTGTGCCGAAGGCCACCACTACTACCTCAGCATCGTCAACGAAGCCGGTCTCGACCAGCGGAGCAAAATCGGTCTCCATGGCCGCGAGGTCGACCTCTACTCGAGCGTAGTAGTCGGCAAGGTCGTAGCCGACATCGTCACGCTGTTTGTAATCGCCTAGCGGACTAATCAACTTGGCGGCACCAGTTCCGCCGGTCGACCCGTCGAGTGCCCAGTCTTTGGCGGGCAGCGGCCCGAATTCACAGCGCTCAACCACGACTGACTGATAGGTATGGGCAATGTAGTAGTCGCCGTAGAGCATCACTGGGTTGCGATAGAGATCGGCGAGGTGAAATCCGAGCTGCGTCAACTCCACCGCCTCGGCCACGTCCATCGGGGCCAGCACAATCCGGCGCGAATCACCATGGCCCCCGCGGGTGGCCTGGAAGTAGTCGCCTTGGGATCGAGCCATATTGATAACCAGCATCGGCAAACGGGCGAGGCTGAGTTCAGCCAACGACTCCTGCATCAAAGCCAGGCCCTGACCAGTCGATCCGGTAGCCGTTCTGGTACCTGTAGAGGCTGCGCCCCAGGCCATCCCGATCGCCTCAAGCTCGCTCTCGGCATTCATGCAGACCCCGCCGACAGGAGGCAGCTTCTCGGCCATGGACTCGAGTATCTCGGTGAACGGGGTCATCGGGTAACCAGCGAAGAAGCGGCAGCCGGCAACCACCATCGCCTCGGCGATGGCCTCGGAGCCTTCCATCAGGCGGGGTGTGCCTGTCGCCAGGCTGGCAGTCAGCTCGGTCATTGGTGCGGGTCCTCAACGAGGATTGGGACGGGCGTTTCATACTTGAACACTTGGAAGACAAAGTCCGGGCAAATCTGCGAGCAGGCTCGGCAGCCGGTGCAACCAGGAAAAAGCACTGGATAGCGATAGCCACGGCTGTTGAGGCTTTCAGAAGTCATCTCCAGCACTCGAGGCGGGCACGCATCGATGCACAACCAGCAGCCCTTACAAGCCTCGGTGTCGATCACGAGCGTGCCGCGACTCACCGATCCGACATCATCGGACCGACCGGCGTCGGCATCAGACTGTGACGCTCTAGTCATCGTGTCGCCCATGCAGTAGGAATCGTATAGCTACGGGCAAGTTCAAGGCCAGCGTCGTGGCCCGCGGCGAGCGCGGCTGTGTTGAGATCAAAGTGTTCGCGGCGATAGGACGGAAGCGCCTCGGCGAGCCCAGTCTGAAGCGCTTCGGGACTCAGCAGTGAAGTTGCTGCGGTTACCGCGCCAACCATCACCATGGTGGCACAGACCAAAGACACAGCTTCGACCGCCAACTCAGTGGCACCGAAACCGACGACCGATGCCAAGGTGTCGATCTTGTCCTGTACAACCGAGGTGTTCACAAAGATAGTGCTGTGTTCATCAAGCTTCTCCAACAACCCGGGGAGGTACTCGTGATGCATGGCGATGCCGAGCCAGCAACGTGACAGCACCGGTGGCGAATCGATCGGTCCATCCGCCAACACCAGTGAAGCGTCCGTGGAACCGCCTCGCATCATGCCGCCATAACTCCCGAACAACATTGCATTGCGGCCGTCGTGGATTGCGGCGCGGGCCATCACTTGGGCACTCAACTGGATGCCCTGCCCTCCGATTCCGGTGGCAATAAGACTCCGCTCCATCAATCCTCAACTTCGTGGGAGGCGAGTGAGCAAACCGTAGCCCGAATCGCTGCTGTTGGCGCGATCAGCCCCTGTCGGCGAGATCGTACTCGGCCATGTAGTAGGGGTGGTCGGGGTCGAAGGTGGTCAACGTGACAGGGTTGTCAACTCGCCCTTGTTGGCGGCGACCAGTTCCCTCAGCGCCAGTGGCGGCGTCTCCCAACTCTGCCCGTGCGGCTTCGACATGAAGCATTATGTCTGCGACCACATCGGGGTTGTCGGCCAGCACGTTGTTGCTCTCACCGATATCAGTGGCCAGATCAAAGAGTTGCGGCATCTCTTCGCTATCGCCACCGCGCCATTTGTTGTTCTTGACCAAGTGGAGTTTCCAGGTGCCCATTCGGACGGCTTCGAGGGTTGGACCGCGGTAATACAAGAACGTCTCCCGGGGCGATTCGGTAGATCTTCTCCGAAGTACCGCATCGAGATCGCAGCCATCGATCGTTCGATCAGATGGCACAGCTGCGGCGCACCAACCTGCGATCGTCGGATAGAGATCCATAGCGGTGGTGAGCGCACTGGTGGTCGAACCTGCTGGTATTTGGCCAGGCCAGCGCACAATACACGGAACTCGGATGCCGCCTTCCCAAGTCGTGCCTTTGACGTCCCGCAACGGTGCGTTGCTGCCTTCTCCGGGGCGGCACAACGCACCGTTGTCGCTGGTGAAAATGACGATCGTTTCGTCGCTCAAGCCCAAAGCCGACAGCTCGGCCATCAGCACCGCCAGTGCCCAGTCGATACAACGGACCGCTGCCCCGTATGGCCCGTTGCGTGACTCGGCCAAGAATTGCGGTTGCACATACAGCGGCAGGTGCACATACATGTGTGCGAAATAGAGAAAGAACGGCTGATCGCGGTTGCTTCTCATGAAACGGATTGATTCCTGCAAGTAACGCTCGGTCAGCGCCGCCTGGTCGGGCTGTGCCTCGATTACCTCCTCGTCAAGCATCAGCGGAAGGGGAGGATACGCACCTGAGGGCAAATCAATTCCGAGTTCATCTGTGATCTTCTTGATCTCTTCAGGCGTGAACTTCGATGCTTGGATTCCCATGTCGTTGCTGTAGGGAAGGCCATACCAACCATCAAACCCGTGACGGGTCGGCAAGAAATCGGCTTGGTCTCCACAATGCCATTTGCCGACCATCTGCGTGGCATAGCCGGCGTCCTTCAGTAGCCGGGCGATCGTGATCTCGCCCGGGTTGAGCCCGCCGGCCATCCCCGGGAACAACACATGCAATCCGTCAAAGTCATCGAAACCGATACGCGGCGGATAGCACCCGGTCAGCATCGCCCCGCGAGACGGCGTACACACGGCCGAACCCATG
The DNA here is from genome assembly GCA_965205465.1 of Candidatus Aldehydirespiratoraceae bacterium. GTDB lineage: Bacteria > Actinomycetota > Acidimicrobiia > Acidimicrobiales > Aldehydirespiratoraceae > VXYK01. Next base: position 3,442,308 of record OZ242187.1, on the reverse strand, counting down.
TAGAAGTCCGTAAGGCGCATGCCCTCGGCGGCCAGCGTGTCTATTGCCGGCGTGTCGTGCACTTCAGAGCCATAGCATCCGAGATCGCCGTAGCCGAGGTCATCACAGTTGATCAAGATGACGTTGGGGCGGGGGTCGTTACGAGACATTTGTATCAACGGTGATCTATCAAGAGCGACTTTATTGACCTACCGATCACACCGTGTTCGTCAAAAAGTTGCGCATCAGTCTGGCCGACACCACCCGGGGCGGTCCGCACCACCGCCAACGAACCAACCCAATCACTTTCCGGCAACCTTGAAATGGCAATATTGAGATCAGGGTTCACCGACAGGTACTCACGGTAGTCCAACACCGAGTTGGCGCTTGGGACCATGTCGGCAACAGCGGCAAGCCGTATCAACGATGTGTTGGGCTCGCCTGCGACGAACTGGCGATCAAGGCGGGCCCAAGTCATCGCTCCACCCGACGCCGTTTGTTCTCGGCGCATCACAAAGTTCCGAACAAAGTCGAAGCCGACGAAGAGACCCTCCATGACCGGTACTTCTTCCGGTTGCATCGGGGGTCGGTCTTCGGGGCGCGAGCCAACCCCGATCTTCTCTGAAGAGAGGTCTTCGTCAACCCGAATCCGAGTCGCCGTAGCACGGGCCGCCACCTCGTCGGAAACGAAGTAACGCGCTTCGACAGACTGCACTCGACGACCGTTTCTCACCACTTCGGTCTCAACTTTGGTCGGCCCCATCGGCACTCGACGGCTCATATCGATGCTGATCCGCGTCGTCAACATCTCAGAATCTGATTCGACCCGTTCAATTGCCCTGGCGAACAACCCTGCTATTGATCCGCCGTGCTGGACTCCGGGAAACCAAGGTCCACAGGCGTTCGGTTGCGGGATCAGCCATTCACCGTCGGGCACAAAGATCGCTTCGCTCACGCCGCCGCACACTACCGCTGAACCGGTGCCGCTCAACGCCGACGCTCCTGGATGCAACCGCGGTCAGTGGATCTCGAGGCGGTGATCGCTGCTGAAGATTCCACGGGTAAGACCGAGCGCCATGACCGAAGTGGTAGTCGCCACCGAACCCAAGACCAGGTACATGATCGCGACTTGCACTCGAACCGCGTCCGTTGGATCGACCCCTGCGAGGATCAAACCGGTCATTGATCCTGGCAAAGCAATCAAACCGACTGTCTTGGTGGTCTCAATCTGCGGCACCAGCGCGGTACGCAACGCTTCACGCAGGTGGGGCGCGAACGCCTGAGCCGACGAAAGTCCCAGCGCCAGCTTCGCTTCGATCAAGTCTCTGTGATCGTGCGCCTCAGCAACGATTCGTCGAGAGGCCACCACAGTGGCCGTCATCGAGTTCCCCACCATCACTCCAGCCAATGGAACGATGGCACGCCCAGTCGGTGCGAAAATCCCGAACCCGAACAGCACCCCCAAGCTCACTGCCGCTGCCGCAGCAAACGACAACAGCGCCAACCGCCCGGCCCCTGGAACCTCGGGGGCTCGCCGTCTAACCACAAGTGCGGCCAGGCAACAGATCAACACGACCCAGATCCAAGTCCACACCAGCGGGTCATCGTCATCTACTACCAACACCAACGCCGCTCCAACCACCAAGAGTTGCGCAAGCGCACGCAACGCCGCGACGATCAGGTCTCTGCTCACTCCGAGCCGCCGCAGCATCGACAAGCCGAGCGCTACAGCCACGAGAATGCCCGACAACGCAAGCCCGGTGAGGCCGATATCGGCTTGGTCCATTAGCGATCACCCCCCAGCGCCATCCGTACGGTGCGATCTGGAGAAGTAAACAAGTCACTCGCAGTGCCGCTAGCAGCCACCTTGCCCTCAGCCATCACCACGATCCGCTGAGCCAACCGTCGAGCCTGACCGGGATCATGTGACACCCAGATCCAACCCCGAGGCCCCTTGCTCTCGGCTGCGCGGAGACTCTCTGGTGCGCAGAGACGCTTGGCCAAGCTTTCGATCGCTTCAGTCGACTCTGGATCGAGCGACGATGTCAGCTCGTCGGCGAGAATGAGTTTGGGGTCGGTTGCCAAAGTGCGTGCCAGACAAACCCGCTGACGTTCTCCCACCGAAAGAGATGTTGCGTCACGCTCCAGAAAATCGGGGTCCAGCGAGACCAGCGTCAGCAATTCGGCCGCCGAATCATCTTCAAGATCGTCCGCACCAAGCCTCAGGTTGTCCGCCACCGTGCCTGATGCCACTCTCGGTTCCTGAAAGACCATCCCCACCTCGCGGCGGTGCGCTAGAACATCGACATCACCAAGGTCCGTGCCACACCAGCGAACCGTGCCCGCGGATGGCGCATCAAGGCGGTTGAGCAGACGCAGCAAACTGCTCTTACCGGAGCCCGAAGCGCCCACGAGCACCGTTATTCCTTGCGCCGCGAGATCAACAGTCACACCAAACAGGCGGGCACCCCGTGCGGACCCCGAATAGACGTCTCGAAGTTGGAACTCAGCTTCGCTCACCCGTGCAGTCTTTCACCAGCGTCCCCGAATCGCCCGACTGGCGTTTGGGTCGCTGCCAATTCTCCGATACACAGATGTTCATTGATGTTGATCAAAACGGCACGGCACGGTCAACGCTTGGAAGCTCGAATGGCCGAGAAGGGATGACCTGGCGAGTATGAGCCTTGATTTCCGTTTGACACCTGAACTTGAAACTCTGCGGTCAAGGGCCAGAGCAGTGGCCGCAGCAGGGGTCTCAGCGCACGGCGTGCACAGCGACAGTTGGATCAACGGATTCTCCAAGGAGTTCAGCGCAACGATCGCGGCCGAGGGGTGGGTCGGCATGACCTGGCCGACCGAACACGGTGGCGGCGGGCGCGCCACCATAGAACGCATCATCATGTCTGAGGAGTTGATCTCAGCAGGCGCACCGATTGCTGCGAGTTGGTTTGCCGATAGACAGTTCGGTCCTTCGCTGATCAGCTACGGCACACCCGACCAGCAAGCGGAGTACCTGCCCGGCATTCTCTCTGGCACCACTTCATGGTCGATCGGCATGAGCGAGCCCGACGCCGGCTCCGATCTCGCCGCCTTGAAAACCTCAGCGGTACGAGACGGCGATGTGTTCGTGGTGAACGGCCAGAAAATCTGGACCTCAGGCGCGGCGCTGGCTGACTATTGCTACCTGATCTGCCGCACCAACTCGACCGGGCGGCCCCATGAGGGCGTCAGCGAACTGATCGTGCCAATGAGCCTCCCGGGTATCGAGGTGCGGACCATCCGTGACATGGTCGACAACACCCACTTCTGTGAGACCTTCTTCACTGATGTCCGTGTACCCATCGAGAATCTGGTTGGTGTTGAGGGGGAGGCATTCCGTCAAACGATGACCCAACTCGAACATGAACGCGGCGGCATCGACCGCCTCGTTTCCAACAAACCGCTGTACGACCACGCTCGATCGCTCGCAGATGTCGGCGATAAGCGGATCCGCCAAGAGATCGCTCGTCTCGAGACTGGATATCGCCTCGGTAGGCTCCTCGTCTACCGCGAAGCCTTGAAGCAGGCACCGAAGGGGTTCAGCGCTGCTACCAAGGTCTACTGCACCGAGCATCAACAGCGCGTGGCGGAATTCGCTGCTCGAGTCCTCGGCCCCGCGATCACCCTCGATTCACCCCACAGCAAGGCCTTCGCCTACTCACCCGCGTACACAATCATGGGCGGAACCTCGAACATAATGCGCAACATCCTGGGTGAACGAGTACTCGGACTGCCCCGCGAACCCCGGAGGTGACCACGTCCGCTCCGGAGGCGCACTCCCTCCCGGTGCGACAACCTGTACGGGGAGATCGCCTAGTTTCGGCACACCGAAGCGTCGAATTGCCCACGGTCAACTGGTTCGAGTGACACGGCGCATCGCTGCATCAGAACCGGAGCCGAACCTGCTAGCGTTCTTCACTGTTCGCAGGTCTTCGCAACAGATTCACCAACAGCAGTGCCTAGAGCGACAGGTACCAATGTCCAACGAGCCAACAACTGACGACTTGCACCTTCCTGATCTTTCGATCACCAACTTTCGGGGCATCAAAGACCTGGGGATTCCCCGGCTGGGTCGCGTCACCCTTATCGCTGGGCGCAACGGTGTAGGCAAAACCACGGTTCTTGACGCCGTACGCGTCTACGCAGCGAGGGGGCGATCGGCGATTCTGAATGACTTGCTGAGCCAACGCGAGGAATTCCTAAACGCTCTCGACGAAGACTACGACCCAGAGGTCATCCCTGATATTGCAGCACTATTTCATGGCCGGGAACCAGAGCGGGGATCAACCATCTCCGTGGGTCCCGCGTTCGGGCACGAAACGCTGACAATTCAACTTCTCCCCCCGTCAGTCTGGACCCGAGAACAGCCCAAATTGTTTCCTGACTTGAGCGGCGATGACGACGTCTGGGCGCTCAAGCTTAAGTTTCATAACACAGAACGAATGCTGCCCTGGATCGTCTTTGACGAGTTCCAGAAGCCTCAAAGGAGACATCGAGATTTTCGGAGAATATGGAACAGGCGGTCGACGGAAGACTGGCCAGAACCAACCAATTGTCAGACAATCGGGCCCGGGCTATCGCTCTCTCAGAGCCTGACAGACCTCTGGAGCAACGTAGCCTTGACCGACGAAGAAGACCGCACCACGGAAGCTTTGCGACTTCTGCACAACGGGATAGAGCGTATTGCAATCGTTGCACCAACCCATCGGATGCGGAAGAGCCAGCGGGTGCTCGTCAAAGTCGCAGGACAAGGTAGCCCTGTACCGCTGAAGAGTCTTGGCGACGGAGTGGTCCGTGTCTTTGGCGTCGCACTGGCACTCGCCAACAGCAAAAACGGGTTCTTGGTGATCGACGAAGCAGAGAACGGGATACACCACTCTGCCCAAAAAGACTTCTGGAGCATGGTGCTAAGGACCGCCCAACGAAACAACGTGCAGGTTCTGGCAACCACGCACAGTTGGGATTGCGTAGCGGGCTTCGCCCAGGCATCCTGCGAGTACGACGATGTTGACGGGGTCTTGGTCCGCCTTGAACGCAACCAAGACCGCATCAGAACCGTCGAATACACCGAAGCCGACCTCATGGTAGCCGCCGAGCAACGCATCGAAGTGCGGTAGTCCTTTGTCCGACAGTTCCGAAACTGCGCGCCTCTTGCTCGTGGAAGGTCCAGACGATTTGCATGTCGTGAGACACCTTCGCCAGTACCACCATCCAGTCCCTGGATTTGACATCGTGGAAAAAGGGGGATTTGACGAACTGGCCGCTTCAATTCCCGTCGAAGTGAAAGTACCTGGACGCATCGCGCTAGGCATCGTGGTTGACGCTGACGAAGACCGAGAAGCGCGATGGCGCTCGATAACGGGCCGATTGCTTTCGGCGGGAATACAAGCCCCGAGAGCGATCGAACCGAGCGGCACGATCATAGAAGGTTCTCCCCGGGTCGGAATCTGGTTGATGCCTGACAATCAGTCGGAGGGAGAACTTGAGGACTTTGTGGCCGGATTGGTGCCAGATTCCGATCCTGTCTGGCCGTTGGCCACTACTTACATTCGTGATATACCGCCCAAGGATCGCAAATTCAAGCAGAAGAAAGAGCTGAGAGCGACACTCGCCGCATGGTTGGCGACACGGGAGGATCCAAGGCAAATGGGGCTGGCCATCACGTCACGAGATCTGGACGCGAGCCGACCACCTGCGCCAGATTTCGTAGGGTGGCTCGGGCGAACCTTCAGCTGAAGCGCGTTCAACGGCAGCGCTCCAACCTAGGAGTTGTCCACGAAACCGAAAGCTCCAGTCGCCGGGTCGCTGCGGGCAGGTGCGGTGGCCGGCTACGTTTGAAGAGTGCGATCGCTCGCTGACTACCTTGAACTGACAGTCGAGCAAGCGAGGTCGCAGTGGGGACAGATCCTGCGCCGACAGCCGAAACCCCGTCAAGAGCCCTACACGCCAGTAGAAGCGATCTTGTGTTATGGGCTGTTCTTCGTGATGGATCCGCACCGCTATGGGGGCGCAACAATGCACAGCGCTCCGGAGATCTTGCGCGAGCTAGCCCGGCTATTCCTGAGACCCCCGGGTTCGCTCAATAACAAGATGATGAACCTCGATGGGTCTCGGGCCAATGCCGCAGCGCACGAGTGGACGTTCTTCACGGAAATGGCCGCTGATCCCAGCCAGTTTCTCCTGCTGTACAACAGAACGTTGCTTGGGGCTCGGGACATGGGCATTGGAGTCGACCGGTTGCCAGACTTCCTCTCGCTCGACGGCGTCACCAACTTCGATCTTCTCGGCCAGGACGAACTCTCCCAACGCACTCTCGAAACCGTGCTTGAGGTGCGGGCAGCAAAGAAGCGGATCCGCAGCCTCGCCGGTGACGATGTGACCTCTCGTCTGGTGGAACACGAAATCCGCATAGGCCAACACAGGTTTGCGAAATCTGTTCTGGACAATTTCGCTCACACATGCGGGTTCTGCGGATTCGAACCACGATCTATCCCCCGCAACAAGTTGTTGGTGGCATCACATATCAAACCGTGGGCCGACTGCGATGATCGCGAACGACTGGATCCGCTGAACGGTGTGGCTGCCTGCCCAACGCACGACGCTGCTTTCGACACCGGGTTGATCACTGTCAACGGCGGACTCAGGGTACATCGAGCGCCAGAGTTGGAAACTAGCGTTCGAACCGATCCTGGCGTTGACCAGTATTTTGGGCAAGCGTTGAATCCCACGCTGTACGTTCCTGAACGAGGCCAAGCTCCCAGCGACTCTTATTTGAGTTGGCATCGAGAACGCATCTTCCAAGGAAACATTGGTCGGTAACGAAGAAGTGACCAACCAGGGACTCACATCGGCGCGGAAGTTGGTGGCGTCGCTACAGCGGACTGCCCCGCGAACCGCGGGGGTGGGCGACGGTCGGGGTTCGGCGGTGGATTAGTCAGCGGGTGAGTGGCGTGGGAGCCTCGGGGTATGAAAGTACGGATCGGATTCGGGATAGGGGCAGTACCGAGGCTGCTTAGCCGGCCCGATGGACTCGGCGTGGTGGTTGACGAACTTGACCGGCTCGGTTTCGACTCGTTGTGGTTTCCCGAGCGGGTCAATAGCCCACAACTCGACCCGATCGTGGCGATGGCGTACGTAGCCGGCCGTAGCACCAGTTTGAAGTTCGGACCAGCAGTGTCAGTGCTGCCGGGACGCAACCCGGTACTGATGGCGAAGATGCTGGCCAGCCTTGATGTGATATCGGGTGGGCGCTGTCTCCCCGCGTTCGGGCTTGGCATCGCCAATACCGCTGAGCATCAAGCGTTTGGTGTTGAGCGCATGCAGCGCGCTCCCTGGCTGAATGAGGCATTACCGTTGATGCGCCGCCTCTGGACAGAGGACATAGTCGACCACCAAGGCGAACGCTTCTCCATAAAGGGTGCGCAGGTTCTTCCCAAGCCGCTTCAGCAACCGTTCGAAGTGTGGCTCGGTGGACAGGCCCCCTCCGAACTCCGCCGTACAGGCCGACTCGCCGATGGCTGGCTGGCCTCGTTCACCACCCCGGGCCGGGTCGCCGAGTCGATGGTCGTGATCGAACAAGCAGCCGAAGACGTCGGCAGATCAATGGACCCCGAACACTACGGGGTGTTGATCCCCTACCTGCCGGTGCCATCGGGTGGTGGTGAGTCCGAGATTCCCGTTGCATTGCGGCAGGTCGTGGCCAGCCGCTTGCCGGACACTGACCCCCGAGAAATCGTAGCCACGTCCCACAGACGAATAGTGGAGATGCTCAACGAGTACCTGGCTGTTGGTGCTTCAAAATTCGTGTTGTTCCCATTCAGCGAACCCGACGACTGGCACCGCGAACTCGACGCCTTGGCGCAAGTCGCGTTGCCACTGCAGACCTGAACGACCCTCGTCGCCCAGAATCCTCCTGTTGGTGCCGCTAGAGACGGTCGAAAGCCTGCTCAAGGTCGCCGAGAAGGTCATCAAGGGCTTCCAGACCGACGCTGAGCCGAAGCAGGTCATCAGCCACTTCCAGAGGCGAACCCGCCGCTGAAGCATGGGTCATCGCCCCTGGATGTTCGATCAACGACTCAACCGCTCCCAGCGACTCAGCCAGAACGAACACTCGAGTGCTTGCCGCCAGACGCATCGCTGCATCCGCTCCTCCGGCAACCCGGAAGGACACCATCCCACCGAAGTCGGTCATCTGGCGAGCCGCTATCTCATGACCGGGATGGTCGACAAGACCCGGATAGAACACCTCGACCACCTCAGGTCTGCCGGTCAAGAACTCAGCCACGGCGCGGGCGCTGTCACAATGGCGATCCATCCGTACGGCCAGCGTCTTGAGGCCGCGCAAAGTGAGGTAGTTGTCGAACGGACTACCGACCGCACCAACTGCCTTCTGCAGAAACTCAAGTTCCTCAGCAAGCTCGCTGTCGTTCAGCGCCAAGAATCCGCCGACCACATCTGAGTGACCACCGCAGTACTTGGTAGTCGAGTGGACCACCACATCGGCACCGAGTCTCAGTGGCTGCTGCAGATAGGGCGTGGCGAAAGTGTTGTCGACAACCAGCCTTGCGCCAACTGAATGCGCCACTTCGGCAACTACGGCGATGTCAATCACCGTAAGTGAAGGATTGGTGGGCGTCTCCACCCACACCACCTTTGTTGCCGACGGCATTGCCTCACGCAACCCATCCACATCGGTCAAGTCAACCGCAGACCAAGTGATGCCCATCGGGACCAGCACATGCGCGATCAGACGGAACGTCCCGCCGTAGGCATCGTCACCCAACACAATGTGATCGCCCGGCACCAGAGTACGCAAAAAAGTATCTTCAGCTGCCATGCCAGAAGCGAAAGCCAATCCGTGATCAGCAGCCTCGAGCGAAGCTAGACATTCCTGCAGCGCTGTCCTTGTCGGGTTGGAGACACGGGCATACAAATAGCCCCGATTCACGCCCACTTCCTCCTGCACAAAGGTTGTTGCCAGCGAGATCGGGGTGACCACCGCCCCGCTGCTCACATCGTGGGGTTGTCCAGCCCTGATAGCCCGAGTCTCGAAACCCCAGGCTTGTGCGTCAGCAAAAATATCATCGGCCAAGAGAGGCACCTTTCGACAGAAACGACAACACGTCGCTCGAAGAAATCACCGCGCGGGGTCGCCCACCATCGAGTACCAACAGCGCCGAACACGACTCCAGCATTTCGACCGCCAACGCAATCGGTTGCCCCGAACCGACAGTACGCAGCTTGGGACCCATGATGTCTTCGACAGTTTTGTCGAGCACAGAATCATTGCCAAACGCCAGATCCATAATGCGCAACTCGCTAACCGAACCCATCACCTCCGCGTTGGCCAACGGCATCTCACCTTTGGCAACAGGCAACTGCGAAACTCCATGATCGCTCATCATTTGCACCGCCTCGCGCACAGTTGCGCCGGGTTGCACATAGAGCAGATCTGGAACGTCTTCTCGGCGCGAGCCGAGCACATCAGAGACCACGGGTCCCGAGCCTCGCAAGAATCCAAAACCGGCCATCCACTCATCGTTGAAGACCGTGCTCAAGTAGAGCCGACCGTTGTCGGGAAGCAGCACCACGACCAGATCGTCGGGGCCGCATTCCTGGGCGACTTGGACCGCAGCGTTAACCGCCGTGCCGCAAGACCCTCCAATCAGCAGGCCTTCTGACTCGGTCACCTCACGAGCTGTGAGAAAGGAATCTCGGTCACTTACCGCGATGGTCCGGTCGACAATCGAGATGTCGTAGGTGTCGGGGAAGAAGTCCTCGCCGATTCCCTCAACGAGATAGGGCCGTCCACTGCCTCCCGAATAAACCGATCCTTCCGGGTCCGCGGCGATGATCTGAATGTCGGGATTCTGACTCTTCAGATATCTGCCGACACCGGTGAGCGTTCCACCGGTCCCTGCACCAGCAACGAAATGGGTGATCCTGCCGTCGGTCTGGCTCCACAACTCAGGGCCGGTCGTGTCGAAGTGAGCTTGAGGGTTGGCAAGATTGTGATACTGGTTAGGCCGAAACGCTCCCGGAATTTCCTTCACCAGCCGCTCGGCAGTCGAGTAATACGACGCTGGGTCATCGGGGGCAATAGCAACCGGGCATACCACAACTTCTGCACCGTAGGCGCGGAGCAGATCGACTTTTTCCGCCCCCACCTTGCTGGTCAGGACGAAAATGCAGCGGTAACCACGCTGCGCTGCGACGATCGCCAACCCGATACCAGTGTTGCCCGAAGTCGGCTCAACGATGGTGCCACCCGGTTTGAGCAATCCCGCTTTTTCAGCCTCATCAATCATGGCGATAGCAGGACGGTCCTTGGAGCTGCCTCCCGGATTAACGGCTTCGATTTTGGCCACAACCGAGCACGGCAAGTCCTCGCTTATGCGCCGAAGCTTGACGAGCGGCGTGTTGCCAACCAAGTCAAGCACCGAGTCGTGAATCTCCATCGCAGTTCCTTGAATTTGTGACGGTGGCCGTATTGTGGCATCAACTCTTGGTGCCAACGAACTCAACCAGCGTATGCCCCTTGAGTTCCATCACGATAGTTTCTGATCGCCTGCCAACACGGAGAGGTAACAAATGTCTGACAAACCGGGGTTGCTGTCCGGCGTTCGTGTAATCGAGTCAAGCCTTCTGGGGCCTGGACATGTGGCCACGTTCCTCGCCGATCTCGGTGCCGATGTCATTAAAGTTGAGTCTCCTGCCGGTGACTACATCCGTCAGATGACCTGGCCGATTATCGGCGATGTGTCGTTGCTGCATCTCCACACTCACCGCGGCAAACGAAGTGTGACACTCAACCTGAAAACCGACGAAGGCAAACAGCTTTACCGCGATCTCGTAGCCACCGCAGACGTGGTATTGGAAGCAATGCGACCAGGAACTTTGGGCCGATTGGGACTCGGTTACGACGACCTCAAAGCGGTCAACCCCCAGATTGTGTTCGCCACCCTTTCGGGTTACGGATCGACCGGCCCTTACCGGGACATGCCAAGTCACGGCATCGCATACGACACTTGGTCGGGCATTGTTCAGCCAGTCACCGACGACGAGGGTTTCACCCGGATACCTCCGACGATGCCCAATGTGGGGATCAACGTTGGTCCCATGGTGGCGGCGATGGCAATTCTGGCCGGCGTCATCAGTGCTCACGAGTCCGGTGAGGGTTGCTCAATGGAGATGGCCCAGTCTGACGCGGCCGCTTACATGGACTGGTACCGAATCGAATCCGAAAGGGCGTACCTTCGCCCCGAAGACGAAGTTACCGGCAACCCTTCGGACAACTACGAGCGCCGCCCCGCCGGCCTGGCAGGCATGTGGGAGGGGGTCCGTTACCAGATGTACGAGTCTGCCGATGGCCATGTCCTTTTCATGGCTTCTGAACAGGCGTTCTGGAAGAACTTCTGCGAAGGAGTCGAGCGCATGGACCTGTTTGAGCGCTGGCCTGGCTCAACTTACGCCGACCATGCCCGCGGCAACACCGAGTTGCAGCGTGAACTCCAGCAGATCTTTCGAACCCGCAGCAGCGCGGAATGGCTGGATTTCGCCAATGAGCACAACACGACTATTGCTCCGGTCAACACACCGGCCAACATCGGCGACGACCCCCAGTTCCAGGCCCGCATGGGTTTCTACCCGACTGAAGCTCTTGGTTGCGAACAGTTGCCGTTGCCGGTGTTCGTCGATGGTGAAGCACTGCCGTGCCCGACGATGGCTCCCACGGTCGGCGAACACACCGACGATGTCATGGCCACAGTGCTCGACAAGTCCCCCGCCGACATCGCTTCCCTGCGAGCCGCCGGCGCCTTTGGTTAGAACACAGCCGTTCCAGCCGATCGCCGCTTGGCGATCGGCTATTCGAGCGTTGTTGACACGGTTCCAAGGGGACCCATGTCGGCCGCGACCCGGTCTCCCGCTGCTATCGGCACCATCGCACCGAGCGAACCCGTCATCAGGCAATCACCGACACGAAGCGGGGTACCAACACGGCACATCATGTCAGCCAGCCAGATCACTGCTTGCAGGGGATTACCCATGCATGCCGAACCCTGCCCAGTTGTGGCTATCTCCTCGTTGACGCTGAGCGCCATCGAGATATCTCTCACATTGACTGAACCCAGCGACACCGGGCGAGAACCCAACACATACAAACCGCAACTGGCATTGTCTGCGATGGTGTCGACGATGCTGATATCCCAGTCGGCCACACGGCTTGCCACAATTTCCAGCGCAGGCAGCAGGTAGGCGGTTGCACCAATGACGTCGACCACACAATGCTCTCCCTTGTCGAGATCATCCTCAAGCACAAAGGCGATCTCCGCTTCGGCTCGGGGCTGCAACAACCTGCTCGCAGAAATCGTGAGGCCATCAGCTATGCACATGTCTGCGAACAACGTGCCGAAGTCCGGTTGCGACACTCCTAGCTGCTGTTGAATGGCGGCTCCGGTCAGCCCGATCTTGCGACCGCTGACCCTTCGTCCAGCAGCGACATCGAGGCTGATGTTGTGTTGCGCAACCGCGTAGGCAAGCTCCACATCGCTGTCGGTGCCGAGAATCTCGCGCACCGGTGAGCACGGAACACCAGACTCCGAAGCGGTGCGCAGATGCTCTGCCGCAGCCTCTATGAGAAGTCGATTGGGGTCTTGGTCCACGGCGCTCACCTCGATCGTCGCCAAATGTTACAGCCAACGAAGCACCGCGGAGTTGTCGCAGGGTTGGCGGTTGAGGCGTTGGCCTGCGAACGTAATGACATGACGATCTCAGAACAACTGGCCGCACCTGGTGTATGGCAGTTCACCGATGCCCACGGAGCGCAACAAGCTCAAGAAACTGCCGCCCGTATCGAGTCGCTCGGGTACTCTGCTCAGTGGATCGGCGAAGCCATGGGCAAGAACGCGTTCGTAAACGCCGCCACCCTGCTCTTCGGCACGCAGCAACTGATCGTCGCCACGGGCATCGCCAGTATCCATATGCGCCATCCTGCGGCAATGCAACAGGCGGGACTTGATCTCGCTGAGCTGTCGGGGGGCCGCTTCGTGCTGGGTATCGGAGTGTCACACGCTCCGATGGTCGAAGGGCTTCGCAACCTCCCCTACGACAAACCGCTCGCCACGATGCGCACGTATCTCGAAGCCATGCAAGCAGCGTTGATCATGCCCACTCCAAAGATCGAGCCGCCCCCCGTCGTGCTCGCAGCTCTCGGTCCCAAAATGTTGGCATTGTCGGCTGAGAAGGCCGCTGGCGCGCACCCCTACTGGACCACACCCGACCACACTGCCCAAGCCCGCCAGATTATGGGACCCGATGCACTGCTGTGTGTGGAACAGAAATGCATCCTGACCACGGACCGAGAGCTAGCGCACGCAAAAGCCAATGAGCAACTACAGCTGTACGCCACCCTGCCCAACTATCGCAACAGCTGGCTTCGCCTCGGTTTCAGCGACGATGAGATCGACTCCCGCGCGCCACGCTTCGTGGACGCGGTCGTGGCCTGGGGCACCGAAGATGACATCGCCGCACGCATCAAAGCCCACTACGATGCCGGGGCCTCCCATGTCTGTGTCCAGGCTGTGCCTACCGACAACAACCGCGGCAACCCCGACTGGAACCTGCTCGAAGCGCTCGCGCCCAACGCCCAATGAATCCCGCGCCGACCGGAATCAACGCTGACGCGGTAACACAATGGATTCTGGCTGAGCGGCCCGGCCTCGCCATCCCCCTGGATTTTCAACTGATCACAGGCGGCGCTTCCAACCTTACTTACGCGGTTACAGATCAATCAGGCACAAAACTGGTATTGCGACGCCCCCCAACGGGCCACATATTGCCCCGCGCCCACGACATGGGCCGCGAACATCGCATCATTTCTGCGCTGCAAGACACCGATGTACCCGTCCCTGGAGTCATCGGCCTTTGCACCGACGACTCCGTGAACGGTGCCGACTTCTATGTTATGGATTTCGTGGAGGGAGCAATCATCTTCAATGAAGCCGACGGCCATGCCGTGGATCCTGAACTGCGACCGGTAATGGCGAATTCGCTCACAGACACGCTTGCGGCGCTGCACCGTATCGATCCAGTTGCGGTTGGACTCGGTGACCTCGGACGCACCGAAGACTATTGCGCTCGACAACTGCGTCGTTGGAAACGCCAGGTCGATGATGGTTCGGACCGGGTTATTCCCCTTTTTGATGATCTTCACCAGCGCCTACTCAAAACAGTGCCGGCACAGCAAGGTGCTGGAATCGTTCACGGTGACTACCGTTTGGACAACACGATGATGGGCCATGACGGCTCGGTTGCCGCAGTGCTTGACTGGGAACTGTGCACCCTCGGCGATGTGCTCGCTGACGTGGCCAGCATGGCTATGTGGTGGGGTGACGATCCCCGCTCCACAGGGCGCTTGCGCGATGTGCCCACGAAGGCTCCCGGGTTCGGCTCACGCTCAGCTCCCGGGTTCGGCTCACGCTCAGAGATGCTGCGAGCGTTACGGGCAGAAGTGATCCCGACCGGGACATCTCCGATCTTCCTTGGTATGTCGCCTTCCAATTCTGGCGACTATCGGCGATCAGTGAAGGGTGGCAGTGGCGGCTACCTGGATGTATCCGTCGGTGGCGAACAGCGCGGCTTCTGAGGGGTTGGACAGGTAGCCGTACTACGCGGCCGGGGCCATGGGCGACCAGGACGGCACCGCCGACAGGTGATGCCGATGCCCGAGCCGGAGACGATCGACTCAATGCTGCAAATCGCCGACGAAATCTTCGACTCCCAGATGGTCGGCAAGGGCGGCGCGGACCGACAGCAGCGTCCCGTAGTCGCCGGTGCGGGTGCTGACCGCGGAGATGCCGCGTCGGGCCAGTTCGTCGATGACGGCGCGGGCGAGTGTGAGGTTCAAGTCGCGTTCTACCAGACCATTGGGACCTACTGCGCCTGTATCCACCGGTCCGCCGTGGCCTGGATCGATCACTACGCGGACATCGTTGATAAACACACCCTTGGAAACTTCGGCCGTGTTTCCACAGGGCGTCCTCACCAAGAAGCCCGAAGCAGTACGTTCGAGGACCGCGACCGGAATACCCGTGGGTGTCACCAAACCAGCCGGAACACAGCCCGGGGTCGTGGTGTCGAGGGTTGTGTCTGGTTCGTTCTGGTAGCGGTACAGGAAGGTGATGAGTTGGGCCCGGGTCAACGTGTCGTCTGGTGCGAAAGTGGCGTCTGTTGCGCCGGTGGTGATACCGGTGTGGGCCATCCACGACACGGCGTCCTGCTGCCAAGCTGCGACGACATCACTGAAATCATGCGGCGGCGAGGCGGGTTCACCTTCGAGGCGATGCAGAAACGCTGCGGCCTGGGCACGGGTCGACGTGTCGTTTGGTGAGAAGGTGGTACCTGTTGTGCCGGTGGTGATCTCGTTGTTGGCCATCCACGAGATCGCATCGTTTTGGGACGCGTCCGTGACGTCGGTGAACGAATGGGGCTCACCGGTGTCGGGCTGGTTCCAGAAACTCACGCAGAATCGCGTACCATTGCATCTCAATCCTGGCGAGATGACTTCCCCAAACAGTAGTGAGGGCCACGGACCGCGCAGACCAAAGGCCACATGAGGGTTTGTCGGATCCCGTGTCAAGTCAAGTTCACCCAGGCAGGCCGTTCAAACACCCGCGGGTCGCGGTTGGCGGCGCCGTAGTAGAGCACCACCCGATCACCGGCGCGAACACTCTGGCCGCCGAAACACCCGCGGGTCTCGGCGCCGTATCAACAAGAGCTTGGCGCCCCATGTACACCACAGGACTGCAAAACCGCAGCAACTCCTCAACAGCGAGCGGCAGACGCCCCTCGATGTCTTCCAAGAGCCAGTTGAATTGCTCTGGTCGGGCCCATCAGCGCCTCGATGCCGCCGGCAACCAGGTTGCGGGTCGTGTCGCCACCGGCATCAACCAGCAACATGAAGAACGCAGCAAAGGCACCGACAGTCATCTCCTCCCCGTCAACGGCAGCATTGGCGATCACAGAACCGAGATCGTCGCCGGGGTTGGCACGCCGTTCGTAGTAGACCTCCATACCTCGCCCAACAAGCGCCATCACGGCTTCGGTCCGTTGCTCCTCTGTGACAACCGAATGGTCGGTATGCACAATCTCGGTCCAGTGGTAGAGCTGGCGACCCTCCTCGGGTGGCAAACCAAGCATGTCGGCAACCACGAAAGAGGGCATTTCACCGGCTACGTCGGCTACCAGATCACAGCGACCAGCCCCTGCGACCTCATCAACAATCTGACGGGCCAGAGCCTGTACGCGGTCGGTCCATTTCGCCGAGCCGCGCGGCGTGAAAGCGCTTGAGACCAGCCGTCGATAGGACGCGTGGCTCGGCGGGTCCATCATGATCATCATCGTGCGCAACGACTCAAGGGAAGAATCGGGCGCCGGCTCCAACGAGATACCCCACTCGTTGCTGAACACTCGATGCTCACGAGAAACCTGACGGACCTCGTCATAACCAGACACGGCCCAGAAGAAACCCTCACCGTGTACATGGCGATGAACCCGATCATGGGTCAACAACCAGTCGTACTGCTCGACCGGATGGCCATCGGCAAAGCTCGCAGGATTGGCAAGGTCAATGCGCATACGAATCAACGTACTCAGCAATCACCATCGCACAGAAATCAACGCTCCCTGCAAAGCACGCCCCGAGACCCTCACCCGGCGAAAGCAACGTGCCCGGCGAAAGCACCGCGCACCGATTAACCCAACGCGGCCAGCGCGGCGTCGTAGTCGGGCTCTTGCACGATTTCGGGGACAAGTTCGGCGTGGACAACGGTGCCCGATTCGTCAATCACGACCACCGCTCGGGCGGCAAGACCGGCGAGTATTCCGTCGATGATTCGCACTCCATAGTCGTCCAACACCTCAGGATTCTTGAAGGTCGAACCAGTCTTCACGTCCTCAATACCCTCAGCCCCGCAGAAACGACCAGCCGCTGGGGGGAGGTCGGCAGACACACAGAGCACAGTCGCGTTGTCAAGACCAGCGGCTCGCTCGTTGAAGGTACGAACACTGGTAGCGCAAACACCCGTGTCTATCGAAGGAAAGATGTTGAGCACGACTCTCGCCCCAGCAAAGTCCGATAGCGAAACCGAACCAAAATCGGCACCAGTAAGGACGAACGACGGTGCCGCGGTGCCAACCGTCGGCAGGGAACCGTTGGTGTTGATGGGGTTGCCGCCAAGGGAAATTTCAGCCATTAGATCTGCTCCAGTTTCAAGACTCACAAGAGAATTACAAATCGAGAGCCTACGGCCGATATGGAGACATCCGCCACTCCGCTCCGCGAAGAGTCCCCGATAACCTCCAGAACATGGGACATATCGTTGACATCAAATATTGAGTTCCTTGAGACTATTCAAGCTACGCCGTGAGCGCAGCCAGTGATCTTCTGTCGAACTATCAGCACGTCATTGAACGGTTAACGCTGACCACGGGTACCAGAGGTATTTTCGACGTCACCGTGGACGGCGACCTCATCTACTCCAAAGACCAAACCGGGCGCCACGACGAACCCGGGGAAATTCTCAGCCTCTTTGAAAAGGTTGCAGGCGACGTAAGACGCTACGGTCAGGGTTGAGACAATTTCGGACCCACTCGACCTCGAAGAGTTCCGCGCCAACGGGCATGCGTTAGTCGACTGGATCGCCGACTATCTCGCAAGCATCGAAGAGCGTCCGGTACAGGCTCAAGTCTCGCCAGGCGACGTGAGGGCCATGCTCCCCGACACGGCCCCCGAATCGGCCGAGCCGTTCGAGGCATTGCTGCGCGATCTCGACGAGGTGGTAGTGCCAGGACTCGCCCAATGGCAGCACCCTGGATGGTTCACTTACTTCCCAGCCCAGTCGTCACCACCTTCGATCCTTGGCGAGATGGCGTCCGCCGCGTTAGGGGCTCAAGGGATGATGTGGGTCACCGCGCCCGCTGCCACTGAGATCGAATCCCATGTTCTGGACTGGCTTGTAGACCTGACAGGAGTGCCACAAGATTGGAAGACAACCGGCCCAGGCGGGGGTGTCATTCAGATGAGCGCTTCCGATTCAACCCACACCGCCTTGGTTGTGGCGCGTGAGACTTGCCGAAACAGAACGGGAGCAGCCGCTGAGCAGATGGTCGCGTACACCTCAGCTCAAGCTCACTCGTCGATCGAGAAAGGCGCACGGGTAGCGGGCATTGGTCAGCTACGCCTCGTTGAAGTCGACGATTGCTTTGCAGCACGCCCCGAATCGCTAGCCGCAACAATCACCGACGATCTCGCCGCGGGGTTGGTGCCTGCGTTCGTGGGCGGCTCGGTGGGCACCACAGCAACCACCGCAATCGATCCAATTCGGGCTATCGGAGAAATCGCAGCTCAGCACAATCTGTGGTTCCACGTGGATGCCGCTTATGCCGGTTCGGCGATGATCTGTGAAGAGTTTCGCCACCACCAAGACGGACTTGAGTTAGTCGACAGTTACACGTTCAATCCCCACAAATGGCTGGCGACAAACTTCGACTGCTCCGTTTTCTGGGTGGCTGACCGCAAGCCACTGATTGACACGCTCAGTATCACGCCACCGTATTTGGCCAACGCCGCTTCTGACGCCGGCGAGGTGATCGACTACCGAGATTGGCAGGTTCCCCTCGGAAGGCGATTTCGGGCACTCAAGTTGTGGTGGGTGCTCCGCTGTTTCGGGGCGGAAGGTTTACGCAAGCGGATCCGCGCCAACGTTGGACAAGCTCGCACCTTGACCGACTGGATAGCAGAACAACAGCAGTTGACACTGATCGCGCCAACCCCGTTTGCTTTGGTTTGTTTCGCCCATGTCGACGGCGATGAGGCAACCCGGAGGTTGCTCAGCGCTCTCAACTCCGACCCAAGCATCTACGTTCTGGGTTCATCAATCAACGGGCAAGATTTCATCAGAGTGGCGATCGGTTCGACCTGGACCACCGATCGACACGTCGCAGCCCTGCGAGAACGGATCAAATCCGCATTGACGACGACGTAGCGACACCGGCACACTAGATATTGATCGGGTCGATGATGTCGCGGAAAACAGCAATCAAACCGACACCCAAAAGCAAAACGACCACGCCGTATGCGAGGGGAAGCAATTTGGCGTAGTCAACCCGGTGACGACGTCCGCCAATGGAGCGGACCCGCTCATAGATCGCGACCGCCACATGGCCGCCGTCGAACGGGGGTAGGGGAATCAGGTTGATCAGGCCAATGGAGATGTTGAGTCCAGCCAAAAAGATCAGCACAACGTCGAATCCGTCATCGGTCAATTGCGTGCCCAAACGGGCAGCACCGTAGATCGAGATGATTCGTTGTTCATCTGGATCACGCGCATCAAGGGAACGAATCGCAACCTCGCGCTCAGCCGCAACACTCGACGACACCTGTTCGGCGGGACTATCGACATCGCCCGTCAAAGTGTCAGCAACAAAGTCTTGAAGACCTCCGCCCGCCACCAGCTCCCCCATACCCACCAGAATGAGCTTTGTATAACGGCCAAACTCGGTAATTGCTTTGCTGACGCTGTTGAACAAGCCCGCCGGTTCCCGGTAGCGCTGAGGGCCAACGCCGAAGAATCCCGATGTCGCTACCCCAGCCGAAGGCAACTCCAACACCACCGCCTCATCTACAACGAGCAACTCAGCACCCCCTGCCGGGTCGACAATGAACTGCAACGGCTCACCAAACCGACCATCAACCGCGGCGGTGACCTCATCCCAACCAAACACTTCAATCCCATCCACCGCCAGAATGCGATCTCGCGGCAATAGGCCATCAATCGCCGCCGCCCCTTCATCGCTCAGCCGAGAACCCAGCACCACGGTGCCGGTCAAGGTTTCGGAGCCTCGCTGATACACCACCTCAACCTCTTGGGAACCGTTAGCGGTTACCACCTCCCCGAACTGAGCGAAATCGGTGATTTCTACGCCGTCAATCGAGACGATTTCATCTCCGAGTTCAATCCCCAGTTCAGCCGCGGCGCTGCGATCACTAACCGTTGAAACCGACCAACGAACATCATCGGTCGGCAAGCCGTAGAAAAAAAGAACCGCGAACAACAGCGCGATCGCCAACAGGAAGTGCATTGCTGAGCCCGCGCTGACCACCAGCAACCTTCGCGGAAACGACTTGACCCGATAGGTTCTGTGCTCATCTTCAGGCGCGACGATGTCCAGATTGTTCATCCCGATGATGCGGATATACGCGCCCCCCGGAATCGCCTTCACACCAAAAGTGGTATCGCCACGACGAAACGACCACAGCCGGGGACCGAATCCAATGAAGAACTCGACGACCTTCATACCCGTCCACCTCGCCGTAACGTAGTGGCCCATCTCATGCATGAAGAGCATGAACACAATGAACGCCACGATGAACGTCCAGCTCCAGCTCACAAAAACCCCGAGGGCAACCATGGCCGAAAGCAACATCGTCAACCCGATGAAATCAGTTGAGGTATCAAATTCGGTGGGTGCTCCCGACATTTCAGGCACCGTGCGACCGCGTGCCAACAAAGGCAATCGGCGTCTGGTAGCCAGTTGATCGGTCATGGAGCAGCTCTTTTGTCGATCATCGCCCGGGCGACCTCGCGGGCGCGGCGGTCAATATCAAGCACAACGTCGACATCGGTCGCCGGCAGACCGGGCCAGGACTGCATCACCGCTTCAACTACATCGGCAATACCGACCCAAGGAATCAAACCAGCAAGAAACGCATCAACCGCGACCTCGTTAGCTGCACTCAACCACGCTGGAGCAGTCTCGGATGCCCGTCCCGCCTCATAGGCCAGCCCCAGACACCTGAACGCCTCCAGGTCCGGAGGATGAAAGTCCAGTTGCGGGGATTCAGCCCAATCGATGGCGCCGTAAGGCAACGCCAGTCGATCGGGAAACGCCAAGGCATAGCCGATACACAGCCGCATGTCGGGCGCCGAGAGTTGAGCCATGGTCGCTCCATCGGTGTAGCTGACCATTGAATGAACGATCGACTGGGGATGAATCACAACCTTGATCTGGTCATAATCAACACCAAACAACTCATGCGCTTCAATCACTTCGAGGCCTTTGTTCATCAGCGTGCTCGAATCAATGGTGATCTTCGGCCCCATCGACCAGGTCGGATGCGAGAGCGCGTCTTCAATCTTGACGCCGGCAAGTTCTTGTCGGGTTCGCCCTCTGAACGGGCCACCGCTGGCCGTCAACACAACCTCTGCCACACGGTCCGAAGCTTTGATCTTTCCTGAAACGTCGTTGGCGCGAAGGCACTGGTGAATCGCGCAGTGTTCGCTATCTACCGGTATCAGTTCCGCGCCTTCGGTTGACCAGGCCCGTTGCACTACCGGGCCTGCTGCGATCAAAGACTCCTTGTTGGCTAAACCCAGCCGTTTCCCCGCTTCGAGCGTCGCCAACGTGACCGGCAACCCTGCAAACCCAACCACACCATTGATGACGGTTTCGGCACACGTAGCTGCGGTGGCCATTGCGTCAGTACCCACCAAGAGTTCCGTTCCAGCCGGAAGTCGACTGCGGATTTCGGTTGCGCAAGCCCTGTTTGCGACCGCCACAACTTCAGGCCGGAACTCAGCGGCTTGCTCGATAACCGCATCCACCGATGTGGCGACACCGAGCGCCGCCACCCGGTAACGATCAGGTTCAGCCCGAATGATGTCGAGTGTCTGAGTCCCGATCGAACCAGTCGAACCGAGAACGGCAACAGATCTGGTCACATCCTTGACGCTACCCGTCGCGATCAACTCCCGAACGACAGTTGTTTTAGGGCAGAACGAAGCGAGATACGTAAAAGGTAGTTGGCAATACGAAAAGCAAACTGTCGAATCGGTCGAGTATCCCGCCATGGCTGGGCAGTATCGAACCCATGTCCTTAATGCCCAAGTCTCGTTTGAACGCAGACTCGGCTAGATCACCAAGCGGGGCTGCGATAGCGCCAGCGATCCCGAGGATGAGGATGTCGGTGAATCCCCCACCCGCAGAAACGTCAGCCAAAGGCGAAGGCTGCGACAGGAAACCCATCACAAACGCCGCTCCAATCGCCGCTACAACACCTCCGACTAATCCCTCCAGTGTCTTGTTGGGACTCGCTGATGACAGCGGTGAGCGACCCATCGTTCGTCCAACCACCAGTGCACCTGTGTCGTAACTGACTGTCACAATGATTGCCGCGGTCAGCAATCCAGTGCCGTGATCTGGAATCGAGAGCATCAGCGCCGCGTATGATCCCAGCAAACCGACGTGGAGAATCCCGAGCATGGTGGATCCAAGGCCGCGCACCGGTGAATCGCTCGGAGCAACAACTAGGTACCACAGCGCCCCGAAGACGACCGATAACACCAATACGAGTCCTGCCGCGGATTCACCTCTCCAGTACACGGCAAGGGGCATCGACACCACGCTCGCAAGTCCGAGCAAAACTGCAGGTTGAAGGCCGGCAACTCGAACTGCGTTGAAGAACTCAACCGCAGCAACTGCCAGAACAACTGTCACCACCGCAACCGCAGCCCATTCACGGTATGCCATGGCTGCGAGAATCAGGACCGCTAGTCCCACACCGACAATTGTCGCTGTCAAGAAATTCCGGTCACCGGTACCCGATACACCCAAAGCCTCGCTCAGCGAAGGAGCTGCTGCTGTTTCAGGTGGCGGAGGTTCATTGTCGTCATGGGCGAAAAAGGCATCCGCGTCCATGTCGGCGGAGCGAGACGGCTGTCTTGGTGGTTGAACCTGGCCCTCTCCCGCCCAAGTCGGTCCTGTCGATTCTGTCGCCCATCGGGAATGATCCTCAGCACCGGACTCCGGCATCGCAGGCTCGGCTTGAGGGTTGAAGGTCACGCTCTCGGCTGGGGCACCAACTTTTGGCACCGACCCAGTAGGCGGCTGGCTCCAATGCGGTACGGCCGCATCGTCATCCTCAAAAGAGATCTCATCGTCACCGAACACTGACCGACCGGGCGCCACATCGTCATCAATCGGGTCGGTACGCCGAATGCGAAACCCCTCGTTGTCTTGTTCGTGACTCATGGCATCGCTCTCTTCGCGGGAGTGACCGGTGGTCAGACCTCCATCAACTCCTGCTGCTTGTTGGCCTGCGCCTGATCAATCATAGCGACATGCGCGTTCTTGAGCGCGTCAAGCCGTCCTTCCGCGCGCTGGATCTCGTCTTTAGATACTCCCCCGTCGCTGTCCAGTTCGTCGAGGTTCTTTCGCGCCGCTCGTCGCACGGCATTGACTCTTTGTTTGCCATCTTCACTCATCGCGCCCACAACCCTGGAAAGTTCACGACGTCGTTCTTCGGTCAGAGGCGGAAACGCCAGCCGGATCACGCGACCGTCGTTGCTGGGAGTCAGTCCCATATTACTATTGATGATGGCCTTCTCAATCGCGTTGAGATTCGCAGGGTCGTGAGGGGTAACGATAAGCAGGCGAGCTTCGGGCACTGAGAAACTTGCTAACTCCTGAATTCGCATCTCAACGCCGTAGGCCTCCGCGGTAAGTCGCTCTAAGAAGCTCGACGAAGCACGACCGGTGCGCACGCTTGAGAATTCCCTGCGAGTGTGATCTACCGCACTCTGCATGCTCTCACCGGCGTCGTCGACAACCAGTTCAATCATCTCGTTCACGAATTCCCCTTGCCAGCGTCGACGAGCGTGCCGATTACCTCTCCTTCAAGTAGAGATCGTAGGTTGCCGGGACCCATCAGGTCGAACACTACGATCGGCATGTCGTTGTCCATACACAAGGTGATTGCGGTTGCGTCCATCACTCTTAGACCACGGTTGAGCACATCCAGGTAGGTCACATGGTCGAGTTTTGTGACAGAACCATCGACACTCGGGTCGCCCGTGTAGATGCCGTCAACACTGCCATGAGTCCCCTTCAACACCGCTTTTGCTTCAATCTCAACGGCCCGCAAGCTAGCTGCGGTGTCTGTGGTGAAGCCCGGGTTGCCGGTACCGCTCGCCAGAATAACGATGCGACCCTTCTCTAGGTGACGGATCGCTCGGCGCCTGATATACGGCTCCGCAATTTGAGCCATGTGGACTGCACTTTGGACCCGAGTGGCCGCTCCCAGTCGTTCCAACGTGTCTTGAAGGGCGAGGCTGTTCATGACCGTGGACAACATGCCCATATAGTCGGCCTGAGCGGGGTCCATACCTTCGCCCGCGCCCTGAATGCCCCGCCAGATGTTGCCGCCACCAACGACTACAGCAATGTCTATGTCGAAGTGCTTCTTTGCCGCGACAACGTCTTCTGCGATTCTGCTGACCGTCTCGCCGTGGATACCGTATTCCAGCGGACCCGAAAACGCCTGACCCGAAAGCTTCAAGAGAACCCGGTTCCATCTGGCCTGATTCGGTCCTCGGAGAGATTCGGTGGTGTGACTCACAGCTACGTACCGATCACAACCTGCACAAAGCGAGCAATCGAACCGCCTCCCAGACTGCTCTTTACCGTGGTCTTGTCACCGTGCAAGCCCTGCTCAAGTAGAACGCGCTCGGCGAACCAACCGCGCATTCTGCCATCCACGATCTTGTCCCAGGCCTGCTCAGGTTTGCCTTCAGCCTTGGTGATTTCGAGCAGCGAAGCACGTTCTTTTTCGGCCTCGGCGGCCGGTACCTCGTCAGTTGAAAGGTATGACGGCTTGGCGAAAGCAATATGCAGTGCGACCTGGTGCAGATCGTCGCTGCTCACGCCTGAACCCTCAACGACCACAGCGTTCACTCCACGGCCATCCTGACTATGTAAGTACGTATCGATGGTATTGCCCTGCGCCCCTTCGATCCGTTCAACAGTTCCAAGTTCGACGTTTTCCTTGATCTTGACGCGGAGGTCTTCGATGGCCGCGGAGTGCTCGTTCGCGGCGCCTAGACCCCCGGTGAGCACATCATCGGCTATCGCGCAAGCCAGTGATGTGACTGCGTCGCTCTTGGCTGAGAAGTCTGTCTCCGTTTTGATCTGGACTATTGCTGCCACATTGTCGGCCGCAGCCAAAGCGATCGTGCCTTCGTCGTTGTCACGGTCACTACGGGCTGCCGCTTTGGCCAGCCCTTTCTCACGAAGAAGCTGAGTCGCGGCATCCATATCGCCGTCACATTCCACAAGCGCTTTCTTGGCATCCATCATGCCGGCACCAGTGGCGTCGCGTAGTGCCTTTACGTCCTTAGCCGAAATCGACATCTTTCTGTTATCTCCGATGGATCTATTGCGGGGTTTCAACCGGGTCGGCTGATGTTTCTGGTTCTTCGCTTGCTTCGCTTACTTCGCTTACATCGCTTACATCGCTTACTTCGCTTACTTCGCTTGCTTCGTCGACATCTTGGACCGGGCTGATGTCTTCGCTTGACTCGTCTTCGCTTGACTCGTCGGCTAGGTCTTGGGTTGCTTCCGCGAGACGGGCTTCCCTGATTGCGGCTTGGGCGGCGGCTTCGCTACAAGCCTTTTCTTGTTGCGCAGCGATCTCAGCCTCTTCCAACGCATTGCGCTTGGGGACTGCACCGTCGACTTCAACACGCTTGGATCGAATGAAACGACCCTCTTGCACGGCGTCAGAGATCACTCGACACATCAGTTGACCGGCGCGGATTGCGTCGTCGTTTCCAGGGATTGCGTAATCGATCAAGTCGGGGTCACAGTTGGTGTCAACCACGGCAACAATCGGCACACCGACCTTGCGTGCCTCTGTGACTGCGATGTGCTCCTTCTTGGTGTCGAGAACAAAGATTGCCTCGGGCAGGCGCTCCATGTCGCGGATTCCCCCGAGGTTGCGCTCAAGTTTCTTTAGCTCACGGGTGATGAGCAGTGCTTCCTTCTTGGGCATTGCTTCAAACTCACCCGAGTCGCGCATTCGCTGGTATTCCTTCATCTTGCTGACGCGTTTGGAGATGGTCTGGAAGTTGGTGAGCATGCCGCCCAACCAGCGCTCGTTGATATAGGGCATGTTGCAGCGCTCAGCGTAGGACTGGATCGAATCCTGAGCCTGCTTCTTGGTACCGATGAACAACACAGTGCCACCGTCGGCGACGAGGTCGCGAACGAAGATGTAGGACTGCTCAAGATGGTTGAGAGTCTGATGCAGATCCACGATGTGAATCCCGGAGCGCTCACCGTGGATGAAGCGTTTCATCTTCGGATTCCAGCGGCGAGTCTGATGTCCGAAGTGGAGGCCGGCCTCCAACAGTTGCTTCATGGAAATTACAGCCATGTTTGTTCCTTCTTCCCGGTTGGAAACCCATGCCGGGCACCGAAGCGACCGGGAGTGACACGGGTAGATGCTTGTTCGTTGACATCAATCTGATGTCGTCCGAGGCTCGTTGAGCCGCGCGGTAGTGTAGCGGCGCTCAGAGCAAGCCCACGCCCCGATGGACGTGTGCCTAGACCTTGCGGCCTTGAACGGGGTGGGGCACCAAGCGCACCACAACGCGCCGTGCACCAAAGAGCGGTTCTGGATCAACATATTCACCATGAAGGCGCACGCTGAAGTGAAATGGCCCATCAGCCAAAGCGACTAAGTCGCCGTCGACAACTTCTTCTCCCTCTCTGACGAGAATGTGGCCGACAAACCCATAAGAAGACTCCAAACCGTTGCCGTGGTCTACTGTCACGAACAGCGAGCGCGCAACCGGCCCGGCGAATACCACCGTTCCGCGTGCCGCGGCAACAATGCGGTCGAATTCACCAGTGTCGTATTCAATGCCGCGATTTCCTGCGCCGTACTTTCCGTCGGGCAGGCGAAAGGGATCGAGAACTGGTGCCGATGTCGGGCGCCGGAAGAGCAAATCCGCTGCGGTCGCCGGTTGTAGTGCGTCGGTAAAGCCCAGCAGTGCAACGCTCGTCACGGCGACGATGATGATTCGCCACACAACACTGGCCGGCAAAATCGACACAACAGATCGTTGATTCAGCCAATGCGCAGCACTACGCCCCAAGATAAAACGCAACGTCTTCCCCGATAGTTGAGATTCTCCGGGGGAAGTGACGGTCTTTGGATTCTAGGCCCGCGGGTGCGTGGAGCGGTGAACTTCGCGCATTCGCTCTCTGCTGACTCGCGTGTAAATCTGGGTCGTGGCAAGGTCCGCGTGACCCAAGAGTTCCTGCACGCTACGCAGATCAGCACCCCCATCGAGGAGGTGTGTGGCATAGGTGTGTCGCAAGGCGTGAGGGTGCGTGGGCGACAGCGATCTCCGGTCGAGCAAACGTCTGACGTCTCGCGGTGAGAGCGCTTTCCCTCGGCGGTTCAGGAACACCCGATTGTCGGGAGACACCTCGGTCACCATTTCTGGACGTCCGCGTCGAATCCATGCGCTGAGCGCAACAGCCGCTGGTTCGGAAATCGGCACCCGTCGTTGCTTTGAGCCCTTCCCCCACACAGCTATTGAGTCGCTTGGGCCAGCTAGATCTTCGTGACGAAGTCCACATAGCTCGCTAACCCGCAAGCCGCTGCCGTATAGCAACTCGACAATGGCCCGGTCACGCAGTTCGATCTCCGGTTCAGCTGCGGCAACTGCGTTTGCTGCCGCGGATCCCTCGAACAAGCCGTCGATCTCTTGGGCGTTGAGCACCCGTGGCAAAGTGGCCTCTCCTCGAGGCGCCGACAAAGACGCGCTGGGGTCGGTAACAAGGCGATCCGTGCGACACGCCCAACCGAAATACCGGCGGATTACCGAGGCTTTGCGGGCAGTAGTCCTTCGCGCATACCCGGCGCCGTGCAGTTCCGAAAGATAGCTGCGGAGATCGCGGCGGGTAACCATCTCTGGTGTGGACACACCGGTGGCCCCGAACCATTCGGCAACCGCCCGCATGTCCCGCTCGTAGACAGCCCTCGTAGACGGTGCGACACGGGTAAGAGAGTCAAGCCAAACCTCTAGGCTCCAGGCTTCCACAACACCAACCCTACTTGGAAGGCACGCGCGGCCGGCGCGACCCTGACTCCGACTCGACATGGGGGCCACTAGTACTGTCGCCTTACTCGGGAACCGTCGTGCACAACGAGGCCGGATGCGACCAATTCTTCAACATGTGCGTAAACGTCAATCACCCCAAGTCCGGTCCGATCAACGACCTCGTCCAACGAGGTGGGTCCGTCGTCTATCGCCTCAAGCACCACCGCACCCTGCCCGAGCACCGCAGCACTGTGATCGGGCGAAGCTCCTTGGTTAATGACCTCCGATTCGGGAGCACCAACATCGGTCTCGTTCCGGCGTGTCGCGACCGCGATCTCCGATAGACCCAACGCAACCAGCACATCTGTCACATCGCGTGCCGGCGCACATCCATCTGCTAGCAACTGGTTGGTGCCGTCGGCAGCTTTGTTGCGCACCGAGCCAGGCACCGCCATCACTTCAAGGTCTCTGCGAAGCGCTTGTTCGACAGTCAGAAGCGAACCTCCAGAGTGGCGCGATTCCACCACCACCAGCAGATCCGCGAAAGCCGCAATGAGCCGATTGCGCGCTGGAAAGCGCCAAGGCTCAGGCCGCCCTCCGAGCGGTGCCTCGCTGATTAGAGCGCCGGCGTTGGCAACCTCGGTCCAGAGATCACCGTGCCGCTTCGGATACACCACATCAACCCCGCTACCCACCACCGCCAACGGAGGAGCCGCATCCGCCAGCAAGGCACCACGGTGCGCTTCGCCGTCGATCCCCAAGGCCAGCCCTGAGACCACTACGACGCCCGCTTCGGCCAGGCCCATACCAAGTTCTCGCGCAACCTCTCGGCCGATAGATGACGCACGGCGGGTGCCAATCACGGCCACGTGCACCAGTGACGGATCCGGCAACGATCCACGACAAAAGATCAAGGGAGCTGGATCAACGTCGTTAATGAGCTGGGGTGGATGGGCTGGCTCGTGCAAAGTGCTGACCTGCACATCGATCGCATCAAGGCGAGCTGACACAGCCGTGAGATCAATACCGCTGATCTCTCGTTGCCACTCGACAAGCACATCGACAGGCGCAACCTCTGAACCGATCGAATTTGACTCGATCGCCAATAGGGCATCGCGGGCTGATCTCTCCTCAAGCAAATTGTGAAGGCGTAGCGGGGTGGCTCCAGTCAAACCACCAAGAACCGCAGCGTACGCGTCTTCACGCATCGTAACCTCCCATTGGAGGACGCACGCGAAAGCCGATGGCCGAGTAGATGTCGCGGGCTCTGATCGTGGGACCAGCGTCGTCGAGATCACGAATTGTCCGAGCGACGGCACGGACTCGCATTGCTCCGCGGGCGCTCAAACGGCCATCCACCAATGCCTGGTGAAGTACATCCATCGCTTCGGGATCCAGCGGCGCGGCATCCTCTAGTTGCTCACGATTCAATGCTGCGTTGGTGCGTGCGCCGCGACCTGTTGCGAGCTCACGCACCCGCGCCACTCGCTCGGCCACCGAGCTGGACGACTCGCCCGGTTCTCGGTCTAAAAGCGCTGTAGGAGACGGGCGATCAACATGCACCATCAGATCAAGCCGATCTAGCACCGGACCCGAAATACGTCGCGAATAACGCAAGCGGGATGAAGGCCCGCAACGACAGCTCACAGAACTACCCTCGCCACAGGGACACGGATTCATCGCCGCAACGAGCAGAACGTTGGCCGGATGTTCACGCATACCGCCACTGCGGGCTACCCGCACCACACCCTCCTCGAGAGGTTGGCGCAGCCCATCAAGAACACTGGGAGCAAACTCTCCGAGTTCATCAAGAAAAAGGACGCCTTCAGTGGCAACGCTTATCTCGCCTGGCAACACCCGCCCGGATCCTCCACCCACCAAGGCCGCCATAGATGCTGAGTGATGGGGTGCACGAAAGGGAGGACGCCGGACCAGACCAGTGCCAGGAAGCCGAATCGCCGCCGCACTATGAACGCGGGTGACCAAGCGCGCCGCTTCTGCAGAAAGATCAGGTAACAACCCCGGAAGCCGACGCGCCAGCATCGTCTTTCCACCTCCGGGCGGTCCGATCAACAACAGGTGATGACCTCCCGCTGCAGCGATCTCCAAACCCCAACGTGCGCTCGCTTGCCCTCGAACATCGGCCAAATCCGGGTCGTCGACTATTTCGTCGTCGTGAAGCGGCGGCTCTACGTGAGGCCACGGCAAGCCCTCTGAAACCGCATCCACGATGTCTCGCAAGCGCCGAACCGGACGAACTCGATCTCCCGCTCCGAGCGCGGCGACCCCGGCATCGGCTGCTGCAACAACTACCCGGTTGGTATCAAGCACATCAACCATCGGAAGGATTCCAGGTACCGGTCGCAGTGAGCCGTCCAGCCCCAACTCGCCCACCGCAGAAATATCCGCTAGTGATTCCAGCGGGATCTGCTCAGAAGCCGCCAAGATCCCAAGCCCGATCGGCAGATCGAGACCTGCGCCGACCTTGCGGACACAGGTAGGTGCCAAGTTGACCGTGATCCGCTGCATCGGCCAGCTGAAATCACTCGACTCGATCGCCGCGCGCACACGGTCTCTAGCCTCGCGACATGAGGCATCAGGGAGCCCCACAATGGTGAACGCCGGGAGGCCGTTGGTTACGTGAACCTCAACATCGACCGCAGCGCCGTCGATCCCGTCAAGTGTGGAAGAAGGAATAGAAGCAAGCATGAGACAACCTTTTCGAAGGAAACAAAAGGCCGTCTTTCGCAAACAGCGAGCGTCTAGAGAACACTAGGCAGAGCGTGTGACACCGCCAACACCCCGACTGTAATAATCCCTAAGAGCATCCTGTGCACCGCGACTCCAACACGGGGAAACGAACTCGATAGACCATACTGACAAGATGGGAATGGACCCCACTCGCCCACACCGTCGCCGACCAACCGACTACCTGTACGTGGCGGCCGGCCTCCTAGTAGCAGCGCTGTTGGTATTGTGGGCGGTGCTCGGCTGATGGACGACCCCGAAGCATACGGCGAGGTAGACGTCAAGTTCCTGCAGCCATACCAAGCGAACAAGAGCTATCTCTGCCCAAACTGCAACCGCGATATCGCGCCGGGCACCAGCCATTACGTCGTCGTTCCCGTGGACGCACCTGACCTACGGCGACACTGGCACCGCGGCTGCTGGAACGGCAGAAAGACACGCTCCCCTCGCCGCTGACCGGCCCAAGTCCCTCAGAACGCGCCGGTGATGACTCTGACTTTCCCGGCAACAACTGAGGCGACATCGAAACGCAGGCGACCACCGCGCCCATGTTGGTCAAGCCACGACAACGCAGTGCGGCGAACCAGTTGCTGCTTGCGCGGGCCAACCGCTTCCACCGCGCTACCGAAACAATCCGACGAACGCGTCTTCACCTCACAAAAGACAATCTCATCGTGGCGACCGAGCACGAGATCGAGCTCACCGCCTTTAATCCTCCAGTTCCGATCAAGTACTTCGTACCCAGCGGTTTCGTACCTCCGAGCGACGAGGTCCTCGCCCCAACGCCCCAATGCGACCCGTGATTTATCCATCCACAGACAATAGAGACGCCCTATGACAGCGCTTTGGACAGTTTCGCCACAGACTCGGGGTCGTGGAGTCAGTTGTCGCGCTTTTCCCTGACCCTGGCAGCTTTACCGATCCGGTCACGGAGGTAGTAGAGCTTGGCGCGACGAACATCGCCACGAGTCACTCGCTCAATTCGTTCCACGACCGGGGTATAGAGCGGAAACGTGCGTTCGACGCCGACGCCGAAACTCAGCTTGCGGACCGTGTAGGTCTCGCGGATACCGCTGCCCTGACGACGGATCACCACAC
The DNA here is from genome assembly GCA_965205465.1 of Candidatus Aldehydirespiratoraceae bacterium. Taxonomy (GTDB): domain Bacteria; phylum Actinomycetota; class Acidimicrobiia; order Acidimicrobiales; family Aldehydirespiratoraceae; genus VXYK01. The sequence goes on along the minus strand of OZ242187.1, from coordinate 3,410,497 downwards.
CCTCAAAAAGCTGGGTGCGAGCACGGTTGCCCTCCATTACGCGAACATGAACCTTGAGCGTGTCGCCCGGACCGAAGTCCGGGATATCTTCCCGTTCAATAAGGTTGTCGATGACATCTGTAGGCTGCATCGCAAACTCCGCGGCGGTGAGAACAAAAGAACGGACCGCTCGAACACCGAACGGACCGAAAAGCAAGCCTAGAGGGGACTTCTCGAACCGACACCCTCCTAGGGGTCCAGAAGTCCGAATTCTGCCAACAGTTCTGAGTCAGCATCGCTCAAGCCCCCACGTTCTGCGATCAGATCGGGGCGGCGGTCGATCGTGCGCCGCAGCGATTGGGCTTTTCGCCAGCGCTGCACCCGCCCATGATCGCCCGAGCGCAGCACCTCTGGCACAGTCCAGTCTCTGAACTGTGCGGGCCGGGTGTAGTGGGGATACTCAAGCAACCCATCGGAGAACGATTCTTCCGCGGTGCTGTCGGCATTGCCGAGAACACCTGGCACAAGTCGGCCCACGGCCTCAACTATGAGCAACGCAGGGACTTCGCCACCAGCAAGAACAACATCGCCTACCGACACTTCACCATCAACGAGATGTTGTCGCACTCGCTCATCAATACCCTCATAACGGCCACACAGAAGAGAGAACCCCCCGCTATCGGCTAGTTCCTGCGCCATGGATTGGTCAAAGCGCCGTCCCGCGGGAGACAAATACAGCAAGGGCCGTGCTGGTTCAACCGCCTCAACCGCGGCGAACAGAGGTGCTGGAGACATAACCATCCCGGCCCCTCCTCCGAAAGGGGCGTCGTCAACGGACTGATGTACCCCGGTGGCATGCGCGCGCAGGTCATGGACACGCACATCGAGGTGGCCAACACGGCGCCCTCTGCCGATCACCGACTCATCGGCAACCGAGTCGAGCATCTTCGTGAAGATCGTGAAGACATCGATACGAAACCCGCTCACAATGACGTCCCAGACTCGTGCTGGTAGGACTCGCGATCGCCAGCATCGTCGGTTAGATCGAAAATGCCGTCAGGGACATCAACAGTGATTCGCTCGGTTGGCGCCAGATCGGTCACAAATTTGACAGGTACGAGCGCGCCGGAGTCTAGCTCCAGGAGGTCACTAGCAGGGTTTTCGACCACTCTGACTACAGCGCCCCGCGGGGTATTGTGCTGATCAACCACCACAGCACCGATCAGTTCATGGACCCACAACTCGTCGGGGTCATTGATGGGTTCAGCATAGAGAACCGTGCCGCTCACCGCCTCAGCGGCGTTACGGTCGCTCACCCCCTCAAAGGCAACGATCCAGCCACCTTTGTGTGACCTACTGCTTCGGACAACGAACTCAGATTCTCCCGAAGCCAAGACAGCACCAATTCTCAGACGCTCCGTGCGATTGGTTGTCAACACGACCAAGACGTCGCCGCGTACTCCGTGCGGACGGGTGATGCGGCCGACTTCAAGCATCAAGATTCGCTCGGCCCCTCAGTCGACAAACTCGACCTCGATAGCGGTGCCTTCTTCATAGCCGGCGGCCCGCACAACAGTACGAATCGCTCCGGCCACACGACCGCGCCTGCCGATCACGCGGCCCATGTCCCCGTCACCGACTGTCACGTCAAGGCGAAGTGTGCCGTCGTACCTCGAAGCCTCCACGCAAACTGCATCCGGGTCGTCAACCAAGTGCTTTACGACGTACTCACAAACTGCCTGGGCTGATTCTGCTGACATCCTCAATCACCTCCATCGGCTTCGGAACTACCAGTTTCGGAAGCCTCAGCTTCAGCTGTGCTCTGGGGCGTCGCTGATTTCGTCGGCACCGCCGCGGCGACTGGCTGCTCAACAGCACCGCCTGTGTGCAGTTCCCAGGCACCGGAGATCTTCAACAACTTCTCGACCCGATCCGTCGGCTGAGCACCGTGGCGGAGCCAGTGGACCGCACGATCATTGTCGATCTTGATCACGGACGGATCCTGACGCGGCTCGTAGATGCCGATTATCTCGATGAAGCGCCCGTTACGGGGCGAGCGCGAGTCTGCGGCGACAACGCGGTAGGTGGGCTGCTTTTTCTTACCCATCCGCATAAGGCGGAGCTTGACGGCCATTTGTTCTCTGTTTCTCTTTAGGACTCATCGTCGTTGACTTGCGGAGATCGTGAGCGCGGCTGGACCGAGCGACCGGTCAATTCAACCTCCGCTAGTACACCAATTCCAACCTTGAAAGCCAACAACGCATCTGGGCGGCTCAAAACCCACCGACGCGATCTTCGAGCCCCGGCAGCGACAGCGGCACCTTCGGCACCTTGGCCGGACCCTTCTCGGTGACACGCCCACCACGCCTCTGCTTACCTTTCTTGCCCTTATTGCGAGCTTTGGGGTTGACCTTCTTGGAACCAAATCCGGCGAACTGCTTCATCATCTGCCGCATCTGCGAGAACTGATCGATCAGTTGCCTCACTTCGGTGGGCTGCACGCCTGAACCGTTAGCGATCCGCAAACGCCGTGACCCGTCGATGATGTCCGGCTGGACCCGCTCGGCTGGGGTCATGGAGCGAATTATCCCCTCGATGCGGGCCAGATGCCCGTCGTCAATCTCGACATCGCGAGCCTCTTTGGGGATTCCCGGCATCATCCCCACGAGATTCCCCAACGGACCCATCTTCTTGATCTGCTGCATTTGCTCGAGGAAATCCTCGAGCGTGAAGGTGCCGTCGAGTAGCCGGGTCGCGGCCTCTTCGGCCTGTTCTTTCTCAAAGGCTTCCTCTGCCTTTTCGATGAGGGTCTCGACATCTCCCATGCCGAGGATGCGGCTGGCCAAGCGATCCGGATGGAAGGTGTCGAAGTCTTCGATCTTCTCCCCCGTCGACGCGAACGCGATCGGCCTGCCAACGACTTCTTTCACCGACAGTGCCGCGCCGCCGCGGGCGTCACCATCGAGTTTGGTAAGGATCACGCCGTCAAGGGCGAGGGTTTCGTCAAAAGCCCGTGCCATGGTGACGGCGTCTTGACCAGTCATGGCGTCTACCACCAAGAACGTGTAATGAGGTTGAGTCACCGAGGAGATGTCACCGATCTCAGCCATGAGTTCTTTGTCGATGGCCAATCGCCCAGCGGTGTCGACGATCACCACATCGCGAGCGGTGCGGGTGGCTTCTTTGATCGCTCTACGGGCCACTCGGGTCGGGCGGGAGGACTCAGAAAAAACGGGAACGTCGATCTGTGCGCCCAAGGTGCGGAGCTGTTCAACGGCTGCAGGGCGTTGCAGGTCGGCACCGACGAGCAGCGGATGGCGGCCCTGTTTCTTGAACCATTGCGCCAACTTGGCAGCGTTGGTGGTCTTTCCCGAACCTTGCAACCCTGCCAACAACACAACGGTGGGAGGCTTGGATGCGTAGCTGATCCGCATCGCTTCGCCGCCGAGGCTGACGGTCAATTCATCAAGAACGAACTTGATGACCTGCTGGCTCGGGTTGAGTGCCTTAGAAAGTTCTTGGCCTTGGGCACGATCGCGGATCCGCGCCACCATCGAATTGACTACATCAAGATTTACGTCGGCTTCAAGCAGGGCGAGCCGAATCTCGCCCAGCGTCTCGTCGATGTCGGCTTGAGTTAGCTTGCCTCGGCCTCGTATGCCTTTGAAGATGCCTTCAAACCGGTCTGAGAGCGTTTCAAACATGGTCTCATCAGGCTAGCGGCAACCACGCTTGTCACAGAGCGCGAGGACTACTCAAAGAGGGCGTCGACGAACTCAACCGGTTCGAAGTCAACAAGGTCACCAATGCCCTCACCGAGACCTGCAAGTTTGACCGGAACACCCAACTCGGAGTGGATTGCGATCACAATCCCACCTTTGGCTGAACCGTCGAGCTTGGTGAGAATCACGCCCGTCACGTCCACTGCTTGGGTGAACTGCCGTGCTTGCGACAGACCGTTCTGACCTGTTGTGGCATCGATAACCAAGAAAGTTTCAGTTACCGTTCCAGATCCCTTTTCGGCGACACGGCGTACCTTGCGCAGTTCCTCCATCAGGTTTGTCCTGGTTTGGAGTCGACCAGCGGTATCGGCCATGACCAGCGGGACCGAACGCGCGGCTGCATGTTCAATCGCGTCGAACACGACCGAAGACGGGTCGGCACCTTCTGATCCCTGCACGATCTCAGCGCCGGTGCGTTGGGACCAGACCGTCAACTGCTCCACGGCCGCGGCACGGAAGGTGTCGCCTGCGGCGAGCACCACTGAACGACCCGCCGCTGACTGACGCTGGGCCAACTTGCCGATGGTGGTGGTCTTGCCAACGCCGTTGACGCCGACGAACAGCCATACCGCCGGCCCGGCTTCTCCTTGCGCAGCGGACACATCAACACTCAAGGAACGATCGAATCCTTCGAGGCGGGAGACGATCTCAGCCTTCACCAGCTCAGCAAGCTGTGACGCGTCGTCGAACCCTTCGTCGGCAGCGTTGGCACGAACTACCGAGATGATCTCAGCTGTTGTCCCGACGCCTACATCCGCGCGGATCAACGCATCTTCAAGGTCATTCCAGGTCTGTTCGTTGATGGCTCCACGACCGAATACAGAACCGAGATAGCCGCCGAGGGCAGAACGAGCGGTTCCGAGACGATCCCGAAACGAGGGTGCCATCGCAGCAGTTTCAGCCGTTGACTCAGCCACGACTGACTCACCGTCGCGTGCTTCGATGGCCGAGGTGTCGTCTCGCTCAAGGCGGCGATCTCGGAGGAGAAAATAAGCGGAGAATCCGATGAGAATCAGCGCTGCGACGGCGACGACTATGGCGAGAAACATTGCCGCTGGATTGTACCTGGTCTGTCCACTAGCTCAGGCCGCTATGAGTATCGCCCGGACCGTAAGCCGGGTACCGTCGCGAAGCAACAAGATATCGACGGCTTCGCCGGGACGGAAGAGTTTGATCTCAGCCGCCAAATCTGCCATCGAAGATATCTCCTTGCCATTGACCGCAATGATGAGGTCGCCAGCTTTAATACCGCTGTCGTCTGCCGGGGAACCGTCGACAACTGACGTCACCAAAGCACCCGGCGAGCCATCTGTCGGCGTCTCGCCTTGAATACCGAGGAAGCCCACATCGAGAGACTCGCCGTTGACGATGCGGCGCGCGATCAACACGATGGTGTCGGAAGGGATCGCGAACCCGACACCGATGTTGCCAGCGGTTCCGGCTGTGCGGATCTGAGTGTTGATGCCGATAACCCGGCCGAAGCGGTCCGCAAGAGCACCACCAGAGTTGCCCGGGTTGATAGGCGCGTCGGTCTGGATCATCTCTACCGGACTGGGATTTTCGGGATCTGAACCGCCCCCTAGAAGTACCCGGTTGATCGCGCTCACAACACCTGATGTCACGCTTTGGTCCAGCCCGAACGGCCCGCCAATAGCAACGGCCAGCTGCCCCACCCTGACTTCAGAGGTCGGCGCGAAAACTGCTTGAATCAGCGAATTGACTTCATCGGGATCGACACCCACTACTGCCACGTCACGAGTGGGGTCACCGCCGATCACAGTCCCGACCACCGTTTGTCCATCGGGGAACTCAACGTCGACGTTGGTGCTGAGTTCAACCACATGGTTGTTGGTCACGATGTAACCGTTCTCAGCGTCCCAAACGACGCCCGAGCCTTGCCCTTCGTCGCTGATTATCACCACGATCGACGGGCTGACCGCGTCCGCAACATCAGCCACCGGCTCCAGAGATGTCTCTAGCGGCACCGGGCCTGGTTCCACCTCGAGAAAGGAATCCACCGTGTCAGCGCTCGGCGTTGAACTGACCGAAGACCCACTCCGTTCAAGGCGGTCTTGAGAAGCAACGTTTGTGGCAGGCGAAGAAGACCCAGGCGAGTCGTCCGACCAGAGCTGTCCGACGACGAACCCACCAACGAGCAGCATGCATACCGTTAGCAGGACAAAGATACCTCTGAGCCAAGCCGCGGAGTCCCAACGCTTGTTGGCAGGATGTGCAACCAAAGGCGGGCCACCCGGTGGCATCGCACCGAACTGTGGCGGAGTTCGCCTCGGTGAACCGGGCAGTGGCGGCACCGACGGCACGGGGCCAGACGACGGTCGAACCGATACCTGCGGCGGCCCATGCGGCGAACCGTGAGACGGAAAAGGTGGTGACGACGGTGGCGGTGGCGGAGGTGGTGGCGGCGACCCGTGGGGCGACGGGGGCGGCGGCGGAGGCGGAGGCGGCCTTGTCGTGGACGCAGGCGACAGACCCTCTGTACCGGCGGGACTCACGCCACCGTCGGTAGCACCACCAGGTTCATCGCTCGGTTCGCGATCCATACACCTAACGGTAGGGCCTTGAACCGAAAGGGAGAAGCGCAAGAGGATCAAAACTGAAGATACGCGAATCGTCACACGGGCATCACCGATCTTTGGGGCGTTCGCTCGCGTAGCTTGGGGCAATGACCATCATCACCGCCGACATCAAGATTGAACCCGGCTCCGAGTTCTCTGTGGAACTGCGATCCGGGTCGCACCTGTGGCACGCCGATGAACCCCCTGAAGTCGGCGGTGCCGACACCGGTCCCAATCCCTACGAACTGCTGTTGTCATCGGTGGCTGCTTGCACCGCCATAACCGTGTCGCTGTACTGCCGACGCAAGGGTTGGGAACTCCACTCTGTGTCGGCCCGCTACGAGCACGACCGGGTCCACGCTCGCGACTGCGACGACTGCGAGTCCGAGGCATCCGGTCACCTCGACCGCGTACGCAGCCAGATCTTCATCGAAGGCGACTTCGACGACGACCAGCGCGCCCGCTTGACCGACATAGCCCGGCGCTGCCCCGTCCACAAGACCCTCGAACGGGGCGTGACCTTCACCACCGAAGCGGTGTTCGCCGGCTAGGGACAGCCATGACTCCTGACCACCGCAGACAGCTTCAAGTAGTGCTTCTAGGTGTCAACTAACCGATCTAAGGTTCCTATCGAAGTCATAACCGCAAGAATCATGCGCTGTTTGTGTTCTAACTAGTAATGTAATACTATATATAAATATCTGATATCCAGATAATCCACTACCTATCGATATCTAATTAGCGAGAGGTGCAGCATGCTACAAGACAAACGATCCCAATCCCGGCGCCGACTTGACCAACGCTTCAGTCGGCACGACAACATCTCTGAACTGGCACCACCGTGGCAAGGGTGGATTCGCACACTACGCGACGCGCTGGGAATGACCGGCGGGGACCTAGCCCGCCGCATGGGCGTTCACCAGTCGCGCATCGCAGCTATCGAACGTGGCGAGCGTGAACAGACCATCAAGATCGACACGCTCGCTCGGGCCGCCGAAGCACTCGACTGCGACCTCGTCTATGTGCTCGTACCTCGCAGAAGCCTCGACGAAATGGTCGCTGATCAGGCCCGGCGCAGAGCGATTGAACACCTGAATTATGTCAAGGTCCATTCACGGCTTGAAGACCAAGAAGTCACTCAAGACGATCACAAGCATCAGATCGCACTGCTCACCGCGGCGTACCAACGGCGACGCGACCTATGGCGGACCGAACTCGACAAAACCCGATGAGCGACCTCTCCACTCCACGCGGAGACGGGCACACAGTGCTGTCCGAAGACGATCGCGCTGACTTGCTTCAACCAGACATCACCACGCGGCAGGAGCTTTTCGAAGCCGAGCAACTCAATATCGCGACCGCCCTGTTGCGTCCCAAACCGAGCCTGCCGACACTACTCGTCGACAAGTACTTGCGCGACCTCCACAAGGCCATGTTCAGCGACGTTTGGGGTTGGGCTGGTCGATACAGGAAAAGGGAAACCAACATCGGCATTGAACCAACCTACATCTCCTCGCAGGTTCGGGATGCCCTGAATGACGTTGTTGCATGGGTGGAGCATGAGACTTATCAACCTGACGAACTTGCAGTTCGATTCCACCATCGTCTCGTCTTTATCCATCCATTCGTGAACGGCAACGGCAGGCACAGCCGCATCAGTGCCGATCTTCTCATCGAGACGCTCGGCCACAACGTATTCAGCTGGGGCCGCAACCTCCGATTACCCACAGTGCCACTCCGTGAGCGTTACATTGCAGCACTCAAGTCAGCCGACGCTGGAGCGATCGACGACCTCGTCAGTTTCGCCCGTAGCTGAGAACCGAATCTCTCACGCCAAATAAGGCCGTGCAGTTACGGGCTACTTGTCTTTGGCGACGATCCACATTGCGAAGTATTGGGCGCCGCCGCCGTAGGCGTGGCCGAACGCCGTACGCGCGCCGTCGACTTGATGCTCGCCAGCTTCGCCCATCACCTGCAACGCCGCCTCAGCAAAACGGATCATCCCAGACGCACCAATGGCGTTGGATGACAACACCCCTCCCGAACAGTTCACCGGAAGGTCGCCGCCCTCAAGTTTGGTGGCGCCAGATTCGACCAACTGCCAGCCTTTACCCTTCTCGGCAAAGCCCAAAGACTCAAGCCACATCGGCTCATACCAAGAAAACGGCACATACATCTCCACCGCGTCGATCTGCTTGCGGCGGTCATGAACACCGGCCTGGGCGAACACGTCATCAGCACATTGCTCACTGGCCGCTGGCGACACCATGTTGCGCCCGCCGTATGAGTTCGACTCTGAGCGCATTGCTGTGCCCTTGATCCACGCCACCGGACCGTCGTGGGCATCACCACCCGCTTCGTCGGTCAGAACCATGGCACAAGCGCCGTCCGACGACGGGCAGGTCTCTGAATAGCGGATCGGATCCCACAACATGGGCGACTCGACAACCTGCTCGAAAGTGAGATCGTGCTGGTGAAGATGCGCATAGGGGTTCTTCAAAGCGTGCTGACGATCTTTGAAGGCCACCAGACAACCGATCAGCTCAGGAGCATCGCTCATGGCCATATAACGGCGCATGATCGGCGAGAAATAGCCGCCGGCTCCGGCGTTGACCGAAGTAGTGAACGGCTGTGGAAGCGACAGAGCCCACATTGCGTTGGACTCAGATTGCTTCTCCCAAGCAATAGTCAGCACCGTGGAGTGCACACGGCTCTGGACCATCGAGGCAGCAACACAAGCGGTGGAGCCGCCAACCGATCCCGCAGTATGGACCCGCATGATCGGCTTGCCGACACAGCCGAGAGCTTCGGAAAGGTAGATCTCCGGCATCATCACACCCTCGAAGAAATCGGGGGCCTTACCCATGATTACCGCGTCAATGTCCGCCCAGGTCTTGTGAGCAGTATCGAGAGCGCGCTGCGCAGCCTCCCGCAATAAACCGGCCATCGACACATCGCCACGGGTCGACGCGTACTTGGTCTGGCCGACTCCGATAACCGCGGTTCGTTCTTTGCCCATGATCACTCCCCCTCCAACACCGCAACCAAGTTCTGTTGCAGACATGGACCAGAGCTGGAATGAGCCACACCACGGTCACCGTCACCTCGAGCGATCCGCTCGAACACCTCACCGAAACGAATCAGACCCGCAGCCATCATCGTGTTGGCCGCCAACGCACCCCCGGAGGGATTCACAACCACGCCGTCGCCAAGTCCAAGAGCTTCGGCCAACACGGCCTCTGAGGTGGTGAAAGGTGCATGCAACTCAGCGAAGTCGATCCGATCAGCGGCGACCTCGGACTTCTCAGCGGCAATCGCTGCTGAGTAAGCGGAGGTCAGGTCTCTCACACCCAATGTATGAGCGTCGCTGCGATGGTCGATCCCGCGGATCCACACAGGGCGTTCACATAGCGAGCGGGCCCGGTCACCGGTAGCCAGAACCATCGCCGCGCCACCGTCTGCGGACGCCGCGATGTCGGAAGGACGCAGAGGATCCGACAAATACGGCTCCGCGAGGATCTCTTCGACCGACTTCTGTTGGGTGCGAACCGCATGCGGGTTGGCGGACGCATTCAGCCGGGAACGGCTGGCTATCTCAGCCAACTGCCGTTCGCTCACCTTGCCTGACTCCAACAACATCCGAGCCGCGAGCCCCTCGATGGCGTAAGCATCGGGCCAAAGCGGTGCCACATAGTAGGGATCCATCTGGGTCGCGAGCACGTCACGCAACGAACCCGGTGACGACTTCCCATAGGAATACACGAACGCGGTGTCGATGTCTTCGCATTGCAGCTTGACCCACGCCTCATACAGGGCCCAGGCACCGTCTTGTTCAACATGGCTCTCACTGATCGGCGGAACCGGTCCTGTGCCGTCGATTGTCATCACAAACGAGAAGGCCTGACCTGCCAGGAAGTCTGAGGAACCCGAGCAGGTGAACCCCATGTCTCTCTGAGTCAGGCCCACCGCCTCTTTGGCCTGTTCCATCAACGGGATCATCATTTCGACTTCTGACTCGTTGGGAATCGCTGACTCCTGGCGCTGAGCGAACGAAACGATGGCAACGTCTTTCATGATGTGCTTCGGTGCTTCTGCTGGGGGCCGACTCGGCCGATACGTTCGATATCGGCGATCACTTCATCGGGTTCACCTGTCGGTTCCCAGCCCAGAATGTTGGTTGCCGAGATTTCGAGTTCATCGTCGGGTTTCCATACCGCTCTGACCCGCATGCCGAGGCGCACAGCCTCGGGTTCACAGTTGATGACCAATCCCATGAACCCAACCGACGCCCCATCGAGAACAATCCAGGCCGAGCAATACGGTGGCTGAAGATCCGGGCGGGTCGCAATCGGCACGCGGGTGATGTTGAACGACTCCACATATCCCACATCGGGCAAATCAACTATCGCGGTGGTCGCCTTGCCAGCTACGGGGCTGACACCTCGGGGAGGGACGAACACCTGGCCGGTGTCACCGCAGCGATCACCGATGATGCGTTTGTCTTTCATCGCATAGAGGTACTGCGAGAGGGCCCGGCCGGGGGTGTAGGAGTAGGTCAAGCGAATCGGCGTGCGCACGCTTTGCACCGGTTCGACAGCGTCAAGGTCAGGCGTTGTCGAGGGCTCGGCCGCGGCGGACTCGACAGAGCAAGGAACGAATCCGCAGATGTCGGTGATATGCCCCTCTCGGGATTCACGCCATTGGATCTGCACCCGCATGCCGGTCGACATCTGCTCGGGACCATCCACAAGCACGGCATGCAGCATCGTGGTGTCGGCACCGTCGAGTTGAATCAGAGCCCAGGCGACGGGCTGCTCGAAAGGCTGTTGATCACGCCGCGGGCCGCCCCACGACCACGACACAACCGTGCCGCTCTGTCCCAGTTCCACCAGTTCGTGCAAAGGCGATGCGTCGGCCGGATCGTATTCCAAGGGCGGGCACATCACTGAGCCGTCGGTTCGTTTCACGCCGAGCACCACACCTTCTCGCAGCCCGGTCAGGAATCGGCCCACTACCGGTCCGGTGGTGCGGGTGAATGGATACTCAAGAACTAGTGGCGCTCGCAGCACTTCCTCGGGCATACAGCCCTCCCCCGATTCTTTGACAGCGGCGCCGAACCTACAACGGGTTGGCTGCCGATACCGAACCCGTCACTGTTGTTTTTTGCAACGGCTCCGATCCCGAGTGGGAGAACCCAGCGCCCGTTGTGCGACACTCGCTGCTGTGACAGATCCTGAGCGCGAAACTGGCGCCGCTGAGCATGGTCGGGAGATCAGCGCCAGGGCGCGTCTGACACCGGAGCGCCGGGCCATTGCAAGCGAACACGGCGACTTGACCTTCGCAGAACTCGACCGATCTGCCGAGCGACTTGCCGGCTATCTGCAGAACGCTGGATTGGCAGCAGGTGACGTGGTTGCGCTGTTGTGCACCAATCGCCCGGAATGGATCGTCAGCCAGCAGGCCGCTCTGCGTTCGGGGCTTCGGCTGGTGCCGGTCAACTGGCACCTCAAGGGAGACGACATCGCATATGTCATCGCCGATTCCGGCGCCCAAGCACTCATCACAGAAGACACCTTCGTTAGTGAACTCAGCGTTAGTGAACTCAGCGTCGACGAACTCAGCGACGCGACCCGCGACATCAAGACCCGAATCGTCATTGGCGATCATGTCGAGGGTTTCACCAGCTTCGCTGAGGCCCTATCCCAGCTGCTACCGACTGATCCCCAACGTCTTCGCGGAACGCTGATGATCTACACCTCTGGAAGTACGGGGCGACCCAAAGGTGTGCGCCAAGCCGGCGGCTCGACAAGCAGCGGAGCAGCTATCGGCGCGGCCATGGTGGCAATGTTCGGTCTCGACGGCGACCGTGGCGACCAGATGCTCTGTCCAGCGCCGCTGTATCACTCCGGGCCCAGCAGAATATGTTCTGAATGGCCGCTCGGGGCTGGTGTCACCGTGCATCTCATGGCCCGTTTCGATCCCGAGGTCGCGCTTGAGCTGATCGACACGCAGCGGCTGACCCACGCATTTTTTGTACCGACCATGTTCCATCGAATGCTTGGGGTCACCGACCGAACCCGCTACGACGTGAGCCGCCTCAATTTCGTGCTTCACGGCGCCGGTCCTTGCAGCGCCACGATCAAGCAGCATATGTTCGACTGGCTCGGGCCGATCATCCATGAGATGTATGCCGCCACAGAAGGACCCGGAACCTGGATCCAACCCCAGGAGTGGCTTGAGCATCCCGGCAGTGTGGGACGCACCGACCCAACCCGGCTGCAGATCCGCCTCGACGACGGTGAAGTAGCCAAACCCCTCCAAGACGGCACCGTATGGTCACGGGCCACCACCCCGTTTCACTATCACGATGACCCCGACAAGACCGCGGCAACATTCGACGCCTCCGGTGAGTGGTACACGGTTGGAGATCGCGGCTACATAGACGACGACGGCTACCTGTATCTGACCGGACGCACCGCCGAGTGCATCGTCTCGGGCGGAGTGAATCTCTACCCGGCGCGCGTTGATGAGGCGCTTGTCGGCCATCTGGGAGTTCGCGACGGTGCCGCCTTCGCACTCAGCGACGTTGAACTCGGTCAGGTGATGGGCGCGGCGATCATTCCTGCCGACAAAGCCTCAAGCGACGATCTGATCGAATCGGTGATCACCCATTGCCGAGAAACCATCGGCTCGCAGCTCACACCGCGACATGTGTTCATCGTCGACGAACTACCTCGTACAGAAGCCGGGAAGCTGTACCGCCACCGACTCACCAAGCAATTCTCGAATAGACCGAGGTGACGGGAAACAATCTTCTCCCAAGCGAGTCGTCCTGAGTCTCTTCCTTCCGAGCACCCTCGGATTACCGAATTCCGGGAAGTTGCACTCCGCAGCGATTCTCCATCTCGGCTCCAACTCGAAATCCGATGAGGTTTATCGTGTCAGTCTCGACTTCGGTAGCAGTCGTCGGATCATAGGTTTCTTCATACTCCAACATTGCTTCAAGATCTTCTTTCAGATCCGAAGGAGCTAAGGCAACTAACCGCTTCAACTCATGGAGATGATCTATGGCTTCGTGTCGATCTCGAGTCCCTGTCGCGGCAAACGTTGCAGCTTGGACGCAAAACTCATCCGAAGTATTTTGCGAGGTACACGCTGCAATAACGGCGGAAAAAACAATCGTCCCCATCATGAAGAATATTCCTGGGGCTGCTTGTCTAAAAGTCGGCGTCAATATCATCAAGATCGTTCTGATTAAACGTAGTTGGACTATATGCATTTGCAGGGATAGCGTGCCTCATACAAGACCAAATATTCAAACCAACGTGAGCGAGTCCACCTGTATGGCCGAACTCATGACACCCTACAGTTTTCCAGAAACTGGTTTCAATAAGAGTGTCAGGAGTAGTATCAAATCCAGCAAGATTGAAATCGATTTGGAAATGATCACAACGTCGGTTCCACCAATTTACATCAATGCAACGTGTTTCACCTGCCCATCCCAATGTTCCTGCGACATAATCATGGCAATGAATGTCATCGTTCCCGGATTTGACTGATATTTCTGATCTATCGAGTTGCTCGGCACCATGCTCACAAGCAATCCTGCCTGCAGATGTTAGGGACACCATCTCATAGCTTTGGGTATTATTATCGCGAACTGTTAGTGTTGATCCGAATCCGTGGTTCGCTGACGCGGTGTTTGCAAACAGAAGCGTTGTTACCATCACTCCCCCGAGGACTACCGTACTCATTAGTCGAATATTCATTGCGTTTGCCTTCCTTCGATCGGATCGTCTTGGGGCCCACCAGGTTGTGTGTTCTCGCCGGGTTGTGGATTCTCGCCGCCAATTGAGCCGCCAGTTCCGATGAGTTCTGTATCATCATTGAGTAATTCCCATATGGGTTTGTGGGCCCTGCGCGTAAATGTGGGATTTGGGGTTGCTGGCACCGGTTGGCGGGTCATGTTAGCAGGAGTCCTCGGGCTTGGAAGTTGGTGGGGTTGGTGAAACCGTGGGCGGTTCGTCGGAGGACTTGGAGGAGATTATTTGTTCCTTCGATTCTGCCGTTGCTGGGGTGGTTGGTGTGGTGCCAGGCGAGGATTTGGTCGGACCAGGCGATGATGGTGTCGACGATGGCGTGGAACTCGGGCAGTTCGCCGGTTTGGTAGAGGTCGCAGAACCGGTCGAGTGCTTCGAGGGCGCCGTCGTGGTCGTCGGCGAGGTAGAGGCCGTGGAGTTCTTGGAGTGCTTGCCAGCCGGCCCGCAGCCTCGGGTGGGTGTCGAAGAGGGTGTCGAGGCGGGCCCGGTCTGCGTCTGTGAGTGTGTCGCCTCGGCGTAGCAGCGCGAACCGTGCCTGGAACACTTCGGGATCGAACGCGGGTTTGGAGCCTTCGGGTCGGCGTTGGATGTCGCGGCGGACCTGGGTGAGCCCCGCACAGAACCATCTGATCACGTGGAAGCGGTCCAACACGTGGCGGGCGTGGGGCAAACAGGCGTCCACGGAGGCTTTGTAGGCGCGTGACCCGTCGGTGACGACGACTTTGACTCCTCTGCGCCAGCGGTGGGGTTGTGACATCAAAAACGCCGACAGCGCTGCGCTGCTGCGGTGCTCGATCATGGCCAAGGTCTTGTTGGTGTCGGCGTTGACGATGACAGTCACATAGCGGTGGCGTTTACGCATCGACGTCTCATCAACCAAAAGCACCGAGCAGCGGCGGCTGCGGCGATGCTCGGCGATCAACCCCGACCAGGCCCGCACCAACGTGTTGATGACCGACCAGCTCACACCGTGGCGGCGCGCCACCGCACGGATCGTCATCACCTGCGCGTCCGCGACCAGACGATGCGCCAAACGTCGGGTCAACCGCCCGTCGAACTCAAAGTGCTCCTCCAAGAACCGCTCACCGCAGTTACCGCAACTGAACCGGCGCCGCATCCACACCAGCACCGTTCGCCGCCCCGACACCTCCAAGTCGCGCACCTCGCGCTCGCGAACGTCATGGACCCTGTGACACTTGAACCCGCAGTGCAGGCAACGAGGCCGACTCACCGTCGACTCCACCCTCACCCTCAACACGGTCGGGGTGTCCACAACCACCTCTAACACGCGGACCTGGCGCAGGTGCAACCGCACCCGTATAACATCGGAAGCCATCGGGGCCCTCCTGGATCGTTGGTGTATCAATCACCGATTCCAGCAGGGCCTCGACCCCTACTCAGGGACCCCCAACCACCCCCCACCCCACGTTTACGCGCAGGCTCGGTTTGTGAGGTGCGATCGACTCTGACACGACGGTCTCGGTTGCAGCCACGATGCTGTCTCGAACGATGCCTGGATCCAAAGATCCGAGTCGTTCGCCAAACGGTGTATGTGAAAAGACTAATGCCATGGCAGGAGTCACAATCGAATTGTCGATCGGATCCACATACGCTGTAAGAATACGCCCATCAGGATGGATTTGTCCGAAATATCCTTCAGAGTGAAGATCGCTATGTTTCAAAAAGAAGACACCAACATCACCGATTTGACTCCAAGGCATCTCAGTCAGTTCATACGGTGTTCCATCGGCAAGATACCCTTGTTCCTCGATAACTAGGGTGCTTCCAGTGTATTCTCCTTTCAGGATCTCTGAAATAGTGATCGTCGCATCTCGTAAACGATCGGAAGTGGCAACCTCCTGTGGAAAGAGGAGTCGTCCTTGCCTGATCGCTGTGACCTCGCCTAGAACTACCAAATCGGACGTAGCGATCATTCCTTCAAGCGAATCAAACGAGTAATGCCATACGCCGGCGATCGCGAACGTCTCTGGTTTCTCCTCAGCATCTAGTCGCGCTTGATTCGCAGCAGAGCAAGCGGCCAGACTCAATACCAGCCCAGCAACGGTGAAACCAAGAATCAACCTTTCAAGATTCATACGCATCCAATGTCTCCCTTCTCTAATGCTTCTAATCGTTGGTTGGATCCTGTGGTCTGTGGGCTGACTGTCTGAAACGATTGGGTGGCGGGACACAGCCGGACGCTTTGAATTGCCCATACACCGCTTCGTGTCCAGCTACCGGCATTGGTCGCGAGGAATCTGTTTTTTGTCTGCTGACAGGGAAGCCGCTTGTGCGTCGCGGCCCACCGCGGTCGTCGCCCAGCGTCCTGCCCTCGCTATCAACGTCGAACGAACCGGGGCGATCTCATCGTTGGTCTCAGTGAACGATTCTGGAGGCCCCACCCATCCCACCGCGGACCCACTGCCCGCTAGTACGCGAAAAGCCGACTTGGGTCGGTGGGAGAATCGTTCGCGCATCGAGAATTTCCCAGCGATACCCAACAAATTGCGTCTACCAAATAGACCGAGCGATGCTGCTACGGTCGTGGATGGTCGGTTTCGGTTTGCTAGGCTGTGTTGTGCACCGACGCTCTAGGCACGACGCTCCTAGTCTGAGGGCCATCCGTGGATGACTGACACATCATCGGATCGTGCCGTCTATCGATCTTTCGACAACTTGTACGATGCCACATTCCAAGACGTGCTGTCGTACTGCCGTCGGCGAACCAGAACGCCCGAAGACGCCAACGAAGCGACCGCTGAGACTTACCTGATCGCTTGGCGAAAGTTCCCCGAGGTTGAAGCAACTACTAAACCAGTGTCCTGGCTCCTCGCGGTGGCCCGGCAAGTTATTCTCAATCAACGACGAAGTAACGACCGCCGTGACCGACTAGTCAACCGATTGCAACAGCAACCGCGCACGCTCAACGTTGAGACTTCGAAGCTGATTGAACACTCAGAGGTTGTAGCCGCCGTCTTGAAGTCACTCAACAAACTCGAACCGCTCGACCAGGAGATCATCACCCTCGCCGCGTTCGAAGGTCTTAGCTACCAGGAAATCGCCATCGTCGTAAACCGACGCAGCAGCACCATAAAAAGTAGGATATACCGAGCCCGAAAACAACTGAGGCTCGAACTCAACGAACTCGGATACATGGACAGCACTAACAAGAATCCAGCTCAGTCTGGGTCTCAAGACGGGAGGTTAATGCGTGAACGACCACGAGCCTGACCCCCTCGAATTCATCCGCCAAGCCGATCCTGCGCCTCGCGAGAGCATGCCTACGTCAATGTCTCCCCTAGGCCGTTCAATTCGATCCCAAGTCGCGGAGCAGATGATCGCCGAGCAACCACGCAACCGCGGGCGTCTGCTGGTGCGCGCAGCTCTTGCGATCTCGGTCGCGGTGTCGGCGGCGTCCGCGGCGGCATGGGCGATTACGCGGACTGGCAACTCGGAGAGATTGGCGGTGACTGTTGTCCAAGACGTATCTCGAACCTCAGTCGTCTGCTATGAGGCAGCTTCGCTGCAATCAACGGCGATTGTGGTGGCGTCACCAACTTCTTTGGATGCATCCGCTTGCACACCTCTATGGGTCAGCGAGAGCTTCCAGATTCCCTCACCCGGCGATGAGGCAGTGCCACCGCTCGTTGAGTGCGTCGATGCCGAAGGAGTTCTCGCGGTCTTCCCGACTTCGAACGACCGCGATGTATGTGCCGAGTTAGGTCTCGCGCACCGTGAGCCTTAGGCAATCGAGCAGCCACTCGGGGGTGTGACATTCGATCTTGGCGATAGCCGAGTCATTCGAGATGTTTCAACAGCGGTCCGTCTCAGTTGGGGATTTCAGCGGCCGTAGACAGGAAAAAACCGGTAAGGTACCACCAGTGCAGCGGTGCGGCTGCAATCGCGACGGCAATCAGCCAGCGCGTCCGCGTCCGCATGCCTGCCACCACCGCGACCGCGACCGGGACCGCGACCAGCACTCCGGCCGTCCAATAGGCAGCCGTCGTGTGCTGCTCGCACGGTGCTTCCCAGTCGAAGCCGCAGTAGGCAGCCGTCAGAACGGCAGCAGGTGGGAGAAATGAACATCCCGCCAGCACTGCTGCCCACGCAACCAGCGACCAGCGACTCACCAACTGCACCAGTGCCCCGGCCGCAGATAACCGGACCAGTTGCTGCTTCGGTGGCCTTCGAGGTCCCACGAACCGCCGCCGCCTAAGATCTGAAACACGATGTGGCAGTGAATCTGCTGCCACATCGCGCTCCAACTGCGCACGGTGACGCTCAGGTTGTGACGGTTCAGGCACAGATGCATCTCGGCGTAGATCGTTGACGCTCCGGTGATGGTGGCCGACGGACCGAGCAGCGACCCTACGCGACCCTGATCGGTCGGGACGACATGGATCGAGTCGTAGCCATCATTTGCTGACCATGTGATCCCGATTTCGTCCACGGTGACGTCGGCGCAGTCCAGATAGCCGGTGTCAGGTTCGACCTCGTGGCAGCTACCGAACCCGAAAAAGCAGGGCCAGCGGCGCAGATCGTCGTCGATTGGCTGTCTCATAGCGTTCGCTCTCATAGCTTTCGATGTGTGCCGTTCGACGTCGTCGGGAAGGTCGATGCTCGTGTCGGCGTCGCCCAGAGGCGAGTCGTCGCCGGTAGCGCCTGTCGGTGAGACGAGCACCAGCATGAACGTCAGAATAGCGGCAGTCGCTGCGAGTGTTTGTTTCATCCTTTCAGAGAGCCCATGGTTCCCTACGTGTCCGCCTCCGTGGAAAAGTCGCGTAGAACCTGACTATTCGGTAATATTCATCGACTCGAACGCTCAGACCGTCGTTGTTGGTCCTGTGCCCGATTCCGGTTGGGGATCGTTGGCGAGGAACAGTTCGGCGGCGTCCTGCAATTCGTGTACGCCCTGTTCGAAGGGGTTCCAGCCGTTCTTCCAGGCGATCAATTCTGAGAACCAGATGTGTTCGAGGGAGCGGATTACTTTGTCGCGGCGGTCGGGCGGATAGTCACTGGGAAACGCGCTCCCGAGCATCGCGCTGAAGGTCTCGTGCATCTCCTGTTGGCAGGCCGCCACCTGCTCTCCCTGTGCCACCAATCCACCGATGAGAGCGGCGCTGACCTTCTGATTGCTTTGCATGGCCCGCGTTACTCGCCGCAGCAGATCCAGCACCCGCTCCAGCGTCGTGTCGCCACGAGCGGGATTTCGAGCGACGTTGGCCTCAAGCCCTCGGATCCATTCGGTCAGCGACTCAGCCAGCAGATGATCTTTCGAAGTGAAGTAGTGATAAACGGTGCCCAAAGCAACGTCAGCCCGTTCGGCAACCTCGCGCATCTGCACCCCCTCATAACCACCCTCGCCTGCAAGTTCTAGCGCCACCCGCAACATTCGCTGCCGTCGCTGGGCCTGCCTGTCGGTAAGAGTTCTCCGCGAACGCACGCCGCGATGCTAGCCAAACACCTCATGTCAACAGAATTCGACGTCATCTTGAGCGAGCCAACTTCTGGAGACTCCATCTTCTGGAATAGCTTCGTCGCATGTTGATTGATGTTTCCTTCACCGGCGATCTATCGGGGGCTGCGGAGCGAGCACGCGACCTCGCCGCTACCGGGATCGACGGACTGTTCACCCTCGAAGGCAACAGCGATGTCTTTTTTCCGTTGATCCACGCAACCGAACTTGACGTCGATCTCTACACCAACGTGGCGATTGCGTTCCCGCGTTCGCCGATGCACCTCGCTTATTCGGGATGGGATCTCCACCGGGCCTGCGGCGGTCGCTTCACACTCGGACTCGGTACCCAGATCAAGCCCCACATCGAACGGCGCTACTCATCGGTTTGGGGCCGTCCCGTTGAGCGAATGGTTGAGTTGATCACGGTAATACGAGCCATCTGGGCCAACTGGAGTGATGGCAAGCCGCTACGGCACCACGGCGAGTTCTACAGAGCCGACCTGATGACGCCCATCTTTGTACCCGCTCCGCTCGATCATCCGCCCCCAAGCATTTGGGTCGGAGCGCTCGGACCACGCATGACCCAGGCGATGGCCGCCCATGCCGACGGCATAATCATCCACCCGTTCAACACTGGCGAGTTCTTGCGACAACGGACGATGCCGATGATCGAAGCAGGCCTCGCTGAGAACGGCCGGGAACGGTCATCGCTGACCCTCAACGTCGGCTGTATCACCGCCCCGTGCCTGACCGACGAACAGTACGAGCGGGCAACCACTGCAATCCGCTTCAACCTCGCCTTCTATGGCTCCACCCCCGCCTACCGTGTCGTGCTCGACCACCACGGACTCGGCGACCTGCAACCCCGACTGCGCGAGATCACCAAGACTGGTGATTGGGCCACCCTCGGCGACCTAATCGACGACGACGTCGTCGACCTACTGGCGGTGCGGGGCACGCCCAGCGACTGCGCCAAGCGGCTGACCGAAGAATACGGCGACCACGCGGACCGTCTATCGCTCACCGTCTCCACATCGTCAAACGAATCGCTTGCCCAGATGCTGCGTTCCCTTTAGAGCGAGCGCTCATAGGTGAAGCCATCGCGCCAAACGTGCAACCCTTGACGGGGGACCATCGCTCGCTAGTCCGTTCAATCAGACGATCAAATCAGCACGACTCGGACATTTGACCGCTCCCGTTGCCTGCAGTCGATAGAACCCAAAGTGACAGAGACCCGCCTGTTGGTCCAAGTTGCCCAAGCCACCCTCATCGCTGCGAGTCTCTCGACCCCGGCGATCAACCTGCGAAAATCCTCTCCAGCGATCCTCCCGACACCGGCCGTGCTCTCCAGGTCATCTGACCAGCGGACTTTCACTCCACCGAATTTCAGAAACCCCAGATTTGTTCGCGACTCGCTCGAGTATCTGGACACGAAGGGGAATAACGGGCTGCGTCTGCGTCTGGAAATCCAGATACACGAGAACCCTCGTCGGCCGCACCCACAGACAACCAAACCAATGGAAAGTTAGAGATAATGACAATGAGCAAAAAACATATCTCAATGATGACTATAGTTGCGTTGTTCGTAGCTTCGCTGGCATCCGCGCCAGCCGCGATAGCACAAACCGAAGCAAAGAGAGCGAATACCGGCGCTGTGGAATCTTTCACTAGCGCCGAACTGGCTACCGCGAGGGCAGCAGTGCAATATGACGATTCCGGGAACCCGATCGAACTATCAACCGATGAACTCGCAACGCTCCCTCAACGGATACGAGAGATCTTGACGGCCGAATCATCACACGTACGCTCCATCCGTAGTGATCCCTCCGACGCACGAAGTCCCAACACAACCCGGTCCGATTCTTGGAATTGGCAAGGCTGGCATCACGGGTGTGTTGACATCGCCTACAGCCGCAAATCCTACAACATTTTGGGGTGGGTGCTAATGAAAGCTACGACCAAACTCCTCGAAGTCTGTTCAGACGGCAATGGCCGAATAGCAAACCAACCAGTAGTCCAGCGATCTCAATCGGCTAGCTGGGGCTGGACTGAATGCGGATGGGACGGAACATATATCACCCCGCGTTCAAACAGGCGACGCTACGAAGCCGGAGGCACCGCACGCTTCTCCACACATGTGCCTGCTGTTGCAAACCTGTGCGACACTATCGATGTTACGGTTGAGAGTAAAATCAAAGCGACCGCTTGGGACTCTGGAGATTGGATTGGGTGGTGGTCATGGGGCTAACTGCTGTAGCTCTGTTAGCCCTTTTCTTGATGCTTATCGAGATAGGCGTCGTTACTACAGTGCTGTATATCTACAACCGTGTTCGTGGCACGGGTACAGCGTACAGAGTAGCCTCAAGACGAGGTTGGGTGGCTATCTGTGCCTCTGGAATAGTAACTATTGCGTTGACAATGTTGGTTAGTGCTCCGACATAGACAATCTGATCCGCTTCACCTGCAAAACGCCCGACCAAACTTGGCCGGGCGTTTTGCATTTAGGGGCCGAGAGCAGTGATGGGGATGACTGCTATTCCGTCGGATAGCTCGAAGCCGGAACCAGTAGCAGTGACAACAGCCAGTTTGCGGGGCTCCCCCATCCGCTCGGTGTCCACCCGGTCCCTCAGATTTCGCAGCGATTCGATTGCTTTGAGGACTCCCTCTTCACTGCCGAGTTTGACCTCGAACGCCGCCCACTCGCCATCGGCACGCTCCAAGACTACATCCACCTCCAAGCCGTGTTCATCTCGATAGTGCGACAGCACGCAGTCATCGAACTGCGAGTAGACACGCAGGTCGCGTACGACGAGCGACTCAAATAGCAGACCGAAGAACTCCAAGTCGGCACGCAATCGGGCGCTGTTGGTCCGCAATGCGGCAACCGCCAAAGATGGGCAAACAAAGTACCGTGTCGGAGATTTTTGCAGCCGCGTCCGGGATCGCAGATGCGGTTGCCATGCCGGCAAATCCTCGACGACGAACAAACGCTCAAGAGCTTGCATGTATCCCTTCACCGTGCGGGGATGCATCGGAGTTCCCCTGTCTCCAGACGCGTCCGCGGCAAGCGTCGAGTAGGCGGCCTTTGTGCCTACGTTGCGCCCAAGCGATGCCAAGAGTCGGCGTACGCCCACAGGGTCGCGTTTCACGTCGTCGACGCGGGCTAGGTCAGTCCTGCTGATGTCTTCTAGGTAGTTGCGCAAATACCTCTGCGCCGAAGCGGCAGGACTCGTCACCAACCTCGGCCAGCCTCCCCGACAGACCAAGTCAACGATATCGGGGAACTGAATAGCCGAACTCTGCGCCCGGCAGGACTCGCCGTTCAGCAGTCCCCCAAGCGACACGCTCCCGTCCGACTCGCCGGACTCGAACAAAGACATCGGCCGCATCCGCACACGGTCCAACCGCCCAGCACCCGAATGTCTCGTCGTCTCATCTGGTGGATGCGCGGATCCGGTCAATATGAACTGCCCCATCTGCGCCCTGTCGTCACAAGCTCGCCGCACTTGATTCCAGATACTGGGTACTTGCTGCCACTCGTCCAACAAGCGCGGCGTCGAGCCATCAAGCAGTGTTCCGACGTCGACAGACGCAGCCAACCTGACATGGGGCATGACATCGAGCAGTGCCTCGCTTTCGGCAAAACTCTTACCGGTCCAGGTTTTCCCGCTAGCACGCGGACCCTCCAGAAGAACAGCGGGGCTGGAAATCAGCGCTTCGGCTACCTCTCGGTCAACTACCCGGGGCCGATAGCTGGGTGGTGTGAGTCTTTCTGGCATAGCACTCCGCGAGTTGTGAGTGTAACACTATAGCACATTCAAGTGCTGAAATACCAGCATTCTAAGTGCTGAATTACGGGCGATCGAAGTGCTGAAAAACCACCCGATTGGACGTATTGGCCCGGGCCCGAACCTCCGCATCGACATCTCGGAACATTTTGGGGGTGACGCGCCTTGACCCCAGGTGCCCGGCATCTCAAGTGCTCGGAGTCTCAGGCTATTCAGTCGTTGTAGGTGAGTTCGAGGCCGGAATCGCATCCGGTTACCCGATCAAGGTTGCGGTGCAAGTTGACGATCCGGCATTCCTCGCCCGACAGTGTGAGGTGCGTCAAACCCGGTGCGTGAAGCCCCCGCTGGGCACGCTTCAGGTTGGTCACGTCCTGATCGAGCACCAGTCCCAGACTGTGGGAACCGGGATCCATTTCTGCTGTCACGGGTTCTCGGCGCGCAGCATCAGGGTTGACTCGGTCAAAGGCAATGATGTCCATGTAACCGTCATCCGGAGTTGCACCCGGGCGCGCACGCACCACCTGCAAAAGATCGCCGAACACCAGCACGGTGATGTTGGGAAACAGGTTGTACTGCTGCATGGTCATCATCTCGTCGGGTCCGTAGCGGCTGAGATCCACCCCGTCGGTGGCACAGAAGTGATCCACAATCATTTCCGACAGCACCTCGCGCAGGGTCGAGTCGGGCGGTACCTCAGGGCAAACGCCCGCATCGGCTGGCTCGCTCAAACCAACACGTCCTCCCATCACCTCGACAAACCCCTCCCAGACCTCCTGGTCGGTTGCGCCGCCGCGCAGACGAGGACTGGCCAAGCCATAGGGCTGAACGAGCTTTCCGTGACGTTCCCAGATCGTCTGAGGACTGTTCACGTCGTCGACCATGCGCAACATCTCAGGGTGTATTCCCTGCACATGGTAGGTCTCGCTGAAACCGTCGATGATCGTCTTCCAGTTGGACGGTACGGGGATCGATATCAGCGCCTTGCAGCGGAAGTCGTCCAGGTCGGCCCAAGCAATGTCGTCGGGAACAGGCGCCAAGAAGTCCGCGAGCGGTTCGGCATCAGGATCAGGATTGACGAACACCATCGGACCCCAGGTGTCGACTTTGGCGCCAAACAGGGGGAAATCATCGTTGCGCAACGCGCCGAATCCTTTGCGAGAAGGAACCTCGCGAAGTTGCCCGGCCAGATTCCACGACCAGCGATGAAACACGCAGCGCAGTTCGGTGAGTCCTCTTTGATTCTCGGTGCAAAGCTGCATTCCCCGATGCCGACACACGTTTTGGAATGCACGAAGTTCACCATCGTCACCACGCACAATCAGAATCGAAAGACGGCCCACGTCGTAGACATGGCTATCACCGGGCTCAGACACATGATCAACGGTGCACGCCAACTGCCAAGTAGTGGGCCAGAGTTTTTCTTCTTCGATCATGGCCCAGGCAGGGTCTGTATAACGACTGGCGTCAACCTGCACAGGCTTGCTCACCCGACCAACCGAAACAATGGTCTCGCCCACAGGCGCATCGTTGGTATGAACGTCGGGCGCCAAGATCGTCATCGGCTTGCTTACCCCGCGCCTGAGCTGAGCATCTCGGCCACTCGAGTCTTGGCCATCACGCCTTCAAAAGGGCGTCCAATTATGGCTTTGTCGGGCCCGACGAGAATCGGACGCTGAAGCAGCCGGTGGTACTTCTCGAGCACCTCAACCACGGCATCGACATCGTCGACGTAGTCGACTTCGTTGAGGCCGAGCTTGGCGAACTGAGCGTCCTTGCGCACCAGGTTCTCGACCGGTTCTTCAAGCTTGGCTATCAACTCTCGCAGCGTTTCTTCGTCTGGGAAGTCCTTCATGTAGCGAACTTCTGTGAACTCGACACCCATCTCCGAGGCGACCGCCACGGCATTGCTCGATGAGTTTCAATGTTGGTTGTGGTAGATGGTCAGGGCCATTGTTTCTCCTTGTATTGCCATTGTTTGTCTTTGTATTGATCGCGAAGTTCGTATTTGAGGATCTTCATGGTGGCATTGCGAGGCAGCGGCCCACCATAGATTTCGAGTTGCTCGGGGGTCTTCTGCAGCATCAGTCCAGACTCTCGGCAAGCCGCTGTCATCTCCTCGAAAGTCAAGTCGGAATGTCCCGCGGCGGTCTCAATCACCGCGCAGACACGTTCGCCCCGTTCGGGGTCGGGCAGTCCGATCACGGCCGCATTCTCTACTGACGGCAGCGAGTAGAGAACATCTTCCACCTCTTTGGCCGAGATGTTCTCGCCTTTGCGGATGATGATGTCCTTGACACGCCCGGTGAGCGTCACATGACCATCGGCATGTTTGACTCCGAGGTCGCCAGTGCAAAACCGGCCTTGTGCATCGAACGCCTCGTCATTGAGGCTTGGGTCTGTGTAACCCGAGAACAGCATCGGACCCTTGACACGAACCTCGCCTTCGCTGCCTGGTGCCGCGACGGAGCCAACGGCTGTCACAATGGTCACCTCGCAACCTCTGATCGGCGCACCCTCGGTGTGGGCGAGTTGTTCGTCGCTGTCAGAGGGCGAACCCTGGCTGATCATAGGGCATTCGGTCATGCCGTAGCCGTGCGCGATCGGTATGCCCATCTTTTCTTTCACTTCAAAGAAGATCTCGGGGGGCTTGGGTGCGCCGCCACCGGCCATGGCTCGAAGCCGGGGCATCGAACCGCCCCCGAGTTGCTGATCTTGCGCCAAGAACATCTGGTAGAAAGCGGTTGACCCACCAACGATCGTGGCACCGTGCTCGGCGTAGGCAGCCACCGCCGTAGCGGGAGTGAACTTTTCGATCAGGATCGCCCCGAAGCCGTCGGCTAGCAGCATCACCATGAAGTCAGGACCGCCGATATGGGCGTACGGGAAGGCGATCGTGCCCATATCTTCGGCGTTGGTTTCCAGTGCCAGAGCCAGCCCAGTTCCTGCCGCGATCAGGGTCTTGTCGGAGTGCTTGACTCCTTTGGGATCAGATGTGGTACCTGAGGTGTAGTAGATCCAGCGCACTGCGTCGCCATCAGTCGGGGCGGGCGGCAGCGTCTGTGGGTCGCCTTCGGGGAGATTCGCGTAGCCGTCGAGGATTCGGGGTCGGGGATCAAGATCTTGGCTGACTTCGGTTGCCATGGCGTGATAGTCGAAATCGCCCCAGACTCCCGGGGTGAAGACGAAGCGCGCTCCCGTTTGGGCGATGCAGAATCCGACCTCTCGGTGTCGGTAGATGTGGATAATCGGGTTCTGGACTGCGCCGAGGCGCGACAGCGCAAAGCTCAAGACGATTGTTTCGATCCGAGTGGGCAACTCCCAGGTGACCGGAGTGCCCTCAGCTATTCCCAAGCCGTGCAGACCTGCCGCAACTCTTTCGGCTTTGTCGCGGAACTCTGAATAGGTGAGTTGCCGACCGGCATCGTCGACTAGGAACAGCCGGTCGCCTGAAAGCGCAGTACGACGCTCGAGCAGTTCCCAGAACGTCGTAGCATTGAGAATCTGTTCGCTCACTTCGCCTCTCCCGTTGCCTCTCCCGTTGCCTCTCCCATTGATGCGCCGCGATCAGATATTACTCGCGTCAACCAGAGAGGCGAATTCGGCGGTCTCGGCGAACTCGGCTCAGTTGAATGAGTTCGGCAGACTCTAGACAGCGTCGACGCCGAGTTCTCCGGTTCGGATCCGAGCGAGGGTATCGACCGGCGTGACCCATACTTTGCCGTCGCCGATCTTCTCGGTCCGTGCAGATGAGAGAATTGCCTCGACCACACCGTCGGCTGTCGAATCTTCGACAAGAACTTCGATTCTGGTCTTGGGCGTGAAAGTCACCCGGTATTC
The DNA here is from genome assembly GCA_965205465.1 of Candidatus Aldehydirespiratoraceae bacterium. Classification (GTDB taxonomy): domain Bacteria; phylum Actinomycetota; class Acidimicrobiia; order Acidimicrobiales; family Aldehydirespiratoraceae; genus VXYK01. Next base: position 3,383,257 of record OZ242187.1, on the reverse strand, counting down.
GGTCCCGCGATACGTTTCGCTGTGACCGCCCTGGCGGCCGAAGCCCTGTACCTCTGACACGGTCATGCCAGCCACGCCGATGTCAGCGAGCGCAGATTTCACATCTTCGAGTTTGAAGGGCTTGATCACCGCAGTGACGAGTTTCATGACGGATTCTCCGTTTCTTATTGAGTTGACACAATCATATTATGTATCAACACCAAGTGGTGTCAATTTCCTCAAATTTCTCTAATATTTGCCATATTGAGGCTTAATTCTGTAGTTTGTATTGATACAATAGTCAGTATGGAAGACACTGAACGCGCTCCGATCGTCACTTATCGCGACCAGCGAGGGTTCGAGAAACGGCTCATAATCCGGCTCGAAACAGGCACCAACATCCCGGTATTCGAACAGCTCCGCGCCCAACTATCGGTGATGACCGCTGTTGGGAGACTCGAGCCCCAGAGCAAACTCCCCACGGTTCGAGAGCTCGCCGCTGCGCTCGATCTGGCTCCCGGAACCGTGGCACGCGCCTATCGAGAACTCGAGAACGACGGCATCGTCGAAGGCCGTGGCCGCCGCGGGACTTTCGTTGTGGACGAACCCCCTCACAGCGAACCGCTCCAAGAACGCCGCAATAGGGTGGCCACCGCGGCTGATCGATACGTCTTTGAGCTCGCCATGCTAGGAATCGGTCTCGTTGACGCGCTCGAAGCAGTCAAAGCCGCAACCGAGCGACACAGCACCAAAACAGAAGCGGCGCCCGCTCAGTAGAGACGGGCGCCGCGTACACCCCTGGAGGGAGGCGACACTTCTTGTTTGTTTGACCATTCCCCCTCAAAGGGGGTTACATCGCTGGTAACGATCCCCCGTTTGGCTAGTGGGGAATATCTCGGAAGGGGATTCCCTTGTCGGGTCTGGGTTCTTGGGGAAGACCCAGCACGTTCTCACCGATGATATTTCGCCGCACTTGATCGGTGCCTCCACCGATGCGAGACATCCATTGCCCCAAGAAGGCGTAGTTCTGCCAGAACCCGTTGAACACGGCATCGCTGCCGTAGAGCGTGGCGCTCGGACCCATGATCGCCATCGACAAATCACCCATCATCTCCAACCGACGAGACGCCGCCAGCTTCAGCACCGAACTCTCAGGCCCTGGCTGCTCACCACGCGAGGTTGCCGTGCGCACCCGATAGCCGAGAAACCGCATCGTCTCAACGATCGTGTACAAGCGCGCAAGCTGCTGGCGAATCACCGGATCACCGGCTACTCCGAAACGCCGGGCCAACTCGATCACATCGCCGATATAAGAAACCTGGCCGCCGATCCCGGCTCGCTCGTTGCTCAGGGTGGTCAGAATCGGACCCCAGCCCCGATTGATCCCACCGACGACACAGTCGAGAGGCACCCGAACATTGTCAAGAAAAACCTCGTTGAACTCCGAACGCCCCGTGGGTTGCTTCAAGGGACGAATATCAATCCCCGGAGTACCCATATCGAGCAACAAATAGGTGATTCCCCGATGCTTCGGCTGATCAACATCGGTGCGCACCAACAACATGCCATGCGCGGCTTCACGAGCGCTCGAAGTCCAAACCTTCTGTCCGTTGACGATGATCTCGTCGCCGTCAAGCACGCCAGACGTTCGCAAACCAGCCAGATCCGAGCCTGCCCCGGGCTCGGAGAATAGCTGACACCAGGTTTCCTCTCCCGTCAGCATGGGTTCCAGATAGCGGCTCTTTTGGGCGTCTGTGCCATAGGCAATAATCGTCGGGCCGGCCATGCCGATCGACTGTGCAAACTGGCCCATCGGCAGGTCGTAACGGGCTTGTTCCTCAGCGAAAATACCAGCCAGATGACCCGTTAGCCCGCGCCCCCCGTACTCAGTAGACCACGTCAAACCCGCCCAACCTGCGTCGTATTTGGTGCGCTGCCACTTGTGACAACGTGCCGTGTAGGCAGCGCTCTCCGCTGCGCTGGGAGGCTTTGCCCAGTAGCTCTGGCTGAGATCAACTTCTTTGGGCAACAACTCAGCGTGTCGGCTCAAGAAGCCACGGCATTGCTCACGCCACGCGGCTTCCTCAGCGGTGTCATCAAAGTCCATCGACTGCTCCGCTAGCTCCGCGCGCCATGCACCGGTTGCGGGGCACGCTCGCCTGCAATCGAGCGGTGGGCCAGCTCACCCGCTTCGGTGACCGTCATACGTCGGCCGCCAACCGAGACAACCGGGCCCTTTTGCCACCCGTCGCAAACGTTGAGCTGATCGCCGGTGTTCTCAAAGGTTCGACCCGTCACGTCGCAGGAGGCGCTGCCCAACCACACAACCAGAGGAGATACGTTCTCGGGAGCCTTTTCGTCGAAGCCTTCGGGGATCTCAGAACTGTAGAAGACGCCCTCGGTCATACGGGTGCGGGCATCGGGGGCGATGGCATTGGCAAGTACCCCATAACGCCCCCACTCCGCAGCCTGCTGGATGGTGAGAAGCGCGATCCCGGCCTTGGCTACCGCATAGTTGCCTTGGCCGATCGATCCGGCCAGACCAGCCCCCGAAGACGTGTTGACCACGCGGGCCGCAACCGGCTCTCCTGCTTTGGCCCGGTCGCGCCAGTACTCGATGGCGTGGCGTGCCGGAGCGAAATGGCCTTTCAGATGCACGCGGGTGACGCTGTCCCATTCATCCTCAGACATACCCGCGAGCATGCGGTCACGGAGAAACCCAGCGTTGCAGACCAGCGTGTCGAGCCCTCCGTAGGTGTCGATCGCTTGCTGAACCAGCGCCGCGGCTTGGTTCCAATCGGCCACATCAGCCGCGTTCGCTACCGCAACGCCTCCATTGGCGACGATCTCGGCCACAACCTCGTTGGCAGCGTCGCTAGTTGACGGTGTGCCGTCGCGCTCAACGCCAAGATCGTTGACCACGACCCGAGCGCCGTGCGCCGCGAATGCCATCACATGAGCGCGCCCCAAACCTCTGGCGGCCCCGGTGACTATCACCACGCGCCCATCAAGATCGGCCACCTCAGAACTCATCGCGGTACTCCAGTCTTGGGCTTGGTGTCATTGGGCTTGGTGTCATTGGGCTTGGTGTCATTGGGCTTGGTGTCATTGGGCTTGGTGTCATTGGGCTTGGTGTCATTGGGCTTGGTGTCATTGGGCTTGGTGTCATTGGGCTTGGCGTCATTGGGCTTGGCGTCATTGGGCTTGGCGTCATTGGGCTTGGCGTCATTGGGCTTGGCGTCATTGGGCTTGGCGTCATTGGGCTTGGCGTCATTGGGCTTGGCGTCATTGGGCTTGGCGTCATTGGGCTTGGCGTCATTGGGCTTGGCGTCATTGGGCTTACAGCAATCGGCTGCTTCAAGAGAAAACCGGGTCTAGTTCCGAGGACACGATCCACATGGCAAAGTACTGAGCCGCGCCCCCATATGCGTGGCCGAGCGCAACTCGCGCTCCGTCAACCTGATAATCACCTGCAGTGCCACGCACCTGATTGGCAGCTTCAAGGCAGCGGATCATTCCCGAAGCACCAATGGGGTTGGATGACAAGACGCCGCCTGAGCAATTAACGGGAAAATCCCCGCCCAGGGCCGTGGCGCCCTCGTCGGTCATCTTCCACCCTTCGCCCTCCGGTGCGATCAGGTGCCCCTCGAGCCACATCGGCTCGTACCAACTGAACGGTACGTACAACTCCGCTGTGTCGATCTGCCGCCGCGGATCAGTGATGCCGACCTCCTTGTAGAGCGCAGCAGCGCAATCGACGCCTGCTTGGGGTTTGACTGTGTCACGCCCGGGGAAACTCGAAAACTCGGTGCGCTTGGCGTGTCCCAAGACCCAGGCCGGCGGATTCGGCGAACGGGAAACCAAGTCCTCACAGCTCAGCACCATCGCTGCCGCACCATCTGAGGAAGGGCACGACTCCAAAAAATGCAGTGGATCCCAAAGCATCGGCGATTCCTTCACCATGTCGATGCTGATGTCGTCGAGGTGCAGATGTGCGTATTGGTTCTTGAGCGCGTTCTGACGGTCCTTGACCGCTACTTGCCAGCCAATGTGGTCCGGGGCTCCTGAACGCCGTATGTACTCGCGAATCCACGGAGCAAAGGTACCTCCGGCACCCTGGCCACCCGATTTGCCGCCCGACAAAGCCCACGTGGCGTTGCCCTCCGATTGTTTTTCGTAGGTGACGGTCAAGACGGTGTCGTAACGACCGCTCTCGACCAACACAGCCGCGGAGATCGCTGTTGACGCACCTACTGATCCGGCCGTGTGGACTCGGTGGATCGGCTTGCCAACCGCCCCGAGAGCATCGGCAAGCGACAACTCGGGCATGATCACGCCCTCCAACGCGTCGGGGGCTTTGCCGAGCACCACAGCGTCGATATCGGCGAAGCTCACTTCGGCATCTTCAAGGGCCCGCAGAGCGGCCTCTCGTACCAACCCGTCGAGCGACAGATCATCGCGACGACGCTTGTACTTGGTCTGACCAATACCTACGACTGCGCATGGTCGAGCCATATCAGGCTCCTCCTTCTAAAACACACAGCAAGTTCTGTTGCAATGCTGCGCCCGAGGACGCATGGGCTACTCCCCGACGAGCTTCACCAGCGGCGATCCGTCGCGCGACTTCGATAACTCGGACCAATCCGGTTGCCATGACTGGATCACCTGCGAGCGGTCCTCCCGACGGGTTCACCTCGGTGCTTCCGTCGAGGTTCAAGGCGTTGCGCAAAATGATTTCTTCGTGGGCATGGGTGACGTGTAGTTCGGCCACATCAACTGCTCCATCGGCAACTCCGGATCCTGCGGCTGCCAACCGGGTGCTCGGCGAATCCGTGAGGTCACGCAATCCTGCGTGATGTGACTCGATGCGGTGGTCGAGTCCGGTGATCCACACCGGGTTGTCGGTGATCTCTCGGGCCCGGTCTCGGCGAGCGATCAGCAGCGCGGCCGCACCGTCTGCTTTGGGGGACACATCATGGGCCCGCAACGGAGCCATGTCGTAAGGAGCGGTAAGCAGTTCTTCAACCGTGGCCGTGCTCTGGATCTGGGCATGGGGGTTGCTCGCCGCTGCGGTGTAGCTGCGCGCCACGACTTCGGCGATTTCAGCCTCGGTTGCCTTGCGCTCCTCGATCAGCGAGCGGGCCGCGATTCCAGCCATGGCGTCGGGGTCGAGTCCGAGCGGAGCCACAACATAAGGATCGGCTTGTAGATGGAAAACCTCACGGGCGTTGCACGGGGAGGACTTTCCCGAGCCCACCACCATGGCAATGTCGATGTCGCCCATCTGCAGGCGCAACCAGGCTTCGAACAGCCCCCAGGCACCGTCCATCTCGACATGCGATTCATAAACCGGGGGCCAAGCCCCCATGCCATCGACGTTCGACACGAAGGCGAAGGGCATACCGCTGAGGTAGTCGCAGCTCCCGGCAATGGTGAAGTCGACGTCGTGCCGCTCGATCCCGGCACCGGCTAGCAGTGCGTTGACACATTCCATGATGAGGACGACTTCGGGCCCGTCGTAGCGGATGTGGGCGTCGGTTTGAGCAAAGCCCACGACGGCAATGTCGTTCTCGTGGCGTTGAGCCTGTGCTGATTCAGACAGTGTTGACTGCGACATTAGAAGTTGTGCTCCTTCAACAAATCGGGGTCGACATCAGGCTCGCCCGTCGGTTCCCAGCGCTCGTACACCTCTTCGTTGAGGCCGTAGCCGCGATTGTCGAGATCCCCCATGCGGTCGCCGCTGTCGCGCCACACCATCCGCAGGCGCATGCCAACACGGAAATCCTCAATGCTGATATCGCGAATATCAATTCCTCCAACCGTCGTATCAGCGCCGTCAAGGAGCAGCGAACAACGAATGTAAGGCTCAGTCTCGGTCTGCCCGTGATACTGGACCGGCACTATCTCGGTGAACGATGTGACAGTGCCGACATCGGCCACCTCCACATCGTGCTGCGAGGTCATGGGCACCCGGTTGATGGCGTCGTAGCCGCGGCTGGGCACATGTACCTTGCCGTCAGCCGGGCTGCGCTGGCCGATGATCTTTCCTGCCAGCAACCCCTCGGCGAAGCGACGGCGATGAGGCAGCAGCGGTTCGCGTATGCGCACACCGATCAGGTGCTCGGTGATCATCACCGGCTCAGCATCGTCATCGACTTTTGGCGCAGTCGGCGGCTCGTCACCAGGAACAAAATAGACATCGTTGATCGTGCCGAGCCGTTCGGTACGGAAACGCACCACCACACGCATTCCAGTTGACATGGCGTCTTCGGAGCCGGCATCGACGGCATGCAACATGGTCGTGTCCGCCCCGTCGAGTTTGATCTGAGCAAAAGCGAAGGGATGGTCGAACGGATGCTTCGACGTGGGACGTGTGACCCATGTCCAGCCGGTGACCTCGCCGCAAGGACCAACCTCGACGAGGTTCTCGGGGCCGACGGTTGCGCCCGTGTCGGGGTCGTATTCGACCGGTGGGCAGATCACTCTGTCCCCAACCCTCGTAGCGAGTATTCGACCGTCTCGAAGACCGGTCAGGAACGGACCGATTATCGGGCCGGTGGTACGGGTATAGGGGTACTCGAGGGTGAAATCAATGTCTTGGAGTTCAGCCATACGCCCGCATTTCACCACAACTCCGGGAAGCTTCCCAAAACGGGCCCTGCACGGGGGCCGCTTCGTCGAAGCCGTTGGTGTTCACGATGCTGTCGGTTCGCAGGACGTAGGACCTAGTGGAACCGTCGTCGTAGGACACCGAGATGTAGTAGGTGCCCGGGTGGGTGCAGCGTGCCCCATATCAGAAAGTTGTTGGCCGAGGTCAGGAAGTACCCTTCGTTGCTGCTCTTGATCTCGGTGCGGCCGCTGTTGAGCAGCGACCTGGCGGCCTCCAGGTCGCCGGTGGTGTAGATCAGCACCCTCGAGCCGCGCCGGGAAGGTCAGCTTGAAGATGTCGATGTCGGTGGCCGAGTCGATCGTGCCGGTAACGGGCACGTCGAGCGGCAGCTCGACCGCCGACGAGATGGTGCTGTCGGCATCGCCGGGGGTCTGGGCCACGGTGGGGGACCACGCTCCGGCGCTAGTGGTGACTGCCCAGACCTGCACGTCGTAGGACCTGTCGTTGGTCAGCCCGTCGATCGTGTAGTGGAGCGGCCCCTCAACCAAGGGCTTGTGACGAGAGCCTAATTCGAGTCAGCGGTCTCATCGGCGCTGGTCTCGATGTAGCGCAGGTCAAAGGCGGTGCCGCTGTCGCCGGAGGACCCCGTGGCGGGTCCCACACCACCGTCAGCGAGCCGTCGCCAGCCACCACCGCGGTCACGGTGGCCGGACCTGGAGCCTGGGTGGCAGCCAAGCGGGCCGCGGTCAGCATGCACAGCACGACCGCGGCCGTCCCCAGGGCGCAGAATCGCGCCCGGCCCCGTCCCCGGCTCGCTCTCACTTCGACGCGGTCTCCCGCCACCAGTTGGGGCTGGACAGCTCCACGCCGTCTTCGGACGCGGGCCGGTTGGCAAGGCTCAGCGACTCGAGACCGGCCTCGGTCTCGATGAAGAGCCCGTTGGCCGCGAACTCCAGCTCCAACACGGCGGCCTTTGGAGATGCCGTGCCGGCGAAGAACTCGGCGACCTCCTTCCGGCTCCACCGCGGGTCAAGCACCAGAAGCACCCCATCCGGCAGCGCCATGAGCGTGTCGCTGGACCTCTCGCGCAACACCGGCTCGCCGCCGGGGCTCGAGGAGCGGCGCGCGATGTCGCGTGTCGAGCTGATCACCTCGCCCGGGGGAACGACCAGGTCCGACTGGAGCACCGCCTGGAGGACCGGTCGCCGTCGTGCCATGTGAAGACCGTCCCTGCGCCGACCTCAGATCGCGGTCGGCGGTCGTGCCCTCGTCCTCGCCGCCGGCCCCACCCGCTGTGTCCTGGGGCGCCTGCCGGCCCACCGCCGCATCAACAACACCACCGTGCTCCGCTGCCTTCCGAGTCTTCTGGGACGGTGCCGCGATCTCCAGCTGCGACGCGACGAGCACCGCGCCGGGGTGGGCCGCAGCATCGGCAGCATCGATCGCGGGCTTCCCGGCGGCCACCTAGGTCGCGATCCCCACCGCCACCGCCGCACCCAACGGCAGGCGGTGGGTCGCAAGCGGAGCTGCGAACAAGCGTCCGTGGCCGAGAGTTCTTAGTGTGTATGGATTCATCTCGATGGGCGCCGTGAGCGGTTGATCGGCCTGGAGGGGAAGCTGCGGGTGGAGTTGTCGGTGTGAACCTCGGTATAGTTGTTGCAACAACGATGACCTCCGAACGGGAATGGAGACCACATGAGAACGAATGTGTGTGCTGCTGATCGGAGGTGAATCTGGATCGTCGCCTCGCTCGCGTTGGCGTTGCTTGCGGCGCTTGTGCCGCTGTCAACGGCAGGCGCGCAGAACAGCCAGAAGGGCCGGTGGGTGCAGGACCTGTCGCTCTACTTCGAGAACGTCTCGATTGGATTGCAGCCGGGCGACTACCTCAAATGGGAAGCGCCATGATGCAACACGGCCGACGTCGCCAGCTACACCGTCGAGGGCCGGTACCGGTACGAAGCGGGCTGGACCGCTTGGACCCATCTCGCCACGACGTATCTCCGTCGACCCGGTCGTCTGCGACATTACAACGTGGCAGCTCGAATGCACGGACTGGGACTACCGGGTCCGAGCCAACTACGCCAACAGCACGTCAGGCCCGTGGACGTCAAGGGTTGCGGTGCTGACGCCGCGCCGGGCACCGTCAGCACCGAACTTGGACCTCACCCACAGAGGGACGGTCGCAGAGACAGCGCTGGACACCGACGACAACGACTTCAACGAGGTGCAGCTGGCCGCGAAGTGGCCGCTGGCCTACTGCCAGACCGACTATGAGATCTGGGAGACCACACGAAAGCAGAGCAGGCTCGACAACGTCAATCTCAACTGGTCGGACTGGGAGCAGGTCGCAGGCGCAGAAGTGTCAGATGTCGAAGGCGCGCCGGAGGAATCGACCGACGGATCGACGAGCACTCAGTACACGACGACCCGCGACTTGGGCAAGCGGGGCACCGGATACGGGGTCGCCGTCCGGGTCCGGAACCGCCGCCGGTTGGAGCAACTGGAGCTACAACTGGTGGACCCGAGGGTTCAGAGTGACCTGCACGGACTGCGGCTGGGTCTCCATAACCAAGTCAGACCTGACGTAGGACAACCGGCCCGACAACCTACGGGCCCGGAGCCTTCGCCGGTGATTGGCAGGCGTTTCCTGGTTGGAGTACTTGGCCGGAGGACGAGCTCTTGATTGGGGCCGGAGAAGAACATCTCCGCGACGGTCTATCCGCCGGCTATCCCGCCAAGCGGGGGCGACCTGCCCCGACTGTCGACGTACCGATAAGCGGAATGGAGACTGCGGCAATGCCGGCCCGTCCAACGGTGAGACTTGGCGGGCGTATTCGGGTCAAGCTTGCCTCGGCGCTGTCGCTTGCTGCCGTATTGGCGATGCTTGGAGCGGCATGCGTCGACGAGGATGGTTCTGCCGGGCCGGTTGCCGCGGGGCAGTCCGAGGCGATCCCCCGAGTTCAGCTATCTGACTCGGATCGGGATGTGCTGGTCACCTTGTACTACAGCGCGGGAGGCGCAAGCTGGAGCGCCGACGCGAATTGGCTGAGCGCCAAGCCGGTTGGCGAGTGGTACGGTGTCAACACAAACAGCGACGGTCGAGTCACGGAGCTGGCTCTCCCCGACAATCAGTTGACGGGCGAAATCCCACCCGAGTTGAGCCGCCTCTCCAACCTGAGTGTCCTGGCTCTCCCCGACAATCAGTTGACAGGCGAAATCCCGCCCGAATTGGGCCTTCTGTCCAACCTGACGGGACTGTTGCTCGGCGACAATCAGTTGACGGGCAAATTCCCGCCCGAATTGGGCCGCCTGTCCAACCTGATGTTGCTGTTTCTCGACAACAACCGGCAAAAAGACGCAATCCCCCCTGAGCTGGGTCGCCTGTCCAACCTGACGGAGCTATTTCTCCATGACAACCAACTGACAGGCGACATTCCGCCCGAACTCGGCGCCCTGTCCAACCTGACGTGGCTGGCTCTCCAAGGCAACCAGTTGACCGGATGCATACCCGAGAGTTGGCGCTTCATAGCACAGAATGATCTTGTAGAGCTGAACCTACCCGAATGCGACGCAGCTCTGTCCTTGACCGGCGGCCGCATTCACTCCAGTCTGTCAGCTGCAGGTACGAGCTCACTTGGCAACGAGAACGGCATGGAACCGGTGTGAACCGGCAGGGAGAGACGGCTGTCGCCGTTTCGCTCACGAGTCTGGCGACACTTCTGCCGTTCGCAACATCGCTCGGCATATTGGCCGCCGGCGGCATCGCCGCGGTCCTGCTGACTGCCATGGCATTGGCCCGCCGGATGGTCGCTGCGGGTTCCGTCGGCGTTCTGCTCGTGGCATTCCTTCTGCTCAAATTTGTCGGCCTCGGTCCGAAACGGTTGGTGTTCGGCCTCGCCTTCGTCCTGTACTTGGTGGTGAGATCGCGATTGCCGTGGTTGCGTGAGATTGCCCCCTGGCGTCATGCTGGATCGTGCGACCTCCGGCACGGAGCCGTAGGCGCCGCGATCGGTCTGCTCGCAGGATTGGTCCTTTGGGCGTGGTACGAGAAACGACCCGAACAACTGGCTGAAGTGGTCGAATACGTCCGCGGCTGGCCCACTTGGGCTATCGTATTGTGTGGCGCTCTTGCATCAGCCGTGGTCGCTGGGCTGGAAGAGACCGTCTACCGAGGAGTAGTTCAGGACTCACTCGAGAAAATCCTTGAGCCGAGATTCACGGCCCTCTTTCTGCAAGCGGCCGTCTTCGCCGCGTTGCACTTCCCTACGGGGATCCTCCAAGGACTCGTCGGAGTCGGACTCGTATTCCCCTACGGTCTCCTCCTAGGCGTCTTGCGTAGGCGCTCCGGAGGTTTAACCGTACCCATCATCGCACACTTCAGCACTGATTTGGTGATCGTGGGAATCGTGCTTTCTCGGACCGGCGCGTAGCCCCAGTCGCTGGTGTCGGGACGCCTACTGCCTGACGGGCGGACCGGCGCAATCCTCAGGCGAGCCGCCGACCTTGGTATCGAGATCACCGATGGCGCGTCGAGAGTGCGACCCAACACGGCGAACACGGATGACGGACTCCGAAGCTGATTGGCGGCTGGCCCACAATGCGGCGATCAGAGACCCAAACAAGTTCGCGATCAAGTCCTGCATATTGTTGTCGTAGGCGCCCACCCGGGTATCTGGAAGGGTCAACGTGGCCAGATATTCCCCAATCTCGATGACGGCCCCAACCGAGTTTGCACCGAGGATGACCACCACGGCGGCCTTCGTGCCACCATCAGCGGCCAGCATCCGGCGCGTCGCCTCCCAGACGATCAACCCTGCAGTTCCCAAGCCGATGACATGGATCAGCTGATCGTAACGGATGAACCCAAACCAAACCTGTCCGTAGAGGAGGTCACCCGAAAAGTAAAGGTTTGCTCCCGCCATGTGTCCAAAGCCAACGATGGACAGCGGTACGAGGACCGGAGTGGAAAAGCGAACCGAGTAGTCAGCGTACATCATCAACGTGGCGACGAATGTCATCCAGATCAGATATGCGTATACACCGGTTGCATTTGTAACGATGCCGTACGCGGTCCACGCTGCGATGTACAGCGCCGTCACTCCTACAATGAGGGGATGCCGCTTGACAGCCGTTGCGAACCATGATTCTCCAGGACTCAACGTTCGCCTCCGAGGAGCGGTTCTCGATTTTAGCACGCCTGGCACCTCCGCCCGATCGATGTAGGAATGCCTCGCTCACTATATCACCAGTGCTACCTAGCCATTCCAGGACTATGCTGAATCAACCAAGAAGCAGTCTTCGAAGGAGGCGATCGAATTGAGCAGCATGGAAGAACCGGATAGCGACGATTCCTCTAGCGAACCGAACGGGCGACGTCCCAACGGGTCGCCATTCTGGCTTATACTTGCAGCCATCCTTGTACTCGTTGCCCTCCTTGTTGTGACACGCATAACCGAAGGCATCCCCATCTCGTAGAGCCGTCGCGGATTTGTGGGTAGCGGGGTGGTTGAGGGTCCCTGAGGCCGAGGCCCTGCTGGGATCGGTGACTGAACACGTCAACGATCGGGAATTATAGACGTGAGTGACACTCCGGCTATCTAGTCGCCGGTGCCGCCTTCGGATAGGTAGCGCCAATCGTCGTCGGCCTTTTCTCTCCCCAACTCGCTGGTAGCCACCGGCGCTCAACTCCTTCGCCGCCGCATGGATGTTGCCTCCGCGGCGCGGTCGGTCCCACTGATCGACCTGCTCGACTTCCTCGATATCAAAGAGTTGCGACGGCTCACCCATCGCGACGCGTCCTCAGTCTGCGCCAACTCCAACCGTCCCGGCGCGGGAGGCTCCGCTGTCAGTTCGGCGTAGGTGAGATGCTTGCCGACCACCCACGCACGGATGCGGCCACCATGTGGTGATGTGTGCCGTGGTAGCCGCGCCTGAGTCCGGCCCAGAACGATTCAACGCCGTTGACGTGGGCTTGGCCGTTTACGTACTTGTCCACGCCGCCGCGGCCGTGGATGCGCTCCCGACGCTGTTTGACGTGCATGTTCTTGGCCAGCCCGCCGACGTAGCTCTCGTCGGCCTCGACCGAACCCTCGAAGGGCTCACCCTGGAGGTCGTCCCAGCACTGGCGGATGCGATGCGCCAAGTGCCACGCCGACTTCTGAGAGATGCCGAGGTCACGGTGCAACTTTATGCTGGAGACGCCCTTAAGGCTGGTGTTGAACAGGTAGACGGCTATGGCCCACTCCTGGTAGCAGAGCTCAGAGTCCCGCATCACCGTGCCGACCTTCACGCTGAAGAACTTGCGGCAGCCGTTACGGCGGCAGCGATAGGGCACCGTCCTGTGGGTCGTCGGGTGCTGAATGTTGTCGTGGTCGCAGTGCGGGCAGCGGGGACCGTCGGGCCAGCGGATCGACGCGATCCACGCTTCGGACGTCTTGTCGTGGGGGAACTCGCGGATCAGTTCCACCAGCGTCGCCCTTACGCCAGTGCTTGCCCGAAGCCCGATTCCGTGCCGTCTTCGTCGTGTTGTTCATGCCCCCACACTAGCGAGGGGGGTGTGACGCGGAATATAGGCGCTGACCTGCGCTTTGTCACTCGCGTTTATAATTCCCCAATGTTTTGTCGAAACGAGGATCAGCGTCGACCGCGGACTAGGCGGCCGGGTCGTGCGCCGGTATCTTCGCCCTGCTTGCGAGTAATCTCCCCGGCAACGATCGTTGCCACGTAGCCCTCGGCTTTCTGGATCAGCCGTCGGCCGCCGGCAGGAAGGTCGTGAACCAGCTCAGGCGTGCGCAAGTTGATCTTGTCGTGATCGATGATGTTGATGTCGCCCCGGCGTCCAACCTCAATTGTGCCACGGTCACCCATTCCGAAGAGTTCGGCAGTGTCTTTGGTCTGCTTGCGCACGACCCACTCCAACGGAAGTTGCTCGCCGCGATGACGGTCGCGTGTCCAATGCGAGATCATGGTGGTCGGCAGGGACGCATCGCAGATCAAGCCGCAGTGCGCTCCGCCGTCGCCCAACCCCACCACTGCTTGGGGATGTGTGAGCTGCTCGCGGATCACGTCGTGGTTGGAATCCACGTAGTTGTAGAGCGGGGCCATCAGCAGAGCCTTGCCGTCCTCGGCCAGGAACGCGTCGTAAGCGACTTCCTCGGCCGAGACACCGGTGACCTCTGCAATTGCGCCAACAGAACGTTCCCGAGTCGGTTCGTAGTTTGGGGGGTCGCCGAGCACGTAAAGATTGTGAAGCATCCCGGCCACGAGCATGGCGACACCCTCGTGGACCGAACCTTGGCCTTCGGCATTCTCCTCAGAGAGAATCGCGGCTCGAACCTCCGGACGTCGCAGTTCTGCTACTCGTTCTTCGATCGGGAGGTGGGCCAGTGCTTGGTACGTAGGGCGGAGCATGAAGGGATGTGCTGTCTGAAATCCGACCAGCACTCCGAACGGTCGACCCGCAACCTGGGGGTACAACCTGGCGCCTTCTGCAGTAGCGGCCAGCGAAGCCGCCATCTGCTCTTTCCAAAGATCGGGTGCGCCTGGTACCTGCAGCATCGCAAAGGTGACCGGTTGGCCGGTTTCGGCCGAGAGCCTGCGCATCCAATCGACTTCGCGCATCGGTGCCACAAGATCAAGTCCCGCGGCACCAGCAGGCGCCAGTTCGAAGACTCCCCCTCCACCGTCTCGCAGAGCTCGACCCAACGCAAACAGTTCGTCCTCGGCCGCGAAGGTACCCGGCACGGGTTCGCCATCCATCGCCCTGTGCCCGATAGTTCGCGAGGTGGACACACCCAAGGCGCCTGCTTCTACAGCTTCCTGCACGAGCTCAGCCATGGCTTCGATCTCGGTTGGCGAAGCAGCTTCGTTGCGCGCGCCCCGCTCCCCCATCACATAGGCACGCACTGATCCGTGCGGAATCTGGGTGCCAACATCGACTGACCAGCGGCGCTGATCGAGCGCATCGAGATACTCAGGGAAGGTCTCCCAGTCCCACTCGATTCCTTCGCTCAAGGCTGCTCCAGGGATGTCTTCAACGCCCTCCATCAACTGGATCAACCAATCTTCGGTGCCTGGTTTGACCGGGGCGAACCCGACCCCGCAGTTGCCCATAACCAGAGTCGTGACACCGTGCAGCGACGTTGGCTCCAGCGTTTCGTCCCAAGTGACCTGACCGTCGTAGTGAGTATGCACGTCGACAAAACCTGGCGTTACCAGCAGGCCAGTCGCATCAATGACTTCGCGGGCTTCGCCTTCAAGGTTGGAGCCAACAGCGACGATGACACCATCGGTGATGGCCACATCGGCTGTGAATCGGTCTGAGCCGGTGCCGTCTACAACGGTCCCGTTGCGAATTAGAAGATCAAACATTGTGGTCCTTTATGGAATCGTTTCTGGTCAATAATTGTTTCTGGTCGGATCAGGCGGCGCTGCCGGCTCGTACCAAACGTCCCGGGCGCGCTCCCGTGTCAGCATCATCTTGGCGGGTGATCTCGCCACTGACGATTGTCGCTCGGTAGCCCTTGGCGGATTGCACGAAGCGTTTGCCGCCCGCCGGCAGGTCACGGGCAACGCGGGGCGGCATCAGCGACAAATTGTCGAAATCGACCACGTTGAGGTCCGCCTTGGCACCCACTTCGATCGTTCCCCGGTCATCGAGGCCGAAGAGGCGAGCAGTGTCATGGGTCTGCTTCTTGACGATGAACTCGAGTGGCAACTGCTCACCACGGCTGCGGTCGCGAGCCCAGTGGGTGAGCAGCCAGGTCGGTTGCGAGGCATCGCAGATCACGCCGCAGTGCGCTCCTCCGTCGCTCAACCCGACGACTCCGGCGGGATGCTGCAGCATCTCGCGAAGCGCGTCGCCGTTGCCGTCGGCATAGTTGAGGAAGGGGAACAACAACAGGGCCTTGCCTTCGTCTTCCAGCAACATGTCATAGAGCAGGTCATCAAGTTCACGGCCTTGTGCTTCGGCCATCGCTTTGATGGTGCGTTCCGGGCCCGGCTCGTAATCGGGTGGGTCGCCCAGAACATAGATTCGGTGGAGCGAACCCAGAATGAACTGCGAGAAGGGATTGTCGGTATCGGGGGTTTCAGCGAGGATCGCCGCTCTGCGCTCCGGTCGGCGTAGTTCGGTCACCAACTCCGGTAGCGGCAAGTCTGCGATCTCGTCCCAACTGGGCCTTTGACGCCAAGGACTCAGACCTTCAAGCCCGAGCAGGATTCCGTTGAGGCGTCCGGCGATTTGGGGATGCAACGAAGCGCCCGCAGCCACCGCCTCGGCTGAGCGGTCCATCAACTCCCGCCACAGTTCGGGTTCGTCGTTTATTTGAACCAGCACGAACGACACGGGCACTCCCGTCTCTTTGGAGATGCGCACCATCCAGTCGACCTCGGTGTGGGGGGCGACGGTGTCTTCTCCGGCCGAACCCATCGGCGCTAGTTCCAAGAGTCCATGGCCCGCGTCGGCGCAACCCTTCGCCAGCGCGTAGAGCTCGTCTTCTGCGGCAAATGTGCCCGGCACCGGTTCGCCGTCCATGGCTGTGTGCGCAAGGGTCCGTGAGGTTGACACGCCAAGGGCTCCCGCGGTCACGGCTTCACGAACGATCCTGCGCATCTCGGCGATCTCTCCGCTGTTGGCGGGTGCGTTGCGGGCACCACGCTCACCCATCACATAGGCGCGAACCGCCCCATGGGGCACGAGACAACCAACGTCGAGCCCCCAAGACCTGCCTTCGAGACTGTCGAGATATTCCGGGAATGTCTCCCATGCCCAGTCGATGCCCTCAGCCAAGGCAGCTCCGGGGATGTCCTCGACACCTTCCATCAACTGGATCAGCCAATCCTCGCTGCCTGGCTTCACCGGAGCGAAGCCAACGCCGCAGTTCCCTGTGACGACCGTGGTCACTCCATGGCTGGCAGACGGTTCGAGGACCGGATCCCAGGTGACTTGCCCGTCGTAGTGCGTGTGTACATCAACAAAGCCGGGGATCACGATGCACCCCGCGGCGTCGATCTCTTTGTCCGCCGCACCTGCAAGCTTGGGGCCAACTGCTGCGATTTTTCCTTCTTTTACGGCCACATCGCCCAGGTATCGGTCGGTGCCGGTGCCGTCGACAATGACTCCGTTGCGAATCAGTAGGTCATACATGGGCTCGTCCTTTTTCACTTTCCAGCGAAGGTTGACATCTACTTTAGGGCGGTCGAGTCCGTTAGCCCGAATCCATGTCTCAGCCGGTCGACCTACCTCCTCAGAGCGTCCACCAGGCTGCTGAGGTGGCGGTCGAGTCGGGCAACCGTGGCACGGTATGCAGCCAACGGCTCACCAGCCGGATCATCGATTTCTTCCGCCGGGCGCCCGACGAGGTCGCCCTCACGCATTGCCCCGATCGCCTCGATTCGTTCTCTCATGGCAGCTCTCGAGGGTGTCGTTAGCCCCATGGACGGCGAGTCCGTCGCTAAGCGACTGAACTCTGAAGGGAGGAACACTCGCGACCTGAGTTCGCTATCACGTCCGATCACCGCGCCTGCGTGGATTCTGGTCATGGCCACCACCAGATCTACGTCGAGATCACCGCTAGCGATGCGGCGACTGACATGCCCGCCGATATCCAACCCCATTTCGGTCATGGCCGTGACTGCATGTTTGCTAGCCGGGCGCTGCGACCACCCCAGCGTCCCCGCCGATGCGACCGCTGCGTCTATACCTGCGGAGGTGAACCGCTCTCGCAATATCGCCTCACCCATCGGAGAGCGACAGGTGTTTCCTGTGCAAACCACCAGCGCCCGCAACTCAGACATCCATCCAGCTTCGCACGCCCCAGAAAGAGGTTTCAAAACTGCCTCCGCCGACGTCAGCCGCTGGGACTACTCAGCCATTCCACACCCAGCACTCCCTGCCCCGCCTTGATCGGTGCTCCTTCGCTTGAGTTGTCAGACCTGACGTCCTCGTCCGATACCCGGAGTAACATCACCTGCACCTTATTTGATTCGGTGGAGGGCTCACATGGCACAGACAGCAAAGGACTCGGTGAGGAAACTCTTTGTGCAATGAGTCAACAACTGGCCACGGAACGAGTAACCGGCACCGACTTCACGACAGGCGACCTGTCAGATGTTGTGAAGAGGTGGCCAGACGAAGACGCTCGAGTTTGGACACATGAAGCCGTGGCGGGAGCAACCGATAATGAGGCCATCATGGCGATCGTGGCCACTGGCTCGTCTGTTCGCGATGTGGAACACAGCGATGACCTTGATCTGGTTCTGGTGTACAGAGAGTGTCGGCCCATTCTGCCTCGACAGCCGATCTCTATAGACCTGCGGCTGTACGAGCAGGACGAGGTGCTGCAGAAGTTGGCCGCGTGTCACGACTACCTCTCTTGGACCGTGCGTTATGGGCGAGTCTTGTTGAGCCTGCGCGTAAACGTGGGGTGGGGGGTGGTTGGGGGTCCCTGAGTAGGGGTCGAGGCCCTGCTGGAATCGGTGATTGATACACCAACGATCCAGGAGGGCCCCGATGGCTTCCGATGTTATACGGGTGCGGTTGCACCTGCGCCAGGTCCGCGTGTTAGAGGTGGTTGTGGACACCCCGACCGTGTTGAGGGTGAGGGTGGAGTCGACGGTGAGTCGGCCTCGTTGCCTGCACTGCGGGTTCAAGTGTCACAGGGTCCATGACGTTCGCGAGCGCGAGGTGCGCGACTTGGAGGTGTCGGGGCGGCGAACGGTGCTGGTGTGGATGCGGCGCCGGTTCAGTTGCGGTAACTGCGGTGAGCGGTTCTTGGAGGAGCACTTTGAGTTCGACGGGCGGTTGACCCGACGTTTGGCGCATCGTCTGGTCGCGGACGCGCAGGTGATGACGATCCGTGCGGTGGCGCGCCGCCACGGTGTGAGCTGGTCGGTCATCAACACGTTGGTGCGGGCCTGGTCGGGGTTGATCGCCGAGCATCGCCGCAGCCGCCGCTGCTCGGTGCTTTTGGTTGATGAGACGTCGATGCGTAAACGCCACCGCTATGTGACTGTCATCGTCAACGCCGACACCAACAAGACCTTGGCCATGATCGAGCACCGCAGCAGCGCAGCGCTGTCGGCGTTTTTGATGTCACAACCCCACCGCTGGCGCAGAGGAGTCAAAGTCGTCGTCACCGACGGGTCACGCGCCTACAAAGCCTCCGTGGACGCCTGTTTGCCCCACGCCCGCCACGTGTTGGACCGCTTCCACGTGATCAGATGGTTCTGTGCGGGGCTCACCCAGGTCCGCCGCGACATCCAACGCCGACCCGAAGGCTCCAAACCCGCGTTCGATCCCGAAGTGTTCCAGGCACGGTTCGCGCTGCTACGCCGAGGCGACACACTCACAGACGCAGACCGGGCCCGCCTCGACACCCTCTTCGACACCCACCCGAGGCTGCGGGCCGGCTGGCAAGCACTCCAAGAACTCCACGGCCTCTACCTCGCCGACGACCACGACGGCGCCCTCGAAGCACTCGACCGGTTCTGCGACCTCTACCAAACCGGCGAACTGCCCGAGTTCCACGCCATCGTCGACACCATCATCGCCTGGTCCGACCAAATCCTCGCCTGGCACCACACCAACCACCCCAGCAACGGCAGAATCGAAGGAACAAATAATCTCCTCCAAGTCCTCCGACGAACCGCCCACGGTTTCACCAACCCCACCAACTTCCAAGCCCGAGGACTCCTGCTAACATGACCCGCCAACCGGTGCCAGCAACCCCAAATCCCACATTTACGCGCAGGGCCGTCTTGTTTGAACGCTGTGGTTGGTGGACAGCACTACGCGCGGACTGGGAGGATCACCTGTCGTTGCCGTCGGTAACTGATGCGCTCGAACGTGCTCAGAGGGCGGAAGGTCTGTACAAGAAGTTGGTCGAGATCGGAGACACCGACGCTGCATCCGACTTGGAGCTTTCAATGCTGACGTGCCTGAGTCGGGCAGCGCTGAGCAAAGCAAACGTCTTCGCCAAATCACGACCAGAACTTCCAGACCAGCTGTTCGGAATCGGCGAAGGGGTGTTGGCGGAGCGTCTCATCGATGCCTTGGAGCACAGAACTGAGCGAACAACGCAGGATTCCACAATCTGAGCCAGATCCGTGTAGACCGAAACGAGGAAGACTTCGACGGCGCAGGTCTCATTCTTCCGTGGATTCAATGGTCAGCCGTTTAGCTGGAATCACTAGCCGGTCGTGCAGCCGCCGTCACGCCAAGGTTGATCCAGCTTTAGACCGTTGAAAGCTGAATTTCTAGCTGCTTTGTCCGAACAATAGCCACCGAATGCGTCTTTCAGCTGATAGACTACGGCTACTCGATTCTGGTGCCTCAAGGTTTTAACCAGATCCCAAATTGCCTTATAATTCCAACTGCCGTCAGTTCGTTGGAAAGTGTCATAAAACCACTGGGGGATTTCGTCGTTGAAAGCGCTCCTTACCACGGCTTCGGCTTCGGGAGTGACCAGAGAAGGAAGGTGCTCGCAGTTATGCCAGTAGAATGTGGCTGTGTTCCAACCTGCAGGCACAAGCAATTGCGCGGCTTCAGCATAAAGCTCATGACCTGGACTTCCGGGGCAATCATTACTGAGGTCGGCAAAATATAGATGTCCTGCCGCTAATGTTTCCGGCCGGGCAGATATGCCATTAGCAAAGGTATAGACGTGAGCCAGTTCATGCACATAAGTCGACTGCGAGTCAAAATCATCAGGAATTCTCATAGAGAAAATCTCGGATGTGATTTTGTCCAGCACTTCGCCGCTGTGTCTCGAAGGTATGACAATAGTTTGGATATGGTGGATCCGCGTGTCGTCGATTATATATTCAAAGTCCGGCCTGTTCGTATGGTTCCAGGTACTCAAAAGCCAAGGGTAATCTTCCGAATATTTATCGATGATCTCCTCTTTTATAAGAACACTCGCTTGGTTACGTTCAGTATAGAAGGTATCGGGGTCATAGCCGGGAATATTATTGGGGTTGTCATTGACAATCCCTGCTTTGACAATTCTTCTCGGCACGGAGGCCTGCCCCGACGAGTTTTTCCCCCAGCAGACGGCAGTGTCGTCGGCGCGTATTGCGCAACTATGGCTACTGCCCGCGCTGACCGCTTCGAAAATTCCAGTCGGCGCATCGGCCTGCCCATAGTCGTTGTGTCCCCAGCAGACGACAGTGTCGTCGGCGCGTATTGCGCAACTATGACCGGCGCCCGCGCTGACCGCTTCGAAAATCCCAGTCGGCGCATCGGCCTGCCCATAACCGTTGTGTCCCCAGCAGGCGACAGTGTTGTCGCTGCGTATTGCGCAACTATGGTTAGCGCCCGCGCTGACCGCTTCGAAAGTTCCAGTCGGCTCGGCCAGCCGTCGCCCTCCCCAGCAGACGATCGTGTCGTCGCTGCGTATTGCGCAACTATGGTTAGCGCCCGCGCTGACCGCTTTGAAAGTTCCAGTCGGCGCATCGCTCAGCCCAAATTGGTTGGATCCCCAGCAGACGACAGTGTCGTCGCTGCGTATTGCGCAACTATGACCGGCGCCCGCGCTGACCGCTTTGAAAGTTCCAGTCGGCGCATCGGTCTCCCCATACCAGTCGGATCCCCAGCAGACGACAGTGTCGTCGCTGCGTATTGCGCAACTATGGCTACCCACGCTGACCGCCTTGGAACCACCCCTCAGCAGATTAGCCGGATTCCCCCAGCAGACGATCGTGTCGTCGCTCCGTATGCCGCAACTATTGGAGCCGCCTGCACCGATCCATTTGAAGCGAGTCGGCGTGTCGACGCTGGCGTAGCAGTCCGGGGTTGAGGCACTGAGGGTCACCTCCGGCTCGCCCTGGTAGCGGTACAGGAACGTGACGAGGTGGGCTCTGGTCAACGTGTCTTCGGGTGCGAAGGTGGTGGGTGACGTTCCGGTGGTGATACCGGTCTGTGCCATCCACGACACAGCGTCTTGTTGCCAATCCGCAACAACATCACCGAAATTGTGCGGCGGTGCGGAAGGCTCACCGGCCAGACGATGCAGAAACGCTGCGGCTTCGGCACGCTTGAGCGTTTCGTCAGGTGCGAACGTGGTCGGCGAGGTGCCGGTGGTGATCTCACTGTCGGCCATCCACGAGATCGCATCGTCTTGAGCGTCGTTTGTTACGTCAGTGAACGAATGAGCGACCCCCGCATCAGGCTGGTTCTCCATGTTGTGGATCCACACCGCTGTCTCACCACGCGACACCGGAGTCTCGGGCCCGAAACACAACCCCGCAATACCGGTGATCTCATTGTCGACAGCCCATTGCACCGCATCTGTGTACCAAGTGCTCTCAGGCACATCGCCGTAACCCGCGACGGCCCCCAGCAGGCGACCCCGACCCCACCAACAACGCAGCCGTCAACGACAAAACGAGCCCTATCCCACTCAACGCAACCGTGAAACGAGAACGCAGACCAGACACAGACCAACACTGTAACGCCCACATCGTCAAGAAGCAGACCGAGGACACCTCACGGCGCCTGCGTGGATTCTGGTCATGGCCACCACCAGATCCACGTCAAGATCGTCATTGTGGAGGCGGCGGCTGACATGGTCGCCGATATCCAAGCCCATTTCGGCCATGACCGCTACGGCGTGCGGGGTCGCTGGGCGTTGCGACCATCCCAGGGTGCTGGCTGAAGCCACCGAGGCAGCCACACCCGCGGCACCGAGCCGTGCGCGCAGTATCGCCTCTCCCATCGGGGAGCGGCACGTGTTGCCCGTGCAGACCACCAATACCCGCAACTCACACATCCCCTCAGCTTCGCACGCCCCAGAAAGAGGCTTCAAAACTGCCTCCCCCGACGTCAGCCGCTGGGACTACGCAGCCATTCCACATCCAGCACTCCCTGCCCCGCCTTGATCGGCACCCCTTCGCCTGTCGTTCCCGTCCGTAACTGACGCACTCGAACGCGCTCAGAAGGCGGAAGGTCTGGTTGTCAGCTGGACGATTCGAAACGTTGCCGCCTGCGCGCGCGTCCAGGTCTCGTCAGGCGTGAACATCGTCGGGTCGATTTGCCGGCGTGATTCCGGGGTTGGACATCCACGAGGTCGCATCATTTGGGAGTCGTCGCGACGTCGGTAGCTCGGGGTCTTGCCAGCAGGTGATCGTGTCGTCGATGCGTACCGCGCAACTATGGTAGGTGCCTGCGCTGACAGCTTTGAAACCACCGGTCGGCGCGTCCACCTGCCCCCACCAGTTGGCTCCCCAACAGATGATCGAGTCGTCGACACGTATCGCGCAACTATGGGACCCGCCTGCGCTGACAGCTTTGAAACCACCGGACGGCACGTCGCCCCGGATGTTGGAGCGGGCTCCCCAGCAGGTGACCGTATCATCGATGCGTATCCCGCAACTATGGGACCCGCCTGCGCTGACAGCTTTGAAACCACCCGTCGGCGCGTCCGCCTCCCCACTGCCGTTGTATCCCCAACAGATGACCGTATCATCGATGCGTATCCCGCAACTATGGGACCTGCCTGCGCTGACAGCTTTGAAACCACCGGTCGGCGCGTCGGTTAGCCCAAAGGCGTCGGCTCCCCAACAGGTGACCGCGTCATCGACACGTATCGCGCAACTATGGGATGTGCCTGCGCTGACAGTTAGAAAATCACCCGTCGGCGCGTCGGTTTGCCCCAACCGGTTGCCTCCCCAACAGATGACCGTATCATCTATGCGTATCCCGCAACTATGGGACCCGCCTGCGCTCACAGTTAGAAAATCACCCGTCGGCGCGTCGGTTTGCCCAGAGACGTCGGTTTGCCCAGAGATGTCGGCTCCCCAACAGGTGACCGTGTCATCGATGCGTACCGCGCAACTATGGGACCCGCCTACGCTGACAGTTAGAAAATCACCCGTCGGCGCGTCCGCCTGCCCCCTCCAGTTGGCTCCCCAACAGGTGATCGAGTCATCGACGCGTACCGCGCATCGATGGTCGTATTCTACACTGATAGCTTTGAAACTACCCGTCGGCGCAGCCACCCAATGCCAGTTGGTTGTCCAACAGGTGACCGTGCCACCGATACGTATCCCGCAACTACTGTTGGAGCCTGCGCTGACAGCTTTGAAACCACCCGCTGGCGCAACCGCCTCCTCATCCCAGTTGGCTCCCCAACAGGTGATCGTGTCATTGATGCGTATCGCGCAGCTATTGGATCCGCCTGCGCTGACCGTTTTGAAATCACCGTTCGGCGCGTCCACCTCCCCATTCCAGTTGGCTCCCCAACAGATGATCGTGTCATCGACGCGTATCCCGCAACTATGGTGGCTGCTTGCGCTGACAGCTTTGAAATGACCCGTCGGCGCGTCCGTCAGCCCCCACCAGTTGGCTCCCCAACAGGTGACCGTATCATCGACGCGTATCCCGCAACTATGGGACCCGCCTGCGCTGACAGCTTTAAAACCACCCGCCGGCGCGTCCGTCTGCCCATAGAGGTCGGCTCCCCAACAGGTGACCGTATCATCGACGCGTATCGCGCAACTATAGTAGTAGCCTGCGCTGACAGCTTTGAAACCACCCGCGGGCGCATCCGCCTGCCCCGACGAGTTGTATCCCCAACAGGTGATCGTGTCATCGACACGTATCGCGCAATTATGGTAGAGGCCTACGCTGACCGTGTTGAAACCACCTGCTGCCGCGTCGGCGGGGTTCTCGGTCTCTACGGGGGCAGGGTCAATGGTGGCGGCGTTCAGGGTTCCTTTGGTGACGCGGCCGTTGACGATGACGCAGCCGCCGACGGACGCACAGGTATAGGTGGCGTTTGTGTAAGCGGCGCTCCCACCGTCGTTAATCTCAACGGTGACCGTGCTGCCGCCGCCCGTTATCTGTACTGACGCGGCGCTGAAGTTGCCGCTGACCGCGGCGAAACCCGACGGGAAGCCTGCGATGGTGTCGCCGGTCTCGTATCGTTCGATGGTCTCCGCGTCGGACTCGTCCACACCAACGGACTCGTCGGCTGGGTCGCAGGCTGGGGTTGAGGTGTTGACAGTTACCTCAGGTTCGCCCTGATAGCGGTACAGGAAAGTGACGAGGTGGGCTCTGGTCAACGTGTCTTCGGGCGCGAAGGTGGTGGGTGACGTTCCGGTGGTGATATCGGTGTGGGCCATCCACGACACAGCGTCTTGTTGCCAAGGCGCAACAACATCACTGAAGTTGTGCGGCGGTGCGGAAGGCTCACCGGCCAGACGATGCAGAAACGCTGCGGCTTCGGCGCGCTTGAGCGTTTCATCAGGCGCGAACGTGGTCGCTGACGTGCCGGTGGTGATCTCGTTGTCGGCCATCCACGAGATCGCATCGTCTTGAGACGCGTCGGTCACATCGCTGAACGAATGAGCGACCCCAGCATCAGGCTGGTTCTCCATGTTGTGGATCCACACCGCTGTCTCACCACGCGACACCGGAGTCTCAGGCCCGAAACAGAACCCCGCAACACCCGTGATCTGATTGTCCACTGCCCATTGCACCGCATCGGTGTACCAAGTGCTCTCAGGCACATCGCCGTATCCCGCCACCGCCCCAGCAGGCGACCCCGACCCCACCAGCAACACAGCTGTCAACGACAAAACGAGCCCTATCCGGCTCAACGCAACCGTGAAACGAGAACGCAGACCAGACACAGACCAACACCATAACGCTCACATCGTCAAGAGGCAGACCGAGGACACCGCCTGCCTCAACGGACAAGGCGTCAACCCAACACGTGGAGCCTCACAGAAGCACACCCAGGTGGGTCAAATACCAGAAGACGCAGTGCTCTCGCCCCTCTGCCGATGACCGTCATATGATCGACGAGGCCGGTTCAACCCCCGCCGGAGATCCACAGGCGGGTTGCTGTTGAGTGACAGCGGTGACAGTTGGGCCGATACACGGACTATGGGCCAGACTGATGAGCGTTGGAGCAACTTGGGACAACTCAGTCGATGATCGAGGAGCAGAGCATTGCCAGGACCACTTGAGGGCGTACGGATAGTTGAGCTTGGAGTTTGGGTCGCGGGACCCGCCGCGGGAGGAATCTTGGCGGACTGGGGCGCGGATGTGATCAAGATTGAACCTCTGGGTGGTGACCCGGCCCGTACCTTCCAGAACATGCTCGGTGGAGACATGCCCACCAATCCCGTGTTCGAACTGGACAACCGGTCCAAGCGCAGTATCGCCCTGGATCTCTCCGATGATGACGGTTTGGCCATCGCCAAGGAACTGATCGCGCAGGCCGACGTGTTCGTCACCAATGTGCGGCTTGCCGGGCTCGAACGCCTCGGCTTGGACCATGAGACCTTGCTGGAGGAACATCCCCGATTGGTGTACGCCGCGATCACCGGGTTCGGGCTTGAGGGCCCCGACAAGGACCGTGCGGCATACGACATCGCCGCTTTCTGGGCCCGTTCCGGTATCGCCCACATGCTCACTCCGGAGGGAAGCAACCCACCGTTTCAACGGGGTGGTATGGGCGATCACAACGCGGGCATGGCAGCCGCAGCCGCTGTCTCAGCAGCGTTGTACAGCCGTGAACGCACGGGCCGAGGGCAACTGTGTTCAACCTCATTGTTCCGTACGGGTATCTACACGATCAGTTTCGATCTGTCGATCACCGTGGGTTGGGGGCTCACGCTCGGAGTCGGCAATCGCGAGACCATGTACAACCCCACCACCAACAACTACATTGCCGGCGACGGCAAGCGGTTCTGGGTTGTGGGCCTGGAAGCCAATCGGCACTGGCCGCCGTTGGCGCGGGCCGTGGGGCATCCGGAATGGATCACGGACGAGCGATTCGCCACGGGTGCTGATCGGGCAAGGAATGGCCCAGAACTGATCGGCGAACTCGACAAGATCTTCGTCACCAAGACGCTGGCCGAGTGGGCCGAGATATTCGCCACGGAACCGGACTTCTTCTGGGCGCCGATTCAATCACCCGACGATCTGCTCGCCGATCCCCAGTTCTATGCTGCGGGCGCCCTCGTCGAGGTACCCGACGAGTCCGTCACGACCTCAATGATCGCCACACCAGTCGATTTCGAGGGCACTCCTTGGGCACCACGCTGCTTGGCCCCCAAACTCGGCGAGCACACCGTGGAGATCTTGGAAAGTCTCGGCCGTTCTGATGATGCAGAATCTCTCGCCGCTCGGGATGTAGTGGGCATCGCCAGATGATCCGATGGCTCGGCCGCGGCCCGCTCCTTGCGGTTCTGTGCCTGGTTTGCCTCGCTGCTTCGGCGTGTGCTGGATCAGACGGTGACCGCGCTGTCGACGACGCGGATGCGAGCACCTCAACGACAACGACCATCGTTGGCGACGCCGAGCCCGGCGACCCCACTGCGACCAGCAGCACCGCTGTTGGGACTGCTCCGACCGCGACCGCCAGTACCAGTGCGGTTTCAACCACATCCGCGGCGGCCACCCCCGACACGACCACAACTACCAGCGCGGCCCCATCCATCGACTCATCCACGGTCACGACCACCAGCACCACGGCACCCGGCGACCCACCTACGACCACCAGCACCACAGCACCCACCGACCCAGCGACAAGTACCAGCACCACAGCACCCACCGACCCACCTACGACCACCAGCACCACAGCACCCACGAACACCACGGCTCCAATCACCGACACAGACGCGACCACCAGTACTACGTCACCAGCTGAGGTCGCTGTCTCGCCGTGGCCCGCAGATCCCCGAACCGCTGACGATCGAGACTGGCGGGTAAGGATCGAGGCTTCTTGGCGTCACGACACCGATGCCTTCACACAAGGACTTGAGACACACGGCGGCATCATCTATGAGAGCACGGGGCTTTATGGGGAGTCGCGTTTGCGTGCGCTCGACGGCGCCACGGAGTTGCGCTCGGTTGCTATCGGCAGCGACCTGTTCGGAGAGGGTCTAACTCTCGTCGGCGACGAGATCATCCAACTCAGTTGGCGCGAGGGCCTGGCACTGCGCTGGGACCGTGAGACCTTTGAGCTGCGTGACGATTTCGACTACGAGGGCGAGGGTTGGGGTATCTGTTGGGACGAAGTTCGCTCACGGCTGCTGATGAGCGATGGCACGGCGACCTTGACTCATCGTGATCAAGATGACTTCGCGGTCGTGGCGACGACGACGATTCGGCGCAATAACGAACCGGTCAGGAGGATCAACGAACTTGAATGCGTCGACGGGCTGGTTGTCGCCAACATCTGGATGAGCAACGAGATCATCGTCTTCGACCCCGATTCTGGAGAGGTGCTGGTGTCGATCGACGCTGCGTCTCTGGCCACCGAAGCCGGCATTTCAGCCGGAGAGACCCATGCCGTGCTCAATGGCATTGCCTACCAAGGAGACGGCAAGTGGATTCTCGGCGGGAAGAACTGGCCCTTGCAGTTTCTAGTCACGCTCACTCTCAACTGACCGGCACTCTCAACTGACCGGCACTATCAACTGATCTGCACTCTCAACTGATCTGCTGAGCGTCACAGGGCGCGCCTACGATCACGGCATCATGTCTGACAAGTTCCCGTTATACGGTCTCGATATAGAGACCGATACTTCTGTCGACGGCCTTGATCCTCAGGTCGCACCGGTGGTGGCTGTGGCGCTGGATGGCGAGGACTTCTCCGCGGTGTTCGACGGCAGAGAAACCGACTTGCTGGCAGACCTTGACCAACATCTAGCCGATCTGGAACCTGGAATCCTGGTGACGTGGAACGGGGGGTGTTTCGACCTTCCCTTCCTGCGCGACCGTGCTGCGATCTGTGGCATAGTACTAGGGCTGCGGTTGGTTCATGACCCGCTGATACCCGGCGGTCACCAGCGTCCCCAGCCTCTTATCGGCGGGTACCGAGCTCGTTGGCACAGCCACGGTCATCTCGACGCTTACCAGGTGTTCAGAGCCGATGTCGGTGCGAGCATCGGTCTATCGTGTGCTCTGAAGCCGCTGGCTCGCTTTGTCGGCCTCGAAGTTGTCGAGGTCGACCGACAACGGATCCATGAACTGTCCGACGAGGAGTGTCGGGCGTATGTCGCCAGCGATGCCTACTTGGCTCGCGCTTTGATCAGGCGCCGGGCTCAACCTTGGGCTGGGGTTGATCAGTTTCCGCTGTCGATCGGTTCGTAGCCGGCCACGTCATGGTGCGGAGTGTCGAGATAGATCTTGGCTTCGGGTACTCCTGCGAATTTGCCGTGACTCCAACGGATCTCAACATGACCTTCCACAGTTCTTGGCGTTGAGTCTCTCTTGTCGACCACCTCTGCACGCCAGCGAACGGTCGGTTGACCTGCATAGTCGCCCCACATGTCGAAATGTCGCATACGAAAGCGATTCTGGAAGTCCCACGGAGTCATCACCCGGTACCGAATCGGGCAGCCGTTCCTGTCGGTGCCGAGCACGAAATATGGGGAGGCTGCGAGACGCAGAAGCCTCCAAAGCAGTTCCTCTCGATCTCTCCTGCTGGAGGTGCGCTCCATGAGATGCGAAGCGCTGTTGCGGGCAATCTCGAACCCCACGAGCTCCCAGTCATAACGCAACGACGCCGGCCACCGCCCCTTCAGCGCCGAGCGCAGCGCAGCTCGATGGTTTGCGTTGAGCGCAGTCACACGCGTCGGTAGCGGCAAGTCACCCACATGGTTTCGCACTTGGGAATAGAACTCTTGAAAGGACTCGGCGGCGACTTCGGCGAACCAATCAGCGCCACGCTTCGCACGCTCTGCCAACGCTCGGTCAAAGACATGCCACGGAGATGCATTGTGGAGGATGTCCGAGCCGTACTTGCAACTGATCAGATACACGTGATCGACCCGCAGATCAGCCGGAATCTGTTCATACGCGGGAGGGCGGTGAGGGCCTTTCCATTCGACCAACCACGGGACGCGGCCCCGCAACCCGACATTGGCACGCGCGAATATCTCGCCGTTGGCGTATGCCGAGGAGAAAATCTCCAAATGTTTGTCGGTCTCGTAGGCGGCATCGAGCCGGTCGAACACTCGATCGGTGACGTTGTTGATCGAACGCGGCCTAGCGGCGAGCGCGCGCTCCAGGTTTCGGTAACCGAACAGCCCCAGTCCGGTGACTATCTCGGAGACTTCGGTGCGGACAGTTGCCATGAGCAGCGCCTCTAAGCCTCAACCCTTTTGATGTCAAGGCTCTGGTGTGGGACCTCGCTCAAAGGCGCTGGCCGAATGATCGTGCCGTCCTCCCAGTTCTTGAACGACACAGCCGATATGCAGGTCGTGGTAGCGCTGCGCTTGGGACAATCGGACAACTGAACTCCCGTCCTCAGGCAAATCTTAGGCGGCCGGTGCTGTGACTTCAGCAGTGTCACACACCCAGACCATGATTTGGGTTCCTTCGCGATCCGGGTTTGGACCGCCATCACCACCGACATCAATCGGAGACCAAGATGGCTCAGCCCGTATCCACCACAGCTCTCGGCCGGCGCGCACTTTCGCTCGACTGCGGAGTTGCCGCCCTAGCAGATGAGATTATTGCCATTCCCCCGCCACCCGGCATCGACCAGAATCCCTACGGTCCCCTCGTAGGCGTACGCTGCGGCCCAGCCGTGCAGGCCGTCGCCTACCCACTCCCAGCACGTCTAATCAGCTGTGACCCCAGCGATACCCGGATTGCCATCGTCGTCAGCCGGACGGAGGCTCCACAGATCGTTGACCCCCGCAAGGAGCAACCGTTGACGATTGAGGCAGAACTCGGTCCAGCAGTCGATGTCGGGCGACGAGTATTGGGCATGGCCACACCAGCCGAGTCGACCCCGCCATCCGATGTATTGGATGTGTTCTGGCTTGACGGGATCATCAGCGCCGTGCTGCGCGCGGGACCCGAGGAATCGCTCAGTTGGGCGTCGATGTCGGTGCTTCACCCCCTCACAGACGACACGATTGAACCGTGGCGCTTGCGTAATAGGCGATTGAGGCTCTCCTTGGGCTGGGACGCCTTCCGCCATCGGGCCTGTGGGGCCACCTCGCGCTGGCCCGGGATGGATCCGGCGATCGCCGGGTGGCTCGACGACGGATCCTTTGCCCGCTGGTGTCTTGCAGACCTACCCGACAGAGAGGCCATTATCGACGATCTCCGTGACCTCTTGGAGCCTTCGCTGATGGCCTGCATCGATGAAGCCTTGGCTCCTCCCGGCGAGTCGATCAGGCGATGGCTATAAACGACCGTGAGGAAACAGGGCGAAGAGCGTTGCGAACAGCGATGGTTCTGGCATCCTTGAGCACGGTGTTTCGCTACCTTCGAGGACTTTTGTGAGCTACAAACCCGGCGACCGCGTCGTGTATCCGCACCATGGCGCAGCCGTTATCGAGAAGAAGGAGAAGCGCACCGCTTTCGGTGAGGAGAGGGACTACCTCGTGCTTCGCATGGCGCACGGCGATCTGGTTCTTTCTGTACCCGTCGACAAGGTCGAACAGGTCGGTATGCGTTGGCCGATTTCGACCGAAGATGTCGAAGATCTGTTCGAGGTGCTGGCCAAACGCGACGTGCGAGAGCCGGCCAACTGGTCACGGCGGTTCAAGAATCACCAGGAGAAGCTGAAGTCTGGCGACGTCTACCAGGTCGCCGAGGTCGTCCGAAACCTTGCACTGCGCGATCACGCCAAGGGGCTGTCCGCTGGTGAGAAGTCGCTCTACACCAAGGCTCGCACCGTGCTCATTTCGGAACTCGCGTTTGCCCTTGATGTTGACGAAGAAATCGCCACGACCCGCGTCGACAACGCTCTCGTTTAGATCAACCGCTCTCGTTTAGATCAACCGCTCTCGTTTAGATCAACCGCTCTCGTTTAGATCAACCAGCTAACGGCGGCTGGGTAGCTGCTTCATTCGTTGGCGGAGCCTGGGTAGGAACTCTTCGGCGTGCAGGTGGAGTTGTTCATCAACCATTGCCGGTTCGAGTCCGCTCACATGGATTCGTACGTTCACGGTGTCGCAATCGGCTGCGGCTAAGAAGTCGGCGAGCTTGTCGGCTGCCTCCATACCGCTGGCCGCGGCGATCAACTGATCGCCGTCCCAGTTCTTCATCGCACGATCCGGTGCATAGCTGCGGTAATGCGCCATCTGCTTGGCCATCTGCTCCGTTGGAGGATCGCCTATCCAGACCCGTCTGATGGCGATCCGCGGACCGGCACCGTTGGCTTCGCGGTAGACCTCACCGAGCCGGGCCGTAACCGCAGCGGTCTGCAAGCTGTCGTAGAGAACTCCAAGATTGAGAGCCGCGGCGCGGCGCACGGCCGCGGGACTCTGCGCGGCAACCACCATCGGCAGCGGACTGTCGGCGGTGCGAGCGATGGCCCGATCAGCTCCCAACGGCGACGGGTCTTGGCCGCGAAGAGCATTCACGACCTTCGGCAGAGCTTGTTTGAATCGCTCGACGATTTCGCTGAAGGGCACCTCGGCAAGTTCAAAGTCAACGGGAAGTGCGCCCGCTGCAAAGCCGGCACCAACTCGACCTGGATAGGCGGCGTCAAGCCATGCCAAGTCCTCGGCCACCAGCGCATAAGCCCGCATAGGCAACAGCAACGGGCAGGGTGCCGCCCAGCCCTTGGACATCGACCCAAGCAAGACCCCCGCAAGTTGAATCGGGTTCGGGAGATACCCCGGGAAGTTGGCGTGGTGCTCACTCACCATTACTCCGTCGTATCCCGCTGAAACGGCCGACTCAGCCTGGCTGCGGATCAGATCGAGTTGCTCGCAGGCTGTGACATCGTGCGGGTACAGCCGCAGCGACACCGACCCCGCCGCGAGGGGTTCAAAGAGCATCTTGGTCCCCCCTGTTCAGATTGGTCAGAGCCGTTCGATGATCGTTACGTTGGCTTGGCCTCCGCCTTCGCACATTGTCTGAAGTCCGTAGCGGCCGCCGATGCGTTCGAGTTCGTGCAGCAAGGTGGTCATCAGCTTTGCTCCAGTGGCGCCAAGTGGATGGCCGAGCGCAATGGCACCGCCATTGACGTTGACCCGCTCGTGGGGAATGTCGTGTTCGGCCATCCAAGCCATCGGCACGCATGCGAACGCCTCGTTGCATTCAAAGAGATCTATGTCCGAGATCGACATGCCGGTTTTCTCCAGGGCATGGGCGGTTGCGGGGATAGGTCCGGTGAGCATGAAAACGGGGTCGTCGCCGCGCACGCTCATGTGGTGAATTCGAGCTCGGGGAGTCAGGTTGTGATCCTCCACAGCCTGCTGCGAGGCGACCAACAGCGAAGCTGACGCATCGCTGATCTGGCTGGACACTGCTGCGGTCAGCCGTCCGCCTTCCACAAGCGGCTGAAGCTGAGCCATCTTCTCGATGCTGCTACCGCGACGAGGACCCTCATCGGTGACACAATCCCCCAGCGGCACAATCTCGGCATCGAAACGACCCTCGTCAATGGCCTGAATCGCCCGTTCATGGCTCTCAAAGGCGAACTCTTCCATTTCGGCCCGTGAGATATCCCACTTCTCAGCAATCATCTCGGCCCCGCGGAACTGCGAGATCTCTTGGGTGCCATAACGTTCGACCCAACCCTCGGATCCGCTGAACGGATCATCGAAGCCAAGTTCGGCGGCCAGAGTCATCGCTGACCCGATCGGAATCTGCGACATTTGCTGGACACCACCGGCAACAACAAGATCGGCGATGCCGGCCATCACCATCGTCGCCGCAAAGGTCACTGCCTGCTGACCCGAGCCGCACTGGCGGTCGACGGTGGTACCGGGAACATGGGTGGGGAGTCCTGCTGCGAGCCACGAGGTTCGGGCAATGTCACCGGCTTGACCCCCGATCGAATCCACGTTGCCGAAGATGACATCCTCAACCGCCGCGGGATCAATACCGGTCCGCTCGATCAAGGCCTTGATCGACGCCGCTCCGAGATCGGCCGGATGGATGTGGGACAGCCCGCCACCTCGCTTGCCGGTGGGCGTGCGGACAGCATCGATGATGTAAGCCTCAGACATGC
Organism: Candidatus Aldehydirespiratoraceae bacterium; assembly: GCA_965205465.1. GTDB lineage: Bacteria > Actinomycetota > Acidimicrobiia > Acidimicrobiales > Aldehydirespiratoraceae > VXYK01. Next base: position 3,349,729 of record OZ242187.1, on the reverse strand, counting down.
CTACATCCTGCCCGTAACAAGCATCGATCTCCACATTCGCCGAGACTGGAAACCTTGAGTTCGACAGCGACTAGTGGGGTTTGCGGCCCAGAGTTGCGATCGACGCGGGACTCATCATCACAAAGCCCTCCGCGCGGACCTGTTCGAGTGCCACTTGGCCGTCAGCCTCGGCTACAACACCCGCGGTAACCATGTAAGGAATGGCCCTCTCAAGTGCCAGGAACCACCACTCACCGCTTGGTTCGTGTGGCCGCATCGCCCAGATATCGCCCACAACATCGAGATCAACGAGACCGACCGACCGCATTCGGTCGAGGACTTGAAGCCCGAAGTCAGGATCGCGCCATTCGTCGAGGCTTCCTGCCGACATGACCTGGTGGATTGTCTTGTACGGCTCAGGCAGTCCCTGTTGACCGAACCCCAGGAAGGTGCCGTCTTCAACCACGAGCCAACCACCCGGTTTCAGGGCGTCCACGAGCTGACCGACCACCTCGTCACGAGTCGGCACATGTTGCAGCACCGCACGGGCATGAATGATGTCGAAATGCTCCCGCGGAAGCGAGTCGGTGGCAATGTCGTGTTGCCGGACGATCACGTTGGAGGGCATCTCGTCATGAAACTGAAGGTCGATATCGGTGGACATCACCCGACCCCGCGCCCCGACCTGGTCGGCCATCCAAGCACTGACCGATCCCGAACCCGCTCCGATCTCAAGACAGTGCATGCCTTCTGCGATCCCGACTCGCGTCAACAACGCGCAAGTCTTGGGGTCTCGCGCTTCGGCCAGCATCGACAGCCGCATCCGTTCAATGTCGACCTGATCATCCCTGGTTCCGTAGCGTTCCTGCGGTTCGTAATCCTCATCGGTCATCGTGGTTTCCTTCCTTCAGCAACGGGATCACCCGGAGCGTAGAACTTGCTTGCCCATTTGCGGAATTGCAAGATCGGACCGTCTGCATCGGCGAGCGCCGGGGCTGGGTTGTGGATCTTGTTATCGAAGATCACGTTGTCTTCGGCCATCTGTTTGCGGAGGTCTCGAACCAGCGCCTCGCCAACCCGCCGACTCTTCAATTCGGCCTCTTCGCCGACACCTGTCCTTCGTATCCGATAGACCTTCATCGACCAAGTCGTCTCCCAGTCGATCGGCACGGTTACGTACAGAGGGTCGCGGGGTTTGGCGTTGACCTCAAGCACAAGGAAAGCTCTTGGCCATGACCGCCGCAAACCACAAGGCCAACGAGCCCGCCGAACAAGTGGCATATCGAACCGAAGTTCGGGCCTGGTACGACGCCAATGCCACTCCCAAACGCGGCGACTCACCTTGGGAAACCAACGTTCATAGAGACCCGCAGGATGCGCGTCGTCACTTCGAGGCAGCCAAGGCTTGGCAGGGCCGTCTGTTTGCGGCGGGCTACGCGGGGATCGCTTGGCCCACGCAGTACGGCGGCGGTGGCGGCAAATCTTGGATGACCCGCATCGAGCGCGAGATTTCGCTGGAATACGAGGAATGGGTCGGGTTTGTGGGCGCCACCATCGCCATGCTGGGACCCACGTTGTTGCGCCACGCAAGTGAAGAGCAAAAGCGGGAGTTTCTTCCCAAACTGCTATCCGCGGAGTTGTCTTTTTGTCAGCTCTTCAGCGAGCCCGGCGCCGGAAGCGATCTGGCCGCGCTGGCGACGCGTGCCGAGCGTGACGGCGATGAGTTCATTGTCAACGGTCAGAAGGTGTGGAACAGTTCGGCGCAGTTCTGCGACTGGGGTTTTGTGTTGGTCCGCACCGACCCCGATGCTCCCAAGCACAAGGGCATCACGTTCTTGTTGGTTGACATGTCGACCCCGGGCGTTGAGGTCCGGCCTTTGGTGCAGATCAACCGGTCAGCGCACTTCAACGAGGTCTTCCTGTCCGATGTTCGGGTGCCGGTCGCCAATGTCATCGGAGAAATCAACCAAGGCTGGATACCGGCGCGGACCGTGCTGTCCAACGAATCTGCGTTCATTGCGGGTGCCCGTATCCCGACCCGCACAAAGCTGATTGAATTGGCCGCTGACAAGGGTTGCCTGCAGGATCCGGTTCTGCGTCAAGATCTCGCCGATTATTGCTGCCGTGAAATGATCTCGGGTTGGATGGGTGAACAGGTCCAATATGCAATCCGACGCGGTGAGTCACCACCAATGGACCCTGGACTCATAAAGTTGATGGCTTCGAACAACAGGCGCTTATCAGGTGATCTTGCCAGCCGGATAATGGGCGCGGAACTGGACGCGGGCAGCGGTGAGAAGGTTTTTTGGGCGCAGATGGAGTTGATGGGCCGCTATTCGATCTCGATCGGTGGCGGTACTGACGAGGTTCTCAAGAACAACATCGGCGAGCGCTCACTGCAATTGCCTCGCGAACCTGGCTACGACAAGAATCAGCCGTGGCGTGAAATCCTTCGCTCCTGACCAACTCGCGAACCACCAACTCGCGAACCACTAACTCGCGAACCAGAAAAGGAACACAGCGTGACTTCTGTGAAAGATCGAAGAATTGTGGTTGCCGGTTGCACCGGCCAAGTAGGCGAGCCGATCGCGGTGGCGCTGGCGGCGAGCGGCAATGAAGTCCACGGCATCGCCCGCTTCAAAGATCCAGCTGCGCGCAAGCGCATGGAGGCAGCCGGGATCGTCTGCCACGCTGTCGACCTCATCGAACCCAACCTGGCGTCGGTACCTACTGAAGTTGACTATCTGCTCAACTTTGCCGTCACAAAGACCGGCAAATGGGACAAGGACCTCGCGGCCAATGCCGAAGCTACCGGTCATCTAATGAGCCACATGCGCAACGCCCACGCAGTTCTGCACTGCTCCACCACCGCTGTCTACGCGCCGACCAACGGCGAGCCGATGCGCGAAGACTCGGCGCTGGGCCGTGATCACCACCAGAACCTCCTGCCGACGTATTCGACGGCTAAAACCGCTGCCGAAGCGGTCGCTCGTTTCGCTGCTCGCGAGTTCTCTGTGCCGACGACCATCGCCCGACTGTGCGTGCCCTACGGCGACCAAGGCGGTTGGCCGGTCTTTCACCTGATGATGGCGCAGGCGTCGCAGACGATTCCTCTGCATCCCGATGGTTCGCGTTACAACCCGATCCACCACGACGACATCATCGCGCAGGTCCCAGCCCTGTTGGACGCCGCGACCGTGAACACCACGACTCTCAATTGGGGTAGCGACGAGGTTGTATCCGTCGAGGAGTGGACTCGTTACATCTGCGATGTCGTCGGAGCACCCGCACCGAACTTTGAGGTGAACGAGTTGACGATTCCAAGCGCGGTGATCGATACCGACGCGGTTCGCCGAGTCGTCGGTCCCTGCTTGGTTACCTGGCGCGACGGCTTTCGGCGCCTCGCCGAGCAAATGGTGGCACACACCTAGCAGAGTTCAACGAGCGAATATCGCCGCGGTGTCTTAACCGCGCGACGCACCGGTAGCCTGCTAAAGCACCGGACCACGTGATCGACGCGATCGTCGCACACCATCCCCGCTGCCGGAGTGTCCCCCGATGAGCCCCACGTTCGCCGATCTCGGCGTCCCTGATTCAATTCGCGCGGTCCTGGACCGGGGTGGCATCACCTCCCCCTTCGAGATCCAAGCCGCTGCTATCCCCGACTTGCTGAACGGCCGTGATGTCGTCGGCCGCGCCCCTACTGGCTCCGGCAAAACTCTTGCTTTCGGTATTCCCCTGTTGACACGAGTGCGCAGAGCCGAACCGAAACTCCCGAGCGCATTGATTCTCGCACCGACTCGTGAACTGGCCGAGCAAATAGCGACCGAACTCCGGCCTTTGGCCGAGACAGTAGAGCGCCGCATCACCGCGGTGTATGGAGGTGTCGGCCTTGAGCCCCAGATCAAAAAGCTGCGACGCGGCATTGACGTGCTCGTGGCTACACCCGGCCGCTTGGAAGATCTCATTGAGCGCCGCACCGTCAGTCTCAAGCGAGTCACAACCGTCGTGATCGACGAGGCCGACCGCATGGCCGACATGGGTTTCATGCCAGCGGTCCGTCGCATTCTTGACGACACTTCCGAGACGCGTCACACGATGCTGTTCTCGGCAACCCTTGAGGGTGATGTGGGCAAGCTCATCAAACAATACCAAACTGATCCGGTACGCCATTCAGTGGGGTCCGCAGCACCCGACCTAACAGCTACTCAGCACCACTTTTGGGAGATTCCAAGGCCTCAGCGAATCGGTCTGTGTGCTTCTGTGATAGCCACGTTCGGCTCCACCATCGTGTTCACCCGCACACGCCACGGCGCAGATCGCGCCGCCCGCCAGCTCAAACAGGTGGGAATCTCAGCAGCGGCCATCCACGGGAACCGCTCGCAAGCACAGCGTTCCCGTGCCCTCCACGAGTTCGCCTCAGGCAAAGCCCTTGCGTTGGTTGCAACCGATGTCGCGGCCCGTGGCATTCACGTCGACGGTGTCGAGTGCGTGGTGCACTACGACCCAGTCGATGAGGACTCTGCCTATATCCATCGTTCAGGGAGAACGGCACGCGCCGGCGCGCAGGGACATGTGGTGTCGTTCGTAGATCCATCTCAGGTCAAGCTCGTCAAAGCCATGAAACGACGACTCAAGCTGTCACAGGAAATCTCGGCGCCACCTTCGCTGGATGGTCCGGTTGTGTCTGTTCCCGCTGAGCCTGTCTACTCAGGCGAGTCCCCTGCTCGACGCAACGGAAAACACGCACCTCGCGGTGCTTCGCCCAAGAGCCGTTCCGATTCATCCCGTCGCAACGGTCACGCCGCGAAGAACCAACACTCCAAGAACAAATCCAAACAGCACAGCAAATCCAAACACCGCAACCGGCAACGTGTGTCCAGCGGCGCCACACAGCGACACCAGAGTTCTGCAGGTCACGGCCAGCGACGCTCGCGTTAGGCAGTTCGCGCAAATCGAATTCCGCGAACTGAGCCGTCAGCCCACAGCGCCCACTTATTCCATAAGAAAGTCGCGCGTCACCGAGAGCGACCTGGGGTCTTGCAGCATGAAGAGATGGCCTCCCTCAAAGACCTCAAGTTGAGCCTGCGCGACACCCGCAACGATCGCTTCTGAGTTGACCACCGGGGCAATCCCGTCGTAACGCCCCGCGCACACGAGGGTCGAAGCCGATATCGACCCAAGATCAGCCAGCACATCATGGTGCCGCCTTGCTTCAAGTTGTTGAGCGAACCCCTCGTCCGACTCCGCTGAGACCGAACGCGCATAGCCGTCACGCAACTGCGATGTGAACCCTTCCAAACCTGGGAGAGCTTCACCGCTACCCGCGCTGTAGCGAGTGTCCATAAGCGAAAGGGATGTCTCGGTTCTCTCAGCTGTCGGCAGGTCTACCAACTCATCAAGAGGGTAAGAAATCAGTGAACCGCCTGGCGATGTGCAGTTCAATACCAATCGCTCAACAAGATCCGGGTGACGAATGGCGAGGTGCTGCGCCACCATCCCGCCGAACGACGTGCCGACCACCCGAGCGCGGCCCCAACCCAGAGCGGCACAAAGAGCCGCCGCGTCATCGGCGTAGTCAAACATGGTCGGTTCATGATCACCGAGCGTTGTCTGGCCCAGACAGCGCTGGTCATAGTGCAGCCCCAAGAAGTCACGGTTGAGACCGTGCAACTGCGGAGCGGTCTGGCGAAGATCACCGCCACTACCCGAGATGTGCAACAGATTCGGGCCTCGACCGTGAAGTTCGTAATACATGGTGAGGTCATTGACCTCAATGAATGACATCTCTCGCTCGCTTCTGGTCGTCCGTCAGATTCGCACTTCGTAATAGCGATTCAAGGGATCGACTTCGAACTCATGAACCTCGACACTGCCGAAGCCCGCGGCTGCGGTCATTTGCTCGAACACTTCAACGGTGAGTCCCAGAGTGCCGAGTCCGGCACCGTTGGGCTCCGACATCGCCGACGACATGCAGTAGAGGATCGACATGGCGTACATCAACGGCAGCACCGGGATCTGCCGGTTCTCTTCAAGGCCACCTCTGGTCTTGATGTCGGCGACCATCCACACACCATCGCCGGCTAGGCATGATCGAGCTGCTGCGACCGCGGCGGCAGGGTTCGGCAGATCGTGAAGCACATCGAGAGTCACTAGTAGATCAACATCGCTGAAATCGCCGAGATCGTCAAAGGTCCCCGACTGGAACGACAAGTTGGTCAGACCCTCCGAGGCCGCTCGCTGGGCGGCGGCTTCGATGGCGTGAGCCGACGGGTCGATGCCGACCACAGTCGATTGCGGATAGGCGCCGGCGATGGCCGCAGCAGCCACCCCCGAACCGCAACCCACATCAACAACAGTCGCCCCCGCTGTCAACCGCTCAGTCATCTGCTCAATGGAGTCGAGGATTACCGGCACCAGCCAGGCCCGCTGCCCCGATGCGCTCATAGCAGCCTGAAAATGACAGGCGTGGACTCCATGTTCGCTCCAGGTCATGCCCAAGCCGGTTTCAAACGCCTCCGCTGTCCGATTGACCTCGTGATGGGTGATGGGAAGCCCAAAGACACCAGCGGTCGCCGCGGGATGATCGGGTTCACAAAGCGTTGCTGTAGCCTCCGGTGTCAGGTTGAAGCGGCCATAGTCATGCTCGGCCAGTCCCGCAGCCGCCACCGCGTAGAGCCATTCTCGGATCCAGCGCTCGTGTAGGCCGGTCGCATCTGCCAACTCAGCCGAGGTCGATTCGGGTGCCTGGTCGAGGGCATCAAACAGCCCGAGGCGCACGCCCAGGTGGACGATGGCACTCATGGCCTCGCCCTGTTTCATGCGGTACAGATCCTGGATGGTTTGTCCGAGGAGTTCAAGGTCCACTTCGGTGCGCATCAGTATTTCTCCATCGGTTCGGGGTTACCGGGTTGAGCTATCAGCTTGAGACATCAGGTTGAGTCCGTTCAGCTTGAGTCCGTTCAGCTTGAGTCCGTTCAGCTTGAGTCCATTCAGGTTGAGTCCGTTCAGGTTGAGTCCGTTCAGGTTGAGTCCGTTCAGGTTGAGTCCGTTCAGGTTGAGTCCATTCAGGTTGAGTCCGTTCAGGTTGGTTCAGCAGTCGCGTGCGGAGCATGTTGAGCGCCATGATGCAACTGAACTGCCGGATGCGCTCGCGGTCGAAGGGCAACTTGATGGTGGTGGCCTCTGAAATGCCGTTCCTCTCATCCGATTTGTTGGTCCGGTTGGTGTCGCCGTCTTCGCCGTCCTCACCGATCCGGGCGATGTGTATGCCGATACAGACGACTCCGGGTTCAACCCCCTCGTGGGGTTCCGGCCCGGCGACTCCCGAAACAGCAAGACCAACATCAGCACTGAAGACATGGCATGCACCTTGTGCCATCTCGATCACCATCTCCTCGCTCACCGAGTGGATATCGCCGGCGCTGAGCAGCGACTGTTTGAGGTCTCGGTGATAAGGGACGATCCCACCCCGAAACACTTCGCTGCAACCCGGGTGATTCACCAACCGGCTGGAGATGAGCCCTCCCGTGAGCGATTCTGCCAAAGCCAGAGTCAGTCCACGGTCACGTAACAGGTCAAGTACAACGGATTCAATCGTGTCGTCGTCTGTTCCAAAGACGATGTCGCCGATGAGGTCTCGGACTCGAGTTTCCTCGTCGTCGAGAATGGCGACCGCTTCGGTTTCGCTGTGGGCTTTTGCGGTGATACGCACCTTCAAACCTTCCAAGCCACTGGCCAGAAAGGCGATCGTTGCCGTACCGGTTTGATCGAGACGCCGGATTTCTTCGTCGAGTTGTTCGGCCAGACCAGACTCAGACTGACCCCAAGTACGCAGAGTCCGGCTGCGAATCACCGCGGTGATGCCTGCCCGTTCCCGCAGGTCCGGGAGAACTCCTTGCAGCACCATCTGCTGCATCTCCCACGGCACCCCCGGGACTGCATATATCACTTTGCCTTCGTTGGCACCGCTGAGTGGACAGATCAGCCCTGCTGCTGTGCCGGGCATCGCGGGATTGACACGCGCTCCAACGGGCACATCTGCCTGACGCTTGTTGTTCTCCGGCATGTTGCGACCGCGGCCCCCGAACATGGTTTCGATCTTGGCGATGATTCGTTCATCGCGGACCAGTTCCACCCCCATCACCGCGGCGATCGCCTCGCGTGTTATGTCGTCTTGGGTGGGCCCCAGACCACCGCAAACGATTACTGCGTCGCTGCGGCCAAGGGCCTGCTCAAGTACCGAGATCATCCGTTCGAGATTGTCGCCGACTTTTGTTTGGTGATGGCTGTCGATGCCCACGAGCGCCAGTTGCTCACCAATCCACGACGAGTTGGTGTCGACGATCTGTCCCAGCAGCAGTTCGGTTCCGACCGCCACGACTTCACAGTTCATCGACGCTCTTTGGATCACTCACCTGTGGAGCTCAGCGCATTCTGGCCGTCGATCAGGTATTGAATCCCAGACACAAGAGTCCATACAACCGCGATCCACAACATCACCTCTATCAGAGCGTCCTGGTCTTGAAGCGTTGGCACCACCGCCATGGCCAGAGCAACTCCCTGCACGACGGTCTTGTACTTCGCTGACCGCCGAGCCGGCAGGGCCAATCCATGGCGTGCCCAACGGGCGCGCCACGCGGTGATCCCAACCTCGCGCACAGCCATGAGTGTCACCGGAAGCCACCAATAGCGATCCACCGCAACCAAGCAGAACCCAGAGCCGAGGATCACCACCTTGTCTGCCAAGGGATCGAGAAATGCACCGCTGCGGCTGACAACATTTGCCCTACGGGCAATTCTTCCGTCGAAGAAGTCAGTGCTCGCCAAGGCGACACCGAGTCCGAAAGCCACCCAAGAGACCCCTCGCGTGTCCCGCGCTGAAAGCAGCAACCAGAACAACAACGGGGCGAACAACAGACGCGTGATCGTCAGCAGGTTCGCCGGATGGGTAATCCCAGCACTGCGCGGCACCGCCAAATCGCTCACCGCGCCTCCAGGTCCGGGCCGATGGCCCCGGTAACCGTCAAAGTCTGAATCGTTCCCACCTCAAGAGTTTGGGGCACGGAAATGATCCCGTCGATTTCAGGTGCTTCTCTGTAGCTGCGTCCGATCCCAGATTCATCCACAAGAACTTCGACCTCGCTGCCTATCAATTCGTCACGTTTGGTGGCGGTAATCGTGTCTTGCAACTCAGACAGCTCCGCGAGCCGGTCGGCGATGAGTTCCGGATCAACCTTGTGGTCCAGAGACACCGCATAGGTTCCCACCTCTTCGCAGTAGGCAAAGAAACCGCACCAGTCAAGCCTTGCCTCGGTAATGAACTCCAAGAGTTGATCGTGGTCTTCTTCGGTTTCGCCCGGATAGCCGACAATGAAGTTCGAACGGAACGCGGCGCTGGGTTCTGAGTCGCGGATGGTTTCGATCCGGTCCAGAAACTTCTCGCCATTGCCCCAGCGACGCATGCTCCGCAACAAACGAGGCGATACATGCTGAAGCGACAAGTCGAAGTAGGGAACACCTGAATCACAGATTGTGTCGATCAGAATTTCGGAGAGATCTGAAGGGTAGAGATATAGCAGTCTGACCCTTTCGACCGCCGTGGCAACGGCTCGCACCAGCTCAACTATGGAACGCTTCTGTGTGCGGTGATCCCTTCCATAGGCGGCCAGGTCTTGAGCTACCAGGACTATTTCCTGCGCCGCTAGTTGTTCGACCTCGGACATGATTTGTTCGATTGTGCGACTGCGTTGCGGACCCCGAAACGACGGGATGGCGCAGAAGCCACAGGCCCGATCGCATCCTTCGGCGATCTTGACATAGGCCCAGGGCCGAGGTGCTGTGGGTCGCGGCAGGTTCAGCAGATCGAAGTCAGGGACCCGCCGAACGGACCCGCGAGTCGGCCCGAGCGCAACAGGCACCGCTGCAGGTTCAACCTGCGTGCCAGGCGAATCCTGACCGGAGCCTCCCGTCAGCGCTGGTATGAGTGACATTCCAAACGGCGCCAGATGATCAATCTCGGGCAGTTCGGCGGTCAGTTCAGCGCCATAGCGCTCCGCCATACAGCCGGTGACAATGAGCCGCGCGCCGGCATTGCGCTGTTCAGCAACCGCCAGAATCGTCTCAACCGATTCCTGGCGGGCATCTTCGATGAATGCGCAGGTATTGACAACCACCACATCAGCGGTTTCGACATCGCTGGCGGCCGCCATGCCGGTATGGGCGAGTGTCCCCGCCAACTTGTCCGAGTCGACCTGATTCTTGGGACATCCAAGCGTCACGATCGCATATGACTGAGTTGACATCGTGAATCCGACCCTAACCGTTGGCGAGCTACGCCAAACCCGTCGCTCGACCGTAGCGCCACCAGACCCCATTGCAGCACCAAGCCCCGAGTGATGGACCAACGAGAGGGAATCGCGTATGGTTACAGATGGCTATGGGCGCAACCAACGGTGGCGACCTGACGCGTTCGCTGGGGTTACGGCATGTGTTTGTGATCTCCACCGGGGCCATGCTGAGTTCGGGGCTGTTTCTGTTGCCTGGCCTGGCCGCGGCAGAAGCAGGTCCCAGCGCCGTGCTCGCCTACGCCATTGCCGGACTCCTCGCCGTACCCGCAATGCTCGCGGTCGCCGAACTCAGTACCGCCATGCCCCGCGCCGGCGGCGCCTACTACTTCTTGGAACGAGCGTTCGGACCCGCTGTGGGGACCGTGGCCGGCATGGCCACTTGGTTGTCGTTGGTTCTAAAAGACGCTTTCGCGCTGGTCGGCATGAGCGCTTACCTCAACATCGTCTTCGACGTTCCCGCGAAGCCCCTCGCTCTGGCCCTGATCGCTGCCTTCGCTATCGTCAACATTCTGGGCTCCAGAGCGAGTGGCGCCTTACAGATGGTGCTTGTGGTGTTCGTCCTCGCAGCTCTGGGGTGGTTCCTCGGCGCCGGGCTGACCCAGCTCGACGGCAGCGGTGACATGAGCCCGTTCCTCACCGACGGCGTGGGAGGATTGATGGCGGTTATCGGTCTGGTGTTCGTTTCCTACGGAGGACTCACCAAAGTTGCTTCTGCGGCCGAGGAGATCAAAGACCCCTCGCGCAACATCCCGCTCGGCATGTCACTGTCGCTATTGGTCAGCACCACGGTCTACACGCTGGGAATGCTCGTGACCGTGGCGGTGTTGCCTGCAGTTGAACTCCACGACGATCTGGCCCCCATCCACTCGGCAGCAAAAGTCGTGATGCCGACCGCCGGTGCGGTAATCGTGGTAATCGCCGCGCTGGCTGCCTTCTCCTCGGCGACCAACGCCGGCATCTTGGCAGCCGCCCGCTATCCCCTGGCGATGAGCCGGGATCACCTGATATCAGAGCGGTTCGGTCGTATCAGCCGCTTCAGAACACCCATTTGGGGAGTAGTGCTAACGGCTGCCGGCATGGCCACGGTGGTAGTGGCCTTTGATGTGGCAGCCATCGCCAAACTTGCCAGCGCTTTCGTCCTCCTCACGCTGCTGCTCGTCAACGCGGCTGTGCTGGTGTTGCGAGCAGCACGAATCTCCTCCTACGCGCCAGGTTTCAAAGCCCCCCTCTTTCCGTACTTGCAACTTTTTGCGATTTTGATTGACGGCTATCTGATTGTTGAGCTCGGTGCCCTAGCACTGCTGCTAACGGGCGCTTCTGTCGTTGCGGGAACCGTTTGGTACTTGATCTACGGACGAACCCGGGCCACACACGCAGGCGCGATCTACCACGTCTTCGAGAGATGGGGGAAACTCGTCGACCGTGGAATTGACCGGGAGATCAGCCAGGCGATGCAGAGTCACGGCCTGCGCGCCGAGGACGAATACCCGGGCCTGATTGCCCGAGCAGCGGTGTTGAGCGTTCCTGAGGGGGAGGACATCAACTTCGCGGCGCAGCGAGCAGCTGCTGTTTTGGGCGCGAGAATGGGTATTGACACGGCCGCTGTGACCGAACGGTTTCTAGCTACCGAGTCTTTATGGATCCAGCCGTCAGACACCCACCCGACAGCTACTCCCGTCGCTTTTTTTGACACCGACGACGACCACTTGGTCATCGTGAAGGCTGGACGTGCGCTCCGAATACCAGCCGCTTGGGGTGGCCGCGGCGAGCGGGTCAACGCCTTGTTCTTTCTGGCAGGTTGCTCCGACGCACCAGGGAGAGCATTGCGACTTGCCGGTGAGTTGGCTGCATACCTGCATGCCGACGGAGCAGTCGCGGTGGCCGGCGCAGCGTATGAGGCTGAGGTCAAAGAAGCACTCCTGCCAAATCTCTCAATCGGCCAGTACACGCTGCTGCCGGAACTGTCGAGCGGCGCATTGATAGGAATGAGGGTCGACGAACTCAATATTGACGAAGGCTTCGACCTTGAAGCGGTCGCCCGAGATGGCGTAGTCCACAGGGCAAGCGAAGAGTTCGTGCTCGAAGCCGACGATCAAATCACCTTGATCGCACCGCTCCACCAACTCCCCCATTTTGATGAGCTGGCCAAAATCCTGGCGCGCTAAGCCGACTCTAAACGGCCGACTCTAAACGGCCGACTCTAAACGGCCGACTCTAAACGGCCGACTCTAAACGGCCGACTCTAAACGGTCGCCAACACCACCACGCAGACCACCCACATAGCCAGCAGCACAAGCCCTTCGACGCGGCTGACACTTTTTTTGGTGATCATCATCACCGCGCTCACAACCACCACAGCAACCATCATCGTTGAACCCCAAACAGACAGGCTGGCGTCGAGTACCCGCCCTGGTCCCGCGAGCCCGATCGCACCGCCGACCGCGAAGCTGTTGAACATGTTGGAGCCAAGCAGATTTCCGATCAAGAGCTCAATCTCGCCTCGGCGCGAGGCTGCAATGGCAGTGAAGAGTTCGGGTGCGGAGGTTCCAATCGCCACCAAAGTGAAGCCGATGAAGCCTCCTGTCAGGTCCAGTTCTTCGGCAATTCGTTCGGCCCCGGTGACAACGAACCACGCCGACCCCGCCACCAGCACCAGTCCGATGACGGTACGGATCGACTCGGTGATCGCCGTAGGCACTGCTTCGCCGACGAACTCCTCAATTTCGTGCGGAAGGTCTCCGAGTTCTACGATGTCGAGTGCTGTTGTGTCCGGTTCTGTTCGGTCCGCCGCTGATCTGTCGCTTGCCGACAGCGCGTCGGGTTCCGCTTGGTGCCGAGACGAGGTGCGCAAAATGAACCCCAGTGCGCCGACCAACAAGAGCACCAGAATCGTCCCCTCCAAACGGGTGATCTCTCCCTGGATCAGCACTGCGAAGACAACTACCGACGCCACAGATATCGGTACCTCGCGGCGCAGTATTGAGGGCTTCACCGGGACCGCAGAGACAAGCGTCGCGAAGCCCAGAACCAAAGAAATGTTGGCAACGTTGGAGCCGATGACGTTGCCGACACCGATGTCGAGATTTCCTTCGACAGCAGCAATTCCGGACACGACCATCTCGGGTGCGCTGGTACCGAAACCCACAATCACCGTCCCGACGATCACCGGGGCGATGCGCATGACAACCGCTAAGCGAACCGCTCCTTTGACGAACTGATCGGAAGCCACGGCAAGCACCAGCAGCCCGCCGACCGCGTAGATGATGCCGTTAATCATTGATTTCCAAAACTACAGATCAAAAGTCAGTATCGGGCTCATCGACATCGGTCTCATGGGCGCCTCGTTCAGCAGAACTCGGTCCGTCACCCAGATGGGCGCTTGCGGTTCCGCCCGTCTGCCAACGTGCTTCGAACTCTTCGTGGCTGACAAGGACTTCTCGAGCTTTGGACCCCGTTGATGGCCCTACCACGCCCTGTTGCTCCAGAAGATCCATGATGCGCCCTGCTCGCGCGAAACCGACCCGGAGCTTGCGTTGCAGCATTGAGGTTGAACCAAGTTGGGTTTGGATCACTAGTTCCATCGCCGCGCCGAGAAGTTCATCGCCGTCCCCCGCAGCTTCGGTTTGAGTGGCGGTTATCGAATCGAGCAGCGGCGAATCGGTTATCCCGCTACCGGTGACCAGCGAAGAGACAGACCCGACCGGCGTGGCACCATAGCCAGACTCAGGTGGCACGGTTGGGTCCTGTTTCAACTTCTTGGCCTGATCACGCCAATGGCCCACAATGGCGCGAACCTCGGACTCTTCGACCCAACAACCCTGGATTCGATTCAAAGCCGAAGACGTAGTGCCCAGCATTAACAGGTCACCACCTCCCACTAAACGCTCCGCTCCTGCTTGGTCGAGAATGACTCTGGAATCGGTGAGGCTCGATACAGCAAAAGCCCAGCGGCTCGGGATGTTCGCCTTGATGACGCCAGTGATGACATTGACCGACGGGCGTTGCGTGGCGATCACCAAATGGATTCCGACAGCCCTAGCCATTTGCGCAATACGCGCTATCGACTCCTCCACATCTCGGGCTGCCACCATCATCAAATCGGCGAGTTCGTCGACCACGACCAGAACAAACGGCAAGCGGCTATAGATGAGTGGCTCGCCGTTGTCGTCAAGGACTCCGAGCCGAGGCTTCAAGGTGTTGTTGTCGACAGCCTGGTTGTAGCCAGTGATGTCGCGCACACCCACCTGGTGGAGCAGATCGTAACGACGGTCCATCTCACGCACAGCCCAGGCCAACGCGTTCGCAGCTTTTCGGGGATCTGTGACCGGTGCGGTGAGCAAATGAGGGATCTTGTCGTATTGCCCCATCTCAACCCGCTTGGGGTCGACGAGGATCATTCTCACCTGATCCGGGGTCGAGCGCATGAGAATCGAAGACAGCAACGAGTTCAGGCACGATGATTTGCCCGAACCGGTGGCCCCTGCGATGAGCACATGGGGCATGTCGGCGATGTTGACGATCACGTTTTGGCCATTGATGTCGCGGCCAATAGCAACCTCAAGCGGATGGGAGGCTTGCTGTACTTCTTTTGAGGCCAGGATGTCGCCGATAGTGACGATCGCCCGCTTGTTGTTGGGGACCTCGACACCAATGGCGCGCCGCCCCGGAATCGGCGCGATGATACGCACATCGGGCGATGCCATGGCGTAGGCCATGTCCTTGCGCAAACTTTCAAACTTCGTGACCTTCACTCCCTCGCCCAGGGTGAGCACATAGCGGGTGACGGTCGGACCAACAATCGGTTCAAGCAAGGTGGTTTCCACACCGAACTGGGCGAGCGTGGCCTGTAGCCGCTTGCCACGCTCGGCCACGTCGATTGTGTCGATTTCCTGTTTGTGGCTGCGAGACAGCAACGACGTAGACGGAAGCGTCCAATGGCTCATCTCAAGGGGCAACTTCTGCTGGGTGACCACTCCAGGCTCAAATTTTGGTCTGTGGACGCGTCGGCGTGGCGGCTCAGGTGCGGTTTCGCCTGCCCCTTCGTTGCCCCCGCTTTGGGTGGTCTCAGCGGCGTTGTCGACGCCCGCGGGGGAAATCTCGTCACGAGCATTGTCCGCCACGAGGACCGCACCATCGACGACAGCACCGAAATCAGTGCCCTCTGAGACCTCAACATGCGTTTCGGTAGCTTCGGTTCTGGACAGGTCGCTGAACAACGCCTGTACCTGGGCCTTCAACCAATTCAGAGGCGGACGGACGATCATGACAAAACCCCGGCCCAGTGCACCAGCGGAACTGCCAGTAAGCACGATGAGTCCAACGATGCCCAACAAGCCAAGAATTAAAAGGCTCCCAGTTACCGCTGCTGCGGCGTGAAGTGCACCACCAACGCCGAGTCCGAGCACACCACCGGCTGCTCCCAGATCATCGACTGTGGCGTTGATCCCAGGGCGCTCGGAGACAACATGGAGAAGCCCACTCAACGAGATGAGCAGCAAGATCCCACCAACCGTGACGCGCGCGGGCCATTCGGACTCACCTTCGGCACCAGTTCCGCGAATCAGCGCCACACCTAGAGCAACCAGACCGAGCGGCACAACGAAGCGAATCAGGCCAACGCCCACCGCCAGCCCATCGTCGACTGCAACACCTACAACACCCGCGGCCCCAAACCACAAACTAGCCGCGCTCAAAAGGCCTGAGAGAATTGCTCCCAGGCCCCACAGATCGCTTCGGTGGCCCGACAACACGCCGAAAACCGAGCGACGTGAGACAGCCGACTTCTTCGAAGCGTGCTTCGAGTCGCTCTTCGAGTTTGGTTTGGCGGAGTTTGCTTTGCCTGCCACGATCAGAAACGCTACCAGCGCGGTGAGTCACCCTCATGTACCCCACTGTGAGCCCCTGCACCCCGAACCCTCACGAGCCGTGCATGAGTCGCTACACCAGCTGGGTCCTCAACCCTCGCGGACCATCGGTACGATCATCGGACGGCGGCGGGTCCGGTCTGAGACGATGCCCCCCGCGGCTCGGCGCACGATCTGAGACAGACGAGCCAGATCATCAATGTCATCGTCGAACGCCTTCATCACTGCGCGTTCCACCGCGTCGCTAACAGCGGTCTCGTGGGCACGCAACGCAGGCTGTTCGACCCAGCCACGTGACACCACATCAGGCCCGGCCAACAATTCGCGCCGTTCAAAATCGACGTGAACGATCACTGCGACAAAGCCGTCGTTGCCCAGGACTCGGCGATCACCGAGCACGGCGTTGCCGAGATCGCCGACGGTTCCGTCGACATAGAGGTGATCGCCGCCAACCGACCCTAGGTGCACGAGTCCCGTATCGGACAGCTCCAGTTGATCCCCGTCTTCGGCCAGAACCACATGATCACGGTCCATCCCCATCTCTCTGGCCAGGTCACGATGCGCCACAAGATGGGAGTATTCGCCGTGCACAGGCACGAAGTATTCGGGCACCGCAACCGAATGAAGGGTCTTGAGTTCCTGCTGCTTGCCATGTCCGCTGGTATGAACATCGACCTGTCCGCTGTGAATAACCCTCGCACCCAGGCGCGCCAAACCGTTGCGGACTGAGGCCACCGCTGTCTCATTTCCCGGAATCGGATGCGCCGAAAATATGACTGTGTCGTTTTCGTCGAGCGCTAGCCAACGACTCTCTCCCCTTGCCATTTGGGTAAGTGCCGCTCGAGGCTCTCCCTGCGAGCCGGTGCACACAACACAGACTCGTTGGGAGTCAAGGTCGTCGATGTCTTCGGCATCTTTGATCGCATAATCTGGGATACGGAGAATCCCGACATCTCGGGCGAGTTTGACATTGCGGCGCATCGACAATCCGACCGGTACGACAACCCGGTTCGTAGCTAGCGCAGCATCGGCCACCTGCTGCAGTCGATGGATATGGCTAGCAAAAGACGCCACGATGACACGACGTTTGTCGTTGGCGCGCAGCAAGCCTGTGAGGACCGCGCCAATTTCTTTTTCTGAGCGAGATGCGCCAGGGCGATCGGCGTTGGTCGAATCGGCGAGCATCAGTCGGATACCCGGATCATGCGCCAGCGCGCCAATACGAGACAGGTCTGTACGGCGGCCATCAACGGGAGTCAGGTCCAACTTGAAGTCGCTCGAGTGGAGAATCACGCCTTGATCGGTGTGGAAAGCAGTGATGTTGCCCGAAGGGATTGAGTGGGTAACGGGCAAGAATTCACAGTCGAAGGGACCGACCTTGAGGCGATCACCGTCGCTGACCTTGCGCAGTTCGGCTCTACCCTTCAGGCCAGCCTCGCGAAGCTTGTGTTCAATCATGCCAAGAGTAAAAACCGACCCGTAGATCGGTAGCGACATGTGGCGGAGAAGATATGGAAGCGCCCCGATGTGATCTTCGTGGGCATGTGTGGCGATCACCGCATCGACCCGGTCAGCGTTGGAGATCAGCCAGTCAAGGTCAGGTAGAACCGCGTCTACTCCCGGCAGATCATCCCCGGCAAACATCTGGCCACAGTCGAGCACCACGACCCGACCCTTCGTTTCAATAGCCGCGCAGTTGCGGCCAATCTCACCTAGACCACCAAGAAAGGTTATACGAACCGGTTCTGCCATATCAGGACCGGCCAAGCGCCGAGAGCACCGCCTGGGCCTCTGCTTGGAGGCCCCCAGGTTCAGGCCCCATCGGCATGCGCGTCGGCCCACCGGGAAGGCCCATCACCCGCAGCATTGCCTTCGTCGGGACGGGGTTGGGGGCGTCGTCGCCCGTCTCGAACTGATAGGACGGGATCAGTTGGCGGTTGATCTCAGCGGCGGAGTCCACATCGCCAGCGAAGAATGCCTCCATCATCTCGGCCACTTCGGACCCGATCCAATGAGTAGCCACGCCGATGGTGCCCACCGCGCCGACAGCCAGCAATGCCAGAGTGAGTCCGTCATCGCCGCTGTAGACCTCAGTGTCATCGGGAGAGATCGCAAGCAACCTGGCGGTCTCGGCAGGGTTTGCGGAGGCATCCTTCACGCCGATGATGTTGGGCACTGTGGCGAATAGTTCCGCCATGGTCTCAGTGGCAATCTTGCGACCCGTGCGGCCTGGAATGTCATAGAGCAGTATCGGCAGATCAGTGGCCTGCGCACAGGCACGAAAGTGTTCTCTCAGTCCAGCTTGACTCGGACGGTTGTAGTACCCCGCTACATGCAACAGCCCCGCTGCCCCCACTTCGGTGGCGCGTTCGCTCAACTCCACCGCGGCGCGGGTGTCGTTGCTACCTGCACCCGCAACTACCGGCTTGTCGATGGCTTCGGTCACCGCCGAGATCAGATCGATCTGCTCATCGTGAGTGAGGGTCGGGCTTTCTCCTGTGGTGCCCGCAATGACAAGACCGTCACTACCGCCCTGGGTGGTGAGGTAACGGGCCAGTTGCTGCGCACCTTGGAGATCCAGCGATCCGTCGGAGTGAAACGGGGTGACCATGGCGGTGAGTACCCGCCCAAAGCGTGCTTGCATCTTGTTATCGTGCCACGCCGAAGCAGGAGTTGGCTTCCAATTCCGATCTTTGCTCCGGTCATTGTTCACAGGGCTCGATTCACAGCGGCTCGACGCGCGGCACTTTTTGCGGCTCACGGTGACGCCTGCGCAGGATCAACCCATAGACGACGATGGCTCCCGCCGAGAAGAAAAACCACTGAAACGCATACGAAAGATGCGGACCATCGTCGAGGCTCTCCGGCGGCACCGGCACTGGCAGTGAAGCGACCGCAGGCTGTTGTTGATCCAACTGCACCCACAGGTCCGCTACCGCAAGACCCGTGAGTTCGAAAACCCGGTCAAGATCAAGTCGATTCAGTTCAGTCAGGATGGCAATGTCGTTCTTGCCGATACTTCCCCCGCCGACGCTGCTGAAGGCCCTGCCGACGACGATCACCTCCCCATCCGGGGCACTGAGATCATCGGTGTGCACCCCGGCGGCCCATAGGCGAGGGACCCAACCCCGACTAATGACCACGACCGTTCCGTCTGACAATTCCATGGGGGTTACGAGCCAGTTTCCCGGCTCGGTATCGTAGGTCCGGTTGGCTACCAGAAACGAATGCTCATCAAGGTATCGGCCAACGACGAGCGCTGCCGTGTGGTCTGGCGGCAACGTCGGCAACGCCAGCAACGTCTCGATTTCTTGTGGCTCGGCCTCTAGAACCGCCTTGATTTCAATGTTTCGCTCCTGTCGTTCTTCGAGGCGCCGTATCTGCCAAAACCCCAGGTTGATCATGGTGACGACCATGGTCAGAACAAAGAGGTGTGAGAGAATCCAGCGCACCGAGAACGCCCAGCGCGCCGACGATGCAGAACGCTTCTCTGACCGAGTGGACTTCTCTGGTTCAGAGACCGAGGAAGGCATCTAGGCCGAGGGTCAGCCCCTCGAATTCGGCTACCCGCTTGCAGCCAAGCAACACGCCAGGCATAAACGAGGTGCGATCGATGGTGTCGTGACGGATTGACAGGGTTTGACCAGTCGTACCCAGCAGCACTTCCTGATTGGCAACAACGCCGCGCATCCGCACCGAATGAACCCTCACGCCGCCGGGTCCTTGACCCCCACGCGCCCCGGGCACGACCTCATGTCGCGTGGGGTCGTCGCCCCAATCGGCCGAAGCTGCCGAGATTCGCTCGACTGTACGAATCGCGGTTCCCGAGGGAGCATCCACCTTGGCGTCGTGGTGATATTCGATCACCTCAACTGTTGAGAAATGGGGAGCTGCCAACTCGGCGAAACGCATCATCAGCACCGCTCCGATGGCGAAATTGGGCGCGATCAAACAGTTGCTTTCGGTAAATGCTTCAGCAAAAAGAGCCAGGTCCTCATCGGTGAATCCGGTCGTGCCGACGACGGCGTGAATTCTGTTGGCGGCTAGGAACCGAAGCGTTTGGCGAGCTGCTGAAGCAACCGTGAAATCAACGACTACTTGACATTGCTTCTCTACGAGTACCTCAAGTGAATCTTCGATGTCGATTGCAGCCACAAGCTCAAGTGCGGGGTCGTCTCGGACCGCGCTGCAAACCGCCTGGCCCATGCGCCCTGCGGCACCCACGACTCCTATGCGCGTCATGGCCGAATCAACTTCGGTCCCGCCTGTCGCGCAGACGCTTGGAGAGGTCTTCGAGCGTGCGGCGTTCGGCTTCGGTCAAGCTCTCCAAGCCATGCTCACCCATCTTGTCGAGCAAGGCGTCGATCTTAGCCTGGGCAGCGACATCGCCCGGGGGTGACGGTGGGGGCGGAACTGAAGAGAGGTGAGTGCTGCGTTGACGGGGTTGAGGGCGTTTGCGCTGTCGGGTCGGCGGGCGATGATACTGACCGCCGGCGAGTTTGGCCGGTAGCGGAAACTTAGGTAACCACTCGTGTTGTTCGGCGTGGCCGAGGGCCCGCAGCATCAAAGGCGCCAGGAAGGCCATCGTCATGGTAAGGACGAGTTCGTAGCCTCTCTGGTTGCTGACGGCTTGAAGCATTGCCATCCCGACGATGATCCCCGCTAGTCCCCAGGCAGGGATGCCCGGCCAGAAGCGGATGCTTGAGTATTGGGTTGCGAACGCAACCAGAATCCCGAGTTCGACGTAGCGGAGTCCATAGGCGAAGCCGAAGATGTCGGTGAACTCCAACGCCGTCATCACCAGCGCCGGAACAACGGTTAGCACCAAGAGAAAGAACGTGAAGCGCCGACGACCCATCAGCGCTTCCAGCTGTGATCCCAGCATCCAAAAGACTGCGACCAACAGCAGCGTCCACAGCGAGGGCTCCGTCGGAAGTGGCCATGTCACCAGCCTCCAGATCTCACCTCCACCCACAGTCCCATGCCGAGACCCTGCGTTTAGCAGGAGTTTCGTGGTAATCGGACGGTCAAAACCCTCGAACGCCCAGACGAACATGTAGGCGACGCTCATCGCCGAAACGATGACGGTGGTAGTTACAGCGACTTGACCGACGCGGAACCATGGATCGTCACTCTCGCCGAAATTGCGAAACGGCTGCATATCTCTACAACAGTACAGCCGCTAGAGCCTGTGGGTGTGCCAAAGGGTTAGCGACGGCCGCGTCCGCCGGAGCCGTAACCTCGTCCGCGCGCGGGAGCGTCTGGGCCGAGATTGTCGAACTGCTGGGATAGCTCTGCGTCGAAGGCGTCCTCGAACGAAACCGACTGGCGGTTGGGGTCATTGGACGCTTCGGATTCGCGGTCGTTGCGGCTGTTGCGGTCGTTGCGGTCACGATTCGCTCCGCCACGGTCACGACCACCGCGGTCACGGTCACGACCACCACGATCACGGTCACGGTCACGGTCACGACCTCCGCGATCGCGATCGGTGTCTGCAGCGCCCTCGGGCTTAAGCGAGATCTTTCCGTTGGGGTCCACGTCTTCAACGACGACCACAATTTCGTCTCCCAAAGAGAGCACATCCTCAACCCGGTCAATCCGCTTGCCGCCTCCGATCTTGGAGATGTGGAGCAGGCCATCGCGTCCGGGAAGGATATTGACGAAGGCACCGAACTTGGTGATATTCACAACTCGGCCAGGATAGGTGGCACCAACCTCGGCGGTGGGTGGATCAAGGATCAGCTTGATTTGACGCTCAGCTTCGGCCACCTTGGCGTTGTCAACCGAGGCAATCGACACAACGCCGACCATGCCGTCGTCATCAACTGAAATATCGGCACCAGTCTCGGCCTGGATGGCATTGATGACCTTGCCCTTGGGGCCGATGATTTCACCAATCTTGTCGACCGGGATCTCAAAGGTGGTGATCTTCGGCGCGGTGTCCCGCACATCTTCGCGGGGCTCAGCGATGGCCTCAGCCATCACGTCGAGAATGTCGAGGCGAGCCTCTCTGGCCTGTGCCAGCGCATTCGCCAAAACGCTGGCCGGGATGCCTGCGATCTTGGTGTCGAGCTGCAGCGCAGTTACGAAATCGGTTGTGCCTGCGACCTTGAAGTCCATGTCGCCGAAGGCATCTTCTGCACCCAGAATGTCGGTGAGTGTGACGTATTCGCCCTCTGCATGGACCAGCCCCATGGCTATTCCGGCAACCGGAGCCTTGATCGGAACGCCAGCATCCATCAGCGAGAGCGTCGATCCACACACTGAGCCCATGGAACTCGAACCGTTGGAGGCCATCACCTCAGACACGGTTCGCACGGTGTAGGGCCATTCCTCGAAGGAGGGAATGACTGGGAACACAGCACGTTCGGCCAGAGCCCCGTGTCCGATCTCGCGTCGCTTGGGACCTCGCATGAACCCGGTCTCTCCAGTGGAGAACGGCGGGAAGTTGTAGTGATGGAAGTACCGCTTCTTGTCCGTGGGCGAGATGTCGTCGATCATCATGTCGCTTCGACCCATCCCCAGTGTCGTGAAGTTGAGCACTTGGGTCTCACCGCGTTGGAAGAGGCCAGAGCCATGCGCTGTGGGGATCACCTCAACTTCGCTGGTGACCTGGCGAAGTTCGTCGGTTTTGCGTCCATCTATGCGGATGCCTTCTTCGACTATCCGCTTGCGGACTACCTGTTTGGTGATCGTCCGGATGGCGTTTTTGATCTGTTTGGCGGCATCGGGGTCTCCTGCGGTGAACTCAGCCAGTTCGGCTATGACGGCCTCTCTGAGTTCTGCTTCTGCTGCCTGGCGCTCGCTCTTGTCAGCAATTTGTTGCGTGTTGGCGATGCGCTCAGCAGCCGCAGCTTGCACTGCTTCGAAGATTTCGTCGCTGTGGTTGACGATGAGCGGGGGTTCCATCTTTTTGATGTCGCCAGCGGCGTCAACCGCCTGCTGCTGCAACTCGATCATCTCGCGAATCCAAGTCTTGCTGGCTTCGAGGCCTCCGGCGAGCACATCCTCGTCGACCTTGGGGGTACCCGACTCGTACAGAGTCCAAGAATTGCCGGTTCCGCCGGCCTCAACCATCATCACCGCAACATCGTTGCCGCTCAGTCGGCCGGCGACCACCATGTCGAAGGCCGATCCAGAGGACTCTTGATAGGTGGGGAAGGGAATCCACTCGCCTTCTGGCGACCAGCTCATGCGGACTGCTCCGATGGGGCCATCGAACGGGACGGGCGAGAGGCATAGGGCCAACGAGGCGGCGTTGAGAGCCAGAACGTCATAGGGGTTCTTCTGGTCCGCTCCGAGAACGGTGCCCACGACATGAACTTCGTTGCGGTAACCATCAGGGAAGGCGGGACGAAGCGGCCTGTCTATGAGGCGACAGGTGAGTATCGCCTGCTCGCCCGCTCGGGCTTCACGTCGGAAGAAGGAGCCGGGTATCTTGCCGGCGGCATACATCCGCTCCTCGATATCCACGGTCAGCGGAAAGAAATCCGCACCTTCGCGGGGTGTCGCTGCTCCGGTCGCGGTGACCAGTACAACTGTGTCACCGATACTTGCGGTGACGGAGCCACCGGCGAGGGGGGCGAACTTGCCAACCTCGAATGTGGCGTCTTTGCCCTCACCGCGCGCGAACGAGCCTGTGAAGGATTGGGAATTAGTCATTTTGTTGTTTCTCCTGAACACATGACTGCCAGTTCCCAGTCGGAAATCGCTGATCTTGGTCTTGGCCTCTCGGGAGGCTGATCAATTCAGAGATTTTCGACTAGCACCAACGGTCTTGTGTTCTTCGTTTGCTGGACATTCCAGCGACTGGGATTCGTCGGGTTGGTTCTGGGTGTTGACCTGGATCCAACCGGTTGGGAGCAGCCCCGTGGGATTGCCCTTCGATTTATTCAGCGGATTCTATTCAGCGACGCAACCCGAGGTGGGTGATCACTGCTCTGTAGCGTTCTACATCGTTGTCCTCGACGTAGTCGAGAAGACGACGACGGCGGCCTACCAGCATCTGCAAGCCTCTCCGCGTGTGATGGTCCTTTTTGTGAACCTTCACGTGTTCGGTGAGGTGTGTGATCCGTGCCGATAGCAGGGCGATTTGTATTTCCGGCGAACCGGTGTCGTGCTCGGCTAGATCAAAGGCGTTCGCCATATCGGCGATCGTCTCAGATTTCGGGCGCAGGCTTGTAGCCATAAGATATTTGTTCCTTTGGGTCTCTTACCCAGCTGCACGCCCCGCATTGCGCGGGCGGCAGCCACCATTCGGCTACCGGTGAGGATACCAAGGTCCAGAGATTATCGGCGCGGGGACATTCGGCGTCCACCGGGAGCGCCGTCAGTTGGCCATCTCCGAAACTCACTCGGACCCGCTGGGCTTGACTGCGGCTGCTGCTCGGTTTCCGGTGGGGGTTGCCGCGTTGACTGCGGCTGCAGCGTCGGTTGGGTTGGGGGGTTTGAGGTGGTATTTGCCGGTTTTGGGGTGTTTGTAGACTTGCCAGTCGTGGTCGTGGATTTTGTGGTGGCAGTCGTCGCATACCAGCACCAGGTTGTCTACGTCGGTAGGTCCGTTCTTTGACCACCAAACAATGTGATGAGCACGACACCACAACGGGTTCGCTCCACAGCCGATGCAGTGTTGATCACGGGCGATCAACGCAACCCGTTGAGCTTCAGACGCGGTGCGTTGTTTACGCCCCAACCACATGTCTTGGGCTTTGGTGTCAAAGATCGAAGGCAACAAGTTGGCTTCCAGCGCTAGACGATGCAACTCAACAATCGGTATCGGTGAACCATCCGCGAGGCGGGGGTTGTCTAGTTGCTGTTTGATCGTGTCGAAATCAGCGATCACCAACAAATCAGTGCCCGCAGACTTTCCGTCACCAGCAGGTTCACAAATCAGCTCAGCCAACGCGTCGGCCATTCGTTGCTGCGGTGTACGCCGAGACTTGGGGTCTTCGCGGTGCCAGAGTTGTCGTTCTTTGGCTGTCAACGCGGTAGCGATACGTGCGCCGGTGATCTGATCAAACTCACCGGTCAACACAAACATGCCCGAGTCAGCTGATTCGAAGATCCGTGCTTTGCGGTTCTTACGCTGACGATCCAACAACGACTGACCATCATCAACGGCTTGGTCTTGTTGATGACGTTTCACAGTCCTAGCGAACTCATCAAAAGGCTCAGTGTTGGCAGCTTGCACCAACACCGTCTCATCAATAGTGCTCTCACCAGAAGCGCGAGCAATCAACCTGGCATGACCTGGCGGGATCTCACCAGATGCCAACGCCTCACTAGTCGCGGGCAGTTCCGCCAACCGAGCCGCTGACTCAACATCGCGTTTGGCCTCACGCTTTGAGGCTTGCAACTCGTTACGAACCATACGCTGCGCATCGCCTTTGCTGTGACGACGACCAACCTCAGCCAACACCTGGGCCTTCATCGCCGCCAAGCGAGACTCAGCACGACCCAACACCCCCAAACGCAACGACAACCCCTCATCACACAAAGCGGCCACATCCACCATCTCGACATGAACCACCCCACCGGCGGCCCTCTCGGTACCAGCGGTTGTGTCCAAGAGATCCGAGACAGGAGCTAATTCCATGGGTGTAACTCTATCGACCTCCTGTGACAATCACTCATAAATCATGAAATATATGTAAAATTCAGGACATCGGCATCCAAGTTCACGTCATATATCGGTAAACGGCCAGCCAGACCGGTCCATGTCTATAGGCCGGCCAGAGCGAGCAGGTCTGATCTCCGGTCGTCAGGAATGTGGCTTGAGTGGTAGCGGAGTTCCAAAGTGGCGTTGATAGCCACACGTACGTGGTCCTCATGGGTCTCATACCCATCGTCGACGCGTGTTCGCATCCAGAGCTCAACCTCGGTCGCTCGCCAGAGCCGGTAGCGACTGCGGGGATCGGTGACCGGAACTGGAAATCCGCCGGGACCTCGTTCGCCAGTAACTAGGAGCCGCACGCTCTCACGGGTCCGGCCGGTGCGCACAGCAATATCGGCCATCGAGACCAGCCCAGAATCAGCAAGGCGAACGACCACAAGTCCGTCGACAGATTCAATATCGGTCACAGCCGAGAGTACCGCCTCCTCAAGAGAAGCAGCTTCACGGTCGAAGTCGATGTACTGGATGCCGCCTGAGCGACCGACGAGGGAATCATCGCAGCCCGCTTGGAATAGAGCGTCAATGACTTCGTCGCTCTGGAGATCGGGCCCCTCGACCACAAGGGTGAACGTAAACGTCGACATGTCAGCGCTCCTCACCCCTCCACTGGTGGACACAACGTTCGAGCGCTCGCATCAATTGGCGAGCGTGGCCACCCGAACTGCGCGGGGAAGACCAGATTGAGACCTGGCACCCAGATCGGTTGGACTCCCCACAGCGAGCCACCCCCCAGCGGTGTCCTGACGATGTCTGCGACATCGTCATTCGGCCTCCTCAAGTTCGCTCAGGGCTTCCTCGACCTCTTTCCTGGGATGCCGAGCCCTCGTCACGTTGACACGATACAACACTTCGAATATAGGTCAACGTCGGTGCTCGATCAGGGCTTGAGGGCGGTCAAGGGTACGACGGCGATGCCGTCGTGGGTCTGGTAGCCGAAACTCCACTTTGCAGAGGTTTTACACTCCATTTTGTAGCGATTTCACACTCCGTTTTTCAGAACTCTGTACCAAGAAAGCTGATCGTCTGGGACGCAACGTAGACCGCCTTCGATTGGATGCGTCACGTGCCCCACCGACACTCTCACCTTCGAGCGGATGCCTGTCGTTGCCTCCAATCCAGTTCTGATCCTTCCAAACCACTCCGCCGAGATGAGGCGTCGGCGATAGCTCGATCAACACACAGTGCGCTTCAAGCAGTGACTGCAACCTCAGCTGCGAACGGTCGGCGAGCATCGCTGACGCGGTGTCGTGCGCGTCAATGTTCCCAACGACCCCAACGACAGAATCGTGGAACTGTCGATCTGGGAAATGCTGTCTCCTAATGAGTGCATGAACCACTCTTCGTGTTGAAGGCGACACGCCCTCAATCCGGGATGAGCCCAGCGACTCAGCCCAAACGAACACACCGCCCTCAGAACCCAGACCGCTCAAAAGAGGCAGTTGAGCGCAACTCCTGCTCGGCTTCAGCAATGAACGCTGCGGTGTCCGCCGACAGCAGCGGATGCCAAGCGGACAACGGATGAGGGACATACCGGTTAAAGGTCCCCGCCCTGCGATCACGAGCACGCAAGGCTCCGGCGTTGCCGTGCCACCGTTGAGTGATCAACCTTCCCATTGGAAATAACCTTGGCGTACCAATGGGTGAGTTCAGGCGGCCTACGCGACTGTCTATCACCCGCGCCCGAGCCGCCAGCAAAATGGAGGGCCGGGGGCTAACCCCCGACGACACACCAAGAAGCGCCGCATCCCCGCGGACCCGTCACCCGTTCAATGAGGGCCGGGGGCTAACCCCCGACGACACGTGACGGGATGGCCTCATACCGGAAACGTCCGATAGTTCGTTCAATGAGGGCCGGGGGCTAACCCCCGGCGACACCAGGGTCGGCCCCCACGGTGCCACACTGCGGTCCACCGACGTTCAATGAGGGCCGGGGGCTAACCCCCGGCGACACGTGCGTGATACGGATTGTCCGTGTAGGGACATCAACGTCACGTTCAATGAGGGCCGGGGGCTAACCCCCGGCGACACTGTCGTCCGCGACGTTCGCTGTGCGCGCTGTTTCGGTCGTTCAATGAGGGCCGGGGGCTAACCCCCGGCGACACGGGTGCGGGCACCGTCCACGTCCGGTTATCAGTTTGTCGTTCAATGAGGGCCGGGGGCTAACCCCCGGCGACACGAGCAGCCCGCCGACGAGGTGCTGGTGACAGTGGCGTACGTTCAATGAGGGCCGGGGGCTAACCCCCGGCGACACCCACAAACGCCGGAACGCTGGCAGGTCAGCATGAAACGTTCAATGAGGGCCGGGGGCTAACCCCCGGCGACACCTCCAGTGAAATCGGAGGCACCCGATAGGAACAAATCCGTTCAATGAGGGCCGGGGGCTAACCCCCGGCGACACCGGTACCAAGTCCTGGATCGCTGGTTGACCCCACCCCGTTCAATGAGGGCCGGGGGCTAACCCCCGGCGACACCCGTCCGAGTCGAGCGGGGCACCCAACCATTTCCAATCCGTTCAATGAGGGCCGGGGGCTAACCCCCGGCGACACCTTTGTGGTTCGGTGTGACACAGCCGTCACGGTTGTGCGTTCAATGAGGGCCGGGGGCTAACCCCCGGCGACACAATAATTATGGCTGTGCTGCCGACACGGATCCTGATCGTTCAATGAGGGCCGGGGGCTAACCCCCGGCGACACAATAATTATGGCTGTGCTGCCGACACGGATCCTGATCGTTCAATGAGGGCCGGGGGCTAACCCCCGGCGACACTAGCTACTCTTCGTACGCGTATCCGTCGCCGGAATCGTTCAATGAGGGCCGGGGGCTAACCCCCGGCGACACTGGTTGCTCCTGTGTTGGTTGGTGTGCGGATACATGCGTTCAATGAGGGCCGGGGGCTAACCCCCGGCGACACGTGGACGATTGCACGCACGTACCGCCAGACAGTGTCGTTCAATGAGGGCCGGGGGCTAACCCCCGGCGACACCAATTCGGCTAACTTACATTACGGATAGTTTTGACGCGTTCAATGAGGGCCGGGGGCTAACCCCCGGCGACACTCACCCCGGTTTGGCTCGCCGGCCGCACCATCGGCCACGTTCAATGAGGGCCGGGGGCTAACCCCCGGCGACACCGGCAGTGACGTGGTTGTCGGCGGCTGTTTCGTCGTTCGTTCAATGAGGGCCGGGGGCTAACCCCCGGCGACACCGGTCAGCACGTCGGTGACTTCGCTGTACGGCTGGTCCGTTCAATGAGGGCCGGGGGCTAACCCCCGGCGACACCATAGTATCTTCTCTACAACCTCATGGTCTTTCAAATGCGTTCAATGAGGGCCGGGGGCTTAACCCCCGGCGACACAAGCTCATGACGGATCACGGTGACACTGTGCCCGTGCCCGTTCAATGAGGGCCGGGGGCTAACCCCCGGCGACACCGTCTTGGGGCATGTCGTGACCTCGACGCTGACGGTTCGTTCAATGAGGGCCGGGGGCTAACCCCCGGCGACACTTCCGGGGCGATCGTCCCGCCGATCTCGCTGGCCAGTGAACCGTTCAATGAGGGCCGGGGGCTAACCCCCGGCGACACATGTCGGGCGTGTCCGCAGGAACCAGTATGCACAAGCCGTTCAATGAGGGCCGGGGGCTAACCCCCGGCGACACCAGCCAACCCCGTAAACGACCGGTTAGTCGCCGTAGTCCGTTCAATGAGGGCCGGGGGCTAACCCCCGGCGACACTGACAAACGTCTTTGCATGTTCAATACTCACTAGTTCGTTCAATGAGGGCCGGGGGCTAACCCCCGGCGACACGCTGACGAAATCGTTGGTGGGCGTTGGCATGTTCCTCGTTCAATGAGGGCCGGGGGCTAACCCCCGGCGACACCCTCGATGTGGAGCCGTAGGTAGGACTCTGTGATCGTTCAATGAGGGCCGGGGGCTAACCCCCGGCGACACAACCCGACGGTGGCAGCCCGGAGCCGTTCGCGTCGGCTGCGTTCAATGAGGGCCGGGGGCTAACCCCCGGCGACACCCGAGTCGAGCGGGGCACCCAACCATTTCCAGTCCGTTCAATGAGGGCCGGGGGCTAACCCCCGGCGACACCGTCAACGGAACCGCGATCACGAAACAAAACATTTCGTCGTTCAATGAGGGCCGGGGGCTAACCCCCGGCGACACGCCGTCACCGACAAGCGACCCGTGGTCGATGGTGACCGTCGTTCAATGAGGGCCGGGGGCTAACCCCCGGCGACACGAGCATGGCGACTGCCAGCGCCGCTATCAACACAACGTTCAATGAGGGCCGGGGGCTAACCCCCGGCGACACGCGAGGACTAGGTCGACGGCTGCTTGTTTTGCTTCGCCGTTCAATGAGGGCCGGGGGCTAACCCCCGGCGACACCCGTCGATGAGCGATGGAGTTGGAATGTGAACGCCCCTCGTTCAATGAGGGCCGGGGGCTAACCCCCGGCGACACTTCGGTGGTGTTGGTCATAGGTCTATTATACCTGATTCGTTCAATGAGGGCCGGGGGCTAACCCCCGGCGACACTCTTTTGCTGTTGATGTCGGCGGCGCTGCTATGGCTCGTTCAATGAGGGCCGGGGGCTAACCCCCGGCGACACGGCCTGTATGGGGTCTAGCAGGCACGTACAGGCACCGTTCAATGAGGGCCGGGGGCTAACCCCCGGCGACACGGTCCTGCGCGGGCCGCTGTCCGGCAAGGTCACTGTCTCGCGTTCAATGAGGGCCGGGGGCTAACCCCCGGCGACACGTCACCGACGCGGACCCGTCAACACTAAAATTGTCGGTCGTTCAATGAGGGCCGGGGGCTAACCCCCGGCGACACGATCACGGGGATCAGTTCGGACACGCCCCAGTCCCAGTCCGTTCAATGAGGGCCGGGGGCTAACCCCCGGCGACACCACACGCATCGTCCGACCTTGAGTCGCGGTCGATGACGTTCAATGAGGGCCGGGGGCTAACCCCCGGCGACACGATGCTGCACCGCCTACTCCGGGGACCCCTCCGATGAGTCTCGTTCAATGAGGGCCGGGGGCTAACCCCCGGCGACACCAACGTCGTCGTCAAAAAGTCGACGTCCAGTTTGGATCGTTCAATGAGGGCCGGGGGCTAACCCCCGGCGACACCGACACCGTAGGCTGACTGCCAAAGGCGTAGGACACGTCACGCGTTCAATGAGGGCCGGGGGCTAACCCCCGGCGACACGGCCTAGTACCAGCAGAAGAGGAGTTGCACCTATCGATGTTCGTTCAATGAGGGCCGGGGGCTAACCCCCGGCGACACGTGAATTTCACTATCTCATCTATGGTAGGCGGTGAGCGTCGTTCAATGAGGGCCGGGGGCTAACCCCCGGCGACACCATCCAGCCGGGATCACCGATCGCAGCTCGTTGAGGCTCGTTCAATGAGGGCCGGGGGCTAACCCCCGGCGACACCCGAGTAGAAAAAATGTGGCTACCGCCGACGCTGCGACCGTTCAATGAGGGCCGGGGGCTAACCCCCGGCGACACTCGACGTATCCGGTGACAGTCATCTCGCACAGCCAGCGCGTTCAATGAGGGCCGGGGGCTAACCCCCGGCGACACAAGGTCAAACCAGAAGTCTCGTGGAAATCCCTGTACGTTCAATGAGGGCCGGGGGCTAACCCCCGGCGACACCGTGGTCAGCTGCGCGGTGGTCGGATTGCTGCTCATGCACGTTCAATGAGGGCCGGGGGCTAACCCCCGGCGACACAGGCAAGGTCCTACGGGATCACGGCCTGCACTACGGCGTTCAATGAGGGCCGGGGGCTAACCCCCGGCGACACCAGAATGGATCACCACGGTAACCGCCGCGCGCTTTGAATCGTTCAATGAGGGCCGGGGGCTAACCCCCGGCGACACTGCCGCCGCCGCGACTGTTGGTGCTGTCGCCGAATACGTTCAATGAGGGCCGGGGGCTAACCCCCGGCGACACCCGCCAGCGCGACGACCAGTGCATGTCGGTCGTTTCGGTGCGTTCAATGAGGGCCGGGGGCTAACCCCCGGCGACACCTGCCCCGGAGAAGATCACCCCCACAGCCCCCTCCGTTCAATGAGGGCCGGGGGCTAACCCCCGGCGACACTTTTAGAACCCGTCGTCGTCGTCGTCGTCGCCCCACGAGCGTTCAATGAGGGCCGGGGGCTAACCCCCGGCGACACGACTTGGAACAGTGAAATCTGTCTGGTGGTCTGTGGTCGTTCAATGAGGGCCGGGGGCTAACCCCCGGCGACACCGGTGATCGCATCGGACACTTTCCCGCGTGCCGCGTCGCGTTCAATGAGGGCCGGGGGCTAACCCCCGGCGACACTTCTCTCAAGTCAATTCCAGTAGCTAACCAGTCATAACCGTTCAATGAGGGCCGGGGGCTAACCCCCGGCGACACAAGGTAATTCCTACATCGGGTACTGAATCTCTTTCTGAGCGTTCAATGAGGGCCGGGGGCTAACCCCCGGCGACACCGATGAGGTCGTCGTCCATGTCGGCCGATGCTCGCCGCGTTCAATGAGGGCCGGGGGCTAACCCCCGGCGACACCGCCCGGCCCTAGAACCCGCGTCGTCGCGCATGTAGCGTTCAATGAGGGCCGGGGGCTAACCCCCGGCGACACCGGCCGACCGCTGACAATCAACAGCGAGCGCAAGATGCGTTCAATGAGGGCCGGGGGCTAACCCCCGGCGACACTTGTTGCCGCTGTAGGTGTAGGTGATCGCGCCGTTCGTCGTTCAATGAGGGCCGGGGGCTAACCCCCGGCGACACTTGTTGCCGCTGTAGGTGTAGGTGATCGCGCCGTTCGTCGTTCAATGAGGGCCGGGGGCTAACCCCCGGCGACACGTTGTCGAGATGCTCGTCGAACGTGGGTTCCAACCCGCGTTCAATGAGGGCCGGGGGCTAACCCCCGGCGACACTAGCGTCAACGACCGAAGTCCATACTGTGCCGATCCCCGTTCAATGAGGGCCGGGGGCTAACCCCCGGCGACACTACCGCCACACCCTGCAACCCGAAGCGCAGAAATGCGTTCAATGAGGGCCGGGGGCTAACCCCCGGCGACACCGTGCGAGTCCTGACGGTGCCATCATACGTTCTTCAGCGTTCAATGAGGGCCGGGGGCTAACCCCCGGCGACACGCGGTCTCGTTATCTGAGACGCAGGATGTAGATGACCTGCGTTCAATGAGGGCCGGGGGCTAACCCCCGGCGACACCGTGGGGAGCGCCTACCGTCTGAACGTGTTCAGCGATCGTTCAATGAGGGCCGGGGGCTAACCCCCGGCGACACCCCCGGGGCTTCCCCAAGGTGTTCCACTGCTTTCCTCGTTCAATGAGGGCCGGGGGCTAACCCCCGGCGACACTTGCAGATCAACTCGAGCGGTTTTTCGGTGGTGTGCCACGTTCAATGAGGGCCGGGGGCTAACCCCCGGCGACACTTGGAGGAGGGGGAGTTTATCTTCGTGAGCCACATGAGCCGTTCAATGAGGGCCGGGGGCTAACCCCCGGCGACACGATCTGTTGTCCGACGTCTCCACACTCTGGAGCGCGTTCGTTCAATGAGGGCCGGGGGCTAACCCCCGGCGACACGGGTGGGGGTGCGGGAGGTTGTGCGGTGTCGTCAACGTTCAATGAGGGCCGGGGGCTAACCCCCGGCGACACCGCAGAAGTCCCGGCAGAAGCTGAATATGCGTTCGTCGTTCAATGAGGGCCGGGGGCTAACCCCCGGCGACACTGTCATCACGGGTGGAGGTTGATGGTTCTCTTGTCAGCGTTCAATGAGGGCCGGGGGCTAACCCCCGGCGACACTTGTCAACGACGCGGTGTGTGTGTGGACGGTGACGGCGTTCAATGAGGGCCGGGGGCTAACCCCCGGCGACACTGGATTGCTGGTGCCGCCGTCATGTACGCCGACGCCGTCGTTCAATGAGGGCCGGGGGCTAACCCCCGGCGACACCAGGGAGGGAACGCGATGATCATGTCCCAGCCGGTCAACGTTCAATGAGGGCCGGGGGCTAACCCCCGGCGACACTATCATGTTTGGCAACAGGTATGGACAGAATCAGGGCGTTCAATGAGGGCCGGGGGCTAACCCCCGGCGACACAACCTGGCGGTCACCAACATCGAAACCGCGGCCATCGTTCAATGAGGGCCGGGGGCTAACCCCCGGCGACACCATGTACTGGCAGGCGCGGATCAATTGCAGGCCATACGCGTTCAATGAGGGCCGGGGGCTAACCCCCGGCGACACCTGGTTCTCCACATTCCCGAGTCCCACACATGATACCCGTTCAATGAGGGCCGGGGGCTAACCCCCGGCGACACTCGTCGTCGTCGTCGCATGGGTGGTCATAAGCCGCACAGCGTTCAATGAGGGCCGGGGGCTAACCCCCGGCGACACAGGATCAATGCCCCCCGACTGATAGACTCAGTACAGTCCGTTCAATGAGGGCCGGGGGCTAACCCCCGGCGACACTCTGACTTACTCGCCGGGGGTTCGGACACTCAACGCGACGTTCAATGAGGGCCGGGGGCTAACCCCCGGCGACACCCTCAGTTGCGTTTTTTGCATCTCCGCCATACTGCATCCGTTCAATGAGGGCCGGGGGCTAACCCCCGGCGACACTCCCCTACCTTGAATTCCAACGTCTATGGCTTGGTTTCGCAAAGAGGGGAAATACCTGGAATTGATTGTTATGAATTCATACCTTATTTCGTTGTCAAGGATCACTGGAGGTTCTCAATAGCGGAAGAACCCAAGTGCGACAGTATCACTCCAGGCACACGCCCCGATGGTCGATCAAACGATCCAGGTGTCACCAAGTCGGTGAGGACGGTCTGCTCCGATGACGAAACGGCTGTCATGCAGGTTACCGTTCACCTTGTAGATGATGATGCTGTCTTCGCTCAGATCAACGGCATCTTGTAGCTCGCCGATCAACCGAGCGTGCGACTCTGGAGTGAGACGACACTCAAATACGGATAGTTGTGCGCGTTCACCATACGCGGCACAGATGTCGGCGACCCGACGCAACCGGGCCGATCCCGCCGTTGTATCCGTATTGGAGATGTCATAAGCGACGATGACGTCCACAATCAACTCTCAAGCAAAAAAGGCGGATACCCAGGCAAGTCACCCCGCAACCACCGGGCCATGAGAGTGGCTTGGGTCGTTGGGATGGCCCACCGTTGGACGGGACGGTCGAGAACCGCATGGTTGTAATACGTGTTTTTGTGCTCCTCCCAGAGACTCAGTAGTTCGCGGCGGCCGGAATCCGTCATGTAACAACCGCCTCCAGGCGAACCGGCAAAATGCTCTGGGGCGATTTTGCCCAGCCGGAGAGCGGAGACCACGAAACGGTCTGTTAGAGCTCTCAATTCTTCGGTCAAGTCCAACGCCAACGACGGACGTCCTGCTCGCAGAGCTTGGTGCAGAAATCCGATCTGAGGATCAAGGCCGATGGCATCGCACGCACCGGTGGTTTCTGTGGTGACTAACCCATAACAAAACGACAGAGCCGCGTTGACGGGGTCGCGAGGAGGTCTCCGTGACCTACCGCCAAACGCGAATTTTTCGTTCCCTAGGACTGTCGCAAGCGAGTTGAAATAAATACGCGCTGTGTCGCCTTCGATACCGCGAAGCGTGTCTCGGCTGTTTGCCGAAGCGACCGATCCGACACGTCCTTTGATCACCTCGCAGCGATCTTGGAGCTGCGATGAGATTTTTGAATCGACGTGGTCCCGCGCCCAGCGGCCGAGAACCGTAGCGCTGTTGCCGATCTTCGCAGCGACAATGATGCGCGCCAACTCGATTGCGGTTTTTTCCTCGCTAACCGCGCTGAAATGGGCAACGCGCAAGTGGACATTCCCGGAGGTTGGGCCACCAACGACAAACTTGATCCTCCCACCTCTAGTCAACACCGACACTCTGATCCTTCGACGGACGCATTGTGCAATGGCGTCAGTGGTGATTTGTCCAGCGAACATAACCAAGGCGTCGACCGCTTCTAGCGGAATGCGTCGCTTAATGTCCGGTGTAGCAACAATAAGCGATCCCTTTGAGTACTTGATCTTCGTTTGGTACTCAACCGCATAGACCGTGTTGCGTGTCCTGCCCGCGTCAGAACCACCGAATCGCATTGGACTTGTCATTGGCTCAGTATTCGCTGGAGGTACGCAGCAACTCGGTCGGACTCTGCGGAGACCTCAGGCAAGCAGTGATGTCGCAATTGGCACTGAGAGCATCGAGCATCGTTAGGTGCTTCCGGCAACAGTCCCGCACGCAACTGTTCGCGAATGCGTTCCGCCACTTGCAGCGTCCGCTCGCGGAGCGAGGGTGTAAGCACTACTTTGAATCTCCGGCGAGGTCCTCCATACCAGATCACCGCTTCAGGAATCGATGTGTCGAGCATTTCTTCTAGGCAGATCGCTTGCGCGCACACCTGAAGATCAGCTGTAATCCCGTGCCGTACCCCAGATTTATGCTCCACCGGACTGACAGATCCATCTTCATCGATCTCAACGACATCTGCTCGCCCTGACAGGCCGTGCAGGTCCGACCAAAGCGGAACAGCCCGCAAAACTCGTTTTCCGCGTTCGACGCGGGACTGCGAAGGGTCATCGGTGCGACGATGCGCTCTCGTTCCCTTCAACGTGTGGGGGTTGTCAGCCCAGATACCATCTACATGTATGAGGGCGCACTGACGTGGACAGTATTCGAAGTGTTCGATGGCTGAAATGGGAACTACTGCAAGCTCTGCGGAGTCCATTCTTGATCTAGTCAGCGATCTACTCGGCTACGGTCCGGAGTTATCGAATTGCTTCCAAAACCTTCATTGCTGTCTTTTGTGGGCTTGTAGTGTTGAGTTTCCCAGCCAGCACTAACGCCCAGCAGATCCCAATCTGCTTTGCTTGTATGCCACACCTTGGCTTCGGGCTCACTTATGCGCCGATGCCAAGTTTCGTGCCAAACATCTAGCAGGGCGTCAATCCCCCATCTGTCAAGTAGCTGTTCCTGTTCCCACGTGGGCCACAAGAACACTGAATCCCAACGCCCACCCACACCATGTCCCCGTTGTCTCGCGCGTGTTGACCGAAGTATCCCATCGCCGCGAACCGGCAGCAGTGCCACTCCGAAGAATGCAAGAACTTCTATAACGGGCTCGACCTTGGGCCCTGCACCCTCTCGTGCTCGGTCAGGAAATCTAGCGATGTCGAATCCAAGACCATTGTCATTCACAGGTACGGAAATCCCATCAAGTGCCGAGAGAACAGCCGCGCTGATACTTGCTGAGTCTTCCGGAACGTGTTGATGGACTTTCAGCAACCTCTGGTGGAGCCATTTGATTGACCCGGGTCCCCCAGCGTCGAACTGGCCATGGGCTGCCTGGCCCGACTTTCCTCTAGCTTCGGCGAGGTCCGTCAGGGTTGATGTAACGGTCCACGCATCCGTGTGGCCACGACTGCGTTCAGTAACCTGCCGGAATGACCCTAGAGACTCTGGCCTTCGTTCCTTGCAACTTTGCTTGGTCCCGTCACAATCTGGTGGACAGTTCTCATGATCACGGGCTAGTGGCATTCGTTCAAGGCGCTGCCTATCCGGCCATGCATCGCTGACTGCAACCGCAGGGTCCTCGGAAGGGTGGTGAAGCACTGCTATCGGGGAAGGGCCTGAGGTCCAGCTCAGCCTCATCTCAGGATCAAGGACGGTCGCCCCAACAGCAGCGAGCCAGCCGTTGACCCACTCTGCAGGTAGCCCAGGGCATTCACGAACGAAAGGACCGTTCATCGGATCTCCAGTGCTGTATGTGCTGCTGCCGATACCAGGTGGTCGGCTTGTCGCACGACCGCTTCAAGCAAGGCGAGTCCCCAAGGGCCATAGAGTTCGTTCAACGAGGCGAATCTGGTGGGCTGCTCCCAGTCCACGGTTGAGAGATTCGCGTCGGCAATCAGATCGTGCCCGTTAATCTGATAGTTGACTTTGGTACCAGTCGGATCTTCGACGGGAGCGACAAGAGGCCGACCACGACCATGGTGGGCCACAACCAGGTGCAAAAAGAGCGCCTGCTCATCCTCATCGAAATTGTGACTGCCTTGGGCCAGCCAGGCAGAGGCAAGCCGACGTGACAGTTCCTCATGGCGACCTCCGCTAGGCCAACCAGATGCTGCGCGGCTGTGCTCCCATCGTGATCTCGGGATCTCCGACTTCGCCAATGCTCGGGACCGGTCTTGGTCCGGGTCGAGCCAACTCTGAAACCGGGTATCAGCCTTGCCGATGTCGTGAGTCCGGGCTGCCACCTCAATTAGCTTGGCAGTGCTGGGGGCAACGCCAATTGCATCGGCGATCCGTCTCGCCGTCCTCGCGACATCGTTGCCATGAGCTTCCAGACTCACGGGATCGGCAATTGAAAGTTCGTCATACTCGTCGACGCTCACCTGCCGGCCACCGTTCTGAAGTTCACTGACAGGGGGGACAGGCAATCGCGGAGCTTCGCCAACAGGTTCAACTACCCCATGCTCATGTCCCCTATCGGCGATGCCGTTCCTCAAGCCCTGGAGAAACTTCTCCCACTCCTCGCTGGGAATGATGGTAGGTGCACCACTTGCTTCGAGCTCGTCGCAGAGACCTGTCGCGGCAAGAGAGAGGTCAACAGGGTCGGCTTCCACCTGGGGGTCCAGGAGTTTGACAAGGTTTGCCATCGCGGTCTTGGGGCCTTCAGGTACAACTCCATACAATCCTGGCAGAGTCTCATCCGAGATAATGAGACCGTTGTCAAGAACGGAAACATCCGCTGAAGGCAGCATCCATGCAGGGTCCCAGTGGCCGCTCTGATCAAGCTTGCCAGCTTCACAGGCCACAACAACTGTGTCTCCTGGACGTAAAGCGAGAGTGCCGATGTCATCCGCAGCAATTCGTTCGGCGGTGGCTTGATCTGAGCCAACCCGGATGCAGTTAGCGCCTGCAAGTTCGGTTTTGGCTTCACCGATCGGCACTGAGACAATCTCATCGGGGGAGACACGAGGCCAGATCTTGGCCCCCGACTCAGGAACATGGACTCGCCAGACGACGTTGACGTCTCGGTCGCTGTCTAGCAACCCGGAGAAATAGGGCTCGACCGGAGCTTCGCCAGGAGGTGGGGCGCTCGTCTTGACCCATTCCCATAGCAATGCCTCGGCGAGGACTGGGGCATCCAGGGTTTTTGGAGGTAAATCTCCAAGAACTGCACCGACATTCCCGGGGGACATATCGACCTTCTCATCGGAGCCACGAGATGCATCAAGCAGTTCGAGCACTTTGATGGGTTCGTCACCATAAACGGGCCACTGTCTGTCTTTGGGCTCGACATGCACATAGACCCCTCGGGCGTGCGCGCGCCTGCCAAGACGGTTCAAGCGGCCGAGGCGCTGAGTCAGCGCGCGAATCCCGCATGCTTCTGTAATCATGTAGTCGGCGTCGAGGTCAGCTCCAACCTCGAGGGTCTGCGTAGCGACGACAACCAGATGCCCGCCGACTGAGCCACCAAGCCGTTCTCGCGTTCGGCCAGCCGACATTCGGGAAGTGATCGCTTCGACCGCTCTCTTCGCCTCAACACCGCGGGTTCTTCCGGTGGCAACGACTACTTCACAGTCGCAGCGTGATCTCAATGCCTTCGTCACCGACAGTGCTGTCTTCGGCGTATTCGCGAAAACCAGAATCCCGTAGGAACTCCCGGCGTCGAGAGCATCGAGCAATTCCTTGGTCGCCGTTGCGATGGGTCTAGCCGGATCGCCTTGAGCAATCTCGGGAATGCTCAAAGGCTTCGAGGCCTCAAGGCGCTTCACGATCTCATCGTGATCGTGATCCGCTTCATCAAGGTCCAACCGACTACTTGCCGTATCACCCGTCGCGGTTAGTGCGACGACAATGGGACTCATTCTCTGAGTTGGCAATGCACCCTCGATACCCGCCCCGAGGCCGCTGCCACCGCCGATTGCGTTAAGAAGAACACGAAGCGGCTGAGCCAAATGAGCCTCGTCAAGCAAGACAAGGCTATCGACTCCCGCATGGGCAGCGTCGATCGGCCGCATCGACCTCGATGACCCATACCCTCTGAACAGCACTCGCGATCCATACATTGGGATGGTGGAACAGATGATCGCTGGCTGTGCTGGATGTCTTGGCCTGTTGTGCGAGTCACCGCCGCGAAGACGACACGCCTGCAACGGCGGGCCCAGCCCAGAGAGGCGTCGAAGTCGAGCCGCCACAGCCTCGACAGTTGCGGCTGCCGCTCCGTATAGACCGCAAGAAGACAAGGTTACGCCGTCACACTCAACGTCGGGAGGGTTTCCCGGGTCGGCAAGCAGTGCTCCAAGCCTCAACGCATGTCGGTACGTGTCGTCGACCAAGATCCGGCGGTTCACAACCCACCAGATTCTGGTGGGGACTGTGCGATCTCGGGGATCTCTGTCCGCTTGGCTGGCCAGTGCCCAAACCGCAATGTCAAGGCAAGCTGTTTTGCCTAATCCAGTTGGGATGCCGATCAGTTCCGGCCACTCACCAGTCCCGGCAACCTGCTTGGCCAGCCGTGCTTGCCATGGGAATGGATCGCGCTCATGAATCGATCGGTACCAGTCGCTGAACTCGGGGCAATCGGGGATACTCACGCTTGGTCCTCCCGTGGGTCGCAGGGAGCACAAAGACCAAGACCGTAGCTGCGGGCGGAACCAATGACAACAGGGCCAGTCACCGGCACCTTAAAAACAAGACCCACATGAGCATACGGGCGGGTCTGGGAATGCCCCGGCCGACGGGTCTCGGTGGGATGCAGGTCTACGCTTCCAGGCAGCAGCGGTTTCCTGCTGATCCGAAACTGAACAGGATTGGGAAGTCCTGCTTGCTCGCACCAACGAATCACCGACGCCGAGTCGATCCGCTGATGCCGGTCGCTCACGGCAGGGAGAGCGGTCACCCACCGATGGGCGGGGCCTTCCCATCGACGCGGGTTTGTAGCCCAACCGCTCCGGGAACGGTCAACAGTGACCCTGCTACCATCGGCTAACGACAACGACTCAATGGATGACAGAGTGTTGGCCAGATTGCGCACTTCAATCTCATCAACTCCTCTCGGTACCCAGACAGCTGCACCGTGGATCTTTCCGTCGGCACGGTGGTGCCCGACATTCGGCAGCGCGAGAAACCGGGCAAGCTGAAAGTCGAACTCTCCATCATTGACATGACCGTGCAACCAGCTAGGTGGATCACCGTGATCTTGTTGATATCGAGCCAGTGTTGCTTGCTTGAGTCCGTGAGTTACGACCGCTGCTCGCCGGCCTGCGACTGGAATTCGAAATTGAAGCCAAACTGGGATCCGACCCAGCCGCGTGTCAGCGGGCAGATCAAGGGGATTCTTATAGTAGGCTCGGGGTTGATATCGTCGGGTCTGCCTTCTAGTCGCACCATGCTCTGACCAGGCTTCGAAGGCGGCTGCCCATCTGGCAACGTCACCAGATGCATGCACGTTGACGACTTCCTGGCCTTCTGGGTCTGGCACCCACAGCATGTCTTCGCTGCCGTCTACCGATTGATCAGAACGACGGGCAACGGTGATACTGACCGGGGAGTCGGCGCAACCCAAGTACCCAACGCGGGCGACCCGGTACGCGAGGGCAGCGAAATCGTCATCGCCGACCTCAAGGTCGTACACGAATCTGACAGACGGACTCCGGGGGGCAACCCTGACTCCTGGTCGCACCAAAATGCCCGTTCGCGCCACGTACTCCTGCTGCTGATTCTTGGCCCGATCTTGTCCAGCGACATACCGATCTTCGAGTGACTGGTGGTGTGGGACAGGATCGGCATGAATCATTGGTGGGTCCGCGGCGGCCAGCAACACCAACTCAGCGCCTGTTGTCCGTCTGTTCTTATCGCCGACGCCGTCGGCAGCGATCAGTGCTGCAAGGAGCCGAGATGGTGAAGGAGGCCACTCTCCATTGGTCTGTCTGCCAGTTAGAGCCGATCCATCAGGGTCCGCACGGTAGGTGCCATGCAATAGCTCAACATCGAAAACGAGCACTCCTACTCCTCCGCGCTATCGAGGTCAGGCCAGGTCGCGCGAATCGCCGCAGTCAAGTATTTATTTGGGGTCAGTTGAATCGGTTCTGCCCCCCACCCCTCTATGGGGACACCAGCGGCTCGGGCTGCTTCAAGTGCATCCCTCACCAGACTTGTGGAGTCGTTGACAATTACCTCAGTCGAGTCGAGCCGCGATTCATTCTCTTTCGCGACCAGATCAGTCCCGGAGCGGAGCGCGAACACCCGCCCAAATGCCGACTGGTGTGCATGTAGGCCGAGAGCCGCCACAAGAGTGCGAGCCGCGGCATCCTGCTCATCTGTATACCTGTTCCCCAGACGGACCCGGCGAAGCTGAGGAAATGATAAAGTAGCCCTTTGTGTGATCCGACGGAACGATACTGCTGCAAGAGCCTCTTCGCCCGTCTTGAACGGGACTTGTCCATGCCCGATTGCTGACATCTTTTGCTTCTCTCCAGCGCTCGACTCGGGATCCAGATTCCATCCAGCGAGCAAGTCGCGATCATCCTCGGGAGTGACCTTGCCCACATCACCGATGTTCAACGGGTCACCCTTGACCCCGAGAGTCCGGATTAACTGGTCACTATCCGCACCGGTCGCGGGGGCCCAACCAACAATCTCTGACACCCACGCCCGGGCGTGCTTCGCCTGGGTCCGTTTATTCCCAAGGTGCGACTGCCAAAATCCATACAAAAGCGCCTGAGGGAACCAGGCAACCAAGGCCCCAGCTGATTCCGCTGTGGCGTCAATGATGTTGCGACCAATCGAAGACTTGGCAAACGCTTGGCCATCTAGGAGAGCATCCCGTAAGTAGGCATCCCCATTCCGGTGCGGCCAACGTAGGCTCGTCAAGGTACGAGGCAAGTGCGAAGGGAGGTGGTCAAAGTCCTTACCGGCCAGATCTAGCACCAAACGGGGAACACCAATCTCGTCAGCAATAGCCTCGAGCGCAGCTTCAAGCCGATTGGCCTGCGAGGGCACGTTGTCGATGACGATTACGGCGGTTGGTTCAGAAGCGTCTGAGCTCTCCCATCGTTTGTCGTGCTGGTAACGCCCACCCGCGTAGATGGCCGGGTTGACCGGCGTTCCGTGTCCACCGACCGGTTCGAGTGTTGCATCCAACACAATCGCGCCGACGGTGGAACCTTCATCGCAAGCATCTCGCAACATATTCAGGGTCAAGGGGGTCATTGGTCTCGCTTTCGAGTCGTCGATCATTGACTATCGAGAACTTAGTACACGGGTGTGACACTCTCTCCACGTCTCCGCCATACTCTCAAAATAAATCCGACAGAAACGGGTCGCGGCGGAGTCGAAAATAACGACGAAACACCCGGCAGAA
This sequence comes from Candidatus Aldehydirespiratoraceae bacterium, assembly GCA_965205465.1. Taxonomy (GTDB): domain Bacteria; phylum Actinomycetota; class Acidimicrobiia; order Acidimicrobiales; family Aldehydirespiratoraceae; genus VXYK01. The sequence goes on along the minus strand of OZ242187.1, from coordinate 3,306,438 downwards.
CGAGCCGTCAACGGGCGCTAGAACTCGGCCGTGATTGCGTCACTAAAGAAGGTGTCGGATTCGATGAGCATTCGGTAGCGCATCACGTGGCGGGGGCGGTTGAAACCCGACACGCCAACCAACCGACCGGCGCGGCCGTAGATCGCGGCGAAGCGCCTCTCCGCAAGGTCGCCCGTGGCGATGTGCATGTCGTCGTCGAGACCGACGCGGCCGGCCATCTGGATCTTGTGATCGTACTGATCGGACCAGAACCAAGGAACCGGCATGAACGGCTCAGCCTCGTCGTCATCAACCAGCAAGCGCCGGGCTGTGAAGTAGCAGACTCTGTGGATGGTGTCTTCCGGAAAGAGGGTCTCGGCCAGTTTGTGCAGGTCAAGCCAACGAAACGGGGTGTCCTTGAGAGCGCGGTAGTAGAGATTGAAACCGTCGATGTAGAGATTGGTGATCAACCGCCGCCTCCGCCAAAAGACAGAGACCGCCCCGAAAGGCGGTCTCGACCCTACCGTCGAATCGAATAGGGGTGGTGCTTGAACACTAACGTCGGTGGTACCGACCGTCAACCCTATTCGTCAAGACAGGTTTAAAAAAGAAAGAAGACACGAGAGGACTGGAAACACAACCTGGCTATCAACTGCCGCCTCCGCCAAAAGACAGAGACCGCCCCGAGAGGCGGCCTCGACCCTACCGCCGAAGCGAATAGGGGTGGTGCTTGAACACTATCGTCAGCATCATCGACCGTCAACACCATTCGTCAACACGCGAGACCAACGGTCAACTCCCCCGATGGTGACCAAGCCGCTAGAACTCGGCGGCGATTGCGTCTTCGAAGGAGGTGTCGGCTTCGATGAGCATTCGGTAGCGCATCACGTGGCGGGGGCGGTTGAAACCCAAGACGCCAACCAGGCGACCAGCGCGGCCGTAGATCGCGGCGAAGCGCCTCTCCGCAAGGTCGCCCGTGGCGAGATGCATCTCGTCGTCGAGACCAATACGGCCGGCCATCTGGATCTTGCGATCGTACTGATCAGACCAGAACCAAGGCACCGGCATAAAAGGCTCAGCCTCGTCGTCACCGACCAGCAAGCGTCGAGCCGCATGCGCACCCTGCGCAACAGCGTTGTCCCAATGCTCAACACGCATCACTTCACCGAAACGTTGATTGGGCCAGCGGGCAACATCGCCGGCAGCGGTCACCCCCGGAGCCGCCAGACAAGTGGCGTCGCACACCACACCGTTGTCGATCCTCAACCCTGAACCCTCGAGCCATTCCGTGTTGGGGATCACTCCGATCCCAACCACAACCACGTCGGTCTCGATCACATTGCCATCGCTGAGCCGCACCCGCTCCACCCGGCCGTCGCCTTCGATCGCCTCAACACCGACGCCGGTGCGCAGATCAACACCGTGCTCACGGTGCAACTCAGCGCACACCGCGCCCATCTCATCGCCCAGCACCCGACTCAAAGGCTGGGGCAACGACTCGATCATCGTCACCTCAAGTCCCTGTGTTCTGGCGGTGGCGGCCACCTCGGCACCAATAAACCCGGCACCCACGATGACCACCCGAGCCGGGCCCGCATCAAAAGCAGCCCGGATCGCCAGTGAGTCATCCAAGCTGCGCAACACGAATACACCGTCGAGTTCCTCAGAACCCCCCAGCGTGCGACAACGCGCACCCGTAGCGATCAACAGCCCGTCAACGACGAGCTCCTCGCCGCTCTGATCATCGAGATCCACGATCCCCAAGCGCCGAGACGACAGATCAAAGCTCCTAGCCCGCACACCCAAACGAAGATCAAGATCAAGGTCATCGAGCTTGTCAGGCTGAGTCAACGCCAGACGATCCTCGCCCCAATCACCGGCAAGGAACTGCTTGGACAAGGGCGGGCGGTCGTACGGTGCGTGCAGTTCGTCGCCGATCAGCATGATCGGTCCGTCGAAGTCATGACGCCGAAGAGACTCCGCTGCCCGTAACCCTGCCAGAGAAGCTCCGACGATAGTGACAGAGCGCCGCGTCATAGATGCGAAAACCGTGGTGAGCCCTCAGTCGGCCCCTCAGCCCCCCAGCCCCTCAGCCCTGAACTGATATCGCCTGCTTGGGACAACGCTGAACGCACTCATCGACTCGCGCGCGATCTTCCTCGCCGGGTTCTTCGTTGAGCACGTAGAGGAAGTCGTCGTCACGCACTTCAAAGATGTCCGGCGCAATCTGCATGCAGATGGCGTTGCTCTCACAGAGGTCGAAGTCAACCACGATCTTCATGGGTCACCTTTCCTATCAGGTCACAGGGGAACAGGTCACAGGGGAACTTAGCCCACGCAGGGCTCTGGTGTGAACATCAGCGTCAACCAGCGCCAGTTCCAGCACGGCCTCCGCTGCGATCCACCACAATGTTGTACCGATCGCGCACAGCAGCGTCCCCGAGTCGACAAACAGTTTGTGTTTCCCACCTGCAGATCCTGGCCGCACCGAGTGACAGCCTGGACCGCACACAATGGATGAGTATTTTCATACTATTTCATGTACTTTAGGAACGGAAGGAAACGAAAATCAATGAATACAGAAGTGATACCTTGTCACCCTCCTACTACAACCGGTTGCCTGAGCAGCTTCAAAGGGAGTTGGAGACGGCTCAGCGAGTCAGCCTCAGCCCTGTTGAGATTCCCAGCAAAGGATTCGACTCTTCGGCGACCGAAGGCGCGCGCATGATCTACGTCGTGGTGGGCGGGCATCTGATTGCGTCGAAGCGACAAGTCGGCGGTGAGCACATCTCTCATGCAGTGCTCGCCAACGGTGGCCCCGTGCAAGCCGCCGGAGAGTTCGAGATTGAGACCGAGCACGGAGCGCCTGTTGTGTCGGTGCTCAACAACATGAGCGGCCACTACCGTCCAGCCAAGGCAAGCCTGGAGGTTGCCCGCAGAGCGTTCGAATCGGCTGGAATGCGGATCCCAACGGGTGCCGTTCGCAGCTACGATTATGGAGCATCATGATTGCCACCACCGCGTCGAAACCGCCCCCCGAACTGACACAGGAGATAGTCAACTCCGTGCTGGAGCGCATCGCCGGGGCGACCGAATTCTTCGAATTCGAACAGGCATGGATTGACGGGCTGCGCATACTTTCTGCCTCAAACGCCGGAGAGGCGAGGTCGCTGATCTTGGCTGAAGCTGGCGGACGCCTCAAGATGTTCGATGAAATACCGGACGATCTGGCGCGGCGGGGCTGGCTTCGCCAGGTGGTTGAAGAGATCCGGTTGCGCGGTAACGGAACACTAGGAGGGCTTGCGGCAGTGGCGACGAATGAACTCCGAGAAGCCTTCGCTCGCGCCGGCCCAGCGATCACAGCTCTGCGGGCAGCGGTAAATTCCGGGGAGAGCTCACAGGAGTTCGCGACTCGCTGTCCCCTCGCTGCGGATCAAGTCCGTGACCTCGGACGAATCGCTGAGGGGCTCCGCGGCAGCGGCCTGCTGGCGCTGTGTTCTGCGGAGGATTGCGAACTCGCCCGTAGTCTGGCGCGAGCCATGAAACCCCCCATCCATCTCGTGCCCACGGTACCTGAGTCCCTGCGGGTTACCCGAGATGACCTGCTTCAATGGGCTAAGACCAGTGGCGCTGCCACGGCATTCCCAAGGCTGATACGCAGTCTCATCGCCGAGACCGAACCGTCTGCCGAACGGGTCCACATGCCCGCAGGCACCGGGATCACGTCGCCTGGCTGGGACGGGGTTGTGAGATGTGCTCGCGGAAACCGCTTCGTGCCCGCGGGCACCTCCGTGTGGGAGTTGACAACACAGCAGAGCGGTACCCACTCCAAAGCTGTCGAGGACTACGCGAAGCGAGTCAAAAACTCGACGCCTGACCAACCTTCCGAGATTGCGTACGTGTCGGCCGCTTGCGCCCCTTGGACCAAAGCACAGAGATTTGAATCCGAGTGCTCCAACAAGGGCGAATTCAGCAGGGTCAGCGCTTTGAACGTCGACAATCTTGAAGACTGGCTGTCTTGTGCCATCGCCACGACTGTCTGGATGCGCGAGCAGATCGGCAAGCCAACTGTCGGCATCAGACTGCTGGCCAGTTGGTGGGCGAATTGGCTGGCAGCAACGACTCCTCCCCTCGACGAACGCTTCGTGCGCGCAGGGCGCGAGAAGGCGACCACAGATCTGCGCGATCGCTGCAAGCAGCACCCTGGCGTCGTGACGATAGGCGGTCAAGTCCACCGCGACGAGATCATCGCCTTTGTCGCTGCCGCTCTCGTCACCGTGGACGCTGAGGAGATGGGCGTCGGGGATGTGCTCTTTGTGGACGATCACGACACCGCTCAACGGTTGTTCGCGCAGGAATCTCTGTCGTCACCGCTGGGCCAGCAAAGCGCCGGGCCCGTGCTGACGATGGTGGTGCCGTCAGTGGACTATGCGGAACACCTGCCCGCCGGGAGTCCGCATCGGATGATCGTGCCGATCCCGGGAGGTACCCAAACCGAAATCGCCCTCGATCCGGTCGACTCTGCGGTGGTCGGCAAGCACTTCGAGGAAGCCGGAGTGGACCTCAATGCGGCGCACGGTCGAGGTGGTCTGGCTCGAAGAAGCCTGATGGCGCTCCGGCGGCATCTCAGCGTCGAATCCGCCTTGCACACGCCTGACTGGGCGAAGGGGACGCCCGGCCGAACGATACGGCGGAGCCTTCTGCTCGGAGGCTGGAATGCGGCCAGCGAGGACGACCGTGAGATCGTCGCACGATTCGCGTGCAATCAATATGGGGACGTGACAGAGGCGCTGCTGCAACTCGACGCCGGTGACTCACCGATGATGTTAATCGGCGAATCGTGGCATGCCGTATCGCCAGCAGACACTTGGATGCTGTTGCGCGACCAGCTCGCCCCCAGCGATCTCGAGGGGTTTGTTGAAATCGCACTCGACGTACTCACGGATTCTGACCCACTGCGAGAGCTGACCAGCGAGGATGCGCTCCGCGCCCAGATCGAGGGCATCAAGGCCAAGTACTCATCTCAACTCAAGCATGGGATAGCCACGACACTGGCACTTGCCGGAAGCAAACCTCCCACACAGCACGGCGAAACGACTCCTAACTCGAACTTCGCAGAGGGCACAACTCGGAGACTGCTTAGGTCTGCCATGGAAGACGCAACTCCAAGTACGTGGATTGCCATTACTGACACCTTGCCACTACTTGCCGAGGCTGCGCCCGAAGCCGTACTGGATAGTTTGCGGACCTGTATCGCCGACAAGCACACGTTCAGCGAGGCCATGTTCACCGACCACGATGATCCCCTCTTCGACTTCTCTGGTCTATCGCCGCATATTCGAATCCTGAATGCGCTGGAAGTCATCGCATGGTCACCCGACCATCTGCTAGCCGCAACAGACGTCCTCGCCCGGCTCGCCTCCATCGACCCGGGCGGGCGGTATGGAAACCGGCCCAAAAAGAGCCTCGCTTCGGTCATGTGTCCGTGGACGCCACACACCTCGGCGACAGCTGAGGATCGATTGGCAGCGGTTCGAATGCTACGGCGGACCCATCCAAGCGTCGCTTGGCCGCTAACGCTGTCGATGCTGCCCAGACACCACCGTGTCCAGACTTCTGGGACGCCACCTCGCTATCGAGACTGGAGGCCGTCGCAACCAGTCGTGACGCCCGGCGAGTATGCACAAACGACTTCCCATATCGCGGCAATGTTGATTGACGACGTGGGTGAAAACCCCGAGCGCTGGATCGACTTGATCGGACGGGTCAACGATCTGCCTGAGGAAGCCCGCCACGGTGCAATTTCAGCCCTAGGGGACCTTGCAGATGCCGGAGCCGACGAAACGTTCAAGTCAAAGGTATGGCCGGCACTCCGGATATTCGTTGCGCGCCACCGGCAGTTCCACGAAGCCAAATGGGCACTCCCAGCAGCCGACCTGAAGCCCTACGAGCAAGCGATGGACGGTCTCCGTCCCGCCGAACCCTCTATCTCCTACGGTGACCTGTTTTCTAACAGCCTCCGGTATATCGATGGCGTAGGAGCAACAGACGGATATGAGGAGTTCCAAGAAGCTCTGCAGCCGAAACAGACGGAGGCCGTAGACGCGGTTTTGGCCAGCGGCGGGCTCAACGCGCTATTCGAATTCGCTGCTGCGGTTGACCAGCCGCATCGAGTTGGCAGCGCCCTCGCGCGCTGTAGCCCTGGTCTTGATGAGCAAGTACTTGGGACGATGGATTCCGCTCCCGAGGCGGTCACACATGTAGCGCTGGGCTACTTCGGCCAACGATTTGCCTCATTGGGGTGGGAGGGTACGGAGCATCTGCTCGGGGAGCACGAACTGTCACCACAAGTCATCGCAGATGTGCTGCGCGCGCCTCCCCCGGTGGCGACTTCTTGGATGCGGGTAAATGCTCACGGTGCCGATGTCGCGACCGAGTACTGGAACCGTGTGAGCTACTACAACCTCGGCATTCCGGACGAACTAGATCAGCTTCTCGAGGTGTGTAGCCGATTGCTGGAAGCAGGCCGCCTCGGATTGGCTCGGACATTGCTCACGCTGCGTGCGAGCGAATACGCGTCCCACCCTGAGTTCGCCGAAGAGGCCGCCGCTCTACTCGAACACGGGATTGAACAACCGGGTGACGAGACCCAGCAGGACAACATGACCACTTGGGAGTTGGCCTCGCTCTTCAAGGTGCTCGACAACCACCGAGACCATCTGGGTACTGGGCGCATCGCTGTCCTCGAATGGCAATACCTCCCGCTCCTTCACCACGATCCTGAGTTCAGTTCGCCGAATCTGTACCGGGAGATGCTGCGAAACCTCGACCTGTTCGTGCAGTTCGTGGAAATCGCCTTCACGCCTGCCAGCGCTGCGCCGGACGAACGACCCACGCTGACGACAGCACAACAACAGATGGCGCTCAGTGCCTGGGACGTGCTGCACGATTGGCCAGCCTCACAGTTTGCCCCGACGGTTGACGACAAAGGCAAGCTCGATGCAGTCTCGCTCGATGAGTGGGTCGACGGCGCTCGCGAGAAGCTCGTAGCAGTCGACCGGGCGGACATCGGTGATCGGATGATCGGAGCCGCACTCGCCTCTTCTCCCGCAGATTCAAATGAGGAGTGGCCCAGTGAGGCCGTTCGTAACCTGCTCGAGCGGCTGCAGAGCAGAATAATTGAGCAAGATCTCTACAACACGGTCCTCAACCAGCGAGGTGTCACGACCCGCTCCCCAACTGATGGCGGTGAGCAGGAACGCCGACTTGCCGACAGCTACAGAGAGCAGAGCCGTCGCTACCAGCAGTGGCCTCGGACAGCGGCCATCTTCAGCAAGCTCGCCAAACACTACGGGCACGAGGCCAGCATTCACGATCGGCAGGCCGAAACCTTCCGCCGCGGTGTGCCGAGATAGCAGGACTGACCTGGTTCTTTCCGAGACTGCGCACGTCTACTGCGCGAAACGTCGCATGACCTACTGCGCGAAACGTCGCATGGGCTACTGCGCGGAGCGTCGGTCTTCTGTTCGCGGGTTTGGTGGCGCCGTACCGGCACGTGGCCACCAAGACCTCCGCTGGGCGCGAACAATACTTCAGCGGGAATGTCGCCTACAGACGCCGTGCTCAAGACGGCACCGAAACCTCCGCTGGGCGCGAACAGTATTTCAGCGGACCCGCAGTTGGGCAGCTTCAACTAGCACCGCTGCGATCCACCACAATGTTGTACCGCTCGCGAACTGCAGCATCAGCAACAGGGTCGACGTGAGCCGGAAAATGGGAGGACAAAACCTCTTTGGCGTATGCATGAGCGACTCGCAGAGCGTCCTTGCCTCCAGCGTCGAGCCAATCGTCGGGTGTGTCGCGATCTCCGATCAGCGGATAGATGTACTCCTTCTGCATTAGTTCGAGAGTCTGAGGCGAGCCAAGGAAATGGCCCGGCCCGTTCACGACTTCTTTAATGAGGCTGGCCGACAACGTCTCTTCGTTGACCTCGATACCGCGAACGGTGCGGTTGATCGATCCGAGCATGTCGTTATCGATCACCAGGGCTTCCAGTGAGCAACTCAGCAGACTCCCGAGCATCCCCGCGCTCTCGTAGACGAGGTTGGCACCCGCCTGACCCGCCAACACGACATTGATCCCCTTCTCGTAGCCAGCCTGGTTGTCGGGGACTTTCGAATCGGTCATTCCCGCAGCCACACCCGAAGGGAGTCCCAGCCAGTTCACAACCTGCGCCGCGGCCGCGTTGAGCACCCCCTCCTCTCCACTTCCTCCGCTCATGGCCCCCGTCCGGAGGTCAGAAACGAAGGGCCAAAGCCCCATCACGCAGGGATGACCAGGGCTCATCAGGTTGACCGCGGTGAGCGCAGCGAGGCATTCGGCGAGTGCTTGGGCCAGCGAACCAGCCAACGCGGCTGGCGAGGTCGCCCCCGCCTGGCCTGCCGACAGCAGGTTGATGGGCATTCCCATCTCTACTTGGGCGACCATGCAGTTGGTCGATTCCTCCGCGAAGCGCAGAGGCGGCACCACAAAAGTGTTGTTGGCGGCCACAAACGGTCGCTTACGAAATGAGCCTTCGCCGCCCGCCATCATGTCGTACATCTCGACGGTTTCGTAGACATGTGCCCGCTCAAACCACGATGTGCCGACGGGTTTACCGGTGCCGACTGTGGCGCCATAGGCAGTGTTGAGATCCAGTTCACGCGAGTCTTCTCGGTCCCGTGCCACCACGGTACGAACAAAGAAATGGATGTTGTCGAGATGGTCAACCAAGCGAGCACAGTCGTAGACATCTTGTGCCGTGCTGTGCCGGAACGTGTTGGTCTGGTAGTCGTACATCAGCACCGCGGCTCCGGCGGTCCCGAAATGGACACGGTCACCACCGACCTCGATCGACTTGTCGTCGTCGAAGCCATGCCATGTCCATTCTTTGGCAGCCGTGTCCATGGCGTTTTCAATCAGTCCTTTGGGGTAACGAAGCCGTCCCGAATCGTCAAGGCTGCCGCCCGCGTCTACTACTACTTCTACGAACTCAGGAACCGGAGAACCCATTCCCACACGTTCCAAGAGGCTCAGCGCGGTGTCGTAGACCTGTTGCATCTCCGCCGACGACAAGGGCTTGAATTTCCCGCCGGGGAGTCCCGGCCGAACCGGGCGTGCGTCTTCTTGCAGAGGCGCAGCGCGTTCGGCAATGCGCCCGGCACGTCCACCTGTCCTACGGCGACGAGGCTCTTGGCTCACTGTGCGGTCACAGTTCCTCCCGTGCGGCTACGAAACAGTGCTGCTGAGAAACAGTAACGCATCGTAAGCAGCTAGGCGCGAAGCACCGAGTTAGTCGGGTCATAGGCAGGCTCTGACAGCACGGTCGCGCTTCTCATCTCACCGAGAAGTTCCAACTCGAAGGTTGATCCGGGCGCTTCGTAGGCCGGATCGACATACACAAAGGCCAGACTCTTGCCGACCGTGTGACCCCAGGTGCCGCTCGTGGCGATCCCCATGACTTGGCCGTCTTGGCCGTATGCGCCTTCGTTGCCTCGCACATCGTTGTCGGTGGCATCGACTTCACAATAGACCAGCACCATCGACAGTGGTTCGGCCTGCTCGGCGCGCGCAACCGTGGCGTCCTTGCCTTCGAAATCGCCGGTGAAGTCAACGAAACGTTCGAGGCGGGCTTCGATCGGGGTGATCTCAGTTGTGAGTTCGCTACCCCACGCCTTGTACCCCTTCTCGATGCGCATGACGTTCATGGCGTATGCACCGAAGTGGACCATTCCGTGGGGTTCTCCGGCAGCCACGAGCGCATCGTAGAGTTCGGCCATCTCAGCGATTGGACAATGCAGTTCCCAACCAAGTTCGCCCACATAAGACACCCGCAATGCCTTGCAGGCAACTCCTGCCACTTCGATCTCTTGAGCTGTCAGCCAGCGAAATGACTCGTTGCTGAGGTCGGCGCCGGTGAGAGGTGCCAGCACTTCTCGAGCGCGTGGTCCAGTAACGGCCAACAGACCATAAGAATCGGTCACATCGGTGACGGTCACGTCTTGGGCTGGTTCGATGTGGTCATTGAGCCAATCCAGGTCATGGGTGGTGCCTATGACCGCGGAGTTGAGATAGAAGCGATCAGCAGCAAAGCGGGTGATCGTCATTTCACATTCGATACCGCCCAGTGAGGTGAGCATGTGTACCAGCCGGATACCGCCATCTCGGACTGGGATCTTGTTGGCGGAGACTCGATCAAGCAGCGCCGCGGCATCAACTCCTGTGACCTCGAACTTGGCGAATGCTGTGAGATCGGAGATACCAACCCGTTGGCGAGTCCCGTTGACTTCACGAGCGACGAAGTCGAAGGCGTTGGAGCGCCGGAACGAGTGCCGTTCGGGTGCGCCGAAGTACTGCGGACGCTCCCAGCCGTAAACCTCCTGCCACTGAGCTCCCAACGCGTCGAGACGGCTATAGATCGGGTTGACTTTCTGACCTCGCGCCACCGGCCGTTGCTCTCCGGGGAGACGAACCTGATACATCTCGTGGTATTCGTCGATCGCTTTTTCGATGGCGAACACCGATTTGGGACCGGTGTGGTCTCCGAAGCGGCGCGGGTCCATGCCCCGCACGTTGATTTCAGTCTGTCCATGCACGATCCATTGAGCGAGATACTTGCCTGCTCCAGGACCTTGGGTGATGCCTATGGAAGCGCCGTTGCAATGCCAGTAGTTGCGAAAACCAGGGGCCGGCCCCATGAGATAGCCGGAGTCGGGCGTATGGGTGATCGGACCCGAGACGATCTTCCTTATCCCCGCTTCGGACCACGACGGGATCCGCAGCATGGACAGTTCGAGACTCTCGGCGATGTTGTCGATGTCTGGCGGTGTGAGATAGAAGTCAAGCCCCCAGTCGATCCCGTCAACACCATAGATTTGAGCGTTGGCCATCTCGTAGGGTCCGATCAGCAACCCGTCGATCTCGCGGCGGTAGTAACAACTCGACCGGGGATCGCGTGTCACAGGCGGCTCGAAATCGAGATTGCGCATTGATTCGAGCGGTTCGGTGATGACGTATTGGTGGATGACCGAAACGATCGGCACGTCAAGACCAATCATCGCGCCCAACTGAGGGGCGTAGTGGCCCGCGGCGTTGACCACGTGCTCGCAGGTGATGGTGCCTTTCTCGGTGACAACCCGCCAGCGTCCCTCGGCTAGTTGGGCCATGTCGACAACTCGGTTGTGGCGCTGGACCTCACAGCCGAGCTGACGGGCCCCTTTGGCCATTGCGTTGGTGCAACCCGTGGGATCGGTCCACCCGTCGTGTGGGGTGTAGAAACCCGTTTTCACGTCGGAGATGTCTTCAAGTAGCGGGTTGAGTTGTTGGACCTCTGTAGGCCCGACGATGTGGGACTCGACACCGATCTGGTTGAGCATGGCGTGCACGTAGCGGTGCCAGTCGACTTCATCATCAGTGCGCGCCAGACGCACCGCCCCACATCCGTGCCAACCCGCCGAGAGGCCCGTCTCCTCCTCGATGTCTGGATAGAGCGCAATCGCGTCCTGATGCACTTTCGCCATGTTGAGATCACCGATGAAGTTGGGGATCAATCCCGCCGCGTGCCAAGTGGAACCCGAAGTCAGTTCGCCCTTTTCGACAAGGACCGTGTCGGTCCAGCCCTCGTGGGCGAGGTGGTAGAGCAGACCCACGCCCATGGCCCCGCCTCCAATGATGACGCAGCGCACCTCTTGGTTCATTCTTTCTCTCCTTGGTTCACCGTCTCGAGCTCCCTTACTGCTTCGGGCGTTGGTTGGTCGGGTCGAACCAACTGCGGATGGAGGTGCTGACAGGCACTCGCCGTCCAGCGATGTTGGTCTCCCACGAACCACTGTCGAGCCAGTCTTTGGTCACCGCTTCGTGATGCTCGACGTAACCCATGGCACAGCAACGGTTCTGAGTGGCGCTCCACATCGACGACGATATTCGGCCCACAACGACACCATCGCGATACAGCGGCTCGTCGTGGTAGGTCAGCAGGTCCGGGTCTTCGATGCGCAACTGGATGAGCCGTTTCGTGCGCGGCTGTTCACGTTGTTTTTCCAGCGCGCTGCGTCCGTTGAAGTCGACCGGCTTGTCCCAGGCAATCGTGAAGCCAAGTCCAGCTTCCAGCGGTGTGTCTTCGTCGGTGATGTCATGGCCCCAGTGCCGCATACCGGCCTCCAAGCGAAGCGAATTCATGGCGTGGTAGCCGGCGTGCACCAGCCCGTGGAGCCTGCCCTCTTCGATCAGCGCGTCGTAGACACCGACCGCGTCGGCATTGGCGATGTACAGCTCCCAGCCCAAGTCACCGACGTAGCTCATCCGCAAAGCAAACACGTCAACCCCAGCGAGGTTGATGCTGCGACCAGTGCCGAACTCGAAACCAGCGTTTGAAAGGTCCGCATCGGTCACCGCTGACAACACGGCCCGGCTGTTGGGTCCCATCAGGCCGATCATCGCCTGATCATGGGTGATGTTGGTCAGCGTCACCTGCTTGTCTCGACAGGCTCGCCGCAGCCAAGCCCAATCTCGGCCCTCCGATGCTGCGGCTGTAACCACAAAGAAACGGTCAGCGCTCATGCGGTTGACGGTCAGGTCAGCTTCGATTCCGCCTGCTTGGTTGCACCACTGTGTGTATACCGCTTTGCCGATCGGCGCATCGATATCGGCGACACTGACAGTGTTGAGCACAGCCAGCGCATCAGGTCCGGTAACTGTGAATTTGGCGAACGACGTCTGGTCGAAAAGGCCGACGGTTTCCCTGACTCCGAGGCATTCCTGCACCATGTTGTCGTGCCAGTTCTGCTTGCCGTAGGAGTACTCGTATTCAGCGGTTTGACCCGCACGTGCGTACCAGTTGGGTCGTTCCCAACCAGCAGTTTCGCCGAACACCGCTCCCGCGGCCGCGATCCGATCATGCAACGGCGACAGCCGCTGACCCCGGGCGCTCTCGTACTGCCTGAACGGCCAGTGCATGGCGTAGAGCAAGCCAAGGCTTTCCGAAATCCTCTCTTGGAGATAGTCGGTGTCTGCCTGGAAAGGCAGTGCACGGCGTATATCGACGGAGTTGAGGTCCATTGGGGGGCGTCGGTCCGCTATCCAGTCGGCCAACGCCCAACCAACACCGCCCGCTGACTGGATCCCCACGGAATTGAAGCCTGCCGCCACGAAACACCCGTCGACTTCAGGCGCTTCACCCATGTAATACACGCCGTCGGGAGTGAAGGACTCAGGTCCGTTGAAGAACAGTTGGAGTCCACATTCGCCCAACGCTGGTACGCGATGAATGGCACGTTCAAAGATCGGTCCGAGGTGTTCCCAGTCTTCGTCAAGGGTGCCGAAGGAGAAGTCGCGGGGGATCTGATCGGTGCGCCACACCTTGCCGCGGGGTTCAAAGAATCCGGCCATGAGTTTGCCGGTCTCCTCTTTGAAGTAGGTGTGGTTGCCTGGATCACGCAGGGTCGGCGTGCCGATCTCCATGCCCTCGATGGGTTCGGTCACGATGTAGAAGTGCTCGCATGCCTGAAGCGGAACGTTGACCCCGATCTGGGCCGCGAGGTGACGGGTCCACATGCCGGTGGCGAGCACGACCGTGTCGGTTTCGATCTCACCCTGCTCGGTGACCACCCCGGAGATGTTGCCGTTGGTGACCTTCAACTCGGTAACCGAGACGCCTTCGATGACCCTTGCCCCGCGGCTCTTGGCACCTTTGGCCAATGCCATGGTGGTGTCCACCGGTGAAGTTTGTCCGTCGCGGGGGATGTACAGCGCCCCGACAAGGTCGTCGGTGCGCATCAACGGCCAGCGTTGCTTTGCTTCGTCGAGGTCGATCACCTGAGTCTCCACACCGACACCCTCCGCCATCGTGGCGCCGCGCAGAATCTCCTCCCAGCGTTGTTCGTTGTCGGCGACCGATATTGATCCGGGTGTTCGATAGCCGGTTGCTTGACCGGTCTCATCTTCGAGTTCTTCAAACAGGCGCGCTGAGTAGGTCGCCAGCCTGGTCAACGAATGCGTTGATTTCAGTTGCGACACCAATCCAGCGGCATGCCAGGTGGTCCCACAGGTGAGAGTGCCCTGTTCCAACAGCACCACATCGCTGATATCGCGACGGGTCAGATGGTAGGCAATGGAGCACCCGACGATGCCCCCGCCGATCACAACGACTTCAGCTCGGTCCGGGAATGCCGGACCCGAAGACAGCGAACGAGCCATGAGCCCCAGAGACTAGCGAATACGGACCGCGCAAGTGTGTTGTTGATGCCCGGTTTTCGGCGAGGTGGGCTGCTGTCGCATTGCCGGGTTTTGGCGGCTCCAACAGGTGCCGTAGTGTCGGGCTGATGAGCAAGACCGACCAAAGCCGACCAGTCGATTCAGACAGCTCCGTCGACCAAGAATCCGAGGTGCCATCGGACCTTAGTGGCGCGCCGAAATTCCACACTGATCGCAGCCATTACGGTCCTGCTCTCGAGCAATGGATCACCAGGCGATACCCGAACCGGACCGGTGCCACAGTGACCAACATCGATATCCCGGTGTCTACCGGTTTCTCCAACGAGACGGTTTTTTTCGAAGCCACATGGTCCGAGGACCGAATCGAGTGTTCGGACCGGTTCGTGGCCCGCATCGAACCCGCCGGAGGCGCGCTGTTCCCAGCTCAAAGCAGCCGCTGCGGCGTCTCTGTCGAGGTGCAGTACAGAGCAATGGAGACCGTCGGGCGTCACTGTGATGCTCCGGTGCCCGAACTGCTCGGCTATGAATCAGACACGGCGGTGATCGGTCAACCCTTCTTCGTGATGGGATTCACCGAAGGGCGGGTGCCGGCTGATCGGCCCCGCTATTCCGAGGAGGGTTTTCTGGTTGACGAAGCAACACCAGCCGAGCGCTATCGTATGGTCGCTACCGGTTTGGAGGCAATGGCGCAGATCCACTCTATTGACTGGCGTGAGGCCGGACTGGATTGGCTCGACACCAGCGGCAACCGCCAACCCAGCACCCGAGTGCAACTCGATCTCTACCGGGCGTCAACGACCCGTGAATTGGCCGGTCGGGAACATCCGGTGCTTTCGGCGGCGTTCGATTGGTTGATCGCCAACGATCCCCAAGACGATCGTGTTGGTCTGTCGTGGGGTGACAGTCGTCTGGGAAACATCTTGTGGCAGGACTATCGCCCTGCAGCGGTGCTCGATTGGGAGGCTTGTGCGCTATCACCAACCGAAGCTGACGTTGGTTGGTGGCTGATGTTTGATCGGATGTCGTTCGATGACGTTGGGGTTGCCCGCATGGATGGATTCCCTACCCGATCCGAGATGATCAGCCTCTACGAGCAGGCTTCTGGTCGTGAGGTTCGTGCGCCGCACTACTGGGAAGTGTTCGGCGCGATGCGCTTTTGTGCGATCTTCATCGGACTCGGCGACCGTATGACCAACAGTGGCCTTCTTCCCCCCGAGATGAACCCCGCGGTACACAACATGGTCACTCAGGCACTAGCCGGCCTGCTTGGTATCGACAACCCGACACCGTCAACTATCTAGCACGCGCCGGGCGTAGCCGGAGCCGCGGGAGCTTGAGCGCTGGCGCTACGTCTTCAACTAGGCGACATCGCCTATGGCGCTGGCGGCTTTTTCGCTGACGACAGTGCTGGAACCACCGGGTTTCATAGAGACGCCGTAGAGACAGTCGGCGATTTCCATCGTCCGTTTCTGATGGCTGACCAGAACCAATTGCGCGTCGGCTCTGAACTCGTCGACCAGATTCAAGAAGCGATGCAGGTTGACATCGTCGAGAGCCACCTCCACTTCGTCTAGGACGTAGAAGGGCGAAGGGCGGCTCATAAATACCGCAAAGAGGAATGCCAATGCCGTCAGAGTCCGTTCACCACCGGACAACAACGACAGCTTGCGAACGTTCTTCCCGCCCGGTTTTGCCGAGATGTCAATTCCTGTATTGAGCAGATCGTCAGGAGTGCTTAGTTGAATTGATCCACTCCCACCTGGGAAGAGAGTCTCGAACAGCTGCTCGAAATTGATAGCGACATCCGCGAAAGCGTTCGCGAAGATCGTCACAATATCGTCGTCGATTGAAGCGATGACCTTGGTCAGTTCACGTCGCGTGGCGACGATGTCGGCGAGCTGAGCTTGCAGAAACTCGTGGCGCTCCTGCAATGCCTGGCATTCCTCCAAGGCCAGCGGATTGATCGGACCCATGATCTCAAGCTCGTTTTGCAGCTGCTCTATTCGGCGTGCAGGGTCAACTCCCTCATCGAGCGGCGGGCAGGGGGCCGACACGGCGACATCGGGCGCCACCTTGTGTTCTGCGCGGAGGCTTTCAACAACAGTCTGGAGTTTGGTTCTGAGTTCGGCCCGCTCAATTGCCGCACTGGCTACCCGTTCCCGCAGATTCTCGAACTGTTGGTTTAGACCTACCCTCTCGCTGCGGAGATCAGTGAGCTGTTGCACTATCTGACGGACAGTCTCGGACTGCTGCTCATGAGCTATGCGCGCCTCGCTGAGTCGGGACTCGATCGTCGCTGACCGTGAGTCAAGCACCTCCGCCAGCTTGTCGAGCACAGTTGCGCGACGGTCCAGCAATTCTCGTTGTTGGCCCGCCGTGGATCTTTCCGAAACATCGCGTTCAAGTCTGGCTTCGATCTCCGCTATGCGGGTCCGTAACCCGTTCTCGCGTTCGTTGATCGCCGCGGCACGAACCTCAACATCGGTGCGCAACGCGGCGACCGCGTTTACACGTTCTCCGATATCTGCTCTTGCGACTGAAATGCGGAGCGTCTCTTCTCGTTGCTCGGATTCGGCGGCTTCGAGCACCAAGCGGGAACTTTCGAGCTCGTCATGCCTGCCCTGTTCGCTACCTAGGCGGGCGAGCAGCTCATCAAGACCGGTCCGAAGCGCAGCGGATTCGGTGGTGAAATCACGGGCCTCAGCTTCAAGCTGCTGACATTCAGCAACTGCAGTCTCAAGTGCAGAACCGACCTCCGCGAGGCGCTCTGAGAGATCGGCCGCAGCATCGACACGATCGGCAAGTTCCAAACGGGCTGCGGTGACCCGTTCCGACGCTTTTTGGCAATCGACTCCCGCCACAACGACCTGTTCGCTTGCTTCGGTGAGCGCGGCGGCGGTCGCAGTCGAACCGCTACCGCCAATACGCCAGCCGTCTGGTCCAATGAACTCTCCAGTGGAAGTAACGAAGCAACGCATGGGGTCTTGCAACGCTCGATCCACCGCGGTCTGCCAGTCACCATCAACTATCTCAACATCACCGATCAGCACGTCCAGCAGCGCATCAACACCTCTCTGAGTGCCTCGTACCCGGTCGCGAAGCAAGTTCTTGGAACCCGCAGAGTCTAAAGACAACCAGCTACGCAACCTTGAACCTTCGCTAGCGGCTCTATCAGAACCGTGCTCAGGCAGCATCCCTAGAGCCAATACTGCGCCAGAGGATCCGCTAGCGCGCAGCGCCTCAAAAGTGGCACGAGCCGCGCCGGGGTCCCGCACGATGATCGCATTCAACCCTGCGCCAACAGCAGATTCGAACGCAGTCTCAAATCCCTCATCGATGGCCACCAAGTCGAGTAGCGTGCCCAGCACGCCTTTGACATGGGCCACTCGCTCGGCCCCTGCCCGCGAGCGAGCCTCGTGCAGCGCGAGCGTCAGCGCTTCGGCCCGAGCCAACCATCGTTGCTGGGTCGCGTCGGCTTCAGTGTGACCAGCGATTTCTGTGTCGAGTGTTGCTTCGGCTGCCCGTTGGGCTGCGTGAGCTGCGTCCAGATCAGCAACCACCCCACGGTGTTCTGCTTGAATACCTTCGAGTTCGATCCGCTGGGAGCCCAAGCGTGAGTCGAGCGTCAAGTGCTGCTCTGCCAGCTTGTCCAAGCGCGCTTGTGACCGCTGCCGTTCTTTGGTTCCTGTTTCGATAGCAGCGCGAAGACCTGCAAGCTCACCACGGGCCTCAGCAGCCTTGTTTCCAGGCGCTGATTCTACTTCGGCTGATTGTTCATCAAGAGCCGCTCGATCACTAGCCAGTTGCTGCTCTTTCGCTTCCAGGGTTACTGCGTCACCTCGGAGCGTCGTGGCTTCGGTTTCGGCTTCGGCGAGGGCCAGACGCAGACGTGTGGCCTCCGACTCAAGGTTGGCTACAACGCCCCGATCCATGAATGCGGATCGGTCGCGGTCAATGCCGCGACGACGTTCGGTCACAAGTGCCGCCAGTCCCCTGGCGCGTTCCCGCATGGATTCGAGTCGCCGCAAGGTATCGCCGAGGTCATCTTCGGAGCGGTCTGAGAGCTGACTCTCGCAACCCGAGATAGCTTCGTCGAGATCAGCCAGTCGGGCCTTCGCAGACTGTTGCAGAGCGTGGATCGGTTGTTCTTGGATGGCTTGCAACTGGTTGCGGAGCTCCGCGATCTGTCTGCCCGCCATGTGCAGTCGCTGAGCCGCCAGTTCTTCGACGAGGTCACCATGGAGGCGGGCAGCTTCAGCCTGCTTCTCAAGCGGGCGCAACTGACGCCTGACTTCCCGAATGATGTCTTTCACCCTTGTGAGGTCGCTGTCCGAGGTTGCCAGGCGACGTTCAGCGCGTTCCTTGCGCTTGCGGTACTTCAAGACACCTGCGGCTTCTTCGATAATCGCTCGCCGATCCTGGGGTCGAGAGGTGAGGACCGCGTCAATTTGTCCTTGCGAGACGATCACATGTTGCTGCCGTCCAACTCCACCGTCGCTCAACAACTCTGCGACATCGATAAGACGACAACCGACGCCATTGATTGCGTACTCGGATTCGCCGCTGCGAAATAGCGTGCGACTGATTCTCACCTCGTTGAAGTCGATTGGCAGCGTGCCTGAGTGATTGTCGATCGTGAGGGAAACTTCGGCTCGACCCAAGGCAAGCTTTTCGCTGGTCCCGGCGAAAATTACGTCGTCCATCTTGCTCGACCGCAGCGCATTTGGAGCCTGTGATCCAAGCACCCAGGCAATGGCGTCCACAACATTTGACTTTCCGCTGCCGTTGGGACCGACGATTACGGTGACGCCTGGCTCAAGATCAATCGAAGTCGTATCTGCGAACGACTTGAATCCCTTCAACGTGAGGTTCTTCAGATACATCGCACTCAAATGTACCAGCCCAAATTACGTTGATGAGACTTCACACCTGTGTTTGACAGAAATACGTCCAGGTGCCACGGAACTTGACCCGCTGTATCGGTAAACGGGACCTGGCACTGAGTTCACCATGGCGCCCCCAAACCATCAGGTGGCTACCGTACTCACCGGGGTTGCCCACAGGATCAATGAACTCCCGTTCGGGGATCGATGTGCCACGATGCTTGATGGCGTCGTGCAGGGTTCCAACCAGCGCACGATGAAGCCGCCTGATCTCCTGGCTTGTCAAGGAGTCGCTCATGCGATTGTGGCGAAGCCCCGCGTGGAACAAGATCTCATCGGCGTAGATATCGCCGATCCCGACGACAAACGACGGATCAGTGAGCAGAGTCTTCAGCCTGACCCGGCGCTGGAGCAGACCCCGGCCGAACGTCGTCCAAGTGACCGGCTCAGAGACTGGGTCAAGCCCGAGATCTTCGAGGTCAGGGAGTTCATCGTCGATTGAGTCGTTATCGACCACGAACATCTCAGAAGTGCCCCTTGCGTCGAGCAAACGCAACTGGCCATGCTGTGTGAAGGTGATGACCACTTCGGTGTCCGGATCCACCGCTTGTTTGTTGGCTGTACGACGCAACGATCCGCTTGAACCCAAGTCCACAACCAAGTTGGACTCATTGTCGAACCCGATTGTGATGTGCAACCCAAGCCGCTGAACTGCGGTGATCTTGTGCCCAACCAGACGAGAGACGAACGAATTGCGGGTTCGATATCGCCTCAGCACCTTCATGCTCATCGCCTCAGCGCTCTTTATTTTCTTCCCAACGATGTCTCGCTCGAGATCACGGCGCACCGTTTCGACTTCAGGTAACTCAAACATCGAGTGCTCCATCCTCACCGGAGCGGGCTTCCCATGCAACACGGGCAGCTCGCCGTTGAGCTTGCTTGATTGTGGTGCCTTCCCCAGTTCCGCAGATGTAGCCTCCGATCCTCACCGCTGCTCGAAACAGCCTGTTGTGGTGAGGGCCCGTCTGCGTAACGTCGTATTCCGGTGAAGCCAGCCCGTCGCGGACGGTGGATTCTTGCAACAGCGTCTTGTAGTCGCGCGCACCAGGTTGACTAGCCGCCTCGTCGATACGGTCACCAAGCTGGGCTAGGACGAACTCGCGGGCTGACTCAAGCCCACCATCAACGTAGACCGCACCAATAATTGCTTCGAGCGCATCGGAGACAATCGACGCCTTGGTGCGTCCACCAGAACCCTCTTCTCCCTTTCCGAGGCGAAGGTGTCCGCCGAGTTCAATGTCCACCGCCAGATCGGTAAGTGTGGCGGCGTTCACGACGGCGGCTCGTGTTTTTGCCATCTGCCCCTCGGGCAGGTCGGGAAATCGTTGGTAAAGGAAATCTGCGACAACCAGGCCAAGGACTGCGTCACCGAGAAACTCGAGTCGTTCGTTGCTAGGTCCGCCATCATGTTCGGCGCACCAAGAACGGTGCGTGACCGCCAACTCGAGTTGACCGGGTTCGTCGAAACGATACCCGAGTCGGTTCTCGAGCACAGACAGCGGACGCAGTGCTCAGCGCCTCAACCCAGCTTTGCGGCGACGTAATCGACGGCGTCGCGAACGGTTCGTAGATCCTCAAGATCTTCATCCTCGATTCGAAAACCCGCTGAACGTTCAGCTAGTTCCTCTTCGAGAGCTTCAACAAGTTCTATAAGAGCTAGCGAATCAGCGTCGAGATCACCAGCGAATGCATCGCCTTCGTTGATCGACAGCGGCTCAATCTCAAGAATGTCGGCAAGCTGGTCCCTGACGAGAGCGAGGATCTCCTCACGACTCATGGGAGCCTGTTCCACATGCGTTTCTGCGGGCAACTGCACCCCTCCTAGTCACCAGAACGGTCCGATGCTATCGGAAGTCACGGGCCACTCCTCTATCTAGGATTGAGATACTATTGAATATATTAAGATTTTGTTAATGCTGGCGGACCGCTGCGGACAAATGATCGACCATTCCGACATCAACCATCTCCGCGGCGATACGGATGGCATTGGCCATGGCATCAGCCGAACTGGAGCCGTGTGAAATGACGCACACCCCCTTCACGCCCAACAACAGCGCCCCACCAGTGGAGTCAGGATGCAACTCAGCGAGCATCGAATCGAGCGGAGCAGACAACATCTCACCAGCTCGTCGGGTCTTATCGTCAGTATCGATCGCGGTAAGCAGTCGGCTGAGAAGTGCCGACATAGCGCCCTCCAGTGTCTTTAGAGTCACGTTGCCGGTGAACCCGTCGGTGACGACCACGTCAACTTCGTCGGTCATAACGTCGCGACCTTCAACGTTGCCGATCCATTCGGCACCGCTCGACTTCGCCCAGTTGTTTTCGTTGAGTAGTTCGAAACACTCCTTCACAAACTTGTTGCCCTTGCCCGCTTCTTCACCGATCGACAGCAACCCGACTCTGGGACGTTCAATTCTGAAACGATCACGGGCGTAAACGCAGCCCATCTGGGCGAACTCAACGAGCCATTCGGGGCGACACTCCGCATTTGCCCCCGCATCAAGCAAAGTCGTGGGAGTGCTCTGGGGCACCGGTACAGGTATGGCAATCGCCGGCCGATTAATCCCCCGTATACGCCCCATGCGCAGCAACGCAGATGCCATGGTGGCGCCCGTGTTTCCGGCGGACACCATCGCTGAGGCACGACCATCGCGAACCGCCGTAGCAGCACGCACCAACGACGAGTCTCTCATACGACGAACGCTTGAACCCGGTTCAGCATCCATAGCGATCACTTCGCTGGCTTCAATTACTTCCAAGCCTCCGGTATCGGTGAGGTCCGCTGATCTTCCAACCAATACAACCGGGATGCCCATTTCGGATGCGGCGCGTCGAGCACCGGCAACGATTTCTGTTGGGGCGTTGTCACCACCCATGGCGTCAACCGCAATGGGCAGCATTGATCAACTGACGTCGATGGCTTGGCGGCCGCCGTACCACCCACAATTGCCGCAAGCCCGGTGCGGGCGTTTGGTGGCGTCACAACGCGGACAAGCGCTGCGAGCCGACGCTCGAACGCGCCAAGCCGAAGCACGCCTGCTCCGACTCTTCGATTTCGACGTTTTTT
Organism: Candidatus Aldehydirespiratoraceae bacterium; assembly: GCA_965205465.1. Classification (GTDB taxonomy): domain Bacteria; phylum Actinomycetota; class Acidimicrobiia; order Acidimicrobiales; family Aldehydirespiratoraceae; genus VXYK01. The sequence continues at coordinate 3,284,199 of OZ242187.1, read as the reverse complement.
TCTTTGGGACGGCCATCGCGAACCTGTTTCTTGGGGAATCTCTCAGGCCGAAAGTTGACCGACCCGAGCAACAAAGGTTATCGACACCCCGCGACGACACCACCGCGAACCCATCGATTAAGGCATCGATATCACCCGTCGAAAGTCAACTCGTCGAGGATCGACCAACGGGGATCAATTCTTGAGTCATCGTCTTCGGGTGGACCGGTTGGGAATCGGTCCGGCGCCGGACCCTCGCATTCGGCACGACAAAGGGGAGCGAGCGGGAGGCAGATCAAAGCAACCTCACGCAGCATGGGTCCGAGATCAATGCCTTCTTCTTGGATCGCCCATGTCTCTGGTTCGGTTGGGTGAACCTCAAACAGTTCCTGAATCTCAGCTAGGAGATCCCCTTGCATCGGCTCTAGACAGCGTCGACAGGGCACAGACCAGCGTCCACTGGCGGTACCGGTAACCAAGACTCCCTCGGTGTCAGTCCGTTGAGAATCGTGATCGGACACTCCGGCGGCGTTGGGGTCAGAACCAGTGCGCTCCAAAACGAGATCTAGCACCAGGCGACCATCGACGACCGTTGAGCGCATTCCATGCTCAGACAACTCCATATCGGCGAGCTCTGCTTCTGTTCGCAGAACAAGGCGTGATTCGGCTCGACTGAAAAGCCCAGCCGTCTCCACCACAAATTGAGCGCCGTGCTTCACTCGCGATCCTGGTCGAAAAACTCGTCCCTTTCCGGAGTTGGAAGTGCGGGAATCGACTCATTGGATTGCGTGGCGCCTTGCATACGCGACCTGCCGAATGCAACTGAGCGAGAAATACGTTCAAGCACAACCTCCAGACGACCGAGTTCTTGGTCGCACCAATCCTCAGTTTTCAAACGAAGATCCCTGGCTTCTTGTTCCGCCTCCGAGACGACTCGTCGAGCGTGATCGTTTGCCTCTTTCACCAGTTCAGTTCGCTGCACCATGCGCTGGGCGGTATCGCGCGCCCTTGCAATCAACAGATCGCCTTCTCCTTGAACACGAGCCAAAAAATCATCGCGTTCCTTGAGTAGCCAGCGAGCGGCTCGAAACTCCTCGGGAAGGCTGTGCACCGCAGCGTTCAACAATTCCAATACCTCGTTCTTGTTGATTATCGAAGACGCCGACATCGGCATCGGGCGAGCTCTCTCGATCAGATCAATCACCGCGTTCAGAATTTCTTCAGCCTCTAAAGGACGGTACGCCAAAGGCGCGGTCTCAGCGGGCGAGTCTCCGGTATTTTGGTCGGTCATACGTATCGCTCTCTTAATCGACGAGCCACGCTTGTTGGAACCATTTTAGATATATCACCGCCAAACCTGGTGAAGTCACGGATGAACTTCGATGCCAAGAACGAACTGCTTGACGCCGATGGGATGAACAGGGTGTGGATACCCGACGCGGCGTTGTTCATCTGAGCCATCTGTAACTCGTTTTCGAAATCGGAGACGGCCCGCAGACCTTTCAGAATGAAGTCGGCTTCCATCTCCGAAGCAAGGTCGACAACCAGCCCCGCGAACATCCGCACCGTGACGTTGGGCAGATGTTCGGTGGCCTCGCGAATCATGGCCTCACGGTCGTTGAGATCGAAGACGCCGTCCTTGGTGGTGTTGACCATGGTCGCGACCACAACTTCGTCGAACAACTCCGCCGCAGTCTCGATGATCTCAATGTGCCCGTTGTGGACGGGATCAAACGAACCGGGATAGAGGACACGGGTCACGAGGTTTGGTTCTCCGTAGCAGCGGGGGCAAAGGCGAGCGTCACCACGGTACCTCCGTAACGGCGCACCCGATGAGTATCCCACGATTTGGGCAGATCGATTTCACGGTCGGATTCGATAGCAACTACCGCATCTGTTGGGTGAGCGAGCAGTTCTGGCCAGCAATCAAACGAATACGGGGGGTCCAACAACAAGAGGTCGTACGGCTCGGCGCGAGCGAGGAACATCGTTGCGTCGGCAGGCAACACGGTCGCCTGATGCTGCAATCCCAAAGACACAAGGTTCTCACGAAGGACCGCTAATGCCCGTCGGTCATTCTCGACGAAAATAACTCGGGCCGCTCCACGCGACAACGCTTCGATCCCGAGCGCACCTGATCCCGCGAACAAGTCGAGCACAACCGCGTCAGTGATGGCACCCAGCGAATACAAAGAGTTGAACATTGCTTCGCGTACTCGGTCTGCGGTGGGGCGAAGGTTGTCAGAGTCCCCGGCGTTGATTCGCCGCCCTCCCAACGACCCGGCTACGACACGCATGTGTACCAGTGTGGCCCGTCAAGATACGGTCACCTCATGGGTGCACCCGAAACCATTGTCTGCGTTGATTGCGGAGGCAGGTGCCATCTCCTCTCCTATGCGCCCGACGAGGGTTTCGAGCCGGGAGACATCGTCGCTTATCGTTGTGCTGACTGCGGTGACCGCTGGGACATCGAGTTGGCCGTCGACGATCTCGAGCCACCAGGAACTGGTTAGCTTTTCATCAGGAACTCAGCCTCGTCGTCGCCGAGCATGAAGTCGACCTCTTCGCTGAGTTCGAGATGTTCGGTTAATTCCGGGTCCTGGGTAATGATCTCGGTGGCTACCTCGCGAGCAAGTTTCACCCACTCCTTGTCACGTCGCAACGAGGCCAGGCGAAGGTCGCTCCTGCCCTTCTGGCGCTCCCCCATTATCGTTCCCTCTCCCCGCAACTCGAGGTCGATTTCTGCCAACTCGAACCCGTCGGTGCTCTCCACAAGCGCTTCAAGGCGGGCTTTGCCGACCTTGGTGCCCGGATCGCCGAGCAGGTAGCAACGTCCTTGATATTGTCCACGACCGACCCTCCCACGGAGTTGGTGTAGCTGAGCTATCCCGAAACGGTCGGCATCAAAAATGACCATCACGGTGGCGTTGGGCACGTCAACGCCTACTTCGATCACTGTGGTCGCCACCAGCACGTCGATCGATCCCGACCGAAAGTGGGCCATGGTCGCTTCTTTCTCAGCCGGCGACACCCGCCCATGCAACAGACCCACACGCAGGCCCGACAGCTCGCCCTCCTGCAGTTCGACATAGGTGTCTTCGACGCTGCGCACTTCGATTGCCGCGGACTCCTCGATCAGTGGGCAGACAACGTAGGCCTGACGGCCCTGCGCCACCTCGGCTCGAACCGTTTCCCACACCGCGCTCTCGGCTATCGGTCCTTCGGCCCAACTAGTGATGCTCGGGGACCGGCCCGGTGGCATCTCGTCAAGCACGCTGACATCAAGGTCGCCGTAAACGGTCATTGCTGCGGTGCGCGGGATCGGGGTTGCAGTCATCACCAACACATCGGGCACGCTTATCGACTCGCCCTTATCCCTGAGCGCAGCCCTCTGTTCGACTCCGAAGCGATGCTGTTCATCAATGACCACCATGCCCAGTGATTGATACTGGACCGTCTCCTGAATGAGTGCGTGGGTTCCGATGACGATGTCGACCTTGCCGACGATCAGGTCGGCGAGAACCTTGCGGCGCACCGACGCTCCGACGCTGTTGGTCAACAATTCGACTCGCAGCGGACGGTCACCCATCAGCGAGGTCGGATCCGGCACCGACAGATCACCGAGCATGTCGCTCACGCCGAGATAGTGCTGTTCGGCAAGCACCTCCGTTGGAGCCATGAAGGCGCCCTGGTAACCGCCCTGAACCGCGATCAGCAACGCGGTCACCGCAACCAGAGTCTTGCCGGAACCAACGTCGCCTTGCAGCAGGCGGTGCATCGGATATTCGACAGAGAGGTCACGGGCGATCTCGGCGTTGACACGCTGTTGCGCTTCAGTGAGCGCGAAAGGCAAGCGCGCATGGAACCGATCAACGAGCTCGCCAGACATGTCGTGGGCAACTCCAGATGTTTCGCGTTCGATGCTCTTCTTGCGACGAATCAACTCCAACTGCACTCGAAAGAGTTCGTCAAACACGAGTCGGCGGCGGGCTTCTTGCATCTCATCCATCGAGGAAGGGTGGTGAATGCCGTGCAGCGCGGTTTCGCGATCGACAAAATCGAACCGATCAAGCACTTCAGGCGGAACTGGATCGCTGAAGCCCCTCACCCGGCTTCGGCTGAGAGCCTCCTCTATGAGTTCGGCTAGTTTCAATGTCGTCAACCCGGCCTTCTCGGACTGGGGATACACACCGATGATCCGACCGGTCTGGTTTCCAAGAAGATCGACCACGGGAGAGGTCATCTGGCGTGTCCCTCGGAAGAGTTCGAACTTGCCGTGTACCAGCACTTCCATTCCCTCGGTTAGCTGTTTCTCGCGCCATCGCTGGTTGAAGAACACAAGCGTGAGTTTGCCGGTGCCGTCGCCTATCACAACGTTGGTCAGCGTTCGACGCCCTCTCAGCTTGCGGTTGTATGTACTGCGCACGGTGCCCAGCACAGTTGCCTCGTCACCAGGGAGGAGCTCGCCGATCTGGGCTTGCCGGGTGCGATCCAGATAACGCCTCGGATAGTGCTGTATCAGGTCAAGGACCGTTGTGATCTCTACGGCCAGAAGTCGGTCTGCGGTTCGTTCGCCGACTCCACGCAACTGTCTGACTTTGATGTCCGCGAGATCCCGCAACATCAGCGGGGGGTCACCGGCCGGCATGTGCGTCTACTCCAACCCGAAGAAATAGGGGTAGAGCGGTTGTCCGCCGTGGTGTATCTCTACCTCCACGTCGGGATGGTTTCGGGTGATCCACGACTCGATCATCGCGGTTGTGTAATGGTCGGCGTCCTCACCCGTAATGACGGTAAGCAACTCGTGGTCTTCGTCGACGATCGCGGCAAGTAACCCAGTTGCGGCGGCAACCATCGATGAGTCCACCGCTTGGATTCCCGCTTGGCAAATACCTAGCCAATCTCCTTGCGCAATAGGTCCTGCGTCGCTCGTCGCATCACGCACCGCTCTGGTTACTTCGCCCGAAACCACAGCGCTGAACGCTTCGGTCATCGAAGCCGCGTTCACAGACGCGGTCGCTTGAGGGTCATAAGCCATAAGACCTGCCAGCGCTTCTGTGACATTTGCCGTGGCAACAACTTCCACGGTACGGCTCGTCTGTTCTGAAACTTGTCGGGCCACCGCGATGATGTTTTGGTTGTTGGGAAGAATGATCACTTCACGCGCTGAGACCGATTCGACCGCTGCTACCAACTCCGCTGTCGACGGATTCATTGACTGTCCGCCAGCGACAACAGCCTGAACTCCCATTGATTTCAAGATGGCAACCACACCCGACCCAGCGCCAACGGCAACAACCGCGGTGGGCACCGTTGGGCCTTTTGCTGCGCCATTACCGCGTTGCGATGTGTCGCTGTCGAGAGCCGCGGCGACCCAATCACGTTCTTCGAGTTCTGCAAGCTCATCAAGCAGATCCGTGACCCTGATGTTGTGGGGGCGCCCAATCCCAATGCCGCATTCGATGGCCGCTCCTACGTCGTCGCAGTGGATGTGGCAGTTATAGATGCCCCCGTCGCCGACGACGACGATGGAGTCGCCGACTTGAGCCCACGCCTCTTTGAAGCCGGCGATCTCCTGATCGGGAGCGTCAAGCAAGAACATGACCTCGTATCTGAGATCCGCGATCGACGGTCCGCCTTCACCGCGCGCCGCACCTAGCTGTCGGTGATGGGGAGCCGCGGGTGAAGTGGCCTCTGGTTCGGGCATTGGCCGATCGTCGACAACATGGAGCGCCGCGTGATACAGGAGCAGGAGTCCGGCCCCACCGGCGTCTACGACACCAGCGTCAGCCAAAACCTGCAACAGTGTCGGGGTTCGCTCAAGCGACGCAGCCGCTTCATCGCGAGCCGCTTCAAGGACTCCGCAGAGATCGGTGCCTTGGGTTGCAGCATCGGCGGCCGCTTTTGAGGACTCCCTGATCACCGTGAGGATCGTTCCTTCGACTGGATTCCCAACTGCGGTGTAGGCACCCTTGGCCGCGGCGGTCAACCCTGTTGCGAGAAGCCGACCGTCGATGGAGGCATGCTCAGCTACTACGCCACAGAATCCGCGCAGGATTTGCGACAAGATCACACCACTGTTTCCCCGGGCTCCCATCAGCGAGCCGTGAGCGATGCCGTTGCACACCGAAGCCATGTCGTCACCGGTGTCGTCGAGTTCTTCAACAACCGAGCGCAGAGTCAACGACATGTTGGTTCCGGTGTCACCGTCTGGAACCGGATAGACGTTGAGCTTGTTGATCGCCTCTCGATGGTCGGTCAACGCGTCGCGAAAAGTGATGACGATGCCACGAAGAGAGGCTGCATCAATTGAGTCGAGCGCCACGACGACGGATGGTACCTCCCGCGAGTAGCTCGCGCGAGGTTCAAACCCGCTCTTGTTCGGTACGCTCTGTTCCCATGCAGGGCGTCATCAAGAATTTCGACCCGGGCACCGGTGACGGGGTCTTGATCAACGAAGCTGATCTCGCCGACGTTGATCTCGCCGACGACGCTCTGGAAGGTTCGGTTTTTCGCATGCTGCGACAGGGCCAGCGTGTGCAGTTCGATCTCGACGAATCGGGCAGAGCAACCGCTCTGCGTCTTGGTTCCGAGGTCGACATGGCAACCCCCGACCTCTAAGCAGGGCCGGCGGGACTACATCACCTCGACTATGCCCAACTCGGCGTATCGCTGATTCGCGTAGTTGGTTCGAAACATCTCGCGCAGCTTCAAGGCAGCTTCGTCGTATGCCTCGGGGTCGGTCCAGGTGTCGCGTGGGTTGAATATCGTGTCATCGACGCCATCGCACTTTTTTGGCGTTTTCAGTCCGAGGATCGGCTGTACCGCGAGTTCAGTGTCGTCGAACTCGCCCTTCAGGGCAGCATTCAGCAGTCGACGCGTCACCTTCAGCGACATCCGCTCTCCAGTGCCATAAGGACCACCGCTCCACCCGGTGTTCAACAAGATGCAGCGCGAGTTGTGGGCCGCCATCCGTTGAGCCAACAACTCCGCGTAAACGGAGGGCTTCTGCGACATGAAAGCGGCACCGAAGCAGCCCGAAAAAGAAGGAACCGGTTCTGTGACTCCCACTTCGGTTCCCGCCAATTTTGAGGTGAAACCCATCACGAAGTGGTACATCGCCTCGTCGGGGTCGAGAATGGAGACCGGTGGGAGCACACCGAAGGCATCCGCGGTGAGCAGGACGATCGATTCAGGGTGCGGCCCACTCGCCCCGTTGGCGACATTGGGGTTGGCGCTCAGCGGATAGGCGAAGCGGGTGTTCTCGGTGATCGCCCCATCGGCGAGGTCCAACTCCTGGGGGTCAGTATCGGCGAGTGACTTACCGAAAAGTTGCGGCACGTTCTCTATCAGCGTTCCCTTCATAGACAGCGCCGCGGCGATCACAGGCTCCGCTGTCTTGTCCAGATTGATGAGTTTGGCGTAGCACCCGTGCTCCAGGTTCGAGATGCCGCTATCGGTCCACACATGCTCGTCGTCGCCGATCAGTTCACGATCGGGATCGGCTGACAGCGTGGTCTTTCCCGTGCCCGAGAGTCCGAACAGCAGCGCCGTGTCTCCTTGGTCGCCAACGTTGGCTGAAGAGTGCATTGAGAGCTGGCCCTTGGCCGGAAGCACGAAATTCATGATCGTGAACATCGCTTTTTTGTTGATTCCGCAGTAGTCGGCCGCACCAAGGACGAGCGCGATCTCGCGTTCGATGTCGATGATCACCGCAAGTTCGCTACGAGTTCCGTCGCGCTCGGGGTCACACACGTATGACGGCACGTTGAGCACAGTCCAGCCATGCTCGGCGCGATCACTGTCGTCGCGAACGTGGTCGGGCAACATGATGTTGCAGAAGTAGGCGTGGGAGGCGTATTCCCCGACGAACCTGCATGGTTCGCTGAACTGAAGGTCCGAACCACAAAACAGGTCCGTCACGTACAAGTGTCGGCCCCTGGCGTTGAGATGTCCGATGACACGGGGCAGCAGAGCGTCGAAGGCGTCCGGGTCGAACTTAGCGAACCCTTTCTTCCACCAGATCAAGTCCGTGACACTGGCTCGGTCCACGCAGAAGGTGTCGTTCACTGGTCGGCCAGTGCAAGCCGGATCGGTGTAGAAGACGAGCGGGCCTTCCACTCCCAATGCGGTCGCATATGCCTTTTGGGCATCACTCGGACCGTCGAGGGAAATCCTTCCACGATCATTGGCGATGGCTTCGTGGAACAACTCGTCTTGTGACATCCCGAAACGAAGTTCAGGACCAGACAAACCCAAGGTCCGTTCAAGTTGGATGGCTGCTTCCGCGGCAGTGCTCACTCAGGGATTCCCCCTCTTGACCGGGCCCATAACTGGGCGAGTCAGTTGAGCAGCCCGTATCTGGCGATTACCCTAACTAAATCGCTAGGCGAGAAAGCAGTCGGGCCGACATCATTCAACGATTACAATTATCGGAGAAATTGATACTGGGCCGGCCAGCGACCTCACCAGCGAAACTGACTAGCGAAACGACGAATTAGGAGGCCTGATGCCTGTAAGCGCCTACATCTTGATCCAAGCCAGTGTTGGCACCGCAGTCGATGTGGCTCACGCCACCGCGGAACTCGACGAGATTGTTTCTGCCGAGGTGGCGATGGGTCCCTACGATGTGATCGCGCGGGCAGAAGCAACCTCAATGGACGATCTGGGCCAGATCGTGGTACACGCCGTGCAAGGAATCGCTGGAGTCGAGCGCACCTTGCTGTGTCCCATTGTCAAGATCTGATCACAGTCAAATCCCGATCACACCAACACGATCGCTCGAATCCCCAGGCCCATCAGCCACAAGCTGCCGAGTCCATACAACAGATACGGGCGGTCGCGCATCTCGTTGCGGTAAGCGAAGATGATCCCAACCGAAACGAACGCCGCGAATCCGTACAGCTGATGCTGCCCGCCTATACCGTCGCTCTCAACCTGGATTGCAACCCCAGCCAGGGTCTGGGCTACGACGATCGCTTGCGCGATGCCGATCGCGATCCATCCTGCCCGGCCACGGAATCGCTCATAGCGATGGGCCAGCAGAGCCCAGATCCCCACTGCGCCGTTGGCTGTGATGAGCAACCAGCCGCCGATCTCATGGAGGTCGTGGATCACGAGAATTCAGGCAACGGCACCCGCCGAACGCAGCGTTGCGACCTCGTCGAGACTGAATCCGCACTCCGCGAGCAGTTCGTCGCTGTGTTGACCGGCGTGAGGCGGTGGTCGCATGATTTCTCCGTCCGTACGGCTGAACCGGGGGGCCGGGCGAGGCTGAACTACGCCAGCCACTTCGGTGAACGTGCCTCGCTGAAGATTGTGGGAATGGTGAGGCGCTTCGGTCATAGACAGCACTGGAGCAAAACACACATCGGAGCCTTCGATCAGTTCAGTCCATTCGTCGCGAGTCCGGGTTTTGAAAATCGCAGCGAGGTCGGACTTGCGGTCAGCCCATTGACGTTTGTCGTTTTGGGCGTCCCATTTATCATCATCAAGTTCGAGTTTCTCTCTGAGTTCAGCGTAGAACTGACGCTCGATCGAACCGATGGAGACATATTTGCCGTCGGCGCACTCATAAACGTCGTAGTAGTGCGATCCAGTGTCGAGCATGTTGGTTCCGCGTTGGTCGTCCCAAATGCCCATCGCCCGCAGCCCATAGAAGAAGGTGGCCAACGACGCCGCCCCATCGACCATCGCGGCATCAACAACTTGCCCCTTCTGAGAGGTTCTGGCTTCAAGAATCGCGCAGACCATACCAAAGGCCAGATACATGCCTCCGCCTCCGAAGTCACCGATGAGATTGAGCGGGGGCACGGGACCAGAATCGACTCGGCCTATGGCATCCAAGGTGCCCGACAACGCCACATAGTTGATGTCGTGGCCCGCCGCCGATGCGTAGGGGCCGTTTTGACCCCAGCCCGTCATTCGACCGTAGACCAGGGCGGGATTACGAACGAAGCACTCGTCGGGACCGATACCGAGCCGTTCGGCCACACCCGGTCGGAACCCCTCGACTAGGCCGTCACTGGACTCAACCAGGCGCATCACGACTTCGATACCTTCGGCGGACTTGAGGTCAACCCCGATTGAGCGGCGCCCACGGTTCATGACATCAGCAGGGGGCAAGTTCGAGTCTCCGCCGCGCACTCGGTCTGCCCGGTCAACCCGGATCACATCAGCTCCCATGTCGGCCAGCATCATGGCGCAGAACGGACCCGGCCCGATTCCCGCAATCTCAACAATTTTCACGCCCTTCAGCGGACCCATCGATTGTTCTCCTGTGTCTTGTGCTGACCCGGACCCTACCCGAGTCGCGGACTTCAGCTAACGGACCTAGCCAAAGGTGCGGGCCGCGAGCGCGGTGACCGCTTCAACCACCGCCGGCCATGCTTGCGGCACAAAATCGTGTGACATCTCTTCAATCAGCAAATAACGAGAATCACCGATCAGTTCCGCTGTTCGTATGCCTCCCGACGGATCGATCAGCGTGTCTGAACCGCCATGAACAACGAGTGCCGGCACGGTTGACGCAGACAGACCGGCGACGCGATCACCGCTGCGCATGATGGCGTTGATCTGCCGTTGAGCCGCGCCGGGGTTCCATGCCCGCTGATATCCCGCTGCCAAGTTGGACCTCAGGGTGTCGGGGTCGAACCATTCTGGGTTGGACCAGATTCGGCTGGCTTTCACATCAGCTTCGATTTGGGCCTCAATCGAGTCTTCGGGGGGCGCGGTGAGAACGTCCCAAGCGTCAAGCGTGGGGTTGCCGACGTCAGGCTCACCGGTAGTCGACATGATCGACACCAGCGCTCGGGTGCGCTCCGGATGTCGAATCGCGGTGACTTGGGCAATCATTCCACCCATCGACACTCCCAAGACCACCGCCTCTTGTACTTCGGCGTGGTTCAGGACAGCAACCACATCGTCAGCCATATCGTTGAGCGTGTAGCTGTCGTCATCGCTGCTCATCGACGACAACCCGGCATCGCGGTTGTCCATTCTGATCACCAAGAATCCGCGGTCGACGAACGCTTGACACAACTCAACGGGGTACGACAGTAGTTGGCTGCCAAGACCCGGTATGCAGATCAACGCCGGATCGTGGCGCGATCCAAAAGTCTCGTACTCGACTTCAATGGAACCGTTGCTCGCTCGTGGCATGGCTGACAGCATGCCCGACCGCGGCGAGCGTTCGGCGCTAGCCACACATCTTTCCCGGCAAAGACCTAGACTTGGCCGCGCATACGAATCCGGGGAGCTCGGGGCAGCCGGGCTGAGAGGTCGACCATCCGCGTCGGCGACCCGCAAGAACCTGATCTGGGTAATGCCAGCGGAGGAAACCATGACTCGACCAAACTTTCCCGTAAGCCTGATTGCCAGGGTCATCGGCCTCATTGCCGTGGCCGGCGTAATAGCCACAGCCTGCGGAAATGACGACGATGGCGATGCCGACTCCCCAACGGACGCCGGCGAAGCCACAGACGACAGCGCCGCGACTTCAGCAGATGCCACAACCGTTGGCAACGAACCCTCCACGGACCCTTCGAGCATCACCCTGCTCACCCACGACTCGTTCGCTCTTTCCGACGAAACGCTGCTGGGTTTTACCGCGCAGACAGGCATTGAGGTAACGCTCCTGCAAGCCGGCGACACGGGCACGATGGTAAGCGAGGCAATCCTCACGGCCGGCAATCCACTCGGTGACGTGATGTTCGGCGTCGACAACACCTTCTTGGCACGTGCACTGAACGCCGACTTGTTTGAGCCTTACGAGTCACCCAACCTCGCCGACGTACCCGACGAATTCAAACTGGATCCCCAGCACCGGGTTACTCCGATCGATTTCGGCGATGTCTGCATCAACTATTGGACCGATGCGCTGCCCGCCGACCCGCCCACAACCCTTGAGGACCTGGCATCACCAGAATTCGCCGGTCAACTCGTGGTGCAGAATCCCGAGACCTCGTCGCCGGGCCTGGCATTCCTATTGGCCACGATCGCTGGAACCGACGATTGGGAACAGTACTGGGCCGATCTTGTGGACAACGGTGTTGCGGTTACAGCAGGTTGGGAAGACGCCTACTACGGAGAGTTCATCTCCGGTGGAGGCGAGCGCTCGATGGTTGTCTCCTACGCCTCCAGCCCACCGGCAGAGGTGATCTATGCAAGTTCGCCCATCGACACCCCTCCAACCCAAGTGCTTCTTGATTCGTGTTTCCGCCAGATTGAGTTCGCCGGGGTGCTCGCCGGTACCGATCACCCTGCCGAAGCTCAGGCGTTGATCGACTTCATGCTCACACCTACTTTCCAAGACGATGTGCCGCTCAACATGTTTGTGTTCCCAGTGGCCAACAGCGCCACGCTGCCGCAGACCTTCGTCGATCACGCACAGATCGCCAATGATCCGTTGTTTGTCGATCCCGCCGATATCGAGGCTCACCGCAATGAATGGACAGACCGGTGGGTCGAAATCGTTCTCGGATAGGGGGATTTGCGGTCCGCTGGGTTGCGGTCGGGGTGCCCGCAGTTTTCTTGGCGGTGTTCTTTGTCTATCCGGTCGGGGCGATCCTGTGGCGCGGCCTCGGCGCGGAGGGACTCGGGCCGATGTCGGATCTGTTCGCTTCATCGCGGACCCGTGGTGTCGTGTGGTTCACCGTCTGGCAGGCGCTGGCGTCGACGGCGATCACGCTGCTGGTCGCCCTTCCAGCGGCGGCACTCGTTTCACGACTCAGGGGCCGACACCGCCACTGGATCCGGGGGCTGGTTACCGTGCCTTTCGTGCTTCCGACGGTGGTGGTCGCCGGTGCCTTCGAAGGGGTCTTTTCTCGGTTTGGACTCGATCAGGGGGACTTTCGTCTGCGGCATACGGTGTGGGCAATCCTGCTCGCTCATGTGTTCTTCAACTATGCGGTGGTTGTGCGCATCGTCGGATCGTTTTGGAGCGGTCTAGACCACCATCTTGAGGAGCAGGCCCGAGTGTTGGGTGCCGGGCCGATCCAAACGTTTCGGGCCGTGACTCTGCCTAGGTTGCGGCCGGCTATCGCTTCGGCTTCGGCGATTGTCTTCCTCTTTTCGTTTACTTCCTTCGGAGTGATTCTGCTGCTCGGAGGGCCACGTCGGGCGACTCTGGAAACGGAGATCTATCGCCAAGCCGTTACCCGTAGCGACCTGCGTGCCGCAGCGGCTCTGGCGCTGCTGCAACTCTTCGCGGTGTTGGCTTTGATCGCGGTGGCTACTCGACTTGAGCGCCGTCGACCTGCACCGACGGGAGTTGTACACCGTCCGCCAAAGCCAATGCGACGGGTCTTCACCTGGGCCAACTTGGCGATGATGGCAGTCCTGCTCGGCTCTCCGATCGCGATCCTCGTCGAACGCTCGTTAGCCGTGGGTGACAGCTACGGGTTCGATCACTATCGAGCACTCACCGAACGCGTTCCCCAGCTTCCGGCTTCGGCAGCGACAGCGTTGAGCACTTCTTTAGTCTTCGCGACCGCGGCCACCGCGATGGCGTTGACGGTCGGCACGTTGACCGCGTTCGTGGTGGTGCATGGGCGCTTGAGTCTCCGCCGTATTTTCGACCTGGGTCTGACCCTTCCGCTCGGTACTTCAGCAGTGACGATCGGGTTCGGGATTCTCATCGCGCTCGACGAACCACCACTTGATCTGCGGACCTCTTGGTGGATCATCCCGATTGCCCACGCACTTGTTGGAACGCCTTTTGTGGTACGGACCATGGTTCCCGTGCTGCGCAGGATCGATCCGCAGATCCGCGAGGCAGCGGCTGTGTTGGGGGCATCGCCGGGGCGGGTGCGACGCCTGGTTGATCTGCCGATCGCCGGCCGGGGGATGCTGGTTGGAGCTGGTTTCGCCTTCGCGGTGTCGCTTGGTGAGTTCGGGGCGACTTCGTTCCTGCCTCGCCGTCCCGAGACTCTGACGGCGCCCTTGGCGCTGTTCCGACTGCTTTCCACTCCCGGCGAGTTGTTGCGGGGTCAAGCGATGGCGCTGGCGGTTGTGCTGATGGCCATCGTGGCTTTGTCAGTGGTGGCGATTGAAGCGGCTCGTGGAACTGAACAGGACTTCTTGTGATCTGGGAACTGGATTCGGTATCGGTGCGTTTCGCCGAAGTGCTGGCTGTCGACAACGCTTCACTTGAAATCTCAAGCGGCGAACTAATCGTAATCCTCGGTCCCAGCGGTTGCGGCAAGTCGACGATGTTGCGGGTGACTGCCGGCCTTCAAACCCCGGACTCGGGCCGGGTGTTGATCGACGGCACCGATGCGGCCCCACTTTTGCCGCATCAACGGAGCATCGGACTGATGTTCCAGCAACACACGTTGTTTCCGCATCATGATGTGGCGGGCAACGTTGAGTTTGGGCTGCGAATGGCCGGCTTGGCGCCGGCACAGAGGGCGCATCGGGTCAGTGAGTTGCTGGTGTTGGTGGGACTCGCTGGTTTCGAGTCTCGAGATGTGGCGACTTTGTCGGGAGGAGAGGCACAGCGGGTGGCTTTGGCGAGGTCTTTGGCACCAAATCCGTCGCTGCTGCTGCTTGACGAGCCATTCGGTTCGCTTGATCGGAGTTTGCGTGACCGCTTGACCGACGAGTTGCCTCAAGTTCTGTCTGAAGCGGGCACTACCGCGATTCATGTGACCCATGATCACGACGAGGCTTTCAGCCTTGCCGACCGTCTCGTGGTGATGGAAAGCGGGCGCATCTTGCGGGTTGGACCTCCCGGTGAGGTTTGGGCCGATCCGCGTACCATCACGGTCGCTGAGTTCCTGGGCCATCGCAATATCGTGACCCGTGGTTCGCAACTAGAGGTGATTCGCCGTGACGCCGCGACGGTCGCTGCTGACGGCGAGTTGGAGGGAATCGTCATCGCTTCACGTTTCAGGGGCGATTATTACGACCTGTCAGTTGACACTGCTTTGGGTGAACTCCGCTTTCGCGTTGGCGAAGCCCTTGGAGCGGGTGACCGTGTCCGCTTGAGAATCGACCCGAGCCGCGTCGCTCGCCTCAACCCCAACCCGCGCCTCAACCCCAACCCGCGCCTCAACCCCAGCCCATAGCATGCAACGAGTCATCGTCGATGCCGAAGTGATGGGCGATTTCGTGGATCACAGTGATTTCGATCTCGGAGGCCAGTTCGGTCTCGTCTTGGCACATCTCGCATAACGGGAGCCGGTAGACGCTTATCTTGTCGGGCATCTCGAAGGCGCCATAGGTCTCCCGCTCAGTGAGGGGTATTCCCTCGTACAGGCCGAGAAGGTCCTCTGTGGGGTGCTGATCTTCGACCACGACCGCAACATTTTCCATCATTGCGCCCAGCTCTGACGGAAGCGCGTCGATTACTTCAGCCACCAACCGCTCGAAACGTACGGGGTTAACCGGTTCCACCTACCAGAGGCTAATGATCGACTCGGTAAGGTGCGGGCATGATCGCTGCTGATCGCCCTGAGGGCCGCGCCGAGGAGCTACTCACAGCGCTGAGCTCAGAGCAACGCGACGCGGTGAGTACCGCCGCATCACCGCTTTGCATTATCGCTGGTGCCGGGTCCGGCAAGACCCGAGTACTCACGCGGCGAGTGGCCTGGCAGTCAGCGGAGGGCAACATTGACCCTCGCCGCGTCCTGGTGCTCACCTTTACTCGGCGGGCCGCGTCTGAGTTGCGTTCGAGGCTGCGGAGGTTGGGGATGCGGGAGGACGTCGCGGCCGGCACCTTTCACTCGGCGGCTTTGGCATTGCTGCGGCGCTACTGGGATCACTGCGACCGACCCCATATGAAGCTCCTGACAAGCCGTTATTCCTTCCTGGCCAAGTCAAAACCGGACCTTGACCAGGTAACCATCGCCGCTCTCAACACTGAGATCGGTTGGGCTCGAGCTCGGCTGACCACACCGGAGCGCTACGCCGATGAAGCGACGCGGGCCCGCCGACGACCGCCGCAAAGCGCCGATTTCACCGCATCGGCTTACGCCGCCTACCAAAAGGCCAAGCGAACACGCCGACTCATCGACTTCGACGATGTTCTGGCTCTCTGCCATGCCGTATTGACCCAGGAACAGGCTTTCGCCGACGCTCAGCGTTGGTACTACCAACACTTTTTCGTTGATGAGTTCCAAGACGTCAATCCTCTTCAGTTCGCGGTCTTGCAGGCGTGGATCGGCTCGGAGTCGTCGCTTGCTCTAGTGGGTGATCCAGATCAGGCCATCTATGGATGGAACGGCGCCGACCCCGACTTCATCCGCCAAGTCGATCAGCACTTTCCCGGTGTCGCCGTGGTGAATCTACAGACCAACTTTCGTTCGACCCCGGAAGTGCTCAGCGCTGCCGCCCAGGTGCTGGATAGAGAACCCCAGCCCGCCGTTCGGGTTGCCGGCGACGCACCCACGGTGACCGCGACTACCGGTGACAACGAAGGCTCGGCGTTGGCTCAAGCTGTGCGTGCGCGGCGCCAGGTCGGTGCATCTTGGCGGGAGCAGGCAGTGCTGGCTCGCACCAACGCACAACTCCCGATTCTGCAAGCAGCGCTGAAGGCTTCGGGAGTGCCAACTCGGAGTCGTGACACTGGCGTGTTGCGACGCCCTGAGATCGTCGATTTGTTGAGGCGCTGGCCCAACGATGCTGCGCTTTCCACGGTCTTGGCCGACGAGCAAATGCGCCAACAGGACAGCAGTCTCGACACCGAACCCCTCGCCATGGTCGAGACATTCATCGGTCTGGCACGGGACCATCTTGTGCTTGAACCCAGCGCGACCGTTGCTGATTTCGTGGCGTCGTTGCGCAGCGATGATCGTGTTGGAGCGTCTGTCGATGCTGTCGAACTCTGCACGTTCCACGCGGCCAAGGGGCTTGAGTGGCCGATCGTTCATCTGGTCGGTCTCGAAGACGGGTTGGTACCAGTGGCCTTTGCTCGCTCTGCGGCCGCGCGCCAAGAAGAACAACGCTTGCTCTATGTTGCAACCACCAGGGCCCGCCAGGAGCTTCACGTCATGTGGTGTACAAGCCGCCAGGTCAGAAGCAAGCTTGTCGAGCGAGCCCCCTCTCCCTGGTTGGGGGCCTTCGCCAGCGATCGCCCCGCGGATCAACCCCCCACGGAGCCACCCAGCGAAGCATTAGAGCTGCTCCAACGCTTGAATGAACCGCCATACCACGAACAACCCGGCGACCGCACCAGCGAACTGGTCACCGACCTACAATGGTGGCGAACCGCTACCGCTCGAAACGCCAGGATCACGCCTGCCGCAGTACTGAGCGACAGCATTCTGCGCAGCATCGCCGAACTGGAACCGTCGACGATCTCAGAACTCGCCACCATCATCGGCCCCAACATGGCCCACCGCTTCGGCCCACCGCTTCTAGAAATCATCCATCCGGCGGACCACTGACACGGCTCCGGCTACGCCCAATCCAACGTGCTCTACCGTCTCCACTCCCTTGTTGATAGCAAAGCATCAAAATTATTGGTGCTATAGTGCCACCATGCGAACCACGGTGACCCTTGAAGACGATACTGAGCAGATCATCCGCAATCGGATGAATCAGCGGCGAGTCTCGTTCAAACAAGCATTGAACGATCTCGTCCGAGAAGGGCATTTCGACACGGCGCCACCACGCGAGTTCCAGACCCGAACCGCATCGATGGGAGTTCCAGTGGTCAACCTCGACAAAGCACTGGCACTTGCGGGCGAACTCGAAGACGACGAAATAATTCGCAGGATGGAAACTGGATCGTGAAGTTGGTGGACGCCAATGTGCTGCTCTACGCAGTCAACGAAGACGCGCCCCGTCACTGCGAATCGCGGAGGTGGCTTGACGGCGCACTCTCGGGAGAGGCAACGGTTGCATTCGCATGGATCGCGCTCCTCGCCTTCTTGCGGTTGTCCACCAAGCGGAACCTGTTCGCCAACCCGCTGTCGCCGACGGAAGCTATCGGGCGGGTAGAGGAGTGGCTGGCCCAACCATCGGCCACTCTCGTGGAGCCCACAGCCCGGCATCTGGGTATTGTCCGCGAACTGCTCGAACCACTGGGAACGGGCGGCAACCTGGTCAACGATGCCCACTTGGCAGCCCTCGCGCTCGAATTCCACTGCCAGATCGTCTCATTTGACCGCGACTTCTCACGGTTCGCCGGCGTGAAGCTTGAGACACCCACCTAGGTGCGGCGTGGGAGGGCGACTACTACGACGTTGGCATCACACTGCTCAAGAACCGTCTCGACGGTGTGGCCCAAGAACGGGCGACCATCAACGTTGCGCAACTGAGCGCCGAGAACCACGAGATCACAGTCTTCATCTTTAGCAACGCCTACCAGCGCCGACGGCACAGTTGCAGAGCTAGGAATCAAGGTTCGAGGCCAGATCCCGGCTTCGACAGCCCGGAGCGTGGCAATGTCCATCAGTTCTTTGGCGATCACTTCGCTCGGGTCTGCTTCAGCAGAGCGGCGTTTCAACATGCGCGGAACGAACGTCTTGCGGTGGAGCACATGCGTGAGGAGCACCTCGGTACCTAGCTGAGCTGCGATGCTGAACGCCACTTCTTGAGCCGCGCTTGAAGAGCGAGTACCTGTGACCGGGACGACTACCCGGCTGAACGCAGCGGGCAAAGGACGTTCAAGCCCACGAGCTCGGCGCACGATCACCACTGGGATCGTCGCGTTCAGCAAGATTTCATCAACCATTGGCGAATACAGCTGACCCTCGTGACGTGTCGCCACACCGACCGCAATCACTCCATAACCCAAGCGAGACTCCGCGGTGATCTGTGCTGCAGCATTGCTGCCGCTCACCGATCGGTGGTCGACTGCCCGTTCGTTGAGCACGGCTTCCAGCACCGAAACGTCCGGTCGGTCGCCTCCGTCCACAACCGAAACCAGCGTGGTGGGAGCCTCTTTCGGCCAGGCGAATTGTACGAGTTGCGCCGCTGATATCGAGGCTGGCCCGCCCCGAGACGGCAACAGAATCCGAGACGATTTCACAACCAGGTTCCGGCTGAGCGCCTCCTCACGATCCAGGCGTTCCTGCTCGTCGGGGGAACCCCTCCAGCCACGTACCACGATGCGCAGCGACACAGCAGCGAACACCGAAGTAACCACGGGCACGATGACGATCACTGTGTACGCCGTCTCGCTGAACACACCGAGCGAAAGCCCGACCGAAGCGATGACGATCTCAAGGGCTCCACGGGCGTTGAGACCGGCGCCCAGCGCCACCGCGGCCCGTGGGCTCTGGCCGGCTAAACGAGCCCCGACGAACGCTCCGGCGAACTTTGCACCGATGGCTACGGCAAGCACTATGCCCACCCACCTGAGCGCCTCAGAATCGAGGAGTCCGAGATCAACACGCATTCCTGCGGTAGCGAAGAAGATCGGGGCGAGGAGACTCGTTGTGAGCGATTCGATGTGATGCAGCACCTCGGGTTGGCCGAACCGTGAGCGGTGTAGCACAACCCCGGCCACGAAAGCACCCAACACAGCTTCGATACCCAAAGCCTGGGTGGCAACTCCATAGACGAGCATGGTGACTACCACCACGGTCATTGCCCCGGCGATGTTGGCTCCATCTCGTCGCACCCATCGCAACGCCCTGTCAACCAGCCGCTGACCGACCGTCATGGCCAGCGCCAAGAACGCAGCCAAACCGAGAACCGTTTCGAGCACCACTCGGACCGAGACCGTGCCGGAAGCAGCAAAGCTGGCAAAGATCGCCAACATCACCCATCCAATGACGTCGTTGGCCATACCAGCGGCGACCGTGATCTGTCCGAAGTCGCGCCGCATCAGACCGAGTTCGGAGAGAATCTTGGCGATTACTGCCAGAGCCGAGACCGACAATGCCGCGGCCACGAATAAGGCGAAAACGCTGCGGTCGCTATCGACGCCCACGAAAGTGTCTGGCAGTGCGAAACCAACCAGCAGACCACCGAGTAGAGGCACCACCAGGCTGAACCCGGTCACCAACGCCGCGGCGCGCCCCAGGCTTCTGATCAACCCAAGATCGGTCTCGAAACCCGCGGTGACCAACAAAAGGGCCACGCCCAGCCAACTGACTGCCAGCAGAGCGCCCGAGGAAATCGCTTCTTCGGGAAGAAACCACTCGAAGCCTGCGGGCCAGACACGCCCGAAAATTGAAGGGCCGACGATGATTCCCGCAGCTAGTTGCCCGATCACCGAGGGGAGGTTGATGCGGCGCATGAGGCCGCCGAACAAGCGGGCGACTGAAACCAAGACCAGTAGCTGCGTCCAAAACACAAGAAGTTGATGCTCGTCGAGCGGAATCAACATCTGACTAGCGATTTCCGTCGATCAGTACGGGCGCGTGGTCGCTCGGGGGATCGTCTTTGGGGCCCTTGCGTTCATTTCGGTCAACCAAGGCCACCTCCGTTGTGTCGGCCATAGAGCGCGAGGTCATCAACAAGTCGATGCGCATACCCATCTTCTTGTGGAAGCTACCGCCGCGGTAGTCCCACCATGAGTAGAGGCGATCATCGTTGTGGTGCTCGCGAAACACGTCTACGAGACCCCATTGTTGGAGCGCCGCTATCCTCGCACGCTCCGGTTCGCTGGTATGGGTTTGCGTAACGAACTTGGCTGGGTCATAGACATCTCGATCTTCGGGGGCAATATTGAAGTCACCGCAGACGACGATGTCGTCGCCTGGGACGCACTGACCGTCGAGATCACCTACTAGTCGGTCGAGCCACGCAAGCTTGTACTGGTAATGGTCGTGGTCGAGCGCCCGGCCGTTGGGCACATAGCAGGAGGCCACTCGGACACCGCCGCAGGTCGCCCAAGCGATACGCGCATCGACGTCTGGTTGTTGGCCGTCGCCGAAGCCGGCAATCGGATCTTCTATTTCCATTCGCGACAGGATCGCGACTCCGTTCCAGCGCCCTTCGCCGTGATGGAAACTGTCGTAGCCGAGTGCTTCAAAGGTCATAGCCGGAAACGCATCGTCTGCCAGCTTCGTTTCTTGCAGACACAGCACGTCTGGTTCAAACATCTCGAGCCAGCGCTCCACCCGCCCGAGTCGAGCTTTCAGGGAGTTCACGTTCCAGGTGGCGATCCGCACCTCCGGGATCCTAGTGCGCCATCAAGACGTATCCAGAAAAGCCGGATCCCGTTTCGACGTCTTTCTGATACGCCAACAAACGCTCGCCTACAATAGCGACGTGACGACAACCGACGCATCCTCCCAGCACGGCCCCAACGACTGGCTTATCGATGAAATGCGAGCGCGCTGGAACGCTGATCCCGCTTCGGTGGATCACGAATGGCGGGTCATTTTCGACGATGAGAACGGAACTCGAACAGCATCGACCCCACAAGCCAAGCCCCTCATCGACACCACCGCGAGCGACGTTACCCCCACCCCCACCCCTCCCCGACCAGCTCCAGCGGCTCCAGCCACACCCCCGCGACCCACAACCGCGGCTCCGGCCACACCCGGCGCAAACACAGCCACACCCCCGCGACCCACTCCAGCGGCTCCGGCCACACCCCCGCACACAGCAACCGCGGCTCCGGCTACGCCCGGCGCAAACAAAGCCTCACCCCCGCGACCCACTCCCGCGGCTCCGGCTACGCCCGGCGCAAGCACCGCAAACACAGTGATCAGGGGAAGCGGGGCCCGCATCGTGGCCAACATGGAAGCGTCGCTTGATGTGCCAACCGCAACGAGCTTCCGGGAGATCCCAGCGAAGCTCTTGGAAGTCAATCGCAAAATCATCAACGGCTACCTCGGACGCAAAATGTCCGACAAGATCTCGTTCACCCACTTGATCGGATACGCAGTGGTGCGAGCAATCGCCGACGAAATGCCGGTCATGAACAACTCGTTCACCCATGGTGCCAAAGGCGAACCGACACTGGTGCACAACCCGCATGTGGCTCTCGGTATCGCAGTCGACGTTCCCAAATCAGACGGCTCTCGCACACTCATGGTCCCCTGCATCAAAGAAGCAGACACTCTGAGCTTCCGAGAGTTCGCCACACGATACGAAGACACGATCCGGCGGGTCCGCAACAACGAGATCAGCCCGGACGACCTCGCCGGCACAACCGTCACCCTCACCAATCCAGGGACCATCGGCACAATGCAGTCCGTTCCCAGGTTGATGCCCGGCCAAGGTCTCATCGTCGGTGTCGGCTCGATCTCCTACCCCACTGGCTTCGAGGCCGCAGATCCTGCCACGTTGGCTGATCTCGGGCTTTCGAAAGTCGTCACAATCACCTCCACCTACGATCATCGGATCATCCAGGGTGCTGAGTCGGGGATGTTCCTGCGCAAGGTTCATGATCTGCTACTCGGCAGCAACGACTTCTACGTCAAGGTCTTCCAGGCGCTGGAAGTTCCCTATGAGGCGGTCAAATGGCGTCGAGACATCAATCCCGTCGACCGTGAGGGATCCCTGCTTGAGAAGCAAGCCAAGGTCAACCAACTGATCAACATGTATCGGGTCCGTGGCCACCTGATCGCCGATCTCGACCCGCTCCAAGTCAAAGAGCCGAAGATGCACGCCGAGCTCGACCCAGCAACCTACGGCCTGACCATCTGGGATCTCGACCGCGAGTTCCTGACCGGTACAGACACGGGCATCTATGCGATGGTCGGTGGCACCCCGAAGATGGCTTTGGGCGACCTTCTGGGGGTGCTGCGCGACGCCTATTGCCGAACGGTCGGCGTTGAATACATGCATATCCAGGACCCGGTGGAGAAGCGCTGGATGCAAGAGCAACTCGAAGGAGCCGACTCTCATATCGAGCCCGAAGAGCAACGCCATATCCTCAGTCGTCTCAACGCCGCCGAAGCACTCGAAACCTTCCTCGGCACGAAATACGTGGGCCAGAAACGCTTCGGCATCGAGGGAGCCGAAAGCACCATCCCGTTAGTCGACGCGGTGCTAGGCGCGGCGGCGGATAACAACATGGCCGGCGCGGTAATGGGTATGGCGCACCGGGGTCGTCTGAATGTGCTGGTCAATATTGTTGGCAAGACCTATAGGGAACTCTTCACAGAGTTCGAGGGGGGCGATATCGAGCAGATGACCCAGGGGTCCGGCGATGTCAAATATCACCTCGGGCAGAAGGGGACTTTCGTCAGCCGCAACAGCAACAAACTCCCTCTTGAGTTGGCTGCCAACCCGAGCCACCTCGAAGCCGTTGATCCGGTCGTGGTAGGCATGGCGCGGGCACAGATGGACCTGATCGACCCTGAGAGCGGTTATGGCAAATTCCCGGTCCTGCCGCTTCTGATCCACGGCGACGCAGCCTTCGCGGGGCAGGGCGTGGTCGCCGAAACTCTCAACCTCTCCCAGATTCAGGGATACCGGGTCGGCGGCACGATCCATGTGATCATCAACAACCAACTCGGTTTCACAACCACGCCCGACGAAGCACGCTCGTCTGAGTACTCAACCGATGTGGCCAAAATGATTCAAGCGCCGATCTTCCACGTCAACGGCGACGATCCTGAAGCCTGCGTGCGTGTGGCGCGCCTGGCATTCGCGTACCGCCAGCGGTTCAACAAAGACGTCGTCATCGACATGATCTGCTACCGACGCCACGGGCACAACGAAGGCGACGACCCCAGCTACACACTCCCGGAGATGTACCGCCGTGTTGACGCCCGGCCTTCAGTGCGGTCTCACTTCACCGAAGCACTCACCAAACGTGGAGACTTGACCCCGACACAAGCCGAGGAAGCCTTGGCGGACTTTCAGGCACGCCTGCAGTCGGCTCTCGACGAAACGCGTGGGATGGCTTCAGACCCTGATGCACGAGCAGCACACCCGCCACAGCCTGTCGGTGTGTTGCCCCATGTGCGAACCTCCATCGACCACGTAAGCGTGCAACGGATCTACCGGGCGTTGTCGATCATGCCGGACGGGTTCACGCTCCACCCCAAGCTCGCCCAGCAATTTGAGAAGCGTGACGAGATGTTTGCGTCCGGCGAGGTCGACTGGGCGTTGGCTGAGGCAATGGCTCTGGGTTCGCTGCTACTGGAGGGAAACAGCATTCGTCTGGCAGGCCAAGACTCTCGCCGTGGGACTTTCAGCCATCGCCACTCAACACTGGTCGACTACGAGACCAGTGCCGAGTACGTACCGTTGGCGACCTTTGCCACCGGAGACACGCGACTGTGGATTTACGACTCGTTGCTTTCGGAGTACGCGGCTTTGGGTTTCGAATACGGATACTCGATCACCAACCGCAACGCGCTGGTCATGTGGGAAGCACAGTTCGGCGATTTCGCCAACGGTGCCCAGATTATCGTCGACCAGTTCATCGTCGCCGCGAAGGACAAATGGGACGAAGAAACCGGTTTGGTCATGTTGTTGCCCCACGGTCTCGAGGGACAGGGACCGGAGCATTCATCGGCTCGTGTCGAGCGCTACTTGTTGCTCGCAGCAGAAGACAATCTGCAGATCTGCAACGCCACAACGGCCGCACAGTTCTTCCATTTGTTGCGTCGCCAAACGTTGCTCAATGTGCGAGTGCCGTTGATCGTGTTCACGCCCAAGTCGTTGCTGCGGGCGCGTACCTCGCGCTCACCGGTAGCGCACCTCTTGTCGGGAACCTTCGAGGAAGTTCTGGGTGACCCTGCCGATCCCGATCCCGCATCGGTGAAACGGGTGGTTCTGGCCAGTGGCAAAGTTGCTTTCGATGCCATGGCACAGCGGGATCGCATGGGCGCGCCCGTGGCCATTGTCCGAGTCGAACAACTCTACCCCTGGCCTTACGACGCCATCGCCGCGCTACTGGCCAAGTATGGGGCTGCCGCGGAGCTTGTCTGGCTTCAAGAAGAACCCGAGAACATGGGCCCTTGGAACGCCATCAAAGGGCGCATTTATGAAGCGCACGAACAGACGCACTGGATCCGCCGGGTCAGCCGCTTCGAATCCGGCAGCCCTGCTTGCGGAAGCATCAAGGTTCACGCCCAAGAGCATGCCGAATTGCTGCGAAACGCCCTCAGCTTCTGAGTGCCAGCGTTTCTGAGTGCCAGCGTTTCTGAGTGCCAGCGTTTCTGAGTGCCAGCGTTTCTGAGTGCCAGCGTTTCTGAGTGCCAGCGTTTCTGAGTGCCAGCGTTTCTGAGTGCCAGCGTTTCTGAGTGCCAGTTAGGGGGCGAGCGCGGAGACCGAGACGACCGCGACGCCGTCGGGGCGGTCGTAGCTGTAGCCGGACGCGGTGACCACCACCAGCCTCGACGGCTGCCCGACCCGGTCCGTGTCGACCTTGGCCGCGAGGCGAAGCAGCGACGCCGCAGCATCGTCGATGCCCCGGGCGCTGCCGAGTTTCACCTCGACCGCCGTCCAACGACCATCACCGGCCTCCACTACGGCATCGACCTCGAGGTGGTCGCTGTCTCGGTAGTGCGAGACCACCGCATCGTTCGCTTGGGCATATATGCGCAGGTCGCGCACCACCAGCGACTCGAACATCAAACCGAACGCCGGCAGATCCCCCAGCAGACGGCCGGGTGTGGCCCGCAGCACGGCCGCGGCCAGCGACGGATCCACAAAGTGGCGCTTGGGCATAGTCGAAAGCGTGGCGCGCGAGCGCAGATGAGTGCGCCAATGGAAGAGGTCCTCAACCACGAACAGCCGTTGCAGCGCACTGAGATAGCTGCTCGCTGTGGTGCGGTGCAGTCCCCGGTCGCCTCCGGCTTCGACTGCGAGCTTGTTGACCGACACTTCCGTGGAGACGTTGCGGGCCAGCGACATGATGAGCCGATGGACCCCCTCGGGATCCCTGTGCACGCCATCGACGGCTGAGACATCGACGCGGCACACTTCACCGAGGTAGTCGCGCAGCGCTCGCTGAGCGGTCGCCGCTGGCGCGTCGAGCAGGCGGGGCCAACCGCCGCTGCAGGTGATGTCGGCAATACCC
The DNA here is from genome assembly GCA_965205465.1 of Candidatus Aldehydirespiratoraceae bacterium. Taxonomy (GTDB): domain Bacteria; phylum Actinomycetota; class Acidimicrobiia; order Acidimicrobiales; family Aldehydirespiratoraceae; genus VXYK01. The sequence continues at coordinate 3,258,335 of OZ242187.1, read as the reverse complement.
TCGACGTCGATGCCCGACGGCGACGCCGAACAGGCGGCGCCGTTCAGCAGGCCATTCAGCGACACTTCGCCGGTTGAATGACTGGATTCCAACAGCGACATGGGGCGCATGCGCACCCGACTGATGCGCCCGGCACCGGAATGGCGTGTGAGATCGTCGGGCGGCGTGGCCGACCCCGTCAAGATGAAGCGACCGCTCAGGCCGGGTTCCGCGTCGCAGGCGGCACGAACATGGGGCCACACTTCGGGCGCGAGCTGCCATTCGTCGAGCAGCCGCGGCGCCGGGCCCGCGAGCACGGTCTGCGGTGCGACGCTCGACGCGAGCCGCGCGCTCGAGTCCTGCTCGAACAGCACTTCGCTGCGCGCGAAGCGTTTCGACGTCCACGTCTTACCGCAACCCCGAGGCCCCTCCACGACCACAGCAGCAGACGCAGCAAGAGCATCACGGAGATCGTGATGGACCACACGGGTGAGGTAACCAGGCGGTGTCAGGGTGCTGTCGGACACGGGAACTCTCCAGAGTCTGGGGTGCGTCGGTCTGGGATGCGTCAGCGGCCGAGCCGAGCATGCAGAAGGCTCTGCACATCAACTCCAATCGACAACTTCAGGAGACTCTAACCGACCGTTTCAGGGAACTCCAACCGACAACTTCGGGAGCATCCAACCGACAACTTCGGGCGGCATTGAATCGACTGTTTCGCCGGTCGTCGACGATCTGTTCGTCTGCTTGTGTTGTTGTACCGGCCGCTTGGAGAGGAATCAGGTCTCCAGCGGGTGAGGGACCGGGATCGTACGCTCTGGAACCACGCTTCGCTGGCTCCTCGGATCTCATGAGCACCGTAGATGGTCACCGCGCGTCGGGGTGGGTGTCCGGCTTCGATCGGCTGGTCTGGGCGGGGTGCTGATAGGTTTTCGGCGCAATGAGCGCTCAGTTCATCTTCACCATGCACAAGGTCGGTCGCTTCGTGCCTCCCGACTCCGATGTGCTCAAAGACATCACGCTGGCGTTCTTCCCCGGAGCGAAGATTGGCGTGCTCGGCCCCAATGGAGCCGGCAAGTCGACTCTGTTGCGCATCATGGCCGGCATTGATTCCGAATACAGCGGAGAGGCTCGTCTGACCGGAGGTTTCACTGTCGGCATGCTCGAACAAGAACCGCAGCTTGATGCCTCCAAGGACGTGATGGGCAACATCATGGACGGCTCCACCGAAGCTGCTTCGCTGCTAGCCGCCTACGACGAGGTCATGGCCGGCTGGTCTGATCCCGATGCCGACTACGAAAAGCTCGGCGCTCGTCAAGCCGATATCGAGTCGAAGATTGAGGCGCTCGGCGCCTGGGACTTGCAACGCAACATAGAGATCGCCATGGATGCTCTGCGGACCCCTCCGGGCGACACGCCCGTCGATCACTTGTCTGGGGGCGAGATTCGGCGCGTGGCCTTGGCTCGTCTGCTGCTGGCAAAGCCCGACCTGTTGCTGCTCGACGAGCCCACCAACCACTTGGATGCCGAGTCGGTCGGGTGGCTTGAGCGCACCCTGTCGGACTATCGGGGAACCGTCGTTGCGATCACCCACGACCGCTACTTCTTGGACAATGTGGCAGGCTGGATTCTCGAGCTTGACCGCGGCAAGGGATTCCCGTTCGAGGGGAACTACACAGGCTTTCTAGAGCAGAAAGAGGCACGCTACGCGGCGTTGGACAAGCAGGACGACAAACGCCGGCGCACGCTGAAGCGTGAGCTCGAATGGGTCCGGATGGCGCCCAAGGCCCGCCAAGCCAAGGGCAAGGCGAGGTTGTCCCAATATGAGAAACTGCTCGAGGAGCAACGCAGCGCCGAGGGTCGCGCCAACGATCTCGAAATCGTGATTTCCACCGAATCCCGGCTTGGTGACGTGGTGATCGAGGCCGAGGGGCTCTCTAAGGGTTTCGGCGACAAACTGCTGATCGATGACCTCTCGTTTTCGTTGCCGCCGGCAGGGATCGTCGGTGTTGTCGGCGCCAACGGCGCTGGTAAATCCACTCTGTTCAAGATGATCATCGCCGCAGCCGAGGACAACGCCGACGCCCAGTCTCGCCCCGATGGTGGCACCTTGCGGATCGGTCCGACTGTCAAACTCGGCTACGTGGATCAGAACCGGACCCTCGACCCGACCAGAACGGTCTATGAGGAGATCACGGGTGGAAACGACAACCTTGTTGTGGGTGGCCGCGAGATCCACGGTCGGGCCTATGTGGCTTCGTTCAACTTCAAGGGTTCGGATCAACAGAAAAAGGTTGGGATTCTGTCGGGTGGCGAACGCAACCGTGTGCACTTGGCGAAAGTTCTCAAAGAGGGCGCCAACGTGTTGTTGCTCGATGAGCCAACCAACGACCTCGACGTCGACACCCTGCGTGCAGTTGAGGACGCCATTGAGGCTTACCCGGGTTGCGCGGTCATTATCAGCCATGATCGCTGGTTTCTCGACCGGGTAGCGACCCATATTCTTGCTTTTGAGGGTGACTCGCAGGTCCGCTGGTTCGAAGGTAATTTCAGTGACTATGCCGACTACCGACGACGCGAGCACGGAGTCGATGCCATGCGCCCCCAACGCATCAAGTACAAACCGATTCAGCGCGTCTGATGACCCTCGACTTTGATTCTGTGCCGCCGATCCTAAGGCTGGAGCCGCTTGGCGCGGCGCGTTATCAAGTCAGTAACGAAGGAGACCCCGCCATCAACAACGTGGTGTTCGGTGGGCAACTCTTGGCGCAGATGATCATCGCGGCGGTAGCCCACAGCAGCGACAAGTCAGTGAAGACCATCAGTGCGATCTTTGCCCGAGCTGCCCGCGTCGACGCCGAAACTGAAATCTCAGTCGAGACTTTCCATTCGGGCCGAACCTTCGCGAGCCACACGGTGAGCGTTTGGCAAGGTGACCGACTCTGTGCGCGGGGGTCGGTGCTGACCCACGTCACCGAAGCTGATGTCATTGCCCACCAAACCGACCGGCCCACGGCGACGCCCCCCAACGAGAGCCGCGCCACAAGCGACAACGCTGTCTTTCCCGGTGCGGAATATGTCATTGCAGACAATGTCGATCTTGTCGACAGTTCTGGACCCACGGGTCCCGCTGAGCTGTCGGTCTGGTACCGCAGTCGGCACACACCAGACGATCTGATCGTGAATCAGGCAGTGTTGGCGTGGGGAACCGACGGGTTCCTGATCGGTACTGCCATGCGTCCTCACCCCGGCGTCGCCTACGACCGGGCCCATGTGGATTTGTCGACCGGAGTGATCAGTCACACGCTTACCTTCCATCGTGCGTTCTCAATGCGCGACTGGCTGCTGATGAGCCACGAAGCCCCCTTTACGGGCGGCGGGCGCAGCTACGGCCGCTGTCACATACACGACAGCGACCGCTTGCTCGTCGCCAGCTACGTGCAGGACGCCATGATTCGGGAAATGCCCAAGGGTCTGGACCGAAGGACCATGTGAAAACACCCTGCGAAAGACACGGTGTGAAAAGACACGGTGTGAAAAGGCAACATCTGGACGACCTAGGGTCAAAGTGATGGAGGACATTTTTCCCGCGCGGGTGCTACCCAAGCTCGACCCGCAGAACCGGCAGTTCTGGACATCGGGTGAGGACGGCAAACTGCGAATTGAGCGCTGCAGCGAATGCGGCACCTGGATTCATCCTCCTGTCGGTACCTGTTTCTCATGTCACAGCAGTTCCGTAGAACCCACCGCCGTCAGTGGACGCGGCACGATCTACTCGTTCACCATCAATCACCAACCATGGTTCGGCGATATCGGACCGTATTGCGTGGTGCTCGTCGATCTCGAAGAGGGCAGCGATGCACAGCCCCTTCGCATCACTAGCAACCTGATCGGAACCGACCCCGACGACATAGCAATCGGTAGGCCCGTCGAAGTTTTCTTTCTCCACTGTGACGACGTTTGGCTGCCGCAGTTCCGGGAGATCCGATGACCCGGCGAATTGGCGAACGTGACAGCATCATCAGCGGCATCGGCCAGTCAGCTATAGGACGACGCCTAGGTCGAACCGCAATGAGCCTCACCGTCGAAGCGTGTCTCGATGCAGTATCAGACGCTGGTCTGGCGATAAGCGACATCGATGGTCTCGCCTCTTACCCGGGTGGTGCCATGGACGGATTGACGCCGGGTTTCGCCGGACCCGGCACCGACGCAGTGCAGGATGCTCTGCGCCTTGACCTGAATTGGCACAGTGCCGGCCCTGAGGGTCCCGCTCAGATCCAAGCAGTGATCAACGCTGCCGTTGCGGTGTCGGCCGGGTTGGCTCGTCATGTGCTGGTGTACCGAACCGTCTGGGAGTCAACCGCGCAGGGCTCCGGAGGGCGCCAGGGTATAGGCGGCGGTGCTGGCAGCGGAGGAGGCGGAAGTAGCCCACGGCTCGGCGGAACCCTTCAGTATCTGCTTCCCTTCGGTGCTGTCTCCGCGGCCAACTGGCTGGCCATGAACGCTCAGCGCCACTTTCACACCTATGGCACTACTCGAGAGACGCTCGGGACAATCGCACTCAACGCCCGCCGCAACGCCGGACTCAATCCCAAGGCGATCTTCCGCGATCAAATGACCATGGACGACTACCTGAACGCCCGAATCATCACCACACCACTGTGCCTGTTCGACTGTGATGTCCCGGTGGACGGAGCGACAGCTTTCGTCGTTTCTCACCGCGACTACGCCACCGATGTGCCCGCCACCGCCGTCGGGATCAACGCTGTGGGCACCGCGATGCACGGACGGCCATCGTGGGATCAACGCCCGAACATGGAGGAGTCTCCGCTACGCGCAGCAGCCGACGCTATGTGGCGTCGTACTGAGTTGACCTGCTCCGATGTCGACACCGCGCAGTTGTACGACGGCTTCAGCATCATCACACTCATGGCGATCGAAGCCTTGGGGTTCTGCGCCATCGGCGAAGCCAAGGACTACCTGAGTGGCGGACACCGGATCTCTCTAGAGGGCGAACTTCCGCTCAACACCGCAGGTGGTCAGCTATCCGCGGGCCGTCTGCATGGCTTCGGGTTGCTGCACGAAGCCTGTGTTCAGTTACGTGGCCAAGGAGGCGAACGCCAAGTCAAAGGCGAACCCGAGGTTGCGGTGGTCGCCAATGGAGGCGGCCCTATAGCCGGCACCATGCTTGTTACCCGCGGTGTCGACTGAGCAGAGTTCGTTCGCTCAGCCGCCTCGGTTCACGTTCCGATTACGAAGTCGTCGATCAGCGCTGCCAACTCGACTGGCGTATCTCCTTGGACGCTGTGTCCGGCGTTTTCGACGTGTTCGATCCGAGCGGCCGGGCAGCGGCGAACCAGCTCAGCTTCATCCGCGTCGTCCACAACGGATTGTGTGCGCATACCGCGAACGAGCATCAACGGAACCGCCAAGTTCGACACCACATCCCAGAGGTCCCCGAATCTCGGGAAACCGTCGCCGCTGCCTCGTGTTTCACTGGCACGCGTCTCACTCGCACGGAAACGCGCATAACGCCACACCCACGAGCCGTCGGCTCGTTGCTCGGCATTATGAAGGATGCCGCGGCGCAACGACTCCACAGTCCTGGTCGGATTGAACTCGATGGTTCGAGCCAACAGGTCATCAAAACTGTCGAAGCTCTCGGGTCCGTCGATGAACGCGGCGATGTTGCTGCTCTTCTTTTCGTCGACACCCGGGGTCACGTCCACCAAAACGGCCTTGCGGACCAGTTCCGGGGCATGGTCAGCCAACGCCAGCAAAGTCATCCCCCCAAGCGACATTCCGACCACCGCGCTCGCTTCGGCCCCAAGGGCCTGCACAGCTGCGGCGATGTCAGCGGCGTTGCCGACTACATCGGTGCTCCCTGCCCCCGGCGCACCCTGGCCAGAGTGTCCGTGGCCGGGCAGATCAAGACACACCAGCGGGCGGCCCAAAGCCAGCGCAACTGTGTCCCAGGTGTGGGCGTTTTGGGCGCCACCATGCAAGAAGACAAGCTCGGGTGGACTATCGCCCCATACCAGCGCGCTGACGTGTCTCCCGTCTGCGAGATCTACTTGCTCTCGACGCACAACGGGCGGACCGTCATAGGGCAACCTGAACTCCGAAGCGTTCTCGTGAAACATCGAAAACTCGTCGTAGGGCACCATTTCAACACTCATAGACAGGTCCAATCTTTCTTAGCAATCTATTTCGTCTCACGGTTGAGCAGCGAGATCACAAAGCCAGCCATGGCATCGGCATCGCCGTCGCTGGGCACCAGACGAAGTTCAGGATTCAACGGCGGTTCGTAGGGGTCGTCTATGCCGGTGAAGCCGCTAATCTCACCGGCCCGCGCCTTGGCATACAAGCCCTTCACATCACGCTGCTCGCAGACATCCAATGGCGTGTCCACAAACACCTCGAAAAATGGGATCTGCGCTGCTTCATGGAGTGCCCGAGCGTTAGCACGGGCTGCTCGGTAGGGCGACACCAGAGGGATCAGCGAAACCGCTCCAGCATCTGCCAGCAAACGACCGACCTCTGCCACACGCCGCACGTTTTCGTCACGATCCGCAGCCGTAAAGCCCAGATCGCGGTTGAGGCCGTGGCGAATGTTGTCACCGTCGAGGACATAGGTGAGACGACCGGACTCGATAAGAGTTTTCTCCACAGCAACCGCGACGCTGGACTTTCCCGAACCTGACAAGCCCGTGAACCACACGGTTGCCCCGCGTTGACCCAAAGCGTTCCAACGCTGCGAACGCGAGAGGTGCCCCTGGTGCCAAACGATGTTGTCAGCGGACTCACTCACCCCGACACCGTCACTACCAAGACACCGTGCTCATGAAGACACCGAACCCATAGAGACACCGTGCTCATGAAGACACCGTGCTCATAGAGACACCGTGCTCATGAAGACACTGTGCTCATGAAGACACCGTGCTCATGAAGACACTGCACTCATGAAGACACCGAACCCAGGATCATGCCCGCGCCCACGGTCACGTTGGTCGCCTCGTCGATCAGAACGAAACTGCCGGTCTGACGGTTGCGCCGGTACTCATCGAAGAACAGCGGTACTTGGCTGCGAAGTCGCACCCGCCCAATCTCGTTGAGCGACAACTGAGTGGCACTTTCGTCGCGGTGCAAGGTGTTGATATCAAGCAGGTAGGAAAGCTCTTTGACGAGGATCTTGGTTGAGCGGGTTGTGTGTTTGATCACAAGCTTGCTGCCTGGACGCAAAGAGATGCGTTCGTTCATCCAGCAAACCATGGCGTCAATATCTTGCGCGACGGTCGGCTGGTTGTTGGGCCGCACGATCATGTCGCCCCGTGAGATGTCAATCTCGTCGTTGATACGAATGGTGACCGCCATCGGCGAGAACGCCTCGTCGACCCCACCGTCGAACGTTTCGATGCTTTTGACGGTTGAGCTGAAGCCCGACGGCAACACCGTTACCTCATCACCAGTGCGGAAAACGCCTCCTGCGACAGTTCCCGCGTAGCCGCGATAGTCATGGTATTGATCGGACTGTGGGCGAATCACGTACTGAACCGGAAAGCGAGCATCGATGAGATTGCGGTCAGATGCAATGTGGACCTCCTCGAGGTGGTGCAGCAGCGATGGACCCTGATACCAGGCCATGCTTGCAGAGCGGTCGACAACGTTGTCCCCGTGCAGCGCCGACACCGGGATAAAAGTCAAGTCCGCGATGTTGAGCTTGGCAGCGAAGTCTCGGAATTCATTTCTGACCTCCTCGAAACGCTCTTGGTCATAATCGACGAGGTCCATTTTGTTGACCGCCAGAACCAGATGCGGGATCCGTAGCAGCGAAGCCAAAAAAGCGTGACGCTTCGATTGTTCCAGCACTCCTTTGCGGGCGTCGATCAGGACGATTGCGAGGTCGGCGGTGGAGGCGCCCGTCACCATGTTGCGGGTGTATTGAATGTGGCCCGGGGTATCGGCGATTATGAATTTGCGCCGTGGAGTCGAGAAGTAGCGGTAGGCAACATCGATGGTGATGCCTTGTTCGCGTTCGGCTCGGAGGCCATCGGTAAGCAGCGCCAGGTTCGTGTATTCGGTACCCATCTGAACCGAGGCCCTCTCCACAGCCTCTATCTGGTCCTCGAAGATCGATTTGGTGTCGTACAACAGGCGACCGATCAGTGTGGACTTACCGTCATCGACCGAACCGGCGGTGGCGAAGCGGAGCATCTCCATCAGAACATCCCCATCAGCAGTAGCCCATCAGAAGTAGCCCTCTTTTTTGCGGTCTTCCATGGCCGCTTCGGAAACTCTGTCGTCGGCTCGGGTAGCACCGCGCTCGGTGATGCGAGTCGCCGCCACTTCCTCGATGATCTTGTCGATGGTGTCGGCACTCGACTCCACAGCTCCGGTACAACTCATGTCTCCAACCGTGCGATACCTCACCATCTCGGTGAAAGGTACCTCGCCGTCCATCAAAGTGATAAAGGGACCCGTCGACAACAACATGGAATCACGTTCAAACACTTGACGTTGATGCGCGAAGTAAACCGACGGAATCTCGATCTGTTCTTCTTTGATGTACTGCCAGATATCGAGTTCGGTGTAGTTGCTGATCGGGAATACCCGGATGTGTTCACCAACCCGAATCCGACCGTTGTAGAGACTCCAAAGCTCGGGGCGTTGATTCTTAGGGTCCCACTGGCCGAATTCGTCACGAAACGAGTACACGCGTTCTTTGGCCCGCGCCTTTTCTTCGTCTCTGCGAGCACCACCGAAAAGAGCATCGAAACGATGCTCTTCAATAGCGTCGAGCAGCACTGCGGTCTGCAACCGATTACGACTCGCTCGAGGACCGGTCTCCTCCACGACCTTTCCGGCATCAATTGCTTCTTGCACCGAGGCGACCACCAGCCGAACTCCGAGTTCGGCCACCCGGCGATTCCGGAACTCAAGCACCTCAGCGAAGTTATGGCCGGTGTCAACATGCATCACCACGAACGGCAACTTGGCCGGCCAGAAGGCTTTTTGGGCGATGTGCAGCATAACGATGCTGTCCTTGCCACCCGAGAACAAAAGGCAGGGACTCTCAAACTCGGCGGCCACCTCGCGGAAGATGTGAATCGATTCCGCTTCGAGTTGGCGCAGATGGGTGAGGTCAAAGGACATCAGCGCCAATGTTACGGTCAGTTGAGGAGCGCTACACCAAGCACTGGGATGACAATGAAAGCCATCGCAACGTATGCGACCGCGTACGTTCGACGTTCCACGGCAAGCGCAGCAAGGGCCTCGGCTGCTCTAATCGGTATCCTCCGGAACGCCGGAAACGGATAGACCAAGAGAATGCCGACAACATTGAAGATTGTGTGCACCAAGGCGATGGTAAGAGCTTCTGGGGCGTCGGTAGCCAGTGCGGCAAGCAGGGCGGTGATGGTTGTGCCGACATTGGCACCGAGCGTCACCGGAAAGGCGTTTCGCAACGACAACACCCCTGCTGCCGACATCGGAATCAGAACCGAGGTCGTGATCGACGACGACTGAACGGCGATCATGATGATCACGCCCAGCAGCATGGCGACCATGCCGGCTCCCTTGCTGAGAACAATGTTGAGCGTGCGTTCCACCCTCTCAGCGACCAGCAGGCGTATGTTGCGGGTAATCAACGCCAGCGCCAGGAGCACAATCACTAGGCCAGAACCGACCACCAGCGACCCGAGGACGTTGCTGCTGGTCCCCACCGCCTCCCAGAGATCCTGGATCCAACCGACGGGTTCTTTGACGTACTGTTTGATCGGACTCTTCCACTCGGTGCCGGCATTGCCTAGCAACTGACTGCTGATCCACTCTGCAATGCTCGAAAGCACACCAGTGGCCAGTTCGAAGGGCAGCAGAATCGCCACCGCGATCACGTTGAAGAAGTCATGGACCGTCGCCACGCTGAAGGCGCGCTTGAACTCTTCAGATTGGCGTATGTGAGCCAGCGACACCAGCGTGTTCGTCACCGTGGTGCCGATGTTGGCACCCATAATCATCGGCACCGCGTCATCGATCTTCAGCGCCCTGGCGGCAACCAAACCGACGATAACTGAAGTGCTAGCCGACGACGACTGCACCAAAATCGTGCCGAGAATGCCGATAAACAACCCCGCGAGCGGGTTCGAGACCGTCGAAAACAGCCGCTCCTAGGTATCGGCTCCCATTATTTTGATGCCCGTTTCGAGCGATGACACCCCAACCAAAAAGAAGTAGATCAGCGCGACGACGAGAGCAGATCGAAGAAGCGGAGGGGTCCGCGGTTCTGTTGTTGGAGGCGCCTCCGCAATCGTCATCCCGTCTGTGCAACGTAACAGGTTCTCGTGGCATCTCTCACATGCACGTCAACGATCTTGCCAGTCACCGAAGGAACTCGTTCCCAAGAACGCGGTCGCGGGCCTGGATTTGTCTAACGGCAAGGCGACTGCTGGAATCTCTGACATCACTATCGAACCAACTGTCGAACCAGCCAGTGCGTCGCTCCAAGACCATCGTCTTGCGGCTCAATTGGCGGATGAAGCAGGTCGCCTTCTGGTTGAACTTCGCGCCCGACTGCACGCCGGAGACGCGCCCTCAGCGGTACTGAAGGCGCAAGGCGACCGGCAAGCCCACGAGCTTCTCATGGAGCGGTTGCAAGCGGCGCGTCCAGACGATGCGATTCTGTCGGAGGAAGGCACAGACGTTCTTGCGCGGCTCGATGCTGAGCGCACCTGGATTATCGACCCTCTCGACGGTACCCGCGAGTTTTCCGAGGTTCCTCGCACTGATTGGGCGGTTCATGTCGCCCTTGTGGCCAACAGTCGTCCAATCGCCGGCGCGGTGGCACTTCCTGCTCTTGGTTTGCTCTTCAGCACTGCAAATCCCACGCCGCTGCCGCCGACCGGCGCTTCTCCTGTGCGTTTGATCGTGTCGCGCACCAGGCCACCGGCTGCGGCCATTCATGTCGCCGACGATCTCGGTGCCGATTTGGTGGAGATGGGTTCGGCCGGCGCCAAGACGATGGCAGTGGTTCGCGGCGAGTGCGAAATATATGCCCACAGCGGGGGTCAATACGAGTGGGATTCATGTGCCCCGGTGGCTGTCGCCGCGGCGGCGGGTTGCCATGTAAGCCGCATCAACGGCCAAGAATTGCTTTATAACCAAAAAGACCCATATCTCCCGGACTTGCTGGTCTGTCGTCCCGAGTTAGCAGAAGCCACGCTCACGAGCCTGGCGAACTTCGCTTCCCAACAGACATGTTGAACCGCAAGCTGGCGGCTGAGACCACGGGAACCGCTTTCTTGCTGATCGGTGTGGTGGGTTCGGGCATCATGGCCGAACGCCTTTCGCCCAACGACGTGGGTTTGCAACTCTTCCAGAACGCAGCGGCCACCGCCGGTGTGCTGCTGGCCATCATCGTCATGTTCGGTCCGCTGTCGGGGGCTCACTTCAACCCGGCGGTAACACTGGCCGACTGGGCGCTGGGGAGTTTTCCCCGTCGTCACGTCCTCCCTTACATCGCCGCTCAGGTGACCGGTGCGGTGGTCGGTACCGTGCTGGCCAACCTGATGTTCGACCTGGACGCGGTGAACTGGTCCACCAAAACTCGATCCGCCGGACACCTGTGGCTAGGCGAAGTGATCGCCACGGTCGGTTTGATAGCCCTCATCTTCTCGCTGGTCCGCACTGAGCGGCTTCGCCTGGTTGCAGGGTCGGTTGCTGCCTATATCGGCGCGGCGTACTACTTCACCTCGTCCACCAGTTTCGCCAACCCGGCGGTCACGATCGGTCGCATGTTCTCCGACACGTTTGCGGGGATAGAGCCTTCTTCGGCGCCGATGTTCATCGTGATGCAAATGATCGGGCTGGTACTAGCCGTGGGCCTGATCCGTTTCATCTACCCCGACCCCGAAGCAGACCCCGACCTCTAGGACCCGACCTCTCGGACCCCGATTACATCTCTGGAGATAGCATTGGGGGATGCGTCTTGTTGTGGCTCGCTGCACAGTTGACTACAACGGGCGGTTACAAGCCCACCTCCCTGAGGCGATGCGCTTGCTGATGGTCAAGGCTGACGGCAGCGTGGCGATTCACGCAGACGGCGGTGCCTACAAGCCCCTCAACTGGATGAACCCCCCGAACCGACTATCGGAGAATCCCGAAGATGGCACATGGACGGTCACTAACCCGAAGGGCGAAGTTCTTACGATCACCCTTCATGAGGTAATCAGCGACTCGTCATTTGAGATGGGGCGAGATCCTGGTCTTCAGAAAGACGGCGTCGAAGCGCACCTGCAGAAGCTTTTAGCCGACGATCCCACATCGATTACCGAAGGTTTGCGCTTGGTGCGCCGTGAATTCCCGACCAGCGTCGGTCCCGTAGATCTGATGTGTCGTGACGCCGACGGCGTGGCCGTAGCGATTGAGGTAAAACGCCGCGGCGAGATCGACGGAGTTGAGCAACTCAGCCGTTATCTGGAATTCCTCAACCGCGACCCGGCCTTGCGACCAGTGCGAGGCGTGTTCGTTGCCCAAGAAATCAAGCCGCAAGCGAAGGTATTGGCCGAAGATCGCGAGATTCAGTGCGTTGAGGTCGACTACGACGAACTCCGCGGCATCGAATCACCCAACCCGAGACTCTTCTAAAGCTCACGGCCTATACGATTGGGCACCGTGCGCGCGACCCTTGCGGTGCTAGCCGCGACTGTCATCTTGATTGTGGTCGCCTGGATCATTGACGATGTCGTGAGCGGCGAGGACATCCCCAGAGGGGTGGAGATCGACGAAATCTCGGTCGGATCGATGAGCCGCGAAGAAGCGGCTATCCGGCTCGCTTCGCACCCCTCGCTCGACAAGTCCATAACCGTGGTTTGGGACGAAGCTTCTGCAACCGCCACCGCAACCGAGTTGGGGATCGGTATCAACATTGAGGCCACACTTGATGAAGCTGCCGAAAAAGGCGGCGCTACCCAACCGTTTCGCTGGCTCTTTTCTCCGGTCGCGAATCGCAGAGTGACACCCCACTATCTCCTTGATCGAAACACTCTGGTGGAATTGCTCGGTGAGGGTACTGACGCGGTGCTTCTGGTCGATCCGGATGGCTTGAGCGTGGCGCTGGCTAATGGGGTTTTCGTCGCCGCCGACACAACCAAGATACCGATCGTCGACATCAATGAACTCGAGCGACTGCTCCTGATCGCAGTTGCGGGTGAAGGCGAAGATCCTGTTGAGCTGCCTTCGCTCGGGAGCGAGGCCATAGACGTCGGCGGAACCGAACTCGCGCGTCATGCCAACGAGCTGACCCAAGATGGCATCGAGGTGGCGCTGCTCGGTTTCTCTGAGTACCACTTGATTCCCGCGCGAGCCTTGCGGCAGTGGGTGCGCTTCAGTCCAACTGGCGAGATCTCGCTGGACAATGACGCCGTTGTCTCGACCTTGGCCGCTCTTTTTGTCGGTCTTGGAGACCCCGGCCAAGAGACAACCTTCTTTGTCGACTATGTCGAGAATATTCATATTGTCGGCGGTTCTCCTGGAAGCGTCTGCTGTACCGAAGACACCGGTGAGCGGATTCTTGAAGCTCTGATCGAAGGCGAGAGCCAGGTTCAGGTACGTCCCACCGAAGACCCTGACGCAAAGGGCGTTGCCTGGGCCGAATCGTTGGGTATCAAAGAGGTGGTCGGCAAGTTCACGACCAACTTCGCGCCCGGGCAAGCACGTGTAATCAATATCTTCCGCATCGCCGAGTTGACTCAAGGGGCGGTCATTGAACCCGGTGAGACCTTCTCGGTCAACGGTTATGCCGGTCCCCGAACCACCGACGGGGGTTTTGTGCCCGCAGGGATGATCTACGAGGGGGTCTTCGTCGACTCCGTCGGTGGAGGAATCTCACAGTATGCGACAACCCTGTTCAACGCCGCATTTTTTGCAGGTCTCGACTTCGGCCAGTACCAGAGCCATTCCATCTACATTGGGCGTTATCCCTATGGCCGTGAAGCGACCGTGTCCTATCCCGCCCCCGATTTGCAGATAATCAACAACACGCCGTACGGGGTTCTGGTGTGGCCGACGGTGACCGAAGATTCGATCACGGTGCGGCTCTATTCTACTCGGTCGGTCTTCGCCGAGCAGACGGGCCAGACGAGCGTGCCTCATGGTCTGGTTTGCACCAATGTGTTCACCGAGCGAACCAGAACCTTCGTGACCGATGGGCGTCGGGAGGTTGACATGGTGTTTGCTCGTTACCACCCAGAGGCCACCCTCTGTGACGGCACTCCAAGCGTTTCCACAACCACGACCACCATCGGTGACGGCGATAACGAAGGCGATGTCTCAGACAACGACGAGGTTGACGACGGCGATGACACCAACGACGACGGGACAGACGAGCACGAAACCGATCAGGACCAAACAAATCAGGACGAAACAGACCAGGACGGGTCATCGTGAGAGCGGAGACAGTTGTGGTGGGTGGGGGGCCTGGCGGCGCGGCGGCCGCCATTGTCCTGGCTCGGGCAGGCCGCGACGTACTGCTCGTCGACAAGGCAACGTTCCCGCGGGACAAGTGCTGCGGTGATGGCCTCACAGCCCTGGCTCTGCGTGAATATGAGTTCTTGGGCCTCGATCCGAGCCATATCGAATCTTGGAACGTGGTTCGCGACGTAGCGGTGCGATCACCTTCGGGAACCGAGCGGTATTATCCCCTCCCCGATGGACCCGGCTATCACGCAGCCGTCGTGCCCCGCATCGATCTGGATGCCGCGGTACTGGAACTGGCACGTGCTGCAGGTGCTCGAGTCGAACCCGGATGCGCTGTGACCGGCACCGAAGTATCCGACGACACCATTGATGTGCTCATCGACAACAACATTGACAACGAAAGCGAGCGCTGCATACGGACCTCGAACCTGATCGCGGCTGACGGGATGTGGTCGCCGGTTCGCAAGTCACTGGGTCTCGGGGTCGACCAATACCTTGGCGAGTGGCACGCCTTTCGCCAGTACTACCGCAACGTCACCGGCCGAGCCGCAGAGGAACTGATCGTCTGGTTCGAACCCGATCTTTTACCTGGTTATGCATGGTCTTTCCCTCTGCGAGGAGGTCGAGCAAACATCGGTTTCGGTATCCGCCGAGGAGGGCGACACACGGTTGGTGACATGAAACAACTGTGGCTCGATCTTCTCGCCAGACCCCACATCCAACAAGCCCTGGGAGCCGACGCCGTTGCGGAGGCACCGCACAAAGCCTGGCCGATCCCAGCTCGAATCGGTCGTGTGCCCCTTGTTGGCCCGCACACTATGTTTGTTGGCGACGCCGCCGCGGTCACAGACCCGATGACCGGTGAAGGCATCGGACAGGCGCTACTCACCGGTCGCCTCGCCGCTGAATCGGTGTTGGCTCACGACAACCCCACGGCCCATTACGAAAAAGCCGTACGCAAAGAACTCGTAGCGGACGACCGCATGTCTCGAGCGTTGATTCCATTGTTGGCTCGGCCGTGGGTAACTCGCGGAGTTCTGAGACTCACTGGCACAACAGCTTGGACTAGACGCAACTTCGCTCGCTGGATGTTTGAGGACTATCCGCGCGCCTTGCTGGTTACACCTGGGCGTTGGGAGCGAAAAATGTTCACAGGTCCCGGTGCTTACCAACGGCATCTACGCTCGACACCATGAGCGAGTTCAGCGACGCAATCGACGAGGTCGACGAGGTCGTCGATCAATGGTGGGAACAATGGCGCAACCACCCGCTGATCGACCGCGTGTTCTACACCGCTTCGGAGGCGGCCGATTTCTCTCTGCTGTGGCACACACTCGGGGTTGCCCAGGCGATCATTGAAGATGATCCGAAGATCGCGATGGGCTTGAGCGCTGCTCTCGGCGTTGAGTCGGCATTGTTGAACGGGCCGATCAAATCCCTCTTTCGTCGTCGTCGACCATTGCAACCGGCGCCTCGGCCGCTCAACCTGCGTCAACCAATAACCAGCAGTTTCCCGAGTGGGCACGCATCGGCTGCGATGGTGGCTGCGGCGGTGTTATCACGCCGGACCGGCGGCCCTTTATGGTACGCGCTGGGCGCGGTGGTTGCCGCAAGCCGAGTTCATGTGCGCATTCATCACGCATCAGATGTGCTAGGGGGTCTGGTAATCGGAGTCGCCTTCGGCAAGATTGCGAGCCGCAAGATTGCGCGCCGCCTTCTCCGCTAGCAACTCAGTTCCCCTAGCAGCTCAGCTACTAGTTGGAACTCGCGGGTTCCGTCGGTTCTACGACTACGAAAGTAAGAACCGAACGAAGATCAAGGAGCAGGTCAGCTACTTCCGCGCTAGTCAACAACTCGCGCTTAATAAAATCACCGAGACCATGGTCGATTATTCCCAGCGCCTCTTCGATCTGCACGCCATCAATGGCTTCAGTCATTGTCCGGAACCTCCCTTGATATCTCGGGCCGGGGTCGGCTCGTGTTGTTAGCAACCATACTCGCGCAATGTGACAGCGGGCGCGTTGTGTTTAGTGAATATCGCCTTACTATCCCGCCATGGACACAAACGGGGCAACCATCGTAGTTACCGGAGCGGCTAGCGGCATCGGCCGGGCCATGGCTGAACGCTTCGCTGCCGACGGAGCGGGCACTGTGGTGATCGCCGACCAGGATGGCGACGGAGCGGCCGCTGTGGCTGCTGAACTCAGCGGTCGTTGCGAGGTACTCGACGTGACCGATGAGCCTGCCGTCGTCGATTTGATTGAACGAACCGAGTCCGAAGCCGGAGCTATTGATCTGTGGTGCGGAAACGCCGGTATCGGCGCTAACGGCGGTGTTGAACTCGACAACGACACCTGGAACGCCAACTGGAACGTAAACGTGATGGCCCATGTCATCGCGGCGCGGCACCTTGTTCCCCGCTGGATTGAGCGAGGTGGCGGACATCTACTTCTCACCGCATCCGCTGCCGGCCTGATCACCAACCTGGGCACAGCACCATATGCCGTCACCAAACATGGCTGTGTGGCGCTCGCCGAGTGGATTGCTATTACCTACGCAGAGCACGGTATTGGTGTTTCGTGCCTGTGTCCCCAAGGCGTTCGTACTCCCATGACCGAGGCCGACGGCGAATTGGCTATCGAGGTTGTGAAGGCCATGGGCATGATCGAGCCTTCCCAGGTTGCTGAAGCGGTAGCCATCGGTCTTGCCAACGACGACTTCCTGATCCTCCCTCATCCTGAAGTCGCGATGTATGAACAGCGTCGAGCCGGCGACCGCCAGCGTTGGCTGAACGGAATGCAAAAACTCCAGGCCTCCCTACTCAGCTGACTCGCTGACTCCCTGACTCGCTGAGGGTTTCCCAGTGCTCCGGCTACGCCCGGCGCAAGCAACGCCCAGTGCTCCGGCTACGCCCGGCGCAAGCAACACCCGGCTCCGGCTACGCCCGGCCCAAACCACGCCCGGCTCCGGCTACGCCCGGCGCTAGCACGGCGCTAGCGCCTCGATTGCTTCATCGACGTCCACGCCGGGGAACGCCATGATTGCCAACGCAGGACACGTAACGCCATTGTTTATGTAACGCTGAATATGGGCTCGGCACTCGTCGGGACTGCCATGCACGATCAACTCGTCGATGATGTGGTCTGGAATCTTGTCGAGCGCGCCCCGACGGTCGCCGGCGGCCCACTGTTCCCAGTGCTCGCCCAACGCATCACCACGGCCCATCCACTCATGGAACGCCTTGTAAACAGGGACGTTGAGATACGCCGCGGCCGCGAACTTGCCGGTAGCCCGAGCTGCTTCTGTGTCGGGCGTGGGGGCAACAAAGATCCGGGCGACTATTTCTGCCTCGGGATTTTCAGCCCGAACAATCCCTGCCACCGTGGAAACATTGTCGGCTGAGAGCCAGTTGATGATGGCTCCATCGCTTTCGCGTCCCGCCATGCGCAGCATGCCTTCACGCAGCGCAGCTACCAGGATCGGCACTGGTTGTTCGGGGACGAGACCGAGGCGGAATCCTTTGATCGAGAAACTGTCGTAGTCTTGGCTGATCTTCTCACCCGACAGGGCGGATTTCAAGAAGCGCACAATGTCTCGGGTTTGTTTGTACGGCGCTTCAAAGGGGATCCCGTTCCAGCGCTCAACGATGACATTCGATGAGGAACCGATACCTGCCACGAAGCGGCCTGGTGCGGCCGATGCCATGCCCGCTATGGACTGTGCCATCAAACCCGGGCCTCGGGTGTAAGCCCCCAGAATCGCCGTACCGAGCCTCATCGAGGGAGTCCATACGCTCCCCAGGGCCAAGGGGGTGAGTCCATCGGCTCCCATGGCCTCTGCCGACCACAGGTCGGTATAACCGAGCGCTTCGAGCCTTTGAAAACGTGTTCGTTGGAGGTGCAGTTGTGTTCCGTCGAAGGGAACGGTCATTCCGTATCGCTGCGTGGGGGTGGTCGTGGACATCTCGTGATTCTTTCAGTTCGGGGCAAGTGTCACACACGCCGGGCACACTATTCGGTAATGAAATATCCTGTTATAAAGTTATATATAATGAAATTTGCTGTACTAGCAGTATTAGCAGTATTGTTGTTGACAACGACGCTGGCAACGACGAGCTGTACCGGCGAGGACGACGCGGCAGCCCCGAGCATCGGCACTCCAGCAGCTTCGCCAGCGGGTTTGGTACCGAACGCAACTATCAGCAAAGTAATCGACGGCGACACAGTCATCACCGACATCAATGGTTCGCGCGAAAACGTACGCTTGATCGGTATTGACACACCCGAATCCGTGGCTAGGAATCGTCCTAACCAGTGCTACGGCGCGGAGGCGAGCGCCTATCTCAAGTCCTTGCTTCCCGAAGGCACCGCCATCACGCTGATCCTCGATGAAGAACCCCGCGATCAATATGATCGGCTATTGGCCTACGTATTTCGCAGCGGCGACGATCTCTTCGTCAACCTCGACCTCGTAGAGCACGGCTACGCGGGCACTCTCTCCTACCCGCCCAACACTCACTACGAACACTTGCTTGACCAAGCCGTCAAAAGAGCGACGCTTTCAAAGCTCGGTCTTTGGGGAGTCTGCGGCGATCCCGACGTTCCGCTTGAATAGCCCGACGTTCCACTCCAATAGCGCAGTACCGTCACATTGTGGAGTCACTCGTCGAAGCACTCGGATACGAAGCCGATAGCCGATTGTTGATTATCAGCGCCGACCAACTCGGTTCAACGCATGCCGCCACCGCCGGAGGGCTGAGCGCTCTGCGCGAGGGAGCGGCCACAACCGGCACGGTCATGATGCCGGGGCCCTGGTCACGCCATGCCGTTGATCGCGCTACAGCAGGCGAAGACTTGGGTGTGCATCTGACGCTCAACGCCGAACTCGATTGTTTCCGTTGGGGTCCGCTGACCAGCGCACCGAGTCTGCTTGATGGCGACGGCGGGTTCCCCCGCACCGTTGCTGATCTTTGGGATCACGCTGATGCCGATGAGGTCCGCCGTGAGTGCCGGGCTCAACTTGAGCGGGCGACACTGTGGGGACTGGACGCGACACATCTGAGCACCCACCTAAGCGCTCTTCAACAACGGCCCGAATTCTTCGACGTGTTGCTCGACATCGCGGTTGAAGCAAGCCTTCCGCTCCGTCTGGAGGGACCCGCAGCACAAGCAACGGCAGGTTTTCCTTTCCGTGACCTTGCTCGCGAAGCCGGGGTCATCACTCCAGACCACTTCCGCTTGGTGCGCGGTGGCGCACAGGCTCACTTTTCCGCCGCGCTCGACAACCTGATGCCCGGAGTGACCGTGGTGGCCTTCGAGCCCGCTATCGCCGCAGAAGAAATCCGCGCGATCGATCCCTCCGCTACCGCGCGAATGAACGACCTCGCGGTGCTGACCGATCGCTCTCTGCCCTCCCGTATTGCTGAGAGCGGCGCTCAACTCATCGGCTTCGCGGCATTGCGCGATCTCCAGCGGTCACACCTGTAACGGCCGCTCGCCGTTTGGTTCACTGGCCAAGGTCTGCGCCGCCACCCACCAGACTTACGCCGGTCACTCGCCGGAAATCTGCGCCATCAACGGCCAGAGATCAACGCCGGGAAAACCGCCAGAAATCTGCGCCGCCACCCGCCAGACGTATACCGGTCACTCGCCAGAGGTCTCTGCCATCAGCGGGGCGAGGGCCTCAATCGCGGCTAGTCGGACGGGTCGCAGGTCGAGCAGCCAGAGCGGATAGTCACCTTCAACCTTCACCGCGCCGCTCATGTACCCGGCGTCACTGGTCATCTCACCCGACAAGATGGCCACTGCATCCGGATAGTTCATCGATATTGCAATGTCGGCGTCTTTCGACTTGCCCTCGTCGATGCCGGAAACGACGCCATCGACGAGGGTGACGGTCAGACTCACGCGTCCAATCCGACGCCCGCTGATCGTGTATTCGATGACAGCGTCAAGACCAGGAACGGCAGGCAACCCGCCGAGAGCTTCGCTAGCCGCGGCGATCCATTCCTCATCAAAGATCTCCATCAGGGTGTAATACCCGTGAAGAGATCCGTCTCTTGAGGTTGATCCCCGTTCCATTTTGGGCGGGCCAAGCGGTAGTCGTCGACCGGATGGAGCAGGAGATCGATCTCGATAGGCAGTCCAAACCAAAATGGCGACTCAGGGTCGATTTGCGTGGCGTGAGCGAGTAGCCCCTCACGGCGGACTTCTGTAAAATCGTCGACCGGGACCTTCGTGGTGATGTTCTGGTCGGTGTCTGGCCCTTCGAACCAGCGTTTGTCGTATGGCGACTCCAACCCGAGGTCGAGAAATGCCTGGTGCCTCGCTTCGATACGAGCGCGCGACCAACTCGAGTAGTAGACCTTCGGCACAGACCAGGGGGTGCCGAGATCGGGGCGATGGGTGCCGTCTTGGCAAAGTTCCACAGCCGGATGGGTGATGTCGTGCACACGCACGTGATCCGGGTGGTTATAGGCACCCTGCTCATCGGGGTATGTGACTACGACGTGCGGTCGCTCTTCCCTCAGCAGCGCCACCAAGCGGTCAACCACTTCGTCGAAAGGCGCCGCCGCGAAACAATCCGGATTCAAGTTGGCTTCGGTGTCGGCCATGCCGGAATCGCGGTAGCCGAGCATATGGACGGTGTCGTAACCAATGATCTCAGCGGCTCTGGCTAATTCGGCGTGACGTACTTCGCCGAGATTGTCGCGGACTTCGGGGCGGTCCATGACCGGGTTGAGGATTTCGCCTTCCTCGCCGCCCGTGCAGCACACGAGCACGGTCTTCACTCCCATCGACTTGTATTTGGCGACCGTGGCGGAGCCTTTGGACGCCTCATCGTCTGGGTGGGCGTGAATCGACAGCAGACGAAAAGAACTGTGCATCCGATGAAATCTACCGGCCCAGTATCTGTTCTGGACGTACCGCTGACTGTGTGGCCGGTCTTCACGGATTCCTCCACACTGCCAAGCGCTCTAAGGGCCGTGTGGTGGGTTGTTGGGGTTGATGATTTTGCCTACGCGCCGACCGTTGGTTTCAAAGCTGTCAGCGCAGGCGGTGACAATCGTTGCGGGTTACGTACCGACAACACGATCACCTGCTGGGGACGGAATGCAGTCAGGAGATTCTGACTCCCGCCGACAACCTCGCGCGAACCGGAGAGCTAACGACTTGAGGCTGGCTCTAGTTCCATTTCTCCATCGCCGTCCGGGTCGATCAAGTGCCATCCGCAGCGTAATGCGAGGAGTTCGCGTCCTTCGTCGGGGCCGCTGGCTATCAACTCGTCTCCGGCAACAAGTCGGGCACGACCGCGGGGTCGATACACATACTGTTCACCGCGCCGTATGGCGAGGACAGTGAAACCGGGCTCGATGTTGAGCCGCAGTTCGGAGAGAAGCCGACCGTCTGCTTCGCTTTCGGCACGAACAGGCACCCGGATCACCACCTCATCGCTGTCGCCAAGGGCCAACTCCAGGATCGGGTGAACGTCTTCTTGTTTCTCGATCAGCCATACCATGGCTTGGGCTTGGTCGCCGATGTCTTCGGCTGCCTGGGACAAATGGAGCAGACCTCGCAACGGTGAAGGGTCAACCTTTTCCGACGCAGCCCGCAGAACCCAAAGCTCAAGGCGGTCCTTCATTTCATCGAGGCGATCTTCAATGTGGCGGACCTCCGCGGCGAGCCCGAGATCGCCGAGGACAAGGGCCGAATACGCCAAACCAACCGCAACTTCGCTGAGGTTCTTCATTTCAACCAGCACATCGACCGCTCGGTCCAGGTCTGTCACAAACGGATCTTCGGGTAGCTGCGGAGCTTCCCAAGGCGCGGCGCCGGCCAATTCTCTCAAACGCCCTATTCCGTCAGGCGATCCTCGTAGGAACAGAACGTCGCCCGGTATCAACACAGTGTCGCCGTCTACGTCGGTGATCCAATGTTGGCGGCGTACCGCCATCACTCGCATACCTGTCTGAACCGGGAGTTCCTGGTCGCGCAAGGGACGGTGAGTGAGTCGCGATCCCTGTGAGACCAATACACGATGGCTCACTTCCTCGGCGGCCGATAGATCGGCCACGAGCTCAGCTGGAATCCCGAGTTTGTGGGTGACGATGCGGGCGATGTCGACGGCGTCGTTGGCGATGCGTTCGATCGCCGAGATCACTTGCAGCACCGACGACATCCCTTCGGACTCGCGGGGGTGACGTACAGCCATCACACAGACACCGCGCATGTCGTGAACCAAGTGGCTCATTTCTTCTTCCAGGTCTGCGATTTCTTCAGCCATGTCTGGATCGCCAAAGAACAGTGCGGCGTACGCCAGATCGACCATCAGCTCGGACTTGTCCTTGGCGGTGGCGAGCATCTCCCGCAGGTTGCGCGGTCTGTCTTCCATTATCTCGTTACTCCGTTATAGGTGAATACACTAGAGGTGCTGGTCACGACTCAAGCCACTCCCACGGCCACAATGGCCAGAATAAGGGCGAAGGCACCCACAAAATCCAGTGATGACGTCACCATTGGAATGCCGTGAGTATCGGGATCGAGTCCGAATCTGACTGCAATAATCGTTACGTAGTAGGCAACGATCACAACGCAGATCGTCGCCAACAGACCGCCGAACAGGGCCACTGCTACAAGGTCGATCAAGCCGGGACTGGCCTGGTTCGTCAATACACCGCCAAGTTCGGCGACTGCTCCCGTTATTCCAAACACCGGGATCGACAAGCCGAAGATCATGGCGATGTCGGACCCCGCAGAACCCCGGGGCACAGGCCCCGGACGCAACAAACCCAAATGAACTTTGGTCGAAAGGCGACTCGACAGCACTCCACCGAGCCCACCCGCTGTGCCCAAGAACCCAGGAAGAAGCACCAGCAACACGGGATATTCGAGAAGGTCGTCGAGCCGTTTCTCAATGGTTATTCCGGCGATCAAATCAAGCAGGCCAGCCAGTGCCAGCACCGGAATCGACTCGCGTACGATGGCGCTCAAAAGTCGGTGGTTGGCTATCAGCGACCACAACAGGCCGCCAACAGATACAACGACAAGAGCCGCGGCAGTCACAGGTGTGAATCCTTCGACGCCGGCGAGATGCGCGGCCAGTATCAGTGCCGGGAGACTCATCAAGTCACTGGCGGCGGTTACCAACGGCGACACCACGTTGTCGAGGTCCCACCCGTAACGCCCCGAGCCGTTGGCCAACAGCAGCGTAATCGCCAACATGAAAACGGAGGCAAGCATGCCGCCCACCGTCGACACCACAATGAAGTCCGCCAACGACATGGTTGGCGACACCGCAAAGACAATGGCAACGCCCTTGGCCATCACCGCGATCACCACCGATATCACCAAACTCAGCAGCATCGCCGCCACGATGTTTTGACCGACTGCTGAGTCAAGGCGGGGACTCAACCGAAACGTGCCCGCGTGGATACTGGTACCAAGCCTGCTCCCCAAAGCACCGAACACGTTGCCTTTTACCGCCAGCGCAGCCGGCACCAACAGCAGCAAGCCAGGGAGTTCTTCGAGGGTGTCGGTGGTCGTCGCCAGAGTCACACCGGCAACAAGGCTGGTGATCGCAGAAAGGACTAGGGCAACAAAGCTGTCACGGTAAGCGCGTTGATCCCTGCCAATGACGGCGCGCCACCGGCGCGCGAGGCGGAGCATGCGACTCGCTCGCATCAGCCCGCTAACCGATTCCTGAACGGTGACGGCTCATCTTGTTCGCCTCAGACGTTGAAACACCCGCGGCCGACGAATGGAAATTCGACGATCCGATGACCAGGGTGCTTTTGGCGCTTCCACCCAAGTGGCAAGTGACAACAGCGGACGGTCGTAGTTGACGCGCCAGCCTGCAAAGTCCCGCCAGGCCTGCTCAGGATCAGCCACGACGGGCATCCCAACCGTCTTGAAGAGCTTGAACACCTGGTCAAACTCGGCCTGATCGATGGCTATTGGATCGTCAGGAGATGGGTCGGGGTCGTATTCGAACCCGAAATAGTCACATATCCGGCGCAGCGACAAGGTGCCGGTGCGGATCATCAACTGAGCACGAGGGTCGCTACCAAGATTAAGCGCCGAGCAGTAGAGGGACGCTGAGTCAAGTGCCAACCCGGCGCTGGTGATCCACGACCGCTCTGGTACCGGTGAGCGGAAATAGACCAAGATCGGGAAGCTGGTGTGGCTCTCCTCAATCTCAACGAACCAGTCTTCCCATTCGTACCAAGCGTGCAGCATGTCGTCGAGAGAACCGATGTGATGACGACGCATGAGCATCGATGCGGGGCTGGCAACTCCGTCTAGTCCCGTGGAACGCAGATGCCATTTCGCCACCGTGGTTTCTCGTCTTGAGAAAGCGCCGTAGATGGTCGGCAAGAAACTGATCAGTAGAGCAACCAGACCAAGGCCCACAATCCCCTCCACGATTGCAACAACCAGGGTTGGGAGATCTTCTGTGGTGCGAAAGCCAAGTGTTGTGAGCGAGGAGCCAGAAAGGACGAACGCATCTTGATAGGGCCGAACTCCGAGGGCCCAAAACACACCGGAGCAACCAATGATCACGCCGCTAGCCCAGACGAAGGGGAACATCATCAGGGTTACCGGCGCGAAACGAGCCTTGACGGCTTCGGCTTTGCGCCAGTTCTTGCGTCGGCGAGCTGCCCGGTTGAACACTTTGTGCATTGTCAGCACGGTGGCATTGGCAAGAAACGACTGCTCGCCTCGGGGCACCACAACTGTTCGTATCGCCGATCCCATCGTGGCGAGAGCCGTTAGGCCCCCTAAAACCCCCACGAGAATCCGAACGATGATCACCCTTGGCAGCTTAGATGTCGGGCAGCAACGCGGCGCGGCACCAGCGACGCCCGGTAACGCCCGGCACCAACACAGCGCGGCTCCGGTAACGCCCGGCGACATCACAACACGGTCAGCGAAAATCTCGGCTGGCGGGAGCAATCCCTACTGTAAGGGGTTGAAGTTTGTCGGCAACGACATTGATGACGCCCTCGGCTTTTTCGAGTCGACCGCGGATCAACAGCGCCGAAGCACCGAGAGCTGCGTTCTTGTAGCGCTGCCAACAGCCTGAAGAGACAACCACGTTGATCAGACCGGTCTCGTCTTCCAAACTCAAAAAGGTGACACCACCAGCGGTGGGAGGTCGCTGACGATGTGTCACCACTCCCCCGACCAACACTCGTTCACCATCGCTGCGATCAACGAGATCCGCGGCGGTGACCACACCCGTCTCACTTAGTTCTGAGCGAACAAAAACAGTGGGGTGACCGTCGGGAGCAATACCTGTGGCCCAAAGATCAGAATGTGACAACTCAGCGGGTGACATGCGTGGCAGATTCGGCGCTTTATCACCGGTAACGATCCCCGGCAAGCGATCCGCAGCGGTTTGAGTCATCGCCCCGGCTGTCCACAACGCTGATCGCCGGTCGATGCCAAAACAACCGAACGCTCCTGCGGTAGCCAGAACCTCAAGCACCGTAAGCGGCACTTGCGGCACCCGCCGACGAAGGTCCTCAACTGAGACGTAGGGTCGACCAGCGTCGATCTGTTCGGCGAGTTCTTCTCCGATTCCACGCACGTAGCCGAGGCCAAGCCTCACCGCCCATCCACCTGTGCTTGTTTTGTCTGGTTCTAAGACCGCTTTGGCGGCCGAGGCGTTGAGGTCGACGGTGTTGACCACCACGCCATGGCGTCGGGCGTCACCGACCAGGGTATGGGGTGACCAGAATCCCATCGGTTGAGCGTTGAGCAGTGACGCACAAAACGCGGCGGGATAGTGATACTTGATCCATGCCGAGGCATAGACGAGATACGAGAACGACACCGAGTGGCTCTCAGGGAAGCCGTAGTTGGCGAAAGCCGCGAGCTTGAGCCAGATCTGGTCACCAATATCGTCGCTGATACCCCGCTCTCGCATACCTTCAAAGAAGCGCTGCTTGAGCCGTTCCATGCGTTCACGACTTCTTTTTGAGCCGATTGCCTGACGTAGCTGGTCGGCTTCAGAAGCAGTGAAGCCGGCGACGTCAATGGCAATCTGCATCAGCTGCTCCTGAAACACGGGGATGCCGAGTGTCTTGGCCAGAGCATTCTCGAGCAACGGGTGCAGATAGGTGACCGCTTCGAGGCCGCTGCGCCGCCGAATATAGGGGTGCACCGAACCACCTTGGATCGGGCCGGGTCGGATGAGCGCCACCTCCACAACGAGGTCGTAGAAACAACGAGGCTTGAGCCGCGGCAGAGTGGCCATCTGTGCCCGCGATTCGACCTGGAACACTCCAATCGTGTCGGCCTTCTGGAGCATTTCGTAGACCCGGTCATCCTGGGGCAACATGGCGAGATCTATTTCTTGGCCGTCGTGTTCGGCGATGAGGTCGATGGCGTAACGCAGCGCTGAGAGCATCCCCAGCCCGAGAAGGTCGAACTTCACCAGACCTGCGGAGGCACAGTCGTCCTTGTCCCATTGCAATACGCTGCGGTCGGCCATTCGCCCCCACTCGACTGGGCACACTTCGATGACTGGCCGGTCGCACATCACCATGCCACCCGAATGGATGCCGAGATGACGTGGAAAATGTTCGATTTCCGCGGCTAGTTCCAACACCGGAGTCGGGATGCCTGTCTCGTGCTGAGCCTCCTTCAGTCTTATGTTGCGCCAACGGTCGACTTGCTTGGAGAAAGCGTCTTGTTGGCCTGTCGTGTAGCCGAGCGCCTTGGCCATGTCTCGAATCGCCGACTTGGACCTATAGGAGATCACGTTGGCGACTTGAGCGGCGTGATGACGGCCATGCCGCTTGTAGACGTACTGGATGACCTCTTCTCGTCGGTCGCTTTCGATGTCGATGTCGATATCGGGCGGGCCATCACGTTGAGGAGACAGGAAACGTTCGAACAGCAACCCCAGAGAGACAGCATCAACGTTGGTGACACCCAGAGCGAAACACACCGCTGAGTTGGCTGCCGAGCCTCGGCCTTGGCACAGAATGTCAGACTTCCGACAAAACTCAACGATGTCGTACACAACTAGGAAATAGCCAGGAAATCCGAGTTGTTCGATTAGCTCCAGCTCTCTGTCGAGTTGTGCCCAAGCTCCCAGAACCCGCTCAGATGATCGCGGGCCATAACGGCCAGTTCCGCCCTGATCTACCAGCCGCCGAAGATAGGTCATCTCATCCAACCCGTCGGGGCACGGAAAGGGTGGCAGGTTGGGAGCAATGAGCTTCAGATCGAACGCACACTCAATTCCGAGGGCGGCAGCTTCAGAAACCACACCGGGGTAACGAGCAAAACGGGCGGCCTGCTCGGCGCCTGATCGCAGGTGACGGCCGGCGGGTGGGAGCCAGCCGTCGATCTCGTCGAGGCTGCGACGGGCGCGCACTGCTGCCATGGCCGCAGCCAAGCGCTGACGGGCAACGCTGTGATGGTGAACGTTGCCGCTGGCAATCAGCTTGAGTCGATGCGACATCGCCAATTCAGCGAGCCCATCGTTGCGAACCGAATCGATCGGTAGGCCATGGTCCCACAACTCCACAACCACATTCGAGCGACCGAAATCGGCGACCAATCGCTCAAGCGCCCTGGCTGCCGCGGTCGGGCCTTCGTTGACCAGCGCTTCGGGCACCGAGCCTTTACGGCACCCGGTGAGCACCACCCAATGGCCGCCAGTGCCCGCGCCACCAAGTTCAACAAGACGTTCATAGTCAATCCGTGGAGCGTTCTTCTTTCCTGCCAACTGTCCTTCGCTGATGGCCCGAGCCAGCAGGGCATACCCCCGTGGATCACGAGCCAGCACAAGCAGGTGTCGTCCTTTGGGATCAGCCGGGCCGGGCCTACTGAGATTGCTCAAGCCAGACGAGGACTGCTTGGTTGAAGCCAGAGCGGTTGGAGACAGGGCGGTTGGGGCCAGAGTGAGTTCAGCGCCGAAGACGGTGCGAAGACCCACGGCACGGGCGGCCTCGGCGAACCGGACAATGCCGTAGAAGCCGTTGTGGTCAGTGAGAGCCAACGCTTCCAGGCCGATTCGAACTGCTTCGTCGACCAGTTCCTCAGGGTGCGATG
This sequence comes from Candidatus Aldehydirespiratoraceae bacterium, assembly GCA_965205465.1. Lineage (GTDB taxonomy): Bacteria > Actinomycetota > Acidimicrobiia > Acidimicrobiales > Aldehydirespiratoraceae > VXYK01. The sequence continues at coordinate 3,229,818 of OZ242187.1, read as the reverse complement.
CACCGTCGAGAAACGAGAAGTTTGAGTGGCAGTGCAACTCCGCATAGGGAACCGATCCCTGCCTGCGAGGCTGGGCGGGCGCCGCTGGAGCAGGTGGAGCCGGAAGCGGCGCGTGACGGTCCGAAAGTATACTCTCAAGGTCTTTCCAGGGAGCGTTGAAGTACTGCCAGCTCACGAAGCCTTACCGTATACGAACATATGTTCGTATACAATCGACACACGGACCAACATGACAACGATCAGAGACCAGACTCGCTCTTGGGCCAAGGCAAACTGGGATCCAGAGATGACGGTTGCGCAGTGGTGGGAGTGCCTCTTTGAAGCCCGTTATTGCCTCCCCTCGCTCCCTGACAATGCGTTCGGACGCGGCTATTCACGCCAGGAAGAGAACGAGTCGCGCCGCGGACTGCGCGACGTTGGCACTCTCGGACCAGCGATCGGAATCTCCACGATGATGGCGGCCCCTACCATCGCCGCTCACGGCACGCCCGAACAGATCGAGCGCTACATCCCACCAATGCTCACCGGGCAAGAGTCTTGGTGTCAGCTCTTTTCTGAACCCGGCGCAGGTTCGGATCTAGCCGGGCTTCAAACTTCGGCGTCACGTGACGGCGACATCTGGACAATCAATGGGCAGAAGGTATGGACCAGCCTCGCCGAGGGCACCGACTACGGAATGCTCATTGCCCGCAGCGACCGGGACAAACCCAAGCACGCCGGGATCACCTGGTTCACCTTTCCGATGCAGCAAAGCGGTGTCGAGATCCGCCCCCTGGTCGAGATGACGGGTCAAGCCTTCTTCAACGAGGTTTTTATGGACCACGCGGTTGTCGACCACAATGCCGTAATCGGAGATGTCAACGATGGCTGGAGAGTTGCCAACACCACTCTCCTGCACGAGCGAGCCAGCCTCGCCGGAGCGGGTGTGATGCTTCCATTTGCCAGCGCTGGCCGCAACTCCGGTGACCTGCACAAGCCTGCTGGCAGCTTCGGTTACTACAGCTTTGAGACTCGCAATTCGGATCCCAACGAAGCCGAGAAGTTGCCTACAGCCGTTTGGTACCACCAGATCTCCACTGACCTGGGGCTCGACACGGCGGCCCGCCTCGACGCCCGGATGCGCTTGTATATCCGCGAAGAGGTAAACCGCATGCTGGGCCTGCGAGCTCGCCACCGCACAGTCCCAGCCATCGGCAACCTCGGAAAGTTGGCGATGAGCGAAATTGCGCGGCTGCGGCGAGAGGTGGGCAACCAATCGATTGGTGCGGCCGGCATGCTCGCAGGTGCCGACGCCAGCGCAGGCCCCGGCAAGGGCGACGTTCAACGCAAGACTCTGCATTCTCCGGCGCCTGCGATCTATGGCGGCACCGACCAGGTTCAGCGGAACATCATCGGCGAGCGTTTCCTCGGTCTCCCCAAAGAACCAGCCCCACCCCCCGACACCCCCTTCAGAGACCTCCCCAACAACTGACCCGCCCTGGCCGCTGCCAGGTTGAATCACACGGGGCTTCGTGGAAGCTACCTCGAACAAGTGCTATGTGGTGTACCTCTAAACTGTAGTCTATTTGAGCTACAATTTGCACTATGCCAGGGTTGCAGAATGATGCACAGTATGCTCGGTACGATCAGCGGGCAGGACTCCGACCACATCTGCCAGAAAGGTTGACATGAGCGACACGCAGGCCGGGCACGGCCGGTTGACCATGCCCGATTACCGTCCCCGCCTCGCTGAAACCGACATCTCCAGCGCTCTCAGTCGAGTAGGGGCCGTACTCATTGATGGTGCGCGGGCGTGCGGCAAGACCTGGACGGCCCGCCGCTTCGCTCGCAGTGAGGCCCGTGTTGACGACCCGGCCGTCCAGCTGTTGGCGGAGTCCGCTCCGGCGACAGTGCTGGCCGGCGCCACTCCCCGCCTGCTCGACGAGTGGCAGCATGCCCCGACACTGTGGAACCGAGTCCGCAGAGAGTGCGACGACCGGGCCGAACCGGGCCAATTCGTCCTGACTGGCTCGGCCATGCCCACCGACGACATCACCCGGCATTCGGGCATGGGGCGAATCGCCCGTGTACGCATGCGTCCCATGTCGCTGTTCGAGCAGGGTCATTCGGCGGGCGAGGTCTCGATCCGGGCATTGTTCGAGGGAGAACCGGCCGCCGCCATGCCCCGTCCGGATATGAGCCTCGCCGATGTGGCGTCCTTCATCTGCGCCGGAGGCTGGCCCGCCAACCTCGACCGGTCTGCCACGGACGCGGCAAGAACGATCGGCGACTACGTCACCGAGACGGCTCGGGTCGAGGTGTCGGCGGCTACCGGGGTGCGGCACCAGCCCGAGGCGTTGCTCCGCCTGATGCGCTCAATAGCCCGGAATGTAGCGACCGAGGCGAAAATCGTCAGCTTGGCCTCCGACGCGGGCGGCGACGTGCCACTGGCCCGCGGCACCGCTACCGCCTACCTGCACGCGTTGGAGCGGATCTTCGTGGTGGAGCCTCAGCCGGCATGGTCGGTGGAGCTGCGATCGCGGGCCACATTGCGCAAGACGCCCAAGATCCATTTCGTCGACCCGTCGCTGGCTGCCTCGACGCTGCGGGCGACTCCTGCACGGCTGCTGGCGGACCCCGAGACGCTCGGACTGCTGTTTGAGTCGTTGGTCGTGCGCGATCTGCGCATCTACGTTCAGGCGTTGCTTGCACAGGTGTACCACTACCGCGACAATGTCGGTCTAGAGGCCGACGCGGTGATCGAACGCAACGACGGCGCCTGGATCGCGGTGGAAGCGAAGCTCAGCCCGTCGCCGCGGTCGGTGGAGCGGGCCGCCCAGTCGCTGTTGAGACTGCGCGACAAGGTTGCTCGGCGACGGGCGAGCGAACTTTCGGCCCTGTTGGTCGTCACCTCGGCAGGGGCTGCCTACCGGCGCGACGACGGCGTGCAAGTGGCACCGATCACCTCCCTCGGCCCATAGGCCACGGACTGGCAGCGCCCACTCGACCTCCTATCCCGGGACTCCTCAGTCGATCGCGGGCTGGAGCTAGCGCGGATTTGGTTTACGCGGGCGAGAGGCACAAACAGCGTTCGACGACTAGGAAATTGCGGTCTGGGCGATCGGGGGAGCGTGTTACTCCTCCACGCCCATTTGCCCGTTGGAGTTCGAGCCGTCAAGCTAAGGGCATGGCCGACAATTACACGGTGATTTCTGCTGATACCCACGCAGGTGCCAGTCACAGCGCATACCGCGAATATCTCGACTCCGCATGGCATGAGGAGTTCGATGCTTGGCGCGGACGCTACAAGAACCCCTACAAGGATCTCGGCGACAAACGGCGACTGCGCAACTGGGACAACGAAATGCGCAACACGACCCAACTCGGCGAAGGCGTGGTCGGCGAGGTCGTCTTCCCCAACACCGTGCCCCCGTTCTTCCCGAGCTTCGTGCTGTTCGCTCAACCTCCAAAGCCCGAAGAATACGCGCGACGGCGAGCCGGTATTCACGCCCACAACCGCTGGCTCAAGGACTTCTGTAACGAGTTTCCCGAGCGACGAGCTGGCGTCGGCCAGATCTTTTTGAACGATGTCGACGATGCCATCGAGGACGTAAAGTGGATCAAGGAGAACGGGCTGCGCGGTGGGATCCTGCTCCCAAATATCGCCCCCGATGTCAAATGGGTGAAGCCGCTGTACGACCCGATCTATGACCGTCTCTGGGAAGTCATCGAAGACCTCGAAGTGCCGGTCAACATGCATTCGGGAACCGGCAATCCCGATTACGGTAAATACCCGATATCGATGCTGCTCTACATAAACGAAGTCGGCTTCTATACGCAACGTCCGCTGGTCCACTTGATCATGGGTGCGGTGTTCGAGCGCTTCGAACGCCTCAATTTCATCCTCACCGAGATCGGCAGCGCCTGGATCCCACCTCTGTTGAAGCAACTCAACGCCACGATCAAAACCATCCGCGCTACCGGCGAGACCGGAGAGATCAAATACGACAAAGGCGTATTGCCATCAATGCTGGCAACAGAAATGTTCACCCAGAACTGCTGGGTCGGAGTATCGGGCCCGAGCAGGGCCGACATTGAATCCCGCTACGAAGTTGGCCTAGCCCATTTCATGTGGGGCAGCGACTACCCCCACGACGAAGGCACCAGTCCTCACACTCGCGAGCACCTGCGACGCCGCTTCGCGGCCCTCGACGAGGCCGAATGCCGAAAAATGCTCGCCGGCAACGCCGCTCGCCTATACGGTTTCGACCTCGACGCCCTCGCTCCGCTAGCCGCCGAGTACGGCCCCTCATTCGAAGAACTCCACACACCGGTGGAGAGCCGGGAACGTTCACTTCTTGCCGGCGCCGGCCTGAGCGCCGATATGGACTCAGCTGCTCTCTAACCTGATCCGTTGGATCCCTGAACTACCGGAGTTCCAGCGGCCCACATTTGGGCGAAATATCCATCTGCGGCAATTAGTTCAGCACGGGTGCCGGACTCGGCGACACCACCGTCGGCGATCACCACAATTCGATCAGCGCGCATTGTGGTTTGCAGTCGGTGGGCGATGATCACCGCGGTACGGCCCGCAAGCACCACGTCGAGCGCGGCCTCGACCGCCTGCTCAGTGCGCAAATCAAGTGACGAGGTCGCCTCGTCCAGAACCAGCACGCGAGGCTGCGACAAAAAGGTCCGGGCCAGCGCCAACAGTTGCCGTTCACCCGCCGAGAGGGATACACCGCGCTCATGGCAGGGGGTATCGAGACCGGAGGGCAAGCGCTCAAGCAATCGGCTGAGTCCAACCTGTTGACAGGCATCAATCAACACTTCGTCGTCAACCCCACGGCACCCCAGCAACAGGTTGTCCCGAATCGAACCGGCAAACAGGAACGGCTCCTGGGGGACAACACCGATCTGAGCGCGCAGCGACTCAATCGTCACTTGTGTCAAGTCGTGTCCGTCAATGGTGACAGTCCCAACCCGCGGGTCATAAAACCGGTTCAGCAGTTTGGCTATCGTCGATTTGCCCGCACCTGTAGGGCCGACAACCGCAATCGTCTCCCCCGGCATGAACTCCAGATTCACGTCCGTCACAACCGGATCGTCATCGTCATATCCGAAGGTGACACCATCGAGCCGGATATGCCCCTCCACGGCTGGCAACTCATAGGCGTTCGGAGACTCGACGACGCTTGGCTCGGTGCCGAACACCTCCCTCAACTTCACCACCGAGGCACGGCCTTGCTGATACACGTTGTAGAGACCCACAAGTTCGGTTATCGGAGCGAAAAAGGCCGCCACGTAGAGCAGAAAAGCGCTCAACTCCCCGATCGTCACACGACCATCAAGGACCAACTTTCCGCCCACCACCAGCAGAATCATTTGTGACACCGGACCCATCGCCTCTGCACCCGGTCCGTACACGCCGTTGAGAAAGGCTGTGCGGTCGTTGGCGTCGAGGTATTCTCCCGCCTCATTCTGGTGTTCAACTACCACCCTCTCACGGCGGTTGTGCGCGGTCACGATGCGGATGCCGGCAAGGCTCTCCTGCAGATGCGCGAGCACGTTGGCAATGGTGTCGCGCACCCGAATCTGCGCCAGTTGCGCTTGATGCCGATACCACAACGACATCAACAACGTGCCAGGAACAACTACCACCAGCGTGATGACCGCAAGCAGCGGATTGAGAACGAACAGCACGACAGTGATCGCCACAAGCGTCACCCCCTGCACTGCCAGCTGAACCAGCCCTTGCTGAAACAGTTGCTGGAGCGGTTCAAGATCGCTGGTCATCCGGCTGAGGAGTCGACCGGGACGCTCGTTGGCGTAATAGCCAATACTGAGGCGCTGGAAATGAGAGAACAGAGCAACACGCAGCTTCGCCATGATGGTGGCGCCCACACGACCCGCGGACATCGTCTTGAGCACCCCTACCCCGATTGACACTGGCATCAACAAACCGAAGATCAGGCCCATGGTGACAACCACTCCGCGATCACCAGTTCGGACGCCGTCGTCGATTGTTATCTGCAGCAGCAATGGGCCGGCTTGGCTGAGAACGGCCTCCAGAGCAACCAACAAGAACACGCCGAACAGCGCCGCGCTGAAGGGCCTCAGAAAGTGACGCATGGAGAACACGTGACGGTCGTAGTCGCTGTGACTGAACGGCGGCGGGACCTCTGCTACTTCGGGAGGCCCCTCATCCATATAGGCCTCAACTTGAACTTGAACCTCCGGCGGCACACCCGAAAACCCGGTGTCAGCGATCCCACCCCATCCGGCCATGCTCATGGTGTGACCTCATCAAAATGCTCCAGAAGGGCACCGTATTTTGGTTCCTCTGTCAGCAAGTCCGCGTGAGTTCCGCTGGCCACGACCTGGCCGTGTTCAAGCAGCACCACTCGGTCCGCAAGGGCGATCGTTGACAGTCGGTGAGCGATCACGATCACTGTCCGGTCAACCATTGCGTGACGAAGTGCCGAGTGGATCCGCTCCTCAACTCCGGCGTCAATGGCGCTGGTAGCGTCGTCAAGCACCAAGATCTGCGGGTCGTGCAACAATGCCCGGGCCAACGAGATTCGTTGACGCTGGCCTCCCGACAGTGTGTATCCCCGCTCACCGAGGACGTCGTCGAATCCGTGCTCCAAGTCTTCGATGAACTCCAAGGCCTGCGCTGCCGCCGCGGCCGCACGCACCGACTCATCTGAAGCGGTCGGATCGGCGAACGCAATGTTGTCTCGAACCGACATAGAGAACAAGAAGGGGTCATCAAGCACCACCCCCACCGTGTGGCGCAGACTGTCGAGTTTCGCCTGGCAAATATCAATCCCATCGATGGACACCGACCCGGCACGCAGGTCATAGAAACGAGGTAGAAGTCGGGCCACCGTGGATTTGCCAGAAGCGGTCTCCCCGACGATGGCCACGGTTTCGCCTGGCTCGATATCGAGGCTGAAATCGCGTAAGACGTCGTGATCCGAGCCATACCCGAATCGCACATCGCGAAACTCAACCCGGCCCGGACCACCATCGATATCGACAGCGTCGGGCGCCTCAACCACATCGATCGGCTGATCAAAAATCTCATATACCCGCAACGCTGAGGCCTTGGCTCGCTGACCCATCTGAATCAGGTGGCCAATGAACCGAAAAGGCACCTGCAGAATCATCACGTAAGCGCTGAACGCGATCAGCGCACCGATCCCGATCTGCTCCTGTTCGGCCAAGAGACCCCCATAGAGCAACACCACAACAAGGCCGAGGCGGGGCAGGTGTTCAAGCGCGGGAATGTAACGCGCCGACACATCGGCACCCTTCACCTGTGCCCAGCGGAGTTGATCGGCCACCCCTTCCATCCTGCGGACCTCGTGGCGTTCACCCGCGAAACTCTTCACCACACGCACACCGGCGATGTTCTCTTCGGTGAGCGTCGCCACATCAGCTTGGCGGGCCATCACCAACCACCAGACTGGAAGTTGGGGATGGCGGCTCTTGAGCCCGATGTAGGCAACCACCGGAACGGGCAACACGGTCACCAATGTCAACGGCACGCTCACCGCCAACATCAGCGCCAGGGCGAACACCAGCGATGCCAACGACAACATCATGAACGGTCCAAAGTTCAAAAACATCTGTACGGCGCGGATATCGCCGTTTGCTCTCGCCAAGAGTTGACCGGTTTCGCTGGTGTCATAAAACGATGCTGAGAGCCGCGAGAGGTGATCGAACACCGCGTGGCGTAAAGCGGTCTCCACCCGGAACGCAACTTTGAACATCTGCACCCTCGCTGCGTAGCCACTAGCGAATCCGATGATCGTCAAACCTGCCAAAGCCCAGGCATACGGGGCGATCGGAGCCGATTGCTCGTCGAGCGCATTGTCCACCGCCAGCATCAGAACCGCGGGGATGACCGTGCGAACCAACATCCCTACCAAAGTGCCTCCAACAGAAACGGCCATTCCCCACCGCATCGGCGCGACCACCGGCCACAAACGGCGCAGCCAGCCCTTGGAGGCATCAGGACTGGGACGACCCTGAGGGGTGACGTAGCGGGCCAGTTGCGGTGTGGCGACCGAGGTGGGACGCGAACCTGCGTCTTGGGTATCGCCACTGATCGTTGGCGTTACCGAGCCACCCGCAGCGCCAGCCGTTGGTTCACCAGACCCGAGCGAGGGCTTAACAGCCGTCATCGCTCACAATGCTGGGATCACAGTCGCAGTGCATAACATCACCAATATCATTGATTGAGCGTGAAACCTGCATTTCTGAGTCTCGCCATTGTGGCATCTCTGCTCCTTGGGGTCGCGGCGGGCATCGGAAGCTACCTGTTTCGTGATGAACCGCCCCCACCTCCGTGTGACCTCCCGACCGAGTCAGAACTGAAAGAGACTGTCGCTTCGAGCGCGGCGTGGATGCAACGAGCACTCCAGGCGAACAACCGTTTCTGGTATGAGTACGACCGCAGCAACGACACCTTCGCCAGCAACTACTTTGACGTTCGTCACGCCGGGGTGGTGATGTCGTTGTACCAGGTGGCCGCGACCGGTGATCTCAGCGTGCTTGAGACCGCTGACGGGGGCCTGCAATACATCCTCGACAACCTCAACACGGTCGGTGACATCACCGCCTTCGACGACTATCGGGTCGACACCGATCTCGGAGCGACCGCACTGACAGTCAATGCACTGGCGCATAGACGCATAGCCATCAACGACCAGACTTACGACGACCTGCTGCGAGCCATGGGGCGCTACATGCAGTCGTTGCTGCGCCCCGATGGCGGGATGTGGTTCGGGGCGTTCAGCGATGGACTCGAACCCATGGTCGGGCGCACGTCAACCTTCTATACCGGCGAGGCGTTCTGGGGATTCGGACTCTTGGCCAACCAGTTCCCCGGCGAAGGCTGGGATGATTCGGCACGACTCGTAGCCCACTATCTCGCAACCGCGCGAGACGCTGAAGAAGGCGTCGAGAACCCGCCGCTGGCAGACCAATGGGCTTCCTATGGATTCTCCGAGATGCGGACTTGGGGAGACCTTGCCGGAGCCGAACTCGCCTACGTCCGCTCGCTCAGCGAGGCCTACCACAAGCGCGTCGAACGCGAGATTCGACGCGAGGCATCCCGCGTGGGGGACGGAACCGAGCCGCCGCGCGAGTCGGTTCGACAGTCCCGGGGAGCCGCCTTCGGCACCACGGTCGAGGCGCTCTCAGCGTTGTGGCGGTTGAGTCAACAAGACCCCGGCATGGCTGATCTCGAGCCCCAGCTGCGTCACGACCTCCTCTGTGGCGCCGGGATCCTCGCCGCCCGCCAGTACGACACCGGACGAGCAGCGCCCTATGCCCGCCCCGATGTTGTTGAGGGGGCTTGGTACACAGAAGATGTCACCCGCATGGACGACCAACAGCACGCCATGTCCGGAGTCGCCCTCGCCATAGACGCGCTCCGGTGACCGGAACCTCCCCTAGGAGGAACCGTCGGGAACCAAACGGCGGTAGTAGACCGCACGCACCGCTAGCGCTTCACGGATCTCGCTGGTCATGTCCTCGGCAAACTCGGCGCGATAGGCGGTGTCGGTCACGATCTGAACCGCGAACTGCAGGCCGGACAGAAGCCCGATGAAGACCGAGACCAACACCAACTGGCGAGTGAATATCAGTTCGCCTCCCCACAGCGACCAACGTGACGCCCAATCGACACTGCTGGTCAGTTCGGTCGCCGTGGTCCACTGCAACAACGTGTCTTCGCGAACCGTCAACAGACCGAACAGCACGTAAAAGGCAGTGATCACCAACGCCACCAACAAAATCTGAATTGCTTGGGATGCAAACAACAGCAGCGCAACGTTGTACTCGGCGCGGCGATGCAACCTCGGCGCATTGGGAGCGGGTTCTTCATCATCTGGCACCATCTGTTCGACTGGCGTATCGGCGCTGCGCTTGCGCACATCGGACCAGCGTTCAAAACGAGCCAGGTCAACGGTGAGCCGTCGCACCGACAACATCACAAAACTGGAACCGATGGACACGACCAGAACCGCAACAGCCGCGAAATATGGCAAGGTGAAGTCATTGGCCACCTGCCACATCTCCGCGTTCAAAAAGATGAAAGCCGAGAAGATCAACAAGATCGGCAACGACTTCATGGTCAGGTTCGCGATGTCGCCGATCTGTGTCTTCAATTGCCAGATCGACCAGCGGATCATGGGCAGAAACCCCCAGGAGGTCACCACAAAGGCGACCAGCAGAACGAGCACATTGAAGACCACGACGACCAGCACGTTCTCCGCGACCGCGTTCTGCGAACCGATAGTGGTTGGGACTACGGGCAACACCAAATACAGAACTATCTCCAATACGCCCACCCGGTCAGGAAGTTGAACCAAGCGGCGTCCGCGAACCCGGTTCATCGTCGCAAACGCAGCAACCCCGAGGGCGACGCAGCCGACAAACACCGCGGCCTGTGCCCAGCCGGCCCAGCGGTCGCCGAAAGCCAGGAACAACTCCAGAAACACCACAAAGGCGAGGAAGGGAAACATCCGAGTCAACACATCTTCACGAACCGAATAGTGATCGATCAGATGCGGAAGTCCGCGGCGTATGAACCAACGTTCGGTACGGTCACGATTCTGCTCAAGCTCGATGCCGTTCAATGAAGTCTCACTAGCCACTGACGGGCAACGCTAATCCCAGATGGCGACAACGCTCCATTGCCCGTCGGCAAGATGGTTGAACAAGGCCTGCGCAGGAGTCCGATTCCATCTCGATTACGCTCCTGCGCAAATTTGCGCACAAGCATAATTACTCTGATAACCTGCTGTCGTGCGGGATTTCCAACGATCACAGGTCGATCTACTGGTTGAACGGTTGAATGAACCGGTCGAGCGGATCGTCACTATCTTCGGTCCGCGTCAATGTGGCAAGACAACGATTGTCCGCCAAGCCCTCGCCAGAGCGCCGCATCCGTCTCGCTACGAAGCTGTAGACCGGCCGGAACAGCCGCCCACCGAACCAGTGTGGTCGACAGCCGCTGAAGCTCGCTTCGCAGCAGCCCCGCGGGACGCCGAATGGCTGGTGAGGGTCTGGCGGGAGTGTGCCGGAGAGGCTCACAGGCTCGGTTCGAAGTTCGTACTGGTGCTCGACGAGATACAGAAGATCCCTCGGTGGTCTGAAACGGTCAAGGGGCTCTGGGACGCCGACCGGGAGTCAGGGTGCCCTCTGCATGTGGTCGTTCTCGGCTCAGCTCCAATGCGGATGCAGGCTGACCTCAAAGAGAGCCTCGCAGGCCGATTCGAGTCGATTCGTGCGACGCACTGGTCGTTCGATGAGATGCGCGACGCCTTCGGGCTCGACTGTGACGAATTCGTCTTCTACGGCGGCTACCCCGGCGCAGCCCGCTTGCGAAACAGTTTCGAGCGCTGGCGGGACTACGTCACCGATGCGCTGATCGAGCCGCACCTCGAACGCGACATTCTCGGGATGGCTCGCGTCGACAAACCGGCTCTGTTGAGGCAACTGCTTGATCTGGGTTGCCTTTACTCAGGACAAGAACTCTCATACAAGAAGATGCGCGGACAACTCGAAGATGCGGGCCATGAGTCGACGCTTGCGCGTTACCTGAGATTCCTGTCCGATGCCGGCCTGGTCACCGGCCTCTTCAAGCACTCCGACAAGCCCCACCTGCGACGTTCTTCATCTCCGAAGTTGAATGTCTTGAACACGGCTCTGATGTCGGCCGTCGTCGGCGACAGCTTCGAGGACGCCCGAGCGGATCGGAGCCACTGGGGAAGAGTCGTCGAAAGTGCAGTTGGCGCACACTTGGTCAACACCGCCTCATCGGCCGCCAACGTCCGCTACTGGCGCGACGGCAACAACGAGATCGACTTCGTGCTACAGCGAGGACCCCGGCTCGTAGGTATCGAAGTGAAGGCCGGCCGTGGCCTCCCCCGGCGCTCAAGCTTGAATACCTTCGAGCGCAGATTCTCAGCTCTTCCCTCAATCGTCGTCGGCGAGGCGGGCGTACCGTTGCACGAGTTCCTGCTGGAGCCTGCCGACCACTGGCTCAACCCGTCATGACTGCGGACAACCGGATCCCGCGCACATGCACTGAGATCCCCACAGACTCAGCGCGCGCCGACAACCGGAGACCACAACCACTGAGCGCATTTCGGGAGGTGCCCGCCTACGTGCTTCTCGGCGAACCAGGTGCCGGCAAGACGACTGAGTTCGAGCAGGAATGCCACACCTTGGGCAACCAAGCCGAGCGGATCTCGGCACGCCGGTTCGCAAAGGCAGACATCGCTGCTAACGGGCAGTGGCGAGACAAGGTGCTCTTCATCGACGGCCTCGATGAGACCCGGGCCAGCCCGGTGGCGAACACGACGGCACTCGACGAAATTCAGTCGAGACTGGATGCACTCGGACGACCCAGATTTCGCATCTCGTGCCGTGCAGCCGAGTGGCTCGGACCTGTCGACAGCTCTCCCCTCGCCGAAGTATCGCCCGATGGCAGAGTCACCACGCTGCATCTTGACCCGTTGGAACGTTCCGATGTTCACCAGTATCTGACCGATCGGCTACCTGGAGCCGATCCTGGCACCTTCATCCTCGAGGCGGAGTCACGAGGTCTGGGGCCGATGCTCGACAACCCCTTGACGCTCCAGTTGCTCATTACGACTACCGACAGCGGCGGTTGGCCCTCCACGCGTCGCGAGGCCTTCGAAGGCTCTTGCCGAAGGCTCGCACAGGAGCTCAGCCCGACGCATCCGCGCTCGGCGCTAACACAGCCGCCCGAGTCAACCTTGGCCGCGGCAGGTCGTCTCTGCGCGATACAACTGCTGACCGCTACAGACGGGTTCATGCTCGCGCCCGCAGCAACGAGCACTGAGTTCATTCCCGCCGCCGAGGTCGCCGCAGACATCGCCAAGGCACTCGACCGGACCGATTTTGACTTGCGAGATGTCTTCGCCACCAGTCTGTTTGCACCGGCTGGCGAGCAGTGCCACGCGCCGAAACATCGCCAGATCGCCGAGTACCTTGCAGCAGCACACATTGCGGGCCTTCTCGAAACCGGTAGGACATCCGTAGGTCGTGTGCGTCTCGCCATGACGAGCCGCGTCGACGACCGAATCGTGACCGATCTCAGGGGCCTTGCGGCGTGGCTGGGTACTCTTTTGGGCGAAGCCCGACGTGAACTCATTGCCAGCGATCCGGTCGGAATGGGCCTGTACGGCGATATTTCCGAATGGCCAGTCGATGATCGTCGAGAGCTTCTGGAAGGTCTCATCGCTCAAGCGCGACCAGAAGACCTCTGGGGGGTTAGATGGTTCGACAGAACCGAGCACCGCTATCGCGACGCGACGGCGTGGGGTTTCCGCAGCCTGTGCAAGCCGGACATGGCTGACACCTTGGAGGAGTACTTCGGCCCCGCACAACGCGGCGCTGTGCCGAGCCACATCCTCGAGCTCCTGCTTCGCTCCCTGTACGAGATCGAAGATGATTGGCGAGATCAGTTGTCCAGCCTCGTCCCGCTCATCAGCCAACTCGCCCTAGACCTGACGACTCAACCCGAGGTGCGGCTCGCAGCGTTGCTTGCCTTCGCAAGAATCGATTGTTCGAGGTCGGAGGTGTTAGCAACATTGATCAACGTTCTTGACGCCGTTCGCGATAGCCGCTTCGCTGACCCGGACGACGAGATCGCGGGCTCATTGTTGCGCATTCTGTATCCGCATGTGATCGCGCCCGACAGAATCTGGGCATACGCATCGCTCATGCACCGTGGATCCGTCCGCGAGGGCTGGAACTTCTGGCGACATGTCCTGTGCGACGAGACACCTACCAACGAACTGGCGAACCTGCTCGACGGGTTCGCCGACGACGCAGAATGTCTATGGCCGGTCGTGGCAAGCGCTTTCGCAGAAGAAGTTCCCGAAAGACTACTTGTTCGAACGTTGCGCGAGATCGGACTCCAGACTCAGCCCGAGCGCCTCTACCGCTGGATTGTCGCTGTCACTTCCGGACGACTAACGACAAAGACGAATCAGATAGCTGGTCTGCACGAGTGGTTTCGAACCAATGACACGACCACGCGGCAGTTGCTCAGAATTGCGATCACTCGTTCAACCGACGATGAGGTGACCATGGACGAGCGGTACTTGCTGGACGAGTTGCTTCGGTGTACGCGTCCGCCGCAATTCGTTGAGTGGTGCGCGCAACAGGCTCGGGATCACGCTGCAATCGACTGGTGCGTGGCATGCGCGTTTATCGAGACAGCAGTCCGATATGGACGTTGGCTGGGAGTAAACGATGACGCCTGGATCAAACGGCTGCAGGCAGCGCTGGCGACCGATCCTCAGCTTCTCAGTCACTTGGATGCGTACCTTACGCCATCGGTAACACAACTTGAGGTCCAAGAGGAGGAACGCCGACACCAACAAGAGATCGACAAAATTAGAGTCGAGCACGAACAAAATAGACAACAGAGGCAATCTGACTGGCGGACTCTTCTGCGGGACTACCGCGATGAACTCGCAACAAACTGCTTTCCGGCACCGAACCTGCACACATTGGCTTTGGCATACTTCGGCCGCGCTCGGGGGGTGCGCACTGATGCGACACCTGTCGAGAGAGTCGCTGACCTGATCGGTGACAACACCGAGTTACTTGACACTGTCATGGACGCGTTGCGCAACGCTCCGCTACGCGACGACGTTCCATCGGCGGAACGGACGGCTGAGCTGAGCGCGGAGTCGAAGCACGACTGGCTTGCCTACCCGGTACTGGCCGGCTTGGCCATTCGTGAAGCTGAGGGAACCCTCGATTCGACGTGCCTGCCAGATGACTTGCGCCGCAGCGCCATTGCGATCTACACGACGACCCTATTGGATCGACAACAACGACCGATGTGGCCTGTGAGGTTGCTATACGAGGACCCAACACTCGTGCTCGACGTGCTCCACAGGTGCTCGGTCGCCGCAATCAAGAACGGCGAAACGCACCTATGGATGCTGGACTGGCTGGACAAGATTGACGGTCTCGACGACGAGCTACGCGACTTCCGATTGCGACTGCTCGGATCGATCTCCGTCCGGTTGCCAGTCGCCCAACTGCCTGTAGTCGACAGACTCCTACTGCTCGTATCAATGCATCCTGACGCGGAACCGTTTGGAGAATTGGTCATCCAGAAACTCCAAACAAAAAGCATGACCGGCGCGCAACGGGTTCGGTGGATGATCCTCGACGCGATCATGAGCGGCGGTGATGCACTGAGATCGCTTGATGATTTCATCGGTTCGAACGCAAAACGCGCCCAGCAACTCGCTGAGTCTTTTTCTCGCGGTTTCCATCACCCAGGCAAATTCGTTGATCGGCTGCTCGGCGATGATCGATGCGCAAAGCTCCAGACCCTGCTCAGCATCTTCGGCCGGCATTTGTCGCCGCGTGAGCCGAGGAACGGTGAAGTTGTGACCATCGGTCCAGCTGAAAAAATGGCGTATCTTGCCCAACGTTGGATCAACGATCTCGGTGGACAACCGACAGAAGAAGCGGGTGCGGCCTTGGATGCTCTAGTCGCCGACGAGAGGCTGAGTGCTTGGCACAGCCGGTTGGAACATGCTCGCAATCGACAACGACGGCTTCACCGGGATGCGTCATATGCGCCGATGAACGTTGCCGATGTCCTTGGACTGCTTCGCGACGGTCCTCCGGCCAATGTCGCCGACTTGCACGCCTTGCTATATGAACGCCTGCGAGACCTCGGGAGTCACATCCGAGGTGACAACGACGATCTCTGGGGACCGTTCTGGGCCGACGACCACAAGTCGCAACCCAGCGAGCCCAAGCACGAAAACAGTTGCCGGAACGCCCTGCTGACCATGTTGCGCAGCCGGTTGCCCGAAGGAGTCGATGCCCAACGGGAGGGACAGTACGCCGCTGATCGTCGAGCCGACATCCGTGTTGCGTTCAAGGGCTACAACATTCCTGTCGAGATCAAGAGGAACAATCACTCCGATCTATGGACCGCCATAGATGACCAACTCACCGCCAAATACACGACCGATCCCGCAACCGGCGGGTACGGCATCTATCTGGTGCTCTGGTTCGGCTCGGAAGCAAACCGTTACCCGCTTCATCCCACAGACCGTGATCGGCCCAGTACGCCTGATGAACTGGAACGCAGGCTCAACGAGTCCATGAGTCACGAACAGCGCCGCACGATCAGCGTCGTCGTACTCGATGTCACCAAGCCATAGAACCCGCGGACTCCCCCACCGTTCGCGTGACTGACCCTAGGCACGTTTCGACTCTTGAATGAGCATCAGGCAGAGAACTGGCCGTAGGCGAGGCCGCGGACCACACGGCCGGTGAACACCCTGCCACGGAGCCGGGTCCGGCCAGGCCGAACACCCTGCTCGTATGTGCAGTTGGAACCCTGCGAACCTCGGACCAGGGGTCTTCACCTCATGTGGGAGCTGTGGTCAGCACCAAAAGCATCCAGAGACAATAGATCCGCTTGATATGTTGCAGCCTTGATTCGGGTGATATGGTGCACCTACTCGCACAGCGATGGCGACAGCTTCCCGAACAAGAAAACGAGGGAGACTTGCCATGGCGGCAGGCGAGCATGAACGTATTGAACTCCTCAACGGTCTGGTTGAGGCACTCGGAGAGGATGTGGCCAGGAAACTCATGGACTCTTTACCGCCATTCTCTTGGGACCAGATCGTCACCAAGGACGACCTCAACGCGCTGTCCGCCGCGATCACCGCGAAGTTCGACCAAGTTGACGCGCAATTCACCGCCGTGTCAGCAGAGTTTGTGGGGCTGCGTGGGGAGATCGCCAAGGAGATCGCAGGAGTATTGGAAAAGATCGGCGAGGCAGACAGCAAAATCGAAAGGCTTGGGGGTGACCTCTCCAAAGAGGTCGCAGGGTTGTCGGTGAAGATCGGCGAGACAGATAGCAAAATCGAAAGGCTCGACAGCAATTTCTCCAAGAAGATCGCCGAACAGACTCGAATTATGGTGTTGACGATCTCGGGGTTCTCGCTGGCCGTGTGCGGAGCAATGGCTGGCGGCATCCTGTTCGCTTGACCACCCGAGTGAAGGCAACGGCCCGAGCCGCTAATCCCAGATGGCGACGACACTCCATTGGCCTGACTCAAGAGCTACGAGACGTGCCAGGCCGTCATCAGTCAGAAGTTGAAAGCGAGCCTGCCGACAACGCCGCTCATCATCCCACCACCGCTCATCAACGGGCCACGGGCCGGCCCAGGCCACAACTTCACACGAGCGACCGTCGATCGACAACAAATGAGGAGGAGCCGACAACAATCCACGGCCGCTGACCACAACTGCTGAGCCATCGACGTCGAGCAACTCCGCCGCGCAGGGTGTCGACAGCACCCGGGTAGGTGAAGGAGCCGGCAAAACCCCAGGCCAGGGAGCGACACCATCAGCACCAACAGATCCAGGTGTGTCGGCCGCAGTCACTGATCTACCTAGCAGATCAACATCAGCGGACGGAACCAACCTCAGTTGCTCATTGTGATGGCGACCACCGTGGTACACAGGCACCCGTACTGCCTCCGCACCCAGTTGCCCCTGCAGTCGAGATGCAACACGCGCTGCCCGCCTGTCGGTCTCGTTCGCGCTGCCGCTGCCCCAGAAGTCGAGTTGACACCCTCCCGCTGCAACAACCTCCTGCGGTGCCAGAACAACTCGGGTAATACCTCCGGTCGGCCGAGCCGCAGAACCAGCTGCCCGTCCACTGAGCCAACCGTCCAGCTGCCACCTGACCCGATCCGCTATCACCGCCGCCGAAAACGTCCCTTCATGGCGCCAGACACGCACCATCGACTCGCCGTGCTCGGTCTCTGCTTCAATTGCGACACGAACACACTCCACCCCCTCTGAGGTGAGCCGTTGATGAAGCTCATCAGCCAACGAACGAGCACAGAACGCAACCCGGTCGATGCGATCTGCCGGAGGGTCGATCTCACTGGCGACGGACCAATCAGGTGGTGGCAGCCGTCCCTTGGGTGAGTGTTCATCAAGGCCTTTGGCGAGACGATGAGCGCTTATCCCTTCGTTGCCGAAGCGTCCCAAAACATCCGCAGCCTCCAGAGCAGCGAAAGCTCCAAGAGTACGCAGGCCAAGCCGCTCCAATACGTCAGTCAGCCCGAAGCGATTGACTGGCCCAGAACCAACGGTGAGTTCGGGACGATCCAACACCGTGATCGGCATAGGTGCCAGAAACTCAGGGCTGTGACCGGGTTCGACAATTCGTACCGAATCGGCGGATCGCGCCGCCAACAAAGCTGCAAACGGCCCATCAGCGATCCCCACACGAACCACACCCGCACACGCACCCTCTGGACCACCTGCGACTAGATCATCAATGATTGCACCCGTTCGAGCAAGGACTAGCTCAGCCAACGCTACTTCACCTCCGAAATATCGAGCCGGACCGCGGGTGACAAACGCACAAGTCCCCGGACGTGTGACCTCGACCCCCGGTGTCACGTCGTCGAGTGCGCCAAGAACAGGCTCAAAGGTCCGCGCCTCACGATCCAGATCACGCTCACAAACGTTGAGTTCGACACAGCGGGCCTGGGCCACCCGTCGACGAAGCCCGCGGACAACTCCATACTCTCTGGCCGCTGGCGAGGCGGCCACAACACGGTTGGCATAAACCACCGCCACTGGTTCATCAAGCGAGCAGCCAAGAGCTATTACCGGCCAATCGGGGCACCACACCACCAAAGTCCGCACAGCCACAGTCACACCGCAGCCACATCGGGGCGCAACAGCCCAGAGCACACGGGCGTATCGGAGCACTCAGGCACTTCGGAGCACACGGGCGTATCGGGGCGCAGCGGCGCACCATTGGGGCCGGGAAGAAGAAGCGAGACGGCTCTCGCCCTTGTAGCCGCGCCACGTCCCTGAGTCTGCACCTCCACCTTCCTTGAACGTAAAAGACCATGCCCATCCCCGAGCCCCGACCACTGCGATGTCATCACCCGAACCCCGACATCGACACCCGGCCCTTTGCTGGATTCGATCTGGCTGGATCCGATCTTGCTGGATTCGATCCGACTAGACCCGATCTGTATCAACACCGATCCACTTTCCCGAAGACGAACCGACAAGCGGCGCAGATCAGCGGGCCGAAACCGCAGACCCGACCCAACCAGCACCACATCAACAGCACCGATAAGAGCCGCTACAACCCCGGCGTTAGTCGAAGCATCAACAGGACCAACGACCAGCAATCGTTCGAGCGCGATTCCCGCCTCCGCCACAGCCGCAAGCCCCAACTCCTCGGTGCCCACAAGAGCAGTCCATGAGCCGGCCTGCGAGGGACCCGCTGCCAGCACCAGAGCCATGGACGTGGCACCAATGCCGTTGACCGCAACAGTGAGCCCACGCTGAAGTGACCCACCGACAAAGAGATCGGAGACGGCCGGAAGAAGCGGCAATGTGCGTTGGTGAGCCAACGCCAAGGGTGCCACCCTGTCAGCGACGAGCCGCAAACGAGCTCGGCGATCAACTTGTGACTCTGCAGTAGCTGTTGCTGCCATCAGTTCAGTATCGAACATATGTTCGTATTCTGCAACCGCCAGCTATCAGACGCTCGTGTGTCCCTTAACTCGGCAAGCGTCAGAATAAGTCAATCAACATTCTCTGAATAGTCAGATATACTCATTATTGTGTCGAAACGACTGCAAGTGCTTGTGCCCGAGGATGAATACGCCGAGATCCAAGGCGCTGCACGAGAGTGTCGAATGACGGTCGCGGAGTGGGTCCGTCAGGCGATGCGCGAGGCGCGGAGCGACTCGAACCGGCCCTCTGACTCCACTGACGCGAGGCTGCGAGCTATAGCAGCAGCAGCGCAGCACGAATTCCCGACAGCAGACATCGACGACATGCTTCGTGACATCGACGCCGGCCGCACGGCCTCATGATCTTCGTGGACTCCAACGTGCCGATGTATCTGGTCGGTGCCGCTCACCCGAACAAGGACCGGACGATCGCCGTGCTCACGCGTCTGGCGCAGTCCGGCACGACGCTCGTCACCGACATTGAGGTCTACCAGGAGATCCTTCACCGTTACGCCGCCATCGGCCGACTCGATGCAATTGAGCCTGCTTTCGCGAGCCTCGACGCCATCGTCGACGATGTCCTTGCGTTCGGTGTTGCCGAAGTTCGAGCGGCACGAACGCTGCTGGAGAGTGTCGCGGGTCTCTCGGCACGCGACGCGTTGCATGCAGCCGTCATGACGAACGCGGGCGTAACACGCATCTTCAGCTTTGACAGCAGCTTCGATGCTGTCGGAGGACTCGAAAGGCTGAGCTAGCGCCTCGCCAGATGACGTGCGCCCCAAGCGAGTTGGAGCGCAACGGTAGGGACATCAACTGGAGACCTGTCAACCGCTGAGCACCACCGGCTGAGGTTCGACTTCAAGCCGCCCATGATTGAGCTCAGGCAATACGTAGCGAGCAAACAAATCACACTCGGCGAGGTGGGGGTAACCCGACAGAATGAAGGCGCTCATTCCGGCCTCGGCCAACTCAAGTATCGTGTCGCGCACCTGATCAGGGTCGCCCACAATTGCCGCTCCGGCCCCGGAACGGGCCCGACCGACTCCCGTCCACAGGTGCCGCGAGGCATACCCCTCTTCGTCGGCGTCTTCACGTAGCTCTGCTTGACGGGCAACACCGGCACTCTTCGAGTCGAGGGATCTAGCCCGGATCTCGGCGCCAGTTGCATCGTCAAACGACCGGCCGCGATCTGCTGCAGCGTCGCCACTTGGCGAACGACCTGAGGGGCGACGAACTCACCCATGCGAATAGCAAGGAGCAGGCGGATCTGTTCAGTGCGGGTGGCTATTGCCGCGGCGAAAGCGGCGTTGTCGATCCCGAGCGCGTAGCCCGAAGGCAACAAGACGTTGTCGTAGTTGTGCCGGTCGGCGGCGGTGACAATCGAGGCGCAATGGTCCCACGAGCTTTGCAGAGTGGGGTCTGGAACTCCCAAGAACTCGTAGTCGTCGTCGCACAACGCCGAGAACCATGCGACCTCGATCGGCTCGGTGCCAGCAGGTGTCGGGTTCATGGCAACCGAACTCCTTCAGAAGCTTCGATGATCCGGTAACACTCGGCGCGGCTCAACGACACATCCACTGCACCAGCAAGATCAGCCATACGGGCCGTATTCTGAGTGCCGATGACGACCACCGGCGAGCACGGATGAGCCAGCACGAAGGCAACCAGAATCACCGCCCTCGACACGCCGTGGTTCGCAGCCAGTTCATCGACGACCGCGAGCAGTGCAGTTTGTGTCCCCTCAGGCTCAGCAGAATCCGCGCCCGCAGCCATCAGGTTGCCACCTCCGAGCGGGCTCCAGGCCACCGCCATGCGCTGGTCACGCATGCACTGGTCGAGGGTGCCGTCGCGCAACGGCAACAGATGAGCAGCGGAGAACTCGACCTGGTTGGCGGCCACAGAGACATCGGCGGGCAGATGTGCCATCAGGGCGTCCACCTGGGCGACTGTATGGTTCGACACGCCGATCGCCGCCAGCTTGCCCTTCGCGACCAATCTGGCCAGCGTGTCGGCGACATCGGCGGGGTGGGTGAGCATGTCGGGCCGGTGGACATACCAGAGGTCTATGCGTTCAACCCCAAGTCGTTTCAGCGAAGCGTCAATGGCTGATTCGAGATAAGCGGGGCTGCTGTTGTAGGGCACTCCCGGATCTATGCCGCCCTTCGTGGCCAGCACGATCTCGCTACGCAACCCCGGAGCTTGCGCTAGCACACGTCCGATGATCGACTCGCTGAGCCCGAATGCGCTACCACCCCAGTCGAGTCCGTAGACGTCGGCAGTGTCGATCATGTTCATTCCCAGCGACAACGCCGTCTCCATACGGCGCCGGGCCTCGGAGACGTCGTCGGTGACCAGACGCCAGCAACCCCATGACAAAGGGCCTACTCGTCGCCCGTCGGGCAACAATCTCGAATCAGTTTTCATGGACCTTGCCTAGCATGAAGCGATGACAGTAGCGACGAACCGCCCTGTAGCCGATGGCGACCACGATGTCGTCCGTTATGGCGTGATCGGTACGGGAATGATGGGTTGTGAACATATCGCTAATATCGGTGCTCTCAACGGCGTGGCTCTGACAGCTATATGTGACCCGCACGAGCCCTCGCTGGCGCAGGCCAGGATCGCTGCGGTCAACGCCGCCAATGCCAACAACCTCGCCGAAGAGGCTCCTGCGCCGGCCGAGTTCAGCGACGATCGGGCACTGATCGACAGTGGATTGTGCGACGCGGTTGTGATCGCCACACCCAACAATCGCCATGTCACTCCCGTGCTCGACGCTATGGCCGCCGGCCTGCATGTGCTGGTCGAGAAACCACTCTGCACCACGCTCGATGACTGTCGAGTTGTAGTCGAGGCCAGCCGCTCCCACGACGTAGTCGCCTGGGTTGGCCTCGAATACCGCTACATGCCGCCGGTAGCGCGACTCGTACAGGAGGTTCGGGCAGGCACTGTGGGTGAACTGAAGATGGTGTCGATCCGCGAACATCGCTTTCCGTTTTTTTCGAAGGTCAACGATTGGAACCGTTTCAATGCCAACACCGGCGGCACCCTCGTCGAAAAATGCTGTCACTACTTCGACTTGATGAATCTGTTGGTCGGAGAGCGACCGACCCGTGTCTATGCGTCAGGCGGCCAGGATGTGAACCACCTCGACGAGCACTACGACGGCAAACGCTGCGACATCCTCGACAACGCCTTCGTCATCGTCGACTACGCCAACGGTGTGCGCGGCATGGTCGATCTCTGTATGTTCGCCGATGCCACCAAGAACCAGGAAGAAGTCGTGGCTGTCGGTGATGCCGGCAAGGTTGAATCGATGCTCCCGGGCTCGACCATACGCGTGGGTCGCCGTGGCGAACATTGGGTGGGAGGTGTCGAAGAAGAGGCCGTTGTGGACTCCAAGATCAAACACACCGGCGGCCACCACGGTGCGTCCTATCTCGAACATCTCGGTTTCTTGGAGGCGATCCAAACGGGAGGAGAACCTGCAGTGAGCCTTGAAGACGGCATGTGGGCCGTGGCAGTCGGAGTCGCCGCCCACAAATCAATCGAACAAGGCTGTGCCGTTGAGGTCACCGTCGATGTCTGAAGTGCCGGAACGCCTGAAATGCCCGATGTGCCTGAAATACCCGATGTGCCTGAAATACCAGACATGTCGGTGATCGCCTACCCTGCGGGGATGGACATACAAGAAATTTCTGACCACCTCGAAATCCAGACGCTGGTTACACGTTACGGCAAGGCAGTCGACCGCAAAGACTGGGACCTGTACCGCTCAGTATTCACCGCCGACGCTTTCATCGATTACACCTCGGCTGGTGGGATCGCCAGTGGGGTGGAGGAAATGGTCACCTGGCTCGATGCGGCGCTGAGTCAGTTTCCAGCCACCCAACATCTGGTCGCCAACTTCGACATCAACATCGACGGCGACAACGCGACGGCCGAAGTCATGTTCCACAATCCGATGGTCATGCCCGATAAATCAGCCTGGCAAACCGGCGGTTGGTACCACCACGAACTTGTCCGCACCCCCGAGGGGTGGCGCAGCCACAAACTCATAGAAGAATCGGCCTACTTCTCCGGTATGCCGGCCAACCTCACCGCGCCCCAATGAGCGGACCGCTCGACGGCATCAGAATCGTGGAGCTGTCGGTGGCTCTTACCGGGCCGCTGGCTGTCGGAATGCTGGTCGATCAAGGCGCCGAGGCGATCAAAATCGAACTGCCGGGTTTCGGTGATCAGGGCCGTTACGTGGGTGTCATCAAAGCGGGCATCTCGGCCATGTTCCAGGTCTGCAACCGAGGTAAGCGTGCGATAGCGGTTGACACCCACGACGAGCGTGGGCGTGACATCGTGCTCGACCTCGTGGCAGACGCTGACCTGTTCGTGCAGAACATGCGTCCCGGCGCTCTGGATCGCATGGGACTCGGTGCCGACGCCTTGCATGCCCGCAATCCAGACCTGGTCATCGCTGCCTTGTCGGGATTCGGTCAGACCGGTCCGTATGCCCATCGCCGTGTCTACGACTCGGTAGTGCAGGCCCAAGCGGGTCTGGCTGCTTCGCAAATGGGGTTGTACGACGATGAACCAGCCTTCCTTCGTCAGGTTGCTGCCGACAAGATCACTGCCTACACCGCCTGTCAGGCCATAACTGCCGCTTTGTTGGCCCGTGAACGAGGCGCTGGTGGTCAAGTAGTCGAGTGTTCGATGCTCGATTCTGTCATCAGTTTCCTCTTCGCCGATGCCGCAGGTCACGAGATCCTGCTCGACAACGACGTGCCGCATGTATCGCAGTCTTTTTCGGCACAGCAGAAGGCGATGCGATTGCTTGACGGGTTCATAGTGGTCACGCCGGTGACCGACGCCGAGTTCCACGGCATCGCTGCTTCGTTCGAAGTTGACTCATCAAATCCGCTGCTGGCCACGATGGCCGACCGGGTTCAGAACAAAGAGGAAATGAGCGCCTTGATGCGCGAGGTGTACGCCTCGGCCGCAACCCGCACGCTGGCCGAGGCAACTGCAGCAATGGAATCCAACGATGTGCCCTTCGGTGTGGTGCTTGGCGTAGATCAGGTCGCCGATGACCCTCAAGTTGTGCACAACGAAACCTTTGTGACTCACCAGAGTCCCTTGCTGGGTCGTGTTCAACAACCGCGTCCACCAGCCCGCTTCACTAAAACTAAAGCAGAGATCCGTTCGCCTGAAGCACCTGTGCTCGGCGCTCATACCGACGAAGTCCTGACCGAGTACGGCTGGGGTGATCGTCTCGACGAACTCCGTGAGGCCGGGGTAATCCAGTGAGCACTGTCTAATGAGCACCGTCCAATGAGCTCCGAAGACCGAGTCGCGGCCGATCGTGCTCGGTTTCGGGAGTGGGCTCGTTACGCACGCGAGCACGGCGACTCACCCGCCATCGCGGCAGCCACGGTGGTGCTGCTGCGTAACACAGACGACGGTATCGAGACCTTGATGTTGCGCAAGAACTCGAAGATCGCTTTCGGGGGCATGTGGGTATTCCCGGGCGGACGTGTTGATGACAGCGACCGCATCGGGGTTAACGGATCAGCCCTCGACGATCTGGCCGCGGCTCGCAATGCCGCAGCTCGCGAAGCCCACGAGGAAGCCGAAATCGACGTCGACCCCGATTCAATGGTGATATTCGCTCACTGGATCCCTCCAGCAATCGCTCCCAAACGTTACGCCACCTGGTTTTTTGCGGCGCGTGTCAACGACCGACGCGAAGATGAAGGAGCGGTAAAAATCGACGAAGGAGAGATCGTCGAGGGCGAATGGATGACTCCAAAGGCCTGTTTGCAACGGCATCACGAAGGCGAAATCGAGCTCGCTCCACCGACCTGGGTGACACTTGCCACGCTTCGTGATCACCACAGCGCGCAAGCGGCCTTGGCTCACCTTGAAGCTCGCGCACCCCGGCACCACGCAACCCGCATCGGCAACTCTGAGCAGGGCCCGGTCGCCATGTGGGCTGGCGACGGTGGTTATGAGGCCAACGATGTGACGCTTCCGGGTCCACGGCATCGTTTGGAGATGTTCCCGGATGGCTACCGCTACGTCGACACGCTTGAACAAGACACACCAGAACAAGACACAACAGAACAAGATGCGGAGACTCTGAGACCGTGATCAGTGGACTCACCACTACCCAAGTCGAAGAACGGGTCGCCAAAGGACTCATCAACGATGTGCCCGATGCCCCTGTCCGCTCTTTTGGTGAGATCGTCAAAGCCAACGTACTAACACCGGTCAACGGCATCATCACCACACTGCTGGTACTTATTTTGATCGCCGGTTACCCCGCCGATGCCCTTTTTGCGGGTGTGGTGGTGAGCAACAGTGTGATCGGCATCGCTCAAGAGCTACAGGCCCGCCGCACCCTCAACGCTCTAGCGGTGCTGTCCGCTCCCAAAGCGCGGGTCCGACGCAATGGTGAAACCTCCGAGATCGGCATCAGCGGCGTGGTGGCCGATGATGTCCTGGAACTCGCACCGGGTGATCAGGTGGTCGTGGATGGTGAAGTGATCTCCGGTTTGGGCCTCGAAATCGACGAATCGTTGCTCACTGGAGAAGCCGACGCTGTCGAGAAGACCGCTGGGAGCGAAGTGTTGTCGGGTTCGTTTGTTTCTGCCGGTTCGGGAATCTACCGAGCCACTCGTGTGGGTGCGGAATCCTACGCTGCCAAGTTGTCAGAGGATGCCCGCCGTTTCGAGCTCGCCCACAGTGAACTGCAGCAGGGGGTCAATGTAATCTTGCGCTGGTTGTCGTTCATCATCCCGCCAACCGCTCTGCTGCTGCTGTTGCGTCAGTTGGCTGCTCTTGATGCTTGGCAGGACGCCCTGCAGGGAACCGTCGCCGCGGCAGTCGCCATGGTTCCCGACGGCCTGGTGTTGCTCACCTCGTTGAGTTTCGTCGCCGGAGTGATCGCTCTGGCGCGTCGCCGGGTGCTTGCCAAGGAACTCGCTTCGGTTGAGTTGCTGGCTCGAGTCGACACGCTGTGTCTCGACAAGACCGGCACGATCACGACCGGCGAAATCTCTTTGGGTTCGGTTGAACCGCTCGGTTCGTTCAGCGCGCAGCATGCCGCGGAGGCCCTCGGGGCACTCGCTGCGGCCGATCCTGCACCCAACGCCACCCTCGCCGCGATTGCAGCAACCCACACAGAGCCGGAGGATTGGACGTTGACGGAGAGTCTGCCGTTCTCTTCGGCCCGCAAGTGGGCTGCGGCGTCGTTCGCAGACCGTGACTGCTATTTCCTCGGGGCACCCGACATCGTCTTTGACGACAGCGACACCGCTGGTCGCACCAGGGCCGCCGAGGTCGCTGCAAGCGGCACCAGAGTGCTTCTGGTCGCCCGTTCAGAGGGGCCTTGGAGCGACGAAACCCTGCCGTCGGCAGTCGAAGGTGTGGCATTGGTACATCTTGAAGACACTGTGCGCAGCGACGCCCCCGAAATACTTGCGTTCTTTCGTGATCAGGGGGTCACGCTGAAAGTCATCTCCGGTGACAACCCCGCGACGGTTGCTGCGGTGGCGCGCCGTGCCGGGATTTGTGGGGCCGACTCTTTCGTCGACGCGCGCTCTCTGCCGAGCGAACCTGAGGACTTCGCCGATGCTCTTGAGGCCGGCACTGTGTTCGGCCGGGTCACCCCGCATCAGAAACGGGCGATGGTGCATGCCTTGCAGGGAAGAGGACGAACTGTGGCAATGACCGGCGACGGGGTCAACGATGTGTTGGCACTCAAGGACGCCGACATGGGTATTGCCATGGGTTCAGGGTCGTCGTCGACCCGGGCAGTCGCGCAGTTGGTCCTGCTCGACAACAAGTTCTCGACACTTCCCCGGGTGTTGGCTGAGGGTCGCCGGGTTATCAACAACATTGAGCGGGTCGCCAACCTGTTCATCACCAAAGCCGCTTACGCGGTGCTGCTCACTGCTTTGGCGAGCATCCTCGGCGCGCCTTTCCCGTTCCTTCCCCGCCAACTCACACTCATCGGGACCTTCTCGATTGGCGTACCCGGTTTCTTTTTGGCTCTCGCTCCCAACGATGCCCTGGTCCACCCTGGTTTTCTGAGACGGGTGCTGCGCTTCTCCTTGCCCGCGGGCTTTATCACCGGCGCCGTGACCTATGCCCTTTATGAGGTCGTTCGACGCATGGATGATGTGTCGCTGGCCGAAGCCCGCACTGCCTCCACCGCTACTCTGCTGGCAATCGTTTTGGTGATCCTGGTGCTCGTCAGCCTGCCCCTCAAACCGGCCAAAATCGTCTTGCCGATTGCGATGACCGGTGTTTATGTATTGACGTTGTTCTGGTCGTTCTCACGCGATTATTTCCAGTTGGAGTTGCCGCCGAGCCCAGCCTGGTTGGCAGTAGCCGTAGCCTCTGTAATAGGCGCTGTCGCCGTCGCCATCACCACCCACCTCCTCGACGAATAGCCTTCACCCCACGCGGTTATGTTCAGAACACCTATCCGTCGTCGGGTGCGGTAATTGATGAGCCGGTGGGGCGGAGGGGGTTGGAACCTCGCACCGCCCGTTGAGTTGGGGGCCTGATTAGGAGGTGTCGATGTAATTGACCGAGTCGCAGCCGGCGGATCGGGCGGCGCGGCGGATCGTTGTGTGCCGGCTGTTCCCATCCATTTCCCACCCGAGAAATAATTATCACGCCCGGAAAAGACGGGCACGGCCGAGGCGGCTAGGGACTCAATTTGCTCGTGGCGCGACGTGAAAATTCTGTGCGTATGACATGTTTATTTTGTGGGGTGTCGGTAACGTGCCGGAGCGACGTTACGAAGGGAGCCGGTCATGGCTGACGATCATTTGTCTGTTGGAGAGCGCGAGGTGCCGACGATGCCCGAGGCGGTTGGGTCTGATCCGGTGCGGGTGTCTGGGCCGGGGTCTGGTGTGCCGGGGCGTTTGGGGCGGATTCAGGCGTTTGCGGCGATCGGGGTTGTGGCTGCGTTGACGGCTGGGGTGTTGATGGGGTTGGCGTCACCGGCTGGGGCCGTCGCGGGATACGGAGACGTGGGTGAAGGCACTTGGTACACCGACGCGGTGCAATGGTCCACAGACAACGAAATCACCGACATCGCGGGGTTCTGTTTCGGGCCCGAAACTCCGGTGTCGCGTGGTGAAACAGCGGTGTGGATCTACAACATGGAAAACCCACCCGACGCCGGGACTGGCCATTCGTTCACCGATGTAACCGACGCGTCCCAAAACGATGCGATCTCGTGGATGGCCAACAACGAGATCACCACCGGCAAATCACCGACCACCTTCGCACCTGACGAAACGTTGACCCGTGCCGAAGCAGCAACATTTCTGCATCGTCTGGCCGACAAGCCTTCTGCACCGCCACACAACTTCAGTGACGTTGTCGCGGGTTGGCAACAAGACAGCGTGTCATGGATGGCCGACACCGGTATCACCACCGGCACATCACCAACCACCTTCGCTCCCGAAGACACGCTGAATCGATCCGAGTTGATCACCTTCCTGTACCGCTACCAGGACGAACCGGACGTAACCCTCAACACCTCAACCCCAACCTGCGACAACGACGCTGAGCCTGATCCCACACCACAAGGCGCGTTCACCGCCATCACAGCCGGCGGGGGCCATTCGTGTGGGCTCAGAACCGACGGCACCGCCCAATGCTGGGGCGACAACGGCTCCGGTCAAACCGATGCGCCCGAGGGTGCGTTCACCGCCATCACAGCCGGTTCGTTCCATTCGTGTGGGCTCAGAACCGACGGCACCGCCCAATGCTGGGGCAACAACGACAACGGTCAAACAGATGCGCCTTCAGGCGCGTTCACCGCCATCACAGCCGGCGGGTTCCATTCGTGTGGGCTCAGAACCGACGGCACCGCCCAATGCTGGGGCCACAACGACTCCGGTCAAACCGATGCGCCCTCAGGTGCGTTCACCGCCATCACAGCCGGCTATAGCCATTCGTGTGGGCTCAGAACCGACGGCACCGCCCAATGCTGGGGCCGCAACGGCGACGGTCAAACCGATGCGCCCTCAGGTACGTTCACCGCCATCACAGCCGGCTCGAGCTATTCGTGTGGGATCAGAACCGACGGCACCGCCCAATGCTGGGGCGCCAACTACGCCGGTCAAACCGATGCGCCCTCAGGTGCGTTCACCGCCATCACAGCCGGCACGCGGCATTCGTGCGGGCTCAGAACCGACGGCACCGCCCAATGCTGGGGCGCCAACTTCTTCGGTGAAACCGATGCGCCCTCAGGCGTGTTCACCGCCATCACAGCCGGCGTGGTCCATTCGTGTGGGCTCAGAACCGACGGCACCGCCCAATGCTGGGGATGGAACACCCGCGGTCAAACCGATGCGCCCTCAGGCGTGTTCACCGCCATCACAGCCGGCGGGGACCATTCGTGTGGGCTCAGAACCGACGGCACCGCCCAATGCTGGGGCCGCAACGGCGACGGTCAAACCGATGCGCCCTCAGGTACGTTCACCGCCATCACAGCCGGCGACCAGCATTCGTGTGGGCTCAGAACCGACGGCACCGCCCAATGCTGGGGCAACAACAACTCCGGTCAAACCGATGCGCCCGAGGGTGCGTTCACCGCCATCACAGCCGGCGGGTACCATTCGTGTGGGCTCAGAACCGACGGCACCGCCCAATGCTGGGGCAACAACGACAACGGTCAAACCAATGCGCCCTCAGGTACGTTCACCGCCATCACAGCCGGCGACCGGCATTCGTGTGGGCTCAGAACCGACGGCACCGCCCAATGCTGGGGCAACAACATCTCCGGTGAAACCGATGCGCCTTCAGGTACGTTCACCGCCATCACAGCCGGCGACCGGCATTCGTGTGGGCTCAGAACCGACGGCACCGCCCAATGCTGGGGCAACAACATCCTCGGTCTAACCGATGCGCGCTCAGGTACGTTCACCGCCATCACAGCCGGCGGGTTCCATTCGTGTGGGATCAGAACCGACGGCACCGCCCAATGCTGGGGATGGAACGGCTCCGGTCAAACCGACGCGCCCTCAGGCGCGTTCACCGCCATCACAGCCGGCGACCGCTATTCGTGTGGGCTCAGAACCGACCGCACCGCCCAATGCTGGGACTGGACCACCAATCTTCCCGAGGGCGTTAGCTGGGTGTCTCAGACGCAGACATAACACACCCTCGCGCCACGTTCACCGGGCAGTTCGCGCGTCCTAGCCGTGCCACCCCATGCGGGATTGGAACCTGTTCGTGCCGTCACGTGCCACTACGTGTCATAGTGAGCCATGACTAGCAGGTCCAAGCCTATATTTAGCTCAAAAGGAGTCGGCGAACGTGGATCGTTGTGTGCCGGCTGTTCCCATCCATTTCCCACCCGAGAAATAATTATCACGCCCCGGAAAAGACGGGCACGGCCGAGGCGGCTAGGGACTCAATTTGCTCGTGGCGCGAGGTGAAAATTCTGTGCGTATGACATGTTTATTTTGTGGGGTGTCGGTAACGTGCCGGAGCGACGTTACGAAGGGAGCCGGTCATGGCTGACGATCATTTGTCTGTTGGAGAGCGCGAGGTGCCGACGATGCCCGAGGCGGTTGGGTCTGATCCGGTGCGGGTGTCTGGGCCGGGGTCTGGTGTGCCGGGGCGTTTGGGGCGGATTCAGGCGTTTGCGGCGATCGGGGTTGTGGCTGCGTTGACGGCTGGGGTGTTGGTTGGGTTGGCGTCACCGGCTGGGGCCGTCGCGGGATACGGAGACGTGGGTGAAGGCACTTGGTACACCGACGCGGTGCAATGGTCCACAGACAACGAAATCACCGACATCGCGGGGTTCTGTTTCGGGCCCGAAACTCCGGTGTCGCGTGGTGAAACAGCGGTGTGGATCTACAACATGGAAAACCCACCCGACGCCGGGACTGGCCATTCGTTCACCGATGTAACCGACGCGTCCCAAAACGATGCGATCTCGTGGATGGCCAACAACGAGATCACCACCGGCAAATCACCAACCACCTTCGCACCTGACGAAACGTTGACCCGTGCCGAAGCAGCAACATTTCTGCATCGTCTGGCCGACAAGCCTTCTGCACCGCCACACAACTTCAGTGACGTTGTCGCGGGTTGGCAACAAGACAGCGTGTCATGGATGGCCGACACCGGTATCACCACCGGCACATCACCAACCACCTTCGCGCCCGAAGACACGCTGAATCGATCCGAGTTGATCACCTTCCTGTACCGCTACCAGAAAGAACCAGACGTAACCCTCGACACC
Source organism: Candidatus Aldehydirespiratoraceae bacterium (assembly GCA_965205465.1). GTDB lineage: Bacteria > Actinomycetota > Acidimicrobiia > Acidimicrobiales > Aldehydirespiratoraceae > VXYK01. Next base: position 3,197,970 of record OZ242187.1, on the reverse strand, counting down.
TCAACCCCAACCTGCGACAACGACGCTGAGCCTGATCCCACACCACAAGGCGCGTTCACCGCCATCACAGCCGGCGGGCGCCATTCGTGCGGGCTCAGAACCGACGGCACCGCCCAATGCTGGGGCGCCAACATCTTCGGTCAAACCGATGCGCCCGAGGGTGCGTTCACCGCCATCACAGCCGGCGACGGGCATTCGTGTGGGCTCAGAACCGACGGCACCGCCCAATGCTGGGGCAACAACGACTCCGGTCAAACCGATGCACCCACAGGCTCGTTCACCGCCATCACAGCCGGCGAGTACCATTCGTGTGGGCTCAGAACCGACGGCACCGCCCAATGCTGGGGCAACAACAGCGACGGTCAAACAGATGCGCCCTCAGGTACGTTCACCGCCATCACAGCCGGCGGGAGCCATTCGTGTGGGCTCAGAACCGACGGCACCGCCCAATGCTGGGGCAACAACGACGGCAACGACTTCGGTCAAGCGGATGCGCCCTCAGGCGTGTTCACCGCCATCACAGCCGGCTGGTTCCATTCGTGTGGGCTCAGAACCGACGGCACCGCCCAATGCTGGGGCAACAACGACAACGGTCAAACCAATGCGCCCTCAGGTACGTTCACCGCCATCACAGCCGGTTCGTTCCATTCGTGTGGGCTCAGAACCGACGGCACCGCCCAATGCTGGGGTCACAACCGCTACGGTCAAACCGATGCGCCCTCAGGTGCGTTCACCGCCATCACAGCCGGCTGGTACCATTCGTGTGGACTCAGAACCGACGGCACCGCCCAATGCTGGGGCGCCAACATCTTCGGTCAAACCAATGCGCCCCCAGGTGCGTTCACCGCCATCACAGCCGGCGGCGACTATTCGTGTGGACTCAGAACCGACGGCACCGCCCAATGCTGGGGCAACAACATCTCCGGTCAAACCGATGCACCCACAGGCTCGTTCACCGCCATCACAGCCAGCTACCGGCATTCGTGTGGGCTCAGAACCGACGGCACCGCACAATGCTGGGGCAACAACGCCATCACAGCCGGCTGGTACCATAACTACGGTCAAACCGATGCGCCACAAGGCGTGTTCACCGCCATCACAGCTGGCGACCGGCATTCGTGTGGGCTCAGAACCGACGGCACCGCCCAATGCTGGGGCAACAACTACGACGGTCAAACCGATGCGCCACAAGGCGTGTTCACCGCCATCACAGCCAGCTACCGGCATTCGTGTGGGCTCAGAACCGACGGCACCGCACAATGCTGGGGCAACAACAACTACGGTCAAACCAATGCGCCCTCAGGCGCGTTCACCGCCATCACAGCCGGCTCGAGCCATTCGTGTGGGATCAGAACCGACGGCACCGCCCAATGCTGGGGCCGCAACACCCACGGTCAAACCAATGCGCCACAAGGCGTGTTCACCGCCATCACAGCCGGCGGGGGCCATTCGTGTGGGCTCAGAACCGACGGCACCGCCCAATGCTGGGGCAACAACGACTCCGGTCAAGGCGATGCGCCCTCAGGTACGTTTACCGCCATCACAGCCGGCGGGGCCCATTCGTGTGGGCTCCGAACCGGCGGCACCGCCCAATGCTGGGACTGGACCACCAATCTTCCCGAGGGCGTTAGCTGGGTGTCTCAGACGCAGACGTGACACACCCTCGCGCCACGTTCACCGGGCAGTTCGCGCGTCCTAGCCGTGCCACCCCATGCGGGATTGGAACCTGTTCGTGCCGTCATGTGCCACTACGTGTCATAGTGAGCCATGACTAGCAGGTCCAAGCCTATATTTAGCTCAAAAGGAGTCGGCGAACGCGGATCGTTGTGTGCCGGCTGTTCCCATCCATTTCCCACCCGAGAAATAATTATCACGCCCCGGAAAAGACGGGCACGGCCGAGGCGGCTAGGGACTCAATTTGCTCGTGGCGCGACGTGAAAATTCTGTGCGTATGACATGTTTATTTTGTGGGGTGTCGGTAACGTGCCGGAGCGACGTTACGAAGGGAGCCGGTCATGGCTGACGATCATTTGTCTGTTGGAGAGCGCGAGGTGCCGACGATGCCCGAGGCGGTTGGGTCTGATCCGGTGCGGGTGTCTGGGCCGGGGTCTGGTGTGCCGGGGCGTTTGGGGCGGATTCAGGCGTTTGCGGCGATCGGGGTTGTGGCTGCGTTGACGGCTGGGGTGTTGGTTGGGTTGGCGTCACCGGCTGGGGCCGTCGCGGGATACGGAGACGTGGGTGAAGGCACTTGGTACACCGACGCGGTGCAATGGTCCACAGACAACGAAATCACCGACATCGCGGGGTTCTGTTTCGGGCCCGAAACTCCGGTGTCGCGTGGTGAAACAGCGGTGTGGATCTACAACATGGAAAACCCACCCGACGCCGGGACTGGCCATTCGTTCACCGATGTAACCGACGCGTCCCAAAACGATGCGATCTCGTGGATGGCCAACAACGAGATCACCACCGGCAAATCACCAACCACCTTCGCACCTGACGAAACGTTGACCCGTGCCGAAGCAGCAACATTTCTGCATCGTCTGGCCGACAAGCCTTCTGCACCGCCACACAACTTCAGTGACGTTGTCGCGGGTTGGCAACAAGACAGCGTGTCATGGATGGCCGACACCGGTATCACCACCGGCACATCACCAACCACCTTCGCGCCCGAAGACACGCTGAATCGATCCCAGTTGATCACCTTCCTGTACCGCTACAAGAACGAACCAGACGTAACCCTCAACACCTCAACCCCAACCTGCGACAACGACGCTGAGCCTGATCCCACACCACAAGGCGCGTTCACCGCCATCACAGCCGGCGGCGACCATTCGTGCGGGCTCAGAACCGACGGCACCGCCCAATGCTGGGGCCACAACAACGACGGTCAAACCGACGCGCCCACAGGCGCGTTTACCGCCATCACAGCCGGCGGGGGCCATTCGTGTGGGCTCAGAACCGACGGCACCGCCCAATGCTGGGGCTCCAACATCCGCGGTCGAGCCGATGCGCCCACAGGTACGTTTACCGCCATCACAGCCGGCACGCGGCATTCGTGTGGGCTCAGAACCGACGGCACCGCCCAATGCTGGGGCTCCAACATCTTCGGTGAAACCGATGCGCCTTCAGGTGCGTTCACCGCCATCACAGCCGGCTCGGCCCATTCGTGTGGGCTCAGAACCGACGGCACCGCCAAATGCTGGGGCAACAACAGCGACGGTGAAGCCGATGCGCCTTCAGGTACGTTTACCGCCATCACAGCCGGCTGGTACCATTCGTGTGGGCTCAGAACCGACGGCACCGCCCAATGCTGGGGCAACAACAGCTCCGGTGAAACCGATGCGCCCTCAGGTACGTTTACCGCCATCACAGCCGGCACGCGGCATTCGTGTGGGCTCAGAACCGACGGCACCGCCCAATGCTGGGGCCACAACAACGACGGTCAAACAGATGCGCCTTCAGGCGCGTTTACCGCCATCACAACCGGCGCGATCCATTCGTGTGGGCTCAGAACCGACGGCACCGCCCAATGCTGGGGCCACAACAACTTCGGTCAAACAGATGCGCCCTCAGGTGCGTTCACCGCCATCACAGCCGGCGGGATCTATTCGTGTGGGCTCAGAACCGACGGCACCGCCCAATGCTGGGGCTCCAACAGCTCCGGTCAAACCGATGCGCCCACAGGCGCGTTTACAGCCATCACAACCGGCTCGAGCCATTCGTGTGGGCTCAGAACCGACGGCACCGCCCAATGCTGGGGCAACAACAACTACGGTCGAACCGATGCGCCCTCAGGTGCGTTCACCGCCATCACAGCCGGCGGGTTCCATTCGTGTGGGCTCCGAACCGACGGCACCGCCCAATGCTGGGGCAACAACAGCTTCGGTCAAACCGATGCGCCCTCAGGTACGTTTACCGCCATCACAGCCGGCTGGTACCATTCGTGTGGGCTCAGAACCGACGGCACCGCCCAATGCTGGGGCAACAACAGCTCCGGTCAAACCGATGCGCCCTCAGGTACGTTTACCGCCATCACAGCCGGCTGGAGCTATTCGTGTGGGATCAGAACCGACGGCACCGCCCAATGCTGGGGCATCAACAGCTTCGGTCAAACCGATGCGCCACAAGGCGTGTTCACCGCCATCACAGCCGGCGGGGGCCATTCGTGTGGGCTCAGAACCGACGGCACCGCACAATGCTGGGGCAACAACAACTACGGTCAAACCAATGCGCCCTCAGGCGCGTTTACAGCCATCACAGCCGGCAGGGACCATTCGTGTGGGATCAGAACCGACCGCACCGCCCAATGCTGGGACTGGACCACCAATCTTCCCGAGGGCGTCAGCTGGGTGTCTTAGTCGCAGACGTGACACACCCTCGCGCCACGTTCACCGGGCGGTTCGCGCGTCCTAGCCGTGCCACCCCATACGGGATTGGAACCTGTTCGTGCCGTCACGTGCCACTACGTGTCATAGTGAGCCATGACTAGCAGGTCCAAGCCTATATTTAGCTCAAAAGGAGTCGGCGAACGCGGATCGTTGTGTGCCGGCTGTTCCCATCCATTTCCCACCCGAGAAATAATTATCACGCCCGGAAAAGACGGGCACGGCCGAGGCGGCTAGGGACTCAATTTGCTCGTGGCGCGACGTGAAAATTCTGTGCGTATGACATATTTATTTTGTGGGGTGTCGGTAACGTGCCGGAGCGACGTTACGAAGGGAGCCGGTCATGGCTGACGATCATTTGTCTGTTGGAGAGCGCGAGGTGCCGACGATGCCCGAGGCGGTTGGGTCTGATCCGGTGCGGGTGTCTGGGCCGGGGTCTGGTGTGCCGGGGCGTTTGGGGCGGATTCAGGCGTTTGCGGCGATCGGGGTTGTGGCTGCGTTGACGGCTGGGGTGTTGGTTGGGTTGGCGTCACCGGCTGGGGCCGTCGCGGGATACGGAGACGTGGGTGAAGGCACTTGGTACACCGACGCGGTGCAATGGTCCACAGACAACGAAATCACCGACATCGCGGGGTTCTGTTTCGGGCCCGAAACTCCGGTGTCGCGTGGTGAAACAGCGGTGTGGATCTACAACATGGAAAACCCACCCGACGCCGGGACTGGCCATTCGTTCACCGATGTAACCGACGCGTCCCAAAACGATGCGATCTCGTGGATGGCCAACAACGAGATCACCACCGGCAAATCACCAACCACCTTCGCACCTGACGAAACGTTGACCCGTGCCGAAGCAGCAACATTTCTGCATCGTCTGGCCGACAAGCCTTCTGCACCGCCACACAACTTCAGTGACGTTGTCGCGGGTTGGCAACAAGACAGCGTGTCATGGATGGCCGACACCGGTATCACCACCGGCACATCACCAACCACCTTCGCGCCCGAAGACACGCTGAATCGATCCGAGTTGATCACCTTCCTGTACCGCTACCAGAAAGAACCAGACGTAACCCTCGACACCTCAACCCCAACCTGCGACAACGACGCTGAGCCTGATCCCACACCACAAGGCGCGTTCACCGCCATCACAGCCGGCGACGACTATTCGTGCGGGCTCAGAACCGACGGCACCGCCCAATGCTGGAGCAACAACGACGACGGTCAAACCGATGCGCCCTCAGGCGCGTTCACCGCCATCACAACCGGCTCGAGCCATTCGTGTGGGCTCAGAACCGACGGCACCGCCCAATGCTGGGGCAACAACGACAACGGTCAAACCGATGCGCCCGAGGGTGCGTTCACCGCCATCACAGCCGGCACGCGGCATTCGTGTGGGCTCAGAACCGACCGCACCGCCCAATGCTGGGGCAACAACGACGACGGTCAAACCAATGCGCCCTCAGGCGCGTTTACAGCCATCACAGCCGGCTGGGACCATTCGTGTGGGCTCAGAACCGACCGCACCGCCCAATGCTGGGGCGCCAACTTCGACGGTCAAACCGATGCGCCCGAGGGTGCGTTCACCGCCATCACAGCCGGCGACCGGCATTCGTGCGGGCTCAGAACCGACGGCACCGCCCAATGCTGGGGCAACAACGACTTCGGTAAAGCGGATGCGCCCTCAGGCGTGTTCATCGCCATCACAGCCGGCTGGCTCCATTCGTGTGGGCTCAGAACCGACGGCACCGCCCAATGCTGGGGCAACAACGACTTCGGTCAAACCAATGCGCCCTCAGGCGCGTTCACCGCCATCACAGCCGGCTGGTACCATTCGTGTGGGCTCAGAACCGACGGCACCGCCCAATGCTGGGGCGCCAACATCTTCGGTCAAACCGATGCGCCCTCAGGCGCGTTCACCGCCATCACAGCCGGCTGGCGCTATTCGTGTGGGCTCAGAACCGACAGCACCGCCCAATGCTGGGGCAACAACGACTTCGGTCAAACCGATGCGCCCTCAGGCGCGTTCACCGCCATCACAGCCGGCGACCGGCATTCGTGTGGGCTCAGAACCGACGGCACCGCCCAATGCTGGGGCAACAACAGCGAAGGTCAAGCCGATGCGCCCTCAGGTACGTTCACCGCCATCACAGCCGGCGGGGGCTATTCGTGTGGGCTCAGAACCGACGGCACCGCCCAATGCTGGGGCATCAACTACGACGGTCAAACCGATGCGCCACAAGGCGTGTTCACCGCCATCACAGCCGGCGGGGGCCATTCGTGTGGGCTCAGAACCGACGGCACCGCCCAATGCTGGGGCATCAACGTCTTCGGTCAAACCGATGCGCCTTCAGGCGCGTTCACAGCCATCACAGCCGGCGGGAACCATTCGTGTGGGATCAGAACCGACGGCACCGCCCAATGCTGGGGCATCAACGTCTACGGTCAAACCGATGCGCCACAAGGCGTGTTCACCGCCATCACAGCCGGCGTGTTCCATTCGTGTGGGATCAGAACCGACGGCACCGCCCAATGCTGGGGCAACAACGACTTCGGTCAAACCAATGCGCCCTCAGGCGCGTTTACAGCCATCACAGCCGGCTCGGACCATTCGTGTGGGCTCAGAACCGACCGCACCGCCCAATGCTGGGACTGGACCACCAATCTTCCCGAGGGCGTTAGCTGGGTGTCTCAGACGCAGACATAACACACCCTCGCGCCACGTTCACCGGGCAGTTCGCGCGGGGATTCTCGAATAGCTTCTGGTGTGGCGCACATCGCTCCCTCCACATTCTCGCCGCCCTCATCATCTGAGCTGCGCAATCGTCTCTCCGTGTCGCTCTCACCAACAGCGCCTCATCAGCCAACTTCGCCCCATCAACGCGTTCAACAAACACCGACCCAAGCAGGCGATGCCGACTGCCGCGGTCACGAGCCCGGCCTAGTGTCGATAGCCCAGTCAAATTCGTCCGGGGTGCGCCCCAGGGAACCGTCAATAGAACGGATTGTTGGCGTCACTGCCTAGTTGCCTAGAGTCGCGCCATGACAAAAACTAAGCGTCTCGCGTCACGGCGGGCGATCATCACGGGGGCTAGTCGAGGGATTGGGGCTCGTGCGGCGAAGCGCATTGCAGCCGAAGGCGCGGCCGTGGCCCTCGTAGCGCGCACTCTCGACGAGCATCCGACTCTGCCTGGTTCGCTCAACGAAACCGCGGAGAAATGCCGACAGCGCGGTGCCGAAGTGGCGTTGATCGTTGCCGATCTCACCGACGACTCAGACCGCGCCAGAGTGGTGCCGGAGGCGACCGCCGCGCTCGGCGGTCCAATCGACATCCTTGTCAACAACGCAGCCGGGGCGATCTATCAGCCGATAGAGGACTATCCGTTGAAGCGGCGGCGTCTCATGGTCGAACTCAACATCCATTGCCCTGTCGATCTGGCTCAAGCTGTGATCCCGTCGATGCGCCAACGCGGAGAGGGCTGGATCATCAACCTCTCCAGCGCATCGTCGAACCATCCCGAAGGCCCGCCTTACGATCTCAGCGGAGTGAAGGGAGTCTTCGGGTTCTATGGGGCCTCCAAAGCAATGCTCAACCGGGTCACCACCGCTATGGCCGCCGAACTGCACGGCACCGGGATCCGTATCAACACCATCGAACCCGCTGCTGCGGTCATGTCCGAAGGTGCCGACAAACTCGTGGGGCATATTTTGTCCGAGGACCAGATCGAGTCGATGGAAGCAATGTGCGAGGCAATCCTGTGGCTGTGTGATTGCAGTGCAGATCACACCGGCGAAATCGAGTCGAGCCTTGGAGTGCTCGAACGAGAGGGCATAACCGTCATGAGCCTCGACGGCACTCACCCACACCCCGGGGGTTATCGCCGGTGAGCGTCGCCGAATTAGCCGAATCCACCGAACTGGTCGACCTCACCGTCGCTGTCGACGACCAGGTAGCAGTGTTGACGCTGAACCGCCCCGAAAGCCTCAATGCGTTCTCGGGGGCGATGGGTCGCTCGCTCACTGCTGCATTGCGCGCCTGCGATGCCGACGACGAGGTGCGCGTGGTTGTGATCACCGGCGCGGGAAGGGCATTCTGCGCTGGGGCTGACTTCTCAGGCGGGGCCGGGGTGTTCGGCCCGCCCGACAGCGCCGACGCCACGGGGAACAAAAAACCGCCCTTCTCCTCGGACCCGCTCGACGACTTCCATCCATGGGACGTTCGCAAACCGGTTATTGCAGCCATCAATGGCCACGCCGTCGGGATCGGCCTGACCATGACGTTGCAATGCGACATCCGCATCGTCGCCGATGAGGCGAAACTCGGCATCGTGCAAGTTCGTCGGGGAATCATGCCCGACCTCCACGCCCACTGGACACTCCCCCGGCTGGTGGGGTACGCCCGAGCCACTGATTTGATGCTCACCGGACGTATGTTCAGCGGTTCCGAGGCTGCGCAATGGGGTTTGGCGTCGGAGAGTACACCCGCATCGGAGGTGCTCGAGCGGGCGACCGAATTGGCCCGCGATCTGGCAATCAACACCGCGCCCCTATCGGTAGGCGTATCGAAGCGTTTGTTGTGGATGTCTGCACCCACACCCGAGGAGATCAACACGCTGGAACGCGAACTGCACCTGCATCTGATGGGTACCGCTGATTCCAAAGAAGGCGTAATGTCGTTCATGGAAAAACGCGATCCCAATTGGACCTTGAGAATCTCCCAAGACTGGCCGGAGTGGCTCAAATGACCTATGAGAAGTCTCGGACCGCGCTGGTAGTCGGTGGCGGTGATCCTGCTGACTCGGTGGGGGTCGGCCTTGTTGCCGCGGGTTGGAGCCTCCTTCGTCTCGGTGACGAACCGATCTACGACGAAACAATCTCCGCCTCCTTCCCGACACTGGAGCACTTGGACCTCGTAGTCCACGCCCGCTACCCGAGCGCGTGCCGCCAACGCATGGACCTGTGCGACTTGACCGCACAACAGTGGTCAGAGGCCTGTGACGAACCACTCGAATCAGGAATCCGCTTGGCTCGGGCGGCACACGAACCGCTACGCACGGCCAAGGGCACGATCATATATCTGGTCCCGCTGATGGCCTCAGCGGGAGGCGACGGATTCGCCGCCTTCGCCGGAGCTGCCGAGGGGTTGCGCCTGCTGGCCAAATCGCTTGCAAAGACCTGGGGTGCAGACCACATACGCGCCCATGCCATCACCCTGGATCCAAGCGCTTTCCTGTCAGCAGACGACGCCGCGGGCATGGCCGAAGCCAACTCCTTGCACGACCCTCCGCTAGGGGGGGTCCCCGACCTCAGCGACGAAGTTTCCCTTGTAGTCGATGCCCTCACCACCAACGCGTTCGCCGCGCTGACCGGTGCTTCTCTGGTGGTTGACGGCGGCCTTTGGATGCCAGGATGAGCGGGCTGCTCGAAGGCCAAGTGGCGATAGTCACCGGCGCTGGCCAAGGAGTCGGCGAGGGTATCGCTGCGGCTCTGGCAGACGCCCGGGCACGCGTGGTTATTGCTGCTCGCCGCTCCGCCAATGGTGAACCGGCTGCTCAGGCGATCCGCGACCGGGGAGGCCAAGCCCTGTTCTGCCGTTGTGACGTGACCCGACGCGACGATGTGAACGCGGCTGTGGCTTTCTCGCTGCAAAATTGGGGGCGCTTGGATGTGATGGTCCATAACGCGGTCTCGCCGCCGGGGCCGCCACGCCCGATTCAAGACATAGACGACGACACCATCGCCTTACAGATCGCTACTAGCACCACAGCGACCTTCCATTGCGCTCAAGCGGCTTTCCCAGAACTCCGCTCCAATGGCGGGTCGCTGATACTGCTCACCTCGCCTTCGGGCATTGAAGGATCAGGCCACCTGCCTCTCTACGGCGCGGTCAAAGGCGCCCAGCGGGGTTTGCTGAAGAGCCTCGCTCGTGAATGGGGTCCCCACGGGGTGAGGGTCAACGCCATTGCTCCGGTGGCATGGACTCCGGCAATGGACATCGCAACAGCGGCAAACCCAACCCTTGAGGCCCGCCTGCTTGGGCGGACTCCGCTAGGACGGATCGGCGATCCAACAAGCGATATCGGCCCAGTGGCGGTTTTCTTGGCGTCAGAGTTGGCACGGTACATGACCGGCCAGACCCTGGCCGTCGACGGAGGCCGCTACCTAGGCCTATAAAGCGACGCGTTGTCGTTGCCGGGCGTAGCCGGAGCCGGGCGACTAGGGGCAACTCAGGTTGCGGGATCCGCGGCGATGCGGATACCCATGTTTGCGGTGCAGGTGTCGGGGGTGTTTGACGAACGAGCTCCAACCCGATAACGGTTGCAATAGGAGTCGTGGCATAGATATGACCCGCCCCTGATCACTCTGGAACGTCCCTCGTCAAACCAATCGGCGCACCATTCCCAAACATTGCCGGCGGTGTCATACAACCCAAAGCCGTTCGGCGGGTAGGTGCCAACGGGTGATGTCGAAATCCATCCGTCATCAAGCGTGTTCCGAGTCGGGAACGTGCCCTGCCAGATGTTGCACTGGTGGACTCCGCCGGGTGTGAGTTCATCGCCCCACGCAAACGTTGCCTGCTCAAGTCCACCGCGAGCTGCCCGTTCCCATTCGACTTCGCTAGGCAGGCGCCCTCCCACCCAGGCGGCATAGGCCGCGGCTTCGGTCCAAGTCACATGTACGACCGGATGAGCGCCCAAACCTTCGAGATTGCTTTGCGGGCCAGCCGGGTGCTGCCAGTCGGCGCCCTCGACAACCCGCCACCACTGCGCACCCACCACTCCACGGGTTTCACAGAAATCATCGGGCAGGACTCCGGCAAAAACAAAAGACCAGCCGTCAGACTCGGCCAGCGTGATCAACCCGGTGGCTTTCACAAAGGCGGCAAACTCATCGTTGGTGACGAGATGCGAAGCGATCAAGTACGTTTCCGTAGCGATCTCACGGACAGGCCCCTCGCGATCTGCTGGGAATCGGTTATCGGAGGTACCCATAAGAAATGTGCCCGCCGGGATCTCAACCATCTGCGCAACTACACCTTCGGAACCACCACCAACTGCATCCCCAGCACCAGCGGCAGCGGCAGCACTAGCCGATGAGCCGTCGGGACGCGACGGAGAACAGCAAGCTTGCGCGGTCACCTTTGTATTATGGCGGTGAGTACGTCTGTCAACTTCGATTCACGAGCGTTGATTAAGAAGCGCTCTTCATTGCGTCACGGGCTCGCTGTTCAGCCACACGCTTGCGACCAATGATGGGCGTGGTGGGGGCGAAACCAGCAGCGGCCCGCTCCGACTCACTTTCGCCGCCCCAGAACCCCAGTTCCCGGTTGGTCCGAGCGTAATCGCGGCACTCAATTAGCGACACACAGGAATTACAGATTCGCTCGGCGGCTGTTTCTCGACGAACCCTTGCCTCTGGACGTTCGGCAAAAGGCGCAAAAAACAGATCACCATGCCCGCTGCACGCCGGATCGTGCATCCACACCGTAGACCCAATCGGGCCAGCGACGTTCTCGGTCAGTTGGATCATGTCAAGCATAAGCACCCGCTTGGATGGAGCCCGTTGGCCCATGCGAAGATGCGGCTTCGGGTGCCCCGTTCGGCTAGCAGTTTCAACTTAGGAAACCAGCCGACGATTGTCGCATGAAGTTTGATAATTGTTCGCGGTGGAAGCTATCTATAAAACAGATCACCAACTATCGCATGATCGCGCTGCTTCAGCGGTTGTAGCTGGAACAGCGCTTATGGCCTGAGCTAACCTTCAGTTGGAGACAGCACCCGGACGATATTGATGTACTGGTCGGGGTCGTAGATCGCCGCAGCCAGCACCAGTACGTCTGCCAGTTCCAACTGGCCCAGTTCGGTAATGAGACGCTGCGGGGTGGGCAGTTGATCGTCTGAAACGTAAGCCCGTCGAGCTAGCGGACGCATCAGGTCTGTATTCCCGAGACTCGCGTAGTTGAAGCGGACGACTGCAACCGCGCTGGCGAATTCGTCAGCGAGGACATTACCGCCGACAACATCGGCAAGAATGCGGAAGATTTCGGCTTCGATCTCAGCCATCCGTTCGGGAGCGCCCGAGGCGACAAGCCTCGACCGTATTCCCTGCTCGGGGGTGAAGTACGACGAGAGTCCCACCGATACGGAGTAGGTCGCACCGATGTCTTCCCTGACGTCGTTGACCAGTCTGGCGTCCAGAATGACATCGAGTACTTCGAGAGCGACCTCGACGGCAGGGTCTATGTCCATCAGCACCTCGTGGTACAGCTCAAGCGCGGTTGCTTGGGAATCTGGACCGAGTTCCACCTCTTGGCGCACGATCTCATCTGGTGCGGGTGGGCGACGGTTCACATAGCTGTCCGGTTCACCTGCAGGCAGAGTTCCCACATAGGTGCGAGCCAACCGTTCAACGGTGTCACGGTCCACATCGCCGGCGACAACAACCACGAGATCGTCGACGCCGGCAAAACGCTGCTTGTAGCGTTCGAGCAGAGACTCCGCAGTGAGAGCGTCGAGCGTCTCCTGCGACGCGACCGGGTTGAACCATTCGAACTCGTCGCCATAGCGGGCTTGGTTGTATGCCACCCATGCCTTCGAGCCAGGATCGACTCGAGACTGGTTGAGGAGGATCTCCCCGACATTGACAACTTCTGCGAAGGCCTGATCGTCCACCCGTGGCTCAGTGAAAAACAAGTGCATCAACTGGAACATCGTTTCCACGTCAGCAGTGCTGGCGCCGCCCACCACGCCTTGGGTCGTCTCGCCGATGAACGGTTGCGCCGCGGCGCTGATGCCATCGAGGTAGCGCGACAACTGCGCCGGGCTGAGATTCCCGAGTCCGCTCTGCCGCACCGCTCGGGTGGCCAGCCTGCCGGCCAACATACGGTCTGCCGGTTCCCCAGCGGACCATCCACCTTCAGAGACTGCCTGGAGGCTGACCTGGCTCTCGGCTATTTCAGAGTTGACGAACATAACCCGGGCACCGTTGGCGAAAGTCCACTCGTACGCGTCGCCAAAGGTGCTGCCGAAGAACTCGGACGCTCCGTCAAAGAAGTCGAGTTCGCCGTCATCCACCGCGTCCACGGGGTCGGGCACGGCTAGCAACTCATCAGCGTCGGCAATCGAAGCAGGCAACTCACCGACTTCGGCACTCATTACCGCCGCGGTCAATTCCTCGATGGTGGGCAGGTCGGCGGGGTCGGCAGCCACGCCGATCACCAACAGGCCACTTTGATCCATTATCTCCTGGAGACGTGTGGATAGTTCCTCGGGAGTGATTTCGTCCAAAAGGGCCGACACCCGTGTCAACCGGTCAGTGGCCGTGCCGATGTCGCCTTCCTGTAGGAAGTGTGAAACGTAGCGGTTGGCGTAGCTGCCATCCTGGGTCGTGGCAGCAGCTTGAACCCCGAACTCCAATGCTGCGTTTATCGCCGTGACTGCCCGAAGGAGGTCCGCCTCGACAAAGCCATGGGCCTTGAGGGTCAACATCATCGACCAGAAGTCATTGAGGGCGGTTTCGTAATCGACGGCTCGCAAGTTGGTGCCGTAGAAGCGCAACCCACGGGTATGGCCGAACGAATTCCAGTGAGTCGGGTCTGTCTGCGACAGATAACCCTGCTCGTAAGCATCCTGCAGGCGGTTCCCGAGCATGATCGAGATGAGCTGCTCAATCCACAACTGTCGTTCGCCTTCAACAGTCCCGCGGTCCCAAGACGGAAGGCGGATGTCCAGGGACAGATAGGAGTACCCCTGCCCCGGCGAAGTGGCAATATCGAACCTCGGTTCCGGGTCGAGCGCTGATGCCGTTTCGGGGGCCGTCGGTTCTTCGCCCTCAGGTATGGCGTCAAAATGCTTCTCGACGAGAGCCTCCAGCGTGTCGAGCGGCAGATGACCGACAGCTATGACCGCCATGTTGGAAGGCACATACCACTTTTCGTAGAAGTCGCTCAGGTCTTGCGCTGTGGTCCCTTCAATGCCTTCAGCCGAACCGATCGGCAAGCGACCCTCATAGGGTGTCCCCGCGTCGTACATGCGGGGGAATGCCACACCGACGACGCCATCGGCGGTTTCATATCCGAGGCGGTATTCGTCGCGCACGACTCCGCGTTCGTCTTCGACATCATCGGGGTTGATCGTTGCTGCATGGGCCCATTGCGCCAACACGTCGAACGCAAGATTCACGGCCTCTTCATCGTCGGTTCGCAACGCAAGTTCATAGACGGTCTCGTCGTAGGACGTGTAGGCGTTGATGTCAGGGCCGAACTCGACGCCGATGCCCTGCAGGACTTTGGTGAGCTCATTACCGGGGTACTTCTCGGTGCCGTTGAACAACATGTGTTCAAGAAAGTGGGCCACGCCGCTACCGGCCTCGGCTTCATTCAGCGATCCGGCATTCACGGCCAAACGCAACTCCAGGTTCTGTCCGGGGCTGTCGTTGCAGCGGAGGTAGTAGGTAAGACCGTTGTCCAACGTGCCGATCCGCACCGCCGGGTCCGCCGGCAGCAAGCCTTCTTCGGTACCTGTGGCTTCGTCGCCCGAGGCTTCCACGTCCTCGCATTCGACAGCGACTGTCTCTTCGTCTTCGGTGTCTTCAGGTTCTTCGGCGGTGGGGTCGCAGTGTGGGGTTGTGGTGTCGAGGGTTACCTCGGGCTCATCTTGATAGCGGTACAGGAACGTGATCAGTTGGCCACGTTTCAACGTCTCATCAGGAGCGAACGTGGTCGGTGAAGTACCGGTGGTGATACCAGTGTTGGCCATCCACGACACAGCATCTTGCTGCCAAGGCGCGACCACATCGCTGAAGTCGTGCGGCGGTGCGGAGGGCTCACCATCCAGACGATGCAGAAACGCTGCGGCCTGGGCACGTTTCAACGTTTCGTCAGGCGCGAACGTGGTCGGTGAAGTACCAGTGGTGATACCAGTGTTGGCCATCCACGAGATCGCATCGTCTTGAGACGCGTCGGTTACGTCGGTGAACGGATGACGCTCCCCCGCATCTGGCTGATTCTCCATGTTGTAGATCCACACCGCTGTCTCACCACGCGACACCGCCACGTCAGGATCGAAACAAGGCCCCTCCACACCAGTGATGTTGTTGTCGACCGCCCATTGCACCGCATCGGTATACCAAGTGCCCTCAGACACATCACCGAACCCCGCCACAGCCACAGCGGGTGACGGCACCCCCACCAACAACGCTGCCGTCAACGCAACAATCAACCCGACCCGGCTCAACCCGGTCATCAAACTAGAATATGGACCAGAAAGTGAATCAGACATAGGCACGACAATTTATCCCGCTACTCCCCATTTTCGAACACCAAGTCAGATTGGGACGCAGTGACGGCACCGTGGGCACGCCGTCATCAATCGAGTTGCCTGCTCAAGCGACTGTCCCGTTGGCCCGCAGCGACCCGATCTCAGCGGTCGTCAAACCGAGATCGTCCGCCAGAATCTCTTCGGTGTGCTCGCCCAAACGAGGGGCGGGCGTTGGCTCCACCGCAAGCGCGCCATCGAAAGCCAGCGGCGAACCGGGAGACAGGTAAGTGCCGATCTGTGGCTGGTCCACTTCCCGAAACAACCCACCGTCGACCGAACACCGAGGGTCGTCATCCACAAGTTCCTTGAAAGTCTGGTAGCGACCCCAGCAGACACCCAGCTCATCAAAGCGAGCGGCCACCTCCGCGATCGTCCGGTCTGCGATCCAAGGGCGAATAGCAGCCGATACTTCAGCGCGGGCCTCGAAACGATCGCCTTCGTTACCAAAGTCAAGTCCCTCGGCCTCGGCGATGGCTGACACGGCAGCGGTGGACTCAGTTGCTTCCAGCAGGCTTGACCATTGCTTCGGGCTGATTCCCGCCACGTAGACCCGCGCCCCGTCGGCGGTTGTGAACTCGGCTCCGTAAGCGCCGTAAAGGTCATTCCCGAAACGCCCGCGCTCAGTGCCGTTGATCTGTGCCTCGGCGACATGGCCCAGGGCCGCCACCGCAGCAAGAGCCACGTCGCTGAGCGCCAAGCTCATCAAAGTCCCCTCCCCGCTCTGCAAGCGGCGGCGGTCAGCGGCCAACAAACCCAGCGCGGCGGTCTGACCACAGATCAAATCCCATGCCGGCAGCACATGATTGACGGGCTCGGACGACTCGACCGGGCCAGTCACCAGCGGATAACCCATCGCTGCGTTGACGGTGTAATCAAGCGCCGTGGATCCATCACGGTTACCGGTCAGCGCCAGCATCACCAAATCGGCGCGACGTTTCTGCAACGCCGAATATGACATCCAGCCCCGCGCCGGAAAGTTGGTAAGAAACGTTCCCGTGATGCCAATCAGTTCGGTCAACAACTCCTGTGCACGCTTGGAGCGGAGGTCGACAGCGATTGATCGTTTCCCCTTGTTGAGTCCGGACCAATACAGCGACTCGCCTTCAGCAGTCAGCGGCCAGCGGCGCGCATCGAGACCTCCGCCAATCTGATCGAAACGAATGACATCGGCCCCAAGCTGAGCCAGCGCCATGCCTCCCGAAGGCGCCGCGACAAAAGCCGAACCTTCGATTATCCGAAAGCCGTCAAGTGGCGGGATCATCGACTATCCCAACGTCGTCAACGGCAACCACCAAGGTCATCAACCCATCCAGTTGATCGATTGCAACTCGCTGTACGCCTCAATGCCCCACTTGCCGCGGTCACGACCCACCCCACTCATCTTGAAGCCTCCGAAAGGGGCCTCCATGTGGGGTTGAATCAAGTTGATGCCCACACAGCCCGATTCGAGTTGCGAGGCGAGAGCGTAGGCGCGTTTCGTGTCACCCGAGAAGACATAACTGTAGAGCCCGTAGTCAGAGTCATTGGCAAGTTGTACTGCCTCTTCTTCGTCGCTGTAGGGCATGATCACGATGACCGGGCCGAAAGCCTCTTCACGAACCACATGCATGTCCGGGGTGCAATCGGCGAGCAGGGTCGGCGCGATGAAATAGCCCGGAAGGTCGGGGCGGTCTCCGCCGCAAACCAACCTCGCCCCGGCGTCGACACCGGATTGGATGAACTGCTCGACGCGGTCGCGGTGAATTTCGGTGATGACCGGGCCGATGATCGTGGATCGATCTGTCGGATCACCAACCTTCATGAATCCCGAAAATGTGTTGAGCGTCTCAACTAGTTGGTCGTAGACATCGCGATGGGCGATCACCCGGGTCGGCGCAGTGCATATCTGGCCTGCGTGGAAACCCCAGACCGTAGCTATCGCTTGCGCCGCGGTACCCAAATCGGCGTCTTCGGTGACGATAGCGGCACCCTTGCCTCCAAGCTCCATCAACAGACGCTTCATGGTCTTGCCACCGTTGGACATGATCTTGGCGCCTACCGGGGAGGAACCCGTAAACGAGATCATGTTGACATCTGTTGAGTCGACCAGGGCGGCGGGCACATCGGGGCGAGAACCGTTGACGATGTTGATCACACCGGCGGGGAAACCGGCGGCTTGAGCAGCTTCGCCGACCAACAGGATTCCGAGCGGGTCCTGCGGCGCTGGTTTTATGACCGTGGTGCATCCCGCAGCCAACGCCGGGGCGATCTTGCCTGCAACGTTGGTGACAGGAAAGTTGTAGGGCGTGATAGCAGCGACAACACCGACGGGCTGGCGCTTGACTTGGGCGCTCAACAGCCCGGCGGGACCCAGCGGACTTTCTGCGGTGGGGATCGGCGCCAGGCTCTCGTCGAGATTGATGGGCTTGGCGTAATAACGGAAACGATCGACTGCGGGTCCTCCGACCTGCAGAGTCTCGGTGGTGCCGATGGTGGCGCCGGTCTCTGCTTGAACCGTTGCCACCCAGTCTGGTGACCGCTTCTCAATCTCATCACCGAGTCGACCAATCAAGGCGCAGCGTTCTGCGCGGCTGAGCTTTTTCCAAGCGGGTAGCGCCGCTTTGGCCGCAGCGGCCGCATCGTCAGCCTGCGCGACGCCGGCTTCGGGCGCCCGCCCAACCACTTTGGTGGTGTGCGGGTCGATTATGTCGTAGTGCCCCGCACCGGGTTCGACCCATTCTCCGTTGATCAACAACCGCCAGTTCTTGTCGACGTCAATCATGCTCATGGCACCAAACGTTACCTGCGACGTCCCCGACACCGGTAAGTGAGTCCTCGGTGGCCCGTTGGCAGATCCTCAAGCTTGTTGGATCCTGTCCCAATGTCGTGAGTCGTGGTGGTCACGTCTAGCCTCAGCAACAGTCCAATTTATCCAATAGCCAGTCTGTTCAGAGGAACCACAATGCCTGAAGCTGTAATCGTCGCCACTTCCCGTACCCCTATCGGACGGGCCAACAAGGGTTCGCTCATCGACGCTCGCCCCGACGACATGTCGTCGTTCATCCTCAGCGATGTGATGAGCAAGGCTGGAGTCGAGGCTTCCGACGTCGAAGACGTGATCTGGGGGATCGGCCAACCTGGAGGCGAGGGGGGCTACAACATCGCCCGGGTCATCTCCGCCATGGGCGGCCTCGACATTCCAGGCGTCACTGTCAACCGTTACTGCTCGTCGTCGCTGCAGACGATTCGCATGGCCGCCCACGCCATCAAGGCCGGCGAGGGCGATTGTTTCGTGGCCGGCGGAGTGGAGACCGTCAGCCGTTACATGTACGGCGCCGCTGATTCGGGTCCGCACAACGAGAAGTTCGCCGACGCCGAGGAGCGCAGCACGTCCCGTACCGGCGAGGGTTCAGCAACTTGGACCCCTCCTGATGGGCTCCCCGACATCTACATTGCTATGGGCCAAACCGCCGAGAACGTGGGGCAGGCGACCGGCATCAGCCGTCAACGCCAAGACGAGTGGGGTGTCAGCTCCCAGAACCGCGCCGAAGCAGCACTCAACCGTGGCTTCTTCGAGCGTGAGATCACCCCGTACACGCTGGCCGACGGAACTGTCGTGTCCAAAGACGACGGTATCCGCGCCGAGACGACCATCGAGAAGGTGTCGCAGCTCAAACCAGTGTTCCGGCCCGACGGCACCGTCACTGCGGGCAATGCGTGCCCGCTCAACGATGGCGCGGCTGCGGTGGTCGTCATGAGCGACACGAAAGCGAAAGCGATGGGCATTGAGCCACTTGCTCGCATCGTCTCAAGCGGGGTTTCGGCGCTGAATCCCGAGATCATGGGCCTCGGTCCGATCGATGCTTGTCGCCAGGCCATGGGTCGTGCCCAGATGACCATCGACGACATTGATCACGTCGAGATCAACGAGGCGTTCGCCGTGCAGGTCCTGGGATCTGCCGACGAACTCGGCATCGATCTTGACATTCTCAATCCCAACGGTGGAGCCATCGCGCTGGGCCACCCGTTCGGGATGACCGGCAGTCGCATCATGACCACCTTGCTCAACGGCCTCGAAGACTCCGACTCCACCATCGGCATGGAATCGATGTGCGTCGGTGGCGGTCAGGGCATGGCCATGATCGTCGAGCGGCTGAACTGAACCAGGCGCGCACAGGAGGGCACAATCATGTCAGAGAACGTTGCACTACCAGGAAAGCTCGGTGATCCCGCCCGGACTCTGGGAACAGATCCCCGTGCGGATTCACGCATGGTGGCGGCCTTGGCTCCGCTGGGTTTGGCGGGTGCGCCTGAGCCGATCCCGATCGCCGCTGATGCAACGGCTGAAGAGATATACGAATTCACCGCGGTGATCGAGCCGGGTTTCGAGATGTTGTTCGACATGATCTACGCGGATCTGCCTGCTGTGGAGGGTGTGGAGTCACGTACGGAGGTCATTTCCGGGGTTGACGGCAACGACATCAACCTCTACATCCATCAGCCGGCTGGCGGCAGCGGCGATCCAAGGCCCTGCATTCTGCATCTCCACGGTGGGGGCATGGTGATCCTCAAGGCGTCGGGTGCCTCCTACCAGCGTTGGCGCGACGAACTCGCCGCTCTTGATCTTGTGGTTGTGGGCGTGGAGTTTCGCAATGCCGGCGGCGCGTTGGGCCCTCACCCGTTTCCAGCGGGTTTGAACGACTGCACCTCGGCGCTGGAGTGGGTCCATGCCAACGCCGCGGCGCTGGGTGTGTCGAAGATTGTGGTGTCCGGCGAGTCCGGCGGCGGGAACCTGACGTTGGCCACGACACTCAAAGCAAGTCGCGAGGACCGCCTGCACATGATCGACGGCGTTTATGCGCAGTGTCCCTACATCTCTGGTGCCTATGGGAATCCGCCTTTGGAGTTGACCTCGCTGCACGAGAACGACGGGTACTTTCTGGGCAGCGAGATGATGGACTTGATGGTGCGCGCCTACAACCCGGACGGCGAGAACCTCACCAACCCGCTGGCCTGGCCGCTGAACGCCGACGTTGAGGATCTCAAGGGTCTGCCTCCGCATGTGGTCTCGGTGAACGAACTGGACCCTCTGCGCGACGAGGGTTTGGCCTACTTCCGCAAGCTGGTGAAGGCGGGTGTGACCGCCAACAGCCGCACGGTCAACGGCACCTGTCATGCCGGCGACGTGATCTTCCGCGGTGCCATCCCCGAGGTGTACGCCGCCTCAGCGCGCGACCTCTCGACTTTCGCCCACACCTGTTAGCGCCGCGATCGCTGGGGTTCAGTCGGCGGGATGGTTGACCAGATGCGTGGCAGCGTTGTCGAAGTGATCGAACATGGCGTCCCGTATTTCGGCCGGTAAGGGGCGGTCCGCACCGTCGGCGAGTGTGGCGACGCCAAGCGATGCTGTCATGTGCTTCATCCAGGCATCGCGTTCGGCTATGCCGATGACGAAGGGCATGTGGCGCATCCCCAGACGAGGATGGCCACGCTGCTCGCTGTAGTGCGCAGGCCCTCCCCAGTACTGCGCCAAGAACCCGGCAAGACGCTCGCGTGATGGACCTATATTTGCTGGGTACATCGGCCGCAGCAGCGCGTCGGTTTCCACCGCGTCGTAGAACCGGTCGACCAGTTCATCGAAGAAGCGCTGCCCGCCAACTGCTTCATACACCGTCGGCGGAGCGTCCAAGGCGTCACGCATAGCACCCTTCAGGCTCACAGTTCCCGGCGACACCCAACGTCGCCGGCCTTGCGCCCCGGAGTCCGAAGGGCTCGCTTGAGAATCAGGGTCAGTTCGGTCAACTTCGGGCGATTCGCTCACCTGCTCAGGCTAGACACCAGTTACTCTTGAGCACACCCGGACATGACCGGTTCAGGACTGGACCAGCCCGACTCAGTAGATGTCAAGACAAGGAATCCAGAAGCACACAACCTCAATGTCCTAGACGTCGAGTACATCATCTGAGCTTCCCCCCCTAAATGTGGAGAGGTGTTGTGGGGGTCGGTGGTGTGGGTTTGTTCGTGGTCTATGGGTGGGACCATTCCGATTGCGGAATGCAGCCGGTGTTGGTTGTACTTATGCGGGTGATCGGGTCAAGTGGCGATGTCATGAGGCTTCCTCGTCGAGTCGGTGGAGGAGGCTGTCGAAGATTTTTTGCGACCGGTCTGGCCTTTGTCGGCGGCGTCGTCGCGTTGGCGGCGCAGCGACGGCAAGATTCACAAGCAAGTTCTGTTGTGGTACACCGCCGCTGAGGGATGGCACCACCACCACCACCATCACCACCACAGAAAATACGGCGCCCTGCCGACGTTGAAAGCCGAACCCGAGACGTAGCCCCGTCGTTGATTCTGGCCGGACCTTGCCCCCAGCCGAAGCCGATCCGAGTCCGTCAGAGGGAACTGTGAGCCGTCGATCCGCATTGTGTCGGGGATCTGACACAACGAGCCGCACGGCCCCGGAACGGTCAACGCCGTTGACGGCTACGTCCCGGTAGGCGCATCAGCCTGCCCCCAGTTGTTCTATCGTCGCCAGCAGGTGATCGTGTCGTCGGCACGCAACCCGCAACTATGGCGAGTGCTTGCGATGACTGCTTTGAAGGCACCGGGAGGAGCGTCGGTCTCCCCCCAGATGTTGCGGCCCCAGCAGGTGATCGTGTTGTTGGCCCGCAACCCGCAACTATGGCGAGTGCTTGCGATGACTGCTTTGAAGGCACCGGGAGGAGCGTCGGTCTGCCCGTCCCAGTGGTCCTCGCCGTCGCGCTGAACCGCTCACGATTGTCCGACAATACCGCTTGCCGAATGGCCGTTGCGGTGACCTGTTGCTTGGACCGACGAAGGAGGGTGACAGTCGGTGGCGGAGTTTCTGACACCGAATCTAGTTCACGTCGCAAAACTGGGTGCGTCGCAACAGGTCCAGTGACGGAGACTCAGTTCTACCGGAGCGCGGTGGGCGGGGTTGTCGAGGATCATCCAACGATCATGGATCGAACCAGAGGCGGGCAGTGGTTCCCCCCAGGACGGCTGCTCGGGTGGCTGCGTCGAGTCCGCTGAGCGCTTCGCCGACAAGGGTGACCAGTTCGGGGTAGCCACGGTCCTGCACCTGAGGATGGTCCGATCCCCAGACGATGCGCTCGGCACCGAACAAGTCGACTAGTCGCCCCACCGCTGAGCGCGGCGACAGAGCGGCAGCGTCGAAAACTCCGGTACTCAGCTTGACGACCAGATTCTCGCAGGTGGCCAGATCGACCAGAGCACGGTCATCGCCGCCGAGAGACACAAAACCACAGTGTTCGAGCGCTATCTCGCAGTCGGGCACCGCCGCGGCGATACGGGCGACCGCCGGCAGTTCCTCGGCAAAACAGCAGACGCTCGGACCCACGCCTGAGTCTGCGCAGCGCTGCACCAGCTCCACGGCCGCATCGCTGCCAAGCCAAGGGTCGGGGATCGAGAACAACCTCAGTCCCGAGGCTCTGAGCGCCACAGCCCCCTCCAGCAGGCTCAGCGGGTCTTTCACCGTCGAACCCACCGCGACCATGGCCCGCCAGTCGTCCCCGAGCGCCTCAGCCGCTCGGAGAACCAGCGAGTTGTCAAAACCGTGCGCGCCAACCGCCTGGACCAGCACGCCACCGGAAACACACGCTGCGGTTACTCGGTCTGCTACCGCCTCCGGTGCGCAGTCGAGCCGCTCCCACCAGCGGGCGTTGGGGTTGCCCGTCAGGTCGTCCACACTCGTCTGGCGGTCGACCACGTGCAGGTGTGCGTCCAGCACACGGTTAACAGTCACCAGGTCATCATCGGCATCGTCCACCACCAAACCGTACCCAAGACCCTCCCGGTAGCATTCTTGGAGTGACCGGACTCGAGGGCGCGTACTGACTGAAACTCCAGATCGGGTCCGCTTGGGCCCGACAGGTCTCGCAGCCCGCCCGACAAACTTCCCGTGAGTGTTCCTCATTTGTGGTACACTCTCGGGTCAACACAGGAGGGTACACGATGGCCAAAACCGAAATGATCCGAGCCCGTGTAGAGCCAGATCTGAAGGTGCAAGCCGAGCGCGTCCTTCGCGAACTCGGTTTGTCGGCCACCGACGCGATCACCCTGTTCTACAAGCAGGTAGTCCTACGCCAAGGTGTTCCTTTTGATCTCAGCATCCCCAACTCTGAAACCGTCGAAGCCCTGCGCCAGACGCGGGAGCCCGATGAATTGACCGAGTATCCGAGCATCAACGAACTCAAAGCCGCCCTGTAGCCCCGGTGATTCTCCGGACAACGAATCGCTTCAAGAAGGACCTCAAACGCGCAGAGTCGCGCGGCAAGGACCTCGACAAACTATGGGTCGTGTTGGAGACTCTGCTGGAAGGCCGCGAATTGCAATCCCGTCACCGGCAGCACCGCCTGTCCGGCCAATGGTCGGAATTCTGGGAATGCCACATCGAACCCGACTGGCTGTTGATCTGGGAGAGCACTGAGCATGCGCTCGTACTAGTCCGTACTGGCACCCACAGCGATCTCTTCGGTTGACCGTCAGACGCTGATGCTTGCATCACATGCGACCATGTCACCGACGGCCCGTCGGCAAGGTTGCTCGACAGACCGTTAGCATTCTCAAGGTGCCAGAACTCGCGGGTGCCTTCTGACTGAAACTCCAGATCGGGTCCGCTTGGGCCCGACAGGTCTCGCAGCCCGTTTCATCCGATCGGACATGGGCCGCGGGTTCATCGCGTTCCGATTTCGGGCCTACCGCCTGATATTCGCCAGTTTCGTCATCCAGCAGATCGGCTTCTGGATGAGTCACCTGACCTTGCAGGGTCTTATCGAAGAGCGAAGCAATGGCGACACACTGGCAATCACCGCGCTGTTCGCAGCCCTTTTTGCACCTGCTTTGTTTGTGGGTCCGTTCGGAGGCGTGCTTGCCGATCGTGTCGAACGCAAGCTGGTCGTAACGTGGTCCTACTATGCCTCCGCGGCTGCCGCTGCCGGCTTGGCGCTGCTCACCGGAATCAATGGCGCTCCCCCACTGTGGTCGATCTACGTTCTTGCTTTCGTTCTAGGGACAACGTTTTCCCTGCTGGGTCCCTCGGCTGGTGCCCTGGTAGTCAATTCGGTTACAAGCGAGGCTGTACAAAGCGCCATTTCAACGCAGGCTGCGGTGCAAAACCTGACTCGAGTGGTAGGGCCGATCATGGCCGTTCAGGTCATTGGTTCTGGTCGTTTCCACATCGGTTTCACAGGATTCGCGGTGGCATCTGCGCTGGCTGGTCTCATGATCACCAGAGTTGTCGTCGACGCCCACGACGTTGTCACGGACGGATTGGGCGTATTCGGACGCATCCGTGACGGTTTCCGCCACGCCCGCGAACGAAAGCCCGCGCTGCTGGCTATCACAACTACCGCTGTGACATCGGTCTTCGGGGTCTCCCACACGGCTCTGGTCCCGAGCTTCACTCGCGAGATTCTTGAACAGGAACCCGGGCAGTTCGCCAAGATCATTGCTGCCACCGGTCTTGGCGCCATCGTTGGGGCGCTTACCGTCGGGTACAGCAAAGTCGAACCCAGTCTGCAGCGAGCTTCGATATCGCTGCTGGTCTACGGCCTATGCCTGGTTGGATTCAGC
Organism: Candidatus Aldehydirespiratoraceae bacterium; assembly: GCA_965205465.1. Lineage (GTDB taxonomy): Bacteria > Actinomycetota > Acidimicrobiia > Acidimicrobiales > Aldehydirespiratoraceae > VXYK01. The sequence continues at coordinate 3,172,679 of OZ242187.1, read as the reverse complement.
GCTTCCGAACAGCTTGAGACGGCGCTGGCTTGGCAGTTGGGGGTCGGCTTCTGCTATTTCACCACCATGACGACGCTGCAGACACTGTTGCAGCAGGTGGTGGCTGACTCTGCCCGTGGCCGTGTCATGTCGCTGTTCGCCATTTCCTGGGCCGGAGTGGTCTGGATAGGCACCCTCATTCTCGGAATCATCGCGGACTCTGATGGTTTGAACCTCGGGGTGCGGACGACGCTGTTTCTGACCTCTGGCGTCATCATCTGCTACGGGCTGGTGGTCACCATTGTCTCCAAAGGGATGCCGACCGGCTCCGATTACCCCAACTGAGAGGCTGCGCGTAGGGTACGCCGCATGGAACTCAAGGATCCGCGACCGCTCGACATTCTCGACGGCGATTTCTACGTCAATGACCCCTATCCACGGTACGGCTGGCTTCGCGAACATTCGCCGCTGTACTGGGACGCCGTCAACGAACTCTGGGTGGTGAGCCGTTACGACGACATCATTGAGATCGAGAAGAACAAGGCGGTTTTCATCAGTTCGGACAAGGTGAAGGGTGGCAGTCGGCCCAACATCGGTGGTGACGACTCGATTATCAACCTCGACGACCCGCTTCATCAGACCCGACGGCTGTTGGTTTCGCGTCGCTTCACTCCGCGCGCGGTACGCAGCTTCGGCGACCATGTGGCAGACACGGTCAACGAGTTGCTCGACGCCGCCCTCGTCAAGGGGCAGGCTGAGATTGTTGGAGAACTTGCCGCGCCCCTGCCCGCGAAAATGATTGGCCTGCTTCTGGGTTTTCCCGACGAGCTTTGGCCCAAGTTGCAGCACTGGTCGGAGACGACAATTGCGCTCGGCGGCGGCCCTCGTTACTCCAATGAAGAGGGTTTCAATTCAGTCTTGGAGTTCGCTGGTGCGGCTACGCAACTCTACGAGGAGCGAAGGGGTTGCCCGGCCGAAGACGTCATGTCTCGTTGGGTCTCTGCGGAGCAGGACAACGACGGCCTCATCGGCGGTGCACCTTTCGGGCACGACCAAATCCTCTCGGACTGTTTGCTGGTCCTCGACGGTGGGGCCGAAACGACCCGCACTGTGATCGCTAGGACCCTGCTGGCGCTGGCCGATCACCCCGACCAGTGGCAAGCGCTGCAGACGGGTGCCGATATGACGGTCGCCACCGAGGAGTTCATCCGCTGGGTCACCCCGATCCACAACATGTGCCGGGTAGCGGCGCAGGATTACGTGTTGCATGGCCAGACCATCACCGCAGGCCAGCAGGTGCTGCTCGCCTACACCGCGGCCAACCGTGATCCCGCGCAGTTCGATGACCCCGAATCATTCGATGTGACCCGCACCCCGAATCACCACGTCGCTTTTGGCTTCGGCACTCACTTCTGCTTGGGTGCATCGTTGGCCCGCCTTGAAATCCAGACCTTCTTTGAACATTTGGTTACAAGAGTCGCAGAACTCAGGCGGATCCCAGAGTTGCCCCACATTGAGATGCCCAACGCCTTTGTCTTCGGCCTCAAAGAGTCCCACATGGCGTTCACTCTGAAGTAGACCCAGGGTCCGACTCTGAAGTAGACCGTAAGCATGTCTGATCTGTTCAGTTATGTCGGAAAACGCGTTGTGTTGACAGGGGGCACGACTGGGGTCGGGGCCGCGGCAGTTGAACTGCTCGCTGATCTTGGCTGTAGCGACCTCACCGTGCTCGATATCGCCGAGCCGACAGGACCAGCGACCCGGTACATCCCCACCGATATGTCGGATCCGTCGTCTGTCGACAAGGCCGTGGCCGACATTGGCGGCGGCGTGGACGTGTTGTTCAACAACGCCGGTGTGGCGGCAACCCACGCACCTGACTTCGTGATTCGGGTCAACTATCTGGGTCTTCGTCGACTCACCGAGGGCCTCCTCCCCACCATGAACAGCGGAGGGGCTATCGTCAACACCGCCTCCATAGCAGGACAGGGCTGGCCCGAGAACCTGGCCAAGATCTCCGAGTTGATCGCCATCGACGATTGGGACGAAGCGCTCGGGTGGCTAGCCGACAACGACGAACTCGTCAGTGCCGATTCCTACGGTTTCTCCAAACAGCTCGCCCAGGTGTGGACGATGCACAGCTCGGCCCGCACCCGCAACGAGTTCGGGGTGCGCACCAACTCGGTGTGCCCAGGACCGGTCGATACGCCGCTGATGGACGACTTCATCAAGACCATGACCGAGCAGGTCATTCAATGGACGGTCGACCAGACCGGCGGCACCATGCTCTCGGCCAACGACATCGCGCGCACGCTGATCATGCTCGGCAGCGACGCTTCGATTGCCATGAACGGCCACAACACCATCGCCGACAACGGTTTCAGTGCTTTCATCACCACCGGTCAAGTCGATTTCTCTGGCCTCGGATAGCCCGCACTCTTCGCCGCGACAGGCGTAGGGTTCTCCGTTAGTGACTGACACAGCCACACTCATAGAGCTGACTCCCAGCAAAACCGACGAGGAATCGTTGCTTGAGGCCATTCTCCAATGGGCTGATGAGCAAGGTGTGGAACCGTACCCTCATCAAGAAGATGCCATCTTGTCGCTGCTGGCCGGAGACAACGTGGTGTTGGCTACCCCGACCGGATCGGGCAAGTCCCTGGTGGCCATCACCGGCGCTTTTGCGATGCTCGCCAACAACAAACGAACCGTCTACACCGCGCCGATCAAAGCCCTGGTCAGTGAGAAGTTCTTCGAACTTGTCAGCGAGTTGGGTGCTGGCAATGTAGGCATGGTGACCGGTGACGCGGCTGTCAACGCTGACGCCCCGGTAGTCGTCTGCACCGCCGAGATTCTGGCCAACCGGGCGCTGCGCGAGGGGCCGAACCTGGATGTCGATCTGGTGGTGATGGACGAGTTCCACTATTACGGGGACCGCGACCGTGGTTGGGCCTGGCAAGTGCCGTTGCTGGAACTGCCTCATCCGAGTTTTCTGCTGATGTCGGCCACGCTGGGCGACACCAGCGACCTGCGCACCGACCTCAGCGCCCGCACAGGCCGAGACACCGTGCTCATCGACCAGGCGCCACGGCCTGTGCCGCTCGACTTCGAATATCGTGAGACTCCCCTGCTGGAGACACTCGGCGATCTCCTCAAGATCAAAAAGACGCCCGTCTACATCGTTCATTTCACTCAACGAGAGGCAACCGCGCGAGCCCAGAGCCTCACCAGCCTTGATGTGCTCAGCAAAGACGAGAAGGCGGCCGTGAACGAGGCGATCGGCGGTTTTCGGTTTGACACCCCGATCGGCAAAGACGTGCAACGCTTCGTGCGGGCCGGCATCGGCGTTCACCACGCCGGTCTTCTTCCGAAGTACAGGCTGCTCGTTGAGAAACTCGCGCAGCAGGGTTTGCTCAAACTGATTTGCGGCACCGACACCTTGGGGGTCGGGGTCAATGTGCCGATTCGCACCGTGTTGTTCACCCAGCTTTGCAAGTACGACGGTCGAAAAGTGCGGGTGCTTTCGGTGCGTGAGTTCAATCAAATAGCGGGACGTGCGGGTCGCCGAGGGTTCGATACCGCTGGCAGCATCGTCGTGCAGGCCCCCGAACACGTCGTTGACAACAAGCGGGCGGAGGCCAAGGCCCTCACCGATCCAAAAAAGAAGAAGAAACTCGTCAAGAGGAGGCCCCCGGAGCGCGGCTATGTCCATTGGGACGGCGACACCCTCGCTCGTCTCAGCGGGGGCACACCCGAGACACTCAAGTCAAGTTTCTCGGTGAGCCACGCCATGTTGCTCAACGTGCTCGACCGCCCCGGCGACGGCTGCGCTGCCATGAAACGCCTGCTCACCGACAATCACGAACCCCGCAGCGCCCAACGCCGCCACATACGCCGGGCCATTGCAGTGTACCGATCTCTGCTTGAGGCGCAGATCGTCGAGCTCGACCCGCTGCGGATCAACATTGATTTACAGGACGACTTCCGTCTCAATCAACCGCTTTCGCTGTTCGTGGTTGAGGCAGTCGAGGCGCTTGATCCCGAGGTTCCTGATCACCATCTTCAGGTGCTCAGCCTGGTGGAGTCCGTGCTGGAAGATCCGATGGTGGTGCTGTTTGCTCAAAAGGACAAGTTGAAAGACGAGTTGGTAAGCGAGATGAAGGCTTCGGGCGTCGAATACGAGGAGCGCATGGACCGCCTTGAGCAGGTCACTTGGCCCAAACCCGAAGCAGAGTTCATTGAACCTGCCTTTGCTATCTTCGCCCGTCACCACCCCTGGGTCGGGCGTGACACGGTCAGCCCCAAGGGAGTGGTCCGCGAGATGCTCGAATTCGCGGAGACCTTCAACCAATTCGTGACTCGCTTCGGGATCAAGCGCTCCGAAGGGCAGCTTCTCCGCTACCTGACGGACTGTTACAAGACCCTGATCCAGACGGTGCCCTCAGCACACTTGACCGACGATCTTGAAGATGTGATCGAATGGCTCGGCGCCATGATTCGGCGGGTTGATTCGAGCCTCATTGATGAGTGGGAACGCCTTCGCGATCCTGACATCGTTGAGGTGGAACCGACACAGCCCGTTGACTTCGACATCACTGCCAATGAGCGGGCCTTCAGCGTGCTGGTGCGCAACGAATTGTTTCGTACGGTCACCTCACTGGCCACCCGCCGTCAGATCACGCCGGAGATTGAGGGCATTGAGGCGTACTTCAGCGCCCATGAAGCAATTGAGATCGACGCCGATGCCCGCAGCAGTCGCTGGGTTGTGATCGATCTGCAGCGTGGCCTGGCCACCCAGACGCTGTGCGATCCCGAGCGTTACATGGAATGGGTGCTCGAGGCCGAAATCGACCTCGCCGCGTCTCGCCTGGAGGATCGAGCGGTCGTGACCCCCATCCGGGTCAAGCAGCTCTGACCCCGATCAAGATCAGTCAGGCACGGACACGACCCCGGAAGTGTTTCGGTGCGCACATGGCCGCTAAGGTGCCGCGTCATGGGATCAATCGAAGGTTTTGCGACGCTCATCACCGGTGGTGGAAGCGGTATCGGAGAGGCGTCTGCGGCGAGGCTCGCCGCTGACGGCTCGCACGTCACCATCTGCGGACGCACCGAGCAGAAACTGCTCAATGCGGTCGACCGCATCGCTGGTGTCGCGGCGCAGGGAGTGACAGTGCAACACATAGTTGCCGACGTGACCCAGGAGGCCGACGTAACCGCGGCTGTAGCGGCCGCCGCCAGCATCACCGGGCGGCTGGACGGGCTTTTTGCTTGCGCTGGTGGTTCTACCTGTATGGGTCCTCTGGCTCTGGCTGACGTGGACGACATCCGCTCGACGATGGAACTCAACTACATCGGCACGTTCCTGTGCCTCAAAGCTGGTGGCGCGCAGATGGCCCGACAGGGCGGCGGCGGATCAATCGTGGGTTGTTCGTCTCATGCCGGCCAGGATTCGATGCGTTGCCTCGGCGCTTACGGTGCCGCCAAAGCCGCTCTTGATCATCTGTGTCGGGTTAGTGCCGACGAGATGGGCCGTTTCGGGATCAGGATCAATTCGGTGCAGCCAGGCATCGTGGCCACCGAGCTGATGACGCCGATTACCAGCGGCGGTGCACTGCTAGACAACTATCTGCCTGCGATTCCGCTGGGTCGTGTCGGTGAACCCTCAGAGATCGCCGACATGGTGAGGTTCTTGATCGGCCCCGAATCTTCATGGATCACCGGGCAGGCTTTCGCCGTGGACGGCGGTCAGAACCTGCGTCGAGGCGCCGACTACGGCACGCTCCTGCGAGAGTTCGGACCCGACCCCCTCGACAGCCTCGCTCCTTCAACTGACTGACGGCCGCGGCCGTTAGCACTAATCGCTTGCTGTTTTGGACTTGTCGGGAACTACTGAGGACTTTTGGAGCAACTCGGTGATCCCGGGATAGCCGGGGATCGGCTGGAGTTTGTGGTCGATATAGATCAGTCCCGCAGTGATGGCGATGAACCCCAAGACGAAGTTGACACCGAAGCGAGTGAGCACGAAGAGGTTCACCCCAGTGTTGTTGTACAGGTAGATGTCCCAGACGGCGGTCAGGATCTCGAAGACGACAATGAACCAGGTAGCCGTCGCCATCGTGCGCAAGAAACGACGGTCTTGGGCCATACCGTCCGGCAATCGCAGGAGCCTCTGCGCGATCCATGCCATAAAGGATCGACCCCTGAAGATGGTGATCGCCAGTACCACGCCAACCAGGATCTTCGTCGCAAAGCCGATCCCGAAGTACACCGCCTCGGTGCTGATACCGAAATCGACGAGCTCACGCTCAGCCGCAATGGTGACCGCGCTGCGCAAAATGAGATAGATGGTCACGCTCGGCAGCATCAGCCCGATGTTGAGGCCTCGGCGACACCTGCTAACAGCGGCCTTGAACGACCAGATCGTTGAAGCAACGACAGCCGCTTCAATGCTGACGAAGTTGTAGAACCCGAGAAACAGCAGCACGGGCATCAACTGGTCCAACGTTCCGCCTCCACCGAAACGCGGTTTCTTGCGGGGCATAGAGTCACTGCCGGTCCCAGAATCTCCGCTAGTCCCAGCGTCTTCGTCGGTCCCAGCATCGCTGCCGGTGATGGTGTCTCTGTTAGTCACGGTGATAGAGCCATCCACTGGGTTGCTACCTCGACATCGCCGAAGATCTGCAGCCCATCAAGCGTCCGCCTGCCCCAGGCGCACAAGAATAGTTCTTCGCCGCCGGCGCGAACCGCGGCGTCTCCCTTTGCATGTTCATGGGTCACCGTGATCGCTCCGTCGGCGGCTCGCAACATGAACTCCCCGTCGCCATCGGTCTGATGCAGATGCAGTGAACCGGAAGGCGTCGTTCGTGCCCGCCCGGCCAGTACCTCGGTAAAGAGTTCGTCAACACCGTCGATTCCGTCGGCTGCGGGAACTGGCGTCGGGTCATTGGCTGCCTGTTCCGCGTCGACGCGGTGGATGGCCGTCTCAAGATGGGCTCTCCTTATGAAGAACTCAACTGTCTGGTCAGCGCCCCAAGTCCACAATTGCGTTAGAGGATCAGCTTCGCTCAGCACCGTTACCAATTGGTCCAGCGCTTCGGCGGGCGTTTGATCGGGAAGATCTTTCCGTGCAATCGGCGCTGCAGCACGCTGCTCAACCTGTGCGGCAACAGCGCTCCACACAACGGCCATGTGCGAAAGCAGATCTTTGTTGGCCCAGTCAGGACATGCCGGAACCGTGGCGGAGAGGTCCCGGGAGGCAACGTCAATCAACCTTTGCCCGTCCGAGGCGAGCCGGGCGATGCGGTATGAGGGGTCCATCTGCATCGGCGAGGAAGAAGAATGCGAAGAGTCCATTTGCTTAGTGTGGCGCGGTTGAACGATCATCGTGCGCCGTGAGCACATACGCGATTAGCGGGTCCGCATCCGGCATGGGTGCGGCCACCCGTAAAAACCTGGAAAATGATGGCCATACCGTGATCGGTATTGATTTGCGAGACGCCGAAGTCATCGCCGATCTCTCCACCGATGAGGGCAGATCCAGCGCCGTAAGCGAGACCTTGCAGCGCTGCGACGGCAAGCTCGACGGTCTGGTGACCGCTGCTGGTCTTGGGCCGCCCATCCGCGGAGAGTTGATCGCCAAGGTCAACTATTTCGGATCTGTGGCGTTGCTTGAGGGTCTGCGCCCCGCTCTAGTCGAAGCCGACAATGCTCAGGTCGTACAGATCGGCTCAAACTCTTCGACCACATCACCAAACCTGCCTGCCGAACTGGTTGAGGCTTACCTGAATGGCGATGAATCCGAAGCGATCCGACTCGTGAATCTCACACCGGAGCCTTTCGACGGTGCAATCGCCTACGGCGCTTCCAAGCTCGCTGTTTCTCGCTGGTGTCGTCGAGCGGCAGTGAGCGACGACTGGATCGGCCAGGGGATCACACTCAATGTGATCGCTCCCGGGCCCGTGCAAACCCCCCTGTTCCAGATGGGCAAGGACGACGACGACTACGGACCGCTGCTGGAGGGCTTCCCGGTTCCTACCGGGGACCCCGCAACCGCTGATCTGCTCGCAGATTGGATCGTGTTTCTACTCTCCCCGGCGGCTCGTTTCGCCTGCGGTTCAGTGATCTTCGTTGATGGCGGCACCGACGCCCTGCTCAGAGCCGATGCCTGGCCCGAGACCTTCTCTATGGAGTTCTAGGCACGATGGAGTTTTAGGCACGATGGAGTTTTAGGCACGATGGAGTTTTAGGCACGATGGAGTTCTGAGGAGCTTCAGGCGGAATGGCTCAGGACAAGAGCGTCTCCTTGTCCACCGCCGCCGCACAGCGCGGCTGCACCAAGCGAAGCGCCGCTGGTTCGAAGCTGTTGCATCACCGTGAGCGCGAGCCTGCTACCGCTGCAACCCAGTGGATGACCCATAGCAATCGCGCCTCCGAATTTGTTCGGGAACATGGGATCGATACCCAACTCGTCAGACGATGCAAGCGATACCGCAGCGAACGCCTCGTTGATTTCGAGCACATCAAGGTCACCAACCTCATGGTCCGCATCCGCTAACGCGCGCAGCAAGGCTCGCGCTGGTTGGTGGAGCAACGATGTGTTCTCCGGCCCCGCTACCTGACCGTACCCAGCGACCCGGATGTCGTTAGCCAGCCCTCGTTCGGCGGCCGTGTCTGCACGCATCATGACAATTGCCGAGGCGCCATCGCTCAGTTGCGACGCGTTCCCGGCGGTGATAGTCCCATCAAGTTCAAATGCCGGACGTAGCTTCGCCAACTGTTCGACACTCGTCGTTGGTCGCACACCCTCATCGCGATCAAGGAAACCTCTGTCGCCCGGATATCCAACGGCCACGATCTCTGCTGAGAACAGATCATTGTTCTGGGCTTCGCTGGCCCTGTGGTGTGACGAGAACGCAAGCTCGTCCTGTGCAGCGCGGGTGATAGCAGCCTGGCGCGTGTAGTGATCGGTGTCGCTGCCCATGTGCCGATCCTCGAACGCGCACCAGAGGCCGTCGTGGATCATTGAGTCGATCGCCGCCGCGTGACCCATCTTCATCCCGGCGCGGCCACCGGAGAGAAGATACGGGGCGTTGCTCATGGATTCCATCCCGCCAGCGATCACGACATCAACATCGCCCGCGGCCAACATCAGCGCGCCCACATAGATCGTCGAAAGACCCGAAAGGCACACTTTGTTGATTGTGGTGGCCGGTGTACTCATCGGAATGCCTGCCGCGTCCGCGGCCTGACGGGCGGTGATCTGTCCCTGCCCGGCCTGCAGAACGTGGCCCATAAGCACATGATCAACATCACCCGCCGCGACATCGGCGCGTTCCAATGCCGCGGCAATAGCGATTCCACCCAATTCCATCGCGGTTCGAGACCTCAGCGTCCCGTTGAACTTGCCGATGGGAGTGCGGGCCCCCGCGATCAGCGCTACATCTTCCACATCGTCTCCTTGTCTCCTTGTCTTGGTGCCGACCCTCAAAGCTACAGCAGGTCGAGTTCAGTCCAGAATGCCGCCTTGGCCGCGAGATTGGCCGAGGGCTTGAGATCGCTCCGCTTCGTCGAGCATTTCTTGGGTGACTCCGAAGGTGTCGCCGAGACCGGCGTCGACAATTTGTTTGGGAATGGCTTTGATCCGATAGTCGTCTGCCACTGGCTCGGGATCAGCAGGTTTCCGGGCCAGCGCCGCGGCAACGATCGGCTCCCATGAAGCCGCCAACGCACCAGCGTTCGCTATATCTCGTTCCTTGAATTCGGGCAGGATTTCGGTGCCGAAGCGGTGCAGCGATTCCATGATGTCTTCGTGGCGGTTCTTGCCTGCCTGCATCACGAATATCAGTTGATCCACGCCAGCCTCTTCGTATCGGCGGCAGAAGTCACGGATTTGTTCTGGCGTTCCTACGGCTCCACGTAGTCCCTGACGGTCGCCTACCGCTGTTTTGGCGGCGAGTGAGCCTTGCTGCGCGAGGGCAGCATCGGGGTCGTAACCATGCTCGGTGCGTTTGGCTTGGAACTCCTGCCACACATCGGTCACACCCGGCTGATGTTCTCCGAACAAGTAGTAGTGAGCCAACGAGTAACCGAAGAAGTTGCCGCCCTCAAGTCCCATGCGCATTGCCACCGATTCGTCGGGGTGGCACATCATCGGGGTGACGCAGGCAAGATTCGGGTTCACCGCCTTGCCGACCGGCACACATTCTTCGGCCATGATCCGGCGGTAGTCGTTGACCCACCCTTTGGCGTCTTCCGGGTCGATGAATGCGAAGGTGAGCGCTCCAATGCCCTTTTGGGCTGCGAGTTTGATGGTCTCATGGCGAGAACAGGCAACCCACAGCGGTGGATGGGGCAACTGCTGGGGCTTGGGCACAACGTTGCGAGCGGGCATCGACACAAACTCTCCCTCGTGACCACCGAAGGGTGTCTCGGTCAGGCAACGAAGCGACACTTCGAGGCCTTCGAGCCAGGCGTCTCGCTTGCGTTCATAGGGAATGCCGAAGCCGCCGAGTTCGGCCTCCGAAGAGGACTCGCCGGAGCCGAACTCCACCCGTCCGCCAGATAAGAGGTCGAGCGTTGCGATCCGCTCCGCCACCCGTGCCGGATGGTTGAACTGAGGCGCAGTGAGACAGATACCGTGCCCCAGCCGGATTTGACTGGTGCGCTGAGAACACGCCGCGAGGAACAGTTCGGGTGCAGACGAGTGCGAATACTCCTCCAAGAAGTGGTGCTCCACCTCCCAGAGGTACTCAAAGCCAAGCGAGTCGGCCAGCTCAACCTGTTCAAGAGCATCACGCAACAGCTCGGCTTCACTGCGTTCATCCCACGGTCGAGGCAGTTGATGCTCGTAGAAAATTCCGAATTTCATATCCGGCGACTATATGCGGGGCGGCTAATAAGCAAGCGATATCACCAAAAGGGTGTGGCAAACGACCGCGACCACGACATGCACATGCCATATTTCGTGGTAGCCGAACGTGTCGGGCCAAGGGTCGGGACGACGAGCGCCAACCACAACCGCTCCCAATGTGTAGGCGGCACCCCCACCGAACAGCAGGATCGACTCCGGGATCGACAACGACGTAACGAGCCAGGGGGTGAAGACGATCATCGACCAGCCGAAGCCCAGATAGGCACCGTTCATGAACCCTGCCCGTGGATGCAGGGGCAACCATTCAGCTGCGATTCCCAACAGTGCTCCGGTCCAGGCGACAGCGATCAGCAACCCCGAAACCGGCGAGTCCAAGCCCAGCAAGGCAATGGGCGTGGCGCAAGTGCCGAACATCAAGAAGATCACCGAATGGTCGATTCGTACGAGCAGTTCCACTCTTTCTGCGGACCAGTCTTGCCCGTGAACGACCGCGCTAACCCCGAGCATCGCGGTGATTCCAAACGAATAGAGCAACATCGAGAACTGTGCTCGCATTCCTTCGGCGAATACCGTCAGTGTCACGCCTAGCGGAATCGCAGCCAACGCCGCCCAACGATGCAGGTAACCGCGATAGCGGGGCCGGGGGCGACGAAGCAACCGGACCGCCGCGGCCGAAAGCTGCCCGTCTCCAGCGTGGTAAGGACTTGGCACAACCTCAAGAATAGACGCTCTAGTTCGTCTCTGCGAGGAACGGTAGACTCTCCGTTCGGCCCTCTATGACGACCATCTCGACTACCTCGGTATGTGACAGCGCCGAGTTGCAACAGCTTCGACAACCCCGAAGCGATATCGTCGCCGAGGCGGTGAGCGGCACTGATCGGTGGAGTTGTCTTGAGGGACCCTTCCGTAAATACAACCGCTCCTTGAAGGCGCGACCAGACGGTGAAGGCAGGTATGAAGTCACCGAAACGACGACATACAAGCTGGCTGTTTCGGTTTGGGCTTGGTTGTTTCATTTTCCGGTGCGCCGTGCCCTACAGAATCGCCAAGAACGCTACGGCTATTGGTGGGCACCGCCTGACCGACTCGATCAACGGGGGTCCACCGTGCTCGGTCTGCTCGCGGGGATACAGCTCGTAGACGGGTACCTCGGTACCGTTCTGACTCAGACGATCACCTTCGCCGTCGACGAGTTCGGCCACGGCAATCAGGCCCAAGGTTGGGTGCTTGGCGTGGTTCGGGCAGGTGTGTTGATCGCGCTGGTCACCGCCGCGCTGGCTGATAAACGGGGCCGACGCTCGTTGTTGATCGGTGCCGGGATTGCCAGTTGTGTCTTCACTGTGCTGGGTGGACTATCACCGAACTTGTGGGTACTGGGAGGTTCGCAGCTAGTGGCGCGGGGTCTGTCGACCGCGCTCGGGATTCTGATTGTGATCGTGGCCGTCGAGGAGATGCCCTACAGGTCAAGGGCTTGGGCTGCATCGGTTTTGGCCCTCAGTGCCGGGCTCGGTTCAGGCATGGCTGTGTGGATTCTGCCCGTCGCTGATCTCAGCGAACGGGGTTGGCGGGTCATCTACCTTGTCGCAATTGCTGGTGTTGCGGTTGTGGCATCGTTGGGCCGACGGTTGCCCGAGAGCCGACGTTTCATTGAGGCCACACCCGTCGCGACCCCTGCCGAACCCTTGCGGACCCGGCGCAGAAGTCGCTTTGTGTTGCTGGCAACATCGGCCTTCCTGCTGGCCATGTACTGGGCTCCGGCATCAGGGTTCCGCAACGATTTCCTCAAAGACGAGCGGGGATTCTCCGGGACCGACATCTCCTTGTTCACGGTAACCACTGCGACCCCGATCGGTATCGGGATCTTGTTGGGCGGTTACCTCGCCGAGCGGCACGGGCGCCGCCGCGTGGGTGCTTTGGGGGTTGTGCTCGGCGCCACTCTGAGCAGCGCCGGATACTTCGCCGATGGGATCACTTTATGGTCATTGACCCTGCTGGGAGGTGTGTTTGGCGGACTCGCGGTACCAGCATTGGCCGTCTACGGTCCAGAACTCTTCGGTACCTTCAGGCGCGGGCGAAGCAACGGGGCGATCATCACGTTGGGTGTGCTCGGGAGCGCTTGCGGGCTGCTTTTCGTCGGGGAGCTCTCGGACCGCATGTCGGTGACCGGGCCTGCTATCGCCATTCTCACCACCGGTCCGCTGATTGTCGCTGGATTGATCCTCGCCCGCTTCCCCGAAACCGCCGGATTGGAACTCGAGGAAATCAACCCCGAGGACGCCTAGCCAAGTACTTGGTTGCCAAGACTCAAACCGCCGAGTGCACTGTTCCTTTTGGCAAACAATCGAATCTCCGATCCCTGTCACGGAAATCCGCCAACGGGAACTCCGATGGTATAGTAACGTTGCTACTTGAAGGGAGTCGTCGATGAATCCATCGGTCCGCAGCATGAGCAGCCGTGAGTTCAACCAGGGAACCGGCGCCGCGAAGCTAGCGGCTCTCGGCGGGCCAGTCTATGTCACGGACCGGGGTAAGCCCTCCCATGTGCTGCTGAGCTACGAAGACTACCGCCATCTCGTGAGGGACAATCAGAGCCTCGCCGAGGTGTTGTGCAACACACCCGGCGCGGGCGACATCGACCTTGAGGTCCCCGACCGCGGCTCGCCGGCCCGACCCGCCGTCTTCGGCTGATAAACACGTCACCTTCGACGCTGAACCCCTCATCGGCGGCCAACTCTCACTCCCGTCCGGTTATGTTCGACTGATGTACTTGCTCGACACCAACGTGGTCTCCGAGATCCGCAAGATCAACTCCGGGAGAGCCGATGCGAACGTGGCAGATTGGGCCTGCGCTGTCGATGCCAACCAGACCTACATGTCGGCGATCACGATCCAAGAACTTGAACACGGCGTGCTGTTGGCCGAGCGCCGCGACCCCCACACCGCAACAGTTCTTCGGACCTGGTTCGAAAACGATGTGTGCCATGAGTTCGAGCAACAGATCCTTCCGGTCGACACCAGAGTGGCCCGGTTGGCCGCGACGCTGCATGTGCCCGACCCGGCCCCCATCGCCGATGCCCTGATCGCCGCGACCGCCATCGTCAACAAGATGGTGGTTGTGACCCGCAACGTTCACGACTTCGAACGCTTCACCCGTCTCAAGATCCTCAACCCCTGGGACCCACCTGTTGTTTGATATGGGCGATCAGCGGCGGCGGCGGGGGGATTTGAGGCGGCCGTTGGTGGAAGCCTTCAGGGCTTCGAGTTCGGTTTCGTCCACTTCAGTAACACCCGGTCGCCAACGCGGATGCAGCACCGTGTAGAGAGCCAGCGCAAAAGCCGCAATACCGATCGGCACGAAGGCGTCGCCCTCTCCGGTGTAGGTCGGGTACAGCACAAAGGCCGACAGCAAAGCCGTCCACATCCACAGAATCAGCACGGCTCGCCCATGGCCATGACCGATCCGCATGAGCTGGTGGTGAAGGTGTTCCTTGTCCGCCGCATGAACCGCACCGCCACGCGCCGCTCGGCGCACAATAGCGAAGAGAGTGTCGAGAATCGGTACCCCTAGGATGACCAGCGGAATGAAAATCGGAGCGAAGAAGAAAAACGCCTGACCAGAGAACTCCTGGGTGGTTCGGCCGCCCACCGACATGGTTGAGACCGCCATCAACAAACCCAGAAGTAGCGCTCCCCCGTCGCCCATGAAGATCCTGGCGGGATGCACGTTGTGTGGCAGAAACCCAACGCAGACACCGAGCGTGATGCAAGCCCACAGAGCTCCGGGATTGTTCGGGCCGATGACATCGGCGTCGCTGAGTCGCAAGGCGTAGAGCAGGAAAGTTCCCGAGGCTATGGCAACGGTGCCGCCTGCTAGCCCATCGAGGCCATCGATCAGATTGACCGCTGTCGCCATGCCCAGAACCCACAGAACTGTCACCAACGCTGACCAATCCGCCGACAGGAACAACAAATCAAAGAACGGCACCCGAAACACCAGGATTGAGACGCCTGTCATCGACAACACGCCTCCCGCCAGCACCATTCCGGCGACTTTCGCCGGGGCGGAAATCTCGCGCACATCATCGACGAACCCGACGCTCCAAATCACCGCCGCGGCAACAACCACTCCGAGCATCTCCGTACGCGCAGACATGACATCGGCAAAGTCATCCATGAACGCAGCAACACAGAACGCACCCACGACCCCCACAAGCATTGCCGCACCACCACCGCGAGGTGTTGCCACGGTGTGAACGTGGCGCTCATCAGGAGGAGCGACCGCTCCGAGACGAACCGACAAGCGGCGCACCAGAGGTGTTGCCACAAAGGTGACAACGGCCGCGACGGCAGCAACCAACAGATACGCCGACAGCGATGGTGCCGGCATCTCTGCTACCTCAACTCGCCGTTCATACCCCGAGATCGGGGTAGGGGCAGAACCTCGAACAGAGTTCTGCCACGTCGGCTTTGACCGCACCGACCACGCTGTCATCGTCACGTCCGCGCAGCGTTCTGGCAATGAGTTCGGCGATGGTGGCCATCTCATCGGGGCCCATGCCCTGAGTGGACACCGCGGGCGTGCCAACCCGTATCCCTGAGGTCACGAAAGGTGAGCGCGGGTCATCGGGGATTGTGTTCTTGTTGAGGCTGATACCAGCGGAATCAAGCACAGCCTGAGCTTCCTTGCCGGTCAGGTCGGGATCGAAGGTCCGCAGATCAATCAGCAGAAGGTGGTTGTCGGTCCCGCCGCTCACCAACCTGAACCCGTGGCCCGCCAATGCCTTTGCGAGAGCCGCAGCGTTGGCAACGATCGACGCCGCATAGTCAGAGAATTCCGGGGTTGAGGCTTCTGCGAAGGCAATCGCCTTGGCGCCGATTGCGTTCTCGAGCGGGCCTCCCTGGATGCCGGGGAACATCGCCTTGTCGATGGCCGCGGCGTGCTGCTCGGAGCTGAGAATGCACCCGCCTCTAGGACCTCGCAGAGTCTTGTGGGTTGTGAAGGTGACGATGTCGGCAATGCCCACAGGGTTGGGGTGAACGCCACCCGCTATCAAGCCGGCGATGTGGGCTGCGTCAAACATCAGCAGCGCGCCGACCTCATCGGCGATCTCTCGCAGCGGATTCGGATCGATGATGCGTGGGTATGCGGTAGCACCGGCGACGATCAGTTTCGGTTTCTCGGCGTGGGCTTTGGCGGCCATGTCCTCGAAGTCGATGCGCTCGTCGCTGGCGGTCACCCCATAGGAGACGAAGCGGTATTGCCGACCTGAGAAGTTGACCGGCGAACCATGGGTCAGATGCCCACCGTGATCCAGGCTCATGCCCAGTACCGTGTCGCCCGGCTCAAGTACTGCCTGGTACACCGCCATGTTGGCGATCGCCCCGGCATGAGGCTGCACGTTGGCATGATCGGCACCGAACAAGGCGCACACTCGGCGTCGAGCCTCGTCCTCAATCTCGTCGATGACCATGTTGCCGCCGTAGTAACGCCTGTACGGGTAACCCTCGGAGTATTTGTTGGTCAGAACCGAGCCGGTAGCGGCCATAACCGCTGGGGAGGCGAAGTTCTCCGAGGCGATCAACTGAAGGGTGGAGTTCTGGCGGATCTCCTCTCGAACAATCATCTCCAGAACTGGATCATCGGCAACGTGGGGCCACGGCATTCAAGTGCTCCTAGCTTGGTCGACGTCCGGGACTCTATATGGAGGGAATAAGGCCGAACAGCGGAATCGTAGCGTCCGTTGGCAAGCGCTCAGACGGATATGTCGTCAAGGTTCCCGAGCTTTTCTATTCGCGCCACATGGCGACCGCCTTCAAACTCGGCGTCAAGCCATGCCTGCATCGCTTGGGCGGCCACCTCGGGGCCGACGAACCGCTCACCGACGCAGATCACATTCGCATCGTTGTGCTCACGAGCCGAACGTGCAGATGTGGCATCCCACACCGTCGCCGCGCGCACTCCCGCGATCTTGTTAGCCGCCATACCGATCCCGATTCCGCTTCCACAAACACACACACCGCCCTCGGCGCCACCGCTTACCACCGCCCTGCCGACGGCCGCTCCGAAGTCTGGATAGTCGACCCGCTCAGTCGAGTAGGTACCACAATCAACTACATCGTGACCCTGATCCCGTAATCGCTGCGCTAGCGACTCCTTCATGGTGAAACCAGCGTGATCCGAGCCGACCGCGATTCGCATGCCGCCAGTTTAGGTTCTTGCGCTCAGCTCCGCGTTGATATTCGCCATTGAGATGGGGCCTCGACGTAATAGCACCGGAGCACCGTCGACGATCGACGCTACGGTGCTCGCCGAACCCTGCCGAGGGCCGCCGTCGACCACGATCTGTACCGTGTCGAAGATTTCAGCCGCTTCGACGCACGAACTCGGGGTTGGCTGGCCATGGAGGTTGGCGCTGCTAGCGGCCAACGGCCCAACCGCGGCGGCGACCGAACGAATGAAATCGTCGTCGGGGCAGCGAACTCCGAGCGTCGAATCGGTTCCCGCGGCGACCGCTCCGTTGTCAGTTCGATTCGCAACAATGGTGAGAGCGCCCGGCCAGAAACGCTCGGCCAGGGCGTTTCCGTCGGCACCAAGATCTACATAGCTCACAGCCTGGGCGATATCGGCAACAAGTACCGCCACTGAGGTGTCGACCGGACGCTGCTTAAGAGCAAAAACCGCAGCGACGGCGGCGCTGTTTGTGGCCATCACTGCCAAGCCGTAGACCGTGTCGGTCGGAAGCAGCACAACCTGGCCTTCGCGCAGAGCCGCAACAACGCGATCAAGATCGCTCATCTGCGTGCAACCACAGCCCGGGGACGCCCATTCAGGTCTGGGTGAATCGTCGCCTGCCAGCCAAGGTCACGACACCATCGCTGCACTTCCGCGGTTTGGGGAGGTGACATCTCAAGCACGATCACGCCATGAGGCGCCAACCACAGAGGCGCTTCAGTCACGATGCTGCGAAGATCGGCAAATCCATTTGAGCCGGCCCACAGCGCAGTTGCGGGTTCCCAGTCTTTAACCACCGCTGGCAGTCCTTCGCTCTCGGCGACATATGGCGGGTTCGAAACCACCACGTCAAGGGTTCCTTGCAAGTGATCAGGCAGTGCTTCGAACCAGTGTCCGTGGTGCAAGCTGACCGCAGTCGCCGCCGCACCAACTCCCGCCAAGTTCGCTCGGGCCACTGCTAGAGCTTGTTCTGACACGTCTGTTGCGTATACCCGACAGCTTCTGCATTCGACCGCGACCGACAATGCGATCGCCCCCGAACCGGTCCCGAGGTCGGCCACCGTCACCGAACCCTCGGCGGCACCACCGGCACCGCTGGCACCACCGACACCACCGACACCACCGACACCGCTGGTCTCTTGGCTCTTCTGGTGATGCAGGTCGTTTACGGCGTCGATAGCGAGACCGGCGACCATCTCCGTCTCGGGCCGAGGTATCAGGACCCGCTGATCGACCATCAGATCAAGCGTGCGGAACCCCCAACGACCCAGCACGTATTGCAACGGTTCGCCTTGCTCACGGCGTGCTACCAACTCATCGAATCTCGCCATCGCCTTGGTCGTGACGCAATCTCCAAGTACGCGGTACACCCCGGATGGCCGCACCCCGGTTATCTCCTCAACCACCCGCCGAGCATCGATTTGTGCCGTCTCGATACCGGCACGCTCGAAACGATCGACCGCTTCAGCGAGCAGTTCCGACCACCTGACCGTGCCCGCACCAGCAACCGTGCCCGCACCAGCAACCGTGCCCACATCAGCAACCGTGCCCGCACCAGCAACCGCGCCGGCACCGGCAACTGTGCCGGAGGTGCACTCAGACATCGTCTTGGAGTTGGAGTTGGCGCTCCTCGGCTACCAGGGCGTCGCTGATGTCGTCCAACTCTCCGGCTAAGACCCGATCGAGTTTGTGGACCGTAAGTCCGATCCGATGATCGGTCAGGCGGTTCTCCTTGAAGTTGTAGGTGCGGATCTTCTCGGAACGGTCACCCATCGAAACCTGTCCCTTGCGCAGATCCGACGCCTCGGCATCCGCACGTTCCTTTTCGAGTTGCCCGAGTCGCGCACGCAGCACCCGCATGGCTTTGTTCTTGTTCTTGAGCTGGCTCTTCTCGTCCTGCATGGTGACCACCAGACCCGTGGGCTCATGAACGATCCTCACTGCTGAATCCATGGTGTTGACCGACTGACCACCGTGGCCCGATGCCCGATAGGTATCAATACGCAGGTCGTTGTCGTCAATGTGGACCTCCACCTCTTCAGGCTCCGGCAACACCATCATCGTGGCCGACGATGTGTGGACCCGTCCCTGCGATTCAGTCACCGGCACCCGTTGCACCCGGTGAGTTCCGGCCTCGTGCTTCATCCTGGTCCACACCGATGGACCCGATAGCAGTGCCGTTACCTCCGACACTCCTCCGAGTTCGGTGGGCGACGAACTGAGCACTTCCATGCGCCAGTTCATTCGCTTCGCAAACGCCTCGTACATGACAAGCAGATCTCGGGCAAAGAGGTTGGCTTCATCACCACCGGCCGCCCCTCTGATCTCAATGATGACGTTGCGTCCATCGTTTGGATCGGAGGGCAACATCAGAACACGGAGCTGCTCCATACTTTGGGCGACCAACTCTTCGATTTCTACGACTTCTGCGCGCATCTCGGTTCGTTCAGCACCTTGAGCGTCTCGCAGCATCTCATTGGCGACCTCCAAGTCTTCGACCGCGGCACGCCAGCGCAAGCCCGCAGAAACGATCTCTTCAAGTTGCTTGAAACGGCGACCGAGGTCCGCTAGCTGAGACGCGTCTGCTTGCACCGCTGGATCACCGAGACGGATCCCAACGTCACGAAGCTCTTGTTGGAGGCGTTCAACGCGGTCCCACATGAGATTGAGGCTAAGAGGCCGAGCGGATTGATCCTCAAAACGGCCGCTCTTTAGAGGGAGGCCAGGAATTGGCTCACGACGGCGATGATCTCGGGGTCGCATTTCGGCTTGGGATTGTGGCCTTGGCCTTCCAACCAGTGCACCGTGACAGGTCCCGCGATGGCACCAATGTGTGCAGCTACTTCGTCTGGAGTGCCGAAAGGGTCACGGTCGCCGTTCACAAACAACGTCGGCACTGACAAATCACCAAAGTGCTCAACACGAAGGCGGTCGGGTTTCCCGACCGGATGCAAAGGGTAGCTGAGCGCCACCAAGCCAACGGCACCCATCCCTTGGGCCATGGCCATCGAGCAGATGCGCCCACCCATCGAACGCCCGCCGAACGCCATGGTCTCGGGATCCACACCAAGCGTTTCAGACGCAAGCTCCACCTCGGCCAGCAGAGCATCGATCAGTTTCGGAGCACGATCCGGGAACCTGCGCCCCTCCTTGCGGTAGGGGAAGTCCATGCGCCATACGGGCAGGTCCAGTTGCTCTTGCAGTGCTACCAACAAACGGTGCGAAGAGTCGCCACCCGCACCAGGAGTCAACAGCAGCGCTGAAGGGGCCGTCATTTCTGGGCCAGCAAGATTCGACGCGCCTCAGCAATATCAGCGATGCGCTCAGCGGCGCTAGCGACTTCACCGCCGTGGTCGGGGTGAACGGTCAACAAGGCATCCCTGTAACCCTGCTGGATCAGGCCCTTGTTGAGTCGGTCAGCGACCGCGGAAAGACCAAGCACACGCATTGCCCAGTCGACATTGTCGCTCATCGCCCCATGTTGCACTGCAGATCTCAAGAACGACGAGGAAGCCCCACCCGCCAGGTACGCCAAGAATCCGAGGTTGATCTCACCACGCCACGCCAGAGCACGGCGAATGTTCGCGAATACGCCGGTTCTGATATTCGACGGCAACCTCCCGGCAGCATAAACAGCGCCCAGAACGTGCTGAGACGGCGCACCCTTGTCGGTCGTGAACTGCAGTCTCAGTTCACCCTCGCTGTCGTCAACCCGATAGAGCCGATGGGAGCTGCGAGTCAAACCGACCCGATCAGCCTGGAAACGATGACGCAAACGTGGCTGAGGGATCCGATAGCCGGCATCCAGGTCATAAATCAACGCCAACAGCTCACCGATGTCATCGGGATCCATGTCTTGAGCGAAACGGGCCACAACTCCGCCGAGCAGCAAACCACCAAATCCTGGCACCGGGTCACAAGGCAGGAACGTGCGGCCGAGTGCAACCCGACGAGTCGGCGCAATCGGCCGGGAATGGCACACTTCAAGCTCAGCCAACAGCATCAGTCACAACTTACCGGCGCCTCAGACCAAACGTTGAAGGGTGTCGCGCAGGCGGATCGCAAGATCAGAGATCTCGATATCTGACGAGTCCTCTGACTCGATCAGGTCAACTAGTTGATCGGCAGCTTCACGCAAAGAACTCCATGCTGTTGCCGAGAACCCGAACGGAGTCGCAGTTGCGGCCAGACGCTCACCATGGGTAACCGCGCCGAGCACACCTTTGGAATCATGCACGTCGCGGCGCAGGCGGTCGGTCGCCTCAAATAAGGCACTCAGCAAATTGTTGGCTTCAAGACCATCTAGTTCCTCAAGCCCGGAATCTGCTGTTCGGGCGAGCAGATCCTCAATCAGCAACTCAACATGTTCTTCGTCGTCCTCGTGACATATCAAGTCCCCATCGGAATCGAATTCGTGAGGTACGCCCGCAGAACCAAGACGCTCCGACAGTTGCGCCTGGAGTCCTCCGGACCACCCCGTCATCTCGAAGGCCAACTGAGCGCGCTCAGGGTCGAGTTCGCGGGCCTCAGCGGTCTCGACTTCTTCGATCAACGCATCGACCTCGGTTTCAACCGACTCATGAGCGAGCAAGGTGGTCCCCTGCCAGGAATGAACCACTCCATCAGCCAACAACAACTGCGCCAACATCAAACGGGTCTCAGCAGCCCATTCGTGAAGCTCGATTGCCAGCCATTCCCCCTCCTCGTCGTCCTCCAACGGGCCGTCATCGACGGCATCTTCCGGAGTCTCAGAAGGGTCACCGTCTACAGCCTCGTTGTCTTGTCGGGAGCCGAATCGAAATGCCACGACCGCCATGTTGCCACGAGTTGCACGATTCCGAGATGACGGAGGCGAAACTGCTACCGTCGCGAGTATGAGCACACAGGCAGCCCCGGATAGAAACCTTGCACTTCCGCTTGTCCGAGTCACCGAGGCTGCAGCCATGGCAGCGTCTCGTTGGATGGGTCGAGGCGACAAAGAGGGCGCCGACGGCGCCGCGGTCGACGCCATGCGGGCAGTGCTCAGCTCGGTGCAGATGGACGGAATAGTGGTCATCGGCGAAGGCGAGAAGGACGAGGCCCCGATGCTCTACAACGGTGAAGCCATCGGTGACGGCTCACCACCTCTGACAGACATCGCCGTAGACCCGATCGACGGCACGACCCTCGCCTCGCTGGGCCGGCCCAACGCCATCGCAGTGATAGCCGTTGCCCCCAGAGGAACGATGTTTGATCCCGGCCCCTGCTTCTACATGGAGAAGATCGCCGTTGGGCCCGAGGCCGCCGGAGTCATCAGTATGCACAAGTCGATCGCCGAGAACCTGTCTGCTGTAGCCGAGGCCAAAGGCGAATCGGTGCGGGACCTGACCGTGGTCATCCTGGACAGAGACCGTCACGCCGAAACCATCAGCGAGGTGCGGGCTGCCGGCGCTCGGATACGTCTTATTCCCGATGGCGATGTCGCGGGTGCGATAGCGACCGCCTGGCCCGACTCCGGTGCCGACATTCTGCTCGGTATAGGTGGAACTCCAGAGGGCGTGATCACCGCCGCCGCGCTCAAATGCATGGGCGGAGAACAACTCGGTCGACTCTGGCCCCGCAACGAACGCGAACGAAGGATCGCCATCGAAACCGGTTACGACCTGAACCGTGTGCTGACCGCCGACGACCTGATACAAAGCGACAACTGTTTCTTCGCAGCCACCGGGATCACCGACGGTGCCCTGCTCAAAGGCGTGCGCTTCGACAGCAGCGGATGCCATACAGAGTCACTGGTGATGCGCTCACGATCGGGCACGGTACGCAAAATCGAGGCCCACCACAAACTCCACAAACTGGCCGAATTCTCAGCCATCGACTACCAATAGCTGTGCTGTTTCAGGGCGCAGCCTGAGCCGCGGCGGTCCGGTGCTGTCGCCGGGCGCAGAGGCAGTCGTCCGGCAAGATCGGTAGGCGTCACCTCCGACCCGTCGCCCGCGACGAGCCCTATATGCCTCGTGTCGGCCAATTACAAGGTTGTGTCTCGGCTGATCATAAGGTTACACATCGTCTGATTGATGAGTAGGTAATATAGTCGCCTTGATAGTCCTATTGCTCGTTGGCGATCTCCTGGCATGCACTACGGTTGATCTGGATCTACCTTCAGAGCGGCTAGCTGGCGAGACTGGCTATAGTCCATGTGCCATCATTGTTCTTCGCTACGGACAACTCATTGATGGTCAAGTTGCCACCTGCGCAGAAAGAACGACCAAGGCAAACCTTTCCGGCATCGACAGAAACTTCTCCGCCGTCCGCCAATGCACAACTCTCTCCTTCTGACAAGACTAGTCCCACGCTGCAATCGTCAGCGCTTGTAGTGTCCGGTTGGCTCGGGAAGGAATCGTTCGTTGTCGCCTCTTCGATATAGAATGTTCCATCACTCTGGGCATAGGCTATGAACTCAAACACCATGTCATTGATAGTCTGTGTCCGGTGTATGGATGTCGCTGATCTTGAGAAACTCGTATCTGCTGGACAATCACGCCCAATTTGCTCTTGCTCAGCTTCGTCGAAAGGCCTGCCGTAGATCGGCTCTCCTTTAGCATTAACGGTAAAAACATTGGAAACTTCCACTATGATTGGACTCGATCCCGACGCGCCTATGCTAAAGCCCGCTTCACAGGAGTATTCGTGCGTGCAACTATCCCCTTGCCGGAGCACCATCCCCGACCTGCACTCTCCGTCGGCCGGCAGCGGTTCCCAGGGCACCGGAGCTGGCTGTTCGGCGGTCGTTTCTTCCGTCGTGATAGTGCTCGACTCAGTCGTTTCTTCCGTCGTGCTAGGAGTCGACTCAGCAGTTGATGTGCTGCCGCAAGCGGATGCAAGAGTGGCGAGTGCTGATAGCAGCACTGCAACGATCCGGAAACCTCGCTGGCATCGGTAGTGGTGAGTCATTGTCGTGTTCCTTTCGGTGGCTGGTCAATGTGATGAGTCGGTGAAGGCGGAGGCGAGTTGGTCAGTGTCTTCACATTGCCATACGCATTGTTGGATGAATTCTCTATGATTCAGCACACAATTGCGCTGGCATGTTTGAACTGGGCCCTCTGCTGGTTTCGGTTGCGAGAAGTATCTGGCTCCTCGAATAGGAATCTCGCGATCCCGTTGCATGCAGACGACCAGCAGTTGCGTGATCGTGGGCTGAGCGTCACTCTGAATTTGAAGGCCATGACCTGTGTACAGTCCTAGCAGTTCCGTCGTCTGTGTCTGGTCTTCGGACGCTCCGCGAAGATACGCCATGATCGTTGTCCTGGGCGTTTGCGCGCCGATGCCCCGCCGGTCAACGTGATGCGGTTGGGCCAGGGTGGAGGAGGGGAACCCGGTTGTGGAGACCTGGTTCACTCCGGCGATCATCATTCTCTGGGCGCTGCCGTCCTTGGGCTCGAGCCAGTCACCGGGCCGATACGCGGCCGGTTGCAAGTCTGCACCGTCTAGGAGGAAGGGTTGAAGGTCGTTCGGGCCGATGCCTCCTGCGGTGGTGGCTGGGGCCAAGTCGACTCCTGGAAGGTCTTGGCCCCTTGCCTGAGGTGGGTCATCCGGGGGCAGAGTCTCGGGTGGAAACTCATCCGGTTCCATCCTGTTCCCGTCGTAGTCAACGACACCACTGAGTGTCAAACCGGTCGGCGATCCGTCTATATACAGGGTTGCGGCGTACCCGATAGACCCAGCCGTCAAGAATTCAATATCGATGGTCCATGCGGCTCCGGTGAACTGCTCATAGAACTCGTCTGAAAGAGCCGGACTTCTTTCGGGGTGAGTGGGTTCGAATTCGCCGAAGGTAAGAGTTATGGTTGCCCGGTTACGGTCAGTCTTGACATAATGGTTGTACGAAAAATGTTGAAAGGGTCGATAGAGGGTATTGTCGCCTAGCATCGCGTCTATGTCGCTCCAGCCGCCACGATAGAGGTCAGTTGGGGGGAATCGATTCCAAAAATCTTCACCGCTTTGAGGGGCAAAATCGGGACCATCTAGATTGATGGGAGAGCTTGGAGGTGTCGGCAGCAGAATAGGGAGCGGATCCGCCAGTTGGGATGCGCCCGCAAACTCTGGAAAAGTCTCAGCCCACCAATTTATCGCGCCCCGTTCAGAACTCTCTACGGTAATGCCCATCGTTCCTCGGTCAAATCCAAGACGGAAAGATAGAGTCTCGCCGCCACCGTGGGGTGTGAAAGTCAGTAGACCTTCTGAGGGTCCAATATTCTCGTATCTGTAGTGAGCGAAGGTGGTTTTGCTGCCTCGGCCATAATTGTCATACTTGAAGAGCGAAGCGGAGCCGGGGGCGACCAATGATCCATTCCCGACTTCCATTTCACCTATTACAACTCCAGGAATAAAATCTCGTCGGTGACGCGCCAGCCGATCGAACTCCTCCTGAGTCCTAGGGGCGAGGCTTGACGTGTCCAAGCTGCTGTCGGGAGAGAGTAGCTCATTCAGTTCTTCAGCCGTTCGAACCGAATAGGGTGGCACAACAAAGTCTGTCCGAAGGCCATCAGTGTTTACTCCTGCATCCCAGCAGTCATCGATAAACGAGCCGGCAGTCAACGACGAGAACGCGAACACGACATCACAGGACCCTCTCGAGGGATCATCGAACTCAAGCGTGATCTGCCCGGAGTCCGGGTCGTTTCTCTGATAACTGCAGTAGGCGTCAAAGACTACGTCACCCGTCCGGTGACGGCATCGGCCCGGGCTCAGAATCTGCCAATGGCGGCTGGGAGTTCCGAGCCATCGATCTCTAATCCTGTCGGAGAGATCTGACTCGTCGCTTGGCGCTGTTCCGCCGGACGGGGTTCCCACTACCGGATCAGACCAGCCGCAATCCCCTTCAGCATTGACAGGACGAACCCGTATCTCGTAGGTCTGGCCATTGAGGAGATCCACATACGTCAGTCCAGAAACTTCAGTCCCGAGAACGACACGGCGACCACTCCAAGAACTCGCGGAACTCTGGCGGATCTCCGTCTCGTAACCGAGAACCGGTGCCTCGCCGTCCATCGCTTGCAGTCGGCTCCATCGGACAGTCAATCGGCCGTCGCCTTGATTCACACGAAGATCCTGCACCCTTCCACAGGACGGCGCTAGGCCGGCAATGTAGATGGTGACGTCAATGGTATCGCTCAGACCGCTACTAGGATCGGTCGCTCGCACAACTACGAGATATCGATCCTTCGTCTCATAGTCGTAGACGATGCCCGCCTTCGTGCGAATCTGACCAGTATCGGAATCAATGACGAAGCTGTCGACGTCGGGTCCTTCCACGCTATATGTAAGTGTGGGAACACCGCGTGCGGGGACGGGTAAACCGACTCGGACGCCTGGGGGCGTGCCTTCTAGGAAACTCCGAGTTGTGGAACTGCCTTCTGCGAACATCGGTGACTGAAGCACAGCGGTGCCACCTGTTGTTGCTTTGGCCATATGTGACCATTCAATATCAACGGGGTCACCGCATTGATCCGAGTTTCGATAGCGGTAACGAAACTCGTATTCCGTCCCTGGCTGGAGCCCCGAAATCGTGGTTCGAGCCTCGTCTGACACTGTTTGACTACTAGAGTTCGAGATAGTCGTGCAAGTCTCAAACGGTGGTCCCTCCTGGTTGGTTGCTCTGACTCGATAATCATAAGCTCTAGTCTCCTGGGGCCCGAAGGTGTCAAAAACAGATATCCATACCGCCGTGTTAGTGTCGGCGACTGGGGTGATGGTCGGGGGAGACAGGATCGGCTGCTCCGAAACACGCCAGTTCTGGCTACTCGTCGATCCATCTGTACATGAATACTCAAGGCTTCCGGTCCACGCTGTGTCGAATACTAGATGCGTTTCGCAAGAACCCTCAAAGTCGCCATCATCGTAGTCTTGCGTCAGAGTAGCGCTTCTCTCGCCAGTTTTCTGGTACGTGTACAGGCCGCTAATCGTATATGTGGCTGTGGTTTCCTCGAATCGGCCATCGCCACCGAAGTCGACATAATAATAATCTGCGGCGAGTCCATACGGCACGAAGCGAGTCTTGAAGTCCTCCTCGCTCGCGGGCGCCAACGTCGAAGAACGTACCTGAATATTCCCTCCTAGCGCCTCCGATAGGGTCACGGTGCCGCGAACCACTCGGCCGTCCTCGATCACACATCCCGCAGATGACACACATGTATACATCGTGTAGATGTACTCGGCTGTTCCCCCGTTTCTCATCGTGATCGTGACTATTTCGCCGCTAGCAGAAACCTGCACCCCGTTCCTGAAATCACCCAACAATGCACCGAACCCGCTCGGGAAACCGGGAATAGTGTCTCCCGCGCCGAACACGCCTGAAGGCGGACCGGGTTCATCATCGCCTGTGGTTGGCTCGCAGTTTGGGGTTGAGGTGTTGAGGGTTACCTCTGGTTCGCCTTTGTAGCGGTACAGGAAGGTGATGAGTTGGGCTCGATTCAACGTGTCTTCGGGCGCGAAGGTGGTGGGTGATGTGCCGGTGGTGATACCGCTGTGGGCCATCCATGACACACTGTCTTGTTGCCAAGCTGCAACGACATCACTGAAATTGTGTGGCGGTGCAGAAGGCTCACCTTCCAGACGATGCAAAAACGCTGCAACCTGGGCACGCCTCAGGGTTTCATCAGGCGCGAACGTGGTCGGTGACGTACCCGTGGTCATACCGGTGTTGACCATCCACGAAATCGCATCGTCTTGAGACGCGTCGGTAACATCGGTGAACGAATGACTGACCCCCGCATCAGGCTGGTTCTCCATGTTGTAGATCCACACCGCGGTTTCACCACGCGACACCGGAGTGTCAATCCCGAAACAAAACCCCCCAATACCGGTGATCGCGTTGTCGACTGACCACTGCACCGCGTCGCTGTACCAACTGTCCCCAGCCACATCTCCATATCCCGCCACCGCCCCAACCTGTGACGGCGACCCCACCAACAACGCTGCGGTCAACCCAAAAACCAACCCGACACCCAACCACACCCGACCCAACCCAACCACAGAACTAGAGCCTAAAGATGACATAGACACAGTACCGTTCTTCGCGTTTAGGGTTGTTCGATTTGCCAGTTGCCTTGGCCCTGAATCCCGGAAGCGCAGGCGTATCTTAAGGTGCCCGTCGTTGCCGAATCGAAGGTGAGCGAGATTGTGCAACTGCCGCCGTAATCCCCGCCATCGTAAGTAAGCGTCAGGGTGCCCGAGTTCGGATCGATTGAGGAATAGCGGTAACTTCCCGGAAGGCGACCAGATTCCATAATGCGGCCGTTGGACGTGAAGTCAACAAAAAAGCCAGCGTCCCGGGCCATCAGCCGGCTACCTACAAAGCGTGCGTCAAAGGCTGCCCCGTCCTCTGGAGCCAGCCCAGCCGGGGCCTCGTCGTCGTTGGTGGTTCCCTGAGCTACCGGTGACCATTCGTTGGGAGAGCCTCCGCCGCATTGAGACGAATTGCGATACCGGTACCGAATCTCGTACGTGGTTCCCGCCTCCAGACCAGTGAACCCCTGCGAGAAGGTGGCTGTTGTGGCTCGACCCGACCTGTTGACGAACGTCTTGCAAGCCTCGACCCAAGCACCCTGAGGGGCCTTCGTACGAATCGCGAAATCATATGCCCACGTCTCCCCAACGCCGATAGTATCCTCAAAGCGCGCCACCAACTCCGTCGTTGTACCAGCAAGCGGCTCAACCGTCGGCGAATCCACCACCAGATCCGGCGTCGGCGCAGCGCCAACGGTTACGGGGGTGGCGTTCACAGTTCCTTTGGTAACGCGGCCGTTGACGATGGTACAGCCGCCGACGGACTCACAAGTGTAGGTGGTGTCGGAGTAGGCGGCGCTCCCGTTACTGGTGATCTCGACGGTGACAGTGCTGCCGCCGCCTGTTATTACCACTGATGCGCCGCTGAAGTTGCCGCTGACAGCGGCGAAGCCGGACGGGAAACCCGCGATGGTGTCCCCTGGCTGGTATTGCTCGACAGTCTCCGCGTCGCCGGCCGGGTCACAGATTGGGGTTGAGGTGTTGACGGTTACGTCCGGTTCGTCCTGGTAGCGGTACAGGAAGGTAACGAGATGGGCACGGGTCAACGTGGTATCAGGAGCGAATGTGGTCGGTGACGTGCCGGTGGTGATACCGGTGTGGGACATCCACGACACGCTGTCTTGTTGCCAACCCTTAACAACGTCGACGAAACTGTGCGCAGGCGCAGCAGGCTCACCCTCCAAACGATGCAAAAACGTTGCTGCTTCGGCACGGGTCAACGTGTCGTCAGGCGCGAAGGTGGTTGGTGATTTGCCGGTGGTGATCTCCTCGTTGGCCATCCACGAGATCGCATCGTTTTGAGACGCGTCTGTTACATCGGTGAACGAATGACGAACCCCGGCATCGGGCCGGCCTTCCATGTTGTGGATCCACACCGCGGTCTCGCCACGCGACACCGGAGTCTCAGGCGCGAAACAGGTCCCGGCAATACCAGCGATCCCGTTATCAACAGACCATTGCACCGCGTCTGTGTACCAAGTGCCTTCATCCACATCGCCGTATCCCGCCACCGCCCCAGCCGGAGACGGCAACCCCATCAACAACGCAGCCATCAACGAAACAACCAACCCGAGGCTCAACCAAATTCGGCTCAACCCGACCATTGAACTTAAATCACGACTTAGATATGAATCAGACATAGACGCGACACTAGCACCCTCTCACGTTGTCGGGTAGCCCTTCTCGTGACGTACCTACAAATCAAGGTGTCAAGCCAACGGGGAAACCTCAAACCAAATCACCCTATGTTTCGTGGAGGCTCTGGGGTGCCTTGCACATGCCTTGATACATCACAACGCGATCCCCAAGGAATCAGACCCACAACACGGACCTAAATCAAGGGACCCCTGTCACCGGGACTCGCACTCGCGTGCGAGGCATCCCATGACACCGGCGATCATCACGGCGCTGCCCCGCAGCCGCTTGTTGTATCCGTCGCGGTTGGGCAAAATACGCGAACCACGGCCGAAGATGCGCATGGGCGTAGCGCACGAACTGCGACTCGTTGTCACAGCTCAACAGCGCCGAGATCACCGCCAAGGTGACAAACTCCGCGTCCGACAACTTGGGGGCGAACCCCAGCGTAGGCCACCGCGGCATCCACTGAAGGGAACGTCCGACAGGCCCCCAATCAGGGTTAGTCAAAATCGCAGCTCTGGAAGGCGCACCGCTGAAGGTCAGCAGGTAGCGAGGACCACCATCCGATATGATCTGCACCCGGGCAGGGGGGCCGTCCGCTAACACCACAGTCGGAATATTCTCGATAGCTGGTGCCGTGCAGAGAGGTAAACAGGTTGTACGTTTGGCTTAGGGTTGGAAGCCGTTCCGCTGGAGGCACAGGCGTATCTGTAGGGTCTGGCGGCGGAAGATCAGGAACTTCCGTTGTGGCCAGGCCGAAGTTCGGTGTGGCTGTACCGTTGTCCCATGCCAAATCTGCAGTGCAGTTCCGGAGGTTTCGCCTCAGGTTCGCCGGGAAATACCTGGAAGTTAGTTTCGTGTAGGAGTTCCCAGCCGCCAGATTGCCAACATTTATGGTCGCCATGAGGTGTTTGGTGTTGTTTCTTCCTTCTACTTGGTACGTCTTGACGACTAAAGAGGACACACTTACGTGCGCCGTCACTTTAAACATCACAAAATGCTGATTCTGAAACACGAAACACTCCGTAAGCCTGAGGGTCAGCGCAGGTGGCTGCACAGCGCCTACGGTCACCATCACGGCTTCCGAGCAATTGTTCGTGGAGTTCTCGTTTCCAATCGCGTCAACACAGGCCCCGTAGTAGTACGTCCCGGCTGCCGACGGCGCAGTCAGAACCATCCCATGAAGGCTGGACCAGTGCGTTCTCAGGCTTCCCACCGAGTCCGTGCCAACCTGCGTGTCCGAACTCGTGATGGTTGCGTCGGTGGATCGGTAGTAGCGAAGTGTGGTGGAGACCGAAGGCAGATTGCCTCGGTTGAGCACCGAGACACGCAGCTCGAATTCATCTCCAGCATCTGGTGGGCGGCGATTGAGTGTGAACAGTGTGGGCACGAGGAGCGTCAAGTCAGCGGGTTCCACGGTCACCTTCACCACGGCAGAGCAGTTGTTCGTTGTGCTTAATTCTCCGGGCACCGAATCCACACAGACTCCGTAGTAGTACGTTCCGGCTGTGGACGGCACCTGCTGTAGGCTCGGCCACCGACGGCTATCTGATGAACCCACTGAGCGAAACCGGTCCGTGTAGAGTTCCGTGTCGCCGGTCGTTATCGTTGAGTCGGTGGACAGGTAGTATCGCAAGGTAGTGGTTGGTGACGAACCAGTGCCTTGATTGCGCACTACGATAGTCAGGCCGAAATCCCTACCCCCATCGACGCTACCGAGGTCTACTAGAGGAGTGTCGACCACCAGATCGGGTTGGCCCAACACGATGGTCAGAGCGGGCGAGCAGTTGTTTGTCGTATTGGACTCGTCCCGAGAAAAGACGACACATGCTCCGTAATAGTAGGTACCCGATGTTGACGGTGCCCGTGATGAGTCGCTCAGAAAGACCGTCTCAGCGGGACTCAAACCCCTGATACTAGAGCCACCTCCAATCCGTTCGTCGCTGGTCGTGATAGTCGAGTCGGTCGAGCGGTAGAAGAGCAGCGTTGCGGACGTCGATGGGTCAGCGCCCTGGTTGCGCACCGTCGCGTATAGTGTGAAGAATGCTCCGAGAGCCGGCTCAATGCCGCCAATGGTGGGCGTGTCTACAACAAGGTCAGGACCGGGTGCCGGAACGATGGTCACGGTCACCGGTGTGGAGCAGTTGTTCGTTGTGCTCGTCTCGCCCTCCACCAAGCCCACGCACGCCCCGTAGTAGTAAATGCCGGGGGCGGCAGGAGCGGTCAGGGTGGCCGACACCGGACTGGTGAGATAGGGCCCCACGTCGCCCACTCGAGCTGAGGCCACCTGCTGGTCCCTTGAAGAGATGGTCGAGTCGGTCGACCGGTAGTAGAACACAGTGGCAGCAGACACATGCCCGTTGCCCCGGTTGCGCACCGTGGTACTCAGGGAGAAAGGCGTCCCAGCAGCAATCGGGCTGTCGTCGCTAACCGTAGGTGCATCGACCACCAAGTCGGGCGTGCCCGTTACGTACACCGCCACTGGTGCCGAGCAGTTGTTGGCGGTTTTGTCTTCGTCCGTCACCAACCCCACACAGGCCCTGTAGTAGCGCGTCGTTCCGTAACCCCAAGTCCTCACAGAGATGGAATGAGTGCTGCTCCCCGACGGGGCAAGATCACCCACATGCTCCGTGTGAAAAGGCACCTGGAGGAACGTTGTCGGGGGGAGCTCCGGGTAGACGTACGGGTCGATGGACGCGTAGTAGCGCAGCGTGGTCGACGCTGATGGCGCGTCGCCCTGGTTGCGCACAGTGGCGCTCATTGTGAAGGATGTACCTACCGCCGGGGCACTCTCGCTAGCCGTGGGGATGTCCACCACTAGGTCGGGCGCGGGCGCCGCGCCGACGGTTACGGTGACCGTGTCTGAGCAGTTGTTGGTCGTGTCGGACTCGTCGGAAACCGGGTCAACGCAGGCCTTGTAGTAGTACGTCCCCGGTGTGGACGGAGCGGTCAGGCTGATCGACTCGGTGCGGCTCTCCTGCGCGCCAAGCTCAGGCACAGAGCTGGTGGTGCCTACCTGCGTGGCGGTGATGGTCGGGTCGGTGGACCGGCCGAAGCGCAACCATGCGGAAGCGGATGAACCGCTGCCCTGGTTGCGCACAGTGGCGGTCAACGTGAAACGCCCACCCGCCACAGGAGCGCTCGTGTCCACCGTCGGCGTGTCCACCACCAAATCCGGCACCGGTGCCGCACCAACGGCCACGACCACCGCAGAGGAGCAGTTGTTGGTCGCGTCGGACTCATCGGACACCGAGTCCACACAAGCACCAAAGTAATACGTCCCCGGTGTGGAGGGCGCAGCCAGGCTGAGCGACTCGGCTTCGCTCTCCTGCGCGTCAAGCCTGGATACAGAGTACGTGCCGCCAATCTGCGTGTCGCCGGTGGTGATGGTCACGTCGGTGGACCGGTAATAACGCAACCAGGTGGACGCGGATGGCACGTTGCCCTCGTTGCGCATGGTTGCGCTCAGAATGAACCAAGTTCCGGTGAGCGGGCTGCTGTTGTCGACTGTAAACGTGCTGACTATCAGGTCCGGCGCGGGCACCGCGACAACCTTTACAGTCACCGCAGGGGAGCAGTTGTTCTCTGAATTGGACTCATCCGATACCGAGTCCACGCAGGCACCGTAGTAGTAGACACCGAGGGAGGACGGCGCGAACAAGCTGATCTCCTCGGCGCTGATGCCGGAAGAGTGCAGCCAGAAATCGCTCACCGAGTCCGTGCCGACCTCCGTGTCGCCGGTGGTGATGGCCGCGTCGGTGGACCGGTAGTATCGCAGCGTGGTGGACGCCGATAGCGCGTTGCCCTGATTACGCACCGTGGCGCTCAACGTGAAGCGCGCTCGAGGGGCAGGGGCACTGACGTCCACCGTCGGCGTGTCCACAACCAGGTCTGGGGCGGGTGCCGCGCCGACGGTTACGGTCACTGCGGTCGAGCAGTTGTTCGTTGTGTCGGACTCATCGGACACCGAGTCCACGCACGCACCAAAATAATACGTCCCCGGTTCGGAAGGCGCGGTCACACGAATCGACTCAACCCCAGACTCCAACGCATCAAGAAGGGACACGAAATCCGTGCCCACCCCCGTATCACCAGTCGTAATCATCGTGTCAACGGACTGGTAGTAGCGCAGCGTCGTGAACGCTGATCGGCCGTCGCCCTGGTTGCGCACCACAGCACTCAACGTGAAACCATCACCCGCCACAGGAGCGCTCGTGTCCACCGTCGGGGTGTCCACAACCAGATCCGGCGCCGGTGCCGCGCCCACGGTCACGATCACCGCAGGGGAACAGTTGTTGGTAGTGTCGGACTCATCGGACACCGAGTCCACGCACGCACCGTAATAGTACGTCCCCGGTTCGGAAGGCGCGGTCACGCTGATCGACTCGTCCCCAGACTCCAACGCATCAAGAAGGGACACGAAATCCGTGCCCACCCCCGTATCACCAGTCGTAATCATCGCGTCAACGGACTGGTAGTAGCGCAGCGTCGTGAACGCTGATCGACCGTCGCCCTGGTTGCGCACTAAGGCACTCAACGTGAAACCCTCACCCGCCACAGGAGCGCTCGTGTCCACCGTCGGGGTGTCCACAACCAGATCCGGCGCGGCCTCGTCGTCGTTGATGGTTCCCTGAGCTATTGGCGACCATTCACCAGGAGAACCTGCACCGCATCGAGACGAATTGCGATACCGGTACCGAATCTCATAGGTGGTACCCGGCTCCAAACCAGTGAACCCCTGCGAGAAAGTGGCCGTCGCGGCCCGACCCGACCTGTTGACGAACGTCTTGCAAGCCTCGACCCAGGGACCCTGAGGGGCCTTCGTACGAATCGCGAAGTCATATGCCCTCGTCTCCCCAACGCCGATAGTATCCTCAAAGGTCGCCACCAACTCCGTCGTTGTACCAGCAAGCGGCTCAACCATCGGTACCGCAGGCACATCGGCCGGCGCATCAGCTTTCCCATACCCGTTGGAGCCCCAGCAGACCGCAGTGCCGTCGCTGCGGATCCCGCAACTATGAGACCAAGCGGCGCTGACAGTCTTGAAACCACCCGTCGGCGCATCAGCTTTCCCATACCCGTTGGAGCCCCAGCAGACCGCAGTGCCGTCGCTGCGGATACCGCAACTATGAACCAAAGCGGCGCTGACAGTCTTGAAACCACCCGTCGGCGCATCAGCTTGCCCAGCCCAGTTCTGGCCCCAGCAGACGACAGTGCCGTCGCTGCGTATACCGCAACTATGGTAGTCGCCGGCGCTGACAGTCTCGAAATCACCCGTCGGCGCACCAGCTTGCCCAGCCCAGTTCTGGCCCCAGCAGACGACAGTGCCTTGGCTGCGGATCCCGCAACTAAAGAAGCGGCTGGCGCTGACAGTCTTGAAACCACCCGTCGGCGCATCAACTCGCCCATACTCGTTGGAGCCCCAGCAGACGACAGTGCCATCGCTGCGTATACCGCAACTATGGTACTCGCCGGCGCTGACAGTCTTGAAACCACCCGTCGGCGCATCAGCTTGCCCAGACCCGTTGAAACCCCAGCAGACCGCAGTGCCGTCGCTGCGTATCCCGCAACTATGGTTGACGCCGGCGCTGACAGTCTTGAAACCACCCGCCGGCGCATCAGCTATCCCATCCCGGTAGTAACCCCAGCAGACGACAGTATCGTCGCTGCGGATCCCGCAACTATGGAAGCTGCCGGCGCTGACAGTCTTGAAACCACCCGTCAGCGTGTCAACGGTCACGGTCACCGCGTTTGAGCAGTTGTTGGTCGTGTCGGACTCATCAGACACTGAGTCCACGCACGCACCGTAATAGTACGTCCCCGGTGAGGAAGGCGCGGTCACTCTGGTCGACTCGTCCCCGGTCTCCTGCGCGTCAAGACCGAACACATAATCGGTGCCCACCGCCGTATCACCAGTCGTGATGGTCGCATCGGTGGACTGGTAGTAGCGCAGCGTAGTCGACGCTGATCGACCGTCGCCCAAGTTGCGCACCATGGCGCTCAACGTGAAAATCTCACCCACCACAGGAGCGCTCGCGTCCACCGTCGGCGAACCCACAACCAGATCCGGCGTCGGCTCAGCCAGATCCGGCGTCGGCTCAGCGGTGGTGGCGTTCACAGTTCCTTTGGTGACGCGGCCGTTGACGATGGTGCAGCCGCCGGGGGATGTACATGTGTACGTCGCGTGGCTGTACTCGGCTGTTCCCCCGTTGCTCATCGTGATGGTGACCATTCCGCCGCTAGCGGAAACCCCCACCCCGTTTCTGAAGTTGCCCGACAATGCACCGGACCCGCTCGGAAAACCGGGAATAGTGTCTCCCGCGCCGAATGCGTCCGAAGGCGGACTGGGGTCGCAGGTTGGGGTTGAGGTGTTGAGGGTTACCTCCGGTTCCTCCTTGTAGCGGTACAGAAAGGTAACGAGATGGGCACGCGTCAACGTGCCTTCAGGCGTGAACGTGGTGGGTGATGTGCCGGTGGTGATACCGGTGTCGGCCATCCACGACACGCTGTCTTGTTGCCAACCCTTAACAACGTCGACGAAACTGTGCGCAGGCGCAGCAGGCTTACCCTCCAAACGATGCAGAAACGTTGCTGCTTCGGCACGGTTCAACGTGTCGTCGGGTGCGAAGGTGGTTGGTGATTTGCCGGTGGTGATGCCAGTGTTGGACATCCACGAGATCGCATCGTTTTGAGACGCGTCTGTTACATCGGTGAACGAATGACGAACCCCGGCATCGGGCCGGCCTTCCATGTTGTGGATCCACACCGCGGTCTCGCCACGCGACACCGGAGTCTCAGGCGCGAAACAGGTCCCGGCAATGTCGGCGATCCCGTTATCGACCGACCATTGCACCGCATCGGTGTACCAAGCGCCTTCACCCACATCGCCATACCCCGCGATTGCCCCAGCCGGTGACGGCAACCCCATCAACAACGCAGCCGTCAACGAAACAACCAACCCGAGGCTCAACCAGACCCGGCTCAACCCAACCATTGAACTAAAATCACGACATAGACACGAACCAGACACAGACGCGACACCTTAGCCTGAATCCACCGATTGGCCTTTGGTGAGCGCGGGATTCGCGGGCTGGTGGCGGGTTGGGGTCGGGCGGGGGGTTTCACGCCGGGTTTGGTGTGTTGGGGCGTGCAGGGTCGGGGTTGGGGGTTGGGTTGGGTTGGGTTGGGTTGGTGGCGTTGGGGTGTGTGCTGGGGGTGCCGGCCCCCGGGGGGTGGGTGTTTAGATGAGCAGGGGCAGGTTGTGTAGGTGTTGGTGCGCTGTGGTGAAGGTGTGTTTCCAGGGCCAGTTGAGGGGCAGGCGTAGGATGTGGCGGCCTGAGTGGTTGACGAGCCGGCCGGGCAGCGACAGGAGCCGGTTGCGGACGGTGGCCGCGACGGTGAGGTGTTTGGGGTGTTGGGTGTGGCCGAGGCGGGCTGTCCAGCGGGCGAGGTTGTGTGCGAGCGTGGCGCAGGCCAACCAGGCGCCGTTGGCGAAGAAGTTCCCTGAGGGGCAGTGGGCTAGTCCGTTGTCTTTGAGGTCTTTGATGGCGAGTTCGACTCGGGCGTGGGCTCGGTGGTAGGTGTCGGCGGTTTCGGTGTCGAGGTCGGTTCGGTTGGTGACCAAGCAGTGGTGGCGCCAGTCGGGCCACAGTTCGGCTTGGGAGCCGGTGAGGCGGGTACGTCGCACCACAAGCCGTAGTTCGCGGGGTTCGGCGCTGCGGGATCGGGGCCCGGTTTTGATGGTGGTCTCAGCGACCTGGGCTTGGCCGCCGCGGGTGTAGGCGATGGGCTTCCAGGCTTTGTCGTCTATGGCTGCTATAGCTGTTTTGACCATGGCGTTTTGGGGGATCGTGAACGACCAGAACGCCTTGTGGGTCTCGATGAGGTCCAACAACTCATAGGAGAAGAACCCGGCGTCGGCGCGCACGGTGACTTCCGCGTCGGGTGCTAAGCGACGCAACCGGGCCAGGGTCTCAGACACGAACCGCCCGTGACCGCGCTGAGACGAACCCGACCGCATACGGGAATGAATGAACTCGCCGGTGTCGTCGCGCACCGCCACCAACGGGTGATAACCCAGAACCTTGGTGTGGCCATAAGCGGTGCCATGTTTGTCGCGACCGTGGACCTCACACACCGTGGAATCCAAATCCAGCGTCATCTCTTTAACAGCCGGCGCCGCACCCAAAGACCACGCCCGGCCAAGCGCCAACTCGTTGGCGCGGTCGAACTGACGCAGATGCCCGAAAGTGAACGACCGCAACCACGTTCCCAGAGTCGACGGCGCCACCGGCCTAAACGGCAGCACCTGAGCTGTTGACCCGGCCCGCAACCTGTCCGCGTCGTCGATAAACGAACCCCCCACAAGCATCGACGCCACCAACGACAACGCCTTGGCCCCCGACCCCCGCCCCGCCAAAGGCGGACGCACCACCTCATCAAGCATCGCCTCGAGCCCCAGACGATCCATCACCGTGCCCGCCAACAACAAACCCGCATCCCCCACCAAAGACCCCTCATCAAAACGAACCTCCACCCCATCAATCCCACCAGATATGCTGCTCACAGGAAGTGCCTCCTCACATGGCCAGAATGACCGTTGTCGTTAACAGCATTCTCCCATGTCAGGAGGCCTTTCTGGTGGACGCGCCAACCCCCAACACCTCACCACACCGGTGGATCCAGGCTTAGGGGCCGCGCGGATAGGTGACCATCCACCGGTCGTCGGGTTGCCCGAAGTGAACTTTGGGTTGACCTAACCAACGACGACCAGGTGGAGGTTTCTGTCATTATGCGCGCGCTGGAGCCGGAAGTGTTTGATGCTGTATGGGCGGCGGTCAAGTGGTTGTTGCCGCCGCCGGATCGGGGCCATCCGTTGGGTTGTCACCGACCGCGGATCCCTGACAGGGTGTGTTTTCGGGGGATCATGATCCGGTTGGTGACGGGGGCGTCGTGGGTCGATGTGGAAGCGATCATGGATTTTGAGGTGTCTGACACCACGCTTCGGGGCCGCCGCGACGAATGGATCGCGGTCGGGGTGTTCGACCGGGTTTGCGGCGAGGCGCTGGAAGCCTTTGACCGGATCGTGGGCCTCGACTTGTCTGAGGTCGCGCTCGACGGGTCGCTTCACAAAGCCCCCTGCGGAGGCGAAGGCACCGGCCCAAACCCCACAGACAGAGCCAAAATGGGATGGAAATGGTCAGTAGCGTCGGACCGTCACGGCGTTCCAGTTGGCTGGGCCATCGACGGCGCCAACCGCAACGACATCCGCCTGCTGGAACCCACCCTTGCAGCCGTTGCCGACAACAGACTCCTTGACGACATCGAAACGCTGCACCTAGACCGCGGCTACGACTACCCCGCAGTGCGCGACCGGCTCGCCGCGCTGGGCCTTCACGATGTGTGCATCCAACGCCGCGGCACCAAAACCCCAGGGACCCAACAACCCATACACCTCGGACTGCGCTGGATAGTCGAATCCACCAACTCCTGGCTGTCCAACTACGGACAACTCCGCCGTAACACCGACCGCCGCAACACACACCGCCACGCCGCCCTATGCCTAGCCACCACCATCATCATCGTCGGCAAACTACTCAACTACCGAGACCGATGGTGCCCCCGCTGACCGCCTATCCGCGCAACCCCTTAGCCCCTCTTACGTTGTCCTGTAGCCGTCGCGTGGCTTACCTCCTAGCCCACCACACGGCCCCTAAACTGCCTAACGTGAAGGGACCCGTGAGACCGACCACTCAATCAGCAGCACCAACAACTAGCGAAGCGCCCGACAACCAGCCCAACGCCGGGATGCTAGCTACCCGCTCGGGTGCTAACGGTGAGGCGCAGTTCGGCTCGGACTTTTGCGGCTTCGGATTCGGAATCGTCAGCATCAGCCGCCAGTGCTGCGTTGGCGTTGTCGAGTGCGGTCTGGGCGCGGGCTACGTCGATATCTTCTGCGGACTCAGACACGTCGGACAGGATCGTGACCTGATTACCGTGTACCTGAACAAAGCCACGATGCACAGCGAAGATGTCACGCCCGCCGTCGGGCTTGACGACCTCCACGGACCAAACCGCCAGATTGCCGATAAACGGCACATGACCGGCCTGGAAAGCGATATCGCCACCCTCGACCGTGCGGGCTATAACCATGTCGGCAACACCGGTATAGGAAACAGCCTCCGGACTGACAACTTCGACGTCAAACATCAGATCGATCCTCGACCCTAAGTCTGTGCCCGAAGTTCAGCGGCCTTGCGTTGCGCGTCCTCAGCACCGCCGACCATATAAAACGCCTGTTCGGGCAGGTCGTCGAGGTCACCATTGAGAAGCGCCTCGAAAGAATCGATCGTCTCGGAGATCGGCGTGAAGATGCCGTCCTGACCGGTGAATGCCTTGGCCACGAACATCGGCTGCGACAAGAAGCGCTGAACCTTGCGTGCCCGGTCGACCGTGATGCGGTCCTCCTCGGACAGCTCATCAAGACCCAGGATGGCGATGATGTCCTGGAGTTCCTTGTAACGCTGCAACACCTCCTGGGCCCGCCGGGCGGTCAGATAATGGCGCTCACCGACGACCTGAGGATCGAGAATCGTGGAGCTGGAAGCCAGCGGATCCACAGCCGGATAGATACCCAGAGCGGCGATGTCACGGCTCAGTTCTGTGGTGCCGTCGAAGTGGGTGAACGAGGTGAACGGGGCCGGGTCGGTGTAGTCGTCGGCCGGCACGTACACGGCCTGCAACGAGGTGATCGACTTACCCCGAGTCGAGGTGATGCGCTCTTGCAGTTCACCCATCTCGTCAGCCAACGTCGGCTGGTAACCCACCGCTGAGGGCATCCGGCCGAGCAGCGTCGACACCTCCGAACCGGCCTGGACGAAACGGAAGATGTTGTCGATGAACAACAGCACATCCTGGTTCTGAACGTCACGGAAGTACTCCGCCATGGTCACGCCCGCCAACGCCACCCGCAGACGCACCCCTGGAGGCTCATCCATCTGGCCGAATACAAGCGCCGCCTTGTCGAGCACGGTGGTCTCACCGTCACCCATAACTGTCTCGCCCATCTCGATGAAGAGGTCGGTACCTTCACGGGTGCGCTCCCCCACACCCGCAAACACCGAAACGCCACCGTGGTTGGAGGCCACACGAGTGATCATCTCGGTGATGAGCACAGTCTTACCCACACCCGCACCACCGAACAGGCCGATCTTGCCACCCTCCTTGTAAGGAGTGAGCAGGTCGATCACCTTCACGCCGGTCTCAAACATCTTCGATGAGGGCTCAAGGCTGTCGAAAGAGGGTGCCGGGCGGTGGATGTCCCAGCGTTCGGCGGTCGTACGGCCCGGTTCATCCAGGCAATCCCCCATCACGTTCCAAATGTGACCCAAAGTGTCGTCGCCCACCGGCGCTTGCACACCATGGCCGGTGTTGCGCACCTCAGTGCCACGGGTGAGGCCATCAGTCGGCTTCATGGCAATGGCCCGAACTCGGCTATCGCCGATCTGCTGGGCAACTTCGGCAGGCACATTGATCGTCTCGCCGTCAACCTCAACGTTGAACTCGATTTGAGTGTTGATCGCGGGCAGGCCATCGGGCGGGAACTCAACGTCGACCACAGGGCCGGCAATGCCGACAATGCGACCGGACTTGAGATCACCTTCGGTAACAGAGGTACTAGCTGTAACAGTCATATCTCGGGGTGCTTTCAGGTCTCGGTAAGGGGATGAGAAACGGCGGGGGCCACATCGCTGGGGGCCATCGAGGCGAAGGCCGCGGCGAAATCGTCAATGGGCACTTCGGCCCCCAACGCTTCAGCCCCGCCAACGATCTCCATGATTTCGGTGGTGATCGCAGCCTGTCTCGCTACGTTCATTTCCCGCGACAGTTTGGTAATCAAATCTTCGGCGTTGTCGGTAGCGGACTTCATGGCCCGCTGCCGGTTGGCATGTTCAGAAGCAGCGCAATCAAGCAAGGCACCATAGAGGCGCGCCTCGACATAGCGAGGCAGCAACGACTCAAGCACAGCCTCAGGCGACGGTTCGAACTCGAACGAGGAGATCGCCGCCGCAGAACCTCGACCAACTTCGGCCATCACCTGCGTGTCCTCCAAAGGCAGGAACCGGCGCACAGAAACCCGTTGAGTCCCCATTGACACGAACTCCGTGTAGATCAACTCGACCTGGTCGATCTCACCGGCGGCGAAGGCCCCGGCGACATCTTCGGCGATGCGGCGGGCGTCCTCATAGGTTGGGTTGTCGGTGAACCCCATGTAGGAATGGTGCACGCGGTAATGACGGAACTTGTAGTAGGCGTTCGCCTTTTTACCGACAGCGAACAGCGAATAGTCCTTGCCCTCGTTCTGGTGAGCCATGATCTGGCGTTCCGCCGCACGAATCGGGTTGGTGTTGTAGGCCCCGGCGAGACCTCGATCACCTGCCATCACGATGAAACCGACCCGCTTGACTTCGCTGACCTCACGCAGCAGCGGATGATCAATTTCAGCGCCGCTGGCAGCCAAGTTTTCGATCACAGATGTGATCCGTCGGGCATACGGACGGGCGGCATCGGCGCGCTGCATAGCTTTGACCACTCTCGTCGCCGCTATCAGTTCCATGGCGCGCGTGATCTTCTTCGTCGACTGGACGCTTGATATGCGTCGGCGAAGCTCGCGCTCCTTACCCCCGGGCATCGCTCAGATCTCGTCCCGGGTGATCTCTTCTTCAGGCAGAGTGGTCTCAGAATCAACCATGTCCGAATGCGCCTCACCCTGAGCTTCGGCTTCGGGCGCAGCAGTATCGACCCGCGAACCAACGAACTGATCGGCAAAGGCAGAGATGGCTGCCTCGAAGGCATCCTCATCGTCGATGACGCCTTCGTCGCGAATCTTCGACATCGCCTCGCGGTGACGGGTACGGAACCAATCAAGCAGCTCCGATTCGAAACGCGTCACATCCTCGATCTCAAGCTTGTCAAGGTAGCCGCGGGTACCCGCGTAGATCGAAACAGCCTGCTCATCAACGGGATACGGCGAGTTGACGCCCTGCTTGAGCAGTTCGGTAAGGCGATAGCCGCGCTCTAGCTGAGCAGACGAAACTGCGTCGAGATCCGATCCGAAAGCTGCGAAAGCCTCAAGTTCACGGAACTGCTGCAGGTCGCCCTTCAGCGTGCCCGTAGCGGCCTTCATGGCCGAGACCTGAGCCGCGGAACCAACACGGGACACCGAGATACCAACGTCCACCGCAGGTCGGATACCTGACTTGAAGAGATCGTCTTGCAAGAAGATCTGGCCATCCGTGATCGAGATCACATTGGTGGGAATGAACGCCGACACATCGCCCGCTTTGGTTTCGATGATCGGCAGCGCCGTAAGCGAGCCGGCGCCTCGCTCATCAGAGAGCTTGGCGGCACGCTCCAGGAGGCGACTGTGCAAATAGAACACATCGCCAGGAAACGCTTCGCGTCCTGGAGGGCGACGCAACAACAACGACACCTGACGGTAAGCCTCGGCCTGCTTTGACAAATCGTCGTAAATGATCAGTGCATGCTCACCGTTCTCCATCCAATGCTGGCCGATGGCGCACCCGCCGTAGGGGGCGAGGAACTTGAACGGTGCCGGATCAGAAGCCGGAGCGTTGACCACCACGGTGTATTCCATCGCTCCGAGTTCATCAAGGGTGGCCACGGACTGAGCGACCGTCGAAGCCTTCTGCCCGATCGCCACGTAGATGCACTTGACGCCCTGACCCTTTTGATTGAGGATCGTGTCGAGAGCAACGGTGGTCTTGCCGGTCTTGCGATCGCCGATGATCAACTCGCGCTGGCCGCGACCGATCGGGATCAAGGAGTCGATCGACTTGATACCGGTCTGCATCGGTTCATGCACAGGCTTGCGGCCGGTGATACCCGGGGCCTGGATCTCCATGCGGCGCTGCTCAACGTTGCTGAGCGGACCCTTCCCGTCGATTGGTTCGCCGAGCGGGTTGACTACCCGTCCGAGCAGGCCGTCTCCTACCGGAACCGAGAGGATGTCGCCGGTGGCTACAACTGCTTGGCCTTCGACGATGCCCTCGACATCACCGAGCACAACTGCACCAATGGATTCTTCGTCGAGGTTGAGGGCTAGACCCACCAGACCGTTCTCGAAGCGCAGCATCTCGTTGACGGCTGCACCCGGAAGGCCTGATACCCGTGCGATACCATCGCCGACCTCGAGCACTCGACCAACAGTGGTCTGCTCCAGGCTCGGCATGAAGTCATCGAGGTTGCCGCGGATCGCCGCGGCAATGTCATCTGTGTTGATGGTTAGGGCGGTGTTGATCGTGAGATCTGACATTTCTTGTCTTTTCTGCTCTGTCCCCGTTTGTTTGGGCGGAGTGTTTGATCAGCCGAAGTTCTCTCGGAGTTGCGACTGTCGGTGTCGCACGCTGCCGTCGATAACGTCGTCGCCGATTTCGGTAACGAGACCACCGAGCACGCTTTCATCGATGATCACACGGATCTCGACATCGGTGCCGGTGGACGATTTGATGGCTTGCGCCAATCTGGTTTTCTGGTCTTCTGTCAGTTCGATGGCTGATCGCACCTTGGCCAGAACCCGGTCTCGGTTGGCTGCTCCACGAGCGACCATGGCATCGACGATGTCGGGAAGGTGGCCACCGTGTCCAGTACCGACCACCATGGATACGAGCGCCGTGGTGACACCAGACGCCTTTTCGCCGAGCAGGTCCTCGACAACACCCTGGCGTCGTTCGATCGGAAGCCGACTGTCCGACAGCACCGCCAACAGTTGGTCGTTGCCTCTCAACGCTTCACCAATGCGGAACAGTTCGTCCTCAATCAACGTTGATTGACCCTGCGCGGCAGCGACCGCCAAGAGAGCTTCGGCGTAACCGTCGAGGCGTTCGTCAGGCATTGCCGCTAGCCACCTCGTCGATGTAGGCATCCACGAGAGCACGCTGCGTGTCGACATCGAGGTTGGACTTGATGACTCGTTCGGCCGCACCGACCGCGATGTCGGCAACGACGCCTC
The DNA here is from genome assembly GCA_965205465.1 of Candidatus Aldehydirespiratoraceae bacterium. Lineage (GTDB taxonomy): Bacteria > Actinomycetota > Acidimicrobiia > Acidimicrobiales > Aldehydirespiratoraceae > VXYK01. The sequence goes on along the minus strand of OZ242187.1, from coordinate 3,127,883 downwards.
GCAAATCCGATACCGCCTGGGAACGAGCGGACTCGATATCAGCCGCGGCCCGAGCGCGCATCTGCGCGACGTCTTCGTTGGCGCGAGCCTGAATCTCCGCGGCCACGAGATCTGCTTGAGCACGAGCGTCCTCGACGATCTGTGCAGCTTCTGCTTTGGCACCCGCGAGTTGTGCTTCATGGTCGGCTAGAACCGTGGTCGCTTGGGACTTGGCCGCCTCAGCGGCGTCGAGGTCGGCCGCGATCTTGTCGGAGCGGGCCTGCATAGCCCTCTGCACCGCAGGAAATCCCTTCCACCACATGAAACCGAAGAGGATCAGGAAGGCGGCGCCGCCCCAGATGATCTCGTCGAGTTCAGGGATGATCGGACTCGGGGCCTCTACACACTTCTCAAGGTCCTCCTCGAACTTGACGAGGTCTGCTTTGTGTCCGGCTTCTTCAAGGACATGGAGCGAGCCGAACTCTTCCTCGGCATGGAGGATCTCTTCAAAGACGCAGGTGCCGATAGTTTCACCGGAGGCCGCGGCGGGAACCGCGCCGAGCACAACGAGAACTCCGATGAGTCCGAATGCTCCGGCCACACGCCGAATAGTTGCTGTCATAGTTGAACCTTTGCTTGGGCTGCTGCGGTGGGTTGCCTGTGGGCGTTTAAGGCAGCAGAAGGATGAAGACGACGAATCCGATCAGGGCAAGGGCCTCGGTGAATGCGATCCCGAGGAACATCGTGGTACGGACCATGCCTGCCGATTCGGGCTGTCGGGCCATCGCGGAGATGGCGTTGCCGACTACGAGGCCGATGCCGATGCCCGGGCCAATGGCGGCGAGGCCATAGCCGAGCCCGGCGCCTATCGCTTTGAGTCCCTGGAGGAACTCGCCAGCTTCAGTTCCGGTTTGCGCTAGAAGGTTGAACACTTGCTTTCTCCTGTTGTATCGAGATTGGGGTTGATTAGAGGGTTGGTGGACGGGTATTGGTGGTCAATGAGCAAGCTTTAGTGCTCTGGGTGCATTGATCCGCCGATGTAGACGGCGGTGAGAATCGTGAAGATGAAGGCCTGGAGTACCGAGACGAGAATCTCGAACCCCGTCATCAAGATGAGCATCGGGAACGAAAGGAACAGCGCTCCCCCATAACCCAGACCCCCCGAAGCCCACATGGTGGCCGAGAGGATGGCGAAGGTAACGAGCAGCAGGTGGCCGGCAACCATGTTGGCCCAGAGCCGGATCGCCAGTGAGAAGGGCCTAACCACGAAAGTTGAAACCAACTCGATGGGCGTCACGATTATGTACAGCGCCTTCGGCACGCCAGGGGGGAACAGCGAATTCTTGATGTAGCCGAAGAAACCCTGGCTGCGGACTCCGACGAAGTTGTAGATCACCCATACGACCAGGGCGAGCGTTACCGGCATCGCCATCCGCGAGTTGGCCGGGAACTGCAGGAACGGGATGACCTCGGTGATGTTGGAGAAGAGGATGAAGAAGAACATCGTGGTCAGGAACGGCATGAACTTCTTGCCGTCCGGCCCGATTGTCTGCATGACCACGGACTCTTCAATGAAATTCACACCCGACTCAGCGACATGCTGAATCCCTGCGGGCACCAACGACTCCCTCTGCCGGCCGGCCAGCCCGAAGATGATCATCGTGACGAGCGCTGAGCCGAGATAGATGAGAACTGTCTTGTTGATCGCGTAGGGGGTCCCCTCGAACCAGATGCTCGGCCAATCGAACAGGTGGTTGACGGGTGGGAACTCTAGAGCGAGGAGATTCATGCTGAGCGCTCCGCGTTCGAATCATTGGTTGAATCAGTGGAAGTCGAGTCGGTCGAAGAGTCACGCGGCGACAGAACTGCCGCGCCTGGCTTCAAACCGGGGTAGGCCAGCGATGCCGCAACATGGCGGGTCTCCCAGGCCAGTAGCCCAATGTGGGTGACCAACAGGCTGATCGCGAAAGGTGCTATCTCGAACCAGTCGCTACCACGAATAGGCAATACCGCGGCGGTGATGATGCCGAGGCGGGCAATGAAGCCGAACATCACTGCACCGAACATCACTGCGGGGCTGATCTTGGCGGACCAGGTGATTATCGCGGCACCTACCAAGAAATTCACGGCCACGATGAGCAGGCCATAGCCAGATGACCAGAGCCCGGACCAACCCCAGAAAATCACCCCGACAGCAAGCATCACCGGGGCGACTAGCAGGGTACGCACCGCGAGGTCGCGGGCTATTTCGCGCTCAGGTGCACTAGCCGATACCTCCGCCGGAAATGGGGTTGTACGATCTTTGGCTTGAGCTTTCATTGCGAACCCTGCCCGTAGCTGGCGCGACGCTGTTGCAACGCCTCGTCAAGCGACCGGCGGTAGGAGACACACAACTTCTGAGTCTCATAAGCAAGCACGATGCCGGCGAGAACCAGCGTGAAGATTGGAAACAATCCGAGGCGGGAATCGATGAACCAGCCCAAAAGACCGAACAAGGCCGGTGTGACGATCATCTCAAAGGCTGCCGCGAAGGCATCGCCCGCGCCCTTGCGCATCTCGCGTTGCTCCCGTTCGTCCACGGTAAGAACCTCTTTGAGTTGGGCCGACGGTGCCCGCTCGTGAATTGATGCACAATCTATTGGCATGTCACGACAGCGCCAACCTCAGGAGTCGAGCTTCTTGCGTCTTCCGTAACGCTTTTCGAAGCGCTCCACACGACCTGCCGTGTCCACGATCTTCATCTGACCCGTATAGAAAGGATGGCTCTCGCTTGAGATCTCCACCTTCGCAAGGGGGTATTCGTTGCCGTCTTCCCAAACGATCGACTCTTTGGCCTCGATCGTTGACCGCGTGAGAAACGACGTACCAGCCGAAGTGTCCTGAAATACGACAGCGCGGTACTCGGGGTGAATATCAGATTTCATAGCCCCACGAGTCTACGACTCCGACACCCGCCAACAACCCTCAACGCCTAGGAGTTGGCGTTGCTCGCAGATACTTCGCTCAACAGCGCCAACACATCATCTCCAGGGGCCGCGTCAGCAGACTCGGTGAGCGCCATCAGGCGTCGCCGCAACTCACGAGACTCCTCAAGTTCTGCCGGGGACAGCAGGATTTCTTCGTTGTGAGTTCCCGATGCGCCAATATCGGCGGCCGGATAGATCCGGCGGACCGCCAGCGCTCGCGAAAGCCGCAATTCCAAATTCGCTGTGTTGGCCAACTCCTCATAGATCGCCTCGTCGACCGAACTACCGCTGTCGACAACGATCGTGGCGATGATCGTCAATGAACCCCCGCCTTCAATGTTGCGAGCCGCGCCCAAGAATCGTTTGCAGGCGTGGATCACAGATCGATCAATACTGCCCGAAGCGGAACGGCCGCCATGGGCGGCTTCGAGGATGTGGGCACGAGCCAAGCGGGTGATGCCGTCGACAACCAGACACACGTCCTTGCCATCTTCAACCATGCGCTTGGCGCGCTCAATCGTCATCTCCGCGATGGTGATCTGCTCATCGGTGGGCTGATCGAACGGAGACCCGATCACTTCACCGCGCTCCACCCAGCGAGTCATATCGGTGATGTCTTCGGGACGCTCGTCGACCAACAAGACAAGCAATTCCACATCGGTGTGGTTGACCTCAAGTGAGCGGACGAGATGCTTGAGAACCATCGTCTTGCCCGCTCTCGGCGCTGACGCGACCAGCGCCCGCTGACCCTTGCCCAGCGGGGTCAACAAATCGACTATTCGAGCCGTGGGGTCTTCGGGTTCTTGAGAACCCGCCAAAACCAAGCGTTCGTCAGGAAAAATTGGTACTAGCTCATCGAAAGCCACACGCTCAGTCGCAGCTTCGGGAGGGCCGCCGTTGACCGTCAATAGTTCCACCATCGCAGGGTTCTTCTCGTTGCGACCCGCAGGACGCGAAGTACCACTGAGATGGACGCCTTTGTCAAGGTTGTACTGCCGAACCATCTTCACCGGTACATAGGCGTCGTCCTTTGACGGAAGGGCGCCATCGACCCTCAGGAACCCGTATCCCTCCGGACGCAGTTCGAGATAGCCCGCAACCGGCACCACATCGCCGTTCCAGGGATCGTTCGTGTCCTTGTTGCTTTCTCGCTCCCGGCCCCTACGGCGTCGACGCCTGTTACCGGGCTCCGCCTCTTGCCCTTGCGAAGCGGACTCACCATCGTTTGCCGGTTCTGGTTCAGGCTTGGTCGCCTCAGGTGTCGCTTCAGCGTCGGCTGCTGGAGCCTCGTCGGCGACAGCTGCGCCGGCACTGGCACTGTCGGAGCCATCGGTCTGCGTGGTGGGCTCGGTTCCCGTACTGCTGGGCTCAGCCCGGTTGGTATCCCCTCCGCCTACCAACTCGAGTATCAGGTCAATAATTTCACCCTTGCGTGCACGAGTCGGCGGCTTCTTGCCGAGCGTGCTGGCGATTTCGGTGAGTTCTTCGCGGTCTTTACGCTGAAGGGTGGACCGGCGCATCTCCGCGGTTTCCACGGATTCGTCTCCTCATGTTCGTGAGTGTCGCTGCATTCGGCATGTAACAACCAGGGTCGTACGAAATACGACTCGCCGTCGGCAACCGGGCAGCGCACAACAGGTTAGAGGCGGAAAACCGCAGCCGCAACCGAACCCCACCTGTGGCCCGAGCGGCCCCCGCGCAGTGAACCCGAGCGCGGCGAACAAGAGCGGGAGTAGAACGGGAACTCAGGGAACCTCGACGCAACCGTCGGTGTCGATGCCGAGGGGCACCCAGTCACCGGGTGGTTCGGGACGCAGACGCTCACCACCAGATTCAATGAGTGCTCCCACGCTGGGACCAGAACCGCTCAGCCACGCTGCGTGCCCCGCGGCTCTGAGCTGACTAACCACTTCCGCGCTGTCGGGGAGCGCGCTCAAGCGGGCGGTCTCATGGATCTGATCTCCGTTGGCACCCGTGATGAGTTCCCATGAGCCGTTCAGCAGCCCGGCGTAGACCGCAGCACAACAAGCAGCGTGGGCAACCACATCCACAATGTCGAGAGCTTCAGGAAGCACTGCGCGAGCCGAGGCCGTGAAAGACACCCCCGCTGGGATCCACATGTAGAACTGACCGGGTTGCAACTGTGGAACGTCGGTATGAATTCGGCCACCGACCGCGAGGTTCAACCCGCCGTATGCCGAAGCCGCAGCGTTATCGGGGTGGCCCTCGATCTCGTCGGCCACCATGAACGCCTCTTGTTGCGCTCTGCGGTGATCCAGCCCATCGCTGCGAAAGCCCAGATACGCCGCCCCAACACAGGCAGCCGCGCTCGAACCCATGCCTCTCCCGATCGGAAGTTCGCTGCGGGACCACAATCGATCAAAGGAGGTCCCGGTGCGTTTCAGCGCGGTCCACACAAGATCGTCAGGGCCAACCATCTCGAAGCCGTCAAGGGGCTCGTCAGTGAGTTCGTAATAGCGATCAATCCCAAGAGCCAAAACATCGAACCCAGGGCCGAGATTGGCCGAAGAACCCGGTACCCGGACGCGCACTAGCTGAGCCCGTCCACGAAGTCCTCAACGGTCACAAGGTCGTTGGGAAGCACTGCATAATCCTCGCGGCGATCAAAGATGTCGGCCAAGTGAGGTGGCAAGTTTGGACGAATACCAGTCGCTTGCTCCACCGCGTCGGGGAACTTCGCCGGGTGTGCGGTTGCCAAAGAGACAACATGCTCGTCGGGTTGACGGTGGCGTTGAGCGACACCAATACCCACCGCGGTATGCGGATCAATCAGCAGGCCGTGCTTGTCATAGAAGTCGCTGATAATGGCGAGCGTCTCAGAGTCGTCGATCCGGTCTCCGGCGAACTCGTCGGTCAAACGCTGGTGCTGCGCCGGGGTCAACGCAGCACGGCCATGCTCGCGAAATCCGGCAATCAACTCCGCGGTGGCCGGTCCGTTGCCGTCAAGCAGCTCATACAGCAACCGTTCAAGGTTCGAGGAGATCTGAATGTCCATGCTCGGTGAGAGAGTCGGGACCACTTCTTCGGCCCGCATCTCACCCGTTTCGATGAGGCGCGAAAGAATGTCGTTGCGGTTCGACGCGACCAGGAAACGTTCCACATTCAACCCCATCCGAGCCGCGACGTGCCCAGAGAAAACATTGCCGAAGTTGCCTGTGGGAACACAGAAGGTGGTTGCCTTCATTGGGTTGGTGACGGCGCCGCGGCCAAGTTGCTGAACCGCCCACACGTAGTAGACGATCTGGACCATCACCCGCGCCCAATTGATCGAATTGACCGCGGCCAGACTGTGGCGCCGGCGGAATGGTTCATCTCGAAACATCGCTTTCACCAGATCTTGGCAATCGTCGAATGTTCCCTGGACCGCAACCGCATGCACGTTCGCGTCGGTCAAGGTGGTCATCTGGCGGCGCTGAACTTCGGTGGTCCGGCCGTGGGGAAAGAGCACCACGATGTCGACGTGGTCGCTGCCGCGCACTGCTTCCATCGCCGCCGAGCCGGTGTCGCCAGAGGTCGCGCCCACGATCATCACCCGTTGCGAGCGACGCTCAAGTTCGTGGTCGAACATCCGTCCCACCACTTGCAGGGCTATGTCTTTGAACGCCAAGGTCGGCCCGTGGAATAATTCCATCAGGTGATGTCCCTCATCGAGTTGCACTAGGGGGCACACGTCGGGATGGTCAAACGAGGCGTACGCATCGGCTAGCATCGCCTGGAGTTGTTCCCGCTCGATCGCGCCGGCAACAAACAGTTGAATCACATCGGTCGCCAGATCCACATACGACGACGACGCCGAGACCGTGTGTGCGGGCAGCGAGGGCCACTCGGTCGGCAGGAACAGTCCGCCGTCGGGCGCCAACCCAGTGAGCAGGACGTCAGAAAAACCTAGTTCCGGCCCTCGGCCTCGGGAGCTGCCGTAAACCACGGCCATGGTCAGACCTCGCCACCGATCACCCGAATGGCACCGATCACCCGAATGGCAGAGTGGACGTTGACAACCACATCTAGGTGCTTGAGCTCGGCCATGGTGGCCTGCACTGCTGATTCAAGTGACTCATGGGTAATGAAGATCAAGCGGGCGCGATCCCCGAGGCCTTGCTGTTCCATTGATTGAATCGACACGCCGTGGCGACCAAACACATCGGCAACTTGGGCCAGCACCCCCGGCCGGTCGGTGACCGCAAGACTCATATAGAAGGCCGAAGTCAAGTCGCCTACCGGTCGGATTCGGGCGGGAGCGAGGGCGCCGATGCGGCCCGGAGTGCCATGAACCATGTTGGTGGCAGCGTCAACCACATCGCCGAGAACCGCACTCGCGGTCGGTCGACCACCGGCGCCGCGTCCGTAAAACATCAGGTCGCCAACCGCTTCGCCCTCTATGAAGACAGCATTGAAGCTGTCGCGGACCGCGGCCAGCGGGTGTGACTTCACCACGAGCGCGGGGTGAACGCGGATGGCTATCTCCGGATCGTTCTTGGCGTTGTCTCCGAATGCCTCGATGATGGCAACAGCCTTGACGGCAAACCCCATACGATCCGCCACAGAGATGTCTTCGGTGGTGATGTTCGATATTCCTTCGTGGAACACATCGCTTGACTGCACCACTGCGCCAAAGACAATCGAGGCGATGATCGCGGCTTTGGCGCCTGCGTCGTATCCCTCCACATCAGCGGTCGGGTCGGCCTCTGCATAACCGAGTTCCTGCGCCTCAGCCAGAGCCTCTCGATAATCGATGCCCGCGTCGGTCATTCTGGTCAAGATGTAGTTGGTGGTGCCGTTGATGATCCCCATCACACGACGAACGGGTTCACCCGCAAGCGACTCCCGCAGCGGCCGCATAAGCGGGATTCCTCCGGCCACGGCGGCTTCAAACAGGAAATCAACACCTGCCGCATCTGCCGCGCCGAACAGCTCGGCACCGTGCTGTGCGAGCAGCGCCTTGTTGCCGGTGACCACCGGCTTGCGTAGTTCAATGGCCCTGCGAAGCAACCCCAGAGGCACGTCTATTCCGCCGATCAGCTCAACGATTATGTCGACATCGGGATCTTCGACTACCGACACTGGGTCATCGGTGAACACCTCTGGACCCAGACTGAGCCCGCGGTCCTTGTCGAGCGAGCGAACCGCTATCCGGGTAACCCGAAGTTCAACTCCAGTACGAGCCAGGATCGTGGCTCGCCGTTGGTCCAACAAGGACGCGAACGCGCCACCAACATTGCCGCACCCGAGCACACCTATCGATACCTGCTTCACGGGCGACGAGCGTAGCTGACAGCCGGGTACCTCAAGCGGTGATTTGCTTGTGAGTCAGGTCGCAGGCAATTGAGTCCACCATGTGATTTAGTATATTTGTTGTTATTCTGTGATCCTCAATGTCATCGAATCACCGAAAAGTGTCTCCTCTGGGCCGGGCCACACATGAGCGCGCGGTTTTGCGGTTGGTGCAAGGTCCTGGCGTGGTCCCAATACCAGCAGCTCCACCGGCACTGGCGGCTGACCCGACCGATCCGGCAGTGGTTGAGACCGTCAAGGGCAACGGCAGCCTTGCCGATGTACTGGCCGAGCGCGGTCGCCTGAGCGAAACGGAGTGTCGCGCGATCGGCTCGCGGATCGCCACGGCACTGGCAGAAATACACGAGCGCGGCGTGGTTCACGGCGACATCAAACCCGCCAACATCGTGATGGCCCCCGACGGAGACCTTTGGATCGCCGATTTTGACGCAGCGGGAACGACATCAAGCCGTCGCTCACGAGGCACACAGCAGCGTCTACGCAACCAAGCCACACTCGACCAAAGTGACGACATTGTTGGGGTGGCGCTACTCGTTGCGGAATGCGCCACCGGCATACTGATTGATCCAACCGCCGAGTGGTCAGCGCCGGCCTTGGCGCAACTCGGCTGCAGTAACGAACTCGCTCACGACCTTGCCGCGGTTCTCGCCGATCCAAGCGATCTGCGTCGCGTGGCCGTACTGCTGACCCACCCCGAGGACCGGTTGCCCTCCGCCGCGAAGATTCGCACCGGCAGAGACCCAACACCCACCATCGATTTTGAACCGACGACCATCGCGGGCCTCGACCCATTGCCAAGCACAACCGAGGCGTTCAACCAACCCGTAGCCGCTGTGGGCTGGCAGGAGAGGATCCATCAGACACTCAACGACTGTCTGATGTGGTATCGCAAGAAACAATCCGAGCTATTGAGTTGTCTCAGAGGTCGAGGCGGGTGAGGTCCTCGAAGGTCTCGCGGCGGACCACCAAACGCGCCGTGCCATCAGACACGAACACCACCGGGGGACGCGGCACCTTGTTGTAGTTCGAGCCCATCGAATGGCCATACGCCCCGGTCACCGCCGTTGCCAGAACGTCGCCCACCGCCAGATCAGCGGGAACCTGCGCATCGCGCACCAACAAGTCGCCCGATTCACAGTGCTTGCCCACCACGGTGACGGTCATGGGCCGTTCAGCTTCGATGTCTCGAGGCAGGAACGCCTCATAGCCAGAGCCGTACAGCACCGGGCGTGGGTTGTCGCTCATTCCGCCGTCAACAGACACATAGGTGCGAACGCCGTCGATTCTCTTGATCGTGCCTACCTCATAGAGCGTGACCGCGGCGGCCGCGGCAATAGAGCGGCCGGGTTCAGCCGACACTCGAGCCGTAACACCCAAATCGGTACAGGTCTGGATCACAGCCTCACCCCACTGCGTGATCGTAGGTGCCCACTCGTCGGTCACATAAGCAACGCCGAGTCCCCCACCAACGCTCATCTCTGGCAGGTCATATCCCGCCGCCGCTTCGGCAATGACCGCGACCGTTCGCTCCAGCGAAGAAAGCGCGAACACCTGACTACCGATATGGGCGTGAACACCCACCAACTCCACCGATGACGAGGCGCGGGCCCGCTCGATAGCGGCATCCGCGGCTCCGGTAGAGACGGTGAAACCAAACTTGGTGTCGTCGTGGCCGGTTGCCACGAACTCATGAGTCTCCGCCTTGATGCCCGGAGTCAAGCGCAGCAACACCTTGGGACAAACACCATGTGCAGCATGAAGTTCATCGAGACGGTCGAGTTCGTCAAACGAATCAACAACAATCCGACCCACACCCGCCTCAAGCGCCGCGGCTAATTCGGCCGTTGACTTGTTGTTGCCGTGTAGCACCAGCCGGTCCGCTGGAACACCAGCTGAAAGAGCGACATGTAGTTCTCCCCCGGTCGCGACATCAAGGTGCATCCCCTCGGAATACGCGAGTCGCGCCATCTCCGTGCAAAGAAACGCCTTTGTCGCATAGGCCACACCATCACCGAAAACCGCCACAGCTTCCCGGCACCGGTCACGCAAATGCTGCTCGTCATAGACAAACAAGGGAGTGCCGTACTCGTAGGCCAACTCAGGCAAGCCACAGCCACCGATCTGGAGTTGCCCGTCGACTAGTTCCGCAGAGTCGGGCAGCAAGCGAAAAGGAAACGGAGACATGGCTACATCGATTCGGGCGCGGAGACGCCAAGCAGATCAAGGCTGACGCCTAGTCCGATGCGGGTTGCCTCCACCAGCCACATCCGGGCTTGACGCACCTGTTCGTCAATGTCGTCGCGCAATATTGGGCAATCGTGCCAGAAACCGTGGAGCGCCGCAGCGCATTCTCTGGCCCAGGTCGTGACCTGGTGCGGTGCTCGGGCCTGCATTGCCCGTTCAACGGTGTCTGGAAACTCCGAAAGCACACGCAGCAATGTCAACTCACGCTTATGCGTGAGAACCGACAAGTCGACGTCGGCCAGCGGCAACACAGCTACCCCTCGGTGGGCGGCTTGACGAGCCAGCGAATGCACCCGGGCATTGGCGTACTGCACGTAATACACAGGATTCTCGCTCGACTCGGCCACGACCAGATCGACATCAATCGCCTGGGTCGTGTCGATCGACTGCAACAAGAAAGTCAAACGAGCTACATCAGCGCCGGCCAACTCAACCAGCTCACGGGCCTCCACCATATTTCCGGAGCGCTTGGCCAACCTCGCCTCGGCACCATCTCTGATCAGAGTCACATGTTGACCGATAAGCACTTCGTAGCTTTCGGCGGGGTGACCCAGCATTTGCATGGCCGCGCTCATCCGAGCGACGTAACCATGATGGTCAGCACCCAGAATGTCGATCAGTAGGTCACCACGAGAGTACTTCTGTTGGTGATATGCAATGTCTGGCAGAAAGTAGGTGGGGTGGCCATCGGACTTGATGAGAACCCGGTCTTGATCGTCGCCGAACTCGCTGGTTCGCAGCCATGTCGCACCCTCGGCCTCGTAGACGAATCCGCCTTCGGTCAAGTCGGCCAGCGTCGCCTCAACCGCACCCGATTGCGCCAAACGGTTCTCCGATGCCCAATGATCGAACTCAGCGTTCATCGATGCCAGCACTTCAACCTGGTCGACGTGAGCGCGCTCAGTCCCCCAAGCGACCGGGTCTGCTTCGGCGGGCATCTCTTGGGCCCATTCGCTGACGTAGGTCCCGAAATAACCACCCTCGGGAGGATCTTCACCAGCCTTGCGGGCCGTCAACGACGCCCCGAACAACGACATCTGCTTACCCCGGTCGTTCACGTAGAACTCTCGGGTCACGTCATAGGCGCAGCGCTCGAACAAGCGAGCCAGCGAATCGCCATAGGCCGCCCAACGACCGTGCCCCGCATGCAACGGGCCGGTCGGGTTAGCCGACACGTACTCGATGTTGACCGATGAACCCGTGCCAACAGCCGACCGGGCAAAACCCTGCGTGCCCGCTTCGGTGATGCTCACCAACACGTCGTGCAGCCAGCTGGGCGCCAGCCGGAAGTTGACAAACCCGGCGCCTGCAACCTCAACGGCAGTCACATGTCGGGGAAGATCCGAGTTGAGCGTGTCGGCCAACTCTTGGGCCAGTTCTCTGGGGTTGCGTCCAGCACGCTTGGCCGTCGCCAAAGCAACATTGCTCGACCAATCGCCGTGGGTGGGATTGCCCGGCCGTTCGATTCCGATCTCGTCGGGCCCAGTCTCAATCCCCGCGCCAACTAGAGCCGCGGCAAGCGCAGAGCGAAGATGCTGACGAACATCCATGGGCCGGACCTCAACGTAGCTGGGAGCGCCTGATCCTAGCGGTAGCATTGGCCGACCCCTTAGGGGTGAGCCCTCGTAGCTCAGAGGATAGAGCATCGGCCTCCGGAGCCGTGTGCGCAGGTTCGAGTCCTGCCGAGGGCGCAAACCAACCGCGAGCGTGCGCCCTCAATCAGCAAGTCGAGACTATGAGGCGACGAACGCGAGCGTGTCGGGGTCGTAGTGTCCGATCTGAGCCGGTGCGTCGGAGATGTCGAACTTGCCCGGACCCAAAGAACCCTGCGGTATCCCGGTGATCTGGATGGGACCATAGTTCTCCGCTGCGGCCCCGAAACGACTACCTTGAACACATGGCCGTCACCGAATCACCTCCGGCAAAAAAGCCGCGCTGGACATACCAGTGGAAAGAGCTGTTTGACGAGGTAATCACCAGCGGACTCTGCACAGGCTGCGCCGGTTGTGTGATCTCGTGCCCGCACGATGTGATCGGCTACGAACACGAACCCGGTGCATACACGCCGTTCCACCTCGAAGAAGAGTTGGGGCTCGACGACTGCATCCACGGACAGAAAGGCTGCACCTCATGTACCCGGGCATGCCCCCGATTCCGCATGTGGGAACCCGAAGCCGATATGCACCTCTTCGGTCGTGAACGCACACCCGAAGAGGTGTCGGGCATCTACTCCGACATTCTTCTCACCCGCGCCACCGACGACTTCGTGTATGACACAGGCCAAGATGGCGGCCTGGTTTCGGCAATCCTCATCTGGTGTCTCGAAAACAACATCATTGATGGTGCCCTCACCAGCGGCGTTGAGAACCTCCCCAACGGAGAACCCGGCTGGAAGGCCTTCCCGATGGTCGCCACCAACCCAGAAGAGGTATTGCGAGGCGCAGGGAGCCGCTACACCTACTCCGCCAACACCATGGCCTTCAACGAAGCGAAAGAAAAGGGCCTCGAACGTCTTGCCCTCGTGGGTATGAGCTGCCAAACCTCGGTGCCGCCCGTGATGTGGCATCGCAAGGTCGGGAAGGTCTCCAAACCGATCAAGCTCAACATCGGTCTGCTTTGTTCCAAGTCGTTCGACGATTCCCTTTTTGACGAGTTGTTCGAGGTCAAGTACGGCCTCAAGAAGGAGAACATCTCCAAGATGAACATCAAGGGCGTGTTCCAGATCTGGACCAAAGACGGCGGCTACTACGAGATCAACCTCAAGGAATGCCACGCCTGGACCCGTGAGGGTTGCCACCTCTGCCCCGATTTCGCCGCCGAGCACGCCGACATCTCAACGGGAGGCATCGGGGAACTCACCGACTGGACCCTCACCATCGTTCGTACCGAACTCGGACGTGCCGTCATTGGCGCGATGGTGGCCGATGGCGTGATCGAAACGAGGCCTGGAGACGACGACCCCAAAGCGATTGCGCTGATGCACAAACTGGCCCAGAAGAGCCGCGACCGGTGGCCGGACTGGGCTCAGCCCGCCGCTAAGGTATCCGTTTCGACCAAACCAGCGGGGTGACAACATGGATATCGAGTTCTGGGTGGACCCAATTTGACCGTGGTGCTGGGTGACGGCCCGTTGGGTCGTCGACGAAATAAAACCCGCCCGTGACCTCAACATCACCTGGCAACCCATCAGTCTCCTGCTGAAGAATCAGCCCGATGAAGATTCGCCGTTCTACGAAGCCACCAACCGGACCTACCGCTTGTTGCGGGTGATGGAATCGGTGCGTGCGGCAGAAGGCCAGGACGCGGTCTTCGACCTCTACTGGGAATACGGCAGACGGATCCACCACGACGAGGAGTTCGACTTTGATCTCGTCGAAGCTCTTGAGAGCGTCGGTCTCGACGCTTCACATGCCGCCATGTACGACTCCGAAACCTTCGACACCGAAATCTCGCAACGCCACGACGCAGGGCTGGCTCTCTGCGGTGATGATGTGGGCACCCCGATCATTGCCTTCGACAACCGACACGGTGAAAAGCAGGCTTACTTCGGTCCCGTCATCACCCGAGTCCCGCCGACTGAGGATTCCCTGGATATGTGGGACTCCCTTGTCACCATGATGAACATCGATGGGTTCTGGGAACTGAAACGCACCCGCACCGAACGCCCGGAGTTCGGCACCCGCCCCTGAGCGGAGACGGGGAGACCCTACGTTTCAGAGCTTGGGTTACTGTGGGTTGGTGGCCGAGTTCTTGATGAACCCTGCGGTCTCTGCTTTTCTTGGTCGACAACCGCGCCGTATGCGACGGATAGCGCGGTATTTGTCGGTGTGTTTGCTGGTTACGGGAATGTTTGCTGGTTTGTTGCTATCGGCATCACCCGCTGGGGCTGTGGCCGGGTTCGGTGACGTAGACGACGGCCTCTATTACAGCGAACCGGTCCAGTGGATGGTCGACAACAACATCGTCACAGACACCACCGGACCTTGTTTTTCGCCACACACACCAGCCACACGCGGTGAAACCGCTTTGTACATGTGGCGCATGCAAAACCAGCCCCAAGCGCCCCCACACCCCTTTCACGATGTGACCGATGATGATCAACATCCAGCAGTGTCGTGGATGTATGACACTGAGATCACCACCGGCACCAGCCCCACAACGTTTGGGCCTGACCAGCAGCTGACCAGAGCTCAACTCGCGGCATTGTTGCATCGACTAGCCGGCGAGCCCGCCGCTTCGGGTCACCCGTTTGTTGATGTTGTTGCTGGTTGGCAACAACAGCCAGTTGCTTGGATGGTCGCCAACAAAATCACTACCGGCACCAGTCCTACGACGTTTTCACCAAATGAGCCTGTATCGGGCGGGGAACTCGCAACCTTTTTCTACCGCTACAAAGGCAGCCCGGCGGTAGCTGTAAACCCCCACAGCCCACCATGTGAAGCCTTCACCGCCCTTGATGCTGGTGATCAGCACTCGTGCGCTATACGCACCAACGGAACTATCGCCTGTTGGGGCAACAACGAACACGGACAAGCCGATCCCCCAGAAGGGCAGTTCACCGCCGTCAGCGCTGGTTGGTCGCATTCATGCGGGCTGCGAACCAACAACACCATTACCTGCTGGGGTACCAACTGGAATGGACCCAACAGTCCACCCGAGGGGCAGTTCGCCGCCATCAGCGCCGGTAGAACCCATACTTGTGCGTTGCGCACCAACCGCACCATCAGCTGCTGGGGCCGCAACCAATACCGACAAGCAGATGCACCTACGGGGCAGTTCACCGCCATCAGCGCCGGTGGATCTCATACATGTGCGTTGCGCGCCGATAGCACCATCACCTGCTGGGGGAGCAACTCGGACGGCCAGACCGATCAGCCCGAGGGACAGTTCACCGCCATCAGCGCGAGCACCAACCATACGTGCGGGCTGAACGCCGACGCCACGATCACCTGCTGGGGAGACAACAGTTCGGTCCAATCCGACGCACCAGATGCACAGTTCACTGCCATCAGCACTGCGAGACACCACAGCTGCGGGCTGGAGGCCGACAGTACTGCCACCTGCTGGGGTGACACGCTCAACGCACGGACCGACGCGCCGGATGGACAGTTCAATACCATCAGTTCAAGCACCAACCATACGTGCGGGCTGCGTGCCGACGCCACCGTCACCTGCTGGGGTGAGCTGATTAGACCAACACCGCCCGGTGTTCATTTTGTTGTCGCTTCAGACCGGCCACACCCCGAGATGTGCCGACCATTCGGATACTCAGAGATGCTCACAGCGGGTTTTCCGCTGCCGGAGCGTTCGCTGAAATCCGTAGGGACTGTTCGGGTGGCAGTGCTTTTCGTGGACTTCCCCAATGCCATAGCCACCCACTCCACCCGATCAGAAGCCCACATGGGACTGCCTTATATTGAGGATTTCTTTGAGGGATCCAGCAACGGCAGAGTCGATTTCGAGTTCGTGCCCCTCCACCAGTGGCTACGCGCCGAGAACAACTTCGAAAGTTACCTGGGAACGACCGCGATCGGAGGTTCCGCGATCGGGCGCGAGATCAATACTGAGGCAACGCGTCTCGCCGACCGCCACATAAATTTCACGAACTACGCCGCCATCATGGTTGTTCTGCCTAGTTCAAGGTTCGGCGACGGCATTTCTAGCGGAATTGCCCACACAAACGAAGGCACCGTCTACAACACGGTGCGGATCAACTCCAATCCGCTGGAGCAGCACAGGGCACCGCACCCCTGGGGGCTGGTTGGAGCGCATGAACTCGCGCACAATCTCGGACTGCTCGACATGTACCCCTACGATCAAGACCTGCGCAAACGTCCCGACACGACCGACGGAAGCGCTCTGACACAGGTACAGGTCGGACTGATGGTCTGCGAGTGCATTACCCCGGGGACTCGACTGATTGGGATGCCGATGAAATGTTGGCGTGGAGTCGATGGCAACTTGAGTGGCTTGATCCCTCTCAGGTCTACTGCGTGACCGAAAACGAGTCAACGGTCACCCTGGGTCCGGTCGGTGATCCTGGTGACAACTTTGCGATGGCCGCGATTCCTCTATCGGAAACCGAAGTGATCGTCATCGAAAGCCGACGCCAAATCGGCTATGACGCGCCCGCAGTTCTTACCGGCCGTACAGGTCTCGCCACCGAAGGCGTGCTGGTTTACACCGTCGACACATCGCTCGGCACAGGTCAACTTCCCGTCAAAGTAGCGACAGACACCGGCAATGGAATCATCGACCACAACCCGATCCTCAGCGACGGCCAAAGCGTCACCACCAACGGCTACACGATCACCGTCCAGTCCAGCACCGAAACCACCCACACCGTGTCGATCACCAAAACCATTAGCGACTGACCAGAACCACTATTGAGGGACGCACCTCTGGAGCAGTTCGCGCACCGCGGGGTCGATATCGTTGGGATCGTTGCGCAGGCGTTTTTCAGCGTCTTTGAAGTCGTCGAAGTCCTCTGCGAAACGCTCGGAGAGTCCCTCGAAAGCACATTCGCAATAGGACGTGACCTGCGTTGCGTTCAGACTGCCTCCGGCGTTCGCCTCCCCACAGGAGCGCATGAAGTTCTCCTCCAGCGTGCCGTCGGCAATTGCCTCCTCCCAATTGGAAGGGTCGTTGTTGGAAGCGCAACCCGAAGCAAACATAACCAAGCAGACAAAAACAAGGCCGATCACACCCACGTGTCGAGTCGACTGAGGTTTTTCTCTACGAGCCATGCCGCCGCGAGGCTAGCGGTTGCTCACCACTTTTTGGTGACGCCGCCCAGACAAATGGGTTGCACAATCTGCAAGTTGTGCACACAGATTGTGCACTTCCGCTTACGAAGCCTCCAACTCACGGGCACGAGAGAAAATTGCGTCGAGCATCGGTTCGGTCAACCGGCCAGTGAAGGTGTTTTGCTGGCTCACGTGAAAACTGCACAGCAAGGTCATGCCGTTATCGAGAGAAACTTCTTGACCGTGCCCGAACTTGGGACGAGGTCGCAATCCGAAGTGCCGACAGATCACATTGTGTGCGAAACCGCCCAACACCACGATGACCTTGACCGAGGTGAGCGCAGCCAACTCGGCCACTAGGAAAGGCTGACAATTGTCACGCTCGTCTGGCGTCGGTTTGTTGGCCACCGGCGCACACTTCACCGGCGACGTGATCCAAGCCCCATCAAGCGTCAAGCCATCATCACGGCTCGTTGACGACTCCTGCGAGGCATAGCCTGCGCGCCACAGGGCCCGATACAGCCAATCACCTGACCGATCGCCGGTGAACATGCGCCCTGTGCGATTAGCGCCATGGGCTGCAGGCGCCAATCCAAGCACCAGCAAACCAGCTTGAGGGTCACCGAAACCGGGCACCGGCTTAGCCCAATACTGTTCATCACGGAAGGCCGCACGCTTCTCGCGTCCGACTCGTTCACGCCACTCAACAAGCCGTGGGCATCGGTGACACTCGACGACCTCATTTTCAAGTTGAGCAAGCGCGGCCTCCGCGCGCGGATCGGGTGATTGCATCACTCACAGGGTACGTTGTGCAGCAGCCATGGCCCGCAAATCAGACGCCCCGAAGCCAACGCTGGTGCTTTTTGTGCGCCACGGACAGACGCCCACAACCGGAGCCACACTCCCAGGCAGAGCTCCGGGCCTACACCTCACCGACAAAGGGGTCGCCCAGGCCGAAGCCGCAGCGCAGCGGATCGCCACTCTCGACTCTGTCGCAGCCGTGTACACCTCGCCAATGGAACGAACACGAGAAACCGCGAGACCTATCGCTCGGGCCCGGAAACTACGTGTGAGACAGTCCCTTGGACTAATCGAATGCGACTTCGGAACGTGGACTGGCAAGAAACTCGATGATCTGCGCAAGAAACCCGAGTGGAAGAAAGTCCAGCGCTATCCAAGCGGGTTTCGGTTCCCGCGTGGCGAATCGTTCGCTGAAATGCAGAGTCGCGCTTTGGACACCGTTCACAATCTCGTCACCGCCCACCCCGAACAGGCCATCGTGGCCGTGTCGCACGCTGACGTCATCAAAGCAATCGTGGCATCAGCAACCGGCACCCACCTCGACCTGTTCCAACGCATCGTGGTGTCTCCCTGCTCCATTACTGCGATCCTCTACACCTCCGAAGGCCCAATCGTGTTGACCGTAAACTCAACAGGCGACGACCTGACGACGTTGGTGCCGTCATGAGCCAATCCTTCGATTTTCGAGAACTCGACTTTCTCACAGTCGGAACTCTTGGCCCCAGAGGACAGCGCGAGTTCTTTCTCCAAGCACGTAGCGAAGGTCGCCTGGTGTCGCTGAAGATCGAGAAGCAGCAAGTCGCGGCATTAGCCGAGTACCTCGACAGGGTGCTCAGCGAACTTCCCGAACCGGAGGGCGAAATCAGTGACCCACCGCCAGATCTTGACCTGAGAGAACCGGTAGTAGCGGAGTGGACCGTCGCCAGTCTCGCCATCGCCTATGCGCAAGAGCTCGACCGTCTCGTTGTCGTGGCGGAATCGTTCGTTGATGAGGAAGACGACGAACCGTTCCAAGCCCGTTTTTTCCTTCAGCGAGGTGAAGTCACAGGACTCATCGGACGCGCCCGTACGATCGTGGCAGCCGGGCGTCCACCGTGCCTGTATTGCGGCCAACCGCTTGAAACCCGCAACGGCGACTGGTGCCCGTGCCGGAACTGACTGTGTTGTCGCCGGGCGCTCTGCTAACGCCGGGCACAGCCGGAGCCGCGGCAACGTTGAGCACTCTGCTAACGCCGGGCACAGCCGGAGCCGCGGCAACGTTGAGCACTCTGCTAACGCCGGGCACAGCCGGAGCCGCGGCAACGTTGAGCACTCTGCTAACGCCGGGCGCAGCCGGAGCCGGAGCATGAGCGAGAACGAGTCGCCGTTCTTTGATCGCGAACCGATCAGTACTGAACGGGCGCTGACGTTGCTCAGTGATGGTGAGTTGGAGCTCGTCGGGCGGATGCCGTACTCCTCAAACGCGACTTTTCTCGTCAACCTCTGCCATGAGGGGCTACGGGCGCAGGCGATCTACAAGCCGCTTCAGGGAGAGCGCCCTTTGTGGGATTTCCCGAACGGGTTGTACCGACGGGAAGCAGCAGCCTTTCTGGTTGCCGATGCTCTCGGCTGGGGACTGGTCCCTCCCACTGTCGTGCGCGACGACGCGCCACTCGAAACGGGAGCACTGCAACTCTTTGTGCCACACGAGTTTGAGGAGCATTACTTCACGTTGCACGAGGCCAGTGATCGTTATGACGAATCGTTCCGGCAGATCTGCGCTCTTGACTTGGTAATCAACAACACCGATCGAAAATCGGGGCACTGCCTGCTGGGAACAGACGGTCAAATCTGGGCAATCGACCATGGCCTGGCATTTCACCACCAGTTCAAACTCCGCACAGTGCTGTGGGACTTCGCGGGCGAACCACTCCCCGAGCGGCTCAGCGCCGATCTTTGGGGGTTCCTCGACCGAGGTATCCCCGATTCGATCGCGGTACTTCTCGACCCACTAGAACAAGACGCGATGCTCACCCGAACCAAGGCTTTGGCCACTAGCGGAGCTTTTCCAGACGGCGATAGCAACAGACACCGCTGGCCTTGGCCATTGGTTTAGGAGCAGCGTCGAACAGCTGTTATTCAACAGGTGTGGAAAAGTCTGTGCATTTTGTCGTTAACGACAAACACCAATAACGGCGCAAGATCCCAGTCATTCAGCGATTGATCAGCCGCTGAGCGCCTCAATCAGCTTGGGCAAAACTTTGTGGACATCACCCACAATGCCGAGATCTGCAACTGCGAAGATGGGCGCCTCAGAATCCTTGTTGATGGCGATGATATTTTTGGACCCCTTCATGCCGACAAGGTGCTGCGTAGCTCCCGATATTCCACAGGCGATATAGACCGTCGGTTTTACGACCTTGCCGGTTTGACCAACCTGGTAGCTGTAGGGAACCCAACCGGCGTCAACTATGGCGCGACTAGCGCCAGGAGCGGCGCCCACCGCTTTGGCCAAGTCCTCGATCATCGAATAGGCCTCTTTATCGCCGAGTCCACGGCCACCGGAGACGACGATGTTGGCTTCATCAAGCTTGGGACCGACTGACTCTTCGGCGAAGGTGGCAATAACACGCGCCGAACCCGCGCCACCGAGGTCGCCAACATCAAGATCCTCGACATCAGCTTCAGCGCCGCCGACCGGCTCCGCCGTGAACGACTTCGGCCTGACCAAGAAGATCCCGGGGTTACCAGAGGTGTTCTTGGTCATCACATCGGTTGCCCCACCGAAAATCGGCTCGCTACCAAGTAAATCATCGCCTTCAAGGACAAGGTCGACAATGTTGGTGATGACAGGCGAATCGAGCTTCACCGACAACCGGGCGGCAACATCACGACCATCTTGGGTGGTGCCCACCATGAAAGCGGCTGGGGCATCCACATCGCCGCTCCCGATCGCCTCTGCAACCGCGGCGGCAACCGAAACACCCTGCATAGCTCCATCAAGGTCACCCGTGCAGTACACGGTCTCAGCGCCGTGGTCACCCAGTTCCTCTGCGAAATCGTCGCCATCAGCGCCCATGAACACTTCCACGGTGTCGGCGATCTCGCGGGCTTTCGCCAGCATTTCAAGAGTAATCGTGGCTACGGCATCGCCATTGGCTTCACCGAATACCCAGATCTTGTCGAGTCCCATATCGTCTCCTCCCTCACAGAACCTTGAGTTCGTCGAGGAAGGCCACGATGCGCTCGTGGGCGTCCCCCTCATCTTCGATCACTTCACCAGCATCACGAGTGGGCGCGGCTGTGACGCTCACGATCTCCTGACCACCGCCGGCCCAACCAACGGACCGGGCGTCTATTCCGAGATCGCTGATCGCGAGTTCGTCAACCGGTTTCGACTTGGCCGACATGATCCCCTTGAAAGAGGGATAACGCGGCTCCACCACGCCTGCCGTCACCGACACCACCACGGGTAGCGGACATTCGACATCGTCGTAGCCTGCTTCGGTTTGGCGCTTCACCTTGGCCACACCTCCTTCAACCGCAACCGCCTTGGCAAACGTCACCGACGGGAGATCCAATAGTTCAGCCACCATCTCAGGCACTGTGCCCGTGTAACCGTCGCTCGACTCGGTCGCTGCCAACACCAGGTCGGGTTCACTGCGAGCAATCGCAGCAGCAAGGACCTTGGCCGTGCCGAGCGCATCGGTGCCCTTGAGCGCCTCGTCGCTCACCAGCGTGGCGCTGTCGGCACCCATTGCCAGCGCAGTGCGCAGACCCGTCACCTGATTGTCGGGAGCCATCGAGACAAGGTGTACCGAACCATCGCCGGCAGTGTCGACGAGTTGCAGAGCCATCTCGACTCCGTAACTGTCAGATTCGTCGAGAATCAGCTTCTGATCACGGACGAGAGTCTTGCTCTCCGGATCAAGCGCACCCGGGTCTGCCGGGTCCGGGATCTGTTTAACGCAAACAACGACTTTCATAGCCAACGAGTCTGCCAGCGAGGTTGCCGAATGCCTATCTGAGTTGAGCGGATAGTTTTAATGTTCTTGCGCATCCTCTTCATCGTCAATTCTGTCGCCTCCTCGGTCACAGCCCGCCGTCGAGTAATCACCTACAAGATTCTGTCGGCTGACCACGACGTGACTCTGGCCGAAACCAGTCGTCCCGGTCACGCCACGCGCCTCGCTCAGTCCGCGGCCAACGATCACTACGATCTCGTGGTTGTGCTTGGGGGCGACGGAACTGTCAATGAAGCCGCCAACGGTCTTGCGGGCACGGAGACTGCGTTGGCGACACTTCCCGGGGGTTCAACCAATGTGCTCGCCCGCATACTCGGTCTTCCCGATGACCCCGCCGACGCTTCTCTGGTGCTGCTCGACGCCATCGACCGCAACTCGATTCACCGCATCGGTCTCGGAGCAGTCGAGGGCCGTTATTTTCTGTTCCACTGCGGTGTCGGCTTCGATGCGGCGGTTGTAGAACAGGTTGAGACACGAGGTCCGTGGAAACGCTGGGCCGGCCATCCTCTGTTTGTGTGGGCGGCGCTCGATACTTGGTTCCGGGGAGTCGACCGACGCAAACCTTCGCTACGGGTCATCGGCCCGAACGGTGAGGAGTTGACCAAGGGCTTCTTGACGGTGGTGATGAACACCAATCCGTACACCTATTTGGGCAACCGGCCAATCGACCTTGTTCCGGGACTCACGCTCACCGATCCGCTCGCAGTGGTCACCCTGGAAGAGCTCAGACTTTCCAGCCTCGGCCCTGTGTTGGCCGGCGCGCTGCGAGGCAAAGACCTGAGTGGGCGGCGCAGCGTCGACCTGCGCACCGAGATGCGCTCGCTGGTCATCGAATGTGACCCTCCGGCGCCTTATCAGGTTGACGGCGACTATCTCGGAGCCAGCAAGCGGCTACGTTTCACATGGACGCCCGAGCGCCTCTCGCTGTTGATGCCCGAGCCCCCTTAGAATCTCCGCTCGTGAGCAGGCTCTAGGCGTCGATGATGCTTCTCGCCACATCGGGGACGTTGGTGCAGATTCCGTCTACTCCCATCTCGATGAGTTGAACCATCCGTTCGGGGTCATCGACGGTCCAGACGTTCACCAGCAGGCCTGCAGCATGGGCTCGGTTGACAAAATTGACGTCGACAAGGACATCCCACGGGTGGATTGTCGTCATTTCGTGGGCGACCGCACGGCCGATGGCACTGGCCGGGTCAGTCATCTCGTACAACAGCCACCCGCAGGGAATTGACGGGTCAACAGCGCGGATCCGATCAACTGCGTCGATGTTGAAAGAAGTGATCAGCGCTCGCTCGGGGCCGAGATATGCCTGCACCAGACCCGCAACCGCGTCGGCCACTAGGTGATCCTCGTCGTAGTCGGGATCGTTTGGAAGGTTCTTGATCTCAATGTTGACGCTCATCGCCTCGCAGGCTTCTAGCGCCTCAGCGAGATTCGGGATGTAAGGAGGCAGTTCTTCGCTGGAGACCTCAGCAAGTATCCGGCCATCGGCAAGGTGGGCGTCGTGATGGACCACGACTACACCGTCGGCGGCACGGCGAGCATCAAGTTCGACCCATTCGGCACCCATCGTCTGGGCTAGGCGGAACGCCGGCAGGGTGTTTTCTTGCGCGGCTTTCGACGCTCCTCGGTGTGCGATCACTTGGGTCATTACCCAGAGTCTCGCGGATATCGGCCCGACAAGTACACCGTTTCGACAGTTGCCAATTCAGAAAAAAGAGAACAAGTTTCAAGAAAACCCTTGCGGAGAAGTAGAACCTGTTCCTATTATTGCCTGATCGCCGGGAGACCAGCGACATGAAGTGGCCAAAAAATAGCCCAGTAGGAGGACAAACGTGGCCCTTACAGCCGACGCTTTCGCATCCGCAATCGACTGGAGAGTTGACGCGGCATGCCGCGATACAGACCCAGCACTGTTCTTTCCGGTAGGAACCACCGGACCCGCGGTCGATCAGATCGTATCCGCCAAGCAGGTTTGTTGCTCGTGCCAATGCAAGGCCGCCTGCTTGGATTTCGCCCTCACCACCAACCAGGACACCGGCGTCTGGGGTGGCACTTCCGAAGAAGAACGCCGAGTCATCCGCAGGCGCTTGCGAGCCGCCGCAGCATTCGCCACACCGCTCAGCGAACCAAGCAGCCCAAACCAGACAGCGCTAACCAAACAGCGCTAACCAAACGGCAGCGCGGGACCCGGGCGAGGAACCCGCACATCAACCGTAGTACCCGCCGAACCTGCGAGATCGGGGCCATCAACTGTGGTGTCTGGACGAGCAAACGTGATCCGTCCACCAAGATCCGACACCACAAAAGTGCGAACAATCGTCAAGCCCAATCCCGCATCGCGATCAAGCGAAAAACCCTCAGGGACACCCGGGCCGTGGTCTTGTACACAGATCGACAACTCCTTGCTGTCACCACCGAGTCGAACACTCACCGGACGCTCAGACCCAGAACCGTGATCAATGGAGTTCTGCAGCAACTCGGTGACCACCACGGCCAAAGGCATCGAAACGTCACCCCCGAGCGCTCCAATGCTTCCGCTCACCTCAATCTTCACCGGCCGCTCCGGCGCACCGAGACCCTCCTCGACCATCCGTACAAGCCTGCTGACGACCGCATCAAAGTCAACGATGTCGCCCGCATCCGCGGTCAGGGTCTCGTGAACCACCGCGATTGATCCGATCCGGCGGGCCGACTGTTCAACCGCGGCGATCGCCTCCGGAGAAGAAAGCCGTCTGGTCTGCAAACGGAGCAAAGATTGGATGGTCTGCAGATTGTTCTTCACACGATGGTGAATTTCACGAATCGTGGTGTTCTTGGAGATCAGCAGTCGATCTCGGCTGCGGAGCTCGGAGATGTCGCGCAGCAAACTGACGGCACCCGTAACCCGTCCGTTCTCAATCAGTGGATGGCACCGAACCACCACACACGCATCTTCGGCTTCTTCGAATTCATCGACTGTGCTGTGACGCGAAGAAAACGCCCGCCGCATTGCCGACTCGTCGATACCCAGCTCTCGCAGTCGCCGACCTTCAAGGTTGCTGAGCACACGCAGGCGATGCATAGCAGAAACGGCGTTGGGCGACGCGTATTCGATCCGCCCCTCGCGGTCCAGAACAACCACGCCATCACCCACACGCGGCTCACGCAGTTCGCCCACCCGCTCCGATTCAACAAACGGAAAGGCGCCATCGACAACCATTTGAGCCAGCCGCTCCCCAACCGCACGGTAGGGGCGTTCGACTGGACTCGGATGGCGAACAAATGCAGATTCGGCTTCTCTCGTCAGTACCGCCACGGTGTCGCCGTTGCCACGCACCGGGATGTAGTCAACCGCAATCTGCGCACCCGCGCCGGGCAGCCTGATGTCTTCTTCCACCAGTTGATCATCGTGGTCGGGTCCATGGAAATCGCTTCTAGTTATCAGACCCTGAAGCCGCTTGCGCTCCACCATCGCTCGCGCCAACAGTGGGTGACCGACAACCGAGACAGTCTGCCCAACCGGGTCGCCGTAGTGAACCGTCGTTCCGGTCACCGAACGTGTGTGCCCCAACACCACGAACTTGCTCTCGTCACTGATGTTGGACGCGCCGTTGCTCGGGACGTAAAGCAACAAATCGCTGAACGACAGATCACTCAACAGCGACCATGAACTGACCAAGCGCTGAAGATGAGCAATCGCCGCGGAATCAAGAGTTGTTTTCGCTCGAGCAATCTCCGCGAGGCTAGCCACCGAAAATACCGCCTTACCTCAGCCGAAGCCGATCGGGTTGCCCCCTTCGGGGCCTAGTTCAACGAATGCAATCTTCGACGCCGCCACCGCCACTTCCTTGCCCTTTTCATCGGTCAACCACAGCGTTGCAGTTGCACCGCTGATCGCCTCGTCAATCGAATCCTTGACAGCAGAACGGTCGGTTTTGTCGGGAAGCTGGACCACGATCTCGCGGGCGTGGTCACTCACTCCTATGCGGACATCCACAGTTTGTTCTCCTCAGTTGGCTCAGGCGCACTGAACGGATTATTGCAGGGCGACCTTGGTGCAGGGCGGATCTGTTAGTTGATTATCAGTTCGGGATGCGAACGTTTCGTGGGCTTGTGGGTTTCAATCCACTGAGCCATCTCAGCAAAGACAGACGATGCCTCGCTTTGCGGGTCGACGGCCATGATCGGCTGACCCTGGTCCGACCCCTCACGCAGGGCGATCGCCATCGGAATCTGACCGATTAGATCAACCTCAAGGCGTTTCGCTAGCTCCGCGCCACCTCCGGAGCCGAACAGGAGGTAGCGCTTGGCGTCGTCCCCGGTGAACCACGACATGTTCTCGATCACGGCTTTCACCTTGATCTTCACCTGCTCGAACATGAACGCCGAACGCTGAGCAACCCGTTGGGCCGCCGGGTTGGGAGTGGTGACGACATAAGCCTCCGCACGGGGCAGGAACTGGGCCAGCGACAACGAGATGTCGCCGGTACCTGGAGGCAGATCGACAAGCAGAAAATCGGGGTCGTCCCAGAACACATCGGTCAGGAACTGCTCCAGCGCCTTGTGCAACATCGGGCCCCGCCAGATCACCGGCTGATCCTCCCGAGCGAAGAAACCCATCGAAACACAGCGCACACCGTGCGTTTCGGGGGGGATGATCATGTCGTCGATAACCGTCGGAGCCTGCTCGACACCAAGCATCCGTGGGATTGAGAAACCCCAGACGTCCGCATCGACAACGGCCACGCTGTGACCCTTCTGCGCCAAAGCGATACCCAGATTGGCCGTCACCGACGACTTGCCGACGCCGCCTTTGCCGGAGGCGATCAGCAGCGTGCGGGTCTTGTTGCCCGGCTGAGCGAAGGGAATCGCACGCCCCTCGGCGTGGCCGTGGGCCGGTTGTGACCCCGCTGTCGCAGCAGGATCACCGTGAAGCATCTCTTTGATCTTCGCTCGCTGCTCATCAGACATCACATCGAATTCGATGGTCACGACCTTGACCCCATCAAGAGCAGTAACAGCTCCAGAGACCCGATTCTGGATCTCGTTGCGCAGCGGGCACCCGGCAATCGTGAGATCAATGCCGACCTCAACATGGCCACCATCAATCGTCGTGGAGCGGACCATGCCCAAGTCAACGATGCTGCGATGAAGCTCTGGATCCTCAACCGGACGCAGAGCGTCAATCACTTCGGCTTCGGTCACGGTCATATATGCGTAGAATAGCGTCGTGAACGCCCAGCACCTCAGCCCGACGGAGTTCGCTTCGACGGTCTCTGCGATAACCGCGGCTTTTGGCGACATCACCAGACGAGATATCTATCTGCATGTTCACCAGAACCCCGACGGTGTGACCGCAAGCGAAGTTGCCGAAGAGTTCGAACTCCACGCCAACGTGGCGCGTCATCATCTGGACAAACTCACCGCCGGAGGACATCTCGGAGTTGAGGTCGCCAAACCAGACGGTGGAGTCGGGCGTCCCTCCAAGCACTACCGTCCGATGCACACCGAGGTGCGCTTGGAAGTGAACGTGCGCCATGACGATGTGCTGGTTTCTCTCCTGGGGCGAGCCTTGGCGATGCTGCCTGCTCATGCTGCGGAAGAAATGGCCGAGGAGGTGGGTGTCGAGTACGGCAAGGCGATGGCCGCGGCGATCGATCCCAGCGAGACTCACCGCAGCTACCAGGGAGCCTTGCATGCAGTGGCCGACGCTTTGTCAGCTCACGGGTTTGCAGCTAGAGCCGAACGCGCCGAGGACGACAAGTACCAGATCGTCGCCCAGAACTGCCCCTTCGGCGATGCGGTGGTGGAACATCCCGTTATCTGCGCGGTCGACCGAGGCATGGTCCAGGGAATGCTCAGCCATCTCTACGGCCCGGCTGACGCCTCCACCGCTTCCTCCAAACCCCAAGGCGACGACATCTGCGTCACCCACGTGACCCTCTGACCGAGCACGACTTATTGCAACTCATACCTGAAGGAGTTGCCAGCGGCGTCAACCCGCACCGCGACATTCCCATTGAACGCCACTGATGACCACCAGCCAGGGTCAGACTCCTCATAGAACGTGAACCAATTCTTACCATCAATCGACACGACCGTGCTGTGATAGCGGTCCGACCAGGTTTCCGGCTTCTCCGAATAATCCAACGGTACATAAATATCCATGAGCACCCCTTTTCCTGCACTCCTGACATTTCTTTCGCTCCTGACGATGTTATAGCTTTCATGGCAGGGGTTATCAGAGATATTCTGTGGTTCCCAGTTCAACCCTCTATCATCACCAACAAAGACCAATTCCGATTGAAATCGTTCACTACTGCAACCACAAGGTCTTTTCCATGATTCAGGACCAGACATCACAAGACCACCTTCAACAGCGTGAATCGAGGGTACCCATACCATGTTGCAATCCTCTGAACTCTGAAACAGTCCATCAACAGGCGCGTCTATACGCTGCCATGTCAAGCCATCTGGAGAAAATATCATAGATCCCCAACCGTATATACCTGGGGC
This sequence comes from Candidatus Aldehydirespiratoraceae bacterium, assembly GCA_965205465.1. Taxonomy (GTDB): domain Bacteria; phylum Actinomycetota; class Acidimicrobiia; order Acidimicrobiales; family Aldehydirespiratoraceae; genus VXYK01. The sequence continues at coordinate 3,099,329 of OZ242187.1, read as the reverse complement.
GTAGCCTGGCTCATGGCCTGGATGTCTAGGATTCAGGATGCCGAAATAACCTCCGTCAGTAGCGACGATATCGCAACAAATTCCTCGCTCGGGCAGTTCTGCTCTAATTGCTTCTTCTCCCCATCTGCCAACAAGCACCGAACTCGAATAACGCCACTCAGGATGATAAGGTTTATTGGCTATGGAACCATAATCACTATATATGTCCCTGGTAATGCCTAACTCTTCCCATGTAAAATACCTTCTGTGAGTCTCAACCAATTCTGAATTAGCATCCTCAGTACTCCATTCAACAAGCAAGCCATCAGTATCTACATACTCACCATCCTCGTATCTAATCCACCTGATTTCTTTGGCAGATTCTTGAATTTCAGTGGGCACCAACAAACCTATATCCATATAGGTCAGCGTTGAAACTTGCATCATCCATCCCTCATTAGAGACAATGAGGTCTTGAACAACGACATTGTTGCCTAAAGATCCATGAATACCATCAGGTGGTGGCAGAGAGTACTCGTAGAGGTTCCAACTATCGAGATCATCTGTGACAGAAATGAATACTCTTTGCTCGATATGTACGCTAACAGGAGCGGATCGCAGGTCATGCCCAGGGCTAGTCCGTTCAGATATCAGGTAATCACTAGGCCACTGCGAGAGTATAACCAGATGTTCTCCGTTCGATCTGATCATCGAGGGGGAAGTGATTGCCTGTAACTCGATATCTGTTTCAAAGGCCCCAAAATGCTCTCGAGGAAGGTTCAACTGGAACGGCTGCCCCCAATTGAGACCATCGTCTGAGGTCTGGGCGAACAAGTTCCGTTCGGTAGGACCCTCCTCGCTCGTGTTCAAGTAACCGATCCGTAAGAAGCCATCGCCCCAAGGAACCAACCACGGAATAGACCGCCATTCTTCCGCTCCTGTGCTTGTCTCGTCGAAAGCCTCACTCGGTGGCACGTCAAGTTCCACCTCAGGCGCAAGGTCCGCCTCGGGCGCAAATTCCACCTCAGGCGCAAGGTCCACTATCGACGATTCGTCGCCCGCGTCATCGGTACTGAGGTCATCAACAGTTGTGGTGGGGGAGACACTGGTGGTCGGCACCCTAGTGGTCGGGGTTTGGGTGGCAGGGTCCGCGGGCACGGTCACCACCGAAGGGGCATCTTCGCTGAGTAGACCGCTGGCACCGACCAGCCCAACAATCAACACCAACACCGCGGCGATCCTGACCAAACGGCCCCGACCGCCCGAGCGCACCGTGTCGGCGTCCAAATCCAGCCGAGGTATCGAATCAGCACCAGAATCACGAGGTATCGAATCACTGCCAGAATCAGCTTGCTCGACAGAGCTGGACTCGGCACGCCTGTCGATCAACCACGATGCAAGCTCTCCCAACTCATCACGCAACCGCTTCTCGATCGAACTCATTCCAGCTCCTTTCGCAATACCCGTAAAGCCCGACGCACCAAGGAGCGCACCGTCGACGGCCTGCAATCCAAAACCTCAGCAATCTCCACATCCGGCAGATCGGCGAAATAACGCAGCACAACCACCGCCCGCTGCCGCTCACCCAGACGCCCTAGAGCATCGCGCAACTCCAGCAGAGTCATCGGCTGCTCAACCGCCAGCGGCGAGCGTTCCTGCGCCACCCGCTGTTCGACACCCCGCCGACGAAGCACCATCCGAGACCCATTCACCACACAAGTACGCAGATACCCACCCGGATTGTCCAGCGACTCCCAACGCTCAACAACCGACGCGAAAGCATCTTGCACTATGTCCTCACCAACTTCCGCGGAACCCACCAGCAGAGTCGCCAATCGCAACATCGGCACATGCTCACGCTCAAACAAAATCGCACAATCATCAGGAACCACCGACCAAAGCGCGCCACTACGGCGCTCATGCTCATCCATCACCACCAACGATGCACCAAAGGTGCCGAATGTTGCGCAACCTGCGACAAAATGTTGCAAGCAAGGTTGCATTGCGCGCGACCTAAGCCTGAATCCACCGATTGGCCTTTGGTGAGCGCGGGATTCGCGGGCTGGTGGCGGGTTGGGGTCGGGCGGGGGGTTTCACGCCGGGTTTGGTGTGTTGGGGCGTGCAGGGTCGGGGTTGGGGGTTGGGTTGGGTTGGTGGCGTTGGGGTGTGTGCTGGGGGTGCCGGCCCCCGGGGGGTGGGTGTTTAGATGAGCAGGGGCAGGTTGTGTAGGTGTTGGTGCGCTGTGGTGAAGGTGTGTTTCCAGGGCCAGTTGAGGGGCAGGCGTAGGATGTGGCGGCCTGAGTGGTTGACGAGCCGGCCGGGCAGCGACAGGAGCCGGTTGCGGACGGTGGCCGCGACGGTGAGGTGTTTGGGGTGTTGGGTGTGGCCGAGGCGGGCTGTCCAGCGGGCGAGGTTGTGTGCGAGCGTGGCGCAGGCCAACCAGGCGCCGTTGGCGAAGAAGTTCCCTGAGGGGCAGTGGGCTAGTCCGTTGTCTTTGAGGTCTTTGATGGCGAGTTCGACTCGGGCGTGGGCTCGGTGGTAGGTGTCGGCGGTTTCGGTGTCGAGGTCGGTTCGGTTGGTGACCAAGCAGTGGTGGCGCCAGTCGGGCCACAGTTCGGCTTGGGAGCCGGTGAGGCGGGTACGTCGCACCACAAGCCGTAGTTCGCGGGGTTCGGCGCTGCGGGATCGGGGCCCGGTTTTGATGGTGGTCTCAGCGACCTGGGCTTGGCCGCCGCGGGTGTAGGCGATGGGCTTCCAGGCTTTGTCGTCTATGGCTGCTATAGCTGTTTTGACCATGGCGTTTTGGGGGATCGTGAACGACCAGAACGCCTTGTGGGTCTCGATGAGGTCCAACAACTCATAGGAGAAGAACCCGGCGTCGGCGCGCACGGTGACTTCCGCGTCGGGTGCTAAGCGACGCAACCGGGCCAGGGTCTCAGACACGAACCGCCCGTGACCGCGCTGAGACGAACCCGACCGCATACGGGAATGAATGAACTCGCCGGTGTCGTCGCGCACCGCCACCAACGGGTGATAACCCAGAACCTTGGTGTGGCCATAAGCGGTGCCATGTTTGTCGCGACCGTGGACCTCACACACCGTGGAATCCAAATCCAGCGTCATCTCTTTAACAGCCGGCGCCGCACCCAAAGACCACGCCCGGCCAAGCGCCAACTCGTTGGCGCGGTCGAACTGACGCAGATGCCCGAAAGTGAACGACCGCAACCACGTTCCCAGAGTCGACGGCGCCACCGGCCTAAACGGCAGCACCTGAGCTGTTGACCCGGCCCGCAACCTGTCCGCGTCGTCGATAAACGAACCCCCCACAAGCATCGACGCCACCAACGACAACGCCTTGGCCCCCGACCCCCGCCCCGACCCCGGCGGGCGCACCACCTCATCAAGCATCGCCTCGAGCCCCAGACGATCCATCACCGTGCCCGCCAACAACAAACCCGCATCCCCCACCAAAGACCCCTCATCAAAACGAACCTCCACCCCATCAATCCCACCAGATATGCTGCTCACAGGAAGTGCCTCCTCACATGGCCAGAATGACCGTTGTCGTTAACAGCATTCTCCCATGTCAGGAGGCCTTTCTGGTGGACGCGCCAACCCCCAACACCTCACCACACCGGTGGATCCAGGCTAAGCTTTCGGGTTAGTGAGTATTTTTCTCGTTCGCCATGCCTCTGCCGGGGATCGCAGCCGATGGCACCTCACCGACCTAGAACGCCCGCTCGACGAACGGGGCCGCGAACAAGCGCTGCGAATCGCCGACTTCTTCGCTGACTCCACTGTTCGGGCCGTCTGGTCGTCGCCCGCAACCCGTTGCGCGCAAACCGTTGAGCCGGTGGCTTCCGCTCACTCTCTGGATGTCCAAATCCGTGCCGAACTCTACGAAGGAGCAGGCTCGAAGCACCTTCTGGAATTGATCCTCGAAGAAGCTGCAGCGCCCGATGACCTCATACTGTCCAGCCACGGGGATGTCATACCCGGGGTTCTCAATCGGCTGCTGCGCTCAGGTCTCGAAGTGACCGGTGACCGCGGCTGCGCCAAGGCCAGCGTGTGGGAACTCAGAGTCGACAACGGCGTCATCACCGAGGGGATCTACACAGCGAAGCCCTAGCCGACCGCGCCAGCATTGCGAAAGGACCACACGCATGACAATCCGACACCACAACCCAACCGTTGAAGCCAACGCCAAACTCGGCGACGGCGTCACCGCTCTCGTGTTGGAGCCGTCACCTCCGGCCAACCACAACGAGCCGTTCTTCGCGGATGATCCTGCGGCGGTCCCCCCAGGTGCAGCTACCACCGTTGGTCCCACCAGCGCGGCTGACCGCACTTGGGTCGAGGTGGTTGGCGAACGCCCCGAGCTGTCCGGCTGGGCAACCGAACGCTGGCTGGCCGCCTATCGGCCACTGAACCCGGTGCCCGCCGGTTACCCGGAGGCTCGCAACGCCTTCCATCGGCTCGCCTACGCCATCGTCGCCGAGGCCCGTCGCTGCGCCAACACCAAGTTCGGACTGCGCTACACAAGAGGTGGCTTCGGCACCCCATTCTTTGGTGACGACCAGCAGGTCCGGGTGCAGGACGGCCTGCTAGTCGTGCAACAGGGTGCATCGGTGAGGCACAGCGCCATCACCAGCCTTCGAGCCGCCGGCGAATTCGTCGGGGTACAGCCCGGCACCGCAGCAGCCGAGCACGATTCTCCACCTCTGGGTGACATCGATTCGGACCTTGAGACCACCGCCGAGACCGGCGCGTTCCTGGGCGATTGGTTCGGATTCTCTTGGGCTGTGCTCGAGGAATTGCGGGTCACACCCGGTGCCGTCGATGCCGAACGTACCCAGCTCTGGCCCGGTCACTTGGACCCCGCCGCCGCAATCGGCAGCGCCGAACTGGGCCGGCGTGCCACCTATGGCTGTTCCCCCGGCGACGACGCTCACGACGAGCCCTACCTGTATGTGGGTGCCTGGGGCGATGTGGACCGCGCCGACCCCTACTGGAACGAGACCAGCTTCAACGGTGCCTCACTCCCCTACGCCGCGCTCGTGGGAACCGACAACGCCGTGCAGACCGCCCTCGATTTCTTTCGGGCAGGCCTGAACCGCCTGAACCAAGGGGCCGCCTGAACCCCAGACCCGCCTGAACCAAGGGGCCGCCTGAACCCCAGACCCGCCTGAACCAAGGGGCCGCCTGAACCAAGGGGTCGCCTGAACCGTCCACCCGCCTGAACCCCAGACCCTCCTGAACCGCCCACCCGCCTGAACCCCAGACCCGCCTGAACCGCCCACCCGCCTGAACCCCAGACCCGCCTGAACAAGGCCGACTAGCGGCCAGTTCGCGTGAGACTGTTGGCGTGTGATGCGGGTGGGCTGGCAATGGTGGACGGCGCTTGCTTGACCATTCACTGATATACCACATTCCATCGAATGTAATGAATTAAAATATCTATATATTTCATGATATTATAGCCATTGTCACAGGGGGTTGGTAGGGTTACATCCATGGAATCGGCCCCCATCCCAGACCTCCTAGACACTGCCGCTGGCGCCGATACAGCCGGTCGTGGCGACACGGCTGGTGGCGCCGACACAACCAATCGCAACACGGCTAGTCGCAACACGGCTGGCGGCGCCGACACAACCAATCGCAACTCGGCCAGTGGCACCAACACAGCGAATCGCAACACGGCCAGTCGTAACTCGGCTGGTGGCGGGATAGTTCATGTTGAGTTGGTGGATGTGGCGGGGCTGTGTGATGAGGGGTTGTCGTTGCGTTTGAAGGTGTTAGGTCGTGCTGAGTCACAGTTGGTGGCGATGAAGGCTCAGGTGTTGGCCGAGGTCAGTCGGCGTCACAGCGCCTCAGAGGCGCAGCGGGTCGTTCGTGACGAGTTGCAGGCATCAAAGCGTGAGGCCAAACGTGATGTTGAGTCAGCGGCTCGGTTGGCGAAGTTGCCCGCGACTAGCGAAGCGTTGGCATCGGGTGAGATACCTCCGGGTCACGCCCGGTTAATTGCTCGTGCGTCGGGTGAAAGCGACGTTGATGAGGCGTTGCTTGTCAAAGCAGCCAACACCGAACCTTTTGATGAGTTCGCGCGGACTGTGAAACGTCATCAACAAGACTTAGCTGACGATGACGGTCAGGCCTTGTTGGATCGTCAGCGTAAGAACCGTAAAGCCAGGATCTTCGAGTCGCCTGATTCTGGCATGTTTGTGCTGTCTGGTGAGTTTGATCAGATCACCGGCGCTCGTATCGCAACCGCGTTGACTGCTAAAGAACGAAAGCTCTGGCATCGCGAAGACCCCAAAGCCCGACGTACGCCCCAGCAACGGATGGCCGACGCGCTCGCTGAGTTGATTTGTGAACCCGCTGGTGACGGGAAGTCTGCGGGTACTGATTTGTTGGTGATCGCTGATTTCGATGTGATCAAACAGCAACTAGACAACCCCCGCTTAGCGGATGGTTCAGCGATACCGATTGTTGAGTTGCATCGCTTGGCGCTTGAAGCCAACTTGTTGCCTTCGATCTTCGACACCAAAGCCCAACAGATGTGGTTGGGGCGCCGGTTGCGGACCGCTAGTGAAGCTCAACGGGTTGCGTTGATCGCACGAGACCAACACTGCATCGGCTGTAAAGCGAACCCGTTGTGGTGCCGAGCTCATCACATTATTTGGTGGTCTAAGGACGGACCCACCGACGTAGACAATCTGGTGTTGGTATGCGATGACTGCCACCACAAAATCCACGAACACGGCTGGCAGGTCTATCAACACCCCGAAACCGGCAAATACCACCTCAAACCCCCCAACCCAACCAACCCAACGCCGTCACAGAAACGGCACCCAATCCAAATCGATCACCCCAGCACTAAGCCGGACCGATCAAGCAGGACCGACCAACCTGCGCAAGCCGGACCGACAACCCGAACCGATCAACCAGGACCGAGAAACGCAGCACCAAACCGGACCGACAACCCGAACCGATCAACCAGGACCGAGAAACACAGCACCAAACCGGACCGACAACCCGAACCGATCAACCAGGACCGAGAAACACAGCACCAAACCGGACCGACAACCCGAACCGATCAACCAGGACCGAGAAACACAGCACCAAACCGGACCGACAACCCGAACCGATCAACCAGGACCGAGAAACACAGCACCAAACCGGACCGACAACCCGAACCGATCAACCAGGACCGACCAACCTGGACCGGGAACCCGGACCCAGAAACGCAGCGCAACCCGGACCGACCAACCCGAACCGAACGACCCAGACCGATCACCCCAGCGCAAACCGGACCGAACAACCCGGACCGACCAAACCCGAACCGAACGACCCAGACCGATCACCCCAGCGCAAACCGGACCGAACAACCCGGACCGACCAAACCAGACCGAACAACCTGAACCGGGAACCCGATCAACCCGGACCGATCAAACCAGACCGAACAACCTGGACCGGGAACCCGGACCGAACAACTCGGATCGGGAACCCGGACCGAACAAACCGGCCAAACGACCCAGCGCAAACCGGACCGAACAAACCGAACCGAACAACCTGGATCGGGAACCCGGACCGAACAACGCCGGACCGAACAACGCCGGACCGAACAACGCAGAGCAACCAGTGGCGCGGGAACCAAGCCCTCAGAGAGTGACTGCTTGGGAGGGTGACTCGATTCGGGATCAAAATCAGGGTGCAGGTAACGCCAAGGCCAGCCAAGACAGGAACGGTTGATCCGGTCGCTAGTTGTCAGTTGGAGTGAGGCTGTCGGCGTGTGGTGGCAGCGGCAGTTGAGTCGTCGGCAGTACAGCGGCCCTAGTCGGGCAAAACTGAGATCGACGAGAAGCACATCTCGTCGACCGTTCCCTCGTTCCAGGTGATGTAGCGGGGCTCCGGCATGAACTTGAGGGAGCGATCCCACCAACACTCAAACCGCACCGTGTCAGACCGATCAATGCGGATGTCTTCTACCGGGGCGTAATTGAGCTGCCACTCAAAATCCCAAACAGGGATGTCGAGTAAGATTCGCTCTTCGGCGGTATCGGGGTTGAGGGTCATTCGGTAAGCCGCGCCGAACTCGTGCATGTGCCCGAGCACGGTGTTGATCGTTCCGGTGTCCCGAACTCTCATATCACACGAGCTGTAGCCGACCGAGCCATCAAGATCGTCGTAGTCGTCGACTGTTCCCCGACAACCTCGCAGCAGGGCATCAGGAATAAAGGTGGCAAAAAGGTCGTACTTCTCGCCGATTTCTTTCAGCACGTTCTCCCGAATACACAGATTCGCGTAGCCGTCGATGGTCTCAGCCCGCTCCTCCGCAACAGCCATTTCCTCAGGCGTACAAGGCACCTCAGCAGGAGTCAGATACGTGGAACCGGTGATGTGGGTAATACCTGCAGAAATCTCAGCCGGAGTGGCAGTGTCGAGGATGATCCAAGAACCGTCAGCTGGTGTGTCGTGGTCGTAGTGATAATGAATCTGGTTGACGATCATGTCGCCGGCGTACAGATAGATTCCGTAGCCGTCGGGATAAATGGTCGGCGACTGCCCCGGTGCCCAGCCCTGGATCGAATAAACCCCTTCGGCCGACAAACCCGACAAGCCGAAGCAGGTCCAACCCGGTTCATCTGAGAAACCGGAATCGGCTTCAATCTGATCCTCGGCTGCAATCTTCGCTTTCACTTCCCCGGCCGCGGACGCAGGCACACGATAGACAATCGCGTGGTGTACCACAGAGGTCTGGTCGGGTCGGAATTCAAATCCCTTAACCCAGGTGCCATCACCTTCCGGGTCGGCCACCTCATGAACCTGACAACGATAATCGTCGGCCTTGACCGGGGTGCCATCGGCATGGGAGTAACCCGAGTAAAGGCCGTCACGAGGCGAGATCTTCTGATCTTCTTCAATCGGCAGAACCACCTGAACCCGCGCTAGCAAGGGAGTGTCAACTGCGACATCGAGACCGCCACCGGCTTTCGCCCAGTCTCTGATCACGGTGATCTCCTCATCGCTGAGCGACCAGTCATGCTCGAAGGCCGGACCCAGATCCGAAGGCAACCAGGGAGGCATGAAACGAATCTCAGTGACCAGCGCAATGTCCTCGGCAACTTCAGCTGCCTGACCCGCAGTGTCGAAGGCCAGTGTGCTCCAACCCGGTCCCCCCGTGGTGTGGCACGACACACACTTGGTTTCAAGAATCGGCTGGACATGTGAGGCGAAGGCACCAGAAGCAATCTCGACCGCAGGGAGTTCACGATGCAGATCCACTCGAGTGCCGGGATCGATTTCCACTCGGTCCGCAACCAGTCCAAAGACCAACTCGACTTCGTCACTGGTGTGGGTGAGCCGGGCGATATTGATGGGACCAACGTCGTAGCTGCTGCTCAACACCGTCGCCGTCATCAACGCCGTGATCTGATCGGGGCCTACCGTGACAGTTCCGTTGAAAGTCTGCTCAAGCGTCATCTCCTTGACGGTCAACTCACCAGTGATCGAAACCTCATAGCTGTTGCCATCTGCGAAGACCGCATCAAGACCCTCCATCGATGTCGGCACGAAACGGGCGAAAGGCCAGTGAGTCGACTCCAGAAAATCGTGGCGGATTCGCTTGTCGCGCAAGTTCGAATCCGATTCGAACATCTCGACGTTGACGACGATCTCGCCCACCTCCGAGAGGTTCGGGTCTACGAGATTGATCTTTACGTCACCCGCCACAACAGTTGACGTACCCACAGCCACACGAGAAACACCGGCAAGTCGCTCCGTCACCCGATAGCTGACTTCAGAACCATTGTCGGGACTGATCCGATACAGACGCTCAGTGACCGGATCAACTTCGTCTATGTCAATCTGCTCAGCGACGACATCTTGTGTCTGGGGTTCATCAGAGCCGAAAAACCAGTCCCACTGGTTCCTGGTCAGCAGCGTTACCGTGCCGATCACCACCAGCAGCAAGATCGCCACGCGGCCAAGGTCGAGGTTTCGCAAGCGATTCATAGGGTCAGAAGCAGGGTAACCCCAGCACTAAACGAGCACGTCACGCAGTTCGGTCTGCGCGAGTAGTCGATCCAGGTCGCGTCGCACCACTTCTAAAGCGTCGTAAGCATCGAGATCAGTCGCGGCGCCCTCGAGGTCTTCAAGCTGGAAACGCACCAGAGCGCGGTAAACCAAGGCGTCGGGACGGGTCGGTTCTGCTTCAATGACCGCGTCCAGGTAGGAACCCGCGGTGGTCATGCCCGCTTCAACTCCGACCGAGGCGCGAGCAAGAAACCACGCCAACGCGACCAACACGTCGGGATCATCCCCCGCACTCGAGAGCATTGCGTTGAACAGCGCTAAGCCATCATCAATTCGACCAGTCGCGGCCAGATGATCGGCCGCGCGGGCCATATGGCGCACCGGAATCTCAGCGAGGTCGTAAGCGGCGCCTTCGAGCACTGGCGCAACTAGCGAAACCGCTGCCGGCCCCGCCGCTTCTGCAACTCTCAGATCAAGTTGTTGCGCCTCAACCAGCTGGTAGATGAATGCGGGACTGTCGATCCGGTCCAAGGCGTCGAGATGACCGCTGGCGACCAGCGGTTCTCCCGCCGCCAACGTCAACGAAGCCGCAAACACCCGAGCGTCGGGAAAGCTCGGATCAGCTGCAACCGCTTCTTCGACGAAGTCACGGGCCACTACAGGGTCACCAGCCAGATTTGTGAGCCAGCCGCGGTAAGTCAGCGCCTCGGCGTTTGAAGGCTCATCAGTCAGCACGTCGTCATAGATCTCTATTGCCCGGTCAAGATCCTGATCGCCCATCGCCTCACGAGCGTCAAAAAGCCGGGAGCGCACGGACTCACGAATATTGCCGGTGATCTGATCGTTGGCCCCGCGACTGCCCGAGAAATCGGCCAACACGACCCCCGCGACAGTTGCCAACAGCCCTATACCCAGGACCCAGAGCGCGACCCCGACCCAACGCCGCTCGGTTCGGACGCTGGCCTCGACACTTCCGTCGAGCACACGGATGGTGTCGGCGGCGCGGGCAACGTAATGCGATCTCAGTTCAACGAAGTCATCTGCGTCGAGGTCACCCGCCTCGCGTTCCGTTTCAAGATCGGTGAGCGACCCCAACAGGAAATCCCGCTCCCGTTCCATGGCGGCTTCCCGGCTCTCAGCCATCGCCCCGCTCATCAGGCTGTACCGGATCAGGCTGTACCGGATCAAGCTGGACCGGATCAGGCTCCGCCGGATCGGACTTGACCAAATCAGGCGGTACCGGATCGGACTGAACCAGATCGGGCGGTACCGGATCGGACTGAACCAAATCAGGCGGTACCGGATCGGACTGAACCAAATCAGGCGGTACCGGATCGGACTGAACCAAATCAGGCGGTACCGGATCAGGCAGTATCGGTATCGGACCGGAGCTGGAACCGGATCGAGCTGGAACCGAATCAGGCTGCACCGGATCGGAACTGGAACCGGATCGAGCTGGAACCGAATCAGGCTGCACCGGATCGGAACTGGAACCGGATCGGGCTGGGACCGGATCAGGCTGTACCGGATCGGGCTGGACCGGATCAGGCTGTACCGGATCAGCCTGCGTCGGATCAGGCAGTATCGGATCGGGCAGTATCGGATCGGCAGAGCCGCCTGTCGAACGGGAATCGGTTTCAGCGCTGGTGGTGTCGGTTTCGCTCAGGAATTCTGCGACTAGACGTTCGTCGGCAGGGGTAGCTCCAGCGTCGATTTCGCGTCGCCAACGCCTGAAGACCACAACGAGGCCGGCGAGCGCGCCGGCGCCGGCAACGACAGGGAGAATCCACACCAAACTCGACAACCCGGAGGCCGCCGGCGTGTAATCGTTGCCGGGGAATGCGGCTTCGAGCTCGGCAATGATGGTTTCGTCATTACGGCCCTCGTCTACCCGACGAGCAATCTGTTGGCGAATATTGCGGGCCACGACCGTGTCGGATTCGGCCACCGATTGCCCATCGCACACAGGGCAGCCAAAGTTCTGCGCCAAGGAATAGACGCGGTCCGCGTCGGTGCGGGGAGGACCCTCATCGACGGCGCCGAAAAGAAACGCCGAACCACCGATCACCACAACGCCCAACCAGGCCAACAAGCGGCGAGTGATCCCCTTGCTCAGCGCCGAGCCGGGGCCGCGGGTCATGCTTCGGACTCCTCGATGTAGGCGCCGATCACATTCTCGATCTGTGCCCGCGTGACTCCGCCGATCAGCTTGTCGATGACCTCGCCGTTGTCGGCGACAATGACACTCTCAGGCACCAGCGGAACACCGTAAGCCACAGCAATCGAGCCTGTGTCGCGGGCGATAACCGGCCAATCTCCGCCGTTGGATTCAAAGAACGCAGCCACATTGGTAGCGCTGTCGTCGAAGGCCACCGACACGACCTCGGCAAACCCAGTCGGCGCATAAGCCTCATGGAAACTAACCAGTTCCGGGTGTTCGCGGATACAGGGCACACATGTCGTCGAGAAGAAGTTGATCACCACGAAACGGCCGCGCTGATCATCTAGGTCGAACTCGCCACCAGCGATCGTCGGACCGATGATCGCTGGTGCCAACTGGCCTTTCCCAATCACTGCACTATCGCTGGTAGTCCCCGGGTCGCGAGTTGCGAACAACAAGAACAACAGCATCATCACCACCGCAACAGGAGCGACGATCCATACCGCACGCCTTGGAGTCTCAGCGCTCACTGCACTCACTGCTTCCCACTCTTTTGGAGCGCGTTCACTGGGGCTGAGACCGGAGCAGTCGGTGATCGACGGTTACCCGGGACAACCGCCAGCAGCGTGCCGGCGGCCATGACAAACCCGCCGATCCACAACCACACGATCAGCGGCTGAATCGTCACCCGCAAGAAGATGGTCTGGCCATCATCGGACATCTCCCCGATCGACAGAGCCACATCATCTCTCAGGGTGGATCGAACCGACGGAATGCCAATCAGGCGACCTGCGAAGTCGTAGATGGCAATCGCCGGTTCGTACACCTGCTCACCGTCAACCCGCACCGCGGCCTGACGTTCCACCCTGTTTGGAAACTCAACCACTTCAGTGCCCAGAAAGGTGAACGTGTGACCAGACAACTCCGCCGTTTCACCCGGAGTCAACTGGAATGTCTCCTGACGCACATAGGCGTTGCTGGCAGCCAACGCGACCGCAATCAAAACCACGCCGAGATGAACGATCATGCCCCCGTTGGTACGGCCTATCAGACCACGCCAGCCCTGCCGTCGGGTAGCCAAAACGAGCTGACGAACAGCAGCTCCACCGGCAAAACCCCCAAGGCCGAACGCGAGCAAGGGCGCCCAGCCACGAGCCCCAACCAAAACGCTCAGAAAGATCGCCCCAACACCCGCCCAAGCAGGCCAGATAAGCCGCTCACTCAAAACACCGGCCGAGGCCTTACGCCACGGCAACACCGGCGCCATAGCCATCAAGAACAGCAGCACGAAACCGATCGGCATGGTCATTCGTTCGAAGTAGGGGCTGCCCACAGTGAGAGTACGACCATCAAAGGCCTCAACGATCAAAGGAAAGATCGTCCCCAGCAACACCACAAAAGCAAACGCCGCAAAAACCACATTGTTCATCAAGAACGCGCCTTCTCGAGACAGCGGCGAATCAATCTGCCCCGGCGCGCGGAGTTCGTCACCCCGCCAGGCGATCAGGCCCAGCGAAACCACCACGATCAGCCCGAAGAAGGTGAGAAACCACGGTCCGATACCCGATTCCACAAACGCGTGCACCGATTCGAGTACACCAGAACGGGTGATGAACGTGCCCAGAATTGTGAGCGAGAAAGTCGCAATGACCAGTGACAAGTTCCACACCCGCAACATCCCCCGTCGCTCCTGCACCATCACCGAATGAATAAACGCAGTGCCGGTGAGCCACGGAAGCAACGAGACGTTCTCCACCGGATCCCACCCCCAGTAGCCACCCCATCCGAGAGTCTCGTAACTCCACCAAGCGCCGAGCATGACTCCCAGCGTCAACAAACCCCAGGCCATAACCGTCCAACGCCGCGTGGCAAGCAACCAGCCCTCCCCCACTCTGCCGGTGACCAAAGCTCCGATGGCGAAAGCGAAAGGAACCGTGAACCCCACATAGCCGAGATAAAGGATTGGCGGATGAAACGCCATCAGAATGTGGTTTTGCAGCAGCGGGTTGGGGCCGGGCCCGTCGAAGGGTTGCCCGTTGGCGAAAGGCTGCGGGTCAAACGAGACAAACGGCCTGGCCGGCCCGACCATCAGCAGAAAGAAGAACCCGCACACGACAAACAAAGTCAGCATGACCCAGGCCATCATCGGATCATCGCGGCGCTTACGGAACTTGATCGCAACCGCCACGACGTAGCCGCAAAGAACCAGAGTCCACAGCAGGATCGAACCCTCCAGCGCAGACCACAAGGTAGCTACGTTGAACACCGCCGGGGTACGCGACGAGCCATGCTGTGCCACAAACGAAACTGTGAAGTCGCGGGTTATCAAGGCCCGCTCCATGACCAGGAAGGCACCGGCCGCCGCGGCCATCATCAACCCAACCAGCATGGCTGAATCACGCCACCAGCCGTGCCGTCGACCAAGCAAGCCGAGGACCACAACACCTATGCCGGCCAACGCGCCCGCCGCTCCCAGGGCAACAAGAAGCGCACCTAGGGTGGCGTTGCTCACGCCTCGCAGACCACCTCGGTTGAATCCGCACCTGCATCACTGAGGGTCAACCGCTCGTCGTATTCTTCGTCGTTGATGTAGTCGTTGTCGTGCTTGACGCGCATGCGATCCGATGAGAAATGCCAGCCGTCGCTTGCTATGCCCGCAAAACCCTCGACCTGTGGTGTTTGCTCGACCCAAACGCCGTCGAGCACCACCGGCACATCCGGCTGGAACAACTCAGCAGGGTCTCCATGATGCACAACGTCGACCGCCGCGCCACCGAAAGACAAACTGAAGGCAACCACCGGTTCGTTGCCGCGGAAACCCTCCACTATCGAACAGCCGATCGGGGCACCCTGCAGCGTAAAGCGCTTGTCGCCGATGTCTGCGCGCTCCTCAACCGCTTCATCGGCATTGTAAAAATACAGCGAACCTTCAACAAGATTGAAGATCAGCAGTGCCACGGCCCCCGCAACAGCCAGAGCAACCACCAGAGCTACCCACGGTGCCTTACGAGCACGCAGGGGCCTCGCCGCTCGAGGAGTGAGCTCCCCGGTCACAGAGGCGCCTCTTCGTTGGGCGCGGCTGATGTCGCAGTGGAACCAGCCTTGCCATCGCTGGTCATCCATCGGCGTTGGCCGGCTGGGACTCTGGCCGACAGCGCCCGACCCCGAAGCACCAGACGCGTCGCGTACAACACTCCACAACCAAGGCTGACACCCCAGCCCACAAGCAAGTACCCGAGATGAGTCACAGGCTTGCCTCCCCGCTTGATTCGGTCGCCACTTCAGCCCGGCGTTGAATCAGTGCCGTTTCCAAATCAATGGCTCTGAGTTGATGCTCCAGCCAACCTATCCGGAAGCGATGAATCATCGCCCACACAAAAAATAAGGCCCAGACGACGATCCCAACGACAAGCGTAAACAAGGTGAGGTCCTCAAGGTTGCCGTCTGTCAGAGACGATTTCTGATGCAGCGTGCGATTAGCCCACCACTCCACTGATCGATTGACAATCGGCAAGTTGACCGCCGCCAACAAACCCACCACGGCAGCACGGGTGGCTACAGCGTTCTCGTCGCCCCCCGCCGATCGAAGAGCCAGGTAACCGATCATCATCAAAAAGAGGATCAAGGTGGTGACGACCCTCACATCACCCCAATCCCAGTAAGTGTTCCAGGTCGGGCGACCCCAAACTGAGCCGGTAAACAACATTAAACCGCAGAAGATCACTCCGATCTCTGCAGCCGAGTGAGCAACAATGTCCCACCAGCGCGAACGCTTCCACAACCACATCACCGAACCGATCGCGGTGGTGACAAAAGCCGCATAAGTAAGGAAGGCCGACGGAACGTGAACAAAAATCATGCGCACCGCGTCCCTTTGCTCATCATCTTCGGGCGCTCCGAAGAAACCGAGCAGGATCAAGGCCAATACGCCAACGAGCACCACAAAACCCAAGAGGCGCGTGGTTCGGCTCCCCGTACTGACAGCGTCAGTGCTCATATCGCCTCCAAGCGCTCATGTCTCCTCCAACAAAGGGCCGTATGCCAACGTTCCCAACAGAGCATTGACTACCCCGAAACCGGCCAATAACCCAAGCCAGGCCCAGCCATCGACGGCGAGGACTCCGAGTGCATCGTCGAATGCTCTCGAAGCAGCGATCAGTACAGGGGCCAGCACCGGCAGAAGCAAGATTGGCAACACCGTCTCGCGGGCCTTGACACCAGCCACCAGCGCGCCGAGAAGCGTGCCGCTCGCGGCGATCCCAAAGGTTGCCACCGCGCAGGTAGCAAGTAACAGCGGCAGCGACTCAACGGTGGCGCCGTAGAACACCAACACTCCACCCACCATAAGAACCTCAACTCCAAGAATCTGCACGGCTATCGCCAGAGCCTTTCCGGCAAATACTGCCGAGGGTTCAATGCCTGAGAGCAACAATGCGCGGCGGGCCCCATCGGCTGTCTCAATGGCGGTCGATCGCTGAACAGCAACGACTGTCACAAACAAGACCGTCAACCAGAACAGGCCCGAAGTGGCTGCGGTGAGGACTCCACGGTTGGCATCCAGAGCAAATCCGAAAAGCACAAGAACAGTTAGTGCAAACGGCACGACCTGGCTCAAAGTGACGCGTGAACGCCATTCGATTCGAAGATCCTTGTTGGTCACAAGCCAGATGTCAGCAAACATCAACGCTCCCGTTTGCTCTTCACACTGGGCGCGTCGGCCGCGCTCGCCGTGTCAACCACATCGGTGGTGATAGTTCCGCCAACAACCGTGACGCGGCGCGTGGCTAGATCAAGCGTGCGATCAAGTTCGTGGGACGCTACCAGCACGGTGGCACCGTCGGCCGCCGCTTCCGAAACGAGCCCGTCGACAAGGTCTCGACCCCCTTGATCAAGCCCAGCGTGAGGCTCATCGAGCAACCACAACTCAGGTCGACGAAGAGCCACCTCGGCCAGCGCCACCCGCCGCCGTTGACCCGCCGAAAGCCGGCCCACGACCACGTTGTGCAAACGCGCAGAAACACCAAGACGATCAAGAGCAGACTCCACCGCTTCGAGCTCAATACGCGATGCCTTCGCGAAAAATTGAAGATTCTCCAAAACCGTCAGGTCGTCGTAGAGGGCGGTGTCGTGCCCCAGAAGACCAACCGACCGACGAACCGCAGGGCGAGATTTACAAAGATCGTGACCCAACACGACCGCGCTCCCCGAGTGCAGGCGCAAAAGCCCGGCACAGAAACGTAGCAAAGTCGATTTTCCGGCTCCGTTGGGACCCTGAAGCAACACGACCTCGGCTGCGTTCACCTCAAGGTCGACCCCAGAAAGGGCCGGAAAGCTGCCAAGCAACACGACCGCATCACGCAACGCAACGATGGACACAACAAGACGCTACCGGCTGATACCGCCGGCGGCTGAGCCTCACAGCCCTTCACGGCCGCTCCCGTAGCCCTTCGCGAAGGCGTAGCCTTCCGGCAATGAAAGTGCTGCTTTGCATCGTGATCGGCGCGGCTGTGTTCACTACCGCATGTTCCAGTGACACTGTCGAACCGTTCGCTTTGGACGATCCCGCCGAGTTCGTTTCGGAACAGCTTGACGCGGAGGAAGGGGAACCTGCCGACCCGTCGGAATCAAGCACCACAACAATCCCTGAACAAGCATCATCGATCCCCACCGCAGTTCGCGGCTCGGTGATCAATCAATTCTCGCTCAACGTCGGTGACTGCTTCAACCGCTTGGAAAATCTCGCTGCCGGACAATCGGTCGTCATCACCAGCCTCATCAGTTGCGGAGAGCCTCACGATCACCAGATCTACCACCTCCTCAACTATCCGGCCCCGCACCCGTCCATCTATCCCGGCGACGATGTGATGAGTGAGTTCGCCGTCCAGTCCTGCTACCGCCAGTTCGCGCAGTGGGTAGGCAACGACTACGAGACATCCGAACTGGACATCGGAGTGATCACGCCCCAACAGTCGAACTTCGAGGACGACGTCGCTCGCTACCGTTCAATCCACTGCTGGGTCGAACGCTCCGACGGAGAACCCCTGCTCGACGACGCCTACCAGTCGGGTTGGTAACGAGTAATCCGCAGGATGTAGAAGTTGTCCATCTGACACGGCTAGTGTTGGGCCACCAGCGCACTCGTATACGCAGTTTGGAGGATGGACATGACATTTTGGATTTTGATACTGGCCGTGATTCTCGGTCTTATAGCTGGTGTTATCCGCCGCGGCGACTTCCCGACAATCCTCAACACCCAGATCTACCATCCAGAGTTTCTTGTCTCATCGGCCATCTGTGCATTCTTCGTGAGCGTGACCGACATAGATTCCGACGGTGTCATAGCTTTCGTTGCCCTCGTCGGTGCCTTTGCTTTCACCATCATGAACCTTCACCTTGTCGGCATGGTCATCCTTTCGATTGGTCTTGCGCTCAACCTGTTCGTATTCATACTCAACTTGGAGACGCCCGTTCGGCCGAATGCCCTGGTGGAGGCCCAGATCGTCACAGCCGAAGAGCTCGAACGGGGCGTCACCATCTCAGGGCATGTCGAAGCTGCCGACGGCGACTCCGTCCTCGACTTCCTGGGTGATACCTTCCCGATTCGTTGGGGCGAACAGGTTGTCTCGATCGGCGACCTGATTTTCTTGGTTGGCTTGGCCAACGTGACAGGCAACCTGATGCTTGGCAATCAACGGCGGCGCTACACATACAGCCAGTTCTTCCAGGGCGATGAGTCCGTTGAAACTGAATATGAAGATGAGGAGGCCGCAAACCACATCGAACTGGATCTCGAAACTCCAGAGTCACCGACCGTTTACCCCGAGTCACACGACGTTTATTCCGAGTCCCCAACTGCCTACCCCGAGTCGCCCCCGACCGCTCAACAGCCTCAACAGCCATGGTCCGAACCACCATGGAACCCCTCACCCTGAGATTCGATGAGCGAGTCCGCGGTCTCAGTGACCACGGTCGAGCAGCAAAGCCAGGCCGGTCCATGATTGAGGGATTGCGCCGAGTCCGTTACCACTGTCGCCGTCCCAATACTCGGCGAGGCCCGAAACCATCGCTCCTCTGATCGTGTGGGTCCGGATGAGTTCTGCCGTAGAAGATTTCGGGGCGGAAGCCCGATCAACCGCCAACCACAGCAGGTAGCTGAGCTGCGGCCACACCGGTCCGCGCCAATAGGCGGTCGGGTCGTAGGTCGGCTCCTCGGCGTGAACCCCGCGGGGACCATATGTGGCGCAATAGGCGTCTGGATTGGATAGTTCTTCGATCACCCGCTGACGGGCCACATCACTGCGACTCACCAGCAGAGGCAACAAACCGTCGGCCGTGCGGGTACGCCCCGAGCCGCCACTCAAGATGCCGGCATCAACCCAAGTACGGCGCTGCGCGTCAAACCGTTGGTCGAGCGCTTCGGCCAGTTCAAAAGCGCCGACTTCAAGGTCCCGATCAAAAGTCACCGTCGCCAACTCTGCGGCATTGAACGCTACGAGCGCATTGAATCCACACGGAGCCACAGCACAGTCCGGATTGGCTAAAGGCTCTCCGCTAGAACCCCGCTCGACACGGGCAAGCAGGTGGTCCTTGAGTTCCCTCCAGCGCTCCAGATCGAAAGGCTCCGGCTTTGTCAGATCATCCCAACGAGGCGAGTCGTCACAGCCTGTTTCCCAAGGATGCACCACCTCGATCAAACCCGACTCACGGTGGCGAACACGTCGCTGAAGAAGGAAGCGAAGCCCCCGATCAGCGCGATCCAACAATTCCTCGGGAACGGTAACCCCGGCCCTGGCAAGTCTTGCGATCACATGCCCGTACATCGGCGGCTGAGAAATCGACGACGCCCCCCTAGTACCCCACAATTCAACGGATCGTTGTGGGTCCAACTGATAACCCATGTGAGGCACGAACCCGCTGTCGTCGATGGTTGACAAGGCCGACTCGAGTTCAACAACCGCACGCTCGTCGTCACCAAGGGCGTGCCAGATCAAGCTGTGGAAGCAACTATCCCAGAGCCACATCCAGGGGTAGGCGACTGGGTTGGGCGCGGTATAACCGAGCGGCACCCAGGCCTGTTCCATGACTGACGCGACCGCTTCTCGAAGCTCGTCTGAGGTGGGGTTTGTTGGTTCAGCGGGCATCGTGTCGGGCATGGCTCGGTGTGCGTTCGTCTCGTTTCGGCTGGGAATGGCCGATGGGGTGTCTGTTGTGGCCCGCAACTGGCAGCGAGCGATCGAGCAGTTGGGGTTCGAGGTCATCACCGTTGCCGGCGAAGGACCCGTCGACCGGACAGTACCCGGCTTATCGATTACGGCAACAGACCCACCATCATCTACAGAATTGATCGCAGCGCTAGCCGAAGCGGATCTTGTTGTCGTTGAGAACCTCTGCACCATCCCGCTCAACCTCAAAGCGGCTCGGACAACCGCAGCGGTGTTGCGGGGTCGGCCCACGATAATGCACCACCATGACCCGCCGTGGCAGCGAGAGCGTTTCGCACATATCAGCGAGTTACCGATCGACGACGGGGCCTGGCGCCACGTCACAATCAACCACCTGACCAAAAAACAGATGCAGAACAGGGGTTTTGAGGCGACTTGCATCTACAACGGGTTTTCGACCGCTACCGGAGTCGGCGATCGTTCAGGAGTGCGCCGTCGACTGGAGGTGAGCGAAAGCGACCTTCTCGTGGCCCATCCAGTGCGGGCTATCCCACGCAAGAATGTCGCACGCGCCATAGCTCTGTGTGAGGAGTTGGGAGGCGTGTACTGGCTTTGGGGGCGAGCCGAAGACGGCTACGACGACGAACTCAAACGACTGCTTTGCGGCGCTACGTGCCGCGTGGTGCACGGCACCACCAAAGAATCGGCGGTCGATCTCTACCGTGCCGCCGACGCAGTGGTGTTTCCTTCGACCTGGGAAGGATTCGGCAACCCCCCCGTGGAGGCATCGATTCATCGCGTGCCCGTTGCTGTTGCGAACTACCCTGTGGCCGCCGAACTACGTGCGCTTGGCTTTGAGTGGTTTCCCACTGACGATGTCGAACCACTCAGAGGGGCGTTGAGGGTTGGTGACAACGACAGAATCGAGCGAAACCGCAAAGTCGCGATCAAACATTTATCGCTGCCCGTGATGACCGAGGCGATTGCCGCGCTGCTGGCTGACGCCGGCTGGCTACCGTGAACAGGAATGGCACCCAATGAAGCAACTGACCCAGTACTTGTGCAGCGTGCCCGCGCTGCCCGCTGGGCCAGTCGGGGCCAGCGCCTCGGCTACCTGCTGTTCGCACTTTCCATCGCGGTGTTTGTCTTCGGGCTGACCACTGGCTTCAGCGACGGCGTTTCACGGGTTGTTATTGCCGGCCTGATTGCGGGTTCGATCGTTCTCGCCCCGGCGATCATCACCGGGTACGCCGTCAAGGCCGCCATCCGCGACGACATCGAACACGGCAGACCGGTTTAGCTGAACCGCCCGCCTTCGCTGGCAGGCGGCGTGATGTCGATCGGTTCGGTAGGAAGTTCACCAGCAATGATCGCGGGAAGAAATCGCCGCAACCCAAAAGGCACGGTTGGCATGTCGCTGTCGAGAAGTTCCTCCAGTGTCCACCATTCGGCACCCAAGAACGCTGCCGCCTCAAGCGCCTCAAGGCCCTTGGGTTGATATTCGCCACCGTCGCACCACGCGACATGAATGTGGTCGTCGGATTCAAAATGGTACCCACCGAAGTCGTATTCAGTCTGTTGAACCCAGACACATGGTCCCATCTCGACATCGGGAATTCCAGTCTCCTCATACAGTTCCCGTAGCGCGGCCGTGCCAGAGTCTTCACCCCAACCCATCCCTCCGCCAGGGATTTCCAGCCACTCGGGTTTGCGTGGATCGATTGGATCTTCGGCTCGGATCAAAAAGATACGACCTGCTCGATCAAGCAGTACGCAGCGAGCGGCGGGACGGCGAAGCGTAAACGGCACCAGCGGAATCCTAATGGGACAGAAGCACTTGAGCATATGTCGCCACCTGAGCAGGTCACGCGATAACATCTCATCCGATGCGACTTGAGTGGTGGTTACCGGTAATGCTCGCGACGGGAATGTTGATCGGGTATTACGCCTTACAGAACGATCCCGCGCCTCCCGCGGCGACGCCTACAACAAGTTCAACCTCAACCACAACCACTACGACCACTACGACCACTACGACAGTGACACGCGCCCCAGCGACCACCGCCGCACCCACTACTACCGCAGCACCCACGACCACAGCAGCTCCTGTCGTAACCGCAGCTCCAGTCGTAACCGCAGCTCCAGTCGTAACCGCAGCTCCCAGTACCACTGCGGCACCCACTACAACCGCCCCCGAATATCCAACCACCGAGCCGGGCGAGTACCCGACTACCCGTCCAACATCGCCTCCCGTCACTTACCCCGAAACCGGTGACAACGACGACGAGACCGACGAGACCGACTCGGCCTGACGCGCGGGAATCAGAGGCTGCCGATCAGGTCACCGGCGGTGCCGACGACCCGCCAAGAGTCGCAACCGACAAGGACGGTCAGATCGTTGAGCGCATGTCGCAAACCCTCGACGACCTTGACGCGGTCATGACCCGATTCAGAAAACGCCCCCTTGACCAACAGCACGCCCGCCTGACGATCCGTCTTCAGGTCTACTCGGCCGACAATTTGGTCACCCAACAGAAACGGCAGGACGTAGTAGCCGTAGATCCGCTTCGCCGCGGGCGTGTAGATCTCAATCTTGTACTCAAAGTCGAACAAACGAACCCCGCGTTCGCGACACCACACCACAGGATCAAACGGCGACAGCAAGGTACAGGCCTCGATCGAGCGGGGAGCAACCGCCTCGGGATGCAACAACGCAGGCCGGTTCCAACCCTCAACGTCGGCCTCTGCTAGTCGCCCGTCCTCAACCAGTTCTGCTACGCGGGTCTTGGCGGGGACTTTGGGTAGTCGGTAGTAGTCAACGAGATCGGAAGCTGTGGCCACACCGAAACTCGACGCTGCACGCATCAGTAGATCGCGATGCGCTTCGTGCTCGCTTGGTGTGGGAAGCGCAAGGATTTCTCTGGGCACAATCCGATCAAGGAGATCGAACTCCTTAACGAATCCGGGGCGGCGACGAATGCCAACCTCGCCGATACGAAAGAGCCAGTCCAAAGCGATCGATCCGTCGGAGCGGTCACCCCACCATTCGCCGCTGCGTCGACGCGGTTCCCGAAGTTCTTTGGGGGCAAGGGGACTCTCTCTCACCTGCTCAAGAACTTCTTCGATATAGCCCGGATCCTCACGAGCCAACGCCGCAAGCTGGCCCCAGGTGTCACCTCGGCGAGCCCGCTCCTTCTGCCAGCGCAACAGCGGTTCATCGTTTACCGGCACCAGCGACGCTTCATGACTCCACGCCTCAAACCACTCGTCATCACGGTAGGCGATCTCATCAAGCAACTCTGGTCGGTATGGCCCGAGGCGCGAAAAAGGGGGCATGTACTGGGTGCGTATCACGACCGGAACCGAGTCGAGTTGTAACAAGTTGAGTTCAGACATCACCCGCCGCAGATGACGCCGATCGACTCTTCCGGTTGGGCGCGGGCTCTGAAAACCTTGAGCAGCTAAGGCAATCCGGCGCGCTCGTGCTGCGGACAGCTTCACCGGTTTGGCCGGGCGATCAAACGACAAAGTTCACCATGCGACCGGGGACCACGATTGACTTCCGCAGTTCCCTACCGTCCACATGGGCCAAGACGTTGGACTCAGCCAATGCAAGCTCAAGCACTGTCGCATCGCTGGCATCTACAGCCACGAATATCTTGGCCCGGAGTTTGCCGTTGACCTGAACAGGCAACTCGATCATCTCGTCGACCAAAAGGCCTGGATCGGCGATCGGAAACGTTGCTTGAGTAACCGAGCCAACCCCTCCGAGCCGCTGCCAGAGTTCTTCAGCCACATGAGGCACGAGGGGTGCCAGCAGCCGCACCATTACATCAGCAACTTCGCGCGGAGTCGCAGAATCACGCTTCGTCAACTCGTTGTTGAGTTCTGTGATCTTGGCGGTAGCGGTGTTGAAGCGAAGGCCGTCCATGTCGGCGCGGACACCATCGATGGTCTTGTGCAGGATCCGGCGAAGCTCGTCATCCGGTTCGTCGTCGGCCACCAGAAGTTCGCCTGTTTGTTCATTGACTAGACTGCGCCAGACGCGCTGCAGCAGCCGATGAGAACCGACCACCGAACGTGTCTCCCAGGGTCGGTCCTGATCGATTGGACCCATCGACATTTCGTAGAGCCGCAGTGTGTCGGCCCCATAGACCTCGTACATGTCATCGGGTGCAACCGCGTTCTTCAACGACTTTCCCATCTTCCCGAACGCTCGGGTGACTTCCACACCGTCGTGAGTGAAGCCCGTTCGGGGGGTGCCCGCAACTTCGTCAGCAGGCACGTAGGCACCCCGGTTGTCCTGATACGCGGCAGCCTGAATGTATCCCTGGTTGATGAGCCGTTTGAATGGTTCAGGACCCGACACATGACCGAGGTCGTAAAGAACCTTGTGCCAGAACCGGGCGTAGAGCAGATGCAACACCGCATGTTCCACGCCGCCCACATAGAGGTCAACGCCGCCAACACCGCCGGTGGGATCTGCCATCCAGTACCTCTCGACATCTGGATCGACCAAGGCGCGGTCGTTGTCAGGATCGAGATATCGCAGGTAATACCAGCATGAACCTGCCCAGTTGGGCATGGTGTTGAGTTCACGTCGGTACCTTTTTGGACCTTCGCCGTCATCCAGATCAAGTTCAACCTCGCGCCATTGCGTTACCCGCCCGAGGGGAGGTTCGGGTTCTGAGTCTTCATCTAGTGAGCGTGGTGCCCAATCCATAAGATCGGGCAGCAGCACCGGAAGGTCTTCATCGGGAACTGCACGTGGCAAACCGTCGTCACCATAGACAATCGGGAAGGGTTCGCCCCAGTAGCGCTGACGGCTGAACAGCCAGTCTCGCAACTTGTAGGTGACCGCGCCTTCACCTAGTCCCTGGTCTTGGAGCCACTCGATGATCGCAGCTATGGCTTCGGCTTTCTCCATCCCGTTGAGAAACCCGCTGTTGATCGCGGGGCCGTCGCCAACGTATGCCTGGCCAACAAAGTCAGCGGGTGGTTCAACGGTACGGATGATGTCCATGCCGTATTTTTCGGCGAATTCCCAGTCGCGTTGATCCTCGCCCGGCACACCCATAACCGCGCCTGTGCCGTAGCCCATCAAGGCATAGTCGGCGATAAAGATCGGAATCTCCCGCCCATCAACGGGGACCGGACAGCTTGTCCCGATGAAGACACCGGTCTTGTCCTTGTTGTCCTGCCGGTCGAAGTTGGTCATCTCCCCAACGCGTTCGCGGTAGGCCGAGACCGCCGCGCGCGGGTTCGCGAAGCCACCGCTGAGACGTTCGTCGGTACCCGCGGGCCACTCGTCAGCGGTCAGTTCGTCAACTAATGGATGCTCTGGCGCGAGAACCATGAACGTTGTGCCATAGACAGTGTCAGGCCGGGTAGTAAATACCCGAACAGGTCCGAAGTCGATGTATGCACCGAGGCTGCGCCCGATCCAGTTGCGTTGCATCGTCTTGATCGAATCGCTCCAATCGAGCAGATCCAGATCATCCAACAGCCGATCCGCGTATGCGGTGATCCGCATCATCCATTGCTTCAACGGTCGCTGGAAGACCGCGAAATTGCCCCGTTCCGACCGACCTTCCGCGGTCACCTCTTCGTTGGAAAGCACCGTGCCGAGCCCGGGACACCAGTTGACAGGCGCTTCGTCCACATAAGCGAGCCGATACTGAGACAAGATCCGACGGCGCGCCGACTGATCGGCGTGCGCCCAGTCTTCGCCGCCTTTCGGAGCGCGGCTTGCCGAATCGAACTCGCTGATCAACTCGCTGATCGGGCGGGCAGTTTGGCGGGACTCATCGAACCAGGCGTTGAAGAGTTCCAAGAAAATCCACTGGGTCCAGCGGTAGTAATCCGGGTCGGTGGTTGCGAAGGAGCGTCGCTCGTCGTGTCCAAGTCCCAATCGGTCGAGTTGGCGGGACATGTTGACGATGTTGCGCTCGGTGTTCTCTCGTGGGTGCTCGCCGGTTTGGCGGGCATGCTCTTCCGCGGGAAGACCAAAAGCATCGAATCCCATCGTGTGCAGAACGTTGAACCCCGTCATCCGTTTGAAACGGGCATACACGTCGGTGGCAATGAAACCGAGCGGGTGGCCGACATGCAGACCCACTCCTGACGGGTACGGAAACATGTCCATAATGAACAACTTCGGCCGATCAGCGAGCCCCGAAGGATCGGCCGACAGCGCTCCGCTGGGGTTCGGGGAGTGGTATGTGCCCTGCTCTCGCCAATGCGCTTGCCAGCGAGTTTCGATGTCGTCAGCCATGCGCGCGTCGTAGCGATGCGGAGGCAACGTTTCAGGGTTCGACATGGCCCACAGGTTACCGTTCGATGACCGCCGCTGGTTTCGCGATTTTATCTACGAGAATCGGTTCAGAATCACCCGCGTTTCATGATACGGTACGGTTCCACGATGCGGGACAACAGTTCCGTGGCCGCCCCAGACCAAGCCACACCTCTAGGAGCCGTCCGAATGACCAACGACCCCGGCACCCCCAACCTGAGTCCAGCCTCCGCGGCTCCGGCTGCGCCCGGCGAAGACAACGCGCCCGGCGAAGACAACGCGCCCGGCGAAGACAACGCATTCGACGAGGGCACAGACGAAATTGATCTGAACGCACTGAGCGACGAAGACTTGACGGCTCAGATGCACGACGATCTCTACGATGGGTTGGACGAGGAGATCGACGAGGGCACCCGCATTCTGCTCGGCCGAGGTTGGTCCGCAGACAAGGTCCTGAATGACGCTCTAGTCGAAGGCATGCGCATCGTGGGCATCGACTTTCGCGACGGCATCCTCTTCGTTCCCGAAGTCCTCCTAGCTGCCAAAGCAATGAAAGCGGGCATGGCGATCCTGCGCCCTTTGCTGGCAGAAACCGGGGTCGAGCCCATCGGCAGCATCGTGATCGGCACAGTCAAAGGTGACATCCACGACATCGGCAAGAACCTTGTCGGAATGATGCTCGAAGGCGCCGGATTCGAAGTGTTCGACCTCGGCATCAACACCGACGTAGACCAATTCCTCGCCGCGATCGAGGAACACAAGCCCGACATTCTGGGGATGTCAGCCCTGCTCACCACCACCATGCCTTACATGAAGGTTGTAATCGACACGCTCGTAGAAAGGGGCATGCGAGACGACTACATCATCATGGTCGGAGGAGCGCCCCTCAACGAAGAATTCGGCGAAGCCATCGGTGCCGACGCCTACTGTCGCGACGCGGCGGTCGCGTCTGAAGTCGCCTCGTCGCTAGTTCAAGCTCGCCGAGCAGCATGACCAACGCAGACGGTTCGGCAGACCCTTCGGGCACCAACCGCGGTGCTCCTCGGGTGCTGATCCTCGCCTGCGGCGCGCTGGCCCGAGAGATCCGCGATATCTCCCGCCTCCATCAACTCGACAACGTCACGCTCGAGTGTCTTCCCGCTTCTCTTCACAACCGACCAGAGAACATCGGCAAAGCTGTCCGCCAGCGTTTGAAGCGCTGCGAAGGCAAATACCAACGGATCCTGCTCGGGTACGCCGATTGCGGCACCACAGGCGAACTCGTCGACATCTGTCACGAGTATCGGCAATCCGGCACCACGATCGAGATGATGCCCGGCGCCCATTGCTACCAGTTCTTCGCCGGTGGGCCGCGTTTCACCGCAATGCATGACAACGACCCAACCTCGTTCTACCTCACCGACTATCTCGTCAAGCACTTCGAGCGCATCATCATGGGCGGGTTGGGAATCGAAGCCCACCCCGAACTGCGCGACATGTACTTCGGCAACTACACCAAGCTGATCTACCTAGCCCAGACCGACGATCCGGTGCTCGACGAAAAGGCCCGTGCCGCAGCCAACCGGCTCGGTCTCGCCTACGAACGGCTCAGCACGGGATATGGCGAACTCGAAAGCCAGATCTTCGATCTCGCCCGCAAACAGACAGCCTCGCTATGAGCAGACGACGCAGCCGCACCCCAGGAATCACGACCATCTACTGGCGCGATATTCCCGCCCAGATCACCGCCACCACAAACAACGGCCACAACGAAAAGATCATGCTCGAACCCCGTTTTCAGCACGCTATCGATCGCGCCGCGCACGTAGCTGGGTTGACCGAGACCAACAAATACATCGAACAATGGCGACGGGTCACCACCACCGTGCCCGGTGACGCCATCGCCGCCGGGCAATCCGCAGCCGAAGGCATGGAGCGCGAGTACCACCGGCACCGGCTTGAAGCCTTAGTCACCAACGGTGGTCTCGAACCCCAAATCGAGAAAGAACTCCAACACAATGACTGAAACCGTCATCAGTTCCGCCACCAAAGAAGTGGTAATCGGGTTTGATCGACCCTTCGTGATGATCGGTGAACGCATCAACCCCACAGGTCGCAAGCTGTTGGCCGAAGAAATGAAAAACGGAGACTTCAGCCGGGTTGAAGCCGATGCCATTGCCCAGGTTGAAGCCGGAGCACACATGCTCGACGTCAACGCCGGCATCCCGCTGGCCGACGAACCGGCCCTCCTCAGCCAAGCAATCAAACTCGTGCAGTCGGTAACCGACGTCCCACTCTCGATCGACTCCTCAATCATCGAAGCGTTGGAAGCCGGTATCGCCGTCTATGAAGGCAAACCGTTGATCAACTCCGTGACCGGCGAAAACGAAGTACTGGAACGAGTGCTCCCACTCGTGGCAAAAGCAGGCGCGGCAGTGGTCGCAATCTCCAACGACGAAACCGGGATAAGCGAAGACCCCGACGTGCGATTCGAAGTAGCCCGCAAGATCGTGCACGCAGCCGCCGACTTCGGGATTCCCGCTTCCGACGTAGTAGTCGACCCGTTGGTGATGCCCATCGGAGCCATGGGCACTGCTGGCAGGCAGGTCTTCGCCCTGGTTCGTCGCCTCCGCGATGAGTTGAAAGTCAACACCACCTGCGGCGCATCCAACGTCAGTTTCGGTTTGCCGAGCCGCCATGCCATCACCGGTACCTTTCTTGCTATGGGTATCGGCGCAGGCATGAGTTCAGCCATCATGAACCCGATGCATCCCGAAGTGAAGACGGCGGTCATGGCAGCCGATGTGCTCGCAGGTCACGACCGCGACTGTGCAGCCTGGATTCGCGAATACCGCGCCCCGGTAATCGACGGAGAGGGACGAGGTCGGCGGCGCACCAACCGTCGAAGAATCGCCTGAATCTGCAATGGTCGCAGAATCTGCAACTGTGGATGACGACGCCTCGGTGATCTTCATGCCCTCGGGGGTATCTACGACCGTGCCGGTGGGAACCACGGTGCTCGACGCTGCGCGCTCGGTTGGAATCGACCTTGACTCCACTTGCGGGGGCCGCGGACTCTGCGGACGTTGCCAAGTCACCCCTTCGTTCGGCGAGTTTGCCAAGTGGCACATCAATTCAACCACCCAAGCGCTGAACCCTTGGACCCGGAGCGAAGACAACTACAAAGGCCGACGCGCCATTAACTCTGGCAATCGTTTGGGATGTCAAGCAACCGTGCGATCCGGCGTAGTGATCGATATACCGACCGACAGCCAGGTTCACAGGCCCGTCGTTCGCAAAAAGATCAGCCTCGAAGGACTCACTGTCGACCCTCTGATCACCGCTCGATACGTCGAACTCCCGGAGCAGCTACTCGGCGACGAACGAGCTCAGAGCGACCTGCTCGCCGAAGCGCTCAAATCTGACTGGGGTATCGACCAAGCCTCGGTAGACGCCCGAGTACTGCCCGACCTCCATCCGGCGATAACCGACGGTAGGCGAGGACTCACCGCGATCGTGCATTCCGATGGCACGGTAATGGCAGTACGACCCGGTTTCGACGAAGCGGTCTACGGCGTCGCCATTGATGTAGGTAGCACGACCATCGCGGGCTATTTGGTGGATCTCGCATCCGGTGATGTCGTTGCGCACGCCGGAGCAATGAACCCGCAGATCCGCTTCGGCGAAGACCTGATGAGCCGCGTCAGCTACGTGATGATGAACCCGGGCGGCGACCAAGAACTGACATCGGTGGTGCGGGGGGCACTCGATGCCTTGATTGACGACCTAGCCAACGAGATCAGCGAACCGAGCGAGAAGTTGCGAACCCGCATTCACGACCTGGTTGTGGTCGGCAATCCGGTTATGCACCACCTATTGCTGGGTATCGACCCGACCCCGCTCGGCGCTGCGCCGTTCACCCTCACCGTGAGCGCACCGATCGACATGAGAGCCGACGAACTCGACTTGTCGCTTCGGTATGCGCGTACCCATATCGGCCCTTGCATCGCAGGTCATGTCGGGGCTGACGCTGCTGCGGCTGTACTCAACGAGGGAACGCATCGCAGCACGACACCACAACTAATGGTCGATGTCGGTACTAACGCCGAGATAGTGCTCGGTACATCGTCAAAGACTTACGCCGCCTCTTCGCCTACCGGGCCCGCCTTCGAGGGTGCCCAAATATCGTGCGGTATGAGAGCCACAGCGGGAGCTATCGAGCGGGTTCGCATCGACCGCGAGACGTTTGTGGCCCGCTACAAGGTGATCGGCTCTGATCTTTGGAGCGACGATCCCGACTTTGCCAAAGACGTCGCTCACCTCGATATTGCGGGCCTGTGCGGCTCGGCGATCATCGAAGTCATCGGCGAAATGTTTCTGGCCGGTGTGTGCGACAGCAACGGGGTAATCCAAGGGTCGCTGGCAAAGCGCTCACCATACGTTGAGCCCGAAGAACGCACCTTCCGGTATGTAATTCGCTCAGGGCCGGCTCCACTATTCATTACCCAAAACGATGTGCGCCAAATCCAACTAGCCGGGGCCGCTCTACGCGCCGGTATCGACTTGTTGATGGAACACGCCGGAATTTCAGAAGTTAGAGACATTCGACTCGCTGGGGCCTTTGGTGCGCACATTGATCCCCTGTATGCGCTGGTGTTAGGACTAGTTCCCGACTGCCCGGTAGCCGCAGTGACCTCTGTTGGCAACTCCTCAGGCGCTGGAGCAGTTCGGATGTTGCTGTCAGCGGCACAACGCCATGAGATCGCACAGGTTGTGAGCAGTATCGAAAAGATCGAGACTGCAATCGAACCCCGTTTCCAGGAACTCTTCGTTGCAGCAATGGCATTCCCTCACGTATCTGCGCCCTCGGTCGAGTTGTCGAAGGTGGTTGATCTTCCCCAAAGGCAACCTTCTACCGCTGCTCGAAACCGCAACCGGCGACGACGCACAACCACAACCGAGACTCCCAGTACAGAGGCAACATGACCGACACCCAACCCAGCACCGCTTCTCAATCCAGCGCCGGCCAAAGGCGAGGGCGTCGCGGTGGCGGACGAGCCAACCGACAAGCGGCACGAGCCGCCTCAACTGCCGAGACCGTGGCTTATCTTGAGCGGAAACTCCCACCAGTCGAGATGCTCGACGAAGAGGGCTTGGCCCAGATCGAAGCGAACGCCGAAACGATCCTCGCCGAGATAGGGGTCGCCTTTCAGGATTTCCCGTCGGCGATCGAATTGTGGCGCGATGCCGGTGCCGACATCGACGGCGATTTGGTCCGGTTTCCTCGCGGTATGTGCCGCGAGATTCTGACGCGCAGCGCTCCGGAGGTGTACACCCAACACGCCCGAAACCCAGAACGAAGCGTCAAAATCGGAGCCAACACCACAGTCTTCGCCCCCAACTACGGTTCGCCCTTTGTAACCGACCTCGACAACGGTAGGCGTTACGCAACGCTCACCGACTTCCAGAACGCAGTCAAGCTCACATATATGCTTCCCCACCTGCACCATTCCGGCGGCACGGTTTGCGAACCGGTGGATGTGGCCGTCAACAAGCGGCACCTCGACATGGTGTATTCCCACATCGCCTACAGCGACAAGCCCTACATGGGTTCGGTGACCGCAGCCGAACGGGCAGCCGACTCTATCGAGTTGTCGCGTATCGCTTTCGGCGGCAATCTCAACGACCGAACTGTGATGACGTCGCTGATCAACGCCTCGTCACCACTTCGCTGGGATTCCACCATGCTCGGCGCGGCCACCGAATACGCCCGGGCCAACCAAGCCGCCATCATCTCGCCCTTCATTCTCGCCGGAGCGATGTCGCCGGTGACAGTCGCCGCGTTGTGCACGCAAGCGCTGGCTGAGGCTCTCTCCGGAATGGCCTACTACCAGCTCGTACGTCCCGGAGCGCCGGTCATCTTCGGTACGTTCGCTTCCTCAATGTCGATGGCAACCGGTGCACCGACTTTCGGTACGCCAGAAGCAGGGCAAGCGATCAACGTAATGGCCGCGTTGGCCCGACGGGTCGGCGTGCCGTTTCGCTCCGGTGGCCAGTTCACGTCATCCAAAGCGCCCGATGCGCAAGCGGCTTACGAGTCTGCCTCAACCATCCTGCCTACGCTTGCAGCTGGTGTGAACTTCGTGCTGCATGCCGCGGGATGGCTCGAAGGAGGGCTCACGTTCGGCTACGAAAAGCTGATTTTGGACGCCGATCAACTCGGGATGATGGGCGTCTATGCCCGTGGCATCGACATGTCTGAGAACGGTCAGGCGATGGACGCTTTTTTCACGAATACCCACGGCGATCACTTCTTGGGGAATGCTCACACGCTGGCCAATTTCGAGACCGCCTTCTACCGCTCCTCAATCGCCGACAACAACAGCTTTGAGCAATGGGAGTCAGAAGGCAGTCTTACCGCCGCGCAACGAGCCAACGCGCAGTGGAAGAAGCTGTTGGCCGAATACGAACCGCCACCCCTCGACGAGGCCATCGACACCGAATTACGCGAATTCATCGCCCGTCGCAAATCCGAAATGCCCGACGCCGCCTACTAACCCCGTTCTGGCCCCGTTCTGGCCCTGTTCTGGCCCTGTTCTGGCCCTGTTCTAGAAGGGGATCAAGAAGAGTCGTAGACGCGGCGACGACGACCGATCAGGTTGGAGGCCACCGCGGAGGCCCGGGCCGGGTAGACAACAAACACCCTCTGCAGTTCCTTCGGCACTGGATTGCGGAACAACACCCGCCAGCTGATATAGGCCGCGATAAAACCGTGGGTCGCCACAAGCGCCCAAAAGAATGCTTGCGGCGAGCTCAACGCCATAGCCGGGGCCACCACCAGCGGCCCGAACACCGCCCCGACCCCGTTGACCCGCACCAACGCGGCCGAGGCCGCGGTGAGCTGCGACTGGGGAAGCCAATCCGCGGTATATGCAATCGTCAACGAATACAACGAAAAGGTCATCCCACCGAGTCCGAACACGAGTGCAATCACTAGCCAAGACTGTGGGTCGATCAAGGCTGAGGCGACACATATCGCGGTCGCCGCGGTCGCCACCCACCACATAACCAAACGGCGACCGACGCGGTCCGACATCCAACCAATCGGCCATTGCATAACGATTGAGCCGACCAGCGGCGCCGCCAAAAACACTGGGATCCGCGAATTGGGAATCTCAACCGTCACCGCATAGACCGCGCCGAGTCCGATCAGGACTCCGGCTGACGTGCCCACCCAAAACGTGGAAATCACCCCGGTGGGAACATTGCGCGTCAGTTCTCGGGTCGACAGCGGTTCGGGCACGCCGAGTGGCGGGTTGCTCGAAGCTGACAGCGTTACCGGGACCAACGAGGCAGAAACCAACAGGGAGGCCAACACAAAGAGTTTGAAACCACTGGTGTCCGCTGTCTCCAACAAGAACTGGCCAGCAGTCATCCCACCCATCGTTGCCACCATGTACATCGAGAGCAGACGACCGCGCGTCGCGTTAGTGGCCATGTCATTGAGCCACGATTCAGCGACCACAAACAGGCCGGCGATGCACATACCGGTCACGAACCTCATCAGACCCCAGGAGAGCGGAGAAATTAACAACACATGCAACAACGATGCACCCGAGGCCAAAGACGCCAGCGCCGCAAAAACCCGGATGTGTCCTACCTGAGAGATGAGCCGTTGCGAATACAGACCCCCGACAAAAAAGCCTCCGAAGTAACAGGCCATCACAACACCCGTAGCGACTATTCCGAATCCCTCGGCTTCGGCACGGACACCCAGCAAAGAACCTTGCAAGCCATTACCGGCCATCAGCAACGCGATCCCAACCAACAAGGCGCGAGCCGCCACCACCGGGTTGACCGAGATAATCGGGCCGCCCTCAATTCCTTCTTCGTCGTTCATGCTCGCCCCATCAGATTGAGAATCGCTGGTCACTTGGCGTGAGGTTTCTTCACCGTGACCGCTTCGAGACAGCCATGAACCGAATGAGGCACAGAAAACTCCTGTCCCAGTGAGGCATAGCCGATCCCGACCATCGCGTAGCCGATGTTCTTGCGGAGCCGCGGCGAGTAGCAGGCCGAAGTGAGCTGTCCGACCACACTGTCGTCTGCGTGTACCGGGAGCACGCGTGGCATAGCACCGTCAGTAAAAGTTCCGAGGTTGGGGCCGCTTATGTCAACACCAACCAAGCGCCGCGCCGGGCCTTCATCACGGATGCGACGCAAAGCGTCCTTGCCGACAAAATCGTCAGGTTGGTCCAGGTCAACCATCCAGTCGTAGCCGTTGGCGACTTCAAGCGGGTTGGTGCTGTCATCGATATCGCATCCAAAGGCGAGCATCCCAGCTTCGATCCGCCGCACATGGTTGGGCGCGGCGGCCATGATCTCATGGCGCTCACCAGCGCGCATGACGGTGTCCCACCAGAGCTCCGCTGCCATGTTGTCATCCGTGCGAGCGCCACACACATACACCTCGTAACCAGAAAGCCCTCCCCAGCCTGTACGCGACACGACCAGATCAAGGGTGCCGTGACGAGTTTGGACTAGGCGGTAATAGCCGATGTCGAGGATTTCTTCACCAAAGAGGTCCACCATGACAGCACTGGCTTGCGGACCTTGGATCTGCACCGGCGCCACATCGGGAACGGTGACCACTACGTCAAACTCCGCGGCAAGCACCAGACCCTGACACCAAAGGTGTACATCTGCATCAGCGGCACTAAGCCAGAACCGGTCCTCGTTGAGCCGCAGAATGACTGGATCACAGATTATTCCGCCGTCTGCGTTGGTCATGAAAGCATATTTGCACTGGCCAACCTCATGGCTCGACAGATCTCGTGGCACCAGCATCTGGGTGAACGCCATGGCATCGGGACCGCTGATCTCAACTTGGCGTTGATAAGCCACGTCCCAAAGGGTGACTCCGTCGACGAGCGCCCAGTACTCAGCCACAGGATCGCCGTAATGGAGCAGGTGATACATATGGTTGTAGACAGCCAACGCAGCCGAGTCCGGATCGGCGTGGCTGAGCGCGCGCCGCAAGTAAGGCGACTCCTCAATACGCGCGTATCGGGTCAAAGGCACGAGCCGCTCCTCACCACCGCGAAGCGTACCGAATAGAGCAGCACACACCTTGTTGCTGGCATACTTTCAAGCGGTATGTCCGACTTCTCGGCCAGCAGCGATACGGGGTCGATTCTGTTACGTCGCGCGCTGGTTCGTCACGACTCGGACCAGGGGCGCAGATGGCTGGAGTTTCGTGACCCGGTAGCTCATTTCGTGGCCACCGAACTCAGCGACGTCGGCCCAACCATTGATGCTGTCGAATCCGCCGCCGAGCAGGGCCTGTGGTTGGTTGGAATCGTCAGTTACGACGCGGCACCCGCCTTCGACGAAGCACTCTGCAGTCTCCGTGACCCCGCTGTGCCGCTGGTTGCGTTCGCTGCTTTTGAAGAACCTCACCCCTCACGGGGACCCGCTGGTCGTGCCTTCAACACACAAGCGTGGACACCTAGCGCAGACCAGCAAACATTCGAGGCCATAGTCAAGTCCATCCAAGAACTGATCGCCGCCGGCGATACCTACCAGGTCAACTACACATTGAGGCTCCACAGTGATTTCTCTGGAGATCCCGAAGGCTTGTTCGCGGCGTTGTGCAGGGCGCAGCGAGCTGACCATCTCGCCTTTCTCGACTTTGGTGCAGTGGCTGTGTGCTCGGCTTCGCCTGAACAACTCATTTCTCGGCGCAACACGACCGTGGTGACTCGACCGATGAAAGGAACTAGACCTCGCCACCCGGACCCGATGATTGATCGTGAGTTGGCCAACGAACTCGTTCGCAGCGAAAAAGACCGCGCCGAAAACACGATGATCGTCGACATGGCCCGCAACGATCTTGGCCGCGTGGCTGACATCGGCAGCGTCCGAGTAGAAAAATTACATACCGTTGAGACCTACCCGACCGTGCACCAGATGACTTCGACAGTCACCGCTGAGACCAGCGCAACGTTGCGTGAACTGCTAGCGGCGACATTCCCTGGAGCTTCCATCACCGGTGCTCCCAAAGTTGCTGCCAGCCGTGTCATCGCGGAGCTCGAAACCGAGCCGCGTGGGATCTACACGGGTTCAGTTGGCGTAGTCGAGCCGGGCGGGGACGCCGAGTTCAATATCGCCATTCGGACTGCCTGGATCGATCAACGGATCGGGCACGCCGTCTACGGCGTCGGGGGAGGCATCGTTTGGGATTCTCAGCCCACCGCAGAGTGGCACGAAGCTCACGACAAGGCCCGCGTGTTGCATCGAGCGACACGACCCTTTCGATTGCTTGAGACATTGGCGTGGGAGCCTGGCGCGGGACCGATATTGCTTGATCGCCACCTCGTCCGGCTAACTGCGTGCGCCGAACATTTCGGCTTTGACATGGATCCGGGAGAAGTTCGACGCCGACTAGACGCAATTCGCGCTGACACAACCCAACGGGTGCGGATCCTGGTCTCGGCCGACGGTGCCATTGAAGTGCAAGTGGCGGAGATGTCGCCGCCTGCGGCGAACCCGGTTTGGCGCATCGCGGTGGACACGATGCCTGTGTCCACCGAAGACGAGTTCCTGCGCTTCAAGACGACCCGACGTGACCGCTACGAGCAAGCCCTCGCCCGTCACCAAAATGCCGACGACGTGTTGCTGTGGAACGAACGGGGCGAACTGACCGAAACGACGATCGCCAATTTGGTGCTGGATCTCGATGGGATTGCGATCACTCCAGCCGAATCCAGCGGTTTGTTGCCCGGTACGTTGCGAGCGGAGTTGCTAGCCAACCGTAGGATCCAAGAAGCAATAGTGACCATCGAAGACCTCGACCGAGCCGATTCGGTCTGGTTGATCAACTCAGTACGAGGCTGGATTCCGGCACGCGTGTTCGACAGGTCATCAGTCCCGGTTGTCAGTAGCGAGTGACCGGTCCGCTGTTCTGAGCGCTTCGGCAATACAGGATCGAGCACGGTCCGGGTCTTCGAGGGGGATCATGTGACCGACACCATCGAGCACTGTCACGTTCAGGGCGGGCACCGTAGCGGGAGGGTCAAATCCAGCGAGCAAGTCTTGAGCTGAGGTGACAGGCGTCATCTTGTCGTCACTTCCCAAGATGACCGAAACAGGACAAGCAACAGACGCCGCAGCGGTGACCGCCCCCGTGTAGCTCTGACACGCGGCCATGTCCGCAGCAAGCGCACCGTCGGGAGACACCTCAATCAACGCCCGCGACCCGCCTAACAGCCAGAACCCTGGGGAGGCGTGACGGCCAACATGGGCTCGGCTGCTGTAACCCCATGAAGTCATCAGACCACCGGCGTGCGGGATGTTGTTTTTTGCCGAGTCAAGAAGTTCGGGATGAACCGGCATCGCCGCGGCAGTGCCCAGCAGCACCAGCGAGCGCACCGCTGTGGGGTGACGCTTGGCCGTCTCCAAGGCGATGTAGGTGCCCATCGAGTGGCCAACAACATGTGCTGAACCGAAGTCAAGCACATCGACCATTTCTGCGACCCAGTCAGCCATCTGTTCGATGCTCGCGAGAGGCGGACCGTCGCTTCCACCATGACCCGGCAAATCAAGAGCCGCTAACCGGTAGCCGTGATGGGCCAGGAAGCGAGTCTGCAGATGCCAGACCGTTCGGTTCATGCCGGACCCGTGGAGCATGACCACTCCAGGGTCGCTGTGATCGCCTGCGTTGCCCCCATCGGCGTAACGAACCGTGCGACCGTCGTGTTTGATCTGCATCGTGTTCGTGCCCAGCCCCTTGCCTACCGCTGCGAGGCCCGCAAGGCCCGTGCCAGGTCATCGATAATGTCGCGAGGATCTTCGATTCCGACAGAGACCCGGATCAGGTCTTCGCTCACACCCGCAGCCAGCAGATCCTGCGCCGAAAGCTGCTGATGAGTGGTGCTAGCGGGATGAAGAACCAGAGTCTTGGCATCGCCCACATTCGCCAGATGCGAAGCCAGCTTTACGGACTCGATGAACTTGCGGCCCCCTCGACGACCACCTTTGATCCCAAAGCTGAGGATCGCACCGGCACCGTGCGGATATAGCCGCCGCGCTAGTTCTCGATCGGGGTGATCCGGGACGCTGGGGTATTTGACCCACCCAACGGCATCATGGTTGACCAACATCTCGGTGACGGCCTCCGCGTTGCTTACATGCTTCTGCATTCGCAACGGCAGCGTTTCAATGCCTTGAATCAACTGGAACGCGTTGGCCGGACTCATCGCTGCGCCGAAATCACGCAGACCCTCGGCTCGTGCACGGGTGATGAACGCACCCGGCCCGAACTCATCTGCAAAGGAGATGCCGTGATATCCGACATATGGTTCGGTCATGGTCTCGAAACGGCCCGACGCTTCCCAATCGAAACGTCCACCGTCGACTAGGACTCCTCCGAGCGCTACCCCGTGACCACCGAGGAACTTGGTGACCGAGTGCATCACGATGTCTGCGCCGTGCTCTATCGGCCGGATCAAATAAGGCGTGGAGAAGGTTGAGTCGACCATGAGAGGCAGCCCGGCCTTGTGGGCTACCTCCGCAACAGCGCTGATGTCGAGCACTTCAATCCCGGGGTTGCCTAGCGTTTCTGCGAACACGAGCCGAGTGTCTTCGCCTATCGCAGCTTCAAACTGCTCGGGCTCGCGAGGATCGACAAAGGTGGCCGTGATCCCGAACCGAGGCAGTGTCACGTTGAGCATTTGATGGGTGCCGCCGTAAATGTTGCGGCTCGCAACGATATGGCCGCCTTGTCCCATGAGGGTCACAACGGCAAGATGAAACGCGGCTTGGCCACTTGCCGTACAGACCGCTCCGACGCCGCCTTCCAGCGCGGCGATCCGCTCTTCGAGCACGGCGACTGTGGGGTTGGTGAGACGGGAGTAGAGATGCCCCGGTATCTCCAAGTTGAACAGTCCTGCTGCGTGGTCGCTGTCATCGAAGACATAGGAGGTGGTCATGTAGATCGGCACGGCTCTAGCACCGGTGCTCGGATCTGGTTGCTGACCGGCGTGGAGGCTGAGCGTGTCGAACTTCAGGAACTCCGGTTCGATCATCGAGCGGCACTCTCGCTTGGAGCTTGTGACTTGAAAACACTGCCACCGCTACCACTGCCGTGTTCGCCAGCGTTCCCGTGGCGGTAG
The DNA here is from genome assembly GCA_965205465.1 of Candidatus Aldehydirespiratoraceae bacterium. Taxonomy (GTDB): domain Bacteria; phylum Actinomycetota; class Acidimicrobiia; order Acidimicrobiales; family Aldehydirespiratoraceae; genus VXYK01. The sequence goes on along the minus strand of OZ242187.1, from coordinate 3,059,549 downwards.
AAATAAGGCGATTCAGGTGCTAGGGGTTGATTGCCAAGCACCAGGTCAGCTGCTTTTTCTGCGAGCATCATGACCGGAGCATAGATGTTCCCGTTGGTCAGATAGGGCATCGACGATGCGTCGATGACCCGCAGCCCTTCCGTTCCATAGACCCGCATGGTCAACGGGTCGAGCACGGCATCGTCGCCGACTCCCATCTTGGCCGTGCACGACGGATGCAGGGCGGTTTCGGCATCACGGCGGACCCAGTCGAGGATCTGCTCGTCGCTCGCGACTTGCGGACCTGGGGAGCCCTCGCCTCCGTTGAACGGCTCCATAGCCGGCTGGTTCAACAGGTGTCGGGCATGACGCACCGCCTCAACCCACTCTCGACGGTCCTGATCGGTGGACAGATAGTTGAATCGCAGTGCTGGTTTCGTCTTCGGGTCGCTGCTGCGGATCTCCACAGACCCTCGGGAATCGGAGTACATGGGTCCCACATGTACCTGATAGCCGTGACCGCCCTCTGGAGTGCTGCCGTCGTAACGGATCGCAATAGGCAGAAAGTGAAACATCAGGTTCGGGTACTCAACGTCGTCGTTGCTGCGAATGAAGCCACCTGCCTCGAAATGGTTGGACGATCCCGGGCCTTTGCGGAACAGCCACTGAAACCCGATCCAAGGTCGTCTCCACATGGCCAGATTGGGTTGTAACGAGACTGGCTCGTTGCATGAGTATTGGATGTACACCTCAAGGTGGTCTTGGAGGTTCTGACCCACGCCGACCACATCGGCGATCACTTTGATGCCATGTGCTTCGAGCAGTGCCGCCGGCCCGACACCCGAGAGTTGCAGGAGCTGTGGCGAATTGATCGCGCCACCGCACAAAATCACTTCGTCCGCTGCGACCGAGCGGGGTCGGCCCCTGTGCTCGAGTTCTACTCCGGTTGCGCGATTGCCGTCGAAACGAACCTTGGTGACGAAGGCTTTGGTTGCCAGATCCAGGTTCTTGCGTGACAGTACGGGATGCAGATAGGCCCGGGCGGCACTCAGGCGGCGACCGCGGTGGACGTTGCGGTCAAAGGCGTTGAATCCTTCCTGGCGTTCACCGTTGACATCGGTGGTTCGCGGATGGCCGGCCTGGACCGTGGCCTCAAGGAATGCCTCGAACAGTGGGTTGGTTGCCGGTCCTCGTTCCAGAACCAGCGGGCCTTGGTCTCCTCTATATACCGACCCGTCTTGTGGAGCGAGACAGTTCTCCATTCGCTTGAAATAAGGAAGACAATGGGCGTAATCCCAGGACTTCATCCCTGGATCGCTTCCCCACCGTTCAAAGTCGAGAGGATTGCCCCGCTGGAAGATCATCCCGTTGATGCTTGAAGAACCGCCGAGCACTTTCCCCCGGGCATGGTAGACACGCCGCTGACCCATCTCAGGCTCCGGCTCAGACTCATACATCCAGTCGTAGAAACGATTGCCGATTCCGAAGGACAACGCCGCGGGCATGTGGATGAACACGTCGAATTTCCAGTCGCGCCGACCTGCTTCCAACACCAGCACCGAGACCGCCGGATCTGCCGACAGACGATTCGCCAACGCACAGCCCGCTGAACCCCCGCCGACAATCACGTAGTCGTAGCGATCCCGCATCCGAGCATTCTAAGCCTCCACGGTTCGCGCCGGGACACGATATACATCACCTCTATCCAAGGACGCTCAACAACCCTGAGCCATTGTGCCGAACTGAAAACCTCCATCGGTGAGATGCTTGATGTTGCAACCGATCATTCTCACCGATCATTCGCATCCACCGATGGAGTTCGCCGTGCTTGTTCCCGATATCAACGTGTGAAACGTTCCCGCACTCGGTGAGACGGACTCAGGGGCCTAGCAGAGTGATGGGCACGACGGCGATGTCGTCAACCGTCTCGAAGGCTGGTCCGACCGCGGTCACTACGATCAGTCGTGAAGGCTCTCCGGCTCGGTCGCTGTCTACCCTGTTGCGGATTTGTCGCAGGGACTCCACGGCCGATGTGATTGCATGGGATCCGCCGAGTTTGATCTCCACGGCCGCCCAGTCGCCCGGGCCGCGGGTGATTATCGCGTCGGCTTCAAGGTTCTTGTTGTCGAGGTAGTAGCGGACTTCGGCTCTTTCGGCTTGTGTATAGACGCGCAGGTCTCGTATCACGAGCGACTCGAACAGTAGTCCGAGCGTGGGCAGGTCGGCGCGCAGCCCCTGGGGTGTGGCGCGCAAGGCGGCCGCGGGTAGGGCCGGGTCGGTGAAGTAGCGTTTCGGTGTGGAGCGCAACGTAGCGCTGCTGCGCAAGTGCGTGGACCATGCCGGCAGCGGCTCGAGTACGAACGATTCCACGAGGCGATCGAGGTATCTGCGAACGGTATCGCGGTCGGACGGTCCGCCTGCTCCGGCAGTGTCGGCGATGAGCGTTCGGGCCGAGGCCGCGGTGCCCTCGTTGCGAGCCAGCGACGAGATCAGTGCCAGCATCTTCAGCGGATCGTGAGACACTTGGCCGCCGTGCATGTCAAGCATCGCGATGTCCCGCAGGTAATCGCCCATCCGGTCGCCGGCATCGGCTGGGTCCAGGGTGATGAAACGAGGGAAGCCGCCCCGGCACACCAACTCGGCCACCCGGTGCAGATCCGGCTCCGGCGCGTCGGCGTGGCACGCTCCGCCTTTGAGGAGTCCGCTCAAAGAGATGCTGCCGGTTGAGTTGTGTGACTCGAACAACGACATCGGGCGCATCCGCAGTCTCGCCACCCGCCCTGCTCCGCTGTGGTCTGTGAGGGTGTGGGTCGGGCGAACCGACCCGGCCAGGATGAACTGGCCGTTGAGCGCGCGGTCGTCACAGGCGTGGCGCATCGCGTTCCATACTCCGTCGGCCAGGTGCCATTCGTCTAGCAGCCGTGGGGTGTCGCCGGCGAGAAACGCAGCGGGATCGGCTTCCAGCTTGATCTGGGTGGTCGGCAGTTCGTCGAACCGGACGACACTGTTGGCGAAGCGCCTGCTCGTCCAAGTCTTCCCGCACGCCCTCGGGCCTTCCACTACCACGGCAGGAGATGATCTCAGGCAACGGTCCATCTGCTGGTCGACGACCCGTGGCAGATAACCGTCTGGAGCAGCTTTTCCCAATTCCATACCGCAGATTATACCCCTGCCATCCCGCAGATTAGACGACAGTCATGCCGCGGTTGTTGTACTTCCATGAGGTAATTCAGGACTCAATGTACGATGCACACCAACTGGACGCGCAATGGCGACATCAGCCGCAGGCATCAACCGACGCCGTCAGAGGTTGCTGACGCTCTATGAGGGAGCGTTGATCGTCTCGGGTTCTGGGAGCGCGATGCGTTCGTTGTCGAAGACGGCGACGAGTTCGAGGCGTCCTCCCATGGCTTCGATGACGTTGCGCCAAGTGGACAAGAGGTTGTCGTCGGCGGATTCCATCGCTGAGATCGACGCTTGGGTCCGTTCAAGCGTTTGTGCCAGTTCGGATTGTGTGAGCCTTCGATGACGGCGGAGTTGTGCGAGGTTGTAAGCGATTGTGTCCGCTCGGGCCTCGTTTTTGATGGCTTCGATACGTTCGCGACGCTCGGGGTTGAGGTCGCCGACAATGTCGCTGAACTTTCGGTGTCCCATGATTGCTCTCCTTTGGTGGGACTCAGCAAAGGCCGCGAACCAGTTGGTGCCGTTGACTTCCCAAACCATCCCAAGATATAGAGCTTAATCTATATATAGTCAAATCTATGTTAGAGATCCAGGCTTAGGGGTTGCGCGGATAGGTGATACGGATCTTGGAAGATTTCGATTCGACTGTGATCGGTGGCTGCAGAGCCGCAGGTCAGGGGATCGCAGCCATAGCCGGAGGTTCGGGCGTTCCCGCAGGTCAGCGCCTATCCGCGCGGCCCCTTAGTTACTGTGCAGCTTTCGCGGCTGGCGCCAGGTCAAAATGACACCAACCGGCACTGGGGGCGCTGACTGCGCTAAGGTACCGGGTCGTCCGCTGCTGGGAGGCTAGTGAATGGTGGAGATGGGTGAGGAGATCGTCGTCTTGGACGAGGTCTACAAGATTTTTGGTCCGCAACCGCGAGGGCGAGCTTTCGACTTGGTGCGCTCTGGAATGGGCAAGAACAGAGTCCAAGCCGAGACCGGTCATGTGATCGGATTGAAAGATGTTTCGTTCTCAGTCAAGAAGGGTGAGATCTTCGTGGTGATGGGTCTGTCCGGTTCAGGCAAGTCAACCGCCATCCGCACCGTCAACAAACTCTTTGACATCACCTACGGCACGGTAAACGTCGACGGCACAGACGTGCAACAGCTTGAAGGTTCTGATCTACAGGCGTTTCGTCGCAAGTACATGGGAATGGTGTTCCAACATTTCGCGTTGTTCCCGCACCGCAGCGTGATTGACAACGTGGGTTACGGACTCAAGGTGCAGGGAGTCAAAAAGCAGACCCGCGACGATGCTTCCATGCGATCGCTCGCACTGGTAGGGCTCGACACCTATGCCCAAAGCTATCCCTCAGAACTTTCTGGAGGCATGCAGCAGCGAGTCGGACTGGCTCGAGCCTTGGCGTCAGACCCCGACATCTTGTTGATGGACGAAGCGTTCAGCGCTCTCGACCCACTCATCCGCCGTCAGATGCAAGACGAGATGATGGAAATTCAAGGAGAACTGCGAAAGACAATCCTGTTCATTACCCACGACCTAAATGAGGCACTTCGCATCGGCGACCGGGTGTGCATCATGAAAGATGGAGCTGTAGTACAAATCGGCACACCCGAAGAGATACTCACCCAACCCGCCACCGGATATGTGGCGGAGTTTGTACAGGACGTGGACCAAGGCCGAGTTATTCAGATTCATGAGGTGATGCAGCAACCAGCACCAATAAGCACGGAAGTCTCTCTGGGAGAGGCACTCAACAAGGTGGGCGACCGATTAGGGGCTTTCGTCGTGGACAGCAACGGTTCCCCCACCCATTTGCTCACCTCTGCGGACGGAAATCGGGCCGCTTCTCTAGGTACCACCGATGTGGCACCTGCGCTGCGCTCCGACTTCGACCGCTGCGCCCCGAACGACTGCCTGAATACGGTCTACGCCGCCGCCGGCCGGGGTCTGCCAATCGCCGTTTGTGACGGATCTGGAACACTTGTCGGCAACCTTGACCCCCGCCACATCATGGAAGAAATGGGGCGCGTGGAGAACTTAATTGACGACTTCGAACGAGAGGTGTTCATGTGAGCCTTTTGGCCCAGCAAAGTAATGGGGAGATCCCCGAGCCATCGCTACTCGACAACGAGGTCCTCGATCAGTTCGAGATCCCCTTTGGGGAGTGGATGGACCAGGCTGTGGACTGGATCGATGTTGAACTCGATTGGCTCTTATCCGCCATCAAATGGCCCTTCGAAACGCTGATCGACTTTCTCGTAGTGGACATCCTTGAGCCGATTTCTTGGGTGTGGGTGGTACTCGCATTCTTCTTGATCGGTACGCTTGTACGAAACGTGAAAGTTGGCGCGTTCGCCGCGCTCAGTCTGAGCGTGTGCGGAATCTTGGGCAACGCCTATTGGTTGGAAACCGCCCGAACCATCGGCTTCATTGGCGTCGCCGTGTTCCTGTGTGTGATCGTTGGTATTCCGTTAGGTATCGCATGCGGGCGAGTTGACGCCATCTGGCACGTTGTGCGCCCAGCGCTTGACGCTATGCAGGTGGTCCACTCATTTGTCTACATGCTGCCGTTTATTTATTTTTTCGGCTTTAAGACAGTCTCAGCGACCATGGTGACAATGGTCTTTGCGCTTCCACCGCTCGTTCGCCTCACCAACCTCGGGGTGCGTCAAGTACCGGGTGACGTTGTTGAAGCGAGCCGCGCGTACGGCGCTCCTGAATGGCGGGTGCTCGTTGATGTGCAGATCCCGCTGGCTCGACCGGCCATCATGACCGGAATCAACCAAACGCTGTTACTTGCCATCTCGATGCTCGGTATCGCAGCGATCATGGGCGCTGGAGGATTGGGTCGCTTGCTGTTCAAGGCAATCAACAACCAGAGTGTGTCTAGTGGAGCCGCTGCTGGACTCGCTTTCTTCCTGGTTGCCGTCGTGCTCGACCGCATCTCTCAACGCGAGGGAGAAACCACCAGGGGTTTGTTTCGTCGTATCCGATTCGCTTGGTCGCACAGGCGTGACCCAGAAACGCTACTCGAAACCAATGAACCCGACTCCACCGCAGGCACAGCCGATACCGATTCTGCCGAAGCTGACCTAGGTTCGTTCGCAGGACTCACCAAAGCCGAGCGCACATCCATGCTGATCGCGGGCGCTGGGGGTCTCCTCGTGGCTTTCTCGGTATTTCTCACTTGGAGTAGCGATGCCGGTTTCATCAGCGCATACGGTCGCCGCGTCGACGAACAACTTGCCGGCCAATCGTTCAACGGTCTCGCTGCAAGTGGCGGCTCATGGTTTGGGTTTCTGGCCTTCGCTTTAAGCCTCTTTGTGATCGCATCCGTTGTCACAACGTTGCTCAAACCAGGACGAGGGCCGCGCTGGTGGACTGCTGACGGATCGTTGATTGCATCGCTCGCCCTGTCGATCATGATGATCGCCTACCTGCTTGCGAATCCGTCTGATCTCACGGTCGGACAGAGCACCGGTGCCGGGCCATACGTTGCTCTGATCGGAGGCATCATGGCCACTGTGGGATCAGTGTTGTGGATTCGCCAAGCACCCCACACCGCAGCGCATCCACTTAGCGCCCGCGTTAGCTGGGGACAGGTGACCAGCGGTTGTATCGCCGTTGTTTTCATCGCGATCGGCTCTATTTCGGGGTGGAGCTTCGACCAACGAGCCGACATCATAATTACTCCCGAGGTTCAGGCTCAGATTGACGAATTCGTAGCCAAGGCGGAAGCAGACCCCCGACAATCCAGCGTTTACGCAATGCAGGTTTCCGCTCTTGAGGCTGGGCTCACTGCCGATGAGAAGATAATCACCGATGGCGTTAGCGAAGCAGGACCAGGGTTCGGAATATGGACACTGCTTGCGAGCTTGGTGGGATTGGTAGTGATCGTCCCGGCAGCAGGGTTCCGGAGTCGCGACGAACATCATCGTTGGCGCTGGAACTCCATCGTCGCCGGAGTCGGTACCGGAATCGTGTGCGTAGGGTTGGCGTGGGTCTTTACCCATGTCCGTTCAGCCGACGACAGTTACTTCAGTGGCATCGGTTCGTTCCTAGCAATCATGGGTGGCGTGGTAATCGTCGCCACCGCCTTTCCCGTGCTTAGGGAATTCGAGCGCTCCAAGGTGTATACCGATATGGAACCAACACCCGAGCCCATCTTGATATCAACTGACGAGGAACTGGCCCCAGAAGGGCGACCGGTGGCTTGACGAGCAATAAAAGGCTATTCTTACGGTCCGCTCGCGTTGAGCCCAAGCTCGGCGCGTTTAGGAAACCCAACCCAGGAGGGAAACCAAAATGATAAAGAAACGAGCGCTTTTGTGGCTCGCCTTGTTAGCAGCGTTCGCGCTGTTTGTTGCAGCGTGCGGAGATGACGACTCTGACACCACGACAACGCCTGACGACGGCGACGACATGGCCGAAGACGACGGCGACGACATGGCCGAAGACGACGGCGACGACATGGCCGAAGACGACGGCGACGACATGGCCGAAGACGACGGCGACGACATGGCCGAAGACGACGGCGACGACATGGCCGAAGACGACGGCGACGATATGGCCGAAGATATGTTGCCGGGAGAAGGCATCTCCGTCTCGATGGCTCGGGCCGACTGGTCAACCGGGTACTTCCAAGCGCAGGTCTACAAGCAGTTGCTTGAGGAGCTTGGCTACGATGTGTCCGAACCGTCCGAAACGGAACTCGGCCCGTCTTTGGCGTATCTCGCTATGGCCCAAGGTGATGTCGATCTCTGGGCAAACAGTTGGTATCCAGGCCACGACTCGTGGTGGGCCCCAGAACTGCCAGACGGCTCGCTCGTAGGCGATCACCTAGAGAAGGTGGGCGGCGTATTCCTCGGAGGCGGACTCCAGGGGTTCCTGATCACTAAGGCGACAGCCGACGAATACGGCATTTCCTACATTGATCAGATCAACGACGACCCGGAGATCAGGGACTTGTTCGACAGCGACGGCGACGGCATCGCTGAGATCTATGGATGCCAAGAGAGTTGGACATGTGATGACATCATCACTAACCAGATCGCCTTCAGCGGTTGGGACAACATCACCCAGACAATTGCCGGTTACGAAGCCTTGTTTGCAGAGGCGAAAGCCAAAGCAGAGGCCGGCGAGCCGATGGTGATTTACACCTGGACACCGGGTCCCTACATCACGGAACTCACTCCGGGCAAGAACGTCTACTGGATCGGAATGGAGGAAACTCTTGACGACTCGAACCCGTCCGGTGTAGACGGCGGCGAGTCGCACGACCAAAGGTTTTGGGCAGACACCGAAGATGTCGTGGAACTCGCAATTCCGGCTGAACAATGTCCAGCAGCGGCTGACGCGGGGCACTGCCCGCTCGGCTGGGTTCCCGCCGACATCCAGGTGACGGCCAACAAGCAATGGCTGGCAGACAACCCGGCTGCGGCAGAGCTTCTCAGGACCGCAAAGCTGAACGTGGTTGAGGTGTCGGTTATCCAGGTTGACCAGAGCAAAAGCGACTGGACCGAGGCTGAAATTGCCCAAGCAGCATCCGACTGGATTGCGGACAACCGTGACCAAGTCGATCCGTGGCTAGCAGCAGGACTAGCAGCAGCCTGATCTGAAGCCGTCGTGCTTTAGTAAAGCAACAAATGTGAGGGGGTGGGGCTTCGGCCCCGCCCCCTTGACTTTTTGCCTATTCCCTAGAGCGAGCCGGGGGTGTACTCTGAGCGCTGGACCGATTCGCTCGGCCTCTTTGCCAGATCCTGTGGAGGCACCTGTGAGCAACACGAACATGACTCCGATTGACAAACGCCTTGCGGAGGCCCGTCAGAATCTTGACCGTGTGGAACCGGTTGATCTAACCGAAATGTTGAGCGCCGGCGCGATCCTTGTCGACGTTCGCCCCGAATCCTTCCGCCAAGAAGAAGGCATCCATACCGACGCGTTGATTATTGAACGCAACGTTCTTGAATGGCGCCTTGATCCGAATTCCGAAGCGCGCATCATAGACATTGAACCCGACACTCCAATCATCATCATGTGCAACGAGGGATACGCCTCAAGTCTCGCAGCAGCGGACCTGGTCAAGATGGGCTTCTCTGCCGCCACCGACCTGATCGGCGGCTACCGCGCTTGGCGGGCGGCTCAGACGTAGTCACGAACGGCTTCCCAGGTTTCTGAGGAGCCGTCGTCCCAACGGTCTCCGTAGTCCCAGAACTTGGTTCGGTCGATCATGATTGCACGGCTGCCCACAACGCCACCGGATAGACGCCCATTGTGGATGCGTACGGACCGGTACTGGCGAGGCGAGATCTCTGAAACCGCCCGCCTGTGCACGTCACTGTTGCGCCATTCTTGCGAATCGACGGGTTTCTCGTGAATAACGAGGTTCGCCCAGTAGTTGTCGATGAGCTCTGTGGAGCTGTAGCTCAGAATCCCCGGATAGGATCTGAACTCCAGAAGCAAGTCAACCTCAATATCATCCACCACGGATTGTTGGGCTGCGGGTCGCCGTTCACCGAAGAAACCGACCACGTACCGCTCAACTTGTTGAACAAGCGCCGCTGGGTCACAGATCACCGCTCGCCTTGCCAACCCGTGGACGTCCCAATTCAGAATCTCATAGGGTTGGAGATCGATCTCGCGGCTATCGACTTGTCGAGCCAGCACACGTATGTCTTGGAGCATGTAAGCCAGCAAAGCCTTGTCGGATGTCGTCAACGAGAGATCCGTGCACGGATGGTCTTCAAGTTGTTCTGTCGCGGCGAGTTCTCTCAACACCGCAAATACTGGACCTTTCCAGTGGTTCTGTCAATCAAACATGGTCCAAAATGTTGTCTAGTCGCCACCCTGGTTCACAGCAGATCCAAGGGTAATCGGTGAGCAACTCCGGGCCCGACTCGGTGACCACAATCATATCCTCCAGCTTCACGCCCTCTCCGGTGCCACGCCTACCCACGAACGACTCAACGCTGAATACGTTGCCCACCTCAACCACACCATCAAACCCTCTATCGTCCCACTGATCACGGGGGAACAGTGACGGATACTCGTCGCACAAGCCGGTCCCGTGAGCCAGAACCGTGTAACCGTTGAAACCCTCGACATCCGGGTACGAAAGACGATCAGTTATTTCGCGATATGTGCTGCCCGCCACAAACAAAGGCCAGTTCGACTCAATCATGTCGCGCGCGCGACTGTGCACATCGGCCTGAGCCGCGCTTGGAAGACCATCACCACACAGCCAAGTGCGAGACATATCAACGCACATCCCGTAGGCGCCGACCATGTCGGTGTCGAAAGCCATCAGTTCGCCCGCTTCAACCTCCTTGACGCTCGCCTCCTGATACCACGGGTTGGTTCGAGAACCGGAAGCCAAGAGCCGGGTCTCGACCCATTCACCGTGTCGCAGAAAGTTCCCCTTCTGAAGCTCAGCCCACAGCTCCAACTCGGTCACGCCCGGTACAAACAACGACCGCATGTCGCTGATCGACCGTTGACAAGAATCGATCGCACACCGCATCGCATCGATCTCATCGCCGGACTTCACCAAGCGCGCATCCTCCATCAACTGATGTGCCGACAGCACCTGTGCTCCCCGGGCCTCAAGCGCACGCAGGCCCTCCAGTCCAATGGTGTCGATGCCCAGCCGCATGTCACCCGTTCTTTGGTCTCTACGCAACAATTCGATGATCTCGTCTGCGAATCGTCCCGCTAGCTCCTCTGAGCGCGAACCCGAATAGAACGGCACAAAAGAAGTCGCCGGGCGGATCTCGTCAACCACCTCGGAATGTGCGGATAGGAACTCGCCATGAGAGAACTCGAACATCACAACATCACCGTCGGCTGGAATCCAGGCGTAGCGGACTGCGTTGTGCATTGTCCAAATCGGCATGTTGGTGGTGTCGGTGGCGTAGCGGACGTTCAACGGATCGTGCAACACCACGCCGTCGATGTTGTGGGCTCGCAACTGCTCTCGCACCCGTTCGATGCGGTAACGACGAAGCGCAGCCATATCGGGGAGCACCAGCCCCGCTTGGGTCCATTCCTCAACAACTGACCGATGCGGCCCCAACTGATGGCGATTACGTTCGGTGTGTTCCACCAGCCAGGTTGGAACCTCTGAGTGCGCCGCGATTCTCGGGAAATGACGGGCTGACAGTGGCTGGTAGCTATCAGTCAAGAACGCATCCTTTCGGCTTGTTGATCCCACAAACAGCCGTCAAGGCGCTTCGCCTGGCGTTGCTTCCCCAGTATTTCGATCTCGAAGGCGCCTTTTGTGCAACTCAATTCGGCGGGCACGTAACCCATGGCCACCGATGTCTCCGAGTGGTGCGCGTAGCCGCCTGAGGTCACCCACCCGACTACTTTGCCGTCGTAAGCGATTGGTTCGTCACCGATCACATCGACACCAGCGCGGCCGGGCTCAGAATCAACGGTCCAGGTACCCAGCTTCAATCTCTGACCAGGGCCATCCGATGCATACTTTCGGGCTAAAGCGTCTCGACCGATGAAGTCCTTCTCGAGCCGTACGAAACGATCGAGTCCAGCTTCGAAGGGATCGTAAATCGGACGGTACTCGCGAGCCCAAGACCCGAAGCCTTTCTCAAGGCGTAGCGAATTGAGAGCGTGAAGCCCAAAATGGTTCAGACCGAACTCCTCCCCAGCGCTGAGCAGTTGTTGATACACGTAACGCTGGTAACGCGCCGGCATCCAGAACTCGTAACCCAAGTCGCCCGTGAACGAAACACGACCACACCACACCGGCGCAACGCCAATGTCCAGCTCTCTGAAAGCCATGAAACGCATGCCATGAGCAGACACATCGGCGTCGGTCAGCTGTTCGAGCAACGCCCGGGAGTTGGGGCCTGCAATCGACAAGCCACACATCTCCGCACCCAGAGTCTCAACCGAGACGCTGCTGTTACCAGACATCTGATGGCAGAACCAGCGCTCGTAGTAACGCTCCGCGATACCTGATCCGAAGATCACGAACCGCTCTTCGCCTCTGGTGTTCCCTGTGGTACCACCGACGATCGTGGCCTCGGGACCCTCTGCTCGTCCCGGTGCCGCACCAAGACAAGCCACCGTAAGATCACCGATGACGTTGCCCTTCTCGTTGGTCATCGGGGCCAAAGCCATACGACCCGGGTTGGGTATGCGGGCGGTAATCAGTCGATCCAAACAGGCACGAGCATTCGGCCCGGTGACCATGAACTTAGAGAAGCCAGTCGTCTCGGTGATCCCGACGCCGGCCCGCACAGCCAGAGTCTCGGCCCTTACCTGATCCCAAGCGTTGGATCGCCCGAAGGTCACCTCCTCGACCGGTTCGGTGCCTTCGGGGGCAAACCGAAGCGGCGCTTCGAGGCCGAAACCGTCGCCGAACACCGCGTTGCGTGCGGTCAACAGGTCGAAGATCGGCGATGTCGCAACGGAGCGAGCGGCTGGCAGGAACTCATTGGGAAACCTGATCCGAAAACGTCGGCTGTAGTTCTCTGCGACCTTGGCGTTGGTGTATCTCGGTATGGCGAAGTCGCCGAAACGTGCGATGTCCATTCCCCAAATGTCGAACCCAGGATCACCGTCAGTGATCCAGTTGGCCAAGGCGACACCGACACCACCCCCTTGAGACAGTCCGGCCATTACCGCGCAGGCTGACCAGTACCCGGGAAGACCGAGAACCGGACCGAGCAGCGGGTTGCCATCGGGCGCGAAGGTGAAGGGGCCGTTGATGACTTGCTTGATGCCAACGTCACGGATTGCCGGAAAGTGCCTGAAACCGACTTCAAGGGATTCTGCGATGCGCTCAAGGTCAGGCGGCAGAAGACGCATGCTGAAGTCCCACGGAGTCTGCCGTGGTGACCAGGGCTCGCCGTTTCGTTCGTACGTTCCCAGAAGCAACCCGCCGCCTTCCTGACGCAGATAGATCTCTCCGCCGAAATCAATGCAGTGCATCAGTTCGCCGTGTTGGCTGTTGTGTTCTGCGATCGCTTCGATGTCCTCGGTCAGCAGGTATTGATGCTCCATAGCCAGCACTGGCAGATCAAGTCCGACCATGCGCCCCACCTCACGTGCCCACAGCCCACCGGCATTGACCACATGTTGGCAATGGATCACACCTGATTCGTCGCCCGAGCCGGTGTCGTAGGTATGAACATCCCAGCCTTCGTCGCCGGCGCGGGTGAGATCACGGACCCAGGTGTTGCGATACACCTCGGCACCCGCCAGACGTGCTGCTTTTGCGTACGCATGGGTGACTCCCGCCGGGTCGACATGGCCTTCGTGCGGATCGTACATGGCCCCGACGAAGTACTTCTCGTCGAGTAAGGGGATGAGTTGTTTCGCTTCAGCAACCGAGAGCAATTCTGTTTCCATGCCCAGATAACGCCCGCGTGCGTGCGCCATTCTCAGCCAATCCATGCGTTGTGCCGTGTCGGCAAGCATCACCCCGCCGGTCAGGTGAATACCGCAGTCCTGACCGGAGATCTCTTCGATCTCGGCGTACAAATCAATTGTGTAGCGCTGTAGTTGAGCGACATTCGGATCGCCGTTGAGCGTGTGCATTCCACCCGCGGAGTGCCATGTTGACCCAGCAGTCAACTCGGTTCGCTCAACGAGCACCACATCGCTCCAACCAGCTTTGGTGAGGTGGTACAGCACCGATGCGCCGACCACCCCACCACTAACAACCACCACTCGCGCATCGGTCTTCATCTGGCTAGTCGCCCTGTCTCTGATTCGCTATCCGAACTCGGGTGGGTAGGGATTCACCCCGCTGCCGAGCCGGGCTGCCTCGCTGTCGTCGTCGCCGCAGGGGACCGCATTGTCTGACGGGCAGTCAGCGGTCATGGTGTCGGCGAGCATGTTGTGAAAGCGATGCAGCGGCTCCTCGAAACGCGGAGCAAGCGGTCCGGGAGCCACCGTGCCAGCAGCGAGACCGCGCTGTCCACGCTCGACGATGTCGATGTCTTCATTGTTGACGTCGAACCAGAAACTACGAGTCTGGGTCATGTCTTGGTCTGAGACGTCGGGCGTGGACGGCGGAAGCAGAAACGTACACCTCTCTCTGGTAAGCCCGGGCGCTACCGGCTCGAGCCGGATCAAAAAGACATGGTTCGGCAACACCGCCAACATCACATTGGGGAACACCGCAACAAACCGTCCGCTCAACAAATCGGACTGGTTGAGTCCCTCCGCCGGTGGCAACACCAGCCAATCATCACGGTCATCACCCGAGATCGGCGTGGTGGTCTGACCGCAGTACATTCCCGGCCCCTGATAACGATAGTGGTCTTTGACCCTGGAGACCTTGGCCAGTTCCGGGTGGACCCAACTCAGGTGGTAGTACTCCTGAAAGTTCTCTGTGATCAATTTCCAGTTGGCCCGAACCTCAAAGGTCGCCTCTGACTGCACTCTCCATTGGTCGAAGCCATAACCGCCCATACGGTCTGGAAGGTCACCGAGCCATTCACACAAGGGCCGCGTTCTTGAATCGAGACAGGCGAACAACAACAAGCCCCAAGTATCAACTCGTACTTCAACGAGCCCGAAGTCGTCCCGGTCGAAACCTTCCCGTGGGATCTCCTCGAAGAACGGAGTCGACCGCAGCGATCCGTCGAGTCCATACCCCCAACGGTGATAGGGACAGCGAATCGTGTTACCGATATCGCAGTCGGTTTCAGCTAGTTCGGTCCCGCGGTGACGACAAGAGTTCACAAACCCATGCAACACACCTTCTTGATCACGAGTAATGATGACCGAACGTCCACCGACTTGGCGCACCAGCAATCGACCCGCCTCCGCTACCTCGGCTGCGGTTCCGACTGCAACCCACGCTCGCTCAAACAGCCGTTTCTGCTCAGCAGCGAAGAAGCTCTCATCTGAGTACATCCCCGGGTGTAACCCTGTTGCCTCAGTCAACGGCAGCCGTGTTCCGGCCCAGGTGACCTGGCTCGTCCAGTCCACCGTGCCTTTCCAATCCACCGTGCCGCTCCAATCCACTGTGCCTTTCCAATCCACCGCGCCGCTCCAATCCTCAGGCATATGTCGAGTCACCACTAAAAGTCGGTTTCTACTCCGCCTTCGGCAACGCGGCGATCAACGTAGGCATCCAGTTCTTCTCGTAGCGCATCATCGAGATGGGGCGGCTGATAGGCCCCAAGATGCTCGGCGACCAAGCGTTCGGCGTGATCCAGTGCGGTGGGTGACCCGGCCTCTTCCCATGACTCGTAGTTGCGCCAGTCAGACACGGCCGGTTTGAAGAAGGCACTCCGGTAGCGATCCTGGGTGTGCTGGGTGCCAAAGAAATGACCACCGGGTCCAACATCGGCAATAGCTTCCAACGCCATCGAGGCGGTGTCGACCACCAACGGTTGCAGAAATGCAGCCACGCTTTGCAACAGGTCGTTGTCGATGACCATCTTCTCAAAGCTGGCGTGAAGCCCGCCCTCCATCCAGCCTGCGCCGTGGTACACAAGGTTGGCGCCACCCATGATTGCGCCCCAAAGTGAAAACACCGACTCGTAGCCGGCTTGGGCGTCCACCGCATTGGCGGCACACACATTGGACGAGCGGTATGGCAGGTTGTAACGGCGCGCCAGCTGCCCTCCCAGCATCGCCGACTGCATGTATTCGGGGGTGCCGAACGCTGGAGCACCGGACTGCATGTCGACGTTGGAAGTGAACCCTCCGTACATCACCGGAGCACCCGCCCGCACCAGCTGGGTGAAAGCTATCCCTGCCAGCGCTTCGGCGTTCTGCTGCACCACCGCGCCCGCCACGGTAACCGGGGCCATCGCTCCAGCGAGCGTGAACGGCGTCACAATAATCACCTGATTACGCGACGAGTACTGCAAGATCCCCTCGATCATCGGGTTGTCGAGGCGCAGAGGCGAGCTCACATTGATCACTGAGTGAATTGATGGTTGCTCGTCAAGTTCAGCGTCACTGACACCACGCACAATGCGCACCATCTCCAGGCAATCAATGTTGCGTTGCGCGCCAAGCGAGTAAGCGTCCACAACCTTGTCTGACAGCGTCAAAAGATCTCGAAACGCTTCCAAATGGCGTATCGAGGGGTGGATGTCGATCGGCTCAACCGGATAGCCACCATGGGTTTGCACCGAGTTGAGGCACTGCGCTAGCCGGACGAGATTGCGGAAATCGGCGCGGTTCCCGGTGCGCCGACCGCCTTTGCGGTCAACCACGTTGGGCGCACTCGCGACCGAACCGAACACCACGCTGTCTCCCCCGATCAGCAAGTCGTGTGCTGGGTTTGGGGCATGTATCACAAACTCTGCTGGTGCAGTGCTGATGAGCTCAGTGACCATCTCCGGATCGAAACGAACCCTCTCGCCATCGACGTCCGCACCTGCCGCGGCAAGCATTTCAGAGGCCTTCGGATGAAGAAAATCCATGCCGATATCCCTCAACACGAGCAGCGAGGAATCATGGATCGACTGAAGTTCATCTTCGGAAATGACCGCTGTCGGGGCAAAGGCACGGCGATGCAAATGCCAATCAGGTTGAGGCGGCGCAATAGGGCCGGACGGACGCTCACGGCGGCCTCTGCGTCGAGGTGGAGACTGTTGGTTCATATGACCGGTCACACTACTAGTTTCAACTTCGCCGACAAGCCTCGTCCACCCTTTGGACCTTTGGCGGTTCACATCAACCGTTAGGGTGACTGCGGTGATCACGACCACTTCCGACACCGCAAGGATTCAGCGACGAACGCTGATCGTGCTGATGTTGTCGGTCGGTCCAGCAGGCATGGGCATGGCCGGTGGTTTTTCGGCAACCAGCCTGGCAGCCGAGGACATCACCAACAACGACGCTTTAGCCACGCTGGCTGCCACGATGATCAGTATCGGCGGTGCCGCGGCGGCGATCCCGCTGGCCCGCTACATGGCCGCCAACGGACGGCGCGGTGGTTTGCGGATCGGTTGGACGGTCGCCGGTATCGGGTCTCTTGTAGCTTTCGCTGGGGTCCTTGCCGACAACTTCGTGCTGTTGGTCGCAGGAGCCTTGGCGATCGGTGTCGGCAACGGCACGAACCTTGCCGCTCGCTACGCCGCAGCCGATCTAGCCCTTCCAGACCGCATGGCCCGTACCATCGGCGTGCTGGTATGGGCATCGTCGATCGGTTCCGTTCTCGGCCCTACTGTTGCCCTCGGACCTACCGGCTGGTTCGCAGAACAGATCGACCTGCCTCGTCTGTCGGGTCCGTACCTCATGGGTGCGCTGGTCTTCGCTATCGCCGGATTCGTTGTGCACATCAAACTCCGCCCCGATCCTCTGATCTTGGCGACGCAGCTGTCCGGGTCCGGGCCAAACGCACCGGCGCTCGTGGAACGGCGCAATATGGACGCGAAACCAAAGCTCGTTGACAGCTTCATTGCCATCGCACGCCACCAAAAGGCGTTGATCGCGGTCGCGGCCATGGCCGTTGGTCAGGCTGTGATGGTTGCGATAATGACGGTCACTCCGCTGCACATGGACGACGGCGACCACCAGACTCAGATAATCGGGTTGGTCATCAGCCTTCACATCGTCGGGATGTTCTTTTTTGCTCCGGTAGTCGGCTGGTTCGTCGACCGTCTACCTTCTGCGGCCATGGTGGCCTCCGCTGGGGTGATCCTGTTCGTGGGTGGTGAACTGGCATCACACACCGACCCCTCCGACAGTCTCGGCGTGTTCATCGGGTTGTTCTTGATCGGTCTGGGATGGTCGTTTGCCATGATCGGCGGGAGTTCCCTCCTCACAGGGGCGTTTCCCATACACGAACGGGCAAATGTTCAGGGAGCAGCTGATTTTACGATGGTGGCTTCAGGGGCAGTGGCCGGACTCGCTTCGGGCGTGATCGTCGAGATAAGCAGCTTCGGAAGTCTCAGTCATTGGGCCGGAGTCGCCGCTCTCAGCCTGGTAGCCGCCGCCCTGTACCCCCTGGTCGCGAACTGGAGTTGGCCCCGTCAAACCGCTCAGTGAGACGAGGCTCGAGTGTTGGCCCGGAGGGCTGATCCCTTGGTAATCGTGATGAGGCCGAGGCAGCAAACGAGAACCAGCACGACTACAGGGGCGAGACGACCCTGGGACAAGGATTCGTGGGCAGCGGTGATCGGCGGCAACAAGATGACTCCGATATACAACGCCACGGAACCCAATATTGCGATACTTCTGTTGTTTGTCACCGGTTGATGCAAACAGCTACCCAATGCCAAGCCGATCACTGTTGCACAAGTCGCTGATAGGAACGCCCCAACGCCAGCTCTTGGCTCTCCTCCCATTGCGGCGACGTACACGCCAACTACGGCAATGAGCGGTAAGGAAATGACCGCGACTGTTGACCAGGTCGAGCTGTGAAACCGCGCCGATGACCCCACAGTTGCCGCTAACAGGTCACGTGTGGGTTTGTCGTGCATGTTCCCAAGGGCAATAGTCGCCCAAAGAGACCAGAGAAGAAACGCTGGGAACAAAGACGACGCCAACGCGAACCCGGTGCCGGTCGTAAGCAGATTCACCAACCAGGTGAAGAGCACAAGAGCGGGCGCAACCCATCGGAACGACCTGAAGAACAGCAACAACTGGAAGCGTCTCATCCAGAAACGCAACCATCAGAAATACGCACGACATGTTGCGATTGCTGCAACGCTGCGCTGTCTTGATCAGCGAGCACGACAGACCCCCCGCTCTGAGCGAACTCTTCGCACAGCGACGCGAGACCGACGAGACCTCTGTCATCCAGCCCAGCGGATGCATCATCTATGGCAACGAACGGCTCTTGGGAACTCAGAACATCAGCAAGAATGAGCTTGCGAAGATTACCGAACGAGAGTTGCCGACAAGAGGCTTTGAGGTCTCCGCGAAAGCCAAGTATCTCAAGGATCTCTTGCGGGTTGGTTCGACGCGTCCGTGGCATGAAGTCGATCCACTCTCGTGCCCGCAGCCGTGGTGCGGTTATCGCAGCGGGGACGTAAGCGCAACTGCTGGGTCCAAGCCGAGTTCCCGTCGTCGGTGCGCAGACTCCGCAGAGCAAGCGAAGCAAAGAGGTTTTCCCTGAACCGTTGGTACCCCGTACTGACACGACCGAAGCCCGAGCGATCTCCAGAGAAACACTACCGAACACCAATTGTCGGTTCAGACTCAGCGACACACCATCAAGAGCGACGACGGTGTTTTGTTGCATCAGGGCAGGCTACAACCCCATCAGTTTTGGGGCCATCGCTTCGTAGTACTCCCAGCGTAGTGGGGTCGGTGCTGTCGCTCACCCCATAACGGAGCTACTGCTGTCCTCGGACCACACGTTGGTGCTCAGTAGGACTTCGGCAGGCCGAGTACCTTGTTCGACACGAAGTTGAGCACCATCTCCTGGCTGACAGGGGCGATCTTCATCAACCGCGCTTCGCGCCAATAGCGCTCCACGTCATACTCCTTGGCGTAACCGAACCCGCCGAGTGTCTGCACAGCGCGATCCGCGGCATCGAATCCTGCTCCCGCGGCCAAGTACTTCGCAAGGTTGGCCTCCTCGCTGCAGTTCAAGCCGTTGTCGTAGCGCCACGAAGCTAGACGGATCATCTGTTCTGCAGCCCTCAGTTGGGCATGGCTGTCGGCCAGCGGAAACGCCAAACCCTGGTTCTTCCCGATAGGTCTACCGAAGACAACGCGTTCTTTGGCGTAACTCGCTGCTCTGCGAAGCGCCACCTTGCCGATGCCGAGCGCTTCGGCTGCGATCAGGATCCGTTCAGGGTTGAGGCCATCAAGGAGGTAGCGAAATCCTTCGCCTTCGTCACCGACCCGACGCGACACCGGTACGCGCAAACCGTCATAGCGGACCTCGCACGACACCACCGCGTTACGGCCAACCTTGGGGATCGGCTTGATATCTACAGCTTCATCTTTGAGGTCGACTAGCAACAGCGTCATTCCCCCAGTAGGTACATCGCACTCCTCTTTGGGTGTGGTTCGTACCAGAAGCAGGCAGACATCGCAGAGCGGGGCTTTGGTCGTCCAAACCTTCGCGCCTCGCACCACGTACTCATCGCCGTCGCGCTCGGCGCGGGTCTTGATCGATGTGGTATCGCTCCCGGCATCCGGTTCTGTGACACCGAAAGCCGTGTGAAGCGTGCCATCGGCCACCCCTGGGAGGATCTGGAGGGCGAGTTCTTCGCTGCCGTACTTGCGGACCGGTTCCATGCCGAACATTGAGAGATGAATAGCCGAGCAGCCGTTCATCGCCGCTCCAGACGCGGCAACCTCCTCGAGCACGATGGATGCCTCGGTGATGCCTTGGCCACCACCCCCGTATTCTTCGGGTATCGCAATACCAATCCAGCCACCCTGCGCCATCGCTTGGTAGTACTCCCAGGGGAACTCGTGATTCTCGTCGCATTCACGCCAGTAGGCGTCTGGGAACTGCCCACAAACTCGCCGCACCCCCTCGCGGATCGCCTCATGGTTCTCGTTCGGCGTGAAATCCATGGGTTATTTTCGGGTGGGGGGATGCACGTATTGCCAGCCGAAACGGCCTTTGATGCAGAGGTGGCCGTGGGTCACGGAGTGATCTGCCGGCGAGGTGACCTTCACAATCTGGTCGTCTTGAGTGTGCAACTCAAGGTTGCAGCCAACACCACAAAACGAACAAACAGTTGTGGTGACATCTTGTTCAGCAGGACGCCACTCCCCCGCTGCACGCATATCGAACTCGGTCTTGAACTGGATCGCCCCTGTCGGGCACACCCCGATGCAGTTGCCGCAATAAACACACGCCGAATCAGGCAGCACAGTGTCGAACTCTGTGGAAATCCGAGCGTCGAAACCACGTCCGCTCACCGCAATCGCAAAGGTGTGCTGCGCGTCGTCGCCGCAAGCCTCTACACACTTGTAGCACAACACGCACTTGTCGTAGTCGCGGATGTAGAGGTCATCCTGGATCTTCGGCTCCTCGCTGATCCGTTCGGCCGGCAGGTCCGGCTGGTCGTAACGATCCGGGTCAGCGCCGTAGTGACGCATCCACTCAGCCAATTCGGTTGCCTGGCTCAAGTCGACGCTTGAGCCGAGGAACTCAAGCACCATCTTGCGGCTGTGACGAACCCGAGGGGAATCGGTCTGCACCACCATCTGATCTTCAGCCGCGCGGGCACACGAAGGAACAAGCGCTCGTGACCCTTCCACCTCCACCACGCAGACCCGGCAAACGTTGACCGGGGTGAGGTTCTCGGCCCAACACAGGGTTGGCGTGTCGATCCCCGCGGATTCACAAGCCTTGTGTATCGAAGTACCTTCAGGAACCGACACAGCCTGACCGTTGATGGTCAGGCTCACGCTCACTTCAGTGATCGTCATGGCGCACTCCTTCGGGCAACAGGCCAAGGTCCATAGCAGAATTGATAGCAGAAGCCGCGGTGTGGCCGAGTCCGCAAATGGAAGCGTCAACCATCACCTCGGCGATGTCGTCTACCAAGCTACGGCGCTGCGCCGACAAAGAACCCTTCGCTTGGATCTGCACCATCGTCTCGAACTGCCGGACAGTGCCGACACGGCACGGCACGCACTGACCACACGACTCGTTCTTGAAGAACTCCGCGATGCGCACCGCCACATCGGTCATATCGATCTCATCGGTGAAAGCCATCACCACACCTGAACCCAGCGTGGTACCGCGTTCACGCGTGTCCTCCAGTGTCAGCGGCATGTCGAGGGCGTCGGGGCCGACGAACGAGCCGGCTGCGCCGCCCATCAGCACCGCGGCCAGAGTGCCGCTACCGGTCAAGGGACCTGCGAGTTCGAGCACCTGACCGAGCGTTGTGCCGAACTCCACCTCGTAGATCCCTGGCTTAGACACCCGGCCGCTCAAGCACAGCAGCTTCGTTCCAGGCGAACGTTCAGTTCCTCGACTGCGATATTCGTCGGGGCCGATGAGCACGATATCGAGGGTGTTGAGCAACGTCTCAGGATTGTTGATCGCTGTCGGTTCTCTGAACAGTCCATGTGTGGTGGGGAACGGGGGTTTGCTGCGCGGCTCACCTCTGAAGCCTTCAAGTGAAGCGAATAAGGCGGTTTCCTCACCGCAAATGTAAGCACCGGCGCCACGACGAATCTCGATGTCGAAACGGTGTCCTGAGTTTGCCGCGTTCGCGCCTAGCAGGCCCGCTTCACGAGCCTGATCCACCGCGTTCTGGAGCCGAGCGGTGGCAAGTGGATACTCACCGCGAATATAGATCCAACCGTTTTTGGCGCCCGTTGCGAAACCCGCGAGCGTGAGTGACTCAATCACCGCGAAGGGGTCTTGCTCCATCACTACCCGGTCCTTGAACGTACCGGGCTCAGATTCGTCGCAGTTGGCCACGATATGTTTGGGTCGTCCCTGCTCTGCGGCTACAGCCCGCCATTTGATGCCGGTCGGGAAAGCAGCCCCGCCTCGACCCGACAGCCCAGAGTCAGCCACCGCCGTGCACACCGCAACCGGCCCCATCTCGATTGCCTCAGCAAGCGCCCGGTACCCGCCATTGGCCCGGTAGGCATCAAGGGAGGTGGGATCGACCACACCAACATTGCGAAGCAGTCGCAACGACGGATCTCCCTGCTGCGGTATCTGACTGGGCTGCGGTATCTGACCGGCAACCTCGACAGCATCAGCCGGGACCGAATCGGGCCCGCCGATTCCCTGGTGGAACTGTGCCGGAGCCCGTTCGCATTGCCCGAGGCAGGGTGAGCGATGAACGTGAGCCCCGCTCTTTTGAAGCTCAGTAATCAGTTCCTCATTGCTGGCGATCTGGCAGGCCGCATCGACGCAAACATGGGTGACATGGGTGATCTCAGAGGTGAGTTCGGGTTCTTCAAGGCGGAACATCTCATAGAACGTGGCAACACCGTAAGCCTCCGCCGGCGGCACCTGGAGCACTTCACAAACGTGGTTGAGGCCGCCCGGGCTGATCCAACCCTTGGCGTTCTGCAACCCATGAAGAGCCGGAAGCAGCAGGTGGCGGTGGTCACGGCGACGGTTGGTGCCTCCATAGACGAGACGCTCGGTTTCGTATACAACCGCGGTAAGAGTCCCTACGGCAGCGGTGACTGCGGCGATCTCAACATCGTCGGCTATGTCGTCGCCGATAAAAAGGTCAGCCATTGGCGGATTCAGTTGCCGAGTCGACGGTAGGCACAGGGTTTCGTACGCGGTTCGAGGCTATGCGTTCGATCCGCACTGCCGCAGCCTTGAACTCCGCTGTTCCGGAACGGGGATCCCATTCGGGGTTGGTGAGTCGGTTGATGTCGACTAGCTCGGGAAAGTGGAATGTGGTGAATGTGAGGCCCTTGGGTATGTCGGGCTGGATCCGCACACAGGTCTCGACAGAGCCGCGGGGTGAACACAGGCGCACCCGCTCGCCGTCGCTTATGCCAAGCTGTTGCGCATCGGCGGGATTGATGTCGATTTGGTCGCCGTAGCGAATCGGCGATGCATACCCTCCTGATTGCACGCCGGTGTTGTAGCTGTCCAGCGCCCGACCAGTGGTGAGTCGAAGCGGGAACTCTTCGCTGAGCTGTTCCTTCGGCCCTTCGTGGTGGCACACACTGAACGGCGCTGGATCACGGCCGTCGAGATCATCGGCCCACAACCAACCGTGGAGAAAAATACTGCCAGGGTCATCCAAGTCTCTGCAAGGCCATTGGAGTCCGCCTTCCGATTCCAAGCGGTCCCAACTCATTCCTGCGTGCAGTGGCGACAACGAGCGCAGTTCATCCCACAGGTCTTGTGGAGTGGGATCACCCCAGTCGACTCCGAGACGCTTGGCGAGGTCGCCGATAATGTCGGTGTCTTGGCGGGCTTCGCCCGGCGGTGGGACCGCCCGACGAACCCGTTGCACTCGTCTCTCTGAGGATGTGACCGTTCCCTCCGACTCGGCCCATCCCACGGCTGCGGGCAACACAACATCAGCCATTTCGGCGGTTCGGGTCATCAAAATGTCCTGCACGACGAGGATGTCGAGACCCCCGAGCAGCTTGCGGGCGTGTGCCACGTCGGCTTCTGAGTCGGCGGGGTTCTCACCGATCACATACAGCCCCCTGATCACGCCTTGTTCCATCGCCTCGAACATCAAGGTGAGGTGCAGTCCAGGTTTGTTCGGCAGCGACATGTTGTAGACGGCCTCAAACTTGGCAAGCGCAATCGGATCTTCGACATCCTGGAATCCGGGGAACTTGTTGGGCAACGCACCCATGTCACCCCCTCCCTGCACGTTGTTTTGGCCGCGTAAGGGCACCAGGCCAGATCCCCAACGGCCAACATGTCCCGTGAGCAGGGCCAGGTTGCACAACGACAAGACATTCTCGACTGCGTTGTGGTGTTCGGTGATTCCCAGCGTCCAGAGAATCTGTGCGGTCTTGGCATTGGCGTAATCGTGCGCCATCTCACGGATGGCGTGGGCGGGCACACCGGTAATTTCTTCGGCTTCATCAAGCGTGTATTGCTCAACCGCGGCCTTGTAGTCGTCAAAACCTTGCGTGGAGTGGGCGATGAAGTCGACATCGTGCAGTCCGGCTGCGATGATTTCACGTCCAACGGCATTTGCAAGCGCTATGTCGGTGCCGACGTTGAGTCCGAGCCAACAGTCCGCGAACTTCGCTGAGCTCGTGCGCCGCGGGTCGACCACGTACATCTTGGTTCCGTTGTCGAGGCCCTTGAGCAGGTGATGAAAGTAGATCGGGTGGGCCTCGCGGGCGTTGGAACCCCACAACAAGACGACATCGGTCTGCTCAACCTCGGTGTATGACGATGTGCCCCCTCCTGCTCCGAAGACTGTCGCCAGACCGACGACCGAAGGCGCGTGTCAAGTTCGATTACAGGAATCGATGTTGTTGGACCCCATAGCGCAGCGCATGAACTTCTGCGCCGCGTAGTTCATCTCGTTGGTCGATTTCGAGCAACTGAACATGCCGAACGCTTCACCGCCGTGCTGATCTCGGATCTGCGCTAGACCCTGCGCTGCGCGGTTGAGTGCCTCGTCCCACGTTGCTGCACGCAGCTCGCCGTTTTCTCGCACCATAGGGGTGGTGATCCGCTCCAAGGGCTTGACGTAGCGTTGACGACGATTGCCGCGATTGAGTCCCCGTCGAGTGGGTCCTTTGGGTTCTGATTGGGTCTTCGCTTTGCGGGCTTCGACACCGACGTTCTCCACATCGGAACAATACCGCAATGTGGAACAAGTGTGCGGAACAATACCGCAATGTGGAACAAGTGTGCGGAACAAGTGTGCGGAACAAGTGTGCGGAACAAGTGTGCGGAACAAGTGTGCGGAACAGATTTGCAGAGCGCTTGATACCAATTGGTCGTTTTGTGTGCTGGTGTTCGGATATGGTCGCTCAATGCGCTGGTCGAACCTCTTCGTACCCACACTGCGCGAGCCGCCAGCCGATGCCGAAGCTGCCAACCACAAGTTGTTGATCCGCGGCGGGTTCATCCGCCAACTCCACTCAGGGCACTACTCGTTGTTGCCGCTCGGGTTGAGGGTGCACGAGAAAGTCGCTGCCATCGTAAGGCGTGAGATGGAAGCCATCGGTGGCCAAGAGTTCCTGTTGCCGGCTATGCATCCCGCTGAGATCTGGAAGAAGTCGGGCCGTTGGCAAGCGGTGGGCGAAGAGATGTTTCGCCTCGTTGATCGCAAAGGCGCCGACAACGTTTTAGGGATGACCCACGAGGAAATCTTCACCGATGTGGCCCAAGAGATCACCTCGTACAAGTCGTTGCCGCAGATCTGGTACCAGATCCAGTGGAAGTTCCGTGACGAACCTCGTCCGAAAAGTGGCCTGTTGAGGGTTCGCGAGTTCGCAATGAAGGATTCATATTCGTTCGACATCGACGAAGCGGGCCTCGATCACAGTTTCGATATCCACCACGACGCGTATATCCGCATCTTTGCTGCCCTAGGCCTGCCTGCGATACCGGTGGAGGCGTCGTCTGGAGCCATGGGCGGCTCAGGTTCCACCGAGTTCATGGTCCCTTCCAGCGCAGGCGAAGACGACATCGCGTTGTGCAGCAATTGTGGCTATGCAGCCAACGTTGAACGAGCGGGAGCTCGTTTGGCTGCGGTTGAGGATCGTGACCTCTCAGAGTTGTTGCGTTTCCCTACACCGGGTGTGCGCACGATCGCCGCATTGGAGACAATCGAGGGCGGCGCCGCGGCCGTGCACCAGATCAAGACGATGGTGATGGTGCTTGACGGCGAAGTGACCTTGGCATTGCTGCGCGGCGACCACGAACTCGAGATTCAGAAGTTGGCCGATTCCACCGGAGCGGCAGACATCCGGCCCGCTAATCCCCAAGAAACCCTTCAGCATCTCGGTGCCAATCCTGGATCCCTCGGTGCCGTTGATGTCGACGGCCTGAGCGTCATCTGTGATCCCGCGCTCAAGGGTCGGCGCGGTATGACCACCGGCGCCAACGAAGACGACTGGCATTGGTCCGGGGTTGATGTCGCTCGCGACATCGCCGTTGACGAATGGACCGACCTTCGCAGGGTCCAAGCAAACGAGCCTTGCCTGGAATGTGGTACTCCTCTCGAGATCGTTCGCTGCATTGAGGCGGGCCACATCTTTAAACTCGGAACCAAATACTCCGACGCGCTGGGTGCGCTAGTGCTTGATCCCAACGGCAAACAGAAACCTCTGGTGATGGGCAGTTACGGCATCGGCATCGGGCGCAACCTTGCCGCGGTGGCCGAGATCCACCATGACGACAAGGGTTTGGTGTGGCCGCTGAGCGTTGCTCCTTTTGAGGTCGTGATCACCATCGTGAGCAGCAAAGACGAAGCTTCAGTAGCAGCAGGCGAATCGCTCTACCACGATCTTCGCTCCGCTGGGGTTGATGTCTTGTTGGATGACCGTGATGCCCGTGCGGGCGTGAAGTTCGCCGACGCGGAGTTGATAGGTATCCCTTACCGGGTCACGATCGGGCCTCGAGCACTAGCCGAAGGGGAGGTCGAACTGACTTCTCGGGCTACGGGCGACACGACCCGCGTACTGATCGACGCCATCGCTGACCTGCTCGTCGAAACCGTCGAATCCGAACGCCGCTGAACGCGGCTTTCTACCGCTCGACCGGGCGACCACTAGGTGGCCGTGTCAGCGCGCCGTGCTACCGTTGCCCCGAGAGTGTCACTCAAACCGTAGGAGCTACTTGTGTCCGACCTGCCCCGCCGCCGCCCGAGTTCGAGCCTGGGTCCTCTTCTCAACCGCCGCCGCCTCCTGAACCACCGGCCCCAAGCGCTCAAGCGACCGAAGATTGGGCCACGACCGATACTGGTCAGAGCGTCGAACTCGCCGGAGTCGGCTCCCGCCTCTTGGCAAGGATCGTCGACGCGCTGGTCTTTATCGTGCCCATTTTGGTCTGGGTCATTACCACCACCGACTTCGACGACAACTCCGACGAGGCAGTGGGTGCACCCCTCGGATCCACTCTGTTGTTTCTCGCGATCGGCCTGATCTACGAGGTCTGGATGATCGCTGCGAAAGGTCAGACCCTGGGAAAGATGGCGACTCGAATCAAGGTGATCCGGGCCGACAACGGAGAGTTGCCCGGGTGGAGCAACTCCTTCAACCGCTGGATCCTTCCAGGCTTCTTTGGTGCAGCCGCTGCGTTTATTCCAATCGTTGGACTCGTATCACTGCTGATCTATCTCTCCTTGCTCTGGGGCAAGAACCGACAGGGTTGGCACGACATGGTGGCAAAGACACTTGTGGTCAAGGCCTGACCGAAGCCCCTTACAAACCAAACGCCACACACGCCTGTTCCGTATTGCGGAACAAGCTCCTATAGTTCGCTTAGGTTATGTCTGTGCAGTCAATTGAACGTGCCTTTGCTTTGCTGCGCGCCCTAGCCGTCGGTCCGGTCGGGGTCACGGAGTTGGCTGAACGGGTCGATCTGCCAAAATCAACTGTCGCTCGAATCTTGGCGGCGTTGGAGAACGAGGGTGCGGTCACCCAAGACGGGATCGGTGGCGATTATCGCCTGGGCGAAGGTCTGCTCGACATCGCCGGCGCAACTCAACCAGGCCGCAACCTTGTAGCCACCGCTCGCCCGCATCTAATCGAGCTTTGCGACGAAGCCGGTGAGGCCGCAGGCGTATCGGTGCTCGATGGGCGTTGCGTCTACTACTTGGACCATGTAGAAGCAGAGAGCGACGTGCAGGTACGGAGTTGGACCGGCGAACTCGCTCCGCTCCATAGCGTGCCGTCAGGCCTAGTGCTGCTCGCCCACTATGACGACAAGCAGCTTGAGGCTTACTTGCGGGGTCCAGTCACTGCATCAACCGCGTGGACCATAACCGATCCAGATGAGATCCGTAAGCGACTCGCCACCATCCGAAGTCTCGGCTACGCCTGGGTCTATGAAGAGTTTGCCGAGGGCATCAACTCAGTAGCAGCACCCATTATCGAGACCGACGGCACGGTAGAGGCTGCTTTGCACATCCACGGCCCGGCCTATCGCTTCCCCAACCCTGAACGCACGCACGACCTCGGCAACCTAGTAATCAACGCCGCAGCCAGTCTCGCCGAGAACCTCGCCTCCGACTGAGGGTTCAAAGAGGCACCCGGCCCAAAATATCTAGCCTTTGCGGCGGCGGACCTCGGCGGTGATGGCGGGGATCACTTCGTGGAGATCAGCGATTACGGCCCAATCAGCCTTGACGACCATGTTGGCTTCGCGGTCGACGTTTATAGCCAGGATGTGTTTGCTGGCCATCGCCCCAACCCAATGCTGGATCGCACCGGAGATTCCCGAGGCGATATAGATCTCTGGCGCGATGCGGGTGCCGGTTTGGCCAACCTGATCGGAATGAGGACGCCAGCCAAGGTTGGTCACCGCCCTTGAGCATCCAACCCGCCCGCCAAGAAGTTCAGCTAGTTCTTCAAGCTGCGCAAATCCCTCGGCTGAACCAACCCCGCGGCCGCCACCGCAGACCACAGGAGCAGTGGGCAGAGTCACACCCGCTTCTTGCACCGTGCGATCTTTGACAATGGTTATACGGTGACTGTCGTCGAGGTCAGCATCGAATGCCTCAGCGCTGGCGTCGACAGAGTCGCCGGGCTGAGCCGCTACCGCATGCAGGCCGCAGGTAAGTAGCGCGACGTCGGCGTCAAGACTGGAGTCTTCAAGCAGAGAACCACCCCACTGCACGCGGGTCACGGTCCACGAATGACCCGGAGTCACGTCAACACAGTTAGCCACGAACGGAGCATCAAGACGGGCCGCGGCCTGCGCCATGACTTCGTTGCCTCTGTCCGTTCCACAGGCAAGCACCGCGGAGGGCTCGAGTTCGGTGACCATCTGGGCCACTGCAGCACCGTAAGCGTCTGGCCCATAGTCACTCAACACACCATGAACACAGGTGTGGACCACCTCAGCGCCGTAACTGCCAGCCTCGGTGACCAGATCTTCGTCGTCAGAACCAATAAGGGCGGCTTCAAGGTCTTCATCCATCTTCTCGGCTAGTGAGCGACCAAAGGTGAGGGCCTCACGGGCGGCTTCAGCAAGTTCTCCATGATCATGTTCGAGCACTACCAGCAGCATCAGAGAACCCCCAACTCTTCGAGCACATCAACAACCGCGGCTGCCGCATCCGGGCCATCTCCGAGGATGACGGTCTCAGACACCTGCTCAGCTGGGCGATGAAGCCGAATCCGACGCTGACCGCCTTGAGCGGCGTCAATGTCGAGCGAGCGGATCTCGAGCTTTTTGGACCTGAGGCGGCCCTTCATGGTCGGGTAACGAGGCAGGTTGAGTCCTTCTTTGACCCCGAGTACGCATGGCCGCGGGAGTTCATAAACCTCAAAGCCGCCATCGATGGCCCGACTGGCCGTAACAGTACCGGCGCCGCTGCCGTCGCCGGACACTTCAATACCTTTGATGCCGTTGACTATGGGTCGTCGCAAGCCATGAGCGACCCGTATTCCAACTTGAAAACCCCCGGAGTCCGCCGATTCGTTACCGAACAGGATGAGATCAAAAGGCTCTCCGTTCTCATCCTCGAGTACCTCAATCATTTCTTGGATCACCGCGGCGGTGCGCTGCGGATCCCAAGCCACCTCATCGGTCGCGACCAGAACCCCGTGATCCGCGCCGACTGAAGCGGCATAGCGGAGTTGTTCTGCGGCTTCGGGGGGGCCGACGGTGAGCACCGTGACCTCACCGCCGTGTTGTTCACAGAGTTGGACTGCACCTTCGACGCCGCACTCTTCGTGGGGGCTGGTTGTGAAACCCAAATGGGCCGCATCAACATCGGAACCGTCGGCAGTGACGTTGATCTTGGCCCCCGGGGCCGGCACCCTTTTCACACAGCAGAGAATCTTCATGACCTATTCAGCACCTAATCAGCTTTTGAGACGGGTGTCGACTGGATCGAAGGCAGAACCTGGGCCCACAACAGTCACCGGGAACATCTCGTTCATATACATGACCCGAAGCTCGGTCCCGGCGGCGGCCATTTCGTTGGGCAAATACCCCATGAGGAGGTGCTTGCCCACAGACGGTCCGTATCCTGCCGAGGTCACACGCGAAACTCGTCCGTGGGAATCGACGATGCGCTCGCCATTGAGATCAAGGATGGGTTCGTTGCCCCCCATCATGTGACGCGTGCGCCCAGCGCTATCGGTTTGGTCCTCGACGGTCAACGTCACGCACTGGACCTCCGCTCCGGTTTCCCGGGCTTTGAGATAAGGCTCACGGCCAATGAAATCGGCGGCTTTGACTCGGGGGCGAGCGAGCCCTGCCTCAAGTGGGTTGTATTCGCTTTCGAGCTCAGCGCCCATCAAGCGATAACCCTTTTCGAGCCGACCCGAGGTCCCGTAGACACCACCACCGGTCGGACGGATGCCGAGTTCTCGACCCGCGGCAAAGAGGGCATCCCATAGCGCCGGGCCGTTGCGCCAATCCGTGTAGATCTCCCAACCGGTATCACCCACATAGGAGATGCGGAACAGGTGGGCTTTGATCGTTTGGGTTTGCCCGCCTCCTGCAGCGCAGTTGATCTCGATCGGGATAATCGAACCGTAGGGCGAACCGGCTTGGCTCAGGTCCTGGTCGCTGAGTTGGGCCAGGACTTGCGGCGCGTTGGGACCCCACAAACCGAGGGTGGTGATCTGGGTAGTCAGGTTCGTGAAGGTCACCGAACCGTCGTTGGGCATGTATTTGCGGGTCCAAAACTCGTCACGTCCGCCGTCGAACACGCCAGTCACAATCCTGACACGATCTTGGTCCATGCGCATCATGGTGAGGTCGGAGTGAAAGCCGCCATCGGCGTTGAGCCACGGGGTGTAGATCGACCGGCCCACGGCAACATCAATCTTGTTGACAGCAAGCCGATCCGCGTACTCAACAGCTCCTGGCCCCTGCAATTCGTAGATTTGGAACGCCGAGAGGTCGACCACGCCGCAGTTCTCACGCAGGTTCAGGTGTTCCGCGATGGTGATGGGGCTCCACCAGCGGTTATCCCATTCAACCTCGCGGGGGCCGAGATCGTAGCGCTCGCACAGATCCGCGTTGGAGTTGTACCACTGGGGCCGTTCCCAAACGCGAGCTTGGAAGAACTCGGCTTCGAGTGTCTCCTGGCGGGAACGATACGGCGATTCAACAAGGTGACGGCGAGACTCCCACTGCTCGGCGGGGTGAACGATGCCGTAGGTCTTGTTGAAGTGTTCGTCGGCTCTAGCCCAGATGTGTTCGTCGCTCTTTTCTTCGTCGTAGAAGCGAGCGATATCGGCACCGTGAACATCGATCACGCGCGGATAGCCGTAGGTCATCCACTCTGCAACTACCTGGGCCATACCCGGGCCTTCTTTGACCCAAACGGCTGCGGCTGACCAGAGGCCGTCCACATCGGGGACTTCGCCGAGACAGGGCATGGTGTCTGGTGTCAGCGACAGCAACCCGTTGATGGCGTACTTGATTTCGGCGTCACCGAGCATGTCCATCAACTCGATTGCTTCTTCCATCTGCTGGTCGAAGTCATCGGGAGTGAAGGGCATCTCGGTCGGTGACAGAGCTGCTTCCTCGTTGGAGGGGATCTCGTCGGGGTGGTGCAGGATGGGCCGGTGGCCATAGGAACCGACCTCCATTGAACCCGCCGATTGCCGCTCGTAACAGAAGGTGTCCATGTCGCGCACGATCGGGTAGCCGATCTCGTTGTTGGTTTCGGCGAGGATGTCTATCGGCCCGACGTCAGCCATCTGGTGCACTGCGGGGACGAGCGGAATATAGGTGTCGGCCATGTCTGCTATGCGGTTGGACCAGACACCGCAAGCGATGATCACGTATTCGGTCTCGATGGTGCCCTTGTCGGTGACAACGGCTTTGATTTTGCGACGACCGTTGGGCCTGGGTGTATCGTCGGTGATGAGATCGAGCACTTCGGTGTTGGCAAAGACCTTGCAGTCAGCTTTCTCGATGGCCTCTTTGCGCATTACGGTGCCGGTTTCGAGGGAGTCGACTACCGAGACCGTGGGGCAGTAGAAGCCTCCGAGGATCACCTCGGTGTTGATGTACGGCACGAGTTCTTTCACCTGGGCGGGGGTGAGTAGGTGAGCCTCGATACCCCATGCCTTGGCTGAGGTCATACGTCGCTGAAGTTCGTCCAAGCGCTCCTGGCTGCGGGCTACTTCGATGCCTCCGGAGTCCACCGAGAGGTTCATGTCGCGGTATTGGTTGGCGCTCTGCTCGCCGAGTAACGCCATTTCTTTGTTGTGGTCGACAGGGAAAATGAAATTTGATGCGTGCCCTGTTGAGCCGCCGGGGTTGGGGAGCGGCCCTTTTTCGATGAGGACAAGGTCTTGCCAGCCAAGTCGGGCGAGATGTCCGACTAGACAGTTGCCGACGATCCCTGCGCCGATCACTACGACGTTGGCCTTGGTGGGGAATTCGCTCACGGTTGGACTCTATTCTGAAGTCGATTGTCGTGCCGGTGGTACCGCTGAGGTCGCTGCGCGTTCGTTGCGGTACAACCCACGGAGACAATACTGGACGATCGTTCAGTTTGCACGCGATCAGGAGTTCTAAAGCTCGCTTTCTCCAGCGCATTCGCTCAGGAGCGAGATACTGTGCGACCAATACAGCCCCAAGGAAGCACCGTGAGTGACATTGTCTGCAGCGCTTCGGCCGAGCATCGCCGATACCGCAGTGGTCGGTGTTGCCACGGGTCGATGACCCGCCTCGCCGCTTTGATCACCGCAATGGTCCTTACAACCGTGGCATGCGCTGGCGACAGCACCGATTCGGGGCCGACGACCACAACCACCACGACCGAAGCGCTCGCGCCCACGACCACCAGAGGAACGCCCACAACCACAAAAGCGTCGCCAATTGACTCGCCGACGACAACCGAAGCACCAACCACTACGACCAACGCGCCAGCAACCGACCCAACTGATGTCGAAGTGGCAACCATCAATGTGCTCCACGGTTTCCAACCACCAGTCTCGGGATGTGCCGAGTACACCGACAACTGTTTGGCACCGATTCGCGTCGACATCCTTTGGAAGTACCTTGCCGACGATGTCGGCTGCCCGGAGATCATTGCACTACAGGAGATCAGTCCCCGCTGGTTCGAGATCATCCCAGAGAAGCTGCCTGCGCTATGCGGAGGTGAGCATGTGTTGCTGACCGAGAATGTCGGACAGATCGATCAGGAGATGATCCTCACCACGCTCCCGGTAATCGACCACGCCCGTGTTGAGCTTGCCGGTGGGCCGATCTGGTCGGCCCACTGGGCTCAACTTGATGCAGGCAATGGCCTGATCGTCGATGTGTTCGCGACCCACTATGCAAGTTCGGCGTTCAACCCGCCTTGTGATAATTCACACCCACTGACAAGTTGTCCGTCTTATTGCCCCACGGACGGGGATCTTGGTTCCTGCCATCCGTTTCAAACACTTGATTTTCTGGCTGGCCGGGCCGCTACCGGCAGCCTTGTCCTCATCGTGGGTGACCTGAACAAACAAATCAATGACCCTCGCTTACAGACCTTGCTAGCCAGCGGCTTCATCGACACTCACCTCGCGGCCAACAACCCCGAATGCCCACCGCAGGGCGGTGCCAATTGCACCTCCGGGATCGGCGGTCCAGGCGATCTCGACGGTCTCGATATCGCCGAACAAACACTTCGTTCACGGATCGACTTCATCTTGGCTGCTCCCCCAGTTGGATGTGAACTCCTAGTCGATGTTGGCGACGCCGACGAAGACGGCACCCATACCGGACTCTGGGCCGACAAACCTTCGGACGAACCAGTCGAGGGGCTGTACTGGGCTTCTGACCACACCGGAGTTCAAGCCGATATCGGTCTCAATTGCGAGTAACCCGCAACGAGATGAGCGATAGGTTGGCAGGATGTCTGTTGATCGGAGCGAAATTAGGCTTGAAATTGAGGTTCCAGGGCGGCCTGAGGAGGTGTGGAGGGCGGTAGCGACGGGTCCGGGAATCTCGTCTTGGTACGTGCCTCATACCGTCGAAGAACGGGAGGGTGGAGCGGCAACCGCCTCATTCGGGCCGGGTCCGGAAATGCAGGTCGCGGGTCGGGTTGCTGTCTGGGAGCCACCGCGCCGAGTATGTTTCGACGGCGGCGAGGGTGTCGAAGGACTGGCATTCGAATGGTCGATCGAAGCGATTGACGACGCCAGTTGCGTGGTTCGCCTAGTCAACACCGGTTTCGGTCAGGGCGACGAGTGGGATACCCAGTACGACGCTATGACCGAGGGGTGGCGCATGTTCATGTTCAACCTTCGACTGCACTTGAAACACTTCAGCGGGCAAACGGCCACCTCTGCGCTACCCATGGCGATGTGGGCCGGTCCGATAGAAACAACCTGGGCGGCGCTCACCGACGCGCTCGGCATTCCGTCGGCCCCGGACATCGGCGAGCGCATTGAGGTCAAATCCTCCGGTGCGCCCGCTCTCGTCGGCACGGTCGTCGACACCGCTCCCAGTCGCATCGCCCTGTTGGTTGAGCAACCGGCTCCCGGCACCGCTTTCATGACCGCCGAGGGTTTCGGCGAACACGTCGGCGTGTCGATCTGGTCCTACCTCTACGGAGATAAAGGAACTGAGGCCGCCGAACGAGACGGAGCCCTCTGGCAACAATGGCTGAACGAGCGCGGACCCGATCCTGACGCAAGCTCCTCCGCCGATTCGGATGGGCATGAGCGGGAACGCTCGGGGCCCCTAGGCAGTTCGCGATAGTGGGTCGGTTGTCGACGGTCCTCACCTCCTGTTAGGCAGACGCAGGCCATCGATCGCTCGGAGCCCAGAGGACAAATCTCGCGGCAGACTGTGGTAAAATATTGCATTAGCACAGCAGATATTCTTGTACTAGCATAAGGTTCATGTCTGCATCAGTGCTTCCGCGGCACGTCTCGGGCGAGATCGACGCCGCGCTGGGCGGAGCACGGGTGATTCTGATTCACGGCGCCCGGCAGACGGGCAAGACCACGCTCGCCCGGCAGGTATGCGACCGATTGGGAGGCACATTCGCCACGCTCGACGATCCGGCACTGCTGGCGGCGGCCCGAGGCGACCCGGTCGGATTCGTCGAGCAGCCGGGACCGCTGGTGGTCGACGAGATCCAGCGGGCCGGCGATCCGCTGGTGACCGCAATCAAGATGGCCGTCGACCACGATCCGTCACCGGGTCGGTTCATCATCACGGGTTCGACGAACTTTCTGACCGTGCCCACGGTGTCGGAATCGCTGGCCGGGCGGTTGGCCATCATCGATCTATGGCCGTTCTCGGCAGGCGAACTTGCCCGCGGACCCGCTGAGAACTTCGTCAGCCTGGCATTCGATGACCCCGAGGCGCTACGGGCCGGGCCGCGGGGCACCCCTAGCCGAGGCCAGTACTTGGAGATGATCTGTGACGGCGGCTATCCGGCTGCGGTGTCGCTGACGGGGGCCCAGCGACGGCGCTGGTACCGCGACTATGTTCGCACGGTCGTTCAGCGCGACATCGTGGAGCTTGCCGACATCCGTCGAGCCGACGCCGTGGTCCCGGTGCTGGCGACGGTTGCTACGTTGACCGGTCAGGAACTGAACGTGGCTCGCCTGGCGCGAGGCGCCGGCGTCAACATCCGCACGGCAGAGAGCTACCTCGCCTGGCTCCGCACCGTGTTCTTGGTGCACCGAGTGCCGATGTGGTCCCGCAACTTGTCCACGAAGGCCGCGAAATCCGCCAAGCTGTATCTCGCCGATACCGGCCTTGCAGCCCACCTCGCCAACAAGGACCCGACGGCGCTGGCCCGCCCCACCGACACTTCCGTCGGCGGACTCGTCGAGACATTCGTGGCCGGCGAAGTGGCCAAGCAACTCACATGGAACGACACCGGGGCGCAACTCTGCCACTTCCGAGACCACCGCGGTCCCGAGATCGATCTCATCCTTGAGGCCCCCGACGGGCGCGTCGTGGCCGTCGAGGCCAAGGCCGCCGTGTCGCCCGGAACGGACTCCGTCAGGTGGCTCGCTTGGCTGAGGGACCGCCTTGACCGCCAGAGTGGCGACTTCGTCCACGGCTACGTGCTGCACACGGGCCCCAACCGGGTCAGCCTCGGCGATCGGCTCACCCTGCTGCCGATTGAAGCACTCTGGCACCCCACCGCCACAAGGCAAGCCGCGTGAACCATGCAGTGTCTGAACGGTAGGTAGCCGCGACTAGGCGGCTGTTGGGGCAATCGGGGACCCGATCCTGACGCAAGCTCCTAGCGAGTAGCGCGCTTACGAAACCCCTGAGCAGATCATTTCGGCCGATGTTTTGCGACTTGCTAATTCTCGCCATTTTGACAAACCCACGGTTGATATGAAGCGGCTACAATAATCCGTCTCGCGGAATCGTTCCGCGATACGGAACGATTCAAAGCGGGGCACGACTCAACCGTCTCGCGCAGGAGCAAAAACATGGCCTTTCCCAGTGACCTTGAAATCGCCAACCAGGCAAATCTGCAACCGCTCACTGACATCGCCCGCAGCGCAGGCATCCCAGCTGAATGTCTTGAGCCTTATGGAGTCGGCGCCGCCAAGATTTCGCTCGATGCCATCGAGAAGATGAGCGACAGGCCCGAAGCGGCATATGTCGTCGTCTCAGCCATCACGCCAACACCGCTGGGTGAAGGCAAGACAACCACAACCGTCGGTCTTGGCCAAGCCTTCCAGCACATCGGTCGAACCGCCACAATCGCCATCCGCCAACCCTCAATGGGGCCGACCTTCGGGATCAAGGGAGGTGCTGCCGGAGGCGGCTACAGCCAAGTCGTGCCCATGGAGTTGTTCAACCTTCACCTGACCGGCGACATGCACGCCGTCACCGCGGCTCACAACCTCTGCTCTGCGATGCTCGACGCTCACATCTACCACGGCAACGACGCCGGATTCGACATGCACAACATCACCTGGCGCCGTGTGCTGGACGTCAACGACCGATCCTTGCGCAACGCCGTAATCGGCCTCGGCGGACGACTCGACGGCGTCCCCCGCGAAACCGGATTCGATATCACTGCCGCATCCGAAGTCATGGCGGCCCTGGCACTGTGTACCTCGCTTCAGGATCTCCGCTCACGTCTCGGCCGGATCGTTTTGGGCTACAACAAAGCAGGCACTCCGATCACCGCCGAAGAAATCGGTGCGGCAGGATCGATGGCCGTCATCTTGAAGGAAGCCATCA
This sequence comes from Candidatus Aldehydirespiratoraceae bacterium, assembly GCA_965205465.1. GTDB lineage: Bacteria > Actinomycetota > Acidimicrobiia > Acidimicrobiales > Aldehydirespiratoraceae > VXYK01. The sequence continues at coordinate 3,021,702 of OZ242187.1, read as the reverse complement.
AACCCAACCTGATGCAGACGCTGGAAAACACCCCGGCGCTGGTTCACACCGGACCTTTCGGCAACATCGCCACCGGCAACAGCTCGATCATCGCCGATCAAATCGGTATCCACACCAGCGAGTTCCTGTTGACCGAAGCAGGGTTCGGCGCTGACATGGGGGCCGAACGATTCTTCAACATCAAGTGTCGTTACTCTGGGATCGCACCGGACGCGGCGGTGCTTGTCGCCACGGTGCGAGGCCTGAAAGCCCATTCTGGCAACCACAAGATCATTGCAGGCAGGCCTCTGCCCGAGGCGTTGTTGGCTGAGAATCCCGACGAGGTTCACATGGGAGGCGACAACCTGCGCAAGCAACTCCAAAACATGCAGCTTCACGGCGCAACACCGGTTGTCGCCATCAACGTCTTCCCCGGTGACCATGCGGCTGATATTGCCGCGATCGGAGAGATTGCGGACGAGTACGGTGCTCGCGCGGCAGTGTCCACCCACTTCTCCGATGGAGGACGAGGTGCCACCGAGTTGGCCGAAGCGGTGGCGGCCGCAGCGGCCGAACCAAGCGAATTCCAACTGCTGTATCCCAGTGAGGCATCGCTCAAGGACAAGATCCATGCGGTTGCCACCAAGGTTTACGGAGCAGACGATGTGGAATACACGGCCCAAGCCAACAAACAACTCGCTACCTACACTGAGGCGGGTTTCGCTGAACTGCCTGTGTGCATAGCCAAAACTCATCTCTCCATCAGCTCCAACCCTGCATTGAAGGGTGCCCCCACAGGCTGGACCCTGCCCGTACGCGAGGTCCGTGCGAGCGTTGGGGCCGGCTTTATTTACCCGATCTGCGGCGATATGCGCACCATGCCCGGCCTGGGCAAGATTCCCGCCGCCAAGTCCATAGACATTGACGCCGACGGCAACGTCGTCGGTCTTTCTTAGAATCGCCGGCCCTTCTAAGAGGGCCTTCCTTTCTCACAGGAGCACAAGTGAACCCACTCGCCAACATCCTGCGCCCTAGCCCCCGAGCAGTCAGCTCTCCCGTCGCGCGCGCCGCGATTTTCGACATGACCTACGAGGTGATTCCGCTCAAGAGCCTGCCCGAGGCGATTCAGCAACTTCCCGCCAATGCTCGTGTCAGCGTTACAGCCTCGCCGGTGAAGCCGTTGGAGGACACGCTCGATGTATGTGCCGAACTGCTTGATCTCGGTCACCGACCGATCCCCCATCTCGCTGCTCGCAAGGTAACTGACGCTTCACACATGCGTTCGATAGCAGCCCGTATCAAGCAACTTGGGCTCCGTGAGATCTTCTGTATCGCGGGCGATGCACAAGACGCCGGTGAATACCCCGACGCCATGTCGCTGCTGCGGCCTCTGCTTGACATCACCGCCGGTGAAATTTCTGCGGTGGGCGTGTCCTCTTACCCCGACGGTCATGCCTTCATCGACGATTCAGCTCTACACCAAGCCTTGATCGACAAACAGGAGCTATTTGAAGAGGCGGAAGTCAAAGGGCACGCCTCCACACAGATGTGCTTTTCGACCGACACGATCATTTCTTGGCTGACCGCGCAACGCGCTGAGGGTCTCACCATGCCAGTCCATCTCGGAGTCGCGGGCGTGGTCGACCGGGCAAAGCTCATTCGCATGGGTATGCGGCTAGGTGTGGGGGCCTCGCTGCGATACGTCCGGAAGAACAGAACCGGCCTACTCAAGCTCTTTTCTTCGGTTGGCTACAACCCCAGCGATCTCATTGACCCCCTAGCTGACGAGTTCGACTCTCTGGGTATTGAGGGTCTGCATTTGTTCACCTTCAACCAGGTAGCCGCCACGCAGCGGTGGCAACAAGCCAAGCTCAGATAGCACCAGGTCGTATATGAGTGCCCCTCTTCTCGCACCGTTCCAAGGCTGGTTGATCCGGCCCGAGTGGTCCGGTCGGGTAATCGCGGGTGCATATGATTCCAAAACACCTGAGCAGCGTCGTGCCGTCGTCGAAAGCAACCCGTTCAGCTACCTGGGGGTCACACGATCCCATGAGGATCAGATCGAGGGGTGTTCAGATTCTGAGTTGCTGACGCTCAGCATCAAAACTCTTGAACGGATCCTCAAAGCCGACGCTTTCGCGCCCTCAGACCAGCCGGCGTTCTATGCATACCGCCTGAGTTCCACCGACATCGGTGACTCCAGCGGTGCCCGTGCATCCGATGATGAGACCAGCGAGCCTTTCGCGCAGATAGGCATTGTCGGGGCCTTGGATGTCGAAGGACTGCGCGACGGGCGGGTACTTACCCACGAGAACATTCGTCCTGAGCGAGCGTCATTGATTACTGACCATCTCGGTCATGTCGGCGCTACCTCATCTCCAGTCTCGTTAACCCATGTCGCACCACCCGAACTGCTTGAGATTCTCGAAGCGGTTTCTCAGCGGACACCAGAGGTTGATGTAGTGGTCGAGGGAATCAGGAACCAGGTATGGACCTTCAGTGCTTCAGAGACCCAAAGCATCCAGCCGTTCCTCGAAGATCCGGTTGTCTACGTGACCGATGGCCATCATCGTTGTGCCGCGGCTTTGGGAGGTCGAGACGCACACCCCGATCAGGATCCTTTTGCACGCACACTTGCTGTGTTGTTCCCGCATGATCAACTGAGGGTTGCAGCCTTTCATCGCAGGGCACCTGACCGCGGGGTGCGCTCAACGCCGGAGTTGGTCGAGGCCCTTGGCACTGTGGGAACGGTCACTGCTGTTAGCGGTGTTGAGAGGGCCCGTCCCAGGGCCAAGGGCGAGGTCGGTGTGTATCACGATGGGTCATGGTTTCGGCTAGTCCTCGATCCCGTGGAGCGCCCCACAACTCTGGCTTCGCTCGACGTTGAGCGGCTGCGCCGTGACGTCATCGGCCATGTGCTGGGAGTGAACGAACTCGACGACAACAGCGACGTCGATTACGTGCCCGATCCTTCGGGCACAGCGGAGTTGGTGGCCCGTTGCGACGCTGATGGGTACGTCGGTTTGCTCGTCTATCCAACCGACATCAACGATCTGATGGCAGTGGCAGCAGCCGGTGACCTCATGCCTCCGAAGTCGAGTTACCTGGACCCGAAACCACCCTCTGGGGTTTTCTTGCGCACTCTCGGAGTCGGTGCCACCAAGCACCTGAATCCCAGTTGACCCCGGCTCCAAGCTGCCCGATTCGGAGCGGAACGCAGTCGAAGAAACCGCCCCGCTGTGCCCCAGCCGGGCTATCCGCTACTGACCACCCCAGGCTCTGCTAGTCCGCGGGGTTGACCAATCGGCCCAAGAACAGGATTGCGCCGGTGTCTTGGTGGACGATGGCCCAGAGGAAGGGGCGGTCGGCGACAACGGTGAGGTCGGGTTCAGGAGGAGCGGATTCGTCGAAGCTCATGGCCGTGGCGGCGGCTGCTTCGGTGCCCTTCTCGTCGACGATAATCTTGGCACCATGGAGTGCGGCGGTGATGAAGATGCCAGGGGAGATCTTGTCGAAGCCGGCGCCGGCGCAGAATCCGAGCGGGCAGAGCCATTCGAACAGATCGGTGGGCGGCAGGGTCTGCTCCCACTTGGGCATAGTCAGGTGGACCAGCCCCCCTTGAGAAGCATCGCCCATACCAGTGAGCGCTTCCGGGTCGAGGGATTCCTCGACAGCGGCCAGTTGCTGGCTTTCGTGGGGGACAATGAGCCACATGGCCAACTCGCCGCCTTGGTAAGGCAGTTCTACCGCGTCGGCATCGTCTAGACGGACAAAACGGCGGACTATCGGATCGTGATCGCGCATGAATGGCACCGTCACCGACCGGCCATCGTCCAGGGTGAACTGATCGTCACGGGTGAGATCGGCCAGGAACGGCACAAGCCAGTCGGCCTTGAGATAAACGGTGTTGACAAGGACCAGCTTCTGGTCCTGGACCACATCTGCGCTAACGAGGGTGGGGATGAGTTCTCGGGTGGTGTCCGACACCCAGCGGTTGATGGCACCGGCCGCATTGGCGGCGTCAGCGGTGTCGACCGGCTGGATTGCCGTTCCGTAGTGGCTGGCGGCGGTGTCGAGGAACGAAGCCAGCGGCGAAAACTCTTCATCGGGGAAAAGGCGGTTGGCCACCTCCAAGGTTGTGGGCTCTACCGAGGCTTCCGCCAACCTGAGGTCGACGGCGTTGGCTGCACTGTGGGGATCGGTCTCAGGGAATCCAAAAATGTCATCGAGCACCGCCCCGGAATCGGCTGATGCCCCGGCTCGGCTCAGGCTGAAGGCCACGCCGATGCTGATCGGACTGGACACCGCATTGCCCTCCAGATGTTGGTGGAAACCCCACCCGGCCGCGTTGACTCCCGCAACCCACTCGCCGGTAGGGGCAGCAGGATCAGCGGGCAGCCGGGCAGCAGATGGCTCCAATACGGTTGTGTCCGTGTCCGAAGGCCCGCAGGCCATTGCGATCGAGCCGAGCAGAATCAGTAATCCGACCAGTTTCTTCATGCTTGTTAGACGATGTGGATCAGTCACAGGTTCCCGAGGGTTTAGGAATTAGAACGCAGAGGGTTAGATCCAAGCTGAATCCCGGTTACGAGTCGCCGATCAGCAATGCCGACCGAGGATCAAGGCGCGATTGAACCCATCATGCGGGCCGCGGCCAGAGTGTTCTTGAGCAGGCAGCCGATGGTCATCGGACCGGTGCCTCCCGGCATCGGGGTGATTGCGCCTGCGATGTCTTGAACACTGTCGAAGTCGACATCGCCGACGATCCCAGCCTCGGTGCGAGAGATACCCACGTCGACCACGGCCGCGCCGGGACTCACAAAGTCTGCGGTCACCAACCGTGCCATACCGGCAGCCGCGATGATTATGTCAGCCTCGCGGCACAGCCCAGCGAGGTCTGCGGTGCGGCTGTGAGCGAGTGTGACGGTGGCGTCGCAGCCCTTGCGTCCCAACAACAGCACTTGAGGCAAGCCGACCAGCGTCGAGCGTCCTATGACGACTGCTCGTTTGCCGCTGGTCTCAATTCCGTAACGTGCCAATAGTTCCATCACTCCTAGCGGCGTGCATGGAACGTGTCCCACACGACCGCGAACGAGCCGACCCATCGACCGCTCCGTCAAGCCATCAACATCTTTTTCGGGTGGGATCAAGTCGAGCACCGCTTCGGCGTCGATACCGACCGGAACGGGGAGTTGCACAAGAATGCCGTGGACCGAATCGTCATTGGCGAGATCGCCAACCGCCTCCTCAACTTCGCCTTGCGTTGCGTGGGGGCTCAACTCCACATTACGCGACACCATGCCCGCTTCCTGAGCCTTGCGATGCTTGTTGCGAACATATATCTGGCTCGGTTTGTCGCTGCCGACCAACACGGTGGCGAGACACACCTCGGGGTTACCCAGCGAATCGATCTCTGCGCGTATGGCTGCAACGATTTCATCGCGCAGTCGGTTGCCGTCCATGAGCACAGCACCACCGGGTGTGCGCTCAAAATCATCATAAGAAGTCACGCCCGTAGGCTAGTCCGACCACAAGATCACCCGCCCCTCGCCCCGAGAATTCGGCGAAGGCTCAACCGCTGTGGCTTGCTGCGCTTCCTCGCTTTGTGCATCGCGAATGGGGCGCCTGCCACAACATGGAAGTGGCGGTCGCTGAACTCGCCCGCCCATTACGTCTGCGGTCGCCGCTTACGAGCGGAAGCGATAGCTGCGTTGATTGCCTCCTCGATACGCGAACCGCGCCGCTTGAAGGGCAATTCGTCAAAAATCTCTTCGAATAACTGGGCATTCGTTCGGAGCAGCCCGTCTGACTCAATCCACCGGACAATCGCGACGAGTTCTTCGTGGGAGTACTCGTCAATCGAGTCGTAGACCCAAATACCGGGCGCGGAGACTCGCCGAGGAGCGGAATCGGTCTCGCCGGATGGAACACCGACCCCGGGCCCGTCGCGCGATGAATCCGAACCGGAATCGTTATTGCGCGAAACGATCTTCCCAGAGTTGATCTCTGCCAGTGCGGTCTCGTAGGCGGCAATCACGCGGCGCACTTCCGACTGGTGGTCGTTGAACCAGTCAGTCGACCAGATTCGACAGAACCGCCATCCGAGCCTCTCAAGATGCTCTTGACGCAAGCGGTCACGGTCGCGGGCTGTCGGTGAGGAATGATAGCTGGCACCGTCGGCTTCAACTGCCAGCGCAAACTGGCCGGGTCTGGCGGGATGGCGCACCGCAAAGTCGATTCGATAGCCAGAGCACCCATATTGGGGGACCACCTCCAGTCCAACGGCGTTGAGCTTGTCCAGAACATCGATCTCGAAGGGATTCAGCTTCTCGGGCGGGTCCACGCCGTCCAGATCAGTCCCGCCTGATTGAGCGAATTTCAAGAATCCGCGCAGCATGTTGGCCCCAGTCGCCCGTGTCCTGTCGGGATCCATGTCGGCGTAGTCGAACGACGACACCAAGGTCATACGCTTGCGGGCCCTAGTTATTGCAACGTTCAGCCGCCGCTCGCCGCCTTGTAGGTTCAACGGCCCGAATCGGTACTGCATTCTACCGTCGGCGTTCTTGCCGTAGCCGATACTCAAGATGATGGCATCACGTTCATCGCCCTGCACCCGCTCCAGATTCTTCACGAAAGCCAGCTCTTCGCGCGAAACCGCGAAGAACTCCTCGAGTTCGGGGCTGCGCTCCTTCTCAATCCGCTTTCGCAGAGTCTCCTCGATGCGATCGGAGTGATGTAAGCCCATGGCGATGACCCCGAGGCTCTCTGCGGGTCGCCGCTGGGCATGCTCTATCATCAAGTCAACCACCCGTTGGACTTCGCCGGAGTTGCTGCCTTTCTCGGTGGGCATTCCCATTTGGTGCGGAACCAGGACCCAGTCGAGGCACTGGTCAGCGGCGGCGCCAGGGAATGTGGTCAGGCTGCCGCGGTAGATATGCCGGTTCGAGTAGGCGATCAGCCGCTCATCCTGAGAGCGGTAGTGCCAGGTGAGGGGACGCCGAGCCAGAATGGCGTCGAGCACATCGAGTATTGACTCGTAATCGGTGATCGACTCCTCGTCCTCGTCGAGATCATCGTCTACCCCGGAGCTGTCGAAGAAAGATGTGGGTGGCAATTGGCGAGAGTCTCCCGCAACCATTGCCCGCTTTCCTCGCAGGATCGCCGAAATTGCGTCGCAGGGCATCACCTGGCTGGCCTCGTCGAACACCACTAGGTCGAAAATTGGTCCGGGAGGCAGGGTTTGAGCCACGTCAAGAGGCGACATAGCCCAGCATGGACGCAGCACGGTCAACGCCGTGGGGGCTTCCTCGAACAACCGTCGCAGAGGCAGATGGCGCGTCTTCTTCGACGCTTCCTTTCGGATCAGTTGATCTTCATCGGTGCACTGGGAGAGGGCGGCCACAGCATGCTCTGCGATGCGCCTGGCCACCCGTGCTGCGGTGTGCTCCAAGTGTTTGGCATCGGCTTGTTGGAACTCGTCCACATATCGGCTCTGGCGGGTCCCCTGGAATCCCGACAAACGACTGTCGCCCCACAGCACCTCCCGTTGAATCGACCGCAACCAGCAATGGTCGAAGGCTGCCTCCAACGCCGTAGCCGACAAGGTGCCGGCCTCGACGCTTTCGAGCAGCGGCCCCATGTGTGCCGTCCGCAGCCGGTGCTCCACTTCTGCCAACCGAGCCAGACGCAACAACGTCTGCTGATCACCAATCAACTCTTGGGCTGTTCGGGAGATTCCCTCGACGGTGTCGTCGGCAAACCTCCGCTCGGGCAGTGACAGGGCCAACTCGTCGACCGTTCTTGACAGTTCGTCGAACGCCGAGCGGGCACCTTGGACGTTGGCCGGCACCCGAGGCAGACCGGCCAAACCCAACTCAACCCAGCGGCGGGATTGCTCACGGGCTGCCACAACCGCATTCAGGGCCGCTCGCGCGCTGAGGTTGGACGGAGCGGGCACAAGGCTCTCCAACTCGGCCTTGGCCTTCTTGTACGGTTTGTTGAACAGCCGACCGAACACGTTTCGGTCCGCTGGCGCCATATCATTCGCGAGGCGCTCCAAATCCCGGCTGAACACCTCTTTGGTCAGCACGGACTCAGTCTCCGCTATCTCCTCGGCTAGCCCAGCAACTTCGACAACCAGTTCGTTCCAGCGGGCAACCGACCCGAGATCGTCGATCTCCAGTTCTTCTGACAACAGCCGCTGCTGCGCCTGCCAGTCGGGGATGCACTCGCTGGTCAGCCTCAAGCACGCGTCGAGCGCGCTGCGGGCCTCATCGTCGGTAGTTATGCGAGCGCCGGCCCACGGCGAGCGACCTGATCGGAGCGGTTCGGACAGATCGGCCCAGTCTCTGAGATCACGGCGCACATTATGGGCCGTGGCTTCGTCCAACTCGTTGAGTGCCACCGAAGAGAACCGCACCGGGGGAGTTGGCCCGCCATTCGGCGACCCCGGCGCCTCAAGCCCCAACAGCCGCGACTGCACCTCGAAGTACGACAATCGCCAGGGCTTACGCTCCTGGTGCAGGGCCTCTGCGTAGCCCGACAGCTCCTGTCGGGACGTCTCCAAGCTCTGGTGCAGTCCCGGGTGGTCGACCGGAGGGGTGCTGCCAATTACGCCGAGCGATTCGTCAAGTCGGCGGGCCAGTTCCTTGCGGGATGTCACCTCACCGTGGAGGTCCATCACGAACCGGTCGAGGCCCACTTTGGTCAACCGCTTTACCACCGCTTCGATCGCCGCGCTCTTCTCCGCCACGAACAACACGGACTTGCCCTCGGCCATCATGGCCGCGATGAGGTTCGAGATGGTCTGGCTCTTGCCCGTGCCGGGGGGACCCTGCAGCACGAACGACTCTTTGGCCAATGCCGCGTTGACGGCTGCGTTCTGCGAAGCGTCGGCGTCCAACACCAAGAACTCGCTCGCGGGCGGGGTGCGGTCGGGCAGCGACGCGTCAACCGTTTCGGCGCGGGTCGCACGCACGGCCTCTCCAGCCTCCTCATCGCCCGCGATCGCCGCGATCAGGTCGTGTTGAGCCAGCGCATCGAGATTGTTGTTGATGTCTTTAACCATCGACATCTTCTTGAACATGAAGTTGCCCATCACTACCCGTTCGGTTATCGCGAAGTTCGGAACCCGCTCAGTTCGCCGGTGCAGTTCCGCGAAGATCGCCTGCTCCTCATCCTCGGTGATCTGATCCCCATCGCCGTATGGGTCCATGAGACGCTCGCCTGACACATCGACGCTGAACTCATTCTCCAAGTGCTGAAGCAATGCCTCGTTCAGGGTCCAGTCGCCGTTCAGCTTCATCTCAAAATCCACTTCGGCGGCGCCGGTACGCTCCAATTCAATCGGGCACAACAACACCGGTGAGGCCGGTGTCGCACTCGACGAAACGGGCGTCCATGTGGCCATCCCCCAACCGAGGAACAGCGTCTTGATGCCCTTTTCCTCGGAGTTCACTGTGGCCTTGCGGTTCACCGCTCGGGTTCTCCGCAAGGCGTCGTCGGCCTGATCGCTGGTGAACAGTTCCTGAATCCGCACTTTCCTGCCGTTCAGAAGCGCTTTTCTCTTGCTAAGAACGGCCTCATCCAAGCTCAACGTGCCCGACTTCAACTCCTTGTAGTAGAGCAGCAGGTTTCGGCCGGATTCGTCAGTCAACTCCTTAGCCCACCGTGCCGCGGCTCGCACGACACGTTCTTGGCGGCCCCTACTTTTCGTGTTCACTTAGGATCCCCTAAAGCCGTCATGGCCTCGCCCCTCGTCGTCAGCAATACATAGCAGAATATCTCCAAAAAGTGACAGGGGCATATCTGAGACGTGAGGGTTCGATCCTGTCACGCGAGCCGAATGTGGTGTGTCATAACGGTTGGATGGCTATTGTCCAAGCTGCGGCGGACAACGCGTTGATTTCCAAAAACATCCCGTTAGTTGATAAACCGAAAGCCCCACCGATTTGGAATTGCCCGGTCCAAGTACCAGACGCGGCGACCTCATTGCACAACAGGACCATTCCGTCTCCATCATCAATTGCCGTCAGAGCGACGTGATCGGGAATTCTCTCGTCGAACACAGCAGAGAAATTGTTCTCAACTGTGAACGTCACCCGCCATCTCCCTTCAGCAAGGACGAGGCGCTGGGTGACGGATTGCCCGTTGCCGGTTAGTTCAAGTGGCCAGTCATTCCTCATCGGCGAGACGGTAGTTGATGCGTTGTGCTATCTCAAAAGGCACGGAACCCTCGCAGTGTCATCGCTTCGAGGGGAGATCAAGTCGAGCACCGCTTCTGCGTCGATACCGACCGGAACGGGGAGTTGCACAAGAATCCCGTGGACCGAATCGTCGTCTGCTAGATCGCCGACCGCTGCTTCGACCTCGTCCTGCGTTGTGTCTTGTCCCAACTCCACATGACGCGACACCATGCCCACTTCCTGGGCCTTGCGATTCTTATTGCGGACATAGATCTGGCTCGGTCTGTCGCTGCCGACCAACACGGTGGCGAAACACGCCTCGGGGTTGCCCAGCGAATCAATCTCTGCGCGTATAGCCGTAACGATCTCATCGCGCAGCCGGTTTCCGTCCATGAGCACAACTGCAGATTCTGTCGCACGTCCGCGATTGCCGACAGAGTCGAGTTCGTCACCGATACTGTCACACCCATGACTACAATGGTGTTCAGCCCGCTAAACGAGGGCCATGGACAAGGGAGCGGTGATCCGACATGCCGAATACAGTGCACAAACTCACCGATGAAGCCGAGTTGGACGCTCTCATTGACAAAACACTAAGCGACGCAGATGTTGATCTCGAAGAACTCCGGCGCCAAGCGCTCAACGGGAGGTTCTCATCGGAGAAGTTGCGGCGTACCTGGTTTGTTGTCAACGGACTCGGGCGCGGCTGACTCTTTTTCTCTCAAGCAATCTCGTGGTCAAGAGCCTGGATTCGCAAGCGCGTCAGTTTGCCGAACAAACATCAAACCTGCTGAACAAGACGGTCACGACGGGCGTTCGGATCTCTGTCTTGGAAACAGTGGCAGGAAACAGAATTATGGGCTCTGGCGTCTCTCGAAATCAACCCTCGCCAAGCCCGATCTCGATTTCCCACTCACAGCGCAATCCAGTCGTGTACCTCTATCTGATGCACTCGTACGAATTGGATCCAGAGGGTGTGTACCTGACGATGACTTCCAGCACGATGAGCCTCTACACGTCACCCGGTATGGGTGACGACCAACTTATCGTCGGTATCGACTACGCCCGATCATCGCCGAACCAGTACCCGGGCGCTCACCTACACGTCGCGGGCACACGGGACGATCTCGATTCGGTTTACCTCGGAGATGATAGAAAAACCCGAAAACTCCGGGATCTGCATCTGCCCGTGGGCGGGAAACGCTTCCGCCCAACCTTGGAGGATCTCATTGAGTTCATGGTCACTGAAGAAATGGTTGTTCCTCGGCCGAACTGGCGCGCCACGCTTGACGATCACCGAGCAAAATGGGAAACGATTCAACTCAAAGCGGCCGTTCGCCGCAACCAACAGGACGCAGCCGACGCACTGAAGGAGTCCGGTTGGCACGTTTCTCGCGGCTAATTCCGAAAGCCACGCCTCGATGTTCTATTCCTCCACGGCCGTTCGATTTTCGGGGAGTACGCCGCGCCTCGTAGGGTCAAGCCATGAGTGACTACAGCCAAGAGACGGCCAATCCGAGCGACACCGGCAATGGTGGCGCACCAACGGCGGACCACCAATGGGTCTTGCTTGACGATCCAATACCCGGGGTCCGCAGAATTACCTTCAACCGAGCCAACAAACGCAACTCGCTGATTCACCCTTTGCGAGGCGCGATTCTCGGTGCGCTTCGGGATGCCGACAATGACGACGACATCAAGGTTTCGATCGTGAGGGGTGACGGCACGTCCTTTTCCGCCGGGTATGACCTCGCCGGCGGCAACACCGACTACGAACTACCGTTCTTCACCGCTCAAGGTGAAGGGCAATGGCCACGCCATGTCACCGAGGGTTGGATGAGCATCTGGGATCTAGCCAAACCGGTCATCGCGCAGGTCCACGGATACTGCCTGGCAGGCGGTAGCGAACTCGCCACCTGCTGCGATCTCGTCTACGTGGCCGAAGACGCCCAGATGGGTTACCCGGCCACCCGGTTCGGTGTCCCCGACATGCACTTCCATGCCTGGTTCATGGGAATGCGCAAGGCGATGGAGATGATGATCACCGGCGACTCGGTCAGCGGCCTTGAGGCCGTTGAGTATGGCTGGGCAAACAAGGCATTTCCTGCCGAGGAGCTGTCTGAAGGCGTCTTGCAAATTGCCGAACGAATCACCCGAACCCCCACTGATGTGGTTCAACTCAACAAACGTGTGGTTCATCGCCAGATGGAGGTGATGGGCCTACGCACCGGTATCCGAGCCGGCACCGAACTATGCGCCCTGGGTGTCCACAGCGAATCAATGAAGCGATTCATCGGCAACATCAAAGAAAAGGGTCTGACCGCCGCACTCAGTGAGCGAGACGAGCCCTACGACGACTACCGAACCACTTCGGAGCAACCCAAAGTGGCGGATTAACCACGCTCAGCCAACTGCATAAGCGTAAACCGTGTGCGGGCGGGCTTGGACGGTAGCCTCATGCGCCATATGGCTACGCTGCGACTTCCCGAAAAGCCGGATCTGGTCGATCTGGAGCAGAAGTGGGATGCCGTCTGGGATCGCACCGGTATCTACCACTTCGACTCCACGAAGTCGCGTGGCGAAGTCTTCTCGATAGACACCCCGCCGCCGACGGTGAGCGGGTCGCTGCATGTCGGTCACGTCTTCAGCTATACCCACACCGACACCATCGCCCGCTATCAACGCATGGCCGGCCGTGAAGTATTCTATCCCATGGGCTGGGACGACAACGGCCTTCCCACTGAACGTCGTGTGCAGAACTACTACGGCGTGGTGTGCGACCCGTCGCTGCCCTACGACCCCGATTTCAGAGCGCCCGCCGATGCCGGCAACCCGAAAGCGGTGTCGAAGCGACGCCCGATCTCAATCAGCCGACCGAACTTCATTGAGCTGTGTCTGGAACTGACCGGCGACGACGAGAAGGTCTTCGAGCAACTGTTTCGACACCTAGGGCTGTCGGTCGACTGGACTCGCACCTACACGACGATCAATGACCACTGCCGACGGGTCAGCCAACTCGCTTTTCTCGACAACCTTGCTCGTGGTGAGGCCTACCAGGTTGAAGCTCCTTCGCTTTGGGACGTGACCTTTCAGACCGCAGTGGCTCAGGCTGAGTTGGAAGACAAGGAAGTACCGGGTGCCTATCACAAGCTTCGTTTCCCACGATCCGATGGGGGCGAGCCAGTCTGGATCGACACCACGCGCCCGGAGTTGGTCCCCTCCTGTGTCGCTTTGGTTGCTCATCCAGATGACCAGCGCTACCAGCCACTGTTCGACGGTGTCACGGTGTTGAGTCCGATTTTCGGTGTTGAGCTTCCCGTGCATCCGCATCATCTCGCAGATCCCGCCAAGGGAACGGGGATCGCCATGATCTGCACCTTCGGCGACACCACCGATGTGACCTGGTGGCGTGAGCTTGATCTCCCGGTGCGCACAGTCATCGGCCGTGACGGCCGTTTCGCCAGCGAGACCCCGGAATGGCTCAGCACCCCAGACGGTGCAACGGCGTATCAGCGTCTGGCGGGGAAACGGGTCAAGCAGGCCCAGGAAGAGATCGTGCAGATTCTGGGGGAGTCGGGCGACCTTGAGGGCCCGCCCCGCCCGATCGTGCATCCCGTGAAGTTCTTTGAGAAGGGCGACAAACCACTCGAGATCGTTTCGAGCCGTCAGTGGTATATCCGCAATGGTGGCCGCGACGCTGATCTTCGCGAGGCTCTGGTTGCTCGGGGCGACGAGATCAACTGGGTTCCAGACTTTATGCAGGCCCGCTATTCGAACTGGATCGAGGGTCTCAACGGCGATTGGTTGATCAGCCGACAGCGCTTCTTCGGCGTGCCGCTGCCGCTGTGGTATCGCCTCGATGCACACGGTGATCCGCTCTGGGATCAGCCAGTCACCCCACGCCCAGATCAGCTCCCGGTTGACCCCTCCACAGATGTGCCCGCTGGCTTTGAGGAGGCCCAGAGAGGCCAACCCAACGGCTTTATCGGCGAGGTTGATGTGATGGACACCTGGGCTACTTCCTCGCTTACTCCCCAAATCGCCACCGGCTGGAGAACAGACGCTGACCTTTACGCCTCCACGTTTCCCATGGACGTTCGTCCTCAAGCGCACGACATCATCCGCACCTGGTTGTTCTCCACCGTGGTCCGGGCTCATTTCGACGCGGGTACTGCTCCATGGCGCAACGCCGCTCTCTCGGGCTGGATCCTTGATCCTGACCGCAAAAAGATGTCGAAGTCGAAGGGCAACGTGGTGGTGCCCACCGACTTGTTGGAGCAGTACGGTGCAGATGCTGTTCGCTACTGGGCCTCATCGGGTCGCCCCGGCACCGACACGGCCTTTGATCAGGGGCAGATGAAGATTGGGCGTCGCTTGGCGATCAAGCTGTTGAACGCGTCGAAGTTCACGCTCGGTTTCGCTGCCTCGGGTGCCGCCGCTTCCACCGATACCAATGGCTCCAGTGATCATGATGCGAGCAAGGTCAGCGAGCCTCTCGACCGCTCAATGCTGGATCGGCTCGCTGATCTCGTTGACGATGCCACCGCAGCCTTCGAGCGCTTCGACTACGCCAGGGCCCTTGAACGGACCGAAGCGTTCTTCTGGTGGTTCACCGACAACTATTTGGAGCTTGTGAAAGCCCGTGCCTATGGCGAATACGGTGAGGAACGCGCCGCCTCGGCTCGCCACGCGCTTCGGTTCGCCTTGTCGACGATGCAGCGAATGTTCGCTCCCTTCCTGCCATTCGTCACCGAAGAGGTCTGGAGTTGGTGGCATGACGATTCGGTCCACACAGCTGATTGGCCCAGTAGCGACAGCCTGCGCGCGGCTGCGGGGGGTATTGGCGCGGCGACCAGCAGCGTGGCCGCAGACGCCCTCAGCGTCGTCCGCCGCCAAAAGTCAGAGAACAAGCGCAAGTTGCGCACCCCGGTGGTGTCGGCGTCGTTCGCGGCGGGCACCGCACAGTTGGCAATGCTCGATCAGGTGATCGACGACGTGAAAGCGGCGGGCGTGATCCTCACAGTGGCCCCCAGCACCGTCACCGAAAGCAGCGAGATAAGCGTCAGCGCCGAACTCGAACCCGAACCGCAGGGTTGATCGGGGAGGATGATGTGGTGATTGATCTTCGTTCTGACACTGTTACCCAGCCCACAGCTGCGATGCGGCAGGCGATGGCGACCGCCGAGGTTGGCGATGACGTCTTTGGCGACGACCCCACTGTGAACAGGCTCGAGGCCATGGTGGCTGAACGGCTCGGTAAGGAGGCTTCTCTGTTCGTCACCAGCGGAACCCAGTCCAACCTGTGCGCCCTGTTGGCCCATTGCGGCCGAGGCGACGAATACATCGCTGGCGATACTTCTCACACGTTTCGCTTGGAGGCTGGGGGTGGCGCTGTACTCGGCGGGATTGCTCCTCAGCCCGTAGCGACGGAGGCCGACGGCCTTCCCAGCCCCGAGGCGATTTCCGCCGCCATCAAACCCGACGACACCCACTTCGCCCGTACTCGGCTGCTGTGTCTCGAGAACACCAAGAACGGGATGGTCCAGTCACCAGAACGTATGGACGAGGCAATCAAGGTGGCAAGAGACGCGGCACTCAGCGTGCACCTAGATGGTGCGCGCATGTGGAATGCCTGCGTTGAGGTGGGTGTTTCGGGTGCTGAATTGGTCGCCGGTTTCGACACCGTCTCGATGTGTTTGTCGAAGGGACTCGGCGCTCCCGCTGGATCGGTTCTCAGCGGCCCCCGCGCGCTGATTGATGAGGCCCGGAAGTGGCGCAAGATGCTCGGTGGCGGCCTGCGCCAGGCCGGAGTGCTGGCCGCTGCAGGCATCTACGCCTTGGAACACCACGTGGACCGCCTTGCCGACGATCACGCTCGCGCTGCGCTGTTGGCAGCGGGTCTGGCCGACATCGATGGGATCGAGGTGAACGCACTCAACACCAACATGATGTTCGTCTCCATTGATGGTGCCGGCAGCGACCTCCAGCAGCGTTTGCTGGACCGTGGCGTGCTCTGTGACGTGCCCAGAACCAGGGGCCTCAAGGGACCGAGCCCCTATGCGCAGGTGGTCGGCGCGAGACTCGTCACCCACATCGACATCAGCGACGACGACATAGCCACCGCAGTCGCCGCGTTCGCCGCCGAGCTAGGTGACTCCCGCTGAAGGACCGGGGTCACGCAGGATTCGGGTCTTGCCGTACATCGAGCCGAAGAGCAGGCGGCCGTCCTCGTCGATGGTGACCCCAGCACCGGTGGTGTTGAACATTGAGCCACCCACAACGAAATGGAAACGGCTCTCTCCGGTTTCCCAATCGGCAGCTTCGATAGTCCAGGAGCCTTCACGCGCACCGCAGGTATAAACCAACCCGCTCTCCTGCGCCACGAACGGAACCGAATTGGGCGAGGAAATATCATGGTTGACCCACGCCTCTTTGAGTTCTCTGGCTTGAGGATCCCACTGGTATTTGTGCATTCCGTGGGGTGTGTATTCGGGTTTGTGGCCGAGCATGAAGCAGAGCATTCGTACACCCCGAGCCGGAAAATTATCCGGGACCGTGGCGGGTTCGTTGTTGACGGTCATGGCCCCGTAACCCGACACCGTGATCGACTGCTCGGTTTTGATCTCTGGGAGGTCGGGATTGCCCATGTTTGCTGGGCCGATACCTGCGATCCGGCGGTGGGGGGCACCGGGGAGTTGTTCCCAGTCATCGGGTATGTCCTCGCGCCACAACAGCGTGATGTTGACCACGTCGTCGCCGTCGCCGATCACCACGAATTTGTCTTCGTCGGGGCCGAACCCCATCAACGACGGGGTAGTGCCAGACCCGCAGCCACCACCGTTGCGATAGGGCACCGACCAGCAGCCATCAGCCTCATCGTCCGAGAGCCGTTCGCCGGTCCAGCGAAGCTTGTGGTGGTGATCGTTGGAACTGACGTAGATGCCGTTGTCGTCGTCGACACAGATGCTGGTACGCATCCAGCCATACCCGGTATTACCCCGCTCGGCTGCTCTCATCGCACAATACTCCGCTGCCTGTTCGGCACCGCCCGCAACCTGGATTGCGTGATACTCGCTGAAGTCACGGGCAAGCACGACGACCCAACCATGATCGGTCGACATCACCAGCCGACCGTCGAAGGTAATGTTCATCCCCACGAAATAGCCTTCGATATGGTCGGGCTTGTACCAGCGATCACGTTCGCTGATCTCTGATGCGGGATCGCTCGAATCAGCCTCCACGTAGGCCACCGCATGATCTTTGCGACCCAGAAAGAGCGTGTTGTTGCGATCAAGGAGTGCATAGACACCGTCAAGACCTGTCATGAAACGCATTGACAACCCGAGCGCGTGGTTGATCGCGTCCTGCCCCTCCAAATTGTCGAGACCGGCGAGGTTGGCTTCCAACTCGGCTATCGGGGTGCGGCCTTCACCTCCCACAATCTCGTGGTCGGCCAACACTTCCAGGGTGTCATAGTCGAGTTTCGTAATATTCTGGCGCCCGTTGCTCCACACCACCCGACGGCCGTCGGGGTATGGACCCGAAATCGTGCAACCGAAGTGGCAAGGTCCGAGCCACGAATACTGGATGTCGTCTTCGCCGAGAACCTCGCTCGGTCCTTCAGGTCCACGCCACGCCACGTTGTCCTGCTGGTCGCAACGGCCGTGTGCCATGGCGTTCGACGAGTCGGCAAGGAATGGGTTACGGGGTCCGGTCTGCATCCGAGCACCGTATTTCGAACCTAAGGCGCTCGCCAATCTGCACGCCTTTCGAAGGCCGACAGTAGATTCGGGGGGTGATCGTAGGGATTGACGTTGGGGGCACCAAGGCACTGGGGTTGCTCGTCGATCCTGACGACGGCCGCATCGTGGCCAGAACCAAGAAGTCCAGCCAGGGCAGCGGTTACGAACTGGTCGCCCGACTAACGGAAATCGTGGCAGGACTTTCTGAACACAGCCCTGTGCCCGTACAAAGCGTGGGGCTCGGCATCGCCGGTTTGGCCGCCCGCACCGGAGTGGTGCGCTACTCCCCCAACCTGCCGAACCTTGTTGAGTTCCCAGTTGGTCAACTCCTGGCCGAGACAACTCAGACGAACGTCATCACAATCAATGACGCCACTGCGGGTACTTGGGCTGAGGCGAAACTCGGCGCCGGCCGCGGCGCAGACGACTTCGCGTATGTAGCTTTGGGAAGTGGCATAGGAACCGGCTTTGTCGCCGGAGGGCACCTGCTGTTGGGTGCCCACGGTTTCGCTGGTGAGTCCGGTCACATGATCGTTGACGCCAGTGGTCCGGCTCACATAACCGGTGAACCAGGACCGTGGGAGTATTTCGCTTCGGGGAACGGACTCGGCCGTCTCGGTCGGGAGGCCGCGTCTGTTGACACCTTCCCCGCTGCAGCCGCGTTGGTGAACAACGTCAACGAGATCCGCAGTGAACATGTGGTGGAGGCGCTGAATCAGGGCGACCCGACCGCTGTGGAGATCTTCGACGGTTTCTGTCGCGAAGCCGCCCGTGGGATCGCCAACCTGATTCTGATACTCGATTCGAGCCGCGTGGTGATCGGCGGCGGTCTCGCGGAGGTGGGCGAGCCGCTCAGATCCGGAATCGACGGCTGGCTTCAACGCTTGCTTCTGGGTTCAGAGCATCGTCCACGCGTTGAGGTCGTGTTGGCGACATTCGGCTCCGAGTCTGGAGCTCTCGGCGCCGCTCTGGTCGCCGCCGACCCGCTCGGAATCTAGTTATTCCCGTTATTCCCACTCTAGAACACGGGCTCAGAGGCCGGAACGCTGAATGGCGGCCTCGTTGGTTCCGAGATAGCTGGCGATGACCATGGGGTCGTTGCGGACCTCATCAGGGGGTCCGTTGGCGATCACCGCGCCGGATTCAAGGCAGTACACCCGGTCGCTGATGCTCATCACCAACGGCATGTCGTGTTCGATCACAACTACCGAAGCGCCAAGTTCGGATTGGATCTCCTTGATCAGAGGTCCAAACGCTTCCGCTTCCCTTTGGGCCACGCCACCGGTCGGCTCATCAAGCAGCAGGACACGGGCATCGACTGCCAAAAGGCTGCCGAGTTCAACGATGCGGCGAGTGCCCGTCGAGAGCGCCTCAATGAAGGAATCCGAGTAACGGCCGAGTCCGAGATAGTCGATGATCTCGTCGGCTTCGGTTCGCTTGGCTCGCTCGTGAGCACCTGATGGTGGAAGCGCCAACATTGACGGCACCAAGCGAGAATGCTGACGGGCTTCCAACGCAACCATCACGGCCTCCCGCACAGTGAGACCCGGGTACAGGCGGGCCGCCTGGAAACCCCTCCCGAGACCAAGCCTGTGACGGGCCGAGGCGCTGCGCTCGGTGACATCAACTCCAAGCACTTCGACCGTGCCCTCCGAGGGAACGAATCCGCCTATCGCGTTGAGCAAGGTTGACTTTCCGGCGCCGTTGGTTCCGATCAGACCGACCAGTTCTCCCTGGTGAATCTCAAAATCAACGTCGGCCACGGCAACGTTGCCTCCAAAGCGAACGGTAATTCCCCGCGCCGCGAGTGTCGGGCCGTCGACTGTTGGGGGATCGGGTCGTGTTGTTGCCGGAACCGTCTTGTGCTCCACAACTTGGGGCACCTCGCCTGTTTCGCGCTCGCTTAGGCGACGGTCAGCCACCCCCAACAAACCATCGCGAATTGAATAGACGATCTGCAGCAATCCCCCCGGGAAGTACATGAGCAGCACCAGCAGGCCGATGTTGGAAGTGAGCAACTGTTGCAAGTCACGAAGCTGATCCGGCACCAACCGCTCAATACCCAGAATCCACAACGAGCCGAGTACCGGCCCGGCTACAGACCCCAAACCACCTACGATGGCGATCACGATCACCCTCAAGGAATTGGCGGGCGCAAACTGTGTTCCCGGGCTGAGAGAGGGTTGAACGATGACATAGAGCGCGCCAGCCAATGCCGCCATCCCACCCGCCACTGCGAAGGCGGTGAGTTTCATGCGACCCGGCGACACTGTTGAGGCTGCCGCCATGTCTTCGTTGTCGCGAACCGCGATGAATGAGCGTCCAATACCTGATGCGCGGATGCGAGTGACCACCCATGACATCAAGATCAACGTGACGAGACAAACTAGATACAACGTCCGCCGCGACTCCCCAACATCAATCCCAAACAACGCCGGGCGGTCGGGTGGCCGAGGCGCGGTCGTGCCGCCGCTGAAGAAGTCCTGAACGAAGATCCAAGTGCCCGCCATGACCGCAAATGCAAGGGTTGTGACGGCCAGGAACAAACCGCGCACCCGCAACGCGGGCAAACCGACCAACACCGCAACCAGCACTCCCAACGAGGTTGCCAAAACAACCGCTATCCCCCATGGCACGTCAATGCTGAGATCAAACAGATCAAACGGAATTGGAATGTCGTGGCCTTCGGTGAATGCCAGCGTCGCCAATCCTCCAATACCGACAAAAGCGAACTGGCCAAGAGATAACTGCCCTGCCCACCCGGTCAGAACGGTCAATGACAAAGCCACCATTGCGAGCAACAAGATGTTGCTCCACAGCAGGATCGGTGCGGAATTCGTAACGAAGATCGGTACTAGGGCCAAGGCACCGAACAGGAAGAAGAACCCGATGCCATTGAGATTGCGCACCCACCAGATGTTGCGTAACCGCTCAGGGATCGGGCGCAGAGTCGGCGACAGCGACCAGCCGACATCCTGGCGGCCTGAACGCACGAACCACAGCACCACCACCAAAACGGTGATGAAGAACCAGAGATTGACAATCGACTGGTTGGTCGAATCAACATTGTTCCGAACGATCTTCTCAACAACTCCGACCGCGAGGCCCGCCCAGATGACCCCCGGCAAAGATCGCATCTTAGCCAGCAACGACACCACCAGAACCTTCAGCAGGAGTTCCTCAACCAATAGATTGCCGGTGTCATCAACGGTCGCTGCTTGGAAACCTTGAAGTGGGGCGGTGAGAATCGCGGTCGCCGCCGCGAACCCCCCTGCGATGGTCCAGACGATCGTCGAAACGCGTCGGGGCGAGGTGCCATACACCCGCGCAGTGTCAGGATTAGACGCCGAAGCTCGCACCGCCAAACCAAAGCGGGTCTTGGTCATGAACAAGCCGAGCAGGGCGATGAGTGCCGGTACCACGGCGAGCACCGTGATCTCTCGAGCCTGTAGCCGAATGTGGTCCGTGGGCTCCCAGGTCATCTCGAAAGCCGTGGGAATGTTCCCTCCGGCAGTGATGTCGGGGATCCAGCCGACCCGAGCAAGGGTCAGGATCTGACCGACGCCGATAGTTGCTATCAGCAATACTAGTCGCGGCGATTCAAAAAGCCGCCTCACCACTATCAACTCAACGGCCATCCCGATTAGAGCCGTACCCACGATCGCCAACCCGAAAGCGACCCACCAGTTCAATTCATAGTTGATGATCATCATTACGAAGATCGCCAAACCAAAGAAACCCATCTCGCCATGCGCGAAGTTGAGAACTCCCGTCGAGCGATAGATGAGCACGAACCCTGCCGCTAAAGCGGCATAGGTGAGCCCCGCGATAATCCCGATAACAATCGACTGTTGACCGATTTCTATACCAAGAAGTTCGATCATCCGCCTTCGCCTCCCAAGAAGACGGCACGGGCCAGGTCATCGCGTTCGGCGAGTTCTTGTGCAGAACCTTCGAAGCGGACTACACCTTTTTCCATGAAGACCGCCCGATCAGAAAACGCCAGCGCCACGTTGAGAGATTGCTCCACAATGATCATCGTTTGACCCTGCGCTTTGAGGTCCTGCACAACTTCCAGCAGTTCCTGTACCACCACTGGCGCCAGACCCAGACTCAGTTCGTCTATTAGGAGAACTTCGGGTTCGTGGATAAGCGCCATAGCCAAGGCCAACATCTGTTGTTGGCCTCCCGACAGATCGCCCGCAAGCTCTCCGAGTCGGCCGTTGAGCGCAGGGAAGGTCTCGACCGCCTTGGCAATCCTTCGTTCTTCTTCCTCGGGTTCCATTTCCTTGCCTAGGAGGGCAGCCCGCAGGTTGTCGCCGATGCTCAAGGCCGGAAAGGTCCCTTCACCTCCCCGCAATTGCACAATGCCGACTCGGAACCGCGTTTCGGCTTCGGCGTAGGTGATCGTGCGCCCGTTGAGGCGAACCACGCCTCGATCGGGGATGCCCAGCCCGGAGATGGCCCTCAACAGCGTCGATTTTCCGGCTCCGTTGGTTCCGAGCAGGGCCAGCACCTCACCCTTGGCCACTTCGATCTCCACATCGAACAGGACCTGAACCGGTCCGTAGCTGTAATCCAGGTTGCGGACCTGCAACACGGGAACTTCTTCTCCCGAGGCGATCTTGCGTGCCTCGGATTGCTCTTCGAGCAGTTCCTCTACGGCGAGGGAGATGTCTCGGCGTATGTGACCGGCGCCGCGCCGGATCAGCCAGCCTCCGAGCATGGCCGTATAGGGCGCCAAGATGATCATGGCTGTGCGGTTGTTGTAAGCGTCGGAGATTTGTCCTGCGATCAAGCCGCCTATGAATCCCCCCATCAGGAAGATAAAAACCGGCAGCAGGGCAAACGCCTGCGCGCGGATCCGATAAGGGGCGACCAAAGCGATGATCGTGGGGGCCGCGACAAACGCCGCAGAGATCAACGCTTGGGCCAAACCCACCAACAACAGCAGGAGTCCTAGCGTCTTGATGGGCAACGCCACGAAGTAGATCAGGCCGGCACCGATAATCAACGATCCAGTCAGCTTGACCACTGCTTCGGGGTCCTCGCGGAATTTTCGGTCAAAAACTCGACCCGCGATGGGAATCGCGATCAACGCAGGAATCCAAAGCAGCGATTCGACAATCCCACGATCGAGAGCGTCAAGCCCGTACTTGTCTTCAAGCATCAGGTTGAATTGGCCGGGCACAGCTATCAACGCGAAACCGAGCACACCAACGCCTGTGGCAAAAAAGTAGAACGTGCGGACTTTGCGTAGCCGTGCCAAGGCTGTACTCATCGACGCCTCGAGTTCTTCTACCTCTATGGCTTCGTCCTCAAGCAAAGCGGCCTGTTCATTCTTGCCCCGCGGTGGTTCCTTCATCACAAACGAGGCCAAGCCAACAAGCACAGGTGGTATAGCCATCAGATAAAACGCCCATCGCCAGCCTTCCTCGCCCCCGGCGATTGCCACGATCAAACCAATCGCTAGCGGACCCAAGAGTTGGCCAAGCGGTCTTCCCAGGGCCTCGAATGCAAAGACGCGCGCTCGCGCTTGTATCGGATAGCGGTCGCTGATCAACGAGTTGGAAACAGGGATTCTGTACGCCTGCCCGAAGCCGGTTCCGGCGTTGGTCCAAAAAAGCTGGAAGGCGTTTGCAACGAATCCCGACAACGCCATCGTCGCCGCCCAGAACAACGAGGCAACAGGAATGATGGCGACACGGTTTACGCGATCCGCAAGCGCTGCCATTGGGACCGCTCCAAGGACTAAGGAAACCCCACCAAAGCCGAGGACACCGGCCAACACAGTGTCTGAGATGTTGAGCGAGTTTTGGATGTCGGGTCCGATTACTCGCACCGCGCGGGGAAGATCGTCGATGAAGTTCAGCAGGAACATCATCACCACAGTGGTCTTTCCCCCGACGACCATCGCCTCGCGCAACGTCATCGGCTCGTCGCCAACCCCTGGGAGCAGGTCGTCGGGGAACATTACGGCTTTGTCTCGTTCCGCTTGTTCGATCTGGCGACGGGCTTCTTCGTCAAGCACCGCGGCAGCGAGCCGCGCTGCTGAGCTGCCGGGCGTATCTGCAGTGGCACCGCCGGATGCAGCGTCACGGTCCTGGCTTGTCATCGGCCCCCCAGATCAACGGTTCTGTGCGCCGACATCATTACCGCACTAGGAGAGCCGCTCCAGTATCGAGAAGCAAATCGGTTCGAAGAAACCTGGGTGGCGATTTGTGTCGCGCGTCCATTTGGGGCAACAATCCTGGCTGTGCCGTGAACAAAC
This sequence comes from Candidatus Aldehydirespiratoraceae bacterium, assembly GCA_965205465.1. GTDB lineage: Bacteria > Actinomycetota > Acidimicrobiia > Acidimicrobiales > Aldehydirespiratoraceae > VXYK01. The sequence goes on along the minus strand of OZ242187.1, from coordinate 2,997,526 downwards.
GCGGCGTGCTTACTTGGAGGGTTCGATGCACAACCTACGGTTCAGGTGGCTAGCTGTTCTGCTGGCTTTCGTATTTTTCGCGGCGGCTTGCGGCGGTGAGACGACCAGCGATTCGGGCGACGACGCCGACGACGCAGCCGAACAAGGCGACGATTCCGGTGACGATTCCGGTGACGACACCGGTGACGACGCGCCCGAAGAGACCACTGGAGATGACCCGCCCGAAGAAACCGACGATGACATGGAAGATGAGGAGATGGAAGAGGAGGCGGGTCCCAACATTTATGAGGATCCGCGCGGTGGCATCTTTTTGGAGTTCCAACAGGGTTTTGACCGTGGAGACCATCCGTTTATGCAGTACGACAGCTTCTGCCTGCCACATGAACCGGCCGCTAACCGGGTCGACACCGATGACGGAATCACCGCCGACTCAATCAAGGTCGGCCACATTCGGAGTCTACTCGAAGACCTGGCCAGCATTGGATTCGCTGTGCCGGTGGGTGATCCGAAGGAGATCTTTGAAGTCTTCATCGACTACATCAACGTGGAATGCGGCGGGATCCGCGGACGCACGCTCGACCTCGGCTACACCGAAGCAGAAGTTCTCGCCAATGTCGACAGCAGCCGCAACGCAGCTTGTTTGGCCATGACCGAGGATCACAAGTCGGTGATCGTGATGAACAGCACCGGTTTCCAGGGCACGGCCAACCTGTGTCTCGTTGAGGAACAGGAGACCATATTCATCTCGACCCAGGGCCAGACCGAGGAGTTCATGGACCGTTCCAACGACCTGTTGCTCTCCTTGTCTCCGACCCTGGAAGAGAGCCTGGGCTTCATAGTGAGCGACCTTCTCGGCCGTGGTGAACTTGAGGGCCTTACGTTGGGCGTTGCAGCACCGAACACTCCCGGACAGTCCGAGGCTGTGGACAAGGGCCTTGTGACCCCGTTACGCGAAGCCGGGTTCGAAGTCGTGTTCGATGTGATCGACTGCGGCGGCAGCGCGTACTGTGCGGGCGGCACCATCGAGTCGGTCACGAACATGGTCAACGCCGGTGTGAACGGGTTCTTCAATGTCCTCAACGTGATTTCGGCACCCGGTTACATCGCTGAGATGGTCAATCAGGGTTACCAGCCTGGAGATGTGCGCTTCTTCGCTTCGGATTTCAACTCTCAGACTTCTGAGCTCGTGTCGGGTAAGATCGCCGACAACCTCGAGGCTGGCAATCTCTACAACGGTGCCACGATCATCGACTTCAGAACCACCGGCGAATACCGGGACCCTGACTATGTGCCCAATGCGATGGCGGATGGTTGTAACCAGCTCTACAGCGAGAACAGTCCATCGGGCGCCAGCCACGATTGGCGGACTCTGGGAGATTCTGCGTACGGAATGGTCGGCAGCGTCTGCGGGATCGTCCGGATCATGGCTCGCGGCCTGTACGACGCGGGCGACAACCCGACTGTCGCCGATGTCCAAGAGGCGATCATCAACCTGGGTCCGGTCGACAACAACGCCATGAGTCCAGCTTCGGTCCGCCCGGGCAAGACGCAAATGGCAGACTCAATCCAAACGCTGGACTTCACGTTCCCGTGCGATCAGCCGCTGCCGTTCGTGCGAGACAGTGGGGATCCAATCTGCATCACAGGGCGCAACGACTTCCGGCCAGCCCCCCGGTAAACCATCCTGGCTCTGCTGCAGGTCGACAGCTTCTGTCTGCCTCATGACCCGGTCGCCAACCGGGTTGACACCGATGACGGGATAACCGCTGACTCGATCAAGGTCGGCCATCTAGCTGGGTTGGGATTCGCGGCCCCCCGCTAGGTAACTACCAGCCTGCGGCTCCGGCCACGCCCGGCGACAACACAGCGCGGCTCCGGCCACGCCCGGCGACAGCAGAGCACGGCTCCGGCTACGCCCGGCAAAAGCACAGCAGAGTGGAGGTGAGGGGAATTGAACCCCTGGCCTCCTCGATGCGACCGAGGCGCTCTACCAACTGAGCTACACCCCCTGCGACCGGCAATCGTAGCGTCACGCGGTCAAGGTACGGACCTTCCCGCCCTTCGATTGCCGTTAACCGTTGACGGCCCTTCCGGCACCCGCCAGCGAATGCTGATCCGCGATGCGATCGGGGTAGAGCATATGAACCTTCATCTCACGCTCAGCGGCGAGGCTCCGGCGTTGTGCGGCGAAATAGGCGAAAGATCCCGTGGCGATGTCGACCAGAAGGTGGATAACCCACACAACCGGGCCGAAGGCCAACGCCGCAAACAGCGTTGTTAGGCAAAGCAAACCCAAAGTGATACCAACGTCGCGGCGCCTACGGGCCGCGTCACGCGCGCTACGGGGAGCCAACGGCGAAGATTGATACACGGCCGTCTGTGTCTGGTTTCGGACTTGTCGAGCAGACCCAAGAGTGCCGAGCCCGTGGGAGAACGAACTGACACGATCTCTTTCCTGCAGCGAACTTTGGACACGCTGGCGCCAGTACCAGCCGAGATAACCGGCCCAGCAGGCGGCTAAGGCCACAATGATGATCGACTCCGACATGTCGTGTTTGAACTCCCAGCAGGTTGTGACTGTGTTGTGTGAACGCGGCTGCAAAAGGGCAGCTACCCTAGAGCTAAGTTACAGTTATACTACAATCGAAACGTAAAGGCAACGCTTTCGGGTTTCCCTGATTCTAATCCGAATCTTCGCGGCGGTAATGGCCGGAGCGACCCCCAGTTTTTTCCCAGAGCGCGATGTCTGAGATCACCATTGAGCGATCCTTCGACTTGCACATGTCATATACGGTCAACGCGGCAACGCTACAGGCTGTGAGAGCCTCCATCTCCACACCGGTTCGGTCAACCGTTTCGACCTGCGATTCAATCACGATACTCGCGTCGAGAATCTCGAAGTTGACAGTGACCGCGCCAACAAGCAGCGGATGGCACAAGGGGATCAGGTCGGAGCAACGCTTTGCGGCCTGGATCCCGGCAACGCGAGCGACCGCCAATACGTCTCCCTTCTTTATTGCTCCTTGAGCTACCGCCAGCGCGGTTTCAGCCGTCATCAACACACGGCCTTGAGCAATCGCCCGTCGATGACTCGGGTCCTTGGGCGTGACATCAACCATTCGAGCACGGCCGGCGGGATCTAGGTGTGTGAACCCGTGGTCGGTCATAGTGCAAAAGTCTAGAAGATTGCCAGGCACCGCCGTTGGATGCCGATCCTTCCCGCTCATGCCCACTTCGCTTGCAGGACGTGCAGGGCGTGCGGGCCGCTGAGACCCGGAGTCAGCCACCAATTTCTGACATCGAGCGGCGGGGGCGGATGAAGTGCACCTGATTGATGCTGTGACCAGCCCACTTAGATGACACGGACCGTTGCAGGGCGTCAGCAATGTCGTCGTCTGACGCGCCACTGCGCAATAACGCCCGAACATCGGTTTCTTCAGTGGCAAACAAGCAGTTGCGGAACTGCCCATCCGCGGTGATACGAACTCGGTCACACGATTCACAAAATGACTGGCTGACACTGGCCACAATCCCGATCTCGCCACCGCCGTCTGCGTAACGCCAGCGTGTGGCTGGTGCCGAGGTCCGCTCAAGCGGAACCAGATCGAATTCGCCTGAGAGGCAATTGAGGATCTCGGTCTGAGTCATCACCTGGTCGTTGGTCCAGATTTCGTCCGCGTCGAGAGGCATGAACTCGATGAAGCGCACGACCAGACCTCGATCGCGACCAAAGTGGGCGAAGTCGACAATCTCGTCGTCGTTGATGCCTTTCATGACGACGACGTTGACCTTCACGGGGCTGAAGCCTGCGTCCAGAGCCGCTTCGATGCCTTCCAACACCCGCGGAAGATCATTGCGGCGGGTGAGTTGCTCGAAACGATCTGCTCGCAATGAATCCAGGGAGATGTTGATCCTTACAAGACCAGCCGCTCGCAACTCGTCGGCCAACAATGGCAGCGTGACTCCGTTGGTTGTCATCGCCAGATCAACATTGAGAGCTGCGAGCTTGGCAACGAGAATCGACAACTTGGCACGTACTGTGGGCTCACCACCGGTCAAACGGATGGCGTTCACACCGAAACGCTCAACCATTATCTGGGCCAAGCGTTCGATCTCTTCGAACGAAAGCAGATCCTCACGCCGCTGCCATTGCATCCCTTCTTGGGGCATGCAATAGGTACAACGAAAGTTGCAACGATCGGTGACGGAGATGCGCAGATCTCGATGAACGCGCCCGAATCCGTCGATCAACTGCGTGGTCATGTGACCACCGTACCTAAACCGATGATCTCAACCTCATCGCCGGCCGCGATCTCTGTCCCGTCGGGAACGATCGCAAGTGCGCTCGCGCGAGCCATGGCCGCGAGCTGATGCGAGCCTTGCCCGGCGAGCTTGTGGATGTGCCAACGCCCAGTTTCGTCAGGGCCGCCTGTTACTCGTACGAAATGGGTTTTGCCATCATCGTGGCGGCCCAACGAATCCTCGGTAATCGCTCGCCTGACCGGACGATCAACAAGGGTGTGTCCCGCCATCTTGCGCAGGGCTGGGCGCGCAAAGAGTTCGTAGCTGACCATTGAGGACACTGGATTGCCCGGAAGCCCGAACACCGGCGTCGCTCCGATCAGCCCGAACGCAAACGGTTTCGCAGGTTTGATGGCGATTTGCATCCAGCGCATTTCACCGATGCTGTCAAGTACAACTTTGACGTAGTCGAAAGCCCCCATCGACACGCCACCTGACGAAAGAATCGCATCGCAGCGGGCCGCGCCGTTGGTGAATGCTTCGGCGATATCGGCCTCGTTGTCCCGGGCGATACCGAGATCAACGGGTTCCATGCCAGAGTCCGCCAACATCGTCAGCAGAGTGCGCCGATTCGAGTCTCTGATCTCTCCGGGCTTCAGTGGCCGACCGTCGTCTACGAGTTCGTCGCCTGTCGAAACGACTCCGACCACCGGCCTGCGGTGAACAGACACCGAACCGAAACCGACGCTGGCCAAGACGCCGAGGTGGCCTGCAGCCAACACTGTTCTGGCGCCGAACAACTCATCGCCGGGCCTTACGTCCTCCCCCGCCTCACGCACATGGTTTCCTTCACCCACCGTGATCTCCACCTCAACCTCCGCGTTTTCGGGGTCATAGGAGGTCCGCTCGACCATCACAACCGCATCAGCGCCTTCGGGCATCGGCGCCCCAGTCATGATGCGCATAGCCTGACCCTTGCCTAGGGGTCGCTCTGCCGGGGCGCCTGCCGCTACCGTGCCCACTACTTCAAGTGTGACCGGAGCGTCCGCCGTGTCGGCGGCAATCACCGCGAATCCATCCATCGCGGTGTTGGCGAACGGCGGGACCAACTCTTGGGCGACGATGGGCTCCGCTAGGACCAACCCGCCTGCTCCGGCTAGCGAAACCGACACTGCCCCCAGACGGTCGACCCGGTCTAGAACGTACGAACGAGCTTCTTCAAGCGAGATCACACCTAAAGCGTGCCTCAAGCCGCCTCCAGTTGCCACCGCGCAAGCGCATTGTTGGTGGCTAGCGTTCCGAGAGGAGGCGGCGGATGTTGGATTGGTGACGCACGACGAGGATGGCGGCGACACCAATCGACACCAGGATTTCCCAAGTCGGCAGACCCGCGATGGTCGCCAGCACCGGATACGAAAAGGCAATGGACAATGAACCCAGAGCGGCAACCCTCAACACTTTCACCACAACGAGGAAGGTGAGTGCGCACAGCAAACCGATGATGGGGCTGATCATGAGACCTGCACCGCCCGCAGTAGCCACGCCTTTACCGCCGCGAAAGCGTCGGATCACCGGCCATACATGGCCGGCAACTGCAGCTACCCAGACGGCATGGGCCGCCGGTCGGCCGGACACGGCGAGAGCCAGCGCTGCCGGAGCGGCACCTTTCAACATGTCGATCAGCCCGACGATCACACCGGCTTTGCGGCTTCCGAGTCGATAGATGTTGGACGCACCCGGATTACCTGAGCCCTCACGTGTTGGATCCACTCCCATGCGCCGTCCCACGATCGTCGCCGTTGGAAACATTCCAACGACGTAGGCGCCGACCACAAGGGCGACAACTTCAATCACCCGACCATCGTACGGTGGCGAGCGCTGTCGGTACAGGTATCCTCTCTCTTCGTGCCCACCTACGACTACCGGTGTCAGCGCACCGGAGAGATGTTTGAATTTTGGCAGTCGTTTCGCGACGAAGCCATAACCGTCTGCACTCAGGTCCATGACAACGAAGATCACCAGTGCGGTGCACCTGTCAAGAAGGTGTTCTCGAAGGTCGGAATCTCCTTCAAGGGAGAGGGGTTCTACAAAAACGATCACGGCTCAAACGCCCGCGCCAGAGCATCGGAAAAGTCAAAGTCGAATTCGTCGTCCAGCGAGTCAAGTACTACCGAGTCAAGTACTACCAAGAGCGAGTCGAGTTCTTCGGCCAGTGATTCCGGGTCGTCTGCGAACGGCTCAAAAACCTCCAAGAGCAACGCCTCAAGCGCGGCCTGACACTTCCGCAGAGACTTTCTGCAGACACTGCTTCCCCCAACCATTGCCGAGCCTCGCGAAGGGGCGAACATGTTTGAGTTGGACCGGCCCCCAATAGCAACGTTGCGTGCCACAATCGGAAGTGCTCGGGTGACTGTTCGTCGTAGTCGCTGGCCGAGACTCGTCTTGACGGCAGTCATCGGGTTGAGCGTTGGACTCTGGCTCGTTGGGATCTACAACAACGCCACAACCGCGCGAGCACAGTGGCAAACCGGAATCGATGGCTGGACCGCCACCAGAGACCTGGAAGCCGGCACAACCCTTACCACTAATGATCTCGTCCCGACACGGCTTCCTACCGCGGGAACACCTCACGATGCAACACTCAGCGACCCTCACGGGTTGACGCTGAGAGATTCGATGGCCACCGGCGAGATCGTCCGGGACGGGCGACTAACGACGGCCACCGGGCAACTAGCCGCTCAGCTCGGCGACGCTGCGGGGGGGCTGACTATCGCAACCGACGGGACACCCTTGGAGGCGGGCGACTTGGTCGATCTGTACGGTCTCATCGATGGCACCCGACTGGCCAACGACGCAAGCGTGATCGAGGTTCACGAAGGTTTCGTTACCGTCGCCATCGCCGATCAGCAGCTCCAAGCCGTCATTCAATCGTTGACGATCGGAGGTGTAGTGCCGGTACTTGTCGGATAGCTAGCGCCAGTTGGTAGCGAGAATGCTGAGCACGCCGAGACCGACGATCACCCTGTACCAAACGAAAGGAGTGAAGCTGTGGCTCCGAACCAGGCGGAGCATTCCCCACACCGCCACCCAACCGGTTACCGCAGAGGTTGCTGCGCCCCACAGAAACGGTGGCCAGAATGACGACGGAATGTCAGCGTCTGCCAAGGCGAACAACCCGGCACCAGCAATGATCGGAAGGCTCATCAAGAAAACCAACCTGGCCGCAGCTTCTCTTTGGAACCCCAGCAAGCGTGAAACCGTCAGGGAAGCCCCTGAACGCGAAACCCCAGGCTGTAGGGCCAGAGCTTGGCCCACGCCCATCAGCAGGGCGTCACGGAGGGTGAATTCGTCTTGGCCGCGCCGTTCCGGCAGCCGATCGGCTAGCAGCAAAAACAACCCGAACACAATCAACATGACGGCAATCGTGGCTATCCCGTCAAGTCTGTTGATTTGATCGGCGAGCAAAACTCCAACCAACCCCGCCGGCACCGCAGAAACGACCAGGAACCAGCCAACACGTCCATCGTTAGTGAGCGGTTGACGCCGCAGGGGGGCTAGTCCGGCGACGATGTACTTGGCGATGTCAGCGCGGAGATAAGCGACCGCACCGACGAGCGTTCCCAGATGCACGGCAACGTCAAACGATGTCTCGAGTTCACCACTGAGTTCCTCCCAACCGAACAGCCAGCGAGTCAGCTCCAAATGTGCACTCGATGAGATCGGCAGAAATTCAGACAACCCCTGCACAATGCCGAGAACAATGGCGTGCAGAATTGACATCAGTCACCAGCTCAGGCACCCGACATCATCACATCGGCGACCACAAGGGAAACACCGGCCGCGCTCATGGGCAGCCACTGTAGGTCATTGCCTATTTCGGTGATGTCGAGCAGTATCCGCTGAAGAGTTGCGGCGATGGTGATCTCTCGTACTGGTTCGGCCAGGGCGCCATTGCGGATTCGAAGCCCTTCCGCGCCAGTGGAGAAATCTCCAGAAACGGGATTGACACCGGAGTGCAGTCCTGTCACGCCTTGCACTAGAAGACCGTCGTCGATGCTGGCGATGAGTTCGTTCTGGTTACGCGTTCCAGGACGCAGGGCCAACGCCTGAGAACCAACGCCTGGCGCGCCTTTGAAACCCGCGCGTACCGCTGAACCGGTAGATGAAGTTGCACCCCGCCGGGCCGTGTAGGAGTTGTGAAGGAAGCCTTGCAACACCCCAGAGTCAATTAGTGAATTCGGACGCGTGGCGAGACCCTCGCCGTCAACCGCGGAAGCTGTAAAAGCATCAACGTTGGTGGCGTCGTCGAGTAGACAGAGGTCGCTTACCGCAACTTTCTCACCAACTCGATCAGCAAAAATTGAGCGGCCTCGCTGCGCGGCATCGCCACTCAGGGTTCCACCGATGATTCCGAGTAGTTGGGCACATACCCACGGGTCGAGCACCACAGTGAGTTTGCTGGTCTGCGGTTTGGTCGCGCCCAAGAGCCGAGTGGCTCTCTCCGCGGCTTCGCGAGCTGCGTCTTCCACGTTGAGGACTGCTGGCCCCCTACCGATCGAGTACCCGAAACCTGTCTGTGTTTCGCCGTCGGCTTCGGCCATTGCGTAGGTCGCCAGAAAGCAACCTGTTTCACGGCTCGTACTGGTGATCCCGGTAGAAGTGGCGATTGCCGATTCGCAGCGAGTGTCGGCGTATTCGGCAGACTCGATCCCTGATATCCGCTGGTCCGCTCCGAGGGTGGCACGTTCGAGCTCAACAGCGAGCGCGACTTTGTCGTCTGTTGAAAAGTTGTCCAGCGACGAATCGAACAGATCGAATTCCACGGGAACCACACCATCGGGCTGAGCCACGCCATTGAATTCGTCGGGTTCGGCGAAGGCTGCGTTGTCACGCGCTTCTTGCAGCGTCTCTGACAACACCGATCGGTCCAGTGTGCCCGCGTAGGCATATCCCTGCCGACCGTCAGCTACGACTCGTACGCCTATCCCCTGGCTTCGAGCCGATGTGAACGATTCGACTGCGCCTTGGTATGCCCGAACCTCGGTTTCAAGTTCATCGGCGACGAAGACTTCTACCTGTTCACCGTTGTCTGCCCAACCCGCAACCCGAGTGGCAATATCTAACAACTCAGTGTTGGTCGACCCGTTCGTCTCAGCCATTACTGCGCCTCAGGCCGCGGTGCCGCCGATGGTGAGAGCCTTTACCCGCAGTGTCGGGGTGCCGTCACCGACCGGCACGCCTTGGCCGTCTTTGCCGCAGGTGCCAGGTGAGCCCATCGCGAAGTCATTGCCAACGGCCTCAATCATCTGGAGGGTTTCGGGTCCGTTGCCAATGAGGTTTCCTTGCCGTATCGGATCGGTGATCTCACCGTTTTCGATCAGGTAGGCCTCGGTCATGCCGAACACGAAGTCACCGGTGGCTGTATTGACCTGCCCCCCACCGAGTTGTGCGACGTACACACCTGATTCGGTTCCAGAGATGATGTCGTCGGGGTCGTCTTCACCGTTGCTGATGTAAGTGTTGGTCATTCGCACCATCGGCAGGTGCTGGTAGCTCTGGCGTCTACCGTTGCCCGAGCTTGGTCGCCCTTGCTTGCGGGCACGCAAGTGGTCCCACATGTAGTCGGTGAGCACTCCACGATCAATCAATACGTTGTGTGCAGCTTGGTGCCCTTCGTCGTCGATTGCAAAGTGCCCCCACTCGCCGGCCATGGTGCCGTCGTCGATGAGGGTGACAAGAGGCGTGGCCACTTCTTCACCGACACGACCAGCGAAGACGCTCGCCGATTTGGCTATCAGGTCGGCTTCCAGTCCATGACCGCACGCCTCGTGAAACAACACTCCGCCGCCGCCAGGTCCGACCACCACAGGCATCGTCCCCGAGGGTGCTGGGCGCGCACCCAGCTTGGTGATCGCACGGTTGGCTGCCCGCCGGGCCAAATCGGTGACATCAGTCTCATCGAAGAGTTCGAAGCCGATAGTTCGCCCTACAGACTCGCGTCCGGTCTGCAGGCCAGTGTCTCCCGTGGCCACGCATGAAACCGAGAACAGGGTGCGGATCTGATCGTCTTCGGCGAGCAATCCGTCGCTGTTGGCTACCAGAATCCGGCGACGGCTGTCTCCGTAGCGAGCCGAGACTTGCGAAATTTGTGACCCGACCGCTCGTGCCGCGGCATCTGCGCGCGTCAACAGTTCGACTTTGACGGTTTTGGCCACATCTTCGGGTGGGATCTGAGCGGAAGCACTGGCCGCGATGCCGTGGCTGCCGACCGAGACAGTGCGGGTTCCACCCCCTCCGCCCCGGGCCGCGGCTGCGGCTACCTCGGCAGCACCGGCGAGTCCGCGTTCAGAGAGATCCGCAGTGTGCGCGAAGCCGGTTGTGTCTCCCACGACCACACGAATACCGGCACCTCGATCGCGCCCGCTCGTCAGTTCCTCGACGCGGCCGTCGTCGAGCATTGCCGACGATGACTTCTTGTCTTCTACGAACACTTCTGCAAACTCCGCGCCCGTACTCAGCGCGGTGCTGAGGGTGCGGTTGATCAACTCATGGTCAAGCACGTAGCAACTCCAAGGTCCAGAGGTCGCTATGGTACCGCGAATGCGCGTCGAAGCAGGCCCCGGCAGCAGCGTCGAAACCGACCCCTCTTCGGGTCCGGTGTTGAAGTGGTGGCTTGAAGCAGGCATGACGCTGGGGTTCTACTTCGTCTATTCCGCAATCAGGAACCAGTTCGGCTCCGCGCTCGGAGACAGTGTCCGGCGCCGGTCCTACGAAAACGCCCTTGACATCATCGGCATCGAGAAGGCGATGGGGCTTTATCACGAGGAGTGGACGCAACAGCAATTCCTTGATTGGGATTGGTTCATTGTGTTTTGGAATGTTTTTTATGGGTCGTTCCATTTCATCGTAACCATCTTCGTGATGGTGTTTCTATTTCTTCGTTTCCCGGCCCGCTACATCTTGATGCGTTCGATGTTGGCCGTCACCACGGCATCGGCGCTCATTGGCTTTGCTTTGTATCCGCTGATGCCACCTCGTCTGTTGTCGAACTGTGCTTCGCAGTACGGGGCTTGCGTGCCGGGCCACAACTACGTCGACACACTGGTTGATCCTGGTGGCCTTTGGTCTTTTGAGTCAGGGATAATGGAGGCAATCTCAAACCAGTACGCGGCAATGCCGAGCTTGCATGTCGCTTGGGCGGTGTGGTGCACGATCGGCTTGTATCCCGTGCTGAAGCGGCGAACAACACGAGCTGTCATCGCCGGCTACCCGCTGTTGACGCTTTTTTCTATCGTGGTCACCGCCAACCATTATTGGATCGACGCCATCGGCGGGCTTGTGTCTGTCGCTCTGGGCTTGCTCTTGGCCCCGAAACTCTCACAGTTCTTGCCCGGTGGAGGTCGCCGAGGTCGTTCCACAAGTGCCATCTGAAATGGCTAAGATTCCTTACCCCCACCGCCGCGACAGGACACTCATGCGCCTCGATGCCATCCACGGCCCAATTGATCTGCAGGGCCGCAGCTTCACTGAACTCAACGATCTTTGCGAGCAAATCCGCGAGGAGATTATCTCGGCGGTAAACGAGCACAGCGGTCACCTGGGTTCCAACCTTGGCGCAGTGGAACTGACTGTTGCCTTGCATCGCGTGTTCCGTTCCCCTCACGACGCGATTCTGTGGGACACCGGGCACCAGGCATACGTCCACAAGATGCTGACAGGGCGACTCGCAGGGTTCGGTCAACTGCGTAAGGAGGGCGGGCTTTCGGGATACCCGTCGCGAGCGGAATCTGAACATGATTGGATTGAGAACAGTCATGCCTCAACGGTGTTGTCCTATGCCCATGGCCTTGCTACCGCGTTTCACGCCAACGACAAGCGTCGGCGGGTAGTGGCTGTTGTCGGCGATGGTGCCCTTACTGGCGGCATGGCTTTTGAGGGACTCAACAACCTGGGTCACAGCGGGCGCGATGTGGTGATCGTGTTGAACGACAACGGCCGCTCCTATGCCCCTACGGTCTCCCGGTTGAGCGAAAGCTTGGTCAAGATTCGCAGTAACCCGATCTACATGCGTCGACAGGCGAAAGTTGAGGAGATAGCTGAGCGCATCCCCTGGGTGGGTGAGCAGATCAAGCGTGGCGTGAAGATGTCGAAGGCGGCGATCCGCGAGATGTGGGAACCGCCAGCTTTCTTCGAGAACCTTGGGATTCGTTACATCGGGCCGTTCGACGGCCACGACATCGAGTCGCTTGAGGAGGCACTGCACAACGCTGCCGAGTTCGACGGTCCGGTTCTGGTTCATGTGTTGACCCACAAGGGTCGTGGTTACGCTCCGGCCGAGAACGACAACATCAAGAACATGCACGACATCGGCTCGGTAAAGGACGGGTCTTACACCGCGGCATTTTCTGAAACGTTGGTGAAGCTGGGTGATCAGCATCCTGAACTCGTGGCGATTACGGCCGCAATGCCCGACTCCACAGGCTTGTTGCCTTTCCGGGATCGTTTCCCGGAGCGTTGTTTCGATGTCGGCATTGCCGAGCAGCATGCTGTCACTGCTGCGACTGGCATGGCAATGGGTGGTCTTCGCCCAGTTGTCGCCGTTTATTCGACCTTCCTGAGCAGGGCTTTTGATCAGGTCAACCTTGATGTTGGGTTGCATGGCCAACCCGTGATTTTCTGTGTGGACCGAGCAGGCGTTACCGGCCCTGACGGCGCCTCGCATCATGGTCTGCTGGACATGGTGTTGTTTACGAAGGTACCTGGAATGACCGTGCTGGCTCCGTCGAGCTACCAGGAACTCCAGCAGATGATGGAAGACGCAATGGATCTCACTGATGGTCCTGTGGCGATCCGCTGGTCGCGCAGTCCGGCTGCTCATGTGGCGGATCATGAGGTCGGCGTGGGCCTCAAAGCTCGAAAGACCCGTACCGGCGACGGACAGGTCGCGTTGCTCGGCTTCGGTCAGATGCTGAGCGCGGTCATAGGCGCGGCCGACTTGCTTGCCGCTAACGGCATCGAAGCCACCGTTTACGACCCTCGAGTGGTGGTCCCGCTCGACCCGAAGATGATCGACGACATCGCTGAACACGATGTGATTGTCACCGTCGAGGACGGGTTGCGCATCGGAGGTGCGGGCGCCGCGGTTCGTGACACTCTGGGCGACCGCGACACTGACTGCCGTATCCGGGTGTTGGGGATCCCAGTGGAGTACGTCCCCCACGCCAACCCCGACGACATCCACGCCCGCTTCGGTCTCGATGCCAAGAGCATCGCCACCGAAGTCCAGTCCCTCCTGCACCCCTGAACTAACTACGTGTAGTAGGGGTTTTCGCCTTGGTCGTGGTCGGTGGTGTCGACTACTTCGGTGATTTCGGGGACGGCTTCGAGGATTGCCTTGGAGATTCCCTCGCGCAGGGTGGCAGCACTCATGGCGCAACCCTGACAGCCCCCTCCCATGGTCACAAACGCCCGATCGTCCTCAACACCGACGAGTTCGGCGTAGCCACCGTGCGAGGCGAGCGCGGGATTGATGCGCTCTGCCAAGAGGGTGCGGACCTTGTTGGCTGAGTCGCCGGTCAGTTCGAGTTGACCCAGATCACCAAGCGGGTTCGGACGGTTCGGGTTGCGGATCACCAATCCCCCTTGGCCCGCATGGGTGGGAAGGTCTAGCGTGGCTCCCGTCAGAGCCGAGACGCTGAGCGCTGGAACGATGACCGTGAGCCCCTCTTTTTCGTGGATGTGGTCGTCGTCGGCCTTTTCCGCAATCGGTTCAAGGGAGAGATCGTAGGTGTAGTCCACACCGCTGGCACCGGTCACTTCTACGCGAAGCCCCAGTGTTTCCGCATCGTCTTCGTTGGATCGAATATCGAGCACAGTGGCGCGGGCGGCGTCGCTCACGATCAAGACTTCGCCTTGGTTGGTCTCAGCGACAGCAAGTTCCGCGTTCGTCATAACGCTCATGCTACCGGCCTCTTGAGCACCTCAGCGCTGTTCCAGTTCGTCGCACAACCTCAACCAAAGATCTTCGGCTAGCGCGTGCTCTTGCGCGCAATTGGCCAGCGCAGTTCCCGCCTCGGCGAGCTTGTGATGTTCAGTTCCCGACTCCGCCAAGACCGTTTCGAGTTGGAGCCTTCGAGCTTCAAGGCGGTCCAGTTCCTTTTCGGCCTTCTTCAGGTCATGACGAATGGTTGCGCTAGATCTAGTGGTTGCGCTCTGGGAGGCTGCGGTTCGGTGCTTCTGAGACGGTGAGCGTCCGGCCGATGATGCTGCGCCTTCAGGGGTTTTGTTGGCTGGTCGTTGGCGGTCGATGAGCCAGGCTTCGTAGCCTCCCGGCCAGCGCCGGGCTCGACGGTCGTCGATCACCAGCACGTCGTCCACCGTTCGGTTCAGCAGGGCCCGATCATGACTGACCACGATGAGCGCTCCAGGCCAATGTTCAAGAAAGTCTTCAAGAGCTCTCAGCGTGTCGAGGTCGAGGTCGTTGGTGGGCTCGTCGAGCAGCAGAACGTTGGGTTTGTCAGCCAGGGTGACCACTAGCTGGAGCCGACGGCGCTCCCCGCCCGACAGCATGTTGATAGGAGACCTCTGGGTGTCGCTATCGAACCAGAATCGTTCCAGCAGGGCGAGATCCCACCAGTCGGGTTGGGCTCCGTCACCAGCAATGAACTGGCGTACCGTCACGTTCGGGTCGAGACTTCGCCCTTGCTGGTCGTGCAGACCAACGACTGCGGTCGGGCCCCGCACGACTCGACCGGCCAGCGGCTCGCGGCGACCCGCCAGCACATCAAGGAGCGTCGATTTGCCTGATCCGTTTGCTCCCACAATCCCCAGCCGTTCGGTGCGATCCAACAACAGGTCGAGGCCGCTGATCAGTGGGGGTTCGCCGTCGAAGCCGACAGTCACGTCGTGGAGTTCTACAACCTGATCTCCGAGCCGCGGCGTGCTGTTATGCAACGACGCTAAGTCGAGGTCGACTTCACGAGCACCAGCCACCGCAGTCCCGCCGTCGATCAGTTCATTGGCCTTGTTGACACGTGATCTGCTCTTACGTGTTCGAGCCTTGGCCCCTCGGCGCAGCCATGCGAGTTCGCGCCGCGCCAAGTTGCGTCTCGTCGATTCGTGTGCCTTGGCCAGCGCTTCGCGGGTCGCCTTTCTCTCCAAGAAGCCTGCGTAACCGCCGTCGTGAAGGTACGCCGAACCCCGATCAAGTTCGAGGATTCTGGTTGTGACGGCGTCAAGAACCTTGCGATCGTGGGTGACTATCACCAGACCGCCCTTGAAGGCGGCAAGTTCAGACTCCAGCCATTCGATGGCGTCAACGTCCAAGTGGTTGGTCGGTTCGTCGAGAACCAGCAGGTCTGCTTCGGCGACGACCGTTTGCGCCAGTGCCACCCGCTTTTGTTCCCCGCCGGACAGCGTTTCGATACCGCGGTCGATCTTGTCGCCCATACCGAGCCGTTGCAGAGCCGCCTCTCCTTGCCAGCCCCCGCCTACTGCTTCGCGAACCGACCCCGACTGAAGTTCGGTTATCTGCTCCAGGGTCGCTACCGATACGCCTTTCTTGCGACGAACTTCTCCACTTTCGGGGATCCGCTGACCTGCAATTACAGAGAGCAGAGTTGTCTTGCCGGTTCCGTTGATTCCGACCACACCGAGTCGATCTCGGTTCGAAACCGTGACGGAGACATCGCCGAACAGAAGCCGATCAGGTCGGCTCATGCTGACACGGTCAACGTCAACCAGGATCACAAGCGAAGGCTAGGCGCTGGTTATGGGTCAACCGCGGGCGACTCGGTGCTTCAGTGCGCCAAATGCCAACGTCTGGCTTATGAACGCAACTCCGGCTATTGCCAGCAATGCCTTGAGCAGCGATCCTCCATCCCAGTGAAGGAACAGAGATCGCAGTCCCTCCAGCAGATATGTCACCGGGTTGTACCTGGCTGCCTGACCGAGCCAGCCAGTCATCGCGTCAATCGGGACGAATGAAGAAGTAACGAAGGCAAAAGGAAAGAACAACAGGAATGAGGAGTTGACAGCTCCGGGGTTACCCGTACGCAAGGCGATGGCGTAAGGCAAGCCGGTGTAGGCAACCCCCCAGAGGGCACCCATAACGATGAACGTGGCCACTCCCAACGGCCCTGTCGGGAACCGCACACCAATAATGAATCCGAAGACCAGCACCGGGATTATAAGCAGCACGACCAACACGAAGTCGGCGACGATATGACCGATCAACAGCGCCCGGCGTGACACTGGGGTGAGCATCAGACGGTCGAAGTACCCGTTCTGGATGTCGAGCACCAGTGCCGGCGCACGCGACACTCCTGTGACCGCGAAGATGATGGCGACGGGCAATTGGAAGGCTTTGTAGTCGATCTCGATCGAGGTGAAGTTGGCAACATCTTGCAAGGAACCAACGTTTATGACCAGGAAGAACAGCGGGATGAGAAGCGCTGGGACTACCGCTTCAAGATCACGTGGTAACTGTCGCACCGACCGAATGGCGATGCTGCCGACATCTCGGAAGAACCCGGTTGGTCGCGCCTGTATGTGATGATGCGGTGTGATTGTCGTGGTCATGAATCGACTCCTTCCATGCGATGACCTGTGACCTCCAAGAAAACGTCGTCGAGGGTTGGTGTTCGAAGCGCTAGTTCGGTTACCGACACGCCGGCTCGGTCAAAGGCCAAGGCGACGGGGCTGAGTGCTCGGTTGCCGTCGCTGGTGTTTATGATCAGTTCGTCGCCGTGGTGTTCAACGGAATCAAGGCCGTCGATGCCTTCAAGCGCTGCTGCCGCTGCTTCGTGGCCCTCTTCAAGGCGGGCAATAACAACATCGGTTCCGACGGTGCGCTTCAGTTCTGTGGGCGATCCCTGTGCGACGAGCTTGCCGTGGTCGATTATCCCGATGCGGTTCGACAACTCATCAGCCTCTTCAAGATATTGCGTGGTCAAAAACACGGTCATGCCATGTTCACGATTGAGTCGCCGCACCTCTTCCCAGACACGCATCCGCCCTTGCGGGTCCAGGCCTGTTGTCGGCTCGTCAAGAAAAAGCACCGACGGGCTGTGCATCAATGATGCCGCCAGGTCAAGGCGCCGTTTCATTCCTCCGGAGTATGTCGAAACAAGCGCAGGCACAGCTCCCATGTCGAGGATCGGCGCGAGTTCTTCAATTCGCTGGGTGATTTCGCTGGAGCGCAACCCGAATAGGCGGCCCTGAGTTTGGAGGATCTCAAGACCGGTCATGCGGTCGTCGAGGGCTGCTTCCTGCAGGGCCACACCGATCGAAAACCGCAACTGAGCGGCTTGGGAGACCACATCAAAGCCGGCTACCCGGGCGCGACCGCTGGTGGGGAGAAGCAGAGTGCACAGCATCCGCACCAAAGTTGATTTTCCAGCACCGTTGGGTCCAAGAAATCCGTAGATCTCTCCTTTGGGGACTTCAAGATCGATACCGTCCACTGCCCGGAGATCACCAAAGCAACGAACGAGTCCTTCCACCTGAATTGCAGCCATCCGCCGACGCTAGCGGCGCTTCGCCAGAGGTAGCCTCGCGTTGTGTCTGATATCGACGCGGTGCTGCTGGTCAGCTTTGGTGGTCCAGAGGGGCCTGGAGATGTCGTGCCCTTTCTTGAGCGAGTCACAGCTGGTCGTGGTATCCCGCCAGAGCGCCTTGCCGAGGTAGCTGCTCACTATGCACATTTTGGCGGTGTCAGCCCCATCAACGAACAGTGCCGAGCTATTCATGAAGCACTGCAGTCAGAACTCGATTCGGCCGGCTATTCGCTTCCGGTCTATTGGGGAAACCGCAACTGGCATCCGCTGCTTGACGACACGATCGCGCAGATGGCTAGCGACGGAGTCCGCCATGCCGTAGCTCTGGTCACATCTGCCTACAGTTCATATTCGAGCTGTCGCCAGTACATCGAAGATCTAGACCGCGCTAAGTCAGCGGCGAGTGTTGAGGCTTTGCAAATCGACAAGATACGGCCCTACTTCGACCATCCGGGGTTTGTCGAGCCGTTCATTCGGTCAACCCAGGATGCTCTTGGGCGCCTTGCATCAAATGATCCTTCCCCGCTGGTTTTTACTGCCCATTCCATACCGGTGGCGATGGCAGACTCATGCGACTACGAAGCCCAGTTACGGGCGACCATGGACCTAGTGGCTACCGCGGTGTCGCCCGAGAGCACCTGTCATCTCGTTTGGCAGAGCCGCTCGGGGTCTCCCTCAGTGCCGTGGCTTGAGCCCGACATCAACGATCACCTCCGCTGGCTCGCCGCTCAGGGTTACCAACGAGCGGCCGTGATCCCGGTCGGTTTTGTCTCCGACCACATCGAAGTGCTGTGGGACCTAGACCACCAAGCAGCATCAACAGCCGACGAATTGGGTCTCCATATCGAGCGTGCGGCTACGCCGGCGACAGCTCCAGATCCCGAATTCATCGCAATGGCCCGCGAGTTGATCGAGGAACGATTGGGCCATCTGAGTCCTCGAGCCCTGAGCGCTCTGCCTGCGCGACCTCGCGACTGTGTCCCCGATTGTTGCGTGTTCAAGATGTAAGGAAAAGATAACCAAGGGGATCAAGTATCCACCAGATTTCCCGAAACGTGATTTATTGTTTGTGGCGTATCTGACCATACGCTCTGTGGGTGATCCACAGGCTCGATCCGTTGGAGGGCACCACCGGTGAATCACACAATGATCGCTGCCGAAGCGCTGCGCTATCGCTTGAAACTGGTAAAGGCACCACTTGTGCAAGATGACAAGTGGAACGTTGAGGAACTTGCAATCGCATCGATCACCGCGGCCGATCCTCAAGTAGACGGCGCCATCCGCCGTATTGCCGAATCGTGGACCAAAGCCGGTCTAGAACCGGCGGAACTATGTGTGCCTTGGAGCGGACCAAAGGTGGACGAACTGTTCGAGAACCGTCCCGATCTGGTTGACGCTCTCGACGACATACTCAGGGGCGCGAACAGAGCCAGACGCGCAGCCTGATCAATTCGAACACCCTCGCTCGTGCTAACTCCGCTCCGCCGTGGCCGCGGGAGCTTCTGTTGACTACCTTGTCTGTGTGCAAGTCCTCACGCTGGTCAACCAAAAAGGTGGAGTCGGCAAGACAACGGTGGCCTTGGGTTTGGCAGCCTCTGCTTGGGCTCGCCAAGTTGACTGCCTCGTCATCGATATCGACCCCCAAGGAAACGCCACTACCGGGCTGGGGGTTTGGAATCCGCCTTTCAGCATCGACCACGCTCTGGCTGAAGAGCGTCCCGGTTCAATCGCGAGTTTGCGGGCGACCTCTTCTTGGCCGACCGACGGTGGGCGTCCCCCGTCAGTGGTCCCCGCTACGCCGGCTCTCGCAGCCCGTGAACCACAATTGATGACCGACCCCATCGGGGCCAACAATCGTCTTGCGGTTGCGCTCGAAGGAGTCGATCACGACATCGTTATCATCGATTGTCCCCCATCGCTGGGACTGCTCACGATCAATGGGTTGTTCGCCGCTGATCAAGCCTTGATCGTCACCGAACCAGGCGCTTGGGCTTCAGACGGTGTCAACCAGATCCTGAGAACGGTGGAACGAATCTCTGCCCGCCGCACCGCGCCGCTCACCCTGGCGGGAGTGGCCGTCAACCGCATGGGCCGTACTCGAGATGCCCGGTATTGGGACGAGCAGCTCCGAACCGACCATGGCAGCATGGTGCTCCCAGCTATACGGCTTCGTGCCGCGGTCACCGAAGCGGCTGCCAACTCTCTACCGATCCACGCACTCGGGGCCCGGCCCGGTGCTCCCGAAGCCGCCGCCGAGTTCGACACTCTTTTTGATCTCATCGTCAACACCGAGGTGTCCAATGACGTATGACCCACAAGCTAAACGCCAGCGTCCAAAACCTGCGCCAGAGGGTCCCGCCCCGGTCGACGCTCTGCTGCTCACGGACACCACCACAGCCAGTGGTCAAGGTTCTAATGCTGACATCTCGACGTCGGTTCCCTATGGGGACAACGCAGAGGTCCCGCTCGTCGGGGAGGATCCGCCTCCAGCTCCCACGGTTACTCCTGAGCCTGCCAACCCGCCCCCAGACAAGTTGTTGATCAACAGCGCTCTTGTCAGTGCCGTTGGCACGCTGATCGGCGCGTTGGTGCTGCGTTATTTATGGAAGCGCTGGCTTCAAAGCGACGGCCACGAATAAAAGCGCAACAGCCGCTGGCAACACCTGTGGTTGTAACTCAGCTAGCGATGGCTAGCAACTCCGCTTCTCGATCGGCCTTGTTCTTGGCTCTTTTGGCGACTTCGGCGGTGCCTTGCGGACACATCGACACGTATGGGCACCATCCGCACAGCGGGCCAGTCCGTGGCTCGAACTCATCGTCGGCACAAGCCGTGTGGATCTCTGCCCAGGTACCAGCAAGTTTTTGGGTGACGGTCTCGATCTCTTTACGGTTCACGTCCATGCCGATAGTACGCTGTCCGAGATACAGCAGGCGTGCTCGCACCGGCATCTCACCTGTGGATGCCTCCACCGCCGCGGCATACAGCAGCACCTGATCGAGCCGTGACCGACGGAAACGCTGCGATGGCGCCTTTCCCGACTTGTAGTCGGTGACGATCATTCCGTCGCCTTCTTCGTCGATCCGATCAACGATTCCCCGAAAGGGCACTCCGGCCAGTTCGGCTTCCACGTCTTGCTCGGTGGCTCGTACTTCTACTGTTGCGGGGTCTTCGAGATGCCAAAGGCCCTCGATTGCTGTCCATGCCTTCCAACGAAAGTGGCGAGACTGCTCCTCGTCGTGGGCCAGGGCCTGATAGTCGCCCATGGCCTCGGTCTCAGGCCACTCGGTTCGAGCGATCAGGCGGGCCTCTTCGATTGTGCGCTCAGACGGTTCGCGTTGCAACAACAATTCGAGGACCCGGTGAGCGAAGCTCCCGGCCAGTGCATCTGCGCTCGGAGGGTCGGCAAGACGATCGATGTACCGGAATTTCCAGCGGCGGGGACATTGCGTGAAGGTGCCAGCCCCGGACGGTGAGAGGCGAGGCGGAGGCACGGGGATTAGTGGAGGCGTCGACCCGTCGCTGACCGGAGATGCCGAAACTCCCACTTCGGTAGAGCCGGCGGAGTCGGAGTCGAGTTTCACTTATGTAGTTCTACACCATGGGTGTGACACTGCAAGGTGAAACCCGTCGAAGATCTGCGACTGAACCACTCAAGGACCAGCGATACATCTAGATATCGAGGGTTGTGCTGTCTACTAGGGCGCTGTTTCGCACTAGGAATTTGCGTCGGCTCGACACGTCTGTACCCATCAGCACCTCGAACATCTCAAGGGCTTCCTTTGTCTGGGCACCATCGTCCATGGTGAGCCGACGCAGAGTGCGAGTATTCGGATCAAGTGCGCAGTGACGCAATTCCTCGACGTTCATTTCGCCGAGTCCTTTGAAGCGCTGCCACTTGACATTCTCTCGGCGACGGTTGCCTTTGCACAGCTCATCGGTCACCACCTCTTTTTCTTCTTCGGAGTAGACCCGATATGTCTCATCTCCGATTTTGGTGGTGAACAAGGGGGGTTGGGCCGCAAATACCCGGCCCGCTTCCAGCATCGGCCGCATGTACTTGTAGATCAGGGTCAACAGCAGGCAACGAATATGACTACCGTCAACATCGGCGTCGCACAAGATCACTATGCGGCCATAACGGGTGTCTTCGATGTTGAACTTTTCGCCCGCTCCAGCACCCATGGCAGTGAACAACGCCCGCGCCTCGGCGTTGTCGAGCACCTGCTTCGGGCTGGCTTTATGGGCATTGACCACCTTGCCCCGTAGCGGCAGGATCGCCATCGTTTCAGAGTTGCGACCCCTTTTGGCGGGACCAGCCGCAGAGTCCCCTTCCACCAGAATCAGTTCCGCATCCATTCCGTGAATCCGGCAGTCGGCGAGCTTTTGAGGCATCCCGGTTGAACCGAGACTCGCCGCCTTGCGCTGGTTCTCCAGCAGGGTCTTGGAAGCGACCCGACTTTGAACTGCGTTCGACAGCTTGTCGGCAATCGCTTTGACATGGGTGCGGGGCCCTCCACCGGGCTCGAACCACTCCTTGAGTTGTTCGTACACCACCCGGCTGACAATTCCGTCGAGTGCGGGAGTGCCCAATTCCTGTTTGGTCTGCCCGCGGAATTGTGGTTCTGCGAAGGTCACTTTCAACGCTGCTACCAGGCCCTCCTGTACATCGTCTTTGACAGCTTTGTGCTTGTTTTGTTTTGCGAGTCTTGCGAGTTTGTGGTGATCCTTGAGCACGACGTTGTTGATTACCCGTGTCAGGGCTTTGTCGAATCCCGCCAAATGGGTTCCACCCTGAGGGGTGGGGATGGTGTTGACGAACGACACCACCTTTGTGTCGTAGCCGTCAACCCAACGCAGCGCGATATCCACGGTGCATTCCCGCTCAACGTCTGTCATCTTCTTGTTGACCGGCACCTTCTCCACAAACGTGTCGATGCCGTTGCCGGTGATGACACCAGAGACCGCAGGGGCGTCTGAGAGGTGATCAACCAGGTCAGCGAGACCTCCCTTACTAGCGAACACGAACGGTTCGGCAGCGCCACCCGCTCGTTTGTCGGTAACCGAAACCCGCATACCCGGTACCAGGAAGCACGCCTGAGTCACACGATCGCAGACCTCGTCGAAGTCGACGCTGGCATCGGGTTTGAAAATCTCGAAATCGGGCCAGAAGCGCACGCGTGTGCCAGTCCGGTTTCTTGGGATGCGCTTGAGTTTTCGGAGTTGATGACCCGCCTTGAAGTCGTTTACCCCGTTGAACTGGCCCGCTACTCGATTCTTGAAACCCAGCAAATGCGTGCCCCCATCGCGATCAACCTCGACAACCAGCTTGGTAGCCAAGGCGTTGACGACGGATGCACCAACTCCATGCAAACCACCGGATGACGAATACGCGCCGCCTCCGAACTTGCCCCCCGCATGCAACTCGGTGAACACCACTTCCACCGCTGAAACCTTGCGTTTGGCGTGTCGGTCGATGGGGATGCCTCGGCCGTTGTCGCTGACCTCCACCGATCTGTCGCGATGCAGAGTGACATCCACCTTGGTTGCAAAGTCGGCTGCGGCCTCATCGACGGCATTGTCGATGAGTTCCCAGACGAGGTGCACGAGTCCTGCGCTGCCGGTACCGCCGATGTACATGCCCGGCCGTTTGCGCACGGCTTCCAGGCCCTCGAGGGTCTCGATCGCATCAGCGTCGTAAGCGGTGGAGGTGGTTGCGGCCAAGTCGGAATCCAACAAATCGAGGGTGATCACGGTCAACGAACGAGTGTTCGCAATACCGTACTAGGCACGGGTGACATTGGAGCGGATTTGGGTAAGATCGAGGTCTTGCAGCCCCTACGACTCCCTGCGTTCACCCTAGCGATTGCTGTTGTGTTCGCGAGCATCACCGCGGCTTGTGGTGGCGACGACTCTTCAGAACCAGACGGCTCCGAAGACGCTGTCTTTGCGACAACCACGCTCCCGCCTCTCGAGCCGGAGCCCACAAATCCTTCGGACGCGCCTTCGAGCACAGAAAAAGGCGCGGTTGAACCCGCACCTGCCGAAACCACGACAACACCGGCGACCGCCGATGGCGACGCCACGGTAGGGACACCTGTACCTGACCCCGCGCCGACCGAAACCAATCCACCGGTTCCCGCAGACGACACAACCGAAGGACCCGCAACCACGGTTCCGGTGACAACCACGGTCGCTGCCGGCACAACCCCATCGACAACAACCACCACGGCACCGACAACCACCGCGGCACCGACAACCACCACGGCGCCAACCACCGCGGCGACAGCCACCACCACGGCACCAACAACCACCACGGCACCGACAACCACCGCGGCACCGACAACCACCACGGCGCCGACAACTACCGCGGCACCAACAACGACCACCACCAAGGCCCTCACTCAACAAGAGATCCTTGAGGCCGCGGCCGCCAACACCTCGTTGTTGCAACCCAACAGCGACCGACGGCGCATTCAAGTCCTGAGCGTCGCCGACGGGTCTATAACCTCTCTGGCCAACGCCGTCGACGGTGACCGACCGGTGCTCCTCTGGTTCTGGGCGCCTCATTGACCGACTTGTCGGCGCGAGGCGCCGCATGTCGAGCAGTTCGCTCGAGAGCACATCAACGAAATCCAGGTCATCGGCATGGGCGCCCAAGACAGCTTCAATCTGGCCCTCAGCTTCGTCACCGACTTCGGAGTCACCACCCCGACCATGGTGTGGGATCCATCGTTCACAACTTGGCGGCAATACGGGATCAACGTCAACAGTTCGATGATTCTGCTCAACGCCGAACTAACCGAAGGCACCCAAACTCTCAACGGCTTCAACTCCGCGCAGCAGCAGCGGATCATCGACGCACTCGATCAGTTCACCTGACCGACCGCTGCCCACGGGGTTACCAGCGAGCGTCTGCGACGACCATGATTTGGCGCTCAGTGCGGCTCGGCACCAGATCACGGGCACTTGCTTGGATATTGAGTGCGACGGGGTTGGGGTCGAGCTTGCGGGGATCGTCGTAGTCAGCCATCAGCGCATAGACATCAGTCATTGCCGCAGGGCCAAACCAAGTGCCCGTAACTGTCTCACCGCTAGCCAATCTGGCGATGCGTACACCCTGACCGCCGCGACCCTTGGCAAGCAGGTCACCATAAGGCGTTGCCTTGACACCCCCGGCGCTGGTAACGGTTAGCGCTACACCATCGCCCAGCAACACGTCAGCGCCCACGACTCTGGCATCGCCGAGCAATCTCATACCCGCCACACCTCCAGCACCCCGGCCCTGGTCGTTGATCGGATCAACGGGAGTGCGCAGAACCCGGCCGTCAGAAGCAACCAAGGCAATGTCGACACCCAGCGGCGCACGAAACGCGGCCACCACACGATCATCACCTTTCAACGAGATGGCGGTCGCCGACGACCTGGTATTCATCAACTCGTCAAGCGTCAGGCGCTTGGCAACACCGTTGGCGGTAACCAGCACAAGGCGTTCGGCACCGTCGGTGAGAAGCGTCAATACCGTCTCGCCTTTGTTGAGCCCGAGCAGCGCAGCGGTGGGTACTCCGCGGGCACGGCCGGCAGCATCGGGAACTTCCTGTACCCGCACCGCTATGACCCGACCCTCCGACGTGACCGCCATAATCTCAGAGCCGGTGGTGGTCATGGCGCGTGCGGCAATCAGATCGTGGCGACCCACCGTTGCCCTTCTCGCACCGTTGGTCGGGGCACGTCCAATGTTGCCGGAGGTGGACAGGGTTACCACGCATGGCTCATCGACACCAACAGTTTGCGTGTCGTCGGGGGTGGGTTGTTCATGCACCACAATCTCGGTAGCGGCAACGATCTCAGCTCGTCGGGGCACGCCGTGTTGGTCAACGAGTTCGTCAAGTTCCTTGAGCACCAAAGTACGGCGCCTGGTCTCAGAGTCGAGAAGCTTGTGGTACTCCGCAATGTTGATCCGCAGATTGGTGGCTTCTTCTTCAAGTTCGAGTTTGGCCAGGGCTGTGAGTCGGCGCAGTGCCATGTCGAGGATGTGCGCTGCCTGGATGTCTGTCAGCAGGAACCGTTCGATCAGCCTCACCCGGGCTTCGGCCGCGTCCTGAGAGCCGCGGATGATGGCAACAACCTCATCTATCGCGTCGAGCGCGACCAGCAGACCTTCGAGAACGTGCAGGCGATCTTGTGCCTTGGCGAGGCGGTACTCGGTGCGGCGGACGATTACTTCGAGGCGATGCTCTATGTAGTGGTGGCACAAGTCGTAGATGCCGAGCGTGGTCGGCACGCCGCTGACTAACACCACATTGTTGATACCGAACGTCTCCTCCAGCGGTGTCAGTCGGTACATGTCCTGGAGCGCAACCTGTGGGTTGATTCCGGGTTTCAGATCGATCTGGATGCGCAGGCCGTCCATGTCGCTCAGATCAGCGATGCCCGCGATCCCGGCGAGTCTGCCGTTGTTGACCAATTCCTGAACTTTGCTGATCACCCGTTCGGCCCCCACCAGATATGGCAACTCGGTGACAATTACGGCTTGACGGGAGCGTGTGATCTGCTCGACATGGGCTTTTGCACGGATGCGAAACGATCCACGCCCGGTTTCATATGCCTCACGCAAGCCGTCATTGACCACTGTGCCGCCCGACGGGAAGTCGGGCCCGGGAAGCACCTTCATCATCTCGTCGATGGTTGGCTTGGGGCGACGTTTTGTCATCACCAACCTGATCAGCTCTGCCACCTCACGCAGGTTGTGCGGGGCCATGTTGGTGGCCATTCCCACGGCGATCCCGCTGGTGCCGTTGACGATGATGTTGGGCACCGCGGCGGGCAGAACGGTCGGCTCCTCGCCTTCGCCGTCGTAGGTGGCACGGAAGTCGACAGTGTCTTCGTCGAGTTCGCGGACCATGTCCATGGCTGCTTCAGCGAGGCGGCATTCGGTGTAGCGCGAAGCGGCGGGTGGATCGTCGAGCGAACCGAAGTTGCCCTGGGGGTCGATGAACGGGAGCATCCGCGAGAAGTCCTGTCCCATACGTACCAAGGTGTCGTAGATGGCCGAGTCGCCGTGGGGGTGGTAACGGCCCATGGTGTCGCCGACGATGCGAGCCGATTTGCGGAACGGTGTGCCTGGACGGATCCCCATTTGCAGCATCGACCAGAGGATCCGGCGTTGCACCGGTTTGAGGCCGTCTCTCACGTCGGGGATGGCCCGTGAAGTGATGACGCTGAGTGAGTAGGCGAGGAACGACTCGCTCAGTTCGTCGGCAACGGGCACATCGACAACTTCGCGGGCGTAGCTGGGGTCGAATTCGAGTTGTCGGGGCATGGTAATACTCTCGGGGTTTACGAACGAACGTTCGTCAGCTTAGCTGCCGCTACTGACACGCCCGCGGAGGCCCCCGGGCCTTGGGGCAATAGAGTGCCGACGTGCCTGAACTTCCTGAGGTGGAGACGATCCGTCGTCAGCTTGAACCGCGTGTAGTGGGAGCGGAGATAGTCGACGCAGGGTCGCATTGGTCTGAGAAGTTCACGTCCGCTGTCGGTGCTGTCGGTGCGGAGATCCTCGAGGTTCGCCGCCGCGGAAAATACCTGCTTTTCGACCTCTCCGGGGAGGAGGAGTTGATCGTGCATCTCGGGATGACCGGGCGTCTAGCGGTCAGAGAGCCGAGTCCGGAAGCACTTGAACATCCTCATCTTCGGGCTTGGTGGGATCTCGATACCGGTGGACGGCTCACCTTCCACGACATTCGCCGTTTCGGGCGCATCCACCATGTGGAGCGCGGCGATCACGGCGCCATCCCCACGCTCGCTGCTTTGGGTCCTGAGCCTTGGGACCCGGCATTCACTGGCCGCTCGCTGGCCGCTTTCGTTAAACGCTCCGACCGGTATGTCAAGACACTGCTGTTGTCGCAACGGCCGGTGGCGGGGATCGGCAACATATACGCTGACGAGGCCTTTTGGATCGCCAAGATCAACCCAGCGACCCGCAGGCTGAGCCCGCAGCGAGCAGAGCGCTTGGTGGAAGGCATCCGCACAGCCCTCGATTCCGGCATCAAGTACGGTGGCACGACCCTGCGCGATTACGTCGATTCGGACGGCCAAGCCGGCGCCAACCAACACGAGTTGCATTGTTACGGACGCGCCGGAGAGCCCTGCGACCGATGCGGCACCATCATGCGCCGCCGAGTCCTAGACGCCCGCAGCACCACCTGGTGCCCCACCTGCCAACCCCGCTGACCCCGGCGATGGCCTAAGTCTCCCACTCCCTGAGCACGACATTCGCAGTGGTGAGCCTTGCAGGCGAAACGCGGGATGGGACGGAACGTCGCTGATCTTCTAGTGTGACGACCGCACGGAGTCGGGAACGGGATCAATGAGCGAAACGGCCATCAACAATCATGCAGGTTTCATCTGGTCGGTCGCGGACCTACTGCGGGGTGTGTACAAGCCGTCGGAATATGGACGGGTGATCCTGCCGTTGACAGTGCTGCGGCGATTGGATTGCGTGTTGGAGCCGACCAAGGATGAGGTTCTTCAGACGATGGCGAAGTTGCCGTCAACACTAGAGAACCGTGAGCCGGTGTTGCAGAAGGTGGCTGGGCAACCGTTCGTCAACACGTCGAGGCACACGTTTCGCTCGCTGCTGAGTGATTCCAACAATGTGGCCGGAAACTTGCGCAACTACATCGCCGGGTTCTCCGAGTCGGCGCGTGACATTGTCGACAAGTTCAACTTCAACGTGCAGATCGATCGGCTCGATGAGCACAACCTGTTGTATCTGGTGGTGTCGATGTTCGCCGATATCGACTTGAGTCCCGAGACCGTTTCGGATCTGGAGATGGGTTATCTCTACGAGGAGCTGATCCGCAAGTTCTCTGAGTTGTCGAACGAGACGGCGGGTGAGCATTTCACGCCTCGTGAGGTGATCCGGCTGATGGTGAATCTGTTGTTCATCGACGACGACGAGTTGTTGACGCGCCCGGGTGTGGTCAAGACGCTGCTTGATCCGGCGTGTGGAACCGGCGGGATGCTGTCGGTTGCCGAAGATCACCTGTGCAAGCTCAACCCGCAGGCTCGTCTGAGAGTGTTCGGCCAGGAGTTGAACGCCGAGACTTACGCCACTTGCCGTGCTGACATGCTCATCAAGGGTCAGGAGGCATCCAATATCCGTTTCGGCAACAGCTTCGACAACGACCAACACCAGGGCAAGCGCTTCGATTATCTGCTGGCCAATCCTCCGTTCGGCGTCGAGTGGAAGATGGTCGCCGAGACGGTGAAGGGCGAGCATTCGGCTCTGGGTTTCGCCGGCCGTTTCGGGGCTGGTCTGCCTCGCATCAACGACGGCAGCTTCTTGTTCTTGCAGCACATGATCTCGAAGATGAAGAGTTCGAACGAGGGCGGTGCCCGCTTGGCGATTGTGTTCAACGGGTCGCCGCTGTTCACCGGAGGGGCTGGTTCGGGCGAGTCGGAGATCCGCCGCTGGATCATCGAGAACGACATGCTCGAAGCGGTTGTGGCCCTTCCCGACCAATTGTTCTACAACACTGGGATCTCCACGTACTTCTGGGTGGTCACAAACCGCAAAGCACCCCGCCGTCGGGGCAAGATCCAGCTTCTGGACGCCCGCGACATTTTCACCAAGACCCGCAAGTCCCTCGGCCAGAAACGCAAGGAACTCTCGGTTGCTCAGATCGATGAGATCGCACGACTGTACGGCTCTTTCGAGGAGGGTCCGCTTGTCAAGATCTTCCCCAACGAGGCATTCGGGTTCCTGCGCATCACCGTGGAGCGGGCTTTGCAGTTGCGTTGGGAGATCACCGACGACACCTTGTTGGCTATCGAATCGCTCAAGGCTGTTGGCAAGCTCGACTCTTCTCTGCGCGACGCATTGCTTGATGCGTTGCGAGAGCGGCTGGGTAGTTCCTTCGCCACCGAGAAGTTGGCCAAGGCTGTCATCTCAGTAGCACTCGATTCGGCAGGTCTGAGCAAGACCACCGCTCTCGCCAACGCCGTTACCGGAGCTATCGCTGTACGAGACCCCGAGGCCCCGATCATCACCGACCGCTCAGGTAACCCCAAGCCCGACCCTGACCTACGCGACTACGAGAACATCCCGCTCCCCGCGGTGAGTGTCACTTTCGAGGACGACCCCACAGCGCGGCTCGGGACCATCGAGTACCGGACCGCTATCGACGACTACATGGAAACCGAGGTGCTCCCCTACGTCCCCGACGCCTGGCACGACCCCGACAAGACCAAGATTGGCTACGAGATCCCCCTGACTCGCCACTTCTACACCTACAACCCACCCCGTCCCCTCCCCGAGATCAGCGCTGAAATCAAAACCCTGGAGGCAGAGATCCAAACCCTCCTAACCGAGGTCTCCGAGTGACATCGGCGCAGACGATTCCGCTAAAACACCTTGCGGGCATCAACGAGTGCTCTCTAGCGGATGACACCCACCCTGACAAAGTGATCCGCTATATCGACATCGGCGCAGTCGGTCGAGGCAAGTTGATCAGCAGACCAGAGTCATTGCATTTCAAGGATGCTCCTTTAAGAGCGCGGAGAATCGTCCGCGAAGGCGACACGATCGTATCGACCGTCCGTACCTATCTCCGTGCTGTTTGGCCCGTAACGGGAGATGTCGCAAATCTCATTGTCTCTACTGGTTTTGCCGTCATTACTCCGAGACAGGTCGAACCTCGATACCTCTCTTGGTGGTTGACCGCCGATCCCTTTGTCGAGGAAGTCGCCGCTCGTTCTGTCGGAGTCTCCTATCCTGCAATAAACGCATCGGAATTAGGCCAGCTCCCGGTGAGGTTCCCTGCACTCGCCGAGCAGCGGGCGATCGCTGACTACCTTGACGCCGAAACCGTCCGCATCGACACCCTCATCTCCAAGAAACGCCGCCTCCTCGATCTCCTCGCTGAGTACCGCACAGCGTTGATCACCCAGACCGTAACCCGAGGCCTCGACCCGTCCCCCCGTCTCCGCCCCTCCGGCATTGACTGGCTAGGCGACATCCCCGAGCATTGGAAACTCCAGAGGCTCGGGCGCATTGGTTCGTTCTTCAAGGGTGGTGGCGGCACCAAGCAAGACGAGACTGAGCAAGGGGTTCCGTGCGTCCGGTACGGGGACCTCTATACGCACCATCAATTCTTCATACGGGACACGAGAGCGCACATTGCTGAGACAAGTACCTCAAACTATCGGCCTCTTCGATACGGAGATGTGCTGTTCGCCGGATCTGGAGAAACTCTTGACGAGATTGGGGCTTCTGCAGTCAACCTGATCAAAGGCCGCGCCTTCTGCGGCGGTGACGTAATCGTTTTCAGGCCCTCGGTTGAGATCCACGCGAATTTCCTCGGATACGCGGCGGATTGTCAGTCGTCCGTATACCAGAAGGCGTGCATGGGTCGTGGCGTGACCGTCATGCACATCTACAGCAACGAACTAAAGGACTTGCTCATTCCTGTCCCTCCGATCGCCGAGCAACGGGCGATCGCTGATTATCTCGATACCGAAACAACCCGTATCGACGCGCTGTCCTCACGCACGGAAAATGCGATCAAGCTCCTAGAAGAGTACCGGGCGTCGCTGATCACCGCAGCCGTGACCGGAGGAGTCTCGTTAGCGTAGGTTTGCCACATGAATACTCAACTCTTGTAGCCACGGACAACCGACCTTGAGAACCTAGCCCAGCGAGGCAACACACGACAATGCGGGCCACCGTTGGAGTCCGGTCAAATCGCCTCCGCATCACCGCACTTAACCGGCTCTCCGCGTTTGAGGTCGGAGTCAGCGGGGTGAGGGTCCGCGGTTGAACGCGAGGGATCCCCCAGAATCGGTGCTGATAGGCAACCGAGAATCTGGAGGATCCCTGTGGAAGTTGACCCTACGCGTGTTTGTGAGCTGTTGGTGGGACTGGGCGACGTTGAGGTGCTCGGCGTTGAGGACGAAGCGGGCGGGCCGCTGCGGGTTCATGTCCGCCGGCGGGCACCGAGACCGGATTGTGTGGGCTGTGGCGGGCGGTTGTGGTCTGACGGGGAGCGGCCGGTGGAGTTGGTGGACCTCCCGGCGTTCGGGCGGGCGGCGCGGCTGGTGTGGCACAAGCGCCGGTGGCGTTGCGGGCAGCGAGGATGCCTGTCTGGCACCGTCACCGAACAGGACTCCGCTATCGCGCCGCCTCGGGAGCGGCTGACGACACGGGCGGGCCGCTGGGCGACGCGCCAGGCGGGCCGTGGCCGCCCGCTCAAAGAGGTCGCTTCGGAGCTGGGATGCAGTTGGCATCCGGTGAACATGTCGGTGAGCCGCTGGGGCGAGGCGCTGCTGGCCGCCGACACCGCCAGGATCGGCGACACGCGGGCGCTGGGCCTCGACGAACACCTGATGTGGCGGCGGGGACGGTTCCGGACCAAGGCCTGGGCGACTAGCATCGTCGATGTTGGGCGGGGCCAGTTGTTGGACGTAGTCCGAGGCCGGACGGCCAAAGCGCCCACGAAGTGGCTGCTTGAGCGGCCCCGCGCATGGCGTTGCGCCATCGGTTGGGCGGTGCTTGACCTCTCAGGGCCGTATCGGGCCGCGTTCGATGCCGCGTTGCCCGCCGCGAAGCAGGTCGCGGACCCGTTCCACGTCGTGCGGTTGGGCAACGACGCCCTTGACGAGGTCCGCCGCCGGGTCCAGAACCAGACGCTCGGGCATCGCGGCCTCAAACACGACCCGCTGTACCGGGCACGCAAGCTGTTGGTGTCGGCCTCTGAGCGCATCACCGACAACGGCCGGATCCGGCTGCGGGGACTGCTAGATGCAGGCGACCCCAAAGGCGAGGTCCGTCTGGCCTGGCACGCCAAAGAGACCCTGCGACGCATCTATGACATCGACGATCCCGAACTCGGCGCCGATACCGTCAAACAACTCGCAGTCGATTTCCAAGACCTCAGCCTGGCACCAGAGATCAACCGCCTCGGACGCACCCTGTGGCGCTGGCGCACACAGATCTCGAACTGGCACGCGGCGCGAGTAACCAACGCAGCCACCGAGGCCGCCAACAACCTCGCCAAACGCGTCAAACGCGCCGCGTTCGGGTTCACCAACTTCAACAACTACCGCATCCGAGTCCTGCTCTACGCAGGCAAACCCAACTGGACGCTGCTCGACACCCTCACTCCGACCTGAAACGCGAAGCGCCACTTAACCGGTTGCACGAAGACAGCGCCCCATGCCGTGTCCAATGGTTTGCGCAGCCATCCTAAATCAGCGGTCCGCTGTCGTTTGGTAGCTAGAACAGCGCGCGGTCGGTCGTGCGCAAATTCCAAAAATAGAGAGCTATTCGCAAGGGAATTCAAACCGGCGTTCAATTGCTGGATCGCTTTCATTCTCGCAGTCGACTTAATCTCGATCACGAGCCACTGTGCCTTGTGATTCACTTCTCGAAGGACCAAGAGATCGGGCCGTTTCCGTCTTTCGTGAAAAGCTTTACACACATTGCAGTCTATGGCTAGAAGTAATCCGTTTACTTGTAGGCTACAGTCCGAGTGCTCCACGGCGGTTGGAGACGATGAAGGTCCTGTCACGCGGATCATGATGCAACCACACCGTGCATGCTGGTTGCTGATTGTCTTAGTATTGATCACGCGAGCAAATCAATGAGGCGTGCAGTCTCGTCTGACAAGTCACCAGCCACCTCCACATATTCGTCCTCGGGTATACCCCAATCAGGCTCAATATTGACCTGTTCCACCTCCACGGGATCAGCAGGACTGGAGCGACGGAAACGGTGAACTGCGATGTCTTCAAGAGCCAGGATATCCCCTTGGGTGAACTCATCTTGCGAATCTCGCTCTGATTTGCTCAGCTGGCTCCTCAGGATGCAGTTCGTGAGTTCGTGCAACAAAACAGAACTGTGAGTGGCGCACACGACCCGCACGTTCTCATTGACAAGTCGCACCAGAACACGAGCAACCAGACGGATGGCTTCGGGGTGCAGGTGCGATTCAGGTTCATCGATAACGAGCAAATCCCCGGGACGGATGAGCCTATCAATCCACATAGCCAGCGGTGCTAAGTCGGCAACCATCGACGAAGCTCGGCGGATTGGCAACTGATGGCCGTCTTGCTCATATTCGAGAGTGGGAACCATATCAGTTTCCGATCCAGCCAAGATCTTGCCGTCCATTAGTTCCTGCAAGAGGGCAAGTGATTCAGGATTCTTGCGTGATCCTTCATCATGAAACAGCGAGAGTTGCCTCCCGTAACCGTACCGAGGACCTCTTCCGAGCACATCTGCCAATGACGAAATGAAATCAAGCGCAACACCACCCAGATCCGAATCCGGTCTGACCAGACCGTAGCGATCTCTCTCTAGCTGCAGACGTAACTTCACGACATCAGTCCAAGCGTGCAGCAAACCCGACCGGCCAGCAGGAAGATAGTGGGCCAACCCGCCAAGATGTGCTTGCCTTATGTATCCTTGCCAAACCTTTGAAACAAGGATCCAAGATAGTTCCTGTCGAAAGATCTCGTTGTCTTGGTCGTCGCCATTATGGGTGAGCAACCTCGCTAAGGGTGGAAATCCAAGAGCCTCCTCATCATCAATAAACATCGACAGCACCGCGGACGGGTCTACCGATGCGTTGCCTTTGCTATCAAACAAAAGTGCATCGTCTTTGTCATTCAATAATCTCACGATGATGTTGTTCGCACCCCACCTCGTGATATCGACGAGATCGGATACTCCGAAATAGGCGGATAGCCGTTGCTCAAGCCTCGCGCCGGTGTCTTTGAGCGCGCTACGAACGGCTTCTGTCATCTTTTTCTGCAATTCCGGAGGCAGATCATTGACCCGGAGAGATGGCTCGGTGTGTTCTGATGCCATGAGAGGTACAAGTACCGCCCTTAAGGCTTCAAACTCGCTGACAGCTAGAGTCTCCGGTCTGCGCCGCGGAAAAGGGTCAATCGCTTTGTGCGCGGCATAAAGCGCCTGGGCCAAGTAGGTCTTGCCTGTGTTGTTTCGTCCGATCAACACGGTGAGAGGTCGAAGCGCGACATCGGCATGCCGGATCGGCCCGAGATTGTCAACGACGAGTCGGAGATCCGCTTGATTCACGATCGCTCCCTTCTATGCACGCCCGACGAGAGTTCAGTTCAAGTCTAGGCTTCGTCCACTGTCCGAGACAGGCTAACGGTCCGCATTCACTGTCGTGTCCAAGGATGCGTCGTCAAGTCGGCGGTGCACCATCGACATCGTCGTCAGAGCCTCAAGAAGTTCTTCGTCGGTTACGGTCCGATGGAGTTTGGGATCGTGAGCCGTCGGGTTGCGGTAAAGACCGATGAGGCCGATGATCAGATTGGCGAACCCTGACTGCTCTTTCCGATCAGTCTCTGTTGCTCCAGCGTTGATAGCCACCAGCGGTCCGCTCGAAGACGTAACCGTGGCCTGGATCAGCTCCGCTCCATCGCTGGTCTCGCCCGTCATCAACCGGATTCGATCAGGCATGCTCTTTGACGCTTCCAATAGAGCGTGGAAGTTGTTCTTCATCAATAGTTCGACGGTGCAGTAGCGCAACAGGTCTGGATGCGTGTCTCGACGACGCAGTTCGACGCGGATTGTGTTCGCGCGCTCCGCCGCCTCGTCAAGGGTCGACGCCTTACCGCTACGGGGCCGTTCTACTTTGCCTTCGTCGTTGATGCGATACCCAGCGAATACCAACACCTCGTTGAGGTCGGCCTGCCGCCGAGAGAAACCAGCGGGATCGTTGCGGTAGTGCACCGGTGACATGGATTCGGTCATGAACGCCACTACGCAGTTGCCGACCCGATCCTTGTTTTGCCGCTCGGCTAGGGCGT
The DNA here is from genome assembly GCA_965205465.1 of Candidatus Aldehydirespiratoraceae bacterium. Classification (GTDB taxonomy): domain Bacteria; phylum Actinomycetota; class Acidimicrobiia; order Acidimicrobiales; family Aldehydirespiratoraceae; genus VXYK01. The sequence continues at coordinate 2,961,886 of OZ242187.1, read as the reverse complement.
TGAACAGTCTGTGACGCTTCGTCATTCCTCGATTGACGTCGAGGACGCGAGCCTGGGCCAAATTGTGCGCGATCTCCGACCCCGTAAGTCCGTCGTCGGTCGCTCCCAACACATCGGTGATGCCGCGCAGAACATCGGCAGTGAACAGCGGGATCGTATCTTTGGCCATTCCGCGATCGTACCCTGAGGCCCTTGTCCAACGACCTACTCGGGTCGAGGGTGCAGGACTAGAGGCCGGCGGCGCGCCGCTGGGTCTGCTGCGACCATGTGGTTCACCCTCCGCGTGGTGGGTGACACACCGTGCGAGTATGTTCATGACGTGGCACGCAGTGACTTGGTGAAGGGCGCTTCTCCGCAGTCATCAGCGGCGCGACGAGTGCTCCGCCGCAACGGACTAATCTCGTGACCCGCTGGCTCATCTACGAGATCACCGCAGAGACCACAGAGCCCGTGCAAGGGTCGGCTCTCTACGAGGGCCAGACAGTCAATTACTCCGATGCGACCGACGCACGGAAGGTGATGGTGTACGTCGGGCAGACAAGCGGTGGCGACGACGAGACCGACGAACAGATGCTCGCCAAACGACTAAGCGGACACGACGGAGCGGCTGTGTCGGGGATGGTGGCGCAGCCTGCTTGGCAGAACGCCACCAAGACCATCCGCGCCGTCAAGCGATGCGACACGCTGGCCGACGCTCGCCGCTCCGAGAGCGCTCTAGTGCGTTGGACGATGGCAGACACTTTCGACGGTCTCTGCGTCTCGGTGAACAGGGGCTCGCCAGACCGTCTCATAGCACAGCACGAACCGCCGCCGGGCGGATCGCCGCCGATGCCGTGCACATTCTGCGGTCAGCACGCCCCGCCGATGACCTGGGGAGGACTCATGTGCAGTGCTCATTACGGACCGTGGTCGAGGATCAGTAACTGGATGCGATCCAAACTTGCCGAGCGCGTCTCCGACCAGCCGTGGCACGAAGCCGTAGCGGAACGTGTCGAGTCGTACGGCAACCCGTGGTGGGGCGACGAGCGGCACACACATGACGGCGAGCTATTCGCCCCAGCACCACCGATCCCGATCATGATCGGATGGGAGACACTACGCATCTGGGACGCACACGGCCGAGACCTCGACGCGCTCAGAGTGCGACCGTCACGCGATTCGTCTGAGCCGCTGTGGGGGCCGTCGACCTACCATCAGTCCATCGCAGAGGCAGTAGCAGCCATCACCAGCGAGCACGAGCCAAACACGCGCTCCGCCGCACCGGACGGGCTCTAGCAGTCACGAACCGGCTACTAAGCGGGCACGATGTCGCCGCTCACGGCCCCTCGATGGCCAGTAGCATCCAGGGCGTAGCCGAGGCTGGTGGCACCACCGAATGACATGGAAACGGCGGCGTGGCACGCGTCGTGTGCTGGACCGGTTCGATGACACCAGACAGTTCGCCGATGGAACCCAGAGTTGATCCGTCGGCGGTTGATATGTACGATTCGTACATGAACGAGGTAGCGGTGAGCGAAGCACGGAGCCGACTGGCCGAAGTGCTCGAGGAGGCACGCAGGTCAGCCGAGCCGGTCATGGTGACTCGGCGCGGCCGACGGGTAGCGGTGATCCTCGACATCGATTCATTCGACCGGCTCGTCGACCACGCTGACGATGTCGAAGACCGCCGTGAACTCGCCGCCGCGCGGATCGACGATGACTACGTTCCTTGGGATGATGTCAAGGCCGCGCTGGGCCTTTAGTGAAGCGGTACCAAGTTGAGATCGCCAGGCGCGCGGTCCGGTCGATCGCTCGGCTGCCGCGTAACGATCAGATCAGGGTTCGAACTGCGATAGACCTCTTGGCCACCGAGCCGCGGCCACCTCGATGCGTCGCTCTGGTCGGGGAGGACTCCGTTTACCGGGTGCGCGTCGGAGACTACCGGATCATCTATGAGGTGATCGACAGGCGCCTAGTCGTACAAGTCGTGAGGGTCGCCCATCGCCGCGACGTCTACCGCAATCGATGAAGCGATAGCGACGAAGAGTTCCTGGCAGCGATTCAGTTGCGTTGCGACAACCGCACCACCGACTAGGTCGAACCTCACGCGAACCGACACCTAGCTCATCTGTCCACCAAGGGTTGGATCGACGGCAGACGCGACTGGGCCGTGACCACACGTTGGATTCAAAAAGAACCGGCAGTCCCGTCCATCTACCTCACCATCCAGATACTCAGGGCGCAGAAGCCGCAGCTATCGCTCCGAGGTACCGGGAACCGCCGTGCAAGTTTGAACAGCGGTGCTCCTAGGTTCAGCCGTCGGTTGCTTCTCTGGTGTGTACTGGGCCGTCAGGATTGCGGCTACGCACCTCGGCCTCGCCCACACCTTCGACCTGGCTCCGTGAAGTCGCCTTCTTTGAGGCTGGCCTACGGCGTCCGCGCGTTTCGTCTTCGCCTGTGCCGTTGCCGTTGCGGTTCCGGCGGGACAGTCGTGTGGATTCAGCTTCAGAAGGTGGCATCGGCCCAGAATAGCGCGATCCCAGCCACTGCCACGCCTGCCGCGACAATGCCCACCGTATAGAACTGGGCGCGCCTACGGAGCGTCTCTCGCGACTTCTTGGCGTAACCGTCCAGGTCTTTCGCGAGCGCTTTGTATAGCTTTGCGGAGGGCGACGTCAGGTGAAGATCTACATGCGCCTTGATGATCTTCATTGGGCCAAGCTCTGCGGTGAACACGGCAGGCCACGACACGCACGCGCTCGTCACGAATACCGCTGCCGTGCCAAAAGCGAATGTCACGGCTCCCAGCCAACCCCGGAATCCTAGAGCATCCTGCTCGACTGCATCTGGAGCAAGGTTTGCCACGACAGTGGCCGCAATGAGAACAATCGAGACCAGTGCGAGCGACCGTGTCCGGAGCGCTTCCAAGGCCCTCACGTTGGCATCTAGCCAGTGAACCCCAGACTCGTACGCAACCCTCGCCCCGGCCAGTTCAGCTTCGTCGCGCTACCGCCGCCGTTCCTGTTTCTTCTTCTGCTTCTTCTTGCTCGCAGTCATCAAACCCTCCCCGCCTGAACTCAAATCCGTAGAGAGTCTGCCCGGAATGGGCCGCGAACTTCCGCTTTAGGCGAGAACCCTCGAAGAACAGCCTTCACTCTCGCGTCGCTCTGCTCTCTGATTTCACGTGCTACCGGCGCAACCACCGCTTCAGCTCAAACTGCGGCGGGCGAGGTTGGACTGATGGACCGGCCTTCGAGGCCTCACCGGTCGCCTCGGCACACCCGTAGGAGACGGCTGGTTCGACGGCAGGACGAGGTATCTGATAGTCTCCCACGCATGGCTGACCGGCAAACTCGCGGGACAAAGCGCTCGAAACGCGGAGCCGCTCCGCGGAATGTCCCCCCGCCACCACGCCCAAAAACCTCAATACCAAAGCCTCCAAGCAGTCACAAAAACACTCGTCTCGCCGGGAACCCCTAGCTGTCGGTTCGAGCGAGAGTTTCGCCGGGTCTTTCGAACGGGAACGATGCGGGCTGGAATTCATGGGTTCCATTCCGTTTAGTTCTGCGATGCGTTTGCGGTCCTCGGAACGATGAAGAACCGGCAGACCATGTAGTCAACCCTCCGCGTGGTCGGTGGCACAGTGCGCGAGTATGTTCATGGCGTGGCACGCAGTGACTTGGTGAAAGCGCTGCTCCGCAGTCATCAGCGGGGCGACGATGCTGGGTTTCAGCGCGCTGCGAAAGAATTGATCGATGACGAGAGGCGCAAACGGCACGATCTCGTCGCCGAGCAGCTTGAAGCGATCCTCGAAGAACCCGGCCACCGGCGGAGACCTCCCCAGGTTTCTTCGCTACGACCCCTGCCCAAGACTCGCGACGACCTCCCACTGATCTCGCTGGAGGAACCACGCGTGTCGTTCCATGACTTGGTTCTGCCCGACTCGGTGGTCAGCGTGTTCGAGTCGCTGGTCGAAGAGTTCCGTCAACGATCAGCAATGCGGGCACACGGAGTCTCACCACGGTCGAGCGTACTCTTGGTAGGCCCCCCAGGAAGCGGTAAGTCAGCCAGCGCCGAGGCCACCGCGGCGCAACTCGGGCTACCCATCGCTCGTGTTCGGTTGGCCACAATCGTCTCGTCATACTTGGGTGAAACAGCACGGCACCTTGAACAGATCTTCAGTTTTCTCGATGTGGGATCCTGGGTCTTGATTTTCGATGAGTTCGACATGCTCGGGCGGGAACGAGGCGATCGGGCCGATCATGGCGAGTTGCGTCGGGTAGTCGCCGCGATGCTGCAGGTCGTGGATGATCACCGAAGCGACTCGCTCTTCATAGCCACCTCGAATCACCCCACGCTGCTGGACTCCGCAGTCTGGCGAAGATTCGACGAGATAGTCGAGTTCGAGTCTCCCGACCAGACCGCCCGATCCGAGATTCTGGCGTTGAAGCTGAGATCGGTGCGGTGCGACTTCGATCTGACTGGAGCCGCACAGAAAATGGAAGAATTCAGCGCGGCTGAAGTGGAGGCGGTGGCCCTCGATGCCATCCGAGTAATGGTGCGCCGCCTCGACAAGTGCGTTACCTCTGACCACATCGCACACGCGATCCACCGCGGGGAGGCGAGACGTCAGATAATCCAACGCTCCCAGGACTAGGGTCCGCTCGCCACATCGGCTTCCCGAGGGTCAAGCTCACATTCACCAGGCAACCGATAGCGTGAGCAACCTACCGACAAGGACGGAATGCACAGTGCTCGGCGAGCGGTAGGTAGCGAATCCGGCGGAGGAGTTATGTGGATGACGGTGATAGCTGTGCGATCAACGAACAAAAGGCCTTCGGCCTGGCTAAGCATGGCCGCGCAAGGCCGAAAAACTAGACAGCCCCGGCTGCAAGCCGGAGCCGTCGACCCAGGGTTACTCACCCTGGGGGGGTTACAGACCACAATACCAACCCGTATGACAATGCGTCAAGAAAGTTCAATTGATCGATGAGAATCGAACGGGTGATCGCTTACGTTGATGGCTACAACCTCTACTTTGGCCTTCTGGACGCGGGTCTTCGTAACTCACGCTGGCTGCCAATCCCAACTGTTCAAAGAAAGTGACAACACAATGCTTTCGAAACGCGGATCCGCTCCACGTAATGTTCCCCCGCCACCACGGCCGAAAAGCTCAATACCAAAGCCGCCGAGCAGTCACTCTGCCGGTAGCCGGTTCCGTGGAATGATTACCATCTCAGAGTCGGAGGACGCTGATTGTTGGGTGGTCGGTTTGCGCGGTTTCGAGGATGCAGGATCGGTGACACTGGTCATGGTCCCGCTCGTAGCAGAGGAGCGCGATCCGTGAGGTGCTCGCTAGGTCGATGACTCGTTCGTAGGCAGAGCACCCATCGTTTTGAAGGTGACTCCGGTACCTCTGCCGCGCCGACTCCAGACCTCGCCTGAACGGATCACGGTTCTCCTTGGGGTTTCCCAATTCGCGCTCGTGGCGATACTCGATTCCTGCATCGCCCATCGCAGCAGCCAGAGCCTTCTTCGAAAATCCCTTCTTTCTTGAGACCGGATTGAGGCGCACATCAACGAGCGTCACGACCCCGTTGGCCTTCAAGAGGCCGATCAGTTCGCTGACATCTCGTTGCTCGTAGCCGATCGAAACAATCGCGGGCCTCTCGGAGATAGCGGTCACGCCAGGACTCTATGGTCACGGACGCCGCTGATGCTCGATGTTCCAACGGGGGTCGGCTTCACGGTTCAGTTCGCTTGCTTCTAGGGTGTGTGGGGCGTTCGGGCCGAGGGGGAGGTGACTGTGATGTCTGTAACTGAAGCGGCGTTTGAAGAAGACATCGCCTCCTGGCTGGTTGAACACGGCGGCTACCGGCAGGTGAAGATCGGAAACGTTGGGGACCATCCGAGGGACTTCGACGCTGAGGCGGGCGTGGACACGGCCGATCTGTTCGTGTTCATCGGCGCGACCCAGGGCGAGCAATGGGCGCGGCTGGTGGACTCCGCATACGGAGGCGATCCCAACAGAGCGCAGTCCGGGTTCGTGCGGCGACTCGCCTTCGAACTCAACAAGCGCGGCACCGTGGACGTGCTGCGGAACGGTGTCGTGGACCGCAACGTCACAATCAAGCTCGCCTACTTCAAACCGGCGCACGGGCTGACGCCAGAGCTGGCCGAACGCTACGACGCAAACGTGTTGACGGTGACCCGGCAGCTACCGTTCGATCCCTCCAGCAACCAGACAGTCGACCTTGCCCTGTTCGTCAACGGCATACCGGTGGCCACCGCCGAACTCAAGAACCCCTACACAGGCCAGACCGTTGAGAACGCCATCGCCCAATACCGACACGACCGGTCGCCCCGCAACCGGACCCTGAACCGGACCGGCATGGTGCACTTCGCAGTCGATCCATCCTCTGTGGCGATGACCACCCACCTCGCCGGCACCCGTACCCGGTTCCTGCCATTCAACCGGGGGCACCAACTCGGCGCGGGCAACCCGCCAAACCCCGACGGCCACCGAACCTCGTATCTGTGGCAACAGGTTTGGAGCCGCGACGCCTGGATGGACATCCTCGGTCGGTTCATACATGTGGTGAAACCATCAAAAGGCTCACGGGCCAGACCAGAAGTGATCTTCCCGCGGTTCCATCAATGGGATGCCGTGTGCCAACTCGAAGCGGACGCCAAAGAAAACGGAGCGGGCCGCAACTACCTGGTTCAACACTCAGCAGGGTCGGGCAAGTCCAATTCGATCGCCTGGTTGGCCCACCGGCTTTCATCGCTGCACAACCAGACCGATACCAATGTGTTCGACAAGGTGGTGGTCATCACCGACCGGATCGTGCTCGACCGGCAACTTCAAGACACCATCAACAAGTTCGAGCACGCCACCGGGGTCGTGCAGCGCATCGACGAGTCATCGGCGCAGTTGGCCGAAGCCCTGATCGGTGAGCAGGCCCGGATCATCGTCACGACCCTGCAGAAGTTCCCCTACATCCTCGACAAGATCGAGCAGGTACCTGAACACAACTATGCGGTCATCGTCGACGAAGCCCACTCCTCGCAGACCGGTCAGGCCGCCGCTGAGCTGCGTCGTGCCCTGGGTTCTGCCGAGCCGGAGGTTGAGGCGAACAGCGAAGACGAACCGACCGACGCCGAAACACTGCTCGCAGAAGCCGTGACAGCGCGGGGTCCTCAGCCCAACCTGTCCTTCTTCGCGTTCACCGCCACACCCAAAGGCCGCACCCTTGAGATGTTCGGCGAGGTCAAAGACGGCAAACACAAGCCGTTCCACCAATACCCGATGCGCCAAGCCATCGAAGAAGCCTTCATCATGGATGTGCTGGCCGGTTATCTCACCTACAACCAATACTTCCACCTCGAAAAATCGATCCTCGACGATCCGGCATACGAAACAAGCAAAGCCCGCAGCGCGCTCGCCAGATTCGTGACCCTTCACCCCGACAATCTGGCGCAGAAAGCCGAGATCATCGTCGAGCACTTCCGCACCAAGATCGCCCGCCAGGTCGGAGGCAGAGCCAAAGCGATGGTGGTGTGCTCGTCACGGCCCCACGCCGTACGGATGTGGGAAGCGCTGCGGAACCATGCCAACAACCTCGGCTACGACCTCGGAGTGCTCGTAGCGTTCTCAGGCGAGGTTGACGGACTCACCGAGACCAAAGCCAACGGCTTCGGAGAATCGCAGACCGCTCAACGCTTCGACACCGACGAATGGCAGATCATGGTGGTCGCCGAGAAGTTCCAGACCGGTTTCGACCAGCCCAAGCTCGCCGCCATGTACGTCGACAAGACCCTCACCGGATTGGCCGCAGTTCAGACCCTCTCAAGGCTCAACCGGATCCACCCCGCAAAGACTCGCACGTTCGTCGTTGATTTCGTGAACGAAGCCGACGAGATTCAAGAAGCATTCGCCGTTTACTACGGCAAGACCGTCGCCCCGCCCACCGATCCCAACCTGCTGTTCGACACCCGTCACGAACTCGACCGCTTCGACGTGCTCGACCAAGGCGAGATGGAACGGGCCTCCACCCTGTTGGTGAGCGAAGGCACCCACGCCCAGATCGACGCAGCCATGCAACCCGCGGTTGACCGTTTCAATGCGCTGACCGAAGAAGACCAAGACGCATTTCGCGACGCTTTGGGCCGGTTTGTGCGTGTCTACAGCTTCCTGTCGCTCGTGGTGCAGTTCCGAAACGCGGAGCTTGAGCGCGACTACCGCTTCTGTCGAGCCTTGGCCGCACTGATCCGTGACCGCACAGGCACCGACCGCATCAACCTGGGTTCCGAAGTGGAACTGACACACCTGCGACACGACCTGACCTTCGAGGGCTCGATCGAACTTCCGGGCGGAGAAGCCGAGGTAATCACCATCTACTCCGGCACAGGTCCACTCGCCGATCCCGAAGCCGAACACCTTTCGAAGATCATCGCCCGCATCAACGAACGCTTCGGCACGGACTGGACCGAAGATGACCGACTCGTGTTCCAAGCCGCCGCAGCAGATCTGATCTCCGATATAGAGATCCAGAATCAGGCAACCAACAACGACGAAGCCACGTTCCGCGACCATGTGTTCCCCGCGCGGTTCCAAGACGCACTGCTGTCACGCCTCGACCGCAACGACAAACTGGTGTTCAGCTATCTGGACAACAGCGAATTGCAAGCCGATCTCATCGCCGTGTTCGCCCCCGATGTGCAGAAGCGCGCGACCGTTGCTCGCCAACGAACCTGCCCCATCGGCGACCTGATCGGACCCGACCGCGAGACGCTCCACCTGGAATACAAATCCACGCTGCGCTGGGACATCAAAGCACAGCGCAAAGGCGGCGTGACCGAGGACGCCGCCATCAAGACCATCGCCGGTTTCACCAACTCGAAATTCGGTGGCACCCTGCTCATCGGTGTGGCCGACGACGGCTCCGTCCACGGTCTGGAAGACGACTACGCCACGTTCACCAAACGCGGCGAGCGGGGTGACCAGGACCTATGGGGCCAACACTTGGAGAACCTCATCCGCTCCCGTCTTGGTGACGCCGTTCTTGACCTCATCGACTGGGAGTTTCACACCGTAGACGGCAACCAACTGGCCCGCATCAGTATCGAACCATCCGGCCATCCCATCCAGGAACGCAAAGGTGACCAGGAAATCTTCTGGCACCGCACCCCCACCTCCACTGTCTCCATCACCGACCCCGCCGAACGAGACAAGATAATCGCCCACCGCTGGCAGCCCCCCACCTAGCCCCCACACGCATCGCGCTGATGGACCTGGGTTGAGCATGAAGCTTGGCGTAGCAGGATCCAACACACCCAACCCCCAAACCTAACGCGCTCGGGTTCAGCAGCCGGTGGCGTCGTAGGGTTTGGCAGGCTCGGGCTAGCCTTTTGGGGCTGAGCGCGGTTAACCGGTGACGGAACACATCTCGAGGAATCATGGGAATGTTGTCGAAGTTCACCACACAGTCCGTGGGCACACCCCACACACTCGTGGGAGATTCGTCAGAGAGACGGTGAAAGTGACAAGAGCATCGTTCTACGCTGGGGGCATGGCTCGTAGAGACACCGGCGTGGACCCGACTGTGTTCGCGATGATGGCGATCGGTCTCCTCTTGGCTGGAACGATCGCAGCGGCGGTCCCTGTGCTCGCCGACAAAGAGGCAGGATCGACAATCGGCACCGTTCGGATAGTGGCCGCAGGGGCCATGGTTCTTCTTGCTATGTTCCTGACCCGCTACATCCGCAGCCCAAGGGAAGACGACCGCACATACGAGTACGTAGCGATGGCGGTGATGCTGTTGATAGGCGTGGCCTTTTGGCTAGCGATGCTGGGGTTGCTGGTGTTTTCGGGGTGGTACCTGATAGCTGAACGCAGCGAGACCTGGATCACGATTCTCAGCGCCGCCGCCCTCTGCATCTTCGGCCTGCCTCTACTGTCGATCTTGCTGCTCGAACGTCGGTCACGACAGAGCACCGAAGAGATGTACGGGCTGGACGTGAATCCGACCGATGAACTTGCCAAGCGCAGTGTCGCCAAGCAACGGGCTCGTTGGCGCAAACGACCCAATCTCAAGCGACGCCGCAGACGCCGCCACTAGCGATCTCCCGACCTGCTCAAGTAGGTCGTGCGTTGCTGCAAAGTGGCCGAAACGGATATAGTTCGCGGCAGAGGACACGGAAGGCAGAATTGATGACGCGCTCCGGCGAAGGTGTACTGACGCTGCTGAACGAGGAGAGCGGCTACTTCCATCAAGTTCCCGAATGGAGCCTGAACCGTGCCAAGGTCGGTGCCGCGCGCGCCAAACTGTCACTCATCGGCCGTATCGACACATCAGCTCGGATCCACTCGGGCAGTCGCCGCTTCGGGCACGGCGCCACCAACCGGTTCGCGACCATCGCGAACACCGCGTCACCCAACCGCTCAGCACCGCGCACAGACACGGCTTGCGCGAACCAGCCATCAAATCCCGGTCGCTCCCACCCCCGCCACCACGCACGCCCACCCACCGAGACAATCGTCGACCCAGTGGTTGTCAACCCGATCCACCATGAGGATGTCACATGAATTCGCCCCAGCAGTTTGAGAAGCTCTTTCTCACCGAAGAACTGATAATGTTGATGCTCAACGAGCAGACGGGCTATTTGGAAAAGGCGCCGGGCTGGCCGCTTTCTTGCGTTACTATTGGTGCTGTCATTGCAGATCTAGCACTGGACGGACGAATAGATACAGATCCGGCAACGTTGTATATTATCAACGACGATCCCGTAGGTGATGAAACCATTGACTCAATTCTATCAGAGATCGCTGAGTCTTCAGAAGATAAAGATGCACAATATTGGATTGAGCGAAATGCAGTACATTCAGAGCTGGTCGTGTCGAACATGCTCAATCGTCTGGTCGAGCGGGGCATACTTGAATATCTCAACGGCGGATTCTGGATGCTCTCGCGTGATGTGGCCCGTTCGGGCCACTATCCAGGCAAATCTCGTGCGATGGTTCAGGAGTGCAAGTCCCGAATCATTGGTGTCATTATGAACGACACTATTCCATCCCCGCGCGATGCCATTCTTGTGTCATTGCTTCACTCGATCAAGGGCTTCGAGACATTGCTGTCGGCGGAAGATTACGAAGAATGGCACGAGCGAATTGAGTTCTTAGCCAATCTTGATCTCATCGGTCGCACTGTAGCCCAGGCGATCGTGGATTCCGTCGGACGACCGAAACTTCGTCGCACACGACCGCGCCAGCAAATGGACAAGCTGCGCTATATTGATCTCCTGCGGCAGCGAGACCTGCGGTCAGGCAATATCCCGAAGGGAATGCTCGAAATTTCTCGACAACATGGCCCCATTCTGACTATGCCGTTCAAAATCCACAAGTCACCCGTTGTCGTCGCCATAGGGACCGAAGTAAATCAATGGGTGAACACCTATGGGCGCTACTACCTTCGCTCAAAAGACTACGTTCAGGGTCTCGAACGAGCGGTCGGTGCTGGCAACAGCATTCCTGGCATGGACGGCGCTGATCACTTCAAGATGCGGCGCGCAATGCAGGCCGCGTACTCCGGTCCTGCGTTCCGAGAGCGACTGCCCGAGGCTGTCCACCTGTGCCGACAATCCTTGAAGGAGTGGACCGAGGGGAGCGTGTTTCGCGCCACGCAGACACTCGAGGACATGATTGCCAGTCAATCCTCACGACTGCTCATCAATGTTGATTGCAGCCACTACGCCCGAGAACTGATTGACTTTGAGCATCGTGCATTGGCTACAGAAGTGCAAGGGATGTTACCGCACTTCATGTTACGGACACCGAGAATGAAGCGTTATCGCAAGCGCGTGGAAGAACTACGACAGTCCGTTCTAGAGTCACACACACCGGCTCAGCGCCGCGGGCAACCCGGCGACATCGCCGACGCTGTTCTGGCATTGCACCAGAAAGATCCGCAGTTCTTGCCGGAAACTGACATTACTTTCTGGTTCGTCTTCTCAATGGCAGCGGCCATTTACCTTGGTTCTGGACTCGGTTTTGTGATGTACTGCCTGAATCAACGCCCCGACCTGCGTGAGAAAGTGTACAAAGAAGCTGAGACAGTATTTGGAGATGGTGCTGAACTATGCGCCGAGAATTTTACTGCCGATCGTTTTGAGGTTACGCAGCGCGTCTGTATGGAAGCGGCACGCTTGTATCCGACCTTTCCGATTCAGCTCAGGACAGTGATGAACGATTGCACCATCGCAGGTTTTGAGATTCCAGCCAAAACACTCCTGATGACCTGTCAAGGGGCACCTCACTACGATGAAGACTTGTATAAGAGTCCGCTTGACTTCGATATTGATCGTTACCTGCCTGACCGTTCAGAGCATCAAGCGCGGGGGGCGTATGTGCGTTTCGGATTAGGAACACATGCATGTCTCGGACGGCACTATGCGGACTTGCAGATGATCCTCAATACATTGCTGATAACGTACCACGTCAGGCTTGAAACCCTAAATCCCGAGCGAGAACTGCGCATCAAGCCAATACCTACATCCTCGCCTGGCAAGAAACTGAAGTTTCGAGTAGCGGAAATTCTGAACCCTATCTGAGTACCTCGTCCCTCTGCCGAACGTGATGGATGGCAAGGCCTATGTGTGCTGATGACGTTAGTGAGATTCAACAAGAACGTCGATGTCATCCCACACTCGCTTGAGGTCAGCTTGCAACTGCATGTTGCGAAAGGTGCCCCACATGGTCATCGCCAATGGCACAACGAGGCAGGAGACCACCAGCGCATAGCCGATCGCTATTGCCACAGTCAACCCGAAATCTCTCAATGCGGATGTGGGTGAGAGCACGAGCACCCCGACTCCGAGCATCGTCGTCAATGCGGATGTGAATAATGCGGGACCAGTCATCTCCAAAGTTCGGACAGCTGTAAGATCAGGCAGACGCGATCGACTGAACTCCACACGATAGCGATGTACCAGATGGATCGTATAGTCGATGGCGATACCGACCGTGAGTGCCGTGATGATGGAAGTCACCAATGTGTAAGGAATCCCAAGCAATGCCATCGTGCCGAGGACCCAAACGAGCACGATCACTGTCGGCAGAACGGCAATGAAAGCCAGCACCGGCTGTCGCATCGTCGCCCAGAAGAAAACGAGCAGGATGAGGAGCGCGACGATGATAGTCGCCGCGATCGCCTCGGTCTGCCGGCTCGAGATCTCGTCAGTGACTGCGACCGAGACGATGCCCTGCGACACGGCCGTGATGGACTCGTCGTCGCCGAACCACAACGCCTCGACCTGCTCCTGAATGCGCTTGGTCGACTCGGCGTCGAGCGCCGTAGCCGGGAACCGAAGCAGCATCGTGTCAATTCCAACCGGATCGTTGACGAGCAGGCGCGCGGTGGCGGGTTCAAGTACCAAGAGCCTGCCGAGAAGTTCCTGCATGAGTGCGCGGTCCGTTCCGAGGCCCGTATTGGCTTGGCGATAGAGCGTCGCGAGCTCCGCGTCGTACTTGTCGCCAGGTTCGCCGCTGTCATTGATCCAATCGAGCAGTATCAGGTCGTATGAGGCTTCTATGGGCCCTGCAGCGGCAAGCGGCCGGCGTTCGCCATCCTCGAATCCCGACCTCAGGTCACGCAAGTCGAGCAGCGTTCGGGCTTCGGTGGCCTCGGCCTTGACTAAGAGGTTGGTCATCTCAGTGGCGCCGCCGATGGCGGCATCCAGCGTATTCAGATCCCTGATGAGGGAACCTCCCGAGGGCAGAACGTCGCGGATGCTGAACTCCGCCTTGAGATCTGTGGCGGCGAACCCCAACCCGATCGTGACGACCGCCGTCACTGCGATGTACGTCACCGGCCGACGTGTCACGCTGGTACCCAACCTGCCCGCCAAGGAGCGGACGCCCGGCACGGTCGTCGAGATGCTGCGAGGCACCGTCAACTTGCCCCGTGCTTCTCGTCGCCGCTCGATGATCAACCGCGCTGCGGGCAGGAGGGACAGCGTCACGATCAAGCTCATGGCGATGGCCAACGCAGCAACGACGCCGAAATCCCTGATGGCGGGAATGGGTGAGAGCAACCCCACGAGAAAGCTCACCATTGTCGTGACGACCGCGAGCAGCAGAGGCACGCTGACGTCACGCAGTCCCGTTCGAATGGCGGTCGTCAGCGAATCGCCTGCAATTCGCTGTTCACGGTAATGCGAAACGGTCTGGATCGCATAGTCCACTGTGAGGCCGATCAGAATGATCGGGATCATCACAGAGATCCCGCTCGGACGGCCGAGAAACCCCAGTCCATTCGGACCCAGCCAGCCTTCAGCGCCGACGACCCACAACACCGACATCACCAAACCTGCCAACGTGAGCAGCACGTCGGCGAGGGATCTGGTGCACAGAATGAGAATCACCGCGATGAGCGCCAGCGCCAATCCCATCAGCGGTGCCACCCCTTCTCTCGATGCCCTCTGGTACTCGTCCTCGATCACCGTCGGCGACACGGTGGACGCTTGCAGCGGCCCAACCGACTCAACGGCGAACTCACTGATCAGGCGCTCGGCCTCCTGCACCTGCTGGTCGTCGGCCGCATTCAGGCGTATGGCGGCAATGGCCACATCCGTTCCGTCGGTATCCGTGCCGGTCATCTCCGTCAGCGCCGCATAGATCGGCGGGGCGAACGCGGCCGCGTCGATCACGTCCTGGCTGAGTCCACCCATGCTGATGGTCTGCTGCTGTGGCAGCGCGGCGCGGATGAGACTAGTAGGAGAGACAATCGGGTCGTCGTCCGCGAGCGCCGCCCGAACCTGCGGGTCCGCGACAACGCGTTCACCCAAAGCATCCATCTGTGCGAGACCGTCCGGACTCAGCGAAGGCCCGCGGAACAGCACTGTCACCAGACGGACATTCCCCGCTTGCGCAAAGGACTCTTCAATTTCGTCCAGCACCTGTTTGATGGCGCTGTCCGGTGGAATGAAGCCGTCAGTTTCGTCCAGCGGAGCACGCAGAGCCGCGCCGGACGCCAATACGACCGTCACCACAACCAACAGACCGATGGTGGCGAACGGGCGCGCCGTGACCGATCGGGCAATCCTCTCTATCAGGCGGTTCATGTGATATCAATCGGTCCTTGCCGTCGAGGCTCGGTCATTTGGCCCTTACGCCGAATCAGGGTACCAGACACCGAGACCGAGGATCGTCTTCATGATCCCGACTCGTTTCAGTGAGATGAGGATGCGGTGGTCGCGAGTCCCGCTTCGACCAGGAAGGGGGAGGGGGTCTGCGCATGGGATCGGCCGTAGCGGTCGTAGGTGGTCTCTGGCCATGACATCAGCAATTCCCGAGACGCCCGGGTCATGGCTACGTAGAGCCTGCGACGGTCTTCGTCCCGCTCCTGCCCCGAATCAGCCCGGTAGTGCGGCAGCAGTCCGTCGCGGACGCCGGTCAGTGCCACGGCCTTGAATTCCAGTCCCTTGGCACGATCAAAGGTCAACAGCCGTACGCCCGGGTCGGTGGGGCGGGTGCGCTGCGTCCTCGCAAGATGCACCAGGAAGCCTTTGGGGGATCGGTCCTGCACCGACATCCTTGATCGGTAGTCCTTCCATTCATCGCTGAGGGTCTGGGCTCCGTCCTGCCAGCCGTGCGCCTGTCCGTGGTCGGACAGCGCATCCATCGCCATCGCAAAATCGCTTCGCCCATTCACAGAGCACGCGACTAGATCCCCCAAGGCCCTCAAGGACTCGTCGTCGGCGTTCTTCAACGCCTGCAGAGGATCGTCGCAGCGCTGCTGAGGCATC
The DNA here is from genome assembly GCA_965205465.1 of Candidatus Aldehydirespiratoraceae bacterium. Lineage (GTDB taxonomy): Bacteria > Actinomycetota > Acidimicrobiia > Acidimicrobiales > Aldehydirespiratoraceae > VXYK01. The sequence goes on along the minus strand of OZ242187.1, from coordinate 2,946,103 downwards.
AGTTCCCGAAGTTCCTCGAGCGCACGACGTGCAGCAGGCGCATCATTGTTGTTCAGAGCGAAGGCAAGACAATCGACGAACAGACGGGCTTCCGCTTCCTTCAGGAACACTCCCGCGTCTGTTTGAACGGTCAGTTCAAGGCCTCGAGCCTGCAACGAGTCTACCAGCGGGGCAAGAGTCCATCTCGTTCTTCCAAGTATGGCGATGTCCTCGGGAGTGACTGAAGTGTCCTCGCCCTCAGAAGTCGTTTCGCCGTCTAGCCCACGTTCAATGAGTCGGCATGCCCACGAGGCGACGTATTCGGCCTCAGTCTCAGGAGATCGCATCGCGATGGTGCTGACCTTCCCTGGCGGCATGTTCTCTGGGGAGTACACCTCGCACTGATCTTCGGGCAGCGACCGCAATACGGATTCGGCCGCGCACAAGATTTTCTTTGCACAGCGAAAGTTGTGGCGAAGAGTGAGCGGAACGTTCGCCGCCCGAGGAACGAGCTTCTTGGCATTCTCGAAAGCACCGCCAGCGAATCCCCGTATTGACTGCTTGTCGTCCGCCACGACAAAGAGACCGACGCTGTCGCCCGCGAGCTGTCGCAGAAGCTTCGCTTGGACTTCTGTCAGGTCCTGGCCCTCGTCGACGAGTATTTCTCGATAGAGGTTGCGAAAATGGCCGAGGACCCATTCGTCCGTTTGCAGGAGTCGGCTGATACCAAGCAACATCGCAGGGAAGTCAATAGCTCCTCGGTCCATGAGAGAAACCTCGTGATCAACCGATCCGACCATGTGCGCAGGAAGAGCAGGATCAACGCCGCGATCAACAGCAGGGCCAGCCCGATCAACGGTCCCATGCCCGACTCGGTGGCCTCCTTGTACTCGTCCTCGACCACGATCGGCGACACGCTGCTGACGCGCAGCGGACCCTCAGAACTGAGCGCCAGGTCGTTGACGGCCCTTTCTGCTTCGGCGATGCGCTCGTCGCCGGTGTCGCGCAGGCGGATGGTGGAGACGGTCACCGAGGTGCCGTCGGCATCGTCGCCCGACATCGCCGCGAACGCTCCCGCGAGCTCCGGTACGGCGCTGATCGCGTCGATCTCTGGCTGGGTGACCGATCCGAAGTCGCCGACCCCCCCGAAGTGCTCGAACAACAGAGACGGCGCAATGATCGGATCTGGAGGTATCAACAGCGCCGCCACGGCCGGAGTCGCGATGATCTCGTCCACCAGGGCGTCCATCTGCGACAGGCCCCCGGGTGTGAACGCCTCACCGCGGAACACCAGAGTCACGACACTGACGTCGCCGGCCTCCCCGAAGAACTCGTCAAGCTCGTCGACCGCATCGAGGTAGGGACTGTCCGAGGGAAGGAACTCCAGCGAAGCTCCCTCAGTCGGCTCGGCCCGGAGGGACGCCCCCGCTCCGAGACCAACGGTGACCACCAGCAGAACAAGGATCGTGATCCACGGCCGGGAGGTCACCAGCCAACTGAACCTGTCGAGCACGCGTGTCATGGCGTGTCACTGTACCTTCCCGGTCGCGGGGCCGGGGAATCGCCCACCGGCTGAGGGGGAGCCGCGGTGTTCAGCGCTTCACCTTCCGGAACCGCCCACCGTGCAGGATGCTGCCGTAGTAGTTGAACAGCCGTGTCGTCTCGGCATCGTCGAAGGGATAGTCCGCGCCGATCTGTCTTGCCGCGGCCAGTCCGGTAACGAGGCAGGTCTCCTGGCTGTTGATCAACGTGTGGGCGCCGCAGTGCCAGGTTCGCCTCTTGCCTTGGACAAAGCGGAAAGAGTTGACGGTCAGCGCAACGTGACGCACATCGTGCACGATGTGTTGGAACCACCACCTCTTGACGATCTTGGCGTCATCGATGGGGGTGATCGGGTTGTAGGTCACCAGACAAGGCTTGTCAGACCGATTGGCCCACGGTTGCTGGTTGTGCATGATGTAGGTGATCTCGTAATTGTCTGGTCTCGTCCCATATTGTTCGATGTGGTTACTCCGCGTTGTCAGGGGTTTCACCTCATTGTCTGGAAGGACTGAGGCGTCGGAGTGGACGATGGTGTGGTTGTGGAGTTCGCTTTCGTAACGGACCGACGAGAGCAGATAGCGCTCAAAGCGGGTGGGTTTGTCGAGGATCATCAGCGTCTGATTCGCATTGCAAGCGAAGATCACCTCATCAAAGGTCTCACATACGCCCGCAGTGTCCTCAACCACGACCGAGGACTCCGAGCGATACACCTTCTCAACAGGCCGGTTCAGGTAGATCTTGTCTCGATAGTCAGCCGATAGGTGTTCGTAGATGCGCCTTGTTCCCTGGTCCCACGTCTGCATCGGAGTCGCAGATTCGATGTCGAAGAACTCGAGATATCGCGCGAACAGCGCCGCAGGCATGTCGAACACGTTCGTTGCCATCAAGAAATTGACGAACATGGGTTTGAGGATCTTGTACCTGAAATCACCGGAGAACCCTCCCCAGTTCAGAATCGTCCCCATGCTGATGTAGTTGAGCGGATTGAGGGCGTTCAGAAACTTGGAAGGCGAGCGGCTCAACCAGCCGAACTTGTGTAGACGCCGTAAGAGCCGTTGGAATCGTGCGATCTCGGCCTGCAGTTGCTCGCGTATTTCAGAATCGAAATCGTGGGCGTAGATCCGCCCCCCATACTTGACGCTGTAGCTGAATCTGGTTTCGATCAGGTCGATGTCGAACCGGTCCAACAGCAACAAAATGTGTTGATACACCGACGGGATGCAGGCGGTGACCGAAATATCGAACGGAATCGAAGTGCCATCCTCTTGCGGCATATCCGCGGTGATTGCATTGCCACCGATTCGTTCGGTCGCCTCGAACAGCCGAAAATCAAAACGATCCGGATGATGGTTCAGCGCCCACGCCGCACCTAGCCCCGAAACGCCCCCACCGATTATTGCAATTCGCCGCGGTGTTGCCCGCGTCTGCGTGGTTGTCATTGCCCGCTATTCCAGTTCGTCTTTGGTTACCGGTTGGTCGTCGATTTTCTCTCCATCGCTCGCCACAAGCAGACCGTTGGGATAGAACTGCGCGCAGTATGCGCGGTACGCCATGATCTCACCGTCAGAACGTGACAGGAGCGGCTGCATTCGGGACTGTTTGCGGCTCCATATGACTACATCCTGCATTACGTCGTGCCGTTGAAAATACAGCACGATTCGGTTCATCAGGGGCGCTCGCAGCTTCCGCGGGAGAAATCCCAGACCTGGAATCCAGCGGCTCGGATTCCGGATCTCTCGTACCTGTGAGACGATCGACAAATCAATGAGCGTGCCGTCCACTGGCGTCGCCAGCACCCAGAGGCGTAAATCCAATCCAATCGAGTGCTCGCGTACACCCACGAACGAATAGCCGAGTCCAAAGATCTCGGTGTGGGCGGTGAAGTTGAGACTGACCAACGGTACTCCGGCAACTCTGCGGGTCGTGGCGAAGTCGAAATTGCTCTCGAATCGGGGGCCGTCCACCGCTATCGTTTCGACGCGGCCGACGCTGTCGTAGCCATGGACGTAACGAAGGTGGGCCAGATCCACTGCATTCTCCGTTGTTTCCTGGGGATGACCCGGAAAGCGGTGGGTCCAGATGCGGGTATTGCTCCAAACAGCTTGATCCGGTGGTTCCACGGGGAGGCTCCATTGCGGCGCCCTTCCCCCGATCCCCCACCAAGCGAAGATCAGACCGACCATCTCCGTTGTCTCAAACACTCGCAAGCGCATGTCGGGCGGTGCCGGGGCATAGGGAGTGGCAACGCAATGGCCATCGGCGTCGTACTCAAAACCGTGGAAGGGACACACGAGTCGGCCGTCGCGTACACATCCCCCTGCGGCGGGGCCCAGATTGGAACCCAGGTGCGCGCAAAAGGCCTCGGCGACACAGACGTTTCCACTCTCGTCACACCAGATGACGATGTCCTCGCCCATCCAGGTCTTTTGGATGAGCTTGGTCTTCTCTAGGGACTCACGACGTGCGACGAAATACCAGCCTTCAGGAAACGGCGAAGGTAGCGCGCCGTTAACCATCTCGGTGCGTCCGACACCCATGTTCAACTCCTCACGCGGATTCTCCGCTCCTAGGAAATTTCCCGAGAAACAACTTTACACGGTTGACCCACAGACTCGGATGATCCGCAATGCCCCTCTTATACGCGGGTAGATTCGGCTGCGAACCGCCTCCCGCGAAGGACCCCAGTGGCCGATATAACCGTTGACCGCCCATATCCGCTGGACCAAAAGCATTGATGGCTGCCTGATGAAGTATCCGACGCTACCCCTCTGGTTGGCTGCGACAGTCGCTCGCGCAGCCGGTCGCCTGTCACGTCGCCTTGGTCGGGGCGGGGGGACCACCTTGCCGGGCCTGCTACTCAACCGCCTGCGCCCCCAAGCCACCGCGGAGATGGCGAGGGCAATTCCAGATGGCGTGATCCTTCTGTCGGGTACGAACGGGAAAACCACTACTGCCCGACTCATTCGTTCAGCACTCGATGCCTCCGGTGCCCAGGTTGTGGCCAACACGGCTGGTTCAAACCTCGAACGCGGTGTGGCTACAGCTCTGATGCATGCCGAAAACCCCGACATCGCCCTGTTCGAAGTGGACGAGGCCGCCCTAGGCGCGTTGGTGAAACAAACCCGTCCGAAAGTCGTCACCCTGATGAACCTGTTCCGCGATCAACTCGACCGCTACGGCGAACTTGAACACTTGGCGCAGAGGTGGCGGTCCGTTGTGGCCGAGTTGGACCCCGACACGACCTTGGTTTACAACGCGGATGATCCCGCACTGGCTGAGATCGGTGCCGAGCACGCAAACTCCGTCTGCTACGGGATCGACGATCCAGATGTCGGCAGAGAACACCTCTCACATGCTGCGGACAACACCAACTGCCGTCGCTGCGACACCCCGCTCCATTATCGGATGGTCACTATCGGCCACCTCGGACAGTGGAGTTGCCCGTCGTGCGGGCTCAGCCGACCACAACCGGAGGTGCGTGCGACCACAGTGGCGCTTCAGGGAATGGACGGACAGCGGGTCGCCATCTCCAGCGCTGGCGGATCGATAGATGTGTCGCTGCGTCTACCTGGGCTACCCAACACCTACAACGCTGTTGCGGCAACAGCAACCGCTCTCGCTGTCGGACTGGCCCCCGAAACCATCGCCGAAGCACTGGGGAAGCGCGGCGCGGCTTTCGGGCGAGCAGAACACATCGCTGTGGGGCAGAGGCGCGTAACCACGCTGTTGGCCAAGAACCCCGCCGGAGCCAACGAAAACCTCCGCATGGTCTTGAACGAGAGCCATCCGCTGCATTTGCTGATCCTGCTCAACGACCGCACCGCCGATGGTCAGGACGTGTCTTGGATTTGGGATGTGGACTACGAACTCCTGTTGGATCAAGACCGACTCACATCGCTCACTCTGGGCGGAACTCGGGCCCATGACCTTGCTTTGCGGTTCCGCTACGCCGGTGCAGACTCAACCAGGATGTCGGTGGTGCCTGAATCCGCCGCCGCCTTCGACATGGCTTTGCAAGCTTGCGGCCCCAACGGGCGCTTGTACGTCTTACCCACTTACACGGCGATGTTGGACTTTCGCCATGTGCTCGCGAACCGCGGGCTGGTGGGGAAATTCTGGGAGGACCAATGAGCACGAACCGTCCGGTGGTGCGGCTTGGGCATCTGTACCCCGACCATCTGAACATCTACGCAGACCGGGGCAACGTTGCAGTGTTCCAGCGCCGATTGGAGTGGCGGGGGTTGACGCTGGAGGTGGTCGAGGTCGGTCTCGGTGACGAAATACCCGACGACTGCAACCTCTACTACCTGGGCGGCGGCCAAGACCGAGATCAGCTATTGGTGGCCCAGGACTTGGTCGCCAAGGCCGACTCTCTGAGGCGAGTAGCCGACGGCGGAGCCGCGGTGCTGGCGGTGTGCGGCGGATATCAGCTCATGGGGCACAGTTACGTGGCCGCCAATGGTCAAAAGATGGCCGGCACGGGTCTGCTGGATCTGGAAACCACCGCCGGAACCGACAGGCTTATCGGCGATGTGGTTCTCACGGTGAACTTGGACGGCCGAACCGGCACGGTGGTGGGCTATGAGAACCACGCCGGTCGTACTCGTCTGGGATCAGAGTGCACCCCGTTGGGACGAGTCGAGAAAGGCCACGGGAACAACGGCGAGGACGGCTTTGAGGGCGCCGTATCTGGCCGCCGTATCGGTACTTACCTCCACGGGCCGCTATTGCCCAAGAACCCCTGGCTGGCCGACACCGTGCTGCGATGGGCGCTGGATCACTCCGGCGCAAACCTTGAACTCGAACCCCTCGACGACACACTCGAACAAGCCGCCCACGCAACCGCGGTGGCAAGGGCGGGCCTGAAGCGGTAGCCGGCTACGCCCCGCAACACCACCGCCGCTCAGACCCCCTGCTCGACTTGCCCGCTCCGCCCCGACCGGCCTTCTGTGACGGCGCCGGTTGATGACTCATTTTCTGAGGTATAGTGAGTCACTAGTGAGTCATACAGGGAGGCAGGAATGGACCAGCTCACAGTTCGGGGGTTCGGCGATGAGTTGAGTGCGGCAATGCGCCGACTCGCTGCTCGTGAGAAGATCTCGCTCAATCAAGCTGCGCTGAAGCTGCTCCGACGCGGCGCTGGGCTGAGTGAGGATGTTGAGCGGCCTTGGACGGTGGGGTCGTCCCTCGACGACCTGATCGGCAGTTGGACTGCACAGGAGGCCGACGAGTTTGAAGCCGCCATCAAGGATCTCGAAACCGTTGACGAGGACGCCTGGGGGTGAGGGTCCTATTGGACACCAACGCATACTCCATGCTCATGCGAGGACATGAGCAGGTCGCAGAGATTGTGAGGGAGGCCGAGGAGTTGTTGTTTTCTGCCGTCGTCGTCGGCGAGCTTCTCTACGGATTCCGCCACGGGACGCGCTTCGAGCAGAACGCCGCCGATCTGCGTTCCATACTCAACAGCCCGTATTCGACCCTTGTCGACGTGGGCTCGGTCACCGCCGACCGCTACTCCCGAATAGCGGCGACCCTCCGAGCCAAGGGCTGCCCCATACCGACAAACGATGTCTGGATCGCCGCCCATGCCATGGAAACCGGCGCCGACCTCTTATCGGGCGACAGCCACTTCGAGCACATCGACGGAATCGTCTGGATTCCATTGTCGACAGCATGACAGACCGCCCGTTGCGTTCAGAAGGGTGAAGGCTTGACACGTACACGAAAAACCAAATTGCCGAGGGTCGGTTTCGTAGGACTCGGCAACATGGGCGGTCCGATGTGCCGCCGCCTGATCGCCGCCGGTTACGACGTGGTCGCCTTCGATATCGACGACTCGGCATTGGACGAGGCTGTCACCGCTGGTGCCACCGCTGCAGGTTCAGCGCCGACATGCGCCGGCCAAGTCGACCTGTTGTTGACTTCGCTGCCTCATCCCAGACATGTCGAAACCGTCATGGCCGGCGCAGACGGGGCGCTCGCGGCGATGCAGCCAGGATCGATCTGGGTTGATCTCACCACCAACCGCAAGGACCTCATCATCGAACTAGCGGGCGAGGCACCCCCGGGCGTGCAGGTGGTCGATTCACCTGTGACCGGCGCGGTCGTCGGTGCTCGCAATGGCACTCTGACACTCTTCATCTCCGGCGAAACCGAACCCGTTGCCAAGGCGACAAAAGTGTTGGAGAACCTCGGTTTGGTGATCACGTGTGGTTCTTTGGGCTCCGGCAACGTCGTGAAACTCGTAACCAACCAACTCTGGTTCATTTCTGCCGCAGCGCTCGGCGAGGGGTTCGCTATGGGGATGGCGAACGGCGTTGAATTGGCAACGCTGTGGCATGCCATCAAAGAAAGCGTCGGTGACAGCTTCGTCGTCCGCCACGACGCGCCGAGCGTCTTCACTGGGCACTACGACCCCTCCTTCACCCTTGACCTCTGTATCAAGGACCTCGGCCTCCTTTCCGAACTCGGCCAGAACGTGAACACGGATCTGCCCATGACCGCCGCTGCGCACGCAGTGTTCGATCAGGCCGCGGCACGCTACGGAACCGACGTGGGCGAACTGCATGTCGTCAAACGCATCGAAGATGACACCGGCATGTCCATGCGCCTCGACGGGGACTGGGTTGCCCCCTCGGAGCAGTGATCAAGTGACCTGCGCCCTCGAAGACCTGATCGACCTCGATACCTATCCCCTCAACCAGTTCGCTCCGACCCTCTGCTCGACTGACCCGACCCTGCTCCGGTCACCGAGGTTTGCTACTAACTTGACAACAATTGGTAACGAATCAGTAGCGACTATCGAAGGACCGTCAATCGTGGTTGAAGTTGGGGGACAACAAGAGACGGGGGTGGGACCCTTCGAGGGGCCTTGGCCCGATGATGAGCGGCTCGATCCAGAACTGTTAGCCGACGGAGACAGGCGCAATGTCATCGACCAATACCGCTACTGGTCGGTAGAGGCGATCGTAAAAGATCTCGACCAGCGTCGCCACGGTTTTCATGTCGCCGTAGAGAACTGGGAGCACGACCGCAATATCGGAACGGTCGTGCGTACCGCCAACGCCTTCCTTGCCGCGGAAGTCCACATTGTCGGCAAGCGCAAATGGAACCGCCGAGGGGCGATGATGACCGACGTCTACCAACACATCACACACCACGAAACGATCGGCGATCTGGTCGCTTGGGCCGCAACAGAAGCCCTGCCCATCATCGGCATCGACAACCTGCCCGGCTCGATCCCCATCGAGAACACCGAGCTACCACAGCGCTGTGTGCTGCTGTTCGGCCAGGAAGGCCCCGGCCTCTCCCCCGCTGCTCACCAAGCCGCCGAGCAAGTGTGTTCAATAGCTCAGTACGGGTCCACCCGATCGATCAACGCAGGGGTCGCCGCGGGCATAGCCATGCACGCCTGGATTCGACGCTGGGCACACATCACATAGTTACCGAAGGCCACATAGTTACCGAAGGCCACATAGTTACCGAAGGCCACATAGTTACCGAAGGCCACATAGTTACCGAAGCGAATCGGACGTCGATCAGCCGGGGACCATGGCAATGAGTTCTTCGTCATCGGGGATCTCAACACCAGGCACGTAATAGGTGAACAGATCACTCACCACCGACTCCAGGTCACTTTGCTCGGTCGTGGCAAACGTGATGGTCACCATCGAACTGTACATGTGGATCGACGACACGTTGCCCAACTCGAAGATGCGTCGAGCCAACACGTCAGGGGGGCGGTCGCCCAGAATCTCGTCGTCAGCGGCATAGCGCTCGTGGCCCATACCGGTGAGGCTGCGGTTGAGTTCAAAACGCACGACTCCGGGCTGAGGCGAACTGGAGCGGATGAAGGTGACCGGTTGTCCCATTGCGTCAGCAGGTTACCCGGGTTGGGCGGGGCTGAGCGGAAGACGGATCAGAAGAGGCCCAACTGGGGGTCGTCTTCGACGGTGCGAGGCACGGCAGTCCAACGCAGGTCATCCATGAACACCCAGCTGCGCCGATGCACCGATGTCGGTCCGAACGCCGCAAGCGCAGCCTTGTGACGGGGGCAGGGATAACCCTTGTTGCTGGCAAATCCGAACGCCGGATAGTACCGGTCCCAGTCACTCATGATGCGATCACGGGTGACCTTCGCCACGATCGAAGCGGCCGCAATAGACAGGCTCAGCGCGTCGCCCTTGACGACCTTGGTGGTCGGGACAGACTCCACAAAGTCCCAATTTCCGTCAACGAGGACATGGTCAACCGGCTCACCGAGACCGTTCAGGGCACGTTGCGCGGCGAGCTTCTGCGCAGCCGACATGCCAAGTTCATCGCATTCTTGTTGGCTGGCGTGCGCCACAGAAACCCGGCTAGCCCAGTCCAGAATTCGATCGTGCATCACCTCACGCTCGGGTTCGGTGAGCATCTTGGAGTCGCGCACCTTGTAGAGCCGTCTGCCCTGAGGTACTACAACCGCGGCAAGAGTGAGCGGACCGGCCCATGATCCGCGCCCGACCTCATCGATACCCGCAACTACCTGGTTGCCGGCCGCCCACAAGTCTTTTTCGAGCCGTAATCCCGGAGCTTTGTTTTTGATCGACGGGCGCAGCGGCCTAGTGGTGGCAACCATCAATTGCACCCTAACCGACCCGCAACCGAGACCTGAACCATCACCCTGTGTGGTATGGCTGGACTACTCACGCGGCGCCCAAAAGGGCTCTGCGAGCAAGGTCTCGCCTTGGCGTTCGACGGTGGACCATGAAGGGTCGATGCCTCCGCAGCGCAGTTCGACTCGGTCGTGGCTACCGGTTCGTTCCCAAAGCAGAGCGGGCCGACGGCCATGCCAACGCACGCTGAACGAGATGCGCCCCCAGACGGTACCGAAGCCGCGTACATCAACGGGTCGGCCGAACCACTCAGGCGGTATTTCGGGAAGCAGGTCAATGTGGTTGAGGCGCGAATCGTCAACCAATGTGCTCAAGACGCGATCTGCCGCCAGCGCAGCCGGCGTCGAAGGCTGATACCCGACATCCGGATCAACTGAGGCGGCAAGCCGGATTGCGGCGGCTGCGGAGCGCGGTGCGTTGGCTTCCAAAGCCCAAGCCAGCTGGGACGCAGTTTCAGAGTCAAGCGAGGCCGAAGCGCCGGCTACCAACACATCGGCGAGTTCGTCAAGACCGGAGATTTTTCCGATTCGCAGTTCCCGAGAGGCCAATGATCGCAACGCAGCCACGGCTGCTTCGCCACTGAGAAGTCCGGCCTCCGCGGACGAAACTACTGCGGTCCGTGCCCTATCGGCTTCACGGTCGAGGCCGGCAATGTCGAGAATCGGGGCGGCTTCGGCAGCGCTGCGGGGATCGTCGGATCCTGCTTGTACGACAAGGTCACCAAGGATCCGCCGCCAGGCTGTGCCGAGATCATCGTCTGCGACATCGACGGTCAGCGCATCGGCGGTGACGGCCCGCCATCCCGAGGCAATCTCGGCTGGGGTGGCTGGTTGTTGCGGCGGGTCGCCTTCAATCGCCACTTGGAACGTGACGGTTTGACGATGCGGCAACGTCATCACCAGACCCGCCGCTACCTCTGTGCCGCGAGCCGAGACCGGGGCTGTGGGTGGGTCTCGGGAGATTTCCGACCAAGGGTCCTGTGCGCCACAGACTGCTACCACTCCCCCCGCTTGACGCTCGGGCTGGATCCACACCTGACCGCCAAGACTGACGGCATCGCGGGTGGCTGCCAGTTCAACGCCGTAAGCACGGCCCACGAGCGCAACCGCAACAGCATCAGAGGACGCGTTCTCAAACTCGACGACGACAGCTCTGCTGACCCCGTCGTTGGCGACCGCCACACGGTGGACAACGTCACCTGCGGGCACCCGTAACCGAGTCTCGTAGACCGGTGCGTCGTCGATCCGGTGCCGACGAGGACCGGTGGTGGTATGCGCCACACGCCAACGATCCCCGACACCGACCCCCCATTCGAACGACCATCTGCGATCGATCATTTGTAGCCGGCCACGTTCATCAAGAACTGCTACCGGACCTTCGAGGTCACCAATTACCGCCCCCTCAAGCGGAGGGGGCTCACTATTGGCACCCCGAGCCCGTCGAGCCAACCGGCCCCACATTCCCCACCTGAGCCTCACCGCTACTCGCGGGTTATCTCTCGTTCGATGAGGCCTCGGTATGCGTCATCTGCACCTTTGAGGCCCTGGACACACGCGTGCACCTCCTGGGAGATCGGCATGTACACGTCGTATTCGGCGGCGAGTTCAAGCACTACTGTCGCTGATTTGACGCCTTCGGCCACCTGGTCCATCTCCGCGTTGATGTCGTCAAGCGAACGACCCCGTCCGAGTTGTTCTCCCACATGGCGATTCCGGCTCTGCGGACTCATGCAAGTAGCAAGTAGGTCTCCCATTCCGGCAAGACCGGCGAAGGTGGCAGGTTCGCCACCCATCGCCACGCCCAGCCGAGTCAACTCAGCAAGACCACGGGTTATCACCGCGGCCCGGGTGTTGTCTCCGGTGCCGAGTCCATCGGCCATCCCCGCGGCGAGCGCGATCACGTTCTTCAATGCACCGCCGATCTCACAGCCGAGCACATCTGTGTTGGTGTACACCCTGAACAGGTCCGTGGAGAACACGTCTTGGAGGCGTTGGGCGATGGTTTCGTCGTCAAAGGCGATGACCGCGGCCGCGGCGTCGCCTGCCAGGATTTCTTTGGCGAGGTTGGGGCCGGTAAGCACGCCGACGGGGTGGCCGGGCAATTCGTCTTCGGCTACTTGGGTCATCCGCTGGCGGGTTGAGAGTTCCAGACCCTTCGCCAGTGACACGACCGGCACCCAGGGTCGAAGGCTCGGGCGCAGCTCTTTGAGCGTGTCACGAAACCCCGCCGACGGCACTCCCATCACCAACACATCAGCCGCAGACACCACCGCGGCCAGATCGCTTGAGGAGCGCAGAGACGGGTGGAGTTGGTATCCGGGCAAGTACCGCGGGTTCTCATGGCGAGTATTGATGGCCTCCGCTACTTCTTCACGGCGGCTGTACAGGGTTGTCGCAACATTGTGGGCGCTCAGATGGGCGACTGTGGTCCCCCAGGATCCTGCTCCCACAACGGCAACTTGCATTTCCATGCCGTCACCCTAGGCCAGCAAACCAAACCCCAACCGACTCGCGTGCAAGACCGGGTGACAAGGAACCGTAGACTCACAAAATCGTGGCTCTGAGCGAACCTGCAGCGAACGACACGATTGTGTTGGTGCCGATCCGCTCGTTCGACGATGCCAAAAGCCGTCTTGCCTCCTCACTCGACACGCAAGCGCGCAAGGCGCTGATGCGCCGAATGGCAGAGACTGTGGTAGCTGCCGCGCATGACTTGCCGGTCTGGGTGGTCACCGACGACGACGAGGTGGCGAACTGGGCACAAGCGCTCGGAACCTCAAGCTGCGCGGTCGGCGTGAACGGACTCAACAGTGCCATGACAGTGGCCGCCGCGGTCGCGGCCGACGCAGGGGCGTCACGGATCATCATCGCCCACGCCGATCTGCCATACGCGTCGGACCTACGGGTCGTGACCGGTACCGGAGTAGCGATAGCTCCTGATCGACACCGTGACGGCTCCAATGTGATGAGTTTGCCTACCAACACGGGTTTCACTTTCGCCTATGGCCTCGGCTCGTTCGCAAAGCACCGTGCCGAATCGGCTCGGTTGGGACTCGACTTCACCGAGATCGACGATGCTTCTTTGGCTTGGGATGTGGACAACCCCGCTGATCTGCCATCACGCCTGATCAACCCAACACGCGACCACGCCCCCACCACCTGCTAGGTGCCGAGCCATGCGTATCGACCTTCCACCACCCACCTCCGCACTAGCGGTCGCCGCGCATCCAGACGACGTGGAGTTCGAGTGCGGAGCCACGCTGGCCAAGTGGGCCGAGGCTGGGGCGACAGTTCATCTGCTGATCTGTACCGACGGGAGCAAGGGCACCTGGGACGTCGACGCCGACACAGCTGCGCTCACAGCCCGCCGACAAACCGAACAGCAAGAAGCCGCCCGCCGACTCGGGGCCACCGGCGAAGTGCGCTTCCTGGGAGCCGAAGACGGCGAACTCGACCACACCGTCGAGCGGCGCAGCCACCTCAGCCGCATCATCCGTGAGCTGCAACCTGAGGTGGTGTTGGGACACGACCCGTGGCAGCGCTGGCGGATTCACCCCGATCATCGGGCCGCCGGCTGGCTGACCGTTGACTCGGTGGTCGCCGCCCGCGACCCCCACTACCACCGCGAGCATGGCGTCGCCCATCATCGGCCGGCGGCGCTGCTGCTGTTTGAGTGCGAGGAACCCAACCACCTCGAAGCTGTCGAGCAATCGCATCTCGACGCCAAGGTCTCGGCGCTACTCGCTCACGAGTCTCAATTCGAAACCACCATGGAGATCGACGCCGACGACGACGGCACTCAAGCACAGGAGTTTCGCCAACGGATACTGCGCGAAGCACGAGATCATGGCCGCCGCGGAGGCGTGCGGTATGCCGAAGCGTTCCGTCTCATCGACCCCGCAAGCTGAACCAGCCCCGCTGAATCCCGCCAAATCTGCGCGATTAACCACACTAGATGTAGCTGAACGCGCAGATTTCGGGGGCGCGAGTCGGAAACGGAGAATCAGTCGTAGGAAGGGGCTTGCCAGCCGCCTTCAAGTCCGTAGGGGCGGTATGGGCCGAGCATTACTTGCTCAAGCACGCCGATTCCGCGCCGGTCGCCGTAGTCCGCCCAGACGAGGTGCTGGACATGCTGATTCTCATATGCCATCTCATCTACTCCATCAAGCGACCACGACTCGCTCTCCATCTCCAACTCGCCATGCCACTGGCCGTGCACCCATTTGGGATGCATGTAACCAATGCCCTTCATGCGAAAGGTGAAAATCGGCTCAAGGTGCACTTCGTGGCGGGTTCCATCATCAATCGAGGTCATGGCGATGGTGGCATCGTTCACCATCCGGATGCCTGATTTGAATGTGAGTTTGTGCTCAAGGTTGCGCATGTCGTTTGCGGCATCATCCTCAACACCCGGAATGTCGGCGGGCGATTCGTAGACCGGCAGAATCGCTCCGACGTTGAAGAGCGGGCGCCCCTTGAAGTCTTCGAAGAGTTGATAGTGGATGCACATGTCCTCGAAATTGATCGGTGCCCACAGGAAGAAGATCCCTCCTTCTCGCGGAGGTTGCGGTGCTCCGCGGGTATCGCCGCCGATCAGAGGTCGGATGCCCCATGAACGGTCTTTTGTTCCCCAGGTTTGGGAGCGTTCGAGATCCAGCCTTTGTCCGCCGAACTCGATCCAACCGCTCCAATGCCCGAGCTGAGCGAAACGGGTGGTGTCCATGCTCTTGCGAAGGCCGGTTCCGAAATGGTGACGAGGTTCTTCCACATTGCCTGTGCGTCCCTCAAACAGCAGGTCACAAGCGAAATCTGTGTCGTTGCGATCAAGTGTCACCCGACAAGACCGCATCGGATCGACGATCTGGAGATTGAACGGCCCGACCCGCATCTCGCTGGGTTCTGCGCCGGCGCGAGCCGATGCGTGGAAGGCATACTGACGCCCCTCATAGACAATAGAAATCCCGCAGTCCTGGATGCTGAGATGGGGGTAGAGCGCGGTTCCTATGCCGAGGTACATGTCACCGGTTGTTGAGTAACCGTTGAACCAGTAGCGCTCGTAGGTGTCCTTGTCGCTGCTCGCCGGATGGGCGATGGGTTCCGGCGTCTGGTGGATCGGGTAATCGTCGAATTTGCTGAGCACTGCCTGCTCCTTGTCGTCGCTACAAGTCTGTCCGGTAAAAGTAACGGACATCCCAAAGTGCGTACAACGTTGGCGTGAGGTTACTGAAGAGACTCATGCGTCGAATGCTGCCGAGGTTTGGGCTCACCGATTCCCGCGGCGGCTGCGGGTTGAGGAAGCACCGACGGCTGGTTCCCAACGAAACTTGCGCCAGGCAACCAATGCCCCGACAACAGTCCACGCCACCAGCACAGCCAGACGTTCTGGAAGGAAAGCAGGTGCCTCGCTGAAGGGACTCATGGCTTCGCCGAAGGAGATCACGAAGTGGCGTAGCGGGAAAGTGTCACCGACCAACAGCAGCCATGCTGGAGCTTCACCCTCGAATGAGACAAAGACGTTGGACACGAACGCCATCGGCAGGATCACTGCGTTGGCCACCGCAGGCGCTGCCGCAGCACTTCGGGCGAGAGCCGCCATCGCAACACCCCAAGTCGCGAACGCCGTCGCACCCAACACGAGCGCCACCAGCATCGCCGGAACCTTCGCCATTTCGATGTTGACGCCGTAGGCCACCACTCCGAGCGTCACCACCGCCACAGTGCCCAGCAAAGCCATATAGACCGATGAACCAATAACGCCTGCCAAATAGATCCACCGAGGCAGCGGCGTGCCTCGGACCCTCCGCAAAATCCCTTCATCGCGTCGGATCGACAGATTGATGGCAAGGTTCGTGAAAGTCGCGCTGGCGACCGCGAACACTGCCAAAGCAGGCGTGTAGAACTGTGCCCGTGATACCTCGCCGTACTCGGTGGTGTAGGTATCCGAACCGAACAAGGCAACAAACAACACCAGCATCATCACTGGCAGGAAGAGCGCGAAGAAGGCGCCAATCGGCACCCTCCAGAAGATCCTGTTCTGGGCACGGATATGCCGCACAACAAGCGAAACGCGACCCGGACCAAGACGCTCACCCATCAGCGCGCCTCGGAATCTTCGGGTTCTTCGTCTTCGCCCACGAGACTCAAGTACACATCCTCCAAATCGGCAGATTCGACGGTTAGGCCGTCGAGTTCAATTCCCTGTTGCATGGCCCAACTCGTTACGTGAGCGAGATCGGCAGTGGGAGCAGGAGTCAGGATCTCGACCCGGCGTCCTCGACCCCGGCCCTGACCGGCCAGCGGCTCGAACAACCCCAGCAAAGGCTCGTCGAGCCGGGGCAGGTCGAAGGCAATCTTGGTGTCGGACTGTACGGTTTTGCGAAGTTCCGCTGGCGTACCGTCGGCAACGATCTGTCCCTTCGACATCACCGCTACCCGATCAGCCAAGTACTCGGCTTCGTCGAGATAATGCGTGGTCAACACGATCGTGTTGCCGAGCGAAGTCAAATTGGAGATGACATCCCAACTGCGACGGCGCGCACGCGGATCGAACCCCGTGGTTGGCTCGTCAAGAAAGATCAGTTCGGGATTGCCGATCAAACCAAGAGCCAAGTCCACCCGGCGACGCTGCCCGCCAGAAAGCGAAACAATCCGATCGTCGGCCTTGTCTGTCAACTCCACAAGTTCGATCAGTTCATCGATCGATCTCGGGTTCGAGTACGCCGCACCGTAAAGCTCAAGTGCCTCACGAGTCGACAATTCGCGGTCAACCCCAGCAGCCTGCAACACGATCCCGATGCGGTCCCGAAAACGGGGTCCACCTCGATCAGGATCAGTTCCCAAAACCGACACATCGCCGCCGTCACGGCTGCGGTGACCTTCGAGAATCTCAACGGTGGTTGTCTTGCCCGCACCGTTGGGGCCCAAAATCGCCAAGACCTCGCCCTCAGCGACGTCAAAGCTGATGCCATCGACGGCACGCAGATTCCCATAAGACTTGGTGAGCTCGCGGACTCTGATAGCCGTGGTCATCTGAGGTGACGATAGTCATCAGATCGCCGGAATCTACAACATCTCCGATGGTCAGGTGCCGCTTTGCGATGCTGCGGTGCCAGACTTCTGAGGATGGAACCACTATCGGGCATGAGCATCGTCGGGGAGTACAACTCGAAGTTCGACGCTGATTTGGCAGTGGCCATGCTTACAGACGCAGGTCTGGAAGGAGCGGTGATGGCGGACCCCGCTCACTCGGTCGCTCCTCATCTTGTGACTGACCCGGGGTTTCGGGTCGTTGTGCGCGACGAAGTCGCCGAGGATGCACGTGAACTGTTGAGCTACGCAGTCGAGCCTGACGAAGAGATCCAGGCCCTCGAAGCCGCGTACCACCATCGCCGCTTCGCGGACCGGCCCAGGTGGATTCGCTGGTTGGGTTGGGCTGTCTTCTGGGGGTTCCCGGGGACCGTGCTCTACTTCTGCGCGCAGATCGTCTACAAACTACTGCAAGGCCTGTTTCCCTGATTCGCCGCCGGTAGCCTCGCCGGCGGGCTTCGGGGATGGCTCAGGCCATGCCCTGGCCGCCGGAGGTTTCGGCGACTGACTGCTTGCCGGCAGAGATCCACGGCATCATGGCGCGAAGTTCCTTGCCCACAACTTCGATCGGGTGATCGTGTCCTGCCTGCTCCAAGGCGAGGAAGTTGCTGCGTCCGGAGCGGCTCTCGGCCACCCAGTTGGCAGCAAAGGTTCCGTCCTGGATCTCGGTGAGGAGCGTCTTCATGGTGGCTTTGACGCTGTCGTCGATGACCTTCGGACCGCAGCTCAGATCACCCCACTCAGCTGTGTCAGACACTGAGTAGCGCATGCCCGCGATTCCCTCCTCATACATCAAGTCGACGATGAGCTTCAGTTCATGGAGACACTCGAAGTAGGCAACCTCAGGTTGGTAACCAGCCTCGATCAGGGTCTCAAAACCGGCCTGCACCAGCCGTGTCGTACCGCCGCATAGCACGGCCTGCTCACCGAACAGGTCGGTCTCGGTCTCTTCGGTGAAGGTGGTTTCGATCACCCCTGCCCGGGCACCGCCGATGGCATCCGCATACGCCAAAGCAAGTTCCTTGGCCGAACCGCTGGCGTCTTGTTCAACAGCAATGAGGCACGGCACTCCGCCGCCTTCGCTGTAAGTGCGGCGCACCAGATGGCCCGGGCCTTTGGGGGCGACCATGCATACATCGAGGTTGGCAGCGGGTTCGATCAGATCGAAGCGGATGTTGAATCCGTGGGCAAAGAACAATGCGTCGCCTTCGCCAAGATTCGGGGCGACGTGTGCTTCGTAGATAGCGGCCATTTCGGTGTCGGGCATGAGCATCATGACCACATCCGCTTCAGCACATGCGTCAGCAATGGAACGCACATCGAGTCCAGCAGCTTGCGCTTTGGCAACCGACGATGAGCCCTCACGAAGGCCGACCCTCACGTCGACCCCCGACTCTTTCAGGTTGAGTGCATGGGCGTGCCCCTGCGAGCCGTATCCAAGTACCGCAACCTTTCGGTTGAGGATCTGAGAATGATCAACGTCTTTTTCGTAGTAGATGTTCGCCACCGCGAAACCTCTCTTTGTGTTCGGTGTTTGTTTCTCTGTGTTCGGTCAGTCGAGCGCTGGGAGCGCAACCCGTCCGGTTCGCTGAAGTTCCACAATCCCGAAGGGTCGCAGACATTCCTCGAACTCATCCAGCCGAGCCGTACGAGCTGAGAACGACAACATTATTCTCTCGGTGTTTTCTGCCAATACGTACGCCCGCCAGTCATCAATGAGTTCCATCAGTTCTCGACGGTTGTGCGCCTCAGCAGCAACGGTCACCAACATCAACTCTCTCGATACGCAGTCCTCTGGCGGCAACTCCTGGATCTCAACCACATTGATGAGCTTGTTGAGCTGCTTGACGACCTGTTCAAGAGGCGCTGATTCGACATCAACCGTGAAGGTGATGCGGCTGAAGCGCTCATCGTCGGTTGGTGCCACGGCCAACGATTCAATATTGAAACCTCGGCGTGCAAAAAGCCCCGACACGCGGGCCAGAACGCCAGGTTTGTTCTCGACGGTCGTGACGATCGTATGGAACCGGTCTGGATGGCTCATCGCTCCAACCCCTGCTGGCTCGGGTCAACCACGAGTTCAGAGTTGGTTTTGCCCGCCGGAACCATGGGGAAGACGTTCTCACGGGGATCTGTACGGAACTCGACCACGACCGGACGGTCGTTGATTTCGTTGGCCTTGGTGATGGCCGGTGCGACTTCTTCGGGGGATTCCACCCGGATACCGACGCAACCCATCGCTTCAGCCCATTTGACGTAGTCGGGGGTCTGCTCGGAAAGGTACACCTCGCTGTACCGCTCGTCGTAGAACATCTCCTGCCACTGGCGGACCATGCCCAGATACGAGTTGTTGAGCAGAGCGACCTTGATCGGGATGTCTTCGACCGAGGCGGTGACGAGTTCCTGTGCGGTCATTTGAAAACAGCCGTCGCCGTCCACAGCCCACACACGGCGGTCGGGTTTGCCGACCTTGGCGCCTATGGCCGCGGGGATGGAGAAACCCATCGTGCCCAGTCCGCCGGAGTTGATCCAGGTGTAGGGGTAATCGAAGCGCCAATACTGGCTGGCGTACATCTGATGCTGACCCACACCTGAGGTGACGATGGTGTCCGCTGGGTTGTTGTCGCGCAGTTCCTCGAGCACGTATTGCGGCTTGAGTCGTTCACCTAGCTCAGACTGCTCATAGACGAGCGGAAACTTCTCTTGCCAACCCGAGATAGTTGACCGCCACTCTCTGCGATCTGTTTGCGCGTCCGTACCCCCGATCTCACGCATTGCCGTGATGAGGTCTTCGATGACGAGTCGGCAGTCACCTTGAATCCCGATGTCGACTTGGCGAACCTTGCCCAGTTCGGCCGGGTCGATATCAACGTGAATGATCTTGGCATCGGGAGCGAACCCGTCGAGTTTGCCGGTGACCCGGTCGTCGAAGCGGGCACCCAGCGAGATCAGCAGATCAGACCGTTGCATGGCCGTGACAGCGGTGAAATTGCCGTGCATTCCCGGCATGCCCAAGCACAGGTCATGACTGTCGGGGAAGGCACCACGGGCCATCAATGTGGTGACCACTGGTATTTGAACCATTTCCGCGAGTTCCAGCAGCGCTTCGGCGGCACGGGATTTGAGGATCCCCCCGCCCACATAGAGCACGGGTCGTTGCGCCTTGCTGATCATTTCCGCCGCTGCTCGGATCAGCTCAGGATCGCCTTGGGTGATCGGGTGATAACCGGGGAGGTCCATGTCGGTGTCGCTTGCTTCATACCAGGTCATCTCCGAACGTGGGTTGGCAGGATCGACGATGTCTTTGGGAATATCGACGAGCACCGGGCCAGGGCGCCCGGTTGTGGCGATGTGGAAGGCGGCGCGGATGGTTCGCGGAATGTCCTGGGCTTCGGTGACCAAGAAGTTGTGTTTTGTGACCGCCATGGTGATGCCGGTCGTGTCGCATTCTTGGAAGGCGTCGGTCCCGATCGCCGCGTAGGGGACTTGTCCGGTGATGCAGACCATCGGAACCGAGTCGAGGAAGGCGTCGCATAGCGGAGTGACAACGTTGGTAGCTGCCGGACCACTGGTGACCATGACCACGCCGGGTCTTCCCGTGGCATGGGCATAGCCCTCGGCCATGTGGCCGGCCCCCTGCTCGTGGCGCACGAGGATATGGCGAATCGAACTGTCGATGATCGGGTCGTAAACGGGAAGAATGGCGCCACCGGGCAAGCCGAACATCACTTCAACTCCCGCGCGTTCAAGGGCCTTCACCAAGGCCACTCCGCCACACATCTGCTGCTTGTTGTTCATTGGTTCATCCCGCATGTCTGCTGGTTGTTATTGAAGTATGCGCCGAAAACACGAAACGACCTCCCTTCCGGGAGGTCGAGGCGCACGAACGGCTGTGGTTTCGCGTACGTGCGCTAGCTGCCGAGTACTACCGGGTCGGAGGCTGGGCGCAGGTTCACAACGAGAAGTATGGCGCTTCGAAGGCCCTTTGGCAACATCTCTGGACGCAAACCCACCACCGTGCAGTCCTGACAACAGTTACACACTTGCTACCGGCATTCGGTGCCTGTCGCTCACCCGTCGACTGCTTCGCAGGGCAAGGCTTTCGCCGAGCGATTCGACAGCCCGCTACCGGATGTCGTCAATGCCGAGCAGCAGTTCACGATCATCGCGTCCGAGCTCGACCCGGCGTCTGATCGCATCGTCGAGTTCCTCGCAGAGTTCTACGGCGTTCCCATCAACGCCGTCTTCCGCCACTTCAGCGACGACGGCCGAGACTACCTCGCCCGTACGTGGCTACTCGATCCGCAACAGACCGAAGACAAGGCCGTCCGACCATCGCGCCGCAAGAGTCGGCCGTGGAACGGCCGGGACTTCTACATGGTGCTCGGCCGAGCCGGTCAGACCGACCGCTGGGCGATAGCGAGCAAGTACGGGCTCCTCAACGCAGGCGGCGGCGTGGTACTGGAAGCCGCTGCGGAACCTCACGCCGGGAAAGCGCGTGTTCGCATACGTGAGCGGAGCCGGCTACGTCGGCATCGGCCGAGTCACCGGCGAGATGATCCCGCACGCCATGCCAAAGTCGATATCAACGGACAACTCATGATATGCGGGTGATCAACCAGAGCTAAGCACCGAGTGGTCGGAAAGAGCGGCTTCAGACCACCCCGAAGTGACCGAGAAGGTCGTGCCGGTCGAGTGGCTCGCTACACGGCCCATCGACCAAGCCGTGTGGGAGAAGGGGCTCTTCGCCTCACGAGTCACCGTCTGCAAACTGCGCGACGAGCACACCATCACCACCGTCGAGAGGGCATTCGGGCTCGACTCGGCAATCGACTGATCGACCGGTCACAACGGTCGTACAGCACTCGGAACTGAACACGGATCGGATCCCTGCTCAGGGACCTTCAGCCACCCCCTTTACCTTGTTGAGCGGCTCTGGCGTGGCAGTGTCGGGGCTGGTTGCTCGCCGCGGCGGGTAGGGCTGTAGCCCCCTGTCACATCAATGGCCCGGGGGTGTTGCCGCCCGTCACGGTCGGGTGCCTGGGACCTCTGACAGGGACATGCCCCTCGGGGCTGGACGTAAAGTGGTTGAGACGCAGGCACCAGGAGCATCCAAGCAAGAATGTTCCCAGACCCAAGGAGTCCCGCCATGCAAGAACCCGACTGCGTCGACACCGAGGTGTTCGTCGGCGTCGACATAGCCAAAGGCGACCACTACGCCTGCGCGGTGAGCGCTGCCGGCACCGAGGTGCTGTCGCGGGCGGTGCCCAACGACGAGACGGCGATCGGCTGGCTCATCGACGACGACGCCACACATGGCAGGGTGGCTCTCGTCATCGACACGACCAGCTCGGCTGCGGCGCTGCTGATGGAGATAGCCGCCAAGCGTCATCTGGCGACCGCCTATGTGACCGGGCTGGCCATGCGCCGCGCCGCCGACCTCTACGCGGGGGCGGCCAAGACCGAGCCCAAAGATGCTCTGGTGCTCGCCGACTACGCCAGGCACAACGCCGACCGGTTGAGCTGGACGACACCCAGCGACGAGCTGCTGGTGAGGCTGCGGATCCTCAACGGCCGAGACGCCGACCTCGCCGCGGACGCCACCAGAGCCGCCAACCGCCCTCAGAGACGCCCTGTTGGCCGTGTCGCCTGCGCTGGAGCGCGCCGTGGGGACAAGCTGTCCTCCAGCGGCGACGCACGAGACGCCCTAGCCCGCTGGAGCACCCCCACAGCGCTCAGAACCGCCGGACGCGCCCGAATACGCACCCGCATCGCCAAACGCTCCCCCCGAACAGCGGACCGGCTCACCGACGCCATCTGGGGCACGCTGGACGCGCAGAGCGTCACCGTCACAGCTGAGGCGACCTGGGCGACACCATCACCGAGTTCGCCGCCGACTTGGACCGGATCTGCGCTCGCCGCGACCACCTCGCCGCCGACATCGAGGAAGCGTTCATGGGCCACCCGCTGGGAAAAGTCCTCGCCAACCTGTACGGGTTCGGCCCGCGAACCGGCGCCCGGACCCTCGCTGAGATCGGCGACCCCCACCGATTCGCCGACGGCAGCCGCCTCGCCTCCTACGCCGGGCTCGCCCCCGTCGACTGGCAATCCGGACGCAGCGCCGTGTCCCGCAAACCCCGAGGCGGCAACCACCGCCTCAAAAACGCCATGTTCACCGCCGCCTTCGTCGCCACCCAGCACGACCCCGACGCCCGCGCCTACCACCAACGCAAACGCTCACAAGGCAAACACCACAACGCCGCCGTGATCTGCGTCGCCCGACGCCGCTGCAACATCATCCTCGCCATGCTCAAAACCCAAACCCCCTACCAAGCACCCCAACCTCAGAACCTGCCCCAAGCCGCCTAGAAAGACTTGACAACAAGACAGGGACCCCCCGGTCGGCGAGGCCCGTGACTGGGTCGCATCTCGGGCCTCTCGAGGCGTCGGGTGCACAGGCCATCGGCGTCGACGGACTCGACCGGGCCGAAACAGAGATGCTCACTGCGAGGCACCGCCTGGTTCCGTCCTCCCATCCCGCCACCGAGCGCTACCTAACAGTTCGCCTTGCGCGCCTAGGTACGGCTGTGAGGGTGCATCGGGTGATCTATCGGTAACCCCCTCACGTCGATGACCTTTGTGCCGACGAGGCGGTCGTGCAAGCCTCGTCTGTCTGTGGTGAACCAGATCGGTGCGGCCAACGCCGCAAGGCCTACTACGGCTAGAAATCTCGCTGTGGTGGCGCCTGCGGGCAGCATGACCCCCATGACGGCGAACGGTGCGACGTGCAGGACCGCCCACCGTCCAAGCAGTTGCCCGGCCCTCAGCGGTGCTGTGGGGTTGTCGGCCACGAGGCGTAAGCCCATCCATTTCTTGCCGCTGGTCTGGCCGGTGCGTTTCGGTGTGGCGACTTCTGAGACGATGTGGACGACGATGATTATCACGATCCCGATGACCGCGACACCAATCATGACCAGGTACGCGAAGAAGGATTCTATGATCGTGTCCGAGGTTCGCACGACGGCTTCTCCTGCATGGTCGCTCTCGACGATGCCCTCGATGCTGTCGGCGGTTCGGTGAAGGAAGAGGTTTCCGAGCAGCATCCACAGGCCGATCAGAAGGCCGGCGGGCACGGCGAGGTAGATCAAGAAGTCCAACAGGCGTGCTACGAAGCGACGTCCTGGTGGGGCTGGCTGCAACTCGGTGGGGCCGCTTGTGGGTGTTGGGGTCGGGTCGTTCATTTTGGCCCTTCGCGCAAACGTGGGATTGAGGGTTGCTGGCACCGGTTGAGGGTCATGTTATAAGGATATCTCGGGCCTCGAAGTTGCGTGGGTTGGTGAACCCGTGGGCGGTTCTTCTGAGCACTTGCAGGAGGTTGTTGGTGCTTATCTGGAGGGCTTGGCGCTGTGGTGGTTCGGAGCTTGGGTTTCGTGTGGGAGACATGTCGTTGACGGGTCGGGGATGCGGTTGTGGCGCTGGTGGCCGAGTTGTTGGGCGAGGTGTTCTCGGATCTGGTGGTTGTCGGCGTTGAGTCTGGTGATCTCGTCGAGGGCGGCCACGAGGCGTTGTCGCAGCGATTCGGTTGATCCTCTTTCGGGTGATGGAACGGGGACAGCTTGGGTTGTGGTGACTCGGCGGAGTCGGTCGATGTCGGCTCGCAGGTCGGGCTGGCGGCGTTGGATGTCGCGGCGGACCGCGGTGAGTCCCGCACAGAACCATCTGATCACACCGAAGCGGTCCAACATGTGGCGGGCGTGGGGCAAACAGGCGTCCACGGAGGCCTTGTAGGCGCGTGACCCGTCGGTGACGACGACTTTGACTCCTCTGCGCCAGCGGTGTGGTTGTGACATCAAAAACACCGACAGCGCTGCGCTGCTGCGGTGCTCGATCGTCATCACCTGCGCGTCCGCGACCAGACGATGCGCCAGGCGCCGGGTCAACCGCCCGTCGAACCCGGGGTGCTCCTCAAGCCATCGGCTGGCGCAGTTGCCGCACACCATGCGCCTCCGCATCCACACCAGCGTCACGGGTCGCCCCGACACCTCCAAGTCGCGCACCTCGCGCTCGCGAATGTCATGGACCCTGTGGAACTTGAACCCGCAGTGCGGGCAACGAGGCCGACTCACCGTCGACTCGACCCTCACCCACAACTCCTCGGGAGTGTCAACAACCACCGCTAGCACGCGGACCTGGCGCAGATGCAACCGCACCCGCATAACATCAGAAGCCATCAGGGCACTCCTAGATCGTTGGTTTTGTCAACCACCGATTCCAACAGTGCCTCGACCCCCACTCAGGGACCCCCAACCACCCCCTGCCCCACGTTTACGCGCAGGCTCATATGATCGGTCTGGTGTTGGTCATAACTCGCCACCTTAGATCGGAACCAGGAGCAGCACCTGATGACATCGCGGAAGACCCTCGGGGGCAACGTATCGTTGTTGGGCCCCGTACGGCTAGTACAGTCGTGATCTCACTCACGCGCAATCGAACGTCTGGTTTTGGGAATCTGTAACTGGTGGCAGGCATTGGCGTTTATCCCGGATCGTTCAACCCGCCTACCAAGGCGCACCTCGAAATCGCCTTTGCTGCGGTGTCGCAACATTCGCTTCAACGGCTCGACTTCGCTTTGTCCGTGAGCCCTTTCGGCAAAGCCAAAGTGGAGGTGCCGAGCTTTGAACACCGGCTTGAAGTGATCGAAGCGTCGTTGCGCAATCAGCAGAGCCTCGCTGTCGTGGTCACCGAGGCACAATTGATATCCGATATCGCCGATGGCTACGACATCGTCGTAATGGGTGCGGACAAATGGCACCAAGTGAACGATCCCGGCTGGTACAACAACGATGTGGAGGCCCGAGACAGAGCCGTGAACCGTCTACCGACCGTTGCGCTAGTTCCTAGACCACCGCATGTGATCCCAGAAGAACTACAGCTCCCGGTTCCCGACGACCTGCTCGAAATCTCATCAACTGCCGCTCGCGCCGGACACACCGAATGGATGACCGTCGCTGCCGCTCAGTTCGACGCCGAAACGGGGGCTTGGACCGACCCGGCTCGATACCAACGCTGGCAAGTCTCAGGAACCTAGGTGGGCGGATCAAGGCCCAAGACATCGAACAAGAGCCAATCGACGACCTCGTCTAGGCCCTCTCGCGACAGGTGGAGACCATCGTCTCTAAGGTTCAATTCGCGATCACTCCCCACCTCCCCGATCCAACCCGGATAATCGACCATCGTGACCCGAGCATCTATATCCGCGGCCACCGCCGCTACCAGTTGGTTCAGCAGCGCCACTCGTTCAGGGGTGTTTTGAGGGGTTATCGGCCGATTGTGGTCGGCGCCTTCAAGAAAATAGAGTTCAGCGCCCGTCGATGTCAGGAGTTCCATAGCAGCGCCATACTCGCTCGCCGCGTACTCATCGAAAGCGGGTTCGCCAATGTTGGTCCACTCGTCTCCGGCCACCCCAGGAATGAGTCGATCAGTGATGTCCCAGGGGCTCACAGAACAGGTCGAGGCTGAGGATGCCGCCCGGGACTATCTCAGGTCCACCCTGAATACTTTCAGGACGGGCGTGATAGAGGAGGGGGCCGAGAACAACCCAGAATCCGCGCATCCCGTCGAACGTCGGGATGTAACCAAACTTAGGCCGTTCGGCCCGCTCGGTCGTTACTGCACTCACACCGCGAGACGACCAGTCGTGTCATGACAGCCTGCCGCAGGGACAATCCACTCACCGGCAGCCGTAGCATTCGCTCCCATGTCGTCCCTCCTTCGTTTTCGTGTCCGCTGGACCCGCGAAGATCGGGAAATCCTACGCCTCGCGGTACCGGCGTTGGCGGCTCTAGTTGCCGAACCGCTTTATATTCTGGCCGATACCGCCGTGGTAGGGCGCCTCGGGACACCACAGCTTGGTGGTCTCGCCGTCGCCTCGTCTCTACTGTTGATCGGATATTCGGTCTTTATTTTCCTGGCTTACGGCACCACTGCGACCGTGGCCAGGCTGCTGGGAGCCAAAGAAATGCGTCGCGCCGCGCACCACGCAGTGCAAAGTATCTGGCTCGCTGCGCTCATCGGGATATTGCTAGCTGTGCTCGGGGTCGTCTTCGGCAGTGATCTGATCTCGCTGATGGGCGGCAAGGGCGATGTCGGCAACCATGCCGAGGTCTACTTTCGGATCTCGTTGTTGGGCGTGCCGGCCATGCTCATAACTCTCGCCGGGGTCGGATACCTGCGAGGTCTCCAGGACACGAAGCGACCGCTCTACGTGGCTCTCGGCACTGCCGTTGTCAACCTCGTCTTGGAACTTGTACTGATATACGGTTTCGACCAGGGAATTGGGGCTTCCGCTCTGTCGACGGTCGTCGCACAATGGATCGCCGCTGCCGTGTTCGTCGCCTGGATCCGCCACGCTGTACGAGAGCACGGGGTTAATTTCCGACCTGACCTGAAGGTGATCACCCAGGTAGCCGGCGACGGACTCGACCTGTTTATTCGCACCGCAGCACTACGGGGGAGCCTGACCATCACGCTCGCGGTGGCTGCACGGATCGGCATCGACGACCTCGCCGCACATCAAATCGCCTTCGAGATCTGGAATCTTCTCGCTCTGACCCTCGATTCGGTCGCTATCGCCGCCCAAGCCATGATCGGCATGACCTTGGGAAGTGGAGACGCGGCCCGGGCGCGTTCGTTAGGACGAAGAATGATCCAGTGGGGGTTCTGGTGCGGGGTTGGCCTCGGTTGCATCGTCGGACTCTTATCGCCTCTGCTCGGTTATCTCTTCACCGCAGATGCAGCCGTTTTGAGCCTCACCGCCTTTCTCCTCATCCATGTTGCACTCCAGCAGCCACTCGCCGGCGTCGTCTTCGCTCTCGACGGAATCCTCATCGGTGCAGGCAACCTCCGCTTCTTGGCCGTCACCATGTGGATTTCCGCGGTGGTGCTTGTCGGTGGAGGCCTTGTTGTGTTGGCGACCGGTGCCGGCATCGGCTGGCTTTGGTTTTGCCTCATGGCATGGCTCCTGTCCCGTGCCATCATGCTCTTGGCCCGCTTTCGCACCCCCAAATGGCAAGTTACGGGAGCGAACCGCTAGCCCTCAGATTTCTGGGCCAGGAGCTGAGCAACCACTTTGCCATCAGCTTGACCACGCGTGGCTTTCATGATCTGGCCCGTAAAGAACCCCTGCATCTTCTTGCGATCACCTTCATCTCCGCCGCTATAACGCGACCATTCATCGGGGTTGGCGGTGATCAACCCGTCGAGCAGCGACTCAAGTTCGGTCGCGTCCATAGCCTCAAACCCTCGCGCCGCGGCGTGAGCAGCAGGATCCCCCCCTCGCTCAACGAGATCACCAAGCACCTGCTTGGCCTGACTCGCAGACAGCTCTCCGCTCGACTCCATCTGGACAAGGGTCGCGAAAGACTCGGCATCAACCTTGGACCAATCATCGACAGCCAAGTCATTGACCAGTCGAGTGACCGCCTTGGTGCCGTCCGCACCCGCCGCAACAGCAGCCATCGCCAAAACATCTTGACCGCGCTCAACCAAAAGGCGCGCAGCGTCGATGCCAGCACCTGTCGCCGCGCGGAGAGCGGCTCTGCGAGCCGCTGGCAAGGGTGGCATTGCCTCGTCGATCGCGGCGATCGTGGCCGGCGTCGGGTCTAGGGGGGCTAGGTCCGGTTCCTGGAAATACCGGTAATCGTCGGCATCCTCTTTCGATCGGCCCGGGATTGTGCGACCGGCGTCTTCATCCCAGTGGCGTGTTTGTTGTTGCGGACCGCTGCCAGTCGTCCAAAGATCAATCTGTCGAAGCGCCTCATGCTCAATAGCACGACCGAGCGACCGTAACGAGTTGATATTCTTGATTTCACAACGGGTGCGCAGTTCGGACGAACCGTGCGGGCGGACCGAGACGTTGGCATCAACCCGGATCGAACCCTCCTCCATTCGCGCGTCGGAGGCTCCCGTCGCAACCACAATGGCTCTCAGTTCCTCGACGTAGTTGCGGGCATGCTCAATCGTTCGTATGTCCGGTTTGCTGACGATCTCGACGAGTGGCACTCCGGCTCGGTTGTAATCAACCAGGGAATAAACCGCATCGTTGATCCGTCCGCCACCGCCCACATGGATTGACTTGCCGGTGTCTTCTTCAATGTGCGCTCGTTCGATACCCACCACAAACCCGTCAGCCAACTCCAGGTGGCCCTCTGAATTGGTTGGCTGGTCGTATTGCGTGGTTTGGAAGTCCTTGGGCATGTCGGGATAGAAGTAATTCTTGCGAGCCATGACAGATCTGTTGACCTCGCATCCCAAGGCCCGGCCCAAGATCATCGCCAGTTCCACAGCGCGTTCGTTCATCACCGGCAGAGAGCCCGGTAAACCCAAACAGGTCGGGCAAACGTTGGTGTTGGGTTCAGCACCGAACCGGTTGACGCAACCGCAGAACAACTTGGTGGCCGTTTCGAGTTCGACGTGAACCTCAAGCCCGACAATCAGTTCCCAACCCTCTACAAGGGCTGGTTCCACCGGCGTGTCCGCCATAGCCGCAGGCGCTAGCTCGCTCATGACGCAGCCTCAAGTACCGCGGCCACCCGAAACGTTTGTGCATCATGCAAAGCCGGAGCAAGCACCTGAACACCAACCGGCATGCCGTCATCACCCACCCCGAACGGAACCGAGATGGCGGGATGACCGGTGAGGTTCGAAGGGATCGTGCAAACATCGTTGACGTACATCGTCAGAGGATCTTGAGTCCGAGCTCCCAGCTCAAACGCGGTAGTCGGCGTAGTCGGCGTGACCAGCACATCGAAGTTCTCATAGACCCTTGCGAAATCGTCGAGCATCATGGTGCGGACCTTCAGAGCCTTGCCATAGAACGCGTCGTAGTAGCCAGCCGACAAGGCATACGTGCCGAGCATGATCCGGCGCTTGACTTCGGCCCCGAAACCGGCCGTGCGCGTGGCCGTGTTCATCTCAGGTGTTGTCGGACCATCCACCCGCAAGCCGTAACGAACCCCGTCATAACGGGCCAGGTTGCTCGACGCCTCCGCCGGCATTACCAGGTAATAGGCACTCAAACCCAGCGTCGATGACGGAACCGAAACCTCATCAACCAGCGCACCAGCAGCGGCGAGAGCCTCAACCGCGCTCGCAGTTCGCGCCAACACATCAACAGCCAACCCCGGGACTCCCCCGGGACCCCCTGTCAGTTCTTTCACCACACCGACACGCAAACCATCAACGCCTTGGTCGAGCACCGCTTCCGCTGTCGGTTCAAAGTCACGGATGGATGTCGAGTCGAGTGGATCATGCCCGGCAATAACGTCGAAGAGAGCCGCGGCGTCGGTCACATTGGCTGCGAAGGGTCCGATCTGATCCAGCGACGAAGCGAGAGCGATCAGGCCGTAGCGGCTGACAACGCCATAGGTCGGCTTCATCCCTACAACACCGCAGAACGCTGCCGGCTGACGGATAGACCCACCGGTATCCGAACCAATGCCGAGAGGAGTGAAACCCGCTGCGACCGAAGCAGCTGTACCTCCACTGGACCCTCCAGGCACTCTTGACGGGTCGTGCGGGTTGCGGGTCGGGCCGAACGCCGAATGCTCGGTGGAGGAACCCATGGCGAACTCGTCAAGGTTGGTCTTGCCGAGGCTGACCGCACCCGCCTCCCGCAGCCGTGACACCACCGTGGCGTCATAGGGAGGTCTCCAACCTTCCAGAATCTTCGACGAACAGGTGGTCGGGACACCCCGAGTACACATGTTGTCCTTCATGGCCAACGGCACTCCCGCAAACCGACCCACAGGCTCACCGGCCAACACTGCTGCATCGATCGCCGCGGCCTGCTCGCGGGCGCTCTCAGCGGTCACGAGGTTGTAGGCGTGAAGTTCGGGGTCCCGCTGTTCGATCAGAGCGAGATGTTCGTCGACCACCTCGAGCGCCGAGCGCTCACCAGCGCTAACCGCCGCGGCAATCTCTATTGCGCTCACGGTCGTTCGCCCAGCACCGGCGGGACTCGAAACTGCCCGTCTTGAACGTCCGGCGCCTGAGCCATCACTTCATCACGCTCCAATGACTCCGAGACCACATCGGCGCGCATCACATTGCTGAGCGGCAACGGATGCGAAGTCGGCTCAACATCAGCCACTTCAAGGGCTTCAACGTCAGCAGCATGTTCCAAAATCGCGCCGAGTTGCTGCGTGAACCGATCAATCTCGTCGTCAGCCAATTCAAGGCGCGCCAAGCGGGCTACATGGACCACCTCATCACGGGTAATGCGTTCAGCCACGGTCCTAAAGGATAAGGGATTAGCGTGGCAACGGTGGCCGCCCATGTGTTCCTCAGTCCTGCTTGGACCAGAGCCGTCGGACGGGTTCGCGATGAACTCGACATCGGTGTGCAAGAAACTGACATGGGAGTACGGGCCAACGTCACAATCGTCGACGCTCCCTTCGAGGTGCCAACCGTGTTGGGCCATCTCGATACCAGCAGCGGCACGCCGCTGTTCGACGAGGGGCATCTGAGCGAGGCCGATTTCATGATCGAGATGCCCTACTCACTGGCCTATGAGATATTCGTCGAACGAGACCCCGCCACGGTAGTTCCAGTACTGCTGGGTGGACAGGTGAAGCTCACCGGCGACTCGTCGAAAATTCTGCTGCTAGCCGACTTCATCCTGCCGTCAGACGAGTCCCTCGAAACAGTTGAAGGTCTTGGTTCGACAGCCCACAAGATGATCAAACAAATCGACGCGATCACCCAACGGCCTTAGACCTACCGCTTCAGAGTCCAGTGGTGATAATGACCACTCTGGCGCCGAACTCTCGGACCTCACCACTGCGCGGCAGCGTCTCAAACACTGGAAAACCCGCGTCACCCTGCACAGCCACGACGAAACCTGCGTTCTCAAGGATTTGAGTCGCCTCGGTCACGGTGAGTTCAAGCACATCGGGCACCGGACGGGGCGCAGGGCCATCAGAAATTACGATCACAACCTCAGAATCGACCGGTAGCACCCCACCCGGCGCGGGCACGAGCGCGATTACCTGTCCTTCAGGGACCGATTCGGAGTGTCGGCGATCCGTCGCGATCACCGGAACCAAGCGCAGACTCCGCAACAAATCGGAGGTCTCCTCGGAGCTACGAGACACGGGAATCGACGGAACCGAGCGGTCCTCCGGCCCCTCCGAAACAACCAAATCGATAGCGGTACCCGGCTCTTGGTCGGCGACGCCTGGGGCGAGGGAGACATCCAAGACGATGCCTTGTGCGACGACTTCGTCAGCGACATACTCCACTTGGCCAAGCTCAAAACGATTCGCTTCAAGCAGCGCCTGTGCTTCGACGAGTGTCAGGTTCACCAGGTCAGGAACTTCCACCAATTCCTCTCCCAGCGAGACGACTATCCGCAGAGTCTCGCCCTCTTCCAGGTCGACCCCGGCCTCTGGATCTGTGGCTAAAACCTCACCGGCGATCGTCCCGTCCATCCGCAACTCGTCGGGTCTCTCCAGCACCCATCCAAACTCGGCAACCGCAGCTGTCGCCTCAGACAGATCAGCACCGACCAGGTCCGGAACGACATGGGTCACCGGTTGACTGTCCCGCCACAGCACAGCCCCACCAACAACCGCGGCAGCAACCACCAGCAAGGTCAAAATCAACGCAAACCAATGGCGGTTGGGTCCGTCGTCGTTATCGGGCGCCGTGGCAGTCGAGCGGCTCGAGTCGGAGTCAGCGACAGCGCCGAACGGAGAATCTGCCAGGCCAGTTCCAAGAACCGGACTCGGGTCCCGCTCTATCGTTTCGTGCTGCTGAGACAGGAGTTGCGTCTGATCACCTGCCGGGGCGTCCAGATTGAACGACGAGGGGGGCAGCGGTAACGGGTCGGGACGAGGCATTCCATTCGCGGCAATCGTCAATTCCGTCACCAATTGGGAGGCCGTGGGGCGTTGGTCGGGGTCAAGCGCTCCAGCTCGCCTCACGATGCCCTGAATCGGGCCAAGTGCCGGATGGGGTTCAAGTCGGTTCTCAGCCCGAGCCATCAGAGTGGCGATCGTGGTGTCGGCCACAAAGGGGAGTTCGCCACTGACCGCTTCGTTGATCACCAATGCCAGCGAATAGATGTCGGAGGCGGGGCCCAGGCGTTCTCCTCGCGCCTGTTCGGGAGCTGCATAGCGCACCGTGCCCACCACCGATTGCGTTGGCTCAGTCCAACCGGCTTCAGCCAAAGCCCGAGCCAAGCCGAAATCGGCGATACGCAGCCGCCTGTCCGAACCAAACAACAGATTTGCAGGCTTGATATCGCGGTGAACCAGACCCTGTGTGTGGGCATAGTCAAGCCCCTTAGCCACTTCCAAAGCAACAAGCAGCCCCTGGCTGGGACTCAACACGCCGACCGCGTCGAGAAGTGAACGCAGACTTCCGCCAGCCAAATACTCGCTGACAAGAAATGGCACTTCGTCTTGGCCCCAATCGTAGACACCAAGAACATTGGGATGGTTGAGCGAGGCGGCCGCTTGCGCCTCCGCTTGGAAGCGCTGCAAGAACGCGGTGTCTTGGGCGAGTGCCTCATGAAGGACCTTCACAGCCACCCGCCGACGCAGCACCACGTCATCGGCGACATACACACGCGCCGACGCGCCCGTGCCGATAGGCGCGACCACGCGGTAACGATCACCCAACACACGACCGACATCTGCGCCGGGGTCAAACGGAATCATCGGCACCAAAGTACCCTCGGCAACCACCGATGCAGTGGCTATCTTTGGTGCCCGCTCCATTGGCAGGCTTCGCAATCTGGCAAACTTCAAGTTGTGCTCCACAAACAGCAGATAATTTTCGGACTCCTGATCGCCTCAGGCATCGCCTTGATTGCTTTGGCGGCGATCGTCAACAGCGGCAACCAACCGGATACGGCCTTGTCGGTCCCTGGAGTCGAGGGTCTGATCCCAGAACGCGGCGACGAAGTATTGCAACAGCAGCGCGTGGGAATCGACCTAGAACCCGAATATCGCCTCGTGGAGATGACAATTTCTGCCGATGGCCGCTGTACCCGCCCGGTTGTGGTCACCGAGCACGTCCGCCGAGTAGAAGGGCTTCAGCAGTTCATCTATCAGCCTTCGTCTGGTTTGCCGGTAGAAGCGCTCGCCCCAGACCAAAACTGCGTGAACGTCACGATCGAGAAGATCTCTGTTCCCGGACGTTTCTCAGACATCGAGTGGGTCTTCACCGTTAACTGAGTCGAATCACCCCAGCCGCCTCACTAAGGCTTTCAGTTCGGTCATGGCTGGGGCTGGGTCAGGTCCAACCACAACCCCGTGCATACCGATGCTTTGGGCAGCTTCGACGTTGGCGGTCATGTCATCGACGAAAACCGCTCGCGGCGCGGCGACGCCCAACTCGGAAAGAACATGGTGATAAATGGCCGCGCCAGGTTTGCGCATCCCGACTGCCGACGAGTCAACCACCACGTTCATGATCTCCATGGGAACGATCGAATGCCATCCCGGCCCGTCACCGCCAGAGAACTCGGCGACGTTGTTGGTGACGACCGCCATGGCGATGCCTTGGGCATGCAGTTCAAGCGCGGTGTCTGTGACGACCTGTCGATCGGCTTCGTCGGTGCGGAACTGCCGGAAGAAATCCGCCAGAGCCAACCCGATTCCGAGTTCAGCAACAGCACGCTCCACCTCAACCCAAGCATCGGCCAGCGGCAACTCCCCTCGCTCAAGCCGATGCCAAACGTGGTCACTGTCTAGGTGATACGGCCCGAAGACCGCTGCAAAGACATCGTCGGGATCAAGCCCGTGCTGTTGCGCGATCCGTCCGATGGCGTCCACCGGCCGGGCAGAGAACACCCCACCAACATCCCAACAGATTGCTTCGATCATGGCGCAAGAGTTAGCGGGGAACCGGCCGGCTTGTCCAAACGACTGTCAACTCCAAGAACCCTCGCGTTGTTGGCGATCCAGTTCTGCGATCAAGAACGGACCCGGGTCACGCCAACCTTTGGGCTTGAGAATCTTCCCATCATCACGCCGGACAACCCGACCATCGACAACCTTTTGCATGTTGGCGCCGTGCACTATCTCGAACACACGGTCGAGGTTCATGCCGTGGCGAACCGCGGTGTCGCAGATGTAGTAGATGGCATCAACCAGGGCGTCCGCCTGCTCTACGACATCGGTCGCTTCGCGTAATTCTTCGAGTTCGTCGTTGACCATTTCAGCAATGAACTCAACCGCTTCGACACTCATTTGCTTGGGGGTCGACGGCAAGCTGTCATCGTTGCAGGCATCACTGAATTCCTTGACAGCGGTCGTATAGG
This sequence comes from Candidatus Aldehydirespiratoraceae bacterium, assembly GCA_965205465.1. Lineage (GTDB taxonomy): Bacteria > Actinomycetota > Acidimicrobiia > Acidimicrobiales > Aldehydirespiratoraceae > VXYK01. The sequence goes on along the minus strand of OZ242187.1, from coordinate 2,910,512 downwards.
TCATGTGGATCCTTCGGGTAGTTCACCGGTCTTGAGCAGTTCGACAAAGGCGTCCTCGTCGATCACGGGAATCTGCAGCGCCTCAGCTTTGTTGACCTTGGAAGCGCCAGGGTCTGCGCCAACCACTAGAGCCAAGGTCGATTTTGAAACACTCCCCGGCGACTTGCCGCCACGAGCAGTGATCGCTTCTTTGGCTCCATCGCGGCTGTAACCGGCGAGCGCGCCGCTAACCACAACTGAAACACCTGCAAGAGTCTTGTCGACCGTCGAATCGCTCACCTCGGCTTCCATGGTGAGTCCGGCATCGGCCAGCCGACCGATGAGTTCACGGGCTTGCGGGTTTGCGAACCAACTGTGAACGGACTCTGCGATAACAGGCCCAAAACCCTCGACCACGGCTAAGTCTTCAACGCTGGCGCCGATGATTCGCTCCATTGTCTGAAACGAAGACGCCAGTAACGCGGCGTTGACCTGACCCACTTCGGGAATCCGCAAACCGAAGATCAGATTTCCGAGCGGGCGGGACTTGGAGTGCTCGATCGCGGCTCTCAAGTTGTCCACGGACTTTTCCTGAAAACCGGGCATCTCCAGGATTTTGTCGAAATCGAGCCGGTACAGGTCGCTGACATCTTCGATCAAACCGGCTGAAACGAACCGGTCGACGTTCTTCTCTCCAAGAAACTCGATGTCCATTGCGGTACGGCCCGCGAAATGCTCGATGCGCCCACGGATCTGTCGGGGGCATCCGAAGTTGACGCAATTGGTGGCCGCTGCACCCTCGTCGCGCACCAACGGGTGATGACAGACAGGACAATCCTTGGGAAAGTGCCAGGGTGTCGAATCTGCGGGGCGTTCTGACAGCACCGGACCAACAACTTCGGGGATGACATCGCCTGCACGTCTCACGATCACGGTGTCGCCGGGACGCACATCTTTAGCGGCAACCTGATCCTCGTTGTGCAGAGTCGCGGTGCCGACCGTCACGCCACCAACGAACACAGGCTCGAGTTCAGCAAACGGTGTGGCCTGCCCCGAAGGCCCTATCGAAACGCTTATGTCAAGCAGCGTTGTGGTGCATTCCTCAGGAGGCAGCTTGTAAGCGATCGCCCAACGCGGAGCCTTGGCATCGGCACCAAGCTCACTTTGAAGACCGAGATCGTCGACCTTCACAACAACACCGTCGAACTCGTAGTCGAGGTCGTGGCGCATGCCGTCGAGTTCCTCGACCCGGGTTTGGACCTCGGGCATCGTCGTCAACGTGCGGGTGTGCCCGTTGACCGGAAACCCGAGCGACCCCAGCCACGCCAGCGCTTCGGAGTGATTCACCAGATCAGGGCCACCCTCCACGAGACTGAGTTGGTAACAAAAGAACGATAGATCGCGACCGGCGGTGACCTCTGCGGAAATCTGGCGAAGCGATCCGGCAGCCGTGTTGCGGGGGTTGACGTAGAGTTTCGGTTCCTTGCCGGCGGCTTCGGCCTGCGCAATCTGCAGGTCGTTGAACGCCTTGAAGCTCGACAGCTTCATGTAGATCTCACCGCGCACTTCAAGCACCGCTGGCGCACCGTCGATTTGCTTCGGAATGTCGCGGATCGTGCGCACATTGTGGGTCACGTCTTCTCCGACCTTGCCATCACCGCGGGTAGCTCCCTGTACCAGAACCCCACCTTCGTAACGCAGAGAAATTGCTAAACCGTCGAGCTTCAACTCGACTGCAAACGACTCCGGTGACCGTCCCTCAAGACGACGCCGCATGCGTTCATACCAGGCTTGCAACTCGTTGATGTCGAAGGCGTTGTGCAACGACATCATCGCCACGGTGTGCGCAACCGGTGAGAAGGCCACGTTGGGCGCGCCCCCGATTCGCTGCGTGGGCGACGCGTCCGTCACCAACTCCGGATGAGCCTCCTCAAGATCTCTTAGTTCCCGTAAGAGTTGGTCATACTCGGCATCGGGAATCTCAGGGGCGTCGCGTTCGTAGTAGGCCGCTGCATGACGGGCGATGGTTGCCCGCAGTTCAGCAACCCGCTCTGCGGGGTCCGTCGAGTCCGAAGCAAAATCCGAGGCCATCGAATGCTGACACTAGCAATCGCATGCGACATGCGAGCCAAGCTCGCTGGCACATGCCTAATGTAGATTCGTGCTTCGACGCCTCCGCGCTGCCACCTCCGCACAGCGATTGTGCTGGCTGGCGACCGGACTGTGGATCTTGCAACCGTTCCTATTGGGGCCACTGCTAAGCGAAGCGTTGGATCATGCTTCTGACTCCTTCAGCGACATCATCACCTTGGCCAGTTGGATTCTTTGGTTGGGCATTCTGATCTCGTTGGCGGCTCGTCTTCCAGTGACTCTCGCTATTGCCCGCATCGGCGCGGCCGGCACCCTGCCCGCGGCCGCGTGGGCCGCTATCGAAGCGCAGGAAACGACCCCCGCAGTCCTCGGGATCGCAGGCAGCCTCTGCGTTACTGCCGCGGTGCTGGCCCCGGGAGTTGCCGACAGTTTCATCGACGGTGCCAGCTACGGAGACGAGCGGCGCTTTGCCTTGCGTGCACCCGGGCCCGTGTTGGTAGTTCTTGTCGTACCCGCATGGGCGATTGTGATCCTCGGCTCAACCACCGGACCGATCTTGTTGGCCGATCAACAATGGTTTCTGGGCGCGGTGGCGACCATCGTCGGAGGGGCCCTCGCGGCGCTAGCTTTCAACGCCCTATATAGGCTCACCAGCCGTTTTATCGTATTCGTGCCGAACGGTCTGGTGCTCAATGATCGGACTGTCCTACGTGAACCCGTACTGTTTGCCCGCAATCAAATCGTCGGTCTGGCCCCCGCCAGAGCCGACACCAGTGCGACCGATCTCACCGCGTCGGCGCTCGGTCTGGCGCTTGAATTGAAACTGAACTCCGCGGCGACTCTGCCCTTGGTTACTGGGCGAAAAACGACTCACGACCGCAGTGTCCGATCCCTGCTGCTCTCTCCCACCCGTCCGGCCGATGTGATGCACACCGCAGAGCAGCGGGGTATCAACATCGCCTGACACGCGAGCCCTGAACAAACAAGCCCTGCCGGTGGCTCCGTCTGATCAAGCCTCCGTTTACAATCAGCCGATGCCGCAAGAAGCATCCAACTCCCCTCGGAACATCCGCTACGAAGCCGACGACAAACCACCGATCGCGCTCACCGCCGGTCTGGGTCTGCAGTTCGCCATTCTGGCTATCGCAGGGATCGTGCTCACCCCTGCGATAGTGGTCAGGGCAGCGGGGGGCACAGACGAGTACCTGGCGTGGGCGGTGTTCGCCGCGGCCGCGATCAGCGGCATCAGTACCATCCTTCAGGCGGCGCGGCTCGGTCGTATTGGTTCGGGTTACGTGCTTCTCATGGGCACATCGGGCGCATTCATAGCGGTGTGCGTGACCGCACTCGAAAAGGGTGGGCCCGGTTTGCTTGCCACGCTGGTCGTGGCTTCATCGTTGTTTCAGTTTCTGCTGGCGGCAAAGCTGTCGCTGTTTCGGCGGTTGCTTACTCCAACGGTTGCCGGCACCGTGGTCATGTTGATCGCGGTGACGGTAATGCCGCTCATTTTCGACATGGTCGCTGCTTCACCGGAGGGCAGTTCGTCGTGGAGCGCACCCGCGAGTGCGCTCACTGCCATGGGTGTGATAATCGTCATCGCGCTCACGGCTACCCGCGGCATGCGCTTGTGGGCACCGATCATCGGGATCGCAGCCGGGTCGATCGTCGCTGCGCTGTTCGGGCTCTACGACACCGACCAAGTGGTCGATGCGGCCTGGATCGGCCTGCCCGACGGCGGCTGGCCCGGCTACGACCTCAGTTTCGGCGGCGATTTCTGGGGCTTGCTGCCTGCCTTCGTTTTTGTGACGCTTATCGGCGCGGTGGAGACCATTGGTGACTCGGTGGCTATCCAGCGAGTCTCGTGGCGTCGGCCCCGCGCCGTGGATTATCGAGCCGTGCAGGGCGCTGTCGCCGCCGACGGCACCGGCAACTTACTGTCGGGAATTGCCGGCACGATGCCGAACACGACGTACTCGACCAGTATCTCGATCACGGAGTTGACCGGTGTCGCAGCACGGCGCGTCGGTGTCGCCATAGGCATCTCGTTCGTCGTGATGGCCTTCATTCCCAAGGTGCTGGTGCTTGTGCTCGCAATCCCCGACGCAGTTGTGGCGGCATACCTGACGGTGCTGTTGGCTCTTTTGTTCGTGGTCGGAATGAGGATGGTGATCGAAGACGCCGGCGACTACCGCCGCAGCTTGATCGTAGGCGTTTCGTTCTGGGTCGGGGTCGGGTTCCAGAGCGGAGAGATCTTCCCCGAATACCTTGAGGGTTTCGCCGGGGGTTTCTTGGAGAACGGCATGACTACCGGCGGTCTCACTGCAATCGCTTTGACTCTGTTCACCGAACTCACCGGTTCACGCCGCAAACGCTTTCGATCAGAGTTGTCGGTCGCTGAGTTACCACGCATCCGCAAGTTCCTCAGCGAGTTCGCAGACCGGAACGGTTGGGGCCCAGCCACCCAAGAGCGTCTGGACGCGGTCGCAGAGGAGACGCTGCTCACGCTGCTCGATGATGAGGAGTCAGCCAACCGCTTCGACCACGACACCGGACGCACGCTGCGCTTGACCGCCAGCAAACAGGACGGGCGGGCCGTTCTTGAATTCGTCGCCGCAGCAAGCGACGAGAACCTCGAAGATCGGCTCTCGGTACTCGCCTCCCAGGCCACTAATCTGCCCCTTGAACGGGATATTTCTCTGCGGATGCTGCAACATCACGCTTCAGAGATACTTCATCAGCAGTACCACGACCTCGATATTGTAACCGTTCACATCAAGCCGCTCGAACCCGCGGGCACACCAGACACTGCGAACTGACATGCTGGACATGATTGCTTCCTGGGAGGAAGACGCAGGTCCAATCGACCGTGAGCACCTTGAATGGGCCGACTCGGTTCTTGACCGCCAAGGGGTCTACTGACAGCGAGGCGCCCGGTCTTTCCTGTCAGGCGGTGGCTGGGGGGATTGAGTGTCGTATTAAACGGGCACATCTGCTTCGCGGCCGGCTGTGCCGCCACCGACCACTCGGTCGTCGCGGTAGGCAACGACGCTTTGACCGGGGGCGATCCGACGATGCTCGTTACGCCATCTCACAAATCCGTCGACAACCGAGCCGAGTTCAGGGCGACCATGAGCCGAGCACTGCAACTCCACCTCGCCGCTGAAGGCTTCACCTGCCCAAACCCACGACTCAAGTGGCGTCACCTCAACCAACAAATCCTCGGCGGTTCCGACGGTGACCGTCGATGACAACGGGTCCACGTCGATCACGTAATGCGGATCGGTGCCCCCAGCGAGGCCCAAGCCTTTGCGTTGACCGACTGTCACCAACTCGACCGAATCCACTCGACCAACCGTGACACCCGTGCGATCAACCACAACCCCCGGCTTGAGCCCGATCCGATCACCGAGAAACGCCACACGACCATGCTGGTTGGTGATGAAGCAGACATCCTGGCTCTCCGGCTTCGTAGCGGTGCGAAGGCCCAGGTCGGCGGCAATCCTGCGCACCTCGGTCTTGGTCATACCCCCGAGCGGAAGCAACAGACGCCTCAGCACAGCGTCGTTGAGCATGTGCAGCACATAGGACTGATCCTTCGCCGTGTCGGCGCCTCGCCCGATCCGTGGCCCATCGGCAGTGGCAACAACACGGGCATGGTGACCGGTAGCAATAGTTGAAAACCCGAGTGCGTCGGCACGGCGCAACAACCGATCAAACTTCAGATGTCGATTGCACTCAATGCACGGATTCGGGGTGCGACCCGCCGCGTGATCCGCCACATACGGGGCAACAACACGGCGTTCGAAGTCGTCACCGAAATTGAAGACATGGTGTTCTATACCGAGCCGATCAGCGACCCGACGAGCGTCATCGACATCGGAGACCGCGCAACAACCCGTGTCGCTTGGCCCGCCCCACAGTTTCATGGTGACACCAACGACTTCATGGCCGGCCTCCATTAACAGCGCGGCCGCAACCGACGAATCAACCCCACCCGACATCGCGACCATGACCGGTCCCCCACGCCCGTGGATCGAAGATGCGTTCATCGACATACTGTCAGCGTAGGTTCAGCGCGGTCGATCCGCTCCGCGTCAGCCTCCGCCGTGGTGCAAAAGGCGTTCGACAGCGGGCGGAATGATCTCGAGCGCAGCCTCAATATCGGCCGCTGTGGCGCTATGTGGGACTGTCACCAAGGCGGTGGTACTGACTGGCGGGGATTAGGGTTTGCAGTGTGTCAGTGTTGTGTCTGTGTTGTGTCAGCGCTGTGTGTATGCTGATCGGCTAGTTCGTAGGGTCAGTAAGGGCATGAAGCGGCTTCGGGAGGAGACGGTTTTGGGGTCACGTGTGAGTGCGTCGCGGTTGTTGACTTCGTTTGGGACGGTCGGGCTGGGGCGTCGGGCGGGTGTGGTTGGCGTGGTGGTGTTGGTGGGCGCGGTGTTGTGGTTGGCGTCGCCTGTGTGGGGGCAGAACGCGGCTGGTCCTGAGATCACGAGCACTGGTCCTTTCGATGTGGCCGAGGGGGTGACCGCGGTGGCTACGTTGACTGCGGACGACTCTGACACAGACGCAGGGGATCTGGAGTGGTCGATCACCGCCGGCGCCGATCAGAGCCATTTCACGCTGAGTGATGCCGGTGAGTTGTCGTTCGCGGCGGCGAAGGATTTCGAGAACCCTGACGACTCGGATTCTGACGGGGTCTATGAGGTGTCGGTGAGCGTCAGCGACGGATCGGACTCCGACACCGCGGCGGTGACGGTCACGGTGACCAACGTCATCGAGTTGACGACGCTGGCGGGGCCCGCGGACGTCGAGCACTCCGAGAACTGGGCGGGCCGTGTCGCGACCTACTCGGCGTCGTCTGGCGCTGACGCCGCCGGGCTGGTGTGGAGCCTGTCGGGTGTCGATGCGGCGCGTTTCAGCATCGACGATCCCGGCGGGGCGCTTCGCTTCAGCATCGAGCCCACCGGCGACGACCTGTTCCTGCAGCTGCCCGACTTCGACGACCCGCTCGACGATGACAGCGACGGCACCTATGAGGTGACCGTGCATGTCGAGGGCGGCGGCGATCAGCAGACCCTCGATGTGGAGGTCACCGTCACCGACGAACCGGAGCCGGGCACGCTGGCACTGTCGTCGACGCAGCCGCGGCTGGGCGAGACCCTCACGACGACGCTCACCGATCCCGACGGCGTCACCGGCGCCGTCGCCTATGTGTGGGAGCGTTCAGTGGGCCGCGGCACATGGGTCACGCTTGCTGACACGGCCGCGAGCCGTGTCAGCACCGCCGCGGACACCGGACACTTCCTGCGGGTCACCGCCACCTACGAGGACGGTCACGGCACCGCCAACACCGCCACCGCGCGCACCTCAGAAGTCGTCACCGCGGACCGGTTGACTGCGCTGACCGTGTCCACCACCGACTCCACCGCGAACCCGGGCCACGCGCTCAGGCCCTCCTTCGACGCCGGCACCCTGCATTACAGCATCGGCTGCGCCACCAGCGACACGATGACCCTGGCCGCGACCGCGGGCACGGGCGTGCGGCTGTCGATCAACGGGACCCAGGTCACAAGCGGCGAGAGCCACACAGCCGCCGTGGATGCCGGCAGCGAGGTCCGCGTCACGCTCGCCGCCGCCAGCGGCGCAGCTACCACATATTTTGTGCGGTGCCTGTCAGGTGACCTGCTCGACATGACAGCAACGACCGCCTCCGGCGCCACCGGCGTCATCGAGGACCTCATCCTGTTCGGAGTCAGCAAGTTCGGCGAGCAGTCTGTTGCCATAGTCGACGCCAACGGCGCCGTGCGGTTCCATCGCAAGAACGCCGAATGGCAAGGCGGGTACTTCCGCGCCGCGTGGGTGGCCTCCGAAGGCGGGTACCGCTACTTCTACAACAAGAAGGGCGGCGGCCAACACTGGCAGATCCTGGACCAGAACCTGGAGTTCATCGCCAACGTGGGAACGGTTGCACCCCTGACGAAAACGGACAACCACGACGCCTGGATTCTCGAGAACGGCAACTACGTCCTCTTCTCGTATGAACCGGCCGACCGCGACCTCAGCGGGTTGACATTCGGGAACTTCAGCACGTCACAACGGGTGCTGGACGCGGCCATCCAGATCCGCACACCCGACGGTACGTCACTGTTCGACTGGAACTCCTATGACGCCATCCCGCTCGAGGACTGCAAGCCCGGTTTCCCTCCCCAGCAGAACGACTACGCACACATCAATACGGTGCAGATGGTCGACGGGCACATTGTGGCGTCGTTCCGGGGCTGCAACACCGTGCTGCGAATCGATCCCGACCTAGCGACCGGCGACAAGGTCGTTTGGCGGCTGGCGCTCACCAACCTGAGCGACGAACAATGGGACACGCTCGGCAAGGGACCGGCTCCGCTGGACATCATCGGCGACGCAGAGGGGCAGTTCTGCGGTCAGCACGGGTCCTCGCTGCTGCCCAACGGCCACCTCATCTTGTTCGACAACGGCCTGTTGTGCATGCAAGATCCATGGCTCAACACCCAGCTGCTTGCGAGACCGGGCGGCGACTACAGCCGCGCGGTGGAATACGCCCTCGATCTCGACAACGGCGAGGCCGTGTTCTTGCGGGACCACTCCCTGGGAGGCACACGTTCACGCACGGGGCGGGTCCATGGCCACGTCGAAGCGCTGGACAACGGCGACTGGCTCATCGGCTGGGGCGCCGTAGGGACGGCCAAGCCCTATGAGTCCGTCACCCAGGTCGATCCGAACACCGGCGAGGAGAAGTTCTCGATCGCGCTGCTGCTGAACGCCGACGGCTCGTCAGAATCGATACGGCCCATACCGTTGACCCCGGTGGCGCTCGCGGACGTGCTCCCACCCTTGGAGGCGAGCATCGTCACGGGCGCCCACACGTCGACCGCCCACGAGGGCGCTGCTGAGCGTCCGACGGTGGCGGTGGCGTTCAACCGGCCCGTCGTGGACTTCGCGGCGGCGACGTCGTCGGTCAGTGTCGCCGACGGGTCCGTTGAGGTGGTCGCGGCGCTGGTGGAGTCGGGCGCGCCGGCACACGCCTATGTGTTCACGCTGGTGCCCGACGGCGAAGCCGACATCGGCTTCAGCCTGGTGGCCGGCCAGGGCTGCGACAGCGACCCTGGGGGCGTGTGCACCGCCGACAACACGACACTCAGCGTCGTTCCCGCCGCCGCGCACACGATCGCGTTCTCGGCGCCGACCCCGGCGGGGGTGTCGGTGTCGGAGTCGGCGTTGACGGTGACTGAGCAGGACACGACCGGCGACACCTATACGGTGGTGCTCGACACCGAACCGACGGCGAACGTCACGGTGACGGTCGGCGGGCATGCGGGCTCTGACGTGACGGTGAATCCGACCTCGTTGACGTTCACGAGCCTGGACTGGAGCACGGCTCAGACGGTGACGGTGACCGCCGGCAACGATGCGGACCTCGCCAACGAGACGGTGACGTTGACGCACTCCGCGGCGAGCAGCGACAGCGACTACAGCGGCGTCTCGATCGCCGCTGTGACGGTGACGGCGAGCGACAACGACACCGCCCAGGTGACGGGGGTGATGGTCGCTCCGGGCGACGCGCAGTTGGTGGTGCGCTGGACGGCGGTGTCCAACGCTACGGGCTACAGGGTGCAGTGGAAGTCCGGCGCGCAGGGCTACAACACCGGCAACCGCCAGGCTGTCATCGCGTCGGGTTCGACCACTAGCCACACGATCGGCAGCCTCACCAACGGCACCGAGTACACGCTGCGGGTGACCGCGGTGCGCGCCGGCGCCAACGACGGCCCGCCGTCGGCAGAGGTGACGGGCATCCCCGCAGTGCCGACCGCAGCGGGGGTGTCGGTGTCGGAGTCGGCGTTGACGGTGACTGAGCAGGACACGACCGGCGACACCTATACGGTGGTGCTCGACACCGAGCCGACGGCGAACGTCACGGTGACGGTCGGCGGGCATGCGGGCTCTGACGTGACGGTGAATCCGACCTCGTTGACGTTCACGAGCCTGGACTGGAGCACGGCTCAGACGGTGACGGTGACCGCCGGCAACGATGCGGACCTCGCCAACGAGACGGTGACGTTGACGCACTCCGCGGCGAGCAGCGACAGCGACTACAGCGGCGTCTCGATCGCCGCTGTGACGGTGACGGTGAGCGACAACGACACCGCCCAGGTGACGGGGGTGATGGTCGCTCCGGGCGACGCGCAGTTGGTGGTGCGCTGGACGGCGGTGTCCAACGCTACGGGCTACAGGGTGCAGTGGAAGTCCGGCGCGCAGGGCTACAACACCGGCAACCGCCAGGCTGTCATCGCGTCGGGTTCGACCACTAGCCACACGATCGGCAGCCTCACCAACGGCACCGAGTACACGCTGCGGGTGACCGCGGTGCGCGCCGGCGCCAACGACGGCCCGCCGTCGGCAGAGGTGACGGGCATCCCCGCAGTGCCGACCGCAGCGGGGGTGTCGGTGTCGGAGTCGGCGTTGACGGTGACTGAGCAGGACACGACCGGCGACACCTATACGGTGGTGCTCGACACCGAGCCGACGGCGAACGTCACGGTGACGGTCGGCGGGCATGCGGGCTCTGACGTGACGGTGAATCCGACCTCGTTGACGTTCACGAGCCTGGACTGGAGCACGGCTCAGACGGTGACGGTGACCGCCGGCAACGATGCGGACCTCGCCAACGAGACGGTGACGTTGACGCACTCCGCGGCGAGCAGCGACAGCGACTACAGCGGCGTCTCGATCGCCGCTGTGACGGTGACGGTGAGCGACAACGACACCGCCCAGGTGACGGGGGTGATGGTCGCTCCGGGCGACGCGCAGTTGGTGGTGCGCTGGACGGCGGTGTCCAACGCTACGGGCTACAGGGTGCAGTGGAAGTCCGGCGCGCAGGGCTACAACACCGGCAACCGCCAGGCTGTCATCGCGTCGGGTTCGACCACTAGCCACACGATCGGCAGCCTCACCAACGGCACCGAGTACACGCTGCGGGTGACCGCGGTGCGCGCCGGCGCCAACGACGGCCCGCCGTCGGCAGAGGTGACGGGCATCCCCGCAGTGCCGACCCCGGCGGGGGTGTCGGTGTCGGAGTCGGCGTTGACGGTGACTGAGCAGGACACGACCGGCGACACCTATACGGTGGTGCTCGACACCGAGCCGACGGCGAACGTCACGGTGACGGTCGGCGGGCATGCGGGCTCTGACGTGACGGTGAATCCGACCTCGTTGACGTTCACGAGCCTGGACTGGAGCACGGCTCAGACGGTGACGGTGACCGCCGGCAACGATGCGGACCTCGCCAACGAGACGGTGACGTTGACGCACTCCGCGGCGAGCAGCGACAGCGACTACAGCGTCGTCTCGATCGCCGCTGTGACGGTGACGGCGAGCGACAACGACACCGCCCAGGTGACGGGGGTGATGGTCGCTCCGGGCGACGCGCAGTTGGTGGTGCGCTGGACGGCGGTGTCCAACGCTACGGGCTACAGGGTGCAGTGGAAGTCCGGCGCGCAGGGCTACAACACCGGCAACCGCCAGGCTGTCATCGCGTCGGGTTCGACCACTAGCCACACGATCGGCAGCCTCACCAACGGCACCGAGTACACGCTGCGGGTGACCGCAGTGCGCGCCGGCGCCAACGACGGCCCGCCGTCGGCAGAGGTGACGGGCATCCCCGCAGTGCCGACCGCAGCGGGGGTGTCGGTGTCGGAGTCGGCGTTGACGGTGACTGAGCAGGACACGACCGGCGACACCTATACGGTGGTGCTCGACACCGAGCCGACGGCGAACGTCACGGTGACGGTCGGCGGGCATGCGGGCTCTGACGTGACGGTGAATCCGACCTCGTTGACGTTCACGAGCCTGGACTGGAGCACGGCTCAGACGGTGACGGTGACCGCCGGCAACGATGCGGACCTCGCCAACGAGACGGTGACGTTGACGCACTCCGCGGCGAGCAGCGACAGCGACTACAGCGGCGTCTCGATCGCCGCTGTGACGGTGACGGCGAGCGACAACGACACCGCCCAGGTGACGGGGGTGATGGTCGCTCCGGGCGACGCGCAGTTGGTGGTGCGCTGGACGGCGGTGTCCAACGCTACGGGCTACAGGGTGCAGTGGAAGTCCGGCGCGCAGGGCTACAACACCGGCAACCGCCAGGCTGTCATCGCGTCGGGTTCGACCACTAGCCACACGATCGGCAGCCTCACCAACGGCACCGAGTACACGCTGCGGGTGACCGCGGTGCGCGCCGGCGCCAACGACGGCCCGCCGTCGGCAGAGGTGACGGGCATCCCCGTCACGGTTGGGGTGCCTCCTCCGCCGCCGCCTCCTCCGCCTCCGCCGCCTCCTGTGGTGGAAGAGGACGAGGAGGACGAAGAGTCGGACGGTGAGGTGGACGGTGAGGACGAGGAGGTGGACGAGGAGGTGGCACCCCAACCGGAGGTGGTGGTTGGGGTGGAGATAAACGGCCCCGCGTTCGCGGCCCCCCACACCGAATCCGTGTTCACCGTCACCGACACCACCGGACTGCAGACTCTGTCATGGACCGCGACCGGCCCCGACGACTTCACCGCGTCCAGCAACGGCGAACAGTTCGCGCTGACAACACCCACAGGCGGCTCCTACACCATCACCGTCACCGCCACCGACCCCGAAGGTGACACCCACACCGCCACCACCACGCTCAGCGTGCTCGGCGACATCGCCGGCCATCAGTTCGCCGACGAAATCATCTGGCTCGCCGAACAAGGCATCACCCGAGGCTGCTCCCAACAACCCCTGCGCTACTGCCCCCAAAACCCCGTCACCCGAGCCCAAATGGCCACCTTCCTCACCCGCGCCCTCAACCTCCAAACCCCCCAACAACCAGCCGGTTTCCAAGACGTCGACCCCGCCAGCACCCACGCCGTCAGCATCGAAGCACTCTACGCAACACAAATAACCCGAGGCTGCTCCCAACAACCCCTGCGCTACTGCCCCCAAAACCCCGTCACCCGAGCCCAAATGGCCACCTTCCTCACCCGCGCCCTCAACCTCCAAACCCCCCAACAACCAGCCGGTTTCCAAGACGTCTACCCCGCCAGCACCCACGCCGTCAGCATCGAAGCACTCTACGCAACACAAATAACCCTCGGTTGTGCCCAACAACCCCTGCGCTACTGCCCCCAAAACCCCGTCACCCGAGCCCAAATGGCCGCGTTCCTATACCGGGCCCGCCACCTCATAGCAGCCACCAACCCAAACTAGGACCGCCCGTCCCGACCAGCCGAAACCCACACCGAACATGCCAGGACCGGGCCCCGGGTGTGTCAGCCCTGTGTCTGCCCTATGTCTGTACTGTGTGTACGCTGATCGGCTAGTAGGATCTTTGCCGCATGGTCAGTAAAGGCATGAAGCGGCCTCGGTAGGAGACGGTTTTGGGGTCACGTGTGAGTGCGTCGCGGTTGTTCACTTCGTTTGGGACGGTCGGGCTGGGGCGTCGGGCGGGTGTGGTTGGCGTGGTGGTGTTGGTGGGTGCGGTGTTGTGGTTGGCGTCGCCTGTGTGGGGGCAGAGCGCGGCTGGTCCTGTGATCACGAGCACTGGTCCTTTCGCGGTGGCCGAGGGGGTGACCGCGGTGGCGACGTTGTCTGCGGACGACTCTGACACAGACGCAGGGGATCTGGAGTGGTCGATCACCGCCGGTGCCGATCAGAGCCATTTCACGCTGAGTGATGCCGGTGGGTTGTCGTTCGCGGCGGCGAAGGATTTCGAGAACCCTGACGACTCGGATTCTGACGGGGTCTATGAGGTGTCGGTGAGCGTCAGCGACGGATCGGACTCCGACACCGCGGCGGTGACGGTCACGGTGACCAACGTGATCGAGTTGACGACGCTGGCGGGGTCCGCGGATGTTGAGCACTCCGAGAACTGGGCGGGCCGTGTCGCGACCTACTCGGCGTCGTCTGCTGCTGACGCCGCCGGGGTGGTGTGGAGCGTGTCGGGTGTCGATGCCGGCCGGTTCAGCGTCGACGATCCCGGCGGGGCGTTGCGTTTCAACATCGAGCCCACCGGCGACGACCTGTTCTTGCAGTTGCCCGACTTCGACGACCCGCTCGACGATGACAGCGACGGCACCTATGAGGTGACCGTGCATGTCGAGGGCGGCGGCGATCAGCAGACCCTCGATGTGGAGGTCACCGTCACCGACGAACCGGAGCCGGGCACGCTGGCACTGTCGTCGACGCAGCCGCAGCTGGGCGAGACCCTCACGACGACGCTGACTGATCCCGACGGCGTCACCGGCGCCGTCACCTACGTCTGGGAGCGCTCAGTGGGCCGCGGCACATGGGTCACGCTTGCTGACACGGCCGCGAGCCGTGTCCCCACCGCGGCGGACAGCGGACACTTCCTGCGGGTCACCGCCACCTACGAGGACGGTCACGGCTCCGCCAACACCGCTGCCGCGCGGACCTCAGAAGTCGTCACCGCGGACCGGTTGACTGCGCTGGCCGTGTCCACCACCGACTCCACCGCCAACCCCGGCCACGCGCTCAGGCCCTCCTTCGACGCCGGCATCCTGCACTACAGCATCGGCTGCGCCGCCAGCGAGACGATGACCCTCACCGCGACCGCGGGCTCGGGCGTGCGGATCTCGATCAACGGGACCCAGGTCACAAGCGGCGAGAGCCACACAGCCGCCGTGGATGCCGACAGCGAGGTCCGCGTCACGCTCGCCGCCGCCAGCGGCGCAGCTACCACCTACTTCGTGCGGTGCCTCTCAGGTGACCTGCTCGACATGACAGCAACAACCGCGGCCGGCGCCACCGGCGTCATCGAGGACCTCATCATGTTCGGAGTGGCGAAGGAAGCCGAGCGGTCCATTGCGATAGTCGACTCCAACGGCGCAGTCAGGTTCCATGACATGGACGCCAACTGGTACGCCGGGTATGTCCGCGCGGCGTGGGTCAGCTCCGTCGGCGAGTACCGCTACGCCTACTACAAAGCGGGACAGAAATGGCAGATCCTGGACCAGAACCTGGAGTTCATCGCCAACGTGGCCACGGTGGCGCCGCTGACGGACACGAACCAGCACGACATGACGCTTCTGGATGACGGCAACTACCTCCTCATGGCCTACGAGCCGGCCGACCGCGACCTCAGCGAGCTGACGTTCGACACCTTCGGCACCTCAGTGAGGATGCGGGACTCGGCCCTCCAGATCCGCACACCGGGCGGGACGCCGCTGCTCACCTGGAGCTCCCATGACGCCATACCGTTCGAGGACTGCAAACCCAAATTCCCGCCGGAACAAGCCGACTATGCCCATGTGAATACGCTGCAGATGGTCGACGGGCACATTGTGGCGTCGTTCCGGGGCTGCAACACCGTGCTGGGGATCGACCCGGACGACGCGAGCAGCCACAAGGTGGTGTGGCGGCTGGCGCTCACCAACCTGAGCGACGAGCAGTGGGACGGCCTCGGCAAGGGGCCGCCGCCGCTGGACATCATCGGCGACGCCGAGGGGCAGTTCTGCGGCCAGCACGGATCCTCGCTGCTGCCCAACGGCAACCTCATCTTGTTCGACAACGGCGTGTTGTGCATGCACGATCCGTGGCTCAACACCCAGCTGCTTGCGAGACCGGGCCCCAAGTACAGCCGAGCGGTGGAATACGCCCTCGATGTCGACAACGGCGAGGCCGTGTTCTTGCGTGACCACTCGCTGGGAGGCACACGTTCACGCAGGGGGTCAATCCATGGCCACGTCGAAGCGCTGCCCAACGGCGACTGGCTCATCGGCTGGGGCGGCTCATCGGGAGGGCCGAGCTCGCCCAATGTGTCCGTCACCCAGGTCGACCCGGACACCGGTGAGGAGAAGTTCTCGATAGCGCTGCTGAAAGCCGGCGGCTCGTCAGAATCGATACGGCCCATACCGTTGCCCCCGGTGGCGCTCGCGGACGTGCTCCCACCCTTGGAGGCGAGCATCGTCGCGGGCGCCCACACGTCGACCGTCCACGAGGGCGCTGCTGAGCGTCCGACGGTGGCGGTGGCGTTCAACCGGCCCGTCGTGGACTTCGCCGCGGCGAAGTCGTCGGTGAGCGTCAGCGGCGGGTCCGTTGAGGGGGTCGCGGCGCTGGTGGAGTCGGGCGCGCCGGCACACGCCTATGTGTTCACGCTGGTGCCCGACGGCGAAGCCGACATCGGCTTCAGCCTGGTGGCCGGCCAGGGCTGCGACAGCGACCCTGGGGGCGTGTGCACCGCCGACAACACGACGCTCAGCGTCGTTCCCGCCGCCGCGCACACGATCGCGTTCTCGGCTCCGACCCCGGCGGGGGTGTCGGTGTCGGAGTCGGCGTTGACGGTGACTGAGCAGGACACGACCGGCGACACCTATACGGTGGTGCTCGACACCGAGCCGACGGCGAACGTCACGGTGACGGTCGGCGGGCATGCGGGCTCTGACGTGACGGTGAATCCGACCTCGTTGACGTTCACGAGCCTGGACTGGAGCACGGCTCAGACGGTGACGGTGACCGCCGGCAACGATGCGGACCTCGCCAACGAGACGGTGACGTTGACGCACTCCGCGGCGAGCAGCGACAGCGACTACAGCGGCGTCTCGATCGCCGCTGTGACGGTGACGGTGAGCGACAACGACACCGCCCAGGTGACGGGGGTGATGGTCGCTCCGGGCGACGCGCAGTTGGTGGTGCGCTGGACGGCGGTGTCCAACGCTACGGGCTACAGGGTGCAGTGGAAGTCCGGCGCGCAGGGCTACAACACCGGCAACCGCCAGGCTGTCATCGCGTCGGGTTCGACCACTAGCCACACGATCGGCAGCCTCACCAACGGCACCGAGTACACGCTGCGGGTGACCGCGGTGCGCGCCGGCGCCAACGACGGCCCGCCGTCGGCAGAGGTGACGGGCATCCCCGCAGTGCCGACCCCGGCGGGGGTGTCGGTGTCGGAGTCGGCGTTGACGGTGACTGAGCAGGACACGACCGGCGACACCTATACGGTGGTGCTCGACACCGAACCGACAGCGAACGTCACGGTGACGGTCGGCGGGCATGCGGGCTCTGACGTGACGGTGAATCCGACCTCGTTGACGTTCACGAGCCTGGACTGGAGCACGGCTCAGACGGTGACGGTGACCGCCGGCAACGATGCGGACCTCGCCAACGAGACGGTGACGTTGACGCACTCCGCGGCGAGCAGCGACAGCGACTACAGCGGCGTCTCGATCGCCGCTGTGACGGTGACGGTGAGCGACAACGACACCGCCCAGGTGACGGGGGTGATGGTCGCTCCGGGCGACGCGCAGTTGGTGGTGCGCTGGACGGCGGTGTCCAACGCTACGGGCTACAGGGTGCAGTGGAAGTCCGGCGCGCAGGGCTACAACACCGGCAACCGCCAGGCTGTCATCGCGTCGGGTTCGACCACTAGCCACACGATCGGCAGCCTCACCAACGGCACCGAGTACACGCTGCGGGTGACCGCGGTGCGCGCCGGCGCCAACGACGGCCCGCCGTCGGCAGAGGTGACGGGCATCCCCGCAGTGCCGACCCCGGCGGGGGTGTCGGTGTCGGAGTCGGCGTTGACGGTGACTGAGCAGGACACGACCGGCGACACCTATACGGTGGTGCTCGACACCGAGCCGACGGCGAACGTCACGGTGACGGTCGGCGGGCATGCGGGCTCTGACGTGACGGTGAATCCGACCTCGTTGACGTTCACGAGCCTGGACTGGAGCACGGCTCAGACGGTGACGGTGACCGCCGGCAACGATGCGGACCTCGCCAACGAGACGGTGACGTTGACGCACTCCGCGGCGAGCAGCGACAGCGACTACAGCGGCGTCTCGATCGCCGCTGTGACGGTGACGGCGAGCGACAACGACACCGCCCAGGTGACGGGGGTGATGGTCGCTCCGGGCGACGCGCAGTTGGTGGTGCGCTGGACGGCGGTGTCCAACGCTACGGGCTACAGGGTGCAGTGGAAGTCCGGCGCGCAGGGCTACAACACCGGCAACCGCCAGGCTGTCATCGCGTCGGGTTCGACCACTAGCCACACGATCGGCAGCCTCACCAACGGCACCGAGTACACGCTGCGGGTGACCGCGGTGCGCGCCGGCGCCAACGACGGCCCGCCGTCGGCAGAGGTGACGGGCATCCCCGTCACGGTTGGGGTGCCTCCTCCGCCGCCGCCTCCTCCGCCTCCGCCGCCTCCTGTGGTGGAAGAGGACGAGGAGGACGAAGAGTCGGACGGTGAGGTGGACGGTGAGGACGAGGAGGTGGACGAGGAGGTGGCACCCCAACCGGAGGTGGTGGTTGGGGTGGAGATAAACGGCCCCGCGTTCGCGGCCCCCCACACCGAATCCGTGTTCACCGTCACCGACACCACAGCCACCGACGCTTCACCGTCACCGACACCCGGACTGCAGACTCTGTCATGGACCGCGACCGGCCCCGACGACTTCACCGCGTCCAGCAACGGCGAACAGTTCGCGCTGACAACACCCACAGGCGGCTCCTACACCATCACCGTCACCGCCACCGACCCCGAAGGTGACACCCACACCGCCACCACCACGCTCAGCGTGCTCGGCGACATCGCCGGCCATCAGTTCGCCGACGAAATCATCTGGCTCGCCGAACAAGGCATCACCCGAGGCTGCTCCCAACAACCCCTGCGCTACTGCCCCCAAAACCCCGTCACCCGAGCCCAAATGGCCACCTTCCTCACCCGCGCCCTCAACCTCCAAACCCCCCAACAACCAGCCGGCTTCCAAGACGTCGACCCCGCCAGCACCCACGCCGTCAGCATCGAAGCACTCTACGCAACACAAATAACCCGAGGCTGCTCCCAACAACCCCTGCGCTACTGCCCCCAAAACCCCGTCACCCGAGCCCAAATGGCCACCTTCCTCACCCGCGCCCTCAACCTCCAAACCCCCCAACAACCAGCCGGTTTCCAAGACGTCTACCCCGCCAGCACCCACGCCGTCAGCATCGAAGCACTCTACGCAACACAAATAACCCTCGGCTGCTCCCAACAACCCCTGCGCTACTGCCCCCAAAACCCCGTCACCCGAGCCCAAATGGCCGCGTTCCTATACCGGGCCCGCCACCTCATAGCAGCCACCAACCCAAACTAGGACCGCCCGTCCCGACCAGCCGAAACCCACACCAGCCATGCCAGCACCGGGCCAGACCCCACGCAGCGGGTCATCGAGACCCGCGGTGCCGACAATCAAGCTGCGGCGAGTTCGGGGAAGTAGGTGGCGTAGAAGCCGCGGTCGCGTGTGAGGAAGGCGTCCGCCGTGCTGAGTGCATGGGCGCCGATCAGGAAGTCGGTGATGATCCGTTCACGCGGTCCATCCACTCGGCGGTACCGCTGCCAGCGCAGGCCCGCCTCGTAGGCGATGTCAGTGGTGATCGGCGACAGTGACGCGTTGATCTGCCGCAGCGTGTCGTCTAGGAGGGTCCGGCCGTCGAACGCCGGCACCAGTTCGGCGTACACGATGTCGCAGACCACCACGGCACCGGCGTCGTACGCCGCCTTCAGGCGTTCACGTGATTCGGGGCCATGGGGCTCGTCGCCGTGGAGAATGTCCAGCAGGACGTCGGTGTCGACGGCGGTGATCACCGTCCTCGGATCTCCTCGATGTAGTCGTCGGTGCTCCCGCTGCTGTCGAGGATGGCATACACCCTCTCGACGGGATGCTGCGCAGCGGTCCGCTTGTGAATGAGGAGTCCTCCCTCGGTGGGAGTGAGCTCCACCTCAACGTTGTGATTCAGGCCGAATTGCTCCCGCAATCCCTTGGGAATCGTGATCTGACCTCTCTCAGATATTCGCATGGTGTCAACCTCCACCATGGTTCAGCAGGCGCTCGACGGCGGGCGGAATGATCTCAAGCGCGGCCTCAATATCGACGGGTGTGGAGCAATGGCCGAGCGACAAGCGCAGCGAACCCACAGCAAGCTGGCGTGGCACACCCATCGCCGCAAGCACATGGGAGGGGTCTTGGGCACCGCTTGAACAACTCGACGCCGCCGAAGCACGCAGCCCTTGCGCGTCAAGGAGAAACAGCAACGCCTCGGCTTCGATCCCGTCCAAACAAAGATGGGCGATACCTGCGGCAACCTCAGAATCATGACCCTTCCCGAGCAGGGTCGGCACCACCACCGAACCGAGCCGGTCAACGAGTCCATCAACCAATCGGTCACGTAGCCCTCCCAGACGCACTACCTCGTCGGGGCGTCGCTCAACGGTGGCTTTGACAGCGGCTGCGAAAGCTGCGGCCCCAGCAACATCTGGGGTACCGGCACGGCGGCCACGTTCTTGTCCGCCTCCCAGTATCTGGGCTTCGAGTTCAATCCCGGTGCGAACGAAAAGCACACCGGTGCCGATGGGTGCCCCCACTTTGTGTCCCGTGATCGACACCATGTCGACATCTTCAACAGCAGCGGCGAGGTCAATCCAGGAAAGAGCCTGCACGGCATCGGTATGCAAGAGCGCACCAGGAGCGTGCTCTCGAACTACCTGTGACAGCGCCGACAGATCATTGATCGCTCCGGTCTCGTTGTTGACCGCAATGATCGACACGACACTCACATCGTCGGCCGCCTTCAGCGTGTCGGCCAGGGCTTCAGGAGTTACCTGGCCCTTGGCGTTCAATCCGACGGTCAACCCGCCGGCGTGCTCAACCGGTTCGAGAACGGCATGGTGTTCACCCGCGGAACACACGGCGGTACCTCCACGAGCGCCGAGCACACCGCGCACCGCAAGATTGTCGGCTTCAGACCCGCCGCTGGTGAACACCACCTCCGCCGGTTGACGACCGATCAGTTCAGCGACCAGGTCACGGGCATCGTCAAGTGCGCGCCGGGCATCACGGGCCGCCTTGTGCGCTCCCGTCGGATTCGCATGGTGCGCTTCGATGGCTGCTGTCCAAGCCGCCTGAGACTCAGCACGCACCGCCGTGCTGGCCGCGTGGTCGAGGTAGATATCGGAGACTGGCACAACTCGATCCTACGTATCTTTGCGTCGACCGGCTCTATGGTTACCCGATGGCTTCGATCGTCACCGAACCCGCAGAGGTCAGCGCCGACTGGTTGAGCGAGGTACTCAAGCTCAACGTCACAGAGATCACTGCCCATGAGGCGATCGGAACCGGCCAGATGTCGCGGAACTTCCGATTCGAGTTCGTCGCTGACGGATTGTCCAGCGTGGTGCTGAAAGTACCGGCCGAGGACAAATCGCTGCGCGAACTCGCCACCAGCGTCTATGAGCGCGAGGTGCGTTTCTATGCCGACCTGTCCTCCACCCTGCCTTGCCGGACGCCAAAGTGTTACTTCGCGGCAATCGCTGAGACGGGAGGGGATTTCACCCTCGTGCTCGAAGACCTCGCACCTGCCCAACAGGGGGACCAGATTGCCGGATGCACGCCTGCACAAGCCTCACTTGCGCTCAAGAATCTGGCTCTGTTGCACGGACCCACGTGGAACAGTTCATCGGTGGCCGCTCATCCGGCATTGGCGCCTCAAGACAACTCGATTCTGAACGACATATATCCCCTGGCCCACACGCAGTTCATGGAGCGCTACGGCTCCCGGCTCGCGGATCACACCGCCGAGGTCCTCGAAGCGTTCGTACCCAATGCGGTGGGATGGCTCGACGAAACACATGACCCGTTCACGTTGACCCACGCCGACTATCGACTCGACAACCTGCTCTTTGACCCCGAGCAAGTCGCAGCGGTCGACTGGCAGACAATACGGCTCGGCAGTCCCGGTCAAGATGTCGCCTACTTCTTGGGCAACAGCTTGCCTGTGGAGGTCCGTCGCACACAGGAGGATGCCCTTTTTGAGGAGTATCTCGACGCGCTCAGCGAATACGACGTGGCCGGCTACGACCTTGATCGACTCAAGTCCGACTGCGCGCTCGGCGCTTGGTCGGGTCCCTTCACTACTGTTCTGGGCGCCTTCGCGGCAACAAACACCGAGCGCGGCGACGAAATGTTCATCACCATGGCTGACCGTTCCGCCACCCAGATCCTCGACCACGGCGGTCACCCGTACCTCTAGATACTGATATTGCTGGCCCATACAAACCGATATGGGCAGTATGGGGGCAGTGAAGACAACCCTTGACATAAACGATGAACTGCTCTCGCGTGCCAAACACCTCGCGAAGGCGACCGGGCGCCCCCTGAGGGCCGTCGTGGAAGACGGACTGCGTCGGGTACTTTCCGAACCGGAGCCGAAGCCATACGTTCTTCCCGATCTACGCGAAGGAGACCCAGACGTGTCAGACCCATTGGAACGGTATTCGTGGCCTGAACTACGCGAGCTGATGTACGGCGGCGACTGTCATTAGGCTCCGAGAATGGCCGAAATCACCGTTGAGACGGAACTTGCGGCTGGGGTCGAACAGGTTTGGGAGGACATCTGCGACATCTCCACCCATGTTGAGTGGATGCACGATGCCGAAGCCATTGTCTTCACCTCCGACCAACACCAAGGTCTCGGCACGACCTTCGATTGCTTGACGAAGATCGGACCGATCCGGTTCACCGACCGAATGGAGATCACCGAATGGGCCGACGGCACAGCCATAGGCGTACGTCACGTGGGGCTGGTGACCGGCGAGGGACGATTCACGCTCACAGCAACAGGCCACAACACCACCCGTTTCGTGTGGGCCGAGAACCTCTATTTTCCCTGGTGGCTCGGAGGCAGAATCGGTGGTTGGTTCGGCAGACCAATACTGCTACGAGTCTGGCGCCGGAACCTACAGCTACTCCGAGCCCGCTTCTAGGCAGCTACAGCACCGGGTTGGCAGCCAGGAACAGGCTGAGCATCACAAGCAAAGCGCCAAACGCAGCCGCAGAGCCGACAGCCACCGGATTGGATGTGTTGGCCCGCTTCAACGAGACGTAGATCAAGCCGATTACTCCCCCGGCGATAAGACCACCGACGTGGCCACCAACCGAGATCCTCGAAACCGCAAAGGTAAGAAAGAGATTCAGCGCCAGAATCGGCCCCAAACCGGTCGACCAAACGCTAATTCCAACCGATCGTTGGACAATGGCCATTGCTCCGAAGAGACCGAAGATACCACCCGAAGCACCCACCGCAACGGCGCTCGGTTCCAGCAACAAAACGCCCAAAGACCCACCGAGCAGCGACACAAAATACAAAGCCGCGAAGCGTGGCCTCCCCAAAAATTGTTCGAGGGACTTGCCCATAATCCACAACGCAAAACAGTTGAAACCAAGATGGAAGACGCCGTCGTGGAGAAATCCAGACGTCACGATCCGATACCACTCCCCGTCGGCCACGAGCGGTCCCCACAGGGCGTAGTCCGCAAAGAAATTCACGCCTTGAACTGTTGAAGCAAACCAAATCGCCACGTTGAACGCCACCAAGACGGTGGTCAGGACCGGCGTGAACTCCACCGGACCAACAATCACGCGCTGGCTCTTGGTCGCCGTGCACTCCGGGCAGTGGAAGCCCACAGAGGCCGTGCTCATGCACTCAGCGCAGATCGGGCGGTCACATCTCTGACAGATAACCCCGGCGCGGCGGTCCCGATGCCGATAGCAACTGACTACTGCTGAAGGGTCCGGCGCGGCGGTCACACAGACGAAGCTACCGTCGCCGAGCACAACAGCGATAGCTTCGGGGACCGTGAACCGCCATCACGAACGGCCACGCATCCGGCTCGAAGAGTCTGGAGTCGCGCCGATCGAGAGTCACTCGATGCTGAGCGACCAACGCACCGCCGCTCTGGTGACCCCGCAGGCACAGATCAACTGGCTGTGCGTTCCCCGAATTGACTCCCCTGCGATCTTCGCCGCGCTGCTAGGTGGACCCGAAGCCGGTCACTTCTCAATCAAACCGCTCGACGACGACAGCTACACAGAACCCACTCAGACCTACCTGGAGGGCACTCTGGTCCTACA
This sequence comes from Candidatus Aldehydirespiratoraceae bacterium, assembly GCA_965205465.1. GTDB lineage: Bacteria > Actinomycetota > Acidimicrobiia > Acidimicrobiales > Aldehydirespiratoraceae > VXYK01. Next base: position 2,886,474 of record OZ242187.1, on the reverse strand, counting down.
AACCTCGTGGCCGACGCTCAACGTCACCGACTACCTCGACTGCGCCAACGGCCGACCTCACCAGGCCGCAGGAAGAACCGATCTGATCCGCCACATCGAAGGCAGCGGACGAGTCCAAGTCGTGTTTGCGCCCCGACTCGACTTCGGACGCGTACCAACTCGGATCGAAATCGGAGCTGGATGTCTCAAAGTGATCGGCGCGGTGGACCTGTTGATTCTGCGAAGCGCAGGCGTTGATTGGCTGATCGAAGACCACGGGATGCACCAGAGTATGGTCGCCGAAATCGACTTGGCCCGTGGGCCGGTCACACTCCAGTTGCGTTACGGCCCAGAATCGACCGGCCCAGTGTCGACCGGCCCAGCGTCGACCGGCCCAGAGTCGCCCCAACCAGCCCGACCAACAGAGCCAGAACGCCGTGAACTCACCGCTCGCTTCTGGCGCGACTGGGCTGACGGCTTGCGACTCCCTGAGGTTGAACCCGAAATGGTGCGCCGCTCTGCGCTCACCTTGAAAGCTCTTTGCTACGGACCCACCGGTGCGATTCTGGCGGCGGCAACGACGAGTCTCCCCGAGTTCATCGGCGGTGTACGCAACTGGGACTACCGCTACTGCTGGATCCGCGACGCCGCGATGTCGGCCAGCGCGCTCACGAGACTGGGTTCTGGCAACGAAGCCATCGACCTGCTCGACTGGCTCTTGGGGGTTATCAAAAACAACGATGTCAACCCAAACCAGCTTTCACCGCTCTACACGGTGGAGGGTCAGCCTCTGCCACCCGAGGAAACGCTCGAAGAACTAGCGGGCTATGCGGATTCGCGTCCGGTACGGGTCGGCAACGAGGTCTGCCATCAACTGCAACTTGATGTCTTTGGACCCGTTGCCGAACTAATTCATCAAATTGCCAGCGCCGACCCGGCGCTGCCAGTGAAGTACTGGCGGCTGCTCGAAGATCTCGTTGACGCAGTCGAACAACGATGGATGGAACCCGATCAGGGGATGTGGGAAATTCGTTCCGCGCCCAGGCATCACACCCACTCCAAAGTGATGTGCTGGCTGACGGTCGATCGTGCCGTTCGCACCGGCGCCGATATAGATGGCAACGAACGACCCGACTGGGTGGATCTACGCGAGAGGATTCGCGACGACATCATGGCGAACAGTTGGAACGTTGAAGTCGCTGCTTTCACCACCGCCTATGACGGCACGGACCTCGACGCTTCGGTGCTCGCGATCGGTCTCTCTGGACTGGTTGAGCCGCACGATCCCCGGTTCGCGGCAACAGTCGCCGCGGTTGACAAGTCGCTGCGACACAACCAGACCGTTTACCGCTACAAACACGACGACGGACTACCGGGCGCAGAAGGTGGATTCAACTTGATGACCAGTTGGCTCATAGATGCCAAGATCCTGATCGGCGACCTCGACGGAGCACGATCCCTGTTCGAGTCTTATCTTGCCCTCGCCGGTCCGACCGGGCTGATCCCCGAAGAAGTCGACCCCGAAACCGGGGCAGGTCTCGGCAATCACCCTCAGGCATACTCACACGTCGGATTGATCAACAACGCCTGCAACCTTGCCCGAACAAACCAGCGGACCGCAGGCCGAAGCACCCGAAGCGGCTAGAGCATCACCGGGGATTCGCTCATACCCAGAGCGTTTTTTTCTACAACCTCAGTCACACCCGCAACCCGGTCCTTCATTATCCGCTCTATCCCGGCCTTGAGAGTTTGCGTTGACACCGGGCAGGTGACACAAGCGCCGAACAGCTCAACCGTGACAACACCGGAGGTTTCGTCAACCTCAATCAGTTCAATGTCGCCCTCATCGGCCTGAATAGCCGGACGAATCGCATTGATGACCTTCTCAACCTGGGTGCGCACACTCCCAGTGTGCCAGCAATCAACACAATTGGTTCATCATGTACCCCAGCAAACGTCGGGGAGGCCAGTAACTTTGAAGCACGAATACTGCCTCCATGCTCCTTGCTCACCAAGGCGGTTGGGATGAGATCCTCGCGGTGGCCGCGCCGATGGTTTTCTTCGGCTCGCTTCTGCTCGTCGCCCGGCGGCGGGCAAGATCCCAGACAGAAATCAACAACGACTGAACGAAACGTCGGCGCCCAACGAGCAGAGCTTGCCCGCCAGGTCGTCGTAACCACGGGCAATATGGTGAGCGCCGCTCACTGTTGTTTCCCCGTCGGCCCCGAGTCCAGCTATTACCAGCGCCGCGCCCGCTCGAATATCAGGGGCCTTCACCTTCGCCGCCGACAAGCACTCTTTCCCCTCGATCATGACATGATGCGCGTCGATACGAATGTCTGCACCCATGAGGCGCAGGTCGTCCACATAGCGGAACCGCTCGGCAAACAGATTCTCGGTAACAGAGCCAATGCCATCTGCGGTGGCAAGCAGCGCAACCAACAAAGGCTTCAAATCAGTGGCTACTCCCGGGTACGGAAGGGTTGAGAACTTCGCCGCACTCAAACGGCTCGACACAGCAGCGCGAATGCTCTCGCCATCGGCTGATATCTCCATGCCCATGTCGCCGAGTTTGCCGCACAACACCGCCATGTGATCAAGGTTCACACCGGTCACTACGATTTCGCCCGTAGCAATCCCGAGGGCGGCCAAGTAGGTGGCTGCCACTATGCGGTCACCAACGACCGAATGATCGACCGGGTGAAGCGCCTCAATATGGTCAACACCGTTGATTATGAGAGTGCTTGAACCCGACCCCTCAATGCGCGCACCCATCTTGTTGAGGAACTCGCAAAGATCAACAACCTCAGGCTCACGCGCGGCATTGTCGATCACAGTCGTGCCCACAGCCCGCACAGACGCCATAAGAAGATTCTCGGTGGCGCCAACACTCGGGAAATCAAGCCGGATCGATCCTCCCCGCAACTCTCGGGTTCGGGCATGGACATATCCATCAACCGTTTCGGCCTCAACACCCAGCTTGGCCAGCCCTTGCAGATGCATATCGATGGGACGAGGGCCGAAGTCATCACCTCCCGGGAGCGCGACGACTGCTGAACCACAGCGAGCCAACATCGGTCCGAGAACCTCAATCGAAGCTCGAAACTGGTCGACAATGCCATGGGGAGCAACCGGTTCGATCTTCGCTGGAACTTCGATGACCAGCGATCCGCCAACATGCTCGGTCGGCAACGTGACCTTGCAGCCGATGGCCCGCAACAACTCAGCCATCAGTCCCACATCGGTGATACGAGGGACATTGGCGATGCGATAGGTGCCCTCGGCCAGCAGAGTCGCAGCCATCAACTTCAACACACTGTTCTTGGCGCCGGAGACTTCTACCGTTCCCTCAAGGGGAGAGGGCCCCCGCACGACAAAGCTGTGCCCGGCGAGATCAAGTTCCGGAGCGTCTGCAGCCAACACGGACATCGTTAAGAGTCTGCCACCATTACTCGTTGAGCGCGCGTTACCTGAGGCATATCTGCGCGCCTAATTTGCCAAAGCGCTGTCAAACCAAGCGTTCGATCAGTTGCTCAACGAGCGCCGCCACCTCATCTGCTGCGCTGTCGTAGTCGGCTTGCTGCCCCGCACCAGGATCAATGACCTCCTCCCAAGCCTCGAGTTCGATCTCGGCGAGCCCCAACTGCGCGACACGCTGAGCCAGATCATCAGCTGACCCTGGCCTCAGGTCTCGGGCGACACGCTTCAAACTTCCGGTTTTGGCGGCTCCTTCGGGGTGGATTCGTCGCATCCAACGGAGGTGATCCGGCTCCATGGCGACAATCAACGCCGAGTGCTCAATGTCCTGGGTAGACAATTGGCGGCTGCGATGCCACGGGTCACGCAAACCGTGCCGCTCCAACGCAGTGCGGGTACGCACGCTCATTGGCTGTCCGGGAAGAACATGGGTCCCCCCGCTAAGAACACATACCGGCGGGTCCTCCCCGTAGTGAGCCCGCATCATCGCAGCTCCCATAACCGAACGGGCCGCGTTGCCAGTACACAGGAAGGTGACCGTCGGCCGTTCACGATCGTGCTGTGGTCGCGGTGCCTCGCGAATCGTCAAAGATTGATCATCGCTCATCAGTCTTCTGTCTAGCAGTACCCGCAGCGCTGTTCGCCTTTTCATCTGCTGACATTTTGACCCTTCACGCAAGGGCCGACGGCTTGCTAACATCAGGGGTCAATCGCGAGGAATCACGCAGGGCATGCCCACTTGCGACAACAACAACCCAACTCTGGAGGGACAATGGGACGAATACGCAGACTGCTACTTCTGTTAGCTGTGTTGGCTCTGTTCGCTGCCGCGTGCGGCGACGACGAGACGACTACCACAGGCGATGATGGCGACGATTGCGAGATGATGGACCACCTCGGCGACGGTTCACTCGGCACGATCACGGTTGAACCAGGTGCCGAGGTACAGATTCGATCACTCAACGCTCTCACCGGAGATGTGGCGCTCTTCGGTCTTCCGATCCACCGGTCGATCGAGATCGCCGTCGATGACTATGGCGATATTCATTGTTTCTCCGTCTCATTAGGCCAAGGCCTTGACGACCTCTGTTCAGGCGACGGTGGTCAGGCTGCCGCGCAGACGATCGTTGCCAACGAACAAATCGCCGGTGTGGTCGGCACGTCCTGCTCGGCTGCGGCCGTAGCCGCAGCACCGTTGACCAGCGAAGCTGGGATCGTCATGATTTCGGGCGGCAACACCTCACCCGCTCTCACCTCCGACCTCGCGGGCACCGCGGGCGACAACTACAACGAGGGCTACTACCGCACCGCACACAACGACCTCTATCAAGGTCGGGCGACGGCCCTGTTCGTGTTCAACGACCTCGGTCTGACCACCGCTGCGGCAATCCACGACGGCGACCCCTACACCCAGGGTCTCGCGCAAGCGTTCGTCGATGCCTACGAGGAGATCGGTGGCGAGATAACCGGCTTCGCGGGCATAGCCAAGGGCGACACCGACATGGTTCCGGTCCTCACCGAGGTTGCCGCGGCCAGCCCGCAGGCGCTCTTCTTCCCTATCTTCCAGCCGGAGGGCAACTTCATCGCTGCGCAAGCACCGGGCGTTGCCGGGCTTGAGGACACTCAGTTGCTAGCTGCAGACGGCCTGTTGGTCGACGGTTACCTGGCGTTGGAGGAAACCGAAGGCATGTACTTCTCGGGCCCCGATGCTCGCTTCGGCACCAATGTCAACCAGTCAACCGGCAAGACGGCCTCTGAGGTCAGCGGCGCCTATGAAGACCTCTACGGTACAGCCCCGACTTCGCCGTTCTGGGGCCACGGTTATGACGCCACCGCCATGTTGCTTGATGCCATTTCGGCGGCGAGCTACGTGGACGGCGATGGCAACCTAGTGATCGACAAAGCCGGCGTACGCGAGCACCTCAACAACCTCACCGGTTACGGCGGCCTCATCGGGCTGATCAACTGCGACGACTTCGGTGACTGCGGATCTCAGAAGGTGACGGTTATCCACCACTTGGATTCCACCGACTTCGAAGGCTCGACAGCCAACGTGGTCTTCGAGTACGCCCCGTCGTAACTCCCTAGCTCTCGGTAGCGGACCGGTCCCGAACCTGGGATCGGGGTCGGTTCGCTGGCCGTCACTGTGCTTCGAAGCATCCTGACTTCGCCTTCAGCTACTCACTATGGTCAAGACAGCAAGTAACTGAGCCGTTGCATATGCCATCACCCGACACCGCGGAGAAAAGGAAGTTAAGCCGCCGCCCCGGCGTCGACACTTTCCTGACCTTCTTGCGGGTGGTCATGAGCACCTTTGTAATCCTGGGCCTGCTCATGTTCATCGGGCAGCAGATCAATCCCGACAACTTCGTTGCCTCCCGCATCAACCCCGATGCCACCGGCCTGACCGCGGCCCAGTTTGAAGGCTTGGTGATCTCCGGGCTCTCACAGGGAGCGATGTACGGGCTGATCGCACTCGGCTATTCGATGGTCTACGGCGTTTTGGGGTTCATCAACTTCGCCCACGGCGAGGTCTTCATGGTGGGTGCCATGACGGGAATGATCACGTCCAACAAACTTGACGAGTCCGGTGCGTGGGAAAGCAACTTTCTGCTCTCCTTGCTGTTCGTCCTTGTAATAGCGATTGTCTGCTCTACTTTGACCGCAATAATCATGGAACGGGTCGCCTACCGGCCGTTGCGGGGTTCTCCTCGCTTGATTCCGCTGATCACCTCCATCGGTGTGTCGTTCTTCATCCAGAACGTCTCTGTGGTGCTTCTCGGCCCTGGGGCCAAGTCCTACCCGACACTGCCGGATTGGCTGTCAAAGAAACGGGAGTTGTTCGGCTTCGTCACCATCGAAGGAACACGGCTGATGGTGCTTGTCGTAGCCGCAATTTCAATGGTGGCGCTGTGGTATCTGGTTGAGCGGACCAAGACTGGAAAGGCCATGCGGGCCGTAGCAGAGGACAAAGAGATCGCTTCGTTGATGGGGATCAATGTCAACCGCACGATTGTCTCCACCTTCGCTGTGGGCGGTGCCATGGCCGGCGTTGCGGGGATCCTCTGGGGTCTGCTATTCCGATCAGTCGTTCACACCACCGGCTTCTTGCCCGGCATCAAAGCCTTCAGCGCAGCTGTCGTCGGTGGTATCGGGAACATGGGGGGTGCGATGGCGGGCGGGATCACCTTGGGCAGCGCCGAATCCGTGGCACCGCTGGTACTGCTCGAGCCCTGGGGCATCAACGGGGTCTCCCAACTCAAAGATGCGGTGGCTTTCCTGGTTCTCATCTTCGTGCTGTTGGTGAAGCCCACGGGCCTGTTCGGAGAGCGGCTGTCTACTGAGGACCGAGCATGAGCACCGCTTTCGCCCAAGACGAGGTGGCAGAAGAGCTTCCGGCGCGCCGACCGCTGGACCAGAACTGGCGAAAGCTGCTCAACTACGGACTTCTTCTGGCTTTGGTGTTGATCTTCGTCGCACTCACCAACATGCCGGTCAACCTCAACCGCCGACTGTTGATCGAACCGATTTTTTCCATGGGTTACCTGTCTCTGTTCTGGCTACCGGCAATCTTCGGTTTCTTGATCTGTCGGGAATCCGTGTTGGCGGGCATGCCGAGCCACGCCAAGGGAAGCCGTGAAGTGCTCGCCGGCTCACTCGTCGGCTTGCTCGGGGGCGCCGGTCTCAGCATCCTCACTCTCCTTCTGGACAATTTCAACCTCCGCGATCCATTGGTCAACTGGAGTCCTCAACTGCTTGAGCTGTTGTCTTTCCAACGAGACACAGTCTTTGGAGTCGGCATTTGGTTGCCAATAGGCCTGGTGCTCGGGACTGTCGGCGGGCTGGGGCATGTGCTCTCGGAGACAACCCGGCGTGTGCTGGGCTGGGCATTCGCTTCTGTGATTGGTTTTGCCATTTTCGAGACGGTGATTCTCGATCTATCGGAAGGATTCGCCTGGCTCGGCGCCGAATGGTTGGCTGATGAGCTCTATTTCATCCGGGGCGGTTTGACGATGCATGGGGCCGCTGTCTTGGCTGTGGTCGGTGGTCTGTTCGCAGCTTTCGGACGTGACCGAACCCGTCGCGCAAAAGAGAACTTCCAAGCATTGGAGGGAGCAAGCCGAACCCGGGCCAACGCCATCGGTTTGCTGGTAGTTGCAGCCGCTTTGGTGGTCCTGCCCCGCTTTTTGGGCGGTATCACCAACGAGCTGCTGGCCAACGTCGGACTCTTCGTCTTGTTGGCTCTCGGCCTCAACATCGTGGTCGGCCTCGCCGGAATACTCGACCTCGGATACGTTGCCTTCTTCGCCGTCGGTGGCTATACGGCCGGCATTCTTACGACAACCAACCGGGGAGAATCCTGGCCCGATTGGATTCCGCAGTTCTACTGGGGCACAGCCCTCATTGTGGTGGTGATATTGGCCGCACTCACCGGATTGTTCATCGGCGCGCCGGTTATTCGGATGCGCGGCGACTATCTGGCCATCGTCACTCTCGGCTTCGGTGAGATCATCCGCCTGCTGTTTCTTTCGGACTGGCTCGGGGGCTACACGGGCGCCGCGCAAGGGGTCACCAACATTCCCGGCGTGCAGGTCTTCGGCTTGGCCACGGTAAAGGGAACCGATCCGCGGGCCGTGTTCTACCTGGTGCTGTTCTTTTGCGCTATCGCCATTTACGTTTCGTGGCGATTGGAACACAGTCGGCTGGGCCGTGCCTGGATGGCGATCCGCGAAGACGAGTCAGTTGCCGAAGCGATGGGAATCAACACGGTCAACGCCAAACTCATGGCCTTCGTGGTCGGCGCGGTGTTGGCCTCATTCTCGGGTGCCATCCTCGCTGCCAAAGTGGGCTCGGTCTTCCCCAGTAGCTTCATCATCTTGGTTTCGATCGTCATTCTGGTGGTCGTGATCGTGGGCGGTATGGGCAACATCATGGGCGTGATTGTCGGCTCGGTGGTGCTGATCGGCATTCTCGGCGGACCTCGGCAACCGGGGCTCCTTCAAGAGTTCTCCGAATACAAACTGTTGATCTATGGCGTGTTGCTGATTTGGATGATGTTGCAACGTCCCGAGGGCTTGGTGCCAAACGTTCGGCGCACACGAGAACTCCACCAAGACGAGTACCTTCAGGACGCCTGGCTCCGCGGAGAGATCGACAGCGACTCCGAACACGACGAAGACTCCCGCCCTGATACCGCGGCCAACGGCACCGACATGGGAGTGCTGCCCACATGAGCCGGCGTCTCTTGACCATCGACAAACTCAGCGTGACCTTCGGTGGTCTCCACGCCCTCAAAGACCTCGATTTCTATGTCGACGAAGGCGAGATCGTGTCGGTCATCGGACCCAACGGCGCGGGCAAGACCACCTTCTTCAACATGATCTCTGGGATGGTCACACCGACATCTGGCGACATCACCTTCAAAGGCGAGTCACTGTTGGGTCTGGACCCCAATCAAGTAACCGCTGCGGGAATAGCGCGCACCTTCCAAAATGTTCGCCTGTTCGCCAACATGACCATCCTCGAAAATGTGATGGTCGCCCAGCACTGCCGCACCCGGCAAGGAATTTGGGGCGCACTGTTTCAGACACGCCCGTTCAAACGAGAAGAGCAGGAAATCCGCGAACACGGTGAGAAGGTGTTGAGCTTCTTCGGTACCCGCCTGGTGGGCTACCGGCTTGATCAACCCGCCGCCGTGCTGTCGTATGCAAATCGGCGGCGGCTGGAGATCGCCCGAGCAATGGCTACCAAACCGACCATCATCCTGCTCGACGAACCTGTTGCCGGCATGAACCCGAAGGAATCCGCGGCGCTCACTCAACTGATCGGTGAGCTTCGCAGCAACTGGGGCTTCACCATCGTGATGATCGAACACGACATGAGCGTCGTACGTGACGTGAGCGACCGGGTAGTGGTGCTCGACCACGGCGAGACGATCGCCCATGGATCCTATGAGGAAGTGTCGACCAACCCCGATGTCATCGAGGCATACCTCGGACGCCCCGCCAAGGAATCCGCATGAGCGACGGCAACGGCTCGACAGCGCTACTTGAGATGCGTGGCGTCAACACGCACTACGGCGCTGTCCATATCCTCAAAGATGTCGAGTTCTCGATCTATCCCGGCGAGTTGGTGTGTCTGCTCGGGGGCAACGCCTCAGGCAAGTCGACCACGCTGAAAGCCTTGCTGGGAATGGTGACGCCCACCACCGGCGATGTGCTGCTCAACGGCGAGATCGTCACCGACAAGTCGATCTCGTATCGAGTCGAGCGGGGCGTGACGATGGTTCCTGAGAACCGGCGACTGTTCAAACGGCTGTCGGTCAAGGACAATCTCGAACTCGGGGCTTTCCTACGTTCGGACCGCTCGGCCATCGACGCAGACTTGGAGCGGATATTCGAGATGTTCCCGCGGGTCAAGGAACGACTCAGCCAGAAGGCCGGCACCTTGTCGGGTGGCGAGCAGCAGATGGTGGCGATAGGCCGAGCGCTGATGTCTGACCCGAAGGTGCTGTTGATGGACGAGCCATCGATGGGGTTGGCTCCCGCTCTGGTACAAACCAACTTCGAGTTGATCAAACAGATCCATTCGCAGGGGGTAGCGATTTTCGTGGTGGAGCAGAACGCCAACATGGCGCTCTCTATCGCAGACCGCGGCTGGGTGCTTCAAACGGGCCGGGTTGTTCTCGACGACACCGCCGAAGCGCTCCTCGCCAACCCCCACTTACGCGCCAGCTACCTAGGCGAAACCTGACCAGGCAGCACCGTCACCGGCGAACCGCTCGTGCTGTCTAGTTACGAGTTCAGAATCGTTGTCCATACTTCTCGAATCCTCGCTACGGCAGGAGTCCCAGGGCGCCGGCAACGCGGTCTCTGTGCTGTCGGGCAGTGCCGTACGCTCCCGACAGGCTCCAGCCTCGCTTCAGCCAAATCTGCAGGTCGTACTCAAACGTGTAGCCGATAGCACCGTGGCACTGCAACGCCGCGCGACAAGCGCGATCAACGGCATCTGACGCGACCGCCTTGGCCATCGACACGTCGCGGCCTCGTAGCACCGCGTCGTCACAATGCGCAAGCGACCATGCCGCTCGATACACCAGCGGAGCGGAGAACTCAATCCCCAGTCGAACGTTGGCCAGATGGTGCTTGACCGCCTGATAACTCCCGACAGGCTTCCCGAACTGTCTGCGTTCGGTCACATACTCGACTGTGGTGTCAAGCAGACGGCGAGCGACACCAACACATTGGGCCGCAGTGCCAAGAGCAGCCCGATCAGCTGCCAGAGCCGTGTCAGCACCAGCCAGGGGCTCTGCCGCGCCCGGATCGAAACTGATCTCGGCAAGACGACGAGACTGATCAACAGAGTCCTTGGCGGTCACAGTCAACAGCGCAGTATCAACCGCCAGAAGTGACCCAGATTGTTCGGCCACTACAAGATCAGCCGCTGTCGCAGCCACGACGTTGGGGCCACCTGTAGCCAAGGCCAACGTGGCGGTGCTCTCACCGCTGATCGCCGCGTCCAACAACTCAGAAGCACCCGCGGTGGCTAGCGCCGGAACCGCCACGGCCACATGCTCCACCAGCGGTTCGGGTACGGCGCTGTAACCCGCCTCCTCAAGCAAACGGACCAAAGCCACCTCGTCCATACCAAGTCCACCAGCGTCAGTTGGGGCCATGATGGCCAGCACTCCAACCTCGCCAAGCGTGGCCCACAAGCCGGGTATCCGTCCGTCATCGCTATCCCAGCTTGCTCGAATCGCCTCGGCGCTGCACTCGCTGGCAAAGATCTCGCGCACGGTGTCGCGGAACATGTCGTGTTCGTCGCTGAAGGCAAACTGCACCTGCGTTACCTCCGAGGCAAACCAAGTACGCGTTCAGCAATGATGTTGCGCTGAATCTCGTTGGTTCCCGCATAGATCGGCCCGCCCAGAGCGAACACGTATCCGTCGAGCCAGTCGCTCGGCACCTCGGCTTCGTCACCAAGTAGCCGAAGGGCCGTGGCATGTAGTTCAAGATCCATCTCAGACCAGAAGACCTTCATCAAACTGGCTTCTGATCCAAGATCGCCACCCGCCATCAAATTCGCCGCCACAAAGTAGGTCTGCCAGCGATAGGCCTCGGCACGGATCCAAGCGTCAACCACCTCATCTCGTAGGCGTGGGTCCAACCCGTCAGCCGATTCGCTCAACTCAGCAGCGAGCAATCTGAGACGCTCCGCAGCTGCCATGAAGCGACCTGGGCTGCGCAAGCTGAGTCCGCGTTCGGAGCCGGCCGCCGCCATGGCCACCGCCCAACCCTGACCCGGTTCCCCGAGCACATGATCCGCGGAGACTCGGCAGTCGTCAAAGAAGATCTCCGCAAAACCCGACTCTTGGTCGAGGCGCTTGATGGTTCGGCGGGTCATGCCCGGCGCATCAGCTGGAACCAACAAATAGCTCAGGCCCGCGTGACGCTCGGCGGTTGGGTCGGTGCGCACAATGCAGAAGATCCAGTCTGCGTACTTGCCCCGTGAGCACCAGGTTTTCTGTCCGTTGATGACATAGTCGTCGCCGTCGCGGATCGCCGTTGTTTTGATCCCAGCGAGATCCGATCCGGCCTCCGGTTCAGACCAGCCCTGAGCCCAGATGTGCTCGCCACTAGCCATTTTCGGAAGGAAATAATCCTGCTGGGATTGTGTGCCGAAGTTGAAAATGGTGGGAGCCAGCAAGCTCACGCCGTTGGCGCTCACCCGACCCGGCACGCCAGACAGCCAGTATTCCTCCTCATAGATCAGCCACTCGATCAGATCGCAATCACGCCCGCCGTATGCCGCGGGCCACGCCGGTACCGACCAGCCAGCCTCGAACAGAGTGCGTTCCCAGAGCCGATGCTGCTCAAACCCCAGCGCCGAGTCCATCGAAGAAAGCGGTTCGCTCGGCCGGTTGTCGCGCAGCCAAGTTCGGCATTCGTCGCGAAACTCGACGTAGCGGGGAGAAAGCTCCAGATCCATCAGCGAAACTCGCCTTTGCGCACACCGTTGGGGTCAAAAACTTCACGGATCAGCCTCAGCTCCTCATCGCTGGGCAGCCGACTCTCGCCGACATCGCCGGTGACAGCAAGTTCGAACGCGGAGGCCTCTTGTGCCTGTTCAAGGGTGACCCCGGGATGTAGCGAACGGACTCTCATCTTGCGGTCTTCGCTCTCGAAGTCGTAGGCCCCGAGGTTGGTGACCACCCGTCGGATCTCGAAGTGCTTGCGGCTGGCTTCGGGTAGCTGCGCAATGCGGTCGTAGCCCGGTGCCGAGACAACGTCAACCGTTGCGCTGAAAGCCCGAGCTTGATTCGGGATCCAGTAGGTGGTGGCGTGATTGATCAAATTGCCCGGTGCCCCACGCAGCCCCAATAGCTGGGCTTTTGGTTTGCGGTATGGCCCGATGGCCGCAAAGTTCTGATTGCCGTGCTGATCGATCTGGCTGGCGCCCATCACCACATGGCGCTTGCCAGACCAAGCCTGATCGAAGACTGATCGGAACGGCATGTATGCCTCAATCACCGCTGTTGACGGATCTCCGCCCAAAGCCAGATTGCCTTCGATCGCATAGGCAATCGTGTCCGTCAGCATCAGGTCTGGCTCAAAGGAGGCTCTAGCCAGGCGCCCGGCGATTACCGGCACCGGGCCCATCGGGTTGCACAAGACTTCGCCGTCACCCCTGAACGCCTCAGCCAAAGCGACAACACAGATCTCATCGAGGGTGGCAGTCATTTCTGGCTCCGTTCTGTGAGCTTTTTGACGTAGGCATCGTGTGATTCCAGTTCCAGCCAGTCTTTGCGGAACTGCTCCCAAGCTTGCGGGTCGCGAGCCGTTGCCGCGTAGGTGGATTGGAAAGCCTCGTCGCGCTGGTAGTCGGGGGGGCATTCGGTGAAGTGGGCACCCTGTGGTGCTTGTATGACTCCGTCGACATGGGTTCTCGGGATTCGCAGCGTGTGAACCGATCCTTCGCTCAGAAACTGTTCTGTGGGAACGATCTGCTCTGCCGACATGAAGGTCTTGTCGGCAGCCATGGCAAACAGGTCGTCGAAATACAGATCAGGTCCGAGGAATTGACCGTTGCCTTTGGCGTCGGCTCTGTTCATATGGAGGATCACCGCGTCCATCTGAAAAGCCGGAATCGCCACCAGTTCCTCACCGTCGTCGTAGGGAGATTTCACGGTCTTGAGATCAGGGTTCTCCGACATCATCGCGGTACCCAAGCCCGCTCGGGTCGGATAGAAGGGCACGCGATGAGCGGCGGCCATCAAACCCAGATAGAAGGCACCTTCGTCCAGTTCGGAGATGTCGACGGCGCCTGTTTGGCGAGCGACCCGGAAATGGGGTTCTAACGGGATCGAGTCCAATGAAACGAAGCCGTAGGTGACTTTTCGGACCTTGCCCGCAGCGCACAGGATCCCTACATCGGGCCCGCCATAGGAGACGATGTCGAGGTCACAGAGGTCGCTGCGCAGAATGGCACGCACCAGCGACATCGGCTTTCGACGAGACCCCCAACCCCCGATGCCGAGCGTCATCCCGCTGCGGAGTTCACCGATGACCTCGTCCTCGGTCATTCGCTTGTCTGCCACCACGGTTCCTTTCACCGGTCCTTGCCACAAGGGCTCCTTGACGGTATTCCACCCTGACCCGCAGTGCTAAGCCCGCACCGTCACTAGTTGCGCCTAGGACTCTCGCCTTCTCGGCGGGCCGGACCGTCCCGATAGGGTGACGGCATGGTCGAGACGCACGATTCTCTTGACATGAGTGGCCGTACCGTCATCGTCACGGGTGGAACCAAGGGTCTGGGTCGGGTGATTGCTACGCGCTTTCTTGCACAGGGTGCCGATGTTGTGATCTGCGCTCGTCGTGAGCCAGACAACCCGGTGGAGTTCGACGGGCGACAAGCGGTCTTCGTTGCTGCCGACGTTCGAGATCCCGACCAGGTTGCGGCCGTGGTGTCCGCAGCGGTTGACGCGACGGGCCGGGTGGACGTGCTCGTCAACAATGCTGGCGGCGCACCTCCATCGGCCAGTGCGACTGTGTCACCGCGTTTCAACGACAAGATCACCGCGCTCAATCTGATCGCACCAATGACTTTTGCACAGGCCGTTCACGATCAGATGCAGTCACAAAAAGGCGGCGGGGTGATCATCAACATCACCTCCGTCAGCGGCACTCGAGCCAACCCTCAAGGCGCGGCCTACGGGGCGGCCAAAGCCGGGCTTATCAATCTGACAGAGACTCTGGCGCACGAGTGGGGGCCCAAGATCCGAGTGATCGCCTTGGTCGTGGGGATGATCGTCACCGAACAAGCCCACTTGTTCTACGGGGACGAAGAAGGGATCGCCGCAGTTGGCCGAACCCTGGCCCTCAAGCGCATGGGTACTCCCGCCGAGGTAGCCGATGTTGTCTTGTTTGCTGCGTCACCCCTGGCCCGCTGGGTATCGGGTTGCGCGATCCCAGTTCACGGCGGCGGTGAGAGTCCCGGCTATATCGATGCCTCGACGGTCGCTGACTCCACCCACATGAAGTCATGACCGAGGCCGCGGACCGCTCAGAAGATCTTGAGCGGCGCTCGCTGTTGACTGACAGGACAACCATCGCGGCGCTGTTGGTCATCACCTCCGTGGCGATCCTTGTCTTTATCGGACTGACGAACCGCCACGATCACAGCACCCATGACCACCCCGCCGACGAAGTCGGTGCTGCCGATGTGAACGCTTCGGAGGTGGCTCACGATCACAGCACCCATGACCACTCAGAAGACATCGGCTCGACCTTTGCGGGCACCGAACGCATCAGCCCGCCTTCGGCCTGTCGCACAATCATCGGCTGCGTAGATGCAGGACCGAAACCGCAGAGTCCTGGCGATCGGGGTGGTTGGGCGCAATTCTTGACGCTTGGCGCGGTTGTGATCGGCATTGCCTTCATCGCCACCAAGATCGTCCGTGCCGCCCGTGCCGCCCGTGGAGCAACCTCTCCGCAATAGCCGCTCCACTCTCGCTGCCACGAACACTCAGACGAACCTCCAATCCGCTGGAAACACCCAGCATCGAAACAAGGCTGCCCGCAATAGCCCTCCAACCGGTGGAGAAAAAACCAGGTAAATTCTCCAACTGGTGGAGAAAAAACCAGTATTCGTTGTGATTTCAGGTAAGTCCTTTTTTGTTTGACGCTTTGGTTTGTGTGGTTTGCGTGTGTGGGCAACTTGACGCCCAGACTTGTGATGTATTCAATGTTTTTATGATATTTAAAGAGTTTACAGGGGTTACTGTCACACCCTGTCTGTAGTGTCTGGTTCATGGAATTGGCTCCTAATTCTGGTCTCTTGGATCCCACCGCTTCCGGTGTCGGTTGCGGCACCGCTGGGTCGGTGTGTGTTTGCCGGGTTGATGAGGTCGGGTTGTCTGATGAGGCGTTGCGGTCGCGGCTGAAGCTGTTGGGTCGTTCTGAGTCTCGGCTCGCGGCAATGAAATCCCGAGCGTTGGCCGAATTGAGCCGTCGTCACAGCAAAGGCGACGCGCAACGTTTGGTTCGTAACGAGTTGCAGGCATCGAAGCGTGAAGCCAAACGTGATGTTGAGTCAGCGACTCGGTTGGCGGAACTGCCCGCGACTAGTGAGGCTCTGGAGTCTGGTGAGATTCCTGTGGGTCATGCGCGGTTGATTGCTCGTGTGTCTTCTGAGAGCCCTATTGATGAAGCACTGCTTGTCGAGGCAGCCAACACTGAGCCTTTTGATGAGTTCGCCCGGACGGTGAAACGTCATCAACAAGACCAAGCCGATGATGACGGTCAATCTTTGTTGGATCGTCAGCGCAAGAACCGCAAAGCACGGATCTTCGAATCACCAGAATCGGGCATGTTTGTGTTGACAGGTGAGTTTGATCAGATCACCGGAGCCCGTATCGCTACCGCGTTGACTGCCAAAGAACGACAGCTATGGCACCGCGAAGACCCCCAAAAGCGAGCCACGCCGCAACAACGGATGGCTGACGCATTAGCTGAGCTGATCTGTGAACCCGCTGGTGATGGGAAGTCTGCGGGTACTGATTTGTTGGTGATCGCTGATTTCGATGTGATCAAACAGCAACTAGACAACCCTCGCCTCGCGGATGGCTCAGCGATACCTGTCGTTGAACTGCACCGTCTAGCGCTTGAAGCCAACTTGTTGCCTTCGATCTTTGACACCAAGGCACAAGACATGTGGCTGGGCCGTAAACAACGCACCGCTAGTGAAGCTCAACGGGTCGCGTTGATCGCAAGAGATCAACACTGCATCGGCTGCGGGGCGAACCCGTTGTGGTGTAGAGCTCATCACATTATTTGGTGGTCAAAGAACGGACCTACCGACGTCGACAACCTGGTGTTGGTATGTGATGACTGCCACCACAAAATCCACGACCACGGCTGGCAAGTCTACAAAAACCCTAAAACCGGCAAATACCACCTCAAACCCCCCGACCCCAACCAGCCAAGCCAAAACAACCAAACAACGAGCGCCCAGGGGACGCGCAAACCACCCCGGATCCCGAGCAACAACACCAACACCCCGCCGGCACCGGTGACGCCAACCTGCTCAAAACAGAAGACCCCGACCAACCCCGAACAACACCAACACCCCGCCGCCCCTCACACGGACAAAGACACCTCCTAACAAGGTGGCAAGGTACGTGGGGACGCTCAAAGTCCCTGAGACGGATGGCCAGTGCTCGGTAGGGTGTCGGCATGAGTGCCGAGCGTGTTGGAATCGTTCCTGCGATTCCGCCCAGAGAAGCGTGTGCCTGGCTCGTCCGAGGCGGCCGGGAAGGCGACACAGTACAGCACAATCTCGACTTCAGCGTCGTGACACTTGGGTGGGGAGACTGGGTCGTCGACGCCCCTGTCGAATCGTTCAGCGACAGGGCGCTGCTCACGAGTTACCTAGATCAGTATTACGAAAGCAACTGGCAACCAGATTGGACGAAGTCACACAAGGTAACTTCCTGTTCTGATATCTGGCGATTCGTTCACGAGATCAACATCGGCGACCTTGTGGTGCTTCCCTCACATGGAGTCCCGAAAGCACATAAGTGGATCGCTATTGGCGAGGTGACCGGTCATGCGGTCCGTGACCCGAGCCAGTCTCAAGGTGCCAGGCTTCGCCGTGAGGTCGAGTGGCTTGCCGAAACGGTTCCGATTTCGGACGTGAAGATTGACAGGCTCGACACGCGACGGTGGACCGTAGTCAGTCTCGATCTAGATCAGGTGAGGAATGCTCTGTCCAGGCATCTCGCGGACGACTACAACTGGTCCGGGGACGAAGCCGGGGTGCTGTCCGCCGACGGGACCGAAGTGCCCGAAGGAGCCAAGACTCGCGTAGAGGTGAACCGGTACGAACGCGACCCCTCAGCGCGAATGCGGTGCCTCAAACACTACGACTACACGTGCCAAGTGTGTGGGTTGAAGTTCGAAGAGCGCTACGGCGAGTTCGCTCGCGAATATATGCATGTCCACCACAAGACGCCGCTGTCGCAGATCGACGATCACGAGAACCACCGGATCACCCCGGAGACTGACCTTGTTGCGGTGTGCCCAAACTGCCACGCGATGCTGCATCACCACCCGGACAATCCCTGCGGCGTCGGGACACTTCAGCAGTTGATGAAAGAGGCTTGCGATATATCCGACATAAATGATCGGAATTATGTGCTTTAGCTGACTCAGTCGGTTATGGTGTCCGCTAATCCTGACTGTTCGGATCGGGATTATCTGGATTATGCGCCCATGACTTCATACCCGGTCAACTTAGAACTCAGCGGTCAACCCGTCCTCGTCGTCGGAGGCGGACCGGTCGCGGCCCGCAAGGTAGCTGGCCTGCGAAGTGCTGATGCTCGCGTGACTGTCGTTTCCCCCACCGCAGTCCGCGAGATCAGCGCTGACCCCAACGTGCGTTGGTTGGCACGCCCGTACCAACGGGGAGAAGTAGCCGCCTATCGCCTCGTCATAACTGCCACAGATGATTCAGCGATCAACGCCCAAGTACGCGTCGACGGCGACAAAGCCAACGTGTTCGTCAACTCCGCAGATGACCCATCGAACTGCTCCTTCACTCTTCCTGCCGTTGCCCGCCGCGGTGACCTGCAGATCACCGTGTCCACCGGCGGTCGCAGCCCCGGCCTCGCCCGCTGGCTGCGCCTAAGACTCGAAGGTCAACTCAGCGAAGGCTACGACGAACTCCTGACGCTGTTGGCAGATGCCCGAGCCGAAGCCCGCGCGGTGTTCGGCACATCCGAGATAACCGGATGGGACGCCGCCCTCAACGACGGACTACTCGAACTGGTGCAACAAAACCGCATAGACGAAGCCCGAGAACGTCTTTTGGACCACCTGGGCCTGACTCCCCAAGGCGTGCTGACATGACCGTTTACCTTGTCGGAGCAGGGCCGGGAGACCCCGACCTGCTCACCATCAAAGCCGCCAAGCTCCTGCAACGCGCTGACGTGGTCATATACGACCGGCTCATCGAGCCGGCAGTGCTTGAGCTTGCCCCTCCCTGGGCCGAGATGATCGATGCCGGTAAACGCCCTGGAGCACCCGCAAACGCCCAAACACGAATCAACGATGTGCTGATCGACCGGGGCCGCCGATTTGATTGTGTCGTCCGTCTCAAGGGCGGCGATCCCTTCGTGTTCGGACGTGGCGGAGAGGAAGCCCTGGAACTGCGGGCGGCAGGCATTGATGTCGAAGAGGTGTCGGGTATCACCTCCGCCATCGCAGCACCCGCGGCTGCCGGCATCCCCGTCACCATGCGAGGCCTCAGCAGCGGATTCACCGTTATCACCGGTCACCAAGACCCCAACACCGAACGATGGCTCGATTGGGACGCACTGGCTCGTACAGGCACGACCTTGGTGATCCTTATGGGAGCATCACGCACCGCTTGGATCGCGCAGCGGCTGATGGCTGGCGGACTAGCAGCCGACACAGCAGTGGCCGTCGTCTACTCCGCCACGACTGACCACGAAAATGTGACCAGAACGACCCTCGCTGAACTCCCAGACATCGAGGTGACCAACCCGTCAACACTGGTGATCGGTGCAGTCGCTGCCCAATCCGTGCTCCACGCAGTGCTGACTTCGGGCGTAGCCACGCGGACTCCGGTCGCGGCCCCGGCAGTCCCCATTCGGTTCAACCCGCAAGCACTCCCCGGCCACCAAGAACCAGCCGACCAACACGAACCGACCTACCACCAAGAACCAGCCGGATACCAAGAACCGGCCCACCACCAAAAACCAGCCGACCAACGCGAACCGACCTACCACCAAAAACCGGCCGGCCGTCACGAACCAGCCCAGAAAGGGGCTCTGCAATGACCCTCCTCGAAACCAGCAGAATCGAAACGCGGCCTGTGGATCCCGACATTCAGGCCGACATAGACAAGTTCCGGGATGTACTTGCCAAGCACCAGAATGGCGAAATCTCAGAAGACGTGTTCCGAGTATTCCGCCTAACTAACGGCATCTACGGACAACGGCAAGGCGGAACCAACCAGATGGTGCGGGTCAAAGTTCCCTACGGATCGATGGACCCGGAACAATTCGAGATGTTGGCGTTCATTGTCGAGCGCTACAGCCGTGGCTGGGCGCACATCACGACGAGACAGAACTTCCAGTTCCACTTCGTGCAACTGGATCAGATCCCCGATGTGCTGGACCACCTTGCGGCAGTGGGACTCACCACCCGCGAAGCTTGTGGCGACACTGTTCGCAACGTGCAGGGCTGCCATCTCGCCGGTGCCTGCCCCCACGAGAATCTCGACATCACTCCGTGGGCCGAGGCCGCCTACCGCCACTTCGTTCGCAACCCTCTCAGTCAGCGACTACCCCGCAAGTTCAAGATCAACTTCTCAGGCTGCGAAACCGACTGCGGCCAGGCCATGTTCAACGACGCCGGCGTAATAGCCACCACCCGCACGCTCGACGACGGAACGATCGAAGCAGGTTTCAGAGTCTTCATCGCCGGAGGACTCGGTACAACCCCGTTCCCCGCTCAAGCGCTTGAGGAGTTCACCCGCAAAGAAGAACTACTCCCCACGCTCGAAGCGATCCTGAGAGTCTTCGATCAGACCGGAAATCGAGACAACAAACTCCGTGCCCGGATGAAATGGGTAGTTGAACAGCTCGGGATCGACGAAGTTCGCAGGCGCGTGCTCGCCATCCGCAAGTTCCTCCTCGCCTCCTCGTCGTATCCGGGTGGTCTCCCCACCGAAGTGCGTATCGGCGGCGATGCGCCCGCGGGGATAGATGCCACAGCTACGATCACCAAAGTCGGACAGGGCACACCGGTCAGCATCGGCGGGGCCTCCCCATACGATCGATGGTTCAGTGTCAACGTGGTGCGCGGTATTGCCTCAGGACAGGTGTCGGCTTATGCCTGGGCGCAACTCGGTGATATCACGGCTGCTCAATTCCGGGCTATTGCAGCTATCGGGCGGGACTTCGAAGCTGACATTCGCCTGACAAATCGCCAGAACCTCATCATCCGCGGGCTCGACGAATCAGACCTCCCCGAGTTGTACGAACGGCTGCTTGCCGTCGACATGGCCCGCCCGGGAGCGGAGTTGGTCAGAGACGTTGTCGCCTGCCCCGGTGCCGATACTTGCAACCTCGCCGTGACCCAGAGCCGGGGACTCGCCAAAGCAATCGGTGATGCCCTCGAATCAGAAGGTCTCGCGGATGTCCCAGGTTTGCGGATCAACATCAGTGGATGCCCCAACTCGTGTGGACAGCACCACGCAGCCGACATCGGTTTCTTCGGCGCCGAACGCCGCGCCAACGGTCGCTCAGCACCCGGATATCAGATGATGCTCGGCGGCTACATCGGTCAGGAGCAAGCTCACTTCGGCACCAAAGCTCTACGCCTCCCCGCCAAGAACGCGGCCGAGGCAGCGCTCCGAGTCGTACGTCGCTTCAACAACGAACGCAATGCTGGTGAGCCGTTCCGAGGCTGGATCGAACGCTCCGGCGGGGTTCGAAGCATCGCCTCCGAGCTTAAGGAACTCGACAAGTTCCCGGCATATGACGACGACCCAGTGTTCTACACCGACTTCGACGAGACCGGTGCCTACGAAGCAGTCGTCGGCGATTCGGAGTGCGCCACCTGATTCGGACACACCAACCCACTCGGGGTTCACCAAACCGAGCGCGCCAACCCACTCGGGGTTCACCAACCGACCCGAACGCACCAACTGATTCAGGAAACACCACCTAACCCGATCTAGCATCACGGGTAGCATGTCGCCCGAATTCAACACCGACTTCGACCCTCGTCATGGAGAGATGGTCGACGTGTCACCCCTCTTGCGGCGAATCGTCTGCAACAACCCCTCGAAGTACACGTTCCATGGCACCGGCACATACGTGATAGGCCACACCGACGTGGCCGTGGTCGATCCCGGTCCCCGTGACCCCGCCCATGTCGAAGCACTGCTTCGTGCACTCGGCGATGAGACGGTTCGCGCAATCTTGATTACCCACACCCACGGTGATCACTCGCCAGCCGCTGCCGCGCTACACGACGCCACCGGCGCGCCGGTGCTCGGTTTCGGCCCCCACCCCGAAGATGCGCTCAGCGAAGAAGACGACGCAGACAACGACACCGACGCAGACGCAGACAACGACACCGACGCAGACGCAGACGACGAGACCGAACCCGGCGAGGATGGCAGACCCGCCGAAGCCACAGACGCACACCGACCCGATATCGACTTCGACCCCGAGACCCGGCTGGCCCACGGCGACACCGTCGAGGGACCGGGGTGGACCGTGCAAGCCCTGCACACCCCCGGGCACATCTCCAACCATCTGTGTTTCGCGCTAGCCGAGGAGAACGCGGTGCTAACCGGCGATCACGTGATGGGCTGGTCTACAACCATCATCCCGCCACCCGACGGTGATGTCAGCGACTACCTACGGTCATTGCAGCTACTACTGGACCGCAGCGATGAGGTCCTCTACCCGACGCATGGTGGGCCGGTCAACAACCCGCAGCCTTACGTGGCTGCGTTGCTCAACCATCGCCTTCGGCGAGAAACACAAATCTTGGGCCAGCTAGCCGAAGGCCCATCTTCGGCAAAACAGATAGTCGCCGTTCTCTACGCCGATGTACGCAAGGAGCTACACCGGCCTGCGGCCCGCTCGGTCGTCGCTCACCTCGTCAAACTTCGAAAAGAAGACAAAGCCGCACCCGCCGCCGCCAACGCTTCCCCCACATCGTCTGACACTGTCTGGTCCCTCATCGGGGATCAGGCGTTGACCGAAACTGCTACAGGGTGGTGACAGGCCAGGTAGTGATCGCTGTCGCCAACACGCTGCATCACAGGTTCGTCAGTGAAACAAATCTCGGTCGCATGGGAACAGCGGGTGTTGAATCGACAGCCGACCGGTGGGTTGATCGGTGAGGGAAGCTCACCGGAAATATCGCCCTCAGACACATCAACCGTTGGCGCAGGCTCGGGAATGGCAGCCAGCAATGCCCTCGTATAGGGGTGCCGTGGATTCTCGTAGAGTTCGTTGGCGTTACCGATCTCGCAGGCCTTCCCCAGATACATGACAATGATCCGGTCGGACACGTTCTTCACCACCGAAAGGTCGTGGCTGATGAACAGCAGAGTCAGTCCGTAGCGCTTCTTCATGTCCTCCAACAGGTTTAGAACCTGAGCCTGGACCGATACATCGAGAGCCGACACCGGCTCGTCGCAGATCAAGACCTTGGGGTCAAGCGCCAGAGCCCTGGCAATACCAATGCGTTGGCACTGCCCGCCCGAGAATTGGTGGGCTCGCCGATCACCGAATTTGGGGTCAATACCCACCGACAGCATCAGTTCCTCAATGCGACTCTGCGACCAAGAGCCCCTTTCATCACCCCACACAGCGAGACCCTCAGAGATCACCCGGCGGATCTTGCGCCGCGGATTGAGCGACGAAATCGGGTCCTGAAAGATCATCTGCAAGTCAGGACGAAGACGACGCAATTCCTCACCCTCAAGCTTGGCGAGATCATGCCCCTGATAGTCGACGGTGCCCCCTTTGATGTCGTTGAGACGAATGATCGACTTCGCCACAGTCGACTTGCCGCAACCCGACTCACCCACAATCCCGAGCGTTTCGCCTTCCGCCACGTCGAAAGAAATACCGCTCACGGCGTGAACCACAGCGGCCCTGCCGACCGGGAACTCGACTTCGAGATCGCGCACCGTCAACAGCACTTCAAGGTCTTCGCGCAACGGTGCGTGCCCGGAACCAGCCATCAGCTCGAGACTCCAGCATCGGTCACCGCAAGGCCGGCAGCGTTGCGGCCCCGCACCAAGTTGCTGGCCAGTGCTTCACGCCCTCGATCCGTGTTGGCCGGGTGGAAACACGCGAACTCGTGCATTCCTGCGACACCGCTGATATCGGGGATCGACTCCAAACAATCCGCCTGCGCGAACCGACAACGCGGCGCGTAGGCACATTGCTCAGGAGGATTGATGAGTTCGGGAGGTCGTCCCGGTATCGGTTCGAGCCGGGTGTGGCTCGGCTGATCGATCCGGGGAATACAACGCAGCAGCGCGTCGGTGTAGGGGTGCCGCGAGTCGTCAAAGAGAGTTTCGGGTGCCGAACGCTCAACCAGACGCCCCGCGTACATCACCGCTATCTCATCGCAACGACCTCGGGCCACGCCGAGGTCATGGGTAATGAGAATCATCGACATGCCTCGGTCCTCACGAAGCTTGTCAAGCAAATCAAGCAGATGCTTCTGAACGGTCACGTCAACCGCGGTGGTGGGCTCATCGGCAATAAGCAGCGACGGTTCGCAGGCCAGCGCCATGGCGATCACCACACGCTGACGCAACCCGCCTGACAATTCGTGCGGGTACTGGTCGACCCGTTTGCCCGGCTCGGGAATACCGACCTGAGCAAGCAGGTCTTCGGCTTCAGCAAGAGCAGTCTTCCTGTCTCGCTTGAGGTGATAGCGCAGCGTCTCGGCGATCTGCTCACCACACTTCTTCACCGGGTTGAGAGATGTCATCGGGTCCTGGAAGACCATCGTCATCTTGACACCCCAAAAATGCTGCCGACCCTCCTCTGCGAGTCGCCGAACATCCTCGCCCTCAAAAATCACATCGCCGCTGACCTCCGCGGTTCGGGGCAACAGGTTCATCAGGGTCTTGGCAGTGACTGACTTGCCCGAACCCGATTCGCCGACGATTCCAAGCGACGCACCCTTGGCCAGGTCGAAAGTAACGCCGTTGACAGCCTGAATTGTGCCCCGAGTCGTGGGGAACCGCACCGTCAGGTCACGTACCGACAACTGAGTGTTTGATACATGGAGTGTGTTTGATACATGGGGCGCAGACATCATCGCTCCTAGAACGCCGTCTCGCGTACGTCGAAGTACTCACGCACGCGGTCCCCTGCGAAGTTGAGGGCCAGGATGGTCAAGAACATCACGCCGATCGGCATGAGCGCGACATGCGGGTTTTCCTGCAAGTCGCGAATGCCGCGGCCGTCGTTGATGATCACACCCCAGCTGATGTCCTCAACAGAAAGTTGCAGAAACGCCAGTCCGCCTTCGGCAACAATCGCCACGCCCATGCCCAGTAGCGCCAACGCAGCCATGGGAATGAGCACCACCGGCAACAGCTCTCGGGTCATTATCCGAAAGTGCTTGGCTCCTATCACACGGGCGGCCTGCACGAACTCGCGCTCCGCGAACACCAAAGTTGCGGCTCGGGCGAGCCGACCGACCGGCGCCACCGCCAACACTCCCAAGGTAAGGCTGACCGTGCGCAAGGTGCGGTCGAAAGTGCTGGTAATCAGCAAGGCAAGGATCAACCCGGGAAATGAGAGCAACGTGAAGAACAAAAAACTGATGACCTGGTCGACCCGTCCGCGGAAGTAGCCCGCAATCATGCCGAGTGAACCGCCAACGACCATGCCAAAGGCGATCGCAATGAAACCAACCACCAACGAAACGCGGGCGCCGTAAACGGTTCTGGCGAACACATCACGCCCCAAGGCGTCGGTCCCGAACCAATTGTCCAGCGATGGGCCAGTCCGGGCGGGGCCATCCGCCAATTTGTCGGGGTCGGCAAGCGGGAGGAACGGAGCAAACACCACCGTGGCGACAAGCACCCCCAGCCACCCGACGGCTATCCAGAAGCCAACTCCGAGTGTTTTCTTGGCAACATCATCAACCATGTCATCGAGCACGATGACCTCAACAGCGCTGACTTCGTTGCTGTTCTCGATGTCGCTCATGACGTTCTCACTCTCGGGTCGAGATACCCGTACATGAGATCAACCAAGAAATTGATCAGCACAAAGCCGATCGCGACCACCGAGATCAAGGCAATGACCACCGGCGGGTCGTTGCGCAGCACCGCTTCAACCAGTTCTGATCCGATTCCCGGGATCGAGAAAATCTGCTCAACCACCAACGCCCCGCCAATAAGCGCACCAGTATTGACCCCGAACACGGTAATGACCGAGAACATCGAGGGCCGAAGCGCATGGCGGTACATGATGTGCCGATCAGACATACCCTTCGCTCGGGCCATATGGATGAAGTCGTCCTGCAGAGTCGTGATCAGATCGGTGCGCAACAACCGCTGATAGGTGGCTGCCAAACCGAGTCCGAGAGTCAGAGCCGGAAGCGTGAGGGCCTTCAGTTCGGACCACCAGCCCGCGTTTTCATACCGTGACGGAAAGATCTGCCACTTGAGCGCAAAGAAGTAGAGAAGAATCACACCCAACGCGAAGTTGGGGATCGACAGCAACCCGAAAGAACCCACCGTCGACACTTTGTCGAAACCACGATTGGCTCGATACGCCGAAGCAACCCCCCAAGGGATCGCGATACCCAACGCAACGATCTGCGCCAACACAATCAAACGTACCGTGACCGGCAACCGTTGCTTGACGATGTCGGAGATCTCATCGCCGTTCACGAACGAGGTGCCGAAGTCTCCAGTCGCCATGTCTGAGAACCAGATTCCGTAGCGTTCCACAACGTTCTTTTCGAGATTGTTCTGCTCCTTGGCTTGGGCGATCAAAGCACAGTCGCCCAGGTTCAGACCGGAGGACTGTGTGTCGGGAACCTCACCGCGGGCCACCGCTTCGCACTGTTCATCGGGAATGCCAGAAAGCACCCCGACAATGTTGAAGAGCGGGTCTCCTACCAGGTTCAACGAAGCGAACGTTAGAAAGGTGACCGCAAAAACCACGAGCACCAGTTGCGCAGCCCGACGGAGGATGAATTGCTTCATCTCAAGTCCTCCGAAGCTGCGTCAACTGGTGCTCGTTTCCTAGTATTTGGCTCCTCAGCCCTCGTCTATCCAGACGTTGTGGTAGAAGCCGCGTCCCTGATTATTGCAGACTAGGACAACTCCGTCAGGACCGGTCTGGCCGCAGATGTTCTTCACGGCGTTGCGGAAGCCGACAGTCCAGTTGGCATGCGTCAAGAAGATGTAGGAGTAGGTCGCCTGTATTTCGGCCTGTATTTCTCGCATGATCTCCACGCGGCGATCCAGATCTGCTGTGGCACGCTGCTCGAACAGCAGTGCATCACGGTCCTCGTTGCACAAACGGACCCAGTTGAGCGCGATAAATTCTATGGCGGTCGCGCACTCGAGCCAGACGACCTCGTTGTCGGGATCAACCGCCCCGAACTGACGCCAGGTCACCACCTGGAACTGGCCTATAGCAGTTTCAGTGATGTGCTGATCCTGTAGAAGTTGCTGGCGCTCGACCTCAAAGTAGGGTTCCCAACCGGCGATCAACACATCCATGACCCGATTCTGGAGTGTTGAGGGGCCTGAGAACTGGAGTTCGATGTTGACCTTGCCGTCGCTGCAGTTCTCGGAGAATTCAGCACAGTAGGCGTCCACCAGCGGCCCAGTACGGTCAGCCATGTTGCCTTCCTGGACAACATCGGGGTTGTTCCAGATCAGGTCCGGGTGGTACATCGAGTCGGCCAGCGGTTTGGTTTCTTGCCCGATAAATTTGTGGTACCCCTCGCGGTCCGTGGCAAAAGTGATCGCCTGACGCACACGAATGTCGTCCATCGGAGCTTTGTCGGTGTTCAACATGATGAAGTCTTCACCGGAATAAAGATTCTCGAACGTTGACACGTTCTCGGCGCCGCGCAGGGTGAGTGTCGCGTCCGAGTTGGATGTGACCACAACATCAAGTTCGCCCGCTGCAAGCTGCTCGGCTGCGAGCGCTGTATCGGTGGTGATGAAGACCTCGATGGCGTCGAGATAGATGTCGTCGGTCCCGCGCCAGTAGTCAGGGTTCTTGACCAGCTTGGTGGACACGTCCTGGGTACGACTCTCAAGCATGAACGGGCCCGTGCCGACGGGTGCCTGGTTGAGGTTGCCGTCTTCAGCCGCTGCGGCCAGCCAAGTCGGCGAGGCCACCATGCCCAACTGAGAAGTCAAATTGATCGGGAAGTGCTCCGACGGGCGGATCAGGTTGTATTGGAGCGTCAGATCATCGATTTTCTCGTAGCGGTCCTCGGCGGGATAGCTCGGCACGATCGCCAGCGAGATGATCGGATCGGTGATTGCCGTTTCAAAGTTGGCGATCAGCGCATCCGCATTCAGCGGTGTTCCGTCGTGGAAAGTGATGCCCTCACGGACTTTTACCTGCCAGGACGATCCGTCACCGATGGGCGTAGCCGACTCAGCCAGGAAGGGGAACCAGTTGTTGGCAGGGTCGATATAGAAGAGCGGGTCGAAAATAGCGAACCCCATGGTGTAGGCCGACACCGCGAAGTTGTTGGCGGCAGGGTTGAGACCGTCGGTCTCGGCTTCTACTGCAATTCGCAACGTCCCACCCGGTACGGGCTGTGGAGCCTCGTCGTCTCCGGCGGCCGGTTCATCACAAGCATCGCCGATGCAGACGTTGCCTTCGGTTACATCCTCGACCGGTGCCGCGGTTGTCGGTGTGGCATCGTCGCCATCGTCACCATCATCACCATCATCGCCATCGTCGCCGACCGCAACCTCGCCGTCGTCGCCTGTGGTGCCTCCGTCGTCGTCTCCGCCGCACGCGACGGCAACTAATGACAACGCAAGAAGTAGCGCAATCAGCTGCGCAAACATTGTGGGCCTAGTACAGGATTTCATGTCTTCTCTCCTCCAGGAATCACAATCGGCCTGTGACTCACGCCACAAGGTCTAGCACTTTGAAACACATTTCGGCGCACTGCAAGCCATGAACAGCAGAACTTTGCTCAGATTGTGGCGCGGATTACGGGTGTTGACTGCTGACCGAGATGACCTCACCAGTCATGTAGGACGACAAGTCGCTCGCCAAGAAAACCATCACGTTGGCGACCTCCCAGGGCTCCGCTGCCCTGCCGAATACTTCCCTTTTTGACAGGTCTTCAAGCAATGCGTCATCGGTCACCTTGGCAAGGAACGGATGCATCGCGATGCTCGGCGCCACCGCATTCACGCGGATGCCATGCTCGGCAGCCTCGATGGACGAGCATCGCGTCAACGCCATCACCCCTGCCTTCGCCGCTGCGTAGTGGCACTGTCCTACTTGGGCACGCCACCCCACAACCGAAGCATTGTTGACTATCGCGCCCTCAATCTTCGCTTCGATCATGTGACGCAGAACCGCACGCGTGCAGCGCATCGTGCCGTCCAGGGTGACTCCCATCACTGCGTTCCACTGCTCGTCGGTCATGTCAACAAGAGCAACAGTCCCGCCCAAACCGGCGTTGTTCATCATCACATCGATCCCGCCGAAACCGCTAGTTGCAGCGGCCACCAAAGCTTCGACGTCTTCCTCCACCGTGACATTGCAGACCGCGGTGAGAGGCCGGTTGTTGGTTTCGTCTGCGAGCCGGTCGGCTGTTTCATTCAAACGGCGCTCGTGGATGTCGGAGATGAGCACCTCCGCGCCCTCAATCAGGCAGCGTTTAGCCACTGCAGAGCCGATACCAGTGCCTGCGGCCGCGGTGACGACCACACGTTTGGCATCAAGCAGGCCCCTACCCTGCGGTTCCGGCCCCGCAGACATCAGGTCTTGCTCCCAGACTTGGCGTTCTGTGCCATCTCAGCCATACGGCGTTCCAAATCAGCGATAAAGGGATTGGGTTCCTGCCCGACACCTCCGGGCAATGCTTCGGCGATCTGTTCACAAGTCCATCGATCACCATCGGCGGTCATCGTTCGAACTTCCATCGGCTGGTTCCAAACGGAGATCCGCTTGCCTACCACAGTGTAAATCTGCGCGTTTACGTGGCGACCCGCATCGCTCATCAAATAGATGGCCATTGGCGCCACATCTTCAGGTTCACCTGTTTCAATCTCGAAAGGCACGTTTTCGCTCATGCGAGTCTTGGCTACCGGAGCGATGCAGTTGGCGTTGATGGCCGGTCCACCGCGGAGTTTCAGGCTTGCCGCGGTCATCGCTGCTGAGCGGGTGAGACTGACAATTCCTCCTTTGGCCGCAGAGTAATTGGCCTGAGCTGTAGACGCAGTGAACGCTCCGGAAGTGAACCCGACCAGCGAACCACCTGTTTCCTGTTTGCGCATACGCGCCAGCGCCGCCCGGTAGACATTGAAATGCCCTTTCAGGTGTACCGCCACGACATGGTCCCACTCGTCCTCGCTCATGTTGAAAAGCATCCGTTCGCGCAAGACTCCCGCACCGCAGACAACGCCGTCGATAGATCCCCAATTGTCGCAAGCAGCCGCGACTACTTCTTCGCCAACATCGAACTGGCTGATGTCCCCTGCAACCGCAACGGCTTGTCCGCCTAGAGCTTTGATTTTGGTCACTGCATTGTCGGCGACCTCACTTGTTGGGTTGCTACCGTCCATCGCCACGCCGTAGTCAGCAACAACAATGTTGGCGCCCTCGGCTGCGGCTGCCAATGCAATGGCTTTGCCGATACCTGCACCTGCGCCCGTTATCGCAATGTTCTTGCCGTCAAGGAATCTGGACACTTACCGGTCTCCTGGAATGTCATGAATGTGGTGAATGTGGATGAACCCTAGGCCGTGAACGCTAGGCCGACGCCTCACTAGCAATCATCATTTGGACTGCGTGGCGCAACTCCTCCTCAACGCTGCCCGCTTCGGCGAGACCACCAACCCACCTGCTGGTCGCAGAGAACCAGACATGGCGGATCACTCGAGCGGCACCCGCGGCATCGATCTTGGGATCATCACCGATCGCGGTAACGATGAACTGCAGTATCTCCGATTCGACAGCTCGCTTGGTTTCTGCCGCGGCCGGGTCGGTGGTGTTGAGAGCCGTGAAGAGAGCGCTCATGAGCATCGGCGTCCGCTCAGCCATCTCAGCCGCTCCGGCGAGCAAAGTAGACAAGCGATCGCCTGCGGTTTCCTGTCGGGGAGGATGAGACTCGAGTCCCTCGCGAACCCTTTGAATCCAACTCACCAAGCCCGCCAAAAGCATGTCGTCTTTACCGTTGAAGTATCGGTAGATGGTGCCAAGCGAAACATCAGCTCGTTCTGCCACAGCCCGCATCTGGACCGCCTCGTAGCCACCCTCAGCGGCCATCCGCATTGAGGCATCCTTGATGCGCGAGCGACGAGCTTCTCGGCTGACCGCTGCGCTGCTATCTCTCAGAGTCATAGTCCCAAATCATCGCGGACCACTCAACAACACATGTAATCGCTCCATTAGGAATCTGGAAAAGCTACGGTTCAGCGATGCGCGGCGGTCTGATGCAACAACTGGGGCCAGCGGCAGTCAACTGGCGCAAGCAGATGCATCGGCGTCGATTCCAACGCCGAGAGGTGATTTTCCACCAAGGAGAAATCGGCGACACCGTTCATCTGATCGAGAAAGGGCGTGTCCTTGTCGAAGTTTCCATGGCACGCGGAGACGTGGCTGCGCTTTCGGTCCGCTGGCCGGGCGAAATCATCGGTGAACTCGCGGTGGTCGGTGATGGCCGACGAACCGCTCGGGTCACCGCGCTTGAACCGACTGAAACTCTCGCTCTAACCCAAAAGACACTTGCTGAGCTTCGCGCTCAGGACCCAGCCGTCGACCGCTACTTCCTCAAGTTGGTGGCAGACAAACTCTCTCAAAGCACCGACCAACTGGTTGACGTCCTATATGCATCGGTCGAAACCCGAGTGATGCGTACGTTGCTACGGCTCGTCGTGGCATTCGACAAAGGCGTCCATCCTGTAGTCGTGAAGATCCGACAAAGTGACATTGCCGCGATGGCCGGCACCAGTCGTCAATCCGCCAACCGCTCGCTCAAGCTCGCGGAATCCAGCGGGGTGATCCGTGTCGGGCGCGGACGAATAGAGATACTCGATCTCTCGCGTTTACAGACCTTGGCCCGCTGACGGGCGCCAAGCTCAGGGAGCTGAAGGCGGTGGCGGCGGAAGTTCAGAAACCGACGATTCGTCGTCATCATCAGAACGCATGCTTTGCAAGATGTCGATACCGGTAGCGGCTTCGATCTGCTCGCTGAGGCTCACCACGGCAGCGGGGAGTTGCGCCATCAACGCAGGGATGCCTCCTTGACCGCCGTTGCTGCCGCCATCGACCACCGCGACCCGGTCGATCGAGACGTTGTTGACCGTAGAGACGATCTTGTCGACGAGTTCGGGAAGCATGTTGAGCACAAAGATCCGCTGACCGTCCTCGCCCGCGAGCTGATACTGATCGGTGAGCCGCCGAAACACGTCGACCTGGGCCTTGCCGTCTTCGATGATCTTTGCCGCTTCTGCCTGGGCGTCAAGCTGTTTCGACTCGAGGTTGGCACGGGCCGGTGTGACCACGTCAGCTTCGAGACGGCGACGCTCCAGTTCGATGCGCTGCTGCTCAAGTTCCTGCTCGGCGACTGCTCTCGCAATATCGCCTGCGACCGCTGCCTCCTCTTCTTTGGCACGAGCAATGGCGTCGAGTTCGGCGGTGCGCACTCGCAGGTTGTTCTGTTCCTCAACAATGTTGCGGTCGGCCTGTGCTTGAGCAATCTCGGCAAGCTCCCGTGCCTTCGCTTCGGCCTGTTCAGACTCGGATTGGCGGTTGGCTTCGGCTACCCGGGCCTCCTTCACGACCTCAGCAGTCAGCCTCCGCCCGACTGACTCGAGGTAGAGGTTGTCGTCGGTCACGTTTTGGATCTTCATCACGTCGAGATCAAGCCCCAAAGTCTTGATGTCGTCGTCGGCCTCGTCGATCAACTGCTGTGAGAACTTCAGACGGTCCTCGTTGACCTCTTCAGGAGAGAGCGTGGCGAGCACCCCGCGGAGATTGGCCTCCAACGTCTCTTTGGCGATCTGGCCGATCTGCTGGTTCGACACGTTCAAGAAGCGCTCCGCGGCATTCTCCAAGACGCCTTCCTTCGAAGAAACCTTGACATTGGCGATTCCCTGCACATTCAAAGGGATCGTGCCCCGGGAGTAGGCATTGGTGACCGACACCTCGAGCGGGATCGTGTTGAGGTCCATCCACGACACCTTCTCAATGAGGGGAATGCGAACTGTGCGACCACCCTTGAGAATGCGATACCCGACAGTTCGGCCGTCGGACATCTTTCGACTGCGCCCCGAAATGATCACAACCCGGTTGGGAGGGCAGATGATGATCAGCGAACTGATGATCATGATCAGCAAGATCACCGTCACCCCGATCGCCAAGCCACTTATCAAAAACAAAGACATCTGCTGATTCCTCCTGCGCCGAAGCGCTTTTTCAAACAGCCTGAACGGCCATTAGCGATTTATTCAAGCTTAAGGTCAGGACCGAGGGGTGCAACAATGGCTACCCCGCCTTCGATCTTTACGATCACGACCCGTTCGCCCGCCTTGATCGTCGAGCCGTCAAAAGGAGACGCGGTCATCTGCTCACGTGCCCCGGCCATGTCGACGATGATCTTGCCCCTGTGATCAGAACTCAACTCAAGGGCCACTCGAGCCATCGATCCTTCGAGTTCTGAGTCCATCACCTCACTCGAGACGGAATTCTTCCGGATCCACTTGAAGGCCTGGGAACTCATCAGACCCACCAAAACCGCCACCACCGCAGAAGCCACGAACAGCGACACCGCTCCTGCGCCCGTCGCACCTCCAACCACACCGATAAAGCCGAAAGTCGCCGCAAAAAAGGCGATCGACGAGAGCGGGATGACCGACAAGGCGTCTCCACCCGCGTCGGCGTCAGTGTCTCCCGCGAACACCAACCACAACAACAGCGGTCCACCTGCGGCGAGAAGAAAAATATAGAGTCCGGTCATGTCGATTCGCCTTGAACCGTACTACCGATCTCAACTGTTCCGCTAGCAGATAAGGTCGCCGCCGTGAAAGTGACAGTTGTCAACAATCTCGGACACGATCTCCCGGAGCAGGTGGCGTCCCTTCCTGGTCTCCACGAAATCAGAATTGACGCAGATGCCCAAGTTCCTCCTGACCTACAAGGCGATGTGATCTTCACCCACACACGCGGAGCACCCAACTTGGAAGCGATCATGGACTGCGGCGCAACCTGGGTCCACGTCATGGGTGTGGGTATCGATGAGTTCCCTTTGGAGTTGATCCGATCTGACCAGACGCTCACCTGTGCCCGCGGCTCTACCGCCACACCGATCAGCGAATTCGCGCTAGCAGCCATGTTGGGACACGCCAAAGCACTGCCCGACATTTGGATCAAAGAACCACCACCCAACGGTTGGCACACCGGGCCGAAAATCGGGGCTCTGCACGGGCACACCGCCGTGGTTGTCGGTGTTGGTGGCATCGGCGCTGAGGTGGCGCGGTTATCGCTCGCTTTCGGTATGCGAGTGATTGGCGTTCGGCCCCGCCGGTTACCTGCGCCTCATGTTGGAATGGAAATTACCAACGACCTCAGCGAGGTCATCGGTGATGCCCATCATCTTGTTCTCGCCGCGCCCGCCACCTACGAAACGGTCGCTCTCATCGACCGAGAGATGTTGGCCCGTGTAACACCGGGGCTTCATATTGTCAACATCGCTCGCGGCGCTCTTATTGATCAGGACGCACTACGCGAAGCACTTGACGACGGACGCGTGGCAAGAGCCTCGCTCGACGCTGTCGTGCCCGAACCTCTGCCCGACGGGCATTGGCTCTACGCGCATCCCAGCGTCCGTCTTTCGCCCCACATCTCATGGGCAGCGCCCGAATCGGGGCACTCGATGTTCGATACTTTCATCGCCAATTTTCACCATTTCACTGCAGACGAACCACTCGAAGGAATCGTCGACCGAGACTTGGGTTATTGACCTCGGCCCTGTCTCGCCTATCAGGTTCGAGCTGCCGCCGGGCTCGGCGAACGCCGAAGCAATGAGTCCGGGAGTTGCCGCTAGGCCCTCAAGCATCATCCACGAGGTATCGCGATGTCGACGCCAGTGATCAGCCATGAGACCGACCGTGAGCGTATGCATGTTGAAGGCGATGGCGAGCGCATGGCGAGTTCGCGCTGGAGAACCGCACAATCGGTTAACGAAAACCCGAGTCCGCCGTGCTTGACGGAAATGGCGGCGGCGGCCAGAGGACCGGCACCAAGTGTCGACAGCGACAAGCCGCCATCGGCTTCCATCTCATCGAGAAGTTGCAGGACCATTTGTTGACGATCGACATGAGGTAATCTGTGCGAACTCACGCAACACCCCGCAAGGCATCAAGCAAACGGTACTGAATGTCGACAAACTCTTCTGTGTCGCTGAAATTCCAGTCGGGGATGATCAACTCGTTGAGTCCAGCGCGACGGTAATCAGCGATCTCTTCGGCCAACTTGTTCATCGGGCCGGTAAGCACCACACGGTTCCCGAAGCGCCTGATCGTCTCCTCGACTCGATTGGGACTACTACCAGGTACGACGAAAACCTGTGTGGATCGGGCGATTTCGCTATCGTCGCGACCCACCGCATCACAATGCGAGGCGAGAATCGCCGATTTCGTAATGAGTTGTTCGGCAGTGACCCACCCGTTCCAGATGTTGGCGAACCTGGCCGCCGTTCGAAGCGTTCGCCGCTCACCCTTGCCAGCGATGAGAAGTGGGACCGGCTGGTAGGGGGTCGGTTCCGACCGGGCCCGATCGAGCACGTAATAACGTCCTCTAAAGGTTGTTGTGCCGTTACCGAGGAGGGACGTGACAACGTGTGCGCATTCCTCAAGTCGGTCAGAGCGCTCCGACCTAGAACCGAGATCGAATCCGTGAGCGTCGTGCTCGGTCGTCTGCCAACCAGTTCCAATTCCAAGTACAAAGCGCCCACTCGAGATGTCGGCGCAGTTGGCTGCCATCGATGCCAGCTGGGACGGGTGCCGGGTCGACGCCGGACACGCAAGAGACCCAATCGTGACCGAGTCCGTGATCGCGCACAGCGCACCGAGCGTTGAGAACACTTCGGCCTGTGGTTCATCGCTCCGTGCCGGTGGTGCCGACATCAGGTGATCAGCGACCCAGATTCCGTCCCACCCGGCCGCTTCGATGAGTTCGGCTCGACGAACTGTGTCTTCCCAGCTCCGGCCCGGGCCGATCCAGATCGAGAGCCGCAATGGGTTCTTCATCAGCGCTCCTCCCTGTTCAGACGACGCAGCGCTGGATAAATCACACCCATGGCGTCGAGGACGAGCCGGCGGACGCTGCTCACGCGTAGCGGTCCTGTTCGAAGAACACGCTGTAGCTCATAAAGAGATCTTAAGTTCGGCCGCGATCGAACCGGCGGAAAAGTACCGGCCGATCGATTCTTGGCGAGGGTTTGGGCACCAGAACCATCGACTCTCGCAACGAATTCATCCCAACTAAGGACCTGACCGGCCACCATTTGATGGCCGCTGAGCCACTCGAAGGAATCGTCGACCGAGACTTGGGTTATTGACCTCGGCCCCGTCTCGCCTACGCTCGGAAACATGTCGTTCACCGCTTATTTTCACGAGGTCGCCGACGAGGTCCGCAACTGGGGCCGCTGGGGCGACGACGACCGCATCGGCACGCTCAACCTGATCACCAACGAAGTGGTGGCTGGCGCAGCGCAACTCATCAAGACCGGTCAACGAGTCCCGCTGGCGATTGATCTGCAGAACAACGGGGTGCAAATCGGAGCGATTCCTACCCGCATCAACCCTGTCCATGTGATGGGAACGATTGATCACCCCGACCTCGGTGACGCCGACGGCAATGCCATGGTGCCCCATTTCTCTGATGACATGGTCACAATGGGACTCCAAGCCGGCACCCACTGGGACGGACTCTCCCATGTCAGTTACGGCCACAAGCTTTACAACGGCATCGACGCAGCCACCATTACCGCCCGCAACGGGTCACAGGTGCTCGGCATCGAGCATGTGCGCTCTGTTGTGGGCCGTGGCGTGCTCTTGGACATCCCCGGCTCGCTCGGAGTCGATCGAATCGCGGACGCCCACGAGATAACAGGCTCCGAACTCGACGCCGCGGCCCGGTGGGCCGGCGTGGAGATCCGCAGCGGCGACATCATCTTGATTCGAACCGGCCGTATGCAACTGTGGCTGAACGACGGCGACGCCCACAAGTACAACATCGGCGAGAACCTCGCCGGCGAAAGTCCGGGCCCGGGGATCGACGCGGTGCGCTGGTTTCACCGCAACGACATCGCCGCAGCAGCCACAGACACCTTCATTTTTGAGGTCTTTCCTGGCCCGGATTGGAACAACGCTCTTGCGGTTCACTGCCTAACCGTGGTCGACATGGGGTTCACACAAGGTCAAAACTGGAACCTCGAAACCCTCGCGGAAGTATGCCGCGAACAGGGTCGT
This sequence comes from Candidatus Aldehydirespiratoraceae bacterium, assembly GCA_965205465.1. Taxonomy (GTDB): domain Bacteria; phylum Actinomycetota; class Acidimicrobiia; order Acidimicrobiales; family Aldehydirespiratoraceae; genus VXYK01. The sequence goes on along the minus strand of OZ242187.1, from coordinate 2,849,241 downwards.
TACGAGTTTTTTCTGTCCGCCACGCCAGAACCATTCGTCGGCGGAACCGGATCCCCCGTCGCCCCTGTCGCCGTCTTCTAATTGACGGCTACAGTCTAATGGCACCGCGCTCGGCCTCTGGGACCGCAGGAGCGGGGTCTGTCTGGAGGTAATCAAATATGGCACTCATCGAGCAGTTGGCCGAGATCGAACTCTTTTCGGAGTTGTCCAAAAGAGAACTCAAGAAGGTGGCGTCGTTTATGACGGCGGTCAATGTCAAGGCTGGTCGCAACCTGACTGTGCAGGGCCAACCGGGCCGTGAATTCATGATTGTCAGCGAGGGCGAGGCAACCGTTCGGCGCAATGGTCGCGTGATCGCCCGCTTCGGACCCGGCGACTTTTTCGGCGAGCTCGCAGTCATTGCCGGTGTTCCCCGCACTGCCACCGTGACCGCCGACACCGACATGGTGATTGAGGCGCTCAACCGCCGGGAGTTCACCTCGCTGCTTGACGAAAGCGCTCTGGTCGCTCGCAAAGTTCTTGTCGGTGCCGTGAAACGGCTTCACGAACTTGAAGAAAGCGTCGTCAAATAGTCGCAACCAACCCGCGCAGTGAGCAACGCCGACCCATGACCGAAGGCCCGCGCGGACTAAACGTCGATGCCGTTTCAGAATGGCTCGCTTCGGCTGTTGCACGGCTCGATCCTCCGTTCGAGTTCGACTTGATCGCCGCGGGCGGTTCCAATCTGACCTACGACGTGAGGTCCTCCAACGGCAGCCGCGTGGCGCTGAGACGACCTCCGCAAGGTTCGACTCTGGCAACAGCACACGACACCGACCGCGAGTACCGCGTCATGTCGGCACTGCACGCGGCGCAGGCGGTTCCCGTGCCGCAATGTCTCGCTCGCTGCGACGACATCGCTGTGACCGGCGCCGCTTTCATCGTGATGGACTTCGTTGACGGCCAGATCCTGCGTAACAGCGGCGACGCCGTCGCGTTGACTTCGGCACAAGCAGCCGCGGCCACCGCGGCCCTCATCAACGCACAGGTCGCCTTCCACACCGTTGATCTCGAAGCTGTAGGGCTCGCCACTCTGGGACGCCACGATGGCTACGTCGCCCGTCAACTCAAACGGTGGGTGACTCAAGTCGAACGAGCCGACACTCGCCCCCTGCCGCTGCTACACGAGCTTCACGATGCACTCTGCTCGCAGATTCCAGCAGAGCGGGCAGCGCCAGCTTTGGCCCACGGGGACTACCGCTTCGACAACGTTGTTCTCGACAACGCTTTCGATATCGCCGCGGTACTTGACTGGGAACTGTGTACCACCGGCGACCCCATCGCCGATTTTGCTTGGTCCGTGCAGTATTGGGGGGATCCCGACGATCACATGTGGTGGTTGCCTGACCCACCGACACTCTCTTCTTCGTTCCCTCGCCGCGCCGAGGTAATCCGTCAATACCAACAAGCCACAGGATTCGACCTGTCCGACTACCCGTTCTACGAAGCATTCTCGTGGTGGAAGCAGGCCTGCATCGTGGAGGGCGCCTACGCTCGAAGACTCCGCGGCAGTGCCGGTGGCATGGAGTCCAGCGGACCAACCGCCGAGATTGCCGAGCGAGCCGACGCCATGTTTGAACACGCCCACACACTTGTGTCAAGGATCAGCTAACGATGAACAACCGTCCTTCAGAGATCGCTGTGGTTGGCAGCGCCAACCTTGACCTCGTGGTCGAAGTGCCTCGAGTACCGTTAGTCGGCGAGACAGTCCTCGGTGGCGACTTGTCTCGGATTCCCGGTGGTAAGGGAGCCAACCAAGCCGTCGCCGCGGCTCGTCTGGGGCGCGCGGTCGCCATGATCGGTCGTGTCGGCGACGACGAGGGCGGCCAAATATTGCGAAATGCGCTCGAAACCGACGGCGTCGACACATCCCATTTGACGACCACACCTGAAGTGCCCAACGGAGTTGCTCTCATCGCCGTGGGCGCGGATGGCGACAACTCCATCGTGGTGAGTCCAGGCGCGAACAATCGCTTGTCAGTGGCCGATGTTGAGGCTGCCAGCGATGTGTTGGGTGCCGCGGCGGTCACTCTTGTTCAATTGGAGGTGCCGCTCGACGCCATCGTCGCGGCCACGCGGATCGCCGGAGGCACCGTGGTACTCAATCCAGCACCGGCACCATCGACGCCGCTTCCAGCAGAGCTGTTGGGCGCGGTCGATGTGATCGTCCCCAACCAAACCGAGTTGGCTTTGCTGGCCGGTCACGATGGACCCGTTGACGTTGACACAGCCGCTGATCTGGCCGTGCAACTTCAAGCTCCTACCGTGGTGGTGACGCTCGGCGCGCTGGGAGCGTTGGCGGTGGTGGAAGGCAACTGCACCCACATCGAGGCCCCCAAAGTCCAGCCGATCGACACAACCGCCGCCGGCGATTCCTTTTGCGGAGCGCTCGCTGACGCCCTGGTACGCAAAGAATCGATCGTCGACGCAGTGCGCTGGGCCGTCCGAGTCGGTGCCGCAACCACGCTGCGCCCAGGCGCTCAACCCTCCCTCCCCACCGCAGTCGAGGTATCTTCCCTCCTAGGAAAGGGCTGATAGCACAATGGGTATGACTCCTGTTCCGATGCTGGTTGATTGCGATCCTGGGCTTGACGACGCCATCGCCTTGCTCGCCGCGGCTCATTTCGCGGACCTCGTCGGGATAACAACGGTCGACGGCAACGTGGGCATCGATCACACAACCCACAACGCCTTGGCGGTTACCCAAATCGCCGGTCTCGACGTCGATGTTCACCGCGGCGCGGCGCATCCGCTGGTCGACAAACCCAGAGGCGCGCGACACGTTCACGGTGCCACAGGGCTCGGCAACGTGGAACTGCCGGCCATCACCCGAACCGTTCAATCCGAAGATGCCGTTGGTTTCATCCTTGAAACCAGCCATCACGTCAAAGGGCTTCATCTTGTGGCCGTTGGGCCGCTCACCAATGTCGCCGAGGCACTGCAACAAGACGCCACATTGCCGGACCGTCTCAGCGGATTGACCATCATGGGTGGAGCGGCAATCGGGGGAAACGTCACCGCCGTTGCGGAGTTCAACATTTGGGCCGACCCCGAAGCGGCCGACATCGTCTTTCGTTTGGGCGGTGACATCACCATGGTCGGACTTGACGTGACGCAGCAGGTTCTCCTGGGACCCACTCAAGTCAACCAAATGAGAGCAGCCCGCACCCCGGCCGCGACCCTGGCTGCTGAGCTCCTCGACTACGCGATCGATCGCTCATCAGAATTACGGGGCTGGGCCGGAGCACCCATTCACGACGCCTGCGCGGTACTAGCCGTGACGCACCCACAGCTGTTCGACGGCAAACGGCAACCGGTCAACGTTGAGCTCACTGGCACGCATACCCGGGGCATGACCGTGGTCGACGATCGCGGCTCCTCAGCAGACAACGGCAACAATGTTCGGGTTCTGCGCACGGCAGATGCTGATGCCGTCATCAAGTTGATCGTCGAAGCCGCCACCGCAGTTCCCGAACCCCAGACCTGACGAACAGGTCTCAGACCGGGCGATACAGCGCGGCGACAAAGCGGTCCTCAATGGCGACGCCGCTTGTCAGGATCGTCACTGCGCCAACTATCCAGTCGACCGCTGCCGACAGGTCAACATCGCCACCGACCTCGACCACAACACCGTGTTTGGCATGGTCCTGGCGCTTCACCCAACCCCGGGGCAACTCCAGACCAGCCTCTCGCAGCCGCTTCAATGCGTTTGGGCCCTGCCCGTGCTCAACACCAATCTGCGCGGCTCTCGAACGGCCACCAACCGAAGCCGGCATCCAGGTGCCCATCGCAACAGCCGGTCCGCGACCCGAGAACCATGCCGCAAGTCCGCTCCTGGGTGGGACCTGTGCGGCTTGCTCGTCGGTTAGCGCAGGGCCGATATTGACCCAGCCAACAGCGCCAACAGCGGCGGCAATTTCAGCCATCGCAGCCACCACCGCTGAGAGATCATCACGCCCAAACTCGATTTGTTTCAACGGCTGTGTCGGCACCATCGCAACGGTACCCCGTAGTAGCGTCGGCGACCGGTACCATGAGCCAGCGAGCGGGCAAATTCCCCGTCTTGACCATGGCAAAAACCTCTCGAGTCCTCTCCCTCATCATCGTTTGCTGTGTGGCTTTGTCGGCTCTGGCGGCGCCCGCACTCAGCCAAGGGGACCAGCAGATCCTGCGCGAGGAACAAGCAAACCTGCGCGAGCAAGAAAGTCGACGCGATGAGCTGACCACGTCAATCGCAGAGAAAGAAGCGGCTCTGGGTGAACTGAACAACGAGATCTTCACCCTTGTCAACACGATCGCTACAGACAACACGCAGCTAGAACTGCTAGCCGACGAATTTGAAAAAACCGTGGACGAGCGGCGCGAACCAGCAGCCACCCGCATCGAAATAGCCATTATCAGCTTCAGACAAGGCGACCCTCGACAAAGCGGGTTGATCGACGAAATCCGCGCTTTGGATGGCAGCAGCAAGACACCCGAGCGGCGAGTGCTCTATCAGTCTGTGGTCGCCGATGCGACCCGACGCCTGAACGAACTCGACACCCGCCTGCAAAGCCTCACCGACCAACTCGCCGAGACGCGACAACTCCTCTCCGCGTCACAAGACCAGTTTGAACAACGCCAAGACTTCGAACGAGAACTCAACGAGGAGATTGCCGCTGCAAAAGCCGAGTTACAAGACACCCTGGCCGCAATACAGAACACAATTATCCGAATCGAAAAGGAGCAAACACGGAAGATTTCCGCAGTCCTCACCGGACTCGACCTCACTACGCACGTCTCCAGACCAGCCCTCGTGGTGAAGATCGACAACGTTGGGGCAGCGCGGCCCCAGGCAGGTATCAACCAAGCTGACATTGTGTTTGTTGAAGAGGTTGAGTTTGCCACTCGACTGGCGGCGGTGTTTCATTCAACGGCGCCAGAGGCGGTAGGTCCGGTTCGCTCGATGCGCACCAGCGACCTTGACCTGTTAGCGCAGTTGAACAGCCCGCTGTTTGCTAATTCGGGAGGAAACCGAGGCACGCGCGCGGCACTGGCTGACTCAACGCTTGTTGACATCGGAGTGGGCGCGGCGCCACAGCTCTACTACCGAAGTTCGAGCCGGAGAGTGCCTCACAACCTCTTTACCAACGCGGGCAACTTGTGGTCTGTGGGGAGCGGTTTTTCCGATGCCGGTCTGCCTTCGCCAATGTTCGTGTTCCGTGAACCAAACGAACCGGTCAACTCCACGGCGGTCCCCGCAAGCTCCATCGATATTGACTATGGCAGTGCTGAAGTTCATTACAGCTGGAACGGGTCGGGGTGGGATCGGTCCCAGAACGGCAGGGCGATGGTCGACACTCGGGGCGTACGCACAAGCCCTGTGACCGTGATCGTGCAGTTCACCAGGTACGGGCAATCCGCCGCCGATTCTCGCTCGCCTGAGGCTATAACCGTCGGCGCCGGCCGGGCTTTGGTCTTTACCGATGGTCATGTGGTGGAGGCCACCTGGTCACGTCAGAGAGCTACCGACGTGACAATTTACTCAGACACCCAGGGTCGTCGGATTTCGATCCTGGAAGGCCGTACCTGGATCGAACTTCCCCGTTCCAACAGCACGTCGTATTCCTAACCCTGACCGACCCGGCCAGCGTCGTATCGCTGATTGGGATTGGGTTACTAACGGCTCTCAACCGCGGCGCGCACCAGGTCGTGAGCGCATTCGCCTGCTTTGGTGACGGTAAGCCGTTCTGCTCCACCTTCGCCCATAACCAGAGTGTGTTCGAATTGAGCGGTGCGGCTCCCGTCGATGGTGACCGCAGTCCACTCGTCGTCCCACATCGCCGCCTCGGGCGATCCAAGCGTGAGCATCGGCTCGATCGTAAACGTGGTGCCGTACTCGAGCGGAATAACCAGCCGACGGTCGTGGTAATGAGGTATCTGCAGACCGGAGTGAAATTCTGTGCCCACGCCGTGTCCGATGAACTCGCGCACCACACCCAGGCGGTGCTTCATGGCATGCGACTCAATGGCCCGCCCAATGTCACGAACCATCGCATTGGGGCCCAACGCGGCGATGGCGAGGTCAAGAGATTCGAGGGTGACCTCAACCAGCATGACCGATTCTGCAGCCACATCGCCCACTAGGAACGTGGCTGAGGTATCTCCGTGCACTCCCTCGCGGTAAAGAGTCACGTCAATGTTGACGATGTCGCCGTCACAAAGGGGCCGGCTATCAGGAATACCGTGGCAGATCACCTCGTTGACAGATGTGCAAACCGACTTGGGGTAGCCCCGGTAGTTGAGCGGACTCGGATAACCGCCGGCTTCGATCGCCAGTTCGTGTACGAGTCGGTCGATCTCATCAGTGGTGACTCCAGGCCGAGCCGCCTCACCGGCCCGCAAAAGGATCTCTGCGGCAGCGGCCCCAGTGCGGCGCATAGCTGTGAGTTCTTCTGGGGTGCGAACCAGCGAGGACCCAGAAGCTGGAGGTTGACCAGTGAGGGCGTATGGCGGGCGTTTGATTGCCGCGGGCACACGCCGAGTGGGACTCAACAAACCCGGGACCACCGGCGGGTACGACGGCTTGACAAGCGCTGGCCGCGGAGCGCGCCGTTTGCGTTTCGCCATCACACGGCACCGTTGAGGGTGTGGCCTGCGTAAGCGGAGTTCATCGCAGGAACCGGCTTACCGACTCAACAACGCAAGCGGGCTTGGTTTGACCGTCGATCTCGACGGCAATGGTGATGACTACCTGAACTCCTCCGTTGACTTCTTGGGCATCGCTCAGAACCGCGCTGGCCCGGACCTTGCTCCCAACCGTGACTGGTTGAGGGAAGCGCACTTTGTTGGTGCCGTAGTTGATCCCCATTGATGCGTTGTCGACACGCACGATCTCGGGCAGGAACTGGTTGGTGAGCGCAAGGGTGAGGTAGCCGTGGGCAACTGTGGCGCCGAACGGGCCCTTTGCGGCCGCGACTGGATCAACATGAATCCACTGATGGTCCCCTGTTGCGTCGGCAAACAGATTGATGCGCTCCTGGCTTATTGTGAGCCACTCACTCAACCCAAGCTGAGTTCCTACGGCTTGTAGCAAGTCATCTGGGGATTCAAAGACAGTTACCATGAGATGCAACGGTACCGTCCGGCGCTAGCACAGCGCTATCCTCATCGGTGCCCGGACCAGGATTCGCGGCCCGACTAAGGAGCTTGAATGGCAGCTAGTGGCGGTACCAAGGCGATCCTGGCTGCTTTCTTCGCAAATCTCGGCATCGCCATCGCCAAGTTCGTGGCGTTCGCTTTCACCGGAGCCTCCTCGATGCTGGCCGAGGCGATCCACTCCTGTGCCGACACCGGCAACCAGGCCCTGCTGCTTTTGGGTGGGCGGCTCGCCAAACGAGAAGCCACCACGACACACCCGTTCGGTTACGGACGCGAACGATATTTCTGGTCCTTCGTGGTTGCCCTCGTACTGTTCAGCGTGGGCTCGATGTTCGCCGTATACGAAGGTGTGGATAAGATCCGCCACCCGCACGAAATCAGTGCTCCTATCTGGGCCTTCGCCGTCTTGTCGATCGGCATCGTGCTTGAGGGCCTCTCGTTTCGCACAGCCATTGTCGAATCCAATCGGATTCGCGGCGACCTGAGTTGGACAACGTTCATCCGGCGCTCCCGCGTCCCAGAACTCCCCGTTGTGCTTCTTGAGGATCTCGGCGCTCTGATCGGCTTGGTCCTGGCTCTCGGTGCCTTGGCGATCGCGGTGACTTTCGACGCTCCGGTATGGGACGGAATCGGCACCCTCTCGATCGGCGTTCTGCTGGGTCTGATCGCCGTGGTTTTGGCCATTGAGATGAAAAGCCTGCTGATCGGCGAGGGAGCGACCGCGAAAACACAGTCCAAAATCGCGAAAGCTGTTGAGAGCGTTGAAGGCGTAGAGCGCATCATCCACATCCGCACTCAGTACCTCGGCCCTGACGAACTCCTCGTCGGAGCGAAGGTCGCGTTCGACCCGAGCTACACGACCGAGCAGCTAGGTGATGTCATCAACGAGATCGAGGCGAAAGTCCGCAGCGATGTGCCTGAAGCTCGCCCAATGTACATCGAGCCCGATATCTATCGTCGCAATGAGCCGTCGACCGACCCGCAATGAGCACACCGGAATGAAACCAAGCCAATGAGCACGCCTCTGCACGTCAGCACTACTGGGTCGACTTCTGCGAGTCCAGCCACGTTGTTGTTTGTTCACGGCGTTGATTCTGATTCGGAGGTGTGGACTCCGACCATTGATCTTCTCGCGGATCATCACTGCGTTGCTGTCGATTTGCCCGGACACGGCAAGTCACCGGCTAGCACCGAGCCGTCGGCTTACGAGCGCAGCGCCATGCTTGAAGATCTCGACGCGGTCATCTCAGAGTTGACACGCCCCGTCGTGTTTGTCGGACATTCGCTCGGCGGATACCTCGCTATGGCCTACGCCCTGACCCGCCCGGACGCTGTCGACGCCCTGGTGTTGGTGTCGACCGGTCCTGGGTTTCGTGACCCCGAGGCTCGACAGGGTTGGAATTCGAGACTGTTGAAGAATGCTCCGAGCTACGGGGTCAGCGAATTGGCCGCCACGGTAGGGCTGCATGTTGATTCCATGGTGATCGACCGAATGGCCGAATTGACGTTGCCGCTGGCGTTAGTGATCGGTGACGGTGACAAGGCCTACCTCGGTGCCAACGACTACATGGAATGCAAGCTGCCGCATGCGACTCGCACAACTGTCGAGGGTGCCCGTCACTATGTGATGCGTTCACATCCGGAACAGGTCGCAGCCGCCATCCGCAACATCGCCGCTTCGCTGCCCACAGCACGCTGACAGCAAATCTGCGCGTTCAGCTACATATTGTGTGGTTAAACGCGCAGATTTCGAGAGTTGGGGGTTTGGTCACCCTCCGACAGCCGATTGTGAACGGAGTTGGGCGACCTCGGCGGTGCTGAACCCGAAAGCCGTGAGCACATCATCGGTATCGGCACCGATCCAATCCGGCGAAGGCCGCATCTCACCAGGGGTTCTCGACAAACGCGGAATCGGTACCACTTCGGTGCCGTCCGCGCCGCCAAAAGTTCCCCGATCAACATTGTGCTGATAGGCGCGGGCCTCGTTGTAGGTGAGCACCGGGGCAGTGCAGGTGTCGGTTCCCTCTAGAATCTCGCACCACTCATCGCGTGTCTTGGTGGCAAACACCTCAGCTAGGCGCGCTTTCACGCCAGGCCACCCATCACGGTCGTACTGCGCGGGCAAGTCGGCTTCGTCGATCCCGATGAGCGTCAACAGCAGCGACCAGAAGTGCCCTTCGATGGGCGCGACCGACATGTAGCCGCCACCCGCGCACTCGTAGATGGCGTAGAAAGGCGCTCCGCCATCGAAGAGGTTGGCGCCGATCTCGTCGGTGTGCATGCCGCTGTGAGCCATCGGGTAGAAGACCGTTGCGAGTGACGCCACGCCGTCAGCCATAGCGGTGTCGATGACCTGGCCTTTTCCTGACTGGCGAGATTCAAGCAGGGCGCAAACAACACCATACGCCAGCGTCAGACCACCACCGGCGAAGTCGCCATGGATGTTGAGTTGGGGCACCGGCGGGCCTCCTTGGGGACCGATCGAACGAATCACACCGGTTATGGCCTCATAGTTGAGCGAATGCCCAGCAGCATGAGACAACGCACCAGTCTGGCCCCAACCCGTGAGTCGCCCATAGACAATGGCCGGATTGCGGCTAATCACTTGATCGGGACCTACCCCTAGTCGCTCGGCCACCCCAGGGCGGAAGGCCTCAAGAAACACATCGGCGTGCTCGGCCAAGCGCAGTACCACCTCAACACCGGACGGGTTTTTGAGATCCACAGCTACCGAACGCCGCCCGCGATCCCACGAGGAATACCCGCGAGGAACCTTCTGGTCGGGAACCTCCGATAGGCGATCAACCCGAACAACTTCAGCGCCCATGTCTGCCAAACGCATCGATCCGTACGGAAGCGCGCCCAGACCAGCCAGTTCCACCACCTTCACACCAGCAAGAGGTCCAGCCATTCAGCCGACGCTATGAGGCCCAACATTGCCAACGCAAGCCCACTATCGCGAACTTCCTAGGTGTTCTGGACATAGAGGTTGGTAGCTCCGTGAACGCGGCGCGAGGGTGTGTCACGTCTGCGGCTGAGACACCCAGTGAACGCCCTCGGGAAGGTTGATGGTCCAGTCCCAGCATTGGGCGGTGCCATCGGTTCTGAGCCCACACGAATGCCGCGTGCCGGCTGTGATGGCGCTGAACACGCCTGAAAGCGCATCAGTTTGACCGAAGAAGTCGAAGCCCCAGCATTGGGCGGTGCCATCGGATCTGAGCCCACACGAATGCCGCGTGCCGGCTGTGATGGCGCTGAACACGCCTGAAGGCGCATCGGTTTGACCGAAGAAGTTGAAGCCCCAGCATTGGGCGGTGCCGTCGGATCTGAGCCCACACGAATGCCGCGTGCCGGCTGTGATGGCGCTGAACACGCCTGAAAGCGCATCGGTCTGACCGAAGAAGTCGAAGCCCCAGCATTGGGCGGTGCCGTCGGATCTGAGCCCACACGAATAGTCGTCGCCGGCTGTGATGGCGGTGAACGCGCCTGAGGGCGCATCGGTCTGACCGTCGTCGTTGTCGCCCCAGCATTGGGCGGTACCGTCGGTTCTGATCCCGCACGAATACTCGTAGCCGGCTGTGATGGCGCTGAACGCGCCTGAAGGCGCATCGGTTTGACCGGAGTCGTTGTCGCCCCAGCATTGGGCGGTGCCGTCGGTTCTGATCCCACACGAATGGCTCCCGCCGGCTGTGACGGCGGTGAACACGCCTGAGGGCGCATCGGCTTGACCGTTACCGTTACGGCCCCAGCATTGGGCGGTGCCGTCAGTTCTGAGCCCACACGAATGGTTCCAACCGGTTGTGATAGCGGTGAACGCGCCTGAAGGCGCATCGGTTTGACCGTCGTTGTTGTTGCCCCAGCATTGGGCGGTTCCGTCGGTTCTAATCCCACACGAATGCCAGTCGCCGGCTGTGATATCGGTGAACACGCCTGAAGGCGCATCGGTTTGACCGTCGAGGTTGCGGCCCCAGCATTGGGCGGTGCCGTCGATTCTGATCCCACACGAATGCCGCCCGCCGGCTGTGATAGCGGTGAACACGCCCTGTGGCGCATCCACTAGACCGTAGAGGTTGTAGCCCCAGCATTGGGCGGTACCGTCGATTCTGATCCCACACGAATTGCGCCCGCCGGCTGTGATAGCGGTGAACACACCCTGTGGCGCATCCACTTGACCGTAGAGGTTGTAGCCCCAGCATTGGGCGGTACCGTCAGTTCTGATCCCACACGAATGGCGCCCGCCGGCTTTGATAGCGGTGAACACGCTCTGTGGCGCATCGGCTTGACCGTCGTAGTTGTTGCCCCAGCATTGGGCGGTTCCGTCGGTTCTGATCCCGCACGAATGCTCGTAGCCGGCTGTGATGGCGGTGAACGCGCCTGAAGGCGCATCGGCTTGACCGTCGTTGTTGTTGCCCCAGCATTGGGCGGTTCCGTCGGTTCTGATCCCGCACGAGTGGCGCCCGCCGGCTGTGATATCGGTGAACACGCCTTGTGGCGCATCGGCTTGACCGTCGTAGTTGTTGGGGCCCCAGCATTGGGCGGTTCCGTCGGTTCTGATCCCGCACGAATGCTCGTCGCCGGCTGTGATGGCGGTGAACGCGCCTTGTAGCGTGGGGTCGGGCTCAGCGTCGTCGTCGCAGTCTGGGGTTGCGGTGTTGACGGTTACGTCCGGCTCGTCCTCGTAGCGGTACAGGAAGGTAACGAGATGGGCACGCGTCAACGTGTCCTCAGGCGCGAATGTGGTGGGTGATGTGCCGGTGGTGATACCGGTGTCGGCCATCCATGACACGCTGTCTTGTTGCCAAGCTGCGACAACGTCACTGAAGTTGTGTGGTGGTGCGGAGGGTTTGTCGGCCAGACGATGCAGAAATGTTGCTGCTTCGGCACGGGTCAACGTTTCATCAGGTGCGAAGGTGGTTGGTGATTTGCCGGTGGTGATACCAAAGTTGGCCATCCACGAGATCGCATCATTTTGGGACGCGTCTGTTACGTCGCTGAACGAATGAGGGGCCCCGGCGTCGGGTGGGTTTTCCATGTTGTAGATCCAAACCGCTGTTTCACCACGCGACACCGGAGTGTCCGGCCCGAAACAGAACCCCGCAATGTCGGCGATTCCGTTGTCTGTGGACCATTGCACCGCGTCGGTGTACCAAGTGCCTTCACCCACATCGCCGTATCCCGCGACGGCCCCAGCCGGCGACGCCAACCCCATCAACAACCCAGCCGTCAACGCAGCCACAACCCCGATCACCGCCAACGCCTGAACCCGCCCCAAACCAACCGACACACCAGACCCCGACCCAGACACCCGCACCGGCCCAAACCCAACCGCGCCGGGCATCATCGCCACCCGCGCTCTCCAACAGACAAATGACCGTCGCCCAAGATCGGCTCCCTTCGCAACGTCGCCCCGGCACGTTACCGACACCCCACAAAATATACATGTCGCGCTACGAGCAAATTGAGTCCCTGGCTGCCTCGGCCGTGCCCGTACTCTGTCATGGCGCGACTCTAGGCAACTAGGTGACAGAAACACCCAGAAGCGAACCGATAAGGAACGTGGCACCGCAAGCACCTGCCGCAACCAGAACCTGGCGCACACCAGTGCGAATCTTGGAACGCCCGGTGAAGATTGCTAGCGCAACTCCCGCTAACGACGCGGCAACAACTGCCATAACAACCGAGGCGACCGCGGCACCAGCACCCTCAGCAAACAACCAGGGGAACAAAGGAACGAAAGCGCCCGTAGCGAAAGCGGCAAACGACGACAGCGCCACCCGCAACGGGTGACCAGCGCCCTCGGGATCCACACCGAGTTCTTCGCGTGCGTGCACATCCAAGGCAACTTCGGGATCGGCCATTATCTCGCTGGCGAGGCGCTTGGCGCTCTCTGGTTTCAGTCCTCGCTCTCGATATATCGCGGCAAGTTCTCGTATCTCCGCTTTGGGATTCTCAGCCAGGGACTTGCGCTCAATGGCAATCTCTCTTTCCACCAGCTCGTTGTGCGCACGAATCGACACCCATTCCCCCGCCGCCATCGAAATGGCACCCGCCAAGAGCCCGCTGATACCCGCGAGTCGCACCAGCGATCCGTCAGCCGATGCACCCGTAATTCCGATGATGAGAGCGACGTTGGACACCAAACCGTCGCTGAAGCCAAAAACGCCAGCCCGGGCTTCACCTCCCTGCACATCCCGGTGGCGATGCACCAGATAGCTGTGCGGGTGCTCGTGCTCACGATCATGATCGTGATCATGCTCGTGATCATGATCGTGATCTTCGTCTGTACCGTGTTCTTGGTCATCAGCGGTCATCGTCAACAGTCTGTCAGACCAGATCACCGGTCGTGCCGAAGTTTTGGCGATTACAGCACCGGAATGGTGCCAATTCGGCCGGATTGCTCCAAAGACGCGATCTCGGCAGCGCTCAGGCCCAGTTCAGTCAGAATCTCGTGATTGTGCTGTCCCAAGGTCGGTGTGGCGTTGGTAATCCAACGTTCAATGCCCCGCATCCGATACGGCTGAGCCGGCATGTAGTGGGTGCCTACCTCGCGATGCTCCACCAACTCATAGAAGCCCCGAGCCTCAAACTGAGGATGGAAGCGCAATGTGGCATGGTTGCGACAGGCAATAGCAGGCACACCCGCGCCAACCAGTTCCTCCTCAGCTTGGGTCAGGCCCCGACGCTCAGCCCAGCGGGCAACAAGTCGATCGATCTCATCATGGGCAGCTTGGCGATCCTCCAGCGTCGCAAACTCACCCGCATCAACACCAATAGCGGCCGCCAGCGCCAGCCATGCTTCGTCGCTGTCACATGAGATCGCCAACCACTGCTCAGACTCCGCGGTCTCGTAGATGCCTTGGGGAGCAGCGAAACGGCTGCGATTGCCGAGGCGACTCAGCCTCGTGCCATTCGCTGAGTACTCCACGATCATCTCCGCGGCGCAGTTGATAGCTCCCTCAACCATCGCCGATTCAATGAAAACGCCGCTGCCAGTACTGTTCCGCTTACGAATCCCAAGCAGCGCCGCAAAGCAGCCATGCATCCCCGCTATCGGATCGCAGGGACCGCGAGGGATGCGGGGTTGATCCGCCTCATGACCAGTCAGCCAGGCCATTCCTGACATTTGCTCCATGGTCTGCGCGAACCCGACACGTTCACGCCATGGGCCGTCGAGCCCAAAGGCCGGCATGCGAACCATCACGAGTTGTGGGTTGCGTTCGCTGAGCACGTCCCAACCAAGATCAAACGCTTCAATCACACGAGGACTGAAATTCTCGACGACGACATCCGCGCCATCCACAAGCGACAGCAGCAGTTCCCGACCTTGGGGATCGTTGAGATCAAGGGTCAACCCGCGTTTGTCGTGATTTGCGGCGAGGAACATGTGCCCCCACTCCCACCAGCGCTCTTTGCCGAACATCATGCCGGTGAGACGCATACCATCGGGGTGGGTCACCGATTCAACATGGATCACATCGGCACCTAGCGCCGCCATCGCTTGCGTCGCGCAGGGTCCCGCCCACCAGCTTGTGAGATCTACTACCCGAATCCCTGCGAGTGGTCGCGCGGTGAGGTCAGCAGGGGCGTTCGCAGCAGACGCAGCGGGGGCGGGACGGGGGCGGGACTCGATCTGCCCGGTGTGTTCACCGACCGCCGGTGCAGGTCCGGGAATCGGCGGGCGTTCGCCGTCGATTCTTCGCGGCGACCTCGGGGCTTCAAAGCCCTCTGCCGTGTTTACAAAGAAACCCCGCGCAACCAGATGCTCCTCGCTGAGCACCCCGGCCCCATCGTTGACCCGGGCCACGGGCACTCGCAGTTCCGAAGCCAGCTCCACGATCTCAGCAACAGAGTGCTCGGCCATCCACTCGTTGACGATCGCCGACCATTCATCAAGACGACCAGTGCGGGTACGAAGATCCGCCCACTCGCTGTCCATCAGATCAGGACGTTCAATCATCAAGCAGAAGTTCTGAAACTGCTGACGTGTGTTGGTGTTGAAGCCAACCCATCCGTCCTTCGCACGTTCAATTGAGGGGGTCTCAAGTGATCGCTTCGGTAAATCGGTGCGACCCGACATCTGCTGCGACAAGTCTGCGAAGGTAGACGCTGCCAACGCCGTCGACTCAGCAATCGACACATCGACCACCTCGCCTCGACCGCAACGACGAGACCGATCAACCGCCGCCAGTGAGGGCGGAGCCGCGTAACACGCCGCCATCCACTCGAACACATCGCCGCCAGCCATGTACGGAGGCAAAGAGACATGGCCCCGGCAACTGATTGACCCGGTATCGGCCTGCACCAGGAACTCGTTGAACGACCTCTCCGCCCACGGTCCTTCCAGTCCGTAAGGCCGAATCGAGGTGATGACAGCAAACCGATGGCGCTGCTGAATGCCCGCAACATCTGCTGGTGTTAGCGCGTCGTCGACGACGATGAGATCGGCGCTAGCGAGCAGCTCTTCGGTGGAAGCGTCGCCCAGCGCGCCCACCACTGAGCGGGTGCCTGCAGCCAGAAACAAGAACAACGGCCCGTTCGTGCCCTCCGCCACCGGTGCGGTGCTCCGTCGGCGCAGATCGACACCGGCCTCTGTTTCAACCCGAATGACATCAGCGCCCGCATCAACGAACAGGCGAGACAGGTACGCGCCGGCAATACCGCTGCTGAGGTCGATAACGCGTATGTCCTGCAGGATCACGTCAACAACTCACCTCAGCTTGAGGCGTTGGCGATGATGTTGTCTCCCCAAGCGGCGAGCGCATCGGCCGTATCTCTGAAAAACAGGAAGGACGGCACGATCATGCGGCTCGCGCCCCAAGAAGCCAACTCCTCGACTGCCGCAGCCGGATCTTCCCCGAAGATGCCCATGTGCTGACCGCTCAACTCAATTGCGGATGGATCACGGCCATGGTCCGCGGCAGTCTGCCGAGCGATCTCGTACAGTTCCGGTAGGTCGCCCTTGGCCGGCCAGAAACCATCGCCGACCCTACCCGCTCGTTCCGCAGCGGCTCGGCTGTGTCCGCCAATGTGAATGGGTACAGATCCGTTGGCTGGCTTGGGGTTGCAAGAGATGGGGTCGAAGCTGACGAACTCACCGTCGAAAGACACGGCATCGTCAGCCCAAAGCGCGCGCATCACCGCCATGTATTCCTCCGTCCGCGGACCACGGCGGGGCCACGGGACACCAAGCGCTGCGAACTCTTCTTTGAGCCAGCCGATGCCGATGCCCAACTCGACCCGCCCACCCGACATGTTGTCGAGCGTCGCCACTTCCTTGGCATAGGTGACGGGGCTGCGCTCAGGGAGCAGCGAGATGCCGGTGGCGAGACGCAGGGTCGTGGTGTGAGCAGCCACAAAACCGAGCCAGATCAAAGGATCGGGGATCGGGCTATCGCCTGTTCCAGGCATTTTGCCGCTGTCGTCGTAGGGGTAGGTGGACTGATAGCCCTCGGGATAAATTATGTGTTCAACGGTCCATACCGATTCGAAGCCCGCTGCTTCAGCGGCTTGACCGATCGTCTTGGCACCCTCGCCGGTACCGAAGTGCATGACATTGGCAAACGCCAGTCCGAATTTCATCTCTGGTTCCTGATTCTGATTAGTGGAGCGCCCATCCTGCCCCACGTTTTCAGAATTCACTCAACCGAGCCACGGCTCATCAAGTTCCCATGGTTCGATCTTGTCGGGCTCGGTGGCTCGCGGGCGGCGCGGTTCGGCCATTGCCCGGGCGGCGATGACTCCGGCCACCATGCCGAATAGATGGCCTTCCCAGGAGATGAACTGCTGCGGCACGATCCCGGCCACCATGCCGCCGTAGAAGACGATCACCAGCAGTGCCGCGGCCAGCGCCCGTGGGCGGCGCTCAAAAACTGCGGCACCGAGAATCGCGCCGAAATACCCGAAGACCACCCCGCTCGCGCCGATGTGATTGCCGAATCCGGCCAACGCCCAGGTCAATGCGCCTCCAATAACCATCACCGTCACAGTCACGCGTGCCCAGTAGCGCATCCCGCGCGCCGCGACGAGTCCACCAAGGGCCACGAGAGGCAGCGAATTCGACGCGACATGGCCGAAGTCGGAATGGAGAAACGGTGCCCAGGCAATTCCGTCGAGTCCGTCTCGATGCCGAGGGAGGATCCCGTTCCCCTGAAGACGGTCGTCGAGTGCGAGCGTGTCGACAATCTCGATTCCCCACATCACAAGGAGGGCTAGGAGCAGCAAACCGATCGGTGTCCACACCAGTCGGACCCAAGAGCGCTTCGGTTCCGCGGATTCGACCATGCCTCATCGTAGATGCGGCTCGCAGGAGAAGTTGGCTAAGTTGTTCCGCTACCGGGTTAATGACCAGCAAGAAAGACCGAGATGAGCGACAACCCTCAGCCGTTGGGTGGCAACGAGATGCCGCGGTTCGGTGGTATCGCCACGTTCATGCGCTTGCCTGCAACATCGTCACCCGAGGATTTGGATGTTGCTGTGGTGGGGGTGCCCTTCGACATCGGCACCTCGAATCGGCCCGGTGCTCGATTCGGTCCCCGAGGAATCCGTGAAGAGTCGGTGCTGCTCCGTCCATACAACATGGCCACACGGGCCGCTCCCTTCGACAGTCTGCGCATCGACGACATGGGCGATGTGGCCACCAACCCGTACAACCTGCTCGACTCTGTCGAGCGAATCACCACGCATTTCGAGGAGTTGCTGCGACACGACCTCGTGACTGTCGCCCTGGGCGGCGATCACACCATTGTGCTGCCCATTCTGCGGGCCATGGCCGCCAAACACGGGCCCGTGGGATTGGTTCACATCGACGCCCACACCGACATCAACGACACCATGTTCGGCGAGAAGATCGCTCATGGCACCCCATTTCGCCGTGCCGTAGAGGAAGGACTGCTTGACGGACCGCGTGTGGTGCAGATCGGGATGCGAGGCACCGGTTATGCAGCCGACGATTTCGACTGGTCACGGGAACAGGGGTTTCGGGTGGTGCAGGTTGAAGAGTGCTGGTATCGAAGCCTCGATCCGCTAATGGAAGAAGTGCGTGCCCAACTCGGCGAGGGACCGGTTTATCTGAGCTTCGATATCGATGGCCTCGACCCGTCCTTTGCTCCCGGCACGGGAACGCCCGAGATCGGAGGTCTGACCACGACTCAAGCCCTGGAGATCATCCGTGGTTGTCGTGGCCTGGATCTGGTGGGTTGCGACCTTGTGGAGGTGGCTCCCATCTATGACACCAGCGGTGCTACTTCGCTGACCGCCGCGAACATGTTGTTCGAGATGCTCTGCGTCCTGCCCGGGGTCGAGTATCGGCAGTGACCAGCGGCCACGCTCGTGTTCACACCGATAATGGCGGGTTCGCACCCATAATGGGGCGTGCCCGCGACAGGCGAAGCCTCCGAGAACTCCGCTATGCAGCGTGATCGGAATGTCAACTTGCTGATGGGCATCGGGTCGTTTCGTCAGTCGAACTGGGTCGGGTATCTGAATCCTCTCAACGAGTGCAACCAATAGAGGCCTTGTGGCATCGTCGGAGACCATCGGGGGCCGCGGAGTCGGAGAGAAGATCGCCGAGTGGGTCAGCGTCACGCTCGGGGTGGCCGGCGTGGCGTACTTCGTTGTCGTGCTCATGACCGGGTTCTCGATGGACTACATGATCGATCGGAACCCGGTGCTTGTCTGGTCCGGCGTTGTCGGCACGGCGGGGACCGTCGCTTGGCATGGGTGGACGATCCGCTGCCGCGACATCTACCCGGGAGACAAGAAGGCGGTGCCGGGGGCAGGTATTGTCCCCTGGTTGCTTGTTTCCGGGGCGGTTTTGTGGCTGTTCGGGGTGTGGGCCGACTCCACGAGGCTTAACAGGGCAGCGGTGAACCATGGCGACCTCGTGCCCCGCGACCCGCCGTTCTGGCCAATCTGGTTGCCATCCGCCGCAGTTGTAGCCGTCATCTCGCTGCTGTATGCCCGAAGGCGTGGAGTGCTGCGCTGGGCGCTGTGGTCACTCCCGTTGCAGGCGCTGTGGTGGCTGTCGCTTGTGATCGCCGTGTGAAGACTGGTTCGGGCTGTTGTGTTGGCCGTCCGGTGAATCACCTCCTCAGATGAGCGGGTGCGTTTCCGTGAAGGCTGACTCGCCGACACCTTGGCCACCGCTGCGATCGACCGGCTTGAGAGCTGACCCATTCGGTTTGCACGGTTGCAACGGCCGGGCCGGATGTCCGACCGTTGCGGGAATGTTGGCAGCCATAATGGGGCATGCGCGAGGTGGGTGAGACATACGACGAAGTGCGAACACCGCGTGACCTGTATGTCGACCTGCTGATGGGGTGCCTCACCCGGGAACTGTTTCTGGCTGAGGAGACCCACGATGTCGATCTCTCGGAATGGCCCGGTGACTCAGACAATCTTCGGTCAATTCTCAAAGCCAACAAATGGCGCTTGACCAGAACGGGCGGCGAACCCGATGCGCGAGGCGAAGGCCACGACTGGCCGCCGACTGCTGAGACCATGGTCGGTCGGCAACGGCTCGCTGATGTGCGCTGGTGTGTTGACCAGGTGATGGCGGAAGGCGTGCCAGGTGACTTCATCGAAACAGGCGTATGGCGTGGTGGGGTGACGATCCTGATGAAAGGGATGCTCGAGGCGTGGGGAGACACCCGACGGCGGGTCTGGGTCGCCGACAGTTTCAGTGGTCTGCCCGTGCCCAATCCCGAGGCATACCCTGCCGATGAAGGCCATGACTTGTCCGAGGTCAAGGCCCTGCATGTGTCCGCCAACGAAGTCCGTGCCAACTTTGAACGTTACGGACTGCTCGATGAACGGGTGTGTTTCCTGGAGGGCTGGTTCGCCGACACCTTGAGCGCCGCGCCGATCAACCAACTTGCGATCCTGAGGCTCGACGGCGACCTGTACGAATCAACCATCGATGCCTTGACTGCGCTGTATCCAAAGCTCAGCATCGGCGGATATGTGCTGGTCGACGACTACGGGGCCTGGGAACCCTGTCGGAAAGCAGTGGACGACTACCGGGCAGCGCACAAGATCACCGACGAGATCGTCGCTGCCGACTGGACCGGAATCCACTGGCGACGCAGTAGGTAAGCAATTTCGCTTATTGTTGAAGTTAGATCAGTCACGCATAAACTTCGCCTATTCTTGAATTCTTGTACCTTGCACTCAAACTTCGTGTATTATTGAAGTCAATCGCTTGCAAAGGGGATCCAAATGGCGGAACCGAAGCTGCATCAAGTCGAAGCTAGTTACTCCGACCTGCGCAACCAGCCCCAAATATCCAGAGCATTGAAGGCGAGGCGAAAGGCGCTTGGCATGACCCAGCAGGAAACAGCCCAACGCGCCAACGTGTCAGTGCAGTGGCTCTCGGGGTTCGAGAACAGCAAAGGCAGTTGCGGCCTGAGGCGGGTCATGCGGGTTGTCGACGTACTCGGGCTGTCCCTAGCACTACACATCCGGCCCCGTACCGAACTCGATCAGATATTCGACAGCACCACAACCGAGTCGGAATGACCGCCAACGACACGCTCGTAGTTTTTTTGCGGGGCCAGGAAGCGGCCCATATCACCCGCCGAGGGCCGCAACTGAGTCTCGTCTACTCCGAAGAATACGCCGAACTACCCACAGCGTCGCCTCTCTCACTCTCAATGCCGCTGGAAGAATCACAAGTCGATGACCGACGGGTGGACAGCTGGATATCGGGCCTGTTGCCGGGGAACCCCGATGTCCGCAAACGTTGGGCCGCCAAGTACGGCGCAGCGTCCCCCCAAGCCTTCGATCTACTCGGAACCAGGGTCGGCATGGATTGCCCGGGAGCGGTCCAGTTCTGTGAACCGGAGTCCGCAGAAGAATTGACAACTCGTCAGGGCGGAGTGAACTGGCTCTCCGAGGACGAACTCAGTGATCTCGTTGCGGGCATGGTGCGCGAATCCTCACGGTGGGTGCGCCCTCAGGGTCACAGCGCCTTCAGCCTTGCCGGCGCTCAAGCAAAGACCGCGCTGTGCAGGGAAGGCGGCGACCGCGGTCGGTGGGGCGAACCTTGGGGGCAGACTCCGACCACCCATATCCTCAAGCCTTCGATGGCCGACTTTGTAGACCAATCGCTCAACGAGCACTTGTGCATGACCGCTGCCCGCTATTGCGGGTTGGCGTCCGCACGCACGGAGATGGCCCTGTTCGACGAACACCGGGTGCTGGTAGTCCACCGTTTTGACCGCCTTATCGGCGGTGACGGTGCTGTCCGACGCGTTCACCAAGAGGACATGCACCAGGCTTGCGGCGACCCCGACGCTTCGATCTACCAGGGTGATCACAGGGAGGGCCACAGCATCGCGCACTTGTCGCGCCTACTGGCAAACAATTCAGCCGACCCGGACAAAGACAAAAGAGCATTCTTCGATGCATTGGCGCTCAACTGGGTGTTGTGCAATACCGACGCCCACTCCAAGAACTACAGCATCCTCTTCAACGCCGCTGAAATCCGCCTCGCCCCTCTTTACGATGTGTGGTCAATAATGCCACACGACCCCGACCATTATCGTTCCTACACTCTGGCGATGTCGCCTCTAGCGGACCGCAGGGTGATGGCAGCAGACAACCCGCAGGCGTGGGCGGCGGCCGCGCTAGCCGTGGGGTTGGACTCCACTGAGGGGATAGACCGTGCTAGGAGAATCGCCGGCGCGGTCCCTGAGGCTTTGGAGCGGGCCGCCGATGAGTTGCAACCAGAGTTCCGCGATTCTCCGACACTCCAAGCGCTGCTGTCTCTCAGCATCAAGCGGCGAGATCAGTGCCTCAACGGTTAGGCACTCCTGGGAACGGGCATCCTTTTGATATGGGCGAGATCAGCACTTACTACGGGTTGTTGCGGCGGGTCCATGAGGTTCTCCAACCTCGGCGCTATCTGGAAATAGGTGTTCACAGGGGCCATTCGCTGGCACTGGTGCAACCCGAGACCCACGCGGTCGGGATCGACCCCGAACCAATGGTCGAAGACCCTCCCGATAAAGCCGTAATTGTGCCTACCACCTCTGATGACTTCTTCGGTAATCCCGACCTGTGCGGCCTACTCGGAGGTCGCCTTGACTTGGCCTTCGTCGACGGGCTCCACCTCTTTGAGCAGGCCTTGCGGGACGTGGCCAATGTTGAACACCACAGCAACCCAGAAGGAATCATCTTGATACACGATTGCCTGCCGATCGACGCGGCGACCTCTACCCGGGAACAAACCACAGTGATCTGGTCAGGCGACGTTTGGAAGGTTGTCGTAGCGTTGCGGCGCTACCGTCCTGATCTGACCGTGACAACCGTCGATGTCGAACCCACCGGCTTGGCAATCGTCTCGGGCCTCGACCCCAACAACACTGTGCTGTTCGACCGCTACGACGAGATCGTCGACGAACTACGGGACCTCAGCTTCGATGACCTCCAGGCCCTTGGCCGCGACGAGGCGCTCAACGTCGTCAATGCCGATTCAAAAACCCTCCGAGCCCTGCTCACACCCGGCCCCTGCGAAACCCCCTGAAGTCTTCGCTTCGCTGGAGATCGACTGATATCGGTCGTGGGACTAGAGTCGGGGATTCGAGACGGTCAGAACCAGGGAGAACAGAACAATGCCACAATTGGTCAAGGGAGTTATTTCTGCGGCGGTTGGTGAGCCGGTCACTATTGAGAACATCGTGATTCCGGATCCCGGGCCGGGCGAAGCGGTCGTGGCGATACAGGCTTGCGGGGTGTGCCACACCGACCTTCACTATCGCGAGGGCGGGATCAACAATGATTTCCCGTTCCTGCTCGGCCATGAGGCCTCCGGCGTGGTCGAATCCGTTGGGGAGGACGTGACCGAGGTTGCTCCCGGGGACTTTGTGATCCTCAACTGGCGAGCCGTGTGTGGCGACTGTCGGGCATGCAACCGCGGCAGGCCACATCTCTGTTTCAACACACACAACGCCGAGCAGAAGATGACGCTGGAGGACGGGACCGAATTGTCGCCCGCCCTGGGCATCGGTGCATTCGCGGAGAAGACGCTCGTAGCGTCCGGTCAATGCACCAAGGTTGATCCCGAGGCCTCCCCCGCTGCAGCGGGCCTGCTGGGTTGCGGGGTGATGGCTGGCATCGGTGCCGCCATCAACACCGGAGCAGTCGGCCGCGGCGACAGCGTCGCGGTATTCGGTTGCGGGGGTGTGGGCAACGCGGCCATCGCCGGCTCGAAGCTGGCCGGGGCATCCAACATCATTGCCGTCGATATTGACGACCGAAAGCTCGAACTGGCCAAGGGTTTCGGAGCCAACCACACGATCAACTCCCGCGAAGAGAACGCTGTCGAGAAGATCCAGGAATACACCGGCGGGTTCGGTGCCGATGTCACCATCGACGCCATCGGACTACCCGAGGTGTACAAGCAGTGTTTCGAAGCACGGGATCTGGCGGGCACTGTCGTGCTCGTCGGCGTGCCCACACCCGAAATGAAAATCGAGTTGCCGTTCCAGGAGGTGTTCGGTCGCGGTGGAGCACTCAAGTCGAGTTGGTACGGCGATTGTCTGCCGAGCAGGGACTTCCCGATGCTGATCGACCTCTACCTCCAGGGCCGGCTCGACCTCGACGGCTTCGTGTCTGAGACGATCGAACTGGACGGTGTGGAAGAGGCCTTCCACAAGATGGAGCGGGGCGAAGTGCTGCGCTCAGTGGTCATCATCTGATGGGTGTCGAACTCGTTACGACCGACGGTATTTTCGCTCTCGACGGGGGTGAATGGGAGGTCACCAACAACATCTGGCTGGTGGGTAACGATCAGGAGATCGTGATTTTCGACGCGGCTCACGATCATCAGCCGATTGTTCACGCGGTCAACGGCCGGCGGGTGACGGCGATTGTGTGCACGCATGGCCACAACGACCACATCAACGCCGCGGTGGCACTACGTGAGGCGGTGGACGCCCCGATTCTGCTGCATCCCGACGATCAGATGCTCTGGGATGTGGTGTTCCCCGAAGACTCTCCCGATGGCGCGCTGACGCCCGGCGAAACCATCGCTGCCGGTGGCCACACTCTCGGGATCATTCACACTCCGGGGCATTCGCCCGGTTGCTGCTGTTTCTTCGACGTGGACGCTGGGCGGGTGATGTCTGGCGACACCTTGTTCTGTGGTGGCCCTGGGGCAACCGGACGCAGCTACAGCGACGAACCGACGATCCTGCGTTCGATCCGCGACCGCCTGCTGACCCTCCCCGGTGACACCACCGTCCACACCGGCCACGGCGATAGCACCACCATCAACGACGAACGCCAAAGGGTCCTGGACCGCATCAACGAACTCGGCCTCGCCTAGCAAACCGTGCCGACTCAAACACCCACGGAACTCATTTCGAAAATCGCGGTCGGTTCTCAGGTGGTCGTGCGGGACGAGGAATGGCTTGTAACTTCCACAAGCCACACACCTAGCGACGGGATGTTGGTCCGCTGCATCGGTCGCAGTGCGATGGTGCGGGACCATGAGGCGACGTTCCTTACGAATCTCGATCATGTTGAACCGTTGGAGCCCGAAAAGACCCGACTAGTCGAGGATGATTCGCCCCACTTCCGTCGTAGTCGTCTGTATCTCGAGGCTGTGATTCGCAAGACTCCGGTGCCTGCCACAAGTTCCGCTCTAGCAGTGAGCCAACATCAGCTGCTCAACGAATTGCAGTATCAGCGACGCGCTGTACACAAGGCTCTCGATGGCCTTCGACCCCGACTGTTGATCGCCGATGCGGTCGGTTTGGGCAAAACCCTGGAAGTCGGCATGATCTTGTCGGAACTGATTCGGCGGGGCCGAGGCGAGCGCATCTTGGTAGTGACGCCGCGCCACATCCTTGAGCAGTTCCAGCACGAGTTGTGGACCCGCTTCGCGATCCCGCTGGTGCGCCTGGATTCGGAGGGTATTGGGCGAGTGCGGCGTCAGATCCCCGGAAACCGCAATCCGTTCACCTATTACAAACGGGCAATTATCTCGGTCGACACGCTCAAGAACGCGGGCCGCTATCGTCACCACCTTGAAGGCATCCATTGGCATGCTGTTGTAATTGACGAGTGCCACAATCTGGTCAATCGGGGGACGCTCAACAATCAGCTAGCTCGAGTGCTTGCGCCGCGAACTGAAGCATTGTTGTTGACTTCGGCGACGCCCCACAACGGCGACCCCAAGTCCTTCGCCGAACTGATCCGTTTGCTGGACCCGACCGCGATTGTCGACCCGTCCAACATCAAACCCGCCGATATCGAGCATCTGTATGTGCGCCGCCACAAGCAACACGACGAGGTAGCTCCTGAACTCGGCGAGAAATGGGCTGATCGTTTGCCGCCCAAGGCGATGAAAGTGACACCGACGCCGCAGGAAGCAGCCTTGCTCGACGAGTTGCGCAGAGTGTGGCTCTACCCGACTCAGGGGACGGCACCGGTGAGCGGGCCGGGTAGTACTCTGTTCCCTTGGACATTGTTGAAGGCGGCCCTGTCCTCGCATCGGGCGTTGGCAGAAACGGTGAAGAATCGCCGCCGAACACTTGCCCGCGGTGGGGATAACGAGATCGGTCTGAGCGACAAGCAACGGCTTGAAGATGATGCCCTTGTCTCGCTTGGCCAGCATTGTGAAGGGATCGAATCGACTGGGCAGTCGAAGCTTGCACGGCTTGTCGCTGACCTGAAAGCGATCGGGGTCGGCAAACGCTCGAAGACCCGTGTTGTGATCTTCTCTGAGCGCATCGCGACGCTTGACTGGCTTGCCGATGAGTTGCCAGCGCGCCTTGGTCTGAATCCCCAAAACATGGCCGTCTTGCACGGAGCCATGACTGACATCCGCCAGATGGACGTGATTGAGAAGTTCGGACTTGAGAGCGAGAAGGTACGCGTTCTGTTGACCGGTGATATGGCGTCGGAGGGAGTGAACCTTCACCGTCAGTGCCATCACCTGATTCACTTTGATCTGCCTTGGTCTTTGATCACGATTGAGCAGCGCAATGGCCGTATAGACCGCTACGGCCAAGAGCATCAGCCCGATATTCGGGCGTTGTTGATGGCACCGGGCGACGAGAAACTGGCAAGTGATCTCCGGGTCTTAGAGAAACTCCTCCAACGGGAGGACGAGGCGCATCGCGCCTTCGGCGACTCTGCTCGGTTGTTCGGTCTGCACGACGCAGCCGAAGAAGACAAAGAAATCACCCAAAGCCTTGCCGCTGGCGTCGACGCCGACGAAATCGTGCCCGTTGAGGCAGCGACGAAGTTTGATCTGCTCGCCATGATTACCGGCGATTCTCAGACGAGTGACACGCCGACACAGGCCCCACCGTCTCTGTTCGAGTCGCCCTACGCATTCGTTGACGAGGCGATGCGCTTGGCCTACGGAGACGCACTCGAAGGGTTAGAGGTCCGCACCGATTCGGCCGATCCCACGTTCGTTTCGGTAAAGCCGCCACGTGACTTAGTGAAGCGGTTGCGGGTGTTGCCGCAGAGTTATCTGTCGGAGCAGAAGATCAGCGAGCGGCTACAACTGACCGGTGACCGGGAGCTAGCCGAACGCAAGTTGACCGAAGCGTTGAACGCAACCTCGTCGTCGTGGCCCGAGATCGGTCTGCTGTCGCCGTTGCATCCTTTTATCGACTGGGCGGTCGACAAAGTGCTGGTCGGGGTTGACCGCAATACTGCGCCGATGATCACAGCCGATGTGCCGGCGCCAACCTTTCTCGTGCAGGGTATGTACTCCAACGGCGCTGGCCAGCCGCAGTTGGTTGAGTGGTTGGCAATTGATCCAGAGGTCCCGATGGTCGATGACATGTTTGAGTTGCTTGAGCGGTCTGGGGTTGGGCCGGCCATGACCAACCCCGGCAACCCGGTGAGCGTGGTGGGGCCTCAAACTCTCGTCAGCGAAGCGGTCGCTATCGCTTTGAAGGAATTGACGGCCCGGCGGGCCGGCCATGACGAGAGCATCCGTCGTCGTCTTGAAGAGCCCCGCAATCGCCTTTCAACTTGGTTTGAGCAGTCACAACTGTTTGAAGACAATCACCCTGACTCCCGAACGGGAAAGCTAGACAACGAAGAACGGCTTGCAACGAAACGCCGAGTCCAAGATGAGATCGAGCGGCTCGAAACCACGGGCGAACCACTGGTGCGAGTGTTGGGCGTGTTGGTTCCCGGAGGTAGGTCGTGAGCTTTCCGTCGATCATCAACCGGGGCGAGTTCTTCTCCAACCACTATCTCGATTCTGTTATTTCCTCAGATCTGGATGACTTGCGCCGACGCTGGGACGCCCGCGAAAGAGGTGATGTCCCGACGGGCCGTGCTCGTATCAAGGGCATGTCGCGCGAGTTCTACGCGGCGCGCGGTGCTGCGGTTGAGGCAATAGGCACTTCCAGAGCCGACGATGCCGCTCGTGCGCTGAACGATGTCATCCTGCGAGCTCTCGGCTTTGAACCCGACCGAAGTATCTGGGAGCTGACACGGGCGGGCGAAGCTGTCCACGTTCCAATCGCTCACCTCAGCGAAAGCTCCACCGGTCCGCTCCTTATTGCCGTGGACGCGCAGTTTGCCACCAATGTTGACGGACTGTTCGGCGATCTAGCCGCGGCCGATACGCCGACTCTGCTCGGCTCGGTCGAAAGGCCGGCAGACAAGAAATCGGTCCGTTCCGTGCCCGACGCCATCGGCGAGATCTTCTCAACCGACGAACCTCCTCGGTATGTGCTGGTCGCCGCTGGCACGACAGTGCTACTGGGCGAGAGGGCCCGCTGGACTGAGGGTCGATTTCTGGCGGTTGACCTTGATAGTGCCCTCGCCCGCAACGATGCCAAAGCAAAGGGTGAACTAGAGACAATCGCCGCGCTGTTCTCCGCCGACGCTTTGGTCCCGGACGGTGACCAAAGCGTGCTCGACGAACTTGTCGACAAGTCGCACAAACACGCGGTGGGCGTATCGAAGGAGTTGCGCAACGGGTTGCGCGAGAGCGTTGAGATCCTCGCCAACGAGGTGGTACAGCAACGTTGGCAGCGCTCGCAACAACTCCACGACCGGAGGTTGAGCAGCGACGACGCTACCGATCTCACCCGTCAGTGTTTGCGTTACCTGTATCGCCTTTTGGTGCTGCTGTATGCCGAGTCGCGTCCCGAGCTTGGGATTCTGCCCGTGAACGATGAGGCCTATCTGGCCGGTTACAGCCTTGACCGGTTGCGGGAACTGGTGCTGGTTGACCTTGAAACTGATCACGCCCGTGACGGCAACCATTTTCACGAGTCGCTGTCGATGCTGTTCGACTTGGTTAACAACGGCAATCACGCCGAGTACGCCGAGCAGCAGTTCACATTCGATGACGGAAGTGACAGGTCCCCCAGCGAGGAGGTTTACCTTCAGTTTCCGGGCCTCGACGCGGCCTTGTTCGAGCCTGACTCGACGAAATTGCTCAACGAGGTGACGCTGCGCAACGAAGCCCTCCAGCAGGTGCTGCGCAAGCTGATGTGGGCACCCGGCAAAGGCCGTTCGGGCGCAGCCGGGTTCATTTCTTATGCCCAACTCGGCATCAACCAACTGGGTGCCGTCTATGAAGGTTTGATGGCCTACAGCGGCTTCTTTGCCGACGAAGATCTCTATGAGGTGGCGAAGAACGGTGATCCGTCCGACGGCACATGGATGCTGCCCGTGAGCGACGCTAACGACTACCCCGCCGAGGTCTTTGTCACCCGAGACAACCCGACAACGGGTAGGCCCGAACGGATTCTGCATCCCCACCACAGCTTCGTCTACCGGCTGTCTGGGCGGGATCGTCAACGCAGCGCCAGCTATTACACGCCTGAAGTGTTGACCCGGTGCGTGGTCAAGCACGCCCTGGCCGAGCTATTGGGACTCGACGACCATGCTCCAGAGAACGGCAGTTCGGGCATCGCCAGAGCGGTTGACATTCTGGATCTGACGATCTGTGAGCCCGCGCTTGGTTCGGGAGCATTCGCCAACGAAGCAATCAACCAACTCGCCGCCGTCTATCTCCAACGCCGTCAAGCCGAGTTGGGCGAGAGTCTCGATCCGGAGCGCTATCGTCTCGAACTGCAAAAGGTGAAGGCCCACTTCGCGCTGCACCAGACCTACGGCGTTGACCTCAACGCCACCGCAGTTGAGTTGGCTGAGGTCAGTCTCTGGCTGAACTGCATGTATCCCGGCCTGAAAGCTCCGTGGTTTGGCCTCCAGTTGCGTCGGGGGAACAGCCTCATTGGCTGCCGCCGCGCCACTTGGACAACGGATCAACTCGCCCACAAGCCGTGGAAGGAAACACGCAAAGATCACCTAAAGCCACCTCCCGACCGAAAGCTCAGTAGTCCGCTGGGCGACAACGAGATCCATTACTTCCTGCTCCCGGGCCACGGCTGGGCCTCGGTGACTGATCGTAAGGAAGCCCGAGACCTACGCCCAAATGAAACCAAGGCACTGAAAAGCTGGCGCAGGACGATTCTCAATGCACCGACTGCCAACGATGCCAAGCGACTCACTCAGCTAGCCGTCGGGGTAGAAAAACTGTGGGATCTAGCTACCGAGCGAATCGATGCAACCCAGCGCCAACTACGGCGTTCTATCGACGTTTACGGCGCAAAGATCGAAACAAGCGCGACGGGGACGAGCCGGGACTCTGCATATGGCGCTATCGATAACGCTGATACTCCTCTGGGGCGGCTCCGCACGCTGATGGACGCTTGGACTGGACTCTGGTTTTGGCCGCTCGACAAAGCTGTCAAGCCGCCTACATGGAGTGAATGGCTCTATGTGGTTGAGGAACTGGTCCGCCCCGACGAGACCCACGGACTGGCTGGCCAACTCGATATTTTCGCCGACTACCAGTCCATGCTCGACGCGGACGAGAAGTCGCGAGAGGGTCAGGCCATTTTGGAGGATCTCCGAGAGCACAATCACTGGCTCGCTGTCGCCCTCGATGCGGCGCAGCGGGAGGGTGCCTGGCACTGGGACCTTGAGTTCGCCCCGGTCTTCAAGGGCGGGGGATTCGATCTTCAGGTCGGAAACCCACCGTGGGTACGACTCGACTGGAACGACAATCTTGTCTTGGCCGAAAACGACCCGTGGTGGGGGATCACAGAGAAACCCTCCGCCCAAACACAGAAGGAACGGCGAGCGCTCAACCTCACATCGTCGACGATCCAGGATCAATATGTCGCCGAGGTGGCGTCTGCCGAAGGCGTCGTGAACTACGTCGGATCGCACGTCCAAAGACCTGTCCTAGCTGGGACTAGGACGAACCTATATATGGTCTTCATGGACACCGTTTGGCGCCACCTCAGAGACACCGGGACTGTCGGTCTTCTTCACCCCGAGAGCCACTTCAGCGACCCCGCCGCGGCTGCCCTCCGCCGGAAGACCTACTCCCACCTCCGGCGCCACTTCATGTTCTACAACGAGAAAATCCTTTTCGAAGACGTGCATCACATGACGGTGTTCGGCATCAACGTGTACGGACGGAGTTCTGATGTGCGGTTTAAGCAAGCCTCCGCGATCATGATGCCCGACACGATTGATCGCTCACTTGAACACGACGGGTCCGGCCCGGTACCCGGTATTCAACACTCTGAAGGCGGCTGGGATTTGCGACCACACAAACACCGGGTGCTGACCATCGACGAAGACACTCTGGCCGGTTGGGCGAAACTGTTCGACGAACCTGGCACGCTGTGGTCAGAAGCCCGCCTGCTCCGGCCGGTTACAATCGCTGACCTTGACGCTCTGTCAATTCTCGCTGCCCAACGCACCCGCCTAGCCGATCGTGACTATCGCTGGACTGTCGGTTGGAATGAAAAGAAAGCAAAGACGGATGGGACTATGTACTGGGACACCGCAATCCCAACCTCTTGGGACGAAGTGATACTTCAAGGCCCACACATCACGGTCGCGACCCCGTTCGCGAAACAACCCAACGAGAACTGTAAGAGCAGCGGCGACTGGTTACAATGGGATCTCGAATCTCTCGCTGAACACGTAATCCCTAGGACCAATTATCAACGCGCTTGCGATCGCGGCGTCTACGACGCCAACCTAACCCATTGGAGTGGTGAACCGTATACGAGTGCATGGCGGGTCGCGTACCGCGAGATGACCCAACCTGGCTCAGAACGATCGTTACACGTATGCCTCGCTCCTCCAGGGTTAGCCCATATTGGTTCTGTCGTAACGAGCGCGCTACCAACTGCCGCAGAAACTGCCACATGGAGCGGCCTGCTGTCGTCTCTGCCATACGACTGGTTCGTGAAGATTTCTGGAACAACTCACTTGAAAGACTATGTCGTCCGACGATTCCCATACTTTGCAGATCACAACCTTTTGCCTCTGATTCAACTGCGTACCTTGCGACTAAACGCGCTGGTAGCCGGCTATTCGTCTCTGTGGACTGCGCTCTTTGACGAGTCATGGCTAAACGACGACTGGACGGACCAGAGTTTCCATAGATTGCGGTTGGGCGACATCGACAAACAGTGGTCAATGGCTACGCCCCTGCGCAGGGATTATGAACGTCGCATGGCCTTAGTTGAGCTGGACGCGTTGGCGGCTCTTATTCTCGGGTTGAGCGCGGAGCAACTCTGTTCCATGTATCGCACGCTTTTTGCGGTGCTGCGCAAGCACGAACACAAGATGGCGTTCGACGCTGAAGGCCGCAAGATTTGTGGCTATCACCAGTCGGCCGGCTATCGGCAATCGCAGCTCCAGGATCAGGCTAAAGCAGGTGACCTTCCTCCGAAATGGAAGAACCTTTGGAAGCTATACGAGGAATACGAAGAGGATCCAGACTCGGTGGACTGGATGGGTCACTTCACACCGCCGTTCACTCGAGCCGACCGGGAGATGGAAATGACTCGGGCCTACAACGAGTTCCAGCGTCGCCTTGACGCTGGGGAGATCTCCGCGTGATCCCGTCTCTAGTCGCCGACGAAATCCGGCGGGCGCTGGTTGAGTACTTGACAACCACGTTCGCTTTGACCGACGACGATGTGCGCGAGGCGTTGACGTCGTTCCTAGAAGGCGAGGATGGCATCTTTCGAGGGCCGTATTTGCAGGTGAGGACCCCGTTCGAGACTGTTGACGAGGACTGGGAATCACCGCTCGGCTGGCTGCCCGAGGGTTTCTTGCCCTACAAACACCAAGCCGAGGCCTTCGATCGGCTCTCAACGGTCGGCGGGGCCAAGGCCGAGCCAACAATAGTCACCACCGGCACCGGTTCGGGCAAGACCGAGTGCTTCGTCTACCCAATACTGGACCACTGTGCTCGTCTGCGAGCACAGGGCCAACGCGGCATTAAGGCGCTCATCCTCTACCCGATGAACGCCCTTGCGTCCGACCAAGCCGGTCGGATCGCCGAGACCATCCACCGGTCAGCATTGCTGGCCGGTATCACCGCAGGCATGTACGTCGGCGGACCAGGCCGCCACTCGGCAATGGGCGACAAACACCTCATCGACAAACGCGAAGCCTTGCGCGACGACCCGCCCGACATCTTGCTCACCAACTACAAGATGCTCGACTATTTGCTGCTGCGCCGCGAGGACCGTGATCTATGGGCCGACAACGCCCCAGACACGCTCCAATACCTCGTGCTCGACGAGTTCCACACCTACGACGGAGCTCAAGGCACCGACGTGGCCATGCTGCTACGCCGTCTAGGCCAGACCCTCAAAATGGCCGATGGCACCGGGCCGCTCGGCTCCGCTACCCCCGTTGCGACATCGGCCACGCTGGGGTCGGGCGCCGGTACGCCGGAGGGTCTGCGTGAGTTCGCCGGAAAGGTGTTCGGCCGCCCATTCGACGCTTCGGCTCTGATCGGTGAACACCGCCAAACGATCGAAGGGGCGTGCAAGCCGGTCAACTACTTCCTCCCCATACCCAACCCGGAGGAGTTGCTTGACGTCGATGAACTCGACGGTGTGGCTGCTGCCTTCTGCCACGACCCCGACGAAGACGAACTCCCCGATCTTGCTCCCGGCGACCTTGTTGCCCTCGGTGAACGCCTGCTCAGCCATCCGCTCACCCGCGCCGTACTCGGTGCCGCCGGTGGACAACCTCGCTCCTGGGTCGACTCCGTAGCCGAGGTGAACGTTCGGGCCATCGAGTGGGGACGCGTCCATATGCGCAACCCGGCAGCCGTCGAAGCGGCGCTCGGAAAGTTCCTGTGGTTGCTCTCGGTAGCCCGGCGAAACGTAGACGGGCGTGAGCGACCGCTGTTCTCGATTCAAGTACAACTGTGGATCCGTGAAGTGAGTCGGGTCTTGCGTGCGGTGAGAGACGAGCCTGCTTTTCGCTGGCGCGACAGTGGCCTCACCGAAGCCGACCCCGACCAACAACAACCCGTGCTCGAACTCCCGGCCATCTACTGCCGCCGCTGCGGTTCCTCAGGTTGGATGGCCATCCGCACTCCGCTTACCACCAGCCTGCGCACCAAACCGGCGTCGATTTACCAGGCCTCTCTGAAACGCGATCCAGAACTTCGTGCACTGCTGCGCGTCGATCCATCCGTTCCCGGGGCCATCTACTTCAACCCGGCCAACTGCGAATTCGAAACCGAACCCGATGACCAAAGCCAACCCGTGCTGGTAACCGGAAACGAAGACGATGCCAAAAGGTCTACCTGCCCCGCGTGCGGTGAGCGCGATGCCATCCGCTTCCTCGGTACCCAAGTCGCATCGCTAGCGTCCGTCTCGCTGTCGACCCTCTTTGGATCCAAACGAGTCGAAACGAACCAGCGCAAGCTCATCGCCTTCACTGATTCGGTGCAAGATGCTTCGCATCGCGCGGCGTTCTTCTCTGGCCGCACCTACCGATTCAACCTGCGCTCGCTCATGTCAAGAGTGATCCGCGACGCGGGCGACGCCCAAGGCGAGGTCACACTCGCCGACCTCGGACACTTAGTGCTAACCACTGCCCAAAGCGCACCAGACAGATATGGCCTCATCCCACCCGATCTCACGCGCGACCGTGCCATCGCCACAGTCTGGACCGACAAACCTGCCAACGCAGGACTGCGCACACTCGAACAACGGCTCTCTTTCGAAGCCCAAATCGAGTTCGGCCTGCGCTCCAGAGTCGGACGGACGCTGGAACTCGTCGGCGCGGCGGCCGCGGAAGTCTCAGTTCCGGACCTCGCAACCGTAGTCGATCTGTTGGCCGAAAAACTCGAAAACGAACTCACAGGGGTAGACACCGACACCCTGGTGGCACTCCCCGAGTACTTGCGGGGTCTACTCGAACGCCTGCGGCTTCAAGGTGGAATCACCCACAGCTTCCTCAACGCGTACGTCGACAACAACGGGCATATGTGGCACATCTGGGGTGGGCGGCCCAGTGGGCTCCCTCCATTCACTCCACAGCAGAGCCGACCCCTTTTCATGACCACCTCGCCAAGCGGCGATTTCGATTCGCTAACCGCTGCCGGAGCTACGCCCACATGGGTAACTGACTGGGCGATACGCACGCTGGGCATACCCAAGACCGCGGCAGCACAAATCAATCGAACGTCGCTCAACCTCTTGGCCAAAGAAACCGAAGCAGTCAACGATTCCAGGGTCGGATCCAATCACATCTACTCGATAAATCCTCACTCCGTGCGCATCAGCGACGTGGACGACGATCGACAATCGCTTCTCAAATGCTCGACATGCGGGCACCGTCACGCCGCGCCACCAGATCAAATCCACCGATGGGAAGGCAGCCACTGTCTGCGATACCGCTGCCCCGGACGCTTCGAAGCCGTTCCCGTCACTCACCACGACTACTACCGGGACCTCTATCGACAAGGCCAACCCCGACGGGTCGTCACCGCAGAACACACGGGGTTGCTCTCTCGACAAGAACGCGAAGATCTCGAACTGTCTTTCAAAAATGGGGACACCCCCGACGCCCCCAACGTCATCACTGCCACCCCAACGCTGGAGATGGGTATCGATATCGGCGAGCTGTCCACTGTGATGCTCACCTCGGTGCCGCCCAAACCGGCTAACTACGTGCAGCGGATAGGGCGAGCGGGCCGTGCCACCGGCAACGCCCTCGTAACCGCTTTCGTACGCAGCAACACTCACGGGCTGTACTACCTGAGCCAACCCGATGCCATGATCAACGGTGAAGTAAGAGCGCCTAACTGCTACCTCGACGCCCAAGAGACCCTCCAACGCCAATTCAACGCCTACCTGCTCGACCGCATCGCCGACCTCACCATCGAAGGCGAACCGATCGACCGCCGACTCGGCAACGTGATGAACCGAGGCTTCAACGATGGCGGCGTTTTCCGTTGCATGATCGAAGCTTCCACGACTGAACCGACACACATCGACACCTTCATCGAACTCTTCGGCGACAACCTCAACTCCCACTCGATCAACGCCTTGCGCGACTACGGCGGGGCAGGCATAGAGACATCGTTGAAAAGGGCGGTCGAAAACTGGCAGGTGGACTATCACGCCCTAACCAACCGCCGCGACCGTTTGAACCAGGCAATCAACAGACTCAACGAGCAAGTCGACGGCCACACCGAAATAGACGACCAACTCGACGACCTACGGGGCCAGCGAGCCGCAGTCGGAAAACTCCTGCGCGACATGCGCGACCAATACTCCCTCGAGGGGCTGGAGCGCCTCGGGGTGCTCCCCAACTACACGCTCCTAGATGACACCGCCACTCTCGATGTCACCATGTGGTCCAAAGACGAAGCCGATGAATACGACGTTGAACGTCTCCAATATTTGCGGCCCGGAGTCCTTGCTGTTCGTGAATTCGCTCCCGGCAACAGCTTCTACGCAAGCGGCCACCGCCATGTCGTTGACGCACTGGAAATCGGAAGTGCCGACCAGCCCCTGCATGAAGACTGGCAACTGTGCCCCGAATGCGGCTACGGCACGATCTTCACCGATGAACTACCCAGGATGTGCCCGCGCTGCGGAGCCGCCGCCTGGGCAGACCGGGGCTGCAAACACCGGCTGTTAAAGCTCCGCACAGCGCTAGCGTCAAGTTCTGAGGTCGCAGCTCGAGTCTACGACGAGACCGACGAACGCCAGCAGGAACGCTACGACGTCATCACCGCCGTCGACATCGACCCAGTCCATGTAGTCGACGCCTGGAGGATCAACAACAAAGCGTTCGGCGCCGAATTCGCCCGCCACGCCGACATCCGCCGCATCAACTTCGGCCCCGTTGAGCAGCGCGGCCAAGCAATTGAGGTTGACGCTCAAAAAATCAACGCCGCGCGCTTCACTATCTGCAACCACTGCGGGGCCGATCGAGAATCACGCCGGCGTCCCAACGAAACCGACGAACAACACCACCACCACGGATGGTGCAAAGTGCGCTCCGGCGCAATGGCCGCTGACTGGCAACCGCTATCGCTCTACCACCAACTCACAACCGACGCGGTCCGAATCCTACTGCCCATCTCCCTGTTCGAAATCGAAGAACGTCTCGCCTCCTTCAAAGGCGCTCTGCTGCTCGGGCTACGCCATGACTTTGGTGGTGATCCCGACCATCTCGACATCCTCCCAGCCGAGTTGCCAAACCGCCAAGGACAGGGCCGATACCGATTCTTGGTGCTCTACGACCGAGTGCCAGGAGGGACCGGCTACCTTGATCGACTCGCCAATCCTGATCGGATGCGGAAAATCCTTGAGGGTGCCCAGCAGACAATCGCCCGTTGCCAATGCATCAACGAAGGCCGTCAAGCCTGTCACCGCTGCCTCCTCGGGGTCGTGAACCATGACGAATATGAACTCGTCTCCCGGGACCTAGCCCTCACCCTGCTCGACGATCTGTTGACCACATGGGACGTTGACGACAAGATCGCTTCGATCGCTGATATCGACATCGGCAAGGTCGAAGAATCAGAACTAGAGCGACGCTTCAAAGTCGCGCTACAGGACTGGGCCAAGACCCAACCCGACGTTGCCATCGCTCCCGCCGTCGGCGAACACGGGCGAGATGCCTGGGAAATCCGTTTCGGCACCGGCGAAGAAATCAAGCGCTACCGAATAGACGAACAAGAGGGACTAGGCACTAGCCCCGCCACTACACCCGACTTCGTCATCCGGCGCGTTGACGCGCAAGGCACCGACGTTGCCGTCTACCTCGACGGGTACGGATTCCACGCATCGACGGACCATAAGAATATCGCAGCCGATGCCCAAAAGCGGCGCGGAATCCGATCCTCAAACCGCTGGGTGTGGAGTCTGTCATGGGATCACGTCGACAACTTTCACCAAGCAGTCCGGGCCGACCCGCCTCGAACGCCTGCCTTTGTTCCACTGCTACGCCGCAAAGCCCGCACAACAGCCATGCAGGCACACTCGCGTAGGCCGCACCATCTGGACTACGACACAGTTGACCAAAACCCCATGGCACTTTTGCTCGCTTATCTGAAACGCCCCGACGACAAACAATGGCGCGATCTCGCATGCTCACTGGTGGCAGGATTCGCAGCCGTCGGAACTCACGGACACATTGCCGCTGATTCAATCCATACGGCGCTCGAAACAGCCTCCAAAGGAGAAGCGATCCCGGTAAGCGACGACGGCCCGTTGCTCGGTGTCACCTGGATAAACGAGGCTGACCTTCGCCTCACCGGATTCCTCGACCTGCTTGATCCCAACGCTGAAAAGTGGACAGTAATGGCGGCTGTCCCCGACGACACCGACGACTATCACGACCCCCAACATCCCGGCCGGTGGCAGAGTTGGCTGAGCTGGACGAACGTCTTGCAGTTCTTAGGCCCGATCGACTCGGAGCGAACAGCTTGGATGGCCGCCACAAGCGAAGCTAATTCGCTTGACCAGGAGGACCTTTGGATTCTCACCCGGGCCGATACCACGTCGGCTACGCGTGCTACCGCGCCAATCGAAGTTCCTCTTGCCGTGGGCATCTCCTCAAAAATGGAGGAAGAACTCGATTTGCTTGCCGATGACGCGGTTAGAGAACTCGTGCGTGACGCACTCAAACAAGGTGCTGATGACTTCATAGCTGGATACGAAGTTGAAGGCATCCCCATCGAAGCTGCATGGACAGAACGGAAAATCGGGGTGGTGCCGCAAGGCGACAGCACCCAGGTACGCGAATGGGACATACGCGATATCGATGGGTGGACAACCGAAGAGTTGCGACAAGCCACCGGAGGGTACTGATGGCCAAACTCGCACTCTCCACCGAATTTTTGAAAGAGTTCGCCAAGCTCGAACCGCGAGAGCGCAACCGCGTCTCCAGGCTTGCGGACATTTTCCAGCGGCAGTCCGTTGCCGAATTAAAGAAACAAGCCGGTGTCAACCTTGAGACCCACAGGAATCAGTTGGACCCCAGCGCCCGAACCGTACGCATCGACGAAAACCATCGAGGCGTCGTCTACGCAGGCGAAAACGACACCTTCATCCTTCACAAGATCCTCACCCACGACGAATCAAATGCGTGGATGGCGCGGAACCGCTTCAAGGTGAACCCCCAGACCTCGGCCGTTGAAGTGATCGATATTGAAGCGATCGAAGCAGCCTCTCTCCACGCTGCCAGCACCACCGACGACGCAGCGGGCCTACTGTTCCAACACCGAAGAGATAAGGACTTCCGCCAACTGGGTATCGAGGAGAGTCTTGTGCCTGCTCTTCGGGCATTCAGCAATGATGAACATCTCCAAGCGCTCCTCGGAGTCCTCCCCGCCGGGCAAGCAGAAGCGCTGATAGAGCTCACCGGTGACGACACTCCCGACGAGATATACGGTCGAATCGCTGGTTCTATCGCCCCCGGTTCAATCACTGAAAATGACGTTGAGGGTGCTCTGACATCTCCCGCAAGTCGTAGCCAGTTTCACATCTTCACCGACGAAACCGAACTGCGAGACATGCTGGCCAAACCCCTTGCTCACTGGCGAATATTCCTCCACCAGAGCCAACAAAGGGTCGCGTACAGGCAGACTTACAACGGTCCAGCACGGATAACTGGCGGCGCGGGCACCGGTAAGACCGTCGTGGCAGTACACAGAGCCAAATTCCTTGCCGATCACCTCGAAGACCGCTCCGGCAAACCAATCCTGTTCACGACATTCGCAAAGAACCTCGCTCAATCCATAGAACACGACCTGCGCGACTTAGGCGGAGCGGACCTGCTCGACGTAGTCGAAGTTGTGAATGTCGACCGGCTCGCCTACCGAATCGTGCACGAAGTCGAAGGCAACAAGACAAAGGTCATCAACGATTACGAACTCCAAGATCTCTGGCAAGAGATCGCCGACGAACTCGGTTCTGCTTACCGGCCCGAGTTTCTCGCTAACGAGTGGGAACAAGTGGTGCTAGCTCAGCGCTGTCGCTCACGCCAAGAGTATTTAGAGGTATCTCGGGCAGGGCGAGGAGTACGCCTCGACCGCCGCGGCCGAGTCGAAGTATGGAAGGCAATCGAGAGCATCAACCAACGCCTCACCGACCAGAACCAACGGACCTTCCTCCAACTCGCCGACACCGCTGCAGACTATTTGACCCGAAGGAAAGTACGTCCCTACCAACACGTCATCGTCGACGAAGCCCAAGACCTGCACGAGACACAATGGCGCATGTTGCGCGCCACCGTCGCTGAAGCTCCCAACGACATGTTCATCGCTGGCGACAGCCATCAGCGCATCTACGACCGACGTTCATCGTTGTCAAAACTCGGAATCAACATTCGCGGACGTTCCCACAAACTCCGAATCAACTATCGGACTACACACGAAATCCTTCGCTGGTCACTCCAACTCCTCGGCACCCATAGTTACGACGACCTCGACGATGGGGTCGACTCTCACGACTTCGCTGGTTATCACTCGTATATGCACGGTCCCGAACCCACTGTGCATCAAGCACATAGCCGTCGAGCCGAGATCACCGCGCTAGTCGATCAAGTACAGCGCTGGCTCCGCGACGGCGTTGCCGAAGAAGACATCGCAGTGGTGGCGCGTCGGAACCAAGATCTCGACTCCTTTGTACAAGGACTCAAGTCGGCCGGAGTCGGCGCGTCACAGTTGAACCCAACGGGGCCAATTCAAAGCGGAGTCCGTCTCGCGACCATGCACCGAGTCAAAGGCATCGAGTTCCGATGCGTTGCAATCACCGGTGTCAACGACGACCGTATTCCCGAGCCCGCGGCCCTCACCGATAAAGCCGCCGATGAAGTCCAACACCGCCTTGATCTCGTGCGCGAAGGATGCCTTCTCTACGTTGCCGCCACCCGCGCCCGTGAAGACCTCTGGCTCAGTTACACAGGGAACCCCAGCCGTTTCCTCGCCCTCGGAGATTGACGGGACAGGCCTCTATCGAGTTCATAGACATATCTCAATACTTGGCCTTGTCGAAGAGACCGAACTCTCCGACGCAACTAAAGCCGATGGTGAACCGGTGGCGCAGCAGCTATGGCGGGATGAAGGCCGCTGAGGTGAAAGAGCTCAAGGAGCTGCGTGTGGAGAACGCCAGGTTGAAGAAGTTGTTGGCTGAGGCCGAGTTGGACAAGGCGATGCTCAGGGACCTTGCTGAGGGAAAATGGTGACCCCGGACCGTCGCCGGGCCGCGGTGGTGCGGCCTGCAGCTGCGGTTCGGGGTGTCACAACGCCGTGCGTGCGCGGTGGTTGGTCAGCACCGCTCGACCCAGCGGCGTCGGGCGGTGGTGCGTGTTGACGCGGACGCCGCCTATGGGCAGTGGCTGTGCGACTTCGCCCAGTCCCATCCCCGCTGGGGGTGGCGCAAAGCCCACGATGTCGCCGCCCGGGAAGGCTTGGTCACCAATCCCAAGCGCACGCTGCGTTTGTGGCGCACTCATTGCCTTCAGCGGCCCCCGCAACGGCGGCACAAACGCCGGCGTCTCGGTGACGGCACCGCGGCGAAGCTGCGCGCCGAGCACCCTGGCCATGTGTGGGCGCTGGACTTCCAGTTTGACGAGACCGCAGCTCGGCGTCGTTTGAAGCTGCTCAACGTGACCGACGAGTTCACCCGCGAAGCCCTGCCGATACATGTCGATCACAGCATCGACGCCGACAAAGTCGTCGAAGTCGTCGAGTCCATCGCGGCAGTCACCGGCGCGCCCTGGCAGAACGGCCACATCGAGTCCTTCAACGGCCGGCTACGAGACGAATGCCTCAACATCGAGGACTTCGCCAACCTCCTCGAAGCCCGAGTCGTCATCGAGGACTGGCGACGCGCCTACAATCACTACCGGCCACACCGATCACTCCACGGACAAGCCCCCGCCGCCTACGCTGCCAACCACCAAACAAACCCAACAACCAAACACCCATAACGCCTGGACTCACAAACGGGTCCCCGTCAAACCAGCCTCGCCCGATGCTCCTGAACTACTACACGATCTGTGCTGCGATTTTCGCCGGTTCGGTGGCGGGCACCGTTGCTGTTTGGTTGATCCGGCAAGGTTTCAGAAGCGTTCAGATAGCGGCTTCAGCCGTCGGCATTGGTGTTGGGTGTACGTTCTTTTTCAATATCGGAGCGCTGTTCATCGCCCGACCAGACGTCTTCACAAGCATCCATGTCAGCTATCTCGTACTGACAGTCGGAGTCCCCTTGGCGGGGGCAATCGTCCTGGTTTTTGCTCGCAACCGCACACGGATAGTCACGGCGCTCTGCGTGCTTGCTTTAGTCCCTGTTCCCTTGGGGATCTATGCCACCTATATCGAGCCATTCTGGTTGCGAATAGACCACGTCGAGCTGGAGGTTGAAAGCGTGAGCGAGAATATAAGGATCGGAGTGCTTGCCGATCTGCAAACGACCGAGATCGGTTCGTACGAGAGCAGCGCAGTAGACCGTCTGATCGATGCCGCGCCAGACCTTGTCTTGATTCCCGGCGATCTGTACCAGATCGATCAAAATCGGTTCGATGAAAAAGTCCCGGAATTCAACGAAGCGATTCAAAGGCTCGTCGATGCAGTTCCGAATGTCTTGTTGGTCAGCGGGAATACCGACCACATCGGTGGTCTCGGAAAAATCGTGCGTGGAACGGGCGCAAGAGTCCTCAACAACCAGATTGAAACACTCGAGATCAACGGCAACACCGTTAGTGTGCTTGGAATAACCTTGTTCGGTAACGAGCGAATCGCCCAGCTCCGAGCTGAACAACTAGCCGAGAGTTCAGCCGATCTGCGAATTCTGCTTGCTCACCAACCAGATGAGATTCGGCTGATCGAATCAACGCCAGTCGATCTCTTGGTTTCAGGACACACCCACGGGGGACAGATCGCCCTTCCCTTAATTGGCCCGCTTGTCACCGCATCGGACGTACCGAGACATGTGGCAGCCGGAGGGTTGCATGAACTGCACGGAACACCGGTGTATGTGTCCACCGGTGTGGGGCGCGAGCGCAGAACCGCCCCCCAGGTAAGATTTGGCGTGCGCCCATCCATCGGAATCATCGACATAACCGGCGATCAGCGCGGCGAGCGGTGACACTCTCACAAAGACCGGTTCGTGATGCCGCGGAGACGTTACAACGCCTTCGGTTCGTATTGCGCGTTCAAGAAGAACTCGCTGTGCTGAAAAGTGATCCTGCCGCTTGGAGCGACTACCTCGCTGAAGCAGAAGCATCCTCGGTCGCCGATGGCATCGGTTGACTAGTTGTGGGGATTCAGCGGGCCGGTTCGAAGTGTTCTCGGTTTATAGCTTGAGGGTGGTGCCACTAACGCTGACTGGGGTGCCGATCAGGTCTTTGGTCACCGCAGCGGAGGCGACTTCGGCATCATCGAGGGCTGCCACACAGCGGCTGCCGGAAGTGAGATCCACAATTGCTCGAACACCGGAGGGATCCATGCCGTCGTAGACGACGGTGTAGGTGGCCACGGTTCCCTCGCCGTCAGGATCTTCGTCGAGCGGAACCTCTTTAGTAGCGGCTTTCGCCTCATCTGCCAGATCGGCGACAAGCAAACCAGCCACTGGTGCTTCGGTACTCCAGACGGTGAGTCCGGGCTTGGTCAACAATCCGCTCACCGCGGTGACAGCACCGTAAGCACCCGGCTCGACCCGAATCTGGTTGATCATTTCGACCGTGGCTTGAAACACAAAGTTGTTCAACGGACCCCCCGCAAAGGCCATGCCTCCAGTGAGGGTGCATACGCGGTCGGGATTCACCTCCAGCTCGGACTGCTGAACCGCAACCGCGGCGGGAAAACAGCTATAGAGCTCAATGTGTTCCATGTCGCCAACGCGGCGACCAATGTGCGACTCCGCTGTTGCACCCAACACCCCCATAGCCGGCCAACGGTGCAGTTCGCCACGGCGTGACAACGAAAGCGACATCGACGACTCAAGCCCCACATGAGGGAATACCCAGCGATCTCGAGGCACGTCGAGGGACTCCGCGGTCGCAGCCGAACACAGGATCAACGCCGCGGACTGATCCACTCCCCACTGGGAGTTGTGCCACTTGTTGTATGGAAAGGCCATAGGACGGTTCGCGGGTACAGGATCACGAATCTCTTCCGGCAGCATCGGCGCACCGAACGCGGCGCGCGGATTCGTTTGGGCGACCTGGTTGAAGCCGTGCCAGCGCCAGGCAATCTCGTCTCGGTGTTGGTCCAATGACCAGCCGTGGGCAGCTCGGCGAGCATTTTCGATCATGGCGTATTGCTGAACGGGAACAACCGCGCCGATCTCTATCTCGGGGCGGGCAACAATCTCGCCGCTAGGGCTGAACTCCTCGTCGGGCACCAGGTCGCCTTGATCGTGACCCGGTAGTTCCAACCCGGAACGGCGGGCAAGATCATCTCGACGTTTGGTCTCCCCTCCGCATACCACCGCGATATCGAATTTCCCAGAGCGGATCGCCTCAAACGCCAGGTTGATGAGCGTCTGCTGGGGAATGCCCACATCCACCGCGACCGTGTGGGGATCAGCGCCCACCGCTTCTCCGATACGACGGGCCGCGTCGGGCAACCTGGAGAGTCCCCGGGTGGCGCCGATCCAGCCGATCTTGGGGCCAAGACCGGCTACGCCACTGTCGCTCAGCGCAGATCGCAGCGCCTCGGTCATCAATTCTGTGGTGTCGAGACCAGCGCCAGGATCGACCAGACGCTGGCTGGCAGCGGCCGCACCGATCAACACCACAGCGTCGGGTTCGTAACTCATTGAGTGCGGACCCTACTGTGGGCCTTTCGGTTCCAACGATTTGACGATTCAAACGATTTCAACCTCAAGACGCACAACTGGGAGACTCTCCGAATGACTGAGCTACTCAACGCCGCTCGCGACCTCCGCACGACGCTTGATGCCGAAGGTGCCAAAGCCGAAGCCGAAGGTACGCCGATGACCGACGAGGCAGTGAAGCTCTGCCATGAGGCCGGTCTCTACGGCACCCTCATCCCCCGCGAAGTTGGTGGGGCAGAGCTGACATTTGGCGAGTCCCTTGACGTGTTCACCGAACTTGCCCGTGCTGATGGCTCGATCGGCTGGGTGGTCATGGCCAGCAGCACAGCCGCCTGCTATTTCGGGTCGTGGTCGCCGGCTTCCTTCAGCGATGTGATGTTCGCCGACGGCGTGCCGCTGGTAGCCGGACAATTC
Organism: Candidatus Aldehydirespiratoraceae bacterium; assembly: GCA_965205465.1. Classification (GTDB taxonomy): domain Bacteria; phylum Actinomycetota; class Acidimicrobiia; order Acidimicrobiales; family Aldehydirespiratoraceae; genus VXYK01. The sequence goes on along the minus strand of OZ242187.1, from coordinate 2,804,518 downwards.
GCTCCCAACGGCACTGCGGTGCCATGTCCCGACGGGTATCACATCACCGGCGACTACTCGTTCGGATCTGGTTTGCAACACGCAGAATGGGCCGGATGCGGATCTTTCAGCGCGCCCACGGAAGGAGACCCCGACTTCCTACTGGCGGTGGTCCCGGTGGCCGAAGCTGATATCACCGGCAACTGGCACGTGATGGGCCTTCGTTCGACCGCTTCGTACGACTACAAGATCGACAGCATCGTGGCAGAGGACCAGACACTGTCGTTCTTCGGATTCACCAAATACCGCGGCGGACCCCGCTACAACCTCGGGGTGCTGTGCATCACCGAAGTCGGCCACGCCGGTTGGGTGCTCGGGGTGACGCGCCGGGCCATCGACGAAGCAACCGCGCTGGCCAAGACCAAGCAGCGTATGACCGGCAAGTCAACCCTGGCCGACGATCCCCGCTTCCAATACGACCTAGCCGAAGCCGAAAGCCTCTTTCGCGCCGGCGATCTCTGGATCCGTACGGCCTTCTCCAAAGCAGAACAATCGGCACTCAACGACAACATCGACCAAGCCGCCATCGGCGAGGTACTCCAGGCAACCGCTTGGTTCACCCAGCAATCAACCCAAGCAATCCAGACTCTGTATCGCCATATCGGAACCACAGCTTTGCGAGACGGCGGCTTTCAGCGTTGCTTCCGCGACATTCATGCCGGAAGCCAGCACGCCATGGTCAGCCCCGCGCATTCCTACGCTTTTGCCGAGTCGATGATCACCCCCGCCCCCGACTCAGCCCTGGATTTCTAGAAACGGGCTAGAGCGAGACGCTGGTGAGGTCGTCGCCTATGACGATCTCACCATCGAAATGCTGCGCGGCGATGGCCCGCCACTCGTCGTATTGCTCAGGTTGAGGAGCAGGCACCATATGGGTGAGCATCAAAGTCTTGACGCCGTTGCGCTCAGCAGTCTGCGCCGCCTGCTCGACGCTTGAGTGATAGTCGAGAATGTCCTGAATGCGCTCCATGGGCATCAGCTTCACGAGATCGTCGCGAATAACGGTCTGCACATAGACATCGGCGTTGCTGGTCAACTCGTCAAGCCCGGCACAAGGAATCGTGTCGCCTGCCAGAGCCGCGACCCTGCCTTCCCGCTCCACTCGATAGCCAACGGTGGGCTCCACGGGTGCGTGAACCGTTGCACAAACGCTCACCTGCATCGAACCAACCTCAAACGAATCGCCTGCTTGCACTTCGCTGACTTCGACCACCGGTTCCCAATTCAGATCATCGTGGTGGGCGATCCGGTAACCGATGTCGGGTCCGAGCGCATCCAAGGTGCGCTCAACGAAGCGTTTGATCCCCACGGGACCCCAGATCCTCAAGGGTCTGGGTTCGTTGGTCATGATCCACTGGGTGGTTATCACGTCGTTCAAGGCACAGAGGTGATCGCTGTGCAGATGGGTGATCAGCACTCCCGAGAGGAACACAGGCATCGAACCAGCCGCAGCCATGCGCATCACGCAACCTCGCCCAGCATCTATCAACACCTGCTCAAGGCCACCTTCGCCGGTTTTGATCAGCGTGGCGGGGCCAGCTCTATTCGGATCAGGGATCGGCGAACCGGTCCCGAGCAAAACGATTTCCATTAGACCTCCAAGGTCAGCCGGCACCCACCGAAATCGGGTTTCGGTCTGCGGTATCACGTTTGGACAACACCCTCAGCATCATCTCTTTGGCCACCATGGGCCCGGCGTTCTGGTTCTGGCCGGTGATGAGATCCCCGTCAACCACCACATGGTTGGCGAAGATGTCGCGGCGTCGATGGGTGCTTTGGAAGTCGGCACCGAGACGGCGCAGTTCCGTCTCAGGGTGCTGCGGGGTCATACCGATATCGAGTTCTTCGATCTGCTTGTCCGTAACCGCGGTAAGTGGACGGCCCTTGACCAGCGGCTCCCCGTCTGCGGTCTTAGCTTTCAGCAAACCGAGCGGTCCATGGCAAACCCCGCCGAGCACCTTGTTCTTGGCAGCGGCGACGGTGACCTGTTCACCAACCACATCCGAGGTGCCGAGGTCCCATGCGGCTCCCCAACCACCGGCGAAATATACGATGTCGTAGTCGTCCATGTTGAGATCTCCGATAGCCAGGCTGTTGATGACTTTCTCCTTGGCCTCGTCGTCTGTCATGAAGCGGTCATCGTGATGGGAACGGATGAAGGGGATGAACGACTTCGGGTCAAATGGGATATCACCGCCTTTGGGCGAGGCAATATCGACTTCCATGCCGGCATCGGTGAACTCGTAGTAGGGAACGGTCAGCTCCGAACCGAACACACCGGTGGGTTTGCCAACCTCAAGCGTTGCCTGATTGGTGGCAACGATCAGCGCACGGTGACCTCGCAAGTCCAGCTTCACCGACTCGGGGTCGTCGGGATGCAGACCTGCGGATTGAAGCAACCTCCGTACCCCACGCGCCGGCAGCGGCGGGCGCTTCGCTTTGGGACGATCTGCGAGTCGGGGCGCGGTGGGCCACTCGGCGTTACGCGCCGGGATCCGTTCGCGCCGGATTCGCTTCAGGTCTTCCTTCAACATTTCAAATACCTCCACACAGTCGGGGTTGTTCCATTGGTTGTGCGCTTCGATGGGATCGTCACTGAGGCAGTAAAACTCCCATTGGTCAGGGATCGGTTCGCTCCGATACAGCGGACCACCCGCGCTACGCGCTGAGAGTTGCCGCTCATGGGGTTCGGTCCAGGTGGCAGGGTCATCGAAAGTGCGGACCAGCTTCCACAATCGATTGTCGACGGTACCGACGACCGCCTCCACGTTGGTGGCTGCATGTGATGGGACCTTGATCTGCAGCGGGAACGGAGCATCAACACGCCCTCGCGCTGCCAGCATTGCGGCGCTCGAACCGTCGCCTTCCAGCATGTTGTCGCGGGTAACGAGATAAACCGAATCTGCTGGCGCCTGCTGCGGCGTCGACAGCAGGTTGCTCAGGTCTCGGCCCGGTAGGGGGTGGACTTCTGTATGGGTCCGTGCCAACTCGGTCGCCAGCGCCGCTTCATCGGCACCCGCTAGCCCCAGCAACGTGGGGAGCAGGTCAATGTGGCTTGTCGGCACGTCAACAACTGCCTGTTTGGTGGCACTAGTCCCGGTGCGAACAATCTGCAGCGGCACCCGAGTGGCCTCGTCGTACAGCTGATACCACTTCTGATGCAAACCCCCATGTGAACCGAGCAAATCACCGTGGTCCGCGCTGAATACCAGGACGGTATCGGCGCTGCTCCCATCGGTAACCGCACGGCGAACCCGATCAATGGGCTCGTCCACATCATGATGCAACCGGTAGTAGGTCTGGCGATAGCGTTCGGCGTTTCTCTCATATGCGCGCCGTATCAGAGGTGCCGGGCCGTACGCCGAGTAGTAGCCGTCGCGGTAGGCCATCTGCAACGCGGGTTTGCTGCAGAGATCCTCGTCGTCGGTGGGTGACGGCGGGATCGCCGGTGGCTCAGCCAACGACGGTGCAAATTCGTTGCCACGCCGTTTGTGCACGGCCAGTATGGGCCAGAGCACGATGTCGTGAGGGTTGACGAACGAGCAGATCAACAGGAACGGTTTAGCCGCTTCTTGGTCACCTTCGGCTCGGCGCTTGTAGCGGTCTTGTAGCCATGCCGCCGTCCGTTCCGCGTAGATCGGGTCCCGCACATAGCCCGTGTCAGACCAGTGCCCACCGTGAGGTTCTGGTCCTACCCAACCTGAGAAGCCGAATTCGTCGAGAGGGTCTGCAGCCAGGTATGCATCGACCGCTTCGGGAATCACCTGCCCGTCGGATGTATTGGTGCGCAGGCGCTGACCATCGACGGTGAGGTCGGCGTGGCTCACGTGCCACTTGCCTACATACGCGGTGTCGTAGCCGGCGGCGCGCAACCAGTCACCCATCGTTGGTACTTCATCGGGTTTGAGCCAGCGCATCCGGCTGTCGGTGGCTCGCTTAGCGAGTCCATCGGTTTGGGTGACGCCGTGCACATCGGGGTAGTGGCCCGTCAGCAGGCTCGGGCGGCTGGGGACACATGCGGTCGATGCAACATAGTGACGCCGAAAGTCCACACCGTTCTCGCTGAACCAGCGGCGGCCTAGAAGATGCTGTTCGCGCCAGGCCCGTATCTCGGCTGTTTCGTAGGCCGGCGCGGCCCGCTCCTCGTCGGTGAGCAGGATCACTATGTCTGGATGTGGGTCGGCCACGTGCTAACTCCTTTCGGTTCCGCTGGAGGCATTTCGTGTCGCCGCCGCGTCCAGATCACGAAGCAAGCGTTGGTTGACCGAACCCATCTGTCGGGCGAGGAGCCGGGCCACAAGCTTCATGGGCGGTTTAGGACCTGGTTCAATCTGGGCGGTGAGCGCAAGTTGTGTGTGATCTCCGTCGGCCCTCAGCGTCCATTCGTTGACAACCCTGCTAACCACATTCGGCAAACCAACGACCTCATAAGCCAGAGTTTCCTCGGGTTGCCAGACGGTGACTCGTTCGAGCAGAACGTTGGATTTGACCTGAACTCTGCGCTCGGTTCCGACACCCTCGCGGCGTTCGGTCAACTGACAACTGTGATCAATTTCTTGGGCCCAACCAGCGAGCCGGTCAAAGGCGGCCAACAGCGCCCAAACCGCCGCTGGGGATGCAGCTACGGTTATTTCGTTCCTGACAGCGATCACGGTTCAGACCTCGGCCAAGAGGGCAGACAGCATCAACGAGAGAATCTTTGCGGTGGTCGGTCGGTCTAATTCCCGGACATGTCGAAGCAGGTCGATGGCATCAAGGGAGCACATCGCGGCCAGTGATTCGGCCAACAATTCAGCGCGGTCTGGGGCGAGGCCGTCGAGTTCAGTAGCGAAATGTCGCTTCATTTGTTCAGCGTTGATTGCCGCTGTTCGTTCAAGGTTTCGCGCCAGGACCGGCTCGAAAGGGGCTCGTGTCTGTCCGACGCGCCACACTGACGCGGCCGCGTCGTAGAGCGTGAGGCGTTGTTCAACGAGCCGCGCCACCCGATCTTCGAGTGGTCCAATACCCGTGTCGGGCACTACCCAGATGTCAATCGTCGCCGCCAACTGGCGTTCAACCGCGACCCGGCACAACTCGCCGAGGTCATCGAAGTACCGAAAGACACTGCGGTGTGACACACCCGAGCGCTCTGCCACGGTATTGACTGAGGGCCGCAGGTCACCTTCTCGGTACAACTCCAACATCGCGTCCACAACCCGTTCTCGGTTACGGTCGCGCCGGGCCCGGCGGCCGTCGATGTTGACGACATCGGCAAAATCGTCGGGATTACTCATCGCGGCATCACCATACATCTGTCATTAATACTGCCACAATATAACGCAGCCTGACCCGCACCAAACAATCGCTGACACAGACCTGTTCAGCAGCCGGTTCAACATATGCTGTAGCGGCCATTTGGTCTACCTCCATTTGCTGCAGCTGAGAACAGGGAACAAGTTCACAATGAAAAACAACATCGGATTGTTCGTCACAAAACGCGCACTGTTGAACCCCACAACGGAAGCCATTGTTGATGTCACCAGCGGTCAACGCCAGACCTACGCACAGCTGAACGAGCGCTGCAACCGAGTCGCCAACAGCATGCGAGACAGCGGACTCACCCAGGGCGACCGAGTAGCAACGCTGTTGATGAACGGCAGCGAGTTCGTCGAAATCTTCTTTGGCGCCGCCAAAGCCGGCGGAGTAATCGTGGCCCTCAACTGGCGGCTCGTGGCCGATGAGCTCTCCTTCATCCTGAACGATTCGGGCGCTACCACGCTGGTCTTCGGCACTGCCTTCAACGAGGTTGTAGCCGAATTGCACTCACGTGGCTCACACGCAACCGCTGTCACCAATTGGGTACATGTAGGCGACGCCGCGGATCGTCCCGATTTCGCAGCCGGCTACGAAGACCTCCTAGTCAACGCCTCAACCGCTGAGCCGGAGATCACCTCAAGCGACGACGACCTTCTCTTCATCATGTACACCTCGGGTACGACCGGCCTGCCCAAAGGTGTGATGCACTCACACCTGACCGCTTTATGGTCGGTGATCACCGGCAACACCACCGCCGACACCCGCTACGGCGACCGCTACCTGATTTGCCTGCCGCTCTTTCATGTGGGTGCCCTCAACCCAATGCTCAGCATCATTCACAAAGGTGGCACCGGGGTGATCATGAGTGAATTCCACCCTGTGAAGATCTGGGAAGTCTTCGCCGAAGAACGCATCTCGGTCACCTTGGCCGTACCCGCCATGCTCAACTTCATGTTGTCCACCTACAACAAGGAGGCCCACGACATCTCGCACCTGCGCTGGGTCATGAGCGGAGCCGCACCCGTACCCGTGCCCCTCATCAAGGCTTACGAGGCCATGGGCATCGAGATTCATCAGGTGTACGGACTCACCGAAACCTGTGGACCTGGCTGTCTAATCTCTCCTGACGACGCGCTGACACGGGCGGGGTCTACCGGCAAGACCTTCTTCCACACAGAAGTGCGTGTCGTCGACGAACAAGGCGAAGACTGCGGTCCCGACGAACCTGGCGAGGTCATCATCTCGGGTCCCCATGTCATGATCGGCTACTGGAACCGGCCCGACGCCACCGCCGAAGCGATCGTGGATGGCTGGTTGAGGACCGGCGACGTTGCGATCAAGGACAGCGACGGGTTCATCTACATTCAGGACCGAATCAAGGACATGATCATTTCCGGTGGCGAGAACGTCTACCCAGCGGAGATCGAAAACGTGCTCATGGCAATGGAGGGCGTCGCCGACGCTGCGGTCATCGGGATTGCCAGCGAGAAGTGGGGCGAGTCACCTCTGGCGGTGATCGTGCGGGCAAGCGAGAACGTCACAGCCGAAGATGTGATCGCTCATTGCGACGGCAAACTGGCTCGCTTCAAGATGCCCCAGGCCGTTGAGTTCACTGACGTCATCCCCCGCAACCCGACCGGCAAGGTGCTCAAGAGGGTGTTGCGAGAGCAGTACGAGACCGCGTCGGCATGACCGGCAGGCTCGCTGGGCAGGTTGCGGTCATCACCGGTGGTGGGGGCGGCATCGGGGAGGCTTACTGCCGTCGCTTCGTCGCGGAAGGTGCCAAAGTAGCTGTCGTTGATATCGGTCGTGAGCAGGGAACTCGGGTTGCTCAGTCGCTCGCTGACGACGCCATCTTTGTTGCAACCGACATCAGCGACGAGGCTTCGGTCGATGCCTGCCGCGACGCCGTGCTCGACGCTTTCGGGACTGTCGACGTGCTGGTCAACAACGCCGCGCTGTACGGAGAGCTCGACCTCTCCGACAACTCCGTCCAGTACCTGCGACACGTCTACGACATCAACGTGATCGGACAATGGCTGATGGCCCGGGCGTTCGCTCCCACGATGGTTCAGAAGGGTCGCGGGCGGATCATCAACATCGGCTCGATCGCCGGCTATCTGCCTCTCGGGGCTCTGGGGCCGCCCGGTGATCCCCAGACCTGGTCGCTGAGTTCGTTTGCCTATCAGCAAACAAAGTTCGCGGTGCTGGGCCTGACCCGGCAACTCGCCGGAGAGTTGGGTAAATACGGGGTCACCGCCAACACCATCGCCCCCGGATTGGTTATGACAGCAGCGACCGACAAGCAAGTGCCACAGGGCTTCGACCAGATCTTCGCCGACATGTCCGCTGCCAAGCGCAACTCCCAAGCCGAAGACATGTGCGGCCCGGTGCTCTTCTTGGCCAGTGACGACAGCGCCATGGTAAACGGCCAAGTCATATGCGTAGACGGCGGCAACGTCATGCCCGCCTGACCGGCTTGCAACGACCGCTCTGTTGCAATATCCGAGCGGCACCCGAATTCGCGGCCATACTGTGCCTATGACAGTCCCGGTGGATGTGTCCCCTAGCTTGCTCTTATGGGCGCGGGCGCGTTCGGGTATCGACGATGAGGTGTGGCAAAAACGCTTCCCCCAATACGACGCGTGGCTGAGCGGGACGAAGAGCCCGACGTTCAAGCAAGTCGAGGCGTTTGCTCGTAAGACCTACACTCCAGTCGGATACTTCTTTCTGGATGAGCCACCGATCGAAGGCGTGCCGATTCCCGATTTCCGCACGGTCGGCGACCGTCCAGTAGCGGCAACCGCCGATCTGCTCGACACGGTGTACACGTGCCAAGCCCGCCAGGAGTGGTATCGCGACCACCAGCTCTTGAATAGCGAACAACCACTCGACTTCGTCGCCAGCGCAACCGTCGCTTCTTCGCCGGAGGCAACCGTCGAAGAAATGCGTCGAGTCCTTAACTGGACAGCCGAGACCCGCCGCCGATGCACGAATTCGGAGTTAACCCTGACACGTTTACGCGAAAACGCAGAGGAGTCTGGCGTGCTCGTGATGATCAGCGGAATAGTCGGATCCAATACACACCGCAAATTGGATCCGGCGGAGTTTCGCGGCTTTGCGCTCGCCGATCCTCGCGCTCCGGTGGTGTTCGTGAACGGCGCGGATTCGAAAGCCGCTCAACTATTTACGCTAGCCCACGAATTGGCCCATATATGGCTGGGAGACACGGCACTGTCCGACCTTGACCCACGATCCGCCCAACACAATCAACAAGAACGCTGGTGTAACCAAGCCGCAACCGAATTTTTGGTGCCCATGGACGAGTTTCGTTCAGCGTTCGACCCGGATCTAGGCATTCGCGAGCAGCTGAAAACGCTGGCCACAACATTTCGAGTGAGCACGCAGGTAGTCCTCGTACGAATGCGGGAAGCTGGAGTGCTCACTTGGGAACAGATGATGGCCGAACTGCAGGTGGAGCGCGACCGCATCGCTGAACTCATTGTGCAACGAGGTACAGGCGGTAACTTCTACAACACAAGGCCGGTACAGGTCGGGAAGCGCTTCGCGCGTGAGTTGATTGCGAGCACTCTTGAGGGCAGAACCACGTACAGCGAAGCCTTCCGATTGTTGAACATCAAGAAATCGAGCACTTTCGAGGGACTGGGCCAACAACTCAGGGTGACCTAATGGCGTATTTACTTGATTCAGACGTGTTTATTCGCGCCAAGAACGACCACTACGGCTTTGACTTCTGCCCCGCCTTCTGGGACTGGCTTGAGAGAGCAAGTAGCAACGGAACCGTCTCAAGCGTAGATGCCGTCTACCAAGAACTCATCGGAGGAGACGATGACCTTGCGCGTTGGGTGAAGGACCACCGGTCAATGTTCCTTCCGGTAACAGCAGACGAACTCCCACATATTGCGGGAATCAACCGCTGGGCGAACGACTCCACACACTATGAAGCGGCGGCGAAAGCCGAATTCGCTTCAGCCGCGGACTCCTTCCTTATAGGGCATGCATTGTCGGGGAACCACACTGTCGTCACTCATGAGCGGATCGGTGACAGTCGCCGCAAGATCAAGATTCCCAACGCCGCTATTGCCAACGGGGTAAAGGTAGTCAGTCCTTTCCAGATGTTGCGGACCGAGCGCGCTCGCTTCGTCCTAGTCAACGAGTCATGAGGTCCGTGCACCTTCAATGCGGATCCATTCTTAAAGGAACCAACGTGACCTGTAACCCGGTCGAACTCACCTGGAAGCCAACATCACAAGATTCCTCGGCTTTTTGAGGCCTGCGTACACTTTGTGCAAACAGGAGGCTGTGGAAAACTGTCCACGATGAGGAGCGATGACTAATACTCTGGTTGTGGGCGGTACGGGTCCGACCGGGCCGTTGATCGTGGCGGGGCTTGAAGCCCGCGGGCACGAGGTGACCATCTGCCACACCGGTAGTCACGAAGTCGACGAAGTGATGCACCTGAGACACATTCATTGCAACGTGCAAGACCGTGACTCACTTCAAGAAGGCATCGGAACCGAGCATTGGGACGTCGCGGTCATCACCTACGGTCGCCTGCGGACTATCGCTGAAGTGCTCAAAGGACGTGTCGGGCACTTTGTCTCTGTCGGAGGTGGACCCGCTCTGCGGGGCTACTTCGATCCGTGGGCTTTCGACCCGCCGGGACTTCCACTCCCCACTCCCGAAGACGCCCCCACGAGCAGCGAAGACGAGGACGGGAAGTCATACCGGGTCGCCCGCACCGAGCAGTATGTATTCGAGTGCCACCCGAGCGCCACGCATTTTCGTTACCCCTACGTCTACGGCCCCCGCCAGCTAGCTCCTCGGGAATGGTGTGTCGTAAAGCGCATCCTGGACGGACGCCGCCAGATCGTCCTGGCCGACGGCGGGCAATCGGCCCATAGCTTCGGTTATGTCGACAACCTCGCGCATGCGATCCACCTCGCTGTAGATCAACCCGAACTGGCCGCGGGCCGGATCTTCAATGCCGCCGATGAAGAAGCCCTCACCGTTCGTCAAGTGGTTGAGATTTGCGCCGCTACTTTGGGGGCTGAACTGGAGATCGTGTCGATGCCCGCGGAGTTGGCGGTTCCGGCCAAGCCATTGATGATGGGGCCCTCAACCCATCATCGGGTGTTCGACATCAGCGCGCTACGCCATGTACTCGGCTACCGAGACGTGGTGAGCGCACGTGAGGCCGTGGCCCGCACTGCTCGGTGGTTGGCTGAGAATCCGCATCCTCCTGCCAGCACGGTCGAACGAATTCTTGAAGACCCCTTCGACTACGAAAACGAAGACCGACTGATCGCCTGGTGGAAATCTGCTACCGCCACCCCACCCGATCTGGCGTGGGAAACGCCGCCGGGTTACGGCCTCAGCTACGCCGGACCCGGCACGAGCTACCAACGCCCCGACACCCGCATCTAGTCTGACCGGCATCGAGAACTACTGCGACAATCAAGCCATGGCATCACAGCACAACCCGGGTCCGAGATTGGAACCGCTCCTCGGTGACATCACCGCCGAAGATGTCGACGCCATCGTCAACGCCGCCAACAGTTCCCTTCTCGGAGGTGGTGGGGTAGACGGAGCGATTCATCGTGCGGCCGGCCCAGAACTAGTCGAACACTGCCGCAACCTCGGAGGCTGCGAAACTGGACAGGCCAAGATCACACCGGGCTTCAAGCTCACAGCCCGCTGGGTCATCCACACCGTCGGGCCGGTGTGGCACGGCGGCACCCATGGCGAACCCGAGCTTCTAGCTTCTTGCTATCGAGAGTCGTTGGGCCGTGCCGATGAGGTAGGCGCTGCGACCGTTGGTTTTCCTGCGATTTCGACTGGCGTGTACGGCTACCCGATCGAGGCTGCGGCCGCTATCGCTGTCGCCACAATCCGTGCTACACCCACACGGGTGGCCGAAGTCCGGTTCGTGGCCTTCAACCAACAGACCCTGGACGCCTACAGCGAACTCCTTTAGCCGTGTGACGGCTAACCGAATACCTTCCAACCAGGCGAAACGTGCTCACAACTGTCGAGGTTCGGGGCGCGGCCCACTCAGTCCCGCACGCCAGTCAGCTTCCTAGCCCAACCGTCAACGACACCGTCATAGACAACGACCTGTTCCTCCGAAGTACCATCAGGGGATGCGAGCAGTGGGAGTAATGGACTTCGGCGGACCTGAAGTCTTGGAGATTGTGGAGTTGCCCGACCCTCAGGCCGGACCGGGTCAGGTGCGCGTCCGGGTGCGGGCTGCGGCGGTCAGCCCGACCGACACTCATATCAGGGCGGGCACCAGGGCGTCTGAGCTGGCCAAGAGTGGCCCACCGCCATATGTGCCGGGTATGGACGCCGCCGGGGTGCTGGACCAGATCGGCGAAGGTGTGGAAACAGATTTGGCGGTGGCCGACCAAGTGATGGCAATGGTGCTGCCCCAAGGGGCTCACGGGGCCTATTCGGAGTATGTAGTGGTGCCGGCCGATGCGGTGGCCCGCATCCCCGCGGGGACTTCGTTTGCCGAAGCCTGCACCCTGCCCATGAACGGTCTCACCGCCCGATTGAGCCTCGACCAGCTAGAACTTCAGCCGGGCCAGACCCTCGCGGTGACCGGCGCGGCCGGCTGCTACGGGGGCTACGTGGTTCAGATGGCCAAAGCCGACGGACTGCGGGTGATCGCCGACGCCTCACCTTCCGACATGGAACTGGTATCGGGTCTCGGGGCCGACGTGGTGGTGCCGCGAGGCGAGGATGTGGCCGATCACATCCGAGTACACGCCCCCCACGGCGTTGACGGGTTGACCGACGGGTCTGTCCAGAACGAGTTGCTGCTTCCCGCGATACGAGACGGTGGCGGATTCGCCTCCGTGAGGGGGTGGCGGGGCAACAACAAACGGGACATCAAGTTCCACACCACCTGGGTGTTCGCGTACGCCTCCGACCATGCCCGTTTAGACCGCCTGCGCCAGCAGACCGAGAACGGCCAGCTAACCCTGCAGGTGGCGGCTGTGTTCCCGATGGAAAACGCCGCTGAGTCACACCGAACTCTGGAAGCTGGCGGTATCCGCGGCCGCTGCGTAATCGAGTTCTGACCCCGCCAGTTATGCAATACGAAAGTACCACCTGCAAATTGCACAACTGAGCTAGGCGCCTCGCTGTCGTTGGGCCGGACGGCAATATCAGGGGGCTGTGTCTTCGTAGATCTGAATGGTGCCGCGATATGTGGCGACCCACACTCTTCGTGCCACTGGGTCGTAGGTGATCCCGATCGGCCGTTCGGGCGTGGCAATCCTCTGCAGTACGACCATGTCGGCAGTGCGCACTTTGCTGAAGCTATTGGAGTGGTAGTTGACGACAAAAACGGCGGTGCCGTCATCGCTGATCGCCAGCGAACGCGGAGCCACGCCGGTAGACACCGAACCCACCACGGTATTAGTGCTCAGGTCGATCTTGGCCACGCGCCCAACGTGGTTGAGCGACACATACAAGTATCGATCATCTTCGCTGAGCAGCAGCGACCTCGGTGCACGACCAACCCCAGTGATCAGCGAAACCGGGGCATCCAGGTCCACGAGGTCGACAATCGCAATCTCGCTGCCGCCCATGATCGCGACATACGCCTTGGTCGAGTCGCTCGATATGGCTATGCCCCGCGGATACCGTCCGATCGGGATACGGGCAATTTCGGTCGCGGTTGCAGTGTCGACGACACTCAGGTTGAAACCGCACCAGTTGGTGACCAACACCTTGGTGTTATCCGGCGTGACCGCAACGAACTTTGGCACCGGGCCGACGCCAATGACCTGGTCAATGGCGAGCGACTCAACGTCAACCCGGTAAAGAAAGCTATTGTCCCAGTTGCCGGGTTGGCACGAATCGTGACCGTACCGGCCATATCCTGGGCCGGACATGACGTAGTTTGAGACGTAGGCGTAGCGGCCATCGGATGTGAACGCGGCCTCCACCGGTGCACCCGAATACGCCGCACCGGGGGTGGCACCGGCAACATCAAAATCTGAGAGCACCACCCGATCGCTGATCGTTCCCACCAGCGACAACGATCTGTCATAAACCGTGATGGTGTGCCGATACGCCATGTTCTGGGCGAAGAACCGATCTACCCCTGAAAACACCACCGACTTGGGAGTGATGGCCCCTCGAATCTCGCCGACTCGCCGCAGAGTCAATTCATCCGACGGCGGAATGCATCGCAGACCGGCGGGGTCCAGTTCGACTGCTGGACTCCCCTGGTAGCGGTACAGGAAGCTGGCGAGTTGACCACGGGTGACAGTGCTGTTTGGAGAGAAGGTGGTGGGGCTGGTACCCGTAGTTATGGACTCGGCGACCATCCAAGCGACCGGTTGTTGGTGCTGTGAGGCCGTGACATCGGTGAACGGGTGCATTTGTGCGACCGGTTGTCCAGCTACACGATGCAGCATCGCTGCGAACTCACCTCGGGTCACCGCATCATCAGGAAAGAACCTGGTCGGTGTTGTCCCGACGGCATAGCCCTCGCTGGTCATCCAAGAGATCGGCCTCTGCTGATATGAGGCCGCGACATCGGCGAATCTGTGCGCAGGAGCGTCCGGTTCGCCCTCCATGCGCCACAAGAATGTTGTGGCCTGACCTCGGGTGACTGGATCGTCGGGGGAGAAACACGCCTCTGAGGTTCCCGTGGTGATGCCGTTGTCGACCATCCACTGCACCGCATGGGCGAAGTACCTGTGCTCGGCTACGTCGCCAAATCCGGCGACACCCTGTGCAGGCGACGGGGCGATCAACGCTCCGCCAACCAAAGCCGCGGAAATCAGACCCAGAAGAAAGCCCCTCACCGCCCGAACTTACAGTCCGCGCGAACCAACCATCAATAGCGGCCCCAAGTTCTAACCACAGAGCGGACGCTCACTTGTTCGACGGAGCAGACGAAGACTGAAGGTTCGTTGGTTACGTTCGATCGACCAGGTAGGCCATCTCGACGACGAGCGCTTCCGTCGGGTTGCACCCAGGCCCAAACGCCGTCGGCGATCTCGGTCAATCCTTGCTCATAGCCAGCCGTCATGTCGTTTACTCCCTCGCTTCAGGTTATTCGGGTCTGGCTGGCGAGACTAGACGTTGCCCCGTAGAGGTCCCGCACGTTCGTGGCATCGGTGATGGGGTCAACGGTCAAACCCTCACCCAGGTTCCAGGCTTGCGCGATAGCGCCGAAGGGGCTGCCGGTGCTTATCGCTGCGGCTTGAACTGCCGCGCCCGCCGCCACGGTTTCGTCGTCGTCGGGCACCATCACCGGAGCGTTGCGCAAGTCTGCCGCCCGTTGACGATAAGCCGCCGAACGCGCCCCGCCGCCGATCAACAACAACCGACCGGAGGCATCAACACCTGCTGCGGTCAACGCGTCGAAACCAGCAAGCAGCCCGCACAGGACGCCGTCGTGAGCGGCCAGGGCCAAATCTTCACGGCTCGTGTCGTTGCGAAGGCCCATAAACAGGCCACTCGCGGCAGGCAGGTTGGGGGTGCGTTCACCGTCGAAATACGGCACCAGCACGGGCGGCTCAGCTGCTGGCGGCGCGGCCAGGGCGAGAGCGGCCAAACCGGCAGCATCGACTCCCAGCCAGCGAGCGACCGTGTCGGTGACTTTGGTGGCGTTGAGCGTGCACACCAACGGCAAGAAATTTCCCGAGGCATCGGCAAAACCGGCGACTGCGCCCGACTCATCGGTCGTTGCGGTCAGCGATACCGCATAAACAGTGCCGGAAGTACCAAGCGAAATCACCACATCGCCGGGTTTCAACCCGAGGCCGAGCGCAGCACCCATGTTGTCTCCGCTACCGGGGCCAACAACCACACCCGAGCCGAGCCCCAGTAACGATGCCGCGTCGTCACTCACTTCGCCCGCGGCCACTTCCGCTGCTAGCACTTCGGGAAGCGTCGGACGCCAGGAGGCTCCGGCATCCACAACCCCCGCTAGTTCGAGCAGGTCATCACGGTAGGTGTTGGCACGAGGATCGAACCAGCCCGTGCCGGATGCATCACCCCGATCGGTCACATGGCGACCGGTCAAACGCCAGGTCAGGTAGTCGTGAGGGAGCATGATCCGAGCGATTCGGTCCACAAGTTCAGGTTCCTGTTCAACCACCCAGGCCAATTTCGTGACGGTGAATGACGCCACCGGTACCGATCCGCATGCCTGGGCCCAACTCGCAGCCCCATATTCGGCCACCAGTCGCTCAGCTTGCGGTGCCGAGGTGGTGTCGTTCCAGAGCTTTGCGGGTCGCAGCGGCACACCTGAGTCGTCGAGCAAGACCAGTCCGTGCTGCTGTCCCGCCACACTGATCGCAACAACGTCACGACTATGGCCCGAAAGCTGAGCGAAACACTCCACCAGCGCCACCCACCAGGCTTCCGGGTGCTGTTCGCTCACCGGTGGAGAAGTCGGCGGGTGCGAAGCAGTCGCTCGCGCAACCAACTCTCCCGAGTCGATATCGCGGAGTTCTACCTTCGTGGCCTGCGTCGAGGAATCAACCCCGGCTGCCAGTGCCCGCAAGCTTCGCGGCACTACGAAACACTCCAAACATGTTTGTTGACCTCATTTTCGAGGTGTTCCTGACGTCCTGATCCGGGTGCGGGGTCAATGTTGTTTTTGGTGGCGCGGTCGGCCAGGGTTGCCAGGTCCAGTGAACCCGCAAGGATGTCTCTGCCGAGATCTCGACCCCATCCTTCATAGCGGGCGTCGCGTGCGGCTTCGATTGCGCCGTCGTTGATCATTGATTCCGCCACCAGCAAAGACCGAGCCAGGGTGTCGATGCCGCCGACATGACCATAAAACAGGTCGGTACGGTCCATGCTCTGGCGGCGCAGCTTGGTGTCGAACAAGAATCCGCCGGTGTCGAAGCCTCCGCCGAGCATGATTTCGTACAGCCCCAGTGACATTTCGTCCACCGAGTTGGGGAACTGGTCGGTGTCCCAACCGTTTTGGGGATCGCCCCGGTTGGCGTCGACGCTGCCGAAAATGCCGTTGGCGATGACGTAAGCGACTTCGTGGTGAAACGAGTGCCCGCCGAGGGTGGCGTGGTTCACCTCGATGTTGACCTTGTACTCGCCCAACAGGTCGTAACGGTCCAGAAATCCGTGGACAGACGAGCAATCGTAGTCGTATTGATGCTTGGTCGGTTCCTGAAGCTTCGGCTCGATCAGAAGCGTGCCGGTGAAGCCGATCTGGTGTTTGTATTCCGCAACCATGGTCAAGAAGCGCGCCAGTTGGTCTGCTTCTTGGGCCATGCGGGTGTTGAGCAGGGTCTCATATCCTTCACGACCTCCCCAGAGCACATAGTTGTGGCCGCCAAGGCGATGTGTGGCGTCCAACATGTTGCGAACTTGGGCGGCCGCATGTGCGAACACTTCGGGGTTGGGGTTTGTGGCCGCGCCCGCCGCATAGCGGGGATGTGAAAACAGGTTGGCGGTCCCCCACAACAGTTCGACACCGGTTTCGGCCATCTTCTCGGCAGCACGCTCGACCATGGCTTCGAGGTTGGCCCTTGACTGCTCCAGCGTTTCTCCCTCCGGTGACATGTCGACGTCGTGAAACGAGAAGTAAGGCGTGCCGAGCTTGGCGAAGAACTCGAAGGCCGCGTCCTGTTTGGCGCGGGCTGCCGCCATCGGGTCGAGTCCGACTTCAAGCCAGGGGCGGTCAAACGTTCCGACACCGAAAATGTCTGAACCCGGCCAGTTGAAACTGTGCCAGTAACACACCCCTATCCGCAGGTGTTCCTCCATACGTTTTCCCAGAACCATGCGATTCGGGTCGTATACCCGGTAGGCGAGACCTTCATCGGGCGGGTCCCCTCCAGCAAACGGGATCGGATCTGCAACGTCAGTAAAGAAGGTCATGGTGATCTCCCATCGGTCCATTCGGTGTCATCGATCTATTTGGTCTACTAGATCTAGCTGCCGGGGGTAGCAACGGGAAGCAGGCGGCCATCGAGGTCCGCACTGGTGAGAGCAACATCGGTTAGATGCTGAACGCGGGCGCCTGCCGCGAGGTCCGGAGTGAGTTTCCTTGTCGTCCTCTTCGATAGTGTTCTGGTGGATCAGGTCGCGGGCCTCTGAGATCATCTCGGTAGGAAAGGCGTCCTTGATGATGATCGCGCAAACAGGACAGAGGCAGGTGACATGAGCGCGTTACCCACAATTTATATCGACCGGACAATGCCCCCCGGCTTCGAGGAACTGTTCACTGGTAGGGCCAACTTGGTGGGGCCCGAAACCTCCGCGCTGCAAGCCGCACATGGAGTGATCGCCAGTGGTGTGCTGTGGGACGGACCACGCATGGACCGCGCCCCCAAGCTCCAAGTCATCTCGCGTGCGGGCATCGGCTACGACGCTGTGGATCTCGAAGCAGCCACAGCACGCGGTGTCGTCGTCTGTAACGCACCTGCGTCGCCCACGATTTCCACTGCCGAGCACACCATGGCTCTGCTGTTGCATGTCGCCAAGTCACTCAGCGCCAACCAGCGGCGGCTTCGGGGCCATATCGGCGACTACTACGTCGACAACGAAGGCATCGAATTAGCAGGGCGAACCCTTGGAGTGGTCGGCTACGGACCCATCGGCAAACGGGTTGTCAAAGCCGCGCGGGGTCTCGACATGGCGGTCATCGCCCATGATCCCTACCTCGACCCGGACAACGAAGACATCGATCTGGTCTCTTTCGACGAGGTTCTGAAACGCAGCGATGTGGTTAGTGCTCACTGTCCGTTGACCAACGAAACCCATGAGCTCTTCAACAGCGACGCGTTCGCCAAAATGCGCCGCGGGTCGCTATTCATAAATGCTGCCCGCGGTGGCGTCGTCGATCAAGACGCCCTGGTAATAGCTCTCGACTCGGGGCACATAGCGGGAGCGGGCCTAGACGTGACAGTGCCCGAGCCGCTACCTATCGATCACCCGTTACAGGGCCGCGACAACGTGATAATCACCCCGCACATTGCTTCAGCAACCGATCTTGGCCGTCGCCGGATGCACAGCGCTGCGCTCGACAACGCCATGACATGTCTTAACGGAAACCGAGTTACCACATGCGTCAACCCGGAGGTCTACGACCAGCCCGGGCCGGGACTCAACAAGGCTCAAGCAGGAGTCTGCGGTACCGTCCACAGCGATAGCAGAACTCAACAGATATGACCCGCACCTCAATCGGTATAGGCGTTATCGGTTTTGCGTCGGGAGTCTGTACTCGGAAACGCCGAGTAAATATTAATCGGAAAACCCGAGTGGCGGTAGTGTTGGCGGGCTTGAGATCTGGCTTGAGACGGAGCCGATCTTGCTTGCTGATGAGGTCACCGAACTTTGACAGAGACACGCGTAAGTCTGATGATCCCTGTGGGCTTGTTCACGCTCGCGGCCTCGATCGGGATGGTGTTCGCGCTACTGCATGAACTGCGCGATGCACACGATCTGAGTGGAGGCGCGATCGGCTGGATCGCCGGAGTGTCCTTTTTTGCGGCGGTCGCTTCGCAGCTTCTGATCGCCCCGTTCGCTGACCGCGGCCACGCTCGTCGGGTCATGGCGTTGTCGATATTGGGCGGCGCCGTCGCCTCATTCACCTTCGCGTTGGCCTCGGAGCCATGGCAGTTCATCTTCGCTCGGATCGCCGCGGGGCTTGCCTTCGGCGCCTATTTACCCGCGGCGCAAGCCGTGTTCACTGCGGCTGACCCCGACCGCGCCGGGCAAAACCTTGGTCGACTAGCTGGCATCCAAACCGCCGGTTTCATCATCGGCCCGGGTATAGGCGCCGGGCTTGTTGCAGCCTGGGGTCTTGACGCCCCGTTCTATTGCCTCGCCGGTGCCTTGACCCTGCTCATCGCTCCGGTCGCCACGATTCACGTCGACGAAGTCGTGTCGGACGGCCCTCCGCTTGGAGCGTGGCGGACCGCGGGCGACATGCTCGTCACAATGGCAAGAATCAGTCGGCGTCGAGAAGCCTTGGCCGCTGCGATACTGAGCGCGGCACTGATAATGCCAGCCGGAATGTACGAGGCGATCTGGGCAATCTTCTTGCAAGATCTAGGCGCGTCAACCACATTCATTGGCATCAGCCTGGTCCTGTACGGATTCCCGTTCATGATCGCCGCGCCCATCGGCGGGCGACTCGCAGACCGCCACGAACCGATGCGAATCGCAATGGGTGCGCTGGCAGCGATCATCCCACTCACGGTGATCTATGGACATCTCACCGTGCCGTTGCTGCTGATGAGCCTGGCCATGATAGAAGGCACAGCCAACGGTTTCGGAATGCCCTCAGCCCAAACGCTGATGGCCACGTCCACCAAAGACGGGGAACGAGCAACCGGGCAAGGGCTCGCAGCCGCAACAGGGCAACTGGCTGCAGGGGTGAGCGCGCTAGTGGCCCCCAGACTCTTCGAAAATTACGGCCCCGAGTGGACCTTCTTTTGGGTCGCAGTCGCGATCCTGGTGCTGGGCACACTCGGATTCGCGATCGGCCTCAGCGACCGCACCAAGAGACAAACCGTTCCTATTCGCAGCTATGGCCTGTTACGAATCCGTGGAGGCGGCCGCTAAGCGGCCCAAGGCCTCCCAGTCGTCAACCTCAAACGGCGCGCTGGGTCAGCGACAGACCGTTGTCGCGCATGATCTTGCGGATCTCCGAAGAGTCGAAACCTTCCAGATCGTGAACGAAATCTGTGGGTTCTGGTAGGCCCTCGGCGTGAGGCCAGTCGGAGCCGAACAGCATGTGGCCGGTACCGATCTTGCCACGCAGGTCCAACAGATCGTCTTCGTAGTAGGGCGACACCCAAACCTGACGACAAAATACCTCGATCGGGTCCTCAGCGAACATGTGCTTTTGTTGCCGGTACGTCTTGTCGAACTTCTTGAACAACGGTTGGACCCACTCCGAACCGGTCTCGATGGTGGCAACCCGAATGTTGGTGTGCTCGCTCAATACGCCTTCTCCGATCAACGAAGCCAAAGCATCGCTGATTGGCGAGTAGGTGAGCAGTGACTTGAATGCGTTTTGACGGAACGACTCGAACTCGGCGGTCACCCCCCAGTAGTCACTCAGAAACTCATACCCCGCGTCGCCGGAGTGCATGGCCAGGGTGATGCCGTGCTGGTTCATCTTCTTCCAGAACGGGTCATGGGCCGGGTCGCCGAGCGAACGACGTCCACCCCTGCCATCCGGCACCGACGAGGGGCGCATGTTGACCGCACGCACGTCCCGTTCGATCATCCAGTCGAGTTGGTCGAGAGCCCAGTCGACGTCGGCGAGCGTGACGTACCCTGCAGCAAAGATGCGGTTCTTGTAGGAGAATCCCCAGTCTTCGTGAATCCACTTGTTGAACGCCGCGAAAGCTCGGCCCACTGCATACAGCGCTTGTGCATCTTGGGATCAACATGGCGGATGAAAGCGTCTTCCGCCTCGTAGTAATGGTTGTCGGCGTCGAACGCCTTGAAGTCAAGTGAAGCCATAGGGCCACTTTATGCATGCTCCGCTAGTCGGCAAAAGTTGACGCGCCAGAGCTACAGGTCGTAGATGGCGGCCGCGTTGTCGTGGAGGATCTTCTGCAGCGTTGCGTCATCAAGGGAAGACAAAGCGCCTGTGGCGTAGTCCCGCGGGTACTGCGCCGGTGTGGCTGGCCCCGGGAACTGACAGGTCGGGTGCGGGTAGTCGGTCTCATACAGAATGTTGTCCGGGTAGAGCTCAATCGCGAACCTGGCCGAAGCCTGCTCAAACCAGAAACAACCGTACATCTGTCGCTTGAAATACTCGCTTGGTAACAGGTCGTATTCGGGGTGCTCCACGGTCACTCCCCCGTTTCGCCACTGCCAATCAAACGATTCGAGCGCTCCGGGGATCCAACCGGTGCCGCTCTCAACTGAGACAAGCGTCAGTTCTGGAAAGCGGTGGCACACGCCACCGAAGATCAAATCTGCGATGCAACGCATGTTGTCGAGAAAGATCAACGACGACACCTTGGCAAAGTTGGTCATCCAGCCCATGTCGGCGGTGTCTTGGAGTTGCGTGCCCATTGATCCGCCGCCGACATGAAAGCTCACCGACACTCCCGCCTCTTGGGCCACCGACCAAATCGGGTCCCAATGCTTTGAGCCCAACGGGGGCATTCCATGGTCCTGGGGTTGATTGCAGAAGTTGATGGCTCGGTGTCCTGCCTCCACACAGCGGGTGATCTCCGCTACCGCGAAATCAATGTCCCAGAACGGCACCGCGGTAACGCCGATGAGGCGATTACGGTCCGCGCCGGTCCAGTCAGATACCCAGTCGTTGAAGGCCCGGACGCATTCCTCGACCACTTCCGGTTCGCCCATCTTCATGAAATAGGCGTTGCCGAAACCGCCGATATTGGGGTAGAGCACCTGGGCACGTATGCCTTGATCGTCCATGAACTTGAGTCGTTCGTGACTGTCGTACATCGACGGATGGATCTCGTCGAAGGTATTGGGAACCTTCAAGGGCATGAGACCGTCAAAGCCTGCCATCGAATAGAAACCGGGCTGCCCCAGACGGTTGCCGTCGCACATCCATACGTCCTGTCCGTCGATACGTTCCACATGGGGGACCTTGTCGTGCATCGAGGCCGGGGTTCGCGCCGTCCACACGTCGGGTGGTTCGGTTACATGGGTATCGACGTCAATGACATCGAAGCGTTCGAAGAGATCTGTGGTGTTCACGACTACAAGAATCGCACTACCGCGGCTGCCAACGCCATTCCAGCAGAAATCACGCCAAAAGGGACTCGGGTCCGGCTAGCGAATTCGCCAACCGGACCCTGTATTTCCCTGGAGGGGGACGGGAATGAAGTTCCCGAGTCTGAAGCATCCGGCCCTGCGCCCAGATGACCTCGAACCCACGTATAACACTAGTGCAAAACTCAAACCGGATTCAACACTTAAGCAAAGAAACCGCAACAAAAAAGTAAAGAACTGGGGAAAACTCCACTGTATCTACATGAAACATAATGAAACTAAGCCAATTATTTCACAGATAAATCTCGAAATACTTCACTCGCGTTGCAACAATCGTCACATAGTGCAACTCACCGAAGTTGTCGGGGGTCTATGTGTCGAAGAATTCTCCGGCGTTCACCAGCAGGCGTTGCCCGGTGATCATCCGAGCGCGGTCCGAAGCGAAGAACACCGCCGCCTCTGCCACATCCGCGTCGGTGGGCATCACCCGCAGTGCCATGCCCTGCGCGATTTCGTCTCGTACCTCTTCTGCGGTGATACCTCGTTCAGCTGCTTGCCACTCACAGAACATCTTCACGTTGGGCCCCCACATCCAGGTGGGCACCACGGTGTTGACCCGGATGCCCTGGGGTCCTAGTTCCGAGGCCATATTCCGAGCCATGGAGAGCAGCGCAGATTTGGCAGCCGCATAGGCGAATTGCGGGATTGCAGGCACGGGCTTGAGCGAGGCTTGCGAACCAATCAGCACAACCGATCCGCCGTGTTCGTTCGCCGCGAACGTCGACGTGACCGAACGAACCACATTGACCGCGCCCAACGCGTTGATCTCAAGTACTGTTCGCAAACCGTCATCATCAAGGTCGGCAAAGGTCCCCATAGTTGCGTCCATTGCAGCAACGTTGATTACCGCATCGAGGGTGCCGAAGCGCTCCACACCTGCGCTCACCGCGGCTTCAAGTGAAGCCTGATCCATCATGTCGGCCCCAGCAACGAGAATCCGTTCACCTGAAGGGTCGAGTTCGGCGGCCGTAGCCGTGAGGCGTTCCAGGTTGCGAGCGACCGCGATCACGTTGGCACCATCACGCAGAGCCGCCGCAGCACACGACCTACCGAGTCCCGGCCCAACCCCAACCACCATTACTGTCGAGTCTTGAAGAATCATCGTGTTGCTCCCTTACCAGAGCTGATCGGTGTATGTGTCTGTCCCCACGATCGTCGGCAGGAACGGCGCGGCGAAGACGACTTCACCGAGCCCGCTCTCCGCAAGATCGTCGGCGTAGGCACGGAATCTGTCCCATACTGCGGTCGGTTCATCCTCGAGAAAGAAGCACTGCAACTGACGATCGGTCGGTCCGGGCGGCATACCGAGGTCCATCGGGGCACGATCCGTGTCACCGCTTGATGAGTCTTGATAGTGCCATGAAACCATGCTCGCGATCGACGAATCTTTCATCAGCGTCGGCAGCGCCTGATCTTGGAGATGCGCCACCAACTGCTCCTCGCTCACTCCGTCTGCCGGATCGACCGCCACCACCCCGAGTCCTTTGTACGGGTGGTCGAAAGCCAACTCGATCGGGACAGGGTCGGCGTCGCGGTAGTGGTAGCCGGGGCTTTCCAATAGCACGGTGTGTGCATGAACCCGATTCTGGAAACCCCGGTTGTTCTGGTAGAGCCACACCACCTGATCCGCACCCCAAGCAAAGTGTTCTACGTGGCCTCCTTCGAGAACGTAATAGATCGCCAGATAGGAACCCCGCTCAACTGGACTGGCCACCGGCGTGTCGCCACGAGGGAAGCGCAAATCCTTCAGTTCTTTGGTGGCGACCCAGCGCTTGCCCGCAAACAGCTTCGGGCCGATCATGCAACCCGCGTAGAAATGGTCACGTTCATACCAGCGGTTGTATTCAACTTCGTAGCCCTTTTCGGGGTCGACCATCGTGAACAACATGGAACCGACTCTGATGGGGTAATCGTTCATCCCTGCTCCCTAGGTAGTTGTGTTGTAGCTGCGAAAGTTCCAGCAATTAGCTATCAAATACAATCCGGCCGATCCATTCGGCCATCAACGCGGGTTTGGAAACTCCCTCAATCTCAACGGTGATCACGCGGGTGCTGTTGATCGCCGCTCCCTTCAGTTCCACTTTGCCAACCACGCTGTTGGCCCGAACCCGGCTACCCGATTTGACCGGATTGAGGAACCGGACCCGGTCAAAGCCGTAGTTGATCCCCATCATCACGCCGTCGAGCCGCGGCAGATCCTGCTCAATGGAGTTGGTGAGATGCGTCAGCATCGACAGGGTCAGGAAACCGTGGGCGATCGTCCCGCCGAACACCGGCGTCGCCCGCTCCGCGTCGATGTGGATGAATTGATGGTCGATGGTGCAATCAGCGAACTGATTGATCTGGTCCTGGGTGATCTCAAACCAGTCGCCGTAGCCCTCATCAAAGCCCTCCCTGGCTTTCAGATGTTCGTAGGCGTTTGCTGCATTGCTCATCAGAGGCTCCCTGGCTGATTACTTGACCGTCGTGACTCTAGAACGAACCCGCTCGCAGCAACACTTCGCGCCAACACTTCAAGGCGACACTTCCTAGCAACACTCCGAGCACCGCCCGTGCTCATATGCTTAGGGGATGACTGCTCGTGACATTACACCTCCTACCGGCAAACTCGGGGTGCTCACCCCAGGGATGGGTGCCGTAGCCTCCACCTTCACCGCCGGTGTGCTCGCGGCACGCCAATCCGGTGATGCGCCCCTCGGTTCTGTCAGTCAGATGGCCCACATTCGTCTGGGAACCCGAGACGACAACCGCAATCCGCTGATCCGCGACTTCGTGCCTTTGGCTTCCCTCGACGACATCGTTTTCGGGGGATGGGATCCGATCTCAGCCAACGCCCTCGAAGCTGCCCGCACCTGCGGAGTTCTCGATGAACGCGACCTGGCCCCGATTTCGGCAGAGATGGAAGGCATCATCGCCATGGACGCGGTGTTCGACCAACGCTGGGTCAGCCGCCTCAGCGGAGCCCGCATCAAGACCGAGACCAACATGTGGGATCAGGCAATGGCGCTCATGTCCGACATAGACAACTTCCGCATCGAGAACGACTGCGACCGTCTGGTCATGGTGTGGTGCGGTTCAACCGAGGCCTTCCAAGAACCCAGCGAAGTCCACGCCACCATCGAGTCGTTCGAGAACGGTCTCAAGAACAACGACGACAACATCTCCCCCAGCCAGATCTACGTTTACGCCGCATTGCAGTCCGGCGTGCCGTTCGCCAATGGCGCCCCCAACCTGTCGACCGACTTGCCGTGCATGATCGAGCTGTCACATCGCAACCGCGTGCCGATCGCGGGCAAGGACTTCAAGACCGGGCAGACGCTCATGAAAACCCTGATCGCACCCGGGCTGAAGGCTCGGATGCTCGGGCTTCGCGGCTGGTACTCCACCAATATTCTGGGTAACCGAGACGGCGAGGTGCTCGACGCGCCGGAGAACTTCAAGACCAAAGAGGAGTCGAAGTTGGGCGTGCTGCACACGATCTTGCAACCCGAGACCTACCCCGATCTCTACGGCAATGTCGACCATGTGGTGCGAATCAACTATTACCCGCCGCGTGGCGACAACAAGGAGGGCTGGGACGCCATCGACATCTTCGGATGGATGGGCTACCCGATGCAGATCAAGATCGACTTCCTGTGCCGCGACTCGATCCTGGCCGCTCCGATCGTCTTGGATCTGGCTCTGTTCATGGATCTAGCGGCACGCGCCGGTGAGTCCGGCGTACAGGAATGGTTGAGCTTCTATCTCAAAGCCCCACAGGCCGCCAGCGATGTTCCTGCCGAACAGGACCTGTTCATTCAGCAGACCAAACTGAAGAACACTCTGCGAGAGTGGATGGGCGAACCCGCTGTCACCCACTCCGAAGCCGGCTGAAAAGCGCTAGTTGCTCTGGTCGACCTCTAGCACGCCATCTGCGATCAGACTCTCGATTTCGTCACTGTCGAGGCCCAACCACTCCGAGGCAACTTCACGGGTGTGCTCGCCGAGCCCCGGAGCCGGGAAGATATCGGGGCCTTCCATGGCGCTGGCATGGAAAGCAGCGCCCTCAAAGATCATGTCACCGATTGGTGGCTGATACATCCGATGCAGATAGCCGCGTGCCAAAAGATGAGGATCTACCGACTGGGAACTCGCGGTATGCATGATTCCAGCGGGAACTCCCGCGGCCAAACACTTGTCGGCCACCTCCGCATTGGGCATCGTGCGGGTCCACTCAGCGATCTTGTTGTCGACGGTCGTTTCGCGGGCGCGGCGACCCTGCTCGTCGGCAAGGTCAGGACTTGTTGCCCAGGTCGCTGACCCCATCAGCGAAACCAGCGCTTCCCACTCGCTGTCGTTGCGCACACATATCGCAACCCATTGGTCCTCTCCTTGGCACGGGTACAGGCCCCAAGGCGAACCATGGTCGGAATGGTTGCCGCGGGGTTGCACTGAACCGGGGACTAAAGACTCTTTGGCTAGAAGATCACCGATCGTCGACACCGCCTGTTCAACCTGGCAAACCTCCACATGTGCGCCACCGACGCCGAGCCGCTGTCGCCCCAACAGGTTTGCCAGCGCGGCCACCGCACACACTCGACCTGCGAAATGATCGGGGTAGATCGACTGGTTACCCGCAGGCTCAGGGTAGTCCTCGTAGTTCCACAGATGAGCCAAACCCCCAGTTACCTGGGTATTCGGGCCATATCCGAACCAGTCAGCCCAGAGACCCCTAGACCCCATGAGCTGACTCGAAACCATCACCACATCCGGGTTGGCGGCCTTCATCACCTCATAGCCGAGTCCCATATCGTCAATCGTGCCGGTGGAATTGTTCTCGATGATGATGTCCGCGTCACGCGCCATATTTCGGAGCAGTTCCACCCCTCGCTCGGTCTTGGCGTTGACACCCAGGCTGCGTTTGGAGCGGTTCGACGAGGCGAACGACGGAGACATTTCCCCACCGAGTACCGAACGAATGAAGTCGATATAGCTACGACTCTCGATCTTGACGACATCAGCTCCGTATTCGCCGAACATACGACCGCACTCCACACCAACCCCACCATGCCCGAAATCCATCACTCGCAAGCCCTTCAGTGGTGGTGCCTTTTCAGGCGGTGCTTGTTTCGGCGTTGTTTGTTTCGCAGGTTCAGCGGGCACAGGAGGCCGTTCAGGAGTACACGCAAACACCTCCTCGGTGTGTTCGCCGACATGGGGAGGGCGGCCGGTTGGACCGCAGCGTTCACCGTCCACCTCGAACCATCCCGAAGGCAACTTCATTACGCGCCCGTCGTCGATCGTTACGTGATCGAAGGTTTTACGGCTCTCAAAGTGGGGGTTGACCAGAACATCGTCGGGTTTCAGAAACGGCGTGCAGACGATCCCCCGCGCCTGGGCCTGTTCGGACACCTCGGCCATGGTCATCGTCGCGAAGAGCTCGGCGTAGAGAGGGTTGAGTACCGCGTCGGCGATCATCAAGCGGCCGATGAACCCATCGAGTTCAGGGTCCTGGAGAAAGTCGGGCTCCCCCATCCAAGAACGGATCGAGTGCCACTGGCGAGGGCTCAGCACGATCAAGCGGACAAAGCCGTCGGCGCAGGGAATGATCGTGTAGACCACTCCCGGTCCCGCACGGCGTTCCGAGGAGGGTTCCCCGGCGTCTGCGGAACGGCTCCAATTCGACAGGGACCAGTCCGTTGTCTGAGCCACGCACTCGTTGACCGACGCGTCGATGACTTGACCTGCGCCGGAGCTTTCACGCTGCCAAAGAGCACAGAGGATCCCGAATGCAGTGGTGAACGAGGCTGTGCCATCGGCAATGTTGCCTGGCGGAAGGATCGGGCCCCCCTCATGCGTACCCGCCTTGAAAGCCATGCCGCCGGTTGCGTCGACAACCGCGTTGGGCACATCCCGTCCAGCCCACGGGCCGGTTCGACCGTACGCGGTGATGGAAGCCACGATCAGATGAGGGTGACGCTCAAAGAGAGCTTCGGCATCGAGTTCTGGGGCTGCGTGCGTTTCTGGTTCTGCCGAGTCGATCACTACGTCGCTCGCCGCGATCAGCCCGTGGAGTCGTTCACGGTCTTGTTCGTCTGACAGATCGACCACTGCGCTGCGTTTGCCGCAGTTGCGGAAAGTCCAAAACAGCGAATGCTCACCGTCGATCGGTGCCATCCGGCGTGACGGAGAACCACCAGGCGCCTCAATTCGGATGACATCGGCGCCCAGGTCGCTCAATACGCGACCGCACAGTTCACCCCGCTCAACGGTGAGGTCTACAACTCGAATCCCGGCAAGTGGACGAAGGCCCACATTTCCCCCTTTGAAGCTTCGCAGCGCTGATCGTAGTGGCGCGCGGCGATGATCTTCGAAACAAGCGCTGTTCAACATGCGTGCCGGTGCGGAGTTCTGCAAGTGCATTCACGCCTGTGGTCATACGCTCCAGAGTCGATCTGCTGGGACTACCCAGATCCGGTCCTCGAGGCTGTACGACATCTCGCCGGTGCTGATCACGATGCCTGCGAGGAACCCGTCGCCCAGTGTCTCGCGCAGCGCACGCAGACCGCGGGCATCACGGCGGTCGACACGGGAGGCGGCTTTCACCTCGATCGCCACGATCGACCCGTCGGCGCGCTCGATGACGAGATCGGCCTCTTGGCCGTCATGGGTGCGCCAATGACCGACCGATGCGATGTCGTCTGCCCACGACACCTGCTTGAGCAACTCGCCCACGACGAACGTCTCGAACAGGTGGCCGAACTCGACCAGCGCTGCGGGGTCATGACGGGCCAGACGTTGCGGTGTGACACCCATGAGCCTGGCTGCCACGCCGCTGTCGAGCACATGCACCTTCGGCGACGCTACAGCACGTGAGCGAAGGGTCCGTCCCCATGCTTCCAACCGTCGAATGAGAAACAGGTCCTCCAGCAGCCGTGTATACGTCTCGGCAGTCGCTGCCTTCAGCCCGACCGCGCGGGCTGCTTGTGCCATGTTCAGCACCTGTGCCGTCTGGCCGGCGAGGCGCCGCAACAGTGCTGGCATCAGCGCTCCTTGGCGGACCTTGGCCAGGTCCCGGATATCGCGCTCCAACGACATTCGCACATAGTCGTCGAACCAGCGACGGCGGCCCTGGGCGGTTCGGGCCACGGCAAGCGGCATACCGCCGGCGCAGAGCCTGTCGATGTAGCTGGCGCGTGTCGTAGTCGATCTGTCCGCCGGGACGAGCGAGGCCGGGTCGCTCAACACGATGCTCAGGAACTGTTCATCATGGGCGACGACCTCGCCCTGCGAGAACGGCAGCACATCAATGATGTGAATACGGCCGGTCAGCGCCTGCGCGGCCGTCGGCAACGCGTCGAAACGCGTCGAGCCGGTGATGACGAAACGCCCTGGTGCCAGGTGGCGATTCAACTCGGCCTTTATGGCATCGAGAATCACCGGCGCCTTCTGGAACTCGTCGATGCACACCGGTGCAGGTCCCGCGGCGAAGGTCGCCGGATCGACCGAGACTGCATCCCGAATCGCCGGCTGGTCGAGATCGATCACCTCGACACCGTGTCGACGAGCGACCTCGGAGAGCAGCGTCGACTTGCCCACTGTGCGCGGTCCTTGCAACGCCACCACCGGCTCGTCTCCCAGCCGGTCCAGCACCCTTGTGGCTATCCGCCTGTCAACGAACTGCGTCATGCCGCCACGATAGCTCGGATCGAGAATTCAGAGAACTTATTTTAGGGATTTGGAGGCTATTTTTTCAGGGATTTGGAGACACATTTCTTAAGGATTCAGAGACCTGGTTGCTGTGAGGACGGGATCGCTCGCATGCAGATGCCCCGCGCATCGTTGACTCATCAGCGTTTCTTGGATCTGGCTCTCGGCCTGATACGACGCCGCTTCGGCGTCACTCAACCCGTCGAGCGCGCCGCGAACCAACGTCCACCACTGTTCACGTCCGAGCCGATGCACCGCGTCGGTCACGACATCCAGCATCGTTGTGCCCCGCTGCTTGGCCAACCGGGATATCTCGTCCCTCAACTCGGTGGGGACTCGCAACGTAGCAGTCTGGGAAGGCGCCATTCATATGGTCTAGCAGAGACCAGCAGGATAGATTCGAGCTACTGCAAGCGCCGCCGCTATCGGCCACGAACGTTCATTCCGGGAAGGCCTTCTGCCTGGCTGTCCTAGTGGCGGCGATAGGCCTCCCGACGATGCGCGATTCGAACGACGAGAACCACCAACTCATGGTCGAGCACTTCGTACACCACCCGGTAGTCGCCGACGCGTATGCGCCGAAGGCCCCGCAAGTCGCCCTTCAGCGGGTACCCCACATGCGGTTGCTCGCCTAGGCGATCAATGGCATACACGAGGCGCTCTCGATCCCGGCGAGCAATCTGCGCCAGTTCTCGGGTCGCGCTGCGCTTAATCCGAACCGAGTAGCTCATCTCTGACCCGCTCCCAATCAAGTACCGGGTCAGTCGGGTCACGTAATCGCTCCAGAGCTACACCAAGATCGTCATAGTCCTCCAGATAGCGCTCCAAGGCTTGGCGGATGACTTCGGCCCGGCTGCGCTTCAATTCCGCAGCGGCCGCATCCAGCGCCTCCACAAGTTCATCGGGAACCCGTGCGGTGATTTGACTCATGTTGGACTCCTCACAACCGAAGCCGTCTGACTCATACAATGTCGTTGACATTACTTGACTGCAAATCAATGTCAAGGTGTCCCAAACGCACCGTGGTGTTGGTTAGCCGCGGGGGAGGTTGAGGATACGTTCGGCGATGATGTTGCGCTGGATCTCCGAGGAACCGGCCGAGATCGTGCTACCGAACGTGCCGAAATAGTCTTCGATGAGTCCCAGGGAACTACGCCTTCCCTCCGAAACCGCCAACGCCGCGGGGCCGTGCCACTGCGCTGTCACCCGACCGAGTTCACGCCGCAACTCGCTCGCATACATCTTCATAAGAGCCTGCTCAGGGGCGGTGCCACCCTTCACAAAGCGGGCAAAGCCGCGGTAACCCAGCGCCCGAGCGCATTGCGCTTCGACATGGAACCCGACAATGTCATCGGCTGCGATCACCTGCTCGCGGTGGCTCAGCGGTGCCATGATCTCTGGGGCCATCTCCAGCAGTTCCGCCATCGCCGACTCCACGCCCAACACGCTCGTGAGCCACACCATGGAGCGCTCATGAGCCAACGATCCACCGGCCATCTTCCAACCGTCGTTCAGTTCACCGACGAGGTTGGAAACCGGAACGATCACGTCGTCGAGGAACACCTCCGACAGATCGGGAAAGTCGGGATGCACAAGCTCTTTGAGTGGACGAACAGTCACCCCTTCGGTGTCCAGCGGCAACAACACGATGGAGATACCGCGATGCTTCGGGGCGTCAGGATCGGTTCGACAGAACAAGAAACAGAAATCGGCGTAACCAGCCCCCGAAGTCCAGACCTTCTGCCCGTTGATGACGAAACGGTCACCGTCGAGCACAGCACGGGTCTTCAAGTTGGCCAGATCGCTGCCGGCATCCGGCTCGCTCATCCCCAGACAAGCGGTTCGCTCACCACGCAGCAGCGGCATGGCGTACTCCTCGATCTGCTCCGCAGTGCCGTAGTCCACCAAAGAGGGGGCGACAATCCCCAGTCCCTGCGGGTTGGTGGTACGGGGCACCTCCGAACGGCTCAACTCCTCCAGGTAGACAAGCGTCTCGATCGGCCCGGCGTTACGTCCTCCCAAATGCGGGGGCCATCCCGGAACCAACCAACCCGAATCAAACATCCGCCGGGTCCAGGCTCTGGCCCAATCAGGACTATGACCGCTCGATCGCGCCGGATCGTCGGCCATCTCCTGAACCGACGGACGGTTCAGTTCCAACCACTGCAGAAACTCAGCCCGAAACGCCTCGACACCCTCATCGAACTGCAGTTTCATGGCGACACCTCAACGGAGAGTCCCAACAGCTCAGCCAGTTGTGTGCGATGCCACGAAACCGAACCGCACAAGACATCACCGACCTTGGCTCGTTTCAGCAGAAAGTGAAGGTCGTTCTCCCATGTGTAACCGATTCCTCCGTGAAGTTGCAGTCCTTCTTCAGCCAGCAGCTTCTGACAATCGCTCGACGCCACCTTGGCGACATGGCTCGCTTCGCTGCGACGAGGATCGTCCTCGGCAACGGCCAACGCCGCGAAATAGCAGATGGCATTGGCTTTCTCCACCGCCAGGTACATGTCGGCGAAACGATGTTTCAACGCTTGAAACGAACCGATGATGCGATCGTATTGTTCACGCACCTTGGCGTATTCGAGCGTGACTTCGAAGATCCTGCGGCAAGCACCGACGGTGTGCAAGGCCATCGCCACAACGGCTTGCTCGCTGGCCCGCGCAATCTCACCGTCGGCATCTCCACCAAGAAGCGCCCTGGCAGGCGCCGCTTCGAAACTCACGTCGGCCAAACCAAGAGCCGGATCAATGACCTTCGAGGCAACTACTTCGGCGTCTGCGCGTTCAACTAGATAAGCCCCCAACCGGTCACCGCGGTCGGAATCGGCTCGGCGGGCCACGACCACGAACGAATCGACCTCGGTACCGGCAAGTACGTCTGTCTTGCGGCCCGTGACCGTCACAGAGTCGCCTACACCAAATGCCCTGGTGTTGATCGAACCCGCTGACCATCGCCCGTTCTCTGCAAACGCCAGCGAACCAGTGCGGGCACCCAGCGCAACTTCAGCGAGTAGTTCACC
Organism: Candidatus Aldehydirespiratoraceae bacterium; assembly: GCA_965205465.1. Classification (GTDB taxonomy): domain Bacteria; phylum Actinomycetota; class Acidimicrobiia; order Acidimicrobiales; family Aldehydirespiratoraceae; genus VXYK01. Next base: position 2,771,675 of record OZ242187.1, on the reverse strand, counting down.
AATCTCAGGGTTCGGGACGCTCTGGAGTGTCTCCAGAAGCAGCGGCACGAAATGAGTGATGGTGGCAAGCAACGGTGTCGGCGCGCTGACCCTTCCCAGTTCCTCCGCGACGATCCCCAACTCGACAAACCCCATGCCGAGACCCCCGTACTCTTCGGGGATCCCGAGCGCGGGCCAGCCAAGCTCAACCATCTGCTGCCATAGAGCATCGGCATCAGCGGTGCCCTCGTAGACACCACGCACGACCGAAGCGGGGCACTCACGGGCAAGAACGGCCCGGACATTGTCCCGCAGATCAATCTGATCGTCGCTCAGTTCCAGGTCCACGGATCAGCCGAGTTCGGTGCCGTAGATCCCGACAAAACTAACCATCTCCCCTGGGTAACCACCCAAGTTGTGCGTGAGTCCGAGGGTCCGGTCACTAGCCGGGATCTTGCGATCATCAGGGGCGGCACCTCGTAGTTGCAGCCAAACCTCATAGAGCATTCGGAGGCCCGAGGCGCCGACTGGATGGCCGAAAGACTTAAGGCCCCCGTCGGTGTTGACCGGTAGACGGCCATCCAGCGCAAATGCGCCGTCAAGCACATCGCGATAGGCCTTGCCTCGTTCGGAAAAGCCAAGGTCTTCCATCAACACGAGTTCGGTTGGCGTGAAGCAATCGTGCACCTCAGCCATAGCGATCTCGGCTGTGGGGTCCGTGACGTCAGCCTGCGCGTAGGCATCGTCGGCCGCCCATTTCGACTCGTTGAGCGTGGTGTAGTCATAGTCGGGGTCAAGGGACCCGGCACCGGTACCGGCCACACACGAAAGCGCCTTGATGTACAGCGGATCGTCGCAATATTTGTGAGCGTCTTCGGCACGGCACATGATCGCGCCGGCGGCCCCGTCAGCGACACCCGCGCAGTCAAACACCGACAGCCGTCCCGCTACTGCCGCCATCTGACAGATCTGCTCAGCGGATGTCTCGCGCCGGAACTGCGCCAGCGGGTTGCGGGCGCCGTTGTAGTGGTTCTTTTCGGCAATTTTGGCCACCGCGTAACGCAGATCGTCTTCATCGATTGAGTACTTGGCTGCGTAGGCAGGAAGAATCAAGCTGAACATGGCCGCCGCGGTGAGTGTTCGCTGAGTTCCGTCGGTTGGGATGGGGAAGGCGTTGAGACCTTGATAACCACCGTCTTTCACCTTTTCAGCACCCAACGTCATCACCAGGTCATACGCTCCTGAGGCAACCGCGTAGGCAGCTTGGCGCATCGCCTCAGAACCGGTGGCGCAATAGTTCTCCACACGGGTGATCGGCTTGCCGTGAATCTTGAGCGGCCCGCCCATGGCCAGACCCGACGCTGCCGACTGTGACGTTCCGAACCAGAAAGCATCGATGTCGTCTTGGGCCACTCCGGCTGAGGCGTAGGTGGCTTGAGCGCCGTCGATGATCAGGTCGTCGAGCGAGGAGTCCCAGTGCTCGGCGAAGCGTGTGCATCCCACACCAATGATCGCGACCTGGTCCTTTATTCCGTGTGATCCCATCAGCTCTCCTGGGGCGTGCCGGCACTGTTTTGGCCAGCATCGCGAACTGGTCGCACTTTCCAAAAGTAGTTGTGGATCTCGTCGCTGGTGTACAGCCGCCTAAAGGTCGGTTCCACCCGTCCGCCCACCTCAACTTCATCGGCGGTGACGTCTGTGAGTTCCAGCGGGGCCCGTCCTCCCCCATCGAAATCAACCACCGCGAACACCACCGGTGGGCTCGGCGAATACACCAGTTTGTCGACGGTGAAACTGGCGATCGTGCCCTCTGTGTCGGCCATAGCTATCGGTTCCATGTCGTCTACGGCCCCGCCCTTTTCCGACACCCGCGCAGGCGGGAGATGAACCATCTGACTGGACCGATCGCGGGTGCCCACGAAACCAAACTTCCACGCTTCACGGCGGTGAGCAGCGCTCGCTGAAGGCCGATTGGGTGCCGGTCGGTTTGGAGGCTCAACCGCCACCATCTGGCGCCACGACAAATACTTGCCGTAGCTCACCGCTCCACCCGTCGCGATCTGGGTCGAAACCGTCGCGGACCCACGATGATCCACAATGGCTTCGGTGGTTCGCAGCACTACGGCTTCCACACCATCGGCAAGCACAACGAGCACGATGATCTCGTTGGGGCCTGCTACCTCAAGCGCTGACGCGAGCATCAAAGCGCCGTGAGCGGTGCCGGTATTGCCGACCGTGTTTGCCAAGTCGTCGACCATCTTCTCCGCCGGAACTCCCAGTAACACCCGGTTGCGTCTAACCGCGCGGCTGTGCATTCCGGTTAAGGCCAAGTGGTCAACCTCATCGCTGCTGATGCCGGCCGCGGCCAAGGCCGCAGCGAACGCTTCTTGCATCAACGGCGCATAAGCGATCTCACCGAATCGTTCCTCCCATACCCGCGAACGTGCCGCGCCGGGAATCCGCCAACGTTCCAGAAGTTCATCGGTGGCAATGCCGGAACCGAGATACTCCGCGATCACCGTGCCCGCGGTGTCGTCACCGACTAGTTGCGCCGCAGCACCATCACCACCGGTCGCTTCGTCGTTCGAGGTGGCCATGCCGTCGCGAATATCGGACGCTACGACCAGGGTCGTTCCCAGCCCGGACAGGGCCGTGCGTAGCGTTCCGATACCAGAGCGAAGCGCTCCACCCATGTCGAGCGCACCCACCGACGGAGCCAGACGAAGCGCCGCGTGGATGGCTGTGGCATTGGTCTTTTCGAGATACGCCGGTGTGGATGTGGCGAACCAGAGAGAATCCACGGCGACGTCGGTGGCGTTGCGCAGCGCGTTGCGAGCCGCCTCTGCGCCCATGGTTGTGGTGTCCTCGTCGTAGGACGCCACAGAGCGGGTTCCCTGTCCTCCGCCCTTGCCGAAAAGCGCGGCGATCTCCCGTCGATCAAGACGGTGATGTGGAACGTGGACCCCGGCGGCGATGATGCCACGCATGCGCTCTCCTGTGGCTTAACAGCCTCGCTCAGATGTGACAATGCGCATCAGACCCTACCCGTTGGCACTGTATAGCGCAGCATTCGCTGTATAGCGCAGCATTCGCTGTGTACTCCAGCATTCGCTGTGCAACCCAGCACTATCGGTTGGCGCGGAACTCCGCGATGCGGCGGCGGGCGATCTCCAGGTCGTCGGGGTTGGTCACTCCGACCCACGCTTCGGTGGTGGGGATCACCTCAACTGTCAACTGAGAGGAAGCCATGAGTTCATCGACCATCGATGGAAGCAGAAACTCCGCTTTCTCGTCGTTGCCGTATCGGCGCATGAACCTCTCGTACCCCGCTTCGAGATGGTCGAAGATCTGCTCTGGAAAAGCCCAGAAGTTCATGGACACGACCGCATCGGCAGCCAGCAGCCCGGGTGGCTCAGTTGCGCTGATGGATCCGTCTTGCTGCTGGCCGATGCCATGGGTTTCAACCAGCGACACAAGTTCGTCTCCCTTGACCGTGCAAATACCCCGGCTGACCTCGCCAACCTCGGGCAGGGTCAAGTCCAAACGAAACCCAGCAAGCAGTGCGCTCCCCGCCTGGAGTCCGCTGGTTCGAGCGACCACAGACTCATATGTGGAGCGGCCGTAGTAGTCATCGGCATTGCACACAACAAACGGGCCATCCACATCGGAGGCCGCGGCTAACACCGCGTGAGCGGTCCCCCACGGTTTAGCGCGGGGCGGTCCGTGCTCGTCCTGGCAGACATAGCTGATCTCAAGGTCTCCGTAACGGTCACCGATATGGCGTTGCACATCGTCTTTGATGTCGCTGCGGACAATGAGCACGACCCTGCCGACACCGGCATCGACCGCGTCGCGGATCGCGAAGTCAACAAACGCCTCGCCGTCAGCGCCGACAACCGCGAGTTGCTTGGTGCCACCGAAACGCGAGCCGAGACCCGCTGCCATCACGACCAGAGAGACCATTCCCGACACGGTTAGATCATAGGTTGCTTCGCTCGAGATTCACGCTCATCCGTGTGGCTCGAAGACAACCTTGATGGCCCCCGAGGAGCGATCCCGCGCCGCGGCGAACGCCTCTTTTGCACCGTCAAGTGGATACCGGTGCGAGATCAGGGCATCGCCGAGTTGAGGCATTTCCGACAGCAGCGCAGCCGCGCTGGAAATTTCGCGTCCCGCCGCGGTTTGGCTGTACATCATCGCCGGAATCAGCGTCACCTCCTGCATGAGGATCGTCATGTCCAGTTCCACCGGGTCCCAAAACGAACCAACCATGCAAACCCGCCCCCCATATCTGCATCGCTTCACTGATTCAAGCAGCGAAGCCGTAGAACCGACAGCGTCAAAGACCACGTCGTAACCGTCGCCAACCCCGACGTTGGCTCCTACCGACTGGGCTGCGGCTGCTTGATGATCGTGGCGAGCGCTGATATCGGCATCGAACCCTGCCTGTCGCAGAACCGCTGCTGTCGCCAAGCCAATAGGACCGGCTCCAATGATCCCGACCCGTTCGGAGGTTTGCATCCGAGTCCGGTTTACCGCGTGAACCGCCACAGCCAGATTCTCAACTAGCGAGGCATCGGTCACCTTGATCCCACTCGGCAGCCGTACCAGGGCTTCTGCGGGTGCCAACAGGTACTCGCCCATGCCTCCGTCGCTGAACACGCCGATGATGTCTGCGCCAGCATCGCAGCGATGCCGTTCGCCTTCTTTGCAGTTCCCGCAATGACCGCACGAACGCAGCGGTTCGACGGCCACAGGCGTGCTGTCGTCGAGATATCCAGAGATTTCGTGGCCAAGCACCCGCCCTTCGGCCATTCCGTTATCGATCATGTGAAGGTCTGAACCGCATATGCCTACGGCCGCTACCTTGATGCGAAATTGGTTCCGGTCAGCGGGCATCGACGCGTCAGTCAGCGTCGGCTGCCCACCGACGACCCGAACGACTTTCATCGGCCCACAGCTTTCGCCGGGATGGCAACGATCACCGTTTCACCAATCGATCAGATCCCGCACGTGATGCGTTTCGTTGATGGACCGAACCGAACGAATACCAACCCAGGCCGCACGCACTCGGGTGATACTGCAATAGTCGACAATCATCGAAAGTGGGTCCGGGTATTTGAGAATGGACCGCAGAAACACCGATGTGGTCATGCCATGACAAAAAGTCACGACCGTCTTGGAGCGGTTGGAGTCGATCACATGATTGAAACCACGCAGTACACGTTCCTCAAACGCATCGAATCCATCGCTGAAGAGGTTCTCGTGAATGTCGCCTTCCAGGATTTTGGCGGCGTCGGCACCGTCGGCGTCCATCTCCTCGACCGGTATATACGCCTTGTTCTTGTGGTCCGACTCCTTGAGATCGTCGATCAGTTCGATTTCAAGGCCGAGTAGGTCAGCCAATGGCATCGCCGTTTCGTGCGCACGCCTCATCGTCGACGCGACAATGTGGTCGATTCCCTCGTTCTTCAGGTACTCGGCGGTTCGCTTGGCTTGCTGATGGCCGAGTTCTGACAACGGCGGATCAGCCGTCTCATGTTCACCATCAACTTCGTGACGTGTCGGTCGGGCGTGTCGAACAATGATCAAATCCACGGGTATGCACCTTACGGCGACAACACCCGATCAGCGAAACCCAGACTCACAAACAGATGCAGCGATAGCTGCGGGCGAAATCTGGTCGGGTTGACGAAAGACAACCTTGACGCCTACGGCAAGCCGGCTCTGGGGACCTCCACGCGTACCATGTCGATACGACCTTCACCGCTGCCACCCACAAGATCTGGGTGAGAATCGGGTGCTGTTACCAGGAACAAAGTGCGTCCGTCTTCGCCACCCAACATACATGCAAAGCAGCTCAGATCTGTTTCCACTCGATGAGTGATCTCGCCTCCCTCAAGCACCCGCAAAGCCGCTTTGCCGATGGCATCAGCGAACCAGATGCCATCTTCCGCGTCGTAACAGCAGCCGTCGGGGGCGGTGCCATGAACTGCAGCCCACACTCGCTTGTTAGAGAGACGCCCAGCTTCGCCGATGTCGAACGCTTTGAACTCTCCGCCGAAACTCTCGCCCACGATGAAGGTGTTCCCGTCGGGAGTGATTACCGACCCGTTGGGGAACATCAGATCAGCAGCAGCCGCTTCCACCGTGCCGTCGGGTTGCACCAAGGCCAGCGTGGCCGAAGCAAGGTCATCGCCTGCGTGAAGATCGGAGCCGAAATTGCCCACGTAGGCGCGGCCTTGGGCGTCCACAACCATGTCGTTGCAGTGGAACGTGGCCACTTCGGACAGATCGGCGTGTTCGTGCAATTGGGTCCCGTCGTAGCGCAGCACTTTCCGGTCCAGCATCGACACCAGCAACAGGTCACCGTCTGGAAGCCAACCCAAACCCGATGGCTGGCCCGACATCTCAAGCACGACCTCCACGGTTCCATCAAGTGACGCCGCCTTCACCGCATGTTGGAAAAAGTCCGAGAACCACAAGCGTCCGTCGTGCCAGCGCGGCCCCTCACCAAAGTCAATTCCTCCAACAAAGGGCTCTGGCCGCTCAAGAATTTCCATCCCGGAACCATAGACCGGTTACTTGAGATCTTCGCCAATGTAGTGAATCCAGCCGCCCGAGTCCGTCTCGCTCCAAAGCACCAGCCAATCCTCCCCCGACCCGTGAACAGTCACGCCACTAGGGTGTAACTACTCCGACAAGTCCCAGCGGGTGGCATCCCCTTATGAATCAAGAAACGACAAGAAACGATTTGGATACCCACATCACAGCAGCCCTTCTGCGTCACCCGGAACTTGTGGAGCAAATCAAGGCCGACTTGGCCGACCCCTCCCGGGCGGCACCCTCAAAAGCTCGACGGCCTCGACGCAACCCCTCGTAGAACGCCGGCAACCCGAAAGGGTTCGCCAAGTCTCCTCGGGTTTAGCGAGCTGGAGAAACGCCTAGGCCGGGGGGGTTGGGGAGGTGCAGTTTGCCGTCCTCTACTTTGAGGCGGGGGGCTGTGTCTTCGGCGAGCAGGGCTGAAGTCGCCAGACCGTGAGCCTTTTCTGGCAGCACCGCCGCGGCGACATGGACAGCGTGGGCCACGCCGATCGCGCTGTCGATCATGGTGGTGACCACGGCATCAGCGCCGGACTCCTCGACCAGTGCCACCGCGGCCAGCGCCAGGTCGGGTCCGCCGAGGGCCTGAGGCTTTATGACCACGACTGAGATCTTGTTTGTTCTCAACGCAGCGGCAATGTCGCTGAGGTTGACCGCCGACTCGTCTACGGCAACGGGCACCGCACTCGCGGCACCGACTGCGGCAATGCCATCAATGCCCGTGGTGGGTTCCTCGCAGAAGGCGATGTTGTAGCCGGCCATCTTGTGCAAGGTGGCGATGGCGGTGTCGATGTCCCAGCCACCGTTGGCATCGAGACGTAGTTCAATGTCGTCGCCAATTGCAGATCGTGCGGCCGCGACCCTCGCCAAGTCGGTGCGCGGGTCTGCGGCAGCGACCTTCAACTTGACGGCAGTCATGCCCTGGAGTGCCAGTTCAGCCGCGGCGTTCGCCACTGCTTCTGGTTGACGCTGCGAGATCAGGCCGTTGACCAGCACCGAACGCGGTGCCTCCCCTTCTGCCGACCAACCCGGCGAAGTCGACAACTCAGCGCGGGGAACGCCCTGGCCACCCCAGGGTTCTGCCGACCAACCCGGCGAAGTCGACGCCTCAAGCAGCGATGCGATACTCACTCCGTGTCTGCGGGCGAACAGATCAAAGGCGGCGCCCGCCAGCGCCGCACGGGCATGGGGTCGAGCCTCAAGTTCGGCGAGAATCGCTCCGAAGCGGGGATCATTGACGCTGTCGAGGTGCGCCAGCCGGGAGGTGGTGGACTCCAGTGTCGTCCTGCAATCGGCGAGCGATTCCCTTGACCAACCTGGCAATGGGGTGGCTTCACCCCAGCCGACATGTGTCCCGTCGCTGATCGAGATCAGTAGGCCTTCTCGGTGGTCCACAACACCGTGAGCGGTGACTAAGGGCGACACCAGGCCAAGTCGGTAGTCCCGCAGTTCGGTGACCAGGCCCACGGTCAAGCCAAGCCCATTTTGCTGCGGACAACTGCCGCGACCGCGTCGGGCTGCTCAATGTGCGCCGCGTGGCCTGCGTCGTCGATAACGGCGATCTCGGCTTTCGGCATTCGGGCAGCCAATTCGACAGCGATCCAGGTGAACTTCGGGTCTTCGGCACCTACGACGAACACGGTGGGAACCGCACACGATTTGAGGTCGTCGTGCAACGGTGCCATCACGCCGGTTCCCGCGGCACGCAGGCTCTTGGTCAACCCCGCCGCCAAGTTGCGTAACCGCTGCGCTCGCGAAGCCGCCAAGAAGTCCACCCCGAGACGTGCCTGCGTGGCAAATAGCGGGTTTGCCATCCATTTGTCCACGAACGTCTCCAGACCATCGCGCTCGATACTCTCGGCCAACTGTTGGTCGGACTCCCGCCGGTCGGCACGTTCAGCTTCGGTGGACAGGCCCGCCGATGCCCCAATGAGAGTGAGCGAGCGCAACAACTCTGGACGCCGACAAGCAAGTGTCAACGCCACCCTGCCGCCCATCGAATAGCCGACAAGATGGAACCGGTCGCTCGCACAACCCTCGCCAATCGAAGCGACATGGGTGGCCATCGAATCGATTGAATAGTCCCCTTCGTCAGCGGGAGAACAGCTACGACCATGACCGACCAAGTCAGGGATTACCACCTCAGCGTCGGGTTCCAGCCGCTCGGCGAGACCCCGCATTGTGCTGCCATCACCCGTGAAGCCGTGCAGCAGCACCACCTGCGGTCCATTCCCCCGTCGCTCAACACCCCGTCGCTCAACAAAGAGGTCCACTCCTGACGCCACCGTCACCAGGTTCACGAAACAGCATCTTTCACTGCGCTGGTTATGGCTTGGTGTTGAGCAAGGTCGATATCGGGATCGACTTCTATCAGCAGAAGATCCACGCCAGGAGTCTCAGACCCACAAGCTGAGCGCAGCGCCTCAGCAAACTCGACCGCTGAGGTCACCTCACTGATGCGGACTCCACCAACACCGTCGAAGCCGGCCAGATTGAGTCCGTGGGGAGTTCGAAAGAGCGTCTCGAAGTCGACCTCATCGCCACGGGACGCAATCGGAAGCGACGAGAAGATGCCCCCGCCGTTGTTGTCAACACAAACGACGGTCAGGTGCAGACCGCTGCGAGCAACACCGAACAGAGCGCCGAGATCGTGCAACAACGCAATATCGCCTATGTAGAGCACCACAGGAGCGTCGTGTTGTGACGCCAGACCCGATGCGGTCGAGGTGATCCCATCGATACCACTCGCTCCACGGTTGCCGACGAAATCGATGCGAGGGCCGTCGGTTCTCACAAACGAGTCGAGTTCACGCACTGGCATGGAGTTTGAGGCCATCACCAACGAATGATCGGGCAGCACATCGGCCAACACCGAAGTAACCAGGGCACTCAGCAGCGGGCCTCGTCTGATTTCGTCGGTGACGACACGGTCAACGATCAGATCCAATTCCTTCCAGCGTTCACACCAGGCAGATCCTTGACGTACCGCACCTGCAGCTTCGGTCAGCACCGCCACCGGGTCTGCCGCTAAGTGGCGCGTGACAACAAAAGAGGCGTCGTTCCAGCGATTCGCCGGATCTATCAGGACCACATGGGTGGGCCGGTGTGCTTCAAGCCACAACCGGACGGGTTTCGTAGTCGGGGTCCCTCCGAGCCGAATCACCACATCAGGGCGCAGTTCCTCGCCAACATCGGCGTGGCGAAGGAGATGCTCGGCGTTGGCAATCACGGTCCCGGCCGAATCACCGCGGGCACGGCGGGTACCTGCGATCGGTTCACCGATAACCGGCCAAGCGGTCGCCGCACTCAGCTCCATCACCGCAGCAACCACTTCGTTTTGAGCTTCGAGACCAGCCGCCGCGTCGGGGCCGACGATGATCACGCCCCGTTCGTAAGACTTCAATGCTGCCAGTGGAGCGCTTCTGCCGGGAGCGTTGCCTTCGCCGGGCGAAACCGGAGCCCCCAGGACGCCATCACCGAGCACGCTACTACCGCCGGGCGAAACCGGAGACCCCAGGGCGCCATCGCCGAGCGCGCTACCACCGCCGGGCGAAACCGGAGACCCCAAAATCGGAGAGTCGGGTGAGCCATCCTCAAGCTTGGGTGGAGCAGCGCCCGATGTCTCAACCACCGGAACCGCAGCAAGCGGCTCTAGCGGTTCGCGCAGGGGCCAGTTGAGATGGACCGGACCCGGGTTGATCCCAGTGGCCGAGACCACAGCACGATGCGCGACGAGCTGGCCCTGAGTCGGAGACCATTCACCGGCGACTGCCAGATCGGCTGCCCAACGGGTAGTGGCACCATAAATCTTGACTTGATCAATGGTTTGGTGCGATCCCCAGTCGCGCAACTCAGGGGGGCGGTCGGCAGTACAGACGATCATCGGTACACCCGCGTGGTGTGCTTCGATGATGGCCGGAAAGTAGTTCGCCGCCGCGGTGCCTGAGGTGCAAACCAGCACCGAGGGCCGACCCGTGCGGCGGGCTTGGCCGAGCGCAAAGAATCCTGCTGATCGTTCGTCGAGCTGAATCCAGGTGCGGAGCTTGGGTTGGGCATGCAAGGTAAGAGCCAAAGCCGTTGACCGCGAGCCCGGGCTGATCACCACATCGGTCACACCGTGTTCCACCAGCCCCGCAGCAAACGAAGCCACTGTGTCGTAGACAAGATCAGTCGCCACTTGAAGCCTCCATGACATCAAGCAGGGCGCGAAGTTTGACACCGGTTTCGGCTAACTCTTCGGCTGGTATTGACTCGGCCACCACGCCTGCACCCGAAAACAACACTGCGGTCGAGTCGCTCACCAAAGCAGACCGCAGCGCAACACACAATTCTCCGTTTCCATCCAGGTCGCACCAGCCGACCGGCGCCGCGTACCAACCCCTGGCAAACCCTTCCCGCTCAAGGATCCAGTCAACCGCCTTCTCGGTCGGCGTACCCGCAACCGCAGGTGTGGGATGCAAGACACTGGCAACACGCAGCACATCCATGTCGCTTACACCACCAGTTCTCCGCTGTACCTGTGCGGTTATCGGCGTGCGAAGGTGTTGAACCCGAGCCAAGCGCATGACCTCTGGTTCGGGGTGATACTTGCCCTGCAACCCAAGGGCTTCGAGACGTCCCATGATGTCGTCAACCACAAACTGATGCTCGGCCCGTGTCTTTGGCGAAGCCATCATCTCGGCCGCCAAATCCTCATCGGTCACCGTTGTCGAGCCGATGCCAACCGTGCCGGCGACCGCCTCGGTACGAACCTCGGGGCCGTCGAGGGCGACGAGTTGCTCGGGACTCGCACCCAGGAACTGACGGTCGCCGACCGCTACGGAGAACACCGCGCAGTTCCGGTAACGATGCCGGAGCCGATGCAACACGTCTATGGAGTCGACGTTGCCCTCTTCGTGGACCCGTGCCAGCACAACCTTGCGAAACTGATTCCGGGCGATCTCAGAATTGGCGTCATCGACAAGGTTCAGATAGCTCTGGTCGTCGGCAACGACCTCGCCCGCAGCTACTTCAAAGGGACTACTCAAAGGCGCTGGCAAGTCGGCGGTGAAAGCATCAAGGCGCTTGTCGAGTGCGGCGCCGGCGCCGGCTTCGTCTTCACCGTCGCGCACTTTGGCGGCTGCCAACAGCCAGGTGCCGTCGGCCCGGTCGACGACGGTGATCTCGGGAAGCACCCAACGCGCATCTGAAAACCCAGTCCAGTCGGGGAATGTGGTTTCCCCTTCAGCGGGTGGTGGGGACTGGTCTGCACACGAGAATGAGAAGCCTCCGAGAATAACGGGAGCCGGGGCATTTCTCGGACCGATCCGTTGGGTACGCGCCGCGAGGGCTGCCCGTGCCGCTGATGTTGCCGAGAAGCGTCCGTCACCGACCGGGGCGATGGTCTCGACCGCGCCGAGTCCTACCACAGAGAGACCGGCCTCCGGGCGCATCCATAGTGTCCTGTGGTGCTCAGAAGACGCCGCAAACACCGCCACGGGATCCAGCCGTTCAGCTAGCCGCCTGCCAACAACGATGGTCCCCCCACCCATTGCAGGATCGTCCCCTAGACGGGCGAGGGCACGGCTTACGAGGGTTTGTTCAAAGTGCCGCGCCACGAGACCGGAAACGACGGGTACCAGGCGGGCGAGCAAGGCTACGAGTTCCTCGCGGTCGCCGCCTTGACGATCTGAGTGTTGTTTGAACAGTTCAATCGAGTCGTCGACGACATCTTCCACATGGGTTGCATGGCGCATAGCCAAAGCGGTCAACTCTTCGAAACTCACGCCCGTGGCAACCAGCGTGCGGGCTGCGACGAGCATCTCGACCGCGTCGGGGCCGAAGCGCTGCTCAGCGCCCTCACCGCTCGGAGTGATCAAACCGGCGCCAACCACGACATCAATGATGAACTCGGGGACTTCTGCTCGCCGTGCTAGTTCGGCCCGGTCGAGGTCCGGGTCGGGCGCGTTACGATCGGCCAGATCGGCAAGAAGCCCTGAGGCGTCTCCGGTTGACAGTTCCTTGATTTGAGCCAGCGTGAATCCGCGGTCGGAGAGGTCCTGTATTTGGCGCAGACGACGAAGGTGGGAGTCGTTGTAAACAGCGATGCGACCCTGTCGGGTCGGGGGTGCGAGCAGTTTGCGGCGCTGGTAGTAGCGGACGGTGTCGACACCGACATCGGCAGCTTCAGCCAGATCTTCTACTCGGTAGTTCACAACGCTCTCGCCAGGGTCGTCCGGTGGGGCGATCAATTATAAGAGTATTTACTCCCCGAGTCCTTACTCCTATCGTTGTTTCGGCCGGACCACTAGGCCGGTTGTCACCAGCCGATGCGCTTGCGGAATGATCGAACTCCCTGGGATCGGGCGCCGAGTTGTTCGGCTCGGGTGATCAGCCCAGCATCGGACGACACCACAGTCACCGGGTCCTGGTCGACGTCGTCACCCTCTCCAGACCTCGATTCGACAAGTCCAGATCTCAATTCGACAAGCCCAGATTTCAATTCGACAAGCAACGCGATGATCTCATCGTCGGCGGCATCGGGGGCCGAATGGCCTGCGTAGCGCAGTTCAACATTGCCTCGCGTGCCCGCACGCAGACCGGGTACCGGGCGACCATCAGCGACCACCACAACCCATTCGTCGAAGTCGAAAGCCACCAACGCATCGACGAGCCGGGCCAGCGCTCCATCACGGTCTTTCCACCAGCCGTCGGGCACTGATCCGATCACATTCATTGCATCAATCACGATCATTCCCCACGGTGTCACACAACGTGCGTACCATCGACTCCTGATGCCAATAACTCTTGAGATCACGGGCTATGGGGACGCGGTACACAGCGCCCTCGCCCACACTGTTGAGCACTACAAGGCGGTCGATCCGCTTCGGCCCGTCAGTGTCATCGTGCCGTCCAACTACATGGGCATCGCCGCTCGGCGTGCACTCGGGCAGCGCCGAGGGGTCGCCGCGGTCACTTTCCTTACTCCCTACCGCCTTGCTGAACTGTTGGGATCCGCGGCTGTGGCCGCGGCGGGAAAGCGGCCGATTTCCACCCCAATCCTGGCCGGTGCCATGCGAGCGGTGCTCAGCAGTGAACCCGGCCGTTTCGAGGGAGTTCAAACCCACCCGGCAACCGAACGGTCGCTAGTAAAGGCTCATCGCGCCCTCTCCGAGATTCCGGCGGACACACTCAAGTTGCTCTCAGAGGGATCAACTCGGACCGCTGATGTGATCCGCATCTTCCACGCGGTCAACCACCGGATCGACAACAATTACTCCAACGAACGAGATCTGGTGGACGAAGCGATCAAAGCGATCTCAACCGGGGCTTCGACCCTGGCGGATCTGGGTCCGGCGATTCTCTTTCTCCCCCAACGGATGAGCACCAACCACATCCGTCTGTTGAAAGCCCTCGGCAGCCACCACGAAATGCAGATCATCGCCGCAGCATCGGGCACTCCCGAAGCCGACGACCCGGTACGGCTCGCAGTCGAACAGTTCGGGGTCGAGTGGTCACCGCCGCCCTTCGTCGAGGCGCCCGTCGCAGACCGTGCTCTCAGCGTTTCGGACGCCGACGACGAGGTCCGCCATGCGGTGCGCAGCATCGTGGAAGCGTCACTTGAAGGCGCACCCTTCAACCGCTGTGCGGTGCTCTACGGCAGTCACGAACCGTACGCCCGCATGGTCAGCGATGCCTTCGACGCGGCCGACATCGAATGGTTCGGGCAATCCGTGCGCACTCCCGAATCATCACTGTTGGGTCGAGCACTGCTCGGTATGCTCAAACTGAGCGATCACGATTTTTCACGGCACGATGTGTGTGCCTGGTTGGCGAGCGCTCCGGTTCGGCGAACCGACAACAAGCAAATCCCGGTGGCCGCTTGGGAAAGAGCCTCACGGGCAGCGGGCGTGGTGTCTGGACTGGATCAGTGGAGCGCTCGACTGGCCCGCTTGGTAGACGACCTGAATGACGACGCCAAACGATTCGCGCACGACGAAGAGCAGGCGTGGCGCGTTGCACGCTTGAACAGAGAGGCCAACGATGCATCGGAGTTGGCGGCATTCGTCACCAGATTGGCATCTGATCTCAGGCCTGGAAACAGTGCCGAGTCATGGTCGGATATCGCCCGCTGGTGTCGAAAGTTGATCCGCACCTACCTGGGTAGTGAGGCGTCGCGCGACAAATGGCCGGCTCATGAGAAAACCGCCGCTGAGCGCATCGACGCGGCTGTCTCCCGGATCGGCGACTTGGACGGGATCGACCCCAATCCCAGCGTGGCCGCCTTCCGCAGAGCCTTGGAACTCCAACTCGCCGATGATCTAGGCCTTCATGGAAGGTTCGGCCAGGGTGTGCTTGTAGGACCGGTGAACATAGCCGTCGGACTGGAACTCGAACGGGTGATTGTGCTGGGGCTTGCTGAGGGAACAATGCCTGCACGGCGACGCGATGATCCGCTGATACCCGATCAGATCCGGGAGGTCGCTGGACCCAGCCTTCCAACCCGTGCAGACAGCACACACGACACGCATCGAGCGTTGTTGGCCGTAATGGCCGCCACAAAACACACCCTCTTTACTTTTCCCCGCGGGGATCTTCGCAAGAACGCACAACGAGCCCCCAGCCGCTGGTTGCTCGACTCTTGCCAAGCTCGCGACGGGGTGCGTCCGACCGCAGAAGACCTCGCCCGCAGCACCGGGGACTGGCTCGTTGAGGTGCCTTCCTTCGTCGCCGGTTTGCGCGCCGTCTCATTCCCAGCGCACAACCAGGAATACGACATGCGCGCGCTTCTCGACTGGGCCGAGGACGGCAAAGACATCTTCGAAGCACCGCCGGTAACGCAGCGCCGAGAACTGAGCCGTGGGGTAGAGCTGATCGCGAATCGATATTCGAATCGCTTCACGCGCTTCGACGGCAACCTCGGCCACGAACTCAGCGGTGCCGCACGGGAGTCGTTGAAGACCAGGGGGGAAGTGACTTCGGCAAGCCGACTCGAGCTTTGGGCGAGGTGCCCGCACGCCTACTTCTTGCGTCATGTACTCGGGATCAACCCGGTCGAGGACCCCGAGGAGCAGTATCGAATCAGTCCTCTCGACTTGGGGACGCTCGTCCATTCGGTGATTGAGCGCTGGATCGAAGAAGCACGCGCCGACGACACTCTCCCTTCGCCAGAAAGACCCTGGAGCGATAGCGATGTTGCGCGCCTCATCGAAATCGGAATCGAAGAAGCCAAGCGCTTAGAGCACCGCGGGTTGGTTGGGCGGGCGGTCTATTGGCAACGCGACAAGCAGGTTTTCTTGGATGACCTTCGTGGGTTCAGCAAGTTTGATTCCGACCAACGCAAATTCCGTCAAACCAGCCCTATCGCCTCTGAGTTGCAGTTCGGTCTGCCCACCAGCGATCAGAGCCCGATCGCCATCGCGTTACCCAATGGCCGGACCATCAAGCTGCGGGGCGCCATTGATCGCGTCGATGAACACGCTGATGGGAGTCTGGTGGTGATCGACTACAAGACCGGCTCCGCCAGAAACTACAAGAACCTCCATGAAGACCCTCTAGCGAACGGCACCAGCCTGCAACTCCTGCTCTATGGCTTAGCCGCTCGGCAGTTGTTGAACCGACCCAATACCCCGATGTCAGGCTCGTACTGGTTCGTCACGCGCAAAGGCGAGTTCGAACCTCATGGATATCGGATCACGCCGGAGTTGGAAGCCGAAGGGTTGATCACCATCACCAACATCATCGAGTGCATCGAGTCCGGGCTGTTCCCCCCACACCCCGCACCACCACAGTTCCGTCCCTGGGTCGACTGTCACTTCTGCGAACCCGATGGTCTGGGACTCTCCCACCAGTACTCGGACTGGCTGCGCAAGAGCGACGACCCAGAAATGCTGCCCTATCTTGAGATCAACGGAGGCGACAATGAGTGACGCGCCTGAAGCCTCCAAAACGATCCACGCGGCGGACAGCGAAGAACGTCCCCCTGCCGACGAAGTGCGCCCTCCAGCCGACGAAACACAACGGCACCGAATACGCACTGAACGCTCGGTGAACCTGTTCGTTGAGGCCGGTGCAGGCACCGGAAAGACTCGAGCCCTAGTTGACCGGGTCGAGGCATTGGTTCTTCAAGACGGGGTGGCAATGGAAACGATTGCCATGATCACATTCACCGACAAAGCCGCGACAGAGTTACGCGACCGCATTCGGCAACGATTCGAAAGGTCCGACAACTCACTTGCGCTAGCGGCGATCCAACAGCTTGACGGCGCCGCCGTCGGCACACTCCATTCCTTCGCCCAGCGCATCCTCGCCGAGCATCCAGTCGAGGCGGGACTCCCTCCCGGCATCGAGGTCCTCGATGAGATCGGCTCACAAGTCGAGTTCGAGCACCAATGGCAGCAATTCCTCGACGACTTTCTCGAAGACCAATCAGTGGGCCCATCTCTGCTGTCCTTGGAAGTCGTCGGCGTGAAACTTGATCACCTCCGATCTCTCGCCCTGCAATTGTCCGACAACTGGGACCTAGTGGAGGAGCGTCTTGATCTCAACCCACCTCAGCCCAAGCCAATCAACACCTCTCGTCTGATCCGAGACTTCGATGAGGTGCTCGAATTTCAACGCTTCTGCACAGACCCGTCGGACAAACTGTTCGTGCATCTCCGTCGGGTTGCGGAGAACCAAGAGGCGCTGACCAACGCCTTCGACAATATTGAGGAGTTGGCACTCGCGGCTGATATGGGTTTCACAAGATCGGCCGCTGGCAGGGCGGTCAAACCGGGACGCACCGGTAAAGCAACGAACTGGAAAATCGATGTTGGCGAAGTGCATACGGCGGTCAAGGAGTTAGGCAAACGTTGTGATGAAGCCGTCAGCGAGGTGACAACCGCCGCCCTCGCGTATGTCGGCGCACGTATCGGTCGTTTTGTTCTCGACACAGTGGAAGAACGACGTCAGAGCGGGCGTCTGCAGTTTCACGACTTGTTGGTCCGGGCCCGTCAACTCCTGCGCCACAAAGAGCTAGGTGCCGAAGTTCGGGCTTCGCTTCACCAGAAATACACGCATCTTCTGCTCGACGAGTTCCAGGACACCGATCCAATTCAGATCGAGATCGCAGTGCTCATCGCCACCACCGCAAACCGCGTGGATGATCTCGAATGGACCGACCTGGAGGTGGAACCCGGACGACTGTTCTTTGTCGGTGACCCCAAACAGTCGATATATCGATTCCGACGAGCTGATATCCGCCTATACCTCACGGCCCGCGAACACTTCAGTGAACATGCCTCCCTGACGGTCAATTTCCGCACTACCGAACCGATCATCACTTGGATCAACGACGTCTTCTCCAAGCTGATCATCGCGGCCGACGAGAGCCAGCCCGAGTATGCGCCGTTGTCTTCACATCGCCTCGGTAACGACAGCACAGGCCCTGCCGTGGCGATTCTGGGGGCAGAACCCATCCCAGCCGCTATGACCGCCGCCGAATTGCGCCGCGCGGAGTCTGACGACGTCGCCGCGACAGTCGCAGAGATTCTGGCAGGCACCACACCTTGGAACGTCGAAGACCCTGATGGAGGGTGGCGACCGGCCAGCCCCAGTGACATCTGCATTCTGCTGCCCACCAGGATCAGCCTGGCCGGCCTGGAACGCTCCCTGGAAGCAAACGGCGTTCCCTACAGGGCTGAGACTTCAAGCCTCGTTTATGCAACACGAGAAGTTCGTGAACTCATGCTGACGCTACGCGCGATCTCTGATCCCACCGACGAATTGGCCACAGTCGCCGCCTTGCGTTCATTCGTGTACGGCTGTGGTGATGACGATTTGGCCACATGGCGTCTCGAACACGAAGGCCACTTCTCTCTGCACAATCGGATAACCGACGACCAGCAAGGCCACCCAGTCGCCGACGCGCTGTCGCACCTTGGGGAACTCCACGACCAACGTCACTGGCTCACACCTGCAGGACTGCTTGAACGCGTAATCCGGGAGCGAGCGGTGTTGGAGAGCGCCGTCGCCACCGGAGCTCCGCGAGACGTCTGGCGGCGCTTGCGATTCGTGGTAGACCAAGCCAGGGCGTGGACCGATGCGGGAGGAACCGACCTCCGCGCCTATTTGGAATGGGCACGCAGACAGGGAGTCGACAACGCTCGCGTCTCCGAAACGGTTCTTCCCGAGACAGACGATGACAGCGTCAGAATCATGACTGTCCACGGTTCCAAGGGCTTGGAGTTTCCCATCACCGTGATGGCCGGGATGACAACCAGGTTCACCAGTCCCCAATCCGGGCCCGCGGTGCACTTCCCGCCTGGACAACCCGCCTTGTTGAAGGTGTCGAGCAGGGTCGCATCAGAACGCTATGCCGAATGGAAACCGTTCAACGACACGATGGACCGACATGAACGACTGCGCCTGCTCTACGTGGCCGCTACCCGTGCTCGCGACCATCTGATCGTCTGCCTGCATCGACCCGGCGAGGGCCGCAAACTCACGACGAGCGCAACAGTGCTCGCGGGGCACGCGTTGGATTCCGGATCGTCTACACCTTTTGTTCCCTCACGAACCGGGTTGAAACCCCTCAAGTGGGCAAGCCGAGCACCGTTGGTCGACAAGGATCAATGGATCGCCAGACGATCTGAAGCGACCACGGCGGCGCGGCGGCGCACTGTTGTGTCCGCCACCACGTTGGCACGGCAGGTATCAGAGGTAACTGATCCGGGGCTCAACAAGCTTGTCCGCAACCTGGATCTTCCACCTTGGCTCAAGGGGCGCTATGGGAGCGCCTTCGGCCGCGCGGTGCACGGGGTTCTGCAAGTAATCGACCTAGCCACAGGCGACGGACTGCACGATGCCGCCGTCGCCCAGGCAGCAGCCGAAGGG
Source organism: Candidatus Aldehydirespiratoraceae bacterium (assembly GCA_965205465.1). Classification (GTDB taxonomy): domain Bacteria; phylum Actinomycetota; class Acidimicrobiia; order Acidimicrobiales; family Aldehydirespiratoraceae; genus VXYK01. The sequence continues at coordinate 2,752,238 of OZ242187.1, read as the reverse complement.
GTCAGCAATCGGCAAGCAACAGTCGAGCGAGTAGCCCGAACTGCCATCGATTCGCAGGTAGCCAAACAAGCCTCGGCCACGGAACGCTGGCGGGAAGTCTGGGTTGCGGCAACGGTTGGCGATTGCCTGGTGGAGGGTTACATAGATCTTCTCTACCGCCACGGTTCTGGTCTTGTTGTTGTCGACTGGAAAACAGATCATGTCGACGGTGACGACGACATCGCCGCCAAACTCGACCGCTACCGGCTTCAAGGGGCAAGCTACGTCGCCGCCCTAGAAACCGCCACCGGGTTGACAGTCGAACGGATGGTGTTTGTGTTCCTCCGTGAAGACCGGCCAATTGAACGGGATCTCCCCGACCTTCGCAGCGCTGTTGCCGAAGTTCAGCAACGAACTCACGAACTAGCCGAACTATCAGGTCTCAACGCCCAGCACCCAGATCTGTAAGGTCATAGCGGGATCAGTAGCTTGCTCCTGGTGTGTCTAGCGGCGGCGGACTCGCTCACTTAGTTCTTCGGAGAGTCGAGCTATCCGAACGCCCAGTTCGGTGCGCTCTGCTACGTCGATTTCTCCAATGTCGAGATCGAACGCGTCCAGCACCAACTCCAAAGACGAGCGGGCGAGTTCCGCGCCTGCACTGGTCAGTTCAATGAGCACCCGACGCTTGTCGTCGGGATCAGCGATACGTTGAATCGACCCGCGATCCTCAAGGCGACGAATGGTCTTCGTCGTACCTCCTGTTGTTTGCACCAGTCGATCAGCGATCTCGCCGGCAGCGAGACGGTAGGGCGGGCCCTCTAAACGAAGTGCACTCAAAAGGGTGAACTCTGAAGTGTCGAGACCTTCGTCCAGCAGGGTGTCTGACAACAAGGCTTCAAGTTGACGGCCAGTTCTGAATGCCCATAGCAAGACTACGAAGGTTGCGCGGTGTCGCTCACCCACCATAGGAGCCAACGATTCCAGTGCGGTGCTCCAGCTATGGTCACCAGCCGACCGCATCTGTCGCTCACCCGCAAACGGACGCAACGAGTCCAGCAGTTCGGGGCTTAGCTCATCTGATGCTTCATCGGGCACGTTTGCAGGCTAGCCCGGTTCCTTTGCTCGCCCCAAAGAGATAGCTCGCACATCGAGACTTTGAAAATAACTTCCCAGGAAGACTGTTGACATTACTTCCTGGGAAGGTACAATACTTCCCAGGAAGGTTCTCAGGAAGGTTCCCAGGAAGGTTCCCAGGAAGGTACACCAAGCGCATGGCCGTTACTACCCAGACAACACCCGACGTTCGATTCGAAGACATTGACTTCACCGATCTCGGCGTTTTCGCTGAACGTTGCCCTCATGACTGGTTCGGCTTCCTGCGTGAAAACGCCCCCGTTTGGCAACACCCTGCCAATGAGCGGTCCGACAACGAACCGTTCTGGTGCGTGACGTCCTATGAACACATCCAACAGGTGCACCGATCCGGCACGCTCTTCAGCCACCAAACAGGCCCCGGCCGCGGCGGCGGCGGCGGCATCACGTTGAACGACCAAGAACCCATACAAGGTCCCGGCCTGCAGATGGTGATGACCGACCCGCCCGCGCATACTCGCTATCGCAAACTGGTCAACAGGGGGTTTACACCGCGTGTAGTGCACCGTCTCACCGACGCGTTCCGGTTGCGCACCACCACAATCCTCGATCAGATAACTCCGCACGGCTCGTGTGACTTCGTTACACAGGTAGCCGCAGAACTTCCTCTGATTGCAATCGCTGAGATCGTCGGTGTGCCCCAAGAAGATCGAGCCATGTTGTTTGAATGGAGCAACCGAGCGGTCGGTGGTTCCGACGACATAGACGATGCTTACGCTGCCCTGTTCGAAATGGGGATCTACGCTCACGGTCTGACCGAACGCAAACGCCAAGAACCCGCTGACGACCTGTGGACCAAGCTCACCGAAGCTGTGGTGACCATGGAGGACGGCTCAAAGGTAGAGCTGACTGAAACTGAGCGGGACCTCTTTTTCATTCTGTTGATCGTTGCGGGTAACGAAACCACCCGAAACAGCATTTCCAAAGGCATGATCGCTTTCTTCGACCATCCAGATCAGTGGCAACGCTGGTTAGCGCACCCCGAACTATCCGACACGATGGTCGACGAAGTACTGCGCTACACCAGTCCAGTCAACTTTTTCAGGCGCACCGCCACAGCTGACACCGAACTCGGTGGTCAACACATCGCTGCTGGCGAGAAAGTTCTGTTGTGGTATCCATCCGGAAACCGCGACAGGGCGGAGTTCGGGCCGACGGCAGATTCCTTCAATATAGGACGCATCCCCAACCACCACATGGCCTTCGGTGCCGGTGGCGCGCACTTCTGCCTCGGCGCGAACCTCGCCAAACTAGAAATCAAGATCATCTTCGAAGAACTGGCCAAACGGATCCCCGACATTCACCTGGTCGGAGACGTCGAACGACTCCGCACCAACCTCGTCGACAGCATTAGCCGTCTACCCGTCGAGTTCACCCCGAGCCCAGCGTTGCTCGGATCACAGAGCACCAACGGGCACCGAACTCTAGACGATCTTGCCAGCGTGTCCTGCCCAGTAGGGGTCTTTTAGTCGGCGTTTGTAGAGCTTGCCGTTGGGGTCGCGGGGCATCTCGGTCGTGTAGTCAATCGACCGCGGCAATTTCTGTTTGGCAATCTGACCGCTGAGCCAACCCATGATGTTGTCAGTGGTTTCGTCGTTGGGTTCCCAACCGGCCACCAGCTCGACAGCCGCCTTGATCTCCTCGCCCGAATCGGGATTGGGGATCCCGAACACAGCCACATCGGCGACCGCTTCGTGCTGCACCAGCACCCCTTCGATCTCCGCGGGATAAATGTTGACTCCGCCGGCGATGATCATGTCGTTAGCTCGGTCGTTGAGAAACAAGAACCCGTCATCGTCGATATAGCCGATATCGCCGACCGTGAAAAAACCTCGCAGGCGGCTCTTCTCGGTTTTCTCCTTGTCGCCTTTGTATTCGAAGAGGTTGCCCGGCATCTTCATGTAGACGGTGCCGGACTCAAACGGCGGCAGGTCGTTTCCCTGTTCGTCGACAACGATCACCTCAGCGCCGGGCCAGGGCTTTCCAACTGTGCCGGGTTTGGCGAGCCATTCTTGGGGCCCGACGATGGTGCCGCCTCCTTCGGTCGCCGCGTAGTACTCCCAGACGGAGTCGCCCCACCATTCGATCATCTTGCGCTTTGTTTCGATCGGGCATGGTGCCGCGGCGTGAACCATGCGGCGTAGCGACGAGACATCGTAGGCTTCTCGAACCTCATTAGGGAGTTGCAATAGCCGGTTGAACATGGTCGGAACCATGTGTGAATGAGTTACCCGATAACGCTCGATTCGCTCCAACAGACCTTCAGGGGTCCAGCGATCCATGAGGATCACGGTGTGACCCATGTGCAGCGACATGGTGGTCCAGTTGTTGACAGCGGTGTGATAGGTAGGCGCCTGGGTGATCTGCACATTGTCGTCATGCGGCATCGTTCCAAAGAGCATGAACAACCCGCCGGAGCCTGCGGAGATCTCGTCGACATCCCCATCGGCCAAGGCGCGACGCACACCCTTGGGACGCCCAGTGGTGCCCGAGGTGTAAAACATGTAGGAGCCGGGGTAGAGATCATCGGGACGTTCGCCTGACTGTTCATCGATCAGATCACCGAAGGGCCTGAACCCTTCCACCGGACCCACCGAGAATCGGTTGGATGCGGGAGTTAGGCAATCTCCGAGCACCCGCCCAACCTCAGCTTCGAAACGGTTCGACACGATCAGCGCCTTCGTCTCGGCATCGTTGACTATGTAGCTGATCTCCGGCCCAACAAGATGCCAATTAATCGTCGTAACATAAAAACCCGCTTGAAATGCTGCAAGGCACACTGCGACCTGCTCAAAGCTGTTGGGCAGCACAGTCGTGACCTGATCACCCGTTTTCAGCCCGGCGGCCCGCAAGCCATGGACAATCTTGTTGGTGAGTTCAGACAACTCGCCGTAGGTCATCTGGTTGTGATCCGGGTCGACAAGCGCGAGGTGACCAGGGTCCGCCTCGGCAATTTTCCAGAATCCGGTGATATCGGTGTTGGCCATACTGCAAATGATCCTGCCCCCGACGCCATCGCGCCAATCCGACGCTGATCGGTAGCCAATGCGACCAGAGGCCCACGCTGGTCGCTACTGTGAATCCATGGCCGATGATCGCCCGCTCGAAGAACAAGTCCGCCTGGAGTATCGAGGGAAGGTGGCGTGGGTGACCATTGACCGTCCCGAAGTCGGCAACGCGCTCAACCCTCCGTGCCGAGACCGGCTCCGCGACATTTTCAAGGAGTTCAACTCCAACCATCGTGCGCGAGCAGTCGTGTTGACCGCTACCGGCGACAAGCTCTTCTGCCCCGGTGCCGACCTCACCCACAGCTACCAAACCGATCGGGCCGACGATCTACCCGAGCGGGTGATCGGTGACCCGCGTCAAATGATGCTCGACGGGCAATACACGCTGTTCCCCGCCATCTTGGACTGTGAAGTTCCGGTAATCGCCGCGGTCAACGGCACGGCAGCCGGAATGGGCGCGCATCTCGCCCTCGCCTGTGATCTCGTGATCTGCTCTGAGAAGGCCAAGTTCGTGGAGGTTTTTGCTCGCCGAGGTCTGGTGCCTGATGCGCTCGGACCGTGGCTGTTGCCGCGTATCATCGGAGTGCGCCGCACCATGGAACTCATGCTCTTTGCCGAGGACCTACTTCCCGGCCGAGCACTCGAATGGGGACTGGTCAACAAAGTGGTCAGCCACGATGAACTGGAGTCCGCGGCAAGCGAATGGGCCGAACGGCTCGCGGCCGGCCCGACCCGATCATTCGGTTTCACCAAATGGCTGGTCAACCAGAGCCTCGATAGCGACAGAGCCAAGATGGCCCAAAACGAAGCACTGGCAGTGGAACTGAACACCTACACCGCTGACTCTGAAGAAGGAGTCGCCAGTTTCCGTGAACGCCGAACACCAAATTGGAAGGGCTACTGAAATTCGACTGTCAGTCGCTCGACGCCACGGATGGTGATGCGGTGTCGCCACACTTCTTCGGTAACAGCCCAGCTCTGATAACGACTCAGCAAACGTTCAAGCACTACTTGTCCCTCAAGCCGAGCTAGTGCCGCGCCGAGGCAGAAGTGGATACCAGATCCAAACGACAACAGGGGGGTATCGCTGCGGGTGATGTCGAAGCGGTCAGGATCGGTGCAGACATACGGGTCGCGGTTCGCTGCGGCTAGCAGCATGAGCGTTGTTGAACCTGCCGGGATAGTGATGTCACCGACCTCAATATCTGCAAACAGGTAACGCCCATCAACTTGGACAGGCGGGTCGTAGCGCAACACCTCTTCTACCGCGGCTGGGATCAGAGAAAGATCGTTTCGCAACGACTGCAACTGGTCGGGGTGAGCCACCAAGGCTCGCACCATGTTGCCAAGCAACTGTGTGGTCGTCTCAAAACCAGCGGCGTAAATCAACAACACGTTGGATATCACTTCGCTCTCGCTCAAGCGGTCTTCCCCGTCGCTGGCCTGGATCAAACCAGTGAGCAGATCATCTTGAGGATCAGCTCGCCGAATCTTGATCAGATCAGCCAAGTACGCCCGGGTTTGCAGAGCCGCTGCTTCTGCTCTGTCGAGCTCTTCGCTGCTTGAGACCGGCTCAAGCGAGGCGGACAAATCAGCGATCAGAGGCCGAAGCCAATCACGGTCGGTTTGCGGCACACCCACCAGTGCACTGATCACGTTTGCCGGTAGCGGGAAAGCCACGTTGTCGACAAAGTCACCGCTCCCACCAAGTTGATCGAGGAGCTCATCGGTCATGGCCGTCACCTCTGGACGCAACCGCTCAACTCTCCGTGGTGTGAACGCCCGACTGACAAGACCCCGAATTCGTGTGTGGTCCGGTGGGTTCAAGAACAACATTGAAACGGTGTCACGGTCAAACTCCCGACGAGGACTGCCGTCGATCGACACCGGTCCCACGGAACCCTGGTCCGGTGGACTGCCGCAGCGGGGATCTCTCAACAAGTTTCTGGCGTTCTCAAATCCAGAAATCACCCAGGTGCCGCTTGCTTGCGTACGAAACAACGGTGCCGTCTCGCGAAGCTGCCGGTACAGCGGGTACGGATCAGCTATCGCTGACGGATCAGCCATCAAGGTGAGCAAAATATCGTCGGGCTTCACTGCCCCGGCACGCTACCGGCTCATAGAGCTAGCGCCGCGGCGATCTCTGCAGCGACGCGGGCGTTGTCTTGGGCCAATGCCAGGTTGGCCTCGACGCTGACACCATCGGTCGCCGCGGCGATCGCGTCGAGAAGCACTGGAGTAACCGCCGGACCGCGCAAATGCTGCTGCTCTACGAGGGCAAGCGCCGAGTCAAGCGCGCGGTTGATCGGCTCAGGGTCAAGTTCTGAGCCCACCGGTATCGGATTCGCCACGAGAATACCGCCCGGATGACCAACGGCTGCCGCGGCTCGCAGCATGGCTGCCACCTCGTCGCCGCTGTTGACCACAGTCGGAACGTCAAGCCCGCTGTCGCGCACGTAAAACGCGGGAAAGCGATCTGTTTGCCAACCTGCTACTGGCACACCCAAGGTCTCCAAATATTCGAGAGTGCGTGCCAAGTCCAAAAAGGCCTTGGCACCAGCGGACACTGCCACCACCGGGTGGCGGGACAAGGCAACAAGGTCATGGCTCACGTCACCAGTGACTTCAGCTCCGCGGTGAACTCCTCCGATCCCGCCTGTGGCAAAGACTTCGATCCCCGCACGCGCCGCCAAAGTCAGCGAGCCGCTCACGGTCGTAACTCCCACATCAAGGCCGCCAGATACCGCACTAACCAAATCACGGGCCGCAACCTTGTGCGTACCGGCCAGCACACGTTCATGGTCTCTTTCGTCAACACCAACGACAGCCACGCCGTCGATCACCGCAGTAAGTGCCGGGACCGCGCCCCCATCGCGAACCGCGGCGACACAACGATCCAGGCACTCGCGATTGGCTGGCGACGGCAAACCCAACCCACTGAAGATGGTGGACTCAAGAGCCACAACCCGCCGATGCCCCGCCAACGCCGCAGCGACTTCGTCGCCAACCCTGAAGAACTTTGCGCCCTCGGCCATAGCCCGAAGCCTATGGCCTGTGTTGCAGGTAGGCAGACACTCCCTGAGTGCGCTATCAATAACCCCGTGATCGAGATACTCAAGCAAACGTGGGCGGAACTAACCGCGGAGGGTTCCCCCTTCTCATGGTCAACTCAAGAGGTTCGGGGCATGCCGATGCGGGTCTTCGACACCGCCCCACCCAATATGCGATTTGTTTGGGAGCTGTCAGCTCAATTTGCTGATCGGCCTTACATCGTGTTTGAAGACGAGACCATCACCTACGGCGAAGCCCATGCAATGGTTCGGTCATTGGCCCATTACTTGGTCAACGAGCACGGAGTCGGTCCCAACGACCGGGTAGCGATCGCCATGCGCAACTACCCAGAGTGGGCTTTGGCCTATTGGGCAACGATCGTAGTGGGTGCTTCTGCGGTGGGAGTCAACGCCTGGTGGACAGCGTCCGAACTCGAATACGCCCTCAACGATTCTCGTCCAAAGGTCTTGATCGCCGATGACGAACGGCTCGAACGGGTACTTGAGGTGCTCCCGGCAGTGCGGGCCGAAGCGCCGCTGCACATTATTTCGGTGCGCAGCGAACGTGAACTGCCCGACGACGCTTCGCGGTGGGACGACCATGTCGTCGTCTCGGGCGCGCCAGATGATCTTCCGCCCGCCGAGATAGCTCCCGACGATGACATATGCATCTTCTACACCTCGGGCACGACCGGCTTTCCCAAAGGTGCACAGTTGACCCATCGCGGTTCGGTGCACAACGTCTTACACCTTGCCTTCGCCAACACCGTCGCCTCGATGGCAACCGCCAAACTCGCTGCAAACGACCAACCCGACTCAGCGGCTCCGGCTACGCCCGGCGAAAGCAACGAAGGCGACTCCGCGGCTCCGGCTACGCCCGGCGAAAGCAACCAAGGCGACTCCGCGGCTCCGGCTACGCCCGGCGAAAGCAACGAAGGCGACGAACCCAGCCAGGCGGTCATCATGGTGCCGACGCCGTTGTTTCACGTCACCGCCAACAACTGTGTGCTTCATCCAGCAACCATCTCCGGCGGCAAGATGGTGATGATGTATCGCTGGGACACCGCTCGAGCGATCGAGTTGATCGAACGCGAAGGCGTCAACATGTTCACCGGCGTGCCGACGATGGCCCGCGAGATGTTGGCACACCCGGACTGGCAAACCCGTGACACATCCAGCTTGGCTGCGTTGGGCGGCGGGGGTGCGGCCATCCAACCAGACCTCGTCGAAAAGATCGACAACACACCCGGAAACGTGAAGCCGGCGACCGGCTATGGACTCACCGAAACCAGCGGCGTTATCACCGCTGTGAGCAACGATTTCTTTTCGGCTCGGCCAACCTCTGCTGGACTTGTCATGCCGACTTTCGAGTACAGGGTGCTGGACGCTGACGGCAACGAAGCGCCCACAGGCGAACGCGGGGAGCTGTGCGTTAAGGGACCTGCGGTCGTCAAGGGCTACATCAACCGCCCAGAAGCGACCGCCGAGGCCATCCGTGACGGCTGGTTTCGTACCGGCGACATCGTATATATCGACGAGGATGAGTTCGTTCACATCGTCGACCGGGTCAAAGACATGGTGTTGCGCGGCGGGGAGAACGTCTACTGCGCTGAGGTCGAAGCGGCTATCTACGAACACCCTGATGTGGCCGAGGCTGCCGTGTTCGGTGTTCCCGACGACCGGCTCGGTGAGACTGTCGGCGCAGCGATCTACTTGGCAGAAGGCGCCACTCTCGACGAATCGGAACTAGCCGCCCACCTGGCACCGCTTATCGCCAAGTTCAAGCGGCCCGAGCACGTCTGGTTCGTCGATGAGCCGATACCACAGAACGCCAACGGCAAGTTCGTGAAACGCCAGCTCCGAGAGCAACTCCTCGCCACCCTCTAGCGTTAAGTTTCTATCAATTTAATGTGTAGATTTGCTGTTTTTCTGCGATAATTCTGCTATGTCTACTAATGAAGCTGCTCTGAGCCCATCAGTGCTACTGAGTTTCCGAGCGGAGAATGTTCGTTCGTTTCGAGACGAACTCCACCTTTCGCTGTTGGCCACGCCGATGGCGGAGGCGCAGTTCGTACGCGAGATCCCTTGGCGCGAGGGGGGCACCCCTCTGCGCGTCCTTTGCGCGGCTGGGCTGTTCGGAGCCAATGCGTCAGGAAAGAGCAACCTGCTTGAAGCAATGGACGACATGCGACACCATGTCCTGCATTCGTTTCGTTCCGGCGAGCCTGGGGGACGGATCCCGCGCTGGCCATTTCGGCTCGATGAGCAGTCAAGTCGTGAACCCTCGCGATACGAGGTGGACATCGTGCTTGCTGGCGTGCAGCACGAGTACGGATACGTAATTGAGGACAAGCGGGTAGTTGAGGAGTGGGCGTACCACCGTCCCAAGGGCAGATCAGCGATGCTCTTCCATCGTGAGGCCGATACGGTCGAGTTTGGCGCTATCGACAAGGCGCGCAGCCGCGCTGCCCGTGACATCTTGCGTCCCAACGCGCTCTACCTTTCCACCGCTGCCACAGCTGCACACCCGCAACTGACGCCTCTACGGGACTGGTTCGCTCACAACCTAGGTTACGCCCAAGCGAGGTCGCGGCCGTGGCGGCAAGTCGTCACGACGCAAATGCTTGACGACGACAGCCATCGGCGTGCCGTCTTGGAGTTGCTGTGGGCGGCGGATCTCGGTATCGCCGATGCCAAGAAACGCGCGCCCGATCCGGCGATGCAGGAACGTTTGCAACGCGCTGTACGAATTCTTGCCGGCGCCGAGGATGAGCCACCCGAGTCTGGAGGTCTCGAGATGCAGGAACTTGAATCGGTCAGTCTGATGCACAGCGGATCGGCTGGAGATGTTGAATTTGATACCGACGAGGAGTCGCTGGGGACATTGGTCTGGTTCGGACTTGTCGGTCCTGTGCGACAAGCTTTAGAGAATGGATCCGTTCTGTTGGTCGACGAACTCGACGCGAGCCTGCACCCCGATCTCGTTCGGCGAATCGTCCTACTCTTCCAAGAACGAGAAACGAACCCGAAGGCGGCTCAACTGGTATTCAATAGCCACGACCCGGCGCTTATGGGGGACAGTGCTGACGGCCGTTTGCTTGGTCGAGATCAGATCTGGTTCACGGAGAAGTTGAACGATGGCAGCACACAACTTTTTCCACTCGCGGACCTAGGGCCCCGCAAGAACGAAGCCGTCGCCAAGCGCTACATGGAAGGCCGCTATGGCGCTCGGCCGATCCTCTTGGATGGGGGCTTCAGTAATGCGGTCGAACAGGTAGCGACGAGGTCATCTTGACGCGCAGCCGATCAAGAAGGAGCCCACGCAAAGCCAAGTCTGCTCCAGTCAGTGCCAAGAAGCAGATATACGTCTCTACCGAGGGGCAAGCCACCGAACCGGACTACGTCGAGTATTGGCACCGCAACCACCGACAACATGTCGTCGTCGTGATCGACGATTTTCACGGCGGCCCACTACAACTAGTCGACAGAGCCATCAAGCGACGTCAGGACGACCTGCGCGAGGAACGCCGCGGGCGTGGTAGGGCATTTGACGAATACTGGTGCGTCTTCGATCGCGACGAGCACAAAGAGTTCGACGCGGCGGTGATTCGTGCCGTCTCAAGCGACATCCGTGTCGCGCACACGAATCCCTGTATCGAACTGTGGTTCATGCTTCACTTCGTGGATCAGACTGCGTTCATTCACCGACATGATGCGCAGCAGCGCTCTGAGGAACTGCTGGGATGCGAAAAGAGGTTGACACACGTCGCGCTGGGCCAGCTTGAAACAACATTCAATTCCGCGCGGACAAGGGCACAGGCACTGGACAGGAAGCACGATCTCGACGACTCCGCTCCGCGGTCGAACCCGAGTAGCACCGTGTGGGAATTGATCGAGGCCATATGCCACGGCCAAACCGGTTCCGACGAGAGAACTGAATGAACTCGGCTGGTCCGACAGTCGGCGGAGAGTAGGTCGCTGTTTGGCAAGCACTAGGATCGCGGCGGTGGAACCGGTGCCGTATCTGACTGAACGCCTACAGGGGTTCGGGACCACGATCTTCACGGCGATGTCGGCACTTGCGATTGAGACTGAATCGGTGAACCTCGGGCAGGGGTTCCCGGACACCGATGGTCCCGTCGCCGTGTCTCAAGCCGCCATCGACGCTATAAAGGCTGGTCACAACCAGTATCCGCCTTTACCGGGTATTGAACCGCTGCGCACCGCAGTTGCTGAGCATCGGCTCCGGTTCCGTGGCCAGAGATTCGACCCAGCCAGCGAAGTGCTGATCACCGCCGGTGCAACCGAAGCACTGGCTGCGGCGATGCTGTCGTTGACGGGACCAGGTGATGAAGTCGTCACCTTCGAGCCCTACTACGACTCTTACGCGGCCGGGATCGCCATGAGTGGCGCGCGGCGCAGGGTTGTGACACTGCGAGGTCGCGACTTCGCGTTCGACCCTGATGAACTTGAAGCCGCGTTCACGCCCAACACGAAACTGATGTTGCTCAACTCGCCGCACAACCCGACTGGCAAGGTCTTCTCTCGCTCAGAACTGGAAGTCATCGCCCGGATCTGCATCGAGAACGATGTCATCGCGGTGACCGACGAGGTCTATGAACATCTCGTGTTCGACGACGCCGAACACATACCGCTGGCTACGTTGCCCGGCATGGCAGAGCGAACCATCACGATTTCGTCTGCCGGAAAAACCTTCTCGTTCACCGGTTGGAAGATCGGCTGGGCGTGTGGCCCAGCGGAGTTGATCAACGCAGTGCGCACGGCCAAACAGTTCCTGACGTTCGTGAGCGGCGCGCCGTTGCAACCGGCGGTCGCGGTCGGGCTTCGTTTAGGTGACGATTTCTTTGACAGCTACACAGCGCAGATGCAGTCGAAACGTGACCGGCTCGTGGACGGGCTCGATGCGGCCGGATTCGATGTGATCGTTCCCCAAGGCACGTACTTCGTCACCGCCGACATCGCCTCGCTGGGCGAGACCGACGGCATCGACTTCTGTATGTCGCTACCAAAACGTTGCGGTGTGGTGGCGGTTCCGACGCAGGTCTTCTATGACAATCCCGAGGCCGGCCGACTGCTGGTGCGCTTTGCCTTCTGCAAGCGGGATGAAGTACTCGACGAAGCAAGCCGACGACTCCAACAGCTCGGCCAACCAGCAGCAGGAGCGAGCTGATGTTGGTAGCGGCGATTCAACACGACATTGAATGGGAAGCTCCGCAACGCAACTTTGAGCGCCTGCGTCCGCAGATCGAATCAGCGGTTGCTCAAGGTGCGTCGCTGGTGGTGCTCAGCGAAATGTGGTCCACGGGGTTCTCGATGAACTCGGCCGACATAGCCGAAACCCCGGACGGCCCCACGGCCACCTTCATGCACGAGACAGCGGCTACAACGGGCGTTTGGATCACAGGATCGTTCCCGGAACACACCGACGGCTACGACCTGCCGACCAACCGTCTACTGCTCGCCGGACCCAACGGGGAGGACCACCGCTACTCCAAGATCCATCCCTTCACATACGCCAAAGAAGATCAGCACTACGCCGCTGGACGCGGCACCGTCACGGTCGACATCGAAGGCGTGAAAGTGACCCCGCTGATCTGTTACGACCTGCGTTTCACCGACTTGTTCTGGGACAACGCCGCCACCACCGACTGTTTCATCGTGCCGGCCAACTGGCCCAAGGCCCGCCGCCTGCACTGGATGACGCTGCTGAGGGCCCGTGCAATCGAGAACCAGGCGTATGTCGTGGGAGTCAACAGGGTCGGATCGGCTGGGCGCCTCGACTACTCAGGCGACAGCCGCATCATCGATCCCTTGGGGGAGATCGTCGAAGCTACGCCAGAGGTGGAAACGACCATTTGTGCTGAAGTCTCATCCGCGGTTGTGGCCCGGGTCCGCCGAGACTTCCCTTTCATGCAGGATCGATAGCCGCCGCTCGCCAGTTGCTCCGCTCAGGGCGACGGCGCGATGACGGGCGCCGATAGGGTCGTGCGGTGCGCATTTTGGTTACCAACGACGACGGTATTGATTCGATCGGTCTGCATGTACTCGCCAGGACTATGCGGCCCTTCGGCGATGTGATCATCGCCGCACCCGACTCCGAATACTCTGGATACGGTGCCGCGATCGGCTCCATCTGGCACATGGAGCCCGAAGTGCATCGCACCCAGATCGAGGGTGTCGACGAAGCGTGGTCGGTCTCCGCAGCGCCCGCCTTGTGTGCCATGTTCGGGCGTCTCGGCGCTTTCGGCGACATCGACCTCGTCGTCTCAGGCATCAACCCCGGTGCCAACGTGGGACGAAGCGTCTACCACTCTGGGACGGTCGGAGCGTGCCTCACCGCTCGCAACGGTGGCATCAACGCGGTCGCTGTCAGCCAGTCAATCGACAACTGGGGCGTTGAAGGCCAAGGCTGGGAAGCCATGCTCGCCAACCAAAACTGGCAAGGTGCCGCCGACATCGCCGCGGTCGTGGTCCAACAGTTGATCACCGACCTCCCGACCGACCCGGTCGTGATCAACATCAATGTGCCGAACCGGCCCGCCGCGGAGATGGAAGGATGGAAGCGCACAAAAGTCTGCTCCGCTCCGCCACGCTCAATAGCTTCGGCATCGCTTGTCTCCAAACCAGGACACGACGGCACTTTCACCGTTGACATGTCTTGGGGAGACCCGATCGATACTCCGACCGAGGACGACACCGGTGCCGTGATGGCCGGCTACGCCTCGGTGACTTGGCTGAGCCGGCTTGAAGGCGAAGCACCCAACGCAGGCATCGCATCTTGTGCTGAATCGGCACTGGATGATTTCTTCGGCTGAAGTTCGATGCTCACCGCGTCGGGTTTGGCCAAGTCATATGGCCCTCGTGAACTCTTTCGCGACGTAACGCTGCTGCTCACAGCCGGTCGACGGATCGCTTTGGTAGGCGGCAACGGGACGGGCAAAACCACGCTTATTGAGATCCTCATGGGCACGAACCGGCCCGACGCCGGCTCGGTCACCAAACCCCGAAACATGACCCTGGGCTATCTGCCACAAGATCTTGTTGACACCTCCAAAAGAACAGTACTTGCCGAAGTAGTAAGCGGGGCGGGCGAGCTGGCAATCCTCGCTGATCGCCTCAACGAACTCGAAACCTTGATGGGCGACCCTGACCAAGACCAAGACAAGATTCTGGACAACTACGGGGAGACGCAGAGCCGTTTCGAATCGATGGGTGGTTACGCCCTCGAAGCAGATGCTCGAAAGGTGCTCGCTGGACTTGGCTTCGCCGAAGGCGACGCTGAACGCAACGTGGGTGAGCTGTCCGGAGGTTGGCGCATGCGCGTCGCGTTGGCTCGCTTGCTGTTGGCTAAACCCGACGTGTTGATCCTCGACGAGCCAACCAACCATCTAGATGTCGATTCGGTCGCCTGGCTCGAACAACAGCTCGCGGCGTGGCCCGGTGCTCTGCTGTTCGTCAGTCACGACCGCGACTTCATCGACGCCATCGCCGACCGAGTTGTGGAGCTAGCCGAAGGCACTGCGCTCGAGTACGTGGGCGGTTTCGCCGAGTTCGTGGTCGCCCGCGAGGAACGCTTGGCGCGGATAGAAGCCGCCGCCGCGAACCAAGCCCGTGAGGTAGCCAAGGTGGAGCGGTTCATCAATCGATTCCGTTACAAGGCCTCCAAAGCCCGCCAAGTGCAGAGCCGCGTCAAGACCCTCCAGAAACTGGAGATGATCAAGGCCCCTGACCGCAAGGAACTGGTGGCCAGATTCGCGTTCCCGGAGCCGCCTCGGTCGTCACGGGTCGTCGCGGAGTTTCACAACGCCACTGTTGGCTACGACGACATACCAGTCGTGTCAGATGTGTCGCTGACCGTCGAACGTGGCGAAACGGTGGCCCTTGTCGGACCCAACGGCGGCGGAAAAACCACTCTCCTGAAGCTCATTCTGGGGCAACTTGAACCCACCGAGGGAACCGCTCAGCTCGGTAACAACGTGAGTGTCGCGGCGTTCCATCAGCACCAAGCCGATGGACTCGACGGCACCAAGACCGTTATCGAGTTGTTCTCCGGCGGGATCGACCCAGGCAAACGAAATCTGCGGACCGTGCTCGGCTCGTTCGGCTTTCCTGGCGACGCCGCCGAGCGCTATGTACGAGACCTCTCCGGTGGTGAATGCACTCGTTTAGCTCTTGCTCGAACCATGATCGAGCCGGTCAATCTGCTGGTCCTCGACGAACCCACGAACCATCTCGACCTGCCAAGTTGCGATGTCTTGGAGGACGCTCTGACGGCCTATCCCGGCACGGTTCTGCTGGTCACCCACGACCGTCATCTGATACGCAACGTGGCCGACGCCATCATCGAAGTGCGCCACGGCAAGGCAAGCCGGCACGCAGGTGTACCAGACGAAGTTCTGACTCCCGCAGACCCCAGCAAGTTCGGATCAGCGAAACTGGTGCCGAACAAGTCGTCGAATCCCCGTACACAGCGTCGACGCGAAACGGCGCAAGCCCGCCAAGCCACCGCCGAACTCCGCAAGCAGGTCTCCCGTCTGGAACGCAACTTGGCTAAAGCCGATGCGGTCGTCGCCGACCTGGAGATGCGTCTGGCTGATCCCAAGATCTGTGATGATCCCGAAGAACTCCAAAGACTGGCTGCGCTGTACGACGAAGCCAGCGCCCAAGCCACCACCTTGATGCAAGACTGGACCGAAGCCGCCGAACAACTCGAAACCGTCGATTAGCAGGCTCAATCACTTACCGCCTACTACACTTTCCATGAATATGAACATGCATGAAACCGCGTCAAGTGTGTGCCATATCGAGGTTGGCAAGCGCGCGCTACTGATCCGCGTGTTGCGTACCGTCTCAACGCTGGTCATCGCCTTGTTGACGATGGGAGGGGCCGTCGCCCCTTCGAATCACGTGTGGAAGGTTGTTGAGACAGCTACCGGTCGGGTGTTGACCACGGTGAAGAGCGGCTACGGTGACGAAAGCGATCCCGGTGCCGAACTTGCAGCCGACCTTGAAGCCCTGTCACCGACGGAGTTCGCGTCTCGCTGGGGTTTCACCGCCGGTGTCTGACTGAGCACGAGTATGTGCGGATTGTTGAAAGATCTTGCGCCGAAAGACGGCGCCTCCCGTTCTTGTCCGCTGCGCTCCGCTTCCGCTGCTGTTCGCTACTCGAACGGATCACCGAGCCGTGGGCGGGACGCCCGGGCCGCAACTTCGCCAACACTCTCTACCTGATGTTGCGTTCCTCGGTCCAGAGTGTGTTGTGGCCTGCGTACCTGTTCTTCTTGGCGTGGATTCTGACGCCCGTTTATTTCCAAGTGTTGGCCGTAGTGCTCCCTATCAGCGAAACCGATGTTGATCGAATCCTGTTGATAGCCACTATTTTCGCGGGACCGCTGGCTTTCTGGTCAGGTGTGAGGGGCGGGCCGCTGCTGTTGTCGGAGCCTACGGTCATATTCGACTTGGTGTTGGAACGAGGGCGAGCGCCGCTGGGCGCAGCCATCATGCGCCAAGCCTTGCTGGCATCAGGTATCGGAGGTATCGTCGGCGTCTGTCTCGCCTCGATGAGCCTCGACGACGACTATGTGCTAGCGATAATGGTGTCCGCCACGGTTCGCGGCCTCGGGGTCGGGATGATGGTCATGGCGTTGGCTGTGCTGTGGAGCACTAGCGGTGAGCGACGCCTCGCAGATCGCTTGTTGGCTGTTACGTGCTCAGCGGTGCCTGTGGTTGCCATGGCGCTAGCCCCACCCGGCAGCGCCTTTGTGGCCCTGTCGGCGTTGACTGCCGGTGTGGCGGCGGCGGGTTTGGCGGTGTGGCGAAGCACCTCCATTCCGGTGCCGGTTCTGTGGGCGAGGTCACGGGGTTTGACCGACCTGAGGGCTAGCACTGGCGTGCTAGACGTGCGCAGCGTCCTCTCGGAATTGCGCTTCTTTCGGGACGGGCCCCGAGTCGACCGCCCGATCCTGGCTTCGGGACCACGGCGTCCGCTCTCGGTGTGGAGGTCCGTGCGATCCTTGTCGAGCGCCCCCACGGTTGGATTGATTCGAGTCATCGTAGTCGCCCCTGTTATCGCATTGGGTTTCGCCGTCGTTCCCGGTACCAACGCCCAGTTCATGTTGGGCGCGGCGCTGCTATTTGTCGCTGGTATCGACCTTGCCGCACCCATAGCTTCGCTCGCTACTCAGCCACTACTGTCAAGTATTGCTTCTGTCCGGTGGATCGCGCTGCTGAGTGGGCATCTGGCCGCGATGTTGGTGGCTGTGGGTGCCTTGGCGCTGGTCGGTTGGACTCTGGCTGATGTCTGGGGCGCCGCTCCCCCTTTCGGGCCATGGCTGGGCCTTGCTGCAGGAGTGGCCGTAGCAACCTCCCTACAAGCCCGTAACGGGCCCCCGAATATCGGAAAGATCCTAAACACAGTCGGTTTTGCCGGACTCGGCGGAGCGCTAGCGGTGCGTGGCCTCATCCCCTTCGTCGTCGCCTTGGCTGCTATCATCGGCATGACCCGTGTGGCTCGAAACGAGGTGACACTCATCGACGGTTCGTGGATCGCAGTGATGAGTCTCGCTGCGCTAGCGGTACTCGCACCCATGAAGGCGGAACCATGAACTCACCTCCCACCAAGATCGAGCTCTTGGTTCGTGGCCTCACCGTGCGCTACGGAACTCACGTGGTGTTGTCCATCCCTGACGAGGTACTGGCAGGACCGGGTCTAGTCGCCCTACTCGGCCCCAACGGGGCTGGCAAGACCACCCTGCTGCAGGTCCTGTCCGGTTTGACCGTTCCAAAGACTGGTACTGTCACGCTAGACGGACGTGACGTGCAACTAGGTCCTATCCGCGCCACTATCGCTTTCGTACCTGATCGGCCAGTCTTGTTCGACGACATCACGCTGGCCGACACGAAGAACCACGTCGTGACCCTGGCCCGTCGTGAAGACCCCGATCCTCTCGGCGCGGAGTTATGGGATGGCTTCGCCCTCGCCGACCTAGCCAAACGCTTCCCTTCCCAGCTCAGTAGGGGTCAACGGCAAAAAGCCACGCTGGCCGTTGCCCTCTCCCGACCCGCCGATCTCGTGCTGCTCGACGAACCAACGATCGCCCTAGACGACAACGCCCGATCAGTCCTAGCCGACGCCCTCGAAACAGCAGCCCAAACCCGGCTCATAATCTTCGCCACCCACAATGAAGACCTAGCCGCCACATCCCAACTAACCCTTCAACTCCAGGACGGCAGACTCGTGGATGACTGATCAGATCTTGAGATCGTGGCCGCTTCTGGCTGATCCGACGATCTGCGATGATCCCGAAGAACTCCAGCGACTGGCCGGGCTGTACGACGAAGCCACCGTTCAAGCCGCCACCTTGATGCAGGCCTGGACCGAAACCGCCGAACAACTTGAAACCGCCGACTAGCGGGTCACAGGCCGCCGAACAGCGATGGTATGGTGCCGCCGTGAACGTCTCTGGATCACCGTTGTGGTCGCCGTCGCCGGGCCGGGTCGAAAGCACCAATCTGGCCGAGTTTGCGGGCCGTCACGGGTTTGCAACATACCCGGAGTTGCACACCTGGTCGGTGGCAGAGCCGGCTGATTTCTGGGCCGCTACCTGGGATGAGTTGGGCGTGATCGGTGACCGAGGCGACCGGATCATCGAGGTGGCCGAACCCTTCTGGAAAACCCGGTTCTTCCCCGACGCCTCTCTCAACGTCGCCGAGAACCTGCTGGACTCTGTTTCAAGCAGCCAACCTGCGGTGATGTCGTTCGCAGAAGACCCTTCGTTCTACAAGGAGGTCAGCGGTCGCGATCTTCGGTTGTTGGTGGGGCAACTCCAGGTCGCGATGCGTCGAGCGGGAGTAGGCCCGGGCGACTGCGTCGCAGCCTGGCTGCCGCACATCATCGAGACTGTCGCGGTGATGTTGGCGGCAGCTTCCATCGGGGCTGTGTTCTCGTCAACCTCTCCCGATTTCGGCGTCGACGGAGTCGCCGACAGGTTCGGCCAAGTCAAGCCGAAACTTCTGTTCGTGTGCGATGCCTACAGTTACGGCGGCAAAGTCCACGACCGGCTCGCTCTGCTGGGAGAAGTCGACGCTGCGCTGCCTTCACTCGAAGGGATCGTTGTGGTCTCTCACCTGGGCGACGGCGGCCTCGGAGGTGTCACCAAAGCGGTCACGCTGGAGGACTTTGTCGACCGGATCCAGCCGACCGAGCCGACGTTCACCCGTTTCGGCTTCGATCATGCGTGGTACGTGCTGTTCTCGTCGGGCACCACAGGCAAACCGAAATGCATCGTCCATCGCAGCGGCGGAGTCCTGCTGAAACACCTGGTCGAACATCAACTGCATTGCGACATCAGAACTGGTGACCGGGTCTTCTACTACACGACCGCTGGCTGGATGATGTGGAACTGGCAGGTTTCCAGCCTGGCTTCTGGGGCGACCCTGGTGCTGTACGACGGAGCTCCGATGTTCCCCGATGGCAACCGGCTCTTCGACTTGGCCGACAGCGCCAAGATCACGCTCTTCGGAACGTCCGCGAAGTTCATTGAAGCGCTCGGCAAGTCCGATCTGCGACCTGTTGAAACGCATGACCTCACGAGCCTCCGCACCATGACTTCCACAGGCTCGACGCTCGCGCCAGAGGGGTTTCGCACCGTCTATGAGCGGGTCAAAGCCGACTTGCACCTGGCCTCGATCTCGGGCGGCACTGACCTGTGCGGTTGCCTCGTAGCCGGTGATCCGACCAGTCCCGTTCACGCTGGGGAGATCCAGAGCGCCGCTTTGGGCCTTGATATTGATGTGGTTGACGACCTCGGGAACTCACTGGAATTCCAGAACCGAGGCGAACTGGTGTGCCGCAACACATTCCCGTCGATGCCGCTCGGCTTTCGCGACGACCCCGACGACACCCGCTATGAGGCGGCCTATTTTCAACGCATCGAGGGCGTTTGGCACCAGGGTGACTTCGCTGCACGAACCATGAATGGTGGCTTCATCATCCATGGCCGTTCCGATACAACACTGAATCCTGGAGGAGTACGTATCGGCACCGCCGAAATTTACCGACAACTCGACAAAGTCCCCGAAGTTACCGAGAGCGTCGTCATCGGCCAGAGCCATGCGGGCGACACTCGTATCGTCTGTTTCGTCGTATTGACCGAAGGGTTCTCACTCGATGA
Organism: Candidatus Aldehydirespiratoraceae bacterium; assembly: GCA_965205465.1. Lineage (GTDB taxonomy): Bacteria > Actinomycetota > Acidimicrobiia > Acidimicrobiales > Aldehydirespiratoraceae > VXYK01. The sequence goes on along the minus strand of OZ242187.1, from coordinate 2,731,856 downwards.
GGAACTCACAAACCGGATCAAATCAACGGTACGAACGGGCGCAACTCCGAGGCATGTGCCGGCGGTGATCGGTCAGGTCGGCGAGATTCCCCGCACCCGCAGCGGCAAGATCGTTGAATTGGCGGTCAAGGCCACCGTTGAAGGAACACTCGTCAGCAATACCGAAGCGTTGGCCAACCCGGAAGCTCTGAACGAGTTCCGCAATCACCCTGCACTTAGATCACCACGTTCGACTTGACCGGCGGCCTTGTAAAGTCGTCGGATGGCCAGTGTTGAAGCTTCTACCGGGATAACCATCGAATACGACATCCGAGAGGAGGGCGAGTCGATCCTGTTCGTGATGGGACTCGGTGGGCAACTCATAGATTGGCCTGAAGAGTTCGTTGACCTGTTCGTCGCCCGTGGTTACCAGGTGATCCGATTCGACAATCGCGATGCGGGCCTGTCCTCCCAAACTGACTGGGAGCCACCATCGACTCGGAAGTCCATGCTGTCGATGCTGAGCCGAAGGCCCCTACGAGACGTGGGTTACACGGTTGAGGACATGGCTGTTGACGCTGCCCAACTGCTGGGAGTGCTCAACATCGACTCCGCGCATGTCGTTGGTATCTCGATGGGCGGCATGATCGCTCAAGCCATGGCTGTCAACCATCCGAACAAGGTGCGCAGCCTCTGTTCCATCGCCAGCAAACCTGGAGATCGCAGGTCGGGGGGTATTGCCCTGTCGCTCATCCGTCAGTTTCGGAAACGACCCGAACCGACCCCCGAGAACGCTGTAGACGAGTCGGTGAGGATGTTCCGAAGTATCTCTGGCGATCACTTCGACGCAAAACGGCACCGCTTGAACGCGACTACCTCGGTCCAGAGAAGCTTCACGCCCAAGGGCACCGCCCGCCAAGCCGCAGCCATCGGAGCAAGCCCCAACCGCACCAGGAGACTCGCGCAGGTAACCGTCCCCACGCTGGTGATCCATGGCATGAAAGACCCGCTCGTTAAGCCCAGCGGCGGTATCGCCACAGCTCGGGCCATCCCTAGTTCTCGACTGTTGATGCTGCCCGATATGGGACACGACCTACCCCTGCCTCGTTGGCAAGAGCTATGCGACGCCATAGTCGCCAACATCGAACGCACGCAACCAGCCAAACCGGTCGCTTCGTCGATGATCTAGCCAACATCGGATCCCTAGAAACCAGCCAAGCAAGCGCCAGCCGCGCTCGCCCGCCTACATCGATGACAGCGCCGCCTTCGTAATCGAACAACTGATTGACACGGCCGCAGCCAGCGGCACGGACTGCATAGTGACCGGTCTCAGCGGCGCACCCGCGGCCAGCCTCGAATCGCTCGACGTGCTCCGGCGTGTTCCTACGGATCAAATTGTCGAAACACTCGACACCGCCCGAGACATAGCCCGCCACCTCCTCGACCGCGCGGTTTAGGGTGATGGTTTCGACACTGCCAGCCTCGACAATCGGCGAGTACGGCGGATCTGGAGACCGGTATCGGCCACAAACACAATCAGTGCCAGCCAGATCATGACGAAACCCAGTGCTTGTCCACCGCTCCACGGTTCATTCCACAAAAAGACACCCAGGAAGAACTGAATTGTCGGTGCCAAGAACTGAAGCATGCCGACGATCCACAATTCGATACGCCTGGCAGAAGCAGAAAAGAGCAGCAGCGGTGCAATCGTCATCGCGCCCGTACCGATAAGCCAGATGTCGAGGCCGACATCAGACAAACCGAACACACCGTCGCCGCTCAGCGCCCGAACCACCATCAGACACAGTACGAAAGGCAACAGCACGAGCATCTCAATGGTCAACCCGTCCCAGGAACCTGCCGGCGAAGTCTTGCGAAACAGCCCATAGAGAGCGAACGATCCAGCCAAGTAGAGGGCGATCCACGGAACCGACCCGACATCAAGGGCGAGAACCAACACGCCGCATGCGGCGATGAGCACAGTCAACATCGGCACCAAGCGCAAGCGTTCCCGAAGCACCAGTACACCCAGCACTACGCTCATCAGCGGATTGATGAAATACCCGAGGCTTGCCTCCAGAACCCGGTCAGTTGTCACGACCCATATGAACGCGACCCAGTTAGTGGCCAACAGAGTGGCGGTCAGGGCGAACATGAGAAAGTCGCGGGGCCGAGCCACCAACGCTCGAAGCCTCGGCAGCGAACCCCCGATCATCTGCCAGCCAACCAACAACGCAGCCGCTGCCGCTGCGCGCCACAAGATCACATCGAACAGCGGTACGTCGCCCTCGATCCGCCAATAGATAGGTGACAGACCCCACAACAGATAGGCCAAGACACCGAGCAGCACACCCCGATTCACCGGCCCACGCTACGCTTACGCGCCGAACGAAACGCAAGCACCAGCAAAATATGAATCGCGCAGAAACCGTGAGTCACAGCGACACCATGACTCCCAGGAGCGAAGGTCTAAGCAAGTGCGGGAACCGAATCTGCGCTGAATCGCTGCGATTGAGGCAAACTTGACTCATGCCCGACACCGTTTCGACCCCAACGATCACGCCGACCGAGGAAACCGTCACCAACCCGGTGACCGACGACGGCGATCACGACCGGTTCTCGCATTATGCTCGCAAGAACGACGTGACCCGCGCAACGGTGGAGGGCACACCCGTGGTTGCGATTTGCGGGAAGGTTTGGGTACCTAGCCGCGATCCGCTGAAATACCCGATCTGTAAGACTTGCGCCGAGATCAAGGCCAAGCTTGATTCCCGCAAATCCAACTGACCGCCTGCCGAGTACCCGACCGAGCTCATGGACACCCACATCCGAGGAGTAGCACTTCTGATCCTCCTAGTTGCGGCGTTGTGGGGTGCCGCGAAACTCGCCGGTCCCGTCTTTGATGAAGCCTTGGGGGATGAAGGAGCGATAATCGCAAGAAGTCCCGACGAAGACAGCGACAGCTTGAGGATCGGCGGGATACCCGAAAACGCCGAAGCGCCGTTGACATTCGACGAACTCAGCACGCTTCAATGGCTGCTGGGGGTCGAGGGTTTCCTCGACCCCGACTCCGATGTCGACGGTCTGCTCGGGCCGATCACAGAAGCAGCGATTACTCGAGCGAAAGCAACTTTCGCGATCCCCACCGCTAGTCATCGCGTGCTTCTCTCTCTGTTGGAGGGGCGTAACACCGACCTCTTCGGGACGGTGGATTCAGCAGAGACCCTTCCCGTTCAATAGACTTGAATCAGATAGGCCGCTTGCGCAGTGTTCGCTAACCTGCTTCGTTTGGAGTGAAGATGACTCTGACGGCAATCGAATCTCGAAGGTCTACACAAACCACCAACGAAACACGCACGATCTCACGGTGGGGCTGGCCTCTTGCCCGAGAAATCACAATCATCGCCGTCGGTTTACTTCTCTACCGCCTCGTCCGTCTCGTGGCGATGGACGAACTCGACACAGCATTGCTCAACTCGCAGCGGATCGTCGACTAGGAGCGAGCGCTGGGCATATTCAACGAAGTCGGACTGCAATCCCTGGTCCTAGGCAACGACGCCATGATCTGGGTGCTGAACCGCTATTACTTCCTCGGGCACTTCTTGGGGATGGCAATGCTGTTGTCCTGGCTGTATGTCACTCAATATGACTACTACGGGCGAGTTCGTCGCGTGCTCTTCACCTCGACGGTGGCCGCGTTGATCATCCATGTGGGCTTTCCCCTGGCACCACCGCGTTGGTTCCCCCAGCATGGTTTCGCAGACACACTCCAGATCTACGGTCCCAAGATCTACGACAGCGAGACGATTGCCAACACCGCCAACCAGATCGCTGCCATGCCTTCGCTGCATGTCGGCTGGGCACTGATCGCGGGTTGGGCAATCACCGCTTCGACCAAGAGCCGTTGGCGTTGGCTCGGCTTCGCCCATCCGATCACCATGACGCTCGCGGTCGTTGTCACTGCCAACCATTGGTGGCTTGACGTCATCGGAGCGGTTGCGCTCGTCTACGTGGCGATCCTGGCCGATCGTCCCGTACAGCGCAGGATTGAACGTCGCAAGCAACAACAGGTAGCTGAGGGACTCCAGTCCGGTTCAGCCACTAGCTGAGTTCGGCTGCTCCGAAAGCGACGCTGAAACGAACACACCAGATCACCACGGTGGAGTGGTGGCTGAGGTCGACGCTGGTAGGGATCTCGTAGTTTTGCGCCCCAACGTTGCCCTTGAGGTCACCAAGATCGACGAAATCGTCATCGAACTCTCCTGCAGACGCATCGGCTGGGGCCGACGACAGGTAAACGTTGAGGTCCGGCCCGTTGTCTGTGGCGAAGTCCTCGAAGCGAAGGAACCGCTGTTCGGTACCGTCGTTGAGCACGACAGCGACACCTTCTGTGGGGTGACTGCGGTCGATGAAAGCGCCTTCAACCAACCGAACGACCTCGGCGGGCCCGCTGGGCTCGGGCACGACCTCGGCAGGCTCGCTGGGTTCGGGAACGCCGGGTTTGGGAACGTCGGGCTCACTGGGTTCGGGAACGCCGGGTTCGCTGGGTTCGGGAATGCCGGGTTTGGGAACGTCGGGCTCACTGGGTTCGGGATCGCCGGGCTCGGCCTCGGGGGTCATCACCGCCCCAGAGTCGAACAGTGGGCCACTCTCGTTGACTTTGTCGTCAACAAACAACAGGTGAACAGCGAAGAAAATGAAGACAAGGTAGTAGGCGACGGCCAGCCCGACCACACCAACAGGCACCAAGATCTTCCAATGCCGGCGCAGGAAGGCAATCATTGCGACCATCCCGAAGTAGCCCCGGAAACCATCCCAAAGGGACCTGACGGCCAGCGGAAACAGTCTGTCATCAACTGGTCGACCTGGCTTCGGTCGGCGATCCCCTCGCTGACGACTCGGTTAGCTTCACGCACCATGGCGAAATATACCCGGTTGGTGACATAGCCCCAGGAGGAATCTGTGTCATTCACAACCACCGGGTTCTTCCCCGCAGCCGCGGCCAATCGCACCACGGTGTCGACAGTGTCTGACGATGTCAACGGACCCCTGACAATCTCCGCGAGTTTCATAACCGGAGCAGGTGAAGCCCAATGCCAACCAACCATACGATCTGGTCTGTCGGTGGCCGCGCCTAGAGCAGCAATAGAAAACCCCGAGGAATTGCTGGCGAAAATCGTGTGGCTGGGAGCCATCGAGTCGAGTTCTCGCCAGAAGCGAATCTTCAGCGCGAGGTCTTCAGGGATTGCCTCGATAATTACGTCCGCGTTGACAGCCGTTTCAAGATCGGTCGTGAAGGTCAAGCGGTTCAACGCTGCTTCGGCTTGTTCGTTGCTGAGCTTCCCTCGTTCCACAGCGCCGAGAACTCCGAAGCGGCCACTGTCCACAGCGGTTTGGGCAACGTTGAGCACCTCCATGTTCAGATCGCGACAAACAACTTCGTGCCCGGCAATCGCCATGACCTGGGCAATACCCGAACCCATGACCCCTGCTCCCATGACTGCAATTCGTTCTGACATGCTGCGAGTCTCGCCGATTACTGCCACATCGGCTACCCCGTGCCCTCAATTAGTTGCTGAAGGCCTTCATAGCCACCAGAGCCACGATCTGCCTCGGATCGGTGGGTCGCTGAGAAATATGTCGAGCGCGGCGATCAAGTCGCCGGGGTATGCCAACGACGCCCTATTGAACCGCTTGGGGTTCGTGAAGACCAGGGCTGGACAGGGCCGGTCACTTGCGAGCCAGTCGGTATGCAGAACCGAAAAATCACCGAAATTCTCGGTCACCAAGATCTGTCCCGAACTACTCACATATTCAAACAACTCCGCGTCGCTCGATCCTCTCAGTGAGGGTTCTGCAGCAACCGCGATCACATCTGACCCTTGCGCGACGAGCACTTCGGCGACCGCTGGGGAGTGCATCTCATCAAGCAACAACCTCACTTGTTGAGCAACGTTCGTTGGCGCTTCCAAGCGGCTTCGGCTTCAATGGCTTGTCGCTCCCGCGCCTCTATCTCGGAGTCGATCTCTGCTGTGTAGTCTGCGTAGTAAGCAAGCGCCGCGTCGACCATAGCGACACTCAGCCGCATCAAATCAGCAGTTCTGCCGCGTCGGTCGTTCGCGGGGACATCGCCGGAAATCATTGAAGAAATCACATCAGCGACTTCGGGTCCTCCGACCAGCACAGCCCTGCGACCAATTGGGCCGTTTCGGAACATGACCGCGGGGTGGGCCTCCATCCTGAGACCCTCATCGATCAACCTCTCGGCCAAAGTGGAAATGGCGACTTGTCGTTGCTCGGCACTGGCTTTGAGTCGCTTGTGCAACGGATCGTCAGAAAACCGGATCGAAACCACAGCCATGACGACAGTGTAGTCACTTGTCGCCACCACCCACATCCCGATCAGCGCTGGGTGGCGCTAGGCGGCCGAGTGGGCCCGTTACTCGCTCGGACTAGGTATCTAGTCGACGGATTCGCACTGTGTGACCTGTGGGCCACCAGTGAGATAGTAGCGAGTATGTTGACTAGGGCCACCAGTGGGACAGTGACAACTATGTTGATACGTTGATGTCTTGTGTGTGTTCTGGTCTGGTGGCTGGGTTGAGCCGGATCGGGTCGTCTGTCGGGTTGGTTCTCGTGTTGACCGCGGCGTTGTTGGGCTGTTCGTCACCCGACAGCGACAACTCTGCACAGCCCGACCCCAAAGGACCGGACAGCGACAACCCTGTACAGCCCGACCCTGAAGGTCCCGGGGACGCACCGACGAACGTGCGCGCCACTTGGGACGCGACATCAGTGATTCTTATTTGGGACGCGGTACCCGATGCCAACTACTACAGGATCTACCACGACAACTTCCACTCTTCTAGCTGTGATATCTGGTCCGGTCGTGCGAGCTTCTGCGACGAGCTGGCCTCCAGCGTCACGGACACTCTCTATGTCCACTCCAGCCCAGACCTAGACGAGAACTACTACTGGGTAGTCGCCTGCGACAACTCGGGTTGTTCGCCCATCGACAGCAACAAACCTGTACAGCCCGACCCCAGAGGACCTGGGGACGCACCGACGAACGTGCGCGCCACCTGGGACGCGACATCAGTGATTCTTGTTTGGGACGCGGTACCCGATGCCGACTACTACAGGATCTACCACGACAACTTCCACTCTTCTAGCTGTGATATCTGGTCCGGTCGTGCGAGCTTCTGCGACGAACTGGCCTCCAGCGTCACGGACACTCTCTATGTCCACTCCAGCCCAGACCTAGACGAGAACTACTACTGGGTAGTCGCCTGCGACAACTCGGGTTGTTCGCCCATCGACAGCAACAAACCTGTACAGCCCGACACCGGAGGACCCGACAGCGACAACCCTACACAGCGCGAACCCAGAGAACCCGACAGCGACAAACCTGTACAGCCCGACCCCAGAGGACCTGGGGACGCACCGACGAACGTGCGCGCCACCTGGGATGCGATGTCAGTGGTTCTTGTCTGGGACGCGGTACCCGGTGCCGATTACTACAAGGTCTACCACTACGCCTTCTTCTCTTCTGATTGTGATATCTGGTCCGGTGGTGCGAGCTTCTGCGACGAGTTGGCCTCCATCGTCACGGGCACTCTCTATATCCACTCCAGCCCAGACCTAAACCAGAACTACTATTGGGTGGTCGCCTGCGACAGCTCGGGTTGTTCGCCCATCGACAGCGACAACCCGACAGTTTCCAATCAAGCCGATGGCATGGCGAGGGTTACCACAATTGTTCGGATCATTGCCGGAGGAACATCGCGCTCGCTGAGACTCAGCATAGGTTGTCACCAAGCTGGTGCTGAATGTCTCAATGGCGTGACACATTTTGAGTTGAGTCGTAGCGCCACTGACATTGGCAACTATCAGGTCATCAATTCTATCGTCGCTGGGGGCCACTATGTCGACAGCGGTCTGGAGCCTGAAACTACCTACTTTTATATGGCCAGAGCATGCGATTCATCTGAATGCTCACACTTATCCCGCCATGTCGGTGGAATTACCGAAGCTGAGGGTGCGGTCGATATTCCTTCGATCCCGCAGGGATTAGTAGGCGAAAAGGTCGTCCGTTCGCTCCGCTCTGACGATGCTCGGATCTGGTGGAATCCGGTGCCCGGTGCCACGTACTATCAGATATATCAATCGGGTTTCGACAATCAACTACCGACGTCCCCTAGCTTGGACGATACAGTCTTCGCGCCAAGCACCAGCTACTACGACGGCGAACCGAACCATATCCTTTTCGTTGGATTCTCAACGACCGTATACCGTGTCGCTGCGTGCAACAAAGCTGGGTGTTCTGAAAGGTCGGAGTCTGTCGTGATCTCCTGATCACATCAAACCAGCGATGGAGTAGGCCACTGGCTGACTATCGCTTCTGCGGCAATCCTGTCAGCGCTGCCCTGCCCGCTGGCCGCTCTAAGCACATCGATGAACACCAGAGCGCCAACGACAGGGGCGACGAGTGGAGTGACCGAATCTCCGGGCGTGGGTGCCACAGGAGATTCTCAAAGTCCCGGAACCCTAGGAGCGCCGCGGCCAGTGGACCCGACCAGAAGTCCCACTCTGACGGCTCACCTGCTGTGCTCCGCTCGGGGCCGTACTCCGCTGCGATCTTGCTGGCAGCGAATTCGCTGACCCTAACCTCGGGTGTCACCTCGAAGCCGCGAGTCCGTAACGCTCCCCCACCGATTCGGACAATCGCTCACTGGTCCGCGTCTTAACTTGTGGAAAATCAAGGAACGCAGTAGCGAACGGTATGGTCTCGCCGACCTCTGAGAGCCGCCAACCAGGCTCCTGATAAGACAGATCGCTGACTTGGTTGCCAGTCATCCCGGCCAACTGGTCGAGCACGTCCTCGATGGTCTGCAACTCCTCGTCGCTGAACACATCAAGGTTTGCGGCGCGCGAAGGCACCAGCCGTTGCTGAGGGCGGCCGAGGAAGTCCTCCTCTACCAGTTCGGCCGCTCCAGAGCGGATCAACTTCTTGCGTACCGGCAGCAATTGACGAGGCGCGGGGCCATGGGGCAGTTTCTGGAACTCGCAACCGGAGATGACCCGCTGGTGCCGACGTAAATGGGTGAATTCGGCGAAGAAAAGCACTTTGTTGAGCTTCGTGGCTCCACCCGCGCGATCATCCTGCAGACGCCCCGCGATATGAATAACCATCTCGGTGAACTTGTCGGCGTCGTAGGCCACATCCATGACATTCATAGTAGGGACTGGGTGTGACAGGCGGGGAGCAAGCCGCAGAAAATCCGTTCTACGCACAATCGTCTGGCACCCCGTTGCCAATCCAGACCTGCCCGATCCGGCATCAGTCTCATTCCCGGACCTCACGCCATCGCCGGGCTGAGTGGGAGGTAAATCTGGTCGCAGATCTCCAGTGGCCCCGTAACCCATGCCACAAGGACCTGACGGTAAGTGCCTTCGATTAGTTGCTGAAGCACCTGAGGGTGTAATTCTCTGTGGTGACCGCAGACACCACTACCCGTTCCCCGTGGCGCATTTTCGGCTTGGTGGCGGGATCGGTGGCGTTGGCGACACTCAACTTTTCGATGATCTTCGTCGCTTTCGGCGAGATTTCTGACTCCTTCGACGCCAGCGATAGCACCATCTCGTGGGCCCTCACCGGCTTCGCCATTACTACCGCAGCGGTCATCGTGCCGGGCGGGTGGCTCGCCGACCGCTTCGGCAGAACTCGGATATTTCTGATCGGCTTTGCGTTGTTCCTCGCAGGCAGTGCCGGCGTGGCAGTGGCACCTTCGGTCGAGATCCTGATCGCCGCCCGGATCCTGCAAGCGGTGGGACTCGCCATCGAAGCACCGGCCTCGTTCGCGCTGGTACTTGACGCCTTCCCCAAACGGATGCGCTCAACAGCCGTCGGCGCCATGGGTGCGGCCGGAGGGGTAGCTGCAGCATTGGGTCCCCTCGTGGGTGGTGCCTTGGTCGAGGCTCTGGGCTGGCGTTGGGCGTTCTTCTGCAATGTTCCTGTCGGCATCGTGGTTCTGGCTCTGGTCGGACCCCGCCTTCCGGCCAACCGGGTACACCTGGCGCGCAAGGTCCCCGACCTGTTCGGCGTGGTGTTGTTGATGTTCGGTGTCGGTTCTCTGGCTCTGGGAATAGTTCAAAGCGACGATTGGGGATTCGGAGACACGCGGACCGTCGCAGCCTTGATCGCCGCGCTGATCCTGTTGGCCAGCTTGGTGATGCGATCCCGTGTTCACGCCGAACCGATCCTGTATGTGCCGCTGTTCGCCAACCACGACTTCCGGGTGGGGAGCGCATTGTCGTTCTTCTTGGCCGGCAACTTCATGGGGTCGTTCCTCGCTTTCGTGACCTTCCTGCACGAAGGTTGGGGTTTGTCGTTGTTCAAAGCGGGGCTGGCCGTTGGTCTGATCCCAGCGATTGGAGGACCCATGTCTGTGGTCGCCGGTCGCCTCGCCGACCGGTTCGGGCATCGAACGGTGATCCTGCCGGGATCGCTGCTGATGGCGGCGGGCGGGTTGTGGATGTGGTCGGCTGTAGGCTCGCAACCCCAAATCTGGAGCCTCTGGGTTCCCGTGGTCGTGGTCTACGGAATCGGTGTGGGTCTTGGACACGCAGCCTGTCAAGCTGCTGCTCTGTCTACCGTCAGCGAGGATCGACTCGGAATCGGCGGGGCCATGAACCGGATCTTCATGGAAATCGGCGGAACCATCAGCATCGCCGTCGTGATCGCCCTGTTCGTACGCTACGACGATCCGGTGGACGGCCTTCGGGCTTCGATGCTCCTGCTGGTGATCGTCAGCGCAATCTCAGTACCCATCGCCGCATCACTACGCAACCGCGGCCACGCCTAGCCGCTCAGTTCACCACGAACCACTAAGCCGCAGAAAATACAAAAAACAAACAGAACTACACCAATGTCACCCTCTTGACGTACGGTAGGGCGACCCATCCGTTGCTGAGCGATCAGGAGTCAAAACGTCCCTTGAAGCCCCCTCCCAATTGGGTCATCTGACGCAAGAATATCGTCGGCGCACGCTGGTAGATCTTCTTGAATGCTTGAACTCACGCTTCGGTATTGAGTGGAACGAGATCGCAAAGGTGGCTGGGATCAGTCGTCAGGCTGTGACCAAGTGGCGGAATGGACAGGCATCACCGGACAGCCGTCGTTTCGGCACGCTCTGCAAGCTCGCAGCGTTTGCCGACCTGATTCAGCGCCGTGGAGGCGATCCTGCGCTGTGGCTGAAGACCCGTCTGCAAGTCGCCGACGACCGCTATTCCCGTGTTTCGGTTTCGGATGTGTTGTCGACCGGTAACTTCCGACTCGCTCTAGAGCACTTCAATCGCAACATTTCCGATCTGGCACTCTTGCGGGAGGTCTTTCCTCGCTATAGCAACGAAGCGCCCGGCCTCGCGACCATCGAACTAAGCGACGGCGTGTTCGTGGTCTCTCTAGATGTACTCGGTCTCGTCGCAGCCGGAGAGGATTTGGGAGAAGTCCAAGAGGACTTGCTGTTCCAAGTGCGCGACTATCTCAACGACTGGCACGACTTCCTATCCGAGCGGGAACCACACTCCACCAACAGGCGGATCGTCCACGAATTGGAGCAAGCAGACAGGGATTCATCACTCCCTGACTTGCTCTTCGGGCGGTGACTGGCGATCGACACAAACGAGCATCGCGAATTCGTAGAGATTGATGGCTGAGTCTGTCGCAGCGGGGCCAAGCACAATATTTTCACGAAACAGGTAGGAGGCACGACACTCCGCACGACGATTTCTCGCGGCTGTTCAGAATATCGAAGTTTCGCGCCCACGATTCCCCAGGTCTTGAGCACGACTCTGGTGGTCTGTGGCCCTCCCGCATTCTTGCGGACTGACTTCACGCATCATCGGGAGTGTCACTTGAGAGAGAGACATGGAGTGTGTCAAGAACCTTGGCGATGTGAAACTTTCCAGGGCCGTACGACAGGGGGGTATTGCTTTTGAGGCCCGAAGCGGGACTCGAAACGGTGACAAAGTCACCGAAATGGCACCGGTCCAAAAAGAACACATAACAATCGCCGGGGGGATTCCGCTTGGAGCGCCATGTCATCCCGGCCGCTTCCGGTTCCCATTCCCGAATTGCTGACGCCCACTCTCGAGTGAGCGGATAGTCACTCGCTGGCGAGGTCGTTAGCCATCTGTCTTGGCCGATCACTTTCAAGTCTGCATCTGTTCGCAATGTCACAAGCGGCAGGTCTACTCTTGTTTCGACGCAGCTAATGGAATTGTTGTCGAGGGTTTTCAGCGGAATGAACCGGCGAGTGGACGGGAGGACATGGAGATCTCGCATCAGGACTTCGGCTGCCGCTGTCTCGTCATCGCTGGCCGCATACAGGAAGCCGAAATTGTCCTCGTCGGAAGGGTCGAAGCGACCGCCGACAGTGATCTCTGAACTGGGCTGGTTCAGAATGCGGAAAGCCGTGGCTTCATATTGAGAGCTATGAATGCGAATCAGCGTGGATCCGGGCGGGAGCTGCATGATGTTCGGCTGGAAATAGCCAGACGGAGGATGACTCGGCGACATTCCAGGCTTTCAATCTCGGGCTTTGGTGGCAATATCCGGCGTTTGTGAATTGGACCTCAGCCGCTCACCGCTTCTAGCCGACGGGATCAGTGACGGCCTTTGCCGCCGCGATCAAGTTGCGGTGCAGGATGTTGCCGGGATCTTCGGTGTTTTCAGCCGAAGCGCCGTCTGGCGGTAACGCCGAATGAGCATCGGCAAGCAGGTTTGCCGGACAATCGCCAACGAATTCGTTGGGGTAGAGCCACCACGACGCGGCCCCCCACGGGTCCCGGTCCGCTCCGAGCAGTTCGTTTACTTCGCCTACGACCTCGTAGATGTCACCTTGCTGGAGATCGAACTGGAACTTCGGATAACGGTAGCCGTCTTGTGATGGCAAGCCGATCAACTGCGACCGGTGGCGATGCTCCTCGAATTCGGCCTGTGTGCCCGCCCCCAATGCAGTTTCGGCTTCTTCCTCAGAGAACATGTCCCCCCGCAGAATTGCCTCCATCGCTTCGACCCTGTGTCGAGATTGAGCCTCAAATTCAAGGGAAACCCTCCGAAGGGCATCTTGGGGCGACTCGCCCCGCGTCTGCGCAAGATCCATCTGGAGGCCGATGTATTCCAACAGACCACGAACATCTAGACCCTGCTCTGATACGGCCCCTACATCCCCCAGCCACTCGGTGATTCCTGTGCGGTTCGGGGGGACTTCGTAACGCCGCGCGCCGAAGCCCTTCCTGACCTTGGGCGACTCAACGGTACTCTGAGGCAGCAATCGCCACGCGAATGTGGTTGGCCAAAGACGAGAATAGCCCGTGGCGCCCGATTCAATGGGTATTCGGATATCGCCGATATCAAACGTTTTGCCTAATCCCTCTTGCGAGTCAGGAGATTGACCAGATTCGGTCTGAACCGACCACCGTGACGCTCCTTGAGCGACAGCATCCCTAACGATCGCCAGTGGCAAACTCGGCCGCTGCGCGCGCGTCTCGAACCAGTCTCGCGCATCTATAGTCGGCGGGGCGATCAGATCGGCGATCACATGGAAATGCTGCTGTTTCTCGACTTCAGGATTGTGAGGCTCTGAAACTTGGCGCTCGTACCGACTAGTGACTAGGAGAGGGCTAGACCATCGAAAAGCGTCGTCGAACGCCGAATGATGTTCAGTGCCTTGGAAGATCAACACAGTCCGAGGGCGGCCCGCAAACGCAGCATCCGCGGTTTCGGGCGAGCCGTCCGGAGAGTCGAATTCGCCAGCATTGCTGTGCTTGGGCGAGCCCCAAACATCTTTGTTGATCCGAGTAAGGGAATCTACCGACGAAACCATCATTCGCTCCAAGTCAAATTAGCGATCCCGGCATCCTCCAAAGTAGTCGCAATGGAGTCTGCTTTGGCCGAAGCCCTCTCTACAACTTGATGCAGCGCGCTCAGGTCGCTTGGATCAAGCGTCACGTAGACACTGTCTTTCCTGCCCGCTTGGATGAAGTCGATTCTCAGTGAATGAGTCAAGACAACGGCAGCCATCCCGTCCTCGATCTCATCGCCGAATACAGGCCTTATGTCACTCGTGATCTGGGAGTCCAAGAAAAGACGCTCATGAGAGAACGAAATGTCGAAGCTCTTGTGGAGGGCAATAACCATGCCGTGCCCGATCAACTGCTTGATCCGTTCGGCCAAGCGCTCCGATTCGGAGTCTGACAAGTCCAGGGTCTCAGACGACGAAATACCGTCGATCATCTCTTCGAGGTCTAAGCCCTCGCGCCCTTGGAACGCCAAGATCGATAAGAGCGTTTCGACAATCTTCGCTGCCGTGCCCGTTTCGATCCCAGAGGACTCCGCCACGTCCAAATAGGTCCCGATGCCCGACGGCTTGCCGATTGACTCGGTCGCTCCAACGAGATCGCCGAACTGCTCCTCGGTGATCTCCTGGAGCCTCAACAGCGGCGCCACATAAATGTCGGGTACAACTGAGTCTGACATCGCGTTCCTAATGGGTCTGGAGATGGTCGCTTCTTATCTTCTCGACGAGGTCGGTCTGGAAGTCTATGGAAAGGCATTCTCTGATTCCAGCCAACCCCGGCGAAACACCGACGATACCTCGGAGTTCGCCGTTCGGCCACGCCATTGCAATGCCAGCGGGACTGCCGCGGAGGATTGAGCAAGGCACAGACATAACTGTACCTAGACCGAATGCATCTGGGTGGTTGGGGCAAATGAGAACCGGAGCCAGCGATTCCCTGGCGAGAGCGATCCGCTCACGGCGCCCCGCGTCGCGCTGCCTCCCGGTCGCGGCGCCACCACTATGTTTCGACTGGGATGACGCGGATCAGGGGGTCCCGCACGACCGTACTGGCCGTCACGGTATCTCCGATCAGGTAGACGCCTTCAGGAGCGGACTCGACCGCAACGCTGATCTCGCCGTCGTTCTCGCTCACCTCATCATCCGGCATGTCCAGCCTCGGTACCGCACCCAACTTGCTGTCAGTGGGTGATCAGCCATCCGTTTACTGTCACACACTGAATCTATGGTGAACCGGAGTCGGCCAACGGGGTCACCAAACGCAAACCGGGAGGAGAACAGTGAACGAATGTCGGCGTAACGTACAGCGGATGCTTGGACCAAAGCGATGATCGCCTGCGGACACTGCGGCGGGCGGCATGCAACTGTCAAAGAGGTGCGGACTTGCTCGCTCGACACCGAGTCCACCGACATTGACTCAGAATCGGCTCCACCGAGGCTGACCGAGTTCTCCGCGGACCGCCCAAAACCTCCGAACCGGTGTCGGCCGGTAGTGCTGGATCCAGATTGGCAGCGCTTGGCTGGGCCTGAGGCGCTGGGACGCAACCTGGTAGTGAATCCTGGACAAGACGCTCCCGAGCCCTGGGCGGAGTGTGAGCGCATCGTTGTAGACGGGCAACCGGGTGCACTCAGCCATCTTCAAACGCTCCGCAAGACACGAACCCGAGCAGTCATCGAGTTGGGGATCGACCTCAGTGACGAACCACCCGTGCTCGACGTCTCCTACTGGCATCTGTCACCCAACACCGACCTTGAGGGTGAGTCGGAACAACATCTGGTGTTCGACCATTCGGTTGATGCCCGGGTACCCGCCAAACCCACAATCCGAGCAGTTTCGCGAGCCGTCAGCGCAGGCGCTAGGCCGTTGACCCAAGGTCCAGGAGATGTCGAAACCAACGAGGGGCCCGCCTGGTGCGACGGTGGGCCACTGGAGTGGTTCGACGACAGCGATCTAGGCGCTCCGGTGATACCAGCTGCTCATCTCCGCATCGGTTCGGTGGCCACTATCCGCAACATCGCGCCGAATGCCGACCTCGCCGACGACCAGCTTTGTGCCGTCGCACACAGCGGTGGAGGTGCCAGGATCATCGCTCCCGCAGGATCGGGAAAGACCCGGGTGCTCACAGAGCGCGCTCGGCACCTGATTCGCGACCGCCAGATAGATCCCGCAACCGTTTGCCTCGTTGCGTTCAATGTGCGGGCACGCGAAGAAATGCAGGAGCGCACCAGTGACCTGGTCGGCTTGCAAATCCGCACTCTCAACAGTCTGGCTCTGGCGATTCTGCGCGGATCAGGGCCGTTCCGCGCTCCGGTTGACCGCAATCCTCCTCAAGTGATCGATGAACACGAAGTCAGGCGAATACTCGACAGTTTTGTTGGCGGGCGACGCGTAGCCATGGCCGATCCCTTGGCTGTCTGGATAGAGGCGCTCACCGCCACACGTTTGGGTTTGCGTTCGCCAAGTGCGGTTGAGCAGGAGTTTGGCGGCGACGTTCGCGGATTCGCAGACGCGGTGCCTCAGTTCCGTGCACACCTCGACGAAGCCGGCGTCGTTGACTTTGATGAGCAGATCCTGGGAGCAATTGAGGTGCTGTGTGCTGATCCCGAGGCGAGGGCCGCCGCTCGACGGGTCTGCGGGGTGCTGCTGGTCGACGAGTTCCAAGATCTGACCCCGGCCCATATCCTGTTCATACGCCTACTAGCCGGTCCGGCTGCGAACGTTTTTGGAGTTGGCGACGATGACCAGACGATCTACGGCTACGCCGGGGCTTCGCCGTCTTGGTTGATCGATTTCGCAGATTTGTTTCCGGGTGCGGCAACTCATGATCTGCAAGTCAACTATCGCTGCCCAACAAGCGTGGTAAACGCCGCGGCCACGCTGTTGACTCACAATCGCCGGCGGGTCGATAAGACAATCAATGCTCGTCCAGGGCGAGCCACTCTCGAAAACGAGATCGAGGTCTTGGTGTCCGACGATCCCTTGGAAGCAACGATCAACCGCATCTCGGAATTGCTCGACAACAACACGGCGCTGAACAGCATTGCTGTGTTGGCCCGGGTGAACGCGACTCTGCTGGGGCCGATGATTCTTCTGGAAGAAGACGGCATCCCCACCAACCGCCCGGTCGGGCCCTCTTTCATGGAGCGAACGGGTGTTGCGGGCGCGTTGGCCTGGTTGAGCCTCGCGGTCGCTCCCGAGAGTTCGCTTCCAAGCGACGCACTCGAGACTGCGGTACGCAGACCACCACGAGGGCTCAGTCCGCGCTTGGCAGGTTGGGTGGGCGAACAGCGAAGCCCGCGCCAGCTGAAGGCACTGGCTGGACGACTGAACCAGGAACGCGACCAGCTCAAAATTGTTGAGTTCACCACTCAACTTGAAGCACTTCGTCGCCTCGCCGACCGCAACGCCGACACGGTAAAGCTCCTCGTCGCGATCCGCGACGATATTGGGCTGGGACGAGCGCTCGACAACCGTCTCGATGCCAGCCGACGGTCGGTCGACCGCTCAACTCACGGCGACGATTTGGCTGCGCTGCTCGCCGTGGCCAAACGCTGCGAAGACCCCACCGAGTTTCCCGGCTGGTTGGCGAAGCGACTCAAATCACCCAAAACCGCCCAGCCCGGGATAACGCTGAGCACAATTCACCGGGTGAAGGGCCGCGAGTGGCCTCACGTGATCGTCCACCTTGCCAGCGAAGGAGTCATGCCACACCGACTCTCATCGGACACCGAAGAGGAACGGCGGGTCTTTCACGTGGCCATCACCCGAGCCAGTGAGAGCGCTGCAATAACCGCCAGTAGTCCGGCGTCACGGTTTGTTGCCGAAATGCGCACACCCAGACAACCCGAACCTCCCGGACAACCCGAACCCGCCGGACAACTCGAACCCGAAGGCCGAGCCCCCGCTGCAAGCAGCGACATCAAACCAACTCCCACACACCGACGGCGCCGCGGCCCAATCGAGCCACCTACAGCGTCCACTCTCGACGAGGTGCGTCTTCGTGAGGAACTGAAAACCTGGCGCTCAGCCACAGCCAAAACAGCCGGGGTGCCCGCATATGTGGTGATCAACGATGCGACCCTCTACGAAATCGCGGCTCTGCGCCCCCAAAACGACGACGAACTGTTGTCGATCAGCGGTATCGGCCCGGTGAAACTTGAGAGATACGGCGAAGACATCCACGCCATAGTTAACGGAAACAACGACAACTAGCGGGTTACCACGATCGGCTCACTGTCGGGCACCATGAGCTTGTTGTCGATGTCGTAGGTGTAGTACCGGACAACATCTCCAACCGAGTACTTTCCTGGTCCCAGCGAACCCGCAATCATTCCCGGCAAAAGCAACTCACCGGTGTCGTCGGCTGCAGCGAGCAGCGCATCGGGGGTGAGGTCCGGACCAGCAGCGATCAACAGATGCTCAAGCAGCCTGAATCCTTGACACGCCTGGCCGATTCCCTCAACCAGACTCTCAGTCAGATTCTCCACCTCGATGGTGCCGGGGGAGTATGCGTTGATTTCGTCCACACATACATGCCAATCGTCGGTGGCCAACCACTCTTCGAGCGTCGGTTTGCTCGCCGTGATGCCGATCGCATCAACAAGGATGTCTGGGTCGTAGCCGCTCGTGGCGACGATCGCCGAATTCGTCAACTGGCCGTTGAGAAGGGCGAACGGAACCCCGGGTCGATTACGATCTATTGCCCGGTTGAAAGAAACCAGTCCGCTGATGTTCAAGTACATGTCGGCATCAGCGGCCGCGAAGTTCTGGAAAATGACATCGATAGCGGCTTCCGATGCCGGGGTATCGCCCGCGTAGTCGAGCAGAGTCCCCGTGACCACCACGTCAACCCCGGCTTCTTCAAGCATCGGCAAAACTACGTCGTCGGCTACCGGTTCATCGGCTATCTCCCAGAAAACCGCCAGCTTGACACCGTCGAATGTTCCGTCACGGATGAGTGTCTTGGTCGAATTTCCTCGCTGTAGATCAGCGGCCATTTCACTGGCAAGAAACGGTGCGATCGATTTCTCTGCCCGTTCTGCGGTGAGGCCGAACAATCCGACATAAGGCGTTTCATGGAGTTGGGTGACACAAAGCGGATTGTCGCCGAGCATCAGCCCGAGAACAACGAAGACTTCCTCGTCCTCGGTCAACTCTGCACAGACAGCATCGGATTCAACACTGCCGACCGGAAGGAAATTACGAACATGGACTTCCATCATGCGACCCAGGGCGCCACCACGCCGGTTGAAGGCGTCAGCCCAGGCGGGCGCCCATACATCGGTGGTAACACCTTCGATGTCCACCCCGAACTCCTGAAGCCGCGCGAAGTCAATCCCAGCGACGCCAACCTTGATCGTCTCTGCGGTGACCCCGGTCCAGGAATCGGTCAACACCACCGGTTCGGGCTCGGGTTCGGGTTCGTCTTATCCGTCGCCGTCGGTTCCGTCGCCGCTTTCAGAAGTTTCGGCGTCGGGCGTATCCGTATCGGAGTCGTCGCTGTCGAGTGCGGTGGTATCAGGGGTTTCTGCTTCTGTGGCTTCCGTGTCGCTCGGTGTCGTTTGCTCCGCACCGTCGTCATCGGAACCGCTTCCGCACGAAACAGCGAACAAAGACGCAGCCACCAGTACAACCAGGCACAAACGACGCATAAAGTTCTCCTTGATCCTCAGCGGACGCCCGAATCGTAGGGCCAGCCAGAAAGTCATGTCGATTTAGCGACTGGAATCGAACATATGTTTGTAACTAGAGTAGGCTTGTGAGCGACCGAGCCACGATCCTCCATGCCGACCTTGATGCCTTCTACGCATCGGTTGAACAGCGTGATGATCCCAAGCTGCGCAAACACCCCGTGATCGTTGGACAGGGCGTGGTCCTAGCTTGCAGCTACGAAGCCAAACGCTGCGGAGTCCGCTCTGGGATGGGTGGTGGACTCGCCCGTTCTCTGTGTCCCCAAGCCATCACAGTTCCGCCGCGTATGGGGGCGTACGCCGAAGCGTCGACGGAGGTATTCGAGCAGTTCCACGACTTCACGCCTTTCGTCGAACCGCTGTCGGTGGACGAAGCCTTCCTTGAGGTTGCAGGAGCGGAACATATTTTCGGACCCGCCGCCCAAATTGCTCAGAAACTCAAAGCTCAGGTGCTCGACAAAGTGGGTCTAGCGCTGTCGGTTGGGGTCGCTCAAACCAAATTCCTAGCCAAGGTCGCCAGCGCTCAAGCGAAACCTGACGGAATTGTCGTAGTCGAGCCAGGCACAGAACTCGCCTTCCTTCATCCGTTGCCTATCGAGGTTCTTTGGGGTGTCGGACGGGTCACCGCCGCGAAGCTCCACGATCACGGCATCGACACGGTCGGAGACCTCGCCTCCTGCGGACGCGAAGGACTCAAGAGCTATCTAGGCGACCACGCGAGCACCCACCTTTTGGCGCTGGCTCACAACCACGACCCGCGTGCAATTGACACCAACCGTCGTGACCGTTCGATGGGCGCCCAGCGGGCCCTCGGACAAAAGGTTCGTCACCGCGAAGAACTGCGCCTTGAGATGCTTGCCCTCGCTGAGAAGGTGGCGGCACGTCTGCGCAAAGCAGACCGCGTTGCCCGCACCGTCACAGTCCGTTGCCGAACTTCAGAAATGCGCCACGAGACCCGCTCTCGGACCTTGCCGGAGGCGACTCAACAGACAGACATTCTGGTTGCCGTCGCCGACGAGTTGCTGCTCGATCTGCTCGACGGCCCCCACGGACCCGGCAGCAGACTCGGTCGTGTCGGCTGCACACTGATCGGAGTCACCTACTCAGCGCTCGGTACACCCGATGCCATACAACTCGCGCTCCCCTTCGCTGAGGACGGCAAACCCACCGACGTGCTCGACACCATGATCGACAGCATCCGCTCGCGATGGGGCAACAAAGCCGTGGCCCGGGCATCGCTGCTGGACCACAAACCAGAGGTTGCTGCCCTGGTCCGCCCCACCGCCCTCGATTCGCCCGCCGCCCCCGATTCGCCCGCCCTCGATTCGGAGGCAACGGAGCAATCAACAACATCGGAACCCCCCGACGCGCGACAATGACGCGGTGACCCAACCCCTTCCCGAGCGTCAACACACACGAGGAGTGTTCTGCAACCGCACCCTCAACCTCCGCGGAGTACGAGCAATCGGCTACGACATGGACTACACCCTCATCCACTACTTCGTTGACGAGTGGGAACGGGCAGCATTCGATCATGGTTGTGCCTACCTTGAGGCGCAGGGTTGGCCGGTCGCTGACTTGGTATTCGATCCCGAGGCTTTCACACTCGGTCTCACCTTCGACCTTGAGTTGGGCAACATCGTCAAAGCGACACGCTTCGGCTACGTAGTGCGCGCCCAACACGGCAACCAGATGCTGCCGTTCTCTGAGTTGCGACGAAGTTACGTAGAGACGGTCATCGACCTTTCAGATCAGCGGTTCAAGTTCATGAACACGCTCTTCGAGTTGAGTCGAGCCTCGCTGTGGTGCCAGTTGATCGACCGCCACGACCGTTCCCCTCTACCCGGTATCAAGACCTACCGTCAGCTCTACCGAACCATCGACGCCGCCCTTAGCAGCGCGCACCAAGACGGGTCGCTCAAAGCGGCCATCGTTGCTGATCCGAAACGCTTCGTGGATCTCGACCCGGAGACTGTGCCCACACTCATGGACCAACGGCTTGCCGGCAAAGAGTTGATTCTCATCACCAACTCCGACTGGTCATACAGCCAGCAAATCATGAACTGGTGCTTCAACCGCTTCATGGGTGACGGCCAAACCTGGCGCGACTTGTTTGACCTGATAATCGTGGCCGCCAACAAACCCCGATTCTTCTCCGATGTCGGGCCGATCTATGAGGTAGTCGATCCTGAGCGGGGACTCCTGGAACCACACCTCGGCGCGATCAAATCCGGCGCTGTCTACCACGGAGGCAACGCTCGCCTCGTCGAAGACGCGTTGGGCCATGAGGGATCACAGTTCCTCTACGTCGGCGACCATCTCTTCGGCGATGTGTACGTCACCAAAGACGTGCTGCGGTGGCGCACCGCGCTGATCGTGCGCGAACTCGAGGACGAAATCTCTACTAGCACCACTGCTGCTGACACCAACTTCGAACTCTCCAAGTTGATGGAGGAGAAAGGCCAGTTGGAATTGGCGCAGTCGCGGCAGCGGATGCAACGACGCCATCTGGTCGTCGGCGACCAACCCAGAAAAAAGATCGACGCCTCCATCGAAACGACCGCTGGTGACGTAGCCGCGCTCGACGAACGAATCGCACCGTTGGCACGGGCAGCAAGCGAGCAAGGAAACAAACTGTGGGGTCCGCTGATGAGAGCGGGCGTCGACAAGAGTCTGTTTGCACGCCAAGTCGAGAAGCATGCCGACGTCTACACCAGCCGCGTCTCTAATTTCCGAGCCGAGACGCCCTATGGCTATCTGCGCGCGGCCCGCGTTCTGCTCCCCCACGAAACCCCCAAGTTCTGAGCGCAACAAACAACAGCAGGAATGAACGTGTTGTTCTCGACCGATATCGGGCAAACTCGCCGACATGTTGGCTCGACTCGGACGTTGGTGTTTCCAGAGGCGCAGGGCTGTTCTGGGGCTGTGGATCCTGGGGTTGGCGGCGCTCCTCGGCGCAGCACTGGGCATCGGCAGCGGGTTCACAGCTGAACAACAACTACCGGGTTCAGAAACCGAAGCCGGGTTTGACGCACTCGACGAGCACTTCGCTGCTTTTGGCGGGGCTGGCAGCGGCCTCACGGGAAACATCGTGTTTTCCGCAGAGCAAGGGGTTCACGACCCAGAAGTGGTCGCAGTTATGCGGCAGATGTTTGGCGCGGCCAACGAAATCGACGGTGCCATCATCTTGTCGCCCTATGACGCAGGGAGGACTAGTGGAGGCGGAATATCCGAAGACGGACAGATCGCCTACGCATCTGTTCAGCTCGGCAAGAACGTTGACCAGGAAAGTTCGGGTGCAATCGGTGAACAGATCAAAGATCTGATCCCCACCCTTGAGGGTCTACAGGTGGAGATCGGCGGGAGCGCTCTGTCAGGTTTTGAACCCCCGCAATCAGAGTTGATAGGCGTTGCTTTCGCCATCTTTATCCTCATTCTCGCCACCGGATCGGTGCTGGGCATGGGTCTTCCAATAGGGGTGGCTCTGTTCGGTGTGGTAGGCGGTTTGTCCGCAACCGTGCTCGCTTCCAACATCTCAGGCGGCCCCGAGTTCGCTACGACCCTCGCCACCATGATCGGACTCGGGGTGGGAATCGACTACACGTTGTTTCTGGTCACCCGCTACCGAGAACTTCTGCGGGAAGGCTCCGACCCTGCCGACGCCGCAGTTGGTGCCATGCGCACCGCCGGACGTGCCGTGCTGTTCGCGGGGATCACGGTGGTGGTCTCCTTGTTGGGTTTGATGGTGATCGGTCTTCCCTTTGTTACCGGGATCGGCGTTGCCGCGTCTGTCACCGTCTTGGTGACGTTGATCTCTTCGTTGACACTGATGCCCGCCCTGGTCGGATTCGCTGGGGAACGACTCGAAATCACCCGCTGGCGTGGAATTATCGCCGCGGGCTTGGTTGCTGTTGCTTTGTTCGGCTTCGGGTTCGGGTTCGACCCTTTGTTGTTCTGCTTCCCGTTGGCCATCGTCGTGCTGATCGCCGGGTTCTTCGTCCCCGCACTTCGTCGCCAACTTCCGCCTCGCAAGGTCAAACCGTTGCGAGAAACTGTCGCGTTCCGCTGGAGCCGTTTTGTGCAAGCACGCCCACGCACTATCGCCGTAGTGGGCGCGGCAATCCTCTTGTTCATCACGGCGCCTCTATTGGACCTACGCCTCGGTTTTTCTGACGAAAGCAATTTCGCCGAAGAAACCACTACACGACGTGCCTACGACCTTTTGGCCGAGGGCTTCGGCCCCGGTTTCAACGGGCCGTTCCTCATCACCGCGGTGATCAACAGTGACGGGGACGCTCAGGGGATCGGTGACCTCGTCTCAGCAATACGCAACGATCCTGGGATCGCTGCAGTTCCTCAGGCGTTCCCCAACAATCCAGATTCTCCGAGTGCGTTCATGATTCGGGCGATTCCCCATACAGCACCTCAAGATCACGCCACCGAACTGCTCGTTGAACGTCTCAGAGACGTGGTCATTCCTGAAGCTATCGAAGGCACGACATTGGCGGTGGCGCTTACCGGCGGTACTGCTGCCGGCATTGATTTCTCCGATTATCTCAGCAGTCGCACGCCTATCTTTTTCACTGCTGTGCTGCTGTTTTCGTTTGTCTTGTTGATGGCGGTCTTTCGTTCAGTGTTGGTGCCTTTGAAGGCCGTGATCATGAACCTGCTATCGATCAGCGCGGCTTACGGGATCGTTGTGGCCGTGTTCCAATGGGGTTGGCTGAGCGACATCACCGGCGTCGACCCGGGGCCCATTGAGCCTTTCATTCCAATGATGATGTTCGCCATTGTCTTTGGTTTGTCTATGGACTACGAAGTGTTTCTTCTCAGCCGGATTCGCGAGGAATATCAACGCACCGGCGATCCCGTCACTTCGGTAAGTGATGGGCTGGCGGCAACCGCGCGGGTGATCACGGCAGCTGCAGCCATCATGGCTTTCGTCTTCGGGAGCTTCATCTTGGAGGATGCGCGTATACCGGCCGTGTTCGGCCTGGGTCTCGCATCGGCCATCGTCCTCGACGCCACCTTGGTGCGCATGTTGTTGGTACCTGCAACAATGGAGTTGCTGGGTTCAAAGAATTGGTGGTTCCCGAATTGGCTCGACCGAATCGTCCCACGCCTGGATATCGAAGGCTGATGATATTGCGAGGTTCAGATCACATGATTAGTCGCCGTCTTCTGACGTTACTAATGACCGTTGGACTACTGGCCACTGCCTGTGGATCTGACGATCCATTGAACGAGGTCGAACCAGAGGTGACCAGTGACGGTACCGAAGAGCCCGGCGAGCCAAGCGAGACCGAAACGGGAGAGCCGGAACCGTCTGCTGACAAAGACGAGGCAACAAGACCCGAGATCAGCGACGACGCGTTCGGGCCAGCACCGTCTTCGCCAAGCGGACCCCTTGATGCTGACTTGGAAGCCGATCTCAACGCGCTGTTCGATTCGCTGGCGATAGATCCAGACCTTGAAGCGATTGATCGAATAGGCGCCTCGGGTGATCCCAGGGTGGCCTGGTTGCTCACCGACATCATTCGTTTCGTCGGCACAGGCGAGATACTCGAACACACCAGCGCCGCCTGGGAGTCTCTCACCGGTGTCTCCATCCCGGCGCAAGGGTCGCGCTGGGGTTTCACCACCAACCACATGATCGCCTGGGATGTTCCCGCGCCACCCGGTTACATCAACTGGAAACGTCAACTCTTCGAACTAATCGAACCGCGGTGGGCTCCGTTGTTCGATGACCCCGACGCCACAGTCGACTGGCGTTGGCTGTCATGGGGCGGCGTGTACATCGACGACCGGCCGATCGGCCAGACCAACGTCGGCTGCCCTCAAGGTTGCATTCCTGCGCTGAACGATCCAGCGCTCACCTCGGCGGCTGAGGGTTCCTGGTATCCAGACGACTCGCTCGTGTTCGGCGTGGTTGTGGGCGATGAAGCGGTGGCGTTCCCAAAAAACATCATGGAGATCCATGAGATGGTCAACATCACCGTCGGTGGTCGGCGCTTGGGTATCCCCTACTGCACGCTTTGCGGTTCGGCCCAGGCGTACTTCACCGACGATGTGGCTTCGGGGATTGATCTCAACGGCTACGACACCTACGAGCTGCGAACCTCGGGACTGTTGAGCAGGTCAAACAAGGTGATGTTTGAGTTCCACACCATGTCGGTGATGGACACCTTCACCGGCCAGGCCCTGAGCGGACCGCTACGTGAAGCTGGTGTGAAGCTCGCCCAGACCAGCGTGCGCACCAGCACCTGGGGTGATTGGAAGGCAGCACACCCCGACACTCGGATCGTCGCCGAAGACGGTGGCATCGGACGCTCCTATCCACGCGATCCACTGCGCGGCCGCGATGACCGCGGGCCGATCTTTCCGATCGGCGATGTTGACCCACGACTTGAAGTGCAAGAACCAGTCGTTGGAATTATCGCCGAGGATGGGACACCGGTCGCTTTCCCGGTTGCCGTAATCGAGCCCCTGACCGCCGACAGTGCCTCGATCACCTTCGGTGGGGTCACCGTCACCAGCGACGGCGCGGGCTTCACCGCCATATCAGAGACATCCGGTGATCCGCTGGCCGCACATCAAGCCTTCTGGTTCGCCTGGAGCCAGTTCCACACCGACACCCTGCTTTTCCTAGGCTGACGCTCTGCTACCCGCTCCTGTTCGCTTCCCGAACCGACAGGCACGGAGTATCTTTGGCTGTTCGCTCGGCCTCGTGAGGAGGATTCATGGAAGTACCGCTGACCATTGCCGATCATCTGCGCCGTGCCTCGCTCGTATACGGAGACCGAATTGGGATCATCGATGAACCTGACCAGGTAGCCCCGTCACTCGGGAAACTGACTTACCGGCGTTTTGAAGAACTGTCCTCCGGCTTGGCCGCGGGACTGGACGACCTCGGTATTGACCTTGGGACTCGTGTGGCAATCGTGTCGCACAACGCTGCGCGGGTGCTCGTTCATCTCTTCGGCACTAGCGCTTTCGGTCGGGTCGCTGTTCCTATCAACTTTCGCTTGAGTCGGGCCGAGGTCGCCTACATCGTCGAGCATTGTGGAGCTGAGGTTCTGATCATCGACCCAGAACTCGAGTCGACACTCGGAGACATTTCGGTGAAGCATCGTTTCATCGCCGGCGAGGAGAGCGATTCGCTATATCGGGTCGGCAGCGAACCGGTCGCTTGGACCCCGGACGAGTCGGCCACAGCTTCGATCAACTACACCAGCGGTACGACTGCGAGACCCAAGGGCGTGGAGATGACTCACCGGAACCTGTGGGTCAACGCGGCCACTTTCGGCTGGCACACCGGGGTCAGCGACCGGGACGTCTACCTGCACACACTGCCGATGTTTCACTGCAACGGTTGGGGCACGCCCTACGTCATGACCGCCATGGGGGTTCCCCATGTGGTACTGCGCAAGGTCGACGGCGCGGAGATATTGCGACGGGTTGAAAAACACGGAGTCACCATCATGTGTGGTGCTCCTGCGGTGGTGGCTGCCATCCTTGACGCCGCGGCCGACTGGGACGGCGAGATCCCGGGGCGTGGTCAGGTCCGCATCGTGGTGGCGGGCGCTCCTCCCCCCACCAAGACAGTCGAGCGGGTCGAAACTGAACTGGGCTGGGAGTTCATCCAGATCTACGGCCTGACAGAGACGGCGCCGCTGCTCACCATCAACCGCAACCGCGCCGAATGGGATGCACTCACCCCGGCCGAGCGAGCATCGAAACTCGCACGACAAGGCAATCCCGCGTTGGGTGTCACCATTTCCGTAGACGACGATGGTGAGGTATTGGCCCGCGGCAACGTGATCCTGAAGTCGTATTGGGACAATCCAGACGCCACGGCGGAGGCGCTTGTCGACGGCTGGTTCCGTACCGGCGATGGCGGTGTGATCGACGAAGAAAACTACCTGACTCTGCAGGATCGCAAGAAGGACGTGATCATCTCAGGCGGCGAGAACGTGTCGTCGATCGAGGTTGAGGACTGCCTGTTCTCTCACGAAGACGTGACCGAGGTGGCGGTGATCGGCGTGCCCCACGAGAAGTGGGGGGAGACGGTGAAGGCTCTCGTGGTGCTAACCCCTAACGCCACCGCTACCGAACAGGATCTGATCGATCATTGCCGGGAGCGAATCGCTCACTACAAGTGCCCTACCAGCGTCGAGATGCGTGACGAGTTGGCCCGCACCGCAACCGGCAAGCTGCAGAAGTTCAAGCTGCGTGACCCCTACTGGGCAGACCGGCAACAACAAATCAACTGATCACTCAGCCGAAGGTCCGATATCGGTACCGGTTTGCACGGCATCAAGCACAGAACGGACATCTCCCGACGACCGCAGATACGACTCCGCGGTTCGTGCCCACTCTGG
Source organism: Candidatus Aldehydirespiratoraceae bacterium (assembly GCA_965205465.1). Lineage (GTDB taxonomy): Bacteria > Actinomycetota > Acidimicrobiia > Acidimicrobiales > Aldehydirespiratoraceae > VXYK01. The sequence continues at coordinate 2,703,943 of OZ242187.1, read as the reverse complement.
AGTTTCCTCGACATCGTCGGGTGCTTCGCAACCGATCAAGTTGGCCGCGGCGTCGAGCCCGCCTTCAAGCGAACCATAGGACTGCGCTGCCGGGTTTGTGCTGGTCACATCACCACCGACAGACCATGCCGTTGACGCCGAAACAGCCAACCCCGCGGTGGCGTGAACGTCGTCTTCCCACTCTTCGGGGACCACTATGTCCAACGCGCCACAAGCGGCGATAGCTGCCACATCTGTGGCGGCAACCGACACGGCTTCCAGCCTCGCCGCGCCGGTAGTGGCGCCTACCGACTGGATCGCGGTTGGTAGACCCGCAACGGTGAAACCCACCACCGCTCCGTTGCGGATGTTCTTGATCACACCGTCGAATGCGTCATGGGCGTCGCCCGTCAGATTGATGGTCAAAGCAGTGCCTCCAGCCGCGGTTGCCCCAGCCGCAGCGCCCGCAGCCAACACCAGAGGCGTGGCCGTTCCGCCACTCAAAACAATCACCGCGCCACCCGCCAAGACTGCCGCTCCGAGAGCCAACTCGTCACGGTGGTCCTCAAACCAAGTGCGGTCAAACCATCCGGCTTCCAGTACCGCGTCCGCCGCAACCAGCACCTCGTCGGGCAGATGCGGGTTCTCTTCAATGAAACGCCGGAAATCCGCACGCGAGTAGAAACCATCAACCTCGGCCGAAGCATCAGCAGCAACATCGATCTGGCTTCGATACTCCTTCAACACCGAGTGAATCTGGCTCTTGATCATGAACATCTCAAGATCGTCGAGAGACACCACTCCATCACCAGGATTTCGGCTGCCGAACACCTCGCCGGAAAGGAGATCCTCGTTGCGAGCGGCCGTGTCGAGGCGATTCCAAAGATCAGGGTTGTCCAACAACGCCTGCGCGGCAACCACCGTCGGATCAGCGAACTTCCATGGGTGCTCGACTACGTAGCGCAGATCACCGATGCTGACCTTGTCATCAGCCTTACCGCCTGATGGGTTGTCGAGATCGCTCAAACTCTCACGAAAGCCTTTCAGAGCAAGCAGTTCCGGCACAGATACACCAATGGCACGACTACTTGCTATCCAGGCGATGGCGTCTACCAAGTCCACGTCCCGTTCGGCCACAACCGTCACCACTTCGACAATGTCGATGTCGAGACTCATGGCGAGGGCAACCCCCACAACCGCGTCCTCACCAACGAAGCCGTTGGCGCTCAGCACCGCTAGCTGATAGTCGAGATGGTGGACATACTCCTCAGCGGCAGCAAGCGACCCGCCGTTACTCGCCAGCACCTCAGCCGCCCGCAGATTAAACAGACGCTGCTCCGCAATTCCGATCGCGTTGGCGAAATCAAGCCCACCGTCAATCAATTCAACGATCATCTGCGTAGCCGCCTCATCACCGCCCATGAAGGCGCTAATCCGCTCGCGACGATTCCGCACCAGAAAGTCAAGTTGGGCGGCGCTGTCGCTGACCTGCCAATCGGAGATGTGACCAGACAACTCGTTGATTCGCTCGATGTCGGCCCACAGCAAGTCGATCTGATCGAGCCGCGACTTCAAATCGGCCGCCAACCGGTCAAGTCCATCGTGGGCTCGCCGAAGTGACAGCGACGGATCACTCGTGGATCCGGCAAGAATCTTGTCGGCCTGTTCGATCAAACCGTCGATTGCGACCCGGTCCCACACCAGTTCTTCGGTTGTGGCCGACATGACAGTCCAAAGGTAGAAAGCGCCAGGACGATCCAAGATGATAATGTCAGAATCCATCTGTATTACATGAAACAGCATTATTTACAGAATCGCAACAGGCTAGAAGCATTCTTCGGAGTTGGGTTGTTAAAACCTGGCCAAGTTCTCTTACCAGACCGACGGTTGGCGAGTTGGTATTGCTAAACGTCGTTTGCGACGAGTCAGACAGATTGATCGACGGAAAATCCTTGCACCCGATCTGGTAAATGAGCATCGGCTGGGGCACATCTCGCAAACGATGATGTCCCAGCGAGAGCAGTTCCAACTCAACCACCTCGGCCACATCACTCGAAATAAGAATCTGGCCTCCGGCGGCGCGGGCTTCGAGCCGACCCGTCCTATTGGGGACGGTTCCGAAGTAATCGTTACCGCGAAGCGTGGCGTTACCTCGATGAACTCCCATGCGCACACGCAAGGAGGGTCCGCTCCGCCAGTCTGTGCGAGCGAGTTCATCCTGAATGGAGACAGCAGCGTCAACGGCTGCTTGGGCATCCTGGAACGCCGCGCGAAAATGATCGCCAGCCCATCCGAAGATGTGGCCACCAGAAGTGTCAACGATGCGGCGGATCAACGCGTCGTGAACTTCCACACTCTGGGCTGCCGCGACAGCGTCTGCCTCCCAAAGACGACTGGATCCCTCTACGTCGGTAAACAGAAAAGTGATGATCCCGGCGGGGATTGAATCACGATTCCGGCGAGGCTGATTCACTCTGCTTCCCGGTAATCCTCGGCCTGTCGAACTCTACGCACTCTCACACATTGCCCACCTTCAAACCCCGCTTTAGCTCATACTACGCTCACTATCGACCTCCTGTCTCGTGGATCGAACTCTCTCTTTCGCGCGTTGTTCGCGGTGCTGGTTCGACGCTTGGGTTGACGGCTGGTCACAATAGGGAATGCCCGACCTCCGCGGCTACGGCGACTCCGATCTTGCCATCGACGACAGCTACGACATTGCCCTGTACAGCCGTGATCTCCACACCCTGATGAGCGATGTTCTGGGGCATGAGCGCTTCGGGGTGGTCGCTCGACCCACTCCGCGCAAACAAACCGGTGACCGGCGCCGTCAACCCAAGACGACGGACGGGTCGGGGACCAGGTCTCGCGCCAGCCACTGGAAATTTCGCCAGCCCACATCGGTGTAATACAGCGAAGAACTCACCTCTTTGGCGGCTTCGTCGCTGATAGGCCGAGCCTCGGGGGACTTCACGTGAACTTCGGCCACACGCTCTGCGGTGACGAACAAGCCGACAGCGTCGCCAGGAGAACGGCCGCCTGTGAGAAGACCGTGGTTGCGCAAGATACACACTTTCGTGTCGCCCATCGCCCGGGCGATGGCCTCGCCCCCCGCGGTGCTGCTCACTTCAAGATCCTCACCGTTGTACATGGACTGGTCGAACACCAGGGCGCACGACTCCTGGCTGATTGGCCGGAACGGCTCAACATTTGCCGCCCACGGTGTGCCATAAGGCGTGTGGACATGAGCTGCTGAGACCAATTCGGGGCGCGCATCCAAGATGGGCCAGTGAATGTGGTGAGCCGCGAAGTTCACTCCGTTGTCGGTGGGGCCGGCCACGCCTCGTCCGTCCGGGCCGACCAAGGTGAGGTTGTCCATAGTGGCGTCTGCGAAACGGATACCGTAGCCAAGCACCCAGAAGTGGTCGGTCAGCTCTGGATCGCGGGCGCTGATATGGCCGTCGCCCATCTGCCCCCAGTGCATAGCACCAAAGATGCGGTAGCCGATGGCCACCTCCCACTTGCGTAGTCGACGCAGTTCTTCAAGATCGGTGACAACGGGCTGCTCAGCGTCATAGGTGATTCCCGGATAGCGATCCAGCGACAGCTCCATAGCAGCAAACGTTACTTCAACTAGACCAACCGCCGTCGACCGTATGGGTCTGACCGGTAACGAAAGCGCTCTCATCAGACGCCAGGTAGACAACCAGAGCGGCAATCTCATCGGCGGTGCCGATCCTTCCCATCGGCTGCCGATCAACAAACGCTTGCATCGCCGTGGCGTAGTCACCCCTAGCAGCGACACGCTCATGCAGTGACGGACTGTCTACCGTGCCCGGGCAAATGGCATTACATCGCACGCCGCTCGTCACGTAGTCCTTGGCAACTGACTTGGTCAACCCGATGACCGCTGCCTTGGTGGTCCCATAAATGAAGCGATCCGGAGCACCGATGATCGATGACACCGCTGACGACATGTTGATGATCGAGCCGCTGCCTCTATCGAGCATGCCCGGCAGAACAGCCCGGATCATGCGAAACGCCGAGCGGACATTGAGGTCGAACGCGAAGTCCCACTCATCGTCGGTGCAGTCAAGGACTTTGCCGTGATGTACGAACCCGGCGCAGTTGAACAAGACATCGATGTCGCGGCTGCCGGTTCCTTCCCGGACTGAAACATCGTCTCGCACGTCGAGCACGAAAGTCTCGAGCGACGGCATCTGAGCTTCGTCAAGCTCATTGAGCAAAGCCGGGTTGATATCGGTCGCCAGCACCTTTGCCCCTTCGGCCGTCATCGCCAGCGCCGAGGCACGACCAATGCCCTGACCGGCCGCAGTCACGAGCGCCGTCTTACCAGCAAGTCGAGCGTTCATCACTCCATCCATTCCGTGCCGGCAGGGTACGCGAAGTCGCTGATCGCGGCAGAGGTGAAGGCGGTCCCCGCACCAGGCTCGGACGGAGGAAAGTACCGGCCGTTGGAGAGGCGAACCGGCACCTGCAGCTGGTCATGGAGATGATCGACGTACTCGATCTCCACGCGGCTCGGATCGCCAGCAAGCGCGACCGTATAGAAATAGGCGTAGTGCTGCACCGCCTCGCAAAGCCCGACTCCCCCGGCGTGAGGGATGACATCAACACCCGCATGGTCAGCTAGCAGCATGACGGCAAGCAGGTCGTGCACACCGGCCATGCGTGTGGCATCGATCTGAAGGACTTGGACACCACCAAGCTGCAGGAGTTGTCTAGCCATGACGGGGTTGGCCAACATCTCGCCAGTAGCGATAGGGACGGGATCTACCGCCCGAGCGATCTCGCCGTGGCCGACCATGTCGTCAGGGTGAGTTGGTTCCTCAACCCAGCGCAGATCGAATTCCCGCAACTGATTGATCGCGGTGATTGCTTCGGACACGCTCCAAAACTGGTTGGCGTCGACGGCGATGTTGATGTCAGGTCCCACGGCTTCTCTCGCTAGGGCCAGCCGCCGCCTGTCCTCGTCAAGGTCGGCGCCGACCTTCAGTTTGATGGTGGCGAAACCATCGGTTACGGCCTCGCGGCAGAGTCGAACCAATTTTTCGTCGGTGTAACCAAGCCAACCGGGAGTGGTGGTATAGGCCGCGATGCCCTCCGTCTGCATTCGTGCCAAACGCTGCGGGCGGTCCAAAAGACGTTGTTCGAGACGCTCACGAGCTCGCCCAGGATCGAGGAAATCAGCGATGTAGGTCCAATCGACCATGGCGACGACCTCAGCAGGAGTCAGGGCTAGCAGAGCGGCCCACAACGGACGTTGTTCCCGCCGACAACGGAGATCCCACACCGCGGTCATGACCACACCCATTGCCATATGCATTACGCCTTTGTCCGGGCCGAACCAGCGAAGTTGGCTGTCCCACAAGAGTTCGCGATTGAGCGCAGCCGGATCTTCGCAGAGCCCGTCTACGTCACGCCCCGCGAGCCTGTCGGCCAGCGACTCGATCGCTGCGACCTGCAGGTCGTTGCCGCGACCGATACTGAAAGCAAACCCGTGACCGGTCAGATCGGCAGCGGATGTGTGCAGGCGCAGATATGCGGCGGAGTAGTCGGGATCTGGGTTCATGGCGTCCGACCCGTCGAGCTGTTTACTGGTCGGATAGCGGAGATCGACTACTGATGCACCAGTGATCTTGATCATCACGCCTCCTGGTCCTCGTTACTTGGTGGGTTGGTCATGGTTGCTCAAGAATGGACTACAGGCTGGGCATTCGCACCGTTGGGAAAATCGATTCCATGTTATCGGCTCGTCCAGACCGGCTCGGTCGCTAGTATCGAAGTGGCTCTGTGCCGCTGACGCCGGCTTGACATGAGTTGAGAAACGAACGGAATCCCAGCATGAATATCGTCCAAGAGAGCGGCCTGGAAATGGCTCAGCGCTACCGCAAGGACGGTTTCCTCTTTCCCCTCGACGCGGTCAGCGAAGACACTGCTGCCGATATCCGAGCCGACCTGGAAGCGGCGGAGCTTGAACTGGCCGACGAACCGGAGAAGCTCGCTCTGCTCCGCTTGTACCCGGACCGATTGCTGCCTTCATTCGATGCACTCATTCGCAACGAGCGGCTCATCGCAGCCGCGGCGAGTGTTCTCGGGGAAGATCTGATGGTCTGGAGTGCTGCCTTGTTCACCAAAGAAGCGAATTCTCCCAAGATCGTCTCCTGGCATCAGGACTTGACCTACTGGGGACTGAAAGGCACCCAGGAAGTGACTTGCTGGGTGGCTCTGACACCTTCGAACGCACACAACGGTGCGATGAAGTTCATGCCGGGAAGCCACAAGGCTCAAGCCATTCCCCACAACGACACCTACGCCGAGAACAACCTCCTCTCACGAGGTCAGGAGGTGGCCGTCGACGTCGACGAAGCCGACGCCGTGGTCGTGGAACTGGAGCCAGGGGAGTTCTCCATGCATCACGGGCATATGTTCCACTCTTCAGGACCGAACAACAGCGACGAACGACGCATCGGCAGCGCAATCCGTTTCATAAACGCCTCCACGAGCCACGATGACGGCACCGAGGCCCTCGTTGCCCATGTCAACGGCGAAGACCGATGGAATCATTTCCAGATTGCTACAACCCCCAAGGCCCGCCTGAGCGAAAGCGACTTCGAGTTCTGCGGGGTAGACGTCATTGCAAGAAACCAAATCTTCTACAAAGGCGCCGAGGACCCTCTCTGAAAGCTCACCCAGCACGCACTGTCTGCATGTTGGACATTCTGTCGATGCCTGAGTACCCTCACGCGGCATGGAGCGAAAAACCAAAGTCCCCGATCCACGCACAGGCGAGCCGGTGGATGCCACGGAGATAGGCCACCGCTCCAGCGGGGAGCACTGGAACGAGCACCTGCTCGACGATGGCACCGTGGTCCGCGTGAAGCTGATCGTGACCAATGTCTACAGGCTTGATGCCCGTTACAACGACAAAGGCGAACCGGTCTATCTGATCGAATCCAACAACGTTGTTTCTATCTCTGTGCCTGAGGAGTTGAAGAAGCAATGACCCTGACCGACGTCAACCTAGATCACCAAATCGACCCGCAGACTCCTGTTACGTCTCTATTCGACCGTTCAATAGTGTGGAGTCCAGTTGAGTCACCCGAGGCACCTACGGGTACATGGGAAACAGAAGACGGGCCAGAAGGCGCAGAAACCGAGCCAGAAGGCGCGGCGCTCCGGGATCGCCTCTACCAGAAGATTCTCAGCAACTGGGTCGATGCCGCCATGCGGCATCACTCTGCGAAGGAGATAGCCCCCGGCGAGTTCGTGGCAGCAGTGGCCTGGATTCAAGGGGCGATTGGGTACGGGGCCTCCGAGGAGGACGCTGTGGACAGCCTCAGATACGGGTTGGCTGATTGGCTTCATCTGAAACTGGTTGATGGGGATGACGACATACCTGTACTCGGGGGCCTTAATTTCAATCCCCGCTAATGGGAGACGAACTCGTCCCCCTTCCCCGCGGCAAGGTTGTGAAACGGCTCAGGGCACTCGGGTGGGACGGCCCTTACCCAGGGCGGAAGCACGCCACGATGCGTAAAGGCAAACAAAAACTCACCATCCCGAACACGCATTCCAGCGACATCAGCAAGGCCCTGATTGGCGAACTTTTAAAACAAGCGGGCGTGTCCCGCGCCGAGTGGAACAATCCACCAAAGGGACAACGCGGATAAGACAGCCCCTACTGCGCCCCTTCGGACCCGCTCTCAACATCGCACGAGGACAGCCGCAGCGGCATCTCGCGTCAATACGCACACGGGTCGTCGGCCTCCCGGCGGTCCGAGATCAGTCCAGTAGATCTCGTTACGCGTTACCACGAGGGCGCGGTCCGGGCCGCGATCTGAACCGCAGATTGAACCAACGCCGGATCTGCGGGCAGAAGGGCGGTGGCTTGCTCGAACTCATCCCAGTCCACCACCGGATCAGGATCAGGACCGGTCACGCCATTGCCTCTAGGCGAGACACCCGAGTCTCGATGCTGGCGTTCGACTTCATGAGCGCGTCAGCAATCGTTCCCAGCATGGATTTCAACGTTTCGTGAGATTCCTCCAAGCTATCGAAACGCTTGTCGATGTCATTGAAGCGGTCGTAGACTTGACCAACAAGACTGTCCATCGTGTCGAGACGATGGAGGACTTCATCGAAGCGTGCGTAGACCTCGTCGATGGTGTGTTCTTCCATAGCTCCCACTGTACCTTCCTGAAATCTATTGAAATCTATTGAAAACCATAACACCGTTTCTGTGGTGGCGTGTCAACTTATTTCGACAACCGCGCGGAAAAACTGGAGATAGCGCGAGCGGGTCGGCTGCAGTCAGCGGTGCTGACAGACACACCCTGTGATCGGGAATACACGGAAAAAGGGGGCTTGACATGGCTCTCTCCGGCCCGGTCACAAGGTGTCTGGTTAGGGGCCGTTTGGTGGGTTGTTGGGGTTGATGATTTTGTAGCCGGTGTTGGTTTTGATGACGATGTAGCCGCGGTCGTGGATGTTGTGGTGACAGTGGGGGCAGGCGAGGCACATGGAGTCGATGTCTGTGAGTCCGCCGTCTTCCCATGGCACGATGTGATGGATTTCGCAGCGTTCGGGACCGGCGGCGCAACCGGTGCCTCTGCAGTGGCGGTCACGGGCGATGATGGCTTTGATTTGGGCTTCGGTTGCGTGTCGATGGGTGCGCCCCACCCAGAGGGGTTGCCCTTCACCGTCGAAGACGACTCCGGTGACAGCAGCGGTGCACATCAAACGTTCCAACACTGTCTGCGGTAGTGCTTCACCCCCGACGATCTCAGCGACACCGGTCGGGTTGTCGGCTCGTAGCCGTTCGATGTCGGCTACTGCGATGAGTTGCATCCTGGTACTGCCGGGCCCGCGACGGGCCGGGTTGGTCAACAACGCAACCAACGCGTCTGCTGAGCGTTGTGGTCGTGTGCGTACATCATCGGGCTTGCCGTCGCGTCCGCCGTCGTCTCTCCACATGCGGTCGTATTCAACGTTTATTGCTTTGACCACTTGTTGATAGCTAGTCGGGTCGAGTTCTGCGAGCAGCACTCCCATGCCTTGTTCGTTTATCCAATGCTTGAACGACCTGTTTTGGCGCCGCACTTCGTGTGCATCGGCACCGTCGTCGGGTTGGTTGCGGTTGACCCAGCGCCGTGACTGTTCAGCGAACACGTCTACAGACGACGTCTCAGCAAACTTGGACAATTCATCGTCGACTTGTTCAGCAGAAGTCTTGGCGGCCGCAGCGACCGCTACAGCAGCGTGCTCGACGGTAATAGCACCTCCAGCCAACGACTCGGCCAGTTTCGGCATCTCAGCGAGCCCAGCCGCAGTCTTCGCGACGGTGTTCGCGCTACGGGTCGACATGCGTCCCGCTTCGCGTAACACGGTCTTGGAGTTCACGCCGCCATCATCAAGCGCTTCGATCTCGGTTGCGCAGCGTGTCTGCAACGCAGACAACGCCGCCATAACACGTCCCACACCCGCGACCACGCCTTCCAACTCGCCGCGGCAAAGACCGGAAGTCGTCACCTGCCGGGCCTGTTGAATCATCGAATCGAACATGACCACAACCTATTCAAAGGGTGTGACACTGCATGAAATAGATATCTGTTCTGCACCTCACAGGCCCACACCCCGTTCAACCTCCAACGCCGCAAACCCCCACAGACCGAGGCGATTCCAGCCGGGCCGCCGATAGCGGTGTGGTATCGCCGCCGCGTTGGCATCATCAGATCATCAACTGGCATCACGCTCGGGTTACCAACGGCCCCACCGAAGCAGTCATTCTCTGGAGCGTGTCAGAGGGTGTCGTCGATTCACCCACTACCGGATACGAGCACTCCTCTACGCCGGCGGACGAGCGTGGCTGCGCAGTCCGCCCTCGCCGCCGCCCCGATCTCGCGCTCAGGTTTCGAGAATCAACTTCGCGACCGTCTCAATCCAATGCAACTGAACGCAGACGCAACTTGACCCCTACTGAACGCGAGCGCAGCTGCGGACCATCCCCGACACCATAGAACTCGTCAACACTGAGCAACTCCTGTGCAGCCTCGTCCTCGCTTGGAGGTGCAGACTTGGGATTCAGCCTGACTCAATAGACAATATCGAGCGCAAACCGCAGCGCTCGGTCGAGTTCGGCTCGTCTGGGGCCACCGATCCGTCCAACCGGCTCCGGATTGAGGGCCGAGATCGGCACTGTGATTACGTTGTCGCAACTGATCACGCAGGTCTCGGGGAGACCTTCATCGGTTCCGATCTCAACTTCTGAGCGGATACCTCGGATAGTGCGAGTAATCGGTGCACATGTAACCGCTGTTAGAACAGCCGCAGCGGCATCTCAGGTCAATACGCACACGGGTCGTCGGCCTGCGGGCGGTCCGAGATCAGTCCAGTAGATCTCGTTACGCGCTACCACGAGGGCGCGGTCCGAGACGCGAGCCGAATCGCAGATTGAACGAGCGCAGGATCCTGAGGCAGGCGCCGGTATGCCTCAAGAAGCTCCGCGTCGGCAGCAGCCAATTCCTCGGCCTCAATGACTGCGCGAGCCCCCCGTCGAAGCAACTCAGATCGACTCGTGCCCAGCGCCTTGGCAATTTGGGCCAAACGCTCAACAAGTTCATCATCAAGTTGGACCAACACCTCTCGACGCGCCATATTCATATGGTAAACCATATGTCCATGCGGCGGCAAGTTACCACGACGGTCGACGGAACCAGCGCCCCGGCGAACGACCGGTCACCCCGTACCACCCCGCAGTCCTCGTACTCGACCGAAACCAAATAGTGCCGTGAGCGAAACCGCACGCGGAAACCCCCCGTGCCAGCACCGACTATGTCGGCTTGCCGTATGACAGGTTGATCTGCTAGCCACTCCCACCATGACACGCGGAAGCAATAACTGAGAGTTATGAGCAGTTAGTGGCCTTCGATACAAATGACGCCGCGTATCAGGAACTTCGAGCACGGGTGGTGGCTTCGACAAGCCTCGTTGTGCCGTTCGTCGGAGCCGGGTTGAGCATCTACGGTCCACCTGATCAGCGACTCCCGCTGTGGCAGGAGCTTCTTGAGCGACTTGTCACAGAAGGTCGACGCCTCGGCTTGGTCGGCGATGCAATCATCAAGATTCATAAGGCCCTAGATGCTGGGCACTACATCGAGGCGACCGACCGCATCCTAAAGGCGCTAGGCGAACCGACGTTTCGCCGTATTGTCGAACGAGAGCTCGACGACTCAAACAAGCCGATTCCACCAGCGGTCGCGGAGCTGGTGACGATTGGATGGTCATTGATCGTCACTACAAATCTGGACCGTCTCATCGCTCGGGCATTTCTTGAACGATATGGCGTACCTCCTGAGACCATTACAAGCCGGGACACCCATCGGCTCGCTTCGGTCCTAGCCGGAACAAATCAGAAGACGCGGATGTCACTCGCTCAGCTCCACGGCGACATTGACCAGTACCCGTCTTGGCGGCTTACCCGCTCCCACTACCAACAGTTGCAGCAAGATCCTGGGTACATGCTCGCACTCCAACACCTTTTTCTCCGCGAGATTTTCTTTGTTGGATTTAGCCTTAGTGACGATGACTTCGACTTGGTGCTCGACACGGTAGCAAGGGTATATCCGGCTGGAGTTGGCAAATTCTACGCGCTCGTCGCCCGTTCGCGGCGCAATGATCCAACACTCCAGCGGCTCATTCGTTCGAATGGATTTCAACCCATTTTCTATGATGTGGAGTCTCCACCGCATAGCGACGACCCTTACGGAGGTCACAGGCAGGTCTTCGAATGCTTGGCCGATCTCGCGCAGGCTTGGAGCGCCAGCAACGCCGAGTTCAACATTGCATTGAAGTATTTCCCCGAAGCCGAACCAAACGTGGTAGGCCGCGAACGCGAACTGCACGAAATTCTTGAGGCCGCGCAAAAGCCGCTCGGCGCAGTAGCACAGATAGTTGGTCTGGGTGGTGTAGGCAAGACAACGCTGGTGCAAGAAGCAATTGAGCGTTTCCGGCCAATGTGGAGCGAGGCAGGCTACCGGGGAGCGTACGGCTGTTCGTTCTACCGAGCTGACATAGGCCAATTCGTTCACGACCTCGAATTGCTGACAGTCGGCCCGTCTAATGACCCTCTACCTGAGCGAGTGGAGCGAATTTCGACAGACATGAGCCGACATCGCACTCTGCTTGTCCTCGACGGAAGCGAAGCAATCCTCAACTCCAACCAAGAACTCCAAAGCCCCTACATAAACTCCATTATTCAAGGTGTTCTGGCCGGCAGAGGCTCCGTGGTGGCTACAACGCGTGTTCCGATTCGAGGCGGAGTCTTCAACCACGGAATTGAGCTGAATCTCGATCCGCTCGATGTCGCCGCTACCAAAGAACTCCTCAACGATCTCGACCTCAATCACCTCGGAAGCGATGTCCAGGACAGGCTCTATCAAATGACAGGCGGCCACCCGCTCGCGGTGCGAATCTTGGGGGCGATGCTGCGCACAGTCGCCCCTCAAGAGGCCTTGTCAGCGCTGGAAACGGCCAGTATCGTAGCACTGCCTGACGAGATTGACCCTCTATCGGAGAATCGGCTCAGCCGCTTGCTCGGTTCCTACGCACATTTACTCAGTGCAGCCGACGCGAGCTTCATGCGCACCTGGGCAGTCTTCGATGCCCCAGCTTCCTACCCACTTGTCCAAGACGTAATTGCTCACGTCTACCCGGATACGGACATAAACTCCGACATCGCAGGCAGCGACCTCCGGACACTTGTCGCGCGACTCCTAGACCTTCGATTGCTCACAGTTGGGGAGGATGGCCAACTCTCATGCCACCCGACGGTTCGCGAGTACTTCGGTAAGACCTCAGAAGATGCGTCACGCCGGGCGGTCCCGGTCCATCGCCGTATCGCCGATCACTACTCTCGCGACACATTGGAGTACCCGGAAACGTTCGATGAGGCGTCACCGCTTATCTTGGCGGCGCGACACATCGCTGCGACAGGAGACTGGTCCCGGTTTGATGACGTCTTCCGGCGCAGACTGATGCGTGGATTCCGAAGCTATCTTTGCAACAACCTAGGCGCATGGGATGAAGCGCTCGGCTTGGCCCGGCTTGCGAACGATGCGAATTTTCCCGGACATCACACCCGGGAGCCAGCGTATTACCAAAATATCGTTGCCCGATGCTTCAAACACCTTGGCCGCTCCAGCGAGAGCAAGGCCCACTACGTCACCGGCCTTACACAGGCTGCCCAAACTCAAGACCCCGACACTGCCAAGTATCTCAACAATTTTTTGACCCTGTTGATCTGGCGGGGTGAGCTGAGCGCGGCAGAGTCGCTCGTCGAAGCAAACGTCCGAGCTCTCGAATGGGTGGACGAACCATGGATTCGTCGATGGCAGGTAGAGCACGGGTTCTCAACGTTCGCCTACCTACGACTGCTCCAGGGAAAGATCGACGTGGCGAACGAACTCTTCGACTACTCGTCGCGCGCTTGGGACGGAGCAGAAGACCGCCGTTGGATGTATGACTATTACCCGTACCACCGCGCTGAGCTCATCCTGCTCCAGCGACCAGCCGATCACGCAGGAGCACTTGAAGCAATCGCTAATCTGCGGGATGTCGCCAATCGCCAGGAATGGCCGGAGTCGCTTTGTCGAGGGCACATCCACGCCGCCATTGTCGCGGCCGATGCAGCAGCAATGTTCGAAAGCGACACGTATTTGCGTGAGAGCCATGACCACCTCAGCCGCGCCCGTTCGATTCCAGCGGGACTTGTCGTGCCCGATGTCGAGATCGCGTTGCTCCTAGCCCAAATCAAAGTCGAACTCGCGACTCGACGACTAGCAGGTCGCGGCAGTTCGCTAGTCGAGTTTCTCGATCGAGCGGAGGCTCTAGTCACTCTCACTGGCCTTAGTCTCGCGCAGCCAGAGATTCTCGCTACCCGAGGCCTCAGCTATCTTGAGAACAATGATCTGCGCAACTCCAACCTTTTAGCAGATCAAGCCATCGGTATTGCACAGTCAACGGGTCACTGGCTCGCCGTTCACAGTCCGCGGAGTTTGTTGAATCAGTTGCTCACTCTACTTGGGCGACCGGTGCCCGAAGTTGAAATTGCGCCACTCGCGGAACCAAGAGCCTTCGATGGTCGGCCACTCGATTCCGTCCAACTGACCTCGATCCTCAACACCATCAGCTGAGTGGATCACCTAGTCAGCGCGCCGCTGACAGGGCATCGGTTGAAACCCAGGGAGTAAACTTGCGCACAAGTGCATCGTCGAGCACCAGAAGGTCAATTGGGCGGTTGATATACAGGTCAAGAGCCTCTAGGGGAGACTCAACTATTGGCTCGCCCGGACCGTTCAATGACGTATTCAAAAGGACTGGCAATCCGCAACGTTCGCCCACTTCGATTAGCAGTCGGTGCAAGAACGGATTGTCTTCTTGTCGAACAGTCTGCACCCTTGCCGTCCCGTCTATGTGGGTCACCGCGGCAAGCTGTCGGCGGAACGTCGAGCACACCGTTCCCACCAACAACATATAGGGCGACTCGTCGATATTTTCGAAGTATTCGTGAACATGCTCAATTGGCACCACGGGTGCCAAAGGACGGAACGACTCCCGGTGCTTGATATTCAAGTTGATGTGGTCACGCATCGCCGCCGAAGCGGGCAGAGCGAGCAAACTCCGGTGCCCAAGAGCTCGGGGACCGATCTCGGAGCCGCCTTGCCACATAGCAACAGTCGCTGAGTCCACCAGTGCTGAGGCAACTTCGACAACAAGATCGTCGGGTCGACTCGAAACCACAGAACGCTTGCCGATCGCGGTATCGACCTCGAAAGATGAGTATTTGCGGCCCGTGTAGACCGCCCGGCCAAAAGAAAACCGGTGTCTTGCGGGACGGTCGACGCCGAGGATCCGATGGGACCCATAGAACGCTGCCCCAACAGCGAGCCCTCCATCCCCGGCGGCGGGAAAGATCCATAGTCTCTCGAAAGGAGTGTCGGCGAGAATGCGGCTATTAGCCAAAGAATTCAACGCGCAGCCTCCACCAAAACAGAGGGTCGGCGACGGGAACCGCTGATATGCCGTATTGGCCGTACGTACTACAGCATCGACAAGTATCTCCTGGGCTGCGAAGGCAATATCGGACCTCACTTCCGTCTGGTTCTGAGACTGTTGGAGCTGATCGGTGAGCCAGTCCCAGATCCCTCCGTAGGGATCGAACTTGAAGCGACCTTCGCCGAATTCAACAAACTCTGACAGTGGACCGACGAAGCGATCAGTTCCGAAGGCAGCGAGTCCCATCATCTTTCCCTGCCCTGCAGCGCCGAAGCCAAGTGCCATCGTAACGATCTTGTAGAACCAACCGATTGAGTTCTGCGACACATAGCGCCACGAGCTCGAGGTTCGCCGTTGGGTGCCGTGTTCTAGAGTCTCTAGGGCGAAGTGTTCTGGACCAGCACTGCCTGCTGAAACTGTCTCTACCACGTAACCGTCAACTGTCTCGTCAATGGGACTGCCGTGCCCATCGATGACAAGCAGGGTGGCCTCATCGAACGGTGACGTGTAGAAGGCAGCAGCCGCATGGCAAGTGTGATGATTGACGAACTGTACATCCGACCAATCCAGCCAAGGATGTGGGCGTTCCAAATCATCGCAACAGAACACTCCTTCAAGATCAGCAAGATCGAGCCCAGCAGCAGAGAGGCAATAGGCGGTTGCTTCTTCGGCAGGTCGAGCGTGCCATTCGTTGCGTCCGCGTTTAACCCGTTGCAGCCGCTCATCTTCAATGGCGACAACGATCTCGCCTCCGTTGACGATTGCCGCACTGAAGTCGTGATTGGACCCCCCGAGGCCAAGCACCGAACCGCTCATAACTCTCAGTTATCGCGTCGTTAGGGTGGTTCCTAGGATGTCGGCTTGGACTAGCTGGTGACGTAGTGCGGTGTCTGCGACGTGGGTGTATATCTCGGTCGTGACAATGCTCGCGTGGCCGAGCAGGCGTTGCACGAAACGGATGTCCACGCCTGCTTCAATCAGTTGGGTCGCAGCGGTGTGCCGGAGCATGTGAGGCGTGACGCGTTTGGTGAGGCCCGCCCTCTCAGCCGATCGCGCCAGAAGGCCGCGCACTGCCGCTGTCGTAAGTTGGCTTCCATCTCGATTGAGAAGCAGAGGACTATCGCCATGCGTCCCCTCGGGCCGGTCTACATAGTCGGTGACCGCTGCACAGATCCAGTCGTTTGTCAGGTAGACCATGCGCTCTCTGCGCCCCTTCCCAAGCACTCTGATCGACCTGTTGGACAAATCGAGATCAGCGATTCGCAACGCCACCAATTCACCAACACGCATCCCGGTGCTGATCATCAACGAAACGGCGAGCAAGATCGTCGTGTCAGAGCGAGGCGGAAATGGGTCACGCCGATTGCTCCCGCGACCGCTGGTAGCAGCATCACGAAGCGACAGCATCAAGATCTCAAGGTCGTGGTGCGATAGTGCACGAGGAAGTGTCTTCGTCCGAGACAACCGGACAGTCAAGCCATGCGCTGGATTCTCTTCGATGATGCCGTTTTCCACTAGCCAGCGACAGAACTTCCGAATACCGGCAACTCGGCGTCTCACCGATGAGCGGTTGAGGCCCTGGCGATTCATTTCCGCGATGAATCGAACAAGGTGATCCAGGGTCAAATCCGCTGTTTCGAAGCTGCGCCCAACGAACCTTTCGAACGCGCGTAGATCGGATTCGTATGCGCGAACAGTGTGGTGAGAGAGGTCTTCTGTGGCATCGAGAGACTGAGCGAATCTGGTTGTCGCATGATTGATTTTCATGGCCACAACTTCTATCGCGGCTGCGCCACGGGTTCGCCAAGAACACTGACAGACCCAGCGGCCGTGGTTAGTGTGATCTGGTGATGATTGGGGACAGGGAGTTTTGCGGGTGGGTGGTGAGGCGGCGGTTTTGGTGTTGTTGGGTGTTGGGGGCTGCTGTTGGTTTGGTAGTGCTCGCCGGGGGTTGCGGCGATGGTGACAGTCGAAGCAGTGAGCCGCCTGTCACAGAGCCGTCGTTTGGTGGTGGGGAGCCGGTGGTTGAGCCTGGGAGGTGGTTTCCGGGTTTGGGGCGTCTTGATGTGCCTGACGGTGTGTTTAGCGATGTTGCGGTGAGTACTTTGGCGAGTTGCGGGATCCGTGAGGGTGAAGAGTTGGTGTGTTGGGGTGACGAGGAGTGGCTGAACGGGTGGGGTTTTGTGGTTTTGGGTGCGCCTGTGGAGGGAGAGTTCTCGAAGGTGGTGTTGTGGAGCGGCGTTAGCGACGGGCCTGGTGATAGGTCGTGGTATGACGGTTATATCGGTGGGGAGCATGCGTGTGGGTTGCGCTCTGATGGTGTTGGGGTCAACGGTTCGACGGGATCGGTGACGCGGTTGTGGTGGGATCCCATGTCGACCCGCGCGGTGAGCGGACTGATCTGCGTTGGGAGTTGCGGTCGGGTCCCGATCAGGCTCCGGAGGGGTTCGTCGATATCTCCGCTGGTCCCGGCGGGGTGTGTGGGATACGCGGCGACGGCACAGCAGCGTGCTGGAACGGGCGGGGTTGGAGCGATTTCGGTGTGTTTGAGGACCGGCTCGTGCAGGTGGTGGTGGATGATGAGGTGTGCGTGTTGGGGGTTGGCGGGTCTTTCGAGTGTGCTGGGGGTGCGATGCCGGTGACACCGCCGAAGGGCCCTTTCGTGGATGTGTCGATCGGGCCGGGTTACGGGTGCGGGGTGCGTATCAACAGCGAGTTGGTGTGCTGGGGTTACAACGATGAAGGCGCAGCCGACCCGCCGGACGGACGCTACACCGCAGTGTTCGCGGGAAATGGCGGTGCTTGCGCGTTGGACACCGACAAGGGGGCGGTCTGTTGGGGCGACTACTACGACCCGACCGAGGTGCCTGCTGGGGAATTCACACATTTGGTGTCTCGGGGGGGGGGTGCGGGTTGCGTCTCGACGGCGAGTTTGTGTGTTGGACAGAGTACGTGCCGCCTCATATGACTGCTGGTGTTATTCAACTGTGCGAGACGCGAAACGGTGAGCAGGTGTGCTGGGACGCTGACAGGTCTACGGCCTACCGAGACTCCTGGGACCTCGCCGCGAGCCGGGGTGACGGGCAACTCGCCCATATTGCACTAAGCCAAGAAGTGTTGTGCGGGCTGCGCCCCGACAACACTGCGGGATGCTGGACTATCCGCGGCGCCGATACCCAGTGGTTCTCGCCGTTGGAAACCCCAGGCGGAGAATTCGCTCGACTCTTCTACGCGTGGCCTTGGAACACCCGAAACGGTCCAGAGTTCTGCGGGTTGCGTCTCGACCAGACGGTGACGTGTTGGCGCTACGTATTCGTATACCAAGAATCAGCTGGGAGTTCGTACTTTCTCTCGAACGTCGAGTTGCACACGTCGATCCCTGCTGGCCGGTTTGTCGATATCGACGGCAAGGGACGCTGCGGGATCTCCGCTGACACCGGCGAGATCATCTGCTGGACCTCTGCCATGACCGGCTTGGTCGGTGCTCCCCCAACGAGTGTTCTGCCCCTCGCCCGCGTGTCCACCGGCAACAAAATGTTCTGCGGCGTTTCTGCGGCTGACCGGTCCTTGAGTTGCTGGCCCCACGACCGCCAAGAAGCCGATCTGCTCGGAAACGAATTCGACGGCGAGCACCTGGACGTGTCGGTAGCCCCGAACGGGGCGCTGTGCGCGATCAGAACCGACCAGTCTTTAACATGTCAAGGAGAGTTCGCCGAGCTTGGTCCATCCGATGACGCGCCGAGCATCGCTCCTGACGGCGAGTTCACCCAAGTCGCGGTGGGACACCACCACGCCTGCGCTATCGGAATCGACGGGACTGCTGTGTGCTGGGGCCACGAACACGACGGAACCAAAGCGAGCGACTTCTATTTGGTCGATCCAAAAGTGGAGATCGAGCCCGGAGATTATTGAGGAATTCGACTAGATGCCTGTCGATGACCCCTGCCCGATCCTGATGTGTGCCGGAACTGAGGTCAAAAATCAAGAGATGTGATCGTTTCCATATGATTTGGCATAATCCGATGTAAACGGTTATCGTCTGAGCTGCTCATGAAAGGGTTGGTTGGATGATCTCTGCAGTGTTGAACGAGACACGGCGCGTTGCGGTTGTTGCGGCCGCGTCTGCTGTGTTGTGGGCCGTGCTGGCTGTGCCTGTTTCTGCGCAGGACCCTCCCGAATCATCGGCGTTGGCACCTGCACCGTCGGCGGTTTCGGGTGACAGCACCCCTGCGCCTGAAGCGGTGCCGTCATTGGGCGGAGGTTTCACCGCGTCCGGCGAGTGGCTCGCGGCTGGGACGGTGTCTTTGGACTGGGACGATGTGCAAGCGGCTTCGGGGTTCGAGTTGATGTGGCACAACCCTGAAGAACTTCTTCTTCCTCACGCAGAGGTGGGCTTAAGCGTTGGAGGGTCAGTGTGAAATCTGGCGGTGTGCGGATGTTGACCGCTGTGATGGTAGGCGCGCTCTTGTTGGCGAACTGCGCCACCCGCACGCTCGACGAGCCTAGCCAGGAGTCTGGAGCGGGTCCGTCCGACGGTGGAGCTGCTGCGGGGCCCGATGTCGGAGAGCCTGATTATCCTCCCTATGAGGAATGGGTTGATTTTGATGTGATCATCCCCAGAGGGGAGTTCATAGATGTCTCTATGACGAGGACTGGGTACAGCGGTTGCGGGGTGAGCGTCGGCGGGGAGCTGAAGTGTTGGGGCGACTGGCTCCCCTATCCACTGCCCACGGGGGAGTTCGCCACCGTGTCGTCAGCCGATAGCTTCGGGTGCGCGCTGGGGGTGGACGGCTCGCTGGTTTGCTGGCCTCCTACCAGGTGGGAATGGCTAGCCGAGTTGGCGGATGTTGAGGTGCCCGACGGTGAATTCGTAGATGTGTCTGTCTCTCGGGCCAGCAGTTGCGCGGTACGTGTCGGCGGCGAACTAGTGTGCTGGGGCGACGGGCGCTACGGCCAGTTGGAGGTGCCCGACGGTGAATTCTCTCAGGTGTTCGCTGGTCCGCGGTCGTGCGGGTTGACCGTCGGTGGTGGGCTGGTGTGCTGGGGCGACTTCTGGGCTCGCGGGTTGCGAGACGACCTGCCGCGCGAGGGATACCGGAGTGTGTCGGAAGGGGGGGGAAGCGCGTGCGCTGTCGACGACAGTGGCGTGCTCTGGTGTTGGGGCACATACCCGTTTTTGGCAAACGTTGGCATTCCTGGGCGCGAGTTCGAGTATAGAGAAGTCTCTGTTGCGAATCCGGGGGTATGCGCGCTCAAGGCTGACGGCGACGCGGTGTGTTGGCGCACCGGTGTCGATGTGCTGGACACGACCAGGGTTGGTCCCTTTGAGCAGATCTCGGTCAGCGGCGGGGTGGCGTGCGCGCTGCGCTCGGGCGGCGAGGCGGAGTGCTGGGGAGAGCGACCCCGCGGCGCCTCCAACGGCGGGCGAGGAGATGAGCCCGGCGACTGGGAGCGACCCCGCAGCAAGTTCACCCAAGTTGTAGCGTATGGCAGGGACGGGGCTTATGCCTGCGGGATCCGCGCCGACAGCACCATTGGTTGCTGGGACCACCGCGCCCGAGACGACTGGGCTGGGGAGGGGCCGATGGGTTGGATGGCCTCCAAGCCCGACCAGGCGGGCTTCGACGCGGTGGCGGTAGCCCAAAGCAGTGCCTGCGCGCTGGGGACTGGCGGGGCCGTTGTGTGCTGGGGGGCAGCCCACGACAACACAGCCGCCGAAGCCCCCAGCGGTGTCTGGTCGCCGCCCGGTGAGTACACCCAGATCACCGCGACCGACCAAGACAACCGCGGGCAATTTTGCGGGTTGCGTGCCGATGAGTCGTTGTTGTGCTGGTCGGACCCCGACGAGTTGACCACCCATTCCGTCGAATGGGCCCGCCTCGGCACCGGCGGCTGCGGTATTCGCCCGGACGAGCAAATCGAGTGCCGGGCCCATGTGTACCGCGACGAACCCCCCGACCGGACCGGACCGCTCACCCGTGCCGCGGTCGGACCGCGAGAGGCCTGTGGCATCCGCAGCGCCGACTCGTCAATCGCGTGCTGGTCCAAGCACTCCGGCCTGCCCACCGAAGCACCCACCGGCACCTACACCAACATCGCCGCGTCCAGCTACAGCGGGTTCTGCGCCATCGCAACCGACGGGTCGCTTGCCTGCTGGGACACCAACCTGCACATCTACAGCCCCTCACAGCGCGAATACCGCCAGCACCTGCTTGACGCACCCGCCGGCCAGTTCATCGAACTCGCGGTCGGTAGTGATCACGCCTGCGCGATCCGCGCCGACAAAACCCTAACCTGCTGGGGCCCAGACGGCTATTGGGTAACCATAACCCCCGAACCCTCAGGCCCATAGGAGTTCGACGAATTCGAATGATTATGCCAAACAGAACCCCGACACTTCCCCACGACGGCCGTCCAAACAACCAACAGATACCTCGCCGGTATCTCCAAGGAAGGCGACAATGGCCAGAAAC
Organism: Candidatus Aldehydirespiratoraceae bacterium; assembly: GCA_965205465.1. Classification (GTDB taxonomy): domain Bacteria; phylum Actinomycetota; class Acidimicrobiia; order Acidimicrobiales; family Aldehydirespiratoraceae; genus VXYK01. The sequence goes on along the minus strand of OZ242187.1, from coordinate 2,682,416 downwards.
CGATACCTTGTCGCGGCGGCGGTGGCCGTGGCGGTGCTGGCTGCCTCTCTTTCGCCCGCCCCGTCCCTAGCCGCACCACAAACACCGGGCCCCAGCCACAGTCCGAGACAACCGCAACTACACCAGACCTCGCTGGCCCCACAGACCGAGGCCCCCTCGCTCAGAGAAGGATTCGACACAAGCGGCCGATGGTTGGTGCCGGGGACTGTGTCTTTGGACTGGGACGATGTGTCGGGTGCTTCGGGCTTCGAGTTGATGTGGCGCAGCCCTGAAGGATGGGCGCTGCTGTCAGGGCGCGGCGACACAAGCGGAGTTGCTGTCGAGTTCGACGGGTCATCGGCTTTGGTAGGCGGGTTGCCCGAACACCTCGAGAGGTTTTGGTTCGCGGTGCGCGCCCGCAATGCATTCGGGATATCTCAGTGGTCGCCCAGTTTCCAGATCACTGTGCCACCCACCGCGGTCATACCGTTGGACGCCGACCCGGTCTTCGATCCGTTCACTGCCCCCACCCGCTCAGCCATCGACCTTGAGCGCCTCGGCGAGGCCGCCGCCACGATCACCCCGGGGCGGGCCGCTTGCGTAACCGCACCTGCCCTTGATGTGGCTGGCATTTCAATGGTCGACGCGCCCGCTGGCCTGGGCGATCCCGACGCTCCGCTGACGGTGGCCGAGGTGGTCCGCATCGCGGGGGGCTGTCTGCTGGTGGAATACGCGGACTTGGCAGGGCGCACCGTCAATGAGGTGCGCGCCCTGTTGGCGGCGGAGGCGTCGGTGCATTCGGTGGGCGCGCCCGCTCGCGGTCTGAGCATCGAGCACGACAGCGCGGCGCACGGCGCCGCCAGCGCGCACACCGGTGCCCATCACGACGACGGCGGCGGCAAGCAGTGGCATCTGCCCCAGCCGACGATGAGGGGCCTTTGGGACGCCTGGGAACCAGCAAATCCAGTGACGGTCGCGGTGTTCGACACCGGGGTGGACGCCACGCACCCCGATTTGGCCGACAGGGTTGTGGCGGGTGGACTCGATGCGTGCCACCGTGTCGACTCGCACAGCCACGGCACCCACGTGGCTGGAATCATCGCCGCAAGGGAGGGTAATGGAGCGCAGTTCACCGGAACCGCCGGTCTCGCCCCCAGCGCGAGAATTCTACCGGTCCAGATACTCCACGCTGCTGACTGCGAGCCGTCTATGACGGCGACCGCCGCGGTCGCCGCCGCTGTCAACGCAGGGGCCAGGGTGATCAACATGTCGTTCAAATGGAAGCTCTGCGAGGATGAGGACAGCACCATCGGTGGTATACCGGCAGAAGCTGAAGACACATGCGACCCCGATGTGTATGACAGCGGCGACGCCGACGACAGCTTCGAACTCGCATTGCGGGCGGCGTCGATGCTGGGCGTGGTAGCGATCACATCAGTGGGAAACGACGGACAAGACCAAGACAAGACGGGTCCGCCCCACCAACAGAACGGCCCGGCGGTGTATCCCGACGTCATCTCGATCGCGGCCGTCGACGAGAATGGGCAGAAGAGCACATTTAGCACCGCCAACGAGCTTGTGGATGTCGCCGCGCCCGGAGGCAAGATCTTGTCGTCTGCGTTGTTGCTGGCCTGCGTGGCGGAGGACACCGACGGCGACGGCGCAGACGACAGGTGGACTCCGCTGGAATGCGGCCTCGTTGACCCGCCTGACCAGTGCACCAATTCCATAACCCTGCGAGAACGAACGGACGTTATGCCCGAGGACTGCGCTCCTCGGATCGCCTACAAGTGGGGCACGTCGATGGCGGCGCCGTTTGTGGCGGGGGTGGTCGCCCATATGTTGAACCGGTATCCGCAGGCAACGCCGGGGCAGGTGCGGGACGCGCTGGAGAAATCGGCTCATGACGCAGGCAGCAAGGGGCGCGACGACGAGTTCGGCCATGGGATTGTGGAGCCGGATGCAGCGGTGGAGAAGTTGGGTGAGTTGATTGATGGGTTGAAGGTGGCCGGGCCGGTGGGTGGGTTCGGGTCGGTGGTTGCGGGGGGCCGGTTCTCGTGTGGTGTGTCGGGTAATGGGGGGGTGCGGTGTTGGGGTGATCGGGGTGTGACCGATGGTGCGCCCGGTCATGGAGGGGCTGATGGTGTGCCAGGCGCTGTGCCTGACCAGGTGTTTAGATCGGTGTCGTCGCCGATTGGCAATGTCGGTCATGTGTGCGGGTTGCGGGCGGGTCAGCCGGGTGTGGATGAGGGGGCGGTGTTGTGCTGGGGCCGTTTGGGCAGCGCGGTGCCCGAGGTGGTGCAGGGTTCTTTCTCACAGGTGTCTACCGGGCCGTTCCACACATGCGGGTTGCGCCCTGATGGCGAGGTGGTGTGCTGGGGCAACAGTTTGAGGGACCGTACTTCGGTGCCCGAGGGCGAGTTCGCCTCGGTGTCTGCGGGATGGGACCATTCGTGCGGACTCAAGACCGACCGTACCGTGGTGTGTTGGGGCGGTAATGCTTTCGGCCAGTCGACTGCACCCACGGGCGAGTTCCGCGATGTGGACGCGGGCTGGTATTTCTCGTGCGGGGTGACGCTCGTCGGCGGCATCGTGTGCTGGGGCCGTGGCGGCGCGGTGACAGACGCCCCGGTTTACGGCGGGTTTTCGGATGTGGACGCCGGCTACGGCCATGCGTGCGCGATTTCGCCGGTGGGGGCTTTCGGGATCAACGACGCCGGTGCGGCAACGTGCTGGGGCGACAACAGCTACGGTCAGACCGACGCGCCGAATCGCATCTACACCCAGGTCTCGGCCGGTTGGAGACATTCTTGCGGGGTGATTCAGGATGGTCGTGTCCGACGCGGCGAGGTGGTGTGCTGGGGCGATGACAGCTTCGGGCAGGGGTCGGGGACTGCTTTGGATGGGTTGTCGTTGACAGATTCAACCGGGGCGGATCCGCTTTCGCCGATGTTCGATCCTGGGACTTTGGCTTATGCGGCGGAGTCGCCGGGGGGCACCGGGACGCTGATGTGGAGCAAGGCGGTTGACTCCGATGTGGTGACGGTGTCGCCGGCTGATGCCGACCCGGTAACGGCTGGCTATCAGGTGTTGTTGTCGCAGGGCGCGGTGGTCGAGGTGACTGTGGCGTCGCTGTGGGGTTTCGGCGAGAAGCGCACTTATCGCGTCTATGTTGTCGAGTTGCCCCGGTTGGGGTCTCTTCGGGTGTTCGGGCCGGGGTTCAGCACGGTCTGTCTCAGTGTCGGCACTTGTACTGAACTGGCGCTGGATCCGGTGTTCGATGCTCAGACCGCCGATTATGAGGTGGTCGCCCCGAGCGACTGGAGCGAGGTGACGGTGCTGCACACCGCAACCGGGGAACCGCAGATATCGCGCTGGCTGACGCGGACCCGAACACACCGGGCCATCAAGTGGCGTTGAGCACTGATAGGGGTTTCGTGTCGGTGTCGGGGGGCGAGGCTCATTCGTGCGGGTTGAATACCGGTGGCGATGTGGTGTGCTGGGGCAGCGATGACGTTGGGCAGTCGGACGCGCGGTCGGATCGGTTTGTCTCGTTCGACGCCGGCAACAATCACAATTGTGGGATCAAGGTTGATCAAAGCGTGGTGTGCTGGGGCGATAACACCTACGGCCAGTCGGATGCGCCGTCGGGGTCCTTCACCCAGGTGTCGGCGGGCAATTGGGGCTCGTGCGGGCTGCGGGTTGACCAGTCGGTGGTTTGTTGGGGTTATTTGCAGTTTCTGAAGTCGCCGTCGGGGTCGTTCACCCAGGTGTCGGCGGGTGGTTTGCATGCCTGCGGCGTCAAGACGGACCAGACCGTTGTGTGCTGGGGATCCAACGGGCACGGGCGTTCTGCTGCGCCTGAAGGTTCGTTCACCGCGGTGTCGGCGGGTTTCCAGAACTCGTGCGGACTCAAGACCGACCAGACCGCGGTGTGCTGGGGTTACAACCCCGATGGCCAGTCGGATGCCCCGGCCGGGTCGTTCACAGCGGTGTCGCCGGGCTGGTTCAGCTCGTGCGGGCTCAAGACCGACAGCAGTGTGGTGTGTTGGGGTGACGTTTCTTTTGCCCCGGCGGGATCGTTCACCCAGATTTCTGCGGGCTGGTTCCACTTCTGCGGGCTGAGGGCCGACGGGAGCGTGGTGTGTTGGGGCCACCGGAACTTCGGTCAGGTGTCGGCACCAGCAGGGTCGTTCACCCAGGCGTCGGCGGGCAGCTGGCATTCGTGCGGGCTCAAGGCCGACCAGACCGTGGAGTGCTGGGGCCGTAACTCCCACGGCCAGGTGTCGGCGCCATCGGGGTCGTTCACACAGGTGTCCGCTGGCCCTCTCGATCATTCGTGCGGGCTCAAGGCTGACCGGACTGTGGAGTGCTGGGGCGACAACACCTATGGCGAGTCGGATGCCCCTACGGGGTCGTTCACTCAGGTGTCGGCAGGTTGGGAAAACTCCTGCGGAGTCAAGTCCGACCAGACCGTTGTGTGTTGGGGACTCTACCGCTTTGCGCCCACGGGATCGATCGCCGCAGTGTCGGCCGGTGGCCCGTTGTTGTGCGCCCTGAAGACCGACAGCACCGCCGGGTGCTGGGGCTACAACCCCGATGGGCGGGCCGACGCGCCGTCGGGGTCGTTCCTGTCGGTGTCTTCTGGAGTGAACTACGCATGCGGGGTGAGAACCAATGGGACCGCGGTATGTTGGGGCAGCAACTTTTTTGGGCGGGCCACCGCTCCTGCGGGGTCGTTCACCCAGGTGTCGGCCGGCTACGAGCACGCCTGCGCCCTCGGGGCTGACAGAACCGTCAAGTGCTGGGGTCGTAACAACGACGGCCAGGCCGATCCGCCCGCAGGAGAGTTCAGCCAGATCTCGGCCGGATGGAGCCACTCTTGTGGCACCAGAAACGACAACACCGTTGAGTGCTGGGGGGCCCGGTCCGCCGCTCTGGAACCGGCCGCCAGCAATACAATCGCAATCACCGTGCGCGCGCAGACCCGCCCCGCGCGCCCCCACCCATCCATCCCCGCACTTCCGCCCACCACGACCTACACACTCGAAATCAAGCGCCCTACACCAGTGCTGCCGACCCCGGCATCCACCGCAAGAACGACTTCGACTAGAGACGGCGCCGAGGGCGAAGAAAACCAGAACGGCGCTCCGCTCAGCCAACCAGGAAGCCAACCGCGCTCCGAAGAAGAAATTCAGCGCCTCATCAACGAGATACTCGACAGGAGCCGCCCCCAAACCAGCCCGCCCGCCGGACACCTACCCCCATCCGCGGCATACGCGCTACCCCACACCATCGACGAGCAACCCCCGGCCTCGGCCCAACAGCAAACAACCCCAACCCCACAGACCGGTAACACCGTCAGCAGCAGGGCGGTCGTGTGCCCGGTTTCGCCCGGTGGGACCGACGCGGTGGCGATCACCGATCCTGTCCTGCGGGCCGGGATCGAACAGGCGCTCAGCAAGACTTCGGGCGAGGTGATCACTTCAGCCGAGTTGGGTGCGCTCACCGAACTCGCCATGCCCGCCGCGGCTGGGGGGCGGGTATCGGGTCTGGGTGGGTTGGAACACGCCGCGAACCTGGCTGTTTTAGACTTGTACGGTCACGACATCGCCGATTTGGCTCCTCTGGGCTGCCTCGACAGCCTGACCGCTGTTGAGCTGGGTGGTAACCAGATCACCGACATCTCATCGCTGCGCGGACAAAGCGCTTTGGTTTCGCTGGGTTTGGGCGGCAACCAGATCACAGACCTCGGTCCTCTAGTCGGGTTGATGAGCCTCAAATCTCTACGCCTCCACGACAACGCGATCACCAACATCGCCCCGCTAGCGGGGCTCACCGGGTTGGTCGGCTTGGACTTGTCGTTCAACCAGATCACAGACGTCAGCACGCTGCGGGGGCTGACGGGTCTCACCGATATGGGGCTGGGAGGCAACCAGATCACAGACCTCTCACCACTCAGCGGGCTCACCACGCTGGAGGCGCTGTATCTATTCGACAACGACATCGCCGATCCCGCCCCGCTCTCCGGGCTGTCGAGTTTGGACGTGTTGTGGGCTGACGGAAACCAGATCACCTCCACAACCGGCTTCGCAGCGCTCACCTCGCTGGGCTATCTCGATACCCGCTACAACGAGATCGCCGACACCACACCGCTCGACGCGCTCGCCGGCACCGCCCACACCCAACCCCAGAACGACACCCCCGCCGAGATCACCGACCCGTCACTACGAACTGCGGTGCAAACCGCGTTGGGCCTCAGCGCGTTTCAGACCCCGACCATCGGCCAGCTCGCCACACTGGAGACCCTGGAGCGGATCGGCCCCCAAGGTGACCCAGCCCCGATCACCAGCCTCGAAGGCCTCCAACACGCCGTGAACCTCAAGACGCTCACCCTAAGAAGCAACCAGATCACAGACATCACACCCATCGCCAGCCTCGTCTCGCTACAAAGGCTCGACCTCCAGGCCAACCAGTTCAACGCGCTCGACCAACTCGGCGGCCTCGCCTCGCTGCGGTGGCTCAACCTCATGCAGAACGACATCGCGGCCATCGACCAGCTCCCCCGCCTCGGCGGCCTTGAAATGCTGTTCTTGGACTTCAACCAAATCACCGACATCGAACCCCTCCAACACCTCACCGCGCTCACCCGCCTCGGCCTCGTCGGCAACCGCATCACAGACATCGAACCCCTCCAACACCTCGCTGAACTCGACTGGCTCATGCTGTCAGGCAACCCCATCGCCGACCTCACCCCGATAGCCGGACTCCAAAAGCTCTACTACCTGCGCCTCACCAACACCCAAACCACCGACCTCACGCAACTATCCAGACTCACCCGGCTCACCGAACTCCACCTCTCCCAAAACCAGATCACCAACCTCGCACCCCTCACCACCCTCACCAAACTGCGATTCCTCGACATCCGCATAAACCAGATCACCAACCTCGCACCCCTCACCACCCTCACCAAACTGCGATTCCTCGACATCCGCATAAACCAGATCACCGACCTCGCACCCCTCACCACCCTCACCGAACTACGCGACCTCCACGTTGACCCCACCGTCAACACCACACCCCTCGCAGCGCTCACCGAACTCACCATCCACCAATAGCAACAACCCGGTCCTTCTCAATAGCCGCGTTCGATTTAAGAATTCTGAGTGTCATTGTCGGGGTCGCCGGGACCTTGCCGGTGGATACGGTCCGGATCCACGCGAGACGCTGATGCCACCGAATTGTCGACGAGTGGACTGGTCGGTCGAGCCAACTCAACGAATCGCTCGACGCTAGAGAACTGGCTCGTCGATCAGGCGAGCGAGGCTGGCACCGACCGCAAGGTCTTCGACTTGGCCGAACGCGTGCACGCGGATGCGTCCTGCCCGGTCTACAGCAATGAGGCTCGGAGTGCCGCGCAGCTGGTACCTGCCCATCGTGATCGGCAAGTCAACGCCGGTGTCGTAAGCGTCGACACCGACCGGGAAGGTAATCCGGTACTCGTGCAGGAAGGCTTCAAGCGAGACCGGCGTCATCGCCTCGTGATGCTCGAACACACAATGAAGGCCCAGCACCGTCACCGCGTCGCCGAACGTGCGCTGGATCCGCTGAGCCTGCGGGATCCCGTGCGAAACACATCCCGGGCAGAGCATCTGGAACGCCTCGATCACCACAACCTCACCTCTGAGTTGGGCCAGCGTCGGATTCTCATCGGTGTTGAACCAGCGACTAACCGCCAGTTCAGGAGCCTCGGGATAGTCCATGGACAGTAAATATATGGCAGGGAACTAACAGAGGGAGAACTGGTCGGGATTGAGGGGGGCGACTAGGCCGAGCGCGGCTTTGAGCCTCAGCAGGCGATCCAGGCTTTCATCGACTCGGGCCAAGAAGCTGGGGTCCGCGGCCGCACGTTCAACGATTGAAGCAACTATCTGATCGATCTCGCGGTAAGAAACAAAAAGCACCAGATCGGCTCCAGCTTCAACAGCAGCCACCGCTCGGGCACCCGCAGTTCCCTCTTCGGTGACACCGCGCATAGTCGCAAGATCATCGGTAATGACCACGCCGGCAAATCCAAGTTCGGTGCGCAACCAACCGGTGGTGATCTCGCGTGATAGCGAAGCTGGACGCCCGCCGTCGACGTCCAGATATCGGATATGTCCTGTCATAACTACAGGGGCGTTGCTGTCGATGTAGGGGACAGCACCGAATGTCCTCCATTGTTCCAGCGAGTTCGATGAGACGGACTCTCCTACATGAGGGTCGTTCAGCGTCGCTCCCTGGTTCGGGAAGTGTTTCAGGGTCGCCGCAACACCAGCGTTGCAGTGCCCGGTCACCATGGCCTCGCCAAACGCCTGAACAACGATCGGGTCACTGCCGAAACTACGTCTCTGACGAGCCATGTAATGACCCGCGTCTACATCCACATCAACCACCACGCCAAGGTTCAAATGCACACCGGCCGCAGCCAAGTCCGCGGCGAAGCGGGTTGAGCGCTCCGTGAATTCCGCTACCACCCCGGCCAAATCCTCGCCGACAACTACACCGAAGTCTCGTGGATGTGCCAGGGGAGCAACCGGAACCTTCAGCACCTGCGTTCCCGGCTCGGCATCAGTAACCACCAGCGGGGCAACCTCACAGTCAAGAGCCGGCTCCAAGACCGCCGCTGCGGAGGCCGTACCGTCTTGTTCATCACTCCAATTACGGGCTGCTTCGGTAAGGAACATCCCACCCACACAGCCCGATCCCACCCTCTGTTCAATCAAGGGAATCAAGTCGGTGCCCGGTCCCCCCACCACGAGCAACTGAAGGGCTTTGTCTCTCAGCGACATCCCGCCGACGAGCGACGTAAGCACCTGTTCGTGGATCGGCACCGTGGTCGTAGTCGTAGTCGTAGTCGATGTCGAGGGTGCGGCAGTTGTGGGGGGGATAGTCGAGGTGGTCGAACCAGTCTTCTGGTTCTCATCACCGTCAGCGGTAATCAACCAAACCAGGCTTGCGGCCACAACCAGAAGGCCCAATACCGTCAACAACCTCGACAGCAGACTACGAGAATCGTGAGCCGGAAGATCCATTGCCAACACTCTGCCCGCTCCGAACACGCGCAAGACGGTTTTGAGAAAGTCCGGGTAGGGCAAACCGGTTCACAAGCCGTAGCTTTCACACCCATGACCACACACCAGACCGCTCAGGGGATCCCTTTTCTTCGCACCCCCGAGGATCGCTTCTCTGATCTACCGGATTTCCCCTACCAACCGCACTACCTGGAGGTAGACGGTTTGCGAATGGCTTATCTCGATGAAGGCCCCGGCACAGCCAGCACGATTCTGTTACCTCACGGCGAGCCAACCTGGGGTTACCTGTATCGCCGGATGATCCCAACTTTGACCGAAGCGGGGCATCGTGTGATCGTGCCCGACCTCATCGGCTTCGGACGCTCCGACAAACCCACGCAGCGTTCGACCTACACCTATACCGGACATGTGGCTTGGATGAGCGAGTTCCTCGACCACTTCAACGACGTAGAAACCTGGGACGCTTTCTGTCAGGACTGGGGCGGATTAATCACGCTGCGGTTAGCGGCAGAACAACCTGAGCGCTTTGGGCACCTTGTGCTTGGGAACACAGGCCTGCCTCATGGCGAGAGTCTCGGCCCGGGCTTCGACTTCTGGCTTGAGCTGTCACAGACACTGAATCCATTCGATTCTGGACGGCTGATAAGCAATGCCGTCAGCACCAGAACCCTGAGTCCCGGCGAGCAAGCCGCCTACAGTGCGCCTTTCCCCGACGAGGACTACATGGCGGGTTTGCGTGAGTTTCCGTGTCTGGTACCGATCACCTCTGAGCACGGATCTGTGGCCGAGAACAAGGCCGCACGGAAGGTCCTTTCTGAGTGGACCAAGCCGGTGCTGCTGCTCTGGGGTCGCAGCGATCCAGTGCTCGGACATCTTGATGCCGAATTGTTGGAACTGATCCCGGGCACCAACAATCAGCCTCACCAGTTCTTCGATCCCGGCAACCATTTCATCCAAGACGACATCGGTGAGCCACTAGCGGCGGCTATGGTCTGTTGGCTTGAGTCGCTGAGGCGGTAGTGCGTTGGCCCCCAAACCCTTTGCAGAAACAAAGAAGCTGTCCTGGCTCCACAATGCCGTGGGTTACGAGGTTTATATCCGCTCGTTCGCCGACAGCACCGGAAACGGCATCGGCGATCTGACCGGGATAACCGAACGCTTGGAATACCTCGCCTGGCTGGGCATCGACATCGTCTGGATCACTCCCTGTTACCCGTCGCCCATGGCCGATCACGGCTACGACGTCGCCGACTATCTCGACATCGAACCCATCTTCGGCGACTTGGCAGTAATGCAGGAGCTGATTGATCGCGCGCATGAACTCGGTCTGAGGGTTGTGCTCGATATCGTTCCGAACCACTCCAGCAACCAACACCGTTGGTTCCGCGCCGCAGTTGAAGATCCGACCGGTCCCTACCGCGACTACTACCTGTGGCGTGACCCAGCACCCGACGGCGGGCCGCCAAACAACTGGGTCGCACACTTCGGAGGCCCAGCTTGGACGCTGGACGAAGCAAGCGGACAGTACTACTGCCATCTGTTTCTGCCTGAACAACCCGACCTCAACTGGCGCAATCCCGCTCTGCGTGCAGAATTCGAACAGATTCTCGAGTTCTGGTTTGAGCGAGGCATCGACGGCTTTCGTATTGACGTCGCGCATGCTTTGATCAAGGACAGAGAGTTTCGCGACAACCCTCAAGTTACCGATCTCGCCAACCTGACGCATCCCCGCGAGCAGTTTCGCTGCTTCGAGCATCGATACGATCTTCAACAGCCCGAGAGCCTGGAGATATACCGTGATTGGCGTCGTATCGCCGAACGCTACGACACAGCGCTCATCGGCGAAACTTACGTGCTCGATCCGGCTCGACTGGCGGACTTGGTGCCAGGCGACGGGTTGCATCTCGGGTTCTGGTTTGCGCCGATGCAAATGCCATGGACAGCACCCGACATCGTCAAGACGTTACGCGAAACCTCTGAGCGACTTGGGGACAGAGTCGGCTGGGTGCAGTCAAGCCACGACGAGAGTCGTCCCGCGACCCGCTTCGGCGGCGGCGATCTGGGACGACGCCGCTCACTTGCGTTTGCCGCGATGCTGATGGGGTTACCGGGCGTACCGTTCATCTACCAGGGCGAAGAACTCGGACTCGAAGATGGCGACGTCCCGCCCGAATTACGTTCCGACCCAATCGCCACACGCAATGTTGGCGCGGTCGGCCGCGATGTCTGTCGCACGCCGATGCCCTGGGAACCTGGACACAATCTCGGTTTCTCGACCGCCGATCAGACTTGGCTTCCGTTGGGACACCGCGCGGAGGACTCCGTCGCGGTGCAACAGCAGAACCCTGACGCGCATGTTCACAAGATGCGGTCGCTGTTGCAGTTTCGTCGGCAACTGAGCGATCTGGACCCGATTGTGACTTGGCTGGACACATCCGAGGGTGTCGTTGCCTTCCAACGGGGCGATCATCTCTTCGCTCTCAACACAAACGACGAGGCCACCGACTTCACTCCCGGCGGCGTCTGGTCGGTGGTCCACCGCACAGGAACCGGGCAACCAGCGCACTCGGTACAGACTATCCACCTAGACGGCGCCGAGACCGTCGTAGCACAACAACCCGACAGACATGACGTAGAGTAGCCGGGGTGAACGGATCGGCAGATCGGCGGCGAGTGGAGTTGTGGACGATCGGTCATTCCAACCACCCCCTTGAGAGCTTCATCAGTCTGCTCAAGAGCTTCCGTATCGATGTGGTGGCAGACGTACGATCGCACCCTTACGCACGCTATTCATCCCACTTCAGTCAGGCTCCTCTGCGGCGGCTGCTTGCCGACGCGGACCTGCAATACGTTTTCATGGGTCGGGAGCTCGGAGGTCGGCCTGACGAGCCCGAGTTGTACGACAGTGACGGTCGGGTGCTCTATGGGCATCGCCAACACAATGGCCGGCACCAACCCCGACGCGATCGCCACAACAATTCGGATCGCCAACCTCGCGGGTGACTTCGGGCGCAACGAACACTTGTTGCCCGCTGCCGCGTTCGTACAGGCATTCTTCCCGTTGGTTGTGTTCTTCGGCCTGCAACGTTTCTTCGTGCGGGGGATTCTGGCGGGTTCTGTGAAGGGCTAGCCCGGTCGGTGAGCGCGCGGGCCTCGGCGAGGGCCAGCACCCGCACTGCCCACCCCGAGCCGATGACTCCGGTTCCCGCCAGCCCTATGGTCTTCGCCCTCATCTCTCGTGTCGTGCCTTCACCACAGAACCCGGACGGGGAATTCTCGGAATGCGGAGTCTCTCGTGACCAATATCAGCGACTCCAACTCCGCCTGAGCCGCCAGAATCCGGTCGAACGGGTCCCGATGTTCTGCAACATAGCTACCGGCACGCAGACCGTGCTGGTAGGTGACCGGCAGGTGCCGCATCGCCGCGCCCACAACCGACTCATTGAATCGCAACACAGTGCTTTCATATTCGGGTAGCCGACCGAGTCGGACCTTGGTGGCTATTTCCCACGCGCTAGCCGCACTAACAAGCACATCGTTCCCGCGATCGGAGACCGCCTCCCTGGCTGATTGCGATAGCGCTGGATGATTTGACCAGCACCAAAGCAGCGCGTGGGTGTCGAGCAGCAGATCACTCACCTGAGTACGCGCCCTCCCATGCCGCAAGCTCCTCTTCGGGCAGCGGTTCAAAAAACTCAGGACCCACCATAAGACCGGGAAGGAGCCCTATGCGCCTTCCCTCTATAGGGGCTAGCGGCATCAGCCGAGCGTAGGGCTTGCCCGCTTTGGCCAGGACGATTTCCTCCCCGTCGTGGGCACGCTCCAACAGCTTCGACAAATGGGTCTTGGCCTCGTGGACGTTGACCATTGCGGTCATGATTGATTCTCCTGCCTGGTATTTTGTGCTCGTGGATATGACTTAGTCCGATGACTAGACTAACTACTGCTGCTGGTTGTAGCAACGAATTTCTGACGATCTTCAGAGAGAGTCAGTCACCAGGTGGGGTTGGTGAGGATGCCGCCGTCCACTACTAGGTCGGCGCCGGTGATCCACCGGGCCAGATCGGAGCACAAGAACCCGCAGGCGTCCCCGACGTCTTCGGGGGTTCCCATCCGGCCGAGGGGAACAGCGGGTCCTCCCAGACACCTAAGAGATATGCTCGTGGTCAAGGCCGGATTGTCCGACCAAGAAATCGACGAGTTGCTCTGACACCAAACAGACAGCGAGGTTTAGGGCGATGTCCCATATTGAGGTTTACAGGAACATGGATCAAGGGCCCGCGTGGTGTGCCATCGGCACGCTGGGCGACGCTGGGTACTACGCGGGCGCCGACAGCCGCGACGAGCTCCTGGCGCTGATCCAAGGGGCCTCGGAGATGGAAGGAGTCACCCCCACCATCTCCATGACCACACCAACACCACGCCAACCCGCCTGAATCCTTCCAGCCTCCTCCGGCACTATTCCAGATGAAAGCCGTTACCCCTGGAGTGCCAGGTGAACCCCGGCCCCGCCCCGAACAAAAACCTGTCAACGCTGGTCTGATCCCAAGGTCCACTCTGGGGTCCCACACTCCTCACCCGCCGCCACCGTAAAGGGCATACCGCCACCAGGGGTTTCTATCGCGGTGTTGGGTTCCCCGGTAGTCCACCTGAAGATCCCTAGGTCTGAACGACGCCAGCAAGTTGGAGTATGGCGCGAAGTAGCACTTCTGCTCCTTGTCCGGCGGCTTCGGGGGTAATGGACTCGGCTTCATTGTGGGATAGGCCGTTGAGGCAGGGGATGAAGATCATTCCGGTAGGTGCTTTGAGGGAGACGTGGCAGGCGTCGTGTCCGGCTCCGGAGTTGATCCGTTGGTTCGAGTAGCCGCAGTGCTGCGCGGCGGTTTCCACGGCTTTGACGCATTCGTCGTCGAAGATGATGGGTGCGCAGTCGTTGTCTATCTCGATGCGCGCCTCGCAGCCATGCTCGGCCGCTGCACTAGCGACCAGGGTTCGCAAGCCTGCCCCCATCTCGTCGAGAGCGGCGGCGTCCGGGTGGCGAATGTCGATTGAGCACACAATCTCGGCGGGCACTGTGTTGGGTGACGCCGGCTCGGAGCGGAGCTGTGCGGGGGTGACCAGACCCGCGGGGAAGTCGCGGGCAACCATCTCGTAGAGTCCGTTCAGCACAGCGGCCAGTGGTCGGGCCGGGTCGTGTCGGCGGTCCATCGGTGTGGTGCCGGCGTGGGCTGGGATACCGGAGAGGGTGACGGTGAACCAGCGAATGCCTTGGACACCGGTCACCACGCCGATGGACGAGCCGATTTCTTCAAGGATCGGACCTTGTTCGATGTGGAGCTCCAGGTAGGCACGAAGCGGCTTGGCGAACGCCGCTGTGCCGGTCCAGCCAAGCCGGTCGAGTTCGGTGCCGACGCTGGTGCCGGAGCGGTCGGTGAGCGCGTGGGCCTCGGGGAGGGTCAGCACCCCGGCCCATACAGCTGAGCCCATCATCGATACCGGGAATCGCGACCCCTCCTCGTTGGTCCACACCGCCACTTCCACAGCAGTTCGGGTTGGGACGGAGCAGTCGTTGAGCGCCTCGATGACTTCGAGGCCGCCGAGTACGCCGTAGACGCCGTCGAATCTCCCTCCGGTGGGCTGGGTGTCGAGGTGGCTGCCGAGCACTACCGGCGGGGCATCGGGGTCGGTGCCCGGTCGGCGGGCGAAGAGGTTGCCCACTCCGTCGAGCTCAATGGAGCAGCCGGCCTGCTCGGCCCATCCGGTGAACAGGTCGCGGCCTGCTTTGTCGTCGTCGGTGAGGGCCTGGCGGTTCGAGCCGCCCGCTGGCGTGGCGCCCACTTCGGCCATGTCCATCAGCCGCGACCACAGCCGGTCCGGGTTGGCGTGCACTTCGGTCATGGAGCGAACTCCCCCATCGTGTCGATCAGAGCTGGACGCATCGCCGCGACGATCTCCTCGAACTGCTCCGGCCCGGCGACCAGCGGCGGCGAGAGCTGGATGACCGGCTCTGCCCCGCGGGCCGCGGCCCGGCATGTGAGGCCGAGCGCGTACATCCGCTTGGTGAGGTACGCGGACACTGCGGCGGCATGGTGCTGCGCCTTGGCGGGATCGGACGGAGCGTGGGCGTCGAGCTCGAGGGCGAAGAAGTAGCCGTCGCCGCGCAGGTCGGCCACGATCGGCAGGTCGCACAGCGAAGCGAGCCTGGACTTGAACGTTGTGGTGTTGTTGAGCACTCGGCTCGGTAGGTTCTCCTCTTCGAGGATGTCGATGTTGGCCAGTGCTACGGCCGCTGCCACGGGGTGGCCTCCAAACGTGAAGCCGTGGTGGAACTCCTGTCCGGCGGCGATGAACGGCTCGGCTATCTTGTCGCTGATCATCACCCCGCCGAGCGGCGCGTACCCGGAGGTGAGACCCTTGGCCATGGTGATCATGTCGGGCTGGTACCCGAACCGGTCGGCACCGAACATGTGCCCGAGCCGCCCGAACCCGCAGATCACCTCGTCGGACACCAGCAGAACGCCGTGGGCATCGCAGATGTCGCGCACCCGCTGGAAATAGCCGTCGGGCGGGACGAAGCAACCTCCCGAGTTCTGAACGGGCTCCAGAAACACCGCGGCGACCGTGTGGGGGCCCTCGCGGACGATAGCCCGCTCGATCTCCTCGGCGGCGCACAGGCACTCGCCGTCGTGCCCGCATATCCCGCCGACGCGGTACTCGTCGGTGTGGGCGACTTTCACCGCTCCGGGGACGAGTGGCTCGAACGCGTTGCGGATCGAAGCGAGGCCGGTGATCGACAACGCCCCGAGCGAGGTGCCGTGGTAGGCAAGGTTGCGGCTGACGACTTTGTGGCGGGCCGGTTCGCCGACGGCAGCAAAGTACTGGCGGGCCAGCTTCCACGCCGACTCGACCGCCTCGCTGCCGCCGCTAGTGAAGTACACGCGGTTCAAGTCGCCCGGCGCGAGCTCGGCCAGCCGGGCGGCCAGCTCGATGCCGGGTGGATGGCCGTACCCCCACAGCGGGAAGAAGCCGAGCCTGCTCATCTGCTCGTAGGCCGCCTCGGCCAGCTCGGTGCGGCCGTGGCCTATCTGGGTAGCGAACAGGCCCGCGAGCCCGTCCAGGAGACGGTGACCGGAGTCGTCCCACATATAGCAGCCGTCGCCGCTCTCGATGACGGGCAGGGCGGCCGGCACGCTGAAGTGGCTCCACAGGTGCCGGCCGGCGATCTCCCCCCAGCTGCTCGGGCGTCCCCCCTGGTCGGGCTCGCGGTGTTCGGATTCCATCTCGGGGCCTATGACCGGAACGATGTCCAGAGGCGGTCGTAGAGATCAATCGCCTCGATCGGGCACGACTCGACCGGACCTGCGTAGGAGAGCTCCTGGGATCCCGGCACGACCATCGGGCTGGACGCCAGCTCGGCATCGACGTAGGCGTCGCTTCCCACGATGGCGTTGCCGTAGGCGTTCCAGTTGGTGGCGTCGGCGATATTGGCCGGGTCCATCATCCAGTTGATGAACACCAGCGCCTGCTCGAAGTTGGGCGCGCCGGTGGGCACGGCGAAGTTGTCCTGCCACAGAGTCAGCCCGTCGCTTGGGTAGACGTACACCAGGTTGGGGTTCTCCAGCGACGACCGGTAGGCGGCGCCGTTCCACTCCATGTGGATGGAGTTCTCGCCCGCGGCCATCCGCTCGATGATCCCGTCGGAGTTGATCACCGACACTGAGGACTTGAAACCGCCGAGCAGCTCCTCGGCCCGTGCGTAGTCGCCCGGATCAGTCGAGCACGGCTCTGCGCCGACAGCCCGTAGCACGGCGTGGACCACCTCGACCTGGTCGTTCATCATCCCGATAGAGCCGTGCGAGCCCTCGGGGACGGCGAAGAACTCGGCCCAGGAGTCCGGTGGGTCAGGCACCTGGGAGGTGTCAACCGCCAGCCCTGTGGTGCCGTACAGGTAGGGGGCGGTGTAGACGCGGCCCACATCGAAGTACGGGTCCAAGAACGCGGGATCGATGTGGGCGGCGTTGTCCAAGGCGAACGCGTCAATGGGCTGGATCAGCTCCTGCTCGATGAGCAGAGGGATTATGTAGTCGGACGGGACGATCACGTCGTAACCGGTGGCGCCGGCGGCCAGCGCGGCCAGCATCGACTCGTTGGAGTCGTAGTTGCTCAAGTTGACCTTGATGCCGGTCTCCTCGGAGAACCGGGCGAGCAGGTCCTCGGAGATGTAGTCCGTCCAGTTGTAGAGGTTCACATCGCCGCCGATCTGTTCGTCAGTCTCGGCCGTCTCCTCTTCCTGTGGGGCGGTGTCTTCGCCGTCTGCGGTGTCGGCCGCGTCCGGCGGGTCTGGGGCCTCGGGTTCCGATGGGTCGGGCGTCGCCACCGGCTCGGCGTCGTCGTCGTTGCCGCATGCCGCTGCGAACAGGGCAAGGACAATCAGAACGGGTAACAGGAGGGTTCTGGTGAGCCGAGAAGCGGAGCCGCTCGAAGTGGTTGTGGTGTTCATGGGTTCTCCATTCATTTGGGTTTTCTCCATTTGCTGGTTATGTACGAGGCGATCAGAACGGCAACGGTCACCAGCAAAAGAAGTGTGCTGACTGCGTTGATCAGCGGGCTCGCTCCCCTGCGGATGAGGCCGAACAAGAACATGGGCAGCGTCGTCGACGTCGGGCCGGCCACAAAGGCCGAGATCAGGTAGTCGTCGAGGCTGATAATGAAGGCCAAGAGCCCGCCTGAGACGATCCCGGGGACCAGCAGCGGGAGGGTGACCCTGCGGAACAGCCGAAAGCCCGAGGCACCCAGGTCGCTGGCAGCTTCGAACACGGCCGGGTCGAGCTCGGCGAGGCGGGCTCTGATCGGCAACAACGCGAACGGGATGCAAAACGCGGTATGGGCCAGCACAAGGGTGGTCATCCCCCGCTCGAAGTCGAGCAGCACGAAAAACGAGAGCGTGCCGACGGCGGTGACGATCTCGGGGACCAAGAGTGGGGTCGATAGGAAACCGACGGCGAGCGACGAGCCGCGCTTCAGCATCGCGACGATCCCCAAGCCGGCGAGCAGCGCCAGCGCAGTTCCGACGGTAGATGCCGCCACCGCGACCCTCAATGAGACCCACACCGCGTCGCGGACGTCGGTACGCTCGAGGACTTCCCGGTACCACACCAGGCTGAGGCCCTCCCAGCGAGACACGATGGGCCCGCTGTTGAAGGAGTACGCCACCACGACCACCAGCGGCGCGTACAAGAACGCGAATGCCAGACGGGCCGCCGGCCCGACGCCGGGGTAGTGGCGTGTATCGATCTGGCCGGTCACGACAGCACCACCCGGGCCTCCCGCGCCGCGCGTCGGGCGACCACCAAGACGACGCCGACCACGACGAGCAGCAAGATGGCCAAAGCCGACCCGAACGGCCAGTTGCGGGATGCGCCGAACTGTTGCTGGATCAAATTGGCAATCATCAACGAACGCCCCCCGCCCAACAGCTCGGGCTGCAAAAACGCGCCGATCGCCGGTATGAACACCAGCAGACAGCCGGCTACCACGCCCGGGCGGACCGACGGCCACACGATCCTGCGCAACACGACCGTCGGCGGGGCGCCCAAGTCCAGACCAGCCTCGGCGATCCGGTGGTCGAAGCGCTCAGCGGCTGCGTAAATCGGCAGGATCATGAACGGCAAGAACGTGTAGACCATCCCAACCAAGGTCGCCCCGCGGGTGTTGAGCCTGGATCCACCGGTGTGGTGAGGTGTTGGGGGTTGGCGCGTCCACCAGAAAGGCCTCCTGACATGGGAGAATGCTGTTAACGACAACGGTCATTCTGGCCATGTGAGGAGGCACTTCCTGTGAGCAGCATATCTGGTGGGATTGATGGGGTGGAGGTTCGTTTTGATGAGGGGTCTTTGGTGGGGGATGCGGGTTTGTTGTTGGCGGGCACGGTGATGGATCGTCTGGGGCTCGAGGCGATGCTTGATGAGGTGGTGCGCCCGCCGGGGTCGGGGCGGGGGTCGGGGGCCAAGGCGTTGTCGTTGGTGGCGTCGATGCTTGTGGGGGGTTCGTTTATCGACGACGCGGACAGGTTGCGGGCCGGGTCAACAGCTCAGGTGCTGCCGTTTAGGCCGGTGGCGCCGTCGACTCTGGGAACGTGGTTGCGGTCGTTCACTTTCGGGCATCTGCGTCAGTTCGACCGCGCCAACGAGTTGGCGCTTGGCCGGGCGTGGTCTTTGGGTGCGGCGCCGGCTGTTAAAGAGATGACGCTGGATTTGGATTCCACGGTGTGTGAGGTCCACGGTCGCGACAAACATGGCACCGCTTATGGCCACACCAAGGTTCTGGGTTATCACCCGTTGGTGGCGGTGCGCGACGACACCGGCGAGTTCATTCATTCCCGTATGCGGTCGGGTTCGTCTCAGCGCGGTCACGGGCGGTTCGTGTCTGAGACCCTGGCCCGGTTGCGTCGCTTAGCACCCGACGCGGAAGTCACCGTGCGCGCCGACGCCGGGTTCTTCTCCTATGAGTTGTTGGACCTCATCGAGACCCACAAGGCGTTCTGGTCGTTCACGATCCCCCAAAACGCCATGGTCAAAACAGCTATAGCAGCCATAGACGACAAAGCCTGGAAGCCCATCGCCTACACCCGCGGCGGCCAAGCCCAGGTCGCTGAGACCACCATCAAAACCGGGCCCCGATCCCGCAGCGCCGAACCCCGCGAACTACGGCTTGTGGTGCGACGTACCCGCCTCACCGGCTCCCAAGCCGAACTGTGGCCCGACTGGCGCCACCACTGCTTGGTCACCAACCGAACCGACCTCGACACCGAAACCGCCGACACCTACCACCGAGCCCACGCCCGAGTCGAACTCGCCATCAAAGACCTCAAAGACAACGGACTAGCCCACTGCCCCTCAGGGAACTTCTTCGCCAACGGCGCCTGGTTGGCCTGCGCCACGCTCGCACACAACCTCGCCCGCTGGACAGCCCGCCTCGGCCACACCCAACACCCCAAACACCTCACCGTCGCGGCCACCGTCCGCAACCGGCTCCTGTCGCTGCCCGGCCGGCTCGTCAACCACTCAGGCCGCCACATCCTACGCCTGCCCCTCAACTGGCCCTGGAAACACACCTTCACCACAGCGCACCAACACCTACACAACCTGCCCCTGCTCATCTAAACACCCACCCCCCGGGGGCCGGCACCCCCAGCACACACCCCAACGCCACCAACCCAACCCAACCCCCAACCCCGACCCTGCACGCCCCAACACACCAAACCCGGCGTGAAACCCCCCGCCCGACCCCAACCCGCCACCAGCCCGCGAATCCCGCGCTCACCAAAGGCCAATCGGTGGATTCAGGTTGAGCATCCGCGGCAAGTCGATCCCGACCGCGTCGAACGCGGATGCCAGCGGGCCGGTCTCGCGCAAAATCACGATCCACGCGTAGGTTCGGACCAGCATGCTGGTCCAAAACGGGATAGTGACCGCAAGCACCAAGAGCGGCTGAAGGTGGCGGGGCCGGTTCGAGATCCATACCGCAGTCGGGAACCCGATGGCCAAAGCGACCAGCATCGTTGCCGCAGCCAGCAGAATCGACGACCCCATAACTTCCAGGTACGTCGAGTCGAACCCGACGTTGCCCGTAAAGTCCTCGGTCACCACGAGCCGCTCATAAGCGTCCACCGTCAAACCGTCGCCGACTCCGACGCCACCCGGGCCCCGGGTGCGCAGCGAATACCAGACGATCACCACCATCGGCCCGCCGACCATTAACGTGATGAACCCCAGCGCGGGGGAAGCCAGCCACCGGGTTCCGACCCTCATGACGACAGCAACCTCGTGTGCCGGGGATCGATGCGCACCGCGACCTGTTCGCCGATTTCGGGACTCACATCCTGCGCGTCCGACCTGACGTTGATGAGCAGCCCTCCACCCAGATCGATGGACACATGGACGTCCGCTCCGAGGTAGGCAGCCTCGGCGACCTCCCCGTGGAGGTCGCCATCTGGGTCGATCCTCACCCGTTCAGGGCGCACCGCCAACATCACCTCGGCCACGTCGGCAAGGACGGCTCTGGTGGGGCCCGGTATTTCGGCGATGTCCAGCTTCCACTGTCCGGCCACCATCAAGGTCCCGGTTTCGTCGTACTCGATCGGCAACAGGTTCGTCTCGCCGATGAAGTCGGCCACAAACCTCGTTGCCGGTGACTCGTATATCTCTTGGGGCGTGCCGACCTGGACGATGCGGCCGCCGTTGAGCACCGCGATCCGGTCACCTAGCGCAAGCGCCTCCTCCTGGTCGTGGGTTACGAACAAAAAGGCGATGCCGGTCGAGCGCTGAATCCGTTTGAGCTCAGCTTGCATCTGGTGGCGCAGCTTGAGGTCAAGGGCGCCCAGCGGCTCGTCGAGCAACAGCACCCTCGGCCGCTTGACCAAGGCGCGAGCCAGCGCCACCCGCTGCTGCTGCCCTCCCGAGAGCTGAGCAGGGGTCCGCTTGGCGAGCCCCGACATCTCGACCAATTTGAGGGCATCGTCGACTCGCTGTTTTATCTCCGCCTTGGGCCGCTTCTCCATTTCAAGGCCGAAGGCGATGTTGCGCTCCACTGTCAGGAACGGAAACAGCGCGTAGCTCTGAAAGACCGTGTTGACAGCGCGGCGGAACGGCGACGATGTGTCGAGCCTCTCGTCGTCAAGGTGAATCTGACCTGCGTCGATATCCTCCAGCCCAGCGATCGCCCTCAAGAGCGTGGTCTTGCCGCAGCCAGATGGGCCCAGCAACACGACGAACTCGCTTCCGCCCAAATCGAGTGACACGTTGTCGAGGGCACGCACGACACCGCCCTCGGGCGCCGTAAACGTCTTGGTGACGTTGCGGATACTCAGACCCTCAGTCACCATCTCCCCAATAAACGATCATTGATCGTTATAGTAGAGAAGCTTCGGCTCGAGCACAAGTGTCTTACGCGGTTACTCGCACGCCAACCGACGGGCCTAACCTTTCTGTGTGGGCCGACCCTCCAAGCCGCTGCTGTCCAAAGAGATGATCGTCGATGCCGCAATGGCCATCGTGGACGAGAGCGGAATATCGACGATGACTACTCGCGCCATCGCCAAGCGCCTAGGTGTGGGACAGGCGTCGCTCTACAACCACATCACAAGCCGAGAAGAACTTCTCGACCTCCTCAACGCCAGAATCCTCGCCGGCGTCGACCTCACACCGCTTGACCACCCTGACTGGGCTGAAGCGGTCTACGGTGGCACGCTTGCCTTCCTCGCCGCGCTACAGCAGCACCCCAACATGATGAGAATTCTGGCCACTCGTCCCGCGAGGACAGACCCGTCGCTCGCCTACTACGAGCGGATGCACGAGCGCCTAAGGGGCGCCGGGCTTTCCGCGCAGGACTCGGCCCGGTTCCTGTTCGCCATCGACGACTACTGCATCGGGGCCGCCCTCAACACAGAAGTCGACGTCGAGGTCAACGAGCGCCAAGGCACCTTCCCGCTCGTCGCCGAGGCAATGGAGGTGGGCCGCCCCGCCGACCACCACGAAGCGACCCTGCGCCTTTTGCTGAACGGCCTCATCGCCACCGTCGACATCCCTGCTGCGAATTAGGAGCGCTCTCGCGTGGGGGGCGGCCTGCAACGTTTCTTCGTGCGGGAGATTCTGGCGGGTTCTGTGAAGGGCTAGCCCTTGTTGTTGGTGAGGGCTTTGCGTGTGAGTCCGACCAGGGACTCCCCGACTGAGCATGGTTCCCCGGTAGACCGCCCGCACACTCCGATGCCTAGGAGACTGCTGAGTAATGCCGATTTCGCGCGAACCGCAAGTCTCTGACCTGGGGGTTTGTGATCGCGAAACGGCCAATTTGGGACTTGCTCAGCAGTCTCCTAGCGTGTTTACATGTCCAACATGCAACCCGAAACCAAACAGCATCTGGAGTTTGTATCTGCCCCCGAGGGTCTGACATCACTGAGACTCCGGCTAGCCGTCGGAGGGATCGCCACTGCCACCGTGGTAGCCCTAACAGAACTGGGTACTACCAAGCCAGCGCGAGCCGTTCACAATCCCGAAGCGGATGAGATTCTAGATTGTATATACGGTTATCACGCTGTCCCTCGCGTAGACGTTAACAGAAACGGGCAGATTGAATTCCCTGATGAGTGGGCCTGTGTTAACCGGCCGGATTGTTTTTCTTTAAGACCTTCATTCACTCCGGCGGATGCTGCATACAGTATCTTCACCCCGGAGCAAAGAACCGAAATACTAAATACTAGTCCTCGGGTGTGTCACGGGGATCCTGAATATGATTTTGGTCCATGGTTTGAAGCTCATCCTTGGGCAATACCCTACAGAGCCACACAACCGACTACCGAAACTATCCCAGAACCAGTCATAGAACAACCAGAAACTACTTCCACCACAACCCCAACTGAACCAGCCGAACCAGAACCAGTCATAGAAGAACCAGAACCAGAAGCAGATACTGCTGCGACCGAGGCGCCGCCAACAGAAGAACCGACTACCGACGCCACCCCAGAACCAGTCATAGAACAACCAGAAACTACTTCCACCACAACCCCCACTGAAGTAGCAGAACCAGTCATAGAAGAACCAGAACCAGAAGCAGATACTGCTGCGACCGAGACGACACCAACAGAAGAACCAACTACCGACGCCACCCCAGAACCAGTCATAAAACAACCAGAAACTACTTCCACCACAACCCCAACTGAAGTAGCAGAACCAGAAGCTACTTCTACTACAGCTCTGATAGAACAACAGCCAAGGGATATTGAGGTAGATACAGATACTTCAGCACTACCTGAAATTATGATTGCAAGTGCGGTAGTGGCTGTGGCTATAGGCAGTATATATTTGCTCAGAGCCAAAAGAATCAAGAGCCATTCAAGCTCAACAACAAAGAGCTCACGCCGGAAATAGTCCGCCTAGTGGTATGTCGTTAGTTGTGTTGCGGGCTTGTGTAGTGTGTGGGGATGGGTATGTGTGCTAAGCCGTTGGTGGTTTCTGTTGAGGTTCGGGCGGAGTTGGAGCGCGTGGCGCGCTCGGGGTCTGTGTCGCAGCGGACGGCGTGTCAGGCGCGGGTTCTGCTGTGGGCGGTCGATGGCACGGCCAACGAGGAGACGGCGCGCCGGTGCGGGGTGGCGCCGAACACGGTGAGGGCATGGCGGCGGGGTTTGGAGGCGGGCGGGTTGGAGTAGCTGGGCACCGTTGTCGGGGGGCGGGGGCCGGCGCGGTCGCTGAGCGCCGAGGCGGAGGCGGCGATCGCCGCGGACACGCTGTATGAGCAGCCCCCCGACGGGTCGGCGTGCTGGTCGACGCGGGCCATGGCGGACCGCTGGGGCGTGGGAAAAGACATCGTGGCGCGCATCTGGCGCGAGCGCGGGCTGCGTCCCTGGCGCACCGATGTGTTCAAGCTGTCCCAGGACCCGGACTTCGAGGCCAAGCTCTGCGACGTGATCGGCCTGTATCTGGACCCGCCCGAGCGGGCCGCAGTGTTCAGCTTCGACGAGAAGACCCAGATACAAGCCCTGGACCGCACCCAGCCGTCGCTACCAATGAAGCGGGGCCGGGCCCAGACAATGACCCACGACTACAAGCGCAACGGCACCCTGGACCTGTTCGCCGCCTGCAACGTCGCCACCGGCGAGGTCCTGCACCAGACCCGCCGCCGCCACACCGGCGCCGACGTGCTCGCGTTCTTCAAGTGGATCGACCTGCACACCCCCCGCCACCTCGACGTCCACGTCATCTTGGACAACCTGTCCGCCCACAAGTCCGAACCCGTCCGCAAATGGCTCGAACACCCCCGCCGCGAACGCTGGCACCTCCACTTCACCCCCACCAGCACAAGCTGGGCCAACCTCGTCGAGTCCTGGTTCTCCATACTCACCCGCAAAGCCCTCAAAGGACGGGCCTTCACCTCCGTCGCCCAACTCGACGACGCCATAGAACACTGGACCGCCCACCCGAACCACGACCCCGAACCCCTCCGCTGGACCAAAACCGCTCAACCAACCCTCACCAAAATCAAACGAGCACAAACAGCACTCAACCACGCAAACAAACCCGCGACGCACCACTAGGGTGTTGACATGTCCAACATGCAACCCGAAACCAAACAGCAGTTGGAGTTTGTATCTGCCCCCGAGGGTCTGACATCACTGAGACTCCGGCTAGCCGTCGGAGGGATCGCCAC
Source organism: Candidatus Aldehydirespiratoraceae bacterium (assembly GCA_965205465.1). Classification (GTDB taxonomy): domain Bacteria; phylum Actinomycetota; class Acidimicrobiia; order Acidimicrobiales; family Aldehydirespiratoraceae; genus VXYK01. Next base: position 2,657,163 of record OZ242187.1, on the reverse strand, counting down.
TGCCACCGTGGTAGCCCTAACAGAACTGGGTACTACCAAGCCAGCGCGAGCCGTTCACAATCCCGAAGCGGATGAGATTCTAGATTGTATATACGGTTATCACGCTGTCCCTAGCCTAGACCTTAACAGTGACGGGCAGTTTGATTTCCCTGATGAGTGGGCCTGTGTTAACCGGCCGGATTGTTTTTCTTTAAGACCTTCATTCACTCCGGCGGATGCTGCATACAGTATCTTCACCCCGGAGCAAAGAACCGAAATACTAAATACTAGTCCTCGGGTGTGTCACGGGGATCCTGAATATGATTTTGGTCCATGGTTTGAAGCTCATCCTTGGGCAATACCCTACAGAGCCACACAACCGACTACCGAAACTATCCCAGAACCAGTCATAGAACAACCAGAAACTACTTCCACCACAACCCCAACTGAACCAGCCGAACCAGAACCAGTCATAGAAGAACCAGAACCAGAACCAGAAGCAGATACTGCTGCGACCGAGGCGCCGCCAACAGAAGAACCGACTACCGACGCCACCCCAGAACCAGTCATAGAACAACCAGAAACTACTTCCACCACAAACCCCACTGAAGTAGCAGAACCAGTCATAGAAGAACCAGAACCAGAACCAGATACTGCTGCGACCGAGACGACACCAACAGAAGAACCAACTACCGAAACTATCCCAGAACCAGAACAACCAGAAACTACTTCCACCACAAACCCCACTGAAGTAGCAGAACCAGAAGCTACTTCTACTACAGCTCTGATAGAACAACAGCCAAGGGATATTGAGGTAGATACAGATACTTCAGCACTACCTGAAATTATGATTGCAAGTGCGGTAGTGGCTGTGGCTATAGGCAGTATATATTTGCTCAGAGCCAAAAGAATAAAGAGCCATTCAAGCTCAACAACAAAGAACTCACGCCGGAAATAGTCCGCCTAGGAGACTGCTGAGTAATTCGGGTCGGGGTGCTCGCGATCGTTTGGGGGGTGTGGGACGATTGGGGACATGCAGGGCGTTGAGAGACCGGATCGGGAGTTGTTGGACGGCGCCAATCCCGACCACGCCATACGCTCCAACACCTGACGATCACTCACCGACAACTCCAGCCACACCACCACACTAACCACCCCAACTATTTCAACGACGGCCACTAGCACTGGGGTCTGTGCGGCTAGCGCAGTGCCAGGCCAGAATCAAGGTCGAAGAAATGCAGGCGTTCGATGTCGAACACCGCGGAGATGGGTTCACCAGCGCGCGCCTTGCTGCGCGGGTTGAAGCGGGCAACCGCTCCTGCCACCTCTTCGTCGGACAACTCCTCAAGCACATCGGGGTCACCCGCATCTACCGCTCGTGCATCAATTTCGAAGTGGACCATGATCTCCGAACCAAGCGACTCGACCAGCGATGCTGTTGCGGAGACAACGAGGCCGGTCGTGTCGCCATCCACAAGGTTTGCGTCATCCATGTCTTCAGGACGGATACCCACGACCACTGTTTTGCCCTCGCTGGCGGCAACTCCCGCTGGAACCTCTGCCAGCTCGATGCTGTGGCTGCCAAGCTGCATCGTTGAGCCGGTCACCGTCGCCTCGTAGAGGTTCATCGAAGGCGAACCAATGAAAGCGGCAACAAAGATGTTGTCGGGATGGTCGTACAGGTTCTGCGGGGTGTCCACCTGCTGAAGGATGCCGTCTTTGATAACGGCTACTCGATCTCCCATGGTCATCGCTTCGACTTGATCGTGGGTCACATAAAAGGTCGTCACTCCGAGTTCTCTCTGCAGTTTGGCGATCTCTGCCCGCATCTGAACACGCAGCTTGGCGTCCAGGTTGGAGAGCGGCTCGTCCATCAAGAAGGCGGCGGGTTGACGCACAATGGCTCGACCCATCGCCACTCGCTGACGTTGACCACCCGAAAGCTGACCCGGCTTAGAACCAAGATGGTCATCCAGTTCAAGGATCTTCGAGGCTTCGCGCACGCGCCGGTCCAGTTCGGCCTTCGGCGTCTTGGCGAGTTTGAGGGCAAAGCCGATGTTGTCGTAGACCGTCATATGGGGATACAGCGCGTAATTCTGGAACACCATGGCGATGTCGCGATCCTTGGATTCCACATCGTTCACGACACGGTCACCGATCCGCATCTCACCGCCGGAGATCTCTTCAAGACCCGCGATCATGCGCAGCGCCGTGGACTTCCCACAACCGGACGGGCCGACCAACACTAGGAACTCGCCATCTTCGATACTGAGATCAAGGTCCGTAACCGCTTGAAATCCGTTTTCGTAGATCTTGGTTACCTTCTCGAGAACCACTTCCGACATCGGTTACTCCCCATCTATGGCGCCACCCGGTGCCACACCATAGCCCACGCAGCGATCTGTGTTTGAGCGGACGGGAAGCTTGATTGGACTAAACTCGCTGATGGGCGCAGACTCGTTACATGCGGAAACCTCAGGTAGCCATTGTCTCAACGGTTCTCGTATTGATTACGGCGCTCGGGCTGGCGCTGGCAAGCTGCAGCGACGACGACAGCGACGACGCTGACGCCACTACCACCACCACAACAACAACCACTACCGCAGCACCCACCACTACCTCCACAACCACCACCGCAGCACCCACGACGACCACCACAGTCGACCCGCTTGCTATCGGCGAAGCAGCACCCACCCCGCTTCCGATCGTGAGTTACCCGCCAGACGTCGGTAACCCGTTCTCTTCGGGTACCAGTTTCGACCCGGCTCTGTTGGGATACGAACAGCAAGAGTATTTCATCTCGGGAACTGCCCGATCATTCGCCCCCGCCGACGAGACAGAACTAACACCAGACGGACGGTGGATGCTTGAGTTCGCCGATGAGGCCGACTACGTCACACGGGTGACCGTGATACGCCCAAGCGATCCAAGTGTCTTCAATGGGACTGTCATGGTCGAGTGGTACAACGTCAGCAGCGGGCTCGACGCCGCCCCCAACTGGACCATGTCGCACGTAGAACAGATCCGCGAAGGCTACGCCTGGGTCGGAGTGTCTGCCCAGGCTCGGGGCGTTGAGGGTGGTGGACCGGGGATCGATGTCGGTTTCCCGCTTCACCTGAAAGGCAACAATCCTGAACGGTACGGGTCACTAAACCATCCAGGCGATTCGTTCTCCTACGACATCTTCAGCCAAGCCGCTCAGGGGTTGATTGGTCCCGCCAACATTGAAATGTTGCCGGGCCTCTCGCCCGAACGGCTGATCGCAGTCGGCGATTCACAATCGGCGTTCCGGCTGACCACCTATCTCAACGGAGTCGATCCGCTCGCCCAACTCTTCGACGGTTTCTTGATTCATAGCCGGGGGGCCGGTAGTGCGGCCCTCTCGCAATCGCCTCAGGCCGAGATCGACACTCCCGAGCAGGTATTGATCCGAAGCGATGTGCGGGTCCCGGTGTTGACCTTCCAGACCGAGACCGACATCTTCGGGCTTGGTTTCATCGCTGACCGACAACCCGACGCACACAACATCGCACTGTGGGAGGTCGCAGGCACAGCCCATGGCGACGTCTACAACATTTCGCTGTCCGTGGGCCCTCAAGACATCGGTGACGACCCCGCAGTTGCCGAAGTGGTAGAGGTGAGCGCTCCGATTCCGGGAATATTCGAATGCGACGCGCCGATCAACAGCGGACCACAGCATTGGGTCATGAACGCTGCGATCCACGCACTCAACGTTTGGGTCAGTGGCGGGCCGTCGCCACCAAGCGCACCCTTGTTGGAGACCGACGGCGACGAATTCGTCGTTGATGAGCACGGCAACACCCTCGGTGGGGTCCGTACCGCTTGGGTGGACGTGCCAGTGGCCACGCTCACTGGTGAACCACCCGGAGGTGCGGGTTTCTGTGGCCTGTTCGGTTCAACGACGCTGTTCAGCAGCGCAAAGCTAGCTGAGTTGTACCCCGACAAAGCCACCTATTTTGAAGCCATGACCACTTCGGTTGAGCGATCCGTCACCGAAGGCTTCCTTCGCCCAGCCGACGCCGCGCTTATTTTGGAAAACGCTTTCGCAAACGACATAGGCCGCTGAGGCCGCTCGGCTCGCTTGTCACGCACGTAACCTTGCGGGATGGCAGGCCCACTCCCCATGCGTTTCCTGCGCTCGTTCGTGCGAGTGGCGGATCTGCCGCATGTCCACGCGGAACTCGCGCTGGTGGGTCGAAGCAATGTTGGAAAGTCGTCGCTGATAAACGCACTGGCACAGCACAAGTCCCTGGCAAAAACATCGAAGTCGCCCGGGGCGACCAGGCTGTTGAATGCTTTTGAGGTCGGTGCTTGTGATTCCGGGCGTTGGCTGATGGACCTACCCGGTTACGGCTTCTCCAAAGTATCCAAGGCCGAACAGCAGCGGTGGGCAGAGATGCTCAACAGCTACATCGAAGAACGGGAGAACCTCGTTTCGATCTTGCTGCTCATTGATTCCGAGATCGGCCCAACCGCGCTCGACCTGCAAACCTTGGAATGGCTTGAACATCTCAACCGTCAAATCTGCTTCGTCGCTACCAAATCGGACAAGGTCCGACCAGCAAAGTCCAAAAAGCGCCGTGCTGACCTAGCTCAAAAGCTCGGGGTCGAAAAATCTGAAATCACCTGGGTCAGCGCCAACAAAGGCACCGGTATCGCCGAGTTACGCAATCGCATCAGCGACCTTCTGGAAATACGCAGCTGAAACCTTGAATCAGTCGATGGAAATCTGAGCCATCAATGTGGCCCTCTGTTCATCGAAGGTGTCGAGATCCATCTGACCGTCGTCGTAGCGACGGTGCAGATCCTCGATGCGGGCCATCACATCATCGTTTGACAGCTTTGGGCCGTCGTCGACGATTTCTTCGCTATCGGAATCATCGTCGAACTCACTCTTATCGAGGCGCTTCTCTCTCTTGGCCTGTGCTTTGGCTTTTTTGGCCATGTCACGCTGCCGTTTCGCAAAACTGGATCGTCCGGTTGCCATTGCGGGCTCCTCTCCGGTCGACGACGCGTTAACCCTGACCGACTGTTGAGGGTACGAGCACCGATGCCCATTATCCAACGAACCAACCCGATAAGTTATACCGCGTGAGTACCGATACGAGACCCGAAGGACTGGCTCTGCACAGATCAGAGACCTACGTAGACCAACCGCCGCATGATCTGTTTACACGTTTACGTCGTGAAGAGCCTGTCGTATTTCAAGAGATGGAGGACGAACCCGGTTATTGGGCGGTCCTGCGCCACGCCGACGTAGTGCACGTCGCCAAACACCCTGAGATCTTCTCGGCCCACGAAGGAGGCGTGGTCATCGAAAACCTCGACCCACCCAGCCTTGCGCAAATGCGAGACATGTTGCTGGCCATGGACCCGCCGCGCCACACGGCCTACCGACGACCGATTTCGCCGGAGTTCAAGGCTCGTGTGATCGGCGCGATGGAGGGACGAATCCGTACCATCACAACAGAGATCCTCGACCGTGCTGAGGCGATGGGTCCCGAGGTCGAGTTTGTCCACGACGTCTGCGCCCATCTGCCCAGCCAGGTCGTTGGCGAGCTGATGGGACTCCCGCGTGAAGATTGGCCGGCCATTCACGCCATGGCAGAGCGCAACAGCGGAGGGCAGGATCCTGATATCGCTGCGGCAGACGAACGCGGCTCATCAAGCATCGATATGGCCATGTACGGCATGGCTTTCGCCGCTAAACGCCGTAGCGAACCCCTACAAGGTGATCTGACCGACCTGTTGCTCGGCACAGAGTTCGACGGGAAGCTGATGACCGATATCGATTTCGGTCGCTTCTTCGTGCAGTTGGTGACCGCCGGCAACGACACCACCCGGACCATGCTGTCGGGCGGATTGCTCGCCCTTCTGCAGCATCCCGATCAGATGCAGATGCTGCGCGACGATCCCGCTCTGCTGCCCAAGGCTGTCGAAGAGGTCTTGCGCTGGGCCAACCCTCTGCACTATTTCCGGCGCACCGCGCTTGTTGACACCGAACTCGGTGGCAAATCAATCGCCGCTGGCGACAAGGTGGCGATGATCTACACATCCGCCAACCGCGACGAAGCTGTCTTCGACAACCCTCAAGATTTCGACATCAGCCGAGACCCCAACCAACATCTCTCCTTCGGATTCGGCACCCATTTCTGCCTGGGAGTTCACTTGGCTCGTCTGGAGGGCCGGGTTTTCCTCGACGAAGTGCTCAAACGCTGGTCTCGCATCGAGTTGACCGGCGAGCCGAGACGCCAGCAGTCAAACCTCAACAACTCCCTGAAACACCTCCCGGTCCGGCTAATGCGCTAGAGCCGCCTTCCCAAGGGTGCGCGCCGATCCCCAAATCACGAGCAACTTGAGCGATGGGGCTACTTAGTTGTGTTCGGGGTCTCGGCTACGCTGATGTGTCCATGTCTTGTCTGTGGTCTGGTTTTGTGGTTGGGGGATGACCCGGGTCTGGTTGACTGTCGGGTTGGTTTTCGCGTTGACGGCTGCGTTGTTGATGGGGTCGCCGTCACCTGCTGGGGCTGTTGCGGGATACGGAGATGTAGCTGAGAGCACTTGGTACACCAACGCGGTGCAATGGTCAGTCGACAACGCGATCACCGGTATTAGCGGGGCCTGTTTCGCGCCTGAGACTCCGGTGTCGCGTGGCGAATCAGCGGTGTGGATCCACAACCTGGAGAACAAGCCCGATGCCGGAGACCCCCATTCGTTCACCGATGTGACCGACGCGTCTCAAGACGATGCGATCTCGTGGATGGCCAACAACAAGATCACCACCGGTACGTCACCTACCACCTTCGCACCTGATGACACGTTGACCCGTGCCCAAGCCGCAACGTTTCTGCATCGTCTGGCCGGCAAGCCTTCTGCACCGCCACACAACTTCGTTGACGTTGTTAAGGGTTGGCAACAAGGCGGTGTGTCTTGGATGGCCGACACCGGTATCACCACCGGCAAATCACCGACCACGTTCGCGCCTGAAGACACCTTGACGCGTGCCCATCTCGTTACCTTCCTGTACCGCTACCAGGACGAGCCGGAGGTGACCGTCAACACCTCAACCCCCGACTGTGACCCCACCGCCGATGTGGACGAGGACCAGACACAGCTCGATCTGACGGTCGCCGTCGAGTCCTCGGCACCGTCGGTGGTTCGGGGCGCGTTCGATGTGACGATCACCTTCAGCGCGCCGGTCACGGACTTCGAACTGGACGACATCAGTGTGGTGAACGGCGCGGCCACGAGTCTCACGGGCACAGGAGCCGGTTACACGGCCACCATCGAGCCAGCGGCCGACGGAACCGTGGTCGTCAGAGTCCTGGAATCTCGCGTACAGGGCCCGCGCTCTGTGCCCAACGCCTCGTCGGCCCTCTTCGTCAGGACACAGGCCCAGAGCACCGGGACCGCCCGGTTGGGGCTCGACACCTGGGACCGGTCCGTTGTGCTGGGCCACTATCGGCAGGAGTTCGAGCGCGAGGAGCCCGGCTGGGGGTACACCGGCGACGTCGATCAATGCGTGGCCGGCACCACGAGCCAGGACTTCCGCGACAGCGTGCTGCGCCGGGTGAACTGGTACCGCCGGATGGCCGGCCTCGCGACCGTGGCCGAGGATCCCGCCCTCACCGCCACCGCCCAGCGCAAGGCCCTCATCATGCTCGCCCAGGGAGCGCTGTCTCACACTCCGAGCCCTGACTGGGCCTGCTACACCGACATCGACCACCCCGGCGAGAACCTCGGACTCGGTGCAGCCGGAGTCCGCGGCGTCGACGGCTACATGCAAGACAGCGGCGACAACAACCGGGCGGTCGGCCACCGGCTGCAGATCCTGTCTCCTCTGGTCGTCGGGATCGGCACGGGCAACGTGCGCGACGGCGACCGACGCTACGGAGTGGCCAACGCGATGCACCTGGACTACGACTTCAGCCTCGTTCCGGCCGCCCGGGAGGTGCGAGGATTCGTTGCCTGGCCGCCGCCCGGGTACGTGCCCGCACCAACGGTATGGGGCCGCTGGTCGTTCTCGATGCAGCGCATCGAGATGGAGACCAGCCGCGTCGGGAACACCACCTACACCCGATGGTTCCTCTCAGGCCCCGACTTCTCCAGCGCATCCGTCGCCCTATCCGATGACAACGGCCCCGTGGCGACGGAGATCATCCACCGAGACGGGGCGCTCGTCTGGGCCGTGAACGGCGACACCGGATCGGCTCCATTGCCGGAGCCCGCAGACGACCACTGCTACACGGTCACCATCAGCGGCGTGAGGGTCGGCGGCACTCTACAGGCACCCTACGAGTACGCCGTCTGCGTCCTCGGTCCGGAGCGATGACCTGCTTCACGCCGAGGCTGATGCGGGTGCTGGAGTCGGTGCGGGCCGCCGAAGGCGAGGTGGCGGTCGGACCCCTGTATTGGGAGTACGGCCGGCGACTGCACCATGACGGCAACCCCGATTTCAGCGCCGCCGACGCGCTGGCCGCTGTCGGCTACGACCAGTACCGTTAGCCGCTCAACGGCTCGGCACCATCCGATATGGGCCTCGGCTAGTTGGCGACGGTGGACAGGCCACCACCGACGGGGACAACGGCACCGGTCACATAGGAGGCAGCCGCAGAGGCGAGGTAGATCGCCACCCCTGCCATGTCGTCGGGCATGCCGATCCTGCCGAGGGGCACATCTCGGGCAATACCAGCGCGGGTCTTGGGGTCGTTGAGCGCAAAGGCCATCATCTGAGAGTCGAACGGTCCGGGAGCGATGGCATTGACCGTGATGTGTTCGCCGGCAAGTTCTTTGGCGAGGTGACGGGTCAGCATGTGCACCGCCGCCTTTGACGAAGAGTAAGAGAAAGTTTCCAGTTCCGGCGGGGTCAGCCCGTTGACCGAACCGATGTTGATTACTCGGGCGGGATGTGCAGGTTGGGCCGCGGCGCGAAGCAACGGCAGCAACCGCTGGGTAAGAAAAAACACTCCTCGGACATTCACGTTCATGACCTTGTCCCACCCCGGCGCGCTGAACTCGTCAAGTGGTTGACCCCAGGATGCGCCAGCGTTGTTGACCAGAATGTCCAACGAATCCCAACGGTCGTTGACAGCGGCCGCAAGGTGGTCGATGCCCTCGTCTCCGGACAGGTCGCTGGGAACAGCAATGCAGGTGCCTCTCGTCGACATCTCATCGGCGACCGCCGTCACCTGCTCGACTTTGCGGGCAGTGATGATCACCTCACAGCCGGCGTCGAGCAGGCCCTCGGTGATCATGCGCCCGATACCGCGACTACCACCTGTGACAACAGCTCGTCGACCCTCAAGCCCGAACAGCGAAGTGATGCGATTGATGTCCATGAGCGCTCCTGTGAAGTCGGCGAACCTGCGCGGGCACCCTAACGCTCATAAACTCCAAGTCATGCCAACAACAACTGACCATGCAATAGCGGGCGCCTCCGGCGACATCCCCGCAGTCCTGTGTACCCCCGAGGGGGGCAGCGGCCCCGGTGTTGTGTTGATCCAGGAGATCTTCGGGATCAACGACTACATTCTCAGCGTTGCTGAGCGTCTCGCCGGCGAGGGTTACGTGGTGCTTGCACCCCACATGTACTGGCGAATCCAGCACCCGTTCCGTGTCGACGCACGCGGCCCCGAGGACTTGGGACCAGCCTTCGAGATCGCCAATGAGCATCCACCCGAAGACGGTGTCGCCGACATCGGCGCCGCGCTGGATCACCTATCAAGCCACTCAGAGGTGAAAGGTGGAGTTGCCGTGATGGGGTTCTGTTTCGGCGGGTCGATGACCTATCTGGCGGCCTCAGCTCACGAACCAACCTGCGCCGTGTCGTACTACGGCTCGATGATCGGCGAAAACCTCGACAAGGCTTCTGGAATTACCTGCCCGATCCTGTTCCACTTCGGCGACGACGATCCTTTCTTGCCCAACGAGCATGTGGACGGGCTTCGCGCTGCTACCCAAGGAATGGGCAACGTTGAAATCCTGGTACAAGAAGGGGCAGGTCACGCCTTTGACAATGACAAGAACCCGATGTTCGCGAACCCGTCGGCTGCCGCCGCTTCCTGGGCCCGCACCTCAGCGTTCCTCAAAACCCATCTGAACGCCGACGCTTCTTAAAGGCCGAGCGGTGTCGTCAATCGCCGAACGCAATGTTAGTTACCTACTATGTTAGTTACCTACTATGTTAGTTACCTAATATAGTAGGTAACTAACCACAAAGATCATCCGAGGGTGCTCATGGCGCGCAGACAACTGATCGATCGAGGGACAGAAGCGGCCAAGTTGAGGAGTCTGCTCGACAGCGGCAAACCCTCACTGGCCCTCGTCCACGGGCGCCGACGAGTGGGCAAGACCTTCCTGCTGTCTCGGCTCTGGCCCCCAGAACAGGTTCTATTCTACTCAGCTTCATCGACCACCCCGGCCATCAACCGGCGGGCGCTGATCGAAGAAGCCGCCCGGTGGTCAGGCGAAGAACTCCGGTCCCAGGACCATCCCACGTGGCGCACGGTGTTTCGCTCTCTGCTCGGTCTCCGCCCCGATCAGCCGACCGTCATTGTGTTGGACGAGTTTCAATATCTTGCCGAAGGCGAAAGCGGATTGCGCGAGATCGCCTCGGAGCTGAATGCGGTATGGGAATCGGAGCCGCCGCGCTCGGCGGGCCTTTTGGTGGTGCTCTGCGGATCGGCAGTGCGCACGATGGAAGCTCTGGCTCACGGAGGTTCACCGCTCTACGGGCGGCTGCACACACAACTTCAACTCAGGCCGTTCGACTATTTCGACGCCGGCCAGATGGTTGCCCGCTATTCGCTCGCCGACCGGGTACGCACCTACGCCGCGTTCGGAGGGCTACCCGCCAACCTCGCAGCAGTCGACGACGCTCGAAATCTGGGAGAGAACATCGCCGAACTGCTGTTGTCGCCCCACGGTGTGGTCCGCGCCCGCTTGCTGACCGAGATCGACCAGGAAGAGGGGTTGCGCCAGACCGCCCTATACCGAGCTGTCTTGGCCAGCATCGGACTCGGAATCCGAACCGCGGGTGAGATCGCGGCAAAGATGGGCAGAAAATCCGACAGCTCCCTCAAGCGGCTGATCGACCAGCTTGAGGACATGGCCTACCTGGTACGCGAGGTGAACTTCGGCGCTTCTCCTCAGCGGGGAACGCGGTACCGGTTGGCCGACCCAGCGACGCGCTTTCACTACGGGATCGGGTTGCAAGCCGAGTCCGCGGTGGCCACCCTGGGTCCGAAAGCCGCTTGGAAAGCCTGGATCGAACCCAAGGTGTTTCCTGCCTATGTAGGACGTCAGGTCTTCGAAGATGTGGCCCGACAGGCCTGTCGTCGCTGGGGTCCGGAGCAAGGGCTTCCAGCGGTCGCTCAATGGGGCAGGTGGGCTGGCCTCGACCGGACCCGAAACGAGGTGGAGATCGACCTAGTCGGACGAACCCTCGCTGGCGAAGTAGTCACCGGTTCGGTCAAGTTCCGCAGCCGCCAAGCCAATGCCAAGACCTACCTGGACCATGTTGCCGCACTGCAACGACTCGCCGACAGCGGCCTCGGCTGGGCCCAAGAAGCGCTGGCGCCCCAATCCGCGTTCTGGTTCGTCTCCGCCGCAGGCTACACCCCATCATTCTACGAGGTGGTCCAGCGGGGCCGCCCCACCATCACGTGGACCATCGACGACCTGTTCCCAGTCGAAACGGCTAATGCAGTCTAGTTCCACGTCCACAGCCCCGAAGCGACGCTCAGCACCGGTGCGGCGCCGGTTTCAGTCGCGATTGCGGCACCTGCGCGAAGGCCGACGCTTCTTAAAACTCGTACCCGCCGATGCCGTAGAACCCGCTGGAGGCAGTCTTCGGGGTGCGGTGACGAGGCAGAATCTTCGCGTCATCGGGCGAGCGCGGATCGTCACCGAGCACCGTGGAGCGTCGCAGCAACCGCCGTTCAGACGTGTCGTCAACCACGGAATGCAGCGTGACCCGTTCATCCCAGAGCACCACATCGCCGACGTTCCAGCGCCAGCGACAACTGAACTTCACCTGCTCCTCCCAGCGGAACAGGAAAGACAGGAGATTCTGTGATTCGGGTCGTGAGAGTTGAGGGATGCGCCGACTGAACTGCTTGTTGACATACAAACTCTTGCGCCCGGTATCGGGATGCACCCGCACGACTGGGTGCTCTGCCGCGGGTGCTCCTCCGGTGCGTGTGTCCTCATGCAAACAGGTCAGCCCTTCGAGAAACTGCTTCATTGCCGAAGAAAGCGAGTTGTAGACCTCGTAGCAGTTGATCCACATCGTGTCGCCACCCCACGGCGGAGACTCGACCATGTGCAACAGTGCGGCGACGGGGGGATGGTCCGAGCAGGTGAAATCAGTGTGCCAAACATCGGCCTTGGGAGTCGTCGAGGTGTCGAGCACTATCACTTCGGGAATCTCAGGATCGACCTTGTCAAGGTAGGGGTGAACTTCAAGTGGACCGAACGTAGCTGCAATGTCACGAAGACCTTCGGCGGTCGGGTTCAGTCCGGGCATGAAGAGGACAAGGTGCTCGTTCAGCGCCTTCCTCAACTCATCGGCCACAGCACCGACCGCACTGAAATCGAGACCGATGACTTCAGCGCCGAGCGAGCCGGCAACCGGTCGCACCTCAAGCTTGGCAGGTGCTGCCACAGACGATGATCCCATAGGACGCAAGCCTACAGTCCTTCGGAGAACTGACGAAAATCCTTCCGCTTGAGCCTTTTGTCTCAGCGTCTGCCTGTCTCTCCGATCACGAACACGATCCATGAGAGTCCGAATCCCAAGGTGATCGCAAGTGCGATAGCTGAAGCTCCCAGTCCGATCGACTCGGCCGCCCAGCCAACAACCATCGGTCCGACCAGGCTGCCGACGCCCGCAGCCAGGTTGAAACCAGCAATAAACGGGCCACTGGCATCGCTCGGGGCAAGATCCGCGGCCATGGTCAACATCGACCCAGAACTCAACCCGTTGCCCACACCGATAACAATTCCGGCGACAACCACTTCGCTCGCCGAGTCGGCAATACCCAATAGCAGCAAACCTAACGCCATCAGACTGAAGGCCGGCACCATCGAATAGAGCCGCCCGAAGCGGTCCATGATGAACCCGGAGACGGGGAACAGAAGAAAGTCGGCAGCCGTACCGACCGCCACCAGCACGCCTATTGCGACCGGGGACAGCTCCAACCGGTATCCGATCAGAGGGATCACCACATAGCGCCCCTCCCGGGCGGCCGCGATCAACATCGGACCCAGCGAGGATCGAATGAGAAGTCGTCGGTGTCTGCGCAAGGCAACACCGACCCCAAATTGCTCCGAGAGCCGGTGGTGATCGTCGTGGGGGTCAGCGCCTCCCGGTAGTGCAATCCACAACAATCCGATAGCGGTGATCGCCGCCGCCAGCACAAAGACCGACTCCGAACCCCACTCCTCATACACCCATCCGCCCAACAAGGGGCCAACGACGAAAGTGAAGCGATTGGTGCCTCCCACCAATGACATCACCCGACCCCGTAAGCCCACATCAACGCTGCGAGCGATATAGACCTGTCGAGACTGCCGGGTTCCCGACATTCCGATACCTGTGGCAACCCGCAACACGACTAGCGCAACCGCCAGCCCAGTGAAGCCGAACGCCAAAGCCACCGCAGCCTGCAGTGCAACCGACACGAACATCAAGGTGTCGTTGCCGAAACGTTGACCAAAAACAGATGCCGGGATCCCTCCGAGTGCCGAACCCACCCCAACCGCACCGAGGATCACACCTAAAAGCGAAAGGCTGATTCCCTGTTCTATGAGATACAGGGGCAACACGGGTAACAACACCGCTCCGCCAAGCATCGGTAAGGCCCATGGGAGATAAACGGGAACTGCCAAGCGTCGCAGTTCAGCGCCTAGCCCAGGTCTCTCAACGAAGGTCACGATTGTTGAACCGACACTTCGCCTTGTTGCTTCCCGCTCATGTCGCCGCGATCATTTCACCGCTCGCCGATTGCGTCAGTTCTTCGACGGCGTTGGCGACGATGACTGAAGGATCATCGACACGAGTAAGGACTACGAGCTGCACACTGGCTTCCGGGTCGGAGATGGGTACGAAGGTTAGGCCGCCCAGACGCAGTGACTGCACGCCCGCCGGCACAATCGCCACACCCTCCCCTGCCGCGACGAGCCCCAGAATGGTCGTGTATTCGGTGGCCTCGATCGCCGGCGAGTAGCTGACTCCATGGGGTGCCAACATAGCCCGCAATCTGGCGTGCAACGTTGGGGATTGCTCCCGCGCGAACCCCACGAACTCGTCGTCGCGCAACTCGCTCAGCCGAATCGAAGGTTCGCTTGCCAGCCGATGGCTACTCTGCACCGCGGCGACCAATGATTCATCGTCCACCACAGTGGCTAGCAAAGGTGCATGGTCAAGGGTGACACGCGCTATGCCGATGTCTATTTGCCCAGCTACCAGCGCCGCGGCCTGTTCATCAGATGACATCGTGTGGAGTTGCAGTGTCACCGCAGGACTCGCCTGTCGGAAACGGTGCAAGAAGCGTGGCACGAACTCATAAGCAGCCGAGTCGACGAAGCCAATACGCAAGTTGCCTCGTTGACCGGCACGAAACTCCGCAGCGGCACGGGCTACTCCTTGCGCAGTCACCAACAGATGCCGGGCATGGGGCAGGAAGGCTGATCCTCCCGGGGTCAACGAGACACGCCGGGTAGTACGTTCAAAGAGCTGCAAACCCAGATCTGATTCAAGTTGGCGAATCTGTTGGCTCAATGCGGGTTGGGCAATGTGCAGGATTTCAGCCGCGCGGCCGAAGTGCAGTTCCGCTGCCACGGTAACGAAATAGTTCAGCCTCTTGAGAGTTACCGTTTGAATATCCATATCTGAAATATCTTAATAAGAAGAAAACAAGTAATAGAGTTATCTCAAAAGTCTGTCAAACTAGCACCCGTGATCGGAAGAAATCGGGCTCCGCGCTACTCAGGTGCAGCGCTGCTTTGGCGAGGCGTTCGCAACAGCAGTTGGCCGCGTGTCTGGCGCGAACCACCGCTCAAGAAGTCGTATGACGTCGTCGTTGTCGGTGGAGGAGTACACGGACTCGCTACCGCCTACTACTTGGCTGCCAACCACGGCATCACAGATGTGGCCGTGCTCGACAAGGCATACCTCGGAAGCGGCGGATCTGGGCGTAACACCGCCATCGTCCGATCGAACTACCTGACTCCGGAAGGCGTGGCGTTCTACGACCGCTCGCTTGATCTCTACAAAACAATGTCGGCCGACTTGAACCTCAATGTCATGTTCTCCGAGCGCGGCCACCTGACACTGGCCCACACGGATTCGGCGGTGCGCACAATGCGCTGGCGAGCCGAGGTCAACAAACTTCAAAACATCGACTCCACAGTCATCGGCCCTGACGAGATCAAGAAAATAGCACCGAGCCTCGACACCTCAACCAACACTCGTTACCCGATCCTCGCGGCCCTGTACCACCCCCCCGGTGGAACGATTCGCCATGACGCCGTGGTGTGGGCCTACGCACGCGCCGCCGATGCCTACGGCGTGGACATGCACCAAAAGACCGAGGTCATTGACATTGTCTGCGAAGGTGGAGACGGCCCGAACGGCAAAGGCCCAGGAGCAAAGGTCACAGGAGTACGGACTTCAAAGGGCGACATCTCCGCTCCGGTGGTGATCAACTGCACCGCCGGTTGGGCCAGCCTCATCGCCGCCATGGCCGGTCTCAAACTCCCGATCACCACACATCCATTGCAGGCTGCGGTCACCGAACCAGTCAAGGTCTTCCTGCCGACCGTGGTCGTCTCCGGTTCGCTGCACGTGTACGTCAGCCAAACCGACCGCGGAGAACTGGTCTTCGGAGCATCGGTCGACCCGTACGCAACCTACGACATGGGCGGAACCCTCGATTTCACCGAAGAACTCGCAGGTCATGTCCTTGAGTTGATGCCTGCTGTCTCTCAAATGCGGCTTCTGCGACAGTGGGCCGGCCTTTGTGACATTACCCCCGACTACTCGCCGGTGATGGGCTTCACGCCCGTCGAAGGTTTCCTCTGTGACGTTGGCTGGGGTACCTACGGTTTCAAAGCCGGGCCGGTTTCAGGGGAGCAGATGGCGAAATGCGTCGCCGAACAGACCACACCCGATTTGATCTCCCCCTTTGCGCTGTCACGATTTGATGACGGCGTCCTCGTAGGCGAAAAAGGCGCAGCGGCGGTAGGACACTGATGTCTCCCGCTCCTGTTCGCTGCGCTCACCGGGCCGCTCGGGCCACGGCCTCGTCGTCCGAGCCGCCTGCGCGCGGAGATTGGCTCGGCCTCTAGTGCTGCTTGTTCCCTGCCCTCATTGCGGTCCCCGAAATTCCGCTGATTTGTCCTATCAAGGAGAAGCAGCAAGCCGTCCGGACCCATCAACGACAACGCCCGCTCAGTGGCGTGACTACCTCTACATGGAATACAACCCGGCTGGTTGGCTGCGGGAGAATTGGTACTGCAGCAGCGGGTGCCGACGCTTTTTCACCGTCGAGCGCCACACCGTCACATCCGAATTCCGCGAACCACCGCTACCCGGATCGAAGACCGTGAAACCGTGCACCGACGTCGACCAACAGAGAGGTGGGTCGTGATCCGCCGACTCGAACCCCAAACTGGCGAAGTCATTGATCGCACGACACCGCTCAAGTTCACCTGGAACTCCAAAAAATACATTGGTTTTTCCGGCGACACCATCATCTCGGCTTTGCTGGCCAACAACGAACGCGTCTTTTCCCGCTCGATGAAATACCACCGGCCTCGTGGCGTGCTGACCGCCGACTACTGGGACCCCAACACGACCGTACAGGTCGGCACAGAGCCGAACGTGCGAGGAGCACACCGTCTACTTGAAGCCGATATGAAAGTTTCGGCACAAAACGCTTGGCCGTCACTTGATTTCGATATCAAAGCAGCCAACGGGCTGTTCGGCCGTTTCCTCACCGCAGGTTTCTACTACAAGACGTTCATCAAACCGCAGCGACTCTGGCCAGCCTACGAGAAGGTGCTAGCCCGTTTCGCTCCTGGAGGTGTCGTCGACCTCAAGACGCCTCACGGTTATCACGACAAACGCTACTCACACCCTGATGTTGTCGTTGCCGGCGGTGGTCCCGCAGGGCTTGCTGCGGCCATCAGCGCGGCCCAAGCGGGCAGCAGCGTGATGCTCGTAGAACAAAGCCAACATCTCGGAGGTCATCTCCGTTGGGGGACCGATCAGGATCGAGCGACCGCCGATGAACTCGAAGCGGCCGCTCGGGTGACGGGCGTAGAGATCCTGACCGACTCCGCCGTGACCGGGCGCTACGACGACAATTGGATCGCGATCTCTCAAAGAAACCATCCGGGCGTGGTCGAACGGCTCATCAAAGCTCGAGCCAAGACCCTGGTGGTGGCCGCCGGACTAGTCGAGCGGCCTTATGTGTTCTCGGGCAACGATCTGCCGGGTGTGATGCTGTCTGGAGCAGTCCGACGGTTGATCAACATGTATGCCGTCCGTCCCGGAAATCGTGCCGTTGTACTCACCGCCAACGCCGAAGGCGACGCCGCTATCACCGATCTCGAACGCGCCGGTGTCGAAATAGTTCAGGTAGTGGACGCTCGGGCCGGCGAGACAATCTCGAAGGCAACCGGTAGACCGAAACGACTCAACTCGGTGACCCTGAGAGACGGCTCGACAGTCAAAGCCGACCTGCTGGTCACCGCCACGGGTTGGACTGCCCCCACCTCCCTGCTCAACATGTCCGGTGATCGACCAAGCTACGACCCCACCGCGGCACGCTTCTTCCCCACCGCGCTGCCCGACAACGTGATCGCCACCGGCGCTCTCGTGGGCGACGGCAGCCTCGACGAACTGATCGCTCACGGCATCAGCAGCGGAGAGTTGGCCGCGCAACGAGCGGCAGTCGTAAAGCACCGACTGCGGTCCACGGTCACTCGCGCCCATGACGCCGAGGGTCCAGAACCTCCTATACAGGAAGATCGCCGTATCGGTCTGTCCCACGCACCTCACCCAGCGCTGTACCGTTCCGACACTCATGGCATGGTCGACTTCTCCGAAGATGTCGGCTCGAAAGACCTCGTCAGCGCAGCCGCTGAAGGGTTCGACTCGGTCGAGCTCGTGAAGCGTTTCACCACAGCCACGATGGGGCCGTCGCAGGGCAAACTCGAGACTGTCAACACCGTCGCCGTCCTCGCCGAGGCACGCGGCGAAACCATTTCCGAGGTTGGCACAACCGTATGGCGCCCTCCCTACGCTCCCATCAGTCTCGGAGCGCTGGCCGGTCGAGTTTTCGAACCAGTGCGCGTGTCGTCAATTCACCAGTGGCACACGGCCCACAACATGACTCCGATTCTCGCAGGCCAATGGATCCGGCCGGAGCACTACGGCGATCCCAATGCCGAAGTCGTGAACGTGCGAACCAACGTCGGAATCACCGATGTGACGCCGCTGGGCAAACTAGATCTGCGCGGTCCCGACATTCCCAAATTGCTCAACCTGCTCTACACCAACAAGTGGTCGAAACTGCCCATCGGCCGAGTCCGCTACGGCATGATGTGCGCCGAGGACGGAGTGGTGCTCGACGACGGCGTAACCGGTCGACTGGGCGAAGACCACTACCTGATGACCACCACCAGTTCTGGCGCGGGTCAAATCTGGCAGTGGGTCGAAATGTGGCTCCAGACCGAGCACCCTGACTGGCAGGTGCATGTCACTCCCGTTACTACGGGATTCACGAGCATCAACATTGCCGGGCCCAGATCCCGTGACCTGCTGGAGCGCTTGGTTGATGACGTCGACCTCAGCGCGGAAGCATTCGAATACATGAATGTCCGAACCGGCACAATCGCCGGAGTTCCTGACTGCTTCATGTGGCGCATCGGCTTTACCGGTGAACTCAGTTTCGAAGTGCACGTGCCGGCAGGTTTTGGCCTGCATGTCTGGGAACAGCTGCTCGAAAAGGGTGCTGACCTCGGGGTTGGGCCTTTCGGTCTCGAAGCGCAGCGGATCATGCGTCTCGAAAAAGGACATTTCATCGTGGGCCAGGACACCGACGGGTTGACCAAAGCCCCGACCACGGGATTGACCCCGCTGATCAAACTCGACAAAGACGATTTCGCCGGTAAGCCCGAACTCGAATGGTCGCTCGACGCTGACGCACCCGAACTGCCTGTGTTGGTCGCCATCACCCCGACAGACCCTCAACTCGTACCCGACGAGGCCTGCCAGATTCTGCGTGCAGGCACGACAGAAATAGTCGGACGCATCACCAGTTCACGTTTCTCTCCCACCCTGGGCCACTCGGTCTGTTTGGGGCAGGTGACGCCTGAGTTCGCTGCGGCCGGCACTGAACTCACGGTGCGCTTGTGCGACGGTTCCGACACCACTGCTGCGGTGATGGAACACCACGCACACTTCGATCCCGAGGGGGTTCGCCTCCGTGGCTGACCAACCCCAGTTCCGCAGTTCTGTCACGAAGCTTGCTGCGACGCCCGAAGGCGCACCAACGTTGACCGACGAATCTTCGCTCACCAAGGTGAGCGTCAGGGCTCAAGTTGGTGCCTCGCTGCTCGGTGTCGACTTCACACGGGCCGACACGCGTGACGGCGTGCTCATCGCTGGTATCCGTCCCGACGAATGGCTGTTGTTGGGCACCGGCGCGGACGTGGGGGCCTTTCTCGCGGGAACTGAGTTCGATGGGTCCGCCAGCCAGATCGATATCAGCCACAGCCGTCTGTGTCTGCGCTTGACCGGCGAACGAAGCGCGTCCGCTCTGGAAAAAGTGTGCAGTCTCGACTTCGACGACATGATGTTCCCCGACGGTGCAACGGGCTCCGCTTCAGTGGCCAAGGTCAGCTCCGATCTGATCCGCGACGATCTGAACGACGAACCCTCGTACCTGATCCTCGCCGACCGCTCTTTCGGCCAATACCTCTACGACGCAATCCACGACGCCACCACGGAGTTCTCAAGCACCCTCACGTAGCTGTTATCCGTTGACATGCAGATTGCATGCTTTTATGCTGACCGCATGACCTCGCTGCAAATCCGAAACGTGCCTGACGAACTCCACCGCCAACTCAAGGCCCGTGCCGCCATTGAGGGCCACTCACTCTCAGAATACGCGCTGAGCGAGTTGCGCCGCGCCATGCAAAGGCCGACAAGGAGGGAACTGGTCGAACGGGTCGCATCCTTCGAACGCATCTCCCTGCAAGAATCGGCTGTTGACGCAATTCGCTCAGAACGCGACGCGCGTTGATCGTCCTCGACTCCTCGGCCGTAGTCGAGTGGCTGCTCGGACTGCCCCTAGCGGACGCCGTCGGGGCCCGAATTCTGGCTGCCGACTCCCTTCATGCGCCCGCTTTGATGGACATTGAAGTAGCCCAGGTCATGCGGCGCTATACCGCCGCCAAAGAGATAGCAGCCGACACAGGCGAGAGAGCCCTGAAGGTTCTGCGCGACCTTGATCTCAACCGCTACACCCACGAATCGCTCCTGACGACCATCTGGAAACTCCGCCACAATCTCACCGCCTACGACGCCGCTTTCGTGGCACTGGCGGGGGTGCTCGACGCGCCATTGATCACTCTGGACAGACGCATCGCCGGAGCAACAATGACAGGATGGAACATCACTGTTGATGTCGTTGAGTGAGCCCGATGGCTCGCCGCAAACGATCAAGCGGTACTTTCAGTGAATGAAAAAATTCGGTCGGCTCGAGGTAGATCCAGTGCTCACCAGGTTCGTCGAGGACGAACTGACACCCTGTTCCGGTGTCACCGCAGCAGAGTTCTGGGTCGCCCTTGAAGCGATAGTCGCCGATCTGGGGCCTCGTAACGCCGCGCTGCTGGCTCGGCGCAATGAGTTTCAAGCGAAGTTCGATTCATGGCATATCGCCAACCGCGAGAGCCACAGATCGGGTGCCTACATCAAGTTTTTGCGCGAGATCGGCTACGTCCAAGAACCCCCAACCGAATTCTCGATCAGCACAGCTGATGTTGACCCCGAGATCACCTCGATCGCTGGGCCTCAGCTCGTCGTGCCTCTCGACAATTCCCGTTACGCCCTGAATGCGGCGAACGCCCGCTGGGGCAGCTTCTACGACGCTCTCTACGGGACCGATGTCATCAGTGACGACGGCGGTGCCGAGGCCGGCGGTAGCTACAACCCAGCCCGCGGCAACAAAGTCATCGCCTATGCCCGAGCATTCCTCGACCGCCACGCCCCTTTGCAGTTTGGCAGCCATGCCGACGCCACCGCCTACACGATCACCGACGGAGAACTGACAGTCACTCTCGCTCACCAGTCCACCCCGCTGGCTGATCCTTCGCAGTTCGTGGGGTATACAGGCGATCCCGACTCTCCTTACTCGGTGTTGTTGCAAAAACACGGCTTGCATCTGTCGATAGAGATCGACCGGACCGCCGGCATCGGCCGTGATGACCCAGCAGGCGTCAACGACATCACCCTCGAAGCAGCAGTCACTGCCATCATGGACTGTGAAGACTCCGTGGCTGCTGTTGATGCCGATGACAAGGTGGTCGTCTACCGCAACTGGCTGGGGTTGATGAAAGGCACCCTCACGAGGTCTTTCGACAAGGACGGCCAGACGATCAACCGAGCGCTCAACGGAGACCGCAGCTTCACTGCACCTGACGGCTCTCTGCTTTCGTTGCCGGGGCGCGCTCTGATGCTCGTGCGCAACGCGGGTCACCATCTCCGCACCGATGCTGTCAGCTACAAGGGTGAGCCGATCTTTGAAACCATGCTCGACGCCATGGTCACCTCTCTGGCAGCTAAGCACGACCTGATAAACAACAGCACCCACCGCAACAGCCGCACCGGATCGATCTACATCGTCAAGCCCAAGCTTCACGGTCCCGATGAAGTAGCGTTGGCCTGCGATTTGTTCAGCCGTGTTGAAGACGCCCTCAAGCTCGAACGACACACCCTCAAGATGGGAATCATGGATGAGGAACGGCGCACCTCCCTCAACCTCGCCGCCTCTATCGACCGAGCCAAAGAGCGGGTCGTGTTCATCAACACCGGTTTTCTCGACCGCACCGGCGACGAGATTCATACCGACATGGAAGCCGGGCCTGTGCTTCCCAAAGCCGAGATGAAAAGCGCCCCTTGGTTGTTGGCCTATGAGGACGCCAACGTCGATACCGGACTGGTATGCGGCTTGCAGAATCGAGCCCAGATCGGCAAGGGAATGTGGGGACAACCGTCCAACATGGCCGAGATGCTCGCTGACAAGATCGGTCATCCGGCCGCTGGTGCCACCTGCGCCTGGGTGCCGTCGCCAACCGCGGCGACGCTGCACGCCACGCATTACTTTGAGGTCAATGTGGCTGGGCGTCAGCAAGAACTGTCGAGCCGGTCGGCACGTACCCTCGAAGATCTGACCGCCATCCCGTTGTTGGATCGGGAACTCAGTGCCCAAGAAATACAACTCGAACTGGACAACAACGCCCAGAGCATCCTCGGCTACATCGTGCGTTGGGTTGGTATCGGTGTCGGATGCTCCACCGTGCCCGACATCCACGACATCGGGCTGATGGAAGACCTTGCGACTCTACGGATCTCCAGCCAACACGTCGCCAACTGGCTACACCACGGAGTCCTCGACGAAGCCCAAGTCCGCGAAGCGATGACCCGCATGGCCTCTCAGGTAGACAAACAAAACGCTGATGACCCGAGCTACCAACCGATGGCACCGGACCCCGACAACTCCATCCCATTTCAAGCTGCTCTATCGCTCGTGTTGGGGGGCCGCAATGAACCCAACGGCTATACCGAGCGCATCCTGCGCGAGCACCGCCACCTCATGAAAACCAGCGGATAGGCGACCGCGAGTGGCATTAGTGCTTTTGAGACTGTGCCTGCTCGTGGTTGAGGAGAAACTCCTTGATCGGCAGACCGCCGCCGTAACCCGTGAGCGAACCGTCTGAACCGACGATGCGATGGCAGGGCAAGACGATTGGAACCGGGTTCTTGCCGTTGGCCGCTCCAATCGCCCTAACGGCTTTCGGACGGCCGATCGCCTCAGCCTGCTGTCGGTAAGACCGTGTCTCACCGAACGGGACGTTGGCCAAAGCCGACCAGGCGGCACGCTGAAACTCCGTCCCTGTGAGATCAAGAGGGATATCAAATTCCTGGCGTCGCCCTGCAAAATACTCCGCAAGTTGTGCGGTTGCCGCGGCAAGCACTGGATGGTTGTCGGCCTCGGCCGGGTCGCCGTCTGAACCCATGTCTTCACCCACCTGCTGGTCGAACAGCAGATGACTCAAGCCTTGGTCAGTAGCAACCAAACGGAGACGCCCGATCGGTGAATCAAGTTGTTTGGTCGATGTCATCTAGCGACACTATCGCCGCCGTGTCGGCTAGAAACAGTGCGTGAGTAATCCCTCCCTTACCCCTACAAGTAGAACAGATCTGCTCGATGAGCTTGAGGAAGATGTGTACGACGTCGCGGTGGTCGGAGGGGGAATCACAGGTGCCGGAATCGCCCGCGAAGCCGCTGGAAGAGGCTTGCGAGTGGCTCTTGTCGAAGCCGACGACTTCGCCGCGGGCACATCTGGGCGATCCTCCAAACTGATCCACGGCGGACTACGATACCTGGCCAACGGCGAGGTCGATCTAGTCCGCAAAACTGTCGCCGAACGCACCGCGGTTCACACCATGGCACCCCATCTTGCTGAGCCGTGTTGGATGGTCGTGCCCGCTCGCAACCGCGTGACTGCCACCAAATTTCGTGCCGGTATCACCGCCTACGAACGCCTGGGGGCGGTGGACGACGAGGACCGCCATCAGCTTTGGCGTCAAGACGAGATAAGCGCCAACGAACCGCTCCTTCGGACAGACACCTACAACTTTGCGGTCGCATACCGCGAGTATCTGACCGACGACGCTCGCCTCGTACTGGGGGTTCTACGGGCTGCAGTCCAATTTGGCGCAACAGTCGCCTCCCGTCTCGTGGTGACCGATCTCACTCACCAGGGTGGCCGTATCAACGGAGTAGTCGCCCAATGCTCAACGAGTGGGCGAGAAGTGCGTGTGCACGCCAAGATCGTGGTCAACGCCGCAGGTCCGTGGGTAGATCAGATCGCTCGCATGGAACAAGACCCACCCACAACGCTGCTGCACCTCTCAAAAGGGATCCACGTAGTTGTGCCCCGCGAACGTTTCTGCGTCAACCATCTGGTCATTTGCAACACCTCAGATCGGCGCTCGATTTTTGCGATCCCTCGCGGTGACATTGTCTATATCGGCACAACCGACACCAACTACCAGGGCACACGACCGCTGTGGCCCGAGATTGATTTGGACGATGTTGAGTATCTGCTGACGCCCTTGGCCCGCTACTTCGACGTTGAGCCTCTCGCCCCCAGCGATGTCGTGGCAGCTTGGGCGGGCGTGCGTCCGCTGATCGCGACGCCAGGCAAAGCCCCCAAGGAGATGTCTCGCAAAGACGAGGTGACCGTCGGCAGCGGCCAGATGATCTCCATTGCCGGCGGCAAACTCACCGGCTTTCGTCGCATGGCTGAAGATGTCCTCAAGGTCGTGGGCGAACAACTCGCTAAGGACCTGCCACCCGGCCCCGGGACAACCCCGATCCCGGGCGGCATGTCCACGGTCGTTGACCCGACTGATCAGCAAGCTCTGCGGCTCCGGCGGCTATACGGTAGCGACACCGAAGAAATCTGTTCACTCGACCCAGAACGTCTGCTTGACGATGCACCAGTGGTTGCAGGAGAAGTGGACTGGGCTGTCCAGGTTGAGGCAGCGACGACCCTTGTCGATGTCGTCTACCGTCGCTTGAGAGTGGCCTGGTTCGTGCCCCAGCACCGTTGGGAGTTGTCCATCGCTATAGCCGACAAGATGGCTTCGGTTCTAGGTTGGTCACATGAACAGGTCAAGGCCGAGCTAGCCAGTGTGCGTAGCCAATTCAGCGACGAACTCTCGTTCATGTCTGAAGTGTCTTGTGTGTCTGGCAGGTCTGGAGTGTCGCAATGAGCGGGCTCATCGGTGACTTGGCCGCAATCTTGGGCGATGGGTTGTTGCAAACCGAAGACCAACGAAGCGCCCGCGCTCGCGACACTTGGATGCGGTCACAGATTCCCATTTCAGCGGGAACGCCAGTCGTTGCGCCCCTCGCGGTTTGCGCGCCGAGTTGCAGCGAAGAGTTAGCCGAGGTGGTGCGTTGCTGCATCGACCACAACACCGCGATGATTCCCCGCGGTGGAGGATCCGGTGTGGTCGGCGGTGTATTAGCCAGCCCCGATTCTGTGGTGTTGAGCACCGAACAAATGGCCGGGTTACGGGCCTTCTCGTCAAGGGACCTGCTTGCCACCTTCGGTGCCGGCACCAACGGATTGGAAGCGGAGCAGCGGATGCAGACCGAGGGTCTCAGCATCGGCCATTGGCCGCAGTCGATTGAGTTGTCAACCGTCGGCGGTTGGGTTGCGACACGCGCATCGGGTCAGTACTCGACTTCATACGGCAACATCGAAGACATGGTGTATTCCCTGGAAGCTGTGCTTGCCGATGGGTCGATTTACAAAAGCCGCGACACTCCGCGCGCTAGCGCTGGTCCGGATCTGCGTCATCTTCTGATCGGCAGCGAGGGCACCCTGGGCGTAGTCACCGAGGTCACTTTCTCGCTACGCCAACAACCCGAATCCGAAGTGCGTCAAGCATTTCATTTCAACAACTTCGACACGGGACTCGAAGCAGTACGCAAGCTGATGCGAGCCGAGTGGCGTCCTGGGGTGGTGCGACTCTATGACGGTCGTGAATCTTGGCGACATTTCCGCGAACGCCTGCCCAAAGGCAACGCGATGCTCATCTTGGCTCACATGGGGCTGGCGGAACTGACCGCTGTTGAAGCCGCTGCGGTATCAAGCATCTGCGAATCCGAGGGTGGTGTCGCAGCGGCAGACGAGGTAGTCGATGGTTGGTTTGAGCACCGCAACACTGTGCCCACTTGGGATGAGTTGCTAACCCAGGGGATCGTGGCCGACACCATCGAGATTGCCGGCGATTGGACGCGGCTTCCCAAGCTCTATCGCGCAGTGATCGAGTCTCTCGAAGCGGTCGAGGGCGTGGTTGCTGCAAGCGCCCACACCTCACACGCTTACCGGTCTGGAGCAAACCTCTATTTCACGCTGGCCGCCACACCCACATCACCTGAGGACTACGAGTCCACCTACGATGCTCTATGGTCGGCAGCAATGAACGCAGCTGCACGTATCGGCGCAGGCTTGGCTCATCATCATGGTGTCGGGCGAGTTCGCCGCGACTGGATGCCGGTTGAGCTCGGGGCTGGCGGGTTGTCACTGTTGCGTTCGGTCAAGGAGGCGATCGATCCCCGCGGCCTCATGAACCCAGGAGTCTTGCTGCCATGAACTTCTTAGTCACCCAGCCAAGGTTGTGGCGCAGTACGGCATGGCTTGTCAGCGCCATCCTGCTGATGTCCAGTTGCGCTGGAGACCCCGGCAACAACGCCGATGACAGCGCTGGATCAGTGCCGACAACGTCCGGGGCACCGGCCACGACCCTCCCCGAGCAAACAGGTACCACGACAAGCATCGCGCCACCCACCACCACCACGACAAGCATCGCGCCACCCACCACCACCACGACAAGCATCGCGCCACCCACCACCACCACGACAAGCACCACGACAAGCACCACCACCACGACAGGCACCACGCCACCCACCACCACAGAGCCGGAATGGCACCAAGAAGCGCCGCTGCTGTTTGACCTCCTCGTGGCCGACGGTGAATGGTACGCCCGAGACGGAGGCGATCCCCTGCGCGCGACCATTCGCTCCGGCCCGGGCACCGACTACGACGAGGCCGCGATGATAACCGTGCCAAGGCGGGTCATCGAGGGCACGGGCGCGGTACTAACCGATGACCGAGGGGTCGGCTGGCGCGAACTGCTCTGGGGATTCGGACGAACCGGCTGGGTGGAAGCGGACCGCTTAGAAATCAACCGAACGGCACAGACATCCTACTTCGACGACCCCTGCGCCACCGACGGCGCAGCCGAAGGCCCCGCACCGATTAGCGGCGCGACCGGAGTCAGCGACAGTGAGGGGCGGGTCGACCATGTGGCACAGATGTGGCACCTGCTCGGGCCGGGATGCGACCGTCTACACATCGCTTTTGGCACCGCATGGGATTACGACAGCGGTGGGCCACTGGCCGCGGATGTCCCAGAAGATCTATCCGTCGAGGCCTTCGGCACCTGGGCACGGATCAGCGTTCCGGGACTTGACGCAGCGCGTCTCGACGCCGCATCCGAGCAGAGTTGGAACCTCCGCTCCATCGTGGCGCGCTCACCGGACGGCGCGGTCGTAATCGACGTGTATGCGCCTCAGCCGTCACTGTTCGCAGCCCAGAAGTTACGCGACCCCGCTCGTCTGCTGGTTGATGTCATTCCCGCTGCTGACAACGGCAACGGCTCGCCCGTGCCGGCCACCTCGCAACTCCACGCTAGTTCGAGCAGCTTTGTGGCCTGGCCCGGCGAACTCGACGAGCAGAACCCCACCAAGGTCGCACTACCCCTAACGGTGCGCGGCTACTCCCGTTGGTTCGAATCCGCGGGCATTGTCGAGATCCTGCACGCGGACGGAACGGCCGCTACGGCCACGGTCACCGGACCGCAGGCGTTCAATCCGGGCACCGGCAGCAGTTGGGGTCTGACGGCCACCGGCTGGCTTGAGGCTTGGGGCACCTTCGAGTTCACCATCGACAACCTTGAGCCGGGCGAATACCGTTTGCTGGTCGGCGAGTATCCTCCCATCGACGACAGTTCATTCGTCGGCGTGACTATCCCCTTCGCAGTCCTGGTGCCATGATCGCCGCGGCTACCTTCCCTGCAGAAGTCACCCAGCGAAGGTTGTGGCGCAGAACTGCATAGTCTGTCACGAAAAACCTCTAGAGTTCGGAGCCACAACGGCCTTGCGAATCAGATGAAGACCCTCTACAGTAATACTGATGAGCAAATCAGTAAGAGTACGGCCGCGTGGTTGCACAACAATCACCTCGAAGCACCAAGTGACTATTCCAGCAGAGGCATTCGTAGCCGCAGGTCTTGAGAAAGGTGAGTCGTTGCGAGGCACCGCGCTCGGTCCTGGCCGCGTCATCTTTGAGCGCGTAGGCGACCGACTCGGCGACACCGCGGGAATCTTCGACGGTATCTACCCCACCGATACGGTCGAAATTCTCCGCGATGAGTGGGAGTAGTCAAACTGGACTCATCGTGGTCGATGCCGGCGTCGTCATCGGCCACCTTGATCGGACCAATCCACACCACCACGCCGCCACCAACGCGCTGCGCGAAGCGGCGTCTTCGGCTCAGCGGCTGGCGCTGCCCGTCACGGCCTTCGCCGAGTGCCTCGTCTACCCCACCAAAGCTGGTGAGGAGACCGCCGCCAGCTTTGAGGCGGCACTCGCCGCCATCCCGATCAGTGTCCTCAACGCTGATGTCGACATCGCTCGATCTGCCGCAGTGCTGCGTGCTGGACACCCCTCGTTGAAACTCCCTGACGCGCTCGTCATCGCTACAGCCACTGTGCACCAAGCTGACGCCCTCATCACAACCGACCGCCGATGGCCCAATGCACTCACATCGACACTGAGGTTCGCCTTGCGCATAGTGTGAACTGGGAACCATGAGCTTGATAGCCGCGATTGATGTTGGGACAACGACGGTTCGTGCCGCGGTGTTCGACGGGGAAGGTGAACGCCTCAGCATTGCTCGCTCCACTTTGCGTTCTCGGCATCCGTTTGCCGGTGCCGTCGAGCAGGATCCTGATGAGATCGCCAGCACCGCCCTCGATGTCTTTCGCCGAAGCCTGAGAGCCGCCGACGTCAAAGCAATCGCCATCGGCGCTTTGGGCATCACCAACCAGCGATCAAGCGTCGTCGCATGGGACAGCGAAACCGGTCGGCCCCTGCGCCCGTTGATCGGCTGGCAGGACACTCGCACCGTAGAGCGGGTAGCGGAGTTTGTGTCAGCCGGAATCCCGCTCAATACCTCGGCGTCGTGCACCAAGCTGGAGTGGCTCATGTCCAACGACGACTCCGTCCGCGAAGCATCCGCGAGAGGCACGCTTCGTTTCGGGACCGTCGACACTTGGCTGAGTTGGGCGTTGAGCGGAGGCACTGTCCACGTGACGGATCCATCAAATGCAGGGGCAACCGGCTGTTACGACTTGGACGGCGGTGATTGGTCCGACGATGTGCTGGCACTGTTTGGTGTACCTCGCGAATCGATGGCCACGGTTGTGGCATCCGACGAAATCGTTGGTCATTGCGATTCGGAACTTGTCGGCGCTGCCATCCCGCTAGCAGCCCGGTGTGGAGATCAAATGGCGGCATGCATGGCTCACGGCATGGTTGACGGCACTGCCAAGCTAACTCTCGGTACTTCAGGCATGCTTGATGTCGGCACCGGCTCGTCCGTGGCGGAAGCTCCCGCCGGTTGTTACGCCTTGCCGCTTTGGCGCCGCACCGTTGATGGAGCGCTTGTTGACGAGTTCTTGGTGGAGGGCTCGATCTTGACGGCGGGTTCGGTAATCGAATGGCTGGTTGGGGCCGGTTTGCTGGATCGCGTCGAACAGCTCGATAAAGTCGCCGCGTCCGGTTCTCCCGGCGTAGAGTTCGTGCCCTCACTTGCGGGACTCGGCTCGCCTCACCAGGATCCTCAGGCGCGGGGCGCAGTACGGGGTATCGGGTTAGAAACCACAGCCGCTGACATTGTGCTCGGCGCGCTCACAGGAATCGCCACCCGCGTGGCTGAGTTGACAGCACACATGGGTGTAACCGGCCCGCTTCTGGTTGACGGCGGGTTGAGCCAGTCACAGGTTCTGCTCGAAGCAATCCACGAGACAACCGGGTTGGAGATTCACCCCGCCGCCGATTACGAAACAACCGTGCGCGGTGTCGCCCTGCTAGCCGGATCCGGCGACTGACGGGGGCTCAACCAAACCGTCGAGCACCATGGCCAACGCATGGTTGATCAGTTCATCGCGGTCAAGTAATCCCAGCAGAGAGATCTGTTGGATTGCTCCCGAGATCGTGCTGACGACAACGCGGGCACTGGGCGCGGAATTGATTTCACCTCTATTGACCGCGCGATCAAAGACCTCAGCCATGGCCGCGACGGGTGGCTCTACGTGGCGCCGAAGCGTGTCTTGGAATAGCGATGGTTGAAGTCGGAACTCAGCTGTGATCGCCGGAAGACCCCGGAGGAAGTCCGGTCGGAGGGTGAGATCAACATGTTGAGTAATAACCGCTCGCAGATCACTTCGAAGGTCACCGAGATCGGGAGACTCAAAGGTAATGACATCATCGAACAATGCATCTCGTACGAGTTCTGCCTTCGATGACCAAGTACGGTTGATGTACCTGCGATAAAGGCCCGCTTCCTGAGCGACCGCCTCCAGGGTCATCCGTTCGTAACCGGTGGAGACAAGCACGGCACGAGTGGCTTCCAATATGGCTCGCCGGTTGGCAGCGTTCGGCGGGCGTCCCGGTCCGCGCCGTCCGTTGAAATCGGTTTTGGGTTCGCCAGCCACAATCCAAGGTTAGCCGCCCAAGGCAATATTGTCCCCGAACGAGACATATGGGTATACTGCACGATTGAGTTCGTACTGACACCCTGGGGGGACAATTACTCGTAAACGACCGAACACCACCTTGCGCCTGCTGGCACTTTTCTGAGCTTCTTGCTGCTGGCCGCTGCCTGCGGCGGAGATGACGGAGACGACGCCGAACCGGTAGCCGGCGATGACGGCGACGACATGGCCGAAGATGACGGTGACGACGGCGACGACGGCGACGACGGCGACGAGCCCGAACCTGAACCGGAACCACGAACCGCTTCATGGAGAGGTGTCACCGAAGACACGGTCACCGTCGGTGTGTCGATGCTCAACTTCGACCTTCTAAAAGAACTCAACCTGTCACCAGCAGGCTGGGGAGACCAGCAAGGCATCACCCATGACAGTTTCCGGGCCGCGGCTGAGAGCCTGAGCGACTTCGTCCTCCCCGGCGCAGCCGCTTCGCTCAGTTCCACGAAACTCGGTGCCAGCGACCTGTCCCGTCTGGCCGCCTACGACCACACCGAGGGTGACGGCGGCGTCGTACCGGTAACCGGACTCATCGACGCGTTCCCCTAGGCCGAAGCTAGGCCCCACGACCCACATACTGAATATCGACACAGGCGTCCGCCCTATTCGGGTGGTCGCCTGTGTCGTTTTTCTCATGTTCTCGGGCATAGTCGATGGATGAAAGAACTCATCTACCATCGCTCTCTGTTACCGACAGTTGACCGCTACGCCGACCAAACTCTGATTATCGACGGCGGCTACCGCGCCAGTTACGCCGAGCACGCGGATCGTGTCTTCCGGCTGGCCAACGCTCTCAAGGACCGCCTCGACATCGCCCGGTCCGACCGCTTTGCGGTAATCGCTCTCAACAGTCACCAGTACCTGGAGCTGTATCACGCCGCTTTTCTCGGCGCTGGAATCATCAACCCCCTAAACCTGCGCCTCGCCGGCAAAGAACTCGATTTCATCCTTCGCAACTCCGGCACCGAGGTTGTCTTTGCCGACGCATACTTTGCCGGTGCGATAAAGCAGGTCCTCGAATCAGCCGAAGAACCGCACAACGTCCGCAGCGTTGTGCTGATCGGCCATGGTGACGTCCCCCACGACCTCAGCTACGAAGAATTGATCGACGGCGCCGACTCCTCTGTGCCCGAGGAACCCGAAGAAGAAGATCCCGTCGTCCTCATGTACACCGGCGGAACAACCGGATTGCCCAAAGGTGTTCTGGTCGACAACCGAGCCGAGATGCTCAACCTGTATCACATCGCCATCGTGTTCGGCTTCGACGACGAGGCTGTCAACCTCATCCAGACCCCCATGTTCCACGCCGCCACGATGGGCGCAATCTTGGGAACACCTTCGAGCGGTGGCACCGCGGTCAGCATTCCGATGTTTGATCCCGCAGGAGCCATGGCCTTGATCGAAGCCCACGGTGTAACCCAGACCGTGATGGTTCCGACCATGATCGGGATGATGCTGCAACACCCCGATTTTGCACCGGACCGTCTCAACTCCGTGAAGCAGCTCCTCTACGGCGCGAGTCAGATGCCTGCGGCCATCCTCGACACCATCTTGTCGACTTGGCCCGAGATGGAAGTGCTGCAGGGCTATGGGATGACCGAGTGTTCCGCGGTACTCACCATGCTCGGCTCGCGCGAGCACCGGGAAGGCGGCGCTCGCCTGCGTTCCGCGGGGACAGCGGTCCCGGGAGTCCTGCTGTCGATCCGCGACGAATCCGGCAACGAAGTCGCACGCGGTGAGACAGGCGAAGTGTGGGCCAAAGGCGGCAACTTCATGCAGGAGTACTGGCAGAATCCGACCGCCACAGCCGAAGCCTTCGCAGGCGGCTGGTACCACACCGGAGACGCCGGATACCTCGACGAAGACGGTTACCTCTTCCTAGTTGACCGTGTCAAGGACATGATCGTCACCGGTGGTGAGAACGTCTACTCCGCTGAGGTCGAGAGTGTTATTTCCAAGCATCCAGCTGTTGCCCAGGTGGCGGTGATCGGCATCCCACATGACACCTGGGGTGAACAAGTCCACGCCGTCGTGGTGTGCGCCGAAGGCGTCGAGACCACCGAAGAAGAAATCCAGGAATTCGCCCGGGAGTCGATCGCGGGCTACAAGGTCCCCAAATCTGTGGAGTTCAGAAGCGAGCCGTTGCCCCTCTCGGGTGCCATGAAGGTTCTCAAACGAGAGCTACGCGCGCCGTACTGGAAAGACCACGGCCGAGGCGTCAACTAGGCGCAATCCGCTGGTCAGCTTCCGATCCGGCGGAGTTGATAGACGTTGTGTGAGATCGCGACAACTTCCCCGTTGGTGTCTTTGAGTTCGCATTCCCACTCGTAGTCGGCTTTGCCGTTGGCTTCTGCTTCTTTTGTGATCCGGGTTGCTTCTGATTCCGACAACCGCACCTCGACGATGATGTCGGTCAGCGCCGGGCGTCGGAAGCGGATCTTCATTTCCTTGACGATGGGGTAAAACCGCTTGTAGTCGAAGGTCGTGGTGAACATGGTTCCTCCCGGCACCTCCGCCAAGGTGAACAGCGCGCCCGCGTACATCATCTGCACATGGTTGACATTGGGCTCAAACGGCATCCGCAGCCGCACAAAGCCGGGTTCAGCGTGTTCGACACGCACGCCGGTGCGCTGAGCGAAAGGGATCATTTTCCATAGTCCCTGCGTCAGCTTTTCTGGGTCGTATTGACGCGCCGTTTCCGAAGCCATGGTCGGCTCACTCTCCAAGGTCGGGGGCCCACGACGAGCCGTTGATGTGACCCCCGCCGTCCACAAACAAGGTGTTGCCGGTCATGTAACCGCAGCCCTCGCTCGCCAGAAACACCGCTACGGGGGCG
Source organism: Candidatus Aldehydirespiratoraceae bacterium (assembly GCA_965205465.1). Classification (GTDB taxonomy): domain Bacteria; phylum Actinomycetota; class Acidimicrobiia; order Acidimicrobiales; family Aldehydirespiratoraceae; genus VXYK01. Next base: position 2,623,620 of record OZ242187.1, on the reverse strand, counting down.
ATGTCGTCATAGCAGTCACCGATTCGACCCATCGGGTTGCCTGCATCTGCCGCTGAGAGAAGCTCTGGATGCTGTGACATGACGGCATGAAAGGAAGCGGACTTGGCGGCCGGGCAGATCACATTGGCGACGATCCCGGTGCCGGCCCATTCTCGCGCCGCGGTGCGGGTGGCGGCCCGCAGAGCTTCCTTCGACGAGTTGTACTCGACGGTTCCCATATGGGCATTGACGCCGTTGAGCGAACACAAGTTGATTATTCGTCCATATCCGCGAGGTTTCATGACCGTATGAGCCGCGTTCATGGCCCAGAATGGACCCAGAAAACCAACATCGATACCCCTGGCCATACCTTCGGCAGACTTTTGTTCGACTCGGCTGATAACGCCACCACCCCAAGCGTTGTTGACCAAGATGTCGAGTCCACCCCAACGATCGACCGCCGCGTCGATCATCGCTTCCACATCAGCGCGGTTGCCTGCATCGGTGCGCACGAACAGGCCCGCGTCGCCAAGTTTGTCGGCCATCGCCTGACCAGTCCGTTCGTTGAGTTCGGCGATCACCACACCTTTGGCACCCTCATCAACAAAGCGCTGAGCGATGGCGGCTCCGATGCCGTCGCCCGCTCCTGTGATCACAGCTATCCGTCCGTCGAGTTGACCCATATGTGTTTCCTTTGAGCGTTGGCCGGCGGACCGAACCATTAATGAGAGTTCAGGCTGGGCGGTCGCCTTTGATGGTGATACGGCGCATGTGGCGCCGCTGACCCGCAAAATCATGTAACGCATAGTGTTGAACGCTGCGGTTGTCCCACATCGCCAACGAGCCCGGCTCCCAAGAGAACCTGCAGGTGAACCGTTCCTTGACAGCGTGGGCAAAGAGAAAGCGCAGCAAGACGCGCGACTCATCTTTGTGAAGGCCGGCAATACCGACGGTGAAGGCACCGTTGACATACAGACCCTTGCGTCCCGACTCGGGATGAGTCCGGACCACCGGATGGCTGACAGTCTCAGATGCCTGCTCAGGGTTGGTTGTCTCGATTGATTTGGTCTGGGTGGACAAGGCGCCCTCTGCGTACTGCGGACCCGCCGAGTGATACGCCGATAGCGGGTCGAGCAGTTCCTTCATGGTGTCGCTCAGGGCGTCATAGGCAGCATGTTGGTTGGCAAACAGGGTGTCACCGCCCGCTTCTGGCACCTCAACTGCATACAGGATCGAGCCCAGATCGGGTTCGCTGAGAAACGTGACATCGGTATGCCAACCGCCGCCGAAGTTGAACACATCGTCCGGCTCGGTGATCACATCGATCAGGTCCGGGTGATCCGGGTTGGACATCACGAACGGATGTGTGTCGAGTTCGCCGAAGCGTTTACCGAAAGCTATCTGTTGCTCGGGTGTGAGGTTCTGATCGCGGAAGAAGAGGACGTGATGCTCAACAAGAGCGCGGCGGATCTCCCCAATCGTCTCAGCAGACAGATCGGCACCGAGGTCGACCCCTGAAACAACAGCGCCGAGCGCGCCCGAGACTCGCCGGACGCTCAATCCGGTTGCTGTCCCAGTCGCCGCGGCTGCAGAGTTCATGTGCAGGACGCTTCGAAGATGCTGCCGATTGAGGAGTCGAGCATCGAATCGAACTCTTCTTCGGTTTGTTGAGCACTGAGTCCCTCGGTGAGGGCTCGGGAGAAACTGGCGACCATGCCAAGCTGGCGACGCAGCCGATCATTGGATTCTTGACGGCTGTAACCGCCCGACAAGGCCACCGCCCGCAGAACTCGCGGATGGGCGATGACATCGCTGTAGAACCCGTCTTGAGAGGGAAGCGTTAGCTTCAGCATCACCGATTGGTCTTCGTCGAGCTGATCGAGATGCTTGAGAATCGCCGCTTTGAGCATCTTCTCAGCTTCAGCTTTGGTTGAGCTGTTGATGTTGACTTCAGGCTCGATGATCGGCATCAGGTTCGCGCCGAGAATCTGCTTGCCAACCTCGAATTGCTGGTCGACAACCGCATCGACACCGGCCTGGTCCGCTTCGTTGATGACCGAGCGCATCTTCGTACCGAATATGCCCATGTCATGGGCCCGTTCAAGCAGTTCGTCCAGTGTCGGCATCGGTTTCATGATCTGCGTGCCGTTGGACTCTGTATCGAGCCCTTTGTCGACCTTGAGGAAGGGTACGACCCGTTTCTCGTTCCAAAGGTAGGAGGCGCTTGACTGGCCTGCGATATCGCGATCCATCGTCATCTCAAAGAGAATCGCGCCGAGGATGCGGTCACCGTTGAAACTGGGGCTGGTCACAATACGGCTGCGCATCTCATGCACCAGATCAAACATCTCGGCGTCACCCTCATAAGCATCCTCGGCGACTCCGTAGAGCTTCAACGCCTTGGGCGTGCTACCGCCACTCTGGTCGAGAGCGGCGATGAAACCATCGTCCTGTTTGACCTTGGTGAACTGCTCACTGTTCATACTTCGCCGCTTTCTGATCTAGTCGCGAGTCTCCAAGGATAAACCCCTCAAGCCCAATCCTGCCCGAGATCCTCCACTTGTCTATTCCAAAATCTCTCCCTGAAATGGAATAATAACTGCTCTTGGTACGACAATCTCCAATTACTGGAATAAGGAGCGAGACGACAACCACTTATTCTAAAATCTCTCTTCAAAATAGAATAACGGCCACTTCTATCACTACAATCTCCAATTACTGGAATAAGGAGCGAGATGACAAGCGAACGAGCCGGCGGGTTCCGCCCACAGGTAACCGGATACGAAGCGTTCGTGCCGAAACCGCTGCCACCCGATCCACAACTTCAATGGGACGCTGAACTTCTCGGTCTACTGTCTGAAGCCACCACAGCCTTGGGGCGGTTGGACGGGATGGCGGGTACATTGCCGGATCCCGACTGGTTCGTCGCCTCGTATGTTCGGCGAGAAGCAGTGCTCAGCTCCCAGATCGAAGGTACCCAATCGAGCCTCGACGACTTATTCGCCCACGAGGTGGAGGTGCAGGGGACCGGTCTGATGGCTGACATCAACGAGACGGTCAACTACGTGCGTGCGATGGGTACGGGGCTTCAACTTCTCGACGAGTTACCGCTGTCGGGTCGGTTGATTCGTAGGGTTCACGAAGAGCTGATGACCGGAACACGGGGCCAGGAACGCACCCCCGGAGAGTTTCGCAAGTCACAGAACTGGATTGGTCCCGCGGGTTGCACGCTGGCAACTGCGGCATTCGTTCCACCGTCGCCTGACGACCTTGGAAAAGCCATTCATGATCTAGAGATCTACTTGAACGACAGCAAAGATCCGCCGCTCGTACTGGCCGGGCTTGCGCACGCCCAGTTCGAGACAATCCACCCGTTCCTCGACGGCAATGGCCGCATCGGCCGGTTGCTCATCACCCTGTTGCTGGTGCAACGTGGTGCGCTGGCTCGTCCGCTGTTGTACCTGAGCCTCTTCCTGAAGCAGAACCGACCCGAGTACTACGATCGACTCAACGCCATCAGAACCCACGGTGACTGGGAGGGCTGGCTCAAGTTCTTCCTCACCGGGGTCACCTCCACCGCAAGCGATGCTGTACGAGTCGCAGGTGAGATATCGGCGCTGACCGACAAACACCGCCAAATCGCTATCTCCCATAACTTCGGTAAGTACGGATGGCCGCTGCTGAACCTGCTGGCCGAACAGCCGATCATGACAATCAAATATGCGACCGCGAAACTGGGCGCGACATCCACGACCATCGGTGGACTGTTCGATCAGATGGCTCCATTGGGGTTGGTTACAGAAATCACTGGCCGCCGACGCAACCGTGTCTATCGCTACTCGCCGTTCCTTGACATCCTCGCAGACGACGGGGACAGCTAGCCAACAGTGTCCGTTGGTGTCGCGCCGATTGTTGTGCGGGTTTGGGCGCGGGCTAGAAGATGTTGGATGAAAGCGGGGTCGTGGTTTCCGAGGTCGGGGACTGAGGCATCTGGATCGCCAATACCGCTGATGTTGAACGGGGAACGATAAACCTCCGCGGTGCCGGTGGGGGTGGTCACCGTCATGAACCTGTCCCTGGCCCGAAGCTGTTCGTGTTGCCAGAGTGTGTGGGGGTCGCGCACCGAACTATGCGTCACCCGGCCGTGGTTGAGCCGTTCGAGTAGTTCCTCGGGTGAAATTGTTGCGAAGACGCTGTTGATCAACATTTCGAGGTCGTCGATATTGGCAACGCGGTCGACGTTGTCGAAGAACCGCGGGTCCTCGCAAAGACTCTGATCACCGAGCACATGGGTAGCGAACGACACCCAATCTCGGTTGCTTTGAACACCGATCATGATGTAGGTGCCGTTGCTCATCTGATACATGCCGTAGGGCGCGATCATCGTGTGGCGATGGCCCGCCCTTGGGGGAACTACACCGGTGCCGACCGCCGCGAAGGTGGGAGCAGAAGTCCATTCCGCGAGGCTCTCCAGCATCGACACCTCGACCGTCGCACCCTCTCCGGTCGCCTGCTTGCGGTACAAAGCAGCCAGAATCGACGAGAACGCATACATGGCCGCTGACACGTCTGCCACCGAGAACCCGACCTTGCAGGCCTGATCAACGGTTCCGGTGAGAGCAACCGCACCAGCTTCGGCTTGCACCGCGAGGTCATAAGCCTTGTCATCGGTTCGAGGGCCGCCAAGCCCATACCCTGAAACGTCGCAGGCAATCAGCTGCGGGTGCTTTGCTCTTAGCTGGTCGGCAAGGATCCCGGCGCGTTGAGCCGCCGCAGGCGAGAGGTTCTGAATGAACACGTCTGCACCGGCGACCAGGAGGTCGAATGTGGCGCGCTGTTCGGGATCCTTCAGGTCTAGTTCGATGCTCTGTTTTCCGCGATTGGACCAGACGAAGAACGCCGACGTCCCACCCATGGCAGAGTCGTAGTCACGCGCAAAGTCGCCCTCCCCCGGTCGCTCAACCTTGAGCACAGTCGCACCGAGATCAGCTAGTTGACGAGTCGCGAACGGTGCCGCCACCGCCTGCTCCAGGGCAACAACGGCAACCCCATCGAGCGGTCTATCCATCGCTAGCAGCCTCAACGAGCCAGGAGAAAATGGGGTCGGTGTCACGAGTGAGCATCATCTCGGGGTGCCACTGCACGCAAACGATCGGAAGGCTCGTGTGTTCCAGGCCCTCCGCAACACCATCATCAGACCAGCCAGTTACGCGAAGGTCCGTCCCCACGGCGTCGACCGCTTGATGATGAAGTGAGTTGACCCAAACCGTTGCGCCATACAGCTCTCTCAGTATCGAATCGGGTTCGAGCGTGACCCGGTGGAGTTCGGTGTCAGCAGCATGGCCGACAGCGGAATGGGGTGACACATCCTGGTGCAACGTGCCCCCGGCACCGACATTGACAATCTGTTGTCCACGGCAGATCCCCAGCACAGGAATCTCTCGATCAACCGCTCCTTTCATCAGGCCGAGTTCCAGGTCGTCTCGTTCGGGTTCGGGGGGGTAGATATCAGTTTCTGACTCAGCGCCGTAGAGGCTCGGCTCAATGTCGGTACCTCCCGTGAGGACTAATCCGTCGAGCCGATCAATGATCGACAACGGATCAACATCGACGGGTAGATGCACGGGAAGCCCGCCAGCAGCAATCACACCCTTTGCGTAGTTTGCAAAATACAAGTCGAGTTGCATATCAGCAAAGATCGAGAGCATCCCGGCTATGTCGTGTCCAGCCTTGCGACGACCGGGTAGTCCGATCAGAGGACGGGTGGTCATGTCATTCGTTCCATGATTCGTTAGACACCGTTTGTGCGAGGAACCAGTCGACGAGGGCGTGGCACTGTTTGGTATTTTGGGCTTCGTGGTGGTACATCTCGTCCATCATCTGAGTGCCATTGAGGTTCAACGAGGCGAGATACTCGTCGGCTGATCCGGCCAGGAAGCCTGCTACATGGCCCGGATCAACCTCGGGGTGAAACTGGGTGCCTACCGAGCGACCAACACGGAAGAGTTGGACCGCGTTTTCGTTGACGGCCAAAACCTCAGCCCCGGGGGGCGCGGTGAAACGGTCGTGATGCCATTCGAACCAAGGCCCTGGGCCGACCGGGTTCTCAACACCATTCGCCGCAGCGATCTCGTACCAGCCGATCTCAGTCACCGGTGACTTCTCCACTGAACCACCGAGCGCTTCGGCTAGAAGTTGACCCCCGAAGCACACACCAAGAATCGGGGTGCCACGCTCGTGAGCAATCCTCAACAACTCAAGTTCAGCGTAGATCCAGTTGGAGATCTCGTCCTTGCTGGTAAGCGAACGGATCGACCCCATCGGCACGATGATGTCGTAGTCCGAGAAGTCCGGCCAGGGTGCGGGTTCGTTGGGACGCTCGTAGTCGGAGGTGACGAGATGGTTGTCGATACCCCAGCCCAGTTCGCGGAGTCTCATTTCGACCTGACAGCCAACGCCGTCGGGTTCGTGAATGATGATGAGTGCTCGCGGGCCGTGATTCACAGGTCAAACCATATGTGGACCTGGCCGGTACCGGCTACCGCTTCGTACTCGCCGAATTGGGTTCCGGGAGCTTCACAGTCCGCTGCGCCGAGTGCGCCGATCATTGTGAGATAGTGCCCGAAATAGCCTTCGGGTGCCTGACTGCGATACTCAGGCAAGTAGTCGAGCACTGCGGCGTGGTCTCCGGCCTTGAGCCATTCGATGACCCGACGGTCAGCGGCCGCAGCCTGCGGAGTTCGTATATTTAGGTCGGGATCGGCAGCCTCGTGCGCACGGAACTCGCGCAAAGGCCAGAAACGGTGGCTCAGTCCCCCGCTGGCCAGTACCACTACCCTGCGGTCGAGTTTGTCGATGGCCTCCGCTAGCAACTGGCCGAATACCAGAAAGTCCTGGGTGTCGGCGGTCTGGCAAACGCCTGCTGAGATCCAACTTTCGTCCCCTTGTAGGAATCCGAGCAGGTTGACCGTGGGATAGTGGATCGGCAGGTAAGGATCGTCGATGGCTGCGATCCAGGTGTCTTCGCGTTCATCAGCACATGCTGCCCAGGTGCGGGCCAGTTCAGGATCACCACTGATGTTGTAGGGCATCTGTGCCATGCCACGGGGCAGTTCATCGGAGGTGAACAGCCCCTGCCTGTTTTGGTGGGAACTGACGATGTGTTCGATGGTGGTGAACCAGTGAGTGTCGATCACGACCACAGTGTCTGGATTTGAGGGGCGCAGCTTTTCAGCGGCGAGTTGATGGAGTCCGGCGAACAGCGTGGTGTCATCGCCGTTGTTCATGGCTCGTCGTTCGGTCTCGGGCATCACCAACGGCGGTACGTGGGATACCAGCGCGGCACCGACTATCTCTCCCATGCTCTTGCCCTCACTAGCGGATGTCGGTGCATGCTCATATGACTTTCACAGGTAGACGTTTGATCCCGGCGATGAAGTTGGATCGCAACCGCTCGATCGGTCCAGCGGGTTCGAGGTGATCAACACGTTTCATAAGCTCTTCGAAAACCAGTCGGACCTCCATCCGAGCCAACCAGGCGCCGAGACAGAAGTGGGGACCGTTGCGACCGAAGGCCATGTGGTCGTTCTTCTCGCGGGCTAGGTCGAATCGGAAGGGGACGGCAAAGCCATCTGGGTCGTGGTTGGCGGAATTGAACCAGATCACGACCTTGTCGCCGGCTTTGATCCTGCTGCTTCGCATCTCGATGTCGCGGGTGGCGGTTCGCCGGAAGTGCATGGTGACCGAACTGGTCCGCAGCACCTCTTCCACGCACGACAACATCAACTCCGGGCGTTCACGCAGCGTGTGCCAGAGCTGCGGATGGTTGATCATGTTCCAGACACCGTGAGTCATGGTGTAGCGGGTGGTGTCGTTACCCGCGGCGACTAGCAGGGTGAAGAAATTGTTGAACTCAAGATCGCTGAGCGGGTCGCCATCGCGGGTTGGTTCGAGCAACTTCGTGATGATGTCGTCACGGGGGCAACTGCGCCGCTCTGCTGCTTGCTGTTGCGCGAATTGGAAGATCTCCAACGCAGCGGGACTGCGGAAAGGGACCATTCGGTACTGTTCGGTGTCGGTGAGGTCGACTGGGAAGTCGGTGAACTCGGGGTCGGTGTTGCCGAGTAGTGCATCTCCCCAAGCCACGAGTTGGTGGCCGTGTTCATCGCTGGTGCCGAGCAGCCGTCCAAGCATCCGCATCGGCAGCTGCTCTGAGACTTCGGCAACAAAGTCGAATTCGCCTTTGGGTAGGGCCGCTTCCACGACTTCGGCCGCCAGTTGGCGGATGACATCTTCGAATGTGTCAACCGTGCGCCTAGTGAAGCCTTTGTTGACAAGCCGCCGGTATCGGGTGTGTTCAGGCGGGTCTAGTTCCATCATTGTGCAGCGGGCGTGGAGTTGTTCGGAGTCCATTTCTTCGAGCCGGATGCCCTTTGCGGAAGTGAACGTTTCGTAGTCGCGGCTCACGGCCAGGACATCGTCGTAGCGCAGAATCGACCAGAATCCGGACCCGTCACTTTCGTCGGTCCAGTGGACTGGGTCCGATGAGCGGAGCCGGTTGAAGGTGGCGTGGGGAACGCCGTTTGTGTAGGTGTCGTGGCTGGTAATGTCGGCGTCGTCTGGGCCCATGTCAGCCAGGTAGTTGTCAACAAAGGTCATGGCACCGCGATCATCGGGCCATGGGGTTGGGGGCTGCCCACACGGTGGTGCCTGCGGCCATGGAATTGCCCACTTGCCGGTAGTAGCCGCCGATGGTCTCGAAGGGTTTCAGACGATCGAGTTCTTCGGTCGGGTTGTCGTGGATCTGAAGCTCGGCGTCTCCTGCGTACACCGGACCCAGTTCGACATCGAAGCCGCGCATGGTGACCAATTCGTCTAGCGAGTCGCGTCCGTCCATTTCGATTGCGGGCATCTGCCGACTGTGCAGCATGGGATGGGCGTTGACGAAACCTGCGGTCTCGGCCGTGCCGGTGATCTCAAAGACTGCGTCAGCAATGCGCCTGCCCCATGTGCTCACGGCTGCGCCGAACCGGCCACCTGGCTCGAGGCGCGGGCCGGCTTTTCCGTAGTTGACGGCGCGCGTCATCCAAATCTCGCTGAGCTTCTTTGGGTAGCCCTGTACCACGCCCCGAGCCAGGGCGAAGTCCTTGTCGACCCAGATGTAGGCGGCGCGGCTGTAAGTCTGACCTTGGTAAGCGCAGCGCACGACCAGGAAGACCTCCTTGTATTGGGCTCGGGCCGGGTCGACCAGTTCTTCAAAACTGTCGCTGCAACTCTGCCAATCCGCCCAGATAAGGGCGACGGCTCCAGGGTCAGTGTCGGCTAGTTCCAACGGAGCGGGCAGGAGTTCGGCCACGTTTGCCGGGTCAGTTCGGAACTCGATAGTGAGCATCTCCCCTGAGTAGTGCCATGGGGGTCCCGGAAGTATCCCTGCGGCACCCGTCGGTGTGCGCGGGTACATGAACCCTTTTTGCTCGGCCATGGCTGAGACACTAATCGTTTGGTACCAAATGATTCAAGAGCGATATGTCGGAAGAGCCTGGATATTTGCAAATTGACTTGTGCTATCCTCAAAGATGAATATTATGTATTATATATAACTATTCGTTTGCTACCAAACGAATTTTGTGTCACTATTCCATGCAATTGGCCTAGAGGGGGATCCCAATGAAACTAAAGACCTTGATCGCGTTGTTCGCGATCTTCACACTGCTCACCGCGGCATGCGGCGACGACGACGGCGATGACGCTACTGATGTCGTGGCCGAAGACGGTGACGACATGGCCGACGAGCCACACACCGATACCGCTGTCGATATTGACGGCATCCTCGCCGCTGACCTCGACAACTGTGCTGACGCGCCGAGTGGCGACCCGATCAGGGTCGGTATGGCCATGGACTTCAGTGATGTTGTCGGATTCGTCGATATTCCTGGCTCCAAGCTCGTGCCTTTTGTGGCTGACCTCGCAAACTGCGCAGGCGGTGTGAACGGCCGTCCCGTGGAAGTCCGAGTTGCAGAAGTCGGCGCAGACGCCGCTCTAGCGACCGCAGAACTGCTCGACTGGGGTGCTCAATTCCTGATCGGGCCGCCGTTCGCCGACTTCGCTCTGCCAATCCTGCAGACCACCGAAGGACAAGTACCGCTGTTTGTGGCCGCGTCCACCGAACCGACACTGGCAGACGCCTCGATCAACTCCTATCTGGTCACTTTCGACGACATCCAGATGTCGTCCGCAGCAGCCAATTGGGCACTTGACCAAGGAATAACTCGAGCGATTCTGTTTACCGAAGGTCAAGGAGTTCCCTACACCGGCGTCAACCCAGACGCCTTCGCCGCGGCATTCACAGCTGGAGGCGGCGAAGTCGTCAGCACCCAAACCTACGTGTGGGCCGCTGACACCGACTTCTCTGCCCAAGTCAACGAAATCGCCGGGATCTCCGACAACACCGAAGTCGTCTTTTCTGCCGCGCTCGGCTTTCAGGTCACCGCTCTGCGGGGTCAGTTGGAGGGTCAAGGACTCGACGCACTCACCTACATCGGCACCGACGCACTCGACGCAACGGGAATCCAATACGAGGACAACAACGAAGGCATCGCCCACACGCCGCACACCAGCATCAGCGCAGGCGACCCGATCGACTCACTCCTCGCCCACTACGAGGCAGTCAACGGGGATGCGCTTGAAAGCCGTGGATTCATGGCGCTCTACGTCGATTCGATGTTCATCGGGATTCAGGCAATGCTCGACTGCGGATGCGACGAACCCGCCCAGATAGGACAAGCCGTGCAAGAAATCTCCGGCTTCCAAGGATTGTCCGGCGAGATCACCTACGCGGGCACCAACGGCATCCCGCCCAAAGCCGTCCCGATCAACCGGATCGTCAACGGCGAGGATGTCCTAGTCGACACCAGAAGCTGACCAAAACCGTGCTCGAAGTCACGGGGTTGACAACCAGATACGGTGCGATTTCAGCGCTTCGAGATGCAACGCTCAGCGTTGGGTCCGGTGAGGTGGTGGGCCTCATCGGACCCAATGGTGCGGGAAAAACGACGCTACTGAACTCAATCGCGGGCCTCTTGAAACCGTCAGTGGGTACGGTAGTATTCGAAGGCGAAGACGTCACCGGGCGCTCCGCTGAACGACTTCTGCGTTCGGGGCTCGCGCTGGTGCCGGAACACCGCCGCATCTTCACCGACATGACCGTAGAAGAAAATCTCAAGATCGGCGGAATCACCCAACCCGGCGCCAACCGAGAACAGGACCTGAACGAGATGGCGGAACTCTTCACGGTGCTACGCTCGAAATGGAACACCGCGGCAGGCTTTCTCTCCGGAGGTGAAGCGCAACAATTGGCAATCGCCCGAGCCTTGATGTCAAGACCCCGGTTGTTGATGATGGACGAACCATCGCTGGGCCTTGCGCCCATTCTTGTCGACGCCGTATTCGAACTCATCGATTCCCTGCGACAGCAAGGGCGAACGCTCCTAGTCGTTGAGCAGAACTCCACCCGGATGCTCGAAGTCGCTGACCGGGCCTATGTCCTGCGAAGTGGTGAAATCGTGGCACAAGGCGCTGGTAGCGAACTGCGAGAACACGACGACCTCTTCGGCACATTCATCAGCGGTTGAGCAATGATCGAACTACTCCAAAATCTCATCGACGGACTCGGCAGAGGCAGCATCTATGCGCTGCTAGCCCTCGGTGTGGCCGTGGTGTTCGGCGTGATGCACTTGCTCAACTTCGCCCACGGTGAACTGATCACCATCAGCGGTTACGCGGCTTACGCGGCGGGCCAACAAGGCTGGTCATGGTACGTCATCGCCCCACTGATCATCGTCTGCGCGGTGGTTGCCTCGTTGGTGATTGAACGTGTCGCCTTCAGTCGAGTGCGTGGAGAATCCGACTTCACGTTGCTGCTCACCTCGTTCGGCGTGCACTTCGTGGTATCTGCAGTTTTTCTTCTCTACGTTTCTGCGTCGGTCAAAACGTATTCGCGCCCTGGTTGGGTGAGCAACACCTACTCGGTTGGCCCACTCAACATTGAGGTATTCGACACAGTGGTGATCGTGGTCACGATCATCACCCTGATCGCAACCACGATTCTTCTGCAACGAACCATGTTCGGTCTGGCGTTGCGCGCGGCGTCAGCTGACTTCGACACAGCCCGACTAATGGGCGTGAAATCGGACTCGGTGATCCGCGGGGCGTTTGCGTTGTCCGGTCTGCTAGCAGGCATAGCCGGTGTGTTTTGGCTGATGCGGTCCGGTAGCACCACCCCCACCGCCGGCATCGACCCGATGCTCAAAGGCGTGTTGGCAGCCCTCATCGGCGGACTCGGAAGCTTGCGCGGCGCGGTCCTGGGAGGCTTTGCGCTGGGACTGGCCGAAGTGCTCCTGCGCAGTCGGCTGCCTGACTCAATCGCGAGCCTCACCGAAGGCGTGGTCTTCGTATTAATCGCGCTGCTGTTCATCTTCAGACCGCAGGGCCTGATCACAGTCGCCCACGCGGAGCGTGTGTGATGTTCTCAAACCTGCAACGAGACGTCGGCTTTCCGATCATCGGCTCGGTACTGCTGTTCAGCGTGTTCGTTGGCGCTGCTCTGATTTATCAGAACTGGTTGGGCGGAGCCGCTGAGCGGCTCGTCACCGTCATGCTGATCGACGCTGTGATCGTGCTCGGCATCCAGATTTATGTCGGCAACACTGGCGTGCTGTCTTTCGGTCACATCGGATTCGGTGCCATAGCGGGGTACACGTTTGCGGTATTCGCAATCTCCCCAACAGAAAAAGTCAAGCGGATCCCGGATGCGCCTTTCGGTCTCGCCGAAGTCGAGGTCAGCTCCTCGACGGCGTTGTTGGTAGCCGTGCTGCTGACTGTGGGGGTCGCTTTCATCATTGGTGTAGGACTCGCACGCTCAGGTGCTCAATCTGGGGCGGTTTCGGCCACCGTCATCACCCTCGCTCTGCTCTTCGTCACCCACGAAGTAGCCCGCAACTGGCCCGAGTTGACCGGCGGGGAACGAGCAGGCCTGTTCTTCCCGATTGGCGGAAAGCTCGACACTCGGGTCCCGATCTATGCAGCCCTGCTTGGGGCTTTGGTCGTGGCTCGTCTCTATGCCCAAAGTCGTAGCGGACGCCTCGCGGTTGCTGCACGCGAAGACAACCTCGCTGCCCGTGCCATGGGTGTGAACCCACTGGTTCAACAGATGGTTGCCTTGCTCATTTCGGTAGCGGTTGTCAGTGTGGGCGCCAGCTTGCGCGTCTACGAGGACGGCTCCCTGCTCCCCGAGAACTTCTTTTTCAACTACACGCTCCTCACGTTGGTGATGCTGATCGTGGGTGGACGCAACAGCGTGACCGGTGCACTTGTGGGCGTCGCGGTGATGACCGCCGGTCGTGAACTCGCCCGGCGACTCGGGCAGGACGGCTTCGAGATATTTGGAATTGGACTCGACGGTAAGCCACTCGACTGGGTGTTCCGGGAGAACCTGCAAACAGTCTTTCTGGGCGTTTCGATGTTGGGGTTCATGCTCCTTCGGCCTTCGGGACTGCTCGGCGACTGGGAGTTCGACGAATGGCTCCGTTCACGTTTCCGGCGCTTCCGAGTCCGAGGCAAAGACCACGCTGAGGCAACCGAGACCAGACCGGACCCGCTTCCCGAACTCGAATCGGTTGAGTCATCGGTGCTTGAAGCGCACGGGATTGACGTCTCCTTCGGTGGTTTCAAGGCCCTCAGCGACGTAGGTATCAGCGCCCGAAGCGGCGAGGTCATCGGCATCATCGGCCCGAACGGGGCTGGCAAAACGACGATGGTCAACGTCATAACTGGTCTAGTCGAGCCATCGTCTGGGAAGTTCTCGCTCAACGGCGACGACATCACCGCGATTCCTACGTATCGGCTCGCTCGGCTTGGCATCGTGCGCACCTTCCAGAACCTGCGGCTCTTCGCGGCTCTGACAGTGCGCGAGAACGTGGAGGTTTCGGCGCTGATCGCAGCCAGCCATCGGCAGGGTCGACCACTCCTTGATGTCGACTCGGTGATCGCCGAGGCTGGATTGTGGGAACACCGCGACAGGCGAGCCAGTGAACTTGACTACGGCAACTCTCGTCGTTTGGAGTTGGCTCGCGCCGCTGCGCTGGCCCCTTCCTTCTTGCTTCTCGACGAACCGACCAGCGGTATGAGCGACCTTGAGTCCACCGAGATGATCGAGCAAGTCCGCCACATGGCAGCCACTATCGGCGCTGGGGTAGTGGTTATCGACCACGACCTGAACTTCATAACCGGTATCTCCGACCGGATCTACGTGTTCGACCACGGTGAGGTGATCGCACACGGCTCAGCCGAAGAGGTACAGGCAGACCCGTTAGTACGAGTCGCTTACCTAGGATCCGAAGGCACGAACTGACATGACAATCGACATGACCGAAGACAACCCCTATAGCCGAGTCGAACCGCAAATGCGACGCCGCGGCGGACTAGCCGATGAGGTCGCCAGCTACGTACGAGATCTGATCCTCACTGGTGCTCTGAAACCGGGAGCAAAAATCGATCAGGACGCCATCGCCAATGCGCTTGATGTGAGTCGCAGTCCGATCCGTGAAGCACTCATTGTGCTCGGGCAGGAAGGCCTTCTCGATGTAGCGCCACGGCGCGGTTTCTTCGTCGCTCGCTTGACTCCCGACGACATCATCGATCACTACGAACTGTACGGCGTGGTCTCAGGACGAGCCGCGGCGATGGCCGCCGACACCCTCAAAGACGAACAAATCGCCGACCTCGAAGCGATTCAGAAGCGCTTCGTTGCAGACTCGGACGAAGACCTCTCAGCGCTCAACGAAGAGTTTCATCGCATCATCAATGCTGCCGCACCACGCCGCACCCGTTGGCTGCTGCGTTTGCTGGTTCGATCGGTTCCCGCCAACTACTACGAGTTCGCCGATGGTTGGGACGAAAAAGCTGTTGAACATCACCGCAAGATCCTCAACGCCGTGATTGAACGCGACGCGGAGGGAGCCCGACAGGCCATGGAAGCCCACCTGCACGAAAGCGGTGTGGCCGCTACTGAAGCGCTGTGGCGCCAGGGATTCTGGAGCGACGAGGAGAAGTGACTTGCCCATGACAGCCGCCAGCACGACAACACGCATCGCCGAGGTCGCCCAGGTCCCCGAGGACTTCGAAATGATCCGCACCGAGGTGCGGCGACTCTGCGACAGATACGGCAACGAATACTGGCGCGGACTCGAACCCGACCGCTATCCCGAGGAGTTCGTCAAGGAGTTGACCACCCAAGGGTGGCTGGGTTCTCTGATCCCCGAGGAGTACGGGGGTGGCGGTCTCAGCCTCGCCGGCGCATCTGTGATCCTTGAAGAGATTGCTGCCAGTGGTGGTAACCCCGCGGTTTGCCACGCCCAGATGTATGTGATGGGCACGTTGCTGCGCCACGGCTCTGCAGAACAAAAACGGCACTACCTCCCGCAGATCGCGGATGGCCGCAAGCGCTTACAGGCCTTCGGTGTCACCGAACCCATCGCCGGTTCAGACACCTCCGCGATTCGCACCAGAGCAGAACGCCACGGCGACACTTGGCGGATAAACGGTCAGAAAATATGGACGTCCAGAGCGCTGTATTCGGACCTGATGATCCTTTTGGCCCGTACCACGCCCGCCAGCGAAGCAGAGGGACGACTTGATGGCCTGTCGGTGTTCATCTTCGAGTTGCGCGACGACGACGGCGAACTCATTGATGGACTCACCATCAACCCGATAGCAACTTGGATGAATCACAACACCACTGAAGTGTTCTTCGACGATGTGGTCATTCCCGCAAACGCCCTGGTAGGCACCCAAGACAACGGCTTTCGACACATCCTCACCGGAATGAACGCAGAACGAATCCTGATAGCTGCCGAATGCATTGGTGATGGTCACTTCTTCTTGGAGCGAGGCAGCGCTTACGCCCGTGAACGGGAGGTCTTCGGCCGCCCCATCGGCATGAACCAAGGTGTGCAGTTCCCTCTCGCCAAGGCCTACGCCAACCTCGCGGCCGCCGACCTCATGCGCTGGAAGGCTGCCAACCTGTTCGACGCCGACAAACCATGCGGTGCCGAAGCCAACATGGCAAAGATGCTCGCCTCCGAAGCCTCGTGGGAAGCAGGCAACGCAGCGCTCAACACCCACGGCGGCTTCGGTTTCGCAGTCGAATACGACATTGAGCGCAAACTTCGCGAAACCCGGCTCTACCAAGTGGCACCCGTCAACAACAATCTCGTCCTCGCCTTCGTCGCCCAGAAGTGCCTCGGCCTACCCAAGAGTTACTGATGCGTGCAGTAGTTCTCCCGGCGCCGGGCCAAACCCTGGTAGTAGACGAGCACCACCCTGAGCCGGGCGGGAGCAAACAAGGCGACGAAATAATCGAGGTCACCGCCTGTGGAGTGTGCCGCTCAGATCTTCATGTGGTCGACGGGGAGTATGCGAGTAGTTACCCGATCGTGTTGGGCCATGAAGTCACCGGGCAGCACCCTGAACTCGGTGCGGTGATGGTCTACGCGCCTTGGGGATGCCGTGGTTGTACTGAATGCAACGCCGACTTGGAGATGATCTGTGCCAAGAGTACAGAAGCCGGTCTGTTGGTCGACGGTGGCTACTGCGAACGAATGTGGGTGAAGCATCGCCGTTATCTGGCTCCGCTCGGTGATCTGGATCCGGTGGCCTCGGCGCCGTTGGCTTGCGGTGGACTCACCGCCTATCGAGCGGTCAACCACGGACTTGACATCCTGCGGGAGCGCGGACCAGAGGGACGCGCTCTGGTTATCGGAGCGGGTGGGCTGGGCCAGTTCGCTATTCGCTATTTGCGGTTGCTCAGCGATGCTCATGTGACCGCACTCGACCCCTCGGATCACAAGCGTGCGACTGCTCTTGAGATAGGAGCGCACGCTGCCGCTTCGTCAGATGACGATCTCGCAAACGCAGACGTCGTGATCGACTTTGTCGGCGCTGAAGTCACTCTCGCCACTGCCGCTTCGGTTGTGGCCAAGCGTGGCATGGTCGCCGTCGTCGGCCTGCGCGGCGGACGTATTCCCTTCGGTTTTGGCGCTGTGCCCCACGAAGCCCGCTTCTTTTCCAGCATTTGGGGCAGCCGCAACCAACTCGACGAACTCTTGGATCTTGCCCGTCGCGAACCGTCGATCATTCAACCCGTTGAGACTCTCCCTCTAGTGGATGCCCAGAAAGCCCACGACAGACTCCGCGCCGGAGACGTTCGCGGCCGACTCGTCCTCCTTGTTGCCAACCCAACCAACCAGCCAGTCAATACCTCATCTAGTCAGTGAAAGGGACTTCACATGATCAGCGAACTCCGACAGAAAGCCACCGAGCACAACATCCACACAGTTGAGGTCGGCGCTCCCGACACCCAGGGCCGGCTACGCGGCAAACGTGTACCCGTTGATCGCTTCTTCGCGAGCATCGCGGAGAGCGGAGTGAGCATTGCCGACGCCATGTTTGTCTTCGACATGCAAGACGACCTGCCTGACAACGAGTTCATCAACATGGACACCGGCTATCTCGACTGTCGCTTGGTACCAGATCTGTCGTCCATGCGAATTTTGACGTATCGCCCCGGATACGCGCTGGTTATCGCGGATGCTTTCGACCCCGACAACGATCCACACCCGCTGGCACCCCGGTCGGTTCTGGCAAAACAGATCGAACGCTGCCAAAAGCAGGGCCTCGACCCCCTTGTGGCCACCGAGATGGAGTTCTATCTCTGCACGCCGGACTGGGAGCCGGTGCAGCGCCACATCCAATACAGTTCGCTGACCGACGCGCTCGAACTCGAAGATGTCCTGCGCGATATGCGACATGCCATCGCCGGTGCCGGTATCGAGGTGGAGTCGTCCAACGCCGAATACGGGCCGGGTCAGATCGAACTCAACACCGGTCCCACCGATGCCATGACCGCGGCCGACAACACGGTTCTTTACAAGAGCATCATCAAGCAGGTTGCGGTGCAACATGGCCTGCGAGCAACCTTTATGCCAAAGCCCTGGACCGAACAATCAGGTTCGGGCATGCACGTACACACCAGCCTCAACATCGATGGCTCCAACGCTTTCGCTGACTGCGATGAGGAACCGAACGAGCTGATGGCGAGGTGGCTCGCCGGCATCTTGGAACACACTCTTTCGCTCACCTTGTTGGGTTCACCGACATCCAACGGGGGGAAACGAATCCGGCCCTATACCTTCGCCCCCACCCACGTTCACTGGGGACTCGACAACCGCACGGTCTTGGCCCGATGCATCACCGAAGCGGGATCATCGGCCAATCGCGTGGAGTTCCGCCCCGCCGGCGCCGATGCCAACCCCTACCTGATCATCGCCGGTGTGCTGGCTGCGGGTGCCGACGGCGTGGAACGCGGGCTTGTTCCGCCGGCCATGAGCCACGGCGACATGTACACCAATCCCGGTGATTGCCCGGCACTACCCACCGACCTCTCCGGGGCGATCACGGCCTACGAATCAAGCCCGATCGCGCAGCAACTCGGAGACATGTTCTCACGCAGTTATGTGAGCATGGCTGCAGCCGAGGTAGATCTCGCGGCCACCAACGCCGAGTCCGACGACCCCGATCACGTAAGCCAATGGGAACGAGACCGCTTCATTGAGCACTGCTAGCCCACATGACCATCTAACCCCATGACCACCTGACCCCATGACCACCGCCGCCGCAAATCCCACCACCGATCCAACCGCTGATTCCGCCGCTCATTCCGCCGCTCATTCCGCCACGGATGATGCCACGGTTGACACCGATGGCCCGGACGTGACTACTCCGTCGCTGTACCTCCGCGGTGCGCCACACGAGCGCTTTAGGGAAATGCGAGCGCGCCCCGGGCTAACTTGGCACCCCTACGAATCTTCGGGGTTTTGGGCGGTGACTCGCCACTCCGATATCAAAGAAGCTTCGAAGCGGGCCAAGGAGTTCTCGTCGGGATTGGGGCACAGCAATCTCTGGGATCTGGAACCCGACGCTTTGGAGGCACGTCGATCCATCATCGATACCGACCCTCCTGATCACACCAGGCTGCGCCGTCTGGTCAGCAAGGCTTTCACTCCACGCAACATCCGCCGCTGGGAAGGGCTCACCCGCGAGATCACCGAGGAGTTGCTCGATGAATATCTGGCTTCAGGAGGTGGTGATTGGGTGGAGATGGTCGCCGCTCCCCTGCCGATTCGGGTGATCCTGGCTATTTTGGGTGTGCCCGTCGAAGACGCCGATTTCTTGGTTGAACTCTCGAATTACCTGGTGGAAGGCACCGGCGACCAACCTTCTTTGCCGCCAGCCGCATACGGCAACACCACTGATTTGCGGCTCTTGCCGTTCGGCAGCCCCGCAAGCCATGCGCTGTACGAATACGGCGAGAACCTCGGCGCGAAACGCCGCGACGATCCTCGTGACGACATGGTCACGATGCTGATACAGGCCTCCGAAGACGGAGACCGCCTGTCTCACGACGAATATCGCAACTTCTTTCACGTCCTTGTTTTCGCAGGCAACGAAACCACCCGCACCGCCATCACCCACGGAGCCATGGCATTTGCCGACTATCCCGATCAGTGGGAGCGAATCCTCGCCGACGGGGCGCTGGTTGCGCCCGCTACTGAGGAGGTGCTTCGCTGGGCAACCCCGGTCCTGCACATGCGCCGAACCGCGGCGACAGACACCGAACTGTCGGGCACTCCGATAACAGCCGGAGAAAAGGTGGTGATGTGGTATGTGTCGGCTAATCGCGACGAGTCGGTTTTTGAGAATCCGTTCGTTTTCGACGTTGGCCGAACCGACAATCCCCACTTCGCGTTCGGCGGCGGGGGTCCGCACTTCTGCCTTGGCGCGTTTCTGGCTCGCATGGAGATATCCGTGCTGCTCACAGAGATGAGTAAGCGCTCTATGGTGCTTGAGCGCCGAGGCGAAGCAGTGCATGCTCCGTCGAACTTCGTGCATGGCGTGCTGTCGGTGGAGATGGGAGCGTCTCGTGGCTGAAGCTGATCCACTCGATGCCCAAGAAGACCTTGTGACCGTCGAACTTAACGCTGAGGTTTGCGTAGGCGTGGGTCAATGCGAACTGCTCGAAAGCGATGTCTTTCGCCTTGACGACGACGAAGGCATCTCCACAGTGATCGGAGACGGGCTGCTGCAACGCCGACGAGCCGAAATCGTCGTTGAGAAATGCCCTAGTAGCGCCATCTCTATCCGCGAGGACAACTGACGACCATGACCGATCCCACTGACTTAGTTGAAAGCTACGACAACTTCATAGACGGTGCCTTCGTGCCCCCTGCCGGCGGGCAGCGGATGCAGACCAGCAACCCGTTCACAGGCAAGGTTTGGGCAGAAGTACCAGACGATCCTGGTGCTGTAAACGATGCGGTCGCAGCGGCACGCAAGGCTTTTGAGACGGGGCCGTGGGCCACGATGTCAGCGGTAGAGCGAAGCCAACTAATGCGGGCACTAGGCGACTCGCTGGCCCGTGACGCCAAAGAACTCGCGGTTATCGAAACTCGCGACAACGGCAAGATCATCCGCGAGACATCAGCGCAAGCAGGAGCTTTGAAGAGCTACTTGGACTTCTTCGCGGGCGTAGCCGACAAGATCCACGGTGAGCAATTGCCGAATCCTTCACCTGATTTTCTGGTCTACACCGAGAAGGTGCCGGTCGGGGTTGTTGGCGTGATAGTGCCCTGGAACTCGCCGCTGATGCTGCTCACCTGGAAACTCGGACCGTTACTTGCAGCGGGATGCACCGCGGTTATCAAACCCTCCGACATCACCCCGGTAACAGCCCTGTTGCTCGCCCAGCGAGCCGCCGAAGCGGGCTTCCCTCCCGGTGTGATCAACGTGGTAACCGGCGGAGCGGGGGTTGGCGCAGCCATCACCTCTCACCCTGGTATCGACAAGATCACTTTCACGGGCGGAGGGGCGACCGCACGCCATGTGGCCCGTGCCGCGGCCGACAACTTGACCCCCACCGTGCTTGAACTCGGCGGCAAGTCGCCCCAGATCATCTTCGACGATGTTGATCTTGAGGCGGTCACGAATGGCCTGCTCTCAGGTATTTTCGCGGCAAGTGGCCAGACTTGCGTGGCTGGTTCCCGTGCTTACATTCACGAAGACATTGCTGACGAGGTGATTGCCAGGGTGGTAGCGCGAGCCGAGAGCCTGGTTCTCGGCGATCCCAGCGACCCTGCTACCGAAATGGGTCCCGCCGCTTCTGACGCGCAACGTGACCGGATCCTGAAGATGGTTGAAGCGGCTCAAACCGAAGGTGCCACGGTCGTTACCGGGGGTGTGGTTGATCCCGAACTTGGCGGGCGTTTCGTCAGACCGACCGTGATCGTTGATGTCAACAACGAAACAACGATCGTACGCGAAGAGGTATTCGGTCCGGTTCTGGCAGTGATGACCTTCCGTGACGAGGACGAGGTGATCGGCTTGGCCAATGATTCGGACTTCGGCCTGGCGGCGGGTGTGTGGACCAACGACATACGACGCGCTCACCGAGTGTCGCGTGCTCTTGACGTTGGCACGGTGTGGATCAACTCCTACCGGTCGGTCAGTTACAACACACCTTTCGGCGGTGTCAAGCAGTCGGGTCATGGCAAAGACAACGGCCTTGAAGCGATCGACGGCTTCGTCAACACCAAGGTGATCTGGGTTGAATTGAGCGGCAAGACCCGCGACCCGTTCGTGATCGGCTGAGCGATGGCGACCGTGGCCCGAACGCCCGTCGATCTCGCCGATGTCGACCTGTATTCGCAGGGCATTCCGCACGATGTGTTCGCCACGATTCGAGCCACACCTCGTCTTTGCTGGAACACGATCACCGACTCCAGTGGCACCGACTCCAACAGTACCGTCGAAGACGGGTTCTGGGCAGTTGCTCGACACGCCGATGTGGTGGAGGTATCGCGTGACACCACGACTTATTCGTCAGCGGTTGGTCACATTCAGATATACGACATCGACGACGACGCGCTCGAAACCCGGGCTTCGATGATCGACATGGATCCCCCGGTGCATACCCGACTGCGACGTCTGGTGAGTTCCGCTTTCACACCCCGCCATGTGCTCGAATACCAGCGCATGATCCGCGGCAGAGTCCGCCGGTGCCTCGACGACATCACTGCCAACGGAGGAGGCGACTGGATATCCACCGTCGCCAAACCAATCCCGATCTCGGTCATCTGTGACCTCATGGGCGTGCCCGAAGCCGATCACGACTACATGATCGAACTTTCCGACTACCTCGTGGCGGGAACCTCCAACGAACCGCTTGAGCCTGACGCCTACGGCAACACCACCGAACTCCGCCTGCTCCCCTTCAACAGCCCCGCAGCCCACGGCATCAACGAATACGCCCGTGAGCTGGGTGAACAGCGGCGTCAGCATCCCGCTGATGATCTGATCACCAAGCTCATCAACGCCGAAGTTGACGGCGAGCGACTCAGCGACAACGAGTTCACGAACTTCTTCCGATTGATGATCTTCGCCGGTAACGAGACCACGCGTTCCGCGATTGCGCACTTGGCCCTTCAGTTTCATCGCTTCGGTGAAGAGTTCGCCCGTCTCAAAGACGACCGTGGGCTGATCGAGTCAGGGGCGGAGGAGGTAATTCGGTACTCGTCGCCAATTTTGTATTTTCGGCGCACCGTTACCCGAGATGTTGTGCTGTCTGGTACTCCACTGCAAAAGGGCGACAAGGTGGTCATGTGGTATGCCGCTGCCAACTTTGACGAGACGGTTTTTCCCGATCCTCATCGGTTTGATGTCAGCAGGCCCGTGCCTCCCGCCAACGTTGCGTTTGGCGGGGGCGGCGCGCACTTCTGTCTCGGAGCGCCACTGGCTCGCTTGGAGGTCGCCATATTGCTCGACGAGATCGCCGCGCAACGTCTGCAAATTGAGGTACTCGGTGAGCCGGAGTTCGTTCGTTCGAACTTTGTAAACGGAATTGAGCATGTCGAGGTCAGAATCCAATGATTGTTGACGCCTGGGGCGAACCAGTCAGCGGAACCGCCGACAGCGTTGCTTGTTGGGATCGGGCCTGGGCCAAGATGCTGCACTTTCGGGGTGACCCAATGACCGAACTCGAGACGGCCAACCGGGATGATCGTGCGTTTGTTCTTGGCCCCGTCTTCAACGCTGCTTACTACGTTCTTTCCGGGACTCCCGGTGACGCTGCAGCGTTGAGATGTGAGGTTGAACGGGTTGATCAGCGGGTCGACGCTGCTGGCGAACGTGAACAGGCCCACGCGAGAGCGTTGAGGTACCTTTTGGCTGGTGACTACACCAGAGCCGCCAAGGTTTGGGACGAACTCGCCGAGGCAGGACACGATTTTGCCGCGATTCGGATCGCGCACGACATCTATCTTCACGTTGGAGACGCCGAAGGACGCTTGCGGTCTTCGCTAGCCGCCGCGGATCGCTGGCAAAGCGACGATCACGGCTACAGCTTTGTCCAGGGACAGCTTGCTTTCGCCCTTGAGGAATCCGGTCGCCTTGATGAGGCCGAACGTGTCGGGCGAGTGGCCCTCGATCTCGACCCGGACGATCTCTGGGCTCGACACGCTCTGGCCCACGTGTATGAAACTACAGATGACCAACAGGGTGCGCTAGACCTCCTCGATGGACCCGACGCTGTCTGGCACGACCAGGATGCGCTATCGACCCACATTTGGTGGCATCTGGCGCTCAGACTCATTTCGGTAGGCGAGTATCAGCGAGTCTTGTCGATCCACGACCAGGAATTGGCCGTTGCCACCACGGCGTTCCGCTTGTGCGACCTGACCTCGTTGTTGTGGCGGCTTGAACTCACCGGTGTTGATGTGGCTGACCGTTGGTCGGCGTTGGCTGACCGCTGGGCCGCTATTGCCGAACGTCACACTTGCGGATTCATCGACTTGCACGCCTCGTTGGTGTTTCTTCGCCAGTCGGCCCATCGGGGCGCGACACCTTTCTTTGAGGGTCTTGAGGCTTCTCATCGCGCTCCAGTGTCGGAGAACGCCCGCACTTTCGGCGAGGTCGTACGACCACTGCTTGCTGCAGTCCGCGCTCATGTCGAGGGGGATCACGCCGCTGCGGTGAACGAACTCAACCGTTTGGAACCCGACATCTGTCGCATAGGTGGCAGCCATGCCCAACGCGAGCTATTCACCCTGACCCGAGACGCGTCCGCCCGTCCCACTCTCTCCTTTGACGAAGGCACCACTAAGGCAGCATCTATATGACCTCGACGCTTACCGACGAACAACTCGCTTTGCAGCACCGCGCCCGCGAGCTGGCGAACGAGGTGATCGCTCCTCGCGCCGCCGAGATCGACCAGACCGAGGAGTATCCGTGGGGCAACGTGGCAGCGCTCACTGATGCAGGTCTCGTGGGCATGACCATTCCCGCGCAGTTCGGCGGCCCGGGGCGATCATTGTTCGATGCAGTGCTCGTCGTGGAGGAGATGGCCAAGGTTTGCGGGGTCACAGGCCGTATCGCTGTCGAGTGCAACATGGGAGCAATTTCAGCGGTCATGGCCTACGGTACCAACGACCAGCGCAAGCGGGCCGCCGAGTTGGTGCTGGCTGGTGACAAACCAGCAATCTGCATCACCGAACCCGACGCCGGCAGTGCTGCTTCGGAGATGACTACCCGCGCCGAACGGCGCGGCGATCGCTACATCGTCAACGGCAAGAAGCACTGGATCACCGGAGCGGGGGTATCGAAACTCCACCTGATCTTCGCTCGGGTCTTTGATGAAACTGGCACTGAACAGGGCATCGGCGGATTTCTCGCCATCCGCGATGAGACTCCCGGCTTGTCCTTCGGGAAGCGCGAACCGACCATGGGTTTACGAGGGATTCCCGAACGCGAAGTGATCTTTGAGGACATGGAAGTCACAGACGACATGGTGCTGTTGCCACCGTCTGGGTTCCGGCGCGGCTTCGCTGATCTGATGAACGCCTACAACAGCCAACGTGTGGGAGCGGGCACGGTGGCATTGGGTTTGGCCGCAGGTGCTTACGAACTCGGGGTCGCCTTTGTGAAACAACGCCGGCAGTTCGGACGGCCGATCGCTGAGTTCCAGGGTTTGCAATGGATGGTCGCAGACATGTCCACTCGGCTTGAAGCAGCGAGAAGTCTCACCTATCGGGCTGCCGCGTCACGCGGCTCGAAAAACAGTCCCTTCCCTGATCCGACGCTTGCCGCTCAAGCAAAGCTCTTCACCGCTGAGACATCCATCTCGGTGGTCAGCGACGCCTTGCAACTTTTCGGAGCTGCCGGCTATTCGCGGCGCAATCCTTTGGAGCGGATGTACCGCGATGTGCGCATGTTCACCATCGGCGGCGGCACCGCCCAAATCCTGCGCACGGTCGTAGCTTCCCGGGTATTGGAGATGAAACTCCCCCAAACCCGCGACGGTTTCACCCGCCTCGCCCAAAAGCCCCAGTAACCGAACCCGCCACCGCACCCAACCCCGCCACCGCGGCTCCGGCTACGCCCGGCTAGAGCAACGCGTTCGAAATTACTTTGCGGAGCAGGCGGGCCATTTCTCGTTTTTCTTCAGGGGAGAGTCCTTCAGACATAGCCGTCTCATAGCCATTGAAGCGAGGAAACAGATCTTCGATCAGCGTCAACCCATCAGCGGTGAGCGCAACCGTCACTTTGCGTCGGTCAGCTTTGACTCTCTCCCGTTCGACGAGTTCGGTTCGTTCAAGCGTTGAGAGCATGCCTGTGAGGGTGCCTTTGGCCAGCCCGCACTCAGACGCCAGCCTGGCGGTGTCCATCTGCCCCCAAACCCACAGAACCCACAAGATGGTGAAGCCACCCCAAGAAAGGTTGTGCTGCGCCAAAACCTCGCGTTCCGCTCGACGACGCACAGCCGTGGCGGCTCTATAGATGTTGGATATGGCGTGCAACGAATCGAAATCGAGTTCCCGATCACCGAGTCGTTTGCGGATGTCACGCTCCGCGGCCAAGAAGTCTTCGCCGTCCGTCGAGGGGTCGTTATCGGTCAAGTTCTCGTTGTCCTCCGGGTACCAACCATAGGTGTCCAACCTGAGTCCATGGATCGTTCGGTACCAAAAGATCTAGCAATTGACTATTGTCGCAGGCTATGACCGAATACCGCCGTGTTCTTGTCGATGGCTACCCAACGCTCACAGAACGCCGAGGCGACGAGTTGATAGCTGGCGATGGTCGTCGGGTGCAGTTGGCGGACGCCCTACACCTCGCACCCGTCGAACCAACCAAGATCATTTGCATTCATCTCAACTACCGCAGCAGGGTCGACGAGTTCATGACCAAACTCCCAGCCGCGCCCACCTACTTCCACAAGCCGGTCACGGCTCTGTGTGGTCACGGTGCCGATGTGGTGCGACCCGAGGGCTGCCAGTGGCTCAACTACGAAGGCGAGATAGCCATAGTGATCGGCAGGACCTGTCGCAATGTCTCACCAGCACAAGCGGGCGACTACATCGCCGGTTACTCGGTCGCCAACGACTACGGGCTGCATGACTTTCGCGACACCGACGCCGGTTCCATGCTGCGGGTGAAGGGAAGCGACACCCTCTGCCCGGTCGGCCCTGGTCTCGTCACCGACTGGGATTTCCGAGGCAAACGGATCCAAACCCTCGTAAACGGCGAAGTGCGCCAAGACGCCACCACAGACGAGATGGAGTGGGACATGCACTACATCGTGGCCGACATCGCCCGCACAATCACGCTCGTGCCGGGGGACATCTTGTTGTCCGGCACTCCTGCCAATTCCCGCACGGTTTACCCCGGCGATGTGGTTTCGGTATCAGTCGAGGGTCTCGGCGAGTTGACCAACACGATCGTCACCGGCCCAACCTCAATTCGTGATGACGTGGGAGCCCAGCCCAGCGATTCTGAAGAGGTTCGCTCCACCGCGCTGGGGGGCGACTGGGAGTACCGAGGAATCAGGGCACCGCTCGGGCCGGGGGAGAAACACTACGAGAGCACTGTGCCGTCGCCGGGCACGGTGCCTTTGCCGGGCGCAACCGGAGCCGCGGCACCTAGAAAGCGAAAGCGATCTCCGGGCGCAACCGAAGCAAGTAATGACTGAACCACCCCGCGCTCACATCGACGGAGTTTCAGTTCCAACCGGGCATCTGATCGGCGGTGAATGGGTCGGTTCGAATTCTACGTTCGAGACTCGTTCGCCACTTGACTGGGACGGACTCCATCTGGCTGACATTGCCCGTGGCGACTCTGCGATCGCCGAGGCCGCGGTTGCCGCTGCCGTTGCCGGTTTCGAGTTGTGGGGGCACACGACCGTGGCAAAGCGCGCCGAGACAATGCACCGGTTGGCAGACCTGATCGACGACAACACCGATGAGATCGCCCGCGTCGAATGTCTCGACATGGGGTTTCTCGAGGAGTCGATGAAGTTGCGACTCGTGACTCGGGGAGCACTCAACTTTCGAACCTACGCAGATCTGATAGTCGCCCACCAAGACAGGCATTGGGACGCAAAGGGTATGGCCAACACGGTGCAGCGCATGCCCGCTGGACCGGCTGTAGTGATCACCCCTTGGAACGCGCCTTTCATGCTCGCCACATGGAAACTGGCCCCGGCCCTAGCGGCCGGGAACTCGGTCATCCACAAGCCGGCCGAATGGTCTCCTTTGAGCGCAGCTCTGCTTGCCGAACTCGCGCTCGAAGCGGGCTTTCCGGCGGGCGTCTACAACCTTGTGCAGGGGATCGGAGCCGAAGTTGGTGCGGCTCTCGTTGCTGACCCGCGGGTGCGGCGCATCAGCTTCACGGGATCGCCCGCTACGGGTCGTGTGATCGGCAAGGCAGCCGCTGAGAATATCGTGCCGTTCACCGCCGAATTAGGCGGAAAAGGGCCGTTGATCGTCTTTGCCGACGCTGATTTGGATGCAGCGGCCCACAAAGCCGCCTGGCAGTTCGATGATTCAGGTCAGGTTTGCTTAGCGGGTACAAGACTGCTGGTGGAACGCTCCATCCGTGCACCGTTCCTGGAACGCTTCAACCACCATGCCGATCGTCTAATACTCGGTGATTCCCGCGATCCGCTGACCGAGATCGCGCCACTGGCGCATCCCGACCATCGGCAACGAGTACACGATTTCGTGGAGCGCTCGAAGGCCGCCGGTGACACCATCGTGCGTGGCGGGCGACCGGTGAAGGGGTCACTTCACTACGAACCAACGCTGATCGAACCCGCCTCAAACGACAGTGAGGTGGTACAGAGCGAGATCTTCGGGCCGGTGCTCACCTTCCAGACCTTCGACGATGAGGCCGAAGCGATTCGGCTTGCCAACTCCACGTGCTACGGCTTGTCGGCGATTGTTTATACCGGCTCACACCAACGGGCCGAACGAGTTGCCGCGGCGGTCCGCTCCGGTCTGGTATGGGTCAACACTTTCCTGGTGCGCGATCTCACTGCACCGTTCGGTGGTTGTGGCATCTCCGGCATCGGCCGCGAAGGCGGCGCTTACGCACTCGACTTCCACAGCGAAGTCAAGACAGTGATGATTCTCGACGACACAACTTCGTGAACGCAGGAGGCGCGCTCAGTAGGTCTAGGCAACAATGGGCGTATGACTATTCCCGAAGGACCCGTGTTTGCTCTTGATTCCAACCTGATCCATCTCGGATTGGGGGCCACCGCGGAGGTTGAGCCGGAGTTCACCGGCGATATGAGTTGGTACGGCGACTACACCCAACGCCACGCCAGCGATGGCGTGGAGGGCCGACTAGTTGCCATGCACTCGTTCACCGAACCGTGGGAAGTATGGGAGATGCACCCACTAGGTTCCGAAGTGGTGGTGTGTACCGCGGGTGAGATGACCCTGCACCAAGAACTACCCGACGGTACGCAGCGATCCGCCACCATCAGCGCCGGCGAATACGCAATCAACGACCCCGGTGTCTGGCACACCGCCGACGTAGCTGAGCACGCCACCGCCCTGTTCATCACCGCCGGCCTCGACACCCAACACCGCCCCCGCTAACCCGAGTCAGGCACTGTCACACAACGACCGTTGCGTCACACAAGAATCTGGCGTATGCTGCCGGAAGTCTGATAGCTCCCCCTTTGGGGAGCCGCGGGGACCCTTCGGGGTCCTCGCTTTGTTTTTGTTGGGAGGTTTATTGTGGACCGATGCGCGGTTTTTGTTGACGCTGGCTATCTGTACGCTGCTGGAGGGAAAATCTGCCACGATCTCACATCACGAAAAGCGATCCAGATGGATGCGCTGAAGGCTCACGAGTTTCTAACACGTCTCGCCATAGAAAATAGCGGTGTACAGAGACTCCGAACATACTGGTACGACGGGGCGAAGGACAGAATCCCAACAGCCGAACAATTGAAGATTGCACAACTACCGAACGTTAAGCTGCGACTTGGTCGAATTAACGCGCACAACCAGCAGAAGGGAGTCGACGCGCTGATTTACCACGACTTGATGACGCTGGCTCAGCAACGGGCGATCAGCGACGCCTTTCTGCTATCAGGAGACGAAGACCTACGAGAAGGCGTAAAGGCAGCGCAAAATGTCGGGGTTCGAGTGACGCTGATCGGGATTCAGGCGCCTTTTGGAACGCGCAACCAGTCACGCGATCTCGCCAACGAAGCAGACGAGATCGTCACACTTGCCAAAAAGGACCTATCTAGCTTCATCAGCCCTCGAGTCCAACCTGACAAGTCTCGCGTCCTCAACAACAATCAGATTCCTGCGGCAGAACTTGCAGCGAAAGAGCACGCGCAAGATTGGCTGAATGAGGCAACCGACCTAGAGATCGCGACACTACGCAGTGCCTTCCCCCGGATCCCGATGTCACTTGACGCGGATCTGTTCCTTGCTGTCGAGAACGCTATTGAAGAAAGTTTACGCGGACACGATTCTGTTAGAAGAACGATCCGTAAACAGTTTTGGTTGCAGATCCAAAAGTAAGGCTAGCTAGATCGGTACGATCCTGTTTCGATGAAGTCACGACCTGATGATGTTCGCAGCGTTGGTATCGCAGTTGAACCGCTGTGTTGGCGCCGACAAGCACTGGTTGAGGCGGTGGAAGCAGGCGGGGGACGCGTGGTTGAGTGCAGTGAGGCAACGGCACTGGTTTGGGCCGACCCACAAACGCCTGAGCTGCTGACCGGACACGTCCACGACAAGATCGACTGGGTGCAACTTCCCTACGCCGGTGTTGAACCGTTCATCCACATGCTTGACCGCGAACGGCTCTGGACATGTGGCAAAGGGGTCTATTCCCGGCCCGTAGCCGAACACATCCTGGCCCTGATACTGGCCGCGTTCCACAACCTCGGCCCCTATTCTGCAGCTAGCGAGTGGACCGACCCGGTGGGCCGAAACCTGCACGGCTGCCAGGTGCTGATCCTGGGCGGCGGAGGCATCACCGAGAATCTGCTGCGGTTGCTGGCCCCGTTTCATACTCACAACGTGGTCCTGCGAAGGGTGCCCACTCCGCTTGAGAGTGCCACCACTGTGGGGACGCTTGATGACCTCCACAATGAACTCCCGTTGGCTGATGTGGTGGTGGTGGCACTGGCGGTCACCCGCCAGACCGTTGGCGTGATCGGCGCTGAAGAACTGGAACTCATGGGTGACCAGAGTTGGTTGGTGAACCTGGCTCGGGGTGTGCATGTCGATACCGAAGCCCTCGTCGCGGCGCTGCGGACGGGCAGTATCGGCGGTGCCTGCTTGGACGTGACCGAACCCGAACCGCTCCCCGATGGCCACCCGCTGTGGTCCTTCGACAATTGCATCATCACACCCCACGTAGGTAACACCCCTCTCATGGGGCTCGATCTGCTG
Organism: Candidatus Aldehydirespiratoraceae bacterium; assembly: GCA_965205465.1. Taxonomy (GTDB): domain Bacteria; phylum Actinomycetota; class Acidimicrobiia; order Acidimicrobiales; family Aldehydirespiratoraceae; genus VXYK01. Next base: position 2,592,775 of record OZ242187.1, on the reverse strand, counting down.
GCCGATCGGGTCACGGAGAACACTCGCCGCTACTCCACCGGCCAGAAACTTCTCGGCCCAATCGATCTCGACCTCGGCTACTAACCTATGAGAGCGCGATCCCCAGCAAAGCGAACCAACTCATGACTGACATTGATCTGGCAGAACTTAGGAACCTGGCAATCGCACAACTCGCTTTGTCGTACTCCCCCTACAGCGACTTTCCCGTCGGCGCCGCGGGAATCGTCGATGATGGTCGCACCGTCGTCGGAACCAACGTCGAGAACGCTTCCTACGGACTCACCCTCTGCGCGGAGTGTTCAATGATCTCCGACCTGGTTCGAACCGGTGGCGGTCGCCTACTAGCAGTCTCCACGGTGCAAGGAGACAAGACGCCGGTCGCTCCCTGTGGCCGTTGCCGCCAACTGCTGTTCGAGCACGGTGGCGGCGACCTGATCGTCGATTGGGACCCCGAACCTCTGCTCCTGGGCGCGTTGATCCCCGAAGCTTTCGGACCCGACAATCTCACCTAGCTGCCTCCGAGCATTGAGCCCAGCAATCGGTTTCTTGCGGAATCCAATCAACTGAACGGGTTGAGCGACCTGACGGGAACCTCAGCTTCGGCGATACTCAAGAGCCGCGCCACATGGCCTCTGGCTGCCTGCGCAAATGCCGCTTCCGTTCCTTCGAAAACCGTTCGCTGAGCAGACGTCCGCCCCTTGGCGTCAGCAACGAACAACTCAAGCACCCCGGAGTTTGCGAGTTTGTCTGGATCGCCACTGTCGGAAATCCAGTTGGGAAGGATCGAGAACTCGTATCGTTCGGCCGCGGCAGCGCTCACAGCACGATTCCAATCGTCAAGTTCGATAGCGGTCACAGCAACCAATTCGGGGTAGGAGTAGCTCACTTCGCCGAGCCGTTCACATGCCGCGCCGCGGCCTAGAAATTCCAGAAATGAGCCGGCACGAGGGCCTTCCGGCCAACCGAAGAAAGCGGTGTACAGGGCCTCAAAAGCCTCCGCCGGGGTGATGCCAACGGTGCGAGCGGCGTCAAACAGAACCGCTTGGATACTCGCCGCTCGCCACGTTCCAAGCTCGCTGAACAGTCGTTGGCTCACACAAAGGAAGCCACGCTGCTGATTGGAAAGATCCTCGGTCGTCTCGGGCAACACATCAGCGACCATCAGTCTCGAAGCACTCTCCGAGAATCGCTGCGACCAGGACCTTGCGGTGAGACGCTTGACATCGATCCAGTCTCGATCGGCGTCGCTCAACGGCCCTACGCCGAGCGCATCTATGTGGGCGGAAAGATCGATGTGAGGTTGCTGCACGACACTCACTACTGAATCAAAGGGTGGACTGTAGGCAGGCGGGGCCGTCGCTTCGCTCCCGATCAGTTGTGAGATCGCATAAAGCTGTTGTTGATTGCTGTTTGCATCGCCTTCGTAGACAGCGTTCCAAAGACGCTCATACTCGCTGAAGGCACCGTTGAGCGTTGAGAGATCCAAGTCGAAGTCGAGAGCACGCCTTACTTGGACCTTGAGAACGAGGTAACGAAGTAGCTGAGGGGGCAAGCAGGCCACCAGTTCAGAGGCGCTGAGGCCGATCCCCTTGGAAGAACTCATCTTGGCCCCGCCGAGGGTGAAGAACTCATAGGAGAACGAAGTCGGCACCGGACAGTCGAGAACCTCGCGGGCCAGCGCCGCGGCTACCTTGTGCGACCCGCCCGCACCCATGTGGTCCTTGCCGGCGCCTTCCACAGTCACCGGCAACACCTTCCACTTGGCTACCCATTCGAGCTTCCAGGGCAACTTGCCAGCGCCTCCGAACGGGCTGATTCGACCGGCCGCACCACAACCCTGCGCCCAAGCAACCAGATCGGGTTGGCATTCGTAGGCCACCGTCTCGCCGTCGTAGTCCGACGCGAAGGTTGTGCCGATTCGTCCACAGTTCTCACAAATCGGCTGGAAAGGCAGCCAGTTGTCTGCCCGTACAGAACCGGTTTCGCGCAGATATATCTCGCGGACCTTCGAGGACCTGCGAAGGAACACATCGATCGTCTCGTCGAGGCGACCCGCCCGGTAGATGTCGCTCATGTAGTAAAATTCCGCCTCCACGCCGAGGGGTGTGAAGGTCGCGGTGAACTCACCGAAGTAGGCCTGCGCCATGTTCTTGCTGGCCGACTCCGTGTTGCCGGCTAACTCGGGTGGCGACGGCACGGCACAGAGCGGCTTACCGAGGTGTTCGCGGAAGTACTCCCCCGTTCCATGCGGGATCTCATCGACCGGGTCCATGTCGTCGCAGCCGTATGTGAAGCGCGCTTGTTGACCGTTGCGGCTCGCTACCCGCAGCAGGGCGTCATGGGTCAAGACCCCTCGAAGCGAGCCAACATGTGCTACTCCGCTCGGGGTCTTTGAGTCGTTGATGAAGATCGGCGACCGAGCCCGCTGAAGCGTCTCGTCTATCCAGGTCATGTGGCCTTCGGGTTGTGCTCCGTAGCGATGGACCCGTCAGCCTACCTAGCCAACCCCCGCGCCGTGGGCCAGATACGGTGCGCTGTCGCGTCGCTGACGATCCCCGGGGACAGGACGAAATCGGTCTTAGCCTTCCGCTGGTGCGTCGAAAAGTATAGTATTCGGCACTATCGTAGTTGCACTGCGTTGAAGTGTCCGGAGGGAGCACTGTGATGTCGACAATGATTCAGCTTCAGCATGTCGTGAAAATCTTCGGCGACGAACCCGGCGGCGATGCCCTCAGCATGCTTCAGGCCGGAATTTCAAAGGACGAGATTCAGGCGCGAACCGGGCATGTGGTCGGTGTCGACGACGCTGACTTCGATGTCGAATCCGGTGAGATCTTTGTGGTCATGGGGTTATCGGGTTCTGGCAAGTCCACGCTCATTCGTTGTGTCAACCGCTTGGTCGAACCAACAGACGGGAAAGTGATCGTCGCCGGTGAAGATGTCACCGCCCTTGACCCCCGCCAACTCCAAGAGTTCCGTCGCAACAAGACCGGAATGGTCTTTCAGCACTTCGGTCTGTTCCCGCATCAAAGTGTGCTCTCAAACGTGGCCTTCGGACTCAAGGTCAAGGGTGTTCCTCTCGATGCCCGTAACCAGGCAGCCGAAGAGGCGCTCGAACTGGTCGGACTGTCGGGCTACCAAAACAGCTTCCCCAGCCAACTCAGCGGTGGAATGCAGCAGCGAGTCGGGCTCGCTCGCGCGCTCGCCAGCAACCCCGACATCTTGCTGATGGACGAAGCCTTCAGCGCCCTCGACCCCCTTATCCGACGCCAGATGCAAGACGAACTGCTGTCTATCCAGGCAGGTTTGGCAGAACGGAACACAATCCTCTTCATCACCCACGATCTAAATGAGGCGCTCCGGGTGGGGAGTCGAGTGTGCATCATGAAAGACGGAGCGATCCACCAGATCGGTACCCCTGAAGACATCTTGATGAGGCCCGGCACCGACTACGTGGCCGAGTTCGTACAAGACGTGGACCAGGGTCGGGTACTGCTGATTGAAAGCGTCAGCGAGGAACCGGCGTCGGTTGACAGTTCCGCTTCGGTCACAGCAGCTCTAGAAGCGATGGCCCGAACTAGCCGACAGGTAGCGCATGTTGTTGACTCGGGCGGCCGTCCCATGGGAATTGTCACCCACAGCGATGCTCAAAGCGCCAAGGCTCAAGGAACACAAGACCTCAACGATTTGGTGCAGCAAACACCGACCGTCACCAACGACATGATGTTGGCGAAGGTCTATCAGCTTTGTGACAAGGGCCTGCCGTTAGCAGTGGTCGATGCCGACGGAACGCTCATCGGTTCGGTCAGACCACTGGAGATTCTGGCTGAACTCGGCCGGGTCGAAAGTATCTCCGAACGGCTTGAGCTGGCCAAATCAGAGGCTTCAACAGCGGGTTCTGAATCAACAGAGGGTTCTAAGTCAACAGAGGGTTCTGAATCGTGAACCTTCTTGCGGAGAACTTCTGGGACAACAAGAACCTCAGCGAATGGGAGATCCCCTTCGGACTCTGGATCGAAGAAATCGTCTTTTGGCTGACCACGAATATCGGGGGGTTGCTCGACGCCATCAAATGGCCGGTCGATCAGATGCTCAAGCTGGTTATCGACAATCTGCTTCAGGATTGGCTGCCCTGGCCGGTCGTGTTGGTGATGTTCTTGTTGTTGGGGGCGTCGACTAGGAACTTCAAAGTCGGTCTCGGCAGCGCCGTCGCGTTGTTGGTCTGTGGACTGCTAGGCAACGAATTCTGGGACCTGACGATGGAAACCCTTGGCATGATTATTGTGGCGGTGATCATCTGCGCTGTCTTCGGCATCCCTTTGGGTGTGCTCTCGGCCCGGATCGATGCGTTCTGGAACCGTCTACGGCCAATTCTTGATGGGATGCAGGTGATCCACCCATTCGTCTACTTGTTGCCGATCATTTTCTTGTTCGGTGTCCGCCGAACTCCGGGCGTTTTGGCGACGTTGGTGTTCGCTCTGCCGCCTATTGTGCGCTTGACCAACCTGGGTGTGCGGCAAGTCCCCGCGGATGTTGTTGAGGCCGCTCGAGCTTTCGGGGCGACGGAGTCACGGGTGTTGCGTGAGGTCCAGCTGCCACTGGCTCGACCGGCGATCATGGCAGGGCTCAACCAGACTCTGTTGCTGTCGCTGTCGATGGTCGGGATTGTTGCCATCATCGCCGGCGGAGGACTCGGCAAGCCCATTCTGACCGCTCTCAACACCAGCGACATTCCCCTTGGCGCTTCGGCGGGAGCTGGTCTCTATTTCGTTGGCGTGCTCTTGGATCGGATTTCTCAGCCTGAGGCGAGCGACAAACGAATCAACTTGTTTTCTCGAATGCGCTCGGCTTGGAGCACGCGTACCGATCCTGTCGTTCCTCCCATGCCCGATCCGTCTCGGGAGTCCAGCTTTGTGACTAGCCGCGAGGCGCCCGTTATTCTGCAACCAGCGCACCGCTTGACGGCTGCGGTTTCGGTCGTTGCTGGTGTGGTCGCGGCGGTGGCCGCGTTGTTGCCTTGGGGTGACGGTTCGGGGCGGATCTCAAGCTTTGTCCGCTTCGACGATTTGCTCCTGCCCGGTTCCCACTCGGGCCTTGACGCCACCGGCGGGTCGTATTTTGGCGCGCTTGTTGCCATCATCGGAATCAGCGTGGCGGCCTGCGGTTTAGCGGCTTTGTTGTGGCCGCGAACCCGGAGATCGGCTTTTGTCGCCGTTCCCACCTTCTTGGCATTTGGTTTGGGAATCGTGTCATTGGCAGCCGCTTACCTGACCATCAAGATCCAGAGCGATGCATACTCAAACGGGATTGGTGTCTGGTTGGCTCTAGCCGCTGGTGCGGTGATAACCATCTCGGCGTTGTGGGCCGCTGTAGGCACTGAGGTTGAACAGAAGCCTGCCCGGACCAGTTGGCGCGATGTGCTCGGAGTCGCAGTGCTGAGCGCGTTCCTTGTCTTCGCTGGAGCCTCGGGATCGTGGATTCTTGATCAGCGCAGCGATTCTGCTCAAATTGCCAGGGAGCTTGCAGCGGAAGCGGGAGGCGCCGACCAAGGAGGTGTCGCGGCAGAAATCTTGGCGGAAGCCATGGCCAACACACGACGAGTGACTGTACGGGGAATCGACGCCGACGGTCCCCAGCTCGGCTACATCATTATCGCTCTCACTATTGCGGGAGCGGCTGCCGCCTTGCTGACGCGAGCAGCCCGTAGCGCCAGGACGCAGCGATTCGCTGCTGGGTGTTCTTACGCGATCGGCTGTGGGATTTTCGTGATCGCCATTGCCTGGATAGCCAGCCTCGTCCGCCTCGACACCCTGCAAATCTCACCCGGCGCGAGTGCTTTCCTCACCGCCTGTGGTGGCTTGGTCCTAGCCGCCCGCGGTTGGCGATCTCTGTCACCAGACTGACCCGGGACCGCACAATCCTCGTAACCGACCTTCCCAACAACCCAACAACCAACCGAAGGAAAGAAAAAATGAAAACCAGCAAGTGGCGACTTTTGATCGCCGTGTTCCTCGCTTTCACGCTGCTCGCGGCAGCCTGCGGTGACGATGACGAAACCACCACAGAACCCGCAGGAGACGACTCAGGAGACGACTCAGGAGACGACGCGCCAGAACCCGAAGAAGAAATGAGCCTCCCCGGGGAAGGCATAACCGTGCAAATGGCACGGGGCAACTGGGCAGAGACCAACTTCCAAAACACTGTGATCCAAAAGCTTCTCGGTGAACTCGGTTACGACGTGCCGATACCAGAAGAGATCGCCCCCGCCACATTCTTTCCAGCGCTAGCACTCGGCGACTTCGACTTGTGGGGTTCGACATGGCCTCTCAACCACGATCCTCTAACTGAAGGAGAGTTGCCGGCAGGCGGCATCATCGCGGATCACGTCAGTAATGTGGGCACGATGATGAGTTCAGGTGCCCTTCAGGGACTGCTCGTCGATATCCCCAGCGTTGAACAGTTCGGCTTCACCACGCTCAACGAACTGCTCGACAATCCAGATGCGGTAGCTCACTTCGATTCCGACGGCAACGGACGCGCCGACCTCAACGGCTGTGACGACGGCTGGGGTTGTCAGAAGGTCATGAACGACACCATTACTATGAACGGATGGGAAGATCGCATCGAGCAGATCTCGGCTACGCACTCGGCCCTATTCGCCGAGTCTCAGGCAAGCTTCGATTCCGGAGGCCCTGTTCTGCAATACGTTTGGACCCCGACAGCGTTCGTCGGCAAGCTCGTGCCCGGTCGAGATGTCTTGTGGCTCGCACTGGCCCCGGGTAGCACTCTGGAAACTCAGGACGGCGTGTCCAATGTTGGCGACGCTTGCACAGCAGACCCCTGCATCACCATGTTCACTCCGTCTGACATTGTCGTCTCGGCCAACGATGAATGGCTCGACGCCAACCCTGCGGCGAAGGTACTGCTCGAAGGGTTTGTCATGAACCCGGTCGATGTCGCAGTGGTCGCCGTTGGTATCGACGCCGGAGAGGACTCCCAAGAAGACATCAATGCCGCAGCAGACAATTGGATCGCCAACAACCGCGATGTCCTTGATCCACTGCTCGAAGCTGCCCTGGCAGCAGCCTGATCCAGCTCAGCGCTAATCGCCGTTCAGTGGTGTCCGGGTAGGAGCCAAACTCCCTCCCGGACACCAACACGGCACGCCGGCTAGGACGATTTCTGTGGCCACGGTTGATCGGCTGCGCGCCGAACTCCACCTCCGCGCCGAACTCCAAAGGCGCCGAACAGAGGTGCGATCGCCAGAAGTGGTGATGCGACCCGCCATGCTTGGAGCCGCTCGGCTCACTCGTTACAGCTTCAGCCGAATGATGCTTCGCCGGGCCGCCGCCGACGGCTGGAAGGCATGGCGCAAGGTGTTCGATATAGACGCCGAAGGACGAGGTGAGGCAGTCTACGAACTCGACACGGGGTCTCGAAAATTCAGCTTCATCGCCTTTACGACCACAATCAGCGAGGGCCAACACACGGACCGTGTTGTCGCCGACGGTTGGGAGATAAGTGCTGCGCTGTTTGAGGGAGTGCCCACGCGCGACGACTTGGACATATTGCGGCACCAGGTTCCTCTCCAAGAGTCGGGCCGTTTCGACCCGCGGGTATTGGTGTTGACGCGAGGCAACCGCAGTGTCCGTTTCTTTCAGTATCTGGTTGACTGCCTGGCGACGGGTTCGCAACCTGAACCGGGCCAAGTGGCCGACGCCGGCTACATCTTGCGCAGTACCGCTTTCTATGCCAACGGAAAGTACGGCATGCGCTCCTTCGACGGTTATCCCCCGGGCCACGAACTAGAGGTTCCCTATCGAGCTCAGTTCGTGACCGCGTGGTTCTTCAGAGAGTTGAGCTACGACCTGGTGGAACACTGCGCGAGGGCTTTGGGTGGGTCCGACGCGGTTGCATTTGACGAGGAGTGGCGACGGTACTTCGGCCTTGGCAACGCGACCGGGCTCGGACTGGTTCCTTATGCTTTCAAACATCCTCGGGTACTGAATGCCTGGGCCTCAATCCGCGAACTGGCGCTAGCGGATGTGCGGGCTCTGGAGGCTACTCCGCCACTGATGGCCCGATTAGACGATTGGGTTGCAAGAGCTCATCGACACTTTGCTACAGGTACTTCCGACGACTGCGCACCGTTTCTGAACGCCCCCGCTCTGGTTGCCGTGTTGGAAAAGATCAAGGCGGTCATCGACACGGTTCGATCTGACCCCAGGGCCTTCGACGCCATCTACCGGTGGGCCGAGACACATGAGCCTGAAACCACCGAGTTGGTGGTGTCGTTGCTGATCGAGCTTCACGATGGTGACGACTCTCTCGTCGACGAGTTGTTGACAGTTACAGAACAGACCGACACCGATCCAGCGGTCACCGTGGGTCAATTGCGAACATTGATCGCCGAACGTTTCGGGTGGCTCAACGAACTCGACCTTGATGACGACGAAGCCGACTTCTACTGGTGGGTGATCAGCGACAACACCGAAGAGCCCCGCCGTGTGCCGCGCCCTCAACTGGATCCAAACGGACGTGACGTCGCCATCGACTTCGCCACCCGTATCTGGCGGCTTCGTTCGGTCCTTGAAGAGTTCCCCGATCACGTTTCGGTTGCTCACTTCTTGACCCAGCAGCCACGCCATCGAATGGCCGTCAACCGTCTGGTTGAGAGCGACTGCCTCTACGGTGAGCCTCACGACAACCCCTGCGGAGCCCGCTTCTTGCCGCTTCAGCTTCAGCGTTTTCAATTGGCGATGTATGGCATGGACAACTTCAAACCCAAATCCACGGACTGGCTCAGAGTCACACTCTTTCAAGGCGCTCCCCGTATCTGTGATCTCGGCTCGGCTATGAGCGACTCGTGGGCCTTCCCCGATCGGCCGAGGAGTCCCCATCAGCCGAGGAGCGCATCATGATCATCGACGGGTTGGAGATCAACAACTGGTCTCGTGAGGTAATCGAAACAGTGCGGGATGGTGGGGTCGATGTGGTCCACGCCACGGTGGGGGTTTGGGAAGATCTCGGTGGCGCCATGACCCGCATCGGGGCGTTCCGTCGCTTATGTCGCGACAACTCCGATGTCGTCAGAATCGTTGCGTCAGTTGACGAAATAGAGGCCGCCGCAGACGACGCTGTCCTGGGCATCGTGTTGGGCTTCCAGAACAGCTCGATGCTCGGCGACGATCCCGAAATGGCGCAGATTTTCGCGGATGTGGGGGTTCGGGTTATCCAGCTCACCTACAACATCGCCAATCATCTTGGCTCAAGCTGCTGGGAACCTACCGATGCCGGGTTGACCCGCGTCGGCCACCGAATGGTCGCGGCGCTGAATCAAGCAGGTGTGCTTATCGATATCTCACATGTCGGCGATATCACCGGTTCACAAGCTGTTGATGCTTCGTCCCAACCAATCGCCATCACTCATGGCAACCCGAAGTCGTTTTGCGACTCACCGCGCAACAAACCTGATTGGCTGATTGATGCGGTTGCCGAACGCGGTGGCGTTATCGGCTGCACCTTGTACCCGCTGTTCATGGGCGGGAGCAGCGTGTCGCTGGCGCAGTACTGTTCGATGCTGGGCGATCTCGTCTCCCGTATTGGGGTGGACCATGTGGCTATCGGGTCAGACGCGGTGCTCGGCTGGCCAGCCGATGCGCTGGCGTGGATGCGCAGCGGCCGATGGGATCGGCCAGCCGAAACTGCGGTGCCTTCGTTTCCTGATTGGCCAGCCTGGTTCTCGGGGCCTGCGGACTTCGCCAATCTCAAGGTTGGTCTGGACAAGGCCGGGTTCTCGCCAACCGAACGGGATGCGATTCTCGGTAACAACTGGCTGCGGCTCTTCAGTGAAGTTTTCGGGCCCGCTCCAACAATCACCGACTAGTGGCAGCGATGTCCGAGGGCCCCGGCGCGGTGACAATCCTTGCACCACGAGAGTTGAGAGACTTCGTCTACCGCTGTTGTCGTGTTCAAGGTGTCGACCCAGGCACTGCTGACCGCTTCGCTGACAACCTGCTTCATGCCCAGATCCACCGTGGAGCAAGCGTCGAAACGTTCCTCTCCGTTTTAGTTTCGTCTAGTTCGTCAGCAGATGACCTGACTCGGGTTACAACCGCGGCCGACAGCGTCGAACTCGCTGAGGCCACTGCTCGTATCGAAGGCGTCGCTACCGCAACCTTTGATTGCGCCGTTCCCTTGATGGCCTTGAGCCATTCTCTTTGGCATACAGCCACACGAGGCATTGCGAGCATCGGCATCTCAGCCACAGCGCCAGCTGATCAGCACGTCGAGAGCATCGAATTCGTTACCCAGATACTCGATACTGAGGCACTCGATCCAGTGGCAGGAGCCGCTGCGCAACAGCGGCATTTGGCCGCACACCAGCTGGGATTGCCAGTTGCCACTTCATCTTTCGTTCAGCTTGAGTCACGCGCCGCACCGTTCCTAGTCGATGAGGTGACGCTGGACGCGATCACACCCTGAGACCGGCGAACTGAAACGAACAGCGATCAACGGGCCTGGCTTAGCCCTACCGCGATCTTGCCGAGAGCCACCGCGCTGGTACTGAAATCGAACTGAAACGCCACACCCGAGTCGGGTCCCGGGACTGCCATTGCCATTGGGTTGGTTCCCAGCAGACGCGTGTCAGCGAATCACAAAGGGATTGGCCATGGGATCTTCGGAAGTGTTGACCCAGACCGTCTTGGTGCGGGTGTAATCGTAAATGGCGTCCATTCCGGCTTCTCGGCCATAGCCGCTTTGGCCGAAACCCCCGAAAGGGGCGATCGGAGAAATCACTCTGTAGGTGTTTATCCAGACGATGCCAGAATGGATGGCCGCCGCGACCCGATGAGCTCGGGCCACATCTTTGGTGAACACACCCGCACCTAAGCCAAAGCGAGTGTCGTTGGCCAACCCAACGCCGGCCTGTTCATCTTCGAAACGCAGCACCGACATAACGGGACCGAACAGTTCGACCTGGGTGCTCGGGGTGTTCTGGTCCGCGCAAGAGATAATCGTTGGTTCGTAGTACCACCCGGAATCGAAGCCATCGGGCTGTTTACCGCCAGTCTGCACTACAGCTCCTTGCGCTTCGGACTCCGCTACTACTTGCTGTATCCGCTCAAGCTGCGCCTGTGTCGCCAACGGCCCCATCTGAGTGCGGTCCTCAAGCGGGTCGCCAATACGAATCTCTTTGGCCCGCTCAATGAGTTTCGCCATGAACTCGTCGTGGATGCCCGATTGCACGATGACCCGTGATCCCGCAACGCAACTTTGTCCGGTGGCACCGAAGTTGCCCGCGATGGCTCCATTGACTGCGCCTTCCAGATCGGCGTCGTCAAACACCAATATCGGCGACTTACCGCCCAACTCGAGGCTCACGTGAGCAAAGTTGTTTGCGGTATTGGCGACCACCTTGCTTGCTGCTGCAGTCCCGCCGGTGAAGGCGACTCTGCTGATGAGCGGATGGCTTGTCAGCGCTCGACCACAGGGTTCTCCGAAACCGGTGATGATGTTGACGACACCAGCAGGGAAGCCGGCTTCAGCTATCAGGTTTGCGAACTCGCACAACACCGACGGAGCTTCTTCAGATGCCTTGATCACAACAGTATTTCCTGCCGCGAGCGCCGGTCCGAGCTTGGTTGCGGTAAGAAACATTTCGGCGTTCCAGGGCACGATGGCTGCAACTACCCCTATTGGTTCGCGCCTGGTGAAGACGTGCATGTCTGGCTTGTCGATGGGCAGCGTGGCGCCTTGAATTTTGTCGGCGAGCCCCCCGTAGTAGCGGTAATAGTCGGCTACATAAGCGGTTTGCGAGCGGGTCTCAGCAGCTAGCTTGCCGCTGTCGGTCGTCTCGATACTGCCGAGGTGATGAGCGTTCTGCGCAACAAGGTCTGCGAGCCGAAATAACAGCTGTCCACGCTGGGTGGCGGTCAGCGCAGGCCATGGCCCCTGAACGAGCGCACGATGAGCCGCGTTTACCGCTCTGTTGACATCGTCTGCGGTGGCCGCGGGTGCACTGGCCCAACGCTTTCCGGTTGCTGGGTTGACACAGTCGAAACGGCCGCCGTCGGAAGCATCGCAAAACGCTCCGTCGATGAAGAGTTGATAGTCGGTCATGAGGGATTCTCCTGATTGAGGAACTCCAGAAGGGCATTCGAGAATAGTGTTGGTTCTTCTATGGGAGCGAGGTGGTGCACCCCAGGCATTATCCGAGCTTCTCCACCTGGGATCGCATCGGCAAGAGCGACAGCCATTTCGGGCGTGGAACCACTGTCGCGTTCGCCGGCTAGCACCAGCGTGGGTGCTTCGACATCGAGCGCTGAAGCTGAGGCTAGGGCATCCGAGTCGACGAATAGCCGATATGCCTTGAGGTAGCCGGCGTGGTCGGTTGTGAGCAGTCGTTGCCGCACCGATTCCGTCTCAGCGGGGTACGAAGCCCGCCACTGGGGCGTGAACCAACGCTTGATCGCCAGGTCTGCCACCGGCTCGAGTCCTTCGTTCTCGGCTAGCTCTAGACGCTGTCGAACCCCGGTCAGCTGGCTTTCGCTACGACCGAAAACGGTGCTCACGAGCACTGCCCGACGAACCCGATTCGGGTGACGGGCCGCAGTCATCAAAGCGATGAGGCCACCGAGTGACAGGCCGACCACATCGCTGATTTCAATCTGGTGGAAGTCGAGAACTTCCAAGAGTTGAACAACAAAATCGTCGAGATGGCGCGGGCCGGGGGGATCGTCGCTGCTTCCGTGCCCCAGAAGGTCGTATCGCAGAACCCGGTGTTGCTGCGCCAAGACCTCGACCACCGGATCCCACATGGTGTGATCTAGCCCGACGCCGTGTATCAGAACCAGCGGAGGTCCTGCCCCTGCGACACGGCCGAGTGTCGGGTTCATGGGGCGTTGTCCAACCCCATCTCCTCCATATCGGAATACCTGTTACCGATTCGGTGATGCGGACGGCCCCCAACCGATGCCCCAATCGCGACGACTATCTCGTCGGGGCCGGGCGCGTCGGCAACGGTCATTTCCAAGGTGAGGTAGTGAGAACGCCAGCCAGGGTCGATTTTGTGCATCATTGGGATCGACACGGTCGCTCCGGGACCACCCCGAGTGTTGGTGAACGACAGATACGAGGTACCGCCAACCGCGTCTCGAAAGACGTTGCCGAACCGCAGCGTGTGAATCATGCCTGATCCGTGTTCGACCTCACCGTTGCTACCGACCATGGCTGCTTTGCCGTATGCCTCGACCGCTTCGCCGCCGCCGGCCATCTCAACAAGGCGCGGCACCATGACCGCTCCGAGTTCAGGGGCGACCGCAAGTATCGTCGGCCTGAGGTCTTCCACGAACCCTTGACCTGCCCAGGGGTTGGTGATGACTGCGGCGACTCCATACAACCGCAACGGCACCTCGCATTTCTTGTTGCCTTCCACATGGATTTCTTCGCTGGTGGCCACCAGCTTTCGTAGTTCGAAGCTCATCAGGCAACTCCTTCCAGATGGTCAGCCTGCTCGTCTTCGCTGAAGTGGGGCATGACCTGCTCGGTGAACAGTTCAATGCTCGCCATGGCTGCTTCGTGTTGCATCCCTGGGAAGCTTGACCACACCAACAAGTTCTGAATATTGAGCTTGTCTTTCATCTCCTGAATCTTTTCAGTCACATACTCGGGTGTGCCGAAGAGCAGGTTGCGGGGATGCACCCAGTCGTAGCTCAACAGGTCGAGTTTGTTGTCGGTCTCGGGCAGTTCTTCGCCGGGATACCGGTGATTGTTGAGTCCCCGGTAATGGCAGACCCAACGGACATATCGCAACATCGCCTCACCGGCTAGTTCTTCGGCTTCTTTCATGGTCTCGGTGACGCACATGTCGCGCAGAACCGCGACGCCGGAACCCAGAGGGATTTCTTTGCCAGCGGCTTCAGAGGCCGTATCGCGGTACATCTCGAACCGCGGAACCAGCGAGTCTGTCGGCGGTATCCAGAACATCACGTTGAGTCCCATCTGGGCCGCGCTGGTGATTGATGGCATCGTGTCGACAACCTGCCAGATGGGTGGATGCGGGTCTTGCAGGGGTCGAGGCACAAGCGCCAGTGCGGTGATGTCCCCCGTGTCAGGGTCGGTGTTCTCCGGCAGCGGGGTACTCATCGGGTGGGGGAAAGAAACACCGGGATACGGATACTCGAAGTGCTTGCCTGAATACGAGAAGAACTCTTGGGTCCAGGCTCGGCGGATAACCTCAAGGCCTTCAGCGAACAATTCCCGATTCACCGCCGGGTTGCGCACATCGGCGATCGGGTTCATGTTGAGCGTTTCACGCGGGTAGATGCCCCGGCCGACGCCGAACTCGACTCGTCCGCCCGAAAGATGGTCGAGCATGGCGACATCTTCGGCTACTTGTAGCGGATGCCGAAACGTGATGATGCTCGCAGCCTGGCCGATCCGCAGTCTTTCGGTGTGAGCGGCCAGATCAGCACACATCAGTACTGGGTTGGGGCAGACTTCGAGCCCTTCATGGCCGAAGTGGTGTTCAGTGGTCCAGATCGAGTGCCAGCCGTGTTGATCGCAATATTGTGCAATCTCGCGGCCCTCGTTCAGAACCTGGGTAAAGGTCTTGCGCAGACCAAGGTTGTTGGAATTCAGAAAATACCCAAAGCGCATGGTTATGTCCTCTCAAGTCGGGCGGGTATGGGCTGGGCACACACCTTTTAACCTCGCTGCCTGCCCGACTCGAGGTCCAAAAATTGTACGCCAACCTACGAATCCGGTCAACCGATAGTTGGCAACAGAATCTTCGTGCCGGCCTATACTCCGCGGAGTCAGCTAGTTCGGGGGTACGGACCCCATCTGAATCAGCCGCCAGTTGCAGTGCGGACCCGTGCTGCTATACCAGATTGCAGGACGGCTGGTCTGCTACATTTTGCCCCCATCCGGTGCTTGATCTGTAGATTCCCGGTGCCGGCTCGGGAACAACGTCGATGTCACCGTAGATGATCCCCAGAGTACGGCACTTCGCCGAGTAGTCACGGTTGATCCGCTCCGCGCTTGATGGCGAGTCGGGACTCTCTGCCTGCCAGCGCTCGGTAAGCACCAACGTCGCAATTTGAGCAGCCTCCTGCCGGGCGCTGTGAGAGGCGATGTCCTTGGCAGTGCCGTCCACCACGTTCTGCACGACCACCACAGCCAGTGCGGCCAACCCAGCCACAGCTGCCACTACCAACAGCCACTCCAATGTGGTCAGACCGGCATCGCCGCGTGCACAGCGCCTCGTGGGCGTTGGCTGGTGCCGTCGCGCCAGAATGCCATGGACACGCTCTGCGGTTCTCCCAGCGACACTCGACGCGGCGATGTGTGCGGCCACGGGTCGGTGCTATCTCGCGTCTTGGTGGACGCCACCGACGGTAAGCACGAATTGAGCGGTGCCGACGGGGCCGGGCTTGAACCCCACCAGGAATCCTTGGCTGCCTCTACCTGGCTGGTCTGGCCGGTAGGGGTCCACGAACGGGAGTCTGTCCACTCGGGGCCATCCCCAGATCTCGCCGCCGTCGTCGTCTAGGCCGATCGGCAGCCACACGTACGGCACCAGTTCGCGAACGTCTGTCACTCTTCCGTCGTCGCCCATCTTGGTGAGATAGACCCTCAGGTCGTCGATCCGCTGGTCAGTCACCCGCTCAGCGATGCTGGGATGAGAAGTCGGAGCCCACAATACGACGACTGTCTCGTAGTAGCGGACCGGTTGGTCCGCTGCCGTACCCTCTGGGGGACTGCCGAGCGCGAAGTCCGGGAAGAGATACTGCAGTTCGTCCCACGGCAATAAGATGGGTCCCGGGTTATCGGTGATGTAGAATGATCGCATCGGATCGGGAATCGGAGCCAACTCCGCGGTGACCTCGAACTCGATCATCGCGGGATCGGCGGGACCCACATAGCCCTCGATAGCGAACGGGACCACCTCTGTGGGCTGCACCGTCAACGGAAACACCCAACGGCCGCCTCCAGCAGACACCGTGACAGAGCGCGCGAAAAGTCCCTGCGACATGTTCTGCACAAGTCCTCTCACGGTGCCGTCGCGCACCAGCACAGAGTCCACCCGAACCGCCACCTCATCACTGAACTCGTCCAAGTCGTAACGATCACGATCCGGCAAATAATGCATCCCCAGATCAACGACCCCAGCCCCGTAGCTATCGGCCTTGTACTTCAACGGACCCGGCTGATCGCCCACACCCGCATCAAAGGGACCACCCACGCCATCAGTGTCCCCAGACTGCAAACCGTCCACGACCGACTCGGCCACACCATCACCACCAGCAGGCTCCTGCACGACCGTATCAGTCGTGTCTGAGGGGCCGACCACAACCGTGTCTGTGGGGTAGATCACGACCGGGTCTACGGGATCGGCGACGGTTTGTGGCGGGCCCGTCGATGTTGCGTCCTGGCTACAACCGACAAACACCGCGAGTGCCGTCACACACAACGCCGAACACCAGATACACCGACGGTGTCGATACCGGAGCGAACCCGCTGGAGTCCGGGCAGTCTGGTCCACGTGATCCGTCCTGTCACGTCTCGGCGGGTGCCGTAGCCTGTTCCCAGCCGGACGATGCATCCTATTGCCTAGACCGCCGCCGAGAGCATTCGGCCTACCCGCCGATGCAGTGTAGCTGGTCATTCTGCTCTCCAGTGTATTCTGAGTTCTCTGGCAGCCAGAGAAGCGGCTTCTTGCCTAGCGCTGTACGCGGCCACGCTGTCAACAGTTCTACCAGCCACATCTTGGACCAACACCACCGCAAACGCAGCCAAACCCGCGACCGCTGCAAAGTAGTCAAACCTCCCTCACCACGGTACCTGAACCATGACGACAACATCTTGCGCTAACCCGAACCGGTCAACACCACCGGGCCGTTCCTATTCCGCATCGTCATAGACGCCACCGACAGTAATCAAGAAAGTACGCGAATCAGGAACAAACCCGACGGTAAATAACCGGCTCCCGCCGCCAAACGGCAGTTGGTCTACCGGCCTCGGCTCAGACCTATATTCTTCGGGGTCACCGACCGGGAATCTTGCATACGGGACCAGTTCACGTACATCAAAAACCCTACCCTCGTCATCTAATCTAGTAAGAAACGCCTTCAAATCGTTGATCGTCAGGTCCATCACCTCATCAGCAATACTGGGATGAGAAGCCGGCGCCCGAAGCTCAACCAACGTCGCGTAGTATCTGAACAAGTCTTCTAAACCTGCCCATCCTGTGTAACCGGCCAAATCTTCATCAGCGGTGCCTTCAGGAGGCAACTCACCAGCATAATCCGGCTCCTGCGCCCGCAACAAATCCAACGACACCGCCCACTGACCTGGAAGCCCCTCAACATAAAACGACCGTCTCGGATCAGGAACAGAAACAAACTCAGCAACCACATCAAAACTGATCAAACCTGGATCCACCGGTCCTTCATAACCTTCAACAACAAACGGCACCGCCTCCGCAGGCTGCACCGTCAACGGAAACACCCACTCCTTACCATCAACTGCCACAGTCACCCCACGCGCAAACAACTCCTCCGACAGGTTCTGCACCAAACCCCGCAACACACCATCACGCACCAACACCGAATCCACAAGCACCACAACCTCATCCCTAGGAGACTCCACCAAATACTTACCGACAAACTCACCATCAACGATTACGTATTCCCAACGAAACCCGAAAGGGACCTGGAAACGAGACTCCGGGAGACCCATTTCGATCCACAACGGCCCCGGCTGATCAACCAACCCCACTTCACCCTCCCCAACAACACCAACCACCGCCTCATCGGTCACATCACCCGCACCGTCATCATCACCATCGGGCGTCCCCACACCCCCACCATCAAACCCCGGCAAACCCACACCCTCACCATTCTCACCATCGATTCCCGGCGGAGCCACATCCTCGACCTCGACTTCATGCAATTCCCAACTCTGATCGTCGACCTCTAGAAACGAAACCACCGGAACCTCAGACTCAACACCCTGACCACCACAACCCACCACCAAAACCAGCGACACAACAACCACGGCACCGAACCACGCCCTTCGCCAACAAACCGCCAAATCCCGGCCCGTTACCTCACCAACCAACACCCCAACACGCCTTCGACATCTACTCACGGGCACCTTATTGAACCTCATACCGGAGCCCACAATACGACGACTGTCTCGTAGTAGCGGACCGGTTGGTCCGCTGCCGTACCCTCTGGGGGACTGCCGAGCGCGAAGTCCGGGAAGAGATACTGCAGTTCGTCCCACGGCAATAAGATGGGTCCCGGGTTATCGGTGATGTAAAACGACCGCATCGGATCGGGAATCGGAGCCAACTCCGCGGTGACCTCGAACTCGATCATCGCGGGATCGGCGGGACCCACATAGCCCTCGATGACGAACGGGACCACCTCTGTGGGCTGCACCGTCAACGGAAACACCCAACGGCCGCCTCCAGCAGACACCGTGACAGAGCGCGCGAAAAGTCCCTGCGACATGTTCTGCACAAGTCCTCTCACGGTGCCGTCGCGCACCAGCACAGAGTCCACCCGAACCGCCACCTCATCACTGAACTCGTCCAAGTCGTAACGATCACGATCCGGCAAATAATGCATCCCCAGATCAACGACCCCAGCCCCGTAGCTATCGGCCTTGTACTTCAACGGACCCGGCTGATCGCCCACACCCGCATCAAAGGGACCACCCACGCCATCAGTGTCCCCAGACTGCAAACCGTCCACGACCGACTCGGCCACACCATCACCACCAGCAGGCTCCTGCACGACCGTATCAGTCGTGTCTGAGGGGCCGACCACGACCGTGTCTGTGGGGTAGATCACGACCGGGTCTACGGGATCGGCGACGGTTTGTGGCGGGCCCGTCGATGTTGCGTCCTGGCTACAACCGACAAACACCGCGAGTGCCGTCACACACAACGCCGAACACCAGATACACCGACGGTGTCGATACCGGAGCGAACCCGCTGGAGTCCGGGCAGTCTGGTCCACGTGATCCGTCCTGTCACGTCTCGGCGGGTGCCGTAGCCTGTTCCCAGCCGGACGATGCATCCTATTGCCTAGTCCAAGTGCATGAGCCAGAGCCCGGTGATTCACTAGCACCTCCACAAGTCTCCATGTATAGCACCCGTCCGTTAACGTCACCCACGAACCACCCATGCGGAATCTCATCGACCGGGTCCATGTCGTCACAACCGTATGTGAATCGCATGTTGACTGTTTCGGCTCGCCACCCACAGCACGTCGTCATTGGCGGATTTGAGCACGACAGAATTAGCGGATTTGGGCACAGCATGAATGGCGGATTTGAGTACGCCGAGGGCTAGCCTTGGAGCCGAGCCGTGCGACAAGCACTTCGGCACCGGAGGCACCTTGCCCGCCCCAAACGAGAAACTGGCCGCATCCCTTGAGCAGTTGGCGCTCATGCTCGGCGACCGGCGCGTTTTCCGCTCCGCAGAGCTGTCGCGCACCCATCGCGAGCGCTTGGAACGCAACGGCTTCGTCCAGCGGGCCGCCAAAGGATGGTTCTTCGTTGCCGAACCCGGAGTTCGGCCTGGAGAATCGACCATGTGGTACAGCTGCTTCTGGGAGTTCTGCGCCCGCTATTGCGAAGAGCGTTTCGGCGAGTCGTGGCACCTCTCCGCCGAAGGTTCGCTCCTGCACCATGCAGGGGCGAATGGGATTCCCAGACAGGCGATTGTCCACTCGCCTCTAGGGACCCACCACTGCGTCAACCTGCCATTCGACACATCCCTGTTCCACCTGGCCCAGAAGAACGAGCCTCATCGCTCCGACGTGATGGTGGACGACGACGGCCTGCGACTGCTGACTCCCGACGCTGCACTCGTGCGCATGTCCGAGAGCTTCTTTCGGACCCAAGCCGTCGAGGCCACGACCGTGCTGACACAGATGGCCGATCATCGTCGGCTCCTGAGACGCCTGCTTGACGGCGCGCACACGACCATCGCGGGGCGCCTGGCGGGGGCGTTCAGGACCGTCGGCCGGACAGACGTCGCCGACGAACTGGTCGCAGCGATGACGAGCGCAGGCCACGCCGTTCGCCAGACCCGGCCGTTCGCAAGCGCAGCACCCGTCCGGCTGTCGAGGCCCGCAGAGCAGCCCGCCGCGACGCGGATTCGAGTGATGTGGGAAGACCTGCGCGGAGCGGCCGCCGCGGCAATGCCTCAGGCGCCCAGACCGCTCTCCGACATTGATGCCTACCTCGCTGCGGTCGACGACAGCTATCGATATGACGCGTATCACTCGCTGTCGATCGAGGGCTACCGGGTGACGCCCGAGCTCATCGAGCGAGTCCGCTCGGGAACGTGGACCCCCGATACCGACCCCAACGACGCGTCCAATCGGGATGCGCTCGCGGCACGAGGTTATTGGCAGACGTTTCAGCAGGTGCGAGATGCCGTGGCGGAGGTAGTCAATGGAGCGAACGCGGCCGCACTGGCACGCGACCGGTACCGCGACTGGTACCGCTCACTGTTCGCGCCGTCGGTGGAATCGGGACTCTTCGGGGCGGGCGACCTCGGCGGCTACCGGCAGCATGCGGTGTACCTGAGCGGTTCGCGCCATGTGCCGACGCGTTGGGAGGCCGTTCCCGAGGCGATGGCAGTGCTGTTCGAACTGCTGGACGAAGAGGAGGAACCGTCGGTTCGAGCCGTCTTGGGGCACTTCTTCTTCGTGTACATCCATCCCTACACCGACGGCAACGGCCGCCTGGCCCGCTTCCTCATGAACACAATGCTCGCGTCGGGCGGCTACCCGTGGACCGTGTTCGGCGTGGGCGACCGGAACGAGTACATGAGCGCACTGGAGTCGGCGAGCGTAGGCCAAACCATCGAGCCGTTCGCCGAGTTCGTCGCTGCACGCATAGGAGTGCTGCCCGCCGCCTGGGGCGCAGACCGGCTGTGAACAACTGCCTCCGCGTGGGACGCAGACCGACTGTGAACAACTGCCTCGGTAATTCGCTGCGAGGCTTCACGATCTACGGGATGTTGTCGGCGGGCACCTAGTTCCTACGGGCTGACGACTACGACACGCTGTCCACCACCGGGGGCCTCGTCGGTACCTCGATGGCCCAAGCCATCTTCCGGCCGGCAGGGTCAACGACTCCTCGTTGCTGGGGCCCAAATCCCCTCACTGACACCTCACCTCCGGGGGGCAGTTGACAGTGGAGTCTGCATGTGTGCGTATACTCCCCGGCGCTGGCTTCGACGGGAGACGAGATGCAGGGGTTCGATCCAAAGTTTCGGGATTTACCTGATTTCATTATTGGGATCACCAAGGAAATCTGGGAAGACCGTGGTGTTGAGACGCTCAAGACCGCGGTTTGGGACTACTGGCAGAAGCTCAATCATGTAGGCGCTGAGAACGTAGCGGAGAACCTTCCCAAGGGTCTCGCGCAGACCAAACCAATCGGAGTTGTATGACCGAGATGATGAGTTCGGCTGTCCAGATAGAACGCACTGGGGGTCCTGAGGTGATGGGGCTCGTGGAACGAGCCGATCCAGAGCCCGGGCCCGGTGAGTTGCTGGTGGAGGTGGCTGCGGCCGGCGTGAACTTCATCGACACTTACCACCGCAGCGGGCTCTACGAACTTCCGTTGCCAGCGGTGCTGGGCCAGGAAGGCGCCGGAACTGTGCTCGCGACAGGCGACCAAACCGAGGGTTTCGCTGTAGGTGATCGTGTCGCTTGGTGTGGCTCTGGAGGCTCCTACGCTCAGCGAACCGTGGTGCGCGCCGTGGTGGCAATCCCGGTGCCCGACGACATCGGTATCGAAGTCGCGGCCGCCGTTCCGTTGCAAGGAATGACAGCTCATTATTTAGCCAGCGACTGCCCTCGTCTGCGTCCTGGTGACCGCTGCCTGGTCCACGCCGCAGCGGGTGGGACTGGACGGTTGCTCGTGCAGATGGCAAAGCTGCGCGGGGCTGAGGTGGTCGCCACGGTGGGTAGCGATGCCAAGGTCGAGTTGGCCCGTTCGGCCGGTGCCGATCATGTCGTGAACTACACCACTACCGACCTTGTGGCAGGTGTCGAAGCTGCGGTGGGGCCTGAGGCGATTGATGTGGTCTACGACGGAGTGGGGGCCGCCGTTTATGACGACAGCCTTCAACTGCTGCGTCCTCGAGGGGCGATGGTGACCTTCGGTAACGCCTCGGGGCCAGTTGAGCCCAAACCGCCTCTGCATCTGATGAGCAAGTCGTTGTGGCTGACACGGCCAACGCTGTGGAGCTTCATCAGTGAGCGCAGCGAACTCGAGGCTCGGGCGGCGGACCTGTTCAGCTGGATAGCTGCAGGAAAACTGGATGTGCGCATCGCCGCTCAGTTGCCGCTGGCAGAAGCCCCCGAAGCCCACCGTCTGATCCAAAGCCGCACCTTGGCTGGCAAGATTCTGCTTGTGTGCCAACCACTCTGAGCCGTCGCCCCAACGCCCCACCAACAAAACAACCCGACAACCAAACACCCATAACAACTGGACCCACTAACGGGTCCCCGTCAGGCCGATGGTCTGGCGAGTTAATCCGCTCCTCGACAAGCACTCAGTGTCAGCGTTGGATATCTCACGAGTCCTCCATACCGGGGACTGCCAAGGCATAAGTCGGTGAGCCACACGACCGGCCAGTACGTCAACCGCATGGCCCACGTCAACGGCGTCGAGTCGTTCTGGGCCGGTCTGAAGCGCGGATATCACGGCACCCACCACCACATGTCCGCGAAGCACCTAGACCGCTATGTGGTTGAGTTCGCCGGGCGTCACAACCGGCGTCGGCTCGACACCGACGTGATGATGGCGGCGACTGCGGCGGGGATGATCGGGCGGCGTCTGCCGTACGCCGAACTCATCGCAGACCCCGACGAGGGTCCCGTCGAACCCCTCGCATCCGCTGGCGAACCGTTGTAGCTGGTAAGTCGTTCTGGCGGTGCCGCAGTTCGGCGGGCATGACCGCGCAGCCGGCGAGCAGCAGCCCTGCTACGACGGCGCGGAGGAGGTTCTTGGCGGTGACCACGAGATCGACCCGGTGGCGCTGTCGTGGTAGCCGGAGACGAAGACGATTCCGTCGTGAGGCAGCACGTAGAGGTGCTTACGCTCGACGAGGTCGTGGCGGCGGTTGGCGAAGTGGGTGGACACCCAGCCGCCGCCGGCGTCGGCGGTCTCGGCGAGCGCTTCCAGCAGCGGCCGGCCGTCGTCGGTGACGGCGTCTGCGAGCGACGCCCCCGCGACGCCTGGCGCGTCGTAGGGGTTGAGCAGCACGCTGCCGTCGTCGTCTAGCAGGATCAGGTACCGGCCGCCTCTCTGGCGTTGGAACTCGGCGGTGTAGTGGTCGACGGTGCTGGCGAGGCCGTTGCGCTCATAGTGGCTGATGGCACGCTCGACCAGGCCGACGGTGCGCCCGGAGAGGTGGGGGTCCGGCGGCTCGTCGATGGCGGGGCCGATGATCACGAGGAACACTGCGGTGAACCCGCCGGCGAGGCCGGCGAGGATCGCGGCGCCGACCCAGACATAGTTCCGCGGGTTCGGCGGCGGCGGGGATCTATACGCTGGCGGCGGCGGTGCGGGTGCTGGTTTGTTCATGGGGTTCGTCATCATAGGTGTCCGTGCACGCTACCGAGGTGGGCGCACCGCCTCGCGGTCGGCAAGCGGCTGCCCTACGTACTGAGCCAACCAACTACGGTGACGCCATGACTGACAAGAAGCAGGGCCGACCCGCCAAACGCATCCTGCCCGACCCGATCCCCGACACCCCCCACAACATCGCCCACGCCATCGTCACCACCCCACCCAAGACCCCCGACGAATGGCGCTACCTCCAAACTGACGACGACAACTGACCCAACCGCTGGTTACTTAGGGTTGTAATTCCCAAAGTTTTCGGTATGGCACGGCGTTTGCATCACGGCGAACGCGCTCGGGTCGAGGCGATGGCACAGGCGGGGATCAGCGCCGTTCAGATCGCGGAGCGGTTGGGCAGGCACCGCGCGGCCAGGCCCAAGGCTCTCAAGCTGGCCGCCGATCCCGACCAGGCCGCCGCGGTCTGCGAGCGCTTCGCCAAGGAGTGTCAACCGCCTAAGAATGTCGCTATTGCCTATCTGTCCCACAGTCTGTCCCACACATGGGTCGGCCTTCCGGTCCGGTCCACGCGTCGGGCGCAACCGACAGGTGCCTCTGCACTCTTACTCGCGCGGGGAGCGGCTCCTTCAGCTACACCACGGCAGAATCGTATGTCTACTATGGCATAACAAACTATATATTTTGATGCCGTAGGGTGCCAAAAATATATAGTTGTTGACCGCGGTTGGCGCGGCACTGCCGGTCGTACCATCAGAGCTTCCCCGTGGAGGGGCATTGTCGCCACCCGCACGGAGGTGAACCTTGACGATCCCCAGCTTGTGGCGGTACCCACGGCTGTCTTCGCTTGGTTGATCGACGGCTGATGCGATTGTTGCGCAAGCGATAGTCTCAGGCCATGGTTCATACGATCGATTCCGCCCGATACGGTCTCTTGCAATCCGTTGTTGACCGCGACAGCTACAAGCGGTCGCTCCAACGGTTTCGGGAGGCCAATATTCTGCTTCCGACCTTTGCGCAGCTCGCCGATCCTTCCACGATTCCAGCCGAAATACGCAACGCGCTCAACGGGGTAGGCCGCAACGAAGCGCATCCACTGAATCTGTTTCGGGTCCACTGGTACAACGGCTGGGACAGCGCTGGGCAGGTCGAAGTTCCCGAGCATGTCGTATTGCCAAGCGAGTTGACCGGAGTCGACGCCCGGATCGTGCTGGTGTTCGGCAACCGCTTCCCCATGATCGGGGCTCACAAGGTGCTGGCGGCGTATTCCTGCTTGGTGCCTCGGGTCGTCAGTGGCCAGTTCGACCCGACTCGTCATCGAGCCATTTGGCCGTCCACTGGAAACTACGCGCGGGGTGGGATCGCTATCTCCAGACTGATGCAGAGCCGAGGCGTGGCTGTGCTGCCCGAGAACATGTCGCAAGAACGTTTCGACTGGCTCGATGCTTGGGTCCCGAACCCCGACGATGTCATTCGTACACCTGGGTCAGAAAGCAACGTCAAAGAGATCTACGACGCTTGCAACGAACTCGACAAGGACCCCGGCAATTTCATCCTCAACCAGTTCTCGGAGTTCGCCAACCACATCGGTCACTACACGGTGACCGGGCAGGCTCTCGGTCATGTGTTCAGGTCCATGCTGACCGATGATCCCCAGCTTCGTCTGGCCGCGGTAACGGTGGCATCGGGATCGGCTGGAACTTTGGCCACCGGTGACCGGCTAAAGGACGATTTCGGTACCCAGATCGTGGCGGTTGAGGCGCTTGAATGCCCGACCATGCTTTACAACGGATACGGCGAGCACAACATCCAGGGGATCGGCGATAAGCACATCCCACTGATTCACAACGTGATGAACACCGACATCGTGGCAGGCATCAGCGACGAGGCAACCGACGGGCTCAATCTGGTGTTCACTACTGATACTGGCAAGCGCTACCTGATTGAGCGGCTAGGTGTTGACGCTGAGATCGTCGATCAGCTGCGCCACTTCGGTTTTTCCTCAATCTGCAACATGTTGGCTGCCATCAAAACCGCCAAGCAGCTCGACTTGGGCCACGACGATGTGGTGATTTCGGTGGCCACCGATGGCTCCGAGCTGTATGTCAGCGAAAAAGAGCAACTCCTAGCGGCCGAATACGCCGACGGTTTCGGTGAGATCCACGCCGCGGAGATCGTGGCCCAACACCTGATCGGAGCCGACACCGAGCATCTCGAAGAACTCGATTCGGTGGGACGCAACCGTATCTTCAACCTCGGCTACTACACCTGGGTCGAACAGCAGGGTGTGAGCATTGAAGACTTCGATGTACGTCGTGACCAGGGCTTTTGGAACCATCTCCAGACAATGGCCCCCGGCTGGGACGCAATGATCGACGAGTTCAACGCCGCCACGGGCGTATCCGTCTAGAACTCGATGGCAGCGATTCGATGACGCCTTCCTGGCTCGAAACACCAAAAGGCGCATCCTGGCCGACCGCCGAGCGCACCGAGACGAACCCGTTTCTGCGTTACCGGCAACTGCTGTGGTCGTGGCATCGCTGGATCGATGCTGGTTTGAACGATGACGACTTCGTCGCCATGACCCACGCCCTCGACGATTCGGTCAACAAAGTGGCTGGAACCGGTTTCGTGACGACTCCCGCCCGCTGGGTCGATTCGCTTGGCGCAGTTTCACAAGCACCAGTGTTTGCCAAGGATGAGACCGGCAATGTGGGCGGCTCCCACAAAGCCCGTCACCTTATGGGCCTGCTGTTGCATCTGGCAGTCGATGCCGTGGCCAACGATGTTCGGCTCGCCATCTCCTCATGCGGCAATGCCGCACTTGGTGCTGCCACCGTGGCCCGGGCCGCCAACCGCCCGATCGATGTCTTCATCCCGACTTGGGCCGATCCTAAAGTTGTGTCGGTGCTCGACAATCTGGAAGCCACCATCCATGTCTGTGAACGTCGCAGCGGCGAGTCGGGCGACCCGACCATGTTGCGCTTCCAGGAAGCGGTGGAAGGCGGTGCGCTGCCTTTCGGTGTTCAAGCCACGGAGAATCTGTGGACGCTCGACGGCGGTCGCACCATCGGTTGGGAGTTGGCCGACCAACTCGGAGCCGACTCGGTGGACAATGTGCTGGTGCAAGTCGGCGGCGGTGCACTGCTCACCAGCTGCGCCATCGGTCTGCTTGAGGGTGCCGCACTCGGGCCGCTCGAACGTGTGCCTCGTGTCTGGGCGGTGCAAGCCCAACAATGTGCTCCCTTTGAGAAGGCATGGTCGCAGATACCCACCGCAGCCAGCGTGGACGAACGCCTGAGTCTCGCTGAGCAACACGCCGAGCAGCTGATGACTCCGTGGCCAGATCCGTCGTCGGCTGCCACCGGCATACTCGACGATGTCACCTATGACTGGCTCGGAGTGGCCCGTGCACTGCTACTCACCGGCGGTTCGTCAGTGGTAGCCGGCGAAGACGACATCGAGTCCGCCAACCAACGCGTCCGCACCGCCGGCTACAACGCAGACCACACCGGCAGCGCCGGCTACGCAGGTCTGCTAGCGGCAGTCCGCCAAGGCACCATCTCCCCCACCGACAATTCTGCCGTCTTGATCACAGGTATTCGGCGCTAGCAGCCACGGCTCCGGCTACGCATGGCAACAACACAGCACGGGTATCCGCCGCTAACCACCCGCTGCCCCCATCGAAAACCAGTCGCGGCTCCGGCTACGCCCGGCAACAACACAGCGCCCGGCAACAACACAGCGCCCGGCAACAACACAGCACCGGCGATCAGCACGAACCAGGGCGGATTTCGGAAGGTTAGCGAGCGCCAATGATCGGGCAAACTGCTATCAGGACCAGAGGCAGTTGAGGGGGCGGAGATGAAGGCGGTCGCCCGCAGACAGGGTGAAGGGCCCGGTGTGGAGAAGAACGCCCGCGCGGAAGGTGCCCGGGTTGGAGGCATCGAGTTTGTCACGTAACCAGCGCAGATGGTTGACTGCATCGGCCGAGGGTGAACTGGTCGCCTTTATCTCAACCGCTACGACATCACCGTTGGGAGCTTCGATGATGAGATCGATCTCGCGGCCCCTATGTTCACGGTCTTGATGGTTGCGCCAGTGGTGGAGTGTGTATCTATGGGGTGAGGCGGCAAGCTGGCGGGCGATCTCGTTCACGGCGAAAGTTTCCAGTAGCGGCCCCGAGGCGGGAGCGGTGGGTGATGCCAGTGCATCGAGATTGACTCCGATGAGGCCGGCGGCCAGTCCACTGTCTGTGATGTGGACTTTAGGTCGGCGGGATGTGCGCGACGAGAGGTTCCGAGACCACGCTGGGATTTCGTGTATCAAGAAGACGGTCTCAAGCCATTCAAGGTATGAGGTGACCACTGAGCGGCTCACCTCCAGGTCCCGCGAGGCATCCGACTGGTTGATCTGATTGCTGGTGCAGGAGGCGACCCAGCGCAGCAGGCGCGGCAGCGAGGCCGCCTTACGTATATCGGCGAGCGTGGCGATGTCGCGTTGGACCACCGTCTCTACGTAGCTGGCAAACCAGTGCTGCCGCTGGTTCGGGTTCAGGTCAATGACCTCCGGGTAGCCTCCCCGGCAGACGCGGGCGAAGTAGTCGGCCCGTGTGAGGTCGGTTGCGGGAGACGGCGTGGGGCCGCCCTCGAACCAACTGTCGATCTCGCTGGAGCGTGTACCGACCAATTCTGTCTCGGACAGTGGCGACAAGCGAAAAATCTGCACTCGGCCGGCGAGGGACTCACTGATGTTGGGCACGGTCAGGAAGTTGGTAGACCCGGTCAACAGAAAACGCCCAGGGGTCCTCTCCTGATCTACGAGCCGCTTCACCGCGACGATCATCCGGTCGCCGCCGCGCTGGGCCTCGTCAATGACCAGCGGATAGCTCTGGCTGGCCAAGAAGGCGACCGGGTCGGTTAGCACCCCTTCACGTAGATCATCGTCGTCCAGTGATACGTATGTGCCTCGGCGGTCCTTGGCGATCATCTGAGCCAGTGTTGATTTTCCGCTCTGGCGGGCACCGTGCAACATGACCACGCGGGAATAGTCCAGCGCTTCTTCGATCTCTGACTGGATGTGTCGAGCGACAGTCTTCATTTTCCGACTATAGCCCTACTTGTCAATTTCGCAGCATGATAGTTTACAAATTCGCAGCTCCCTACTTTACAAATTCGCGGGTTTCCGTTGTCGGGCAGCCACGCAATCACGACATTCAGCTAGCTTGACCAGTTGGCGAAGGTGTCGATCATTAGAGGCACGTCGGGGCCGAGTGGGTAGAGGATTGGGGTGGTGCAGCCCTTGGCGATGTACTCCGACACTTTGGCGGCAGCCTCTTCGGGGGTACCGGAGGCCGTGCAGCGCTGAACCACATCGTCGGGCACGAGTTTCGAGGCTGCCACTATTTGTTCGTGCGTGGCGGGCCAGGTGAGCACTTGGTGAATGTCATTGAGAAGCTCATCAGACACCCCGCTAGCAGCCATGATGTGCGGCTGTTGACCCAAATACTGGGTCAGCAGCAGACGGGCGCCGTCCAAAGCGACCTGGCGATCTTCGTCGACGGAACAAACGATCAACTGAGGCCGGTCGATGTCGTCTAGATCACGGCCCGCCGCTGCAGCGCCTGCCTCCAGCGCGTCCATAGCCCTGTCGTTGTAGGCGGGTTCGACCATGTAGTTCAAGACGACGCCGTCGGCAATCTTGCCTGCCAGTTCCATCATCTTCATGCCGGTCGCACCGATATAGATCGGCACTTCTTTGGCTCGACGCTCTTGATGCACATAGTCGAGTTCAACACCGTCGAGGTGCACGAAGTAGCCGTCGTAGTCAACCGGCCCGTCGCAGGCCAGCAGGGCACGGCACGACTCAACCACCTCACGCATCACCCGCAGCGGGCGAGACCGTTCGATCCCGACTTTGGCGGCAAGAGGATCCCACCAGGCCCCCAGGCCCAAGATGATGCGTCCAGGGGCCAGATCGTCGAGGGTTGAAAAGGTTGACGCCAGCCGTGCGGGGTTGCGAGTCCAACAGTCAACCACACCGCTGCCGATCTTGATGGTGTCGGTCGTGGAAGCGAAGGCGGCCATCGGCACGCACACCTCTCGAACCAGGCGTGAGTCCGCCTGCCAGACGGCGTCGAACCCCCGCTCCTCGGCGTACTGGACATGGGACATGGCGTCACGGATGCTGCGCGCATCCTGCATGTAGAGGGCGACAGGCTGGGTCATGGCAGGTTCTCCAGTTTCTTGAAAAGGCGTTGAGCGGCTTCGGCGGCTTTGGCCCGAATCTCAACCGGATCGACATTAGTCAAACGACCGTCGGCCATCACCGTTTCACCGTCAACAGTGATATGGCGCGGGGTCACGCCCGTGGTGAAGGCCAGGCGCCACGGATCCATGTCGTCGTAGTTCCAGGTCACAACATCGTTGCGACTCTCGGCGAAGAGGCCCTGGTTGACCTCCAACATGTCCCAGGCAGCGTCGGGGCCGGCGGTCACATCATCCTCTCGCATGCGCACGTACGCGACCCTGAACTCATCGATCATGTCTGCGCCGATCCCATCGGTTCCGAGCCCGGTGGGATTCGCGAAACGCACGGGCCGGGCGTACCCGACTGCGTTGTTCATGTTGGAGCGGGGGTTGTGGATCAGAGTGCCGGCCAAGCCGTGGTCGTCTGGAAGGTGAACTCCGTGGATGATCAGCCAATTGTCGGTGGCCAGCGGCGCGAGCCGAGCCGCAGCGCCCTGGTCGGCCGCTCCCTCGGCAACATGGATGTGCACACCCACATCGAACTCCTCAGCCAGTTCGGCCGCAGCAGCAAGCGTCTCGTCCGTGCAGGTGAAGGCGGCGTGCACGCCAACCATCCCCGCGGCCCCACTCTCAAGGTGGCGGCGGTTCTCTGCCAACCCGCGGCGTGCACCTTCCGTCATCGGACCGGCCGGGTTGAAGCCGTCGGAGTCGAACCCACCGACGGGCAGACGCTTTGCGGTTGAGGCGTGCGGTCGCCGGACGGGGTCGAAGCCGCCGGGGTCACGGCCACCAGGGTCAATGGCACCAGAGTCGAAAGAACCGGGGTGACGGTCGGTGACCCCGAAGCAGGTGTTGACCCGCACACCGACTTCAGCGCAACCCGCAGCGATCGCTTCGAGGGAGCCTTCGATAGCCGTAGGCGACTCGTGGTGATCGATGATGCAGGTGGTGCCCCGTTCCAGAGCTTCAAGGGCTCCGAGTTTGGCGGACCATTCGATGGTGTCAAGGTCGAGGGCTCGATCAAGGCGCCACCAAACCAGTTCCAGAATGTCGAGAAACGATCCCGGAGTACGCGGTGGCGCCGGCATCCCGCGGGCGAGAGCCGAATACAGGTGATGATGCGCGCAGACCAACCCGTGGGTCTGGTTGGCCGCAAGCCCTGCTGTTACTGCCACGCCAGTGCGCGCTCGCGGTTGGAGTCAGCCGCCATTGGCAATTCGGTTCGCCATTCGCCGTCGAAGTTGCGAATGGCTGTGGCAACCGCTCCCGCTGTCGGAACCAATCCGATCTCGCCGACGCCTTTGATCCCGTAGGGAGAGTTGGGTTCGGCCGACTCGACAAGGATCACATCAACCGGCGGCATGTCCTTGGGACGGATAATTCCCAGGCTGCGCAAAGTCATGTTGTCGGGCATGCCAACCTCGTCGCAGGGGAATCCTTCGGTGAGGGCATAGCCCAAACCCATATGGACAGAACCTTCGATCTGGCCTTCGCACAGTATCGGGTTGACAGCTCGTCCCACATCGTGTGCAGCAACAACACGCTCTACCAAACCGGTGTCAGGATCGAGCACAACAAGCTGCGCCGCGTAGCCAAAAGTGGAGTGAATGATCGGGTTCTCAACTCCATCCGACAATGAGTTGGTCCAATCCACTCGGTACTCACCCTCGTAATCGACACCGACCTTGCAACCGTCCGCCAAAGCTGCACGGCAAGCGTCCTGCACCGATCCTGCACCCATCAAAGTGCCTCGTGACCCGGTTGTCTGGCCCGCTCCCAGCTCACGGGTGGTGTCCACAATCACCTCGATCCGGTCCGGGTCGATAGCCAGTTCTTCGACCGCCACCTGCAACGCAACCGTGTGAACCCCCTGGCCCATCTCGGTCCAACAGTGCCGGACCTCCACCTGACCGTCTTCACGGAAATGAATCACCGCCCTAGCGACCTCCTTGAAGCCATTCCCCAAACCGGAGTTCTTGAGGCCCAGGCCCAGACCAACCGGCTTGTTGGCAGCAACCGCAGCGTCGAAAGCAGGTTTGATCGCGTCCAAGCAGGCTTGTGCACCTAGGCAGCCGTCGTCCATGATCTGCCCGGGCCCCCAGATCTCGCCGGGTTCAACCACATTGCGCTGTCGCATCTCCCAGGCACTGATTCCGACCGCGTCGGCGAGCCGGTCCATGACCCCCTCCATGGCGAACTGTGCCTGGTTCGCCCCAAAACCACGAAACGCACCACCCACCGAGTTATTGGTACGGGCCGCTATCGCTTCGACGTCAATGTTGGGAACAACATAGGGGCCGCTGGCATGGCCCGCCGCTCGTTCAAGCACTTTCATCCCCACCGACGCGTACGGCCCGGAGTCACCGAGCATCCGCGTATGTAAGGCCACGAGCTTGCCGTCGGCGTCGCAGCCGGCCTGATACTCCATGCGGATCGGATGACGTTTGGTGTGGACGAGCAGCGATTCCTCACGGGAGAAGGTCGTCTTGACGGGACGTTGCAACAGCCATGCCGCCAGCGCTGTCTGGCCCTGGTTCGACATGTCCTCCTTGCCCCCGAAAGCGCCACCATTGGATACCAATTCGACGGTGATCCGGTCGGGGTCAACATCCAAAATGGCCGCTATGTCGTTGCGGTCGTCCCAGATTCCCTGCCCCCCGCTGTAGACCATCAAGTCGCCGTTGTCATCAGGCAAAGCCAGGGTGGATTCGGGTTCTACGAAAGCATGGTCGATGCGCTGCGTTTGGAACGTTTCACGCACGACATGGGCCGCGCTTGCCAGAGCGGCTTCAGTGTCGCCACGTGAATAAACAGATCTCGACAGCACGTTGCCGTCCAACCCCCATACGGCGTCCTCGTCGGAGGCAACCGCGTCGGCAGGGTGAACCATGGGCGGCAGCACGTCGTACGTGATGTCTACGAGTTCCGCAGCAGCCCGGGCCGTTTCACGGTCACCGGCGACCACCATCGCCATCACATCGCCGAGATAGCTGGTGCGACCTCCAACGGGGATGAAGATGGGCCAATCCTTGTGGATGAGACCCACGCGAAGCACCCCGGGAACATCGGCTGCGGTGAGCACCCGCTCGACTCCCTCAACCGCTTCAGCAGCACTGGTGTCGATAGCGATGACGTCGGCACGGGCGTGATCGGCGAGTTTGAAGGCGCCGTGCAGCAGACCCTCAGGTCGCATGTCGTCGATGAAGGGACGCAGCCCGACTGCCAGTTCGAGACCTTCGTATTTGACACCGCAACTTCCGATACCACCGGGCTTGACAAGTTCGGGAATGTTGCCTGAGGCCAGTGCCTCCACAGCATCAAGCACTTTGATGTAGCCGGTGCAACGACACAGGTGTCCACCAAGGTGACGGGATGCCTCTTCGCGGGTAAGCGCCGATCCCTTGCGATCTATCAGCGCTTTGGCCCGAACCGCGATTCCTGGTGTGCAGAATCCACACTGCAGCGCACCGCATGCCGCAAAGGCACGAGCCATGCGATCAACCTCGTCCGGGTCCATGCCTTCAAGTGTGGTGATGGCGCGTCCCTCGATCTTGTCGAGGTTGACCTGACATGCAACCCGAGCTCTACCGTCAATCAGCACGGTGCAGCAACCGCATTGTCCAGTAGGCGAACAGCCGTCCTTGGGTGACGTGACATCTAGTTCTTCGCGCAGAGCGCTCAGTAGATGTGGATGCTTTCCGCGGATGGTGACCGCGGTTCCGTTGAGTTCAAATGTGGTCATAGCTTCTCTTCTCTACCTATGGGTCTACCCGTCTCCGTCGGCTAAGCCTCTCAGGACATGTAGTAAAACGTTGGTGCCAGCCGCGATGTCGTCTGGTTCGGTGTACTCGAAGGGGTTGTGCGAAAGGCCCATCCAGCTTGGGGTGAAGATCATGGCGGTTGGACAGACCCGGGCAAGCATCTGCGCGTCGTGCCCGGCACCCGAAGGCATGCGCTTGACCGAATGCCCGAGCGCTTCGGCGGTGCAAGCAACCCGGTCGACAACCTCGGGGTCGAAGAAAACCGGCTCAAAACGAGCCAGCGACCTGGAGGTGATCGTGACTTTTTCATTTTCGGCCAGTTCATCGCAGAACACGGCGAGCTGTTTTTCTGCCTGCTGCAGCGTCATCTCATCAGTATTGCGAAGATCAACTGTGAGTGTGGCGTTCGCGGCCACCACGTTCACCAGGTTGGGGTGCAGCTTGATCTGCCCGACCGTCGCCACCTGGCGACCCCCCAGTTCCAGGGCTAGTTCACGCACGAACGTGGCGATTCGTGCCGCCGCGTATCCGGGATCGCGCCTCAGGTTCATGGGTGTGGTACCCGCATGGTTCGATTGGCCCTTTATGGTGATTTCGGTCCAGCTGATGCCTTGAACGCTCTCCACAGCCCCGATTGTGATTCCTTCGGCTTCCAGTACCGGCCCCTGTTCAATATGTAGTTCTACAAACGCATGCGGCGCGGCGGCCGGGCACGGAGCACCGCCCCGGTAGCCGATGCGGTCAAGTTCGTCGCCGAGAATCGCTCCGTCGATGCCCACCGTGTCGAGTCCCTCTTCGACACTCATCCCGCCGACATAAACGAGACTGCCCAACATGTCGGGCGGGAATCTTGATCCCTCTTCGTCGGTGAAGAATCCCACAGCAATCGGACGACGGGTTGACAGTCCAGCCTCGGCGATCGTCTCGACCACTTCGAGGCCGGCCAACACGCCGAGGTTGCCGTCGTATCGTCCACCCGTGCGAACGGTGTCGATATGTGATCCTGTCATGACTGGATCAAGCGAGGCGTGGGTGTCTGGGCCCGCCCACACGGCGGTGACGTTGCCGATTCCGTCGATGGTGATCTCCATGCCAAGGTCGCGCATCCAGGTAATGACCAGATCCCGGCCCGCTTTGTCCTCGTCGGTCAATGCCAAACGTGCGCAGCCGTCAGTGTTTTCGATCGCGCCGATCTGGGCCAGTTCCGCTATCCGGGCCATGAGCCGGTCAACGTTGATCCGAAGCTCGTCCACGAGCCGTATTCTTACACTAGGGCTCGCGATGCGCCACGACTATTGTCATTCGAGACGAACTTGAGGTCACAACGCTCCGCAGACGCGCCTCACAGTTGCTCCGTTGGTCGCTGATATGTACGATTCGTACATCTACGAGGTGGCGGTGAGCGAAGCACGGAGCCGGCTAGCCGAAGTGCTTGAGGAGGCACGCCGGTCAGGGGAGCCGATCACGGTGACTCGGCGTGGGCTTCGGGTCGCGGTCATCTTGGATGTTGATTCCTTTGACCGGCTCGTCGACAACGCAGACGATGTCGAAGACCGGCGCGAACTCGCCGCAGCGCGGGTTGACGATGACTACGTTCCTTGGGATGACGTCAAGGCTGTGCTGGGCCTTTAGTGAAGCGAGTTGAGAAAATCCTGCGGGCTTGCTGCAGGGATCGGTGATCGTTCGTAGTCACCGAGATTCCTGGTGACGATGTATCTCGCACCGCAGGCACGAGCGGCTGCGACTTGCATGGCGTCTTCGAAGTCATTCATCGGGAGGCTGACTGCGTAACGAACCGACGATGTGTCGGTGCCGGCCACGCTGACGAGCGACACGAGTTCGGCGATGAAGTCACGGGTCTCGACGTCACCCCGCACAGGCGAGACGAGGTAGTAGAGATTCGAGATGGAGTGCCAGGCGACGGTAGCCCTCTCGACCCCAATCTCGATTCGCTCCATGAGTTCGACCGCGGCCGAGGCGTGCGGCGCACGGTCGAGAACAACGTCGATGACTACATCGGTATCGAGCAGGATCATCGCAGGTACTTGCGCGCCAATGCCGCGTACCGCGCGTCGTCCCGCTCCGAAGCGCGGAACTGCCCTCGCCAGCGTGATGCGAACGAGGTGCTCTCGTCATCGACAACCTCGCGCAGTGATCGCTCAATCAACGATGACAACGACTCGCCCCTTGAGCGCGCAAACCGTTTAGCAGCGGGTACAAGTTGTGAGTCGATGGTGACGGTCAGTTTCTGCTTCATAAGTGGGCTCCCACTTGAATCTCCACTTAAGCATATACGGTAAACTATGATACGTATACGTGTTCCTAGCGATGCACAACCCAGCGGAGCCGGTCAGGGTTGGGCGCCGGCCATCAACAGGCCCAGGTCCTCGACGGTGCATTCGGAACGGTCGATCACCGCGACGATCCAACCCTCGAACATTACCGCCACGCGATCGGCAAGCGCCATCACCTCGTCGAGATCCTCCGAAACAACCAGCACGGCGGTCCCCTGTTCCCGTTGGGCTATCAGACGCTCATGGATGTACTCCGCAGCGCCGATGTCAACCCCGCGAGTGGGTTGCGCTGCCAACAACACAGACGGTTCAGCAGACAACTCTCTCGCCATGATCAACTTCTGGATGTTGCCTCCAGACAAAGCGCTGGTAGGAGTGTCAATCGACGGGGTCTTGACGTCGTAATGCCCGACCAGACGGCCGGCTCGCTCCCGCAGCGCGGGCAACTTCAAGAAACCCCATCGGGAGAACTCCTTTGAGTCATGGTTGAGCAACATCAAGTTCTCGGTGACGCTGAACTCAGCCACCGCGCCATGCAGCATGCGTTCCTCAGGAACAAAGGCGAGTCCAGCCGTGCGGCACTGTCTCGGCGAAGCTCCTGTGATGTCTCGACCGTCGAGGCGCACCGAACCGGCCACGGCAGGACGCAGCCCAGACACCGCTTCACAGAGTTCGCGCTGACCATTACCGGAAACGCCGGCGATACCGACGATCTCACCACCCGAAACCGACAGGTCAACTGCATGCACCGTAAGCGCATCGCGATCACCCATCACGCTCAGACCCTGGATTTCGAGCCGGGGGACTCCGGCCGACACCGGGGGTTTGTCGGGAGCGAGTTTGACGGGACGACCGACCATCATCTGCGCGAGTTGCTGGCGAGAAGTCTCCTCTGGAGTGGTCGATCCCGTAACTTTGCCGTCTCGCAGCACCGTGATCCGGTCCGATAGAGCCATCACTTCATGGAGTTTGTGAGAAATGAAGATGAGACCGCGACCGTCATCGGCGATCTGCCTGAGGGTCACAAAAAAGTCGTTGACCTCTTGGGGAGTCAACACCGCGGTCGGCTCGTCTAGGACCAGGAGACGGGCATCGCGATACAGCGCTTTGAGAATTTCGACTCGTTGACGTTCTCCCACCGCGAGCTGCCAGACCAAGGCGTCGGGGTCGACTTCAAGGCTGTAGGTTTCGACCAGTTCTATGAGGCGTTCACGCACCCGGCTCATGTCTGAGGTGCCGAGCCCCAAAGCAACATTCTCGGTGACCGTGAAAGTGGGCACCAACATGAAGTGCTGGTGGATCATGCCTATGCCGGCCTCGATCGCCGCGGCAGGAGAGTCGATCTCTAGCGGC
Organism: Candidatus Aldehydirespiratoraceae bacterium; assembly: GCA_965205465.1. Lineage (GTDB taxonomy): Bacteria > Actinomycetota > Acidimicrobiia > Acidimicrobiales > Aldehydirespiratoraceae > VXYK01. Next base: position 2,555,497 of record OZ242187.1, on the reverse strand, counting down.
GATCCTTCGAAGGTGATGGTCCCCTCATCGGCTGTGTAGAGGCCGAACAGGATCTTCATCAAGGTGCTCTTGCCCGCACCGTTCTCGCCGAGAAGCGTGTGCACCTCACCACCACGAACGTCGAAATCAACGCTGTCGTTGGCAAGCACACCCGGGAACCGCTTGGTGATTCCCCTCATTTCAAGCATCGAGTCAGTCATGACCTTCCCAAGTCACCGTTGGTGGCAGAAAGTTGTCGGGGGCGCGCCGCTGCTGGCGCGCCCCCGACATGATCAATCGGCTCAGCCGACCCTGGTCGTTACTTCGCCTTCAATCACCGCTTCGATGGTGGAGTTCACCAAGTTCGTGATGTCGTCCGGTACATCCCAGTTGCCGTACTCAATTCCGAGACCACCGTTCTCCAGGTTGATCTCGTAGCTTGAGCCACCAAGAACGCCGTCATTGATGTCATCAACAAGTAGCTGTAGAGCAACTTCCCAGCGATAGACCTGGTTCGCCGCCACAACTCCGTCTGCCGCGGCACCTGTCTGGTTCGACTGCGTGCCGAACCACAGGACGTCTTCATTCTGGGCGACGCTGATCGCTCCGACCGTCATCTGAGCGGTGCCGGTCAGAATGTCCGCGCCGTTGGAAACGAATCCTGTCGCAGTCTCAGAGGCGAGTTGCACATCGGCAAACGATTCAATGTAGACGACGTTGACTTCCGCGCCCCCGGCTTCTGCCCCGAGCCGGAAACCATCCACATACAGTTTCGCATCACCGACCTCGATCGGTCCGACAATGCCGACATTGCTACCGAGTTCTGCGGCAGCCACACCTAGCACGTATCCACCTTCATCTGAGGCGGCCGTATAGGCAGACACGTTCGGTAGACCGAACGTGTCAACCGCGGTACCCCAGGCAAATGCGGTGTCGGGGAAGTCGCCGGCGATCTCTTCGACCAACCCGCCGTATTGCGAGCCATGGCCGACCACGAGGTCATAGCCATCCTCGGCGTACTGACGCAATGCCACACCAGCATCTTCAACGATGAAGGTTCCTGGTGTGATAGCCACCTCAGATACTCCATCGAGACAGTCGACACCGTCGACGATGCTCTGCGTGAAGGCCAAGTCATTTTCGCCGCTTGGTGCGACAATCGCAACACGAATTCCTTCACCTTCGCTACCGGTATCGCAATCGCGTTCAGCTAAAGCCGCAGGATCCTCATCGTCTCCACACGACGCGGCTACAAGGCTCAAACTGGCGAGCAACGCTACAAGAAATATTAATGTTTTTTTCATTTTTTCCCCTCCTGGGAACTCGTGACGAATCGGTTTCACCCGTCGCGACTGAATGGAACCGTGAGCGCTGCGGGTTGATCAGCGGCCCGGCGTGCAATGATCGCTAACGCGATCACGGTAAGGACAGCAGGTGCCATGGTGGTGAGACTAGCTGTCGCCCCCGTGACAATACCCAGTGTTTTCCACTGTGTCACGGTCGCCGTTATCAACCCGTAGAGCAGGGACCCCGCCAGTACACCCACCGGGCGCCAAGCCCCGAAGTAGACAAGCGCCACGGCAATGAAGCCGATCCCGTTGGTGAGGTTGTTCTGAAACGTACCTAGTTCAATGGTCAGCGCAGCGCCGGCGAGTCCGGCCATTCCGTTTCCGATCAGCATCGCGATCGCCCGGGTCCGGTAAACGCTGACCCCGAGAGAATCGGCCGCTTCGGGGCTTTCGCCGACTGCTCGGATGTTGAGCCCCACCGTTGTGCGATTGACAATGAGCGTCAGTGCAGGGACCAACAGGACCGCCAGGTAAACGAGCAGGCTGTGGTTGAAGAACATCTCACCGATGTGGGGTATGTCACCCAACAGCGGAATCTTTACATCATCAAACGATGGGATGCCGCGTGGCGTGCCGACCTGCTTGAGGAACAGCAATTCGCTGATACCCAAGCCGAACAGGTAGATGCCGATACCGCTGATTCCTTGTTCGGCCTTGAACACCAGAGTCACAGTCGCGTACGCAACTCCCATTATCAGCCCTACCGCAAGACCCACGGCCACGCCCAGTAGGCGCGAGTCGGTTTCCAAGACTGTCCAGTAGGCGAAGAAGGCTCCCAGCAGCATCACGCCGTCCACACCGAGGTTCAACACGCCACTGCGTTGGCCCACGGTCTCGCCGAGGGCCGCAAGCAAGTAGGGCGTAGCGAGGCGCATCGCCGATGCAAACGTGGCCACCAGCACCGACAGCGTAAAGAATTCACTCATCGGGAAGTCGAGTCTGTATTGGTGCCGACGGAGCCGCAGACCCGGCATCACCCTCAGAGACTGAGGAGTGGGCCGACGGAGCCGCAGAACCCTCCTCACCCTCAGCCGCAGATGACGGGGTGGACGGAGCCGCGGTGGTGTCGTCGTGGGTTCGCATGCGGGAGATCTCCATCGCTTGGCGGAGACGGTTTCGCACGCTGGTGCTACTCACGACAAACACCACAATCAACCCGTTGAGACCGATAACCAACGCCGACGGGATCTGGATCGCCCGTTGCATGGCATTGGCACCAACGAGCAACCCTCCAAACAAGAACGACGACGGGATTGTCCAAAGCGGGTGAAGACCACCGAACAGCGCGGCAACGATCCCGTTGAACCCGGCCGATCCGGTGAACCCCAGCGACGATCCATCGGTGATCAAGCGATGTGACTGGCTTCCGAACACCAGCACAGCGCCAGCTAGACCACACATAGCTCCCGAGTAGGTGAGTGCCAACATGGTCATGCGCTTGAAGGGCATGCCCGCGTAGTTGGCGGCTGCGGAGTTGTGCCCTACTGCACGGGTCTTGAACCCGACCGTGGTGCGCCATAAAAAGACCCAAGCCACCACGGAGGCAAGCAGGGCAATCACAACGCCGAGATGAAGACGGGTTCCCTCAATGAGTATCGGCAGATCAGCGTTCTCCGACAAACGCTCGGTCTGCGGGATGCGTGTCCCCCGTTCGATTTCGAGGGGGTCGATCAAAGGGTCGCGCAACAGGTAGTTCATCACCTGTATAGCGACGATGTTCAACATGATGGTGGAGAGGATCTCGTTGACACCGAGATAGGCCTTCAACGCGCCAGGAATCGCCCCCCATATCCCGCCGCCGACGATTCCCGCCAGCATGACAACCGGAATCAGAACAATCGCTGGAAGGCCGGGTACAGCCAACGCGGTGACCGTTGAAAGCAGCGCGCCCGCAACTATCTGACCCTCACCGCCGATGTTGATGACACTGGCGCGAAAGGCGATACAGATACCGGTACCCACCAACAGCAACGGCATAGCCCTAACGGCCGTATCGGCGAGAGCGTCACCGCTGCCGAACGCACCCTTGACGAGTTCTCCGTAGCCGACGAGGGGGTTGGCCCCAAGCACCACAATCACAACCGCGCCAACAGCAAGTGCGGCCAGCGCCGCTGCGAGAGGGATGAGGCTCCCGCTGAATCGGTGCAGAAGGTTCATCATCTAACGACGATGATTCTGGGTGCTCGCACAGACATCAGATCATAAACCGTAGGCGGTCTTGTTGCCGGAAGTCAGGCCCTCTAGGACACGGGCGGGGGTCAGCGGGAAAGAATCGAACCAGACACCGGTGGCGTCGTGAAGCGCCGCCGCAATCGCGGGCGCGTAGGGAATAAACGGCATCTCGGCCATGCCCCGCAAGCCGAAAGGACCACGAGGGTCGGGAATCTCAAGAAGCACAGAACGAACCTGCTCGGGGATGTCCACTATCCCGGGTATCAGGTAGCCACTGAATCGCGGATTGAGTATCCGCCCATTGACTACCTGCAGATTCTCCGACAATGCGTAACCGTGAGCCTGGATGACCGCGCCTTCGACCTGCCCGACAACCAGAGCGTGGTTCACGACACGGCCCACATCGACCGCACACACAACATCGTGAACCACGATGTGGCCGGTTTCGATGTCGACGGACAAGTCCACCGCTTCTGCCACGTAGCCGTACGCGAAGTTCGGTGTCGTGGGTTGCAAGCCATCGGGGTCAAGCCCCTCGGTGGGAGGGGGAACGTAGCGAAACTCGCCGATGGCAGGGCGATCTCCGTTGAGCCAGGATTTTGCTGCTTCCTCTGCGGCGCCCAAGATGGCATTGCCGGTCATCCAGGTGAGTCGAGACGCCGATGCCGAACCCGAATCCCCACTGGTCGCGGTGTCTGAGAATCTCGCCTCGATCGCTTCGGAAGGCACGCTGGTCGCTTCGGCAGTCATCTGCAGGAAAGCGGTGTGAGCTCCCTGCCCCACGTCAGCGCCAGCCAAAAAAAGTTCCGCGGATGCCGGGAACTCGGTGTCGGCACCGAGTGATCCGTCGTCTTCATGCAGGACAATGGTTGCTTCGCTTCGTTCGGGAAACCCGAACGAGAAGCCGATGTTCTTATAGGCGCAGGCAAAGCCGCGGCCCCGCCTGAGCGCTTTCGTCGAAGGCGCAAGGGAGCTGAACACCGAAGCGGCTCGAGGTTCCGGCAGCGGTTCTGACCAGTTGGCCTCGTCCGCACAAGCCTCGACGACTTCTCCGAGACTCACACCAGCAGGCATCTCCGTGCCGGTGATCCCAAGCGATCCGTCCACCAAGATGTTGCGGCGACGGATCTCGACAGGATCGATACGGGCAAGCTCAGCCAGCTTGTTCATTTGCATCTCAGCCACGAAGGTGCCTTGCGGCCCGCCAAAACCCCTGAATGCTCCACCCGGCGGCGCGTTCGTGTAAACGGCCCGTGAATCAATGCAGGCATTCGGTATCACGTAGGCACCTGACACGCTGAGATGCAGGTTTCCGAGCACTTTGTTGGAGGTGTAGTTGTAAGCGCCGGCGTCGAGACAACCCTCCGCTTCCACCCCAAGAATCTGGCCGTCGGCAGCCGCGGCCCAGCGGGTGTGGACCCTACCTCGGTGGCGTTTGTGATGCCCGACAATCGACTCCTCACGGCTCCATTCGCAGCGAATCGGTCGAGCTGTTCCGGCCTCTTGCAGTCGCAACGCAACCAGCCCCATCACCACTTGCAGGCTCATGTCTTCTTTACCGCCGAAAGCCCCGCCGATAGCCCTGTAGATGATGCGCACCTGTTCAATGGGGAGATCGAGCGCGTGGGCCACTTGTTCTTGATCTTCGTGAGTCCACTGACCGGCGGTCTCGACGGTGACCCTGCCTTCGGCGTCGATGTAGGAAACAGCGGCCTCGGTCTGAAGGTAGGCATGCTCCTGATAGGGATACTCGTAGGTGCCTTCCACAATATGCACGGCGTCAGCGAAGGCAGCGGTTGTGTCACCTTTGCGGATCTTTAGATGCGCGTAGACATTGGAACCGATGCCAACTTCGGGGTGGACCAGAGTTGCCCCCGGTTTCAGCGCCGCGTCCAGGTCAGCTACCACATCTAAGGGCTCCCATTCGGCGACAATGAGTTGAGCCGCAGCTAACGCAATATCGGCTGTGTCCGCCACAACCACTGCTAGATGGTCGGCTTCCCAGCGCGAAACATCGGCCGCCACCGATGCTCGACCCGAGCTACGTGGCCCAACCAGGACCGGCTGGTCAAACTTGGTCAACCCGTACTCGTTCACCGGCACATCGGCGGCGGTCAACACCAGATGCACACCGGGTAACGCGTCGGCAGCGCTGATGTCGAGAGAAGTGATGCGAGCATGGACTTGGTCGGTGAACACGACCTTGGCGTGCAACATTTCAGCATCAGCGATGTCACCGGCGTAGATTGCCTCGCCGGTGACCTTCCCGTGTGCGTCGGGTTTTGCTACCGCTTCACCGAGACTCACGAATTGACCCCCGCGTGGCGTGTCACGTCAAACGCAGCCTCAATGGCGTAGTAGCCGGTGCAACGGCAGAGATTGCCGGAGAGTCCCTGCTTGACCGCGTCGTTGTCGGCGTTGGGATCGCTGGCCTGCAATGCCGCTCCCGCCATCAAAAACCCCGGGATGCAATAGCCGCACTGCACCGCTGCACAGTCGATGAAGCTCTGTTGAAGCGGGTGGAGGGCACCACCTGTGGCAAGTCCCTCGATTGTCGTAATCTGCGACTTGTGCGCTCTGCCCGCCGGCACCAGACAACTGAGAACTGCGGTGCCATCGAGGTGGATTGTGCAGGCACCACATTCTCCTTCGGCACATCCTTCTTTGGTGCCCGTCAACTCGGTCTGGTCGCGAATCCAGTCGAGCAGCGATACCGCTGTCCAGGGCGCGTCGAGCGACATGCCGTTGATTGTTGTGGACATCATGTCACCCGCACCGAACTCCGCAGCGACCGCATCTGCAGCAACGCAAGGGCCCCCCAGGATCGGCACAGACTCTGGCCATGCGGCTTGATGATCACCCGCCGCTATCGCCTCAAGACATCTACGCACCATCACCCCCACGAGTTGGCTGCGGTAAGCCGCAGGGGCTCGCAAGTCGTCGATAGGCGCAACGCTGGCCCTAGCAAGCGCGCCGGCTGCTTCAATGCTGGGTTCGTCCAGGAACCCGCCGATCAGTAGCCCCTCAGCCTCGGTTGCTCGCACGATGACGGGCGCCACGCTGCCTAAGGTGATCGCTATATCGGAAACAGCCCCATCCTCGAAGTCGCAGCGAATCGCTAGATGCACGACCGAGATGGCTTGAGCCCCGCGAAGGCCCAGCTTCAAGAACATTGAGCGACTGTCGACGTTGCGGATCGGGAACGAAATATCGGTCACAAGTTCATGCGGTTCGAGGACCGTCTCGCGCACACCCACGAAGAAATCGGCCAGATCGACAGTACGGCTCTGCTGTCTTTTTGTGGCCGTTGCTGATGTGAGCGTTATGTCCGCCTCCAGGGCCCTTAATGCGCTGATGGTGTCGTTTGCGGGACTGGCGGTCACCACGTTTCCGGCCACCGTTGCACGGTTTCGCAATGCAGGAGCGCCCACTTCCAGACACGCCTGCGCCAAGGCCAGGCCGTGTTCAACCACTATCGGGCTGCTTGTGCATTGATTATGGGTGACCAGCGGCCCCAGATGTACTCGGCCGTCGACTACTGAAATCTTGTCCAGCCCGGCGATACGTGTGATGTCGATCAGTTGTTTCACGTCGTTGCAGATCCGGCGATCCATCTCAATCATGAGATCGGTGCCGCCGGCAACCACTCGCCCACCGTCGGCAAGCATCGCCAGCGCTTCGGCAATGGTGGTGGGCGCGGCGTATGAGGTTGGTCTAAGTGCCGGGAGTTGGACGTCATGCACGCTGAGCGGAACCTCCGAGGTGCGGGGCTGTCAGATTAGGTTACGACAGCGATGGCTCGCTCATGACAACGCGAGCAGATCGCGCTAACGTCGTGAGGCTTAAGAGAATCGTCATCGGTTCTCAGTGGGGTACACCTCTTGAGGCGTGCCCCGGGAAACACACCGCCCATGAGGGTCCACCGGACTTTCAGGGATCGAACCCTTGGAGGGAACGTGAAATCAACCAAAAGTACGAAGGCGCTCCTGCGTCTACTAGCTCTACTCATGGCTTTCGTCATGATCGCCGCTGCTTGCGGTGACGATGATGGCGACGACGGAGGCGCTGACGACGGCGACTCAGCCGCAAGCGACGATGCCGGCAACGACATGGACGACGGCAGCGACATGGACGACGATGCCGCACACGACGACAGCGACATGGACGACGACAGCGACATGGACGACGACAGCGACATGGACGACATGGACGACGACAGCGACATGGACGACGACAGCGACATGGGCGACATGGACGACGACTTCTCTGCAGCGTTCCTCTACATCAGTCCCATCGGTGAAGCCGGTTGGACCTGGGCTCACGACCAGGGCCGTCTATACGCCGAAGAGGCCACCGGAATCCCGACCATCTACTTCGACAGCGTCGACGACGGATCGCCTGCAGACATTGAAGCAGCGATACGCACGCTCGTTGCCGACGGTCACGACGTGATCATCGGTACGTCGTTCGGCTATATGGACACCATGGAGGCGATGGCCGCGGAGTTCCCCGACGTAGTCTTCGAACACGTCTCGGGCTACAAGGTCAACGACACCAACTTCGGCAACACGTTCGGCAAGATCTACCAGCCCCGCTACCTTACGGGCATGATCGCCGGTGCTGCCACCGAGACCAACCGGATCGGCTATGTTGCGGCGTTCCCGATTCCTGAGGTTGCTCGCGGTATCAACGCCTTCACGCTCGGTGCCCAGCGGGTCAACCCCGATGTCGAAGTTGTCGTCAACTGGACCAGTACCTGGTTCGACCCGGCAATTGAGGGCGATTCGGCCGACGCGCTCCTTGAGGGTGGTGCGGATGTCATTGCGATGCATCAGGACACCACCTCGGCCGGTCTCGCTGCTGAAGCAGCCGGTGCTCGCTGGGTGTCCTACAACTCCGACATGAGCGATTTCGCTCCTGATGCCTACCTTGCCTCGGCAATCTGGAATTGGGGGCCGCGGTATGCGGAGATCATCTCGTCTGCCGCCGACGGTAGCTACACACCCGGTTTCTACTGGGGTGGTTTCGACGACGGAATTGTCGACATCGGCTCGATTGCCGCGGATGTTGACGCTGACATCGTCACTCAGGTGGAGGACATCCGCCAGCAGATGATCGACGGCACCTTCGCGGTGTTCTCAGGTCCCCTGTTCGGCCAAGATGGCACACAACTGCTAGCTGAAGGCGAAGTCATGGATCCAGGAACACTGCTGAGCGAAGCATTCTTCGTTCAAGGCGTTGTTGGCGACATCGGCTAAGAGACAACCTCCCCCGCTGTATTACCAACAAACTCAACCATTAACACACCAGTGGATGCTGCCCCGCTTGCTGTAGAACTCACAGGAATCTGGAAACGGTTCCCCGGCGTTGTCGCCAACGCCGGTACTGAGCTCAAGGTAAAGCGGGGCAGCATTCACGCTGTCCTTGGTGAGAACGGCGCTGGCAAGTCGACCTTGATGAATGTCCTTGCCGGCGTATATCGCCCCGAAGAGGGCGAAGTCCGTCTTTTTGGTGAACGCAAGGTGTTCGCCAATCCCGCGGATGCGCTAGCGGCAGGCGTGGGGATGGTCCATCAAGAGTTCCGACTAGTTGCGACCTTCACTGTGGCCGAAAACGTGGTACTGGGCGCCGCGGACCGTGTCTTGAATATGGGGGCCGTCGAACGCCGGGTCGCTGAGCTTGCGGAGCAATTCTCGCTTGACGTCGATCCGCAACGCCAGATTTGGCAATTGTCGATGGGTGAGCGTCAGCGGGTTGAGATTCTCAAAGCGCTTTGGCGTGACGCGGAGATTCTCATTCTCGATGAGCCGACTGCAGTTCTCACGCCGAACGAGGCAGACGAACTCGGTTTGGTGATCCGGCGCATGGCAAACGACGGTCGATCCGTCATCTTCATCAGCCACAAACTGCACGAAGTCAAGCAGTACTGCGACGAGGCCACAGTGCTGCGAGGCGGCAAGACTGTGGCGGCTTCTTTGGCGGTCGCCGACCTTACCCCCCAACAACTCGCGGAACTGATGGTCGGTGAAGCTACCGAAGCGGCGCTACGACCCGAGCCAAGACAAGCTGGTGACCAACTGCTGGCGGTACACGATCTGTGCGCCCTCAACAATCGGAATCTGGAAGCGCTCAGCAACATCTCCTTGTCGGTTCATGCCGGTGAGATCGTTGGGATTGCCGGCGTAGCGGGCAACGGTCAACGAGAACTCGCAGATGTCATCGCGGGCCTCCGCGAAGCAACATCGGGGACCGTCACGTTGTTCGACGAAGACATCACGACCGCTACACCTCGTCATCGGTTTCGTTCGGGGCTGTCCTACATTCCCGAAGACCGTGTCGGAGTGGGGCTCGCTCCGCAACTCAGCGTCACCGACAACGCAATCTTGCGCTCCTACCGTCAACACACCCGCGGTCCGCTGATAGCGGTGGATCGAGCAAGGGCCTTCTGTGCCGACGTGATCGACTCGTTCAAGGTGAGGGCCGGTTCGTTGGATCAACGTATTGCGGGGCTCTCGGGTGGCAATCTTCAGCGACTGCTGGTGGGTCGTGAGTTGACCGCCAAGCCGTCGGTGATAGTCGCGTCTCAGCCGACACGCGGGCTTGACGTGCAGGGAGTCAAAGCGATTCAAGAACTCCTTATCGAAGCCCGAGACCGGGGTTTGGGTGTGTTGATGATCTCCGAGGATCTCGACGAACTCTTGGCGATCTCAGATCGAATCATTGTGATGCATGGGGGCCGTATCGCCGCGGAGTATTCCGGCAGCAACGCTAACCGCTCCGCGATCGGCTTGGCTATGGCGGGAGAGTCACCATGATGCGCCCGGTTCTGGTTCGCAGAGAGGTGCCTGTCCGCGGTGGGCAGCCGTTGGCGTTCGCGGTGGGTCTAATGGTGGCGTTGCTGTTTGGCTCAGTTCTGCTTCTGGTTGCCGGCGATAGTCCTATGGAGGTCTACAGGCGGATGTTGTCGGCTTCGTTCGGCGACATGGAGGCTTTTTCTGTCACCCTCAACCGGGCGATTCCGCTTGCGCTCGCCGGTTTGGCGGTAGCGATAGCCGCAACGATGGGTCTTTGGAATATCGGAGCCGAAGGACAAATCCTTTTCGGTGCGACCACGGCCGCTGGGATTGCACAGATCGGGGAAGGCTGGTCGGGGCCAGTGCTGATCTTGGCGATGATTGTCGGGGGGGCGATCGGCGGCGCGCTGTGGGCGCTCGGCCCCGCCGCGGCGAAGGCTTACATCGGTGTGAACGAGATCATCACAACCTTGATGCTCAACGAGATCGCTGTCCGTTTGGTCCGCTATCTGATCAACGGTCCATGGAAGGATCCTGAAGGTTTCGGGTTCGTGCAAGCTCCGGCGCTTCCCAAACAGTCATTCCTTCCAGATCTGTTTCAACGGACTCACATCGGTTTGCTGATCGCTGTTGGAGTGTTGGCGGTGGTTGGTTTGATGGTGTCGCGCAGTTCTTGGGGTTATGAACTTCGCGTCGCCGGCTCGTCGGGAGCAACCGCCACTTACGCGGGCATTTCGCTCAAGCGGAAGATCCTGACGGTCCTAGTGCTGGCTGGCGCAATTGCCGGGCTCGCTGGTGGAATCGAACTGACCGGTAACGCAACTCGACTCACCGAGACAATTTCCAATTACTACGGTTACTCGGGGATAATCGTGGCGGCTCTGGCGTTGATGCGTCCCAGTGGTGTGGCGGCGGTCGCGGTGTTGTTCGGCGCGGTGCAGGTTGGCGGGCAATCAATAAAAGCGATCGGCGTTTCCGACGCAGTGTCGACAGTACTGCAAGCACTGATCCTTTTCGGGGTGATCGCCGCTGGAGTGCTGATCGTGTATCGAATTGAGATGGCCGAAGCGAAGGTACGCAACCAATGATCCTGGGCCTCACCTTTCCTGAGACGGCGCTGATCGGTCTTCTCTTCGCCGCTATCCAATTCGGCGCGATGATCTATCTGGCGAGCCTCGGCGAGGTCATCGCTGAACGGGCCGGCGTGCTCAACCTCGGTGTCGAGGGCATGATGTCCATGGGTGCGATCGGCGGCTTCGTGTTCGCGATCGAGACAGGGAGTCCGTGGCTGGGGTTGCTCGCCGCAGCCATCATCGGCGGTCTGGTGGCGCTGATTCATGGGCTCTTCGCAGTGGTCCTCGGTGCCAACCAGGTCGTAAGCGGGCTGGCGTTGACAATTTTCGGGGTCGGTCTCTCCAACTTCTGGGGGACCGACTACGAAGGGGTCCGTCCAGAAGTGCAGTTTGTTGACGTTGATTGGGGTCCGCTCAGTGACATTACTTGGATCGGCCGGATCTTCTTCCAACAGTCTCCGCTGGCATACCTGGCCGTCCTGTTGGGCTTTGTCACATGGTTCGTGTTGAACCGCACCCGCGGGGGTTTGGCATTGCGTGCCGCCGGAGAGTCGGCGGCCACAGCGGACGCTGCGGGCCATTCCGTTGTCGGCCTGCGTCTTTTTGCAGTTGTGATCGGAGGGGCGTTCGCCGGAATCGGCGGTGCTTACTTGTCGCTCTCGATCAGCCCGGGTTGGACCGTCGAAGTCGTGGCCGGCCGAGGTTGGATCGCCGTTGCACTGGTGATCTTCGGTGCTTGGAAGGCGCCGCGGGTTGCACTGGGCGCGTTCCTGTTCGGTCTTGCGATGGCGTTGCCGAACCGCACTCAGAGCTTCGACCTGCCATGGGACCCGATTCTGTGGTCGATGCTTCCTTACGTCCTCACCATTGCGGTGATGATCGCTGGTGCGCTGGTGCTTCGGAACCGGCCACCTGCTGCGCCAGCCGCTCTGGGTCTGCCATTTCGCCGCGAAGAGCGTTAGAGCATGCCCGCAGACCTGCTCATCGTTGATGCTTCGCTTGTGGCCACTGTGGATGCGCAGCGTCGAGAGATCCCCGGGGGTTGGGTTGCCTGCACAGATGGCAAGATCTCAGGAGTTGGGGAGCGCAACGAGCCCCATCCCGCGGCTTTGCGAACGATCTCAGCTGACGGGTGTCTGGTCACACCCGGTCTCATCAACACCCACCATCACTTGTTCCAGAATCTGACGCGGGCCTACACGCCGATGACTTCTGCGCCGCTGTTTGGCTGGCTGCAAACGCTGTACCCACTGTGGACCGCCGCTTTGGACGAACAGGCCGCCCATGTTTCGACTTGGGTTGGCCTGGCTGAGCTGGCCTTGAGTGGTTGCACCACATCGACTGACCATCACTATCTGCATCCCCAGGGCGCGGGCGATCTCCTCAGCGCGCAGATTGACGCGGCGCGAGACATCGGCATGCGCTTTCACCCCACCTACGGCTCAATGAGCCTGTCGGTCAAGGACGGGGGGCTCCCGCCCGACAACGCAGTGCGTGACGAAGAGTTCATTCTCGCCGAAAGCGAACGCGCCGTAGCCCGGCACCACGACCGCAGCCACGGGGCCATGACCCGAGTCGCTTTGGCTCCTTGTTCTCCTTTCACCGTGACCACCGGCCTTATGCAGCAGACCGCTGCGCTGGCTGAAGAACTGGATGTGCGCTTGCACACGCACTTGGCTGAAAACGTCGAAGACGACGACTTTTCGATGGCGACTTACGGGATGCGCTGCGTTGAGCATTTCGAGCATTGCGGCTGGCTCAGCGATCGAAGTTGGGTGGCTCATTGCGTACGGCCGAATCCCAACGAAGTCGTCAAGCTTGGAACGGCCGGTGTTGGGATTGCCCACTGTCCCAGCTCCAATCTGATTCTCAGTTCTGGGATCGCTCCAGTGGCCGAATTTCGAGTTGCTGGTTCGCCGGTCGGGTTGGGATGTGATGGCTCCTCATCAGCTGACTGTGCGTCGCTGTGGCAGGAGGCGCGTCAGGCGATGCTGCTGGGGAAATTACGCAACGGTGCCGATTCGATGCCTGCTCGTTCGGTGCTCGATATTGCAACCCGTGGAGGGGCTGCGTGTCTTGGCCGTTCTGGTGAAATCGGGGAGCTGTCGCTCGGCGCGGTCGCCGACATCGCGGTTTGGAAACTCGACGGTCCCGCCTTTGCAGGTGTACTCGATGATCTCATCGAAGGCTGGCTTCGCTGCGGCCCGGTGAGTGCTCACCACACGATCGTCAACGGCGAATCTGTCGTGAACAACGGCGAGCTCACCTCACCCCGCCTAGAAGAAATGCTGACCACCCACCGAACGGTCGCTCGGCGCTTCCAACCCGCCCACTAGGGTGCTGAACCGATCTGTAACGATCGCCCCCAGGATCTCTATCCACGAACGCTGACCGCCAGTACTCATCGCACATCTGCCGGACTGGGCAATGCCAGGATTCGGCGGACGTCGAATGGCTCGAAGTGACCGGCCCCCGGGTGTGCGAGACCACCTCGCCTCGGTCGGCAACGCGCTGATCAACCAATGCGGCTGAGACCTCCCCACAACCCCGGGCTCCGCGGAACTGGGACGCGTCCCCGCGCCGATCGATGACGGCGTGCGGCGTAGTCTCCGAGGATCGGCAGTGACCCGGCGGTCGGGGATTGTTGCGGCCCGCTGTTGCGCGCGTGTTTGGGGATACGGGTTTGCCAGAACCCGAGACTAGGCCGCGCTCCACCGATGCCTGCCCGCCAGGTCGAACGAACGAACGCCTGTTCATGTCGGCGGGGCGAGCGCAACCCTTAACCCACGGCATCGAAGCAATTGGATCAGGCTCGACCGGGCACATCACGCTCCGAGCCCGCGCGTCGTCGGGACTCACCCCGCGGCGTGACCCTCCGGGAAGACGCCCACGTGGAGGTGATCGTGGTGAACCTCGTTGGTGAAGTTGTGCGCAACCGCGTCGTCGAACCGCCACGGACTTCCGAACTCCCTGATGTCATGCCGCGACACCAGCCACTCGGATAGCGCATAGATCGATGACGTCGCGTCGTGCGAGTCGATTACCAGCTCCGAGTCCACTTCGTGGATGTCGACCGCCCGGCCCACCGTGTGATTGCTTAACCTATCCGTTCCGAACACGTTGTGCGGGTGTCCCGTTTTCAACACGATGACGGAGTAGGGGGTTCGCTCGGCGATGTCGAGCATCGCCTCGAGCAGCGCATGATCGGTGTACCCGGAGTAGATGTCCCAGATCGCCGAATCGGGGAGATCGATTCGGGGATCGTCGACCACCGAGGCGGCGAGGGGCGAGAGGTCCGCAGGCCGAGCGACCGGCTGACCTCCGGCCGAAGCGAGCTCCTCGAACTCCCACGCACCCGAAGCGCCCCTCATAAGGCGCACGTCCATCGTCCGGGTCTCGGCTCGCTCGGCATCCGCTGTGCCCTCCCCACCCAGCTCCTGGTGGACCACGACCATTATCGAGATCCGGTCGTCAAGGTGACCGCCGAGTTGGGCGTACTCGATCGTGCCGCGTGACCACATCCCGGGGTGATGCACGGTCGCCGCCCCCCTCGCGAGCGCGTCGGCGCGAGCAGGATCGGCTGTCACGCCCGCCGCCAATTCAATCACCGACGAGTCCGGGCCGTAGTTCGTGATCTGGTAGGCCACCACGGCACCGAGCCGCTTGGCGTCGGCCTGCACCTCATTGGGCGAAGGCTCGAACTGGTCCGGGAATGGAGGAGGTGCAACTGGCGCCGCGGACACGTCCTCTACCGGTTCGGTCGTCGTTGTGACCCCGCCGTCCGGCACGTCACCGTCGACAGGAATGGCAGGAGCATCACCGTCTGCCTTGATCACCTTTTCATTCACCAACAGGACGCCCGCGAAGAACAACGCAGAACCGGCCAGAGCGAGCCATTGTCGGAAGACGGAGGATCTCTTCATGGCGCTGGAAGTTTCCGAGCCTGACCCTTCCGCCTTGCCGCCCAGCGCAGGACCGGCTGTTCGAGGAGATACCACGAGCCGGCGGTCGCCGCGACGGTGAGGACGAGGGCCAGCCAGAGGGCGATGTCAGAGCGGATGAACACGTAGTGCCAGAGGTAGAGCCCGAAGGACAATTCGGAGACCCGCAACAGGACCCGGTTCGCCAACCATACGGGGCCAGTCAGCGCGTACTGGACCGTGAGCGCACTGAGCGCCAGGGCCACGAAACCGCCCCAGAGAACGGTTGTGTCCGTGTTGCCGAATGCGGGCACCAGCATTAGCGCCAGCAGCGCCGGAACCGACCACCTCGCGAACCGCCACGTGGTGGGCCGAGCGACGGCCAGATAACACCCCACCAGAAGTGCCGCGGCGTTGGTGTCGGTCGCGTTGTACACCCAGCCCGGCGACATGACTTCGATCGCAGTTGCTCTCCAGGCGATGGCAGCCAGCGCCAGGCCTCCGACGATGCGGGTCCGATGCCTGGCTCGTAGTGCAGCGATGGCGAGCGGCCACAGCACGTAAAAGTGGGCGATCACCGCGATAAACCAGGTGTGCGTCAGCCGCTCCAGGTCGAGACCTTCGATTCGCGCATAGTTGGCGTAGAAGCCGAGCACCGCAATCAAGCGGGACCAGTCGGTCCCCACTGCGGCCATTGCGAGACAGACGGCCAGAAGGGCAGGAAGCAGCCGGAGCACTCGTTCTCGATAGAACGAGCCGAGGTCGACCCGACCGGTCCGGTCCATCTCGGCACACAGCGAGCCGGTGACCACGTAGCCCGACAAGACGAAGAACAGGGAGACGCCGTAGTGCCCTGCAGGCACGACGGCACTGTCGATGTGGTAGCCGACCACTGCCGCAATTGCTACGGCGCGCAATCCATCGAGCGCGGGGATCCGTCCCATCGCACCTCCTAGTGCTACTCTCGCAGCGCAGATCAGCTGACGATAACGCATCGCCAGCCGGAGCGCATAGCCTGCGCTGAAAGGACGGCGGGAGATACCTCCGACACCCAACAGCATGGAAAGAATCCGACGCATAGGAGTCACAATTGCGGTTTTCCTGCTGCTGAACCTGCTGTCCGCCAGCGGCCGTGATGCCGTCGAGTCCGCGACTGACGCCGGATTCGCGCGGCAAGTTGTGGAGACCACGGCGGCCCCTCGGATCGTGACCGTCCCCCCCACGACGGCGGCTCCCCCTACGGCGACGGCTCCCCCTACGGCGACGGCTCCCCCCACGGCGACGGCTCCCCCCACGACGACCGTCCCCCCTACGACGGCGGCTCCCCCCACGACAACCGTCCCCCCTACGACGGCGGCTCCCCCCACGACAACCGTCCCCCCTACGACGGCGGCTCCCCCCACGGTGACCGTCCCCCCTACGACGGCGGCCGCCCCCTCCACGACCACCACAATAACAACGACTCTGCCGCTACTCGATCTTCTGACATTCGAATCGCTTGACCGGATCAACATGATCCGCGACTTCAGCAAATACGTGTCCTCCGGCCGGTCCCGGTGGGAGCGGTCGGTCCCAGGAATCGAGCAGCTTCGGATTATTTCGACCGCGGACGGCGCCGAACAACCCGTCTTCTGGCTGGCTCCGAGTGGCGACCGCGATCAGCCCGTGTTGGTGATATTGCACTCCTGGAGCGCCCCGTACACCCAGCACGCCGGGATTCCCTTTGCGATGTGGGCCCAGGAAAATGGTTGGGCAGTCATCGTCCCCGAGTTCCGAGGAAAGAACGACGACGCCGACGCGGTCGGATCCGACTTGGCGGTCCAGGACGCGGTGGATGCGATCGACTATGCCGTCGCCCAGGCAGGGGTGGATACCAATCGGGTGTACGCCGTCGGCTACTCCGGCGGCGGGATGATGGGGCTCCTCCTTGCTGGGCGACACCCTGACAAGGTCAGCGCGGTCTCGGTCTGGGGGCCGCCGCATGACCTCGTGGAGTTCTACGAGCACGCGAGGAGGACGGGTCTGGGCTATGCCAGCGACATCAGGCGGGCCTGCGGAGGTGACCCGAGGGACGCCGGCTCGGCGCAGGAGGAGTGTCTGACCCGTAGTCCGGCGACGTACCTGGAGTCGGCCCGCGACCAGGCGGTCCCGATCTTCATCGCTCAGGGCATCCGCGATCAGTTCGTGCCCCGGAGTGTGGGCGCCGAGGTGTTCAATCAGCTGGCCGACCCCGACGACCGCCTCAGCGCTGAGGAGGTGGACCTTTTCGGTCGGGGGAGGGTTCCCGACCATCTGTCGATCACGACCGAGACCTACTTCGGGGACGGAGACCCCGCCCCCGTATTCGCCCGACAGTCGGGTCGAGCCTTGCTCGTCTACTTCCAGTCAAGCCACGAAATGGTCTACAATGCGAGTGCACGGTGGTTCGCAAGCGATCCTCGCTAGCGAACGTCGCCCGGTCGAAGGCACCGGTTTGAGCCGCGCCGGAAAGGTAGGTTAGGCCGATGCCCGTTCTGAGGAAGCGACTCGTCGCCGGGCTACTGGCGGCAGCGATGTTGTTCACCGTCGTCGCGTGCAGCAGTGACGACCCGAGTCCAAGCGAGCCCGACACCCCGCAGGTCGGCTCCTAGGCCTGAATCCAGGCCTGCGCTCCAAAGTGGCGTGTCGGAGGGGGTACGAACGGGGTCTCACGCAGTGATGCCAGAAGTTCCCACATTCTTCACAAAATCCCAGGTTATCGACCAGATTCGTCAGACCTAGATGCTAGTCTGTGCCCAGACGCTTCCTAGTCATCCCCCACAAATAGGGGGGCAGGATGCCACATCTCACAGCCGCCAAAGCATGAGCCGCAGGGCCGGGCAAGCACCAAGACGGACAGGGATTGTACTTGCGTGTGACCGAAACCGGGTCGAAATCATGGCTCCTGAGAATCACCGTTGACGGACGCCGCTGGGAAATAGGTCTAGGTGGCTGGCCTGAAGTGAGCCTTGCCGACGCCCGCAGAAAGGCCCTTGAACGCCGCGCCGAGATGTCCGATGGGCGACCACACAACTCAAAGCGTTGACAACAGTTCTGCTCATCGGTTGTGGCGCTCGCCGTTGATGTGGAAGCTCGCCGATGACGGGGCACCGCTGCGCGCGGCGAGCGCTTCGGGCACCGCGGTGAACGCAACCAAAGCCAAACCTGCGATTACTCCGGACCCGAGCACAAAACCAATTCCGCTTGCAGGCTGGTCAGCCATGACCTGTGTCGGTGTCTGCCCAGCAACTGCAACAAATGACGCCACAGCAAACCCGGCGTTGCCGACTACATGAAGCCACGATGGCGGCGAGTTGGCCCGACCGAAACAGCCACAGGTTGTGGCACCAGTGACGAGCGCTCGCCAAACCACCGCCACGAATCCGACGTAGAGAGCACCTGTCGCCGCGGCCAACAGCGGCCCCCCGAGCACCAGCGCCAAGACACCAACCACAGATTCGACAACACCGATAACAACGACCGCCGCAGGCACCTCTGGCAAACCGACCGAGGCCAAAAGATCCGTCGTTGGTACTGGCCGAACTATCTTGGCGACGCCCGCCACGATCAAGAGCAGCGCTGCGGCCACGTGCAACGCAACGACAACATCCATCCCCCTGATCGTAACCTTCCCCGACTATCGACTCAAAGAAAACGACAGCCTGGTTAGGAACTGGCGCGGCGGCGAAGGCCGACCACCCCTGCACCCACGGCGATCACCGCGGCCGCGCCGATACCGATGGCGATGCCCGTACCGGAACCACCATCACCACCCGATTCCTCAGCTATCTGAGCAATAGTCGTAGTGGGTGACGGCACCGTTGTTGTAGGTGCGGCGGTTGTGGTCGGCGCTTGTGTCGTGGCTGGCGGCTCCGTGGTTGTGGCCGCTGCGGTCGTGGTGGTCGTCGTCTCGGGTACCTCAGCGACCTCCTCCACGATCCCTCGGAACGGGCCGGACACCTCATAGGTGATCCCGCCGACGCGGTCCTCTGTGACCCACATGGGGTTGATCTCGCCAATCGTCCTCGGGGACGGGCCCCGCTGACTCGAGAAGTAGAGGCGGTCGCGACGTGGGTTGAACACCGGTCCGGTGATCTCGGAGTTGTCCTGGTCGACAAGGCGGGCGAACGGTGCGACAACCCCGTCGGGCGTAATGATGACCACCTCCATGTTGCCGCCATCCTCAGCCACGAAGATGTCACCCGATCCGGCATCGACCGTGAGGTTGTCGACTCCGGACAACACCGCGGTGCCAGCAGCAACATCTTCGGGGTTCGGGTCATAAAGCAAGGTGTGGGTCGAGTTGACGAGGTCAATCCCGTGGATCTTGTTGTTGAACTTCGTTGAGAAGAAGATCCAGTCGTCGAAGTACCAGATTCCCTCACCGCCTAGGAACCCTGTCGATTCGGGGACTTGTTGACGCGGGGGCATTTCTGCGCCCGACGGATCGGGCACCTCGATCCATGACACTGACCCGTTCTCGGCCACCGCGGCGACCTCAAGCAATCCGCTGCTCAAATCGGGATAGTTGTCGGGGGAATAGCGGTATAGACGACCGTCGGGCATGTCCTCGGTCTGATACACCTGCTCCCGTACCGGATCGACGGCTGCAGCCTCGTGGACGAAAATGCCCATCGCCGCATGGGCCTTCGGCTCGGTGGCGCCAGTCGGGTCACACTCCCAGAGATATCCACCAGAGGCAAAAACCTCTTCGCCTGAGAGAAACGTTCCCCATGGACTCGGACCCCCACCGCAGTTGGAATTGCTATTCCGCAGGAGTGGGTAGGCATCGATGATGTTGCCGTCGGCGTCGTAGTGAATGGCGCTCACACCTGCGGCGCCGGCGAGAAACACTTCACTGTTGACAGTATGAATCCAGCCACCGTTGCCGTCGTCGAAGGTCGCCGCGCCATCTGGAAATATGTGCCATTCGAAGTCGGTATCACCTACCGGTTCACCGGCGACAGCCACAACACGAGACGTGAAGCCAGGCGGAAGGATCATTCCGTTGGCATCGGGCGCGATGCCTTCCAAAGAACCGTAAGGGCTTTCGCCCGAAGCCTGAGCCCCAGCCGTAGCGGCTGCAAAAAGAGGAAATGCGGTGGCGCCACCTGCCGCAAAAACTCCCGATTGTAAGAATTGGCGACGGTCCATCGCGGCGACACTAATGCACGAACGAAATTATGTCCTAAAGGGTTCTGTGGAGACGCGCCCCAAGAAAGGCCACTACCTGATCGAACGACTCCTTGGTGGGATGACCGTGGGCATCGGAGCGCTCTTCAGTCAGCACACTGTGAGCGTTTTTGCCGATTCCGTGATCTGGGTCGGGACTCTGACACGCGACGCACCTTCGCCAGCGAACCAACCCTGTGATGATGTCTTGGGTGTGAGCTGTAACTGTTGTAAGTGTATGGGAGGAGACAACAGACGATAACCTCAGCGAGGCTCAGGAGATGGGAGTGACCATGAACAGCGAATCTGATCACAATCGGGCTGTGGACCTTTGGCGGCAAGTGGTGCAGACAGACGAGATCGTCGAGTTCTTCACCGACGTATTCGATGTCATCGGCATCACTATTGAGGAGACAGGCGAAGAACTGACCGCGCGAATCGACGAGGGCAGGATCCTCATTGAGCCGGGCCTGCCCGACGAGGGCGATTTCTTGGTGCCATTGAAGATTGAGAACGTCACCAACATGGTGGCTCATGCCGAGCACGGCAGTCTGGACGACTTCGCGGCCTGGCGGATCGCATCGGTGCTGTTCACGCCTCTCACCCGTGAGACTCTCAAGAACCCGGTCATGTCGAACGGTATCCTTCGGCGGCTCTCGAGGGTGGAGGATCTGATCCATGTGCGACTGGTTGGCCCCGACTTGGAGCAGGTCGCGAGTCACACGCTGGCCTTTGCCGCCGGCCAGTGGCTGGTGATGGAGGGTTTGCACGGCCAGCCAAAACGGATATTCACGCTCACCGGCCAGCAGTGTGTCACTTACCAGCAGCATGTCTTCAGAGCGATCAGAGCAAACAACTTCATCGGTTGGGTGCGGTTCTCACGATGGTATACGAAGTGGAGGTCCGGTACTTCTGCTTCCAAGAGGTCCATCCCGCGCCATGAGCACGCAAAAGGGACGCAGCCGTAGTTGATTGACCAGCCTGTGGCGTCGGTGGTCCAGAGGACATGAGCCGTCTCATCATCGTTGATCGCGCCGCGGACTTAGCACCGTTGCGGCTTGGCGCGGTGGATCCGCTGGAGCCCAAGATGTTCGAGCTCACCAGTCCCTCGCGCCATCTCGCTCTGCATGACGTGACGGGCGAGTTGGTCGCTCGTTGTTCGCTGTGGAGGGCTCGCGACGCTGAGGGCGCGCCAACCACCGCGGGGCTGGTCGGTCACTACGCCGCTGCTGACGCTGACGCGGGCAGGGAGTTGTTGGAACACGCCTCGGACTGGCACCGGTCCGAGGGGTGCGAGCGGGTCATTGGTCCAATGGACGGCTCCACTTGGCACCGCTACAGGCTGTTGACCGAACGCGGGACGGAGCCGGCCTTTTTCCTGGAGCCCGACAATCCCGGCGACTGGCCGCGGCACTTCACCGACACTGGATTCGTTCCGCTGGCCTCGTATGTGTCGATGCTCAATCTGGACATCAGCCAGGTCGATCCGCGCTCCGATCAGCGGCGGGCCGACCTCGAGCGGGCCGGGGTCACGCTACGGACGATCGACATCGAGCGTTTCGATGAGGAGTTGGCGGCCATTCACGAGCTGTCGCTCGTGGCGTTCGCGCGTAACTTCCTCTACAGCCCGATCGGGCTTGAGACCTTTGTGGCCTCCTATCGTCCGATCCTTCCGCATCTCGTGCCCGAACTCGTGCTTCTCGCGGAGCGCGACGGACTGCTCGTCGGCTTCGTCTTCGGCATGCAGGATCTCATGGAGCCGGCTCGGGGGGAGTCGCTGCGCACGGTCATCATCAAATCGCTGGCCGTTCATCCGGCGTGGGCTGGAGACGGCCTAGGCACGGTGCTGGGGGACTACGTCCTGCGGGCGGCACGGAAGCTCGGGTTCGAGCGCGCCATTCTCGCCTTGATGCGGGAGGACAGCGTGTCGGCGCGCATGGGGGTCCCCTACGCCACCACGATGCGTCGCTACACCCTCTACGAGAAGTCTCTGGACCAACGTGAACGTTAGCGAGATCCTGATCGACCAGGTCGCCGAACGGGCCGACGAGCCGGCCATAATCGAGGCGGCGGGGACCGGCACGCGCGTAATCACCTTCGGTCAGATCGAGGAACGCTCGGCGCGCGCTGCCGCGCTGCTGCGGGCGACGTGGCTACGCAAGGGCGATCGGGTGCTCGTGTTCCAGCCGATGTCCATCGAACTGTATGTCGCTCTCTTGGCGGTTTTCCGTCTCGGTCTAGTGGCCACAGTGCTCGATCCCGCAGCCGGCCGTCGACACATTGAGCAGTGCTGCAACATCGCGCGGCCCAGAGCATTCCTGGGTCCGGCCCGGGCCCACCTCCTGCGGCTCCTATGCAAGGGTTTGCGTCGAACCGAACGGAACTTCGTGACAGCGGGTTGGGCCCTCGGTGCGACCCGCTGGTCCCGGCTCGAACGCTTCGAGCCGCTGAACTCGATCACGCCGTGCGAGGCGTCACACGACGCTCTTCTCACCTTTACGAGCGGCAGCACCGGAGAACCGAAGGCGGCGGTTCGCAGCCACGGCTTCCTCCTCGCGCAACACGCTGTGCTGGCCGAGTTCGGCGAACTTGAACCCGGCGAAGTGGACCTCGCCACCCTGCCGATCTTCGTGCTCGCTAATCTGGCCTCGGGCGTAACGACGGTGATACCGCAATGCGATCTCCGGCATCCCGGCTCCGTGGAACCTGGGCCGGTTCTTGAGCAGATCAAGTGCCGTCACGTCACCCGGACCTCCGGATCTCCGGCGCTGTACACCAAGCTGCTCCAGGGGGATCGTGCCGCCGGCGGGCCAGGAAGCGATAGCGGCGAGACGAACGGCGGGAGGCGGCTCGGAGCGCTCCGGAAGCTCTACACCGGCGGTGCTCCCGTCTTTCCTCGCCTAGCACGGGAGCTCCGTGCGGCCCTGCCGCACGGTCGAGTGATCGTGGTCTACGGCTCGACCGAGGCCGAGCCCATCGCTCACCTCGATTGGGACGATGTGCAGCCCGCCGACCTGGACGCCATGTATGCAGGGAAGGGCCTTCTGGTCGGAACGCCGGTGCACCCGATCGAGCTGCGCATCGTGCGTAACCAGTGGGGCTTGTCGATTCCTCCGATGAATGCTCGTGAGTTCGCTGAACTCGCTCCGCCCCCGGGGCGCGGCGGCGAGATCGTGGTTTGTGGCGCCCATGTGCTCGCCGGCTACCTCAACGGCGTCGGCGACGAGGAGACCAAGTTCCGGGTCGAGGACGAGGTTTGGCATCGCACCGGCGATGCCGGCTACCTCGACGCACAGGCCCGCCTCTGGCTCTTGGGACGCGCCGGGGCCGTCATTCGAGACGAACGCGGCACGATCTATCCCTTCGCCGCCGAGTGCGCAGCAAGCCGGCTTTCCTGGATCGAGCGAAGCGCTCTTGCGAGGCGCAACGGCCAGCGTCTCCTGGTGGTGCAGCTGGGGCCCGAGGCGCCCGAGGACGCGGAGCGGCAGGTGAAGGAAGACCTAGCGTGGGCAGAACTGGACCGGGTCGTGCCATTGCCTCGAATCCCGGTCGATCGTCGGCATAACGC
Organism: Candidatus Aldehydirespiratoraceae bacterium; assembly: GCA_965205465.1. GTDB lineage: Bacteria > Actinomycetota > Acidimicrobiia > Acidimicrobiales > Aldehydirespiratoraceae > VXYK01. The sequence goes on along the minus strand of OZ242187.1, from coordinate 2,531,452 downwards.
AAAAGTCGACTACCCCGCACTGGAGAAGGAACTGGAGCGCCATGGTTACTGATCTCCGGTGAGCACAACGTGACAGAGGCGACGGAAATGGTTGGCGGCACCAACCCGAAACAGGGCGCGATCCGGCGCTGGTGGGTGTACCAGCGAGAGCGTTTCCCCCTCCTGTCGCACGGGCCGTTGATCCTTGCCTTCAGCTTCGGCGCCGTCGCCTTCTCCTGGATGTTGCGCTCGCCTGAAGGATGGCCCAGCCCGCGCTCCGCGGTGGTCGCTTTCACCTCCTGCCTGGTCTTCTTCCTGCAGCTGCGGATCGCGGACGAGTTCAAGGACTACGAAGAGGACGCCCGCTATCGGCCGTATCGCGCCGTGCCGCGAGGTCTCGTGACGCTCCGGGAGCTTGGCAGTCTGTTCGTGCTCGGCGGGGCTCTGCAGATGGGTCTAGCCCTCTGGCTGGACGAGCGGCTCTTCTTCCTGTTGCTCGTCGTTTGGGCCTACCTTGCGCTCATGAGCAAGGAGTTCTTCGTAGCGGAATGGCTGCGCCGAAGACACCTCCTCTACATGGTGACCCACATGGCCATCATGCCGCTGATCGATCTCTACGCCACCGGTGCCGACTGGCTCGTCCACCAAGGCCGTCCTCCATCCGGGCTGTGGTGGCGCCTTCTCGCCACGCTGTTCACCGGCATGGTGCTTGAGATCGGTCGCAAGATTCGCAGTCCCCAGGACGAGCAGGAGGGAGTGGTCACCTATTCCGCCGTGTGGGGTCGGCCGCGGGCCGTAGGGGCATGGTGGTTGGTACTGGTGCTCGCCTTCTTGTGCGCATGCCTTGCTGCAGGCCGCATCGACTTCGTCTTGCCGGTCGCATTCGCTCTCGGAGCGGCCCTCGGCGCCGCTGGGCTCATCGGGATTCGCTTCTTGCGCCGCCAGACGCCGCGAGCGGGGAACTGGATCGAGATCTGGTCCGGGGTCTGGACGCTGGTGCTCTATATGAGCATTGGACCTGCGCAGCTTCTTTGGCGTGAACTCGCATGACCTTCGTTCTCTCGTGCTCGGACGGCGTCGACCTCGGACGCATGGGCGCAAAGGCGGCCGCCCTCTCGTCGATGGCCGAGACCGGGATGAAGATCCCAGCCTGGTTCGTGATCACTCCGGCCGCCTTCGAGGCCAGCCTAATCCCGGCCCAACACCGCACCCTGCTCCAGGCCGACGGACAGGACGACCTCCAAGAGCTTCTCGCTGGGCTGTCGCCCACGCGCCAAGTCCTGGAGGAGGTCGAGGAGCACCTGGCCGCGCTGGGCGGCGGCCGCCTCGTCGCCGTGCGCTCCTCAGGTGCCCAGGAGGACGGCGTCGAGCACTCTTTCGCCGGCCAGTTCGAGAGCTACCTTTCCGTCACCCGGGAGCACCTGGCGACACGGATCGCCGACGTGTGGAGATCCGGTTTCGGCCAGCGCGTCCTAGCCTACCGTAGAGAGAACAACGTCGAAGGGCTGCCGCAGGCTCCGGCCGTTCTGGTGCAGGAGATGGTCGACAGCGAGGTCTCTGGAGTGGCCTTCAGCGCCGACCCCGTAACAGGACGCCGCTCGGTGACGGTGGTCTCGGCCCTCAACGGTCTGGGAACGGCACTGGTCGGCGGGGACGCGGATGCCGACACCTATCGAGTCCATTTCGACGGAGCGATCCTCGGACGCGACATCGTGTCGAAGAGTCTCGTCCACCGGCCATCCCCCGAAAGTCCAGGAGGCTTCGCGACGCACGAGATAGCGGAGCCCGCCGCCTCCGAGCCCGCGCTCACCGACGATGAGGCGGCCCGCATCGCGGAGTTCGCACGCCGCGCCGAGCGGCACTTCGGACAGCCACAGGACATCGAGTGGGCGATGCGAAACGGAGAGGTCTTCCTCCTGCAATCGCGTCCGATCACCGCCCTGGGCGCGACACCCGATCCCGACGGCGTCCTCAACATCTGGGACAACTCGAACATCGTCGAGAGCTACAGCGGCATCACCACCCCCTTGACGTTCAGCTTCGCGCTTCACGCCTACGAGGGGGTCTACCGCGAGTTCAGCCGCCTCATGGGCGTGTCCCCCGCCAAGATCGCCAACAACGGACTCACCTTCAGTCGCATGATCGGGCTGGTGCGCGGCCGCGTCTACTACAACCTCCTCAACTGGTACCGCGGCATCGCCCTGATGCCGGGCTACACCTTCAACCGGGACTTCATGGAACAGATGATGGGGGTGCGAGAGACGCTTCCCGATGAGGTCGGCGCGGTTGCAGCCGACGCTTCACGGTCACAGCGCCTTCTGGACCTGCTCCAGGCGGGCCGCACCCTGGCGGGACTGGTCGTCAACCACGCGCGGTTGCCGCGCACGATCGCTCACTTCCACGATCGGCTCGACCGCGCGCTCGCTCCTCCAGAAACACCGCTGAGCGAAATGCGGCTCGACCAGCTCGTCGCCGACTACCGCAGGCTGGAGTCGAGTCTGTTGACGCGCTGGGACGCGCCGCTGATCAACGACCTGCTTGCCATGATCTTCTTCGGCGCCCTGGGCCACCTCACAGCCAAGTGGTGCCCCGACGAGAGCGGCGAGAATCGCTCGCTGCAGAACGATCTGGTCTGTGACCAGGGGGACATGATCAGCGCAGAGCCCGCCCGGCGGATCATTGAGATGGCCGCCGTCGTAACCCGCAATCCCACGCTGACCGAGATCCTCTGCCGCGGACCGGCGACAGCGGCCGTGGAGGCCGTGGGCCACGACGGGGAACTGGCGCGACTCTATGACGACTATCTCACCACCTTCGGCGATCGCTGCCTTGACGAACTCAAGCTCGAGTCGGCGACCCTCTTCGACGATCCGGAACCGCTGCTGCGCTCCATAGGGCACGCCGCGGCTCGGCTCGGGCGCGGCCAGACGTTCGATGCGGGCCGCCAGTCGGACGTGAGACGCAAGGCGGAGGAGACCGTGCGCCGAGTCCTTGCCCGGCGCCCGGCTCGGCGCGCCGTGTTTGCCTGGGTGTTGCGCAACGCCCGCTTGCGGGTGCGAGATCGAGAAAATCTTCGATTCGAACGCACCCGCCTGTTCGGTCGCGTGCGCAGAATATTCCGCGAGATCGGGCGCAGACTGTTCGCAGAGGGGATCCTCGACCATCCCCAAGACGTCTTCTACCTTGAACTCGACGAGATACTGGCCTACGTCGAAGGGGCCGCGGCCTGCGACGACCTGCGCGGCCTAGCCGGCGTTCGTCGCCATGCCTTCGAGCGCTACGGCGATCTAGAGGCTCCGGCGGACCGCTTCGAGACCTTCGGCGCCCCCTACATCGCAAACAACTACAGCGAGAGCGCGCCGATTCGCGGCATGCAGGACGAAGCCGAGGGGGACGACACGCTGCGCGGCATGGGCTGTTGCCCGGGAGTCGTGCGGGGCCGGGCACGGGTCATCCGCGATCCGCGATCCGCTGAGTTGGAACAGGGTGAGATCCTGGTAGCGGAGCGCACCGACCCCGGATGGATCATGCTCTTCCCGGCCGCCGCCGGAATCCTGGTCGAGCGCGGCAGCCTGCTGTCACACTCGGCCATCGTGGCCCGCGAGATGGGGATCCCCGCCGTCGTCTCGGTCGCCGGTCTCACCTCCCGGATCGAGGACGGCAGCTGGATCGAGATGGACGGAGCGCGCGGCACCGTAACCCTCGACGCCACGGCTGAACCCGCGACCAGCCCACGCAGCGGAGACCATCCATGACTACGGAGGTCGCGGCTCTCTCCGACTTCGCGTTCATCCGGTACGCTCAGTGCTGGGAGGACGCCGACATCCTCCTGGAGGCACTCGACGTCGGCGAAGGAGACGTCTGCCTGTCGATCGCCTCCGCGGGCGACAATTCGCTGTCGCTGCTGTCCCATGGGCCGGCGCGCGTGATAGCCGTCGACGTGAACCCGGCGCAACTCGCATGCTTGGCACTGCGCGTTGCGGCCTACCGCGTGCTCGAGCACCACGAACTCCTGCAACTAGTCGGCTCACGACAATGCACCGATCGGGAAGCTCTCTACCGACGTTGCCGCGGCGCCCTCGAAACCAGCGCACGAGACTTCTGGGACTCCCGCCCCGAACTCATCCGCGCCGGGATCGGCGGTGCGGGCAAGTTCGAACGCTACTTCGCCGTCTTCCGCAACAAGGTGCTGCCGTGGATCCATCCCCGGCATCGAGTCGACCGGCTCCTGGCAGGCGGTACCCTGGATGAGCGGCGCCGCTTTTATGCCGAGGACTGGGACAACCGGCGCTGGGACCTCCTCTTTCGAGTCTTCTTCTCGCGCATTGTAATGGGCAGGATGGGACGCGACCCGGCCTTCTTCCGCTATGTGGAGGGCCCGGTAGCGCGGCGCATCCTCTCGCGCACCGAGCATGCTCTCACCGAACTAGACCCTGTAGCCAACCCTTATCTCCAGTGGATCCTCACCGGCCGCCACACGACCGCACTGCCCCACGCCCTGCGCCGAGAGAACTTCGACGCCATCAGGAACAACCTGGACCGACTCGAATTGCGCAGCATGTCAATCGAAGAACTCCTCGCATCCGAACCCAAGCTTCACTTCGATTGCTGCAACCTGAGCGACATCTTCGAATACATGTCCGATGAGAGCTTCCACACACTGCTCGCCACCCTGACCACACGGGCCCGCATTGGAGCCCGAATCGCCTACTGGAACATGCTGGTGCCCCGCAGCCGGCCACCAGAACTCGCCCATGCTCTCGCACCGCGCCGCCAACTCGCCGAGCAACTCCACCGCCAAGACAAGGCGTTCTTCTACAGCCGGTTCGTCATCGAGACGGTGCAAGACACCGCCGGAAACATTGCCGAACCAGGTTGAAGGCGCTTCCCTGTTAAGGAAGTAACGTCCACGCGGGTTATAATGATATTGTTAGATCATGAGATTTCAGTTGGTCACTGAGACAATATCTACATAACTTCACATAACTCACGCCGCCTACCTCGGGAACTACGTTCTCGTTTATGTGGACCCTGCCAGCACGTAGTGCGAGCCGCGTTTGGATCCCCGCATCTCCAGCATGCCTTCGGCAACCAGGCCACGAAGTAGGTGCACAGCCCTCTGTCGGGGGAGCCCCAACTCTTGCCGTACCATCGCATTCGTGACTGGCCCCCTTCCGGCCATGTCCAGGACCGATGATCGTTGCTCTGCCCGATCCAATCCGACCCACGCTGGGCGTCCTAGGCCTGGCACGATGCGATAACGAGCAGCACGCTGCTTGCCCTCTTGTTCCAAGAGTCCCGCGTCGCGCAAGCGCTGAAGACTCTGACGGGCCTCTGCGCTGTCGATATTCAGCAACGAGCGAACGTCGGCGTTGGCGAGTTCCCCGCCGCGTGCAGCCTCGATGAGCACGCGGCGGTCGCCGGGCAGGAGTTCGGCTCGTCCCTCCAATTCGCGTGCCCAGGCGCGTTCCTCGGGTGAGACGGGGCTCTCGATAGGAAGTCGAACTGTGATGTGCCCCTGCGGCTGCTCAGCGAAGCTCGGCTCGGCGCGAAGGTCCTGAGCCATCTCGTCGAAGACGACTCCGATCCCGCGGCCCGCATCCTCTGACAGACCGAACGCTCGAAGCGCCTGGATCACGCGCCGGTTCCGGGCCGCGTGAGCGTTGCGGAGGTTCTCGCTCGTTACCGGCGCGACGAACCCACCCGGCGAGATGACCGTAACCTCACGCGGGAAAACACGAACCTCCACCGCCGAGCCCGATAGCTGGTAGTCCCGGTGGGCGACCGCGTTGGCTACGACCTCCCTGAGCGCCCTGACTGGAAGCCGCTTCAACTCATGGCGCTTGCGGCCCACAACAATGAGGTCAAAGCCCAGCTCATTGTCTATCCATGCCGTCGCCGCATCCACCTGCTGGGCCGGAGTACCGTCGAACACCACTCGCCGGTCGTGCTCCGCTCCTTCCTCCGGAAAGCGGAACACCTCGACGAAACACTTACCGAACTCTCTTGAAGCATCCGGCACGAGGAAGAGGGCTCCCGCCTTCGTAAGCACTGCCTCGCCCGCGCGGTGCACGACCATACCCCGCTCCTCCAGGGCGTCGGCCCGGTCCTGATCGGAGGAGTTCGGATCGATCTCGAACACCCCGAAGAGCAGTCCGAGAAGGTCAGGATCGGCCTCCGCAAGGATCCACCGGGAGAGGCCGCAGTCAAAGCTGTCCTGCACCCGTTTCGACACCAACTCGACGAGAGCGGCACCAGTCAGAGGCAAGTTCTGCTTTCCCCTGCGAATGAGGGCAGTGCCGTCGGAAGTCTGCGCCACACCCTGTAGGCGACGCTCTACTGACACGGCTGTGATTTTCACCCCTCCAACCGCCAGTCCCTGCAACTCGATGCTTCCCGGCGACTCGATATGATTCACGATCTCCCAAAGCCGTTTCTCAAGGTTTGTGCCAAGCGGCCTGCCCGTCGGCTGCCCTCGGTCGTTTACCCCAATCATGAGCACGCCACCATCGGCGTTCGAGAGAGCCACGACGGCCTTCTGAATTCGACCGTTACTGACTCCCTCTTTCCATTCGACGTAGTTGCTCTCGCTCGGGAACGTCGCTGTGAACTCTTGCAACGTCATAGCAGCTGGCCTCAGAGGGCTTTCCGGATGGTACGGAGGATATGAAGACTTTGTCACATTCTCAAGAGTAGAGGACCCAAACTGACAATATCAACATAAAATATCATAACTGCGCGTCTATGTGGTCCGTCACCGGCGAAGTAGACGTCGTGAGTGATACCTCCGTGTGAGAACGGTTCGATTCCGAAGTCAGCCAGAGCCATCGGTGCATTCTCCGTCAAGAACTACCGGGAATCCATTCCGTGCCCGCGAGCGGCACCCTGGCCATGGCTGCTGCCTCCACCGTAAGAGCGGCCAGATCCTCAGGTTCAAGGTTGTGGACATGAGACTTTCCGTTGGCCCGAGCCAGCGTCTGAAGCTCAAGGGTCAAAACCTGCAAATAGTTGGCCAAGCGACGACCGGCCAGTTCTGGATCAAGGCGGCTCGCCAACTCAGGTTCCTGCGTGGTGATTCCCGCCGGGTCGTTGCCTGCTTGAAAGTCCTCCCAAAAACCGGCCGCCGAACCCAATTCCCGATACTGCTCGTCAAGGGCGGGGTCGTTGTCTCCGATGGCGATCAGCGCAGCAGTGCCGAGCGAAACCGCGTCGGCTCCCAACGCTATTGCCTTAGCCACATCGGCACCAGAACGAATCCCCCCAGCAGCGATCAGTTTCACCTCACGATGGACACCGAGTTCCTTGAGCGCGCGCACCGACTCCGGAACAGCAGCGATCGTGGGGATACCGACATGTTCGATAAAGACATCCTGCGTGGCTGCTGTGCCCCCCTGCATACCGTCGACAACTATCGCGTCGGCACCTGCCTTGATCGCCAAGCAGGTGTCGTAGTACGGGCGAGCGGCCCCAACCTTGACATAGATCGGAACCTGCCAATCGACGATCTCGCGCAGTTCGATGATCTTGATCATCAGGTCGTCAGGACCAGTCCAGTCGGGATGACGACACGCCGACCGCTGATCAATCCCCTCGGGGAGCGTGCGCATCTCCGCCACCCGTTCATTGATCTTTTGCCCCAGCAGCATCCCGCCGCCACCTGGTTTGGCACCTTGCCCAACAACTACCTCAATAGCGTCAGCGCGGCGCAGATCATCTGGGTTCATGCCGTAGCGCGACGGCAAGTACTGGTACACAAGCGTCTTGGAGTGTCCGCGCTCCTCAGCCGTCATACCGCCGTCCCCGGTGGTTGTGGACGTACCAGCCGCGGTAGCGCCCCGACCGAGAGCTTCTTTTGCCTGCGCCGACAACGACCCGAAACTCATCCCTGCGATGGTGATCGGAATGGCGAGACGAACGGGTCGCTCCGCACGCGCCTCACCAATCACAAGATCGGTGGCACACGCCTCGCGGTAACCCTCCAACGGGTAGCGCGACATCGAAGCACCGAGGAACACGAGATCATCGAAGGTGGGCAGTTCCCGCTTGGCTCCCCAACCTCGAATCCGGTAGATCCCGGTGTTGGCCGCCCGCCGGATCTCCGCGATCACATTGCGGTCGAACGTGTAGGACTCTCGGTGGTGCCATCTCTGTTGGTTCATGGCCGTCCTTTCGCTGCAGCGGCCGCATCAACGTCGTCAACATGGAAGTTGTAGAGCTCTCGGGCTGATCCGTAGAGACGAAAGTCGCTTGGTTCGGCAGACATTTCTGCGGCTGTGAGCAGGCGGCTGAGCGTGTCTTGGTGTTGCGGGGTCATTTCTTTTTCCACGCAATCAGATCCCAACGATGCGACCTTGCCCCGCACAAACACCTCAGCTTCATATATCGAATCGCCGAGGTCGTGGTCAGCGTCGCCGAGCACGACGAGGTTGCCGGCTTGAGCCATGAATGCGCTCATATGCCCGACATGGCCACCGACCACAATGTCAACGCCCTTCATGGAAATACCGCAGCGAGCCCCAGCGTTGCCTTCAATGACCACCAAACCGCCATGACCCGTAGCGCCCGCCGACATCGTGGCGTTACCGGTTATCCGCACCATCCCCGACATGATGTTCTCAGCGAGTCCGGTGCTGGCGTTGCCGTCGACGCGCACCGTGCCCGTCGTGTTCATCCCAGCACAGAAGTAACCGACGGATCCTTCAACATCGACAGTGACCGCCGAAGTGATCCCGACCGCCAATGCATGAGCCCCGCGTGGATTGCGCACAACAAAATGACCTTGATCGGTTTCGTGCAGGCGCTTGTTCAGTTCACGTAGCGTTACCTGCGAGAGGTCGATCGAGATGGTCATGAGGCCAGGCTCCATGAGTAGACGCGTGACGGTTCGGGTTCAAATATCTCTGCATGGCTTACGTCGGGGAGTTGGGCGATTGCTCGGTACTCCGACGACATCGCTACCCAATCGTCGGTTTCAGCCACGACGGCCGGCTTGCATGCAATCGGATCTCGAAGGATCGCAAAACCGTTCTTAACGCCGATGGCGAAAGTGTAGAAACCGTCGAGATCGGTCAAAGCACTGGTGAGCGCGCCTTCGATGGTGTCGCCGGTGCGCAGTTTCCAGGCGAGGTATCCAGCAGCGACTTCGGAATCGTTCTCGGTCTGGAACGACTCGCCTCGCTGGACCAACCGTTCTCGAAGTTGGTTGTGATTCGACAGTGAGCCGTTGTGGACCAAGCAAGTGTCGGCCCCGGTTACAAAGGGGTGCGATCCGTTGGTGGTGATGGCGGACTCGGTAGCCATGCGAGTGTGCGCGATGGCGTGGGTTCCGCTTCGCGACGCGAGGTCGTAGCGGGTGGCGACCAGATCAGGATCGCCCACCGACTTGTAGAGTTCGATCTGTTGGCCATAGCTCAATACATCGACTCCTGTCACGTTGTCAATAAGCCATTGGCGCGCAACACGACCGTCTCCGGTCGTTTCGAACACGGCGTGGTCATGAACTTCTCGCAAGGTGACTTCGGCTCCGAGTTCGGCTTCTAAAGCGTCGGCTGTTTGGGGACGGTTGATCGAATCGTCGGTCACCAGCACGGTGATCCTTGTTCGTTCGCTGTCACCTTGGTCGTAGACGGCGAATCCGGCGCTGTCGGGGCCTCGTTCACGCATTTCATGCAGCATGACCGCGGTGAGCCTTCCCAGTTCGTCGCGGTAAGTCGCAGTTTTCAGGAACAAACCGACAATCCCACACATGCTTGAGTTCAACTCCTCCAAGAATTTACTTCGGGCAGTTTACCTCGGCGGTTTACCTCGGGCAGGTTCGCAAACCTTAGCCGCATCTCTTGACAACGGTGAAGAGATTTCACCTACAGTAGAGGTTTCCTCAGGTGAATCGCGCACAGGTTCAGTTCAGACGAAGGAGTTGCCGATGGGCGCATACGAAGAAATCAAAGCACGGGTCGAAAACGATGGTGTCGAGTTCATCTACGCAATGTTTGTGGAGATGCACGGCAAACCGTGCGCCAAGCTAGTTCCGGTTGAAGCGCTCGAGACCGTGATGAACGAAGGTGCCGGATTCGCAGGTTTTGCCGCGGGTCCCATTGGCCAGGACCCGTCGAGCCCCGACATCCTGGCCATTCCCGATCCCGCTTCCTACACCCAGTTGCCATGGCAACCCAATGTCGCCGCCTTGCAATGCGACCCAACCGTTGAAGGCGAACTCTGGCCCTATGCACCACGCGTGATCCTGCGCCGAGCGCTCGACGATCTCACGTCGCGTGGTTTGGTGTTCAACGCGGGTGTCGAAGCCGAGTATTCGCTGGTCAACAGGAACCCCGACGGGTCAATCGTGGTCGCAGACGAGCGTGACGTAGACGAACAACCCTGTTATGACGCCAAGGGCCTCACCCGCATGCTGCCCCACCTCACCGAAGTCTCACGCAATCTCAACGCCATGGGATGGGGCAACTACGCCAACGACCATGAGGACGCTAACGGCCAGTTCGAACAGAACTGGCAGTATGCCGATGCCCTCACAACCGCTGATCGGCTGGTGCTGTTCCGGTTGATGATCCACACAATGGCCACCCGCGATGGCCGCTATGCGACGTTCATGCCCAAACCCTTCGCTGACAAGACCGGCAACGGGCTCCATGCTCATTCAAGCCTTTGGTCGCTCGACAACGAGCCGCTCTTCGTTGGAGGCGACGATGACTCCAAAGGCTTGGGGTTGAGCGACCTGGCGTATCAGTTCGCGGCCGGGTTGATCGAACATGCCCCGTCGCTTGTCGCAATCCTCTGCCCCATCGTCAACTCCTACAAGCGAATGGGGGTGGGTGCCCCAGCATCGGGGGCGACATGGGCACCGGCTTACGCGGCGTATGGTGGCAACAACCGCACCCAGATGATCCGCGTACCCGAGCCAGACCGGTTGGAACTCCGTCTCCCCGATGGAGCAGCGAACCCATACCTGATGTTCGCGGCGATGCTTGCTTGTGGACTCGACGGTATTGACCGAGGCGTCGACCCCGGTCCACCGAATGAGGACAACTTGTTCAAGCTGTCCGCTGAAGAGATCGCCGACCGAGGGATCGTCACGTTGCCGCCAACTCTGCTGCACGCAGCAGAAAACCTGGCCACCTGCGATGTGCTTGAGAAAGGACTCGGGATGACCCCCGACGGCTCCTATCGGGACTATTTTGTAAAGACCAAAAAAGCTGAGTTCATGGCCCACCATCACCAGGTCACCCAATCTGAGATCGACCAGTACCTCACTCTGTTCTGAGAATCGACGCCACCGACATGCCACCTGAAGGAAGCGACCCAGAAGCGCCGCGGACCGTCAGCGACAGCCGAACAGGCCGACTGACAACCGATGAGGTGTGCGAGAGCGTTGGTCGGCGAGTGCGCGAACTCCGGGTGGGCATGGGCTTGACCATGGAGCAATTCGCAGACGCCGCGGGACTATCAATCGGGATGCTCTCCAAAGTCGAGCATGGGCAGACCTCACCAAGTTTCAGCACACTCATCAGCTTGGCTGATGCGGCCGAGGTTCCCTTTACAGCCTTTTTTCGAGGGCTGGACGAAGAACGCGATGCAGTGATCGTCCCAGCGGGACAAGGGATGGAGATCATTCACGAAGGTGCTGGACCCGGCAGGGTGTATCGCGATCTCGGGTCGCTGCGAGGTCCAACCCGTGAGATCGAATCGCTGTACGTCACAATCACCGCACCCGACGAGGTTTTCCCGCTGTTCCAACACGGTGGCGTGGAGTTCATATACATCCTTGAGGGCTGCGTCGAGTACGGCTACGGCACTAAGCGGTACGTGCTCCACGCAGGCGACTCCATGCAATTTCGGGGTGAGGTGACACACGGTCCCACCGCGCTGATCGAACTCCCACTCCGCTTCTTGTCCCTTAAAGTCACCCATCCCCCCGACTCCAACGCCACACCACCGTAGGCGTCCCGCCCGCGTCACTCGCTCTCACACGAACTGACAGTCAGGGGCCGTTTGGTGGGTTGTTGGGGTTGATGATTTTGTAGCCGGTGTTGGTTTTGATGACGATGTAGCCGCGGTCGTGGATGTTGTGGTGACACAGCGGGCAGGCCAGACACATTTTGTCGATGTCGGTGAGCCCGCCTTTGTCCCAGGGGACGATGTGATGGATTTCGCAGCGTTCGGGACCGGCGGTGCAGTCTTTGCCTCTGCAGTGCCGGTCGCGGGCGATGATGGCTTTGACTTGAGCTTCGGTGGCGTGTCGATGGGTGCGTCCCACCCAGATCGGTTGACCTTCACCATCAAAGACCACTCCAGTGATAGCAGCGGTACACATTAAACGTTCCAACACGGTCTGCGGCAGCGCTTCACCACCGACGATCTCAGCGACACCTGTCGGGTTGTCGGCTCGTAGCCGTTCAATATCAGCTACTGCGATGAGTTGCATCCGCGTACTACCGGGTCCGCGGCGTGCCGGGTCGGTCACCAACGCCACGAACGCGTCGGCCAAGCGTTGTGGTCGTGTGCGCACATCATCGGGAGAACCTTCGCGTCCGCCGTCGTCTCTCCACAACCGGTCGTATTCAACATTGATCGATTTCAGCACTTGTTGATAGCTCGTCGGGTCGAGTTCTGCTAACAGCACGCCCATGCCTTCTTCGTTGATCCAATGCTTCAACAACCGGCGTTGACGCCTCACTTCGTGTGCATCAGCACCGTCGTCGGGTTGGTTGCGGTTCACCCACCGCCGCGACTGCTCAGCAAACACATCAACAGACGATGTCTCAGCAAGCTTCGACAACTCATCGTCGACTTGCCCTGCAGAGGTCTTCGCAGCCGCAGCGACCGCGACCGCGGCGTGCTCTGCGGTGATCGCGCCGCCAGCCAACGATTCGGCCAGTTTCGGCATCTCAGTCAACCCAGCAGCAGTCTTCGCGACCGAGTTGGCCGCGCGAGTCGACATACGCCCCGCCTCACGCAACACCGTTTTGGAGTTCACCCCACCATCATCAAGCGCCTCGATCTCAGTCGCGCACCGTGTCTGCAACGCACCCAACGCCGCTATCACCCGTCCAGCACCCGCCACCACAGCTTCCAACTCGCCACGGCAAAGCCCAGAAGTCGTCACCTGCCGGGCCTGCTGGATCATCGAATCGAACATGACCACAACCTACTCAAAGGGTGTGACACTACATGATATAAACCATCACAGCCGCAAACGGCCGGTTCATACGCCACACCCGTACAACATCTCAGACCTCACGACCGGGGTGTTCCTGGCATTGACGGTCTTTGCTTCGCCCCAGACACGGCGATTCGGTTTCTGTAGCGGACCTGGGTATCATGTGTGTCGAGGTCATCGGAGCACCAAGTGCTCGTGTCGGTGGTCTGAGCCACGAGAGTGGCTTGCGAGAGTCCCCTTCGTTGGGGGCTCATCGTGCTTTTAGGGGTAGCCGCGGATGCCGAGACGCTGTGCGAAGCACGGCAAACCAGCCGTATCGAGGCCATAGGCCAGACTTGGCCTAGAGTGCCTCGAACTATACCTGTCGCTCCTTTGGACAAGCCCCGACGGGAAATGACACAGAGTTCGTGACGGCCAACTGGACCAGGTTGCTAGGACTCCCCCACTGCCGCGCACCACCCGCAGGTTCATCAACCTTTCCGCCCTCGGCGATCGCAGGTGCTTCTAGGGTTGCAGGGTGGATCTACGGTTGAGCGAATCCCTTGCGCGCGTTGGGTTGGAACAGGACGGTTGGCGGGTGACGGAGCCTCAACACAGTCGGTGGCTCACTGCTGATATTTGGGAATTGACGAAGGGTGATCGCCATCTGGTCGTGAAGCGACTGGCTCGCCGACGCGAGGGGGGTACCACGGCGTTCACGCGGCACTGGTCGCAGGACTGCGAATCCACTGATCGCTGGAATTACTGGCTGCGTGAACCTCTCGCTTACCAATCCGGTGTCGTCGGGTGCTTCGCTGAAGAAGGTGTGCGGGCACCGGTCTGCGTGGGTGTCGATATCACCGACGAAGACGCCGTTGTTGCCATGGAGTTCGTTGACGGCACACCAGCCGAGAACTGGGACATTGACACCTATGCAGAAGTGGCACGGCGGCTGGGAGCAGCACAAGGCAGAATTGCCCTCGGTGGCGAGATACCGGACGTTGAATGGCTGTCTCAAGGCTTCTTGCGCGACTACAGCACCGAAAAACCTGTGGTTTGGGAATTGATTGATGACAATCACTCATGGAACCAACCCCTTGTGGCAGAGCACTTCCCAGCGGCTCTGAGGTCGGCCGCCAACGAACTGCACGCGCAGCGTCATCGGCTCTACTCGGTGCTTGACTCGCTTCCACGCACCCTGTGCCACCTTGACTTCTGGACCAAGAACCTGATCCAGACCAATGACGGCAGCTTTGTTCTGCTGGATTGGGCCTTCGTCGGTGACGGAGCGCTCGGCGAGGACATAGGAAACCTTGTCCCCGACGCCGCATACGACTTCTTCGTTGAACCGGACCAGCTACCGCGGCTACGCGAAGCGGTGCTTGGCGCTTACCTTGAGGGTCTCGGTGATGCCGGTTGGCACGGCGATCCAAGAGTTGTCGAACTGGCCATGGCCGCTTCAGCGGTCAAATACGACTGGTTCACCCCCCTGATGCTCGAACAGGCTTGCCGTACCGAACACCATCGCTACGGCGGCGGCGCTGTCACCGATTCCGACGAGTTCTTCGCCAAACGCGGCGCCGCACTACTCGAAAACGCCCAACAAGCCCTCCACGCCCTACAACTCGCCAACGACCTCGGGTTCTGAGCGCGAGCGAACCGACGGGCTAGAGGACCTGAGTACGGGCGGTTCACTCCGCACAAGCGAGCGAAGTTCCAAATCGCATCCAACGCTCAGTCAATCTGTGAGACGACTCTTCAACAAGGCCCCAGTCCGATTCGCTCCGGGCTCCAGACGACCTCAGCCAACTCATGGTAGAGAGCTTGGCGGGTGTCGATATCGTCTTTGGTGAATGTCGTCGGGTACGGCTCGAATGCGAGGTTGTAAGTCTCGCGGAGCCTGTTGAAGCTGGGGTGATGCTGGTACGCCAGCGGGTGAAGCGACTTCGCCAGGATATTCTGGCCCGAGTAGTGCTGGACCTTCTGTTCGTAGGGCATCGCGCCGTAGCTGGCGTTGAAGTCCTTCGGCAGCAGCAAAAGGTCGCCGAACATGTTTCGGTGTTCCTCGAATTCGTAGACGGTCGGGAACTCTTCCGCGTGTCGTTCGAACTTGTCGGCCCAGATGTGTTCGACTTCGAAGGGATGCTTGCGTGATCGGTCGAGGTAGTCGGCCAGCGACATTCCTGTTCCCAGTTCGTCGTCGAGCCAGGCGGTGATGCGGGCGAGGAGGTAGTGGATGTGGCGGCGATTTCGCTTCGTGAGGCTAAACAACCAAATTCCTTCGAGTTCCTCCCATTCGTTCTCAAGAAACTGGGTCAGGACTCTTCGAACAGTTTCGACAGGGTTGTCGCGAAGTTCCTTGATCAGGTTGAACATCGTGTAGACGACCGTTGAGTAACCAAAGTTACGGTGGTTCACCATTCTCCGGGCGATGAAGATGTCCAGGGAGCCGGCCACGAGCGCGGCCTTCGCCGTGAAGGTCTCGTCATCATCCTCTGGGGTGACAGCAGCGAGGATCACAGGGAGCTGAAGAGTGAAGCCGTTTCTCGCGTTGCAGAAGACGGCTTCGAGGCCTGGGCTCAAGTCGCGAGAAGCGCGCAAGAGTTCCAGGTAGCGGCTACTGAGTCCCAAGAACTCGCGCTCGACAAATCGTCGGTAGGTCTCTTGTCCTGTGAGTCCGATCTCAGTCCGGTTGTCTCTCACCCACTTGTGGAACGCCGTGCCGATGATGTCGAAGTCGCGCGGTGCTGCGTTGGCTTTGCGTTCGCGCTGTGTCACCGCGTGCTTGCCGCGCAGCCAAGCCTTGACAAAGTCAGCGTCGGCGTTCTTCTCAGAATCGACCAACTCGGTGACCCGCTGACGCCAACGGCCGTTGAGATCCCGGATCACTTTCTCGTCGCCGACCTGCGCGAGCAGGAAGCTCTTGAGCATGTCGGTACTGCTCAGACGCAGACCTCGGTCGTTCATGGTCTCGAATATCTCGAGCGCCATGTCTTGATCTGGCGCTCCAACGGCGACGAGGATCACCCGGTGCTGGAGCCAGTCAGCGAAGTACGGCAGCGTGTCGCCGTGAAGATCGCCCGGGAACCGTTCGACGATCGTCTGGTATCTGTTCCAGAGGTTGCGAACTGACTCAGGTTCCGCGCTGGCGTCGTACTCCTCGTCATCCAGGATGGCCTGCAGGCACTTCTCGCGCTCGTCAACGTCGAGGTTGAATGTCGTCTTGCCGAACGCCGAAGAGTAGATCAGCGAATTGAGAGCATCTGCATCCTTGGAATGAGATTCGACGAGTCTGTGACGGACATAGATCAACAGGAGGCTGAGGGTCGTGATCCGTTGTTGACCGTCGACGAGATAGCGCACACCACCACGCTGTGCAGTCACGATCGGCCCTAGGAAGTACGGACGGTAGGTGGCCACGTCGTCACGTTCGTGAGCCTCGTCGTGCTCATCGAAGAACCGACCGGTCAGGTCGTCGATGAGCTCACCGACCTGCGCTTCCTCCCAGCTGTACTCACGCTGGTAGAAGTCAAGTCCGTAGCGAGTCCCCAACAGAAGCTCTTGTACGGACCGAGCAGTACCTGTGATCTGCTGAATATCGACAGCCATTGTTTGGTCCCTTCCTACGGCTCCTCGGAAATCGTTCGCATTGTATGCAATCGGACCCGATGGTCGCTGATCCCGATCCGAAGATGACCCGATGGTCGCTGATCCCGATCCGAAGATGAGCCGCGTCCAGATGCCACAGCGCGTCACGTCATCCCCTACCGCTTGCACGATTACGATCGCGGGCGAGCTACTGAACCTCGGTGTCTTCGGGTCTCCATCGTTCTGCTACTTCGAAGACCCCATCGTCCTGACTCATCAAGGAACATCGCAAAGCAAAGAGATCAGCGGAACGGGATCGTGAGTGGCTGAGGTGTGAAGGTGTGGTCTCGGTAGCTGTCCTCAGACACGGCCTTGGTCGCCAGATCGCGAAGGGTCGCCGCCTCGGCGACAGACCTGACGGCTAAATAGTCCGCGTACAGTTGACGGGCTTCAAGGAGCTTCTGAAGCGCAGCGTCATCAGCAGCAGATCCACTTGATCCGTCCATCCGCATGAGCTTAGCGGAGGACTTTGTTGACGGCGGTTAGCAGGGGTTCGTTTTTGACAGGTTTGCGCAGGACTTCGTCGGCTCCTGCGGTGCTGGCAAGGCCGGTGGCGAACTCTGGGCTTTGGTGCATGCCACCCGCAGACAAAGCCACGATCCCGGCGCGAGGGTAGGCCCAGCGCAACGCCTTTATGTACTCGATCGCGGTCATTGTCGGCATCACGGCCTCTGTCACAACCACATCCGGTTTCTGGGAAGCCGTCAGCTCCAGCGCCGCTTCACAGCTGTCGGCTTCGATTACCTCATAGTCACCACAAGCATCCAACAGCCGCGTCAGCGCAAAGCGCACCCCCGGGTCGTCGTCAGCCACCAACACGGTCGCCATTATTCAGGCTCCTGGGCTTCGTCCGCATGGTGGCGGGGGATGAGGACTTCAAACGTCGAACCCTCACCATAAGACGATTCCGCGGTGATCCTGCCCGACCATCCGTGAACCTGTTCATAGGCGATGGTGAGACCCAGACCGGCGCATCCGTCGGCCGATTTGGTTGTGAAGAACGGATCAAAAACTTGGGTTCGCACATCATCGGTCATGCCAATGCCTTGGTCGACCACAGTGGCACTGAAGTAGTTGCCGGCTGAGACTCCCTGCACACGCGCCTGAGCCTCGTCAAATGTGCGGGTCGAAAGTCCCACCGTGATCTCGCCTCCACGCTTCATGGCCTGTGCCGCGTTGGTCAGCAAACTCGTAAACACCGAGTCGAATTCTTCACGGTTCACTGAGATCACGCCACCCTCGTCGCTGAAACGGGACACAATCGTCACATCGTTTCCAACCGACCTTCCTACCTGGGCAATCACACTGGACAACCCCTGCGACGGGACGATCTCTTCTGCTTCGCCGAATCCGCCGGCGGGGTCAGCCAATGAACTCTCGAGAATCTTGCAACCACGCTCCGCCGCCAAGAGTATGCGACCCATATTCTCCCTTTGCGATTCGCTTTGGTCGGTTTGCTCGACTCCCATCTGCGCCAAGGTGACGATCGGTTGCATCACATTGTTGAGTTCCCGGGTGAGTCCGCCGGCTAGCTGGCCCATCGCCGCCATTTTGTAAGCCTCGCCGATCTGTTCCTCCATGGCCTGGCGTTCATCAATCGCTTCCTTGAGTTGCCCGATCGTGTGCGCCAAGCGGTCGTTGAGGTGAGCCACTTCCAGCCAGCGCCGCACGGCGAACCAAGAGGTGACCAGAGCGAGCGTAGGCACAGCCGCCAGGATCTCAACGAGTTGCCAGCCTTCGTGCTCACTCGTGAAGTCCGAGACTGTCTCGTACAAATCGATGCTGACAAAGAAGAAGAATATGACGATGCAGGCAATGGCACCGATAAGCATGTCTCTTCGAGGGTTCATGCGACCTCCCGGTCTTTGGTCCGTCCCAACCGGCACTCATGCTAGAGCCTTGGGCCGAAGGTGCCATTGACGAATCAATCAATAGGCGGTGGTCTTGTCGATCATCGATTCCAGCCACTCGCCTGAAGTGGTCGGTTCATGGCGAGGAGGGTCGTCGGTCGACGTGCAGGTGGGGATGCATTCGATGCGTGCGTCGTAAGTCGGTTGGTGGAAGAACGCGATCGAGATCCGCTCACGCCCGTGATCGGCTGGCACGACGACGCGGTGCACCGTCGAAACCCAACGGTCGTTAGTCCACATTGCCATCAGGTCACCGATGTTCACCACAAAGGACCCGCGGACCACCGGTACGTCCTCCCATTGGCCTTCGGGCGACATGATCTGCAGACCCGGCCCGCCGTCATGGTGCAACACAGTCAGGCTGCCCCAGTCCGAATGCGGCCCGCGTCGGTACTGCCCGGGGAGTGGGCCTTCGTCAAGGGCCGGGTAGTGGATGGCGGAGAGGGCCGTGACATGGTCGGCGATCTTGTCGTCGAACCAATTCTCGTTCAGGCCGAGGGCCAACGCCATCAGGCCCATCAGCCTGGCGGCCAAACCCTCCATCACCGCGTAGTAGGTCTCGAAGGTCTCCCGGAAATTCAGAACCTGCTCTGGGTCAGGCCAGACGTTCGGCGCGAAGAAGGCTTCGCGGCCTTCGCGCAATCCAGCGCGCCGGGCCGCTTCGGGGTCATCAAAGCGGTTGACGAGGTACAACTCGCACAGGTCTGGGGGTGTCTCAACCCCACGCGACGACGCCAGCAGCGTGCCCCCGAGAGGCTTGTAGCCCCGCCTGTTGCCTTCCGGGCACATGAGTTCCATCTTCTCGGTAATCCGCAGGGCGAAGAATTGGCGGGAGACGTCTTCGATCCGTTGCACGGTTTCGCTGCTGACTCCGTGACCTGTAATGACCAGAAAACCCACGTCTTCACAGGCCCGCCTGATCGCCTCAACGACGTGATCGCGCCGTCGGCCAGGTTCGAACGCTCCCGACAAGTCAACGAGCGGAACCCGACCCGCAACCTCCGAGGACATCACCACCCCGAGGTCCTCCTTTCGTCGGCCTCCAGCCATCAGCGCCAGACCCACCAGAGACTACTTCAATGATCGAAACAGAAAAAATCGCAGCGATGATCGCGTCCGGCGAATACTGACTACTGCCCGCGACTAGCACAGGGAGCCGTACCTAGAACGGTTCTAACCAACGTCACGCGTTCTAGTCGCTGTCGTGGCGTTCCCTGCGGTGTTGTTCTGGTGGTGGATTCTCTGCTCACATCCTCCACCTTGGTCGGAGCAGGCGTTGCCCCTCTAGGCACGATGAAGCTAACCCGCTAATATGGGTCGCGAGAACCCGATCCCACCTCCATACCATCATGTTCGTCCCCACTATCACCGCCGACCAAGTTCCCCGCTGGATGGCCGATGACGACAAGCGCGGCCGCATCGTTGAACTCCGCGTGTTGTGTAAGCAATGGGCTCACGCTGACCACGCTCACCGCATTGCAATGGTGCAGGAACCGCCTCGCCGGCATCGCTGGTACCACCGTTTCACACGCCGTCGTCATGACTTGACGCGCATCGCTGCGGTCGTTCATGCGTTGTGTGACCGTGATGGTGTGCCAGTCCCTGGTTGGGTGTGGGCGCATCGTAGCCGCCGCAACATAGCGATGACCGCCTCCCGGCGGCGCGTGTCTAGTCTTTGGACGCTTCACAGCAACGCGCCCGATGCGTGTGCGTACCATCGGGTGTGGTTCGACCCCGCGAGCATCGAAGATCACAGAATCCACGGGTTTACCCAAGTTGGTTGACGAAAGCCTCCCGCTGGGGGGCTACGGGCGGTTCGGCGCCAACGAGATGCCTGCACTGCTGTCGGAGGTTGATGAGATCATGGCAGCCGCGAACTGTGCTCCCGTGCATCTAGTCACAGTCGGGGGAGCACCAATGCTGACTCGCGTCCCAGGCAGGCTTACCGGCGACATAGATGTCGTCTCGGAGGGAATGAACAACGCTCTGCGAGAAGCGTGCGAGGTGGTCGCTGCGAGGCATCATCTGGCACCTGATTGGATCAATGATGGGGTGAAGGGCTTTGCGGTGTCTCTTGATGTACAACCGGAGAGGGTTTTCACTGGCGAGTGCCTCATCCTAGACTCCGCGGGCCCGCGGTATCTGTTGGCCATGAAACTCCAATCAGGCCGCAGGGCCGACGAAGAAGACTGCATTGTTTTGATCCGTGAGACTGGTATATACGACGAAGAGGAACTCCTAGATCTGATGGAGGTCGCTGCGGGTGTTCGGAGCCTGCGCCCGCGCGACGAGTATTGGGCTAAGGAAATGCTTGTGCGTGCTCGCAGGGGTCGTCGGGTGCGCGTCCTGCGAGGTTGGTTCTCCTCTATTTGTGCGTCGGCCGTCTCGAAGGCGGCCGGTAGATCAGCCAGAACAGAGTCAGACAGTGTTGGGTAAATGTGGAGCGCGCAACAAGTCAAAGACAGGGCGGTGCTCCCATCCTCACCCCGGTCGGGGCGGACGGGGCGCAGCTGGGAACAAACACTGACCACCAACCCGTCGCGTTTCGTGATGGTCGGCGATTCGTTGCATTCAGATGTGCTGCCGATGCTCGAATACGGCGCTTCAGCTGTGTTCGCTCCGTCGCCGGGGTCGGCGTGTTGGGAAGACAAACACCTTGAAATCCGACGGGTGGTTTCGCCGAACGATCCCGCAGATCACTCAGCAGACTGCTGGGCAGGACAAGAACTCCAGTCTGGTCAAGTTGAGGGGCAGGTGGCGATGACTTCGCCGCACATGTAGGCCCAGAAACCGGTGGGTTCGCTCGTCCAGTGGCGAAAGGCGTCTGAAATCTCCTGCAGTTCGGCTCGGGTGGAGAGCCCGTGGTCTACCGCGTGACGGGCAAAGTCGCTGTCTACGACGCGCACCGCCCACATCTCGCCCCAAGCGGTTCGCCCTTCGGGAGTCGCATGCGTGACCGAGTCGGTGGTGACTTCCGGGTCGACAAATCCGGCCTCGGTCACCCAGGACAACAGATGCCGCGCAGCGTTCGATTCGCCGCCGTTGGCCCTGGACACCTGGTGATAGAGCTCTCGCCAACGAACGATGGCCTCGGTGACTGGAGCGTGGATCATCGTTTCGTAATCGGAGTCACGAATTGCCACTATCCCTCCGGGTGTCAAAATTCGGCGGACTTCCCGCAGCGCCTCGACAGGTTGCGACAGATGCTGGAACACCTGATGGGCGTGCACCACGTCGAAGCTGTCATCGCTGAATGGCAGGTCGTAAGCCGAACCGACCTCAAAAGTCGCATTGCCGATCCCGTAGTCTGCGACGTGGTTTTCCGCAGCGTCGACCATCTCCGCGGATGCGTCTAATCCGACCGCTCGCCCGACCCGGCGAGCCAGACCGGCAGTGATCGTGCCGGGGCCACAACCCAGATCGAGTAGCACTGTGTCCGGTTGCAGGCGAGGCAGCAGAAAGCCCGCGCACGTCTCCGCGGTACGGCGAGTGTACGACCCCACGATCACCTCGTGGTACCCGTGCATGTAGCGCTCGTCGCCAGGTTGCCTGTTCGTTGGGGAAGTCGGCTGGTCAGTCAAGGTCGGGGGTCTCAGGAACCGGTGAAGTTGGGGCGGCGTTTCTCAACAAATGCGGCGATTCCTTCCTTGCCGTCGTTGGTTGCGGCTGCGCCTGTGATCATCACGCCTTCAATCTCGCCGGCTTCTTCGAGAGACCGCTCGTAACCCTCATAGATGATGCGCTTGGCGTTACCGATCGCATACGGGGCACCGTCGGCTAGTTGTTGAGCGAGCTGCTGAGTCGCCTCGTCGACCTCATCATCGGGCACCACCCGGTTCACCAACCCCCAAGCTTCGGCTTCGGCTGCTGACAACGTCCGGTTGGTGAGCGTGAGATCCAGCATCCGACGTAGGCCAATGTGGCGGGCAACGAAGTAGCTGGAAGTTCCGTCGGGTGTCATACCCGCTCGGGTGTAGGCCATCGTGTACTTGGCTGATTCACCGGATACGACTAGATCGAAAGCCCCGACCAGCGAGAGTCCCGCTCCGCCCACTCCACCACGGACCCCGGCCACGAACGGTTTGGGGATGCGGTTCATCTTGTAGATGGCCGTGTGGAAGTCCGCGAGTAGGTCGGCGACGTGTTTGGGAAGATCCGCGCCTTTGGAATGGAACTCTTTGAGATCGCCACCAGCGCTGAACAACTTGCCTTCGGCTGTAACCGACACGGCACGCACCTCGTCGTCCCACTCGATCTCAAGCATCACCGCCCTTAAATCCGCAGCGAAGACTCGGTTGATGACGTTGGCGGCGTCGCCTTGGGTGAACCGCACATGGGCCACATGGTCACGTACTTCGTAGTCGATGGTGGACAGATCCATGCTTCCTCCTCAACCGGTTCGAATCAGAGGCCTACCGGGTCGTGCGGATTATCTCTAGAAGCTGCGCGCTCAGATTCTGTTGGCGATGCATCGAATTCAAGTTGCGCTCCCCAGTTGTTTCCCGTCACAACAGACTAGGGCCTTCGGTCAAGGGTCCGGCGGGCAAGGGTCCGGCAGGCAAAGTCTGCCGCGTTGAGTTCTAGCGACGCTCTCCAATTGCATTCAGCGCCGACTTTGACGTGAGCACGACGAGAAAGACAACTACCGTTGCAAGGGCCATCGTGGCTCCGGCGGCGGTGCTGTGGTGATAGCTGATGAGCAGCCCGACCACTGTCGACCCCGCTCCGATCGCAGTCGCCACGATCATGATCCGCGGCACTCTCCTTACCAGCAGCACCGCAGTAGCGGGCGGCGCGATCAAAAAGGCGAACACCAACAGGTTCCCGACCGCTTCGAAAGACGAAACGATTGAGATCACAAGCAACACCAGCAGCATCGCGTGCGCTAGACGGGGGCGCAGACCCAAGATCTGTGCCTGGGCTTCGTCGAAAGTCATCACCAGAAACGCTCGATAAAAAACCGTCACGCCAGCCAGCGAGATCACCGCCGCGATTGCTTGGCGCCGAAGGTCACCGGAGTCGACTCCGGTGATCGAGCCGAACAGAAAGCGATTGAGGTCACCCGTGTATGACCCCGACGAACTCGACATGATCACCACTGCCAGAGCCAGGAAACCCACGAAGAGCACACCAATTGAGGCGTCTTCGGGGAGCGGCGAATGATTTCGGATCAAGTTGATACCCAACACCATCACCAAGGCTGCAACAAACGCTCCGATTGTGGTGTTCACACCGATGATGAACGCCACAGCGATGCCGGGGAGCACGCCGTGCGCCAGGGCGTCGCCCAAAAAGCTCATCCCACGCAACACGACCCAAGTGCCCACAACCGAGGTGGTGAGTACCACAAGCAAGCCCGCGTAGAGCGCGTTTCGCATGAATGAGTTGGACGTGAATGGATCGATCCACCACATCACTGGGTCGGTCAGAAACTCCACAGTCAGTTCTAACCGAGCGCGTCAACTATCAGACGTGCATTGGTGCGCATTAACCCGACATAGTCCTCTGCGCCACTGCCCGGTGGGCCGAGGCTGCCGGTATAAAGCGTCACGACCTCCACGTCGCCGACCCGCGAGGCGAGCGCTTCGGCATCATCGCTGGAGTGCACCGTCTCGGCGAATATGGCGTTGACCCCTTCGTGCTCGATGGTCCTCGCCAATTCCTCAAGCTGGGCCGGGTTTGTCTCTGATATGGCCGTGGGCGACGGGAGCACAGTCCCGATGATCTCAAACCCGTAACGGTCAGCAAAATAGCTCAGAGCGTCGTGGTTTGTGACCAACTTGCGTTTCCTGGCTGGTAACTGCTCCAACAGATCTTCAAGTTCTTGGTCCAGCGCGGCCAACTCCGCTTGGTATTCACCTAAACATGCGGTGACGGCGTCGCCATTAATGCCTGCATCGTCAGTCAAGTGCCGAGCCAGTTCGTTCAAAACACCCGAGACGCGCACGGGATCGAACCAGACATGCGGGTCTACACTGCCGTGGCCGTGACCACCGTCGTCGCTGGCGTGATCGGCATCGTCGGCATCGTGATCGTCGTGATCCTCGTCGGCATCGTGATCGTCGTGGTCGTCGTGGTCCTCGTCGGCATCGTGATCGTCGTCTTCCCCGGCGTGATCGTCGTGATCCGAAGAGAAAGGAATCGGCTCGATCCGTTCCGCGATCTCAAACACAGGCGTCCCAGAATTCTCAACCGCCGCGAGCGTGTCGACAAGTTGAAGTTCCAGATCCAATCCGTTGGCCACCACAAGGTCGGCGTTCTCCATGCGCTCGCGGTCTTGAAGCGACGGCTCGAATCCGTGGGGGTCGCCACCGACCGGAACAATCGTCTCAACATCGGCAATTCCACCACAGGCCACATTGGCGACAACATCGGCCCAGATACCGGTTGTCACTAGTACTTTCGGAGCGCCAGATTCGGTTTTGGCCATCGAGTCCGAAGATCCTGCGCATCCAGCTATCACCAGAGCCAGGCCTGTGACTACCAATATGGTTCGCAGTCTGACACGCATGACTATGATCCCCCTTTACCGCTGATGACTTGACTATTATGATAATGAGTCTCATTTACATTTTAAACCCCTGATGGAAAAGCCAACAGCAACCCGACCCGCCGACCAGTCCTTTGAGCGTCATGCTTTTGTGAACAAGCGACTCTCCAACGACAACCACCGCTATACAACCGGGCGCCACCGTCTTGTCGATGCATTAGCTGGATCGAGCCAACCGCTCACGCTGCCCGACATCGTCGCAATCGCGCCCGATCTGGCCTCCAGTTCCGTCTACCGCAACCTCGAAGTCCTAGAGCGATGCGGAATTGTCAACCGCATAACCAGCGGCGGCGGACATGCCCACTTCGAATTGGCCGAGCCATTGCTCTCACACCACCATCACCTCGTATGCGTCAACTGCGGCGTTATCGAAGATGTCCGTCTCGACGATGAAGTCGAGGAGTTGCTGGATCAGAACCTCAACCTGGTCGCTACCCGCGCCAGTTTCAAGCCCCTTCATCACAACCTTGACCTTCACGGTCACTGTGCAAAGTGCGAGGGTCTCGT
Organism: Candidatus Aldehydirespiratoraceae bacterium; assembly: GCA_965205465.1. GTDB lineage: Bacteria > Actinomycetota > Acidimicrobiia > Acidimicrobiales > Aldehydirespiratoraceae > VXYK01. The sequence goes on along the minus strand of OZ242187.1, from coordinate 2,505,705 downwards.
CTGAAAGTTGGATCGCTGACAGCCCGTCACCAGCACGGAGGCGTCGTCGAACCTTGCTTCTTTCTGAATCAACCGGGCATACTGAAATCAAGGTTGGTAGCCCATCAATACTCCGGTCAGGAATGCCATGGCTCGCAGACTGCGTAGACGCAGGGCTCGATCCGCCTCAGGCGACAGCAGCAACCAGAACAACGGGCACGACCATCACGATCTGAGAGCGGCATCGCGACGCGTCCTTGTCGGCGCGCTGGCGATTACAGGCCTCTTCATGGTCGTCGAGGTCCTAGGAGGCGTGATCTCGGGAAGCCTGGCGCTGATCGCCGACGCGGGCCACATGCTTACCGACAGCGCTTCCATCGCTTTGGCGCTCTTCGCCATCCGGCTGGCCAAACGGCCGGCCTCGGCCAAGCGCACCTACGGCAGCAACCGCGCCGAGGTTCTGGCGGCCGGGGTCAACGTCGTGTCCTTATGGCTGATCTCGGGCTGGATCATGTGGGAAGCGATCAACCGCTTTAATAGCTGGCGGGAAACGGAGGTCGAAGGAGCCACCGTTCTCGTCGTCGGCGGCATCGGTTTGTTCGTGAACATCGCCGTGGCTTATATGCTGCGCGGCCCATCAAAACACAGCATCAACGTCAAGGGCGCTCTGCAACACGTCATGGCCGACATCATGGGCTCGATCGGCGTTCTGCTCTCAGGAATCATCATCTTGGTGTGGCGTGACGTTGAGTGGATTGTCATCGTCGACCCGATCATCAGCGTCTTGATCGTGCTGCTGATACTCATCGGTTCTTGGAATCTCGCCAAAACGGTGCTTGCCGTGTTGATGGAGGGCGTACCGGAGGATCTTGACCTGCACAAGCTGCGCTCGGACATGGAGAACGTGCCGGGTGTGGATGCGATTCACGATGTCCATGCATGGACGGTGACATCAGGTTTCGTGTCGCTGACGGCTCATGTTCTCATCGACCCCGACCGGCCCCGCGATCAAGCGGAGCTGCTGGTTGAGTTACAGCGCATCGCCGAGCAGGAACACGGAATCACACACACAACCTTCCAATTCGAATCTGTCGGTACTGACTGCGCTGAGGACAGCTGCGGTGCTGACTTTCTGCCGAGCAGAACGGAACGGAGAAGCCGTCGGTTTTCCTCTGCACAGCCCAACTAGTCTGACTGCGTGAAGATGGCCGTGAAAGTTGAGAACCTGACCGTTCGATTCGACGACTTCAACGCTCTCGACGATGTCACCCACAGGTTCGAACCCGGCACATCCACCGCGGTCATGGGAGTCAACGGCTCGGGCAAGACCACAATGCTGGAGAGCATCGCTGGTTTGATACACCCCACCTCCGGACAGATCGATGGCGTACCCGACCGGCTTGCATACGTCTGCCAACACCTGCCCGCCACCTGGATGCCTCTCACCCCCTACGAAGTGTTAGCAATGGGCAGATATCGCGAGCGGGGCCTAACCGGCCGGCTCAAGGCCGCTGACCGAGCAGCCATGCACGCCGCCGGCGAGCGCCTCAACATCAACCACCTTTTGAATCACAGTTTCGGCGAACTCAGCGGTGGACAACAGCAGCGGGTGAGGATTGCCCAAGTGCTGGCCTCCGAACCCGAAATGCTCCTGCTGGATGAGCCAATAACAGGACTGGACATCCCAAGCCAAGACCGAATCCTTGCGATGATCGAGGAATATTCCCGCCGGGGCGCGATTGTGATCCTCACCACACACCACCTTGATGAGGCCCGGCACTGTGATTCTGTGATGTTGCTCGCCAACAGGCTCATCGGGGCTGGCAGCCCGCAAGAAATGCTCACCGAGGAGCGGCTCCGGCAGGCGTTCGGGAAACGCTTGCTCGGTGACCACGCCAACCACACACACGATCACGACATGATCGTGCTGGACGACCATGGGCACCACAGCCATCCCGGGCACGACCACACCGACGTGCTTCCTACCCGGGGTTTTGACAGGCCTCGGAGAGAGACGCATTAGCTTCGTTCGTGACGCCCAAGAGCGCCTCGGTAACGGCCTCTCGTACCAGCGCAGTCGGCACGCTGCCCCGCGGGAATTCAGGCGGGATGAAATTGGCCGTGACAACCTTGGAAGTATCGAGCTTGCGGGCAACCCCAACGAGTTCATCAAGACGATCAAGCGGAATGTCAGTCTTGACATGGGCAGAGATGATTCCAGTCAACGAAACGAAATTGGTGAACACATCTGGGATCGACACCTGGTCGATCAAGGCTTCGACCACGCATCGCTGCCGGGTCATGCGGTGGTAGTCAGACGTTCCGGTTCTCGTCCTCACGTACGCCAACGCGGTCAAGCCATCAAAATGGTAGTCCCCGGGTTCGACCACTATGTCGATCGGTGGTCCTCCTCGGACAATGGGCTTGAGTCGCTCGTTGATCGTTTCGGTGACACGCAAGTCGATACCGCCGAACAAGTCGATGCTGTCGACAAGACCAACCATGTCAATGACTACGTAGTACTGGATCGGTAAACCGGTCAGCTGGGCAAGGGCGGACTTGATTGCGTGACCTGCCGGATCGTCAACGTTCGGGAACGTGTCAGGGAAACGCAAACCCAGGGCGTACACCTCGTTGGCAATACCGGGAAAACCCTCAGGCCATCGTTCGGCCGCGGGCGTTCCTTCCGGGAAAGTCAGGTCTCTCCAATTGCGGGGGATGCTGAAAGCGGCGGCGTCACCTGTGGCCACGTCAATTGAAACCACAATGATCGTGTCGGTTCGTACTCCACTGCGCCCGAATCCGCCGTCACCGCCGAGCAACGCGATGGTCAAGCGTTCCTCCCCGTCCCAAGTTTCTCTGAGCCGCGATGCCTCAGCAGGAGTCGTTGTCGACCCCGACGCCGAATCCTGGTCTGTTGAACCCTGCCCAGGAGCGATTCGGTCGGGTGACTCGTTTGGATCGACTAGCGGGGTCGGGTTGGCGGTCACCGTGGTCGTTGCACTGAAAACGTCGTACAAGAGATCTAGTTGAGCAACCGCGTACCGCACAGCAAAGAAGTGAGGCACGGCAATAATTCCGGCCAGAACAACAAACGTGACCGTAGCAATCGCTCGATGGGCCAGAAGCGAACGACCCATGGGTTGAGGCCAGCCCCGCGCAACCATGTAAGCGTCAACCGCGACCCAAATGCGAAATACCAGAACCAGTCCCGCAATCACGATGGCGATCCACAGCGGTGACCGCGAAACAGTCCAGGTGAGCAGGGTCGTCTTGCTGCGCGTGGCAACATAGGCAACCAACGCGCCGCTAAGTGCGAGTGAGCTCAGTAGCAGTACCAAAGCGCGGCGGTTGCGATGCCCGAAATGTCCGAGACCGGGCCAAATCACCGAAAGCGCCGCAGCAACCAACGGGTGAGGGCCTCTGGCCCTCACTATCGGTCGCTCATCCGGCGTTGCTTGCACGCTCTCAGCTTGTCATGGCCGTTGACGTGCGCGTCAAAAACCCCTCCGAAACGGCATTCGCCACAGGCGAACCGGTTGCTTTCACTGCGCCTTGGTCCATAGCCAGTAGCCGTTAGTTTCGTTACCCGGCAGCCTCGCCTAGGGAACGGAGGCGGGCCTGGCAATCATGCCAGGATTCCCGCAAGATGTCGGCCACCGGGCGCACTTCATCGATACGGCCCATTACTTGGCCGCCGAACGGCACCGCCACATCCATCCGCCCACCGAAGTACTGCTCCATGAGCAGATCCAACCCAGGCAGATGAACTTGATCGCTGTGCTCCATCTCAGCTGTCAGCTCTGTTCGCAACGCCCGCATGCCCGGACGTCCGAATCGGTTCAACAACACCGTGTCGGTCTCTGCGGCCGCTATTACCGCCTGTTTCCAGTTGTCGTGAACCGGTGACTCTGAAGCGGACAGCATTCGCGTGCCCATCTGTACACCGTCGGCGCCGAGCGTTAGCGCGGCGGCCATCGACACACCGTCGCAGATACCTCCCGCAGCGATCACCGGCACCTCCACCGCGGCTCTTACCAGTGGCGTCAGCACCATCGTCGACGACCCGTGGGCGTTCTTGAAACCGCCGCCCTCGACTCCCTCCACGATCAATCCGTCCACCCCAGCGTCAACCGCTTTGAGCGCGCCTCGTAAGGTCGGCACCACATGAAACACGGTGATCCCCGCAGCCTTGAGCATTGAAGTGAAACGCCGAGGATCGCCTGCCGAGGTCGTCACGAACCGCACATCGTGTTCAATCACAAAATCGATCACAGTGGCGTCCGGCATCAACATCTGAGCGATGTTGACCCCCCACGGGCGGTCGGTGAGGTCACGCATCTTGGCGATCTCCACCTTGATCTCATCGAGTTGACCCGAGGACGTCTCAATGATGCCCATACCTCCAGCGTTGGATACCGCCGAAGCCAACTGCGCCCGGGCGATGTAACCCATTGGGGCCTGCACCACCGGGATGTCAATCCCCAAGAGTTCTGTGATCCGGGTCTTCATCCCGGCACCTCCTAGGAGCGGACCGCGACTGAGGCTAGGACCTCCTGGGGATCAGCGTCTGATGACCCGAGGTGCCTCATCCGCGCCACGAACATGGCGTAGTCCCACATCAAGTGTGCACCCTCGCGCCAACGACGGACCTCAAAGTTCATACCTTGGGGGCGCAGCACATGTACACCGTCTTCGTAACTCGCCGCAACGATGATCTCAGTGCTCTTATCGAACTCGGCCACGTCACGGACTCCGTTCTCAAGCGTGCCGTCGCAGCGCATGTCGTGAACCACCCCCCCCACCGATCACGATTATTCGATCTCCGGCTTGTTCGATCCGAGTGACAACCCCCAAGCCGTGATGGTCGGGTACGACCTCATCGTTAACCGTCACTTCGAACGTCTGCCAATAGCCGTCAAGGTCCGGTGCGCCCTCGGGGCGGGGTTCCCGGCAACCAACGAGGATCGGGGCCGGCCATTCGGTCCAGCCACCGGGGGCTGACGGACCGCCTCACTGCGTGTCCGAGCCAGTGCGCCCCGCGAGTCCACGAGTGTGCCATTTAGGTCGAACACTACCGAGTCGATTGTCGCCACAGGTCGGACGCTGCTCTCGCTCGAAACCTTGATCATCGCCGAACCGCTCCGTTATCCTGAGTCGATGGTAGCAGAATTAAACACTGACTTCCCCGCTGGAGTTCTGACCGGTTCCTCGCTCCGTGAAATCTTCGCCAAAGCCAAGGCGGAGCAGAGAGCGATCCCGGCGGTGAACTGCGTCGGAAGCAACTCGATGAACGCGGCAATGGAAGCTGCGGTCGCGGTAAACAGTCCCGTGATCATTCAGTTCTCGAGCGGCGGAGCAGCGTTCAACGCTGGCAAGGGAATCGGGTTGGGCTCGAACGACGCCGCGGTCGCAGGGGCCACCGCGGCTGCCCACCACGTCAACGCCCTTGCCGCTTCGTACGGCGCGCGCGTAATTCTCCACACGGATCACGCTGCGCGCAAGCTGCTGCCATGGATCGACGGGCTGCTGGACGAAGGTGAGGCGGTCTACGCAGCGACCGGTCGCCCTCTATTCAGTTCCCACATGCTCGACCTCTCCGAAGAGCCGATCGAGCAGAACATCGACACATGCTCCAAGTACCTCGAACGCATGACCGCCATGGGCATGACGCTCGAAATCGAACTCGGCATCACCGGAGGTGAGGAAGATGGTGTCAACAACGAAGACGCAAGTCCCGAGGATCTGTACTCGACGACCGAAGAAGTCGCCTACGCCTACGGCCAACTCCAGAAAGTCTCGCCCAACTTCACTATCGCCGCCGCGTTCGGAAACGTGCACGGCGTGTACCGGCCAGGCAACGTGAAGCTGACGCCCACCATTCTGCGCGACGCTCAGGCTCATGTACACACGGAGTTCGACACCGCGTCGCCCAAACCAGTCAACTTCGTGTTCCACGGAGGATCAGGCTCGACTGAGGCTGAGATTCGCGAGGCGATCGGGTATGGCGTGATCAAGATGAACATCGACACCGATCTGCAGTGGGCCTTCTGGTCGGGTGTCCGGGACTACTCCAACGAGCGGGGCGACTACCTACAAGGGCAGATCGGCAACCCCGAGGGCAAGGACGCACCGAACAAGAAGCACTACGACCCGCGGGGCTGGCTTCGTGCTGGTGAGGCGTCGTTCGGCGCACGACTCATCCAGGCGTTCGAGGAACTCAATTGCGTTCAATTCTTCGAGTGATCTGGTTCCGCGAGCGAGACTGGAGGCTACTACGCGATCGTGATCTGAGAGTCGCTCACCACTGCGTGAATGCGATTCACTAGACTATCCACTTGCTCCGGTTGTTCGATGATCCATGGCCCGATCGAGAATCCCATGCCACCTGCGCTTCACCTCGGCGAGGTCGTTATCAACGGCCCGAGCTGCGATTGGGACGGTGGCTTCCATCTGCCATACGCAGCCGATCCGACCAAACCGAAGGCCGGCAATCACGGCCCGAATGTCATCGATCCGGTGCGTCGATGCCGAGGCACCCGGCATTCGGGAAAACGACGCCAGGTCGGGATCGCTGCGAGTAAGGGATGCGGCGGCGGGTGTCGGCGTCGCACACTTTGCCATCGTGACCAGGCCTGCAGCGCGAAACCCCAGGCGAGCTGGTGCATGTAGACGTCAAAAAACTCCCCGCGATCCCTGACGGCGGCGGCTGGCGCATACACGGCCGCGGCCGGGCCGGGCCCCGACGCAAGGTCGGGTACCGCTACGTGCACTCAGCCATCGACGACCGCACCCGCCTCGGCTACTCAGAGATCCACACCAACGAGACCGGCGACACCGCAGCCGGTTTCTGGAGACGCGCCGCCGCTTGGTTCGCGCTGTTGGGGATCGGCTGTGAACGCGTGCTCACCGACAACGGACCGTGCTACCGCTCAGACACCTTCCGACGAGCACTCAAAGACACCCGCACCAGCCCTAAGCGCACCCGGCCCTACAGGCCCCAGACCAACGGCAAAGTCGAGCGATTCAACCGCATCCTCAACGAGGAATGGGCCTACGCCCGCGACTGGGAATCAGACACCCAACGCAGCGACCCCCACCAAATGTTCATGACCCACTACAATCAACACCGGCCCCACGGAGCCCTCAACTGGGACACCCCCATGGCCACCCTCACCCAACTAACCAAGGACAACGTCCTCGGAATGCACACCTAGGGAACGGACACGGGCCTGGCAATCATGCCAGGACTCCCGCAAGATGTCGGCCACCGGGCGCAACCGGCAATCCTGGTTGAGCCACGGTTTCGATGTTCAGTTGGCCGGCCAGTCCCGCGCTGCGATGCACCGAGATCTCCTGCCACGCCTGCGACGACGACATTGCCACCAGATCTGCCCGCGACGGGTACATCACGATCGCGATCTCGTCCCAGAGTTCCTCGACCTGGCCGAGTGACAGAAAGGTCACATCACCGGCAAACACGAACTTGCCGCCGTATTCGGGTAACAACTTGAAGACCTCTCGTCCATAGATTTGATACGCGTCATAGCCGCTGAGATCAGTCTCGCGCCCGTCTTCATACTCAGCTCGGTCCTTGAACTTCAAGAGGTTGACCATGTAGATCGGGCCCTCGGGACCGGGTTGCATCATTTCCTCAAGTCGTTTCGCGGTGCTCGGCACTACTTCGTTCACTACCTCCATCTGTCGCTCCTTCGTTGGTTAGTGATGGTTCGTATCAGGCGTCGGCGATTGCAGCAAAGACATCGCTGGGATCGAGATCTGATGACCCGAGACGTTTCATTCGCGCCACGAAACGCGCGTAGTCCCAGATCAGGTGTTCACCCTCGCGCCAGCGACGAACCTCGAGGTTCATCCCCTCAGGGCGCAGCACATGCACACCGTCTTCGTAGCTCGCCGCGACATTGATCTCGGTTCTCTTGTCGAACTCGGCCACATCATGGACCCCGTTTTCGAGTGTGCCGTCGCAGCGCATGTCGTGAACCACGCCCCCGCCGATCGCAACTAGTCGATCACCGGCCTGCTCGACCCGAGTAACACCTCCTACCGACGGGTGGTCGGGTACGACCTGATCGTTGACCGTCACTTCAATCGTCTGCCAGTAACCATCAAGGTCCGGTGCTCCCTCGGGGCGAGGTTCACGGCAACCAACGAGGATCGGGGCCGGCCATTCGGTCCAGCCACCGGGGGGTGTCTTGGCTACGGGTATCGAGTCAATCGTGGGACTTGTCGGACTGTTCATCGGTGGTGACCTTCTGGAATGAGTCTGGCGACTCAGTTGGACGATATTATGCTAGTTTAACTGGCACTACACGAGTATTGCCAACAGCACGATGCGCAGCGAGTCCTCAGTCTCAGCGACGGTCAGTTGACGGTGACGGCGGAGAAAATCGATCGATTCGAGTTGAGTGATCACGTCTCCGGCGGACAGCACAGCCACTCGATCAGACCGCCTGCGTTCATTCAATTCGGGGGCGAACTGAAGCTCGAATTGAGCACGGAAATCGTTGCGGGTCGCGGCCAGTTCGTCGCGGATGCGTGAATTCAGCGCGGCGTTGGCGACCGTCGCTCGATACACCGGGCCAATCCTCTCGTGGAGGCGCATCCGCATCGCTATGAAATCATCGACCCGAGCGGGAAGCGGTCCCTGGCCGATCGACGAAAGATGGGCATCATCAGCTGAGACCTCGCGGTTGCGTTTAATGACTGCTTCAAGCAACTCTCCTGGGTCAGCGAAATACCGATACAGCGAGCGCAACGACAGCCCGGACCGTTTCGCGGCTTGCTCGATGGTGGGGAACAGCGACTCTTCGGCAAACATCTCAATCACCACGTCGAGCACATTGTCTATGTTGCGTTCCCGTCGAACGGCACGCCCGTCGATCGGGGTCTGGATTTCACCGCTGTCTGTCATCGCGCCACGACCGTAGCAAGCGGACGCTCACCTGCGTCTCCCAACCAACCCATCAGTGTCTCTGTGTACTGCTCCGGCAGGTCTTCTTGGACAAAGTGGCCACCTCCCTCAAGGATCGTGTGGGGTTGGCCGTTGGCTCCAGGGATGCGGTCAACAATCGGTTTCCACCCGTCGGGGGCCACCGGATCCTTGTCGCTGAAGATAGTGAGCACAGGCTTGGTGAAGGTGTCGAGAACCTTCCAGGCCTCATAGTTGTCGGGGTACATCGGATTGTCGGCGCGGGTCGGTAACAACTGTGTGAAGGCGCGACTGCCGACCGTCAGATTCTGCTCCGGGTATGGCGTTTGGTAGGCCGATTCGAGTTCGGGCCCAGGTTGGGAGAGCATGACCATTCCAAGCAGAGTCCAAGGCTCCCACTTCGGGGCTTCCGCCGCGAATGCCTGGAAGTCGGCCAGCGGACCCGAAGCTTCGATGACTTCGGGCAACGGTACAGTAACGTCACGCCACGGCAGTCCGGTGTTGGAGATGACCATGCGCCCGACTCGTTCGGGCTGCTCAGCGGTGAGGCGCATGCCGATTATCCCACCCCAGTCATGTAGCACGAATGAGATATCGGTGAGGCCGAGCTGGTCGAACAACACCGCGCGCATCCAGCCGACATGGCGTGCGACGCTGTAGTCGGACATCTCAGACGGTTTGTCGGACAGACCCATCCCAACCAGATCTGGAGCGATCGCACGGTACCCGGCGTCAACCGCTGCCGCGATCTGGTGCCGCCACAGGTACGACCACGAGGGGTTGCCATGGAGGAACACCACCGCTGGAGCGGATCGGTCACCGGCATCGACCATATGGATTCTCAGGTCTTGCCCGTCGCCAGCCGGGACTGACACGTAGCGACGGTTTCCCGGATAGTCGACCAAGTGGTCGGCTGCGTCATCTGGTGTTTGAAGAATGTGCATGGTCGGTCTGAGTATCCTGTATCGACTTTGAAATACCGTTTCAACCTACTGTATTGCGTCTCAGACTGGCAATAGTTGCGCTCAGTTGTTAGGATCCGCCCATGGATTTCGAGGTCACCCGCGAGAATTTCAGAGACACCCGGATCATCGACAAACCCGCGGCAGAACTAGCAGAAGGCCAGATTCGCCTCGCCGTCGAACGGTTCGCATTCACCACCAACAACGTCACCTACGCAGTGGCCGGCGACATGCTCGACTACTGGGGGTTCTTCCCCACTGAAACCCCTTGGGGACGACTCCCGGCCATGGGACTCGGCTCGGTGGTCGAAACGGCCAACCCTGAAATACCCCTCGGCGGGCGGTTCTTCGGCTTCTACCCCATGTCTGACCAACTTGTCATCAACGCTCAGCCGCGACGAAGCGGGTTCCGCGATATCGGCGCGCATCGCGCCAACCACGCCAGCACCTACACCGACTTCAACGATGTCGACAGCGACCCGACGTTTCGGTGCGACCAAGTCGATGAGTATCTGCTGCTGCGCGGTCTGTTCATGACTTCGTTCCTCATTGACGACTACCTCGCCGATCATGAATTCCACGGTGCTTCCCAGACCCTCGTCACCAGCGCCTCGTCAAAGACCTCGATCTGCCTCGCTGACTGTCTGGCCCGCCGCGGCCACAACTGCGTCGGACTCACGTCGTCCCGCAACCGTAGGTTCGTCGAGAGCCTCGGCATGTATCCGCAGGTGATCACCTACGACGAGATCGGCCACCTTGACGCCTCAATCACCTCGTGTCTGGTCGACACCGCCGGCAGCGGCACGGTCCGCTCGGCGGTACACACGCACTTCGCGGACAACCTTGCCTGCTCGCTGACGGTCGGGGCCACTCACTCGGAGGATCCGGGCGGCTCGGCTGAGGATCTTACGGGACCAAAGCCCGAGTTTTTTTTCGCTCCGGGCCAGGTAACGAAGCGGAACCAAGAGTGGGGGGCAGCTGAGTTGACCTCGCGCATCGCCCGTTCGTTCCACAGTCTCCTAGACACAACGGACCGCTGGCTCACTGTCGCTCATCGAACCGGCCCCAATGAGATCATCGCCGTCTATCAGAACCTCCTAGAGGGCCAGGCCGACCCGGCGATCGGGTACATCGTCTCGATGTCGGATTCGCTGCGCGAGACCCAGTTGGTGTGAGTCCGCAGTGACCGAGCGGCCCGACCCAACCTTAAAAGCCGAACCAGCGATTAACCGGGGCGGTGCTTGGCTTGATCAGTCGACTTTGAGGACGACTTTGCCGAAAGTTTCGTTGGATTCGACCAGTTCGTGAGCCCGCTCGGTCTCGGCAATGGGGATCACCTCGTCGATGATGGGACCGATCTCACCCGATTCGATAGGCGGCCAGACCCGTTCGCGAAGCGCCGACATGATCACAGCTTTCGCAGCCACCGGCCTGGCTCGCAGTGTTGAACCGATCACTCGCAGTCGTTTCATCATCAACAGCCCAAGCGAGATTTCTACGTTGGCGCCGCCCATCAAGCCGATCAGCACCAGCCGACCGTCGATGGCGAGACTTCTGATGTTGTCGTTGAGATAGCTGGCACCCACCGGATCGAGGATTACGTCGAAGCCGTTGCCATCGGTCCAGCTCTCAACGTGATCGACGAAGCTCCCAGAATGTCGATTGCAGCCTCGGGACGCCCCCAGCGTTACGCAGCGCTCGATCTTGTCATCGGTACCAGCCGTTACGAAAACGGGGTTGCCGAAGGCCCTGCACAATTGAATAGCGGCGGTGCCCACACCACTCGCTCCGGCATGCAACAGCACTCGTTCGCCGGGAGCCAAGGCAGCTTCGGTGTAGAGATTCAGATACGCGGTGGCGAAGACCTCGGGCAGAGCGGCGGCTTCAACGAACGACAAACCGGCAGGGACCGGGACAACCTGCGGGGCCGGGACTACGACTTCTTCGGCATAACCGCCTCCGGCGAGAAGGGCACAAACTTCATCGCCGATCTCAAAGCCGGACACACCTGGGGCGATCTCGGACACCACGCCCGAACACTCCAGTCCGAGAATCGGACTGGCACCCGGCGGCGCTGGATAGACGCCCGCTCGTTGCGCCAAATCAGCCCGATTCACGGCGCTGGCTTTGACCTCGATGCGGACCTCCCCATCCCCCAACGACGGACTCAGTGTGTCGCTCCACACCAGTCGGTCACCTTGGATCTCGATCGCCTTCATGTCGTTTCCAAACTGGGCGGAGACACTGCCAGAGCCTCCGATACTACTCCGGCATGGAGCCTCAGGTCCCACACAGCCACCACCACATCCGCAGTACCTAGTGCCAAAGCGCTGGCGAGGTGGATCGCGTCGGCTCCGCGAAGGCTGTGTTGCTTGGCCAGCCGACCAGCCGCCATCTGCACAGGGTGAGTGAGTTCAACGGGGCGAATCGCCGCCCAATAGTGCTCCCAGTCTTGTTCGCAGCGAGTAAGACTGGCCTGGTCCAAGTCGTGGTTGCGTCCAGCCGCGGCCAATGCTGCGCACACCTCTGGATAGGCGAGACGGCTTGAGACCGCAGCATCGCACCCGTCCCAGAGAGCGGCAACAATATCGCTCCCAGACTCCTCAACCAGCAGCTTGACAAGCGCGCTGGAGTCGAAATAGACGATGGCCAAGCGATCAGTTCCGCTGCTCGGAAACCACCTCTGAGACCGACTGGCGGGACCGCTGCCGCGCGCGACCGGTTGCCACGGGCCGGTTTTGAGAAGAGGGCTTGGAGATTTTTCCCTGCTGGACCAGTGACTCGATTATCGCGGTGGTCTCCAGTCCGATGATCTTTGCCACCGGGATTCCTCTCTCGGTGACCACAACCTCTTCACCGTCTCTCACCTGATCCAACCAGTGCCTCAAATGGGCTCGAAAATCAGTGACCGCTACATCCATAACGGTAAGTGTACAACTCCTGAACAGCAATTTGTACGTTAAATGTCGGTCCTTGTCGGTGAAGCTTCGGGTTCGGGGCGGAAACCCGGGCGACCGGCTGCGAGCCATCCGTCGAAGGCGGCTTCTTGGCCCAGGTCGGCGCCGGCGCTACTCGATGCCTCATAGCGATAATTCAGGAAGTCGCAGTATCCCTGCAGGACATTGTCATCTCCCGCCTGAGCTTGGATTCGGCGGATTGCCGGCTCCCACCGTTCGGCTCGCCAGCGGATCGCAGCCAACACCAGATCACCGCTCTTCTCGCTGCTGCGGCCTGCTGAGAAGTGATAGATGTCGCTGAGCAGGTGCCGTGCCTGCCACTCCGACGCCTCTATTCCTGTGATCTCCCGCAAGCGACGCGTGTTGTGGTTCCGGGGGCCGACGCTTGGCCGCATCCGCAGCCGGGTGCCTCCATCGGTGGAGGTGAGGTCGACTTCGTCGACCGTGAATCCGAGTTCGTTGAGGTGCCGAATCCGTTCGGTGATGCGATAGCGCTCGTCTGTGCCGATCACGGTCTCACTGGTTGTCTCGTCCCACAGCCATTCGTACCAACGAGCTATCTCTTCGCCAAGGTCGGTATCAGCGTCATCAATACCAACCCCTCGTGAAGCCGCTATGTCGGCCATACCACCTGCCACGTTGATTGTCATGATGTCGATGTCGTGGAGGCGTTGACCGTCGCTGAGTTCGGGGTGCAGTTCGGCGGTTTCGGCATCAACCATCAGAGCCTCGATAGCCATTGCGTCGTACTTGAAGAGAACGTTCGACAGCGAACAGTCACCCCAGAAGCAACCGGCCAGATGCAATTCGACGAGCAGCCCGGCGAAAGCAGCCAGCATCTGTCGGCGCCGTTCACCGAAACCAGTTCCTTCGAGCAACTCCCGGTATGAAAACGAGAAGTCGACATATCTCGTTATCAGAGCAGCCGAACGTTCCGCTCCAGGGTCATCTGAGCGGTCCTCAACCAGACCCACCGCACTGACCGACGGTCCCTCCAGCCGCTCAAGCGCGCGAAGCACCTGGTAGTCGTTGCGCGCCGCTTTGTGGGGCAGTTCCTTGATCGCATACAGTCCTTCGTCGTAGGCGACGAACCTGACCTCGTGACGCGAGATCCCCTTCGGCAGCGTCACCAGCCGAGGACTGTCCCAATCGACGACGGACTGCTCCCAGGCGAGATCCAAGAAGTCTGGATGCCCCAGACGAACTGTAATTGTCGGCTCAGTCAACCCAACCAGGCTAGCGGTGGGCGGGGGCCATGTAGAACCAGAACGGGAACGGTGCGTCCTGCTCCTTCAGTTGTGTGCGCGCCGCCATCAAGGTCTTGCCAGCTTCGGTCTCGGTGTAGAACCAGGCTTCGACCGCACGCCCCCCTGGCGCCGGCCCTGTCGCCAGCTCTAGGGCTGCTTCGGTGTAGTAGGCCCGTATGTCGTGACAGACCGCGATCGTGTTCTTGCCCGGTAGCGGAGTTTCCTTCCACGACGAACCTTTGGCCCACTGAGCCAGGACGTCGAGTGCATCGACAACTGTGTCGGCGTCGATGGCGCGGCCGACCGAGGTGACACCCCGGGCGTCGAATGACCGGTCATAGGCCGCTCTCAGACCCTGGGCTTCATCAACCGCGGGCGGAAGCGTTGCATCGAAGCGCGGTGGGATCGAGCACGCCATAGGTGTTTCCTCGGATTCGATCACCAGCGGATGAGTCTCGAGTACAGGTTCGTTCGAGTCGAGCAATGCCAAGGCGCGGTTCAAGACATCAAGCTGCAACTCAACGTCGTCGGGACGCCCCAGCGGACGGCCCAGCGGGAACTCGCAGTAGAGCGTGCGCGGGGGCATCATCCGCTCGGCTACCTCCTTCATCGAAGCGAGCACAATGGTCGACAAACCAGCGGCTTCGAAGACATGGGCGAGCGCACTCACGGTACGCGTGCACTCCGGTCAAACCGGCGTCAGCACCACCACATCGACCGCATCGGCCAACAGCTCCTTCGCACATGCGGGGCCTGTGTCGAGACGCAGTTCGCTGACTGTCTCAGGTTGGTTGCCGGCAAAGGCGAAATGCCGTGGCGCGACATCACCGATGACACCCTGAGCGGCCAATTCCTCCAACCGGTCGATCGGATACACGACATTGAGGTCGAGTTGAAAGCCTGTGTGGTCGAAGTTGGGACTCCAGTGGCCCAGGACGATGTTGCGGTCAGCACGGTCAAGCGTCCGAAAGCCTGTGTCAACCACAGCGAAGCGATCCTGATCGGGCCGGTGCAGCGCTGCCGAGGTCACGATCGCAACACGGGCTTCGGCAAGAGGCTTGTTGAGTTTCCTGAACGCTGGGTCGTCGAACGTCGGGACCGGCTGCTGCCCCCCGTACGCCCGCATTGTGGCATCTCCACCAGTCATGATGTCAGTCCTCCTAGGTCAACCGTGACTCGTAACCAGCCACCGGTCGACCTCATCTGCCAGTTGAACACGCATAACTTAGTCCGAGATCTGCGCCTCAGCAACGCATGCTGAACTAGCTGCTGTGGGGCTGACATATACAAAGCGATATATTATGCTGTTAATTATGGAACCGGCAGAACTCCTTCGAGCGGCGCGGCAGCGTCACGGTCTGAGTCAGGCGGTGCTGGCTGCACGCGCCGGCACCAGCCAACCGGTGATCTCCGCCTACGAGCATGGGCGGCGAGACCCTACGACTCGCACACTGCGACGGCTCATCACAGCAGCGGGCGACCGTTTAGAACTCCAACTCGCATCCCAGCCACCAGACATCCCCCCACCGTCATGCCCCGAAGAGCACGCCAGCCGACTCGTGGATGTGCTCCTCCTTGCCGACGCCGTCGGACATCACAGACGCGCCTCACTCGTCTATCCCCGAATCGACTCGTCGTGACC
This sequence comes from Candidatus Aldehydirespiratoraceae bacterium, assembly GCA_965205465.1. GTDB lineage: Bacteria > Actinomycetota > Acidimicrobiia > Acidimicrobiales > Aldehydirespiratoraceae > VXYK01. Next base: position 2,489,968 of record OZ242187.1, on the reverse strand, counting down.
CGCTTGTCGCTGCCCGACAAGATCCTCGCAATTGATCGTGCCCTGACAGCAATACCACACGCTTTCGGTGGTGCGATCTCGCTCGCCTATCACGCCGAGCCGAGAGCCACGATCGACATCGATGTGAACGTTTTCGTATCCGTAGAGCGAGCCGCAGAGGTATTCGAGCCACTCAGCCAACTCGGAGTCGACACCGACACCGTCGCCGAGACGCTGGCCCGCGACGGCCAGGCGCGGAACATGTGGGACGACACACCAATCGACCTCTTCTTCTCCTACGACCCCTTTCACGCCGCCGCGGAAGCCGCAACCGTCACTGTGCCTTTCGCCGATCACACGATTCGCGTGCTCTCCGCCACCCACCTCAGCGTCTGCAAGGCGGTGTTCGATCGACCCAAGGACTGGATCGACATCGAAGCCATGATCGCGCTCGGAACCCACATCGACACCGCAGAGGCGCTGCGCTGGGTCGGACGGATCACAGGTGACGAAGACCACCGGTTCGACCGCCTCGCCGCGCTACTCAGTACCTGAATCCTGACCTACACCGGCTCTAGGGTCGGGGTTCTGCGGGGGCAGCGAGCACTAGAGATGACCACTCACCGCTGGTTCGGCGTTCGACTTCGACGAGAGGATTGAGGAAGTCGACAACCTGAGAGCACTGCGAAGGCGAGATGCCTCCCACCGCGAGCCACCCGCCCGGCGACACATGCGAGACCAGTTCCGAGGCGAGTTCGACGATCCCTGCTCGGGCAATGTTCGCGAGCACGACATCGAACGTGCCGTCGATCTCGCCAAGAGCAGCGAGCGATGCTTGGATCCGACCGCCCATGGCGTTGATTCCAGCATTGCGTTTTGTCGCTTCCACGGCATCGGGCTTGACATCGACCGCCACCACGTTCGCTGCACCAAGCTTGAGCGCGCAGAGTCCTAGAATTCCGCTTCCACAGCCAACGTCAAGGACCCGCTCACCGCCAGCGATCCGCTCCACCAATGCTTCGATCATCTGGCGTGTCGTGGGATGGTGGCCACTTCCGAAACCACCTGAACCGAGCTCGATCAACCCCACAAGATCGCTGCGGTCGTGCTCTGACGTTGCCGGGCAGACGCTTAGTCGTCCACCGAACGTGACCGGGCGAGTGTCACGGAGCCATGCCCGTAGGGCCGCACCGCCAGCGGGCCTTGTCACCGCCATCACACCCTCAGCTTGAAGCGACGCAACAAGGCTCCCGGCATTCCGCTCGTCATCCACGGCGGCCAATATCACCCGGCGGGTGTCGCTGGGCTCCACAACATCCAGCGATCCCACACCGAACTCTCGAAGCCGTTCACACATCTCGGCAAGCTCGGCCGCGCTGGTCGCCACCACAATCACCACACCACCATGCCCGATCCAGCGACATGCCGTTGCATCCCTGGTCCGCGAATAGGCGGTTGACTACCTCCCACACGATGTAGGCCGCGAACAGCCACATCAACAGCCTTTCACCAGGTGAACGGGGGTGTCACTGTCCTCTATTCTGCGGCGGGTGGGAAGCAGTTGGTTCCTGGTCCCCAGGCCGAAGGTCGGGCAGCTACTCCGTTTATGAAGGCTGCTGCTTCGGCGCGGGTGGCGTTGCGGTCGGGGCAGAAGAGATCGGTGTCGCATCCGGTGGCGATTTCGAATTCGTGTATCCAGGCCACACTGTTTACGTGGTCGCTGTCGGGTGCCACGTCCGTATAGGGAGCGGTTTGTCCGATGTAGTCGGCTTCTACGTGCTGGTACAGCAGGGTGGCCATGTGCCCTCGGGTCACCGGTTGCTGAGGGCAGAAGTTCCAGTCTTGGTCTCCGAATGTGCCCGGTGTGCATCCTTCAATCACTTCTCGGGAGACGGCCCAGCCGATCGCTTCGTCCGAGTAGCCACCCTCTTGAACATCGGCGAAGGCTTCCGAGCCCAAGTGGGTGGCGGTGGGTTCGCCCGCTGCTCTCCACAGGAAGGTGACGAACTGTTGGCGGGTTACGTCCTGGTCCGGGCAGAACAGTCGCACGTTGCAGCCAGTGGTGATGTTGTGTTGGGCCATCCAAGTGACTGCGGGCTCGTACCATGCGTCGGGAGGAACGTCATCGAACACTTCGGAGGCACGCTGCGGTTCAGCGTCGCCTCCGACGACAAATGCGTTGTCATCGATCTCGCTGCCGATGGGGGTGTTGCGGCGGATGATATCCGCCAGGGTCGTACCGCCTACCTGGTCCACAAGCGCAGGGTTGGCCAGGAAATAGGGGTCATTCTCGAACCAGTAGCGGTCGCCGTCGCGGAGGCGGCGGAACTGGTCGGAGATTGTGGCCTGGAGGGTCTCACCGACCGCCGCTCCGGGCACATGGTCTTCTGCCAGGGCAGCCGTCCAGAGGTCCAAGTCGTCGACGTTTCCGTAAGCGAGTCTCAGAGCTATCTGAACGCTCGGCTCAGATGAAATGTCGGCAAAGCTCTCCACCGGAGGCAAGCCGAACGCGCTGCGCACGGTGTTGTAATCCCCCACACCGTGATCGCGGCCCCGCTGAATGTTGAGGGCCACCAGATCGAAGGCAGGCCCTTGAGGTTCTCGGAGGAGAAGGTTTCGTACTTCGTTGATGATCAGCGAGTCGACGTCTTGGGCCTGTTGGGCGGCTAGGCCGCGAAGGACTGCAGAGATGCCATGATCCTCGAAGAACGAGGGATTGAAGAACGCTTGTGCAAGGCTTATCTGGCTGGTCTCTCCATCGGCGCCGAGGAGCAGGAGATTCGGGGAGAGCTGGGTGTGGCCGACCCGGTAGGCCCCCGCTGAGAACTCGCTTGTGATGGTCGGGGCGACGCTTGGGTCGTAGCCAGAATACGGGCCTATTGCGTCGGGACCCAGTAGTAGGGGCAAGAATTCGTTGAACGTGACCGCTTGTATCTGAGCACCAACGACTTTGCGGGCCAGTTCGTAGATCTCGTCGCCACTCAGCCCAGGATTCTGGTCGGCTATGACCTCCGCGAGGCGGTTGTGCTCGCGGACGAACAGAGTATGCATGGAGGTGAGTCCGATCTGTTCGTTGACTCGGACATCGCCCGCCAAGAATAGATTCTGGCGATTGCTACCCCCTTCGTTCTCGAGTCCTTGCTCGTTGTAGGGCAAGAATCGTCCTTGGTGTGAGGTCTTGAGCCTTCCCGTATCGTCGTTGGCGCGAAGAGCGTAGGCACGGGTCCTCTCTGAGCCATACACCTGTGAGCCATCAATGAACGCCGTGACAGCGTTGATCTGCCTGCGAGGATTGTGTGTATCTGTCCCAGTCTCAGGGTCGAATGCAGAACGATCGACATGGATGGTGGCTTGGCCGGTCCCGCTTGGATCAAAAACCGGATCCCATCGAGGAACGGGGACTGGGAAGGGATCATCCAGGTTGTTCGGGCTGAGAGTTATGTCGTGATCTATGAACTGGCCCCACTGCCAGATCATGTCGCTCGCCTGTTTGGAGTTCAGCACCGATTCGTCCTGGGAGAACACCAGGTTGCTGATGGTGCGCGGGTTCGGTCGCGAGTCCGCAGGTACTGATACGCCGTCCGTGTAAGAGAGCGGGGCCTTCCTGAGAAGGCTCGTGCCCGCCATGCCCCACGTGAGATAGTTGAGGTTGTTTGCTCGGCCGTCTATGGACCGAGGCTCAAGATGCTGGGGAAACTCATTGAGACTCAGGGAAACCGTCTCGCCGATATTCCAATCCAGGTCGACATCGTGCCATCTGAAATGCCCACTGTCACCACTTCCGTCCGCAAGATTCAGCCCTAACCCCTCAACCACAAGCCGCAGACCACTGGACTCTTCCGGGAGTTCGGGGTCAACATCGATGCTGACAGTTGTTGACGCCGGATCCGACTCCGGATGGATGAGGAAGATGTCTCTTACTGTGTAGTCCACCCCTCTCCATGCAAATTCGTTGTCGGTGATAGAGCCATCGAGAGGACCGCCATTCTCCAGGAAGCCTCCGTTGCTTCCCACCGTCATGGTTGCTTCCCAAACCAGATCGCCTTGGATTGCCGGCCACTCCGGGCTAATGAGGGTGACCGAGTCGTGGGTCGTCGTAGTTGGTGAGGCCGCCGGAGGCTCGGCGCCGCTCCAGGCCAAGATGGGCTGGGCCAATATCAGCAATACAGCGCTTACCGCAATCGGCAGAAATAGCCCACGCGAAACCTTATCGACCTGCAACCTTCTCCGACCTCCTTGTTGGGCCGTGCCTAAGGCTGACGGCGATTGCGAATTGGACAAGTGCGAGCGCAGCTATGAGGCGCGCTTTGAGCCCGACGAATATCTCGCTCCCATTTACCCAGTCCCGGGATCGTATACACCACGCCGACGGCATGCTGACCAACGACAAGATTGCCGGACGCGGCCAGTCCCCGAGGCGCGCGCCGTAGCTACGCGCTGGAAGAGCGGCGGTAAGGCTTCGGGCGACCCAGTCTTCGTCGACGTCGTAGCCGACCGCTTGCAGGTAGCCGATCAATGAGGCGATCCGGACTTTGCCGAGCGGCCGGATCTCAAGCTGGTGCACCGCGGCTTTGGTCACACCACGCAGCCTGGCGACTTGTTCGAGACTCATACCACTGCCAGCGCGAAGGTTCGCCAATACGTGGCGGGCCACAATCTGGCTGTAGGCGGCTTCGACTGCCGCTGGATCGGCGTCTGGCAGATCGTCGACGCTGAAGAACTCCCTGTCGTCTGGTTCTCTTGCCATAGTTGCCCCTATCGACGGAGTATAGCTACACCTTTACGATCTTGGGAAGTCCGCAGGTTGAGGACCTCGATTGCGGCGCGGGTGATCTCATCGGAACGTGTCACTGCGGAGGTGTACCAGTCGATGCGATCAGCGGCTGGTTTCGAGTTGGTGCACCGCGGCTTTGGTCACACCACGACTTCGCTGTGACCTACTTGGTTGCTTCGCGGACAGACCCGCGTAAGCGAGCGTTCAAAGACTGTTACGGTCCGGCCATGAGATCGAAAACGATTGCCGGGGGTTGGGACCCCGATCCGTCTTTATCGATGTCGCTGCAGGCCGACGCCTACACGCTGCCCGAGTGGTTCGAGACCGACCAGCAGCAGATCATCAGCCGGTCGTGGCAGTGGCTCTGCCACGGCGAGAAATTGCGGAATCCCGGCAACTACGTAGCCGATGAGGTCGCCGGGATGCCCATCGTCGCCATGCGAGATGTCAGCGGCGAGCTCCGCGCCTTCTTCAACGTGTGCAAGCATCGGGCCCATCAGGTTCTCGCTGGCGAGGGCACGACGAGCAATATCGTGTGCCCTTATCACGGGTGGTCCTATGATCTCGGCGGAACTCTCCAGTCCGCCCGGCACACGAAGAACCTCGTCGATTTCGAGGTCAGTTCGATCTGCCTCGACCAGGTGCAGGTCGAGGAACTCGGAGGGTTCGTCTACGTCAACCTCGACCCGACCGCGGCGCCGCTGGCGCAGGCTTCGGGCCAACTCGCACAAGAGATTGCGCACTGGGCCCCCGATGTCGAACAACTCACCTTCGCCCACCGTCTCAAATACACGATCAACTCCAACTGGAAGAACGTCGTCGACAACTTCCTCGAGTGCTACCACTGCCACGTCGCCCACAAGGACTTCGTCTCGCTGGTCGACATGGACACCTACAAGGTCACGACGCACGGCATCTACTCAAGCCACATGGCCCAGGCCGGCAGGACCGAGAACAGCGCGTACGACGTGTCAGAGGCGACGGTCACCGACCACGCCGTTTGGTGGGTCTGGCCCAACACCTGCATCATGCGTTACCCCGGGCGAGGGAATATGAGCATTCTCAAGATCATCCCGGTATCGGAGAACGTCACGTTCCAGACCTACGATTTCTTCTTTGAGTCGGATGAGCCGAATGAAGCAGAGCTTGAATCGATCCGCTACCTCGACCAGGTCCTCCAGGTCGAAGACATCAACTTGGTCGAAAGCGTGCAGCGCGGGATGCAGACACCGGCCTTCACCCAAGGGCGCATCGTGAACGATCCCTTGGGCTCGGGGTTGTCCGAGCATGCGCTGCACCATTTCCACAGCCTCGTACTCGACGCCTACCAAGCAGCAACGCAATAACAGGAACCGTGATTCGGCTATTTCACTTAGCTCGAATAATACTGTTATTGCGAATATTTTGATTATCGCTTACGATAGCTGCCCCAAGTAGCCGATCGGCATACTCACCGTGTCCATGACTCGCTGCACAGGGTCAGAGGAGGCATAAAGATGACACCCCCGGCTGTGCTGGATCATCAACTCGCGATCCCCGATGAGGCCACAGCAAGCCAAGCGGCCGACGCGGTCGACATCCTGGGCCGATTTCTCCGTCAACACCCTACGGTGACCGGCGCGTCGGTCTCGCTCAAGGCAGACGACACCGACACCACTCTGGAGATTCCAGGGCATGCGCTCCGCCTGCTCGTTGACATCCTGGCACAGATCGCCAACGGCAACGCCGTCACCGTCGCGCCGGTTCATGCCGAGTTGACCACCCAGCAAGCTGCAGACTTGCTCAACGTGTCTCGCCCCTACCTCGTGAAGCTGCTCGAGGAACGCAAGATCCCCTACAGGCGAGTCGGCAACCGGCGCCGGGTCCTGCTCACCGATCTCCTTAAGTACAAGCACGACGACGACTCCGAGCGCCGGGCTATTGCCGACGATCTCACCACAGAAGCCCAATCCCTCGGCCTCGAATACTGATCGGTCCTAGACGCAACGCCCGGGTGCGGGTTGTACCTCTGCGGTCTCCGACTTGGCGGACGTAGGAGTTGCCATCTCGCGAGAAGCGCACACCAGCGCCAGGCCCCAAAGCGCCACCTCCGGGATATGAGCATTCTGGGACACACGCGCCCAGCCTGAGCGGACCGCGGAATCCCTGGTCTCACAAGGGATCCGGCCCTCCGCTCCTCCCCCTGTTCCCCATCGTTTGCTTCTAGTCCGTGAGATTTCTGTGAGCTGTTGGCGTCCCGGTGCGCATCCCAGGCCGCCTCGATCTCTTCATCGTCAGCTACGTCTTGATCGCCGTCGGGATCCCGACCTGAGCAGCGACCGGCGTCCACAGGTCCGCCGTCTCGACCGGCGTCTCGATGGAGATCACGAGCCCGTAACGCACTCCGAACTCGCTCCTGTCTCGTTTCGGTTGTTCCTTCCACCATCCCGTGACAGGGAACACGGCGATCCGGCCTCGAGAAGCAAGCTCGACGGCGGTGCCGTCCCAGAAGTCGGCGTGGAGTGAACCGCGGCTCCGCGCCTGACTTCCAAGCCGCCAGCCATCCGAGTCTCCGCCGACAGGGCGCCCTTCCTCTTCGTCGAGAGCACGCCGGTTCAAGCGCTTGTGAAAATCGTCGTTCGTCTCGTCGGGTCGCTTCAGCTCAAAGCGAAGCCCGTGCGACGCGTAGCGGTAGCGATGACGCCACCCGCGGCGAGCGGGGTAAGGCTCGATGAAGTACGAGAGCGTGACCCTGAGACGTACGGAGGCCTCGGCCAGATCTGCGAGCACCTCCGTCGGCCACGGCAGCTCGTGGGTGTGCATCTCCCGAAGGCTCTTGTCGTCAAAGGGCCTGATCGTGCTCTGCAGAACGAGCGTGAGCGCGTCGCCAGCACTTCGTAGTGCCCGGTCGGTGCTTGGTACCCCGAACCCATATCGCCGCAGGAGTGCTTCGCGTGCCCGACGGCCCTTTGCAGCGTCGAACTGGTCTCTCATCGCCGGGGTCCACTCAGCGGAGTGGACGACCAGCGCCCGAATCGTCTCGGGCCACAGGCTCGGGTACTCCGCAGCCACGGTCGCCGCGAGCTGGCTGGCCTGAGAAGTCGCTGCACTGGTTGCATTCGCGACGGTAAGTAGTCGTTCGGTCGGCCGGTGGTGGGTAGTCAACAGCTGGAGCGATTCAGGCCAGTCGACATCGTTGCCAGGACCAGGAGACCGAGCGGCGTTGCCGCCTTCCATCACGATCTCCGGCTTGGCCGGCCATTGCCGCTGAAAGGACACCGATGTGCGACTGAATGGTGAGAGCTCACCTGGAGGGGCGATGGGTGCCCAGCCCTCGTAGTCGCTGCCCGACGCCTCGACATCCACAAGTTCGGTGAAGGCTCCCACGCTCAGTGCGTTCCACGCCTGCGCAGGACTCTCCACGGGTTCGAGATCGCTTCGCTCCAGGTGATCCTCGCCCGCCCGGATGATCAGCGATGCTGCCCTCGTCCAGATAGCGCAGCTCGCCGTTTACGGCCTCAAATCCCCGCCCTATCGCAAGGGCGTCGATCGCTGCGGGTCGAAGGTCATCAGAAAGCCCGGTGAGCCGGTGATCAGCGATGCTGCCCCCGCCACCTCCGTGCCGAGATAGCGCAGCTCGCCGTTTACGGCCTCAAATCCCCGCCCTATCGCAAGGGCGTCGATCGCTGCGGGTCGAAGGTCATCAGGCGGAGCTCGAAGCCCGGTGAGCTGTCGAACGTGACGTACACGCCCTCGCTCGACGGTGCTACACCGACTCACCCGACCGGCGTTCGCGGCCTCCTCTGTCGCTCGCGCCAAGGCCACCCCGTGCTCCTGTCGGTCGATCGGCGCAGGAGGTCTCGGGCTGTCGCGACCCATGTGGTGTGATGTGTACCGGTCCGTCTCGGGTGGCCGGGCGACGATGATGTGCGGTCGATTGCGGGGAGCCATTGGAATCCGGGCGAGGATCAGGCGCTACCGGAAACGTGTCGCCGCTCCCGAAGGGCCGCTTTCAACATCGCCGTCGTAACACGGTCCTTCTCTGACAGAATCGCGCCCTTCGCTGCTTGCTCACATGCGAGGGTCAGTTCGGCGTGGCTCAGGCCTTCTGCCGCTTGATCGACATCGGTCCAGCGGAGTTCCTTCATGTCGACCGAAGCAAGTCGGTGACGTATGACCTCGCGTGCGATCTTCGGGGAGGGCAACGGGTATTCGATCACCGAGTCGAAGCGCCTGAACATCGCTCGATCGAGGAGCTGCGGATGATTGGAGGTCGCGACGATCACGCTTTGGGAATTGTTCGCATCCAAGAACTGTAGGAACGAGTTGAGCACTCGGCGGATTTCGCCGACGTCGTTTCCCGAAGAACGGTCGCCTGCAAGAGCATCCACTTCGTCGAAGAGGTACACGCCGCGGGTTTCTTCGACAGCATCAAAGATCAACCTCAGCTTCGCTGCGGTCTCGCCCATGAACTTTGTGATGAGCACCTCGAGGCGGATCATGAAGAGCGGGAGGCGAAGCTCGCCTGCGAGCACTCGGCCGGTCATTGTCTTTCCCGTGCCGGGAGAACCGATCAGCAGAAGGCGATGCTGGGGGTGGTAGCCATGCTCACGGAGGCGATCGGCTTGCCGCTGTTCGGTCAGCACTCGTTCGACCCGGTGAAGCACTTCCGCCTCAAGGGCCAGGCCCGACAGCCGTTCGTCGGGGTAGCTAACCGCCAAGAGCCCCGCAAGTTCGCCCCGCGGCTGGGTCACCGGGACTGGCCGAAGCGACCGAGGGGACTCCGACCTTGCCTTCGCCTCGTCGACCAGGTCGCGCAACTCTTGGGCCAACTTGTTATGGCCACTTCGCGCCGCCCGGGCGGCTACCTGCAGGGCGACAGAGTAGAACTGGTTCTCGTCCCCCGATGCGTGGCTGCGGACAAGCGCCTTCAGTTGATCCGCAGTCGCCATGAAACCTCCTCTCGCCGAGTCTACTTAGTTCGGCTGCGCTAGCACGCGGCCGCGACCGCTCGAGCGACTCGCTCCGAAAATAGCGGAGGCACCGAGTTCCCGATCTGAGCCTGCACTGATGCTCGCTTGCCGACGAACGCGAAGTCGTCGGGGAACGTGAAGAGTCTACGAAGCTCGGGGACGCGCAAACGGCGGTTGTCCCAGTGGAACGGACCGACGTTGGGACCGGGCTGAGCCTGGATCGTCGGTGACGGCCTACCTGGATCGAGTTTCAACAGGAACGACCAATACCGCGACCGCCACTCGAAGATCGGCGCTGGGTGACCACGCTTCTCCGTGAAATAGAGGTAGTTGTCACCAGGCGGGACCTCAGGCAGGAGATGGCTCCAACGCCCTCGCACCACCTCCTGGGGCTCGGGGTCGGTGATCAACCCGGCGAGCGCCTCGCCAGCCGTGACGTGGGGCAGCGGCCCACCGGTCGTAGCTCGTCGTTCCCATGGTCCGTGGTGAGTCGGATCCGGCGGATCAGGCAGTGTGTCTCGCTTGCGACAACCCACGACACACAGACGAGGACGGGCCTGGGGCACTCCGTAGTCGGCCGTGTTCAACACTTGCCACCAAAACCGGTATCCCGCCGCCTCGATCTCTGCCAGTAAGCGGGTGAACGCCGGCCTGCTCGCCTTGTTGTTGAAGGTCAGCGCGTACACGTTCTCAAAAATGAAGTAGCGGGGCCTTGCCTCGGCAAGCACACGGGTATAGGCCTGCAGAAGACTCGCTGCGGGGTCAACGCCATCACGCTTCCAGTCGAGCCAGAAGCCTGACTTGGAGAATGCAACGCAAGGTGGCCCACCCACGAGCAGATCGGGCCTCTCCCGGCTCGACAGACCGGCCGCTCGGAGGATGTCCCGCGTGGTCAGACCCTCACCTGCGCCGCTGGCGAGCGGGTAGAGGTCGGCCCGAACCACCTCGCGGAGACTCTGAAAGTAGATTGGGGCGTTCTTCTCCAAGGTGTCGCAGGCATCGTCGTCCCATTCCACCGCGGCCAGTGTGGCGAACCCCGCCGATTCGATCCCCCAGTCGAGGCCCCCGGCGCCGGAGAAGAGAGAGATCGCGGAGCCAACGGTCACACTCTCAGTCTGCCCGCTGCGGTCGGCCTGGGCGCGCACCCTCTGCCCATCACCAAGACGCAATTGCACCCCTCGCGCCTTCCGATCAATTCGTAGAGAGTCCACACCACAAGCACACAGCAGGGGTGTGACAGTCGCGGTCGCCAGGCGACCTGGACGGGAATGATGGCGCGGCTTGATCCGACTAGTGACCAACACAGGAGCGAGTAGCACTGCCGAGGCACCGTGTCGGATCAACTGATCCACTATTGTCTTGAAGGTGGCCGAAGGCTCGGGGAGAGCGTCTTGGGCTTCCTCGCCCGGCAACCGCAAGTCGATGCAGGGCAATCGAAGCCGCGATACGAAGCCCGAGTTGGCCGTGCGCTCTGCGGTGCATCGACGCGGTATCCGCTTCAGGGTCTCGGTCCGTCCTCAGCCGGAATTGCCCCGTACAGCTGATCTGGTACTGCGGAAGAGCCGGATCGCGGTGTTCGTGGACGGCTGTTACTGGCACGGCTGCCCCGAGCACCACACGCAACCCGCCACCAATTCGGAGTACTGGGCCGACAAGATCGCCCGCAACGTCGAGCGCGACGCCGAGACTACGGCCTACCTGCAACAGGCGGGGTGGACGGTGCTGCGGTTCTGGGAGCACGAGGACCCCGAGTCGGTAGCTGACCGAGTCGAGAAGTCGGTCCGTGCTTCGGCCGAGGGGACGGGGCGGCCTCAGGGCGAGACAACCGTTGGTAGCCGGCGTTAGTTCCCAGTCGGCATTCCGGCAGTGCAGTGTCTAGGGTTGCCAAAACCACGACGGTCCCGGTAGACCCGCGGTGTGACCCAACCGGACTCCATGCGACGTAGAAAGACAAGATCGAGGGGGTCCCGTGGCGCGCCGCCAGAAGGCTTCGCTGACGACCCGAAGGCACGGATGTCCACCAAGCGGCGTCCTCCCAGTGAAGAGTCCTCGTCACCTGCCCCCGCCCTTGCGGGTCTTGTTCGCTGGTTCGAGGAGCAACCAGACGGTCGTGAGCGATTCGCCTGGGTGCTGCGCGACGCCCTAGACGAACTGCTCGACGGGCAGCGCACGCGCCGATGGTGCTACCAACAACTCAACAAGACCGAGAAGACCCACTTGGGCACCAAAGTGGAACTCGGGCTCACGAAGGAATTCGACATCTCCGACGGGACCGACCTCGACTGGAAGATCGATGGACAGGATGTCGATTGCAAGTTCTCCAAGGACTTCGGCGGTTGGGAGATCCCGATGGAGATGTACCTCTGCGACGACCATGAGCAAGCCGGTACTGCCGACCACCTCGCACTCCTCGTATGGATGAACGACGACGATGCCCAATGGGCCGCCGGTGTTGTTCAGATCAGCGATGACCTTCTCAAATTCAGGACCTACGACTCCGGTCGGAGGCGTAGGCAGTACAACCGGGACAACAAGCGGCGTCTGAACGACGACGGGATGGACAGCACCTATTGGCTCTGGGGTGGACAGCAGGACCTGCCGCCGAACCCTCTCCGGCGGATGAGCGAAGAAAGCCGTCGTAAAATCCTGCTGAATACTTCGGGCCAGGAGCGCGTGAACGCCTTGCTGCGCGAGATCCAGTGCCAAATCATCGACCGGCAGACCATGGTCACAGTCGCGCAGCAGAAGGACCCGATGAAGCGGGCGCGTGATGCGAGGTTGCCCCAGAACCTTGGCGGCAAGGGGTTCTTGATCCTGGGTCACCAGGGGGCTGACCCCCACATCGCCCGAGGATTGGATCTTCCTGTTCCGTACAAGGGGGAGTTGGTTTCTTGCCGGGTTGTCCCCGCCGAGGACGGAGCGGATAGCAGGGTCTGGTTGGGTGACGGGTGGTGGCGACTCGCCAGCGCCGACGAAGCATCAGGACCGAACCCCGACCGTGACCTCTATCTCGGGTTGAGCCAACAGATCATCGAGTCCGGACCAGCAGACTGAGGGCAGCTAGGTCGATCGGGGCGTCGACCACCGGGATTCTTGCGTTATTCGAGGATGCGCGCGAGGTGCAGGGCGATCTCGCGGGCGAGCACTGGCGGGACAGCGTTCCCGATCTGGCGAGCGATCTCGATCTTGGATCCTTCAAAGATGAAGGTGTCGGGGAAACTCTGGAGCCGAGCGGCCTCGCGGTGGGTGATAGGCCTGTCGTGCTCAGGATGTAGGTAACGTCCCTTCTCAGGCTTGAAGAACTCGGTCCGTATCGTCGGCCCGGGTTTATCCCACCACATCCGACCCATCACGTCAGTAGTGCCCGTGGGTTTGTTGAGCCAGCAGGCCGGCGTGATGTCGGGCCGATTGCGCTGCAGATCGAAGCGGTTCCCTCCCGGTGGGATAGCCCGGTAACGCTGCAGAGAGGTTTCCCGCGGGTTGCGTCGGATATGGAGATCCTGGGAGCCGTCGTCGGCTGTGGTGGGTTGATCCGTGGTGGGTTCGGCCGGCAGGTCGGAGATCGCGTCGCGCACTGTGCGATACGGCTGCTCGAACATCGGGGAGTCGCCGTGCGTCGGCGGAGGAGGCCAAGGCACGGACTGTTTGTAGACCGCCATGAAGATGCCCCGTCTCCTGGTCTGCGGCACCCCGTAGTCCGCGGCATTCAGTACCCCGTAGCCGCAGCCGAACTGCGACAGGAGGGGGTGATTAGCCATCCGGTCCAATAGCTCGTTGAACTGGGCGGAGCGCTGGAACTGAGGGACGTTCTCGATCACGAACGCTCGCGGTCGCACCTGCACGACTGCGGCAAGGAAGTGCTCCCACAATCCGTTGAGTACCGCCTTTGAGTCGGGGTCGCGGTCACGGCCCAGCGGAGAGAATCCCTGACAGGGCGGCCCTCCGATGATGATGTCGGCGCTGGGGTACACCCTGGGGTCCATGAACTCGATGTCCCCGTCATGGACGTGTATGCCGAAGTTGGCCTTGTAGGTGGCTGCAGCCGCCGGCTCGTGCTCCACCGCGAAGACAGGATCGTAGAGTTCAACTCCTGCGCTGTCGCGAGCCAGCCAGAAACCTGCGGTGAGCCCGCCCGCTCCTGCAAAGAGGTCGATGGTTCTATAGGCCATGGTTGGTGTCCCTTTCACGGAGAGTAGTAGCCGACAGCTGTGAGCCGGGCGATACCCGAGCAGCCTGGTATTGGATCAACTATCTCAACACCGGCCTTGCGGGGAAATCGCATCTGGCACGTCATAGAACTCACCGAAATCGAGAACCCAACGATGACAGAGGGGTGTGACACCGCCCCGCAGACCCCGCGTCAACGAGTCGCAGCGACAGCGATCCTCGGAGCAGAGCTTCGCCCTACTCGACCCCCGACCTTTACCAACAGGCTCGCTTGGCCCCTGACGCAAACGCGCGATCGACCCGATCTGACCCACGCGCTGAATCCGACCGTGATAGGTCGGGCACAGGATGCTCGTTGCTGGACCGACTGATCGGAGCAACGCTCTAGGTCTGCTCGGAATGCTCTCGCTGTTGGAACTTAGCCTGTAACCAGCCCAACACCGCCCGCTGGTCGCCTATGGAAGCGCGGCGCACCTGAGAGAGCAGCCATGTTGCGCTCGGAGGTTCTTGGGTCAGGTTCTTGGCCCCCTCATTGCATGTGCTGCACAGCGCTCGGAGGTTGGAGAGATCGTCAGATCCCCCGAGGCTTCTGGCCTTGATATGGTCGATATGTATCCGTACGGGCCGTCCATCTTCACCGACGTCCCCCGCGGCAGCGCCGCACATCTGGCATGTGTGACCGTCCCGTGACAGCACTTCGGCACGAATGCGGGCAGACAGTGGTCGAGACCCGCTCTTGGGGCCCTTTGCCGGAGGCACGGAGGCCAAGCGGTACTCGCCCGGCTTCAACAGAACGTCGTCCCGATGGGTATGGATCTCCCAGCCCTCTTCGTTGCGCAGCTCCCGAGCCCGCCGTGCCCACTCAGTAACGTTGGGGCCAGCGGCTTCTTGTAGCTGATGGCCCGTGACGACCTTGCCGACGTTCTGTAGCAGGAATTCTCCGATTCGCTGCTTCGCACTACCCTTAGCCACGAGTCAATTACAGGTGCAACCGCGAGATCTGTCAAGTGATCCTAATTACGCGTCGAACAAATTGCTGCGTTGACCTGTGGCTCGACAAGCGTCGTCCCATGACGCAGCTCTACCCCACCGCCGCCAGATAGCCAGACCTTAGCGATGATGCCCCTGTGGGTGAAGCCGATGACATACCGCTGCGACCTCACAGACGGTGTCACAGCTTTCTAGCCCAGCCCCAAGCCCGGCGAACAGACCGCTAACGTGCTGGTGTCGATGCCCTCGCACTACTCACTAGGGGAAATAGCGAAAATCTCTGTTCGAAACACGGTACCAGCGTTAGTCCCGCGCCGCTTCAGCTGGTCATGCAGTTGTACTTCTAGCGGGGGGACGGAAGTTGGTAGGCAACGGCGGTCAAAGAGCGACGAAGCACTCGAATGCCGCGAGCTTTGCCTCGGCGAGCGTGGTGTATCGCGTGCCATACCACGAGTGCTCTGAATCGCTCTGCTTTATCCGATATGCCCAGCCGTCGAACCTCTCGTACAGGACGATGTTGAAGCCATTGCGGTTGATGTAGCGATTGCCCCGTTGAGATTCTCTCCACTCCGTGGTCATCCACCTCGATCGTCGGCTCGCAAGGGAGACGGCTTGCTTCTCGCGCTGCCGCGCCCCTACGTAGTCCTCCTCCATGTGTCCAGCGCACACACGTCCTACGCCGAGCACGTCAGGGTAGTCGGGGTGTTCCATGTGGTGGACGTACCGAATGGATTGAGTTTCGCACATCTCACAAGTCCCGATGAGATCCTCGAGGTCCTCGAGGTCAACGCAGTTCCATCCCTTGTGCGGTACATCCGGCTCCGACCACTTCCCGCGATCCCTCCCTCGCCTGGACGGTCCCGCGCTCATCGCCTACTGCCCCACTGCGCTACGGCCTGTTGTGCCGGGCAGAGATGCACTCGCCTAAGCCTGAATCCACCGATTGGCCTTTGGTGAGCGCGGGATTCGCGGGCTGGTGGCGGGTTGGGGTCGCGTCGGGTTGTTGGGGGTGTGGTTTGGTGTGTTTGGGCGTGTTGGGCTAGGTGTGGGGGTGTGGTTTGGGTTGTTGACGCTGGGTTTGTGTGGGGGCGTCAGTTCCGGGTGGTGTCGTTTAGCCGGAGGGTCCGGGAAGGGCTCGCAGGGCTTTGAGTGTGGTGTGGAATTGTGTTGCCCAGGGCCAGCGGGCGGGGTATCGCAGGGTGGGTGTGCCTGAGCGGTTCACCAGCACGGCGGCGAGGGCGACGAGTCGGGTGCGTCGGGAGTGGTTGGTGGCGGGCGGCGCGCCGGCGAGGAGCGCGGTCCAGTGGCCGATGTTGTGGGCGAGCACTGCGCAGGCGAGCCATGCGCAGTTGGCGCCGTAGTGGCCTGAGGGGACGTGGTCGAGCCCGGAGCCTTCTTTGAGGTCGCGGATGGCGAGCTCGACGACGGCGTGGGCGCGGTGGAACTCATCAGCGGCGGCGGTGTCGTGGTCGGTGTTGGTGATGAACGCGTGGTGTCGCCAGTCGGGCCACATCTGTTGTTGGGTGCCCTGGGCGAGTCGGGTGCGGCGCACCACGAGGCGAACGGTGCGCTCGTGTTTGCCGCGGCCGGTGACGTATTGGGTCTCGGCGACTTGGGCGCGGCCGCCTTGGGTGTAGGCGATGTCGGCCCAGGC
Organism: Candidatus Aldehydirespiratoraceae bacterium; assembly: GCA_965205465.1. Taxonomy (GTDB): domain Bacteria; phylum Actinomycetota; class Acidimicrobiia; order Acidimicrobiales; family Aldehydirespiratoraceae; genus VXYK01. Next base: position 2,473,452 of record OZ242187.1, on the reverse strand, counting down.
GTTGTCGCCGATCGCTTGGATCGCTGCGCGCACAGCGGATCCGAGCGCGACGGTGATCGACCACTTGACGTCGTGGGCGTCGAGGCGGTCGATCAGCTTGTGGGACCAGAACCCCGAGTCGGCGCGTACGGTGGTCGGCCCGGTGGCCCCGGCGCGTCGCAGGTTGGCGACGAGCTCGTCGACGAATCGCACCACTCCTCGCGCCGAGCCCGCGGAGCCTTTGCGCATGCGGGCGGCGAGCACTTCGCGGGTGTCGGCGCGTGCGGCCAGCAGCGGGTGATAGCCCAGCACCTTGGTGTAGCCGTACGCGGCGCCGCCCTTGTGCTTGCCGTGGACCTCGCAGATCGTGGAGTCCAGATCGACCGTCAGCGGCTTGTCGCCGGGGCCTGCGCCTAGTCCCCAGGCACGCGCCAGCGTGCGCGCCAGCACCGCTTCGAGCTGGCGGGCGTGGCCGAACGTGAAGGTCCGCAAGAACGACCCCACCGTGGAGGGCGCCATCGGGGTGAACCCCAGCACCCGACCGGTGCCGCCCGCGCGCAGCATCTCGACATGATCGATGTGAGTGGCGCCAGCGAGCATCGCCGCGACCAGCGTGAGAATCTTTCGGCCCGGGTTCGCCGAGCCGGTGCGCACCCACCGCTCGATCAGCCCCAGCAGACCCAAACGGTCCATCAGCGTGGCCGCCAGGATCAGGCCCGCGTTGGCGACCAGGCCCTCATGATCGAAGGTCGTTGCGAACCGGTCCAAACTGCGCGAAGATACAGACACAAAAAGTGCCTCCTGTTGTTGAGACGAACGTGCATATTGACATCACAATCGTCGCAGATCAGGAGGCCTTTCTGGTGGACGCGCCAACCCCACAAGCCTCACCGCGTCGGTGGATCCAGGCTAAGCCTGAATCCACCGATTGGCCTTTGGTGAGCGCGGGATTCGCGGGCTGGTGGCGGGTTGGGGTCGGGCGGGGGGTTTCACGCCGGGTTTGGTGTGTTGGGGCGTGCAGGGTCGGGGTTGGGGGTTGGGTTGGGTTGGGTTGGTGGCGTTGGGGTGTGTGCTGGGGGTGCCGGCCCCCGGGGGGTGGGTGTTTAGATGAGCAGGGGCAGGTTGTGTAGGTGTTGGTGCGCTGTGGTGAAGGTGTGTTTCCAGGGCCAGTTGAGGGGCAGGCGTAGGATGTGGCGGCCTGAGTGGTTGACGAGCCGGCCGGGCAGCGACAGGAGCCGGTTGCGGACGGTGGCCGCGATGGTGAGGTGTTTGGGGTGTTGGGTGTGGCCGAGGCGGGCTGTCCAGCGGGCGAGGTTGTGTGCGAGCGTGGCGCAGGCCAACCAGGCGCCGTTGGCGAAGAAGTTCCCTGAGGGGCAGTGGGCTAGTCCGTTGTCTTTGAGGTCTTTGATGGCGAGTTCGACTCGGGCGTGGGCTCGGTGGTAGGTGTCGGCGGTTTCGGTGTCGAGGTCGGTTCGGTTGGTGACCAAGCAGTGGTGGCGCCAGTCGGGCCACAGTTCGGCTTGGGAGCCGGTGAGGCGGGTACGTCGCACCACAAGCCGTAGTTCGCGGGGTTCGGCGCTGCGGGATCGGGGCCCGGTTTTGATGGTGGTCTCAGCGACCTGGGCTTGGCCGCCGCGGGTGTAGGCGATGGGCTTCCAGGCTTTGTCGTCTATGGCTGCTATAGCTGTTTTGACCATGGCGTTTTGGGGGATCGTGAACGACCAGAACGCCTTGTGGGTCTCGATGAGGTCCAACAACTCATAGGAGAAGAACCCGGCGTCGGCGCGCACGGTGACTTCCGCGTCGGGTGCTAAGCGACGCAACCGGGCCAGGGTCTCAGACACGAACCGCCCGTGACCGCGCTGAGACGAACCCGACCGCATACGGGAATGAATGAACTCGCCGGTGTCGTCGCGCACCGCCACCAACGGGTGATAACCCAGAACCTTGGTGTGGCCATAAGCGGTGCCATGTTTGTCGCGACCGTGGACCTCACACACCGTGGAATCCAAATCCAGCGTCATCTCTTTAACAGCCGGCGCCGCACCCAAAGACCACGCCCGGCCAAGCGCCAACTCGTTGGCGCGGTCGAACTGACGCAGATGCCCGAAAGTGAACGACCGCAACCACGTTCCCAGAGTCGACGGCGCCACCGGCCTAAACGGCAGCACCTGAGCTGTTGACCCGGCCCGCAACCTGTCCGCGTCGTCGATAAACGAACCCCCCACAAGCATCGACGCCACCAACGACAACGCCTTGGCCCCCGACCCCCGCCCCGACCCCGGCGGGCGCACCACCTCATCAAGCATCGCCTCGAGCCCCAGACGATCCATCACCGTGCCCGCCAACAACAAACCCGCATCCCCCACCAAAGACCCCTCATCAAAACGAACCTCCACCCCATCAATCCCACCAGATATGCTGCTCACAGGAAGTGCCTCCTCACATGGCCAGAATGACCGTTGTCGTTAACAGCATTCTCCCATGTCAGGAGGCCTTTCTGGTGGACGCGCCAACCCCCAACACCTCACCACACCGGTGGATCCAGGCTAAGTCAGTTCCTACGTAGGTTCTCGGCATCATCACGCATCAACCGCGCGCGCATCAGCGAGCATGACCGACTTGTTGCCGGATAGTGACGCCCGCACGATTTCGGTTACGTTGGCGGATGTCAGCCCCCGTGAGCCGACCCAGCCCGATGCGACCAGTTTCACGAACAGAGAGTTCGACATATACCGACCGATGTTGTCAAATGTCACTGCTCGGCCTCCTCGCTTACCCAACGTCAAGCTTGAGGCGAGCGCCAGGTCCCAGTACTCCAACGGCAAGTACATACCTCGGATGAGGCCAGAAGGTTGGAGCGACGGAGAGGTCGAGGGGCACAGCTTCAGGTACATGCCTGAATCGTTGAGCCGGTATTCGTTCGCATTGCATGCCGCTGTCTCTGATCGACTCAGGGATCGCATCCTCTCCAACTCCTTCTCAAGTTGTTTATCTGGCCGATACTCGTGACCTGTTGTGTTGTGCTTCTGCATCCTCTTGTATTGGACGAGCACGTAGGCGTCGAATTGATGGTTGTAGTAAACGAGATCAACCCCGAGGGCATGCTCTACGTCAGTCCGATTGACGTTGATAATCGTCAGTTTCCGCCCGCGCTGTTGAAAGGTCGCAAGACCGACCAGAGCACTCGATTCCCTCGCCCAGTCCCCGAACACGGTGGCGTCGAAGTCGACCATCTTGTCTTCGAGAAGCCTGAACTCGTCGAGGCCCGTGAGAAACGGCGCCAAGTTACTCCCAGTCCACCGGTCCAATATTGGCTTGCGGTCGATATCTGACATATCGAGCGCTACGCCAACCGCGTCGTGTTCATACTCGACGACTGGTTCGGCTGAAGTCGCTGTAGCTAGAGGTCGCCTATACTTCAGCGCCTGTTCTCTGGCCATAAGGTACCCATCGCCCTGGATGGAGTCGATCGCATCCCTGACCTGCGTCCATGAGTACTGAGCGAGTTGGGATCCCTTCGAGCCGACCGTGGCGGTGAGGCGCCGCCCTACGCTCGGATCGAGTCGGCTGATCAGATCCGAGATTCTGAGCGGGGGATTGAAGGGTTCGATTGCTTCGAAGCTGACCAACCACTTTAACGATGCAACCTTTCGGCCCCGCCGCATCACTGCCGAGAAGTCAATCGTGTGGGGGTCTAGGGCAATTAGCGCTATCTGAAGTTCCTCGATTTTTGGCGCGGTCGGAAGGACGTCGGTGAACCGCTCCCGTGCTTCGATGTAGAAGCCGTGGCGGTAGTCGTCGCTAAAGTAGAGGAAGCCTGTTGTCATCGTCTGGCTCGCGACTGCTCGACGCCGAGAGTTGGAGCAGCTCGTTCCAGGCGCGCACTTGCGACACCCAGTGCTGCTGAAGTTCCGCCACCACCAGCATCCGCGGACTCTCTCGTCGCGTCATCGATTCAGCCTAAGCTGTCGAGGTCACGCCTCGTTTGCTCCAGGACGTCGTCGAAACATGCCTGACAGAACCTTCGCGTGGCAGCGTGCGGCTTGTTGACCCGTGGGACGTCGTAACAGGTCGCTCCCTTCAGGATGTCCTCGTGGCAACGGCTACAAGCCGACTTTCGGCCGCACGTGACCTGGTTGGGCCGTCCTAACGATGCTCCGATGAGTGACGGTGTTCTTCCCTTAGGCATTTTGGGCTGCTTTCAGTTGACGCACGAGACTGTCGAGTATTTCGGGTAGCGCCTCGATGGCCTCAACGAACTCTTCGAAAGACCACTCCGGTCTCTTTCGCTCGTCGTCGATGGTAGAACCGACCGCCATGTTCACCATCATCAAAGCGGCAATCGAGTTGTTCGTCGCGCCGATTTCAGGCCTCAGCTGTCTCGGGATCTCGACACCTTCGGGACGCAAGCCAACTCGATTCAGGAGAATCTTGGATGTTCGCCGGGCCTCTTCGTCTAGTCGCTTCCGTGCTTCCTTCCATTGCTTGGCCGGGAGCTTGCTGAACGGTTGCGCCGCTCGCGTCACTGATGGGTTCATGTCAGCCGCCCTGCTCTTCTGGACGACTTGTTCCGCCAACCGAGGATCCAGGCCGAGAGCTTCCAGCTTCCTTTCGAGGTCCTCGCGAATCTCCGCATCTTCAGCGGTGATGAAGTCCTCTTCGAACAACTGCTCCACGATCTCGTTGCTGACAACCATGTCCTCATGCAACTTCATCCGCGCGCTGCCGCCGAGAACCTCCTTCGGGGGATCAGGCTCGACTCCCCCAGTCACCTCCTCCCAGAACCGTTGATCGTCGTTCTCGAACATCTGGAACTTCTTCAGTAGCTCGTCGAGGTTCATGCCGATGTGGGTCACAATATGGCCGTAGTTGTCCGGGTGATTCGGATCGTTCTGAACGACAACCCGCAAGATCCGGCCTACGAACTGGATGTACGGCGCCAGCGTCCGAAACGGTCGAAAGATTGCGGCGACACTGAGCTTCGGGTGGTCGAAGCCCTCTCCAAGCATCTGGACCTGAATAACGCAATCCAGAATGCCGTTGTAGAGGTCTCGCATGACTTCGTCATTAGCCTGCTCATCTTGCGGCCGCTGCGGATTGCTGTGCACGATACCGGCCTCATAGCCCCGCTCTCGGTATAACGAACGAACCTGTCTTGCATGGTTGATTGAGCATGCGACGGCGATGAGCTGGTGCTTGGTTCCCGTCTGCCGTAGCTGTTCAAGCTTCTCCAGGCTGTTGTCGACGATCGACACGTTGCATGGAGTCGAGAGGGCCACCCCGCGGCTGAACCAATCCTCCTCCTTCATCGCGAGAACCTCATCGAGCGTGAAAGTCCGTTCCTCGCCTTCCATCGTGAACGTGAGTTCCGTCGGCGCCGCATAACTCGCCTTCACCTTCTTGAGGTAGCCCTTGAGGCTTGCGCTCTTGAACGAGTAGCGAAACACAAGGTCACCATCGAGTTCCTGCCGGTCGCTCCGAAAAGGCGTAGCGGTCAGATTCGCGATCTTCGCGTCGGGAAACCGCTCGAATACACGCTGCCAGCTCGTGGCCGCCCCATGGTGAGCCTCATCAACGACGATCAGGTCGAAGAAGTCCTGAGGAAACCTATTGAGCCACTTCTCAGCGTCGGTGCCGAACTGCTGGATGTTGGTGACAACTATGTGCGACTTCTCACAGACCGACAGGTTGCCCGTGTCGAGGGTGCATACGTACGGACCATGACTCATGTGTTCTGGAGCAAGGACTCCACGCTGGTGCCAGAAACACTTCTGGCGATTCGTGATGTCGAGTGCCCGGTAGAGCTCCTCCTTGATGGTGAGGTTCGGAGAGATGACCAGCACTCGCCCTCTTGAAATCCCGAAGGGCAAGATCGCCGCAACACCCGACTTGCCACACCCCACCGGCAACTGAACGATCGCCTTCTGGCCGCCACGCGCGAAGTAAGACGCGGCTTGCGTCCAAGCGTCACGCTGTGGTTCGCGCAGGCCAGTGTTCTCCTCGATGCTGAATGGTGTGTTGAGGAAGAAGTCCGCGAACCCCTGACTGCCAGACATCCACGTCGCCAACTCGGATCGCTCGTACATCCACCTCTTGCTGACGCGTTTCGATGGGATGCGTCCAGCCCGTGTTAGTTCGTAGAGCTTCGTTTTTCCCATCCGGAGATAATTAGCTGCTTCATCGGTACCTAGCCAGTCCTCTTCCATATCTGAATGATAGCACCCGATGACATCTGATAGCAACCGACGGTTAACGGAGTGATGAATCCTGCGCTAGGTTTGTAGCTAGCACCTGATCAAGGCTCAGCACCGTTGAGTGTGGGGCGCCGAGTTGGACCTTGCTAGCGGAGCCAGCGCGTTAGGCATTCACCGGGACTGCACACGGTCGTTTCAGAACCGCACATTTAGAAAGTCCAATAGAACATCAGCCCTGAACGCGGCAAAGCCCAAGTCGGGGCGTGTGCTCGGACTTAGGCTTTGGTGGTGGCGGGGGCGGGATTTGAACCCGCGACGTTCGGGTTATGAGTTCGCGAAAGCCCATATCGGTGAGTGTCGATTCGTGCCGGAAAATGCGGTTGACCTGGTGTTATGCCTGATGAACGTGTCGGCGTGTCCCTGTGGATAACAGCCTGTTTCAGACCGTCCGTTAGAAGATCCGTTAGAAGTCGTGCCTACAAAGTTCTTTTGTTTGTTCCAAACAAGTCGATAGTCTAAGCACGTCCCTCAGAATCGGCCCGGGTACTCCGGACTTGCCTCGATCGGCGACTTGTTCATGGCACGCAAACCTGTCTCTCAAGCAACACGACGTCTGTTCGCCGCGACCGTAGAGTCGCTCGACTCGCTCGCGCCACCGGATTGGGAGATCGAGATTGGTCGACGCTCTGACGACGGCGGCGTCATTCGGGTCACCTCAACCGACGACGTCTCAGGCGAGCTGACCGTTATTGTCCGCAGAGATCTCACGCCCCGCGAAGTCGTCGCGCTTCCTGAGCCGGAGGTCGACACGATCATCGCCGGCGAATGGCTGAGTCCCCGCAGCCGCGAGCTTCTCGAAGACATCGGATACGGCTACGTCGACCAAACCGGCAACGTCAGTGCCGTAGTGAAGCGACCCGGGATTGTCTTCCGCACCGAGGGAGCACAGCGCGACCCGTCTCCCCCGACTGTGCCGCGGTTGAACATTCGCGGCCCGCGGGCCTGGGCTCTGCTGCGCACGCTCGCCGAAGTGCAACCCCCTTACGGAGTGAGTGAGCTAGCCCATGCAATCGACGCTGATGCTGGCTACGTCTCAAGGCTACTGAGTGCGCTGACCGACGAACTGCTGATCAGCCGTGTACCTCGAGGGCCCGTTGAACATGTCGAATGGGAGTCGCTGCTAGGCCAGATCACCGCCGGCTACTCGTTGCTCGATTCCAACGAGACGACCAACTGGATCGCGTCCGCCGGGCCCGAACAGTTCCGCGAAGATCTCGCCGCGAGCAACACGAAGCGATGGGCCATCACCGGATCGTTCGCTGCCTCGCCGCTGGTGTCTGTCGCCGCGCCCGAGATCGCAGTCGTCTACGCCGAGGACCCTGAACGGATCGCGGTGGGGGCGCGGCTGCGTCCTGTCCGAAATGGAGGGAACGTTGTCATAGCCCTGCCTTACGATCAGATCGTGTTCGAACGCATCTGGACCAAGGACAACGCCATCTACGTCTCCCCTGCGCAAGCGGCAATCGACTGCCTCACCGGCCCCGGCCGAATGCCGGCCGAAGGCGACGCCCTCCTCGACTGGATGCGCCGCAAAGCCCCACGCTGGCAAGCCACCTCCCTCACCGCTCAACCGGGCCTACCATGACCGACAACGCCAGACCCCGGATCGAATACATCGAAGCTCGACGGGTGTTGCTCGACGCGCTCGTTGCCCTCCAGCCCCACATCGACGCAGTCGTGCTTATCGGCGCCCAGGCCGTGTACCTGCGGACCGAAGGCCGCTTACCGACCTACCAGCCCTTCACCACCGACGCTGACCTCGTCATCAACCCTGACCAGCTTGCCGATACTCCTCTCCTCGGCGATGCCATGGCGGCAGCAGGATTCGTGCTTCCTGGCGAGCCCGGAATCTGGCAGCAACGATTCGAACGCCCTGGCTTCGACGGCGACGTCACCGTGCCGGTCGATCTCATCGTCCCCGCCCAGCTCGTGCCCAGAGCAGGGCGACGTGGCGCTCGACTCCCCCGCGGCCACGGCAAGACGGCTGCCCGCAAGAGCGACGGAGTTGAAGGCGCCGTTGTCGACCTCGACCCGTTCGAGATCACATCGCTCGAAGAGGGTGACAATCGCCGAATTGTCGTCAACGTCGCCGGCGCCGCCGCGCTGCTGGTCGCCAAGACCCACAAGCTCGGAGAACGCCTCAAGACCCCCGAACGACTGATCGCGAAGGATGCCGGCGATGTGTACCGCCTCTTCGACGCAACGGCTATCGTCGACATGGCCCAAACAACGAAGCTCCTACTCAGTGACGACCGGTCCGCAGAGACAACCCAGCGCGCGCTCCACTACGTACGCGAACTATTCGCCACACCACGAAGCATAGGAATCGAACTCGCCTCCTATGCCCTCGCGGGAGTCGTTGACGAGGCCACAGTCGCTACCGTCAATGACCGCGTACACCCACGATCTGATCGATCAGACGGACCCATAGCGGCCGGTCCAGCCTTCGAACAGTGGGCCGGCGGGTAGATCAGCGTCGAAAGAGGTAGACAGCATAAGTGACACTCTGGGCGTACTGCTCGCCATCAGGCTCAGCTGTCGTCTCGGTCTCTTGCTGGAAATCCGTCTGGTCGAGGTTCCATCCCTCTGCTTCAATCGCCGAGAGGTCGGAGCCATGACCAGCGTTCGTGAGCATGGATCGGTATTGGAAAATCCTGTCACCTCGCTCGGCTGCAGCCTGAGGGTGCCGAGAACGCGTCGCTGCAGGTCACAGCGTTGGCGACCAGTACCGTGACCGGCCGTGTCATCGCTTATCTCACACCTGTTTCGGCTCCTGATAGCCCGTCTCGGACTGCTGTTGGTATCCGGTGACAAGCGTGACGCCGAGATCCTCGCCCTTCGCCATCAGATTCTCATCCTGCAGCGACAAGTCGAGCGGCCGAGGTTCACCCCGACGGACCGGACCATCCTGGCCGTGCTCTCGCGTGCGTTCGACCGGCAGCGGCTTACCCGTGTGATGCTGATCATGAAACCGGCCACCGTGATCGGCTGGCACCGACACCTCGTCGCCCGCCACTGGACCCAACCACCTGGGCCCCGAACCGGGCGCCCTCCCACACCAGCGGAGCTTCGTCGGCTGGTCTTGCGCCTCGACACAGAGAACCCAACCTGGGGCTACCGACGCATCCATGGAGAGATATGCCGTCTCGGACACCGTCTTGCCGCGTCGACGGTGTGGAAGATCTTGCGCGATGCCGGACGTGAGCCCACCCCGAACCGGACCGGGCCGAGCTGGAGCGAGTTCATTGCTAGCCAAGCCCACGCCCTGGTGGCGACCGACTTCTTCTGCGTCGATACCGTCACCATGCGGCGGTTCCATGTGCTGTTCTTCATCGAGATCGACACCCGACGAGTGCACCTCGCCGCGATCACCACCAACCCCACCGGTCCCTGGACCACCCAAGCTGCCCGGAACCTGATCATCGGCTACAACAAGGCCATCCGGCTCGTGATCCGCGACGGCGCCGGCCAGCTCCGCCGCTCGTTGGAAAGCTGGACGGCTAGCGCGAGGTTCCGAGGAAGTTCCATCGACTGTTGCGTCGGCTTTTCTCACGTTGCAACAGGTGGTCGACGTGGTGGTCCTCGTCACAGTCCTCGACCGATGTCTCGCGGGTGATCTCATCGGAACGTCTCACTGCGGAGGTGTACCAGTCCATGCCGCTGTCCGAGCATGCCCTGCACCTTTTCCACACCCTCGTACTCGACGCCTACCAAGCAGCAACGTAACAACAGGAACCGTGATTCGTCTATTTCATTTAGTTTGAATAATATTTTTATTACGAATGTGTTGAATATCACTTACGATACATGCTCCAAGTAGCCGATCGACATACTCACCGTGTCCACGACTCGCTACACAGGTGTCAGAGGAGGTAACAAGATGACTCCCCCTGCTGTACTGGATCATCAGCTCGCGATCCCTGATGAGGCCACAGCAAACCAAGCGGCCGACGCGGTCGACATCCTGGATCGGTTTCTCCGTCGGCACCCCACGGTGAACGCCGCTTCGGTCTCGCTCAAGGCAGACGACACCGACACCACTTTGGAGATTCCAGGGCATGCGCTCCGCCTGCTCGTTGACATCCTGGCCCAGATCGCCAACGGCAACGCCGTCACCGTCGCGCCGGTTCATGCCGAGTTGACCACTCAGCAAGCTGCAGACTTGCTCAACGTGTCTCGTCCCTACCTCGTGAAGCTGCTTGAGGAACGCAAGATCCCCTATAGGCGAGTCGGCAACCGGCGCCGAGTCCTGCTCGCCGATCTCCTTAAGTACAAGCACGACGACGACTCCGAACGCCGCGCCATCGCCGACGAACTCACCGCAGAAGCCCAATCCCTCGACCTCGAATACTGATCGGCCCACACCGTGTCGTTCGACTCCACTTACGACGCGTGCGTGCTCCACCCCGCCAGCCTGCGCCGGAGAAGAGCGAGATCGCGGAGCCAACGGTCACACCCTCAGTCTGCCCGCTGCGGTCGGCTTGGGCGCGCACCCTCTGCCCATCACCAAGACGCAATTGCACCCCTCGCGCCTTCCGATCAATTCCTGGAGAGTCCACGCCATAAGCACACAGCAGGGGTGTGACAGTCGCGGTCACCAGACGATCTCCCCAGACCCACCCAGAAAAAGGCAATACCCCGGGCGCATGCCACGAAGGCATTGGCGACACCGGGGAGTTACAAGCAAGGATACGCCCGATCGAAGCCAAGAACCTCGCGGCCGGTCCGGTTATTTCGAGGACCACGAGCATCCCGCAACACAGGAGCGGGCAGCGCTGCCGAGGCACCGTGTCGGATCGGCTGATCCACTATTGTCTTGAAGGAGGCCTCGTCACCCGACCCCGCCCTACGGGGCCTTGTTCGCTGGTTCGAGGAGCAACCAGACGGTCGCGAGCGATTCGCCTGGGTGCTCCGGGACTCCCTGGACGAACTGATCGACGGGCAGCGCACACGGCGATGGTGCTACCAACAGCTCAACAAGGCGCGCGCCTCAGCTACGCGCTGGAAGAGCGGCGGTAAGGCTTCGGGCGACCCAGTCTTCGTCGACGTCGTAGCCGACCGCTTGCAGGTAGCCGATCAATGAGGCGATCCGGACTTTGCCGAGCGGCCGGATCTCAAGCTGGTGCACCGCGGCTCTGGTCACACCACGCCGCTTGGCGACTTGTTCGAGACTCATACCACTGCCGGCGCGCAGGTTCACCAATACGTGGCGGGCCACAATCTGGTTGTAGGCGGCTTCGACTGCTGCTGGATCGGCGTCTGGTAGATCGTCGACGCTGAAGAATTCCGTGTCGTCTGGTTCTCTTGTCATAGTTGCCCCTAGCGTCGGAGTATAGCTATGCCTTTACGATCTTGGGAAGTCTGCTAGGTTGAGGGCCTCGATTGCGGCGCGGGTGATCTCATCGGAACGTGTCACTGCGGAGGTGTACCAGTCGTTGCCGCTACGACCAGTTCCGGACTTGTTGCCGAGCACGGTAAACACGTACCAGTCGTCGTTGGGATGGGCCACGAACAGGCCTCGCCATGCATCGTTAGGATGTTCGGATTGGGTATCTGGATCAGGCCAGCGGACCTCTCCGCAGTGCTTTCCAAACTCGGATTGCACGATGTGCCAACGAACATCTGGTGCAACTGCAGATCGCTTGAATTCGAGCAGATACCGGATCGCCCCCAGCATCCCAGCCCACGCCAGTCGGTTGCTATTGGCAAGTTCCTCAGCGACCACTTTGAACGCTGCCGAGTAATGATCGACCCGTCTTGGCAGTGGTGGCGGCGGGATTTTTTCCATCACACCGGCTCCCCTTGCACTATCGGCAAGTCAACATCGCACGACGTTCTCATTCCGCGCCCCGCTCTCCAACGTCCGCTCAACCCCCGGCCGCCGCCCAGAGTCCGTTACTCCGCCAACACCATACCCACAGCTTGACGGGCATCGTGCATGCGCTCCGCCTGATCGTTGACTCTCTAAGCGCACTCCAGCGCCAGTCCCACCAAGCCTCAAAAAGTCAATACCCCGGGCGCATGCCACGAGGCATTGGCGACACCGGGGAATAACCAGCAAGGATACGCCCGATCGCAGCCAAGAAGCTAGTGGCCGGGGTCTGCTTACGTTTAGGACCACGAGGATCCGCAAGGCAATAGCGGGCAGCACTGCGGAGACACCGTGTCGGATCGACTGATGCATTATTGTCTTGAACGTGGCCGAAGGCTCTGGGAGCACGTCTTGGGCTTCCTCGCCCGGCAACCGCAAGTCGATGCAGGGCAATCGAAGCCGCGATACGAAGCCCGAGTTGGCTGTGCGCTCTGCGGTGCATCGACGGGGTATCCGATTCAGGGTCTCGGTCCGTCCCGAGCCGGATCTGCCCCGTACCGCTGATCTGGTGCTGCGGAAGAGCCGGATCGTCGTGTTCGTGGACGGATGTTTCTGGCACGGCTGCCCAGAGCACCACACGCAACCCGCCACCAACTCGGAGTACTGGGCCGACAAGATCGCCCGCAACGTAGAACGCGACATGGAAACTACGGCCTACCTGCAGCGGGCCGGGTGGACGGTGCTGCGGTTCTGGGAGCACGAAGACCCCGAGTCAGTGGCCGACCGAGTCCAGGAGTCGGTCCGCGCTTCAACCGAGGGGACGGCACGACCTCAGAGCGAGACAACCGTTGGTAGCAGGCGCTAATTCCCAGTCGACAATCCCGTCAGCGCGGCGTGCAGAGTTGTCAAAACCACGAAAGTCCCGGTAGACCCGCTGTGTGGCCCGACCTGACTCCATGCGACGCAGAAGGACAAGATCGAGGGGGTCCCGTGGTGCGCCGCCAGATGACTTCGCTGACGACCCGAAGGCGCGGATGTCCACCAATCGACGCCCTCCCAGCGAACAGACCTCATCGCCTGGCCCCGCCCTAGCGGGTCTTGTCCGCTGGTTCGAGGAGCAACCAGACGGTCGCGAGCGATTCGCCTGGGTACTGCGCGACTCCCTGGATGAACTGCTCGACGGGCAGCGCACGCGCCGATGGTGCTACCAACAACTCAACAAGACGGAGAAGACCCACTTGGGCACCAAAGTGGAACTCGGACTCACAATCGAATTCGACATCTCCGAAGGCACCGACCTCGACTGGGAGATCAATGCGCACGATGTCGATTGCAAGTTCTCCAAGGACCTCGGCGGTTGGGAGATCCCGATGGAGATGTACCTATGCGACGACCACGAGCAATCCGGAACCGCCGACCACCTCGCACTCCTGGTATGGATGAGCGACGACGATGCCCAATGGGCCGCCGGTGTTATTCAGATCAGCGATGACCTGCTCAAATTCAAGACCGACAACTCTGGTCGGAGGCGTAGGCAGTACAACCGGGACAACAAGCGGCGTCTGAACGACGACGGGATGGACAGCACCTATTGGCTCTGGGGTGGGCTGCAGGACCTGCCGCCGAACCCTCTCCGGCGGCTGAGCCAAGAGAGCCGTCGCAAAATCCTGCTGAATCCTTCGGGTCAGGGGCGCGTGAACGCCCTGCTGCGTGAGATCCAGCGCGAGATCATCGACCGGTCGACCATGGTGACAGTCGCCCAGCAGAAGGACCCGATGAAGCGGGCGCGTGATGCGAGGTTGACCAAAAACCTTGGCGGCGAGGGGTTCTTGATCCTGGGCCACCAGGGGGCTGACCCCCACATCGCCCGAGGATTGGATCTTCCTGTTCCTTACAAGGGGGAACTGGTTTCTTGCCGGGTAGTCCCTGCCGAGCATGGAACGGATCACAGCGTCTGGCTGGGTGATGGGTGGTGGCGACTTGCTGGTGCCGAAATAAAATCGGGGCCGAGTCCCGACCGTGACCTCTATCTCGGGTTGAGCCGACAGATCATCGAGTCCGGACCGGCAGACTGAGGGCAGCTAGGTCGAGCGGGACGTCAACCACCGGGATTCTTGCGTTATTCGAGGATGCGCGCGAGGTGTAGGGCGATTTCACGGGCGAGCACTGGCGGGACAGCGTTCCCGATCTGGCGAGCGATCTCGATCTTGGATCCTTCAAAGATGAAGGTGTCGGGGAAGCTCTGGAGCCGAGCGGCCTCGCGGTGGGTGATAGGCCTGTCGTGCTCAGGATGTAGGTAACGTCCCTTCTCAGGCTTGAAGAACTCGGTCCGTATCGTCGGCCCGGGTTTATCCCACCACATCCGACCCATCACGTCAGTAGTGCCCGTGGGTTTGTTGAGCCAGCAGGCCGGCGTGATGTCGGGCCGATTGCGCTGCAGATCGAAGCGGTTCCCTCCCGGTGGGATAGCCCGGTAACGCTGCAGAGAGGTTTCCCGCGGGTTGCGTCGGATATGGAGATCCTGGGAGCCGTCGTCGGCTGTGGTGGGTTGATCCGTGGTGGGTTCGGCCGGCAGGTCGGAGATCGCGTCGCGCACTGTGCGATACGGCTGCTCGAACATCGGGGAGTCGCCGTGCGTCGGCGGAGGAGGCCAAGGCACGGACTGTTTGTAGACCGCCATGAAGATGCCCCGTCTCCTGGTCTGCGGCACCCCGTAGTCCGCGGCATTCAGTACCCCGTAGCCGCAGCCGAACTGCGACAGGAGGGGGTGATTAGCCATCCGGTCCAATAGCTCGTTGAACTGGGCGGAGCGCTGGAACTGAGGGACGTTCTCGATCACGAACGCTCGCGGTCGCACCTGCACGACTGCGGCAAGGAAGTGCTCCCACAATCCGTTGAGTACCGCCTTTGAGTCGGGGTCGCGGTCACGGCCCAGCGGAGAGAATCCCTGACAGGGCGGCCCTCCGATGATGATGTCGGCGCTGGGGTACACCCTGGGGTCCATGAACTCGATGTCCCCGTCATGGACGTGTATGCCGAAGTTGGCCTTGTAGGTGGCTGCAGCCGCCGGCTCGTGCTCCACCGCGAAGACAGGATCGTAGAGTTCAACTCCTGTGCTGTCACGAGCCAGCAGAAGCCTGCGGTGAGCCCGCCCGCTCCTGCAAAGAGGTCGATGGTTCTATAGGCCATGCTTGGGGTCCTTCCACGGAGAGTAGTAGCCGACAGCTGCGAGTCGGGCGATACCCGAGCAGCCTGGTATTGGATCAACTGCCTCGATCCCGGCCTTGCGGGGAAATCGCATTTGGCACGTCATAGAACTCGCCGAATCGAGAACCCAACGATGGCAGACGGGTGTGACACCGCCTGGCTGACGACCTATGGCACCGTGACAAGGTTGCGGGGCCACGACTGTTCTTCCACCGCGACCCGCGCCACTCCCACACCACCATCCTGTCTCAACAGAACGTGCACCCCAAGGTTCTTAGACAGCGCTAGGGCCACTCCAGCGTCTCCTTCACGACGACCGTATAACAACACGTCCTGCCCTGTCTGCAACCCAAGCTACCTTCGCCTTCAAGGTCGCTCATTGGTCAGTGAGAATGCGTTTAGACTGCCGACCGGGCTGGGCCGTAACGAGGAGTAAACGATGGACTTGCAGGAATTCGCTGATCGAGCGGCAGCAACCGATGATCTCGGGAGTGACAAGAAGGCGATACGGATAGCTCTCTTCGGGATTGCGGGCGAAGCAGGCGAGGTGGTCTCCGAAGCCAAGAAGTTCTTCCGTGAGGGTGGTCCGATTTCCGGCTTCGAAAATCGCGTCAGTGAAGAACTTGGAGACTTGCTCTGGTACGTCGCGTTGCTTGCCCGCCGCTTGAATCTGGATCTCAATGATGTCGCTGAGAAGAACCTAAACAAGGCGGGCGACTTGTTTTCATCGGCGATGCCGCCGCTTCCTGACTACGACAACCACCCGTATGACCGTCAGAAGCTACTCCGGTACATGCGGGTTAAGTTTGAAGAGGAACAGTCCGGTGAGATCCCTGTCGTCCGAATGGTTCCACAGGACGAACTAGCTGAGCGAGTCAAGCGAGAAAGTGACCGGAAGGAAGCCCCCGCCCAGCTAGGCGACCCGCTCGACGACAACGCTGCAATCGAAGATGGATACCGCTATCACGACATCATCCACCTTGCGCACGCCACGGTTTTGGGTTGGTCACCTGTCCTTCGAGCGCTGATGAGAGCGAAGCGGAAAGATGTGGGCGAGCGTGACCGCACCGAGGACGGCGCACGCGCCATCGCCGTCGAAGAGGGCCTCGCAGCGTTCGTCTTCAACTACTTGGAACCGTCTTGCTTCGAGCCTGATGCCATCGGGTGGGACCTCTTAAGACATGTGCAGAGGACCGTTCGAGGACTCGAAGTCGCAAGTCAGCCCCTAATCGCGTGGCGAAGTGCCTACACCCAGGCTTTCGAGATCTTCCCACGACTCTGCGAAGCCAAGGGCGGCGTCGTCGAGTGCAATCTAGATACCCGGGAGCTTCGGCTCATCGAGTGACTCGGAGCCGAAGCCCGAAGACTGGACTATCGAGTCTGGGTCCACAGGGTGCGACAGATTTGTCCATTCTGAAAGGTCTTGGGCCGTAACTGCGTCGTTAAGTCCCCACTTTGGGGGGAACCAGGCTGTCATCGGCTCAGTTGAGGGGCGATAGCGCTGCTTGATCCGCTTACCCGGTGCGTGCCGGGAGAGTTGGGGTAGGGCGACGCGGGAGTACTTGTCGAGTTCGCAGAAGAGGTTCTGCACATCCACCAGCTGGAGCGGCCTTCCCCATAGCCCATGCCACTGTAGGCCACGAGCGGCGAACTCATCCTCCTGGCGCTCCCAAGTCCATCGAAGGAGCTCATCGTCAGAAAGCGCGCCGGGGTCAGAGAAGCACTTCCGGAGCCCTCTGAGGGAACCAGGGCCGGGAACGACAAACTCTGTCTCGGAGAACGACAGGTGCGGCGAATAGTTGAGATCGGTCACAAACTGGTAGGCGAGGAAGTCGCCGATGGAGTCGTAACGGCGAAGAACCCCGAACGCGGCAGCCATGTTGGGCGCCGACTGGATCTTCCAGGGTGCGCCGTCACCCACCATCCGCCGGATCAGCTCCAGATGTCGTACGTACTTGGGTCCTGACGCCGACCTGGGGGGCGGCATGATGTAGGCAGCCGAATACAGCGGGCGCACCCCAGCGATCGTCGCCATAACCTGATCGATACGACGCTCCTGAAGTGTATCCAAGCTTGGTTCTCCGGCGTGCTCGACTATGTACCGCCACGTGTCTATGCGGTTGAAGATCTTAAAGATCAGAGTCCGAACGAATGTGTCGAGCCACCCCCACTTCCGGTTGTACTGGACCTCACTAATGAGGAACTGGCTCACCCGGTCCGAGGCTCGATAGGCGTTGGTGAATCGGTGGGTCGTGATGACGGAGTCGTTGCTGAGGGGGCCGCCCGCGCTCGCTAACCTCCGATAATAGACCTGCTGTCGCTCGGCGGCGAAGGCCCAGTAGCAGGCGAACCCCTCCGTCACGGCCGGTCGCTGACCTGAACCCCTTGGCGCCATCAAACTCCCTCGAAGAGACCGTCGATCAGATGGTAGCGGTCTGCGCCTGCCCGAACTTGGGATCTCGCCGACAGATCAGATGCGCGACTGGGCTAGACTTCGGACTACTAGCGACGCAACCTCGCTAGCACGATGAGTGGCCGCCAGCTGACGAACGCCCTGCTCATCCAATCCACATGACATCGCGTTCCATCCGCTGGTAGCAGCGGCCATGTCCAGCAGTTGTAGACCACGGTCGATGCGATCATCGTCGGGACGTGCCGGGAAGTCTTCGGGTGCCCAGTGCAGATCATCGAGGTGCAGCCGCTGCGCCACGAGGGCAGCCGCACCCCCAAAGCCTGCCGACACGTACAGGGGGTGCCTAGCCTCCACCGCAACGATCGCCTCTTCGACGATTCCCGGCATTGCCCCAGCAAAGTCCGAGAGCCTCCCACCGATGAGGACTCGGGCGTCGGTTATGGCCGCCAGATGGCGGCGCATTGAACTGTAAGCGGCTGGGGCATCGACTTCCGAAAAGGGCTCGGGATCACGGGACTTGGTACTCAAGATGCCATTGATCTCGCGACCTTCTGGGTCGAAGCAAACGATTCGTCCCCTTGTCCCGAGCGTTCGGTCGATTTTGTCGAGTTCGCTGTGTGAGAGCTTGTGGTGTTCGGGAGCCGCAAGACACAGGGTGAGCGCTGTTTCACCGTCGCGGCCGTAGCGGCGTACTTCGTGCATGAGGTACTGGGTGAAACCCGAAGGCTTGACACGTCCCCCGTAAACGAGACTTCCTCCAGCAATCAGCACAGCTCGAGCAAGCTCACCTACGGCTTGCTCGGCATGCGACGAGGACAGCCCAAGCCGACTCAGGTCATCGCTGGCGGAGACCGAGAGGCCGACACTCACATCCCTCAGCGAGTCGCTTGGAACTAGGCCTTCAATAGTCATCACTGCTTTCGTGTAGTCCGGCTCATGTAGGTGCGTGGTGTGACGACGTCGACCATGTCGCCAACTCCGGCCACCTCAAACAGTTCGGTCAACGCTCTGCCTTCCTCGGGTCCTAGCGGCGGGTCAGGGTGCATTATCAATAGTGGGCCCTCCTCGGTCGCGCGCTGTCGGTTTTCAAGCAACCACGGAAGCACCGTTACGGGTTCGGGCGCGTGCAACGGAGTCCAGTCAAACCCAATCTGCTTGAGCATCTCCTGCTGAAGGCCCCATAAGGCTCTCATGAGTGCGGCATCGACAAGCAGGTTGAGGGCCACCTCAACACTGGACTGCCGAAGGTCTTCATCAATTTGGCGGTAGCCCACGGATGGTACATGGTCCATCAGGAACGATCCCCGCTCCTCGGCCCGACACACTCCGTTGAGCGTCACGATCGGCATGCCAGCCCGCTTCGCGACAAGGAACTCACGTTGACACCATTCCCGACTGGCGTACAGATCAGTGCGGACAGCCAGTAGAGCACTGGACGCCGCTTGAGAGCGAAGCTCATGTTCCCAGTCCGCGCCTGGCTGCAGATCAGCGGCATCAAAATACGCCTCAAGATGCGTGTCCGCGATCGTGCTACGAACACGACCAACTAGCTCATCGACATGGTCCGGCTCCTCCTCAACAGGATGACGCTTTGTGTGGCTGATGAAGACCTTCAGGCGTTCGCCGAAGGGATCGTCCACGAGTTGAGCAACAGCCTGAGAGAGTTCGCGGCACAACACGGCTGGCTTCTCAGAGCTTGCCGAATCGAGAGTCTGCAGGCTCCCAATCCCGCCAAAGGAGCTGTTGCCGACCGAGCCTTGCAGTCTTACGGGAAAGACCCCAATCAGTTCCGACCCAGCCTCCGCAGCGGCGTGAATGCTCTGCAAGTAACCCATCCAATCCGACGAGTCCTGCTCGACGGCTCGCGCAAGCCGTACTCCAAGGACGGGAATGATCGCCGTTACCTGTGCGTGAGGAAGCTGATAGGGCAGCGGTACCTGGCACGGTAGGGGCCGTGGCGCGTCCGAGCCGGGCTGCCAAGGCTCCGAGCGTGTGTACACCTCGACTGCCCCACCCACCAGACCCGAGTAAGGAGCCCCTCGGAAGTGCTCAAGGATCCAGGTAGCGATCTGAGCGCCCTCCGGATCCTGAGGGTGCCAGACGATGTAGACCTCAAGGATTGGCGGCAGCACCACACCATTGTACGACTCGGTGTCATACCCCACCTCTAAGCTCGCTCAAACAAGACAAGGAGTTCCTATGAGCGAGACTCACAACCTGTTCATCAGCCACCGCCACGAGGACGACGCTCTCGTTTCTGACTTCAAGAACCTGCTGAAGAACAAAGGCGTAACGATTCGCGACGCCTCGATCACGAGCGATCGCCCGAATCAGGCTCGAAGCCCCGACTACATCAAGACCCAGATCTTGGCCCCAGGCATCAAGTGGGCTGGCACTCTGGCAGTCCTCATCACACCCGACACCAAGAACCACGACTGGGTTGATTGGGAGATCGAACGCGCCAACAAGTACAACAAGCGCATCATCGGTGTGTGGGCACCCGGTTCAGCGGGCTGCGAGGTCCCCGAGCCACTTGAGAAGTATGCCGACGCCATCGTCGGCTGGAATTCTGATCGAATCGTGGCGGCCATGAGTGGTTCCCGACTCTTCGAAGACCCCGGTGGCCAACCGCGACCTCCGCAGCCAGTTAACCGGATCGGCTGCTAAAGGCGTGCCAAGGCTCTACACCTACATCGTCCGACACGACATCGGCTTCGCGCCGAATCCCTTCTATGGCGTCTGCACGCTTGCAACCTGCAAACCCGGTATTCGCGACAAAGCGAGAATCGGTGACTGGGTGGCCGGGGTCGGTTCGAAGGTGAAGGGCCAGCAGGGGAGGCTCGTCTTCGCCGCGCGCGTCGAGGAAGCCCTGTCCTATGACGAGTACTGGAGCGACCCCAGATTCCAGCAGAAGAAACCGAACCGAGTTGGCAGCCTTAAGCAGAGATACGGCGACAACATCTACCACCGCGCTCCTAGCGGAACCTCGTGGATACAGGAAGACGGGCGCCACAGCCTCGAAGACGGCTCCCCGAACATGGACCACGTTGCGCGCGACACCAGCGCGCCCAGGGTTCTGCTCTCAGATACCTTCGTGTACTTCGGCCACAACGCCGTAGAGATACCCGCCACATTCCGTAACTGGCACGGTCACGATATCTGCCCTTCCGGGCCGGGTTACCGCTGTAACTTCCCGGAGGAGATGAAGGACGCCTTCACAACCTGGTTCGCTGACCATGTGCATCTCGGCATCGCCGGCGAACCCCTCGACTGGCGTTGATAACGCTTAGTACGATGCTGGGAGGCCACTTGAGGAGTCCATCACTTGGTGCCATCGCCGACACCGACACCGGCGGGACACAGATCGTCGCGGAGGCGGGCTAGAACGAGTTCTCCGTGACCGCAGCATTGGAGAACGGCCGCCGCCGCCGTCACCGTCACCGTCACCGTCACCCGCTCTGCCCCTGACTTCGCGCTGACGCGATGACCCATGCGGCGGAGACAGGGCCCCGGGCTTGGTGCCACCCAGGGGTTAGGGTGTCAGGAATGGTACGTGTGTTCGTGAGTCACAACTCTCTGGACAAGGAGCGGTTCGTCAGCGACTTCGCCCGACGGCTTCGCGATGAAGGCCTCGAGGTGTGGTACGACGACTGGTCGTTGCGGCCGGGCGACAGTCTGACGGACCGGATCTTCAACCAGGCACTGGTCAGCACCGATGTTCTCGTCGTCGTGCTCTCAGTCAACTCGATCACAAGCAACTGGGTGCGTCAGGAACTCAACACCGCGACAATCCAGAGGATTGAGGGCCGCTGCCGGATTATCCCGGTAGTGCTCGACGGTGTAAAGGTCCCCACCTCGCTGCTGGATACCGTCTATCAGGGGATTACTGACACAGGCTCCTACGACCATGAGTTTGGTTGCATAATGGCTGGCATTCTCGACCGGGACGGCGATGACGATGGAGGCTTCTCAGCGTCCACTGGGCACCCTCTCGGCCCTGACGCCTCCAATTTGTTGTCGGCTCCATACTGGCCGTCGGTTCCGCGCCGCTTTGTCAACCGCGAGGAGGAGTTAGGCCGGCTCAACGATCTCCTCGATGAATCCGAGAGTTCGAAGTACCCGTGTGTCGCGGTGCTCGTCGGCATGGCCGGCGTCGGCAAGTCAGCGCTCGCTGCCCAATGGAGCAACTCGGTATTTGACCGGTTCACAGACGGCCGACTGTATGTCGACTTTGCGCCGCGCGGCCGCGATCCCCAGCCTGACATCGGCGATATTCTGGCGAGCCTGCTGCGAGACCTAGGTGTGAGAGAGGACGCCCTTCCTCCCACGCTCGAATCCCAGCAAGCCACCTACCGGCGCTTGACGGCATCCAAGCGGCTACTCGTCGTTGCGGAGAATGCGACCATGGCCGCCCAAGTCAAGCAGACGCTTCCATCTGGCGATGGATCGGTCGTTGTGGTCACGACCAACACGTACCTGAGCGAGTTGGCGATAGATGTCGACGTGAACGCCGACATGCTTGAGGTCCGGTCACTGGACAGGCCCGATGCCGTGGCGGTGCTCCAACAAATGGCCGGACCTCGCGCACAGAAGGACTCCGCGGATGACTTGGCCGAACTCAGCGAGCTGTGCGGGGGTCTTCCGGTCGCCCTAGCGTTCTGTGGATCGTTTCTTCGCCGCTGTCCGGGGTGGTCGGTCCGTGACTTCATCGACGACATTCGATCTTCCGACAACCCGTTAGGAGCAGTGGCGGGCGAACATGTCAGAAGACCTCTTGACGCCGTCTACCGGTCCTTCGATGACGATCAGAAAGCCTTCTACCGGCGACTCGGACTCCACCCCGGAAGGACTGTGGGGCCGCAGACGGCGGCCGTGGTTGCCGCGGTGTCGCAGCGGGAGGCGACCCGGATGCTGCGGGAGCTGTTCGACGGCCAGCTACTGATCGAAGCCGGGACAGGCCGCTACAGGGTGCATGACCTTGTCGCGGAGCACATGGGGATTGTGCGTGCAGACGAAGAGACAGCCGACACCCAACTTGAACTCGGCGCGGGTCTGATCGAGTGGTACCACGGCGCGGCGCGACGCGCCGACAGGGCGATCGCTCGGGAGCGGCTGCGCGTCGCTGCCGACGAAGCGGTCCATAGCCCGATCGAGTTCCCGCGGTTGGAGACGGCGGCGGAAGCCTACGAGTGGTACCTGGCCGAGCGGCACAACATCGTCGCTGTGATGCAACTGGCCGACAGCCTCGGCTGCCGCGATCGGCAGTGGCAGATGGCGGAGTCGCTGTGGCTGCTCTTCTTGGGCTGCCGTGCGTTCGCAGATTGGCGGGAATGCGACGAGCTTGGGATCAAGGCCGCCCAAGATTGCGGGAACCGCGATGCCGAGGCGCGGCTGCGGTCGCACCTGGCCAGGGTCCTCGCCGAAATGGGAGAGCACGAGCAGGCAGCGCAGGAGATGTCACTTGCGCTGGATTTGGTCTCTACGAGCAACAACCCGGCGCTGCGCGCGTCAATTAGAGAATCTCAGGGGACCTGCGTCTTCTTGGCGGGCGACAACAGGGCCGCATTGGAGGCCTTCGACAGAGTTCGCGTCGAGATGAAGACGCTGGGGCGGGAACGCAGCATCGCTATAGCCGATCTGTTGCGGAGCCGAGTGTTCAACGCGGAGAAACGGTTCTCGGAGGCGCTGGCCGCAGCACGGAGCTGCCAGGCGGCGTTCGAGCAGTTAGGTGACCCGGTCAACGCCGCAAAGGCGGCGTTGGAGGCGGCCAGAGCCTCTGTGTACTCCCGGTCTGACGACGATGTGGTAGTTGAGGTCCAGCGCACCATAGACGAACTGAATGGTTTGGGTTTGCCCTATCACTCCGCTCAGGCCCACGAACTCGCGGCGCGAGCTCTCGACGGCCGGGGCCACGACGAGAAGGCGTTGAAGCACCGCAGGGAGGCGTACAGGTTGTACCGGATCGTGGGGCACGAGAACGCGGAACGAATCGAACTGGAACTGACGGCAAGTCGCGGATGAGAACCGGCTTTCAACCAAGCGGCTGAGTCGAGAAGCGCAGGCTCCGGCCGCCGAACATGACGGTGCAGTCGTCGTCGGCTCCGATGTCATGGCCGGCAGTCTCGAGGGCATAGTACGCCGACGCGAGCACGAGGGGTTCGAAGTCGGTCGGCAGGCTGCTTGGACGGAGCTGGAGCCGATGGCCGTCCGAGTGCCAGATCGTGATGTCGGGTCCGTCGGATCCGGCGATCGCGTACCGGCAACCGGGGTAACGCTGAAGCAGCCGCATCGGCGTGTGAGTACACGCCGAATCGAAGAGGATCGCCGCGTTGGGAGGGATCCGGGTGTCGGGCTCGCAGATGTCGGAGACGAGGTGCTGCTGTGGCTGGTGAGGCACCCCCCTGTGTGTGTTGGGGGGGGGGGGGGGGGGGGTTAACTGCCGGGAAGCGCTCGACGGCGACTGTGGCGAAGTCTGTGACGCGGGTGCGAACGTAGTGACTATGGATCGCAGGCAACGGGTCTGAGGGCCGCGCCATGGCGAGGAGGCGGGGTTCAGTCAAGGGCGGATCCAAGCTAATTAGGTCGTAGATGAGTTTTTGGTGAAGCTTAAGGGACTCTCCCGGCTCGCTGCTGAGCCGATCAGCAACGATGCCGTATCGGCTCGGAGTGTGCCCGGCGATGGCTTCGTCAATCTGGGGCTGCAGGGGCGTATCGAGATTCAGTCGAGGAGCTAGATTCGCAAGACGTTCGATGGGTGATCCGTCGATCGTGAGAGCGGAGTCGAACCGGCCTACTATCAGGGGTTTGCCAAGCGCTGCGGCATAGAGCCCAACTGAGCCGTGGTCAATTAGAACTACGTCGGAGGCCAGCAGCGCGCTGCGCCAAGCGTTCCGCCAGGGTGGTATGGCGAGCACCCCGGCGCTGGTGGATCGCCTCATCCAGGTCTGCACCTGCCAGACGCCATGGGCAGTCCAGATATTCGGATGCACAATCAGCGCGATGCGGTAACTGTCCACCGGCAACTCCGACGCCAGCCTCGTACCGATGTCGGGGACCGCAGCCATCAGCGCGTCCGGCCCCCAAGTGGACGACACGACGACGAGGCGCTGGGTCGGCTTCAGTCCGAGGTCGCTCCGGTACAACTCGCGCAGCGGCTCGCTGGCTCTAAGCCGGTCCAAGCAAGGGTCGCCGGTGACGACGACATCGACGCCCGACTGGTCGGGCGCGAGCAGCGTCCGGTCAGATGGGTGAGCAATCATCACGGTGGTGGCCGCATTCGACCCTGGCGGCTTCTCGATTTCAGGAACGGGAAAGGGTTCGGCATTCGACACTGGATCGTGCTTGCCGATGCTCGCACCGTGGGGACCGAGAAGGAGGGGGCATCTGAGCCTATGCAGGCCTCCTTTGCGACTCGCAGTTATTGCAAGATCGAACGATCCCGCCAAAGCCTGCGACCAGGGTATGGCGACGGCGTCAGCTATGGACGAGATGTCGGTGAAGCCGCGGCTGAAGGTGTCCGGCGCGTCTTCATCGACGCTAAAGACGACCTGGATGCGGGGGTCAGCGAGTATCTCTTCCAGGAAGTCGAACACCCATAGCGTCGTCGTGGGACCGCGGGCGACCACGAGGATCGTGCGCTCAGACTGAACGGTGCGCCACCACTCGGACTCCCGGCCAATGGGTGCCGCGGTCCACTGGCGAGGAAGGTCGACGAATTCAGGCACCGCCACCAATGGTAGCCGTGGCGACGAAGGGACCCTCAAGGAATGACGACACATCCCATGTGACGACTAGGCCGCCGCAAGTGAAGAAGGCTGACCACCGCCATGTGTGAAACACCGAGGTGTAACACAGATACCGGAGCCGGTGTCGCGCAGTTACCGGAACCGTGTCAAAACTGTCACACAGCTACCGGAGCCAACGCGTCAAGCATCTACCGGGACAGCACAACATCGAGTCCCTGCTCGCTTATTCGATAATCCATTAGCAGATCGTCCTAAGCGCGACGAAGCCCAAGCCAGGGCACCTGCTCTGGCTTGGGCTTTTGGTGGTGGCGGGGGCGGGATTTGAACCCGCGACCTTCGGGTTATGAGCCCGACGAGCTACCAAACTGCTCCACCCCGCGGACCCCAACGGTAGCGATGTGACTTGACGGCAACAACCTGCCCTATTGGCGCTGTCATCCTCCCAAGTACATCAATCACTCAACGCCGAGACGCGCTGTAACCTCGCCGTAGGCACGAACCAAAAAAAAGGTCACGCGTGGCGAACGTCGCAACAACACGGAAAGGCGCACTAGTCCTCATTGGCCTAGTGCTGGCCATGGTTTTTGCCGCTTGCTCCGACGACACCACCGCAACAGACCAGCACCCTTCCACCACGACGCCCAGCACCACAGCCAGCACCGACACCACCGACACCAACACCACGACCACCACAACCCAAACTCAAGCGCCCCAAACAACCGCACCGCCCAGCACCACCACAACACCTGCGGAACCAGCGTTGATCGCCTGGGAAGATCTTGAGAACCTCAGCTTCGAACTGGACGGCGACACCGTCGGCTTAGAAGACGGGCAGGCCACGATCTCCTACGGCGGCGCCTCCGAAACGATGTTCCTGCTGCAGAATCGGGTCACTCAAGGTGACCTCGACAACGACGGAGACGACGACCTCGTCGCGCACATTATTGAACGGTCAGCAGGAACCGGTGTCTTTCACCTGATCGTTCCGGTGATCAACAACGAGGGAACACCCCAGCCACGAACACCCGTGCATGTCGGCGATCGCGTCATCATCGAAGAGATCGCAGTCGAACACGGTCTGATCGAAGTGACGCTGTTGGACCGCCTCGACGACGAGCCGTTCACCGTCATCACCCAACGCAAAACCCTCGAAATCAACTTGACCGAAGCGGAACCTCAAGCTCAAGTGATCAGCACGAAACCGCTCAAGAACCTCCCGTTGCCCGAACTGGAACTGCCCGACATCGCCATCCAATTCGAGGGCGGGGCGATATCGGCCACCGAAACAGGAACGATCGAGCCGAGCCAGCGGCAAACCTACACTTTGCAGGCCAGCGAGCAACAAGAAATGAACATCGAGCTCACGGCACCGCTAGGAGTCTGGCTGACCGTTGACTTCGGTTATTTCGTGCTTGCCTCGCTGAACGACCGAACCCAGACAACGAACGTGACTCTCCCCGCCAGCGGGCCATGGAGGCTGGGCGTGGTGTCCACCCACGGAGAAGCCGCTGACTACGAGCTGACCGTCACGGTGCTGCCGCTCCGAGCTTTCTCAGATTCCAACCCGGTGGTCCCGCTGCCAACGATCCCCACAAGACCGACTGCCGAATCTGGCGATGTTGTGTATCTCACTATCGATGACGGTCCACACCCCGTCTACACACCGCAAATGCTCGACATCCTCGCTCGCCACAACGCCCGCGCCACCTTCTTCGTGGTCGGCTATCTCGTTGAGCGGTACCCGACCATTGTCGAACGGATCGTCGCCGAAGGGCACACCGTGGCAAACCACACCTGGCTTCACGAGGACCTCACCACGCTCTCGAGAGAATCGTTCGATCAAACCATCAGCCGGACCCAGGAAATCCTCGGCGAACATGCGACACCGTGTCTGCGACCGCCCTACGGATCCAGAGATGCGTTCACTTACGATTGGGCGGCTTCCCACGGTCTGGCTATAGCGCTCTGGACAGTCGACACCTTTGATTGGCGCAACCCCGGTGCCGAAACGATCGCCAACCGGATAGTGGCCGGCGCAACCGACGGTGCGATCGTGTCGTTACATGATGGCGGCGGTGAGCGTTCCCAAACCGTGCAAGCTCTCGACGACGCCCTCGGTCGCCTAGCCGGCTCAGGTATCCGTTACGAACCCCTTTGTCAACAAAACCACAGGCAAACGGACTAGAAGGGGCGGTCGCCGATAATCGTGACGCGCTCCATGAACCGGTGCTGAGGCAGGAAGTCGGCGGTGGCCGTGTGCTGCACGGCCCGGTTGTCCCACATCACGAACGTGTCGACCCCCCAGCGCACACGGCACTGAACCGACGGATTCATAATCGCCCGCTCAAGATAACGCAGAATCTCGTCGCTTTCTTCGGCCGAGATCCCATCAATGTGTGACGTGAAACCGATATTGGTGTATATCCCGCGGGCGCCCGTGACCGGATGGGTTCTGATGACTGGATGGAGTTGCGGCGGATACTCCGCCCGAATCTTCTCCGCTTCGGCGGGCTCAACACGGTTGGCGAACACACGCGAGTAGTCGTGGATCGCGTACAGGCCGTCCACCCTTTGCTTCCACTCGTCGGAAAGACGCTGATAAGCCGCGGTGGCATCGGCAAAGCAGGTGTCTCCACCCACCGGCGGAACAACACGCCCCCGCAGGATAGAACCCATCGGCGGTTCAGCTCGCCAGGTCACATCGCTGTGCCAGCCCGCAGCAACAAAGGTCTTGCCGCTGTCTCCTCCGGCTTCAAGCACGATCACTTCGGGATGCTCTTCGTCGTTGTCGGTAAACGGGTGAATCTCAAGATCTCCGAAGAGCCGTCCGAAGGCAACGTGTTCCTCGGTGGTGATGTGCTGATCACGAAACACCAGCACCTTGTGGTCCATCCACGCTTGATGCAGTTGGTCACGGGTCGAATCGTCGACCGATGCCATATCGAAACCGAAAACCTCGGCGCCGAGAGTCGCCGTGAGAGGACGGATATCGAGAGTCGTGAGGGTCTGTGTCATCGTGTCTTGCTTTCGCTCATCAAAACCTTGTTCATCAAAAACTTGGTCATCAAAAGGGCCTCTCTCCGACGATGGTAACCCGCTCCACATGGCGTGTGGCCGGCCAGAAGTCGTCGGTGGCGTGACCTCGATTCCCAACTCAGCTCCAATTCTCCGGGTCAACAGGGTCGCCATCGAGCACGATGTCGTTATAGGCGGGATCGGGGGTGATCGAAACATCGGTTCCTGCCCAAATGTTGGCTGCGGTGGCTACTTCGGCTCGAGCGCCTCCGGTCCCCCACTGCACGTATGCCAAAATATTGTCCGGTGACCCGAAGTCGCTGTTGTTGGCGTAGAGCGCAGCCTCGCCACCCACAGCACTCAGTCCCCCGACAGCCGAAGCAGGAACTTCAACCGTTGCCCCGGCAGCAATCGCACCACCGGTCACGACAGTACCGAGGTCCGTGTATTGCGGGAACTGACAGATATAGATGCCGTTGACATTGGCATCTGCGCTGCCCCGGTTCTGGATCCTCACGAAACCACCATCGCCGAACTCGACCCCGATGATCTGCAGTTCTCCGAGGGCCACTGCGTCTTGGGGGATCGGCACGGTAGTTGACGTCGTCGATGAAGTTGGGGTGGTTTCTGTCGCTTGAGGCTCAGCGGGTTCACCGGACTCGTCGGAGTCATCTCCACCACAGCCCGCAAAAAGCAGAGCCAGCACCAACAGACACGTTGTCATCCCAAGACGAATGGACCGCATGAGACCTCCCTCCTCGTCCTCGACACTAGAGACCGCGTGTACAAGACCCAACGGGCTGAGACTTCCATCCACGCATGTCTGACAATACACCACGCTCATGGGGGGAGTCCCTCCCGCTCCGGGACCCCCCATGAAACGCGCCCCGATGTGTCCGCCCTCACTGCCGGGTACATCCGCCGAGCAGGCATGTTCGCAGGACTTGAAGACAAACTGAGTCACCGATGCGACACACAGAGTGTCAGCTATCCGACATGCGCCGTGGCACGTGCCGAGTCAGTGCACATCAAGACGACGAAGCACGACCGCCCAGGTCAGTACGGAGCTGACCGCAACCAACGCCAGAGAGGCCACCGCGCCTTGAGCTAGGGCTCCCCGTTCACCCGCGCCCCAAACCTCTGTCGCAAGCGTGTCAAACCCGATCGGGGCCAACAGCAGAGTGGCCGGAAGCTCCTTCATGGTGGAGAGCATCACCAAGCCGGCACCAGCAAAAAGGCCTGGTGCCATGAGTGGAAGTTCAACGGTTAGGAAGCGTCGGGACCGGTTCGCTCCCAGGGTCGCTGCGGCGTCGCTGTAAGTTTCCGGTACTGCCTCTACCGCTACATGGGCAGCTCGACTCGCTTGGGCGCCGAAGTGCAGAACATAGGCGACGATGAGCAGCGGAAGGGTCTGGTACCAGCGGCCGATGATGGGAGCGTCGATGGCCCAAAAAACCAAGGAGAGAGCAATCACCACCCCTGGAAGCGCGAAGCCCGCAACCACCATCGAATTGGCAGCGCCGGCAACCCGACTGCGATAACGCCCGGTCAGCCATGCAATCGGCAACACCACCGCTATTGCCACCAACGCAGTGATCAGACCAACTTCGGCGGTGTGCAGCGCCGGTTCCACGAGAGCCCCGATGTCGATTCCCAGACCCACGGAGTCGATGTCGGCGGTGAGGCCTCGCCAAGCCCAGAACCCGAGGACCGCTACCGGCCCGATCAGTGCATTGCCGATAAAGGCTGCAACCGCGATCAACACCGGGATACTCCAACCCTTGAGGGGAACGATCAGCGGATCTTGGCTGCGAGTCACCTCCACTCGAGCGCGGCGCCGCTCCAGCGCGCGTTCGCTCATCACAACGCACAGGGCTGTAACCCCCAATATCAGTGCAAGTCCCATCGATCGGGCCTGGTCGAATAGCTGGTCGGCGTAGATTTGTTCAGCCAAGGTGCTGTAGCCGAGCAGGGAAACAGCCCCAAAATCGCTGATCGTGTACAAGAACACGAGCATCGTTCCCGCTAGGACAGCACTCCAAACCTGCGGAAGAACAACCGTAGAAAAGACCGTTACGGGTTTGCGACCGAGCAGACGAGCCGATTCTTCAAGTGACGGCGGAAGCGAAGCCATGCGGGCTGCTACCGGAAGATACACATAGGGATACGTGAACAAGGTGAGGACAAGCCAAGTACCGCGAAACCCTTTCATGTCTGGAAGGTCGGTGATGCCTAGCGGGGAGACAAGATCCTCGACAAGGCCACCGGTCGCAAAGCCGGCGATTAGGGCGGTCGCCCCTACGAAGCTCGGGAAGACTAGCGGTAGAGGGGCAAGGATACGCCAGATGCGGCGGCCCCAAAGGTCCGTGCGGATCGTCAACCAGGCCAAACTAGTGCCGATTACGGCTGTGGAGACCGCTACCACGACCCCCAGGAGAAGTGAGCGGCGCAGCGGATCCCACGTTGACTGAGACAGCAACAGCGAGCCGAGGTCGGTTCCCAAATCAAGGTTGCGCGAAACGACGTAGGCGAACGGCCCCATAAAGACGACGCCGACTAGAACTGACAGAGCCAACATCACCGCTGGAGGCCGACGACTTGGCGCAATCGACCCGCCGTTGGCCGCACCGTTATGGACAGTGCCGCCTTGTTGAGCCCGCTGCAACAGGACGCGGTTCCGGCGTTCGGTGCTACTGCTCAATGCCACTTTCTCGAATCAGATTGATCGTTCCCAGTAGACCGTCCCCCAGCAGGTCATAGTCGATGGTTTGAGCGGCGTATCCGTCTAGAGACGGCAAACCGGAGGGCGCGGCAACACCCGCAACCAACGGGTACTCCTGCGTCTGTTCGGCGAAGTTCATCTGGGCGTCATCGCTCAGCAGGAAACTCAGCAGCGACTCGGCG
Source organism: Candidatus Aldehydirespiratoraceae bacterium (assembly GCA_965205465.1). Lineage (GTDB taxonomy): Bacteria > Actinomycetota > Acidimicrobiia > Acidimicrobiales > Aldehydirespiratoraceae > VXYK01. Next base: position 2,442,120 of record OZ242187.1, on the reverse strand, counting down.
GCTGCTGAGGCTCCAGAGGATGACAGCACCGCTCCGGCAGTAACGATTACCAATGAACCAATATCGTCAACCGGGAGGAAGTGGTTTTTGCTGGCCACGGAGGGATCGGCTTCAACAGCACGCAGGTTGTAATAGTGGTTGACCAATCCCATCGGTATCTCGCCGCGACCGACAGCCTCAACTATCGGGGAGTTCTTGGGATAGTTGGGAGAGTTGTTTTCTGCCATTCCCACAAGCCAATCGCGGGTTGCGTCGTCTCCGAGTTCATTGCGCATAGCGGTGACGAAGTCTTGGAACGAACCGTTGTTGGGAGCAACTCCGACCTTGCCCGCGTACTTGGGTTCGACTAGGTCGAGGACCGATGCTGGTAGATCAGCTTCATCAACGAGTTCGCTGTTGTAGACGACTACTCGTACTCGGCCGGTGATGCCGACCCAGGTGTTGTCGCCGGCCGCAAAGCCCTCATCCACAAGTGAGGTGAGTTCGCTTCCAAGCGTGGCTAGACGACCCTCGCCTGCTAGAAAGCCGAGCGCTCCCGGGCTTTGGGAGATGAAGAGATCTGCCGGCGTGTTGTCACCCTCGGTTTGGATCAGCAACGCCAATTCAGCAGAATCGCCATAGCGCACCTCAACGCTGATCCCAGTTCTGTCGATGAAGTCGTCGACGAGTGGTTGGATCAATTCTTCGTTGCGCCCCGAGTAGAGCGTGATGCTCTCATCTGATCCTCCGTCGTCTCCGCAGGCGGTTGCGAACAACGCCAAACCGAGTAGAGCCGCTAGCACAGGGAAGTAGGTTCTCGATGTTTTCATGACGGGGAATATAGCCACTATTCATCCTGTGTTAGGCATACCTAACATATGACATCTGTCACAGGCCATATACATCGTCGCTAGCAGCAGACTAACTGGCCGTCTCGGCTACCAGCGGCACTGATTCAGAAGATCCACCGTAGGCCAAGGCTGACACCCCGGTGTGGCCCACCGCAACCTCAGCACCGACTGCAAATCTCGGCGCACCAGTGGCTCGGCTCCTCACCACCGTACCTCCCGCCAACACAACACTTATCAGCGCGTCATGGCCGCAGTAGTCGATCCCGACCACTCGACCGCCATAACCCGGAGAAAGAACGATCTCCTCGGGTCGTACCAGAACCTCAACCGGACCACTCATCGAGTTCGCAAGAGGAATACGTCCAAGCACAGTGTCTGCTTCTGATCCCCTGGCATAACCCGCCAACAACTCTGCTTCACCCACGAAAGCAGCCAACCAGGGGTCTGCCGGCCGGTTATAAAGCTCAGCAGGAGTCGCCTGCTGAACCAGCACCCCATCACGCATCACCGCCACTTCATCACCGAGTTCAAAAGCCTCGGTCTGGTCGTGGGTCACAAAAATAGCGGTGATCTCCAACTCTTTCAGGAGTTGAGCAACCTCGGACCTGACACCCGCACGCAGGTTCGAATCCAAACTCGAAAAAGGCTCGTCAAACAGCAGAACCGAAGGCCGCGGCACCAACGCACGGGCGACCGCCACACGCTGCTGTTGCCCACCCGAGAGCGAACCAGGCAAACGATCACCGAACTCCTCAAGCCCAACCATCTCCAACATCATCCGCACGGATTCCCGACCACGCTCACTGGTCAGTCCGAATCTCCTCCAGCGGTCTGCTCGCGGGAGACCGTAGGCCACATTGGCAGCAACGCTCATATGCGGGAACAAAGCACCATCTTGAAACACCAACCCCACCCGACGCTTCTCAGGAGCCACATGCACGTTGGAACTGGCAACCAATTGCGAACCAACCCAGATCTCACCCCGCTCGACCGGTTCAAGACCCGCTATAGCGCGAAGGAAAGTGGTCTTGCCGCAACCACTCGGGCCCAAGATCACAAGATGCTGACCCGGCGAAGCCACCAGATCCGCGCCTTTCAACACCGGAACCGAACGGTTCACCCACAAATCTTTGGCTACGACCACCAACGCAATCAGCGCGGCGTCGGAATCCGAGTGAGGCATGCCTTACATCCTACCGTCAAGAGTCAATGACTACGAAAATCGTCACCCGAGCAGTTCTGGCAGAGGTTCGCTGTAGACGACCGTCACCCGCTTGGTGGCCCGCGTCAACGCCACATACAACGATCGGAAACCCTCAATCTCTTCGTTGACGATCCGACGCGGCTCAACCACAACCGCCGCGTCCACCTCAAGACCCTTGACCAGACGCACCGGCACGACAGTGACCCGCTGATCGAGCCCGTGACGAGTGGGCCCGCCAAACGACAACTCATGAGTTTCAAAGGCCGAATACACACTCTCAAGCAGCGAGGCCGGAACGATCACAGCCACATTCCCCTCCCCGACCGCGGTGAGTTCCCCCAGCACAACTCGGGTCACAGCATCGCCGATCGGGCCGTGTACTTCGACAAGTTGAGGCTCGTCGCCATCGGTTCGGACGGGCGTGGGAGGACACAACCCCGGAGCGGCGAGTGGCAAAATCCTGTTGGCCAGTTTCATGGTCGGACCCGGGATCCGATAGCCGACAGTAAGTTCGGCGATTCTCGGCTCGTGCTTGCTGGCAAACGCAGAAATAACCGAATTCCAATCGCTGTTGGCCCACGCTCCAGTGGCCTGGGCAATATCACCAACAACAGTCAGCGACCTGTTGAGCGACCGACGCGCCACCATGCGCAACTCCATCGGCGAAAGATCCTGGGCCTCGTCAATGCATATGTGCCCATAGGTGCGAACCGCGTCCAACGCACGTTTGCCTGGACGGTGACCCAACAGAGAGCGGGCCTCGTCAAGCAGAGGCACATCTTCAAAACTCCACACAACCTGATCGGCATGTTCAACACGAGACCGGTGCAGACGCAGGATCTCCTCTTCGCTGAAAGATTCATGATTCGCAGACTTCAAGAGCGCTCGCGAGCCATAGAGGTCGTGCAGCAGTTGAGCGGGAGTGAGAACCGGCCACATCCAATCGAGCGTCTCGCGGACCCGGAGGTCATGCCGCATGCGTTCACGCACAACCTGAGGGTCGACATGGGTGCGAGCGCTCGCAGCAAGCGTTTCAAAAAACCGATCCTCCACGATCTTGCGACCCGCATTGTGGGTTCGGGACCGCCTTCGGGCCACAGAGACGATTCTGCGGGACTCCGCAACAGTGATCCGCAAACGCTGCAGACCAAACCCGAAATACTGATCGGCTCGAAGCTGTCGCTGGCGGTTTGACACGGCCCTTACCAGCACATCCACCATTCGGGGGTCGCCCTTGATACGAGCAGTCGGTTCGTTGTCGAGCATGTCAACTCGAACCCGCGGCTGTACCAGATCGGCTAGCACCGCAATGGTCACGCCCGCCTCGCCCAACGATGGCAGAACCTGTTCGATGTATGCGATAAACAGCCTGTTCGGGGCAACAACCAAGACGCCCTGGGACTCCAGAGAAAGTCCGTGAGTGTAGAGGAGATAGGCAGCCCGGTGCAGTGCAACTACGGTCTTGCCGGTACCGGGACCACCCTGAACCACCAGCAACCCCGGCATCGGCGCCCTGATAATCCGGTCCTGTTCAGCTTGAATCGTGGCGATGATGTCGCCGAGACGTCCCGTGCGCGCCGCCTCAAGCGCAGCGATCAATGCACCTTCGCCTCTGATTGCCACATCGCCATCGCGGTTTGGATCGGCTAGATCGCCGAAGAGTTCATCGTCGATCCCGAGCAGTGTGCGACCCCGTGTGGCGAAATACCGACGACGCTCAAGGCCCATGGTCTCAGAACCTGTCGCCCGATAAAAGGGTTCAGAAACCGGCGCTCGCCAATCGACCACCACCGCGTTCTGATCGTCGTCCCAGACACCAACCCGACCGATATAGAAGCGTTCATCGGTCCCTGCCGGGTCGATGCGCCCAAACACCAACGAGCGATCACCCAGGTTGAGTCGGGTCAGGCGATTCAGGGCACCCTGAAGCACCGATTCTCGCTCGAACCGCGCCTGGTTGGTGCCCCCCGGGTTTGCTTCGAACATCTCGGTGATTCGCCGTACTCGCTCACGCGAGTCGTCAAGACAGCCATAGGCAGCGTCGAGATATGCCTGTTCAGCTTCAAGTTCTCGATGAGGTTGCGACACTGGATGGATGAACTCTCAGAAGGGTCAGAAGAATAGGAAACTGCGATTAGGAAGCCATTCAGTCTAGCGGGGCGCGGACGCTCGTACGCTGCGGGGATGTTCTCAGTCGGTTTAGTTCTTGGTGCAGGCGGAATCATCGGCGACCCATGGCACTGCGGGGTACTGTCCAGGCTGGCGTCAGCAACGGGCTGGGACCCGCGCGGCGCTGACCTCATCGTCGGTACTTCAGCCGGTGCCTTCACCGCCATCGGCTTGCGTAGCGGGGTTTCAGCGTTTGATCGGGTGGCGCGGCTTCGCGGTGAGCCGGTAAGCGCCGAAGCGGCCGAAATCTATTCCCGTGTCACCACCGACGACGACGAACCTACCGTTGAGCGTGATTGGCGGCCGCTCTCACCCAAAATGTCACTCAACGCCCTGTGGCCTCCGTGGAATCCCGACCCCGTTCGAGCCGCATTCGGGGCCGTTCCCCGAGGCACCCGTTCCGGCGTTGCCTCCGAAAAGCGCATGAACGAACTCCACCCAGGCCGCTGGACAGAGTTGCCAACCTGGATAGTTGCCGTCCGAGCGAGTGACGGTCGGCGTATCGTATTCGGCCGCGACGATGTGAGGGGAACGATCGGACAGGCGGCACGAGCATCCTCCGCGGTGCCAGGGATATATGTCCCCGCACAGATCGGGAAAGCCGAATACATCGACGGCGGTGTCCATTCCGCTACGAATGCCGATCTCACAGGAATGCTCGGTTTTGACCTTGTGATCATTTCGTCGGCCATGACCGGGGCCAGTGGTGCGCTCGGGCGCGTCACCAATCCGATACGCAGTTGGTTCAGCAACAAGTTGGCCAACGAGGTCAGTGAGGTGCGGCGTCAGGGCACCGCAGTCGTGGTGCTCGAGCCTCACCCCGACACGTTCGAAGATCTCTCCAGCGACAACGGAGACCAGCGCCAACGCGCTGTGCGAGCTGGCGAGATCGCGGTCGACCGACTTCTTGAAACCCCTACCGGGGTCGGCCTGAACGCTCTGATCCAACAGGCACAGCATGGCTAGCGTGGTCGGTGTGGGCACACCAAACCGATTCGACGACCATTGCTTCATCCGGGCCTGTCGAGGTCTGCCCCATGAGCGGGTCCCCGTCTGGTTCATGCGCCAAGCAGGACGCTCTCTGCCTGAATACCGGGCGATCCGCGGTACCGGAACGATCCTGGACGCGATCAAGAACCCCGATCTCTCCACCGAGATAACCCTTCAACCGGTACGTCGCTATGGGGTGGACGCCGCCATTCTCTACTCCGACATTGTCGTGCCCGTCCATGCCATCGGTTTCGGAGTCACAGTCACGCCCGGAGTTGGACCCGAGATTGAACAACCGTTTCGCACTGCCGCTGACCTGGGCCGTCTACGCCCTCTCGATCCCGCTGTTGACACTCCTTATGTGCTTGAGACGGTGCGTCAGCTGGTCCACGAACTTGACGTGCCGCTCATCGGGTTCGCCGGAGCGCCCTTCACTGTGGCGTCGTATCTGATAGAGGGGCGACCATCTCGTGACTACTTGAACACCAAATCGCTGATGCTCAACGACGAGCAGTTGTGGCACTCGCTGATGGACCGGCTGGCCGATCTCGCCATAGCTTCGCTCACTTCGCAGATCGACGGTGGAGCTTCGGCGGTTCAACTGTTCGATTCATGGGCGGGAGCACTTTCGCCGGCCCAATATCAGCGGTATGTGGCGCCGCACTCAGAGAAGGTGCTCAGCGCTCTCGAGGGGACCGGTGTGCCTCGGATTCACTTCGGTGTCACCACCGGCGAACTGCTGGAACTCATCAAGAGCGCCGGCGCCGATGTTGTGGGCATCGACTGGCGCGTTGAGATCGACAGAGCCCGGATTCGTCTCGGTGACACCGTGGCACTGCAAGGCAACCTTGACCCCGCCGCGGTGATCGCCGGTGTCGACGCGGCCGTTTCGGGGACCCGCGAGGTTCTTGCACGCAATGCCGGTCACCCGGGACACATCTTCAATCTCGGCCATGGTGTGCTGCCAACGAGTGATCCCGATGTGCTCAGCGAGGTTGTGAGGATCGTTCACGCGGAGGGCACCGTCGGATCGGCTGACCTGACGTAGCGATGAGCAGTCGGACAGTGATCATCGGTGGTGGCATCACCGGGTTGTCCGCGGCCCATCAGCTTCATCAACAAGGTGATGACTTTGTTCTGCTGGAAGCGAGCCAACGGTTGGGTGGCAAGATCTCTAGTGGTCCCGTGGAGGGTTCGGCTCTGGGGTTCGATGTTGACTGTGCAGCCGACGGATTTCTGGCCCGCGAACCCGAGATGTCAGATCTGTGCCGTGAACTTGGTTTGGGCGATGATCTGGTGTCGCCAACCGGGGTAGGGGCTTTTGTTTGGGTTGACGGCGCGCTTCGCTCTATCCCTCCGAGTGTTCTCGGGGTGCCGTTGTACCCCGAGAAGCTCGCTGGTAGCGGCATCATTTCTCACGAGGGCATCAGCGAGCTGAAAAATCGGGGTTTCGCTGACCATCCCGGGGTCGTCGGCGACGCCACAGTCGGCGAAGTAGTCCGTGCCCGCGCCGGTGACGAGGTGTTTGAACGACTCGTGGATCCGCTGCTCGGCGGCATCAACGCCGGCAACAGCGACAATCTGAGTATTACAGCCGGTGCTAGGGCATTGGCAGATGCAGCCCGCAAAGGTGGACCCTTTATTCCTGCGCTCCGAAACCACGCGGCGACTGCGGCCTCGGGTCCCGTCTTTTTTGGAGTCAAGGGCGGCAGCCAACGAATCATCGACGCGCTCGATCACGAACTAGGCGGCCACATAAACACGCACACACCTGCTGTCTCGCTCAACCGCGAGGGTGACCGCTGGATAATCACAACACCAGCCGGTTCGTTCGATGGCGATCGAGTCATCATCACCACACCTGGGTTCATCAGCGCGGCGCTGCTTGAGCCTCATGCTCCCGAAGCTGCTTCGCTGCTAATCAACCTTGTCTACTCCGACGTTGTTCTGGTCACGTTCGTCGTGCCCTTACAACAGGTGGGCCACAGCCTCGACGGCGCTGGTTTTCTGGTTCCACGCGGCCAGGGCTTGTTGATGACCGCCTGTTCTTGGGCATCGTCGAAATGGGCACACTACGACGACGGCGACCACGCCATCTTGCGGGTCTCGGCGGGCCGAGTCGACGATCGGCGCTGGTTGGATCTTGACGAGTCAGCCCTCGTCGAAACCCTGCGCGAGGAACTAGCAGCGACTATCGGATTGCAAGGCGAAGGTGTCGCGCGGGTCACACCGTGGCGCCGAAGCCTCCCGCAGTATCTCCCCGGCCATCTCCAGCGTTGCGACCAAATCGACGCTTGCCTGCAGCACGACACCCCCGGCGTCACCGTCGCCGGAGCTTCAATGCGCGGTCTCGGCCTCCCCGCCTGCGTCCGCCAAGCCCGCACCGCCACCACACGACCTTCCTAAATCGTTGCCCTAGACTCGTCTGGCGGATCAGCGTGTCCGTTGTAAGGCGATGCGCTGGTCGGCGTCGTCGGCTTGATCGGTGAGGAAAGTCAGTTCGCGCTCCTAGCTCACACTGCCTGCCCCATCATGCGCATAGAGCCATCAAAACAGACTGACCGCGCGAAACACAGGGCACACCACCCGTCTGGCTGTAGAAGGGATGCGCGCACAAGGCATTGAGCGCGATCCGTCAACGACAGCGACCGCGTCCCAAGCCGCGATCACACCACAGCCTGCGTGAAACATCATGAAGCTTATGAGGGACTTGTAACCTATCCGTGTCGCCCCTAGGCTAAAGCATCTACTGCCGCTTCTGTGCTGCGCGGCCCCACCCAAGCGAGGATGCCCCGCGATGTCTCAAGCCCATGCTGCTGTCATCAGTCCGCGCGAGGGAGAGGCTCCCCAGCGCGCCTGTTCACCGCGGGGCGACTTCCCCCGCGCCGCGCGGACCGGCGTCCTGCTAGCGGTGATGCTCATTGTGTTCCTGTCCGCCTGCGGCGGCAGCTCGGCACCGGAAACGGGGAACAGCACCCAACAGGAGACCTCCGAACTCGCCGACGACTCAGCGGACAACGACTCAGCGGACAACGACTCAGCGGACAACGACTCGGCGGACAACGACTCGGCGTTCGCTACCGAGGAGATCCCCTTTGAGGAGTTCGCTGTGCCTGAATGCGACGATGAAACGTCGCGGACCGACAGAGCGTCACTGACCGCACTTTACAACGCAACCGACGGCCCGAACTGGACAGACAACACGAACTGGCTCACCGACGCTCCCCTCAGCGAGTGGGCCGGTGTCCACTCGAGTTCCACTGGTAGCGATTGCGTTGCGTGGCTGTGGCTCACCTTTAATCAGTTGAGTGGGGAGATCCCAGCAGAACTCGGCAACCTCACCACCCTAGAATGGCTGTCGCTCTCCTTTAATCAGTTGAGTGGGGAGATCCCAGCAGAACTCGGCAACCTCACCACCCTAGAGAAGCTGTGGCTCTACGATAATCAGTTGAGTGGGGAGATCCCAGCAGAACTCGGCAACCTCACCACCCTAGAGGATCTGTGGCTCGGCGGTAATCAGTTGAGTGGGGAGATCCCAGCAGAACTCGGCAACCTCACCACCCTAGAATCGCTGGACCTCTCCTTTAATCAGTTGAGTGGGGAGATCCCAGCAGAACTCGGCAACCTCACCACCCTAGAGCGGCTGTCGCTCTACGGTAATCAGTTGAGTGGGGAGATCCCAGCAGAACTCGGCAACCTCACCACCCTAGAGGAGCTGGAGCTCTACGATAATCAGTTGAGTGGGGAGATCCCAGCAGAACTCGGCAACCTCACCGCCCTGGAATCGCTGAACCTCGTCGAGAATCAGTTGAGTGGATGTATACCCGCGTCCCTGCGTGACTTTGGTGGATATATCGACGCAATGCCGTATTGCGACGGTTGATGACCAGCGACCGGTTCCTGCAACTCGTAGGCCCGGACCTCGCCCCTGACCGATTCAGGTAATTCGAGGCTGACTGGCACGACCCCCGGCGCGATCTCCGAAAATGCCACCCTTGAGCCGTCCTCTAGTACGACTTCGGCCTGTGACTGAAGCTAGTCGGGATTGACGTGTCGTTAGACATGCTCAACCGCGGGAACGAAAAGGCGGGTTGGCGCGGGGTTTAGTTTACGGCGATGTCCGTGATCTGGGGTTCACCGACGGCTGTTTCGGCGGACTAGACACCACAGAGTCTCTGACACCTTCCCTTCATGTTGATCTCTACGTGACACCGGCAACTACCTAGCGTCAAACCCCTGAGGCTCGTAGGGATTCGACGGGTTCTAGGCGTGAGGCGCGTAGAAGGGATGCTCGCACAAGGCATTGAGCGCGATCCGTCGACGACAGCGACCGCGTCCCCAAGCCGCGATCACACCACAGCTTGCGTGAAACATCATGAAGCTCAAGAGGGTCGTGTAATCTATCCGCGTGGTCACTAGGCTGCGGCATCTACTGCCGCGTCTGTGCTGCGCGGCCCCACCCAAGCGAGGATGCCCGGCGATGTCTCAAGCCCATGCGATGCCTCAAGCCCATACTGCTGTCATCAGTCCGCTCGAGGGAGAGACTCCCCAGCGCGCCTGTTCACCGCGGGGCGACTTCCCTCGCGCCGCGCGGACCGGCGTCCTGCTAGCGGTGATGCTCATTGTGTTCCTGTCCGCCTGCGGCAGCAGCTCGACACCGGAAACGGGGAACAGCACCCAACAGGAGACCTCCGAACTCGCCGACGACTCAGCGGACAACGACTCAGCGGACAACGACTCAGCGGACAACGACTCAGCGGACAACGACTCAGCGGACAACGACTCAGCGGACAACGACTCAGCGGACAACGACTCAGCGTTCGCCACCGAGGAGATCCCCTTTGAGGAGTTCACTGTGCCTGAATGCGACGATGAAGCGTTGCGGACCGACAGAGCGTCACTGACCGCACTTTACAACGCAACCGACGGCCCGAACTGGATACACAACACGAACTGGCTCACCGACGCTCCCCTCAGCGAATGGGTCGGTGTCAGCTTGAGTTTCACTGGTGGCGATTGCGTTGCGGGGCTGCACCTCGGCGTTAATCAGTTGAGTGGGGAGATCCCAGCAGAACTCGGCAACCTCACCACCCTAGAGAAGCTGTCGCTCTACGAGAATCAGTTGAGTGGGGAGATCCCAGCAGAACTCGGCAACCTCACCACCCTAGAGGTGCTGCGGCTCGGCGGTAATCAGTTGAGTGGGGAGATCCCAGCAGAACTCGGCAACCTCACCACCCTAGAGGTGCTGTCGCTCGAACGTAATCAGTTGAGTGGGGAGATCCCAGCAGAACTCGGCAACCTCACCACCCTGAGATTGCTGTGGCTCAGCGAGAATCAGTTGAGTGGGGAGATCCCAGCAGAACTCGGCAACCTCACCACCCTAGAGTGGCTGCGGCTCGTCGATAATCAGTTGAGTGGGGAGATCCCAGCAGAACTCGGCAACCTCACCACCCTAGAGGTGCTGCGGCTCGGCGGTAATCAGTTGAGTGGGGAGATCCCAGCAGAACTCGGCAACCTCACCACCCTAGAGGTGCTGAACCTCGCCCAGAATCAGTTGAGTGGGGAGATCCCAGCAGAACTCGGCAACCTCACCACCCTAGAGCAGCTGAACCTCGCCCAGAATCAGTTGAGTGGGGAGATCCCAGCAGAACTCGGCAACCTCACCACCCTAGAGTGGCTGCGGCTCGTCGATAATCAGTTGAGTGGATGCGTACCCGCGTCCCTGCGTGACGTTGGTGGAGATATCGGCGAAATGCCGTATTGCGACGGTTGATGACCAGCGACCGGTTCCTGCAACTCGTAGGCCCGGACCTCGCCCCTGACCGATTCAGGTAATTCGAGGCTGACTGGCACGACCCCCGGCGCGATCTCCGAAAATGCCACCCTTGAGCCGTCCTCTAGTACGACTTCGGCCTGCGACTGAAGCTCAATGACTCGATTGAGCACTTGGTCGCGGCCCCAAGTGAAGTATGTCGCTTCGTAACCCACAGCGCGCATGCACCGGATGAATTCGTCTTCGATGCTCAGGAAATCGGAGTCATCCTCAATTGTCGCCGGACTTGTGGGTGTAGGTAATCCGTAGCGCGGTGGTGCCGCCTCCGCCGATGAGCTTGTCCCGTCTGGTTCCCTTGAGACCCCACCCCCCGTAACGCAAACGAGATGAGTGCGAGTGCAATCGCGATCCCGAGGTGGAAAATGAATCCAAGAATCATCGCAAGAGCTTTCCATCGGCGGGCCATGAACACAGCGAGACCGAGAAACATCTCAATCGCGAGCACACTGTAGGAGCGTCGGTTGTCCTACTGCCAGACTCGCGAGACCCCGACGCCCGCGCGCGGACCCTCAGATCACACTGCCTGCCCCATTAAGCGCGTAGAGCCATCAAACAGACTGACCGCGCGAAACACAGGGCACACCACCCGTCTGGCTGTAGAAGGGATGCGCGCACAAGGCATTGAGCGCGATCCGTCAAGGACAGCGACCGCGTCCCAAGCCGCGATCACACCACAGCCTGCGTGAAACATCATGAAGCTTATGAGGGACTTGTAACCTATCCGTGTCGCCCCTAGGCTAAAGCATCTACTGCCGCTTCTGTGCTGCGCGGCCCCACCCAAGCGAGGATGCCCCGCGATGTCTCAAGCCCATGCTGCTGTCATCAGTCCGCGCGAGGGAGAGGCTCCCCAGCGGGCCTGTTCACCGCGGGGCGACTTCCCTCGCGCCGCGCGGACCGGCGTCCTGCTAGCGGTGATGCTCATTGTGTTCCTGTCCGCCTGCGGCGGCAGCTCGGCACCGGAAACGGGGAACAGCACCCAACAGGAGACCTCCGAACTCGCCGACGACTCAGCGGACGACGACTCGGCGTTCGCCACCGAGGAGATCCCCTCTGAGGAGTTCACTGTGCCTGAATGCGACGATGAAGCGTCGCGGACCGACAGAGCGTCACTGACCGCACTTTACAACGCAACCAACGGCCCGAACTGGACAGACAACACGAACTGGCTCACCGACGCTCCCCTCAGCGAGTGGGCCGGTGTCAACTTGGGCCGTAGTGGCGATTGCGTTGCGGGGCTGTGGCTCGTCGATAATCAGTTGAGTGGGGAGATCCCAGCAGAACTCGGCAACCTCACCACCCTAGAATCGCTGGACCTCGCCTTTAATCAGTTGAGTGGGGAGATCCCAGCAGAACTCGGCAACCTCACCACCCTAGAGGAGCTGTGGCTCGTCGAGAATCAGTTGAGTGGGGAGATCCCAGCAGAACTCGAAAACCTCACCACCCTAGAGGAGCTGTGGCTCGTCGTTAATCAGTTGAGTGGGGAGATCCCAGCAGAACTCGGCAACCTCACTACCCTAGAGCGGCTGGGGCTCGGCGGTAATCAGTTGAGTGGGGAGATCCCAGCAGAACTCGGCAACCTCACCACCCTGAAATCGCTGGAGCTCGGCGGTAATCAGTTGAGTGGGGAGATCCCAGCAGAACTCGGCAACCTCACCACCCTAGAGGTGCTGTGGCTCGTCGGTAATCAGTTGAGTGGGGAGATCCCAGCAGAACTCGGCAACCTCACCACCCTAGAGGAGCTGGGGCTCGCCTTTAATCAGTTGAGTGGGGAGATCCCAGCAGAACTCGGCAACCTCACCACCCTAGAATCGCTGTCGCTCGGCGGTAATCAGTTGTGCAGACCCGCGTCCATGCGTGACTTTGGTGGAGATATCGACGACATGCCGATTTGCGACGGTTGATGACCAGCGACCGGTTCCTGCAACTCGTAGGCCCGGACCTCGCCCCTGACCGATTCAGGTAATTCGAGGCCGACTGGCACGACCCCCGGCGCGATCTCCGAAAATGCCACCCTTGAGCCGTCCTCTAGTACGACTTCGGCCTGTGACTGAAGCTAGTCGGGATCGACGTGTCGTTAGACATGCTCAACCGCGGGAACGAAAAGGCGGGTTGGCGCGGGGTTTAGTTTACGGCGATGTCCGTGATCTGGGGTTCACCGACGGCTGTTTCGGCGGACTAGACACCACAGAGTCTCTGACACCTTCCCTTCATGTTGATCTCTACGTGACACCGGCAACTACCTGCCGTTAAGCGCCTGAGGCTCGTAGGGATTCGACGGGTTCTAGGCGTGAGGCGCGCCAGGCGGGGTAGAGGCCCGCCAGCAGACCCACCAGTGCACCCAACAGTGGGGCGCCCAGGGGGACCCGGGTGTCGAGCACCGGGGTCCAGTCGTTGGATGCCGACACTGCCACCACCACCAGCACACCGGCGCTCGCACCTATCACCCCGCCGAAGAATCCGATGCCGGTGGATTCCAACAGAAACTGATAGGCGATGTGCCGACGACTAGCACCTAGCGCTCGGCGCAAACCAATCTCACCGACCCGTTCCAACACCGAAACAAGCGTGACGTTGGCGATTCCTATCGCCCCAATCAACAGCGACACCGCACCCAACACGAGAAACAACGCGTTCACATCGCTCTCGACTTGGACCTGCAGACTCTCCGGCGACGGCGGCGACTGCACCCGCACCAGCGCAGGATCGTTGGGAGACACAGTAATCGCAGCTTGCGAAGCGATCAGTTCCGCAGCGCCGACTTCGGTATCGATCTGGATAGTGGTCGGAGATTCGAGATCGTACAGATCCCGTGCGGTGCCCTCAGGCACGATCACTGAGTTGAGCAGGTCGGCCTGACGCAGCACATCGTCCAGAATGCCGATCACCACGAAGCTCAAATCACCGACAAACACAACGGGCTGCTGACCGACGCGGGTGATGTTGAGTCGCTGCGCCGCACCGACGCCGAGCACGGCAACCCGGTCGGCGCGGGCGGAATGCCCCTGGTCGAACCAACGGCCCGTGCGCAAGCGGCCCCGCACCGCGGCGTAAAGACCCGGCGACGCGGCAACCATCGGCACCTGGAACTCGGTTTGACCCAGCGGGTCGTTCAAAGGAACCGAACTGGTCAAGTCTCCAGCAATGTTGACATCCGCCATGGACCCAGCCGCCACGACCCCGTTGAGCCTGCTCAGACGCGACTCGGAATCCCACGGCAGAGCCACGCGGGGCGCACCGTCACCGAAAAACCCGCGGTCGGTCGTGACCACGACCGAGGTCGCCGACAGCTCGTTGAACGACGAGATGATCTGGTTCCCTGCCGTGTGGGCCACCCCGAGAGTGGCTACCAGAGAGGCAATGCCGAGCACCGCTCCGAGCACAGTCAACAGAGCACGCCCCGGCCGGGCGAACAATCCCGCTAGGGCTTCGGCGATCAAGTCTCGCCAACCGAACCGTGCCCGGGCGGTCTGCCGAGACTTCATCGCTCAGAAGGTGTTCGTCGGAAGGACTGCGGCAACAACTCCACCCGGCCGTCTTCCACTTCCAGTATCCGGTCGGCTTGCAACCCCACCCGAGGATCGTGGGTTACGACTACGACCGTCAGCCCTGACGCACGTAGTTCTTCGAACAGGTCAAGGATTGACCTGCCGGTGACCTGGTCGAGATTGCCGGTCGGCTCGTCGCAAAGCAGCACACTTGGATGAGGAGCTATGGCGCGCGCTATAGCCACTCTCTGGCGCTCACCGCCCGAGAGCTTGGTCGGCAGAAAGTTGGCTCGATGGCTGAGACCCACCTGCTCAAGGGCCTCAAGAGCCCGGGATCGGCGTGAAGAACGCGGCGTCCGGTTGTAGAGCATCGACATGACCACGTTCTCGGTCACGTTGCGATGAGCTAGCAGATGAAAAGCCTGGAAGACGAAGCCGATGCGGTGGGCTCGCAGTCCTGTGCGCCTGCCCTCACCGAGGCTCTGAGCGTCAACACCCTCGAAACGGTAGGTACCTGATGTCTGGCGATCGAGCAGGGCCATGATGTTGAGCAGCGTGGACTTGCCGCTGCCCGATGGACCCATGATCGACACGTAGTCTCCTCGATGCACTCGCAGCGTGGCATCGGTGAGAGCGTGAACTGCCGCTTCACCGTCGCCGAACACGCGACCCACATGCTCCAGTTCCATCAGAGGTGCGGCGCTGCTACTCACCGGAAGCGACCCCGACCACGACCAGATCACCCACCATCAGTTCCCCGTCGACGGGTGCGACCTCGGCCCGTCCGCCCGTGGACAGGCCGGGTTCGACCGATACGAACCGAGTTGTACCGTCGGGTTGCTCGACCTCTACTCGAGTCAAGCCACTGGCGGTGGCCGACAACGCGGCGTTGGGCACCACCAGAACGGGGCCTTCCGTGCCCCCCACGGGTATGACGATCTTGATATTCCTACCGACAAGGTGATCCGGTATGCCTTGCGCGACGATCTCCACATAATGACGATCGCGGGCCACGCCACGTGTGCCCGCCCGGCGGTCCAGCAGGCGGATCGTACCTGTCACAGGCTCCTCCAAACTTCGATCCTCGATGCGGATCTGCATGCCCTCACTGACGCGGTCCACGTCACGTTCAGAAACCGAGCCTCGAACCGCCAGTTCAGAGCCGGTGACGGTCATGAACGAACCCGACACGGTGCTCCCACGCTCTGCAGTCAGCAGATCAACCCGCACTGGCAGGCGCTTGAGGAAGATCAGTTCACCTGCAGGGAGCCACACGCCGGTAGTGGCCTCCAGTTCTGCGAGGTCCTCTGTGGCGTCGCGCAGTTCACTGCGGGCCGATCCCACAACACGCACGGCGTCTGCCGTGTCAGGTTCGGCCAACAGGTCGGCGAGTGTCTGCTGCGCTGCAGCTAGGCGGTCCTCGGCGCTGCGCACGTCAAGCTGAGCTTGGGTGGCGGGCCGTGCAGGCTCGTCCAATAGTCCGGTTTCCGCTTGGGTGCCTCGGGGTTCCTGGGCATCCTCAAGCTCCTCGGCATCCTCAAGCTCCTCGGCATCCTCAAGCTCCTCGGCATCCTCAAGCTCCTGGGTGTCTTGGAGGTCCGCTTCGCCTTGGCGCTCTTGGAGGTCAGCTTGTGCCTCTGTCAGCTTCTCCGCCGCGTCGGTTACTGCCCAAGTTGCATCCGTTAGGGCTCTTACAGCGACCTCGACGGCCCTGTCTGAGGCGGACAGGGCGTTCTCTGCGTCTCTTACCGCAGAGCGCAAGGCTTCGTGTTCGACAGCGGTCGGCACTGCCCCGCTGTCAGGGTGAACCCCGGACAGAGCGCTCTGCCTGCGCAGTTGCGCCTGGGTCAAGTCGTCGGCTGCGCGATTGCGGGCCAACTCATTGGAGGCAATGGCCAATTCGGCGTCGGTGACCGCCTGCTTGGCGTCAGCAACACCCTGCCTGGCGTCGACTACCGCCTGTTGAGCGTCGACTACCGCCTGTTGAGCATCGGTTGTGACCTGCGACAAGGCTCGACGTGCTTGATCAAGCGCCGACTCGGCTTGGGCCACATCAGTGCGAGCCTGCTGGACAGCCAATTCGGTCGGTCCCTTGCCGGCTTCGGCCAGAGATCGCTGCGCTTCAGCGAGCGCGTCGCGGGCCGTGTCGAGTCGGTCACGGGCCGCTCCTAGAGCCGCTTGTTCGGTGTCACTGGGCCCGTTGGCCCTGTAGCCGGCTTGTTCGTACCAGGTACTGACAGCGGCACCGGTGGCTTCATCCCACAACTGGTCGGGGTCGCCCTCGAAGTATCCGAGTCTCACCAACGCAGCTTCCAGTTGCTCCACGTCGGGTCCACGGTCCTGCGAGCGCAGATCCCGGTACACCGGAACGGGTCCAACGAGCACGAACACCGGCTGACCTGCTATCTCGATCGCCACCGATCCCTCGGCCAGTTCCGCTCCCCGTTCGGGCGCGGAGGTCACCACCAGGACCGATTCTCGATTGCCGAGCGCTCCGGAGAGACCGAGGGTGGTCGGCTCGTCGTATCCGACATCGGCGCGGATGATCACGTCAGCGGACAACTCTGCCAGTTCAACTTCGACTGTGATCAACGATGCCGGCGGTGGTTCAGACTCCAGCGCAGCCTGATCGGGTGAGGTGATATTACGCCCGGCCAGCCATCCGGCCGCGGCCGCGGCAACAGCGATGGCTATCGTCACTATGACAGCTACACCTCGGCGCAAGGCTCAACGCTCCCGACTATCGCGAAATTGCTCCAGCAGCGCTCGGTTCTCGTTGACCAGTGCCGCCTCGTATTCTCTGCTGAGTTCGATGAACTGTTCGTAGAGACCTCCCGAGCACTCCGCGTTCACCACCGCGAGGGCACGTTCTTCAGCTTGCAGGGCTGCCAAGGCTTCCTGGTCTATGTCCTGCTGGGTCGTCTGCTGCTCCTGGGTGAAGAAGTCATTCATCTCCTCGGGCGACAGGCTGGTCATGAGTTCTTCGATTTCTTCGTCCGACATCCCCGCGAACGGGTCGAAGAATCCCCCGGTGGAGCCGACAATCTCCTCAAGACGTTCCTGGAAATCCGTGAAGACAGTTTCGTACAAGGTGTTGGGATCCTCGTGGTCGTAACCCCTCTCAGCCATGCATTCGGACCAGTCCGCGTAAATTTCCGCGGCGCGGGGATCGGCCTCCACCCGTTCATACAGTGAGTCGAGATCAAGCTGCTCGTAGACCTCTTGAAGGTCGTCGAATGCGTAGACCTCCTCATATGCTTGCCCGCTGCACCCTTCGAAACCGCTATCAACAACCACCTCCTCCGACTGCGAACCGTCTTCACTGGTAGAAGTGGCACTGTCACTATCGAAACCAAAACCACCGCTGCTGAACGACGACCCGTGCAGCGTTTCGTAGTATGCGTCTCGTTCCGACTCCGACAGGCCCTCGATGATTGCCTGGTTCGGGTCAATCCAGTCGTCTTGGAACCAGGGCGATTCTGTTTCGCCGTAATAGGTTGTGATACCGAATCCGAAATCAGCGGCGAATTCAACGTCTCCCGGCCCCCCGAATCCAAAATCGCCGACAGGGCGCGTCACCGCGATGTACTCGAAACCTTCTCTTGTCATGCATTCGGCGATCAATTCTTGGACTTGTTGCTCCTGACGGGCGAGGTTTGCCGCTTGCGCTTCGGGATCAAAGCTGAAGAATTCCGTGCCGAGATAGTCTTGCAAGGTCTCGGGTTCATCGGAATCGTCGGCGGGTTCATCGTCGCTGGGAGAAATGTCTTCGTCTTGGTTCGCTGGCTCGGCGTCTTCGGTGCTTTCTGCATCGGAACCATCATCGGACTCGGTCGGGACGACCTCTGCGGTGTCGTCAGATCCACCGCACGCCGATGCGGCAAAAGCAAACACGACGATCATCGCCAGTACCTTCGTCGTTCTTCTGGCCGTTCTGGGTGTCATCGTCATCTCCAATAGATTGTGGTTCGTGCCGATAGCTCGGCCGGGCCGTCGTGGACGTTGTTGGCGTTGCGGTCCCAGTACACGAGGATCGTTTCGTCGATTGAGATCGGTTCGTAAATGTTGTTGCTGGGATTGGCACGACCGGGGACGTTGAAGGCGACCGACCCGTCGTCGTCCGTGGTCTCGATTCGCATCACCCGCACCACATCGTCGTGAGACGCAACAAGGATCATCCGCTGTCCTGCTGAGTTCGGACCGACGAGCTGGGCAGCGATACTGACGCCCTGCCCGTAGACGATGCCGACCGGGATGATGGTCGTCACCATGGTCGGCGATGGTTGCCAGTCGATCTTTCGCTTGACTTCAGTGCGCACTTGGCGTTCGTTGAACTCTTGGCCGAGAGCCCCGGCCCAGGCATAGATCCAGTTGACGGCCGACTCGGAATTGTGTGCCAGCCCAACAGTGACCTCTCCGTCGGAGTCGGTTCGGGGGTCACCGATGTCGATCCGGCAGTTCTGGGATGTACCGGCGTCGCCGCCGTTCAAGCGGGCGTCGATGTCGAGGTTGCAAGCGGTTCCGCGGCGCCACCCGTGGTCAGCGAACAAATCGATCAGAAGGCCCGGGTAAGGGTTCCCGTCGGGTTTGAACGCTCGCACCGTAGCAGTCGCCGCCCCACCTACCATCAGCGACTCCGAGGACAGTTCAAGCTCCAAGCTCACAGGCTTGATCTCCGCTATTTCCAGGATTCGAGCCAGGAACAACGCCATGTCCTCGCGGGTCACAGCACCGCGGGGATCGAATTGGTCCGCGGTTGCCGGGTCCATTATCTGTAGTTCGACCATCGCTGAGACGTCGGCTCTCGCTTCGGTACTCAATGGCATTACGTCCTCAAAGGTCTCCTCGCCCCCTGCGGGCAGAGTCATACCGGTGAGTCTGAGCATCCGCGCCAGGAAGTGGGCCATGTGCACCCGCTCGACGATGTTGGCGGGACCGAAGATCTGCGGCGAATACCCGGTGGTGATGCCCATCTCCTTGAGTTGAGCAACAGCCGAGCGCCCTTCGGTGCTCACACTTTCCAAGTCTTCGAACGATTCTGTGGCTCCTTCGGGGACCGGCAACCCCAGCACTTTGCTTGTGCGAACCAGAAAGAGGGCCATATGCAGGCGGATGACCGGCGCGTCCGGGGAGTATGTAGTAGCCGACGTGCCCTTGGTGATGCCGTAGTGGTACATGCAGTCGATCGCCGCTTTGGATTCTGCGCTGAGGTCGGACGTATCGACGAACGGAGCCGGCTCGATGTTCTCCCAGCAAGCATCTAAACCATGCGCCACCTGAACGTCCTGCTCGGTGGGCACCTCCGCGGGTGGGTCAGCGTCTGCGGTATCGCTATCGTCCGCAGCAGCCGCCGACATTGCGAGCAACCCGACTGCGAGCAGAGCCGCCACACCGGTCCGCAGCGCCGAAGCCATCACCTTGGTTCTCATTCTGCTAGCCGATCCACTCGATGCCTGCCGAACCCTAACGCAGGCAACGTATGCACAGAAGTATGGAATCGTCGCCACATATCTGGAGCAGATGGCTCAACCCGCCCGCCCACTGAGCTACCAACCCTCTGCGTCCGATACATCTAAGGCGCCGACCATCCACAGTTGGGGCGGTCGGTTCCGAGCGCGTCGAGGTGGGCGCCGTAGATGACCAGGAGTTCGTTGTCAGACCAGAACATCGTGTTGATCAGGCGGTAGTCGGGGTCGATTTCGGTGAACGGCACCTCGGAGTGGTAGTTGTAGTCGGAGTCGAACGTGTCGTAACGGATGGTGTCGGCGAGTTGGAGGATACGCTGCGCGGATTCCTCGGGTGTTTGGGCCCATACTTCGCGGCATATCGGTGAGGTGATGCCGTAGATGTACCGCTCACCGGGGAGGGCTGGACGGCCGTATTGGATGATGAGCTCCCCGTCGATCTGTTGGGGCAGGATGATCGTCTTGCTGCGGCCCGCCGCGTCAAATTCGACTTCTATGTTGGTGGATCCCGTGCTGAATGACCCGCTGACCTGGTTGAGAAGCTCTGGAGGCGCAGGCACCGCTTCGAACGTGATGTCTATTCCAAGTTCTTCTTGGAGTTCCTGTTCCGCCGCGCGGGGGTCACTGACCACATCAACGATCTCCAGATGGATCTCATGCTCCAGATAGACGATTCTGAACGGGTGGGCTGCCACTGGCCGCGGCCGAATTTCGGCCAGCACGAAAGCGGCGATCGCGACCACAGCGACAGTGGCTAGTGCTCCAATCAGAAGCGGGTACAAACGTCTGGCTGGAGTTCTTGAACCGCGAGCCTCGACTCGGCGATAAGCCGCGGTTCGTAGTTCTTTTCCGAGTTGTTCTTCGAAATCGGAGAGGTCTTGAGTCATGGCTTGTCCCCAAAGGTTGCGGGACCGCCCAATTCGGTCCTGAGGCGCCGCAGCCCTCGAAAAACCAAATCGCGAGCCGACTTGGGACTGCACCCTAATCGTTGGGCTATCTCGCTGTAGTCGAGTTGTTCCATGACTCGCAACCGCACTGCTTCACGAGTCCTAGCGGGCAACCGGTCCAGCGCCTCGACCATCTGGGCAGCATCAATCCGGTCTTCTGCTGCTTCGATCTCTTCCCAGCCCGTGGTTGCCGTGGGAGGCGTCTGGATTCCCAGGCGGCGACGCGCGTTCATCGAGACCCGTTTGCTGCGCCAGAACCGCTTGAGTTGGTTGTTGGCGATCCCATACAACCATTGCCGGGGGTTGCCCTTCACGGGGTCGTAGCGCTCAACGCTCTCAAGCATGACAGTGAAAGTCTCCGCGACCAGATCCAAAGTGATGTCGCGGTCTCGTGTCCGATGCCAGAAGTAAGCGGTCATGGGCCGGAAATTCCGCTTGTAGAACTCATCGAACGCCTCAGGATCGCGGCGGGCGTCAACCAGGAGTTCCACATCGCTGCGACGATCTCGATTCCAGCTCCCAGAACCCACCCTCGGTATCGCCACAGCCGCGAGGCTAGCTGCAACCCGGGAGATCGAGCGCGCGCTTCCACAGGCACATCGATGGCTAACGGGCAGGTTGGCGACGACAAACTCGTCCCACTGAGGATCAACAGTGTCAGCCGTACCGTACGCATGAAGCCCGGTTGTTCATCTGCCCAAGCGAGCGCGCGCTGTTGTGGATGGAGTGCGACCACCCGCTGCAACTCGCGGAATTGTAGAACGTGGTGGGAGAGCTTCCGCAATAGTGTCGCGAGGACTCGATGTTGTTGTTCCATGCACCGGTTGCGTACCAGACTCCACCGCCGCAGGTCGTACCTACGATCCGCACCGAGGATCCGCTGAACCAAGTCGACGTGAAGTGAATCCCTATGGTGTTGGTACCCGACGATCGCGTCGCGCGGTTCGGGTCGGCGGTGTCGGTGCCGATCGACGCGGCATGTACTACGGCTTCGCTCTGCGATGCGAAGCAGACCTCGGGACGTGTGACGAACACTCCGTCTCGAACGCCCGTGACCTCAACCACGCAATGCCGTTCGGTTGTACCCGGTTTCCCTGACGCTCCTGCGCTCCCCGCAATTGCAAGTCCGCCGGCGATGAACGCTGCGATCACAACGATTCTCAACATTCTGGTGCTGCTCACTGCAAACCCCTTTCGATATCACGGCCCCGAGGACAGCCCCCAGGACTCACCATGTACTTGCCGCCTGAACCCCGTCCGTCGCGCGCAAATCGAAAAAAATCCAATATTCCGCGCGGCGCGAGCCTTCCAGCGGGCAAGTACCTACCAGACACTCAGCACAGCCCTCGACTGTGGGCACGAAAGGATAGAGACAACCCATGACTACCGAACAAGCCACAACGAACGAAGAAATCAGACATACCAGGAGTCACTCGTTCAATCGAGGCCCGCTTCGAGACCGACGCGTCAGGCCCTTCGCGCGCGGAAGGAAATACACAATGGATATATTTGGCTCGAAGAAGATAATCGCCACTGCGGTGGTCTTGTTAATGTTTTTCGCGAGTTCCGGGGCAGAAGCGGCTTATTTCGACAGCTATATTGATATGACATCGACTGTGCGCGGCCGCAATATGACAGACCCCACCGGAGATTTCACTCTGAAGATGAAGAACACCTACAAAGAATGCTGGTGTCAGGAGTGGGTCAAGGCAACGCTGAAGAAGGATGTGTTCGGCCCAGATCCTAGCTACGGAACGGTGTTTTACGCAAACGACGGCGTCTGGCGGACAGCCGACTGGAATACAACGCAGGACAACAACACGATGTTCTTTCATTACCAACAATCTCCTGGATGGTTCGGTTTCCGAGTTCGGAACGATGTCAAGGTGAGATAGAGGTGTCATTTGTCAATCAGCGACGGCTCTATGGGTATGGGATAGCGGCGGTTATTGTCGTTGTCTATCTCGTCGTGACCGGTGTCCCGTCTAGCTCACTCCGGGGTCGGGCAGACGTGACATTGCTTCCCTTCGCCGAACCCATCTCCCGTTTTCGGGGTGATATCACCCGCTACGAACTGTTGCGCGACGTTGCCAGAAACATGGCGGCCGGGGCAATCCTGACAATCGGTTTTCTGGCGGCATCGACAAATCGCGCTCGCGCCGTCGGAATGGCCGCCGCGACCGTCTTATTTGCTGAAGCCATTCAGGCAGCGACGCCCTACGCCCGAGCCGCTGACATCAACGACCTCATCTGGTCAACTCTGGGTGCAGTGCTCGTAGCGGGTGGGGTAACCGCACTCTCGTCAATCCGAGAGATGCGAGTTGAAAGAACGACCTCGTGACATTTGGATCGGTCCGCCGAACTCTGTTTGCCATCGTGGCGCTCGGGTCGGTCGCAACTGCTTGCAGCGCTGGCACGCCCGACGCAGCCGATTCCGAATCAGAGCTGCTCGCCCAGCGGATCTTCGCTGCCGCAGGGTCATCGGAAGAGGATGCGCTGCTGAGGCGCGAGCAGGATGTGGCTCTCGCAGAGGCGATGGCTGTCTGCATGAACGAGTCGGGTTTCGACTACATCGCCTACGTGGCACCGGAAGTGACAGCCGCCTACTACCCAGCCACGGATGGCAGTCGATATCCCGACCCCATGTTTGTCGAACGCTACGGTTACGGCATCGTGCTCCCAATCCTCGATTCGGTCAACGGAATCCCTCCTCGCGATTCTCTGGAGCAATCCAACCCGAACGGTGGGATTTTCGTGAGTCTCCCGGAAAACGAGCAGGAGGCGTACATTGCGTCCGAGGAAACGTGTCGCAATGTGGCAATAGCCTCGGTACCTGACCTGCGACAGACTGAGGAGATCTTCGAACTCCTTGCAGAGGATCTCGAGGGCATCCCAGACCGAGTCCTCGCTGACCAGCGGATGATCGACTACTTGGAGTCGTGGGAGGCTTGCATGTCGTCAGACGGGTGGGAGATCGACTCGCCCGATCACATTGATCGATACATCGAACAAGTCCTCAACGCGGCACTCGAATCGGTCGAGAGCCAGGAAGAGACGATCAGCCAACTTGAGCGCGTGATCGTGATCGAAGCAGATGTGGCCTCCAGCGATCTTGAATGCGGCGGCGGACCGGCAGCGACAGCAGAGTACGAAGCTCTAGAACTCGAGTATCAGGCGCTCGCCGTGACCAAAAACCTTTCGGAGGTCAAAGACATCTTGGGCACGCCTTAGCGGGTGTCCTTGAGAGCCGTCGCTTGCGTGACTCGTCCTTGACTGAGCACCTGGGTCAACAAACTGATAGTTACCACCAATCAGCTTCACCGTGTGCGCACTGAGGTGATGCGCTGGTCGGCGTCGTCGGCTTGGTCGGTGAGGAAGGTCAGTTTGCACTCCCAGCTCACACTGCCTGCCCCATCAAGCGCGTAGAGCCATCAAACAGACCGACCGCGCGAAACACAGGGCACACCACCCTGCTGGCTGTAGAAGGGATGCGCACACAAGGCATTGAGCGCGATCCGTCAAGGACAGCGACCGCGTCCCAAGCCGTGATCACACCACAGCTTGCGTGAAACATCATGAAGCTCAAGAGTGTCTTGTAGTCCAATCCGCGTGGTCGCTAGGCTGCGGCATCTATTGCCGCGTCTGTGCTGCGTGGCCCCCACCCAAGCGAGGATGCCCCGCGATGTCTCAAGCCCATACTGCTGTCATCAGTCCGCTCGAGGGAGAGACTCCCCAGCGCGCCTGTTCACCGCTGGGCGACTTCCCTCGCGCCGCGCGGACCGGCGTCCTGCTAGCGGTGATGCTCATTGTGTTCCTGTCCGCCTGCGGCGGCAGCTCGGAAACGGAAACGGGGAACGGCACCCAACAGGAGACCTCCGAACTCGCCGACAACTCAGCGGACAACGACTCGGCGTTCGCCACCGAGGAGATCCCCTCTGAGGAGTTCGCTGTGCCTGAATGCGACGATGAAGCGTTGCGGACCGACAGAGCGTCACTGACTGCACTCTACAACGCAACCGACGGCCCGAACTGGACAGACAACACGAACTGGCTCACCGACGCTCCCCTCAGCGAGTGGGCCGGTGTCGACAGCTTGAGTTTCACTGGTAGCGAGTGCGTTACACTGCTGGACCTCGTCGAGAATCAGTTGAGTGGGGAGATCCCAGCAGAACTCGGCAACCTCACCACCCTGGAATGGCTGTCCGTCGAACGTAATCAGTTGAGTGGGGAGATCCCAGCAGAACTCGACAACCTCACCACCCTAGAGGTTCTGCGGCTCTCCGATAATCAGTTGAGTGGGGAGATCCCAACAGAACTCGGCAACCTCACCACCCTGGAATGGCTGGACCTCTCCGATAATCAGTTGAGTGGGGAGATCCCAGCAGAACTCGGCAACCTCACCACCCTAAAGGAGCTGGACCTCGCCTTTAATCAGTTGAGTGGGGAGATCCCAGCAGAACTCGGCAACCTCACCACCCTAAAGGAGCTGGACCTCGCCTTTAATCAGTTGAGTGGGGAGATCCCAGCAGAACTCGGCAACCTCACCACCCTAAAGGAGCTGGACCTCGCCTTTAATCAGTTGAGTGGGGAGATCCCAGCAGAACTCGGCAACCTCACCGCCCTGGAATCGCTGAACCTCGTCGAGAATCAGTTGAGTGGATGTATACCCGCGTCCCTGCGTGACTTTGGTGGAGATATCGGCGAAATGCCGTATTGCGACGGTTGATGGCCGGCGACCGGTTCCTGCAACTCGTAGGCCCGGACCTCGCCCCTGACCGATTCAGGTAATTCGAGGCTGACTGGCACGACCCCCGGCGCGATCTCCGAAAATGCCACCCTTGAGCCGTCCTCTAGTACGACTTCGGCCTGCGACTGAAGCTAGTCGGGATCGACGTGTCGTTAGACATGCTCAACCGCGGGAACGAAAAGGCGGGTTGGCGCGGGGTTTAGTTTACGGCGATGTCCGTGATCTGGGGTTCACCGACGGCTGTTTCGGCGGACTAGACACCACAGAGTCTCTGACACCGTCCCTTCATGTTGATCTCTACGTGACACCGGCAAATCCCTAGCGTCAAACCCCTGAGGCCCGTAGGGATTCGACGGGTTCTAGGCGTGAGGCGCGTAGAAGGGATGCTCGCACAAGGCATTGAGCGCGATCCGTCGACGACAGCGACCGCGTCCCAAGCCGCGATCACACCACAGCCTGCGTGAAACATCATGAAGCTCAAGAGGGTCGTGTAACCTATCCGCGTCGCCCCTAGGCTAAAGCATCTACTGCCGCTTCTGTGCTGCGCGGCCCCACCCAAGCGAGGATGCCCCACGATGTCTCAAGCCCATACTGCTGTCATCAGTCCGCTCGGGGGAGAGGCTCCCCAGCGCGCCTGTTCACCGCGGGGCGACTTCCCCCGCGCCGCGCCGACCGGCGTCCTGCTAGCGGTGATGCTCATTGTGTTCCTGTCCGCCTGCGGCAGCAGCTCGGCACCGGAAACGGGGAACAGCACCCAACAGGAGACCTCCGAACTCGCCGACGACTCAGCGGACAACGACTCAGCGGACAACGACTCAGCGGACAACGACTCAGCGGACAACGACTCAGCGTTCGCCACCGAGGAGATCCCCTTTGAGGAGTTCACTGTGCCTGAATGCGACGATGAAACGTCGCGGACCGACAGAGCGTCACTGACCGCACTTTACAACGCAACCAACGGCCCGAACTGGACAGACAACACGAACTGGCTCACCGACGCTCCCCTCAGCGAGTGGGCCGGTGTCCACTCGAGTTCCACTGGTAGCGATTGCGTTGCGTGGCTGTCCCTCTCCTTTAATCAGTTGAGTGGGGAGATCCCAGCAGAACTCGGCAACCTCCCCACCCTGGAATGGCTGTCCCTCGACAATAATCAGTTGAGTGGGGAGATCCCAGCAGAACTCGGCAACCTCACCACCCTAGAGGATCTGTGGCTCGCCGGTAATCAGTTGAGTGGGGAGATCCCAGCAGAACTCGGCAACCTCACCACCCTAGAATTGCTGTCGCTCGGCGGTAATCAGTTGAGTGGGGAGATCCCAGCAGAACTCGGCAACCTCACCACCCTAGAGGATCTGTGGCTCGCCGGTAATCAGTTGAGTGGGGAGATCCCAGCAGAACTCGGCAACCTCACCACCCTAGAGGAGCTGTCGCTCTACGGTAATCAGTTGAGTGGGGAGATCCCAGCAGAACTCGACAACCTCACCACCCTAGAGGTGCTGAACCTCGCCTTTAATCAGTTGAGTGGGGAGATCCCAACAGAACTCGGCAACCTCACCACCCTAGAGCAGCTGGACCTCTCCGATAATCAGTTGAGTGGGGAGATCCCAGCAGAACTCGGCAACCTCACCACCCTAGAGCAGCTGGGCCTCGCCGGTAATCAGTTGAGTGGGGAGATCCCAGCAGAACTCGGCAACCTCACCACCCTAGAGGTTCTGTCGCTCGCCGGTAATCAGTTGAGTGGGGAGATCCCAGCAGAACTCGGCAACCTCACCACCCTAGAGGTTCTGTCGCTCGCCGGTAATCAGTTGAGTGGGGAGATCCCAGCAGAACTCGGCAACCTCACCACCCTAGAGCAGCTGTCGCTCGCCGGTAATCAGTTGAGTGGGGAGATCCCAGCAGAACTCGGCAACCTCACCACCCTGGAATGGCTAGACCTCGGCGGTAATCAGTTGAGTGGATGCGTACCCGCGTCCCTGCGTGACGTTGGTGGAGATATCGACAACATGCCGTATTGCGACGGTTGATGGCCGGCGACCGGTTCGTGCAACTCGTAGGCTCGGACCTCGCCCCTGACCGATTCAGGTAATTCGAGGCTGACTGGCACGACCCCCGGCGCGATCTCCGAAAATGCCACCCTTGAGCCGTCCTCTAGTACGACTTCGGCCTGTGACTGAAGCTAGTCGGGATTGACGTGTCGTTAGACATGCTCAACCGCGGGAACGAAAAGGCGGGTTGGCGCGGGGTTTAGTTTACGGCGATGTCCGTGATCTGGGGTTCACCGACGGCTGTTTCGGCGGACTAGACACCACAGAGTCTCTGACACCGTCCCTTCATGTTGATCTCTACGTGATACCGGCAAATCCCTGCCGTCAAGCGCCTGAGGCTCGTAGGGATTCGACGGGTTCTAGGCGTGAGGCGCGTAGAAGGGATGCTCGCACAAGGCATTGAGCGCGATCCGTCAAGGACAGCGACCGCGTCCCCAAGCCGCGATAACACCACAGCTTGCGTGAAACATCATGAAGCTCAAGAGGGTCGTGTAATCTATCCGCGTGGTCACTAGGCTGCGGCATCTACTGCCGCGTCTGTGCTGCGCGGCCCCACGCAAGCGAGGATGCCCGGCGATGTCTCAAGCCCATGCGATGTCTCAAGCCCATGCGATGTCTCAAGCCCATGCGATGTCTCAAGCCCATACTGCTGTCATCAGTCCGCTCGAGGGAGAGGCTCCCCAGCGCGCCTGTTCACCGCGGGGCGACTTCCCTCGCGCCGCGCGGACCGGCGTCCTGCTAGCGGTGATGCTCATTGTGTTCCTGTCCGCCTGCGGCGGCAGCTCGGCACCGGAAACGGGGAACAGCACCCAACAGGAAGCCTCCAAACTCGACGACGACTCAGCGGACAACGACTCAGCGTTCGCCACCGAGGAGATCCCCTTTGAGGAGTTCGCTGTGCCTGAATGCGACGATGAAGCGTCGCGGACCGACAGAGCGTCACTGACTGCACTCTACAACGCAACCAACGGCCCGAACTGGACAGACAACACGAACTGGCTCACCGACGCTCCCCTCAGCGAGTGGGCCGGTGTCGACAGCTTGAGTTTCACTGGTAGCGAGTGCGTTACACTGCTGCTCCTCAGCGATAATCAGTTGAGTGGGGAGATCCCAGCAGAACTCGGCAACCTCACCACCCTAGAGACGCTGTGGCTCCAACGTAATCAGTTGAGTGGGGAGATCCCAGCAGAACTCGGCAACCTCACCACCCTGGACTGGCTGTCGCTCTACGATAATCAGTTGAGTGGGGAGATCCCAGCAGAACTCGGCAACCTCACCACCCTAGAGGCGCTGTGGCTCGCCTTTAATCAGTTGAGTGGGGAGATCCCAGCAGAACTCGGCAACCTCACCACCCTAGAATCGCTGGAACTCGGCGGTAATCAGTTGAGTGGGGAGATCCCAGCAGAACTCGGCAACCTCACCACCCTAGAATCGCTGTGGCTCGGCGGTAATCAGTTGAGTGGGGAGATCCCAACAGAACTCGGCAACCTCACCACCCTAGAGCGGCTGTGGCTCTTCGAGAATCAGTTGAGTGGGGAGATCCCAACAGAACTCGGCAACCTCACCACCCTAAAGGAGATGTGGCTCTCCGTTAATCAGTTGAGTGGGGAGATCCCAGCAGAACTCGGCAACCTCACCACCCTAGAGGTTCTGTGGCTCTTCGGTAATCAGTTGAGTGGGGAGATCCCAGCAGAACTCGGCAACCTCACCACCCTGGAATCGCTGAACCTCTCCCGTAATCAGTTGAGCGGGGAGATCCCAACAGAACTCGGCAACCTCACCGCCCTGGAATCGCTGGATCTCTCCCGTAATCAGTTGTGCAGACCCGCGTCCATGCGTGACTTTGGTGGAGATATCGACGACATGCCGATTTGCGACGGTTGATGGCTAGCGACCGGTTCGAGGAAGGTTCCGGCAGGTGCCTCGACGCCTGCCCGGGGACCCGGTGCCATGCGCCGTTCATCGAGCGTATGGCTGAGCTAGGAATGCACATCCAGACAGCTCCTACTGCCAGATTCACCCATGGTTTCCCTTGTCTCTTCTGTACCCGCGTGACCTTGTAACCCTATAACTACACTCGCGGACAGTGAAGCGTCGCGGAATGATCGTTGTTCTGGTCATGGCGCTGTCTGGGGCTGCCTGCAGCGGAACCGATGACGTTCTGGTCAACGAGCCTCTGGTCACCACAACAACGACAGGCGCGACTACCTCTACAACGACGAGCACTACCACCACGAGCACTACCACCACTGTGCCGCCACAGGTCAGCGCGGCTGAGGGCTTGGGCGACAGCTTCTACCCGTACTTGGGAAACGGAGGCTACGACGCCCTCCACTACGAGATCGATCTCGATATCGACCCGGTCGCCAACACAATCGGAGCGCTCACCACGATCACCGCGCAAGCCACACAAGAACTCTCGGAATTCAACTTGGACCTGTCGGGCCTCACGGTTGAAGACATCAGAGTCGACGGGTCCGCAGCCGAGTACTCCCGCTACAACACCGAGTTAGTCATCGTTCCGGCCAATCCACTCGCGGCGGGAGCAGAGTTCTCGACTGAGGTGCGCTACTCGGGATCGCCCGAGCCGATCTCCGACCCGGGTATGCCGTTCTTCGAACTCGGCTGGCACAACACCGAGGGCGTTGTGTTCACCGTCAACCAGCCGTCCGGCTCTATGAGTTGGTTTCCGTCCAACAACCATCCGACCGACAAGGCGACCTTCGAGATCCGTATCACCGTGCCCGAACCTCTGACCGCGGCTTCCAACGGAATCCTCGTCGAAGAGACCAGCGTCGACGGCTACACAACCACAACCTGGCGGATGGACGACCCGATGGCCACCTATCTGGCAGCCGTCTACGTCGGTGACTTTGAACGTGTCGAGACCAACCAACCCGATGGCCCGTTGATTCGCGACTATGTCCCCCGAACCGACTCAGATGAGATCGTCGAAGCACTGCGGATAACCCCTCAGGTGATCCGCTACTACGAAGACCTGCTCGGTCCCTATCCGTTCGAGGTCTACGGTTCGATCGTGATGCCGTTCAGTCTCGGCTTTGCGTTGGAGAACCAGACCTTGTCTGTGCACGGTCTCTACACGATTGATCCACTCACGGTTGCCCATGAGATCTCGCACCAATGGATCGGTAATTCGTCAACCCTCGACGATTGGCGAGAAATCTGGCTACACGAGGGTTTCGCCACATATCTGTCGGCCATGTACATGGCCGAGCATCACGGGCGGAACCTCGACGGACAGATGGCACAGTGGCATGCGCAATTGGGCGACGGCGGGAGGGTGCCGCCGCTGGAGATCGAAATCCCTCAAATGTTCAGTGCCTCGGTGTACTTACGCGGTGCCTTGACCCTCCACGCTCTACGAGGGTTCGCGGGTGACAGCGTGTTCGCTGAGATTCTGCGAACTCATTACCAACAGAGCGCCCACGCCAACACCAACACCGCTGCGTTCCTTGAGATCGTGACCGAACTGGCAGGTCCCGAGGCCACGGAGTTAGTCGAGTCGTGGCTGTCAGAAAACCCTATTCCCGAGTTGCAAACCGCGCCCTGAATAAAACACGGCCGCATGGTTGGAACGACGATACGAACTCGTTACAGTTCCGCTGTCGATATTACAGTTATGTGACAAACCGAGGCGTGTCCCGGACAACATAGCCCAGACAACGTAGGCGTTGGATCTCTCAACGCCAGGCCCCAACCGAGCGGGCCACTTCCCCCATCACCGGACGAAAGTCCTGCACGAAGGAATCCCAGTCATGCACTTACGAGTGAGCGCAATCGTCATCGCGCTGACAGCACTCTTGTTCGCGTCCTCCTGCACCCCCGAAGAAGTCGCGTTCTACCTCAAGGCCACCGAGCACGTCAACGATGTGCTCTCCGCCGACGAACTCAAACGCCTACGGGACTGCGAATCAACCGACAACTACGCCGCCGTTTCCTTGTGGACCGACACCGTCGGCCTCTACAGAGGCGCATACCAGTTCGTTCAACACACCTGGGACGGCGTCGCCGAGCGTCACTTTCCCTGGCTCGTGGGCAAAGACCCCGTCGAAGTCGAACCATGGTGGCAAGATGCCATGGCCCGAGCCCTCTGGTCCGAGCGCGGCAGACAACCATGGCCGGTATGTGGCCTCCGAGTGTGATCGACTGTGCCAATCTGTAGCTGTGACAAAACCCACGGACTCAGAAGCAATTCCAGTCCCCAGCCAACCTGAGACAGCAAAGACACAGAGAATCGACTCAACCGGCGAACTGTTGCTGCCACTTCTCGCAGCCGACACCGGACCCGCTCGGGAATGGGCCGACGCGGCAAGAACCGACCGGGTCGCACCTCCCCACGAACTAGTCGAAGGCGACGCCCATCTCAATGTCACCCGAACCTTCTGCTTCGCGGACCTGAGCGGATTCACCGCCTTCACACGCGACAACGGCCCACACGCCGCTGTCGGCCTGCTCGGGCAGTTCCGGCGAATCGCCCGCAACGTAGCGGCCAAACGCGGCGTGCGCGTCGCCAAATGGCTCGGAGACGGGGTCATGCTTGTGGGCACCGACGCACCCCCCACAATCGCTTCGGGAGCGCACCTCGTTCATGAATTCTCCGACAGCGAGATCCAGGTTCGCGTCGGAATCGCCACCGGCACCGCCCTGTTGTTTGAGGGCGACGATTACATCGGCGAAGCAGTCAATCTCGCTGCCAAACTCTGTGCCGCAGCACACCCCGACGAAATCCTCGCGGTAGCTGAACCCGCCGACCTACCAGACTGGGTCATCAGCGAAGACAACGTAACCGTCCGGATCAAAGGTGTAGGCGCGATCGGAGGCGTCCGCCGACTCAGACTAAACCTCTCCGAGCGATCATGAGCCGAACCACCACAGGACCGTGACCAAGACACGGACGCTGTCGATTCTTGCCGGGTTGCTCATCGCGGCCGGGCTCCCTCCCTGGGGTTGGTGGCCCCTCACAATCGCAGGCCTGGCACTTTGGTTTCAGCTCCTCGACCAACTGACACCCCACACCCGATTCGGACGCTCCCTGCTCGTCGGTGCAGCCTGGTTCTATCCGAGCACCTTGTGGATGGCCGACCTGACACCGGTGGGCTGGCCCGTCGCCGCGGCCGCATTCAGCGTGATGATCGCGTTGGTTGGATGGATCACACCCAGCGAGCGCGGATATCGGAGTGCAGTATTCTGCGCCGCGCTCGTGTTGGTCGAGTTGATCCGCTGGAATTGGCCTTTCGGCGGAGTCCCCGTCTCCACGCTGGCAATGGCAGGCGTCAACACTCCGCTCGCCTCGTCAGTTCGGCTCTTCGGGTCGCCAGTGCTAGTGGTGTTGATGGCGCTTGCCGGCGTAATCCTGGCCGATCTCGCCAAACGCCGGAAAACCAGCCTGACAGCCGTGGCAATACTCGTGTCGCTACCGCTTGCCGGATTGGTGCCGTGGGTCGCTACGACTGAGGGTGACGCCATCCGAGTCGCCGTCGTGCAGGGCGGGGGACCTCAAAACACCCGTGCTGACCTGTGCCAGAACCGCCAAGTGTTCGAACGACACATGGAGGCAAGCCAACTCATCAGCGAACCTGTAGATCTCATGCTGTGGCCCGAGGATGTGGTGCATCCGGTTGCGGACACCGCTACATCAGCACGTTGTCCAGATCCATTGCTGAGTCGCAGCGAAGCGACCACCCGAATCTCGCAACTCGCAAAGAATCTCAATGCCGTGGTCGTCACCGGCTGGTTCGAGCCAAGCGCAGATGGCAACTCCAACCTGAACTATTCGTTGGTCACCGATTCGACCGGTGTCGCGGGTGATCGTTACGACAAGGTTCAGTTGGTTCCCTTCGGCGAGTTCGTGCCGCTTCGGGGTTTGATAGAGCGCTTCAGTAGCGAACTGCCTTCACGAGATGTACAAGAGGGAACCGCTCCGGCGGTGCTCGACAGCGAACTCGGGCCGCTCGGCGTCGCCATCTCCTGGGAGGTCTTCTTTGACCACCGCGCCCGCGACGCCATAGGCAACGGCGGCGCGGTTCTGCTCAATCCCACGAATGGCTCGAGCTACTGGCTCACCATCGTGCAAAGCCAACAGATCGCGTCAAGTCAGCTCCGAGCACTAGAAACGGACCGCTGGGTTCTGCAGGCGGCTCCAACCGGATTCTCCGCCATCATCGACCCATCCGGTGCCGTCGTTGCACGAACCGGAGTCAGCGAACAACAAGTCCTGATCGAGACGATAAATCTCCGCGAAGGCCACACCCCAGCGGTGGTGTTCGGGGCATGGCCGGTCCTCATCGCCTCACTAGCGATCGTGATCGTCGCCCACCTCGATTCGGCCAGCCGAGCCATCGCCAGGCGTTCCCGAGCCCGCAGACGAGTCCGCATGAATAAACGTTGACGGATCCGACAAATGGTGGCGGGGGTCACGCGGGGTAGGGAAAAGCCGAATCCTTGGGCATTATTTGGGGTCCGATTGTTGCCCGCGGGGAGCGTATTTCACCTATGCCTAAGGCGCAGAACCCCCATGATCGCGCCCTCCGCATCGCGCTGCTGACCTATCGCGGCAAACCTCACGTGGGAGGACAAGGCGTTTATGTCCGGCACCTGAGCAAGGCGCTCGTTGACCTCGGACACCACGTTGAGGTGCTTGGCGGCCCCCCCTACCCGATACTCGACGAACGCGTTCCGCTCATCGAACTACCCAGCCTCGACATCTGGAGCGAACCGCATCCCATGCGCAAACCGCGGATCTGGGAATGGAAAGACTGGACCGACATTGCCGAACACGCATCGTTTTGTACCGGCAATTTCTCTGAACCTATGGCCTTCAGCCTTCGAGCATGGCGCCATCTGCGGCATCGCCGCCACGAATTCGACCTCATTCACGACAACCAAACACTGGGCTGGGGTCTGCTCAAACTGCAACATGAAGGCTGGCCGATCCTCGAAACGATCCACCACCCAATCACTGTCGACCGCAAACTAGAACTCGAACATGCCCGCACAGCTTGGGAGAGGTTGGGCAAACGGCGTTGGTACTCCTTCACCAGGATGCAGCGCCAGGTCGCACGTCGTATGCCTCGACTGATGACCGTCTCCGAGTCTTCAAAGAGCGACATCAGCGCTGACTATGGAATTGATCCCGAGCGACTGCATGTGGTGCCGGTGGGAGTGGACCCAGATCTGTTCCTTCCCATGAGCGGAGTTGAGCGCCGCGACGGCCACCTGGTCACCACAGCATCAGCCGATGTGGCTATGAAAGGGCTCAAGTTCCTCCTTGAAGCGGTGGCCAAGCTGCGTACCGAACGCCATATCGAACTGACCATCATCGGCAAACGGCGACCCGACAGCCATGCCAGCACTGTGATGACCCGCTTGGGACTCGATGACTGCGTCGAGTTTGTCTCCGATGTGGCTGACACGCGCATCGTCGAGCTTTACAGCGAAGCCGAATTGGCCATCGTGCCCTCGCTGTATGAGGGGTTCTCACTACCTGCCATCGAAGCCATGTCGTGTGGAGTTCCACTCGTAGCCACGACCGGTGGCGCACTCCCCGAAGTCGCCGGAACCCACAACGAAACATGTTTCCTCACCGAGCCGGGCAACAGCGAAGCCTTGGCGTCAACCATTCGCCAAGCGCTGGACAACCCTGAACTACGCTCACGGGTCGGCAATCAAGGCCGACAACGAGTCATCGATCAGTGGTCGTGGCGTCACACCGCGCAGCGCACCGTGGCTCAATATCGAGCGGTGCTCGAAGAACAAGGCACAACCTGATGCTCACCGTCGACTACGACCGATTCGGTCTGCGCGCGGGCGACCGGTTACTTGATCTGGGCTGCGGTTTCGGGCGTCACAGCTACGAGGCGCTGGTTCGTGGCGCTGATGTCGTGAGTTGCGACATGGCGTTGACCGAACTCGAGTCCATCCGCAACACCGCTCCGCTGCTTATCGAAGACGGGTCGTTCGACGCCAAGCTCAGTCACACGGTGGTGCAGGGTGACGGCACCGCTCTGCCTTTCGCTGATGGCAGCTTCGACAAAGTCATCGCCTCCGAAGTGCTCGAACACGTAGCTGACGACAATGCGGCATTCGACGAACTCCTTCGGGTTCTCAGGCCCGGCGGAATTTTGGCGGTCACCGTCCCTGCCTGGTTTCCAGAGAAGGTTTGCTGGAAGATCAGCTCCGACTACCACGCGCCCGCTGCAGTAGGCGGCCATGTTCGGATTTACACCGAGAAGGAACTGCGGCAGAAATTGCGTGCCGCAGGCTTCGAACCTACGGTCTCGCACCGCACTCACGCCTTGCATTCCCCGTATTGGTGGCTTCGCTGTGCGGTCGGTGTCAACAACGAGATCGAAGACAATTTTTCTGTGCGTACCTACCACAAGCTGCTCGAATGGGACATCGTCAAGGCACCGTGGTTGACGCGCACGGCCGAGAAGATCCTCAACCCGATGCTCGGCAAGAGTCTCGTGGTCTACGCCCAAGTGCCGATCACCGCTGAGGTTCCCGTCACCGCTGAGAAACCAACGGCCACAGAAAACGCCCTAGTACAACAGTCGACTCTCCATAGAGAGGTTGCTCGTGCTACCTGAAATCCGCGGCCTACTGTCCGCCGACCAGATCCGGCAGACCGCCGATCACATCGCCGAATGGCAACTCCGGTCAGGGATGATCCCCTGGTTCCCCGGCGGTCACGCAGATCCGTGGAACCACGTTGAAGCGGCAATGGCACTCGTAGTCGGTGGTCACCGAAGCGAAGCCGAGGCTGCCTACCAATGGCTCGTCGACCGCCAACGAAGCGACGGTTCCTGGCATCAGTACTACCTGGAACACGAGGTGGAGCAGGACAGACTCGATGCCAACGTCATCGCCTACGTTGCCACCGGGGTATGGCATCACTATCTGCACTTCCGCGACCTCGGCTACCTCGAAACAATGTGGTCCGTTGTCGAGGGCGCCATCGATTTTGTTCTGGATCTGCAACAGCCGCGTGGTGAGATCCTCTGGGCGCGCCACCCCGACGGCACACCATGGCCCTTCGCACTGTTGACCGGCTCGGCTTCAATCGCCCACAGCCTTCGCTGTGCGGTCGCCATCGCCGAAGAACTCCGCCACGAACGCCCCGACTGGGAGTTGTCGGTGGCCCTGCTAGCCCACGCGATCCGCAACGAACGCGACATTGCGTTCTCCCCCAAGCACCGATGGGCCATGGACTGGTACTACCCAGTGCTTTCGGGCGTGATCAGCGGCGAAGCAGGAAGAGCTCACCTCGCTGAGAGGTTCGCCACTTTCAACCTTGGCGACGAAGGCATCCGTTGTGTCAGCGATCGCCCTTGGGTCACCACCGCCGAGACCTGCGAGTGTGCCGTCGCCCACCTTGGCGTCGGCGATTACGGCGCCGCCATTCGCCTTTTTGCCGCAGCTCAGAAGCTTCGAGAACCAGACGGTCGCTACATCACCGGCATGGTTCATTCCGAACTCACGATGTTCCCGCCCGGTGAACGCTCCACTTACTCTGCAGCCGCCGTGTTGCTGGCCGCAGAGGCAATCGAAGGTTCGAGTCCGGCGGCAAGACTGTTCGCTGACCACGAATTCCTGCCACCGATCATCGACATCGATCCGGTCGACTCTGGCGTCACCAACCCGACCTGACCGTAGCTAATCCGGTCTCGTGCGGTGAAGCACCCGCAGCGAGCCAGTGGCACTTGACTCCTCAAAGGTGCCCGATTCAATAGCTCGGCAATAGATCTCGTAAGGGGGTCGGCCGCCATCGGCTGGATTTGGGAACACGTCGTGAATCAGCAGCGTGCCGCCAACCGCAACGTGGGGTACCCAGGTTTCATAGTCCCGGTGCGCCGGCTCGTGACCGTGTCCACCATCGATGAAGAGCAGAGCGAGGGGCGTGGTCCACACAGACCCGACCGTCGCTGAGTCACCCACCAGTGCCACCACCGTCGGTTCCAGGCCGGCATCATGGATGGTGCGACGAAAGGTTCCGAGGGTGTCGATCTTGTTGATGTCGGGGTCGACCAGGTCTGGTTCGTGGTGCTCCCAGCCCAGTTGGTTCTCCTCAGATCCGCGGTGGTGGTCCAACGCGAACAAGACACGATCGGCTAGGCGAGCGGCCGCACCGAGATAGACCGCGGATTTGCCGCAGTAGCTGCCGACTTCGAGGAACGGTCCGTCTGCGGAAACCGTCATGGCGGCCTCGTACAGAGCCATGCCCTCGTCGGGGGGCATGAAACCGCGCGCCGCCAGCGCATGCTCAAGCAGTTCCGGATCCACTCAAACAACCTCTACGACTGACTCTTCGCTGTCTTTCGGCCACAACAGACCATCCAACACCAGGTACTTGGCGACCCAGACAACGCCGTAAGCGACCACAGTGCCCAGCAGCAGAATGGGAGTGTTGTCGGTGATCATCCCGAGCACTCCGATGGTCACGGTTGACAGCGTCAGACCCACCAAAGCGAGGATCCAAAACGGCAAGATCTCGGATTTCACGCTGTTGGCGCCCAGTTGTTGCCATACCCAGTAGCGGCTCAGAAGATAAGCGGGACCGGTGCTGACCATCCAGGCCGTCAGGTTGGCGACTACCGGTACCAGGTCCAGCACTTCGAGAGCGAAAGCGAGGGTACTGAGCCCAACCACCACGTTGACCGCCGAAACTGCGCAGTACCGAAGAGCCTTACGCCAATGCTGGCGCACGGTTTGCGTGATCGCCGCTCTGTTGATGACGGGCATGGCTTGAGAGGATACTCGCGTCGTTTCACTCCCGTTCGCGCCGATAACCGTCGATAACAGAGCAAGATAGGAATATGCAGGATGACGTTGATGCGCTGGTGCAGCTTCTTGATCTCGAAGTAATTGAGGTCAATGTCTTTCGGGGTGTGTCGCCGGACGAGAACCGTCAGCGAATCTTCGGTGGTCAGGTCGCCGGCCAGGCGCTGGTGGCGGCGGCCCGCACAGTTGAACTTGATCGTTCGGTGCACTCGCTGCACGCATATTTTCTGCGCCCCGGCGACCCGACCGTGCCGGTGCTTTATGAAGTCGATCGGATACGTGACGGCAGGAGCTTCACGACTCGACGGGTCGTGGCCATTCAGCACGGGCGAGCCATTTTCAACTTGCAGGCTTCGTTTCAGATCGTCGAGGCGGGCCTTGAGTTCTTCGATCCCATGCCCGATGTGACGCCCGCTGATTCATTGCCCACTCGAGCGGAGCGTTACCAGGCCCGGGGTATACCGGATCCTTTCGCGGGTGTTGGTCGCCCTGTTGATATTCGCTATGTCACTGCCAGCCCGTTCCAACGATCAGAGCCACTCCCGCCTGTGCAACAAGTGTGGTTCAGAGCCGATGGGAGCCTTCCCGATGATCAGGTGCTGCACACTTGTCTGCTTACTTACGCGTCCGATATGACCTTGCTCGATACGACCTTGCTTCCTCACGGAACCAACTCCGCTGTTGGTGACATCCAGTTGGCGAGCCTTGATCACGCCATGTGGTTTCACGGAAAGTTCCGGGCAGACGAATGGTTGCTGTACGACCAGTACACGCCCGCTTCAACCGGGGCCAGGGGGCTCGCCATGGGACGAGTTTTCACCCACGACGGCCGTTTGATCGCCAACGTGGTGCAAGAAGGCCTGATCCGGCAAGTATCTCCTAAAGGTCTACGCTTGTAGGTGTGTTGCAACGGAGGTCGTGTTGTGGTTGAGATCTACGAAGCAGGCGAGGTGACCGACGAACTCGTCGAGGCAATGGCGCGTCTCGTGCCGCAGTTGTCAAGCTCCAACCCGCCTCCCTCAGCGGCTGAACTCCAGGAAATCATCGACTCCGACGCGGTGAGGTTGCTGATGGCACGCGACCAACGCGGCGTGGTCGGCACCCTCACTCTCGTGCTCTTCCGCATCCCCACCGGGATCCGGGCCTGGATCGAGGATGTCATTGTCGATAAAGGGGCCCGCGGCTCCGGTGTCGGACGCAGCTTGAACGAAGCCGCCATAGAACATGCCCTCGCCGCTGGAGCCGTTACGGTCGATCTGACCTCTCGCCCTTCAAGAGAAGACGCCAACCGCCTTTACCGACGAATGGGATTCTCGAAGCGAGAAACCAACGTCTATCGCTTCACCCCGTAGACACGCGCGATTGCTTCTCTCAGATATGGTCTATGGCGTGTCGAGTTCCGCGCACTCCCCGGCTCATATCAACTGGTTGACCAACCGTCCGACACTGCGGTCACCGGTGCTGATCACGGCTTTCGAAGGCTGGAATGACGCTGGCGACGCCGCCTCGATCGCGGCGCGTCACTTCGCCGACAGATGGAAGGGCACGGCTCTGGCTGAGATCGACGCGGAGCACTTCTACGACTTCACCACTACCCGTCCGCTGGTGCAGCTCGACCAACAGCGTCGGCGCTCTTTGACCTGGCCGACCAATCTTTTCCGGTCTTGTGTCGTGCGCGACGGCGAGCAGGATGTCGTTGTTCTGTTGGGACTCGAACCTCAGTTGCGTTGGCGGACGTTCTGCAACCAGGTCATCGAAACCGCCCGGATGCTTGAGGTCAGCCAGGTCATCACCCTGGGGGCCCTGTTGGCTGATGTGCCTCACAGCCGACCGGTTGAGGTCTACGGCGCGAGCGACGACGAGAAGATCCGAGCCCGGCTAGATCTGGCCCCGTCAAGCTACGAAGGACCGACAGGGATCGTCGGAGTACTCGCCACCCAATGCCGCGAAGCGGGACTGCCAACTGCTTCGCTGTGGTCGGCGGTACCGAGCTATGTTCCGGGCGCACCGTCGCCCAAAGCAGGTCTGGCTCTGGTGCAACGGGTATCGGAGTTGCTCGGTACATCGGTGTTCGCAACCGATTTGGAACTCGCCGCGGCAACTTATGAACACCAAGTCAACGAGCTCGTGGCGGAAGACGAAGAAACCGCTAGCTACGTTGCCGACCTTGAGGAAGCCTGGGACGACAACATCCCATTCGACGCCGAATCAGACCCAGATCTCAACGACGACCCCGAGACCCTCCTAGCCGAAGTCGAACAGTTCCTCCGGGACAACGACTAACCCTTCTGGTGAATCCTGCGTGCGATTACTTGTTTTTCAACACATCGATTGTGAACATCCTGGCCAGCTCAGGGAATATCTGCGGGCCGACGGGATCGACTGGACCGCGGTAGAGCTCGACGAGGGCGAACCGATCCCTCCGCTTGAGGACTACGACGCGCTATGGGTGATGGGCGGCCCGATGGACGTCTGGGATGTAGAGGAACACCCATGGCTGATCCCCGAAAAGCAGGTGATTCGCCACTGGGTGTGCGAACTTGAGCGGCCTTTTTTAGGAGTTTGCCTGGGCCATCAGCTCTTGGCCGACGCCCTCGGGGGAACCTGTGACCTGCAGCGACCACCCGAGATCGGGGTGCTGCCCGTCGACCTCACAACTGAAGGCCGAGCCGATCCGATCTTTGCGGGCATGGCTGACCGCCAACATGCGTTGCAGTGGCATTCGGTGGCCGTGACAGAACCACCGGACGGTGCTGTCGTACTGGCCAGTTCACCCGTGTGCCGGGTGCAGGCCATGCGGGTGGGGCCGCGAGCCTGGTCGATGCAGTACCACGTCGAGGTCGAACCCGACACGGTGCGCAACTGGGGCGAGATTCCCGCCTACCGCAATGCCCTCGAATCGACCCTCGGCCCCGGTTCCCTCGACACCCTGGCCGACGAAGCCGACCTCCACATCAACAACTTCGTGGCGGACGCCGAACAGCTCTACCGCAATTTCATGGCCACCGCTGCCGACTAGTTGTCAACCCCGTCGTCTTGTTCAACACGCAGCAACGGCCGCCAGTGCAGCACAGAGTTCGTAACGCCGATGTGAAATTGATCCGACACGTTCGGTCAGATGCGACTTGCGGACCATTACGAGGTTGTCGAAAACGGCCACACAGTCATCTGACAATCCGTCGGCCGAATCAAGGGGCACTTCGGTAGGAATCCCTCTGATCGTGCGGGTGATCGGGGCGACCATGATCGCCTCGAGCACAGGCACCACCTCGCTGCGCGTGACAACCAGGACCGGTCGGACCTTGTCCTCGCTCTCAGCCCACCAGATGTCACACTGGGCCGGGGTCACCACTTGTCCCACGGCTCTTCGGCAATCATGGCCTTCGCAGCCGCATCAGCCCCGCGGAGCTCCTCC
This sequence comes from Candidatus Aldehydirespiratoraceae bacterium, assembly GCA_965205465.1. Taxonomy (GTDB): domain Bacteria; phylum Actinomycetota; class Acidimicrobiia; order Acidimicrobiales; family Aldehydirespiratoraceae; genus VXYK01. The sequence continues at coordinate 2,400,193 of OZ242187.1, read as the reverse complement.
TCGGTCTGGGGAACCCGCCGATAAGCCTCCACGGTCGCCTCAGCGACTCTCCGCCGATCGCGCTCGGCGATCATGGCCTCCAGGGCCCGCCTCACCGCATCCGAACGCGACTCGACCTCGCCGCCTTCAACCATTTCATCCAATTGGACGACTAGCTCGTCGTCCACTCGCGTAACTAGTTGCACCATGCATTCAGCATAACCACTAGCAATGCAAGACTCCAGTGGCTTGCTCTCCGCCGACTAGACGACCGCGCAGCAAGCCGAGTCTTCGCGTTCGGCGGCAACAGGGTTCGCTACCACGATGTTCTCGCGTACCTCATTGTCGCCGGACTTGACGTACCACTCCCACTCGACGCCCGCGGGATCGGTGACCCATGTCTCGGTCTTGTCGGCAAAGCAACACATGGTCTCGTCCACACCCGTGGTGCGCAACCCTGCAGCGGCAAGACGCCGTTGCGCTGAGAAGACTTCGTCCTCGGTCTCGGTTTCGACGCCGAGGTGGTTGATCGTTCCGCCCTCACCTGCGGTCTCGAAGAGCACCAGCTTCAGCGGTGGTTCGTCGATGGCAAAGTTGGCGTAGCCGTCGCGTCGCTTGGCGGGTTCCACCCCGAAGAGCTTCGAGTAGAACTCGACCGCCTCGTCGATGTCGTCCACGTTGAGTGCCAGCTGTAGTCGCATACGTTCAGCGTACCGGCAGGACTAGGACCACATACTCTGGATCGTCATGCACTGAGGAGACGGACGGGGCAACGCGGACCTGACGCTCGCGCCAGCCGCGCGTCGCAAGTCAGTAGTTCGCAGTCGAGGGATTCCGCCAGGGCCACATACATGGCGTCATAGGCGGTGATGGTGGACCGCAACTCATAGGCGCGTCGCAGAAACAGCGAAGTGGGGTAGCGCCGGAAGGGGAGCACAGCGAGAATGTCAACGGCCATAACGAACCGGCGCTCGGTGATGCCCTGGGCAATCCAACTCTTTCTCAGAACGGCAGCGGTTTCAACGTCGATCAAGTCTGGGACGGATGCTTCGCCCGCATGAGAGAGAGCACTTCGGGCCTCCGCGCCGTTGGGGCCGTCATCAACGAGAAAGTTCGCTAGTACTGACGCATCGATGACGATCAACGCTCACCCCGAACCTCTTCAAGGTCGGCGACCGCCTGTTCGAACCCGACGGTTCCGCCCGACATCCGCTCGATTCGGTCAATGACCTCGTCCAGGGTCGGGGTTTGAGCCAACCGGGTGAGTTCGGTCGTCAGGTAGTGCTGCAGAGACAACCCGGCGGAGCGAGCCTGTTCAGTGAGCTTTCGGTGGACTTCTTCTGGTAGGTCTCGAATTAGTACGTTTGTCATGCTTGCATTATGCAAGCAGATATCGGGGTTTGCAATAGTGATGCTAAGAAAGTTGCGAATTTATCCAGACGATCACTTGGCCTATGACTTCGGGGCCGCTGGGTTCATTGAACACCTCGTGGCGAAGACCCGGGTAGACAATTCGCTTGACGTTGGGGAGCGTCTCGAGGATCTCCGAGGCCTCCGTCGGCACCAAACGATCAGCGCCGCCATGAACCACCAGCGTCGGCATCGTCACTCGCTCAATATTGGACCTCGCATCGGAGATAGCACGCATGATCTCAAGGCCCATACGTGCGGTCGGGTTAGGAACCCGCAGCGGATCGGCGTAAAACAGCTCCCCAACTCTGGGATCAGACGACAACAAGGAGGGGTCGCCCTCATCATTTATCTCCAACTTCGGCATCAATCGGCCCAGCACCGGTGCCGCTAGTCGCAAATGAAGCGGGATCTCGGCTCCGAGTGCCGGACCCGAAAGCACCAGGAGATCTGGCTGGGGCCGTTCGTCAACGACATAACGGGTAGCCATCAACCCGCCGAGCGAATGTCCCAGAAGAACCGTCGGCAAACCAAGCTTGCGAACCTCGAACAACTGGTCCTGCACATCATCAGAGAACTGCGACCAAGAATCACAATGACCCCGACGACCCCCGCTGCGACCATAGCCACGGTGATCAATAGCAACCGTGTCGAAACCAGCCGCAGCGAGACGATCGCCCACATGCCCATAACGACCGCTGTGTTCAGCTATCCCGTGCAGCAACAGAACCGCTGCCCGCGCCGGGCTGTCAGGCTGCCAACGGCGACGCATTTGAATCAGGCCATCGCGGGTGGTTCCGTGATCAATGGTGGACGACACAGGACCTCTCAGTGCTTGGATTCACGAATCAGGATCGCCGCGCCATGGCGGATTGCGCGGGGGATCAAATTGGACCTTGATATCCTCACCGCGAATCGCAGCAAAAGCGTGATCGGCCCACCAGTCGGGATTGACCGTCGCCTCGGGAAGAGCGTCACGGGCAAAAAATCCAACGTCAAGGCATTCAAGCGGATGCGGACGTAGTTCGCCCCCGACTGCACGGCAATGAAACACCAACGCCACCAAGGGAATGCGGGTGAAGCCGCGGCGTTGCCCGTCCAGAATCGATATCGGGCGTATCACCTCACATTCGATCCCGGTCTCTTCATAGACCTCTTTAACCACGATCTCCGCCGGCGAGTAGCCGACATCGGCCCAACCTGTCGGGTAGAGCCAAACCCCGGAATCAGCCCGCTGAATCATCAGCATCTCGTTGCGCTCGTTACCAACCACCGCTCCAATAGTGATCTTCGGAGTCACGTAACCCGCTACACCCGAACCAATGCGGTCAACCCACTCCTGGACCTGTTCTTCTGGATGAAACCCACCTTCAACATGGGAACGAATATCTGCGGCTACGGCCAGCACCTCTTGGAATCGCTCACGTTCATAGAGGTTCTCGCTGAACCCGAGACCGGTTCGCGCGGTCGCCGACAGTGCCTCTGCCCAGCGCAGAAGTACACGCTCGTTGGCTCGGCGAACACTCACGTCACAACCCTACGCGTCTGAGGCGATGGCGGTAAGAACAGCGATTTCGATCTCGCCAAGATAGTTGTCGTCGAGGATCTTTTCGCCATTGGCGCCACGCACATAAAAGGAGTCGACGACATCGTCGCCCAAGGTCTGCACTTTCGCCCAATAGATGTCGAGATCCAGATCGTCGAGGGCGCTGGTGATGCGGTACAGCAGCCCGATCGAATCCGGCCCGCGTACCTCGATGACTGTCGCATCCGACGACAGTTCGTTGTCGATAATCACCTCGGGCTCCGAAGGACGAGCCGTTGTCACACGCTGGAAACGATATGTGCGGGCTCGCTTGAGCAGCCTGGCTCGCACAGCCAGACCCCCCGCCAATGACAGGCGAACGTCGTCTTGCACGCGCTGGGGGCGCTCATCAAGACCGATGCCACCACCGACGCGCAGAACCTGCAGAGAAAGCGACCCCTCGGTGTGAAGTTGCGCTCCGAGAATCTCAACCCCGTGCAGAGCCAGCGCTCCCGCCACCCTTGAGAAGGCACCTGGCCGGTCGGGGGTTATCACTGTCAGTTCCTGGCCTTCGAGCTGCACAATTTCGGTGCCCTTTGCCAGCAACTCGTAGTGATGCTCAGTCGGAAACTGGGAAGGGAGCATCGTTCCGCCGGTTTGCAGGAAGTGCGAGGTTCGGTTGACCAACTTCTTGACCAACTCAGCTTTCCAACCACCCCAAGCAGCCTTGCTTGTCGCAATCGAGTCTGCTTCGGTCAACGCTCCGAGCAACTCGAGAGTGCCAACCGAGTCGATCTGTTCAGCAACAAAACGGATGGTTTCCTCGGCGTCGAGATCGCGTCGCGACGCCACGTCGGGCAACAACAGATGATGACGAACAAGTATTCCCAATGTCTCGATATCGGCTGGGGGGTAACCCATACGAGTGGCGATGCTGCGGGTCAGCCCGACCCCAACCTCGCTGTGGTCTCCGGGGTATCCCTTGCCGATGTCGTGGAACAACCCACCGAGTACCAACAAATCAGGGCGCTCCACACGATCAGCAATTGCGGCCGCCTCAGCCGCCGCTTCAAGCAAATGGCGATCAACCGTAAAGCGGTGATACACGTTGCGTTGCGGTCGGCTCCGGTTGGGTGCCCACTCTGGAAACAACCGAGAGATCAGATCAACCTGGTCGAGCGCTTCGACAACCCGGATCGCTTCGTATCCCAGAAGCAGGAGATCAACAAAAATCTCGCGCGCCTCGTCGGGCCATTGGTCAGGCATAGGCGGGGTTTCAACGGCAAGCCTGTCGAGCACATCACGCTCAATAAATGCGTCTTCGGCAGCAGCAATGTAGGCAACCCGCAGCGGCATGACCGGGTCTTGTGAGACCGGGGCATCCTCGCCGAAACGCAGCGTCTCATCGACAATTTCGATGCCATGACCGAACCCTCGCACCCTGGGGCGCCAACGGCGGCGGGTCGACCGCACATGGATGCGATGCAGAACGGCGTCCATGATCCAGGCAACCGAGCGGGCCGCTGAAGCGACCGCTGCCATCAATTCGTCGGCATCCGCGTATCCGAGCGCCGCTGATACCTCATCTTGGTCTTGCAGCAACAGTTGGTTGCCGGATTGTCCGCTGAGCCGCTGTAGCTCGATCCGTGCCGACAACAAGATCCGGTGCGGTTCGATCAGCTCGCTGCGTTCTGTCGCTTCCAGCAACCCTTGTTCTGCTTGATCAATCCAGTGCAGGGAGTCAACGTCGCGTAAACCTCCCCTGGCCAGTTTCAGATCTGGTTCCAACAAGAACGCGACCTCGCCGGAGGTGTCGTGGCGTTCACGGACTGACTCAACGAGTAGACCGAGCATCTTGTCGGCATTGGAACGCCACAGATCGCGAGATTTCTTTGCCAGTTCATCCACGAGCCGGGCCTCGCCGCCGATGAGGCGAATGTCAAGCAACGAAGTCGCCGTGTCGAGGTCATGGGCGGCCAGGTCGATCGCTTCGTCGATGGTTCGAACGGCATGCCCGAGCTTCATTCCGCTGTCCCAGATCGGGTACCAGATTCGCTCTGCTACTTCAGCCACATGGCCCGAGTCGTTATGCACAAGCAGCAGGTCGAGGTCGCTTCCTATGCTCAGCGAGCCTCGCCCGTAACCCCCCACCGCCGCCAGTGCCACCCCTCGTACTTCTTCCACGCCCTCCACGACCGACTCCAACCAGGCGTCGATCTCAGCGGTGTAGGCACGAGACAGATCGGTGCCGACCAGACTTCGATCTGCGAGAAGGGCTGAGGTTGCGGGGACTGCGTTCATGCTGCGTTCGATTGTGGATTGATTCGATCACTCTACCGACGCATTGGTTATCGGTACGGGGTTATCAGTACGGCCAATCACGAGTTGTGTGGCCAAGTACCCGGGCCAGGGGATAAAGCTTCAGTGTCAAGGCACCCTTGATGATGACGTTGCGTGCAAACCACCCAAGTTGAAGCACCTGACGCAGGGCATTTGCCACCGAGGCCGAACCAGACATGGGTTCGCGCCGGTATTGGGCCAGCGACCCGGAGCGACCTTGATAGCGCCAGTGGTTGCTCACGAAGGTCGATGTCAACAGGGCCAGCGTCACGCCGATCGAGCTGAACGAATCATGAATCAGCATGGTGCCACCGTCAGCGACTTGATCGCCCCAAGCGACGATGTCTCGGCGCGCCGGTCCGAAGCGGTGGGCGCCGTCGATGTAGAGAAGGTCAATGTTCCCGTCAACATCACCGAGCGCATCGCCGGACATCTTGCGAATGTGGGTTATGCGGTCGGCAACGCCGGCACGAGTGAGGTTGTCGGCGTAGCAGAAGTAATCGCTGTCTCCGAGTTGTTCATTCGGAGCAATTTCTTGAGGCCCGCGATCACCTCCGGCATGGGGATCAATGGACACAATCCCAACTCCAGCAGGCGCAGCACTGGCGAGAACGATCAACGAACGACCACGGAAACTTCCGATTTCGACGATCTGAGCGTCGTTTGGGAGCTTGCTGGCCCGGTCGTAGAGCCGTCGGGCTTGCTCGTCAGTCAACCAACCTTCAACATCAGCGATCTGATCTAGCACTTCAGGGAAGGTCTTACGGACAAACACCGGGAATGAGCCTACCCACATCAGCCGATACTGTTATTGGCATGACGACGATACCCACGGGCCAACATGGCAGCGCCCACCGGGCGCGCATCGGGGCCGACGTCGGGGGCACGTTCACCGACATTGTCGTCCAAACTGTCGACGGCACACTTCACTCAACCAAGGTCCTGACTACTTACGACGCGCCTGAACAGGGGATCCTCGCCGGAATCGAGCAACTCAGTCGTGAAACAGGCATAGATCTTCGCCATGTCGATCAGATCATCCATGGAACCACGCTGGCCACCAACGCCCTCATCGAGCGACGAGGGGCCAAGACCGCATTAGTAACCACAGCCGGGTTCCGGGACGTGATCGAAACCCGCACCGAAAGCCGATTTGAGCAGTACGACCTCAACATCGTGCTGCCGGAACCTCTTATCGAGCGCAAGGATCGATACGTCATCACTGAACGACTCAACGCCCGCGGCGAGGTTCTCGTAGATTTCGACGACGCCGGTGCAAGATCGTTGATCGAGCATCTCGACGCAGAGGGTTACGAATCTGTGGCAGTCGGTTTCTTGCACAGCTACCGAAACGGCGTCCACGAACGGCGATTTCGTAGCCTGTTGAAAGAGGCTCTCAGCGATGTTTTGATCTCCATCAGCAGCGAAGTCTCCCCGCAGATGCGTGAATACGAACGCTTCAACACGGTGTGTGCCAACGCTTACGTGCAGCCGCTGATGGCGTCATACCTGCTCCGGCTGCGGGACCAGTTGGGCGCCATCGGTGTCGGTTGTCCGCTATATCTGATCCATTCCGGTGGTGGCCTGATGAGCGTCGACAGCGCGGCCGAGTTCCCGGTGCGGTTGATCGAGTCAGGGCCGGCTGGTGGCGCTATCTTCGCCGCCGATCTTGCCGCCCGCTACGGACGAGACCGGGTCCTCTCCTACGACATGGGTGGGACCACCGCCAAAATCTCCCTGATAGAAGACTTCACTCCCCGTACCGCCAAAGTATTTGAAGTTGATCGTCGCTCCCGTTTCAAAAAGGGCAGCGGTATGCCCATCTCCATCCCGGTCATCGAGATGATCGAGATCGGTGCCGGTGGCGGTTCAATCGCTCGGGTTGACTCCCTTGGTCAGATTCGTGTCGGCCCCCACAGCTCCGGCAGCGAACCTGGACCGGCTGCTTATGATCGCGGCGGAACCGATCCCACCGTCACCGACGCCAATCTTGCGCTCGGGCGCCTGCACGCCGATACCTTCGGGGCGGCCGATATTGACCTCCAACCCGAGTTGGCGCTGGAGGCCATCGCCGCTGCCGTGGGGGATCCGCTGGGACTTGACGCCGACACCGCCGCGGTCGGAATCTCCGAGGTGGTTGACGAGAACATGACAAACGCCGCTCGGGTCCATGCGGTGGAGGGAGGCCGCGACCTCGCCGGGTTCACGATGATCGCTTTCGGCGGCGGAGCGCCGCTTCATGCTTCTCGACTGATCGACAAACTGGGCCTTGATGAACTGATCGTTCCCAGTGGCGCCGGTGTCGGATCTGCCATTGGGTTTCTCCGCGCTCCTTTCGCCTACGAGGCGATTCGCAGCTTCTACACGTCCACCGACGACTTCGACTACGTCGGAGCCAACGCAGTGCTCACCGAGTTGACAACCGAAGCCGAGTCGTTTGTGCGAATCGGCACCACGACCGATTCGTCTGGCGAAACAGAAACCATCGTCGAACGCCAGGTGTCGATGCGTTATGCGGGGCAGGGCTGGGAGATCCCGGTCCGTCTCGACGACGGTGAGTTCGACGAGTTCGCCGCCGAATTGTTGGCCGGCAAGTTCACCAAGGCGTACTTGGAGTTCTTTGGACGAGCCATCGACGATTTGACTATCGAAGCGGTCAGTTGGGCAGTTCGGGTGTCGTCGCTCACCGAGCCGCCACCGCTGGTCGAGATCGTCGCTCACGGAAACCCTGCTGTGGCTGGGATCATGCGGGAGATGTACGACCCTGCTCTGGACAAGCGTGTCACCGCGGGGGTGTTTGAACGCACGCAACTCAACCCCGGTGATCTGGTGGCCGGACCCGCACTGATCGTCGAGTCCCAGACCACTACCGTGCTCGGCTCTCATCACCATTGCGTGGTCCAGCCCGATCAGTCACTGCGCATCAGCCGAGCCATGAGCACCGCCCGAGCCACCGGCGAGCCATGAGCACCGCTGACTTGCGCAACCAGGTCATGTGGAATCGATTGATTTCGGTCGTTGAGGAACAGGCGTTGACTCTGGTTCGCACCGCCTTCAGCACGTCGGTTCGCGAGGCAGGCGATCTCTCAGCAGGGGTTTTCGACACAGAAGGGCGAATGATCGCTCAGGCTGTGACCGGCACGCCCGGACATGTCAACACGATGGCGGCGGCACTCGGCCATTTCATCAACGACATCGGTCCCGAGCGCATCTTCGAGGGGGATGTGTACATCACAAACGATCCTTGGAAAGGCACCGGACACCTACACGACATCACCGTCGCCACACCAGTTTTCTACAACAACTCCCACGTAGGGTTCTTCGCCTCAACTGCGCATGTGGTCGATATCGGTGGTCGCGGTTACGGCCCTGAGGCCAGAGAGGTCTATGAAGAGGGGATCCGCATCCCCATCCTGAAATGGGTGGAGCGTGGGAACCTCAATCGGGATCTTGTCACCGTCGTTGCCCAAAACGTGCGCGAGCCAGATCAGGTAGTGGGCGACATCTTCGGACTGGCAGCCTGCAACGAAACCGGCAGACGGCGTCTTTGCGCCATGTTCGACGAGTTCGGACTCAGCGATCTGGAGGGTCTCGCCGAGTTCGTGTTCGATCGCACTCGAAAAGCCACGATGGCGGCGCTCAAATCGGTCCCTGAAGGCGTCTACACGAACCAGATGACCGTCGACGGATACGATCACACACTCACCCTGTGCGTCTCCGTCACAGTTAACGCCGACGGCATGCACGCCGACTTCACCGGTACCTCACCGCTCAGCAAGTTCGGCGTCAATGTACCCCTCACCTACGCCCAGGCGTATTTCACCTACGGGATGCTCGTAGCGCTGGCACCTGAGCTTCCCAACAACTTTGCTTCGCTTGAACCCTTCACCGTCAGCGCGCCACCAGGGGTGATTCTCAACGCACAACACCCTGATCCGGTGGCGGTTCGTCATGTGATCGGACACTTTGTAACCGACTTGTGCCTTGGTGCGGTCGCCGCAGCGCTTCCTGATCGCATACCAGCCGAAGGTTCGGGGGCGCTGTGGAACTTTCAGGCCAGCGCCCGAACCGCCAACGTCGATGATCCCAAACCGCCTGTTGAGCTGTTGATGTTCAACAGTGGCGGAACCGGAGCTCGTCCCAGCCTCGACGGACTCACCGCCACTGCTTTCCCGTCGGGTGTGCGCACGATGTCGGTCGAAGCGACCGAGCAGGTCGGGCCGATCATTATCTGGCGTAAGGAGATCCGTAACGACAGCGGCGGCGCCGGCCGGCAACGCGGCGGTCTGGGCCAGATCATCGAAGTCGGTCCGACCGATGGCTACCTCTTTGAGTTCTCGGCGATGTTCGACCGGGTCGCCAACCCCGCACGGGGCCGTAACGGTGGGAGCGATGGAGCCGCCGGCGCGGTGTATCTCGACGATGGCAGCCCATTCCCAATCAAGGGCAAAGAGACCGTTCCCGCGGACCGTCGCCTGATCCTTGAACTGCCCGGCGGCGGCGGTTTCGGTGACCCCGCCGACCGAGACCCCGCAGCGATCGCAAACGACCAACTCCAAGGCTATGTGAGCAGCTGAGCCTAAAACTGGGTGGCCGACCGAGCCGCTTGTGTAGCAGGGACTGAGTCGCTGTAGCGGCGGTCCCGTAACATTGGGGACATGCTTGAACCTGTGACCACAGCAGAGGGACTTACTGTCGTTCATCTGTTCGCCAAACGCACCGCTGCGGCCGACAACGACGCAATCGTGGCTTCCGTCGAGGCTGCTCAAGCGGCGGGGGTTCAGGTGGTGACCGTGGCCGTTCTTGGTCACAAGGCTGAACTTTGCTTTATGGCGCTTCATCGCGAGGGTTGGCCGCTGCGTGATCTGCAGACCAGCCTCGTGAACGCCGGCCTTGAGGTTGTGGACAGCTTCGTGTCGATCACCGAACTCTCCGAATACGCCCTAGGACTCGGCGAAGACATGAAAAACATGCGGCTCTATCCGGAGTTGCCGCCGCCAGGAAAGTCGGCCTGGTGCTTCTACCCGATGACTAAACGGCGTAACGAGAACCAGAACTGGTATCGCTTGACCTTTGATGAACGCAAGGAACTCATGTACGAGCACGGCACCTCGGGGCGCAAGTTCGCGGGTCGCATCGTTCAGTTGATCACCGCATCGACCGGGCTTGACGATTGGGAATGGGGGGTCACGTTGTTCGGGACCAACCTCGACGATCTGAAAGACACCGTGTACACGATGCGTTACGACACTGCGTCGGCCATCTACGCCGAGTTTGGATCGTTCTACACCGGACTGGTCGGACCTGTCGTAGAAATAGTCGAACGGACTCACCGGCCCAGTTCCTAGGATCCCAGCGACTTGCAAGGTTCCCCTAGTGCACCCGGACCCGATGCAACGCCCTGTCATACCTCATCGATAAAGTCGAATCACATGAGCGAGCAGCACCTATTCGTCACTTGGCGCCACCCTGAGGGTTTGATCTATCCCGTGGGTCGTCTCACCCGGCGCGTCTGCGAGGGGTCTCAATCATTCCAGTTCGTTTACTTCAAGAGCGCGGAGCACTTGACGGAGGAAGGATTCCCACTCCTGCCGGGGCTACCCGACCTCCACCGGGTCTACGAGTCTGAGGAACTGTTCCCCGTTTTCCGCAAGCGACAGATGCCTCGTCAGCGCCCCGACTACGGTGATTACTTGGAGAAACTAGGTCTCAACCTGGAAACCGATCCGTTCGAGGTCATGGCCCGCAATGAGGGACGGAAGTTGACCGACCGTATCGAGGTGTTCACCCCGCCGGTCCGCACGGCCAGCGGTGATCTCACCACCCTGTTCTTTGCGAGAGGCATCCGCCACCGAGACGGAGCTTCGGAAGCGGTGGCCAAGTTGCGAACTGGTGATCGTCTCACACTCAGAGATGAACCCGACAACGAAGTAAACCGCTTCGCAATTTTCATCGACTCTACGAGCGGCGAACCCTTGGGCTGGGTACCTAACTATCTGGTGGATACGGTCCACGACCTCCGCGAACTCAACGATCACGACGCTGTGACCGTCACCGTTGAGCATGTCAACCCGTCCAAGGTTGCACCGTATATGCGCTTAATCTGTCGACTGTCCGCTCCTTGGCCCGCCAACTACGAACCCTTCTCAGGACCCGAGTATCAACTCATCGATCTCTAGTCGGGTAACCATCGCAAGAGCGAATGGCGAATTCTCACATAGGTGGCCCGCCGCACCAGCTGCCCTTTCGAATCATACGTCGACGTAGACGGTGAGTGATCCGCCTCGGGCGAAGCCGGCGAGTTGCATGCCGGCCCGCTCGGCAGTGGCAACGGCCAGAGCTGTCGGAGCGCTCACCGAAACCAAGGCTTGAAAGCCCGCAGCCCAAGCTTTGTGGACCAGCTCGAAACTGGCTCTGCCGCTTACCACCACGGCTGCGCCTCGGGCTGGTAGCTGCCCATCAAACAGCAAGCGGCCGACCATCTTGTCGACGGCATTGTGTCGACCGACATCCTCACGGGTAGTGGTGACGGTCCCATCCGGGTTGACCACCCCCGCCGCGTGGACTGCTCCCGTCTGGGTGAACAGGACCTGCTCTTTGAGCATCGCGTCGGGAGCGTCTGCCAGAACCTGCCAATCGAGAGCGGGCCCTGAAACCGGGTCGAGCTTGCTGGCGAGTTCATCGATATCGTCGGTGCCGCAGAACCCGCATGATGAGGTTGTGGCCGTGAGTCGTGGCGTGGGAACGGGGGCTTTGCCTCCCGTGGAGACACTCACCACATTGAATTCTGTGGCCAGCGCAGAGTCTGTTTCGCAGTACTTGACGGTCAATACCGGATTTCCGTCGAGTAGCCCCTCGGTGTGGCAGAATCCAGCTGCCAACTCAAAATCGTGACCTGGTGTGCGCATGGTTGTGGCCACACGAACGCCGTCGAGTTCAATTGCCATCGGTTCTTCGGTCGCCAACTCCGCGCTCGAGCGCCCGCTAATCGACTGTGTAGGTGACCACGGCTTGACAAGCCGATGTTGACTACGCGAGCGACTCACGAGTCCACACTACCGCTCAGTCTTGCACCCGCTCAGGGCGAACCGGGCAGACGCAGATCCCATGCGCCTCGGCGATCATCGACACGCGACAATTCTGCTCGCAGATGGTGCGTGAGTGGCTGCCCCATAGCAGCCATCCACATCTCTGAGATCAGTGTGTCGCCGGAAACTTCAAGCCGACGACGAACTTCTGTGATCGGTTTAGCGGTGCGCGTCCCCTCCACTCGTTCTGTGCGTAGATCGACTACCAGAGAACTCCCGGTTTCAGCGACGGTGCCGGTATGGATCTCCACCACTCCCGTCGGTTGCGTGAGCACAAGTTCCATGCCCGAACGAGGTTGTGGTCGGAGAAAGCCGACCTCGGAGTGCAGCGGTGCGTCGCTGAGCGGGTCGCGGGTGCGTTGCGTCATGGCCAAAAACGGTTTCCCGATATGGGAGAACTCGAGGTCTTCGAGATACGAGAAGTCAGGGACGGTCGGATAATGACCGTCGCCTGTACCTCGCCAAACGCCGACCAAGGGGGCCAGCGCCTCGCAAACCGAATGCAGTTCAGCCCCACTCATCGACTACAACTTCTCCCGGGTTCAGGGATTTAGAAATCCATGTCAGGCATAGCGGGGCCTGCTGAATCGTCTGGCGCATCGGCAATGACAGCCTCTGTAGTGAGGAACAACGCGGCGATCGAAGCAGCGTTCTGCAACGCCGAACGAGTCACTTTGGCCGCATCAATGATTCCCGCAGCGATCAGGTCGACGTATTCGCCGGTGGCCGCGTCGAGGCCAGTGGAACCCTCAAGGTTGCGCACCTTGTCCACAACGACTCCGCCTTCCATGCCTGCGTTGACCGCAATCTGGTAGAGCGGACTTTCGAGGGCCTTGGCCACGATCCGGGCACCTACCTGCTCATCAGTGTCGGCGATATCAGCAATGGCATCACGCACGGCGGCCTGGGCACGAATCAGCGTGGTTCCACCGCCGGCGACCACACCTTCTTCGATGGCAGCCTTGGTGGTTGACACCGCGTCTTCAATGCGATGCTTCTTCTCCTTGAGCTCAACCTCTGTGGCGGCACCGACTTTGAGTACGGCTACCCCACCGGAGAGCTTGGCACGGCGTTCTTGGAGTTTCTCACGGTCGTAGTCCGAATCGGTGTTTTCGATCTCAGCTTGAATCTGATTGATTCGACCTGCTACATCCGCAGCATCACCGGCACCTTCAATGACCGTTGTTTCGTCCTTGGTGACCACGATCTTGCGGGCCTCGCCGAGCATTTCAAGGGTTACGCCTTCCAGCTTGAGGCCGACTTCCTCAGAGACAACCTGACCACCGGTGAGGATGGCGATGTCTTGGAGCATGGCCTTGCGGCGTTCACCGAAACCCGGGGCTTTGACCGAGACCGAAGTGAAGGTGCCGCGGATCTTGTTGACCACGAGCGTGGCGAGCGCTTCACCTTCAACATCTTCGGCAATGATCAGCAGCGGTCGGCTGGACTGCATCACCTTTTCGAGCACAGGCACGAGATCACGCACAGCGGAGATCTTCGAGCCGACAAGGAGGATGTAAGGGTTGTCGAGCACGGCTTCCATGCGCTCGGTGTCGGTGACGCTGTAGGGGGAGATATAGCCCTTGTCGAAGCGCATACCTTCAACGAAGTCGAGATCAAGACCAAAAGTCTGGCCCTCTTCAACAGTGATGACACCGTCTTTGCCGACGCTGTCGATGGCATCGGCGATCGTTGAGCCGATCTCTGGATCTGCCGAGGAGATGGCCGCAACGTTGGCGATCTGTTCCTTGTCGTCTGATACGTCGTGGGCGTTGTCGGCGATGGAAGCAACGGCGACTTCGACAGCCTGCTCAATACCACGCTTCAGCGACATCGGGTTGGCGCCTGCGGCAACATTGCGCAGACCTTCACGCACCATCGACCAAGCCAAGACGGTGGCTGTGGTGGTGCCGTCGCCCGCTACGTCATCGGTCTTTTTGGCGACCTCTTTGACCAACTCGGCCCCGATGCGTTCGTGGGGGTCTTCGAGTTCGATTTCTTTGGCGATGGAAACACCATCGTTGGTGATGGTGGGAGCGCCCCACTTCTTTTCGAGCACCACGTTGCGGCCTTTGGGGCCGAGGGTTACTCGAACAGCATCGGCGAGTTGGTTCATCCCCGCTTCGAGGCCACGTCGTGCTTGTTCATCGAATTGAATGGTCTTCGCCACAATTACTCCAGATTCGTCGCTGGCAGATACATCATCGCTGGCACTCTCGTGCCGCGAGTGCTAATTCAATCTGGGAGACACCAAAATCGCAACTACCGAGACAGCGAATTATCCACCTGCGACTGCAGGCACAATGCTCAGTGTTTCTCCCGCAGCCACCTCGGTGGAGAGCCCATTGAGAAACCGGACGTCGTCATCGCTGACGAAAAGGTTCACGAAGCGACGCAACTCACCGGCATCGTCGAGAATGCGCTCCTTGAACCCTGGATGTGAGTGTTCAAGATTATTGATCACGGCCGCTACCGTGCCGGCTTCAACCGCGACTTCGGATTCGCCTGCAGTTAAGGCTCGCAGCGTGGCTGGGACTCGAATAATGACGCTCATGGTGGTGTCTATTCCTTGCTAATCGGCGTATCTCGACGCCCTAGACCAATTCCCGACCGATGCTATCGGGAATTGATTCTGATCGCGCGTTCCGCCAGTTTGAGACATGGGCCATCTTGAGACATGGGCCATCTTGAGTCACCGGCCACTTTGAGACGACCGTGAACTACGCTAAGAACATGAGCAAATCAAGTAAGGCGAGCGGATTGCCCCTTCCTGCGGTTGTCGTGATCGCTGCGCTGGCTGTTTTCGGCGTGATCACCATTGTTCAATGGTTGGTCGGCTCGCTTGCAGGGATACTCAAATTCGGTCTGTTCGTGTTGATCGTGGTTGCTATGGCGGGATGGGTCATCAACGTCAAAGGCAAGCGCTGAGCCAATCACGGGTTGCCAATTCGACACACTTGAGCGTGTCATTGCGGGCACGTTCTTCATATTTCTCCGTCAAGTCCACGGTCGAGATCAAGCCGGCGACATCGAGCGTCGCCCTTCCCACGATGGCCACTACCGGCACACCGGCATGTCGGGCCAGTTCCGCCACGCCTCCCACGACCTTTCCTTCGAAAGATGTGGCGTCTAAGCAGCCCTCTCCTGTGATCACCAGATCAGCCTCTTCTATCTGGTCATAGAGACCCACCGAATCAGCGATCAACTCGAACCCATCGCACAGGTTTGCGCCAACAGCGAACAACCCTCCCCCAAGGCCACCGGCTGCACCACTTCTGGGCACATCGGTCACTTCCACGCCATGTTCGGCGCTATAAACCTGGGCCAACCGGACGAGTCGACCCCGCAGTAACGCAACTTGCGCCGCAGATGCCCCCTTCTGTGGACCGAACACTGCCGCCGAGTCGATGAACTTTGTTCGCACGTCGGCCGCGACCTCGATGTCGACACCGCGATAGCGAGCCAAGGGCGCCATCGCCCGTAGCGCTCCCATACCGCCGTCTGTGGTGGCCGATCCTCCGAGGCCGACAATGATCTTGGTCGCGCCGCAGTCTGCCGCCGCCGAGATCAACTCTCCGGTCCCAGCGGTCGTCGCCTCCATCGCATCGTTCGACTCTGCGCCCCCTACCAGATTCAATCCCGACGCCCGAGCCATCTCGATCACGGCCACTTTTCCGTTCAGATGCCATTCGGCTTGCACCGATGAGCCGTCGGGTCCTGTAACCGCGGTCGTCCGGTTCGCCCCACCGAATGCTTCCAAGGTGCCCTCGCCTCCATCGGCCATGGGCTGAATCACGCACTCCCAGCCAAACTTGGACACCGCTGCGGCCACAGCCTCCGCTACCTCAACGGCAGTCGCTGTTCCTCGGAACTTGTCGGGGCAGGCCAAAACACGCACAGCCCAGTTTGGCCCATCGTCTCAGAGCGCGCCTTGTTTACCAGGAGCAGGGTCTACCAAGGTAAGGGTCTGCCAAGGTCAGGCGAGCAGTGTTTTTTGGTCAGCCGAGAACCGCGTCGGCACCGAGCACAACATAGATGTGGTAGTCGGTGGCGGCTTCTCGGAAGGCCTCACTCACCAAGGTAAGCGGATCAGCAGGTGCCCTTTCGATGACGGAAGGCGATCCGTTCAAAGCCACCGCTACCAGTTCGGCTTCATCTGCATATCCGGGCGTGTAATAGACCCGGCTGAACTCTTTGTCGCTCGTATCAGCGTTGGCAGCAATCGACACGTACCCAGCGGTCGTCAAGTGACCCGAACGCGATCTCGCCAAGCCCGTCTCGCCACGGCCGTTGAGGACTGCGACCTTCACCGAATTCGGCGGGTCAACGATGATCGGGGCGAGTGTGGTCGTGGTTGAAGTCGTCACCCCGTTGTCGCCTTCGTCGGAGTCATCACTCGAGGTGGTCGGCGGGGTTTCTTCCTCCTCCATGTCGTCGGCAGTCCCTTCGGAATCGTCTCCCGCGGTGGTGGGGGGATCGCCACCATCGAATCCCTGCCATAACAAAAGCACACCGATGACGATCGCAATGACGATCAATACGCCGCCTCTCGCGGCGGCTGTCGCCGTCGACTTGGTGAACGAGTTGTCAGATGCGGCGTAACGCCCAGGTGCTGTCATCGGCTGTGCTCCTCGTAGGTGAGTGCCAAGTATGCCTTAGCTTGACAGATCACGGCGCGCAATGGGAACCGCAGCCCAAAATTCGGCGCTGATCGGCGTAAATGGCTTTACCCTGAGGCAACGCCCGAGTAGCTCAGTTGGTAGAGCAGCTGTCTTGTAAACAGCAGGTCGCAGGTTCAACTCCTGTCTCGGGCTCTCGCAGACATGGTACGGAGGCCATCGGTGCAGCCACACCGAGCCGGAACCGGCGCCACCGACAGAGGCAATCTCCTGTTGCCAAGCCAGCCGGAGGCAGCACCTAGTGATGCCTCACGCGTGATGAAACTGTCTACCTTGAAGCGGTAGGGCAACTGCATGGCTACGAGAATCACACCCTCGGTCGACTGGAATGGATCTTTGAGCGCGGCGCGATCTTCGTCGCTTCGTCATGACCCCGATCTTCGAGAGTTGCTAATACCGGTCGAGTCTCACCGTGCATAGCGAAACAAATTGAGACAGCTACCACGGCGGAGTGTAGGTTCGGTAAGCGCTTCAGCACGCTGGGATGGGGCACGAAGGAGGCGCCCCGTCGTGTGAGCGATTGACTGATACGGTGCAGCCATGTTCCGAGGACTGCAGTGAATATCGCTTCATTGGAAGCACCCCGCTCATGGACGAAGCTAGGGAGCGCCGCTGAACGGAGACTCGCGCCATCGGTAGTCGTAGTCGTCCTGGGAAGATCCTAATCCATGTCCCAGGCCCCCTCCTTCCCGGCGGAATCGCAGACCATGCTCGGTCTGCTCCGGCCTGGTCAGGCTTTCTACGTTCCTGTGTACCAGCGTTCCTACACCTGGGGGGCAGACCAAATTGACCGCCTCTTCGAAGATATCCATGCAGGCCTTAACAGGGCCGCGCAATCACCCGGGCCTCCGACATTTCTCGGTTCTGCGATTCTCTTCGAAGGTCGGACCTCCGTATCTCCCAAGATAAACACTGCCCTTCCTGCGCAAGTACTTCATGTCGTTGATGGCCAGCAACGGCTAGCAACGATGCTCTTCATGCTTGGTCAGGTACGTTTCCTCGTGCTTCGTTCAGAGCAAGCAATACAAAACCTAACAAGCTCGCCCGCGATCAACTGGATCGACGCGAATCTGCAAAATCTGGATTCTCAGCTCAAGTCTTGCCTTTGGGTTAATCTGCCGTCCGCTGCCGGTGCCTTTAAGCTTCTTCCACGCCTCATCCGACAGGACACGGACATGTGGGGCGATCAAGAAACAAACGCGAGGTACGACAGCGACGTCGCGTTCTATCTTCATGACTTGGCTCGGCACGAGATCGGGGGAGGAGCACTAGGTTCATACGCGAAGCGCCCACACTTGCAATTGGTGATCGACAGCATCGACGATTACCTGGCTCGTGTCGTAGATGGGACCGAAGAGGGCTCAATGCTGGAGGACGTGTCCTTCTCATCGGATCTCTCAACCTTGAATCGGCTATTACCTAGCGTTCCGGCAGATGTTCCACTTGCACCCGCGACGGCGGACACGGCAATGCTCGAAGCGATCCGCATAGCTGTCTTTGGACAGTTCCTCCTGAACCAGGTGATCTTGATCGACGTTAGGGCACCAGACGAAGACACGGCGTTCTCGCTCTTTGAACCTTTAAATACAACTGGGCAGCCCCTGACCCCCATCGATACGCTGCGTCCCCTTGCAGTAACGGCCGAGGGTGGGCTCGACTCCTACATCGGTTCACGCTCCGATAACGGGTTTCAGCGGGTAAGCCAGTACGCGCCTGACGAGCTTCAGGCAACCGAAAGATCTAAACGAGTGTCCTCTTTGCTAACATCGTTTGCACTAGGCCAAGACGGTACGAAACTTGCTCACAGCATGCTTGAGCAGCGACGTTACCTCAGAACTGCGTACGACAAGGCGAAAGATCTTGAAGCTAGGCGGATATTCGTTGAAGGGATCGCCGACACCGCTACGTTCCTCAGTGATGTGTGGGAGGACGCAGCGTCCCCGCTCATCGCGACCGGCACTCCAGCGGACCGCCTGACTCTAGAAGTCCTCAAGACCTCCAAGCACTTGATTGTGGTACCACTCCTGGTGCGGTACTTCGAACGTGCAGAGCAACTCGGAACTACAAAATCTGCGGAGGACTTCCGAACAGTTGTCCGTGCCGCTTTGGCCTTCTGGACAATCTGGCGGTCAAGCCGCACGACGACCGGAGGGATCGACGGCATCCACAGAGGGTTAATCAAGGCGGGATTGTCGGCTACGTCGCTACCACCCTTGGCAAGATCAGCGACAGCAGTTTCAGCAATGCCGACACCCGAGGAGGTCAAGTCTGCATTGCGGAGCCTCCTGAATAGCAGGTTGGAAGTCGACGACGCCCTCTCTTGGTCGTCGCGAATCAACGGCCAGCAGTTATACGAAACCGCACGGGTCCTAGCCCGATACATACTGCTCTGCGCACACGACGATGCCGTTAACGACCCTGAGGCACCTGGGCACGCCGTACGGGGAACAAAGGGATCGTGGCCAACTCTGTCGCTTGAGATCTGGCGAGCGCACTACACGGTAGAGCACATCGCGCCAAAGAACCGGCGACCAACCGATTCAAGCTACGCATCGGAACTGTATGAAGAGGCTGACATCAACAAGCTCGGAAACCTCACACTTCTACCAGCGAATCTCAATGGACTCCTCGGGAGAAAGCACTGGTCATTCAAGCGACAGGTATTCCAAATGGTGTCGATGACCGACAAGGACGACCGGATTGCTGCATTAAAGAAGGGAGATCTGTTCGCGCTTGGGGCAAAGTCGAAATCCCTGCTGGAGTCCACTGAATTCATGCCATTCTGTAAGTTCGTCGCAACCCATCAGGCTAAAGTAATCGACAGAGCCTACATCAACGAGCGAGGAAAGCGACTCGCATTGCTGGCTTGGGACCGCATCTGGGCGGATCTTGAGTAACAATCAGCCGATAGCAGATTCCGAAACCATCGACCGTGCATGTGGCGGCTGGTGACAACAGCGATTCTCTATACTCGTCATGATTGGCTCAGGGTAAGTCGTGGAGGTGCGAGCGTTAGCGTACGCCCCGATCTGAGTCGTTCTCAACCATTCGGAACCGTTCCATCTGCCCTCGCCATGACCTCCGTGTAGCGAGGGCGCGAATAGATGTAACGATGCGGCAAGAAATACCGTAACCATCTAATGAGTGTTTGCCATCCTGCCTCGGCTTCGTCACGAGTTAATCCGAGGTGAGCACGCAAGACATCTCGTACCTGACCAAACCGCTGAGGTGTCACGACACACTGGTCGACCAACTGGACGACCGGTAACGTTACTAGCATCGCCGCAATGACTTCGTGAAAGGCGTCTTCAGGTAGGCCCACGGGCGGCTGCAATATCGCCAGGTCATATTTAGCGGCAGCAAGCGCACTGCTTGACAGCGTTCCCTCATCCTCAGTGTACGCACGGTAGAGATCGGAGGGACTACGTAAAACCGGTACCCAGTGTTCTAGATCCGCATGCGTACCAGACCATTCTTGCCAGTCCGACTCCGGTTTAAGGATCTCTTGTGAAATGCACTGTTTGACAGCTGATCGCATCATGTCAAGAATGCTGCGATCTACGAGAACCGTTCCTGGCCAAAGAGATCGTTCGAAGTCACCCACTTCACCTTCGCTCGGGGTGACCGTGACCAACAGTTCAAGATTCGACCTCTCTAACCATCCCAGAGCGGCCGCGGTTACATTCGCAGAGCCGATGAGGATATGGTCATCTCCGCGGTAGTACTTGGCATGAAGGTCCTGTCGCAGGAATAGCTGTCCCTGATTCTCTCGTACAACGTCGAAAGTCTCAAGATCTGACACGCCAGCACAAATCTCGTTCGGTTTCCATCTGGTGACGACCGATAGATTTACTCCCTCGGCAATGTCTCGCAGAAGACGGCCAAGACTGGATGCTTTGATGAAGGGCGCAACGAGCAACAATTCACATCTCGACTCTGAACACAGCCGTTCGAGTGTGGCACCGATGCCGCGCGGACCAGCCGAATCATTCACTCATCATTCCGTAGGAAGTCAGCTGCGACAATTCCCCAGTCGTGTCTCAGATCTTGAATGTCTCTCTTCTTTGAGTCAGGATACGCCTCATCCTCGAATCTAGCCCATGCCATTAGAAGCAGGCGTAGGCCACGATTAGCCCTTGTTAAGCGATCCAGCAGTTCTTCCTTGTCTAAGTCACGACTTGGATCGTCTTCCAGAACTTCCACAAGATGTCGATACGCAGGGTGATTGATATTTAGCTTAATCAGAATCTCGCCTGCCGAAGACTTAACTGAAAAAAACGTTCTGCCCTCTATATCGGCATCCATAAAGACGAACTTGAAGTCCTGCTTAACTGTGTGAGCCGCCAATTCGGACGCCTGTTTCTCCGAAAGGCCCGAGTCCAGTAGTTCCTGTATAAGAATTAATTCCCGATCACCTGCAGGCAACGCTTCATCCGCATCACTCGCCCCGTGATGTCCCTCAGCCTGCCGGGTTCTTGTTGCATCAGTACCGTGGGCTTCAGGCGAATCGTCATCATGGCGCTTCGATGTGTCAAATCCCTTCGTCTGCACCTGAATCAAGGATCGGAGTGAATCTAGTCGCTTCTGAATCATATGCATGATCTCAACTAACGGACCTCGGGGATCCTCATCCTCTGCCATCATCTCCTTCAACTGGGTTATTGAATCTGCCTCACTTAGGATTTCGTCGAGCATCAAACCGACTTCGGTAAAATGGAGCGCAGCTTGCTTATTGTTTGTGACGCCAAAGATCTCATCCAGATCTGGTGGAAATGTCACCTCAACACCCCACCACCGCTCCCGCGTATCGTATTGAATCACCAACGACATGTCTAGCTCCAGCTCGCGTTCTGCTCGGACAAGAGAGATTCCCACATTGCGTTTCGCGTGGCGTCCATATAGAGTATTTCCTGCGTTACGCTTGTTCCTAGCTTCCTCTTTCGCTATCGAAAAGCGAGCTGTAACCGGAAAGACTTGATCCCGATAAGATATCTCGGTGTCTATCTCCCATGCATCTCCATCGGGCCGAAACATCGACTCCTCACCAAACGGGTCAGGAGTCGAGCTAGGTACCAACAAATAGAGGGGATCATTGACCTCCACAAACTTATCTTGACTAATGTCGATAACAGGATCATTAGTGAAGCTTACGAGGCGAATGCTTGTTCTATTCGTCTCGATGAATTTGCGATACATCCGGCCAACAAGGAACTCAGAATTATTTATGATCGTGTTGCCAGTCTTCCAAGGACACCGATCAAGCTCGGACCATACAATCAATGTACCTGTAGTGCCGAAGGTGTCACCAATAGATAGCCACTCGACCGGTATCTCTCTTGGCTCGGGTGTAGGGACGGTTGATTGTTTCTTTGCCTCGACTAGAGCCAAATCGATGAACGAATAGATAGCGTTTTCTGTACCGTTCTGCCAGGTCCAGACTTCAACCCGTCTACATTGAGAAATAGAAGAGCTAGGCAAACCCATTCCAAAACGTCCTATCCCACTACGATCTGTTAGATATTGACCATTCCCGAACTGGAGTGCCGCAGAGAGCACATCCGACGACATCCCAGTCCCGTTATCAAGAACAGCTATCTTATGTATGTTACGCCTAGTACGCTGTTGGACATACTGTTGGCGTTCGTAACACAGCAGCTCAACGCTCCGCGCTTTTGCCTGAATCGCATTGTCTATCAACTCGGCGATAGCGTACGCAGTGTTCCGGTAGCCGCTATCGCGCATCGCAGCTATCGCAAGCGAGGTAGGCACTAACTCATGTTGGGACTCACTCACTCCAGACATCCTCCCAGTTGCTGAACATCTCCGATAATTCTCCGAATCCGGGCAAGGTTGAATCGACTACCGATACTACTTCAGCATCAGCGTTCCCACCCGCCCGAGGTCCTCTTGTCGCACGTCCGATCATCTGGCTATAGAGCACTAAAGACTTGGTCGGCCGCGCGATGACTGCGGCACTGGTCCTGGGTGCATCGAAGCCAGTAGTCAAAACACCAAAGTTGCACAGGACCATTGGCTCGGGTGACTGACTCTTGAATCGGGCAAGGGTACGGCTCCGCTCATCTCTCGGCGTGTCGGATGTAATGGCTACGGCGTCTATATGGCGGGCCTGAAGCACGGTCGCGATCAACCTGGCGTGATCAACGGTCGCAGCGAAGACTAGCGTACGCGGATGGCGGCCCGCTAGCTCCTCCACAGCGTCGACTACGATCATATTGCGTTTCTCATCCTCTGCTAGTCGCCTCAGAATCGACACAGGAACATCAAGTGACGCTGAGAGATTCCGTAGTTCACGAGCTGTTAGTTGACCACCTCCGTGGTACGGCATCGAACGAAAGTGGAGGCATGCCAAATAACCATTCTCAATCAGATATTCAACCGGACTGTCGTAGCCAGCGACTTGAAGCGAAACCTTCTGATGTCGAAAGAACGCAGCGAGTTCCAGATCCGCTGCGGGATCGTTCCACGTTCGGCCGGGCGTCGCCGTCAGTCCGAGAAGTCCCGTGTCATCTCGACGTTCAACGAGATAGTCCAAGAGGAACTGGTAGGTCGGTGCTATCGCCTGATGTGCTTCATCAATGATGACGAGTGATGAGCGATCGGCGAGACGCGATATGAAGTCCCCATCGCGTCTCGCACGCTCAAACATTTTTCCGAGTCCGGCGACAAGAAACCCATCACGAACACTCTCGACGCTCAGGTCGGATGTTCCTCCCCAATACCGATGAACATTGATCTGGCGATCTCCAAGGCACTCCCATGCCCTATTGAACTCAGAAGCTGCTTGGTCGCAAAGCTCTTCACTGTATGCGAGCCATACGACAACTGTCGGTTCATGCTGTCTCAGGATGTCAGTCGCGATATGCATCGCGGTTCTAGTCTTTCCCGAACCTGTAGGCATGTGAAGGACGACACGAGGTCTTGGACCATTCAGAACCCCCAGGACACGACGACGAGCGCTGCGTTGGTGATCAAACAGCAGATAACTTGACGTTACTTCGGATATGGAGTCTGGCTTTTGTGGTGAAGGTCTGACGTATGGTATAACGCTAAGAAAATCCAACAACTTGCGCTCTGAATTTGACTCACGACGGATCTTGAGAGTGAGGAGACTCGTGTATGGATCGGGTTCTCCCAGACTTAGGAGATTTGCGAGATTCTGCGCCTGTTCACGCGGCAGCAGGGCGAGGAGCAAGGTTCGAGTCTTCCGATCGCGTAACAACTCCAGTGGGGAATGAAGTTGAAGGCAAATCTCGCGAAGGCGAGAGGGGGAGGTCAATTTGGGGTCGAGAGCATCAAGGAGCCGAACAGCGTGGCGTCCCACGAGCTGCTGGAGTGTCTCGTCGTCAGCTCTTGCGATCAGATGCTCAAAGGAGTACTGCGTCAGGGACGCTGTGGTCCCGCTCATAGCGCGCACACGGTGCATGGTTGCGTGTCGTCATCCTCGTCTAGCGCTTCGCTTAGGGCTTCGATTAGGGGGACGTTGGCTCTGGTCTTTTTGACCCGGACCTTGGCTGCTTCATGGCGTTCGAGGATTTCGTCGCGGCGGGACCGGAGCTCAAGGAGGGTTTCGCCGCCGGACCAGGTGTATTGGCGACCGCGCATGGCTCGGTCACCGAAGTCTGCATCGCCGTCGGCGCCGGCGTCCTGGAGGACCTTCTGCTCGATCGCGACCGCCCGGTCGAACAGTTCTGGGTGGCGTTCGGAAAGGCCGATCCACTCGGCCTTGCGCTGGTAGAAGCAGAAGTAACAGCCGGAGCGGGTTCGCCATTCGTAGTACGCGGGGAGTCCGATTCCGGCGTCTTCGAGGATTCGCATAACGCCATCGTGGTCAATGTTGTCTTCGATGAAGGGGAAGCGGGTCTCGATATTGGGTTTGGTGGAGATGTATCCCTTGCGGTTTGACTCGTCGGCTCGGATGGCCACATAGGAGATCGCGGGCGTTTCGCCTATCCATTCCTCGATGGGTTTGATCTTCATGTTCTTGGTGCACCAGCGCATTTGTGGTGACGGGAGGGCCCCTCTGAATACCTCGAACCAGTGGTCGAATCCGCGCGAGGCGTTGAGCCGGATGATGGGCTGGCCAAGGATCACTTCGAGGCGGGTGAGGTATTCGTAGGTTTCGGGTAGTTCGGCGCCGGTGTCGCAGAAGAAGTACTCCATGTCCGACACCTTGTAGCGGAGGTAGACGGCTAGGGCGCTGGAGTCCTTGCCGCCGGAGATGCCGCAGATGTGCCGGGTGGTTTCAGCCATGATGTGATCTCGTCTCACCGTGGTCAGTCGAATCCTCTAAGTTATCGTCAACGTTGCCCTGGGTGGGTAGCAGCCGCTCACCGAGCAGCGCAAGCAGCGAGTTGTGCGCCCGTTGTGGGGAGCCGGTGAGGTTGGTTAGTTTATCGAGAACGCTGTTGAGCGCTCCTTCTAAGTGCTGGCGTTGATCGTGGTCTACTCCCACGAGGCGGACGTGTTCGCTGCCGTCGGAGCGGGTAACCGTGACACGGAGGGCATCGAAGGCTCCCCTACCGTGGGTCCGCTGATCGGCGTGGAGGGCTAAGAGGCGTTGGAATGAGGCGAGGTGTTCAGGAAGTTCCCGTCGGAACCGGCGCAGATCGTCGTCAGTCCACTCCTTCGGCGCTTTCTTGCCGACCACCGTCGCGACCGCCTCGATCCAATCCGAGTCACTGTTGACGCTGTCGTTGGCAAGCGTCATGACGAAGGCTCGCACCGCGGGGTCGAGGACCTCTCCTTCGAGGGCAGCTGCCTGGCCACTGACGACTCGGCGGCTCGTCTCGGCGCTTTCGGTGAGGAGGAGTTTGAGGAGGTCTGTGAGGAGGCGCTCGTAACAGTCGGTGAGTTCATCAATCATGTCGCCGACGCTGTCGGCGTATGCGCGGGCGTTCCAATACGTCTTGTTGCCCGGTTCGACGGGCGTGAATCCGAGAGCCTTCGGGAGTGTGACGAAGAGTAACTCATCAGGCTCGACTGCGACAACGAGGGCGTCCCGAGCATTTCGCGTTGTCGCTGTGATGTTGGTGGTACGGAGTGTGTAATTTTCGAGTTGGCCGATCCGAGAGACCATGTGACCAACGATTGCGAGCACGTTGGCGACCCGCTGCTTACGGAACCTCGGCAGGACTTCGAACCGTCGTGCAAGCGCGTCAATTACTTGCTGCCGCGCCCCGGTTGTGTTGGCGAAGTGCTTTATATCGAAATGGCCAGGGTTGCTCACCAACCGCTCGGAGATCTCGATAGTGAGCAGAGGTTTGAAGGTGCCGTGTTCGTAAATCGCGATCTCGTCGGCGAAGGCGAGTAACCCGGCCGTAACGAAGACGGGAACGACTGCCGCCTTCATTCCGATTGGCGGTGAGAGCAGCGCCGCGTAGATGTCGCCAAGGTTGAGCCGGCGGGCTCTTGCTCGTTCGAAATGCGTTTCGAGAACATCCCAGGCAGGGCACAGTGATCGGTCAGTCGGTGCACGAAAGATCTTGGTGTCGTTGCGTTTGTCGTCGCCGTGCAGACCGGTGCGCTCAAGGAATGCTCGGTAGATGGCCATCTCGGGTCCGTAGCCCTCGAGCCCGAGGTCTGGATCGGAACCGTGTTCGATCATGGCCTTGAGGAGGAGACGGCGGGCCTTTGCTCCTTGCGAGGTGAGGTCCGTGCGGTTGAGCATCTCGTTGCGGACCGTCGGTGTAGAGGAGTAGGCAATGTCCGCAGCAGCAGACAGGGCTGCGCTGCCCCGTCCGGCTGGGAGTATGGTGTTCTCTTCTTCGCCGAGGAGGATCCATGTGCAGTCCTCAGCGCTGAAGGTTCCGATGATGGCGCTGTCTAGCGTTGATCGTGACTGAGCCAGTCTTTCACCGAGCTCAAGCCGAGCGACCCAATCATCGGACACGGTAGGGTCATCGAGGGCGTCGGTGACAGTGGCGACCTCGCGAGCTGCGGTAGACAGTTCGGTCAGGTTGTCTGGAACCGCTGCGACAACGGGTTTAGCACCGTTCAGTGACTGGGCTACGGTCGGTGCGGTTTGGTCCTCTCCCACTACTAGAAGCACTTCGCCGTCGTATGGGGAGAAGGCGTCAAGAGGTCCGATGCTCTCGCTGCTGTCTGCGTAACGTCTCGCGAACACTCGCAACACATTGTGTTCTGCGCTGTGCCGGGCGGCGACCACGGGCTGGGGGGGAACTGTGGCGGACAGGATCGCGGCGAGTGACTGCCGTTGCACCCGCTGGTGGGCTGTATCAAGAAGGCTTCGGATGTCGATGTCGGTTCCGTGCCAAATTCGATACTCGTCGGCGAAGTCGCGGTATGTAACGATACCGGCGCTGTCGAGTTCGTCGAGCGTGGTTGCGCTGTCTGCGTCGACGAGCGTGAGCACCTGTTTGGACGCTCGGACGGTTCCCGTGGTTGCCACCAGGTTCAGTAGAGCGATTGCCTTTGCGAGCCGCACTTGAGGCTCGGTGAGCCCGTGGGAATCCCGCAGCCTAGTGGCGATTTCGGTCCATCGGGTCGATTGCCTAGGGGTGGAGAGGTTGAGCGCTCCACTGGCAACAAAGTAGTCGTAGATCACTTCAAGACCTAGAGACGGCAAGGGTCCTCGTGTCGGTACGTTCGTAACAGAGAGGTAGGACGCTGCACTGGCGGAATCAGGGGACGTTAGGAAAGAGAAGAGAGTGCGCTCGTGTTGACCGTAGCGGTTGCACAATTCGGGCAGCACAAACGCAGCCAACGGGTGAAGTGGGTAACAGCCCGCTACGACCTTCGGATCTGCAAGGTCGGCGATACCCAAGGCTCGCATCTCTTTGGCGTGATGCTGGGCCCAGCGCTCAATCCGTGGAACCAGCTTGTCATCGCCAACATCGAACACGGTCCCGATCAATGCACGAGTCTGTACCGCCGACTCGACAAACGCGACATCCTCGAAGCGGCCTTGCACCTTAGCCCATTCGCGACGCTGCGGGCCGTCGGAACCCGCCAAATAGTCCTCGAACGAGAGGTGCTGCAACGTCAACACGAAGACGGGTAGTCCAGACCCCTGGCCAGCCTCGGCGAGTTGTTGTAGCAGGTAGGGATCTGCGGCGCCTCCGTCGCCGATCGCTTCGAGGTTCTTGCCGAACTCGTCGATGACTAGGAGCAGTGGTGCGTCCTCCGCCAGGCAGCGGGCGATCTCGACTAGAGCGGCCGGTGAGGGGCCGGTGCGGCGGGGATCGTTTGCCGAGGCGTCTTCGAGTGCACCCCTGAGTGTCTTCGCCGCGCGGAACCGGCTGGCCGGAGGGATTTTGCCGTAGCTGCGTAGCACTGCGGCGTGGAGTGCCCGTAGAACGGTGTGGCTAAGCGGTTCACGGTTGGCGGTGACAAGACCCCGATGGAAACCCGACTCGTGAGTGCCGTGGCGATAATGGGCTCGTCGGACCAGAGCACTAACCGATGGCGAGGCGTCGTTGATGAGGTGCAGGGCGACTTCCTGGGTCTCGCCGGCTTCGCCGAGAGCCGCGTCAAGGAGTAAGGCGAGTGATGACTTCCCCGATCCGTAGGGACCAGTCAACGACCACGCTCCCCCAGCTGTGCCTTGCGCCGCAGTGGTTGTAATCCGCTCCAGGACATCAAGAGCGCGAGCAGTGACGATGTATCCGTCAAGGGGTTCGCGTTTGTCGACATCTCGTTCGAGGTTTGCTGAACGGGCGAACCGGCTCTCGACCGCGATGGCATCTGCGAGCGTCGCCATCACCGCACCCCTGCGAACGCGTGGACACGGCGCAGCGGCTCACTCGGTTCACGGCCCAGACCGAGCATTTCGATGAGGTCATCTCCGATAGGTTGGTCCCCGTAAGGCCCGGCCCGAACATCAGTGGGTGATGCGTTGTAGTAGTTATCGAGAATAGTTTTGGCGACCGCGGCGGGATCTTGGCTCCAAGCGAGTTGTGCCGCGCCAGTTGGTGTGGTGAGGCTGAGCGCATCTGTTTGTTCGAGGGTTGGCTCAAGAGCGGTTCGCAATTCGGTTTCGGTGAGCTTGAACGCCAGGCCGGGAGCGCCAGGCTCACGGGCTAGACGGCTTAGGGTGACGGTGTTGCCGCCAGTACCGACACGTGACACATAGTCCAACACGGCGTAGCTGACGATGGCCGACGGCAAGGAGGCCTTCGTTCCGAGTGTGAATCGGTATCGGCCGGTTGCGGCCGAACGGTCGATCAGGTTGAGTTCCCGCAGCGGGCAGTCCAAGAGGTCTTCGATACCCGTGCGCCGCGAATGTTCTGCGGGTGCGTATGTGCGTAGAAAGGCGCTCAAGTCCTTTTTCAGGGACGACGGGTGAGGGTTGGCCCAGTCGGAGACTGCGTCGAGTTGGATGGCGGTCGTTGACTCAAGGTCGTCGTCGGTGAACTCAACGGCGTTGAACTCGTTAAAGGCCAACCACCACACCGGGAGTCGCGACGGAGCAGCCAGTAGCCACCAGTGCAGCAACCACAGCGTGCCCGGATCCTCCATGTACCGATCCCAACCAGACCCACCAAACAGGGCGTGGCCGATGCGCGTCGGTACGAGACGCGGCGAGCGGCGGTTCGGGGACTTCGGGTCTTCCACGATCAGCTTCGCCGCAAGACCCCAGAACCGGATCGCTCGAACCATGTTCTTGCCCACACCGATCACGGCGGGCGCGTAGTCCCGGGTAAAGATGTAGGGATCCCACGCAGCTTCCGCGTAAGCCTTGCGGAACCAGCCATACCGAGGGTGGAACGTCTCATGCCGTGCAAATGTGGGCTTCGCCGCATCGACCAACCGCATCTAAATGTTCTCCCGGTTCATTGCCCGAATGTACTCAACCGCTGTGACAGTTCTCTCTACCGCAGTGTCGATGTCCTCGCCGGTAGTGAACCGACCCAGACTGAACCGGACCGCCTCAAAGGCGGCCTCGCGCGAAAGACCCATGGCGAGCAGAACCTTAGACGGTTCGATCGAACCCGAGCTGCAAGCGCTACCAGTCGACACCGCCACGGGATCCATGTTGGTGACCACTGCTTCCGCATCAGCGTCCTCAAACCGCAGATTGGCCGTGTTAGGAAGCCGGCGGGTCACGTCACCGTTGTCGTGAACGCCCGGAATCCTGTCCTTCAGCTCAGCCACTAGACAATCCCGCAGGCGGCCTACACGGTCAGACTCGGATTTCCTCTCCTCGACTGCAATGCGAGCAGCCGCACCGAAGCCAACAGCACCGGCGACGTTCAAGGAGCCCGATCGTAACCCCCGCTCGTGCCCGCCCCCATGAATAAGCGCCTGCAACCGCCGCAGACTCCGACCGGTGCCAACCAACGCTCCCACGCCACCGGGACCGCAAATCTTGTGACCGCTCACCGACACAAAGTCCGCGCTCACCCGATCAAGGTCAAAGTCAAATCGACCCACCATCTGGGTCGCATCACAGTGGAACAAAGCTCCGACCGCATGCACACGCTGCGAGATCTCCTCCACCGCGTTGATGACACCAGTCTCACTGTTCGCAGCCATCACCGACACTAGGCAAACATCGGTATCGATCAGCGCCTCTACCGTGTCGGGGTCGACGAAGCCCCCACTGGTTGCCGGAATGACATCGAGCTTCGCAAGCCCCTGCTCATTGAGCCACTCGGCAGTGCGCCGCACCGAAGCATGCTCCACCGCCGAAACCAGGATTCGCGGCCGGTCAGCGGGTGCGCCTTCCACCGCTCCACGGAGTGCAAGGTTGTTGGCCTCCGTAGCCCCGGCCGTAAGAACCACGTTCGACGAACCACCACCCACTAAGGCTGCAATGTGCTCGCGGGCCTCGTCAACGGCCGCTGCCTGACGCCTCCCGAAACGGTGCACAGACGACGCGTTCCCGACACCTCCAGTGAGGACCGGTACCATCACATCGGCAACACGCGGATCAAGTGGCGACGACCCGTTGTAGTCAAGGTACACCTCCCTCACGACACCTCCGATGTCTTTAAGAGAGACTGCAACTCACTACCGCGAAACCGCTTGACCTCACCGACACGGGCCAAACAAACCAACGTCGGTTTCAGCACCTAGGCTCCTCATCCCACATTGACAACTCCCACGTGGAGTCCATTGACGGAAACCTCCTGCCATCGTTCCCATTCCTACTACGGGACACTAGAGCCCGAAACTCCGGCAATCGTGGATTGCGGCTCACGACGCAGTACTGCAACGCAATCGGGGACCAGCGGCCAATAACGAACTAGGGCCGACATCCGCCGCGTGCAGCTTGGAGATTCCTTGCGTCTGTATCTCCGGGACCCTGAGAGCCGCCCTCGGGCCGCGCTGTATCGGGGTGCCCAGAGATTCGATCAAATCGTCTTGGCCGCTATACTTGCTCGTCTAAGGCTCGGCTCATCCGGATCGCGTTGTAGATGTGCTCCCATCGCTCACGGGTTTGCGGTCGTACGCCACGGAACTCAATGCCTGCGAGCATTCGAACGTCCTTTTCGGGAAGTCCTTTGTCGTCGGCGAACTCGCGCAGGTTCTCTGGGATGTCGGTGGGCTGCTCCGTGAGTAGCCGTCGGCCGAGCAGGGTGCTCATGGTGACACCGAGTGCCTCGGCAATGGCGTAGAGGGTCTTAGCCGATGGTCGCTTGTCGGCTTCGTTCTCAAGGCTCCAAAGATAACCCTTGCTCACCTTGGCGGACGTTGCGAGTTGGTTGAGGCTGAGGCCAGCTTCACACCGGTACTTGCGGATCCGATCTCCGATGGATTCACCGGTCCTGTCGGTCATTGGCGTCTGGGGCAGTGTCTTTTTGTCATGGGTCTCCTTTTGGTTATGGGATGCGGCGGTAGAGGGCAAGGACGCGCTCTCGCCCGCTGTGGGGCATTGGACGTGCCGATACCTCGACACTCGGCACAGGCTCTCTCGCCAGTCCGTTTAGGGTGGTCCGTTCATGAACGACCTCACCCTGCAGGGCCCGCCCAAGAGGCGAGTCCTCGGTGACTGACTTGTGCGTCGGGATATATGGCCAGCCACCGCTACCGCGGGCGGTTCGGACGCGCAACTTGGGTTCAGCAAGCGGGTCGTAGCGCTCAGATGGCTTCTGGTTGAGTTCGAGGACAACGAACAAGATTGGGTAGGGCGCAAGGTCGACGATGCGGTGTCCACTCGCTTCGAAGCTCGCCTGGTACGTGTCTGATACGTGCATCAGCGTCGCCATGCCGAAGTCGGCCTCGATCAGGTCGGCTCTCAGGAACCTCTCCGGTAGGAGCAAGGAACTGGCGCCTTGGTCGCACATAGCTTCGAGATCTTTGTCTCGGGCTGGAATGACGGACGGTGAGCATCGGTATCGGGTTTGTCGCTCGAAGCCCCGAAAGAAGATGTGCGTGCACTCGTGAAAGATGGTGAATCGCTGCCGCGGCACACCATCCGAGGCTCTGACCTGGATGCTAACGTCGCGGCCGTCACAGATGAGGCACCCCGCAGCCTCGAGTTCCATCTCCTCGATTCGTGATACGTCAAGGTACGAGGCCACTACCTCGGTATCGATCGGCGGCGTGAGTTCCAATTCGGAAATGACGGCGTCCGCGGTAGAAACAACGTCGGTGGGGCCCGGGTTGCGGAGTTGCTGGAAGTCGAAGAGGGACAGCTGTTTCATGTTCTTAGTCGAGAATAGCGCGTTTCCAGTCGGGAACCGGTATAGTGTTCTTGATCAGGAACATATCGACCCTTTCCCAGAACGGAGTTTCAGATGGGTTCACGGAACGAACGACACATAACGCCACATCCTGAAGGTGGCTGGCAGGTCACCCGCCCCGGTGCCGATCGGGCCATCGCTCGCACGGAAACGCAAACCGATGGGATCGATCGAGCCAGGACGCTGCTTCGCAACGACGGCGGCGGCGAGCTTGTGATTCATGGCCGCAACGGTCAAATCCGTGACTCGGACACGATTGCGCCCGGCAACGATCCCTTCCCACCGGCGGACAAACGGTAGGTGCCGCAATGACCGGGTTCGAGACCTCGCGGGCTGGGAAGGTAGACCACGGCGCTCCGCTGATCCAGGTGCTCGCGCTCGACGGAGGTGGACTTCGGGGGATTTTCACTGCAGCGACGCTGGCCGCCTGGGAGGAGGACTTCAACACGTCGATCGCGGATCACTTCGATCTCATCGTCGGGACCTCGACAGGGGGCATCATCGCTCTCGCGCTTGGGTTCGGAATGTCTCCGGTTGAGGTGTTGTCGATCTATCTCAATCACGGCGACCTCATCTTCCCACAAGCGGGGCGAGCACGTCACGGGTTGTTGCGACGACTCCTGCGACCTCGATACGGTGCCGTCGAGCTACGAGCAATGTTGCAAGACCGCTTTGGCGATCAGATTCTTGGCGATTCGAGGGTGCGGCTCGCGATTCCCAGCTACGACCTGGCCGCGGATCACGTTCATTTATTCCGTACCCCTCATCATTCAGATCTTCGACGCGACTGGCGTGTGCCAGCCGTCGAGGTTGCTTTGGCCACCGCTGCGGCGCCGACCTTCCTTCCCGCGCATCGGATCAAGGCGAACCGTCTGATCGACGGCGGTGTGTGGGCCAACAATCCCACGCTTGTGGGGGTGGCGGAGTGCTTCGACCGACTCGGGGGTGAGCGTGGTTGCATCCGCGTCCTCAATGTGGGGACCACAAGCGAAATCCGCGAACGGCGGGCCGCCCTCGATAACGGGGGCCTGCACACATGGCGCTCTGATGGACTCGACGTGATGCTGCGAGGGCAGTCCCTGGCGGCCACCAACCATGCCCAGCTCATTCTTGGGCGATCCAACGTGGTGCGGGTGGACGTGTCGGTGCCCGAAGGCCTTCACAAGCTTGATTCGGTGACTACATCGGACTTGATCGGGCGCGCCCACGCCGAGAGCCGCACCCGGTCGCCCGCGCTGGCCAGCTTCTTCCAGCACTCCCCCTCTCCGTACACCCCCTTCTACGGCAAGGAACTCACCAATGCCCAATAACAACCTCCAGATGATCTCGCGACTGCTCGGCGCCACGGCCGAGGAACTTGACATCTCACCTCAGCAGTATGAACTGGCGGTTAGTCGATACCAGGACCTCGGCCAATGGCTCGTGGAGCAAGGCATCGGCGACCCTGACGTGTACCCACAGGGCTCATTCCGGCTGGGGACAGTCTTGCGTCCGACCGCGGGCGGGGACTTCGACATCGACTTGGTCTTCCTCCGACTCTTGGCCAAGGAGTCGGTCACCCAAGACGAACTCCGCGCCCAAGCCGGGCAGTTGCTGAGAGATTACATCGCCGCACGCGGAGCCGCCTGCGGGAACCCAGCGCTAAAGGAGCGAGGCCGCTGCTGGGAACTCATCTACTCGAGCGACCGCTTCCATATGGATGTGCTGCCGGTCATCCCCGATCCCGACGGCGACGACACCGCCGTCCTGCTGTCAGATCGTGACCTGTTCTTGTGGCAACACAGCAACCCGATCGGATACGCCGACTGGTTCTGGAACTCCATGGCCGACGCCGTCAAGACCGGCAGAACGCAGCTCGCTGCGATGCTCAGCCGAGCCGTCGAAGAAGTTCCTCGGTGGCTGGTGCGAACGACGCTCCAGCGTGTTGTGCAGCTGTTGAAGCTGCACCGGGACAGATTCTTCCAGGACAACCCCCAAAACAAGCCAGCCTCCATCCTCATCACGACCCTGGCGACCCACGCGTACGGCGGCGACCGCGACCTATTCGAGGCTTACCGGAAGGTCGCGCGCTGCCTCCCATCTCACATCGAACGGCGCAATGGCGAGTTGTGGGTTCCGAACCCCGCCCATGAGGAGGAGAACTTTGCGGATAAGTGGAACACGAACCCGGACCGCAAGAGGCACTTTGACCGGTGGATTGAGGCTCTGATAGCCGATACAGACCGGTGGGCTACCAGCAACGGCGTTGACGAAGCGGTCAGGTCACTTGGTACTGCATTCGGTGTTGCACCGGTGCAGGCGGGAGCCAAGCGGGTTGGGGCGGGCCTCTCGTCCCTAGCGCCAGTCGCCGCCCTCGGGGTCACCAACCAGGGGAGATTGACCCATGGGGGCGGCACCAAGATTCCTCCCCACGACTTTCATGGCCAATACCAATAGCCGCACCCTCGCACTCATTCGAGAGGCCAGACTGCTCGACAAGCACTTCCCACACGGGAAGACAACGCTGAAGGCTGGGATCCTGCGATGGACTGGTGAACTCCAGCCGAGTGAGGTCAGCCGGCGATACTACGTAAATCTCCGCTACGCCCCGCAGCGGGATCCAAGCGTCTTCGTGCGTCGTCCGAAGCTCGTCATCGATGCCGACGGCCACCTACCCCACATCTATTCCAACGGCAGCCTCTGCCTTCATGAGCCTGGCCAGTGGTCCCCTGGCGATCCAATCGCCGAAACGATCCTGCCTTGGACGTGCGAGTGGTTGCTCCACTACGAGTTCTGGCTCGCCACCGGGGAATGGTGCGGAAGTGGCGGCAATCACGTTGGCCCGATCGACCGACCGAACACACCCCAACGGCATCGCTCCCGGCGTAGGGGAGGAACTCGCGCCAGCCGACAGAAGCAGAAAGTGCTTGCGAGACCCGAGGTCAAGGTGGAGGACAAATGAGATTCTTGGGATCTCGCAAGGGCACTCTTGGCGAGTTTGCCAGTTTGGAACCGCAGATTGGGCACTCGACCGACTCGCTGTTGCAGTGTGCAGGCGCGTTGCAGTTGCTCCCGGACAACGCGACGAAATGGCTCCGTTTCGCGCGTTTGGTCGAGGCGACGCGAGCGGCGCGGCCCGCTCATCCGCAGAGGACAGCGACGCCTGCCGAGATTGAGGCTCTCTTGACGGGTCCACCGATCGCGAGTGAGTTGGTTCTAGCCAACGAGGACCCCTTTGAAGGCCCGTTCACGGCACCAGTCGTATTCGACAGCGCCGAGTACCTCGCTGTCCCAGGTGCGGTCGCTAGCGCGGCGACCGTATGCCAGTTCCTGCTCCAAGCACTCGACGAGCTTCCGGCCGAGGTTGCAGAAGTTCAAGAACTTATGCGGCGAGACGCAGCACGACTTCTTTGGATCTCTGACAGGGTGGCGCGCCGTGGCGGTTTGGAGCGCTGGCAGGAACCCAAGTTCGAGAAGGACAGAGGAGTTCACATACCGTCAGTGGAAGAACTTCGGCGCCTAAATGCGGCTGTCTGCGTTGACAAATCGGACTTGGAGAGCCAATTCGGCGGGCTCAAGGGCTTCTCCGATCTGTGCTGGCCCACGAAACGGATCCCTTGGAGGCGAGATCGCACCTGCTTGACCGACGACCGAGCCCTCCTGTTTCCGTTGTCGCTGAATTCTTCTTCGGATGCGTTGATCGTGCCATCGCCGAACCAACTCGCCCTCTCTGTAGTGCATCGTGTCGCGGCGAGGGCCGCCGCGAGTGGCGTGCATCGCCATCTGATGGCAGCGTTCGAGCGAGCCGTTCTGGCTGAGACAGAACATTTGTGCGAGCAGATGCGGTGGGTACCGCTGGGCTCCTCGCTGACACTCCCGCCGTCCAGCACTGTCCAGGATGCGGTATTCGCGTTCGATGTTGACAAGATTGCGCATGTTGTCGTGTTCGCTGACGATCTCGATGGATACAAGGCAGCGAGGCCACACGCGGCGACCCACTCCACCGCACAGATGCAAACCATCAACAAGCGCATGCAACATGTCCGCGAAGCGGCGGGTGAAATCGTTCCGGCCAGCGAAGTTCTTCACCTGATGCTCATGATGCCGATCGGTCGCCCGTTGCTTGCGGACTTCACCGAGCTCAAAGGCGAGGGCTGGTCGGTTCTGATGCTGACGACTGATGATCTCCGCACCATTGTTGACAACGAGCGGGACGACAACTTGGGGCTATGGCGGTTCGCAAAGGCTCTGAACGAACTCCCTCTGCCCGGGTACCCAACGGTCAATAGCACAACAGACGCGTATGCGCTGTACCTCCAAGTCAATAGGAGACCACGCCGCCTGAGCGGCCCCAATACGCCCGACATCCTACTACCACCTGGATTCGGAGCGCCTCTAGCGGTCAACCATCGACGCCGATCAGATGTACATGCCGCCCATCTTCCCGACGGCTCTGGAGTGGTGATGGTAGGGCGCGAGGCCGTGAACCATGCGGTGCGTGTGTACGTCCCTAAACGTGAGGATCTAAGACATCTGAGGCTGGTCGAATTTGCTCTGCCCTGCTGGGTTGGATCACATGGTGCTGACACGCAATCGCAATGGTTCTGTGATGGGGTAGCTGACGCTGTCTCGCTCCACCTTTGGCGGATTCGAGACCTTGTCAACGCCGATCTGGACAAGATCGCCGAGGGTGCCTCGTGCGTCGTTATCGACATCGTAGATCCCGACGGGTCCGTGCTCTCATTAGCGGATGTCGACAACGCCGACGACACTCCGTGGTTCGAGATCGCAGTCGATCCAGACGAACACCGCATCACCGTGCGGTTGCTTCCAAATGCCGCCGTGCGCCTGTCGCGAGTCACCGAGGGTGAAGAGGGAAGACTGATCCTGGAGGTGACAAGGTCGCTGGCGTCGCTGGCAGGATGTCCGCTGGCCATCGTGGACTCCGATCGAGCCGGGTTCACCGCGCACGATATGCCACGGTTCATGCATATCGGCGCCGGATATGTGCCCGGGGTCCACGGCGGCGCATCGCTGCCTGGTTGCCGCCTGAAACATCACGTTGAACTAGATGCAGTTGCAGACGAGACTGACGAGATTGCGTCCGGCCTCGGTCTGGAGTTCGGCCTCGTCCCAGCTGAGCGCCGCGTCGATATCATCTTGGAGATCGTGCGCACCCTTGACCGCAGGCTGCGCGAGAGCCTGCGGGAGCTAGACCCCGATACGACCTTTGCGTTCCTAGTGTCGGAACAGGAGCGAATGCAACGCGACCGAACGCTGCTGCGCGTCATAGCCCCGCATCCTTCCATCGAGGGTGCCGACAACGACGCCATGGATAGCGCTGTTGCGAAGTTCCATGAGATCAGTCAGAGCGCTCTGGCCAGCCGCTTTCTGATCGAGTTGGCGGTGCACTGCGTCCGCGTTGGCAACCGCCCTATGTCGTTCTCGCGGTACGACGAACTCCTCGCTATCTCCCAGCAGATTGTCGCAATGGGCTCCATTGCCGACGCCTACCGCTCTGAACTCTCCGATGCGGAGATGCACTTTCGGGAACCCGGACAGCTCAGGGTCGATAGGGACGATCCGTTTCGCCATGCCGTGAGCGACCGCACCGATGCCAACGTACACGCCCTCGCCAACCTAGACCTACTAGCCGAGTGGACGAACTTCACCGCAAGCCAAAACCCAGCCCCCGAGCCCGACCTCAGTAGAGAGTCGGCCGTGTTCGAAACGGAGTTCGGCGTGCCGCTCATCGGGTTCCTTGACGCGGTGGAGCGCCTGAGCGAACTTGCTGCCGGCAACGACCTCCAAGTGAGGACGATGCTAGTCTCGGAACTCCTGTGCGACCTCGCAGCGACAACCGAACTCACCGAACCGCAGGCAACCAAACTGCTCAACATGATGTCACTCAGTACCGAGCCGGATGACGGGGAGCCGGATCTGTTAGATCCAGATTTCACGCCGTGGCGCTACGCGAGAGACGACTCGTTCGTGCGGCGCCCGATCCTGATCCGCAAATGCGGTGACGCTGAATTGGTCGCCACATGGGGCACCCAGACATCCTGCACTGCCATGGAGGCACTGTTCGACCAGATGTTCTCCGGTCGACTCGCGGCTAGGTCGCCGCAGATGAAGAAGTACATCAGCCAGCAGCGCGCCCGCATCAGCCGGGATTTCGAAACCGAAGTCGCCGACATCTTCCGCAGAAATTCCCACAACAAGGTTAGTGAGCGAGTGAAGTCTCTCGGAAACACCTCGCTGAAACGAGACAACGGCAACCAGCTAGGGGACATCGACGTGCTCGTCGTCAACGAACACTACAAGACTCTGTGGATCATCGAGGCCAAGAACTTCGCTAAGTCGCGAAACGCCCGAGAAATCAAGGGAGAGATCGACAAGCTCGTTACCTCCAAGAAGTCGGCCGTTGCTCGCCACAAGGAGCGTGTCAGCTTCGTACGAGACCACTGGCCGACGATCCACCATCAAATGCGGCTGCCGCGACAAGCCAGCGATTGGCAAATCGACGACATGATCGTTACCAGCGCACCATCCATTGCTGCCGACCTGCTCCGCCGACTGGGCAGAGAAGTCGGCACGACGATCATCCCCGTCGAAGACCTCACGGGCCTCTTTTCGGACCTCTGCTCTCCCTGTCCGCGCCCTGAGTCCTGAGAGGCGATCCAATGAGACGGAAGCGTCCATCGGGGAGCACCCCTCCACCGGGGTCTATCAGAGGCCGCGAGCATCCCGATCGAGGCGATGCCCGCAAGTGTCACAGGTCACTGCAACCATCGCGACATGGCGAAGAAGCGCGCTAAGCGCCACGGGAAAGGCTCCCGACGAAGGAACGCGCCGGCTCGAAGGCCGATCGAGCGCGCCCCCGACGAGACTCGGCCTGTTGAAGTGGACGAGGACTCTAGTGGCGAGTTGCTGGTCAGCCAGTGGGCCAAATCAAGATCCGGTGCCAGGGCGGGTCGCGGCTTCCACTTTCAGGATGAGGTGGGTGCCTGGCTAGCTACCCGGCTTGCATGCGGGATCGGACCTACGTGGCTCGTTCCTGAGGGCTTCGAAGATTCGACTCTGGAAGGCGACGAACCGAACCATGTCCAGGTCAAGTCTAGGGTCGAGCATCTGGACAAGTTCCCGCCGTCTACGGCTAGCAGGCACATTCTCGATGCTTGGGAACGGCACGCTTCTAGAGGGGATCGGGGCGCA
This sequence comes from Candidatus Aldehydirespiratoraceae bacterium, assembly GCA_965205465.1. Classification (GTDB taxonomy): domain Bacteria; phylum Actinomycetota; class Acidimicrobiia; order Acidimicrobiales; family Aldehydirespiratoraceae; genus VXYK01. Next base: position 2,360,310 of record OZ242187.1, on the reverse strand, counting down.
GTCTTGATCGTCGTGCTCGAACGCGGCGTGACGGGCGAGGAAGACCTCAACGGACTCGATGATCTCGACACTTCGCTGTCGGACCGCATGGACGATGGGTCCGCGCTCATGACGAATCTGGAAACTAGAGCGACGAGTCGTGGCATGAGTCAGCACGAACTATCGGAATTGCTGGCCACAACAGTCGTCGTCGGGGCCAGTCGAGCAGGAGTCTTGGCCGCGACGACTACTCACATTCGCAGCCAGTGGGACCTACCACCCTCGGCACTGAGGCTCGTTGCTCGGCAACTGTGCTCAGATGTGGCAGACGCTGCAGACGCAAACGCAACGGCGAGCTACGAGACCCGGCGGCGGCTCGACCGAACCGCAGTCGTAAGCACAATCGAGCAGGTCGTGGCTCAACTCGACCTCGAGTCTCTGGAGTTCGCGATACGGCAGGGGATCTGCGAAACCCTTGAGTACCCAGAGTCACAGCCAGAAGATGACCGTTACTACGAAGGCACGGCCACGCAGCCGTCTCATGTCGCGTCGAATCTCGTGGTCCCGCGCCCGGAACTCGTCGCTGAAGCCTTGTCCGGGTTAGATGATCGCTCGGCAGCAGTCATCACAGGGCCATCGGGTGTCGGCAAGAGCGCAGTCCTGTGGACCATTCCTCTTGCTCTGCCTGGTGTGCTCTGGTTCCGTGTCAAGCGCCTGTCAGCTCCCGATGTCCCTCACCTCATCCGGCTCGCTCGGGCATATGGCGTGGCTCACGATCAACCTGTCGGGTTCCTGGTTGATGGTGCTGGTAACACCGAGTTCACCGGTTGGGCGGAACTGCGCTCTGCGGCGGCTGCTTTGCCCGGCCTGCTCCTTCTGGCGACAGCGCGAGCTGAGGACTTGTTTGTGCTTGGTGACCTCTCGACGTGCGCCTCCATTGACGTTCGCCTCGATGAGGCTGCCGCGGAGACGATCTTCGCTGGCCTGGTTCGACGTCGGGCAACTGATGCTGCCCACTGGATGGAAGCCTTCGAAGCGTCGCGCGGTCTGACGCTTGAGTTCACACACTTGCTGACCCGGGGGAACCGGCTTGGCGACGTGATCAACGAACAAGTCCGGCGGCGCATAGACGAAGAGCGACATGACGAACTCGACGTTCTCGCTCTGACTTCAGTCGCGGACCGATGGTCCGCAAGACTCTCAACGGGTGCGCTTGCCGAGGCATGTGGCTTGGCTGACTTCCAACTCCGTGCAGCGATCAGCCGTCTCGCCGCGGAGCACCTCATCGTGGAGCGAGACGGAGAGGTCGGGGGTCTTCACCGGCTCCGTTCGGTCGCTCTGTGCGATGCCATCCACCTGCTGCCACCGCCGCAGCTCACAGAGACGATCAAGCGCGTGGTCCCTCGGGTCCCCGACCTTCAGTTGTATCGATTCGCGGCATCGATGCTTGTCGAAATGCCTGACATCCACGGGATCGTGATGGAAGCGGAGATTAGCGATGTGCTGGATGCCGAACGCTTCGTTGGTCTCGCGCAAGGCCTTCGACTCGCTGGCTTCTATGAGCGTGCAAGAGAGTGGAAGCAGATAGCACAGCAAAACAACATTCCAGTTTCGAGCCAACCAGTCCTTATCCTGTTCGTAACTGCAGGCCTCGACCTCCCCGACATGTTTCCACCGGAGCTTCGGACTGCTCGCGATGCAATGCAGTCTGCTATTGACCAAGGATTCAGGGACGCGCTGACGACTGCGATTGGTCACGCGGAAGTAGCTGACCTGATTGCATCCGAGAGTTCCCTATACCGAGCAACCCGCATGCTCGAGGTTATGGATGGGAGCCCACCGGAACTCACTAGCGCTCTTCGCTCAGCCCTAGGTGCAGAAACTTCCTTCGAGGTGAGTCTCCGATCCGCTTCCCTGGACGACTTGACCAGGTGCATTGCGGCAACGCGCGGCTGTGACCCACAACTAGCCGCGCACGTCGTAGGTCTGCTCGGTGGCGAGCCTGCCGTCCTTCGAAGGTTCCGCGCAGAAAACCCTTGGATCATTGAGTTAGACACCCGCTCGGTAGACGGTGAGAGCATCGGCTACTGCCGCTTCCTGCACGTCTCAGACTCGGCTCAGCCGGACGTCGGCGAAGAGACGATAGCACTCGGGCGCTTGCTTCTGCGCTGTCTTCCGCACATCGACGGGGTCGACGTCCAGGCACTCTGGCCCGGAGGCTTGCCACAGACTATTGGCGATCACACGCTCGGAATCAGCCGTCTCAAACGCCAATACGACCACACACCGGCCAATCTCGCTTGGAATCAAGTCCGACTCCGAGCGGCGCAAACACTTCTCGGCGTAGCCGATACCACGCGACTCTTCCAAGCACTTCCCCTACTTGAGCGCGCCTCCAATCTGATCCTGCGCCTCGGTAACGGACTTGTGTCTGGGAGAGAACACGATCTCGAAGAGCGCAACGCGCAACTTGCCGAACTCCGCGAAGGCGCTCATGCGCTCCACCCACCACTCGGGTCTGCGCTGCTTAGTGACGTGATAATGTCAAGCGATGTATCAGTCCTTCTGACGGACAATCTGTCCGCACTGATCACCGACTTGACCGACAACGTGTTCCAGCGGCTCAGCAACCCGGAGGGATATCGAGCGCTAGCAGCCTACATCAATAAGACAGTCCTTGAGAAGCACCTACAGGGCGCAATCGACGAGCCCTGGCGCCTTATCGGAGTCGGGGGCCACCCACCATGTCTCGACTCTCTCCGATCCACATTGCTGGACCTGTCCGCAGTGATCAACGAACTCGCCGAAGCCGATGCCGATGTAGCTCGAATCAGGCGCAGCGCGCGATCGGGGACACCAGCACGTGCGCTACAGCGCGCCGCCGAAACCTGTAGGAAGGCGGAACGCCGCCGCAATCAGACCAGGCGCACTGCTGTCCAATCCACCCTTCGAGAGACCGGTCTAGCTGCCAAGGTCCGCCACATTGATCGCGAACATGCAGGCATCGCCGAGTACTTGGTGTCGGTCAATGTCGCTTCCCTACTCGATTGGCCACTCGCTGTCGTCAGCCTTGAGGAGGCGCTCGGCGCGGACCGACCTGTGGGAGAGATCTTCGTCTTCGTTCCGATGCGTAATGACCGACCGGTTCCGAGCCTCGCCATGAAGCTAATCGACAACATTTGGCCGTTCCCCAATCCCGAAGGTCTCGACATGTTGCCTGAGGCGCATCCCAGCACCTTCGCGGACCTATTCGATCAGTGTCAGCATTCCCTACAGACACTGTCAGGCATCTCCCAGCTACCAGATGAACAGCAGTCCCACGAGATCGTCCTCGCTGTCGTCGATTCGAGCATATCGGAGTTCGCGACCTCAGTTGAGCACATGAATGACTTCCCTAGCGATACAGTTGTCAGTGATCTGCTCGAACTTCTTGCTACGACCTCGGCCAGAGTCCAGTCGGAACTCGAGGGGACAAGCACTGAACCGTGTTTCGCCGGGGAAATCATGACCGGGGTGTTGAAGGGCGGCGGAGTTTCTGAGTTCGACAGGATTATCCTTGCCCGTTATCTAGCGTTGGAGTGGGACATCGACGCGAGTGATGCCGTCACTCTCTACGACTCCTTTGGGAGCGAGAGTTAGCGAACGCGCGCTCGCCTATTCCACGACCTGGGTAACCTGCGTGCGTAGCAACAGAGCTCCTCCACGTCCGGTTGTGAGGCACGCCGATGAAGGGAAAATCCATGGCACTGTATTGCATGAACAACCACGCACAGTCCAACGGCGACCACGAGGTCCACAATCTTGATGTTGGGAGTAGTTGCCTGCCTGCCGTGCAGAATCGCATCTCCCTAGGACCGCACCCGACCTGCCATTCAGCTGTAGCAACAGCTCGACTCCAATATCTCAAACTACGGATCAACGGTTGCTACTACTGCGCAAACGCGTGCCATACGTCCTGACAGCACCTTACAGGACCGCGCCGTCTAGCCTGATCGACGGACGGTGCACACCCCACCGAAGACGGTATCGTAGTCGTCGCTGAACAGCCTTCGGTGAGCGCTTGATCACATCCTCTAATCGGTACTCACCGAGGGCGAACGCGCACCGCTGTCGACATCCGCGTCCACCTCGGCCACTAATCTGGACGTGCGTCGCCATCGCACGCACTGCGTCCAAGGCCGGTGCTACGGTCATCGGTTGTGACTTCCTCCAGTTCTGGTCGGCCTGAGCAGTTGGACCCGATTCAAGGTGTGCTGGAGATCCTCGACCGTGCCTCCATGACGGGCACCAACAAACTCGGTCTCCTCCTCACGCTGCTCGATTTGGCACCGACGCTCGACGATCAGTCCCCCAGCATTCCTTTGGATACGGTGGCGGAGCGCTATCTCGAGATCCACTGGGAACACGCCCGCCCCTACGACGGCGTGACACTGCGCCAAAGTTCGGCACGCAAACAGCGCGGTGATGGCACCATCGCCGACGACACAACAGTCATGCAGGAGATTCAGCATCTCCGCGAATCACTTAAGGACCACACGCTCGGGGACCTGCGTGACAAACCTCTGGGTGTCGTTGAGCGGAAAGTTGAAGACACCGGATGGCACTCGGAATGGCAGGATGAGCTGGAAACTGCGATCAAGAGTGTCCGCGCTTCGCTGCTGAAGAACCCTGTGCGTCGACTTCAGAATCTACCGGGTGATCCTGAGCCGTTCCTGTACGAACTGAACTCGGACAAGCCGGGTCTGACGCTGCTTCCCGGCGTTGCGCAGAGTCTGACGAAGTTCGGAGGGGTTCTGCGGCCGCTGGTCGAGTTCAGGTTCGCTCAAGCAGTCATGAGAATCAATCGCGAGGAGCTTCAGCTGCCGGTCGACGACGTCTACTCCCATCTGTTCGGTCGGGAGAGGGTCATGCCGCCGCCAGAAATGCGTAAGCGCCTCGTCCGCATTCAGGACCGGCGCTGCATCTATACAGGCGCCCGATTGTCGCATGGCCGCGAATCTCTCGACCATGTTGTGCCTTGGTCACGGGCACGTCTCTCGCAGATCGAGAACTTCGTTATGACTTCAAAAAGCGTCAACAGCAGCAAATCCGACTCGTTGCTTGCGCCTTCGGTAGTCGACAGATGGCTTAACCATGTCGAGAACAAGTCTGGCGATCTGGAGGAATGCGCCAACGATCACGGTTGGATGACAGATCTCGACAGAGTCCGCAGCGTGGCATTCAACATCTACAAGGCCGTGGACGCCAATACCGGCGTATGGAGTTTCGACAACGGGCAGCCTCGAGTTGAGCCGCTTGGGGACGGCGGCAAGGAGGAGATGCTCCACTTGTTGCCACCCGTTGAGAAAGCGGCCAGCGAGTCCTCAGTGCTTGACAAGTCATAAGCAACTCGGAATTCCAAGTGGCCACAGAGCGCTCTGACCGGTGTGCCACGGCACCTAGCCACTGCAACGGGGCCCGCTGGTCTAGGTCACGCTGATGTTTGTCGCTGCGTGTGCTAGCAAAACGTCGTGTCGACCTTCATACGCTGATTGACCGTGAGTGTGTATAGTATGTGTATGGCTCGGGTGAATGTTTATCTGCCGGATGACCTCGCTGAGGTTGCGAGAGAATCAGGGCTCAATGTGTCACGTCTCACCCAAGAGGCCATACGCCGTGCTGTCAAAGCGCGAGGCCTGGACCATTGGTTTGACGAGACGGCTGCGCTTCCCCCCACAGGAATTGACCTAGCGACCATCAGAAACGCAGTGTCAGAAGCGAAAGACGAACTCGAACTTGGACGATGAAGCAGGCGAAGCGCTAGTCCTTGACGCATCGGCAATCGTTGACTTGCTCCTAGACGCTCCCACGACCGAAGCAATTCGTCGGCGAATGCGAGGCAACGAACTGCACGCTCCGGCTCACTTCGACGCCGAAGTTCTATCGGCCCTAGGGCGTTTGCACCGCGACGGCCATCTATCCCCAACCGATGTGTCCGTACGGTTGGAGTTGCTGCAACGACTGCCTGTCCGTCGACATCAACTGTCACAGTTGCTCACAGGAGCCTGGAACCGACGCGGCAACCTTCGGCTCGTCGACGCGCTCTACGTTGAACTCGCTGAACAACTCGACGCCCCGATCATCACCACCGACGGACGACTCGCAGCAACCATCCCACAAGCCGAAACTCCCACCTAGCTGAGCGGGGTGGGGAAAATCCTCGGCGGCAAAGGCTTCCGCGACCGCTGATGATCAAGTGATCAAGCGCAGGACGCTGGTCACAGACATGGCGGCCAGGATCACCACTGGTAGCGGCGCCTTGCGCCACGCCGCGAACGCTCCAACACCCACGCCGACAACTCGGGCGTCCAGCACAAGCTCGCCCGCTGTCTCGAAGGTCATCACCACGATCAGTGCCGAGAACAACACAACCGGCAACAGCGACACCAACGGTCCAAGCCTGCGCTCCACAACTGCGCCGAAAGTCGTCACCCCCAAGACCTTCAAGCCATAGGAACCCGCAGCCAGCACGATCATCAGCGGCCAGCTCACGGCTGACCCCCGGATTCGCCGCCAAGCGGCTCTTCGCTGTCGCTCGGCCACCGGTGACGTACGTACAGCGCCGGTAACACCGCAAACACAGCCAGCAGGATCGGAATACCCGAAGCGCTGAACGGCACCGCCCCCAAAGCGATGGCGGCTGCGGCCACCGCCGCCACACGCCCAGCCGCGGTGCGCACATGAGTGGCAAGCAGCGCTACGAAGATCGCAGGGAAGGCCGCATCAAGCCCCCAAGTCTCAGGCGTACTCAAGACGCTGCCCAGAGCCGCACCCGCCAACGAACCCAGGTTCCAGCAGATCCACAGCGTGACGCCGGTGAACCAGAAAGCGTCCCAACCGGCACGGCGATCGGGTTGAGCAACCGCCATGGCAGTGGTCTCATCGATCACAAAATGGGCTGCCCCCAGCCTGGGAAGCACTGAATCGGGCAGGTTCTTGCGCACCACCGATCCGTACAGCGCGTTGCGGGTCGCCAATAGCAGGGCCGACCCAACCGCTGCACCGCCGGTCCCGCCGTCGTCGATCACACCCACGGCCGCGAACTGCGAAGCACCGGTGAACACCAGAGCCGACATCACCACGATGCGTGGCAAATCGAAGCCGGCCGCCTCGGCGAACACGCCGAACGTCACACCAATAACTCCAACCACAAGGCTCACCACCAAGCAGTCACGCCGCCGACGCTGCCGTGCTTCGTCGTCGGTGGGACCCATATTCACCATCGGCGGTTTAGCCATCGTCCGTCCTGATCACCTCGGAACCAGATACCGAGCGAATACGCCAAGATACACGGTAGCCAATCCGCTCAAACCCACGAGACCACACGCAGATGTTCCGGCGATATCATCCGGCGCGGCAGACGGTACCGACGAGCAGAACCCCGAACCAGGTGGGCGAACCCATGACAAAGGACCAGGTGATTCCAGACACGATGCGGGCCGCTCTGCTGCTCGGCACGGGTGGACCCGAGATGCTTGAATTGCGCGACGACGTGCCCGTTCCCCGACCCGACCAAGGCGATGTGCTGGTTCAGGTGATGGCATGTGGCGTCAACAACACCGACATCAACACCCGAGTCGGGTGGTACAGCCGTTCGGTTTCTGCAGGCACATCCGGTGATGGCTTCGCCGAGGCAGACCTCGAAGATGTTGGCTGGGGCCGAGAAGGGCTTGCTTACCCCCGCATCCAGGGAGCAGATATCGCCGGGGTGGTCGTAGCGGTCGGTGAAGGCGCCGACAACAACCTTTTGGGGTGTCGAGTGCTGGTAGACCCCTGGTTGCGTGACCGTCGTTACCCCAACGAACGCGAACTCGCCGGTTACTTGGGAAGTGAACGAGACGGAGGCTTCGCGCAGTATTGCACCGTGCCGAGCGAAAACGTCTACCCGATCTCAACCGAACTGTCCGACGTGGAACTAGCTTCCTTCGCCTGCTCATGGTCCACAGCCGAGCACATGTTGCAACGGGTGAACCTGAGCGCCGGCGAGACCATCGCCGTTCCAGGTGCATCGGGTGGAGTCGGGAGCGCCCTGGTACAACTCGCCAAGCTTCGCGGTGCTGGCGTTGTGGCTGTGGCCGGTGCTTCCAAGCTTGAACGGGTCCTCGAACTCGGAGCTGACGCGGCGGTTGCCCGAGAAACAAAAAACCGGGTCGCTGCCGCAGTGGAGGCCAACGGAGGACTCTTTGACGCCGTGGCCGACATCGTGGGCGGTGTCGACTTCGGAGGCTGGCTCGAAGCACTCACACGAGGCGGCCGATACGTGACCTCCGGTGCTATCGCGGGTCCGGTTGTGGATCTGGACCTACGCACGCTTTACCTGCGCGACCTGCAACTCCACGGTGCCACCATCTACGAACCCAAGGTCTTCGCCGATCTCGTCGGCTACATCGAAGCGGCGCAGATTCAACCGGTGGTCGGCGGCACCTTCCCGCTCGAACAAATCCACGAAGCACAAGAAGCGTTCGGCTCCAAGAACCAGGTCGGAAGCATCGTCATCACGATCCAGCGCTAGTGAGTGCGGCGGGCCAGAATCTCGAAGCAGGCGACCGCGGCTGCGGCCGAGACGTTGAGAGATCCGAGCGCACCTTGCAGCGGGATTGATGCCAAGGCGTCACAGCGCTGACGAACCAGGCGACTCAACCCCGGGCCTTCCGCCCCCAACACCAGAGCAATCGGTTCATCCGCGACGGTCAACTGATGGATCGGCTGATCACCGCTGGAATCGAGGCCGACCGTCCACACACCGCTGTCGCTCAGCGTTTGCATCGCGGCCGGCAGGCCACCGACTAGGGCCATCCGCAGATGCTCGATCGCGCCCGCAGCGGCTTTCGTCACCGATGGCGTGATGTGCGCCGCGCGATGACGGGGTAACACCACCCCCGTTACTCCAGCGCACTCAGCCGTGCGCAGAATCGCTCCGAGATTCTGGGGGTCGGTGATGCCGTCGAGCAGCAACAGGAACGGTTTGTCATCCGCAGCGCCGCCAGCCAGCAAATCCGCCAACTCGGTTGGTTGCAGCGGGGCTGCGGTAGCGAGAACTCCCTGCGAGGCGCCGGTGCGAGCCATGGACTCAAACTTGCTTCTCGTCAACTCGCGGATCGGCACCTTGTTCTCATCGGCAAGGTCGATGATGTCTCCAAGGATCGGGGCGTCATCAAGATCACTCGCCAAAACGACCTCGCGGGTGCGTCGGGTTCCCGCCAACAGCAACTCTCTGACCGCATGACGGCCCTCCACCTGATCGCCACCCAAAGACGGTCCTCGGCTGCGATTAATCGGGTCATCACGGCGCGGTGTGGTCCCGCGTTGACCCTGCCGACGACTCGCTGACCCGTCCGAGGAACTGCGCCGTTGGCCTTTAGCTCGCCCGCCTGGCCCACCGCCCGGAGCGCCGCGCCGTCTATTACTCCCCGAGTTCTTGTTTCGGCTCATTTCGCTACCAGAGCGACCGCCCACGCGACCACGGCCTCTCCCCGACCCAAAGCACCGACACCCTCCGTTCGGCGACCCGTGACAGAGACCGGTGCACCCACCGCACCAGACAGCTTGGACTCCATCGCGAACTTCACGGGTGCCAGCGCAGGCCGATCAAGCACGACCGAACAGTCAATATTTCCTGGTGACCAGCCACTCTCACGCACCGCTTGGGCCGCCAAGCGCAACAGGTCCACACTGTCAGCACCAGCAAGTTCTGGATCTGTATCGGGAAACATCTGACCAATGTCGCCCAATCCGGCTGCGCTCAACAACGCATCGGCACAGACATGGGCGATCACGTCGGCGTCGCTGTGACCCTTCAACCCCGGCTCGCCAGGGAACGCTAAACCACCAAGCACCAGCACACGATCTGGATCATCGGAGCGGGCATGAACATCAAACGCCTGGCCCACCCGATACGGAATCTCAACATCACTCATGATTCGCCCTGGGACGAAAGATAAACGGCAGCCACCTCAAGATCGTAGGGGGTGGTCAGCTTGAGGTTGCGTTGCTCACCTGACACAAGTTCGACTCTGCCACCGGCATCGGAAACCAAAGAGACATCATCTGTGGCCTCTGGACTCTGTTGATGAACCCGTCGCAGTACCTCGGCTCGAAACGCCTGGGGCGTTTGCACCGCCACAAGCTCATCACGGTCAACGGCGCCCCCCGAGCGATACCGAATGGTGTCGGTCACCGGAATCACCGGGGTCGCCGCGTCGGCTCCGGCACTCACCGCTGCTATGACACTTTCGAAAATCGAATCTGAAGCCAGCGGCCGAGCCGCGTCATGAACCAGCACAACCTCAGCATTCTCGGGAACCGCAGCAAGACCATTGCGAACAGATTCCGAGCGGGTTGAACCGCCAGGCACCACCCGCCACTCAGACCTGTCGGGCAACTCGTTGGATTCAAGACTCATAATCAATCCCGCCAGCTCTGATGCCGGTACGACGACCACGACGCCATCACTGTGGCGCGCCGCTGTGCACACCGAGCGATCAAGCACGCTCACACCAGCCAGATCGAGGAATTGCTTCGCCGCGCCGAAACGACTCCCAGAACCGGCAGCAGCCACAATGGTCCAGATAGCCCCCTTGCATTCACTATTCACAGCTACAGCTTGGCAGCAGCAAATCGAATCACCCACCAAGCACACACCCGGATTCTTTATTGCCTGAAATCTATACGGGATCGGGTCGCCCAACTAGATTGAAAGACCCATGACAGAGACCAGCATTCTTCGCGCTACTGAGCTGTTCGCCAGTCTCACCGAAGAATCTCTCACTGCCATCGCAGCCACTGGGTCATCAATTCAACTGCGGCGGGGCGACACACTATTCACCGAAGGCGAAGAACCCGACCACATCTACATCGTCACTAGCGGCCGAATTGCCATGGTCAATCGTTCAATCGACGGACGCGAATCCGTCGTGGCCCTAATGGAAACAGGCGACCTGTTTGGTGAAATGCCGTTGTTTGACGGCGGACAACGATCAGCCGGTGCTCGGGCGCTCGAACCATCTGGTGTCATCGCCATCCCATATGACCCGGTGCGGGCGCTGTACGAAGAGCACCCCGATGAACTGTGGGGTGTAGTCAAACTCTTGGTCGGTCGCCTGCGCGCAACCGACAAAAGCCTGGCTGACAGCGTCTTTCTTGACGTGACTGGTAGGACCGCCAAACGCCTCTTGGAGTTGGCAGGCGACGAAGACGAGTTCATTCTTCCCATCACCCAGGAAGAACTAGCTGGAATGATCGGCGCCAGCCGCGAGCGAGTGAACAAAGCCATTGCTTCATTCGTACGTCTGAACTGGATCGATCAGTCCGACCGACGCTACGTCATCACCAACCGCGAACAGCTCACTATTAGAGCTCGCTGAGCTACCAGAGCCAGCGCGAGGCCTGCTGCCAAGCGTCGGCAGCATCATCGGGGCGGTGCGCCGGGCGGGCGGGATCATGAACAAAACCATGTTCCGCGCCGTGATAGGACACAACCTGCGCCCCGGATTCCCGAAGTTCTGCGACCCCCTCGGCCGGTGTATAAGGATCAGCGGTGCCAACTACGGCCAGCAGCGAGGACGGATCGCCGTTGCTCAGATGCTCAAGAGGCTCGCCCTGCCCAGATCCTCGCCAGCCCTCGGGCACATGAATCATGCCGTAGAAGGACACGAGCCGATTGAAACGCCGGGTGCTTACTGCCTTGTTGACATACATCCCACCCATGCAAAACCCGATCGCTCCCACCTTTGCCGCGCCTGTACGATCAGCCGCGGCGGTCATGTCGCCCAAGACGCGACCGTCCGATAGCGACGGAGCCGCTGCGAAACGGCCCTCGAGATCTAGATTCTCCTGGGTGGGAAATAGCTCAGGGGCAACCACACAGCACTGCCATTCGTCAGCTAGACGGGCCGCCATTTCATCAAAGAGCGGACGGAGCCCCATAATGTCGGGCACCAATACAAGCCCCCGCTCATTGCTGGAACCAACAACTTCGGCGGGAGTGCCGGACGGTAGTTCAATTCGCATCGACGTATCTTGTCATCTCCGATCACCTCGGGCCGACCTCGGCGAGTTGTACGGCGGCGGCCAGCGTCGGTGCTCGCAAAATGGTCAAACCTTCAGGGGCCCCGCCAGTTGCATGCGGAACGATGGCACGGCAAAACCCCATGCGCGAAGCCTCCGCGAGCCGTCGACTGGTATGGCTGACTCCACGGAGTTCACCGCCCAAGCCGACCTCGCCGATGACCACCAGGTCTTCAGCCAACGGACGGTCAGTCAGCGAAGAAGCAACAGCCAAAGCCAGTGCAGCATCAGCACCCGGGTCGCTCACCTTCGCTCCTCCGACGGCCAGTGCATATACCTCCGCGCTCGAAAGCGGTAGCCCAACCCGCCTCTCCAAAACGGCTAGCAGCATTGCCAATCGGCCGTGATCCACACCAGACGCGCTACGCCTCGGCGTCGCCAAAGACGACGGGGCAACCAACGCTTGTAACTCGACAAGCAAAGGGCGGTTCCCATCAACAGTCGGGACCACCGCCGAACCCGATACTTGCACCACCCGGTCAGCCAAGAACAATCCGCTCGGATCCTCAACCGGCGCCAACCCCGACTTGTCCATCTGCATCAGTCCGACTTCGCAAGTCGGTCCGAAGCGATGCTTGGTGGCGCGCAACAACCGAAGCTCATGATGACGCTCGCCTTCAAACTCAAGCACCGTGTCGACCACATGTTCAAGCACCCGCGGCCCCGCCAAAACTCCCTCCTTGGTGACGTGGCCCACCAACAAGAGAGCGATGCCACGACGCTTCGCCTCCTGCACCAGCACATGCACGCATTCACGGACCTGCACGACCGAACCGGGAGCCGATGCGTGGGCAGGGTTCTGCAAGGTCTGAACCGAATCGATGATTACAAGATCGGGTTTGACGTCATCAAGATGACCGAGGACCTGCGGTAGAGAAGTTGCGGCCACAAGCCACAACTCAGGTTGGACTACACCAAGACGATCCGCTCGCATCCTGATCTGGCCAATCGACTCTTCACCCGAAACATACAGCGCCCGGCGATTCGCTCCTGTCGCCTGACCCGCTACTTGGAGCAGCAGAGTCGACTTGCCGATACCAGGCTCACCACCAAGCAGAGTCACCGACCCCGGAACGAGCCCACCCCCAAGAACCCGGTCCAATTCCGGCAGACCCGTAGCTTGAATAGCGACCGACTCATCGATCACATCACCGATGCGAAGCGCTACGCCGGTACCCTCAACAGGAGGCACCAAAGGCAGCGCAGTGGAGCGATCACGCTCAACTAGTTCTTCGCTGAGGGTGTTCCACTCGCCGCAACTATCGCAGCGACCCGTCCAACACGGCGCGGAGGCGCCGCACACTGAACAGCGGTGAATAGTTCTCGTTCGAGCCATGGACGCACACTATGGAGGCCCTGTGACAGCGAGATCTGGCTACCGCTCTAGGTCCCACGGGTTTTGAGCAGGTCCTCGAATCCAAGGACCACCGTGTGGTCAGTGTCGGGGATCACATCGTTACCCGACAAGAACAGCCCAGTCGCCATTCCCAACTCTTCGGCAACATCCAAGTTGCCCGGGATACTGCTCAGATAGAAACAGTCAAACAAATCAACCGACAAAGTCCGTCGGGTCGCCTCGAATAGCGCGGGTTCGGGCAAGGTGGATCCGACATCACCGCTAACCATCCACGACGCAACCGAGTCATCAAGGGCTGCCATCCGACGCAACCGGTCACCCCAGGCGCGTGGTTGATTGCCAATTACCGCAACGGGAAGTCCGCTGCTCTTCATGCGATCCAGGAACGGATGCAAACCGGGAAGCAGTCGGAACGACGACAAGTACCTCGTCTCAATCTGATCAGAGGCCAAGCTCAGATCAACCTCGCTCCAGAACTCCGACGGCGACAAACGCCCGAGCACCAACTTGCGATGGAGATCTCTTACAAGCTGGGGATCAATGTCGGGTTTTTCAGCCAGGATCAGCGGCAGCAGCGCACCTTCAAGCGGGTCCGCAGGTCGGACCAACACACCATGAACGTCCAACACCAACAGCCGCAACATTCGACGACGGGGCCGGCTCGCCTCCTGTGCCCGGGTGGCTGCACGATGCTGGCGACGCCGTATATCCCGGCGTCGGCGACCCTTGGGCGTGCGCCACTTGGCCAGCAAGAACCGCGCTAACCGAGTACCGAGAAGCAGCACCAAGAAAACGCCGGCAGCAAGAGCGACCATCGTCCAAACCCGCACAAGAATGCTCTCTGCTGCCGAATTCGCCTCGATCTCCACGGCGCGATCGCCGTAGCTCATCGTCCAAATGATGGTCTCGTCGACAATCTCACCGTTAGCCGACCCCGGCGTCTCTGGGAGCCGGACTGTCACGGTCAACCCGAGTACATCTTCGAAGTCGCCTTCAAAATCGATTTCGATCGCGTCCTCGGTTCGCCCGAGAGGGGGGAGCCCCTGCGGGAAAACGCCGCCAAGCTGTTCGATGTCGAAGGTGGGGTTGATCGAACCACTGAGTTCGTAATCCGTCCTCGCCGGCCCCAGTCCGATGACGTCGAAGCTGTGTTCCTTGATGAGAGTGAACCCTTCGAAGATCACGTCCTCACCGGCGATCTCAGCCAACACATCGCCAAGCGCGTCTGCGGTTGGAAACCGTTTCGCGATGGTCACAGTCAATGAACCAGCTCCATCAACGGTGCTGCTGTTCACCGTCCAGCCCGCTTCACTGAGATCGTCCAGTTTCAACGCATTGGGAGCATCAGGAATCAGAGAAACGGCTTCAGGGTCAGCGACCACCTCCACCGTCACCTCGCCCGAACCGTCGTCGTCAACCCTGATGTCGACGGTGGTATCGACTCGGCATGCGCTCGTGAGCAACAACAAAGCCAACGCCGCGAGCGCCCTCATTCTCCAAGTAGCCACGCGCAACCGCATCATCGTATGAACGCTAGACCGCTGAGCACGTCACCGGGCACGATATCTTCCGCTCTTGTTCGCTTCGCTCACGGGCCGCTCGGGCCAGGTCCGCTCTAGAAGCTGTCAACCGCTTCGGCGAGTTCAGGTTCAGGAGGAGTGAAACCCTCGATAGATCGGAACACGATCATCAACTTGTCACTCGTATCCGGGTCGGCTTCGACATCAACGATGACAATTTCACCAGCCCGGAAATCCTTGTTCAGCAACCTCTCCGACAACGGATCTTCCACCAAGCGTTGCAGCGCACGACGCAACGGCCTCGCCCCGAGCGTCGGGTCGTAACCCTCTGCTGAGAGGAAATCCTTGGCCGCATCGGTCAACTCCAGACCCATACCCTGACCGGCGAGTTGTTTCGCGGTTCGGGCCACCATGAGATCAACAATCTCACGGACTTCGGGCCGGCTCAGCTCATGGAAGACAATCACATCATCGATGCGATTCAGGAACTCCGGCCGGAAATGTGCCTTGAGGGCATCGGTGACCTTTTCCTTCATGCGTTCGTAGGTGACAGCCTCGTCAACCTTGGTGAACCCGAGGTTGGCTTTGCGCAGATCTTGGGTGCCCAAGTTGGAGGTCATGATCAGCACGGTGTTGCGGAAATCCACGGTACGACCCTGACTATCGGTGAGACGACCCTCTTCGAGAATCTGCAGCAAGGTGTTGAAGACATCCGGATGGGCCTTTTCGACCTCGTCGAACAACACCACCGAGAAGGGCTTGCGGCGCACCTGCTCGGTGAGCTGACCGCCTTCGTCGTAGCCGATGAAGCCAGGCGGCGAGCCGATCAGACGGCTGACAGTGTGCTTGTCCATGTACTCCGACATGTCGAGACTGATCAGCGCGCTCTCATCACCAAACAAGAACTCGGCGAGAGTCTTAGCCAATTCGGTCTTCCCGACACCCGACGGACCAAGGAAAATAAACGAACCGCTCGGCCGCTTCGGATCCTTCAGACCGGCTCGAGTGCGGCGAATTGCCTGGGACACCGCGTGAACCGAACTTTGTTGACCGATGACCCGCTTATGGAGTTCGTCTTCCATCCGCAGCAGCTTCTGGGTCTCTTCCTCAGTGAGTTTGTAGACGGGAATACCGGTCCACAGCGACAAAACCTCCGCGATAGCTTCTTCGTCGACTTCGTCGAAGAGGTCAACTCCGGATTCTTTGGCTTCGCCTTCCAACGAATCGCGACGCGCGAGCAGCTCTTTCTCTCGGTCTCGTAGACGACCTGCTTCCTCGAACTGCTGAGACTCAACCGCGAACTTCTTTTTTTGGACAACCTCGGAGATTTCAGCTTCGAGTTCTTTGTGCTCGGGCGGGGTGGCCATCCGCCTGATACGTAGACGCGAACCAGCTTCGTCGATCAGGTCAATCGCCTTGTCTGGCAGGAAACGATCGGATATGTAACGATCCGCCAAATTGGCCGCAGCCACAACAGCCTGATCGGTGATGGTCACACGGTGATGCGTTTCGTAACGATCACGCAGCCCTTTCAAGATTTCAATCGTGTGGGGGACGGAGGGTTCATCAACCACGACCCGCTGAAAGCGCCGTTCTAGAGCTGCGTCCTTCTCGAAGTACTTGCGATATTCGTCGAGGGTTGTGGCACCAATGGTCTGAAGTTCACCCCGAGCCAACATGGGCTTGAGGATTGAGGCAGCGTCGATCGCGCCTTCGGCCGCGCCTGCACCGACCAGGGTGTGGATCTCGTCGACGAAGAGGATGATGTCACCGCGGGTCCTGATTTCTTTGAGCACCTTCTTCAGGCGTTCCTCGAAATCACCGCGATAGCGCGACCCGGCTACCAAAGCGCCCAGATCGAGCGTGTAGAGCTGCTTTTCGTGGAGCGTTTCGGGGACGTTGTCGTCGGCGATCGCCTGCGCAAGTCCTTCGACGATGGCGGTCTTGCCGACGCCGGGTTCTCCCACCAGCACCGGGTTGTTCTTGGTGCGGCGACTAAGAACCTGCATCACTCTTTCGGTTTCACGAGCGCGTCCGATAACCGGATCAAGGCTCTTGTCTCGCGCTAATTGGGTGAGGTTGCGGCCGAATTGGTCAAGAACCAGGGACCCGGATGCGCTATCGCCACCTGAACCACCCGTGACCGCACCCGCCCTCTCACGAGAAGATCCCGACGACTGCTCTCCCGAAGGACCGCCGTAACCCGAAAGAAGCTTGATGACCTGCTGACGTACGCGACTGAGGTCAGCTCCGAGCTTTACGAGGACCTGGGCGGCCACACCTTCGCCTTCACGGATCAATCCCAACAGAATGTGTTCCGTGCCGATGTAGTTGTGGCCGAGTTGCAGCGCTTCACGAAGACTCAGTTCGAGAACCTTCTTGGCCCGAGGAGTAAAAGGAATGTGGCCGCTTGGAGATGATCCACCCTGTCCGATGATCTCCTGAACCTGATTGCGAACTGCTTCGAGGCTGATGCCCAACGACTCAAGTGCCTTCGCCGCAACTCCCTCACCCTCATGGATGAGTCCAAGGAGGATGTGTTCGGTACCGATGTAATTGTGGTTGA
Source organism: Candidatus Aldehydirespiratoraceae bacterium (assembly GCA_965205465.1). Lineage (GTDB taxonomy): Bacteria > Actinomycetota > Acidimicrobiia > Acidimicrobiales > Aldehydirespiratoraceae > VXYK01. The sequence goes on along the minus strand of OZ242187.1, from coordinate 2,342,783 downwards.
GCAGGCGCGCTTCTTCCTGCGCTAGCACCACCACACGTCGAGCCCTGTCGGTAAACCGCTCGAACATCGGGTTTTCCTTCCTAAATATCGGGCTGTACAGATCTAAGTGTATAGGGACGCTTGTCGGTAAGACCATCGAATACACAACGACACCGATTAACGCCTACGACGAGATTGGGCAAGTAACCTCTGTGCGTGGCTGCAACTCCGCTTTCTCTGGTTCCGTCGATGCAGGACGATCTGCTCCGCGTCGAGACCGAACTGCTGCGGGTCGTTTCGGCGGAGGACGACTTTCTCACCGACGTCGCAAGCCACCTCATCAATGCTGGTGGAAAGCGAGTTAGGCCCGGTTTTTGTATCGCTGCCGCGGCGGTTGACGATGTCGACGGCGCGGCAGCTTCGATCGACGTGATTCGCGGCGGTTGTGCGGTCGAGTTGGTTCACATCGGCTCGCTCTACCACGACGACGTGATGGACGGGGCGACTACTCGCCGCGGTGTCAAGAGCATCAACGCAGAGTGGGGAAATCTGCGAGCGATTCTCGCCGGCGACTATCTGCTGGGGCGTGCCTCTGAGTTGGCGGCAGCGCTTGGTACTGAAGTTGCCGGGTTGCTGGCCACGACTATCACCGAACTCTGTACCGGCCAGATTCTCGAACTGGAGTCCACCTACAACCCAGGTCGCACCTTCGACCAGTACCAGCGGTCGATCTCGGGCAAGACGTCATCTCTGTTGGCGACTGCGGTTCGCATCGGCGGAATTGTCGCCGAAATCCCCCGCCCGACGATCGACACACTCACTGAGTTCGGACGCGCCTACGGAATGGCCTTTCAGATAGTCGACGACATATTGGACATCATCGCCACAGATGAGCAACTCGGAAAACCCTCGGGCAACGACCTTCTCGAAGGGATCTACACGCTACCTGTGATCTACTCGCTGCAAGATCCAGATGTCGCCGACGAACTCCGCTCGCTGCTCCGAAGCGACATCACCATCGAACAACGAGACCGGGCCCGCGAACTGACACGCATGGGCGGTGGGGTTGAGCTTGCTATCGACATGGCCGAAACATGGGCCACCAAAGCCGATGCCGCTCTATCAGACCTTCCAGACACGACAGGTGCAGCGGCCCTGCGGGCGGCGGGACACCACCTCATGGAACGCCTCAACGCCGTCCGCTAACCGCTGCCCGCTAGCTGCCCACAAAATCTGCGCGTTCAGCTACAAATAGTGTGGTTAAACGCGCAGATTTAGGGGCTGTCCGCTAGCGGGTGTTGCGTTGGTGGACGATTCGTAGGCCGTGAAGCGTAAGGAAGGGTTCGACATTTTCGATTGTTCGCGCGACTGGGGCGATCAGGTGGGCAAGACCACCGGTGGCCACCACGTTTATCTCACCCATCTCTTCAGCAAAGCGATCAACCATGCCGTCGATCATGGCGGCAAAGCCGTACACGGTTCCCGACTGAATGGACTCGACCGTTGACTTACCAATCACACTGCGTGGCTCAACAAGATCCACCGCACGCAGCGCCGCAGCGCGGCCGAACAGCGCATCCAGGCTGATTTCAATACCGGGAGCGATTGCGCCACCGAGAAATTCACCGAACTCAGAGATGACATCGAAATTGTTGCCGGTCCCGAAATCGACAACGATCGTGGGGCCACCGTAAAGGTCGAAAGCCGCTATGGCATTGGCTATTCGATCAGCGCCGACCTCTTTGGGGTTGTCATAGAGGATCGGGATACCTGTCTTTACACCTGGTTCTATAACGATGGGGTCGAACGGCAAGTAGCGAGTAACCATGTCTCGCAATCCTGCGAGAATCCGCGGGACCCCCGAGCAGATAGCGGTGCCGGTCAGATCCGTTTCCAGATCAACCCCTGCAGTGTTGAGCAACGAACGAATCAGTACGGAGTACTCATCGGACGTTCTCTCCGGATCAGTTGAAAGCCGCCAGTGATCTACCAGGCCGACTGCGGCACCTTCACCCTCATCACTTTCGAGATCGTAGAGGCCTAGAACACTCTGGGTATTTCCGACATCAATCGTAAGAAGCACACAACAACGCTATCCGCGACCTCGCTCTTGTTCCCTATGGGCAGCGCCGATCAGACAACTGCACCGTCGTTGTCGATGAGCCGGGCTTGTCCGAAGCGGGCTGCTACGAGAAGTCGAACCTCACCGTGCAACGTACCGTCGCTGACAAGCGAATCGGCTTGCACCGCGGCCACATAGTCGAGCGAGGCAAGGTTTGCGGTGTTCACAACGGCCGCCATAACGGCCTCCACCGCCGCTGAATCCGTTTCCCCACCGCTGATCGCATCCAGCCCGGCATCAAGAGCGGCACGCAAGACCGGGGCCTGGGCTCTCTCATCGGCGGTGAGGTAGACGTTGCGACTCGACATCGCCAAGCCGTCGGGTTCCCGAACCGTTGGGCACGCAACCACCTCCACCGGAATGCTCAGATCACTGCCCATGCGTTTGACGACGCAAACCTGCTGCCAGTCCTTCGCCCCGAAATAGGAACGGCACGGGCCTACAATCGAAAACAACTTGGCGACAACAGTTGCCACGCCTGCGAAGTGATGAGGACGCGCCACCCCTTCTAGAGGCGCTGCTACGGATGGCACTTTGACGACCGTGTCGACCGGGCCGGGGTACATTTCCTCAACTGGAGGCACGAAGAGATAGTCCACCCCACGGGCTGCGCACTCGGCGCTGTCCGTCGAAAGATCTCGGGGATAAGAATCGAGGTCTTCGCCTTCGGCGAACTGCAACGGGTTCACGAAGATTGAAACGACTGTCACCGGGTTGTGTGCAACGGCGGTTGACACCAGCGACAGGTGCCCAGCGTGCAAGTACCCCATGGTCGGAACAAAACCGACCCCGCGGCCCGCCCGACGCTCTGCGTCGAGCCGCTCCCTCAGCTCAGAAATTGTCGTGATTGTTTCCATTATCCGTGGTCTTGATCAACAACTTGGAACCAGCCTAAACGTGCGTGCTCAACCGACGGTCATCAGGGTGGTGCCTGCCAGGACTGCGGTGATGCCGATTACCTGCCACCAGCGGAGTCGGTCTTCGTCGAACAATACCGCCAAGGCGATGGTGACAATCGGGAAAAGCGAACCCGCGACCGCGACCTCTCCGACCGGACCTCTCTGCAATCCGGCAATCAACGTAGCTATCCCTGCTCCACCGAACATCCCTCCGATCAAACCGGGGAATCGAAGCGTACGCGGCAGTATCTGGGGGATTCGCATCGCTCTTGTAGCGACCAGCATCACCACCGAGGCCACCAGCCGTTGACTGACGGCTGGCCACATACCACTGTCGAGGCTGGTCCTGGCCAAAAGTACTGTCGCTACTGCGAAGGCAGACCCGGCCAATACTGCGAACGTGATACCCGCTCGGAGACGTCCGCCAAGGTCGGGGACGATGACCGCAGCTAGTAGGCCAACAATGGCGAGAGCGATTCCCGCGGCCACAACACGAGAGGGCCGCTCGCCGGTCGCGAGTCCGTACACCAAAGGCCCCAGGGCTGTGAATGCGGCCACGATCGGCGACGCAACCGCCGCAGAGGATATGGCCATGCTGTGCCACATAGCTGAGAGCGCGACAGCCATCAGTGCGCCTGAAACAGCCCCCAACACGAGCGCCTCATAACCGATCGTGCTAGGCACGAAGTACAGCAACACCGCCGTCACCCCGAGGCCACCGATGAACGCCGTGCCCACCGAGGTCATGGCGTGGGCGCGCCGGGCGCAATATCGGCCGTAGTAGTCCGACACGCCGATGAACACCGACGCTAGAACTCCCAGAAGCACCGGCATACGCCCCGCACGCTAGCGGGCCGACCGCTCGCTGTGGTTTGGAGGCCGAGCGGATTGATCCCGCACGCGGCCGCGACCGAACGAGGCCGCGGCCCGAGCGGCCCGTGAACGCAGTGAACAAGAGCGGGAGACTACAGGTCTCGGCGCACCCACAATGTTCAATCCGCGCACGTTCTGAGACTCTGAATCAGCTGTCAGCTAGGCGCTTTGCCTCTTCAACTAGGGCCTCGTAGACAGCGCGTTCGTCGGAGGGTAGGGCTTTGAGATGGCGGGCGATCGTTGCTTCGTCACCGCGTGCCGCTGGACCCGTGAGTGCTGCTGCGGGACCCAAGCGCCGGACGTTGTCGACGGTGTCTCGGGCTAGATCAAGCATGACCTCCAGTGGTACGCCGGCGAGGTTGGCCACCCGTTCTGCTTGACCCAGCAAAGCCACCAGATGATTGGACGAAATCACTGCTGCGGCGTGGTAGAGGGGTCGCGCACTCTCGTCGATGGGGAATGAGCGACCACCCAGCGCAGTGACCAGCGAGTCAACTTCGGAGTCGCCGGCCACCGCGAACCAAGCACCGTGCAACCGCTCGGCCCCCAGTTCTTCTGACGGCAAAGACACCAGCGGATGCAGCGCCGCGCCGCGCGGGTGCCCTTTAAGAACATCAAGTCCCAAGGCCCCAGAAAGATGAAGCACCAAAGTTGCGGGTACTGGACGGACCGACTCGGCCACAGCCGCGATTGCGTCGTCTGGAGTGGCGATCACCAGCACATTGGTGCCGACAGCAGCGGTGCTCAGGTCGTCGTCTCGACCCAGATAACCCAAGACTTCCCAGCCCGCCGACTCGAGCGCAGTGCCCAACGACTTGCCGGCACGCCCACCACCGATGATGCGGACACTCAACATGGGTCGCTCACCGACGCCAGTTCGTCGAGGCGACCACGGCGCACCACCTGATCGCGACGGCTCGCGCTGTCCACATCGAAACCCTCTGGGAGCAAATCCGCGGCCAGGTCGTGCAGCGGTATCAGCACGAAGCTCCGTTCGAACATGCGCGGGTGAGGGACAACGAGGTCGGGTTCAGCAAGCGTTTCGCCGTCGACCCACAAAACGTCAACGTCGAGAGTACGGGCACCCCAGCGGACTTCCCGTACCCGCTGAGCAGCACTTTCAAGGCTCTGACAGACACCGAGCAGCGCTCGTGCACCAAGACGGGTGCTCAGCTCCACGACGAGGTTCAGATACGGACCCTGTTCAGGACCGCCGACCGGCGCGGTTTCGTAGACGTCAGACACCCCGACCAAATCTGGAACCGCCGCCACCCCATCGCGTAGATAGCTGACACGATCACCGAGGTTCGAACCGAAACCCAGAAATGCTCTGTGATGTTCGGTCATCGCCGTCGAACAATACGGACACCACTTGAATCGAGGAACTGGGTGACCGGTGGGCGCAATTTTCTTACCTCGACGGTGACTTCGGTGATCCGTTCATCAGCAAGCACTGCCTCGGCTACCCGTTGTGCCAGGCGTTCAAAGAGCTGGAACGACTCGTTTTGAGTGACCTCTTCAATCCGGGCGAGGATGCTGCCGTAGTCGATCGTGTCGGCGAGTTCATCGGTGGTCGTGGCGGGCAGTTCCGCCACTACGTCGATGTCGAATTCGTAGGGTTGCGGCCGATTTTGTTCCTCTGGTAGAGCGCCGCAGATGCACGCCAGGCGCAAGCCGCGTAGTTGGATGACGTCAGGAGGAGACATCAGACTCACCTTCGTCAGACCCGCCATCGTCAGACCCGCCATCGTTGGACCCGCCATCGTCAGACCCGCCTTCGTCAGACCCGCCATCGTCAGACCCGCCTTCGTTTGAGTCGCCGTCGTCGGACTCGTCAACAATGTTCACGAAAGCACCCGTCGGCACCTCGTCCTGCAGGTCGCACCGCTCCAACATCGCCACCATCTCGCGACCGGTCGAAGTCAGCTCACGCTCAAAGAGCCGTTCCGTCACCATTATCGCTCGCGGGCCGTCAGGCACCAGACCCATCCACAGGAGGTAAGCGGCCATCAGTCCCGTGATCGTCTCGCCCAACTCTTCGCGGTGAATAACGATTTTGTGCCCAGCCCTGATGTGGTCACGGATTGCTGCCATCGCTCGAGTCAGTCCCAAAGGCCCATCGCTCAAACCAGCAAACGGCACATGGTGGTACGGCAAGCCAAGTTCTTCGTAGTTGTGGAGGTTGTGCTTCGAACCAATCAGCGACAAAACGAAGTGGAACCCTTGCTCGCGAAGCCAGATGATTTCCTCCAGTCGGCGAACCTTACGGTGATCGAAGCCATAGCCGCCGGGGCGCTCACAAACAGCTACCTGATCCTTCAGGACCCAGCGAAAATGTTTCGGTTTGATGCCTTGTGCCCAGCGGCCCCTCATTGCCATTTATCCAGGCCCTTCATGCTTTAAGCAAACTCAAGGCGTGGACCGTGGCTCTGACGTCATGCACTCGGATCATGTCAACACCAAGATACGCGCTCCATACCGCAATCCCCACGGAGCCTTCAAGCCGATCAGCGGATGAGACGATCGGATTCTCGCCCTCGACAGCGTCGGATCGGGCATGAATTTCTCCGATGACGCTCTTGCGGCTCGCCCCGACAAGAACCGGGGCGATCTCTGCGAAACGATCAATGTTGGCCAACAGTTCCAGGTTGTGTTGCGTCGTCTTGCCAAAGCCAATACCAGGATCAACCCAAATGCGTTCCACGCCCGCATCACGGCCACGACGCACTGCATCAGCAAGAAAATCGGCGATGTCTTCCACCACATCGTCATAGCGAGGATCGTCTTGCATGGTTGCGCTGTCGCCTAGCGCATGCATGGCGATCCAACCCGCACCCGTCGACGCCGCGACGTTCTCGAGCGACGCGGACACATCGTTGATAATCGTGGCACCCGCATCAACAGCGGCTCTGGCCACCGCAGCTTTGGTGGTGTCGATAGAAACCTCAACTCCTTTCGAAGCCACTGCGGAAACAACAGGAATCGTTCGCTCCAGTTCTGTGGTCTCATCCACCGGGTGTGACCCCGGCCGGGTGCTCTCACCACCGATATCGATGACGTCGGCACCTTGAGAGATCAGCGAATCCGCATGGGCGATCGCCGCTTCTGTTTCGAGCCAGAGACCACCATCGGAAAACGAATCGGGCGTGACGTTCACTATGCCCATCACCAGGGTCATGTCTCTACCGATCAAGAAAACGCATGGCCTCAGCACGGGTAGCGACGTTGTCGCGAAATATCCCAGTCACGCTTGATGTGACCGTGGTCGTCCCCGGCTTGCGAACACCCCGCATCGACATGCAGAGATGCTCGGCTTCGATCACAACCAGCACACCGCGAGGTTCAAGCGCCCCTTCGATCGCCTCGGCAATTTGGGTGGTCAGCCGTTCTTGCACCTGCGGACGTTTGGCGTATCCGTCAACCAGGCGAGCCAACTTGGACAACCCGGTGACCTGACCGGACCCGCTGGGGATGTATGCCACATGGGCGGTGCCGAGAAAAGGAATCAGGTGGTGTTCACACAGCGAGTAGAGCGGAATGTCGCGGACCATGACCATCTCGTCGTGACCTACCTGGAAGGTGGTCTTGAGGTAGGTGACCGGATCTTCGTGAAGCCCTGAGCACACTTCGGCGTACATTCGGGCGACCCGATTGGGCGTTTCTACAAGGCCCTCGCGGTCTGGGTCCTCGCCTATCGCGGCCAGGATTTCCCGCACTGCAGCAGCGATTCTAGGCTGATCGATTTGAGGCGCTAGGGCCCCGTTGACCAGTGGCCGGGTGTAGTTGTCGGGTGAGTTCACGGTGGCAAGCTAGCTGAGTTTGCGGGCTCAAAGACACTAATGGAGCTCAGTTCGCGATAATGCTCGGCGACATCGAGCCCGTACCCAACCACGAAGTCTGCCGGAATCGAGAACCCGACATAGGCAATATCGTCGGTTCTGGCACCATCACGCACGAGCAGGGCACAGACCTCCAGGCTGGCTGGTTTTCGCTCAGCCAAAAACCGTAGAAGGTAGCGCAGGGTCGATCCAGAATCGACGATGTCTTCAACCAGTAAGACATCCTTACCTGCGATATCGACGTCAAGGTCCTTCACGATCCTCACCACTCCGCTCGATTTAGTGGATACGCCGTAGGAGGAAACCGCCATGAAGTCCATCTCGACAGGCAGTCGAATCTCGCGGGCAAGGTCGCTCATAAAGACGAACGCTCCTTTCAGCACTCCCACGAGCAGCGGTCTGCGCCCTTCGTAGTCTTCAGTGATTTGCGCTCCTAGTTCTCGCACGCGCGTCGCAAGTTCCTCAGATCCAACCAGAACTCGACCGATGTTCCCCTCCGGAACCGTCATCGCCCAAACCCTACAAGCACTCATCAAGAGGATGGTGTAGCCGGAGACGGCCGGCGGTTCGTGCTACGCGGAAGCCGCCTTCGACCTCGGTGGCTCGAGCCGTTCCGTCTACCACATCCATGACCCGATTGATCGAAGCGGCATCAACTGCGGTGGGGGTGCCTGTCTGCGTCATCAGCCACTGCCGCAACGCTTCTGAGGCCACGGCCCGGGGAGCGGCTCGCAACGCTGCCGTATCGGTGGGGTCGAGCGCCGCGGCGGCATCTTGAATGACAACAAGCGCGTCTGCGACAAGATCGGCGTGACGATTCAGCAAAGGAACCGGGTCGCGTCCCAAGGCCTCGGCGGCCACCGGTAATAGCTGCTTGCGCACCACCACGCGAGCGAAACGCGGATCGTCGTTCATCGGATCGTCGACCACCGAAACTCCCGCGGACGCGCACAAGGCCCGGGTTTCGGCACGGCGCAACCCAAGAATCGGGCGGCGAACACGAGAAAATGGTGCGGCCACCCCAGCCAAACCCGCGCCACGCAACAAATTGAGCAACACCGTCTCAGCACGATCGTCGGCCGTATGCGCAACGCACACATCAGCAGGTAGCACCCCATAACGAGCCTCTCGTGCGGTTGCTTCAAGGTCCGGTCCGTCGGTCAATTCGAGTCTTCGAAGCTCGAACGGCGCGCCCAGCGACAACGCCAACTTCTCAACCAACTCAACCTCAGCATCGGAAGCATCCCGAATACCGTGATGAACATGCCAGATAGTGAACGACCGGCCAGCTTCGGCCGCCAACAAAGCCATGGCGGTGCTGTCGGCCCCTCCACTTACACCAAGCGCAAGTTCGTCGTCTTCACCAAAGTCACAGCGAGCTAGCAGCTCCGCGGTGTCCATAGGTCAAGCCGCGACATCAGCCGAAGAAACCCGAGCGATCCACAGTTCCGGGTTACGGATCTCGGCGATCGAGGGGACATTGGCCGGCTCAGCCCAAGCCCGATCGAGCAGTTCAGCCCCGCCGTGATCCTCCACCACGGCAATGAAGTGCTCGCCTTCGGCGTACTGTTTCATTTTCGCTTCAAGCCCTGAGAGCTTCTGAAAAACCTTGGTGAAGCCGCGCACGTTCTGACGACGGTTGCGAAGCACACGAGCGAAGCGGGGCGCTGAGGGCACCAAACCCAGACCCGCTCGATCCATCGTCACATCGCCGTGGCCTTCAAGGAGACTCATCAGGCCCGCAACTTCGTTGATCACCACGAGTTGTTGCTCCGAAGCAAACAGACCCATAACCCCACCCTGACCCATGATGTCTTCGCCGCGTCGACGGGCTTCGATCAACCGGGATACGGCCTCGATGACCCGCTTCGGGTCGAGATCAAGCCCATCCATGGTCGACTCGACGAGCCCCAAGAAATGCTGTCGCATCCACGGCACACCCGTGAACTGCGCACGATGGGTGACCTCGTGCAGCGCCAACCACAATCGAAACTCTTGGGGCGGGAAGGCATAGCGACGTTCGAGCGCCAACACGTTTGGTGCGACGTAATAGACGATGTCCTGCTCTTCAGGGTTTTCGTCTTCGATTACCAGCAGGTCGTACTGGCCGAGCACCCGCTTCGACATCCAGCCGAGCATCATGCCCAACTCAGCACCCGCCACCTTGCCTCCCAACCCGCGCATGGCGCCTTCGTCCATATGTTCTCCGAGCTTGGTGACAATGGGTCGCAGAAGCCGTTGAAAAGACGCCAGATTGGCGTCAACCCAGCCTTTGCGATCCGTCACACGACCGCGGGCATTACCGCTGAGCGAACGGAGACCAGTGCACTGCGCAACGAGTTCCTCAGCTTGCGCAGTGTAACGGTCGAAGTCTTCCTCGAGACCTGCGCGAAAATACGATGCCTGGTAAGGGTCGCGGCCCGCCGCCTTGTAGGCGACATTCTTGGCGATGTCCCAATCGACTGGATCCGTTGACACTCAGCAGTCCTGTTCAGTCTCGGGGGTAACGGGTGGAGGTGACCTTGTTGAGGTAACCCACGACCGTCGCAATCACGGCCACAACGGCCCCGACGGCAAGCGGAACTGCGATCCAGAAGTGCCAAACAACTGCGAAAGTCATGATCGCCAGTGTAAGCCCAAAGGGCGTGCGCTGAGTAGAAAACGAGCCCGAGAGGAGAATTGAACTCCTGACCTACGCTTTACGAGAGCGTCGCTCTACCGACTGAGCTACTCGGGCAAGACACCGAAAGGTACCAAACTACCGCAGCCCTTCCACGGAGTTATCAGGCAAAGGTCGGTTAGTCGATGGGTGACAGCTTCAGCAGCAACGCCTGCAACAGCAGGGTCTCGTTGGGATTGCGGATCAGTGCATCGGTGCTGTGACTGAGGCGATCGACCGCCTCAAGGGCAACCTCACCACCCAACTCGGCCACGACCAGCTCGCGGTAGCGGGCCGCGAGCGTGGCGAAACCGAACCGCAGTTCTTCGGTACGGAACTGCCGAAGCTCACGCCGTTGTTGAGCCTCAACGGCGCGTCGACCAGAGCCACGCGTCCCGAGTTGTTCTTCACGCTGGTTCAACTCCTCGAGTTCTCGCTGATGCTGAGCAACTTTGACCTCCGCGGCATCCTCAATCAGGCCTCTGAGTTCTTCCACAACGACCGCTACCGCGGCACCGCTGCCGTTGAGACGGTCAGGAACTGACCACCAGGCATCGCGTCGGAAGGCGAGTCTTTCATCAAGCACCAGCAAACGGGCCCTGTCCACGCTGCCGTTGGCCGCTGCCGCCACGACCTTGGCCTTCTCGGCATCGGCTAGGTCTTCGGCGACGAGGGCTTCGGCGATGGCCTCGGCGTCAACGGGCAGAAAATCGAGACGCAAGCAGCGAGACTCAATCGTTTTTTGATGAGGCGGCACATCGCTGGCCAGCAACACGAAGATCGTGGTTTGTGGTGGCTCTTCCACAAGTTTCAGCAGCGCCGATGAGGCCGGGGCGTCAGCTGACTGAAACTCCTCAACGATCACAACCTTGCGAGTGCCCTCTGTGGGCGAACGGGTCGCCTCGGAAATGATTGCCGGGATCTCACCCGGGTCGGTCCGCGAGCCGAGGCGCAGATTGTTGCCCGACGGGGCGAAGACAACGATGTCGGCGTGGGTCAGCTTCTGCGCCAAACGTCGGTGACGGCTCGCTCCGTCGGGGTCGGCTTCGGCCAACAACTCTCCAGCGAAGATCTGTGCGGCCTGGCGTTTCCCGACTCCTCGGGGGCCGACGAACAGATAGGCGTGAACCGGTGACGACACCGCCGCACGCAGACGGCGCGCGGCTTCGGCTTGACCGACCAGCGACTCCCACGGTTCAGAAGTCATGAGTGGGCGGTCAGCCAATCATCGACCACAGACCCAACCCGAGAATCCACCTCATCGACAGTGCCATTGGCGTCGATCGCGACCCAAGAGTCGGGATGTTTCCCAGCAAGCTCACGGTAACCCTCTCTGACCCGCTGAAAGAACTCCATCCCTGCACGCTCGATTCGATCCCGCCGGTCACCGAGCCGCTCAAGCGCGGCTGATACCTCAATGTCGAGCAGCACCGTGAGGTCCGGTTCCAAGCCCTGCGTGGCGAAATGCATCATCGCGTCGAGCAGTTGCAGGTCGAGTCCGCGACCGTAACCCTGATATGCCAAAGTCGACGCACAGTAACGATCGGAGATGACGGTGCGTCCGCCAGCGAGGGCAGGTCTCACGATCTCGCTCACGTGCTGTGCCTTGTCGGCGATGATCAATAGGGCCTCGGTTCGATCATCAAGACGATCATTGTGTGGATCGAGAAGAATCGAACGAATGGCGCTGCCCACATCGGTCGCCCCAAATTGAAAAGTAACGTCGAAGTCGAGACGCTGGGCGAGCCTGCGAACCTGGGTTGACTTGCCTGAACCGTCGATTCCTTCGAACACGATCAAGCGCCCGGTCAACGGCTGTCTCCTTTTGGTTCTGCGGGTTCCGCGGACTTGACCCCCTTGGCTCGGAGACTCCAGGACGCAAGAACTCCGGCCGCTAGGACCGTAACCGAAGAGAGCCACAGAGTCAGGCGAACGCCGGGCACGGCAATCGTGACGCCGAAGAAGTCCCAGTCGGCGTCCCACCAGCGATCCGAAAGCGCATTGAGGATCCCCGACAGCAGTGGAGCAACGGCCAGCGCCAACAGCAAGCAGAAACGTACGAGCACCAACAGCGCTGCGAAAATGCGTCCCCGCAATTCGTCTTCAACATGCTCATGCAACAGTGTGAAGCCCAAAACGTAAATCGGGCCCGCAGCAAACCCGACGACCGCGATCGCGGGTACCACAATCACCAGCAGGGACGACGAGGCGGTGACGAGCATCGAGCAGCCGGCCAAAAAAAGCGCCACAGGGAAGACCGCAGACCGATTGATGCGGTTTTGCAGCACACTCGCCGTGATCACGCCCAACGCCATTCCCACTCCGAGAGCGAAGAGAATGAGATCGAAATCGGCTTCGTCGCCAGAGATGACATCGTTGACGAACAACGCGCCGAGCGGTACCAACATTCCTCCGCCGATCACTCCTACTGCTAAACCTACGTTGACTGCCCGCACGATCGGGTTCACGGCAATGAACTGCCATCCTTCGCGTAGCTCACGTATGGCACCGCCAAGATCCAAATTGCTGACGCCTCCCTCTCCTCGCTCCTCTTTGCTGCGACGTGGAATAGCAATGGTCCAGACGATGAGCGCCGTGGCCAAGAACGAGAAACCGTCGACATAAAAAGCCAGACCTTCCTGATTTAGTCGGAAGGTATTGACCCAGCCCTCGTCACTGAAGGATTCGGCGAGTTTGGCCAGCAATGCGGCAATCCCGGCAGCGACCGGGAACATGCCGTAGGCAGCCGCGACGTTCAGGGAGTTCGCAGTCGTCAGCTTCTCGGTGGGAACGATGTTGGGGACCACAGCCTCTTTGGCCGGCGACCACATCATCGTGCATATCTCCAGTACGAACGAAGCAGCAATGAGTCCCAGCAGGCTGTCCACAAACGGCAACGAGAAAAGCACCAGGGCCCGACAAACGTCACAGACCAGCATCACCCGCTTTCGGTTGAGTCGATCTACAAGCACCCCGGCGGCGGTGGCGAGGAAAAACCCTGGTGCTATCCGGGCCGCGAGGACCAGAGCAATGGCCGTGCCCGCAGAGCCATCGCTGAGTCGATCGGCCAGCGAGATAATGGCAATCAGACCCAACCAGTCGCCAGTGGCGGAGATTACCTGCGCGATCCAAAGCCGAAAGAACTCCCTTGAGCCGAACATCGCCTCAATGCGGCCCCGTTCGCGAGCAACCTTCAGCGCCTCCCCCAACCGGGTCGCGCTACTTGAAGGGCGTTGCTTGTTCACGGCGCGAGACTAGACCGTGATGACGCCCGACCGAACCTAGATCTCTAGGTTGACCTCTTCTTGGTGGCCTTCTTGGTCGCCCTCTTGGCGGTCTTCTTGGTCGTCTTCTTCCTGCTCCCTGCACGTTTCACAGCCTTCTTGGCAGGGCCTTTCAAGCGTCTCTCGGCCAGTAATTCCGCGGCACGTTCGATCGTCAACTCCTCGACTGTGTCGCCTTTACGGAGAGACGCGTTGTATTCGCCGTCGGTGACATACGGGCCAAAACGGCCGTCCTTCACGACCATTGCCTTACCGGTCTCAGGATCTTCGCCCATGTCGCGCAACGGCGGTTTGGGGGCCTGGCCACGCCGGCGCTTGGGTTGTGCGAGCAGCGCCAGACACTCCTCAAGCGTCACCGTGAAGAGTTGCTCCTCGTTGTCGAGGCTGCGACTGTCAGAACCTTTGCTTACGTAGGGACCGTAACGACCGTTCTGGGCGGTGATGACCTCTCCATCTGCTGGATCGGTGCCCACAGTGCGCGGCAGCGACAGCATCTGGAGTGCATCCGAAAGGGTGACCCGCTCCAGAGTCATCGTCGCAAACAACGACGCCGACTTCGGTTTCTGATCCTGCTCGTCGCTGGTTCCAACCTGTACGTACGGGCCGAAGCGACCGGCTTTGGCGTAGATGTTCATGCCGGTCGCCGGATCAGTGCCCAGTATGCGTCCAGCTTTGGGCATCTCCAGATACTCAAGCGCCTTTTCGAGGGTTAGTTCATCGGGCGGAAGATCCTCTGGGATTGAAGCAGTGTCGTTGCCGGTATTGGCACCGTTGTCATCGGCATCACCACGCTGCACATACGGGCCGTAACGGCCGACCCGGACGACGATCGGTTGGGTGTCTTCGCTCATCCCCAGAGGAATCGTGTTGATCGCCCTGGCGTCGATATCGGCAAGGCGAGTCGACACCTTCTCCTTCAAACCAGGTTCGGTGCCTTCGCCCCCTCCAAAATAAAAGCGTGTCAACCAGGGTTCGGACTCTTCGGCGCCGTTGGCGATCTTGTCCAGGTCGTCTTCCATCTGGGCGGTGAAGCGATAATCAACCAGGTTGGGGAAGTGCCTCTCCATCAAGTTGACGACCGCGAACGCGGTGAAAGAAGGAACCAGGGCCGAGCCCTTCTTCCAGACGTACCCGCGGTCCAAGATCGTGCTGATGATCGACGCATACGTGGAAGGACGACCAACGCCGAGTTCTTCAAGCCGTTTGACCAGCGAAGCTTCTGTATAACGAGACGGCGCGGTCGTTTCGTGCCCTTCGGTCTCCAGCGGACCCCTTGCACGAACCCCGTCTCCTCGGTTTATCGAAGGCAAACGCCGTTCTTCGTTTTCGCTACCAGATCCATCGGAAGTTTCTTCGTAGACTTCGCGAAAACCACGGTGCGAAATCACTGTGCCACTGGCGCTGAATACCACATCGGTCCCACTGTGACTCGTAGCACCAAGTCGGAGTTGCACGGTTTCGCCCGTGCAGTCTGTCATCTGAGAAGCAACCGTTCGTTTCCAGATCAGTTCATAGGCCCGCGCCTCTGAACGGGGAACCTCCCGGGCGACTTCTTCAGGTGATCGGAACGATTCACCAGCGGGTCGGATCGCTTCGTGAGCTTCCTGAGCGTTCTTCGATTTCTTGGTGTATCGCCTCGCAGTGTCGGGCAGATACTGGCTGCCGTAACGGTTCTTGATGGTGGCACGAGCCGCTTGCAGTGCCGTCTCAGACAGCGTCGTGCTGTCCGTTCGCATATAGGTGATATAGCCCTTTTCGTAGAGGCCCTGCGCGGCGCGCATCGCCATCTGGGCCGACATTTTCAGCTTGCGACCCGCTTCCTGCTGATAGGTCGAGGTAATGAAAGGGGCTGCGGGACGTCGGCGATAGGGCTTGGCCTCACGGGACCGGACCTCATAGGGCACACCCTCCAGTTCGCCGACAAGTTCGGATGCGGCGGATTCGTCGAGCACTTTCACGTCTTCGCGAGCTAGTCGGCCATCGTCGCCAAAGTCTCGACCGGTGGCCAGTTTCACGCCGTCAATGGAACTGAGCAACGCGGAAAATGCTCGTGTGTCGCCCTCAAGCGCCGCAAAAGTACCGCTGACGGTCCAATAGCTTGCGGCTTGAAACTCCATCCTTTCGCGCTCACGCTGAACCACGATCCGTGTGGCGACGCTCTGGACCCGTCCCGCCGACAACTGCGGCAGCACCTTCTTCCAGAGCACCGGGGACAACTTGTAGCCGTAGATTCGATCGAGGATGCGACGCGCTTCTTGGGCGTCGACCATTCGGCGGTCAAGCTCGCGGGGAGAATCCACAGCCGCCGCTATCGCGGCGGGCGTGATCTCGTGGAACACCATGCGCTTGACCGGTATCTTCGGATTGAGAACCTCGATGAGATGCCAGGCGATCGCCTCGCCCTCTCGATCCTCGTCGGTTGCCAGATACAACTCGTCGCTGTCCTTGACCAACTGCTTCAAGAGCCGAATGTGCGCCCGTTTGTCTGCGTTCTCCACATACAACGGTTTGAACCCGTCATCGACATTGATCCCGACCACCTCGTCGTCCCAAGGCCCGTTCTTGTACGCCTTAGGCACCTCCGCGGCATTGCGCGGAAGGTCGCGAATGTGACCGATCGACGACTCAACGGTGTAACCGGCGCCAAGAAACTCCGCGATCTTCTTGGCCTTGGCCGGCGATTCGACAATAACTAGAGCGTTGGTCACAGGGAACAATCAATCCAAACGGGAGGACACGTGTCGGGCAATGTAGCCCTCGAATGTAGCCACGCAACACTAGGGGCTGGCGGTACCCACCAACATCGGGTCGTCTGTCTCGATCTCTTCGACCTCTTTCGCACGCAACAAAATCGACGATCCGATCACCGCGGCGACCAGCGAAGCACCGAGAATACCGATCTTCGCTTCGGTGAGTAACGGGTCCGAAAACGCCAGACCAGCAATGAACAGCGACACTGTGAAACCAATGCCTGCTGTGGCCGCTAGCCCGATGACATGGGTCCAAGTGGCCGACGGTGGCAGCGATGTCAGCCCCGACTTCACGCTGAGCCATGTGGCAAGAGTGACACCGATGAGCTTGCCGAAAACCAGACCAACGGCGATGCCGATTGTGATCGGGCTGGTCGCGGCATCGGAAATGGTCTCGGTCGACAGTTCGATACCCGCATTGGCCAAAGCAAAGATCGGAATGATCAGGAAACTCGAAACTGGATGGAGCAGGTCTTCAAGCCGTTCAACCACCGAAACTTGGTCTTTCAACTCGACATTCGCACGGCGGAGGACCATGGCGTTCGCATCACCACGCAAGGCACTGAGAACCGGCTCTTCGTCGGGTTGTAGCTGATTTAGTGGACGAGCTGGCGTGAGTAAACCCAAGATCACCCCTGCGATCGTGGCGTGAACCCCCGAGTCATGCACCGCGAACCACAAGAAAAATCCCACGACCACATAGGCGGGAGTCCACGCAATCCCGGCTCTACGCATGCCAATCACCACAAATATGGCAGCAACCGCGGCGAGCAACCAGCCGATGGAGAGGTCGCTCGTATAGAAAATTGCAATGACCGCGATCGCGCCGATGTCGTCGACGATGGCAAGGGTGAGCAAGAACACCTTCATCACGCTCGGTACGCGGTTGCCAAGCAACGACACCACACCAACGGCAAAGGCAATGTCGGTGGCCATGGGAATACCCCAACCGTCTGCACCCATGCCACTGGGGTTGAAGAAGAAGTAGATTCCGGCTGGAACGACCATTCCTCCAATCGCGGCGATCGCTGGAAGAGCGGCCGCACGGGGGTCCCGGAGCGTCCCAACCACGAACTCCCGTTTGATTTCAAGGCCGACAACAAAGAAGAAGATGGCCATCAAGGCGTCGTTGATCCATGCTTCGAGCGCTAAGTCAAGCAGGACATGAGAGCCGATCTCTATCGAAATGTGGGTCTCAAGAATCTCGTGGTACACGTCGCTGTAAGACGAATTGGCCCAAATCAGGGCGCTGACCGTGGCTGCCAGCAACAAGATGCCGCCCGCGGCTTGGATCCGCAGGAACTTGCGCAATGGGCGACCTAGCGCTTCAACAAATCTAAGTTCTCGGCTTCGCCGTTTGGGCGACATCTGTTGGGGCGAATCGTCGGACATGACAATGCGAGACGCTATCCGCCCATGATGGCGCGGCGACGTCTAGTTCCGTGGAACACCAAGCGAACGTAGGTACCAGATGAGGAAGGATAAATGTCTGTCTCGTCAGCCAGCATCTGCATCAGCCGAAGTCCCATCCCCGATTCATGGAGAAGCCGATCGGGTGAATCCGGTTCGGGGAGATTTGGCAGGGTGTCCAGGTCGAAACCTCTACCGTGATCACGGATTATCACTTCAATGTGATCCTCCGCGACGTTGCAGGTGACCCTGATCTGCGCGGCGGTTCCAGTGCTCTCGTGAGCGCGGATGGCATTGGTCGTGGCCTCGGAAACAGCTACCCGAAGATCCTCGATCCGTTCCGGCTCGATGTAGGGGTGGATCTGCGCGGCGTTGGAAACCACCAGCCGCACAAGCGACACATATTCGGTGAGAGCCGGGATGGCGAGGACAACTTCGCCAGTGTAGGTGCTGTCGGCGTCGGAGCTTGTCGGGTCGGATGCCTCGGAGAGACCTTTGCCTCGGGTCATCGGGTGCCTTGGGTCATTGGGCCGAGACCGCTTCTTGCACGGTTCGATGAAGCTCGAACACACGGTCGAGGTCGCACACTTCAAAAACTCTACGAATCCGAGGCCCGGGTACCACTATGCGCAGGTCACCGTCAAGGAGTCGTGTTCTTTTGAGGGCACCCACGATCACCCCGAGTCCAAACGAGTCGATGAAGTCAATTCCGCTGAGATCAAGCACCAGACGATGACTGCCTTCGCGCACCTGAGCCATCACGTGTTGACGCAACTCGGGTCCGCCGACGACATCAAGTTCTCCCGCGACAGCAGTGACCGACCACGGCCCCTCGCGAAATGTCTGAGTCAAGTGCACCCCAGAAACCGTATCTGACCAGCACGCGTTGCTGGTTCATACATTTGCCCTTCATACATTGCCCGAAGGGCACGGTCACTGTTCTCGGTACATGGCGGCCACCGACGACATCTCGGGGTCGTTGAGAATAGCACCAACAACTGAGACATCGGTTTGCATCTCGTAGACGAGCAGCACGCGGACCACCGAGGCATCCCGGGTAACTGCGACTGTGAGCTGAGCAGCGTCAAGCGAACCGGCATCGACCACCGCGGCGGTGACTTCAGCGTCCGATCCGCCGACCGCAGCAACCCGGACCCCCTCACGAGCAGCGTGTGTGAGCATCACCCTGGCACGAACCACGAGTCCGATCTGCGCAATGACCAGCAGCGCGACAACCGCGACCGGGAGAAGCAACGCGAACTCAACGGTTGCTTGGCCCCTGCTTTTGCTACAGCGTCGTGTCACGAAACCCGATCTGCTATCGAGTTGACGACTTTGTTGAGCAGAGACGAGATCTTGCCCGTGGACGTGGCCCAGGCAATCAACATCATCGCCACCGTGGCCGCACCAAGCACCACTAGCGCATACTCGGCAGTCGCCTGACCCCTGTCGTCTTGCAACCGCGCCTTCGCCGCAACAACGACCGTGTACAGGGTGACCTCGATCGCCACCCATTGACGCAATAACATCCGCTTCCTCCTGTTTCGTACTGTTTCTGATGTGTCGGGGGAAGTGGTTAGTGCTCTGGTGTACTGGTGTGCTGGGCAACGGTGTACTCGGTAACACTGCGTTAAACGACCACACCGAGGTCGCTGAGAGAACCGAGCACCAACGGAACCAAGGTCAGCAGCGCGAATGAGGGAAGCACGCACAACAAGAGTGGTCCGAGCATCGCAACCGGCACACGCCGCGCTCGCTCCTGTGCAGCTACACGCCGCCGCCGACGAGCCTCGTCACTCACCCGCAACAAGCCTCCTGCGAGCATCGAGCCATCGCGTTCACCGGCATTGAGCGCCGCCACCAGAGGTCGCACCCGATCTCCGAGAGGCGTCATGGATCGGTCGAGGGCGTCGGCGAAGGTCGCCCCCGCTGCCGCTCTCGACAGCGCATTATCCACGGCTGTGGCAAACGGATCGGGCAGCCATGCTTGGCAACGCTGCAGCGTTTCTCTGGGTGTGAGACCGGCGCCCACCCCCACCAACAAGAGATCCACGACCTCGGGAAGGGTTCTTACCACGTTGGCGTGATCATCGACCTGCGCGCGGCGACCGCGCACCACCACGACCGCATAGACAAAGAGCAGCGGAACCACCAACACCGGCTGCATGGACCCCACCATCACCACACCAACGATCACCCCGACGAGCAGCGCCCGCTGCCGAGTTTTACTTCTCTTTGAACCACCAGTTGAACCACTAGATGAACCACTAGATGAACCCAAGGAAGGGAGTCGCGGCTTGGGCAAAGACTCCGCTAGTGGCCGCGGCCGGACACGCCAGGGACGAAACCACACCGCACTGAGCACACAACAGCCGACGACGAGAACAACGCTCATCGGGTCACCGACGCCACAAGCCACCGCATCCACACGAAACCAAGCACATCGAGCACCAGCCCCAGCGCCACGCAAAGTTGACCCAAACCGGTGGTGAAAACCGCCGCGCTGCTCGCAGGATCAAGCATCAGAAGCAGGACCAAGAAGCCGATCGGTGCGACGAACAGCAGCATCGCTGAAGCTCGGGTCTGTGCAGTCAACACCCGCACCTCGTCAACAAGCCCAGCCCGCTCCCGCAGAGTCAACGCGGCACGCTCCATCGATTCCGCCAGCGCCCCACCCGTGACCGATCCGAGGCTCACAACAGCACGAACCAGATCACCGTCGGGGTGGTTCAACTCGCCGGCCCAACGGTCGAGCGCCTCGACCAGCCGTTCACCCGAAGCGAAGCGGGTCACCAGAGTGTCGAGCCCCAAACTGTGCAGTGGTGGCACCGATGAAGCCGTCTGGATCGCTTCGTGCAGGTTGCGCCCGCCTCTCAATTCACGCACCAACACGTCGAGCATCTCGGGAAGCTGGCTGATCGCGGCAACCCGCCGACGCTGCTCGGCACGACTCACAGTCACTCCCCGCACCACAGGCACTCCCCGCACCACAGTCACTCCCCGCACCACAGGCACTCCCCGCACCACAGTCATTCCCCACACCACAGGGGGCGGACCGTCTCCCCGTCAACCACCTCGACAACGGCAGCCACCTCGCGAGCGCCTGACGGTGTGCGTTCAACCTGCACAACAACATCGACTGCAGAACCAATCTGGGCGCGGATCGCATCATGCGGCAGCCCGGTTCCAGCCGACATCACCAACGACGCCAACCTTCGCAAGGCATCAGTCGGGGAGTTCGCATGAATAGTGGACAGGCACCCCGAATGCCCGGTGTTGAGCGCCTGAATCAGATCAAGCGCTTCGGGGCCACGCACCTCGCCGAGCACGATGCGATCAGGACGCATACGCAGCGCGTTGCGCAGAAGGTCACGAATCTCCACGGCTCCGACCCCTTCAATGCCGTCCGCCCGAGCCTCCAAACGCACGACATGGGGATGGCGGAGCCGAAGCTCAGCCGCATCCTCGATGGTGATCACACGGGCTTCGCTCGCCACATGCGCGGCCAGAGCATTGAGCAGCGAGGTCTTGCCGGCGCCCGTACCGCCACTGACGATGATGCTGCGCCGGTTTGTGACCAATTCCGCGAGCATCGAAGCAACGGTTGGTGGCCCGAAATCAGCCACATCCTCGGCTCGCAGCACGAACCGCCGAATGGTGACGTAGGGGCCGTCGATGGCTACGGGTGCGGCCACGATATTGACTCGGCTGCCGTCGGCGAGGCGTCCATCGACCCAGGGACGTCGGGGGTCAACAATCCGGCCGATCGGCGCAACGATCCGTTCGACGAGCAACTCCAGTTCAGCGTCGTTGAGCACCACTCCGCTGGACTCGATTCGTCCATGACGCTCAAACCAGACCACGCCGGGTCCGTTGATCATGATCTCGCTGATCTCGCGATCAACCAGCAACGGCTCGATGGGACCGAGGCCGGCCAAACGAGCCGTGACCTGCCGATGAAGCGACTCCCGTTCACGCGCGCCCAACAGTGGCGCATGGCGAGAGATGGCGGTGGAGATCTCGGCGGTGCCGCCGCCCTGGTCCAAGAGGTCGCCGTGAACGGTTGCGGCGAGATCAATCATCAGTGTTTCAGCCATCCAGCACCTCGCTCAGGCGGTTCAACGAACGTGGCATCCGGTGCGCGAGCAGGCCCGAGTCCACCGCACGCGAGACCGCCGGGTCCCAGGGCACAGCAACGACTTTGTGTCCGTTGAAAACTGCTGTCACATCAGACAATCGCAAAGCCCTGCCGGGCTCTTCCACAACGACGACAGAGGTTCCGAACGCCAACGGTCGGGCGAGGGCAGCCTGAATACCCAGGTAGCAGGCGCGAATAACCATGACGGCACTCGCTCCCTGCACCAGCCAAGGATCAGGAGGGCCGGCGCTACCCGCATCGACCACAACCAAACGTGCAGACCGCGAGAGGAGTTCCGCGGCCAACACAGTCCTCTCGGGATTGATCGCTTCCTGCGTTGCATTCCCCGCGCCGAGGAGTTGCAGCCGCTCACCCGCGGGCATCTCAAGCAGCGACAACGCATCGGCAGACACATCGGATGGCGCGAGCAGCCAATCAGACAATCCGTCGCCGTTGCCGGGCGGGAGGCCGAGGACCATCGGAAGATCGCCGACAGTGTCGACTAGTAGCGTTTCACGGCCTGATGAGGCAATCGTCAGGCCCAGCGCGGCGGCTGTGACTGAGGTACCTGATCCGCCCTTGGGCGACCAGCAAACAATAAACACGACAACTCCCGGAACTCGATGTTCGACGGGGGAAGTTGTATGTCACACCCTAGTTGGCAAGGTGGCGGTGTCAACCACCGAACGCGCTAACTCAGACGTCTTTGACCTTGCGGCCCAGCAGCACCAGCAACACGATCAACACGACACCTAGAAGCAAACGGTTCTTCGTCATGCCGATGACGCTATCGAGCCTCGACCGATCCCACACCGTCGAGTGTTTCCTGTTTGGCTGTAGCGTCTGATGTGGAGGTGTCCGAGCGCCTGGTGGGCTCCCCCGCCTTCAAAGCGGGTGGGATGGGTGATCCCCGTCCGGCGGGTTCGATTCCCGTCCACCTCCGCCATGACTGGTGCCCAAGATACCCTTTGAGGATTGACTCCGATGATCAGGACCCCCACGTGCGGATCGGCGGTTGATAACCAGCCACGAAACAGTTTCCGGGTACCCACGCACCTCAACCGGCGCCGCACAGGAGCCGCTGAGTGCTGCCGTGCGGGCGTCACTTCCGCGCCCATGGGGCTTCTAACGCGCCCGTCGCGTCTGTGCGGTGCGTGCTTGGGCCGGCAGGGGTCGCGGTCGGTATTTGATTTCGAGAACCGAACAGATCGACTGTTCCACGGGCGCCTTGCTGCGATGGGTATTCATGTACGCCTGTGTACGTAATGACAGCACTCGCCTGACGAAGTCGTCTTGGTGTTTCTTGTGTAGTTCATCCAGACAGTCCCGTATGTAGCTGGTCAGGGTCTCCGCACTGTCCAACTTGCAGAAGTATCCGAAGATGTCGTAGACGGGAGTGCCATTCCGATTCGCGACCGCCTCGACGGCTTTGCGAATGCTGGGCACATTGACTGCGTGCACTGCTTGTTCAATGTTCAATAGCGTCCACAGGAACGACAACGACCTAACCATCTGTTGCACTTTGTCAAGCTCCGCTTCTGGAAACTTGGCATGGAAGTGTTCGGCAATGCCTCGGATCTCGTCCTCGTCTTTTAGCATCAGATTGATAAGCCTGAAGGAGCTATCGGCTATCGTCTCCACGATCTCCTCGATCTTGTTCCTTGGGAGTTTTCCTGCCTGATTGCGAAGTACTTGTCCCAGGATCTTGTTATTTTTAAAAGTGCGCAGCATCCTGAGTGAATCTTCGTCGCCTTCTTCGTATTTTTGTTCTTCGAGTTCGTCGTCTTGTGCCGCCTCCAGATTGTCTCTGGTTTGGCGTGCTTTCGCTCGCTCTTCCTCGACTGAGCCACCCGATAACACAGTCCTTGGAAGCTCCGATACGATGCTCGCGAACCTAGCTGTTTCGCCTTTGTTTAGCGTTGCTATCGGAGTATTTTCAAGTTCTACCATCATGCGGACTATGATGTCTTCGATAATCTTGTCATTCGTGGCATGATGTATGGCAAATAGGAGCGCTAGGTAGTTTCCGTCAACGTCGCTGTGGTCGCACAGTTCACGTAGATATGTATCAGCTAGTTCCGAATTGGTAGCTAGCATTTTGCCAAGGAAGAAATAGTACATGTAGGCATGCTTGAACTTGCCGTCGTCAGTAATGATACCGAATTCTTTTTGGGTCAAACGATTGAGTAAAGATTTCTCGATGATAAATTCCGAGCCGTAATCCCTTTTGAATTTAGCGAAGTCGATGGGTTCGCTATCCGCTTCCCTTCGTGCTCGGAACGTAGCAAATGCCAACTGTTCTGCAAAGTTGAAACACGAATTTAACACGTCGTCCGCGTGAGAGATGCCAGCACGAGTAAGGCTAGCGACGACAAAGACGTGGTAGCAATGTCCGTATGACGTGATCGACAACGAGGGAGGCATCAATGCATCGAAGGTCTGGAGGATCGCAAGCACAAAAAAGGGGTATCGTGGGACGATCTTGTTTGAGATTATGATGGAATTGACGCGGTCCTCAGCCTTATCAACAAAGCCATCACTAAATCCGTCTTCTCCCCTCAGAGCGGTCAGTTGGTTTCTGATGAGGTTCTCTTGTTGTGTGAGTGTCAACGGGTCAAGGCGGATCGGGTGGAAGTCAGCCAATCGGATCTCGTCGATCAAGAACGCTTGGAACACATCCGTAGACACAAAAACATAGATATTTGAGAAAATCTCGGAACAGCGCTCGATGAATTCTACTTGGTTAGGAGCGTCGTTCATGTTGTCAACAATCAGAGTCTTGCTGTCCCGTTGAAGCCACAAGGAATAGTCTCCGTTGAACTGGTCTTCGTAGAGTCTCCCCAGGAACTTGGCATTGGGGCGTAGAGCCCCACCCAAGTCAGCGAACAAAACCGGCTGTCCGTCGTGAACGAGCGACAGCGCGAGTTGTTTAGCTAAAGCTGTCTTTCCGGACTTGTCTTGGCCGTAGATCATTGAGCGTCCGAGATAGTGAAGCTGACTAAAAGACGAAATGATACGTGCATGTACGAGGTCAGAAGTACCGATGTACTCCTGCTCCACCAAGCGCGGGAACACAAAAATTTCGTCAAGAGCAATGGGCTTGGACGTCGGCAGATCAGCGTTATTCAGGTCTTCGAGGAATGCTTGTTTCGGAGTGTAAGTGGTGCGGATAGTCTCGATGACATACTTGATTCCCTCGTAGACTTCTTTCCAGGCGGAATCCTGGTTCTGGTAGGTGGTGATTGCTGTGCCATCCAAGGGTAGGGCCTTGACATCGTCTTCATCGAGGAAGTCCTGCCATGGACAGTCACGAACGATTATCGGTAAACGGAACACGACGCGTTCGCTTGACCCCATGTCCTTGGCGCGGCGCCACTCCTTGAGACATTCCTCCGAATCCAGAAAATCGGGACTGAACAAGAAAACGACGATGTCAGACTCAAGCATTTTAGCTTGGAGAGTCTCGGAGATGGCCTGCCCTGGCGTGATCTGCGCGTCGGACCAATCCGTTAGGAAGCCTTTCCGCTTCAGCGTGGAAAGGGTCGTCTGTAGGTCCTCCTTGTGCTGCATGTCCCTGTGGGAGTACGAATAGAAGAGGTTGACGCGAAGGCCGGGCGGGTCGCTGGACACAGGCTCTCCTTAGTTTGGGCCGCCACAGCACGGATGAGCTAGGCGTTGCAATGGCTCTGGTTGCATGCTCGGCGGGAAGGGGGATAGGCAAAGTCCGGCACCCCGAGTGGGGTGCCGCTTCGGGGACTCTACCAGTTCATCCTTTCATAGGCCGAATGGGGGGCATGGCGGCTACAGGTGCCTGGGCCTTTGCCGTTGCCACCAAGGCGCCACCGAACAGCCACGCGGCAGGTGCCGTCCATTCGCGTGGGCAGGGAAGTTTGGGTCGTCGAGTCCCGCTGACAGCACCAAGTGAGCTCGTCGGCCCGGTCCTCGCTCAGCCGGTAGCCGCTGGTTCACTTACCAAGTGCCGCAGTATTCGCCGCCAAGATCTACACCTCCGTTCGGGCGGCTCGGCGGATTCAATCTGTTCGGCCGTCACGTCAGCAGGAACGTGAATCTGTTCCAGCGACCGTCAGCATCGGCACCAGCAACGCCGTGGACGCAAGATGGCGGCGCTCCGAAATTACCTAGGCCCGCCTCAACAAATGTTGACTCAACCAGAAATCCGGCCAAACCTGGCCGGTGGCGGTCTCAATTGGGTCAAAGCGCAGGCACCGGGGAGCAAACCCGTACCCGTGTGTTCCCGCTCCAACGGGCTAGATGCTCACGAGGTCTCGGGAGCCGGTGCCAGATGAGTGGTGGGGGAGAGCGCTTCGGTGAGGGCTTGGATTTCGGTTAGGGCGGATTGGAGGTCTTCGGCGATCTCGGCGGCTAGGACATCCGGGGGCGGGAGGTTGTCGGCGTCTTCGAGGCTTTCGTCACGCAGCCAGAACAGATCGAGGCTGATCTTGTCGCGGGTGATCAGTTCGTCGTAGGGGTAGGGCTTGAACCGTTCGGACTCCTTACGCTGGTGTCGAGCATCGGCACGGTAGCAGGCGACGAAGTCGTCGAGGTCGGCCCTCGTGAGCGGGTTCTGTTTGAGGGTGAAGTGCTTGTTGGTGCGCAGGTCGTACACCCACAGCTCACGGGTCCATGCGTCCTCGGCGCCCTCACGGCGGCGGAAGAACAGCACGTTGGCCTTAACGCCCTGCGCATAGAAGATACCCGTCGGCAGTCGCAGCAAGGTGTGGACCTCGCAGTCGTGCAACAAGCGGCGGCGGATCGTCTCACCGGCTCCCGCCTCGAACAGCACGTTGTCGGGCACCACCACGGCCGCATCCCCGCCGATCTTAAGCAGACTCACCACATGCTGGACGAAGTTGAGTTGCTTGTTCTTCGTCGTTGCCCAGAAGTCCTCCCGCTCGTAGCTGTCTGACGACGACCGGCCGAACGGCGGGTTGGTCAACACCATGTCGAAGGGTTTGCCAGGAGCGTCCCGCAGAGCGTCGTCGACCACGATCGGTGAGTCGGATTCGGGGCTCTCGATGCCGTGTAGCAGCATGTTCATGGCGCACAACCGGGCGGGTAGGTCTGCGATCTCCCAACCAGTGAACGCACCCGAGCGCAGGTGAGCGACCTGGTTGGGTTCCAGATGTGGGAACCGCTCAACGATCGACCGGTACGCGCCTAGGAAGAAACCGCCGGTACCACAGGCTGGGTCGCAGATGCGGTCATCGGGTTCCGGTTGCATCACATCGACGATGGCGTTGATGAGCGCCCGTGGCGTGAAGTACTGGCCCGCTCCCCTAGCGCCCTCCTGGGCAGTCTTCTCGATCAGGCCCTCGTAGGCGTCGCCTTTGAGGTCGGCGTCGTAGCTCATCCACTCGTGCTGGTCGATGAACTCTTTGATGAGTTGTTCCAGCTTGGCGGGCGTCTGGATGCGGTTGCGGGCCTTGTGGAAGACCACGCCGAGCATGTCTTCACCTGCGCCGAGTGCGGCCAGTGCATCGCTGTAGTGGGCTTCAAGTTCCGCACCGGACAGGTTCAGCAACGACTGCCAGTCGTGCTCAATGGGAACGATGCGGTTGCCTCCGAGCATCTCGTACTGCTCATCAGCCATCTTGAGGAACAGCAGATACGTGAGTTGTTCCAGATAGTCGCCGTAGGACAGTCCGTCGTCGCGAAGCACATCGCAGAAGTCCCACAGCTTCTGCACCATCGCCTTCGGATCCTGTGCGGTCACCGGCGCGCGCTCACAATGTCGGGTCCATCACTTCATCAATGTCAGAATTAAGTCTCACGGGGTCAACATAAGGAAGGCGACACCAACGTTCGAGCAATGTCGAGGCGTCCGCTCGAACGGTTGAGGGAGACAGTTCCGCCGTCGGTTGCCCAGACCGTGCAGCAATGAGCCGTTCCCCCGATTCCGCACGATGCACGACATCGCCAGATGGTTGCCGAACTGTTCGACGATCACCTTGTCCCATGACTCCAATGTATTCCATATCACGCATCAGAGGTGTCTCCGGTGGCAGTGGCGACGTGACAGAGCTTGCGCCCGCGGGCAAGTTGCAATGCGCGCGAATGCAACATTATGCGACATACGCTATGCCAAAACCTAAAGCGCAAAACACGCGTAAAATGGTGTTAACCACGCCGCGGCTGTGCATCACCGGTAGTGTTGCGAAGCGTTGATGGGGCCGGAGATCAGCCACTGCTAGCGTAGTCGTCACGACCACACCAGCGACGACAATGCCGAGGGACCGAACATTGTACGATCCACGCTCTGTCGTGCCTTGCGCCGCAACACCCGCGGGTCGTAAACCCCTCACGTCCGCATGAACTCCGAAACCCACGCCGAACCCGAGCGGACAACGAAGCCGCTCCGCGTCAAGGTTGATCCGTCGCTGTATTCGTGGGCGGCTGAACGTTCGCGGCTCGGCTTGGACGAACTCTCAGACCGTTTCCCGAAACTGCACGAGTGGATGGCCGGCCATCGTTCGCCCACGCTGAAGCAGGTTGAGGGTTTCGCTCGCGCCACCGGCACAGCGATCGGGTACTTCTTCCTTCCAGAACCACCAGACGAACATCTCCCAATTCCGGATTTTCGAACGGTAGGTGACCGTCCGGTGGACCGACCGAGCGGCAATCTGCTTGACACGATCTACCAGTGCCAGCAGCGCCAAGACTGGTATCGCGACTATGTACGCAGTTCGGGACTAGGCGAGCTTGAGTGGGTTGAATCACTGCAACCGAACACCCCTCCCGAGGATGCGGCGCAGCGGATACGGAGCGCGCTGTCGTTCAATGTGCAGCAGAGGGGTGCCAATTTCCAGGAAGCGTTCACAGCGCTACGGCAACGGGCCGAGGAGCTAGGTGTGCTCGTCATGGTGAGCGGCGTGGTTGGAAGCAACACGCATAGGAGGCTTGATCCCCAGGAGTTCAGAGGATTCGCGCTCGCGGACCGGTTCGCGCCGCTGGTGTTCATAAACGGCTCGGACACACGCGCAGCCCAGATCTTCACGCTCTCCCATGAACTAGCTCACATCTGGCTAGGAGAGAGCGCTCTAGATAGCGTCGATATGGGGGAAAAGGCCACCAACAAGGCCGAACGCTGGTGCAACCAGGTAGCGGCAGAGATGCTCATCCCGTTGCAAGAGATTCATTCAGAGTTCGACCCCCAGGTAGAATTAACGACCGAATTGCAGCGCCTTGCGCGCAGGTTCAAAACGAGCAGACTGGTCGTGCTCCGGCGGCTCCACGAATGTGATTTTCTAACCTGGGACGAATACCGGCAGACTTACCAAACAGAGTACGAGCAGGCACTGGAGCGAACCAGCAGCACTGGCGGCGACTTCTACAGGACCCAACCAGCCCGTGTCGGCACGACTTTCGCCCAAGCTGTTATCGCGAGCACTCTTGAGGGTGATACGTCGTACACCGACGCGTTCCAAATGCTCGGCTTTAAGAAGACCTCAACGTTTTATGAGTTAGCTGATCGGCTCGGTGTGACGTGACGGTCTACCTGCTTGACACGGACACCCTGATCAGAGCCAAGAACGAGCACTACGGCTTTGATCTCTGTCCTGGTTATTGGAATTGGCTCGACAACGAACACGCTGCTGGAAAGGTGTTCAGCGTTCGCAAGGTCTACGACGAGCTCCTTGATGGTCAGGACGACCTCAGCGACTGGGCAAAGCAACGGAAGGGCTTCTTCTTGGAGCCGGACGACGCCACGCGAGCCAGTCTCGCGGAGGTCAGTGCGTGGGCTTACGGCGCGCAATACCAGCCGAATGCTGTGAATCTGTTTATGCGGAAGGCCGACTATTTCTTGGTTGCGGAGGGACACGCGACAAAAAAGACGGTCGTCACCTACGAGAAGTCAGCACCGAACTCTCTCAGCTCAATCAAGATCCCCGATGCCTGCGATGCAATGGGAGTTGACTGGATAGCTCCACACAGGATGTTACGTGCGGAAGGCGCGCAGTTCGATCTTCGTTCCTGATTCACGGACGACCGTTCGAGGGTGTTCTTGACCGACTGAGCGACACCGAACGCAATCGACCGCATCTACCGCTTGATTCGCTTCCGGGCTCGGTTCGTCGGGGACAATCCGAATCTTCACCGATTGCCTCTTGAGTGGGATATCGTGTCGGTATATCCCCCCAACCGCTTCGGTGGTTGGGCGAAGGCCCGCCTCGGCGGGCCTTCGAGCGTTCTACCAGCCCTCAGGCTTGTGGATCGGTTCTTTGGAATCATGGACGACCGTCCGCAACTGCGTCTCTGTCAACACCCGATAGGAACGCAGGCTTGATTCGACTCCATCAGAGTCAACGCGAACCTCAGTACACTCTCAGCTCCCAAGACCGCTCGGAAGCGCTCCCCAGATGGCAAGAGATCATCAAGACATCGAATCGCCCAAGCTTGACGCTGCACTCTCGAAGCAGCTGAAAGCCGAGTTCGGCGTTCACGGCGAGCGCGCTGCCGCGTCTTTGGAGACGGCGCAACGCCTGCTGGAACTGGAAGTTGGTCTGCTGCCCCGGCACGGCGAGACAGTGGCGTATTGCCTTCGCGTGGCGCTCGACGAGATTCCGAAGGCGTCGGGGATGCGAGACCCTAAACGTTGGCGATCACTGTCAAGGGCGGTCGTCGAAGCGGCACATCAGTACAAAAACGCACTGAATCTGCAATCAGACGAGGAGCAGGTCGCGGGACAAGAGATGTTCGTGTGCATCGACGAATTGCAGGCATTTCATGAAGACCAGGACGGGATCCACCAAGAACGTCTCAAGGAGCTATTCAGGCAACGAACGGGGACGGAACCCCTTACGTCGGGCACGGCACCGCTCCGCGAGTACCAGCGCTTGCTCAAAGACTGCAATCGCGCTGCCCACGACGACTGCACACTTGACGAAGTTCGAACGCTGTGGTCAAGGTGCTTGGAATTGCTGCAGCGGTTCTTTCTCGCGCACGACCACGACCCAGCACCACGAAAGCACCTGGCACGCATCGATTCTCCGAACGGTGATGACTTAGAAGAGTTGTTGGGGCAGTTGACTACGCCGGTCGAGGTGCGGTCGTTCCTGAACCAGGTGGAGACCGCGGGTTGGCTGCGGCAGCTAGCGCGATCCGGCGCGCTCGGGGCACTAGGAAGTCAACTGTGGTGGGCTGCTTGCACGGCAGCGATCCGCATCAGCGACAAACATTTCGATGAGGTGGTGCAATGGCTACACGAGACTTCCTCCCAGCATTCCGACGAGGCCGAACCCGTCAGGTGCTTCGCCTACGCGGCGCGTCGGATTGGCGGGAACGCACTTGACCTACTGTTGGAGATTGTCCGCAGGCACCCAGCCGATGAGCGTGTCGCTGTGGAAGGGCTGAACGCCGCACTCAATCTGGATGCAGCACACCCTATGGTCCTTGAGTTGGGAGATGCTCTGCTCAACGGGTCCAATTGGGACCGACTTCATCTCGCCGACAAGTTTGTGGACCATGTCGCAAATGGCATCGACGAAGGCAACTCACTCGATCGGATCGAGCGAATGAGCTTTAAGCTGGGTCACGAAGAAGCAAAAAAGGATCTAGACCTAGTCATCGGCTCTCCGTTGGGGACAATGGATGAAGCGCACAAGGTGTTCCCGCACGACCGGGGGTCCGTCTTGCTGGGTTGCGTCACACGGATGCTCCGTGAAGCTTGGAACTGGCATGCGGCGTCGGTGCTGCTTGAGTGCATCAAAGGCGCGCCCGACGTCGCGCTCAATCGGCTACGGGCATGGATTCTCGCTTACGCTGCCGACGTTGATCCCAACACGCTAGTTGACGAGGTTTCGACGGCGATTTCCACCCGGGATGCGACTGGGGACGACGTTGCACTCATTGAGCGCGCACTGGAACTCGGGGATCGCGAGGCGTGCAGGACGACCTGGCGTGATGCCCTAGGTGACGCCCCCGATGTTGAATGGGTGCGGCGCGCTGTTAACGGCGGCGAGTCGCTGCCAGAGAACTTGTGGCGAGCTCACTCGTGGGTACCGATTCTGCCTGAGACTGTCACCGAGACCTGGGGTGCTCCTTGCCAGGTCCTGAGCGACGAGGTGGGCAAGGTCAGCCGCGAACAGCTACTGACACGCGAAATGCCTCAAGTACGCGGGATCGGAAGTCCGATGAACGCAGAGGACTTCTCGGGAATGTCGCCTTTAGATGCCGCAGCAAAGATCGCACGGTGGCGACCCGATCCCGCCGACTTCTACGTCAGCGCAATGGGTCTTGGCAAGGTGTTGGAGGAACTAGTGGCCGAGAACCCCGAGAGTTGGCTCTCGGACCCTCTCGACACCGTCACAAGGCTCCATCATCCGACCTATATCAGTGCGTACTTGCGAGCCATCAAAGACCTTGAGGATCAGGCCGCAGCGGCGTCTTCGGGGCTGCTTGATGTCGCCAAACTCGTGACGGCCGAACCGTGGCAAGCGACTCCCATCGGTCGACACCAGCACCATTACGAACACGACTGGATCGAGGCACGGCGAGCGGCAATCGAGTTGATCGGCACGATCGCGGTGGCTTTAGTGTCCTTCGACGGCCGAGCCAACGAGGCATGGGAACTAATCGAGAACACAGCGAGGCGTCAACCTGGTCGAGGGTCGGAAAAATCTCACATGATCTCGATATGGGAATTAATCGAAAACGAAGCTAGGCATAAACCGCGCCTTGACGGGGCACCCAGTGCCGATGACCAGACGGTTCGAGCAAAAATCAGCTTGAGCACCAGCGCACTCGAGCAGGCAGTGCGATTCGTCGGCGTCGAATTGAACGCATCGAAGCCGCTGCGCCCTCAATTTGAGCGGCTCTTGGAGTACAGCCTCCGGCTGGAGGGTGATCTCGGCCTTGAGCATCGCATAGTGCTCGCGGCGAACATCTCGTGGCTTCGACACTGGATGCCCGAATGGACGGCTTCCGCGATGGAACTCATCGTCGGAAGCGAAGCCCCCGATGGGCTCGCCGAGACCACCTTCGAATGGATGCTGCGCCGGAACCCTCCCTCCCAGTGGCTCTGCGAGGACTACCCAGGTATGCTCCACGACGCCGCAAGACGGAAACAGCAGCCAGCACTGGGGCATGTGCTCGTCGCGATGTTGCACGGCTGGAACGGCCACAGCATTGAATCTGTGGCAAGACTCTTAAAGCAACGCACGGAATTGATCCCGAAGGCCGCCGAACGGCTTGCGAAACTTCTACGCAACGACGAGGTCGACAAGAAGCATCTCGACGCTGGCGTCACACTGTGGCAGATGCTTCTTCAGTCGTCAGCCGCTTCAAGCCTCGCCGGATTTGGCTGGATGTCCATCGTAACGGCACTTGATGATTCACTCTGGGCCCGACTCACGCGCAAGACCATCGAAGCGACCCCAGGTAAGTTTGGCTGGGATGAGGAGGTCGCTGAGCGGGCGATGACCGAGCCCTTGATCACGGACAAACTCGCCATCCTGGATCTGCTCGTGCGGCACACCCCGAGCGATTGGGTACGGCGATGCATCGCCGACAACGTAAACACGCTACTTGACGTCGGACCTGACCTCGCTCAGACCCCCGAACACATTCGGCTTCGCACGGCGCTGATTGGACACGGGCTCGTACCCAAAGAATGACCTTCTGTTGAGCAACCATAGACCTACAGCGTTTCAGTGACGTCGCCAGCGCGTCAGCATCGAAACACCAGATCCAGCGTAGTGGCCCATCGTTTCTCGTAGGTGAAAATCGGTGCGTATGACTTGATCGTTGCAAGCTGCCCGTCAACGTTGACTGGAAATTGACCAGATTCACCCAACAAAGGAGGGCCAACCGGCCCAACTATCAAGTTCCCTTCACAATCACTGACGTACAAGTTGGCCAGCAAAGGCCCGTGCCAGTACGGCACGACGCAAGGCTTGGATCTTCAACGTGGCCGCGGAGACGGCACTGTTGGCCGCGGTAAGTCGAGAAAAATGCTCTTCAACCGCTTCGACGATGCGATCCTGTTCGGCCCTGGGCGCTACCGGCACGGGGAGTTGCCGAATTTTCTGCAACCCGAGCCGCGGCCGTCCCACTCCCTTGATGTCAACATCTGTCTCCCTCCTGAGGCGAGGGTCTTGCAGTGCGAGATTGACATAGGACCGATTCACCTCAGGGTGGAGGCGAACACGAATACAGTCAGCCTTCACGATTGCCGGAGGTACCCAATTGGGCACCAAGCAGGCTCGCGGGAGCGACTGTCCAAGCGAGGCAACGATCAAGTCATCCGGTCGAACAGAGTGAGCGAGGAGCGACTCATAGTGATCGGACGAAATGTGTGCATCTTCGCGCCTGAATTCTCCGTCGCCAATGTTCTGTAGGCGGATGACTCGCGGTCCTGTCTCCGTGTAGTGAACGGTCTTGAGATTCGATCCAAATGGCCCATCCGTGATCGCACGTGGCTCAGCGGCGACAAGATCTTGAAGCCGCGCCCAGGCCCAGCGAGGGGGTAGCTCTCGCGGAGGGGCAGATACGTCGTCATCGATTCTTGGCGTCGTGGTTGAGAGCCGGCTCTTGGACCGTGAACGCGACTCCGCGATGCGATCTAGCAGCTTCAGTGCAGGCTCATCTTCGGAGTTCTGCATCGAAAGCCTGCCAGAGAATGCATCCAAGAGTACCGAGTGACGCGAGACCGTGGCCTTCCGGGCAGCCGCGGATGCGGCACTCGTAGCGGCGTTGAGGCGGGAGAAGTGCTCTTCGATGGCGGCGACGATGCGCGTTTGCTCGCCAACGCCCGGTAACAGGATCGGGAGTTGGCGCATCACTCGCTGAGTCAGCTTCAGACGCGTGGTACCCGTGACGCGCCCCTCGTAGGGCATCCAATCCAACTGGTGCTTGAGGAACCTATTGGTCGTGAGCTCAGTGATGGCTCTCAGCACGTGTGCGTGGTTGTTGACCCATGCCGGACCATCGATGATGTACGCCTTGCTCTTGAACGGGTCTAGGAACGGCACCCCATCTTCACCCAAGAGCAGCAATTCCTCGTCGAAGATGGGCTTGTCAATCCATCCAGCTTGGCCGGTTGCCCCGTAGTACGGCACATCACCCGGTCTCTTGTCCCGTTCGCTTTTCTTCACCGGCACGCGCTTCGAGTCGAAGATTTCGACGATGTTCTCGAGCGTGGTCAACACCCAACCGGCCGGCAAGTTGGTTGTCATGCGGCGAGGGCCTGGGTGAGTTCGTCGAGTAGGGCGTCGAGTTCGTTGCCGAAGAGTTGGCGGGCTTTGCCGAGGCCGCCTTGGGTGCTGAAGGGTGGTCCCATCAATTCGGCGGGTGCGATACCGAGGTTGGTGGCGATACGGGCCTTGATCAGATCCAAGTAGGCCAACTGCTCCTGCGAGAACGAGCGGCCGGCGTTTGACTGCTGCAGCAGCCATGTCTCGAAGCGATCGTTCACTAGCTCGGGGAAGGCAACCAACTCGTCAGCTTCGCCAAGGGCGTACCTCACGAGGCTCACCAAGTCGGTACTGACTCGGTGGCCTGAACCCCGCACCTTCGACGCGTCGAGTGTCTCGTAGGCCTCCCACAACGCCTTCGGGGTCCAACGATGCGGAGGCCGCGAAATCACGTCCGCCAACTCCTTGATGTCTTTGTAGCTGAGGCCCCCGCCGTACGGCTGGCTGTACAGCACCTCCAGCGCGGTGATCTCGTCTCTGTTGTCGTCGATGAACTGCCGCCACGACTCGACCTGAGACCGGGCACGGTCCGCCGCCTCCCGAGAGAACTCGCCTGAGATCACCTGGTCCTTCGACGCCGTGTCGATCACCTGTTCGTAGCTGCGCCTGACATCGATCAGCTTCTCCCGCAGCGCGGAGTTGCCTGCCAGCGGTTTCAGCGCCTCACGGATCATCGACTTGCCAGCGGCCTTGACCTGATCGGGTGTGGGATCACCGTCAGCTTCAGCCGCTGCTGCCTCGTACTGACGATCGACATCGAGCGCGTCCACCATGCCACGCACCAGCTCCGTCAGCCCGACTCCGGCCACCTGCTCAACCTCGGTTCGATCCCCTGGCGTCATCCTCCGGTGAAGCCGGGTGAGCCGAGACGCCACCGACGACACGACATCCGGATTGACCGAGCCGATGCCGATCTGGTTCAGCAACCGGTCGAAGCTCACGCCACGTTTGCGTTCGAGCGGTACAGTGTCGTGCAGTTCGGCTTCGGTGACACCAACGGCATCCACGATCACGAAGCGGTCTTTGACAACGGCATCGGGCGTAACTGCACGCAGTTGGTCGCTGTCCATCACCCGCACACCACGCCCCTTCATCTGCTCGAAGAAGTTGCGGCTGCGCACCATCCGCATGAACACCACACACTCGATCGGCTTCACATCGGTGCCGGTGGCGATCATGTCCACCGTCACGGCGATGCGGGTCGGGTAGCTGGTGCGGAACTGCTGCAAAAGATCCTCAGGCTTGTTGCCAGCGTCTCCAGAGCGGTAGGTGATCTTCACCGCGCCCTCGTTGCCGAGCCCGAACTCCTGCCGGACGATCTGCACGATGTCATCCGCGTGGCTGTCATCCTTGGCGAAGATCAACGTCTTGGGCACATGGGCCAACAGGCCGTCGTCACGACGCTTCCGGTCGTCAAAGATCCCCGGAAGGGAGTCGCGCAGCGTGCGCACCACGGTGCGGATCTGGTCGGGGGTCACCACCTTGCGGTCCAGGTCGGCGGCGCTGTAGTCGATGTCCTCGTCGACTTTCTCCAAGCGGAGTTGGCGGGTCTCGCGGTCGCGGAACTCGGTCACGAACTCTGCGGGGACCGTGCTGCCGGACTCGGTGATCTCGGTACGGATGCGGAAGATGTCGAAGTCCACGTTCACCCGGTCGGCCACTGCTTGCTCATGGCCGTACTCCATCACAATGTTCCGGTCGAAGAATGCGAACGTCTGGATGCCCGGCGTGGCCGTGAGCCCCACCAGGAAAGCGTCGAAGTACTCGAGCACCTGCCGCCACACTCCGTAGATGGAGCGGTGACACTCGTCGATGATGATCAAGTCGTAGGACTCGATCGGCACCGCAGGGTTGTACACCACATCGACAGGCGCGGTCGGCGCGGTCACGAAGCCGCTCTGCTCATCGATGGCCTCGTCAAACTCGTCATCACCTTGCAGGATCGAATGCAGCCTCTGGATCGTGCAGATGTGGACCTTGGTGGCCGCCTCGTCTGCCATGTCAAGCCGCGACGACGTGAGATGGCGGACGTTGTAGAGCTCAGTGAACTTGCGCCTGTCGTCGGGCGTGGCGAACCCCTGGAACTCCCGGAGTGCCTGACGACCGAGATTCGCCCGGTCAACCAGGAAGAGAATCCGCTGGGCTCCTGCATGTCGCAACAGGCGGTAGCAGACGTTGGCGGCAGTGAACGTCTTGCCCGAGCCCGTGGCCATCTGGATCAGCGCCCGAGGAAGGTTCTGTCGAAATGACTGCTCAAGATTCTCGATGGCTTCGGCTTGTGCAGGCCACAGGTGCGATGTGCCTGCATCCACATCAAGCCCGGGCAGGAGCGGGATGCCGGCGCGCAGACCAGCGCCGCGGCCATTGACATAGTCCTCGTGCCAGCGGGCCAGTGTCTCGGGTCGATGGAAGGTGTAGACCCTTCGACTGGCCGGCACAGGGTCCAACCCACTCGTGAATCGAGTCTCAGCACCGGTCGACTCGTAGCCGAACGGCAGCGCACCATCAACCTCGAACGCGGGCAGTTCATCGGGGTAGGCGGTGCGGTACTTACGGGTCTGGAACTCAACTCCGGTCAGGGTGCTACCAGCCTTCTTAGCCTCAATCACCCCCACCGCCTGGCTGTCCACGAACAGCACATAGTCGGCCGGACCCGATTCAGTAGGGACTTCACGAACGGCAACACCCTGAGCCGCTGCCACCGCCGCGCTCCTGTAATCCTGCACAACCCACCCACACGCCACGAGCTGCTCATCAATCTTGGTCCGAGCCTGAGCCTCGGGCGTCACATAGTCAGATGAACCAGTCGCAGGCACCCCGGTGATCCTAGGTGCCCCAGCATCTTCCGGCCATGTCGCCGGTGCCCGTAACTAACCAGGGGCGGCAGCGCAG
Source organism: Candidatus Aldehydirespiratoraceae bacterium (assembly GCA_965205465.1). Taxonomy (GTDB): domain Bacteria; phylum Actinomycetota; class Acidimicrobiia; order Acidimicrobiales; family Aldehydirespiratoraceae; genus VXYK01. Next base: position 2,304,727 of record OZ242187.1, on the reverse strand, counting down.
CACCCCAGCCCGAGTCTCGGGCTGGTATTCTTGGGGCAAACCCGCAGGCTGGCCGTCACGAATCGCCGTGCCGTGGCACACGCCCGAATCGTGATACCAACGTGGGCAAGAGGCTGTTTTCATCATCGGGTCCACAGTTGCTCGATCGGCAGCATATACAAGCGGTCGCCAAGCTTGAGCGCGTGGCTGCCGGTGTGCAGCAGGACACCCGCTTTGAACGATCCCGGTTCCGTTCGATCCATAAAGTCGCGCAGCCATGCCAAGTTGTCCATCTGAGAGGGCGCAGGTGATGCGGATGCTTTGATCTCGACAGCAACCAAGCGCCCGTCCGTGTGCTCGAGCACGAGGTCGACTTCCCGGCCGGTGCTGTCACGGAAGTGGTGCAAATCGATTGCCTCGTCAGCCACAGATATCTGCTTGACAATCTCGTTGACCGTGAAGGTCTCGATGAGCGGGCCTGTCATCGTCGCGTTCGGGTGGCGCAGGGCGGCGGCGTCCAACCGCAAGAGTGTCGCGGCGAGACCCGAATCGAGCATGTGCAGCTTCGGTCGCTTGATTGCTCGACGAGTTCGGTTGCGTGTCCAAGCAGGCAGTTCATGTACCAGGAAGACTGTGCGCATCCAACCGAGGTAACTCTCAACGGTGCGACGATCGATACCGAGACGCCGAGACCAATCGGCGAGGTTCACCTCGGTAGCCGTGCTTGCAGCAGCAAGACGCATCAAGCGATGCATCGCCGGCATTGCCCGCAACTCCCCCAACACGACGATGTCGCGGTTCAGCACCGTGGTCACGTAACTGTCGAACCAACGGTACCTCAGTCGTTGTTCCATCTCGAAGGGTTCGGGGTAGCCGCCTCGGCACAGCCGACGCAGATAGTCATCACGGTTCGCGTCGGCGGAACTGCCGAGCCGAAATTCGTCGCGGAACCAAGCCGCGACGACGGAATCGCCACTCGACGCGTCAACGTCGGCGGCACTGGATGCGTCCAGATCACTGTCGCTGTCGACCTGCGTTGTCCGCGCCTCTATCTCCGTTTGCGACAGCGGCCAGAGCTGCACGATTGCAGCTCGACCTGCCAGCGATTCGCTGATGGTCGGAACAGTCAGGAAGTTCGTGGAACCGGTCAACAGAAATCGTCCCGCCTGACCATCGTCGTCCACCGCCATCTTCACGGCCCGTACCAGCGGATCACCACCGAACTGGATCTCGTCGACCACCAGCGGGTGGGGCTGGTTGAGCAAGAAAGTCCGCGGGTCGTCAAGAGCGGCGGCGAGGACTGCCGGATCGTCGAGTGTCGTGTAGGTGCCGCCTCGTTCGGCTGCCACGGCCCTTGCCAGCGTGGTCTTGCCGCACTGCCGCGCTCCATGTAGCACCACCACCCGGAACGCGTCCAGAACGGTATGGAGTTGCTGCTCTGCCTGACGTTCGACGTAATCCATGCACGAAGCCTATAGCGCAACACCACTTCGGCAGCATTCTAATGTATATTTTACCAGTGATCTAATGTCAATTCAGTCAGAAGCATGGTGCACATTTCGACACCAACGCAAACTGCATGCCGTCGGTCCGCGACGGGCTGTCGATGCCGAACGACGAGAGGAACCGGTGCCAGTCGGTCCAATGCGGATCTTGAGCTCGTCATCGCCTCACAGAATCGAATGAAGCCTCTGAATCGTGCAGTGCTGTTATAACGTAGCGTCATGCGTACACATATCGATCTTGAGTCCCAACAGCTCACGTTCATTCTCAAACACCATCCGCACCGTCCGCTCATGCAACTCGGCTAGATTTCTGCCATTTTTCTGCATAGCTCCATCCTCTCAAGGGAAATGAACCCTTACGAAACCCGGGACGATTCACCACTAGACCGGTCGGAGCGATGTATATTCGCCTGCTACACCAAACCTGAAAGGCACCAAATGAACGATCAAGCGTCTACCAACGCTCCCGGAATCGCCGGGCTGCTCGTCCGTATCCACAACACAGTCAGTGTCGGTACAGTTCTGAGCCTGTACTGGTTCCTGTTCTGGCTCTTGAACGGATTCGACAAGTTCCTCAACAACGACACGTTCTACGGCGTGAACTTCAAGATGGCACTTGAAGGAGCACTGCTGCCATCGCTGGGCTTGGATACCTCGCTGGCATCGCCGCTCGCAGCCATCGTCGGCATCATCGAAGTGGTGCTCGGCCTGCTGTTCTTGGTATCACTGCTTGCTTTCGCGACACGCAAGCCGCATCGCTACGAAGTCGCCAACGCCTGCATCGTTCTCAGCGTGCTGTTCTTCGCGCTGCTGACAGCCGGCGCGATCCTGTTCGGCGCACGAGACCATGTGATGACTCAAGGACTGTTCATCGGGACACTGCTGGTGAGCGGACTCACATTGCATGTCTCCAAGAAGGCATCCGACTGACGGTCGGCCTTCGTTTCGACGCCACGCCTCAACGTACACAAGATACAGATAGGTACGGTCGTGAGTGTCACGAATGGGATTCAACCGGCCAGTCAGACCCGGTAAGTTCCCGGCCCATGTCGAACACGACCGAACCACCGCGCCGCGCTTCCGTCAACTCCACGGCCAGCGACCGTTGCGCGGACACCCAGGCGCGCTCGACATGGGCCGCGTAGCCCTCAGATGCCACGAACACAGTCATCGGAAGCTCAGCCGAATACAGCTTCAGCAGTGCTTCGCCGTGCTCATCGGTCGCGGCGCGCTTCCACGTCTTGTTCTCCGACACCGGCCAGCGTGATCACACCGCTCACTACCCTTCGCCTTGAAAGGGCTCGGCGCTGGATGCAACGGCTTGGGCGATAAGGGTGCGGAACCAGAGCCACCGAGATCATCAGGCGCCTCGACAACGAACACTACTTGAGCATGAAGCTCGCTGGCCCGCTGCAGGGCAAGCGCTCAGCTCGCCTCGGACGGTCCCACCGCATCATCTACTCAGTCGGAGTTTCGCGACCATCAAGCTGGAACTAGCTGTTGGCGCTAGCTGATGATGCACTGGTGCACATATGTTATGCTAGAGCATCATGAGGACCACAATCTCACTGGACGACCGACTAGCCAAGCAGGTACGACGCGAGGCAGATACTCGTGGGATAAGCATGAGCGCCTTTATCGCCCGGACGCTTGATGATGCTCTCAAACGTAGTGAACCGTCAGAGCAACCTTCTTTCCGGCTGATAACGGTGCGCGGCGGAAAAATCGTCTCGCAAGTCGATCTCGACCGGCCGAGGGCAGTCGAAGCACAAGAAGACGAAGCCAAGTTCAAGCACGTGAGTCGATAGTTCGGTGTTGCTGCCCGATGTCAATGTGCTGATCTATGCACATATTGAGGACTCAGTCCCAGAACACGCCCAGTACGCGGACTGGATAACCCGTCTTGCTACAAGACCAGAACCGTTTGCTTTATCGGTCCTCGTGTTGTCCGGTTTCATTCGCGTTGCAACCAACCCAAGAATCTTTGAGCAGCCATCCCCTCTTGAGGAGTCTCTTGCGTTCGTGTCTGCACTAGTTGAGCGCCCTACCGCGCGCATCGTGGGCCCCGGACCCGACCACCTGGACATCTTCTACAGAATATGCCGCCAGGCCGGGGCCACAGGGAAACTGGTCGCCGATGCCCAGCATGCCGCTGTAGCGGTGGAGCACGGCTGCACATTTGTGACCACCGACTCCGACTTCAGCCGATTCCCAGACCTTCGATGGCACCACCCGCTCGCTCGCAGCGAGTCGTAGCGCTTTGGCCGCGAACCGTCTCGGCGTCGATATCGCCGAAACGCTGGTCACCGCAATCCGCTCCGGCAGGGCCCGCGTAGAGGCCGCCACGGTCGCTGATCTCGAGATCGCCACGCAGATTCACGACGCGTTCAACGACCAGCAGTTCTCAATCGTCGATCGCACAAGCTGGTCGATCATGCAGCGCCTCGGCGTACACGAGGCGATCTCTTTTGACCGGGACTTTTTGATCTACCGGTTCGGCCGCAACCGCCGCCAAGCCTTCACCGTCCACGCCTAGCCCGCACCAGAGCACGCAGCCACCACGACTACCAACCCCAAAACCATCCCTGGAAAACCCCGCGCAGGTTCATACCTTGCACATGACTTGCCAGATCACTCCCTCACACCCTAGGTTATTCAACTCTGTGGAGACTGCGAGAATCGAACGCTCGGGAGAAGGACATTGAGGGTGCGGAGGCAACTGAAGAAGCATCCCGGCGAGCTTCGCGAGCGGGAGGTGCGGGGGTTCTCGTCTCCTTGTCTGCTCACGGCCACTTCCTGTGCGTCCGGGCACGTCGGTCGCTCGTGGTGGAGCGGCACCCTACTAGGGGTGCTGCTCATGGCGGTCGCAGCGTCGGCCTGCGGGGGCGGCTCCGGTTCTGGGGGCGATCCCATGTCCGTTGAGGAGTACACAGCAGTCTGTGGCGAGGATTCAGCGGCATCGGCAGACGACGCCACTGTCGCGGAGTTCTCGGAGGTGCTGGACGAGCACATCCGGCGCATGGAGTCGGTGACACCGCCTCGGGGGGTCGCTGAACTGCACAACGTGTTGCTTGACTATCAACGTGCGCTCAAAGCGGCACTAGATGACGCCCCTGAGTCCGACAGCGACACAGATGCGGACGTGTTCTCAGCTGCGGACATGTACTTCTTCGCTGCAGCGCTCAGCCTGAATTCCGAATACGGGCCTGCGATCAGTGACGCTACTGCTGCCGTGCCCCCAGAGGCCCGGCAGCAGCTGGTCGAGGCTGGCTGCATCGAGGACGAGGGCTTCACTCCGTACAGTGACGAGGACTTCTTGGAGGAGCTCGGTGAGTCTTTCGGCGAGGACACGGACGGGTCGGCTTCGGTATCGGTGAGTTCTGAGATGTCCCTCGACGACTACGCTGCGGCGTGTCCCCAAAACGATCCGCGCGGACTCGCCGAGGATGCCACAAACGGTGAGGTCGCCGCGGCGACGGAGCGATGGATCCAGGTCATGGAATCAATCCAGCCGCCACCCGAGGTGGCAGCCTGGTACTGGGAATCCCTCTCCTATGCGTGGTCCATCAAGGATTTGGCCGACGCGCAGCCACAGCTCGCAGTCGCCAATCCGTTCGTGTTCCAAACTCTGCTGCCGCAACTGGACGCACTCAAGGATGTCGCGAACAGCCTCGACTCCGATGTCCGGGCGCTGTTGGCAGAGGCTGGCTGCCTCAGCGAAGAGAATGCCTCAGGCTTCGAGGCCGGCAGCCTCCCCAACCAAGCACTGGCGAGCCCCTCGCACGCGACGTATGCCGTGGAGGGGTCGACCACGGTCGTCAGCTGGGACGCGGTCGACGGAGCGGACCACTACAACATCTACCACGACGACTTCCACGATTCGGGGTGCCGGGTGCGCTCAGGGGGCGCTTCGTTCTGTGAGGAACTGGCCGCCAACATCACAGACACCGCCTACACCCATACCGACCCCGACGACGACGCCAACTACTACTGGGTGACCGCCTGCAACCGTCACGGATGCTCGCAGGTCGACAGCGAGAACCCGGCCGGGCCGATCGAGCCCGTGCCCAGCAGCCCAGCAAACCTGGCCTACGCCGTGGAGGGGTCGACCACGGTCGTCAGCTGGGACGCGGTCGACGGAGCGGACCACTACAACATCTACCACGACGACTTCTTCGATTCCTCGTGCCGGGTGCGCTCAGGGGGCGCTTCGTTCTGTGAGGAACTGGCCGCCAACATCACAGACACCGCCTACACCCATACCGACCCCGAGGGGGACTCCAACTACTACGGCGACTCCAACTACTACTGGGTGACCGCCTGCAACCGCGGAGGATGCTCGCAGGTCGACAGCGAGAACCCGGCCGGGCCGATCGAGCCCGTGCCCAGCAGCCCAGCAAACCTGGCCTACGCCGTGGAGGGGTCGACCACGGTCGTCAGCTGGGACGCGGTCGACGGAGCGGACCACTACAACATCTACCACGACGACTTCCACGATTCCTCTTGCCAGGTGCTCTCAGGGGGCGCTTCGTTCTGTGAGGAACTGGCCACCAACATCACAGACACCGCCTACACCCATACCGACCCCGACGACGACTCCAACTACTGGGTGACCGCCTGCAACCGCGGAGGATGCTCGCAGGTCGACAGCGAGAACCCGGCAACGCTCCGCGAGGACCGCTGACCTTGACTGGGTCCGAGCAGTTCGGTGTGACTGGCCAGACGATCTACGACTGGTGCGAGGACCTGATCGACTTTGGGCTCGCCGACTGCCCCGGGTACGGGAGTTGGCGATCGTGAAGCGTTCGTCTGTGTGGCGGATCTTGGCTGTGGTTGTCGTCGCTGTCACAGTCTCAGCCGCAGTGGTGGCAGTCTCGCCGGGTCCGGCGTTCGCGCAGTCTGGCGGGTTTGGTGATGTTGCCGATGACCGCTATTTCTCGGTGCCGGTGAAGGTGCTGGCTGAACAGGGCGTGTTCGCGGGCACCGAGTGCGCGGCGGGTTTCTGTCCCGACGAGCCGATAGATCGCAAAACGATGGCGGTGTGGATCGTCCGGGTGCTCGACGGTCAGGACCCGGAGGCGGTCACAACCACCAGGTTCGATGATGTGGCCGCGGACAGCTTCTATGCGCCGTTCATCGAGCGTATGGCCGAACTGGAGGTCACCACGGGTTGTGGGGACCTCACCATATTCTGTCCTGACGACAATGTGAGCCGCGCCCAAGCGGCTACGTTCCTCTCGCGCGCCTTCAAGCTACCCGACGGACCCGATCCGGGCTTTAGCGATGTTCCCGGCGACACCTGGTACACGGCGCACGTGGCCAGGCTCGCCGCGTCGGGGATCACCACGGGTTGTGGGGACCTCACCATATTCTGTCCTGACGACAATGTGAGCCGCGCGCAGATGGCCACATTCCTCTACCGGGCCCTGGCGGTTCCCGCGCCGTTGGAACCCGCGCCGTTGGAACCCGCACCGTTGGAACCCGCACCGTTGGAAACAGTCGACTACAACCAGATCAACGGGTTGCTCTCGTCGATCGGGGCTCTCGACGACGCCGAGGGTTGTCCCAAGTCAGCGACTCCAGGATCGCTCGAAGGCCGTGTCGAGTTCATACGCATCGAGGGCGGCTGCGTGCTCATCGAGTACGAGCAACTCGACGGGCGGACACTGGCTCAGGCACGACGTGATTTGGCCGAGGACCCCACTGTGATCGCCGCCGACCTCCCCGTCGCGGAATTCAGGGCGCGCCAGGACTACGACTACGCGAGCGGCGATCCCGATGCCGGCCGCCAGTGGCACCTACGGCAGTTGGACGCGAAGGCGTTGTGGGACGGCTGGCCCGCGGGGGCTCTTGTGACTGTGGCGGTGATCGACTCCGGCGTCGACGCCACCCACGGCGACCTCAACGACAATGTCGTGGACACGGGTCATGATTGCCACCGTCGGGATCAGACTTCGCACGGAACCCACGTGGCGGGCATCGCGGCCGCGGAGGCCGGCAACGGCGTCGCGGTGGCCGGCATCGCACCTCAAGCGAGGATCCTCTCGATCAAGATGCCGCTGGGAGAAGATGAGGATCTTAGAGACCGTGAATGCGAGGAGGAAGTGCAGACTCTTCCCCAAGCGCTCCAGCTGGCCGTGGAGAACGGCGCCGACGTGATCAACATGTCACTAGGAGTGGTTTGGCACCAGGCGATTCCGTTCCCGACGACATGGGATGTCGCCATCCACTTGGCAACCACGAGCAATGTCGTGCTGGTGGCGTCCGCAGGAAACCGCGGCATCAGGTTCTCCAATCGCGACGCCCCGGAGATTCCCGCGATCCACCCCGATGTCATCTCGGTCGCCGCAACCACAGAGAGCGGTGCTCGAGCCTCGTTCAGCACTTCCAATCGTTGGGTCGATATTGCCGCGCCCGGATACCAGATCTACTCGACGGTGCCGTGCAGCGGGGCTTCGGGGTGCAGCAGCGGCGACAACCAGAACGGCACATCGATGGCGGCGCCGATGGTCAGCGGCGTAGTGGCGCACATGAAAGCCCGCTATCCCGACGCCACACCCGCGCAGATCCGCCAGGCGATGTTCTCCACCGCGTTGCAGCCCGGCAGCACCCAAACGGGGGTGCGGACCAACGACTTCGGTTGGGGCATGATCCAACCCCACGCCGCGATCGTCGCGTTGGGCTCAGCTGTCGGCGTCGACAACGCCGCTCCCCGCTTCATCAGCCCCTCACAGCGCAGCGTCGCCGAGAACACGACCGGAGCGGGCGCAGTTACCGCCGTGGACGAAGACGATGCCGTCACGGGTTACACGATCTCCGGGGGCTCCGACCAGGGGCTGTTCACTGTGAACAGCAATGGCGATCTGGAGTTCGTGTCGCCTGCGGACTTCGAGGCGCCGACCGACGCCGACACAGACAACATCTACGAGGTGGCAGTTACAGCCACCAGCGGCTTCGGTGCCCGCGCCCTGACCGCCACACAGACGATCCGCTTGTCGGTCACCGACACGGCCGAGCCGCCCGGCGCGCCCGACCCGCCCACGTTGGAGCCCGCGACCGGCTCGGTGAGCGCAGTGTGGGACGAACCGGCGACCAGCGGGCCGCCGATCAACGACTACGACCTACAGTACCGGGCCGTCGACTCGCCCGACGAGGTGCTCGGCACGAGGGAGTGGAACGACGTCGGACGCGACCTCTGGAACGTCGGATGCGAGATCTGGAACGTCGGCGGCGACGGACGCGACCTCTGGGATGACACCTGGGATGGTGCCGGCAAAGCAGGACGGGACGTCGGGGACCTGATCGGCGACAGGCTGCTGCGAAGCACCGACGCCGGCACCGGCTGGGGCCACGTCTGGGACACCGGATGCGACATCTGGCGCGATCTCGGAGAAACCATTTGGGGACCGATATGGGAGGTCGGAGAGGACTTCGCTGAGATCGGGAACGAGATCGCCGAGGGCTTCGCGGACTGGTTCGACCGTGCCGGAGACGATGGCCGTGGCATCGGCGCGGCCATCGGCGACCTCGCCCAAGCCTTCGGCGACATCTTCGGCAGTATCGGCGATGTCTTCGGCGGCATCTTCGGCATCTTCGGCATCTTCGCCAACCTGTCAACGCTCGAGGAATCCGACTGGTCGGACTGGGCCGACTGGCCGCACACCGGCACAACCACCACGGCCACGATCACGAGGCTCGACGAGGGCAGCGCCTACCAGGCGCGCGTGCGCGCCAACAGCCTGGAAGGCTCAGGCATCTGGTCCGAGCCGTCGACAGCCTCAACGACCGTCACAGGCTCCAACGCCCCGCCTAGATTCACCAGCCCGGCCGCGTTCGAAGTTCGCGAGCCTGCCGTCGCCGTCGGCACCGTCGCCGCGTCTGATGCAGACTCCCAAGACAGCGTGAACGCCTACCAGATCAGCGGGGGCGCCGACGCGGCGAGCCTGCGCATCGACCCCATCAGCGGAACGTTGGAGTTCACGGTCGCCCCTGACTACGAGAACCCCACCGACGCGGACAGCAACAACGACTACGAGGTAACTGTGACGGCTACAGGCGGTGCGGGCCGCCGGCTGCTCGCCGCAATGCAGACGATCACCGTCGCCGTCACCGACGACACCAGCGAGACCGCGGGACCGCCCGCGGCACCGCCGGAGCCGAGCCTGGTCGACGCCTCCGAGACCAGTCTCACGGTGCAGTGGCAGCAGCCCGCGAGCGCCGGCTCGACCGTTGTCGGCTATGACGTGCAGTACCGACAGGCAGACCCAGCTGGCGGCTGGTCCGGCTGGCCCCACACGGGCACGACCCGCCGGACCACCATCTCCGGCCTCGATTCGAACACCCGCTACCAAGTGCGGGTGCGGGCCATCGGCCGAGCAGGCGCGGGCGAATGGTCCCAGCCGCTCGTCGCCACCACGGCAAGCAACCGCGCACCGCGGTTCACCAGTCCTGCGTCAGTGGCGGTCCGTGAGAACACCATCCAAGCCGTCAAGGTCAGGGCCGTCGACACCGACGCCCCGGACAGCGTCAGCACCTATGGGATAACCGCCGGTGCCGACCACACGGCATTCGAGATCGACGGGCTTGGCAACTTGGCGTTCAAGTCCGCCCCGGACTACGACGATCCCCAGGACGCGAACGGCGACAACACCTACGAGGTCGTCGTGGCAGCGACATCGGGCCGCACGCAGCGGATAAGGACCACCACACAGCAGATCAGGGTCGTCGTCACCGACGACACTTCAGAAGCGCCACCCGGCCCGCCGAATCAGCATTACGCGTTTGAGGGTTCGAGCATCGTGTTGGGCTGGGATGCGGTGGCCGACGCGAGCTACTACAGGATCTATTACGACGATTTCTTCTCGTCTGGGTGCCGGGTGAGTTCTGGGGGCAGGGCGTCGTTCTGTGAGGAGTTGGCCGCCAACATCAACGACACGAGCTACACCCACAGCGATCCCGACCCCGACACCAACTACTACTGGGTAGTGGCCTGCAACAGTTCAGGATGCTCGCCCGTGGACAGCAACAGGCCCGCCACCACCGTCGGCACCGCCCCGGACACGCCGACAGCCCGTTACGTGTTTGAGGGTTCGACGATCGTGTTGGGCTGGGATGCGGTGGCCGACGCGAGCTACTACAGGATCTATTACGACGATTTCTTCTCGTCGTCGTGCCGGGTGAGCTCAGGGGGCAGAGCGTCGTTCTGTGAGGAGTTGGCCACCAACATCACAGGCACCTCCTACACCCACACCGACCCCGACGACGACAACAACTATTACTGGGTGGTCGCCTGCAACAATTCAGGATGCTCGCCCGTGGACAGCGACAGCCCCGCCACCACGGTCGGCACCGCCCCGGACACGCCGACAGCCCGTTACGCGTTCGAGGGGTCAACGATCGTGTTGGGCTGGGACGCGGTGGCCGACGCGAGCTACTACAGGATCTATTACGACGACTTCCACGATTCGTCGTGCCGGGTCAGCTCAGGAGGCAATGCGTCGTTCTGTAAGGAGTTGGCTACCAACATCACAGGCACCTCCTACACCCACACCGACCCCGACGACGACAACAACTATTACTGGGTGGTGGCCTGCAACAATTCAGGATGCTCACCCGTGGACAGCAACAACCCCGCCACCACCGTCGGCACCGCCCCGGACACGCCGACAGCCCGTTACGCGTTCGAGGGGTCAACGATCGTGTTGGGCTGGGACGCGGTGGCCGACGCGAGCTACTACAGGATCTATTACGACGACTTCCACGATTCGTCGTGCCGGGTCAACTCAGGAGGCAATGCGTCGTTCTGTAAGGAGTTGGCCACCAACATCACAGGCACCTCCTACACCCACACCGACCCCGACGACGACAACAACTACTACTGGGTGGTCGCCTGCAACAATTCAGGATGCTCACCCGTGGACAGCAACAACCCCGCCACCACCGTCGGCACCGCCCCGGACACGCCGACAGCCCGTTACGCGTTCGAGGGTTCGGGCATCGTGTTGAGCTGGGACGCGGTGGCCGACGCGAGCTACTACAGGATCTATTACGACGACTTCTTCCCGTCGTCGTGCCGGGTCAGCTCAGGAGGCAATGCGTCGTTCTGTAAGGAGTTGGCCACCAACATCACAGGCACCTCCTACACCCACACCGACCCCGACGACGACAACAACTACTACTGGGTGGTCGCCTGCAACAGTTCAGGATGCTCACCCGTGGACAGCAACAACCCCGCCACCACCGTCGCCACCACCGACGACACTGCAGAAGCGCCACCCGCCCCAACAAATCAGCATTACGCGTTTGAGGGTTCAACGATCGTGTTGGGCTGGGACGCGGTGGCCGACGCGAGCTACTACAGGATCTATTACGACGACTTCTTCCCGTCGTCGTGCCGGGTCAACTCAGGAGGCAATGCGTCGTTCTGTAAGGAGTTGGCCACCAACATCACAGGCACCTCCTACACCCACACCGACCCCGACGACGACAACAACTACTACTGGGTGGTCGCCTGCAACAGTTCAGGATGCTCACCCGTGGACAGCAACAACCCCGCCACCACCGTCGGCACCGCCCCGGACACGCCGACAGCCCGTTACGCGTTCGAGGGTTCGGGCATCGTGTTGAGCTGGGACGCGGTGGCCGACGCGAGCTACTACAGGATCTATTACGACGACTTCTTCCCGTCGTCGTGCCGGGTCAGCTCAGGAGGCAATGCGTCGTTCTGTAAGGAGTTGGCTACCAACATCACAGGCACCTCCTACACCCACACCGACCCCGACGACGACAACAACTACTACTGGGTGGTCGCCTGCAACAGTTCAGGATGCTCACCCGTGGACAGCAACAACCCCGCCACCACCGTCGCCACCACCGACGACACTGCAGAAGCGCCACCCGCCCCAACAAATCAGCATTACGCGTTTGAGGGTTCAACGATCGTGTTGGGCTGGGACGCGGTGGCCGACGCGAGCTACTACAGGATCTATTACGACGACTTCTTCCCGTCGTCGTGCCGGGTCAACTCAGGAGGCAATGCGTCGTTCTGTAAGGAGTTGGCCACCAACATCACAGGCACCTCCTACACCCACACCGACCCCGACGACGACAACAACTACTACTGGGTGGTCGCCTGCAACAGTTCAGGATGCTCACCCGTGGACAGCAACAACCCCGCCACCACCGTCGGCACCGCCCCGGACACGCCGACAGCCCGTTACGCGTTCGAGGGGTCAACGATCGTGTTGAGCTGGGACGCGGTGGCCGACGCGAGCTACTACAGGATCTATTACGACGACTTCTTCCCGTCGTCGTGCCGGGTCAACTCAGGAGGCAATGCGTCGTTCTGTAAGGAGTTGGCCACCAACATCACAGGCACCTCCTACACCCACACCGACCCCGACGACGACAACAACTACTACTGGGTGGTCGCCTGCAACAGTTCAGGATGCTCACCCGTGGACAGCAACAACCCCGCCACCACCGTCGGCACCGCCCCGGACACGCCGACAGCCCGTTACGCGTTCGAGGGGTCAACGATCGTGTTGGGCTGGGACGCGGTGGCCGACGCGAGCTACTACAGGATCTATTACGACGACTTCTTCCCGTCGTCGTGCCGGGTCAGCTCAGGAGGCAATGCGTCGTTCTGTAAGGAGTTGGCTACCAACATCACAGGCACCTCCTACACCCACACCGACCCCGACGACGACAACAACTACTACTGGGTGGTCGCCTGCAACAGTTCAGGATGCTCACCCGTGGACAGCAACAACCCCGCCACCACCGTACCGACCACCACCACCGCGTAACCTGCTGGGGAGAGCAGCAACCTGCAGGCAATCCGCGACGCTTTTGTCATGGAGGAACGCTCGGAGCGCGCCAACGTCGTGTTCCAGGTCGTGGAAGACCAGATGTGGCCCTCCCCAGCTGAAGACACCTGAGCAAGATAGAGCAACCTCACGGGTGGCGAATGTCCATGTCCGATGCCCACATCCGTGACGGCAAATGGTCGTCAACCTTCGCCTTGAAAGGACTCGGCGCTGGCTGCGGTGGCTTGGGCGACAAGGGTGTGGAACTGTTGGGCGGCTTGGTGCTGGTTGGAGAGCGTTTCGAGGATGCCTTCGTGTTCCATCTGCACGAACGACGGGATCTTCGCGGCGATCTTGCGGACGACGCTGCGCCTGATGCCGGCAATCACCTCCACGACCATGCCCGCGAGATCGTCGGCCCGGTCGTCGCTCAGCCCGTAGCCGCCGACCAGCGCTGCGATGCGCGCCGACCGGTCGGGCAGGCTCGGCCAACTTCCCAGCAAGGGATCGGCGTCGTCGCAGATCGGGGTGAATTGCCAGACGGCGTGCGCGAGGTCCCACATCGGTGTCGAGACGAAGATCCCGTCCCAGTCGATGAACGCCGTCGCCCGCCCGTCCCCGAACACGGTGTTGCGCGGCGCTATGTCCCCGTGGCAAACGACCTGACCCGTCGCAACAGCCTGGGGGCCTTCCTCAAAGCCGGTGTCGGGAGCAAACCCCACGACACAGTCGTGATAGGACCTCAACAACTCCCCGACCGACGCCAACTCGGTTAGGCCCAGCCGCCAGCACTCGGCGTCGGTCGGCACCCACCCCTCGATCCAGCTGAGCACGATCGAGCCGTCAGACTCGGCATCGAGAAAACGGGGCGCACCATCGAAACCGGCTCACTCAAGGTGCACAAGGAGTTGCCGCACCGATGCTGAAGATTCGGTCGCTGGACGTCGGACGGTGTCACCAACCCTGACGAACTCCGTAACACGACCCGCCATCGATTCCGGCTCACGGGCGGGCGCTGGAGGGTCCTGCATCAAGCGAGCACGCTAACGCACGACCTGCGGCAGTGGAGGCAGATTCCTGGATTCATGCTGCAGGTGTGTGTGTTGGTGTCGAACTTCGAACTCGAAGGGTGCCTGCACGCCAAGAATGGGCGTTTTTCCTTCGTCGACGACGCAGCTTCAGGAGGCTTCCAGCAATCGTGTCAGCCGTGCCATCTCATCGTCGAGATTTGTAGCCCTCATCTGGTTGCTGTTATGATGTAGCATCATGCGTACACAGATCGATCTTGAGTCCGAACAGCATGCACTCGCCAAACGCAAGGCTGTCGACTTGGGAATCAGCATGGCCGAGTACATCCGCCGGCTCGTAGAGCAAGACCTCGCTCAACCGGGCCCCAATTCCGACATCTCCGCCATCTTCGGCATCGGGGACTCCGGCGGCAGCAACATCTCCGTCGATCGCAAGACGGCCACGGCCGAAGCGATAGCTGCTCGAAATGCGCAGCGGTGAGCGTCTTCGTCGACACGTCTGCGTGGTACGCGGCAGCCGACCGCGGCGACGCCCATCACGCCCGAGCCGTCGAACGGCTCAGCGAGTTCTCCAGAGAACTGGTAACGAGCGACCATGTCCTCATCGAGACTTGGTTCTTGGCCGCGAACCGTCTCGGCGTCGATATCGCCGAAACACTGGTCACCGCAATCCGCTCCGGCAGGGCCCGCGTAGAGGCCGCCACGGTCGCTGATCTCGAGATCGCCACGCAGATTCACGACGCGTTCAACGACCAGCAGTTCTCAATCGTCGATCGCACAAGCTGGTCGATCATGCAGCGCCTCGGCGTACACGAGGCGATCTCTTTTGACCGGGACTTTTTGATCTACCGGTTCGGCCGCAACCGCCGCCAAGCCTTCACCGTCCACGCCTAGCCACTTTCAGTGCCTCTCTGAGCCTGGCGTGTGATGCTCAAAAACTTCACCATTGTTGCTGCCGATACCCCGCGCGAATCGTCAACCGGCGTGGTGCCGACACGTTGCCGGAGAGCTGTTGGCCGAACGAATATGGGATCACGAACGAATGTTCACAAGACCGTACTAGGCACGGGTAACAGAGGCAGATTCGCCTAGGGTAAGGGTCTTGCGAATCCGGCGATTCTTGACATTCGCACTAGTAACAACAAAAGAGCGGCGTCGTTCAGATCGGGAAGGGTTGAGTGGGCCTGATCCAACAAGGTGTCGTTCACTGTCGTGCTGATCCTGACCCGTGGCATTGCAAAATTATAGGATGACGATGCCACACGGTGTATTGGCGGGGATCGACGACAATACGGTGGGATAGTGCAAATTGCTATGCTGATTGCATGGCACAAATCGTTACGCGGGTGGATGATCAGTTGATGGCGCAACTCGATGCGACCGTGGCCAGCGGCGAAGCGGAATCGCGCTCCGATGCCGTACGACGCGCGTTGGAGGCGATGATCGACGAACGCCGACGACGGCTCGTCGGCGAAGCCATCGCCGAGGGCTACCGCCGAGTGCCCGAGACCGACGAGGAGCTACGCAGGGCCGACGAGAACGCCCGCGCCCTGGTCGCTGAGAAGCCCTGGTAGACGCCGTCGGCGCGCTGGTCCTCGTCGCTGGCTGTAGACAAGTCGGGTCGGCCAGCCATGTCAGCTCATATTCACGTCCTCAAACGGAACTGAGCGAGTCGGCGGGACTGGGAATTGCTGCGTGGATATGATCCTCCGATGACACCAAGCTCGCATTCCGTCGGTACCGGCGACGCTGGCAACAGTGACAGCTACGACGCGGTCGTCATCGGCGCCGGCATCATCGGCGCAGCCACGACACTGGAACTCGCACGGCGTGGGTGGCGGGTACTGTGCGTGGACAAGGCCGCGGCCGCCGGAGCGGGATCGACCCTGAACTCCTGTGCGATCGTGCGATTCAGCTACTCCACCAAGCCTGGAGTCATCCTGGCCTGGGAAGGCCTCCACTACTGGCTCAATTGGCGCGACTACATCCACATCGAAGATGAGTCGGGGCTGATCGAGTACCGCCAGTGCGGGCAGGTGCTGCTGCTCAGCGACGACACCGATCACCCCCACCGCGTACGTGCCCTGTGGCAGGAACTCGGCATTCCCTTTTCGGACTGGACTCTCGACGACCTCGCCCAACATCTGCCGATCTTCGATCAGGGATGCTACGGCCCGCCCAAACTACCTTCGGACGACAAGTTCTGGAACGAGCCTGAACGGCATCTCAGCGGTGCGATCCACTCGCCGGAGGCCGGGTATGTGAACGACCCCCAACTGTCGGTCCACAACCTGCAGCGAGCCGCAGAGGCTTCAGGTGCCCTCTTCAGGTTCAACTCGCAGGTCATCAACATCTTGCGCTCGCCGCAACGGGTCACGGGCGTCACGCTCGACGACGGCACCACGATCACCGCGCCGGTAGTGGTGAACGTCGCCGGGCCCCACTCGTATGTGATCAACAAGATGGCCGGGGTCTACGACTCGATGAAGATCAAGACCCGGGCGCTGCGTCACGAGGTGCATCACGTGCCCGCACCGGAGGGGTTCGACTTCGAGACGCAGGGCTTCACCGCCACCGACGACGACACCGGGGTCTACTACCGGCCCGAGGTCGGCAACCACATACTGATCGGCAGCGGCGACCCGACCTGCGACGAACAGCACTGGGTCGACCCCGACGACTACGACAACCGGATCAGCGACAGTCAATGGGAGGCCCAGGTGCTCCGTGCCGGCCGGCGGATCCCCGGCCTCGGAATCCCCCACCGCAAGAAGGGAGTCGTCGACCTCTACGACGTCAGCGACGACTGGGTCCCGATCTATGACCGCACCGACCTAGACGGGTTCTACGTCGCCATCGGTACCAGCGGCAACCAGTACAAGAACGGACCCGTCGCCGGACATGTGATGGCCGAACTGATCACCGCGGTCCAAGGAGGCCTCGACCACGACAATGACCCGCTCGTCGTCGAGGGCCGTTACACCGGCATGCCCATCGAGGTCGGATTCTTCAGCCGCAACCGCGAAGTAGCCGCAACCTCAATGACCGTCCACGGCTGAACCCGTCCCAGCCGAGGTCCTCAACCTGTTAACCGAATTGTGATAGCAATTTATAGTAAACCGACTTATAGTAAGTAGAGTTGTATCAAACCGGATCAAGTAACGGGGGCAGTCGGATGGGAATGCCAGTCAGGCCGAGCAGTCTCTATGACCGGGAGGCCGAGTGGGAAGACCTGTCGCGTTTCGTTTCTGCACCGGGTCCGGACCTGCGGTTGGGCATCGTGTACGGGCGGCACCGCTTCGGCAAGAGCTTTTTGTTGCGTCGCCTCGTGGAGGCGGTGGGTGGGGTGTACCACTTGGCGCTGCGGGAGGAGCGCAAACCCGCTCTGGACCGGTTCGCAGGCAGCCTCAGTCGGCAGCTGCAATGGGCGCCACCACGTCCGTTCCGGGACTGGCTCGACGCCATGGAGCAGGCCGTCAGCGTGCTGGGCACACGCGGGACACAACCGCAGGCACTGGTGATCGATGAGTATCCGTACCTCCAGCAGAACAATCCCGATCTGGACTCGGCGATTCAGGCGTTGATGGACGAGGCCGCAGCCGGGTCCCTGACTGAGGCGTGGACTACGCCAGTGAGCGTCGTCCTGTGCGGTTCGGCCATGTCGGTAATGACACGGATCCTCAGCGGCACTTCGCCGATGCGGGGCCGCGCCGCGCTGGACATGCCGCTGGCCGCGTTCGACTACCGGCAGGCGCGCGGCCATTGGGGCATTACCGACATGTCCACGGCGTTCGCGGTCGACACTGTGGTGGGCGGCGCCGCGGGTTACAAGGACCTGACCGCCGCCGCCGGAATCCCCGACAGCACCGAAGACCTGCCTGCGTGGCTGGCGGCGACGGTGCTGAACCCGTCTCATGTGCTGTTCCGAGAAGATGAATACCTGTTGCGAGAGGACCCTCGAGTCACCGACGAGGCCACCTACTACTCCTTGCTTCAGGCGGTCGCCGACGGGCACTCAACACCGACCAAGATCGCTGGAGCGCTCGCACGAACATCCAACGACATCAGGCATCACCTCCAAGTGATGACCACCGCCGGTTTCGTACTGCGCCACGAGGACCTTCTAGCCGACCGGCGGCCGCTCTACCGGGTGGCCGATCCGATTGTGCGATTCCACCACCTGATCAACCGACGTCACCGGGCCAGACTCGAAGACCGCCACGCACTTGAGGTGTGGGCCGATGCACAAGCCACCTACCGCTCACAGATCGTCGGTCCGCATTTCGAGTCGATATGTCGCCTGTGGACGGACCGCTACGCCTCGCAGGCGACACTTGGCGGCACTGCGGGCCCATCGGCCTCGCTGCAAGTAAACGACCGCCGCACTCGCCAGTCCTTCGAGCTTGACGTGGTGGCGCTGCGGGGCGGGACGCACGCAGGCAACACCAAGACCATCCAACTCATCGGGGAGGCCAAGACTCACCGACTCGACATCGACGCCCTCGAACGCCTCGACCGGCTCAGCGACCTGCTCGCCGAGCGCTCCGGCGTCGCCCTGTCCCCCACCGCCAAGCGTCTCTTGTTCTCCACCCGAGGATTCACCCCCCAACTCGCCGCCACCGCCCGCACCCGCCCCGACGTAGAACTCATCGACCTCACCCGCCTCTACCAAGGCGACTGAAACCCCAACGGTTCACCGGGGTCGCTAGTCGGGCACGGCGCGATCTGGGTTAGCCGACCCGTTGCGGCGACAGTAGTTGTTGCCCTGCTGTTCCTGATCGTCGTCGCAGCGACAGCCAACGCTGGAAGGAACCGCCGAAGACGCTGGTATCCGATGCGCGGGAGTGGCTAGATGCTGAGGAGGTCGCGGGCGCCGGTGTCGGAGGAGGGATGACGGAGCTTCGACATCGCTCGGGCCTCGATCTGACGAATGCGTTCCCGGGTGAGGTTGAAATGCTCACCGACCTCTTCAAGGGTTCGAGGCTCGCCCCGGTCCAAGCCGAAACGAAGTTTGAGAATCTCACGCTCACGCTCATCGAGCGGAGACAACAGACGCGAAATCTCGTCAGGCAACAAAGACGTCGCCGCCACCTCGAAGGGAGAATCCGCGCCACGGTCCTCCACCACATCACCGAGTTCAGCGTCGCCGTCCTCTCGCAACGGCTCAGAAAGCGACAACGGCTCAGCCGCGAAACGAAGCGCCTCGGTCACCTTGTCCTCAGGCATCTCCACTTCAAACGCCAGTTCGCTGAGCGTGGCGGGCCGGCCGTATTTGAGTTCAAGGCGGGTCCGTGCCTTCTGCAGGCGCGCCAGAGTATCCCCCGCATGCACCGGCAAGCGGATCGTGCGACCGGTGTTGGCGATTCCTCGGGTGATAGCTTGACGGATCCACCAAGTGGCGTAGGTCGAGAACTTGAAGCCCTTGCGCCAATCGAACTTCTCGACGGCATGCATCAAACCGAGGTTGCCTTCCTGGATCAAGTCAAGCAGCGGCAACCCGGAGGCCTGATACTTCTTGGCGATAGAGACAACCAGACGCAAGTTTGACTGGACGAAAGTGCGGTTTGCGGCCTCGCCCTTCCGGGAGAGTCGGCGCAGTTCACGGCGACGAGCAGGAGTCGGCTTCGACTCGGCCAGTTCGCGGCGTGCCTCAATCCCAGCCTCAATCTCTTGAGCTAGGCGAACTTCGCCCTCTTTGGTCAAGAGCGGATATTGACCTATGTCCGTCAGGTATAGACGGACCAGATCCTCTTCGTCCCTCTCGACACGCTCCTTCGCCACGGATGTCCCTCTCGTCGCTTCAGCCCCGTTCGGGTTTACGATACCGATGGATTGCTCTTATACAACCGGCAGATAATTGTCATCGGGCTTAGTGAAGCACTCCCGCGGGCACAAGACCACCCGCAGACACAAGGTGGCTTTCGGCTTCCATCACACCTCTGTTGAGGTGTTGGTTGGTTTCCGAGTTGCGTAGTGAACCCAGGAGAAGTTCGCCTTGCTCGCGGTCATTGCGTATGTCGAGCAGCAAGAAGCCGCTGACACGAAGCAAGGGGGCATCTGCATGGGATCTGGCTAGCCGTTGCAGCGACTCACACGACGCTCTGAGCCTCCCCAGAAGCACACGCTGTGCGATCGCCAGCCGCACGACTGAACCAGGAATCGCTCGAATGGCGATGAGAGCTTCTTCGGCTTCTGAAGAGGGAGCAGTGAAGCTGGTCATGTCCGCAAGAAGCACCGAATCCGGCATCAGTGTCTTCAAATCATCGGCTTGCTCACCCAAGTGACGCCCTGTGGCTGACAACCAGGCAGCAACATCACCGCGTTCAGGCTCAACTTCACTGGCCCAAGAAACGAACAATTCGAACAAGCTCGCCGAAGCCCAGTGAAGGCCGCGCACTGCGGTCGCGGTTGCAGCGACTGTCAAAGCCTGTTCGCCGTGGACCTGACCCACTTCGTCGCTCATGGCCGGAACGCTCCTCAACCCCTGTAGCGGTTGATAATCGGCATACGGCGATCACGACCGAACGCCTTGTTGCTGAGACGAGCCCCGATAGGAGTTTGGCGGCGCTTGAACTCAGCCATATCGACAAGGCGACAGACCCGCTGTACCAGGTCACGGTCTCCCAAACCCTGCTCAACGATCTCCGCCACCCCCAGATCTCCTTCCACAAAGGCCCGCAGAATCGGGTCAAGCACTTCATACGGCGGAAGCGACTGGTCGTCACGTTGATCTGGTTTCAGCTCAGCCGACGGAGCCTTGCCCAAAACAGACTCAGGAATCACCGCAGCACCCTGGCTGTTGCGCCACCGGCACAACTCATAGACAGTGAGTTTCCAGACGTCTTTGATGACCGCGTAAGCACCGGCCGTGTCGCCATAAAGAGTCGAATATCCAACCGCGGCCTCCGACTTGTTGCCGGTCGTCAAAACCAACCAACCGTGTTCGTTGGCCAGCGCCATCAACAGCACACCACGAATCCGCGACTGCACATTCTGATCGGTCAAATCGCCGAGATTCTCCGGTGTGGCAGAGTCGCTGGACAGCACCTCTGTAAACGCCGCATGGACAGGCTCGATAGCAAGGGTACGAGTGTCGATACCGAGATTGGCGGCCAGTGCTTCGGCATCGGCAATGGAGTGATCACTCGAGTACCTCGACGGCATCAACACGCCATGGACATGGTTCGTACCAAGGGCATCAGCAGCAATCGTGGCGGTGATCGACGAATCAACCCCGCCCGAAAGGCCGATACAAACATCGCTGAACCCACTCTTGTGGACATAATCCCGGGTGGCGAGTTCCAACGCCCGCCACTGTTCGGCCAACTCCCCCAACGGCTCCACGATCGGCGCCGTGAGCCGCTCTCGTCGTCGAGGATACGCAGCCGAGACCACAACCACCGAAGCCTCCTCGGTTGTCTCACGGGGACTCGCCAACTCAATATCGATCACCTCGACGCGTTCAACAAAACGCTCACAGCGAGCCGTCAGCTTCGGCCCTTGCGGTGTGGGACTCACAACGAATGAGCCACCGTCAAAAACCAGTTCGTCCTGCCCGCCGACGAGGTTGGCGTAAAGGACCGGAACTCTCGCCTCGACCACGCGCTCGCTGATGACCTGTTCCCGCACCTTCTGTTTACCGGTGCGAAACGGCGAACCGTTGACATTGATCACAACACGGGCCCCCGCCGAGGCGAGCCTCGAAACCGGGCCGTTGGGAATCCACGAGTCCTCACACACCGTCACACCAACAGGAACGCCGGCGATCTCGTACAGAGTCAACGGATCATCACCACGCTGGAAGTAACGGAGTTCGTCGAAAACGTCGTAGTTGGGAAGATGACGCTTGTAGTAGGTCCCAACCACGCGACCCTCCGCACAGATCGCCAGGGCGTTCCAGACACCGCTGTTGTAACCAAACCCGTCTTCGTCAACCACAGCAAGATCCGCGACCTCGCGCTCTGTCGAAGGATCACCATCGGCGAACCCGACCACAACCGCGCACCGGGAGGTCTGTGTCGCGAACTTCTCCAGCGTGGCCCGACAATCAGCCACAAAACCGGGCCTCAACACGAGATCCTCGGGGGGATAGCCGGTGATTGCCATCTCCGGCATGACTGCAACGTCGGCATTGCCTTCTTCGGCCTCCGCAAGCGCTGCCAACGCCAGCGCCATGTTGCCTTCAAGGTCACCCACCGTCGGGTTGATGTGGCACACGGCAACTCGCAAGACATCGGTACGAGAGGTCATGGCTTCATCGTAGGGCCAAACGCCAACACCACCGCTGTCGCGGAACCCGCAGTCACAACAAGCCGCTTTACTAGCTGATTCCCACAATGTCGGCGGTCCCATTCTCGACCTAGCCCTGCGACGCTTGGCCATCGGCGGTCGAGTGGTGATAATCGGCGCCATCTCCATGTACAACCAGGGAGGGCGGCCACCGGGACCGACGAACTATCTGAACCTCATCAACCGGCAAGCCAAAATGGTCGGCTACCAAGGGATGGCCTATGTCAGCCGCTACGACGAGGCCTGGAATCAGATGTGGGAATGGAAGGCGCAAAACAAGATGCGCTACCGCACAGAGATGGCACAAGGTCTTGAGAACTGCGTCGACCAGCTCAACATGCTGTTCACCGGCGGCAACACCGGCAAGGCGATGGTCCAGTTGTGCGACGACCCCGGCCCGGGCCCCTACTGACTAGGCGAGCGCGGCGCAGCAGGTGTCGGTCATCAACGCGGCGACCACGTAGGGGTCGGCGTTGGCGTTGGGGCGACGATCTTCGATGTAGCCCTTGCCGTTCTGCACTACCTGCCAAGGAATGCGGATCGATGCACCGCGGTCGGAGGGAGCGTACGAGAAGGTGTCGAACCGCTCCGTCTCATGTGCCCCCGTCAGTCGTTCCTCAATACCCACGCCATATCCCGCGATGTGGCGCGCAGGTACCCCTTCGGCCCCCAAGGCCTCGCAAGCGTCGATAATCGGGTCGAATGACTCCCGCATCGCCCTAGTGGAGAAGTTCGTGTGCATCCCGGCACCGTTCCAGTCTCCCTTCATCGGCTTGGCCTCAAGAGAAACCTCAACTCCGAACTCTTCGGCCAACCGGTAGAGGAGATAGCGGGCGACCCACATCTCGTCGCCGATCGCCATCGTGTCGATCGGGCCGATCTGAAACTCCCACTGACCGGGCATGACCTCGGCGTTGGTACCCGAGATCGCCAGACCAGCTTCAATGCAGGCGGTGGTGTGGCGCTCGATCAACTCACGACCGTGAATCTTCACTGCACCCACACCGCAGTAGTACGGACCCTGCGGAGCGGGGAAACCATTGGGCGGGAAACCTGCAGGCCAACCTGTCATGCGATCAAGCAGGGTGTATTCCTGCTCCATCCCGAAGATGGGTTCCTGATCGGAGTAGCGGCCATACGACTCGCGGGCTTGACGTCGGGTGTTGCTCGGATGCGGTGCCATAGTTCCGGTCAGCTGCGTTTCGCACATAACGAGGATGTTGTCGCCGCCGCGAATCGGGTCCGGGCATTGGAACACAGGTTCGAGGACGACATCAGAATCGCTGCCAGCGGCTTGATTCGTGCTGGAACCGTCAAAACCCCAGATCTCCGGCTCTTCACCATGGGCCAGAACCTTCGTCTTGGAACGAACCTCATTGGTCGGCTCGCTCCCGTCAATCCACAGATATTCAGCTCGGTAAACCACGAAATTTCCTCTCTTAGCTGTTGGTTGTCGACTCTTGTTCGCCGACTGTTCGGCGCTCCCTGAAGCCAAACAGCGTCAGGTTAGCCAACAGACAGCCTAAGGGTTCAAGAACTGGGTTTCTGCGCGGTTGCTCAATTGTTAACAGTGTGTGAACGAGGGCTTCACGCAGCAAAATCCGCCTGCTGGTGTGGCACCGTGGAAGCGTTCGGGGCCGGCTAACACAATCGGGGTGACAATGGAACGCGACCAGCAATACGTGCTTCGCAGCGTGGAGGAACGGGGCGTGCGGCTGATCCGACTCTGGTTCACCGACGTGCTCGGAAAACTCAAGTCGGTTGCCATCACACCGGCCGAACTCGAAGCTGCGTTCGATGAGGGTGTGCAATTCGACGGCAGTTCGATCGACGGTTTCTCACGCGTGCACGAATCCGATGTTCTCGCTCGTCCCGACGCAACCTCCTTTGAACTGCTTCCGTGGGCCACCGAAGACGAACCGTCGGCTCGCATGTTCTGCGACATCCAGAACCTTGACGAGACCCCCTTCGACGGCGACCCGCGCCAGGTCCTTCGTCGTAACCTCAACGAGGCTCGGGCCAAGGGATATTCGTTCTTTGCTGCGCCGGAGGTTGAGTTCTTCTACTTCGCCTCGGGCGATCCGTCTCTGGGCAAACCCCAACCCCTCGACCACGCCTCCTATTTCGACCTCACTACCGCCGATGTCTCAAGCAACCTCCGCAAACGGACCATTCACATGCTCGAGGCCATGGGGATACCCGTCGAATATTCGTTCCATGAGGACAGCCCGAGCCAGCACGAGATCGACCTTCGCTACACCGAGGCTCTCGACGTGGCCGACAATCTCATGACCCTGCGGTTGGTCGTGAAGAAGATCGCCATGGAGCAAGACACCTACGCTTCGTTCATGCCCAAGCCGCTCAACGGCGTGCAGGGGTCAGGGATGCACGTGCACCTGTCGCTGTTCACCGGCGATACCAACGTCTTCCACGACAGCGCCGACCCGTACGGGCTCTCGGCAACCGGACGTCAGTTCACAGCCGGTGTCCTACGTCATGCCCGTGAGATCACCGCTGTCACCAACCAGTTGGTCAACAGCTACAAGCGACTGTCGGAGAAATCCGAGGCACCTCCGTATGTCGCCTGGGCGCGCAACAACCGGTCGGCCTTGGTGAGGGTGCCGGTGCGTAGGCAAGGCAAACCAAGCTCAGCACGAATCGAGTACCGCTCCCCAGACCCAGCCTGCAATCCCTACTTGACATTCTCATTGGTGCTCGCCGCTGGTTTGCGCGGCGTCAGCGAAGGTTACGAACTACCCGCGGAAACAAGCGCCAACCTGCACGATCTCAACCCGCACGAACTCGCCGAGCTGGGGATAGAACCACTGCCCCGTTCGCTCGACGAAGCACTGGACCTGATGGAGGGATCCGACCTTGTCCGCGCATCGCTCGGCGACCATATTTTCGAGTGGTTTCTGCGCAATAAACGCTCCGAGTGGGACCAATACCAGTCCACTGTCACCCCGTTTGAACTAGAGCGCTATCTGCCCACCTGGTAGATATGCCCAACGTCGCACATGCGCCCGACCTGATAGATATGAAGCAATGAGACCGTTGCTTGTCTTTCCCGACCCGGCGCCGCCGGAGTTGGCTCAGACCCTCGATATCGGAGGCTGGGCGTGGAAGGCCGCGGTTGATGTCGCCGCGGCTCGTGCCGACGAGCCGGCCGACGGCTGGGTGGGCGCCATTGTGATGGCTGGTTCAGATCTGGAACCGACACTGCGTTTCTGTCGATCGGTTCACAACGGCGAGGTCAACGTCCGCTCGCTGCTGTTGCTCATCAACGGCGGCCATCTCCAATCGCTGGATCCCCATCACGATCTGTTCGACGACTTCTGTCTGTACCCGTTCCATCCCTTGGAGCTGGAGATTCGCCTCAAGCATCTGTTCAGGCGGGGTGGACAAGCCGATGATGTCGAACTGATTGAGTACGGCCCGCTGGCCATGAACCTTGAGACCTATCAAGCTGTGATCGACTCCAAGCCGCTCGATCTCACCTACATGGAGTACGAACTCTTGAAGTTCCTCGCCGCGTATCCCGGCAAAGTCTTCACCCGCGAGACTCTTCTCAACAGGGTCTGGGGTTATGACTACTACGGCGGCGCTCGCACAGTGGATGTGCATGTGCGGCGTCTGCGCTCAAAACTCGGCGAGGAGCACGCCAACCTGATCCAAACCGTGCGCTCCGTCGGTTATTCCTTCGGCCGTAGCCGCTGGGGCTAGTCGCCGACGCTAACTGCGATAAGGGTTGGTCTCCGAGAGCGCAAGATACTCATTGGGTTCACCGTCGTCGCCGACGTTGTCGAGATCGCGATCCCGGCCAATAAGACCACCGAGCACTCCAGCGAGTGCGGCCATGCTCATGAGCACAGCCACGGGCATCACCACAACCAACAACACCACGATCACTACGGCACCCAGGTCCATAGCTTCAGTCTGCCAGATCGGGCGGGCGTACAGCTATTACTTCGATCTCGACTTGAGCACCGAGCGGGAGAGCCACCACAGCCACCGCGGACCGCGCCGGGCGATGTCCATCGAACTCCTCGGAGTAGATCTTGTTCACCGCCGCGTAGTCGCCCATGTCGACAAGAAACACGGTGGCTTTCACAACATCGGCGAGAGAGGCATCAGCCGAGGCCAGCACAGCACGCAAGTTGACGAACACCTGCCTCGTCTCGGCCTCGACTCCACCGTAGACAAGTACACCGTCGCTGATGCCAATCTGGCCGGCGGTGAACAGCAGATATCCGCCTCTCATTATGGGCGAATATGGACCCACAGGTGTGCTCATGATGTGCTCCTTGCTCAGTTTCTGGGCGCCTCGCAGACTAGCAAAGCACCATAGTCAACGGTCGCGGATCGGCCATTGCTCTGGGCAGCCCTGATCAAGCCAAACGGCGGCAGCGACCGCCGAGAACACTGCGTCTGAGCCGTTGACCGGATCGGCTGTGGACGGCTCAATAGTGATGTCGATACGGGGAGTGTCGATCGCCCGCAGCACACCAAAGGAACGGATCGTCAGATCGTGAAGTTCACCGTGCTCGTCGACTGCGAGGCTCTCGCTTGTCACCCACGACAGAGCCATATGCGCAGCTCCGGTGCAGTATGAGCGCAGAACCGTCTCGTCCAGCACGGCTCCGCAGCGCACCGAGACATACAGCGTTCCATCCGCTCCGACCGAAGCGGTTGCCGCGCCTCCCCCAGGCGCTTTGATCCAACCGACCTCGCCTCTTACCCCTGCAAGCAGCACCGTTGCTTCAACCCAACCAGCACCGCGGACAGCCGCGCTGGTGGCTGGACCGACCACATCCACTTCCTGCACCAGCAAGTTGGGGGCAACCTCGGTGATCGCCTCGCTGATACCCGGTGTTCGTGCAACTCGGACTACACCTGTTCCATCGCGGTTGATTCCCGCTGCTAGAGGTGGACGCTTGGGACCTCGGCGCACGGAATCTTCACGGGAGTACAACACCCTCACGGGACGTCCCGCTTCGTTTGCGAGACGTTGTGCCACTTCCGCTACTTCGCTCGATTGTTTCGCCCCGAACGCTCCCCCATTCGCCAGAGGCGACACCGGTTCGCCTCCCGGAGTGCACCAGGATGCGTCGGTCTCCAGGTAGGCCGGTTCCACCCATGAGGTGCGAAGCGTAAGGTCGAAGTCGCCTTCCGGCACCGCGATCGGCGGCTCGAATACCGCTGTCGTGCGGCGGCCCTGCACCTTGCCTGCGAGCCGCAAAGCGTCGGCACGGCTCTTTGCAAGCACCCATTGTTCGTCTTTCGCCAGGACCGCTACGAGTGCATCCGCGGGGGCTGAGTCGTCGGCAAAACCTCCGCGTCCCGCGGCGACCGCTGGGCCCACGGACTGTGCAACACCACCTTCAATCGTCGCTCGGTGAGCCGCGTCGCTTCGGTGGCTGGCCGTGCGAACATCGACAGCTGTTCTCGTTTCTCGAGGTTGGTCGCCAAAAGCCACCCATGCGTCAACGACAGGCTGCCAGCCGGTGCATCGACACAGGTGCGCTTGTAGTGCCTTGGCCGCAGCCTCGCGGTCATTGTGGTCCCCGTCTTTGGCCCGTAGTCCTTCGAAGCGACAGATGATGCCTGGCGTGCAGAAACCGCACTGGCTTCCACCGGTCGAGGCGAACGAGTCAGCCCAGGCTTTGCTGAGGTCGTCGGGGAGGCCTTCAAGGGTGGTGATGATGCGATCACGAACCCTGCGTACCGGGGTAACACATGACACGCGAGGTGCACCGTCGACCAACACCGTGCAACAGCCGCATTGCCCCTGCGGGCTGCACCCGTCCTTGACCGAGATGAGCCGGAGTTCGTCACGCAGGACGTCAAGCAGCGTCGCTGTGTTGGCAACCGCGCCGTCAACCGCGACCGAATGACCGTTGACAACCAGAGCTATGGATTGCGTTGATCCCATCGGGGTGACTCTACGCCGCCAACCAGAAGCCCGAATCCCCGGTAACGACTAGTGTTCGACCCGATGGCGACGTTTCCGACCGCAATCGACGAAGTAGAGGCGCAGTGGCTCACAGAATCGCTGCGCTCATCGGGAGTTCTCGCGGCAAGCTCACGGGTCGCCGAGTTCGACATTGAACCCATCGGCATGGGTGTCGGCATCATGGGGCTGTTGTACCGCTTGTCGCTGCGCTACGACACTGACGGGGCGGGTCCGGTAACGGTCGTGCTAAAGCTGGCATCGAGCGACCCTCAGGCCCGTTACGTGTCTCGCGTCTTCCGTTTCTATGAAAAAGAAGTCGGGTTCTACCGCAAATTCGCAGAGTTGACCCCAGTGCCCACCACCGCGTGCTACGCGGCTGATCACGACCTTGAGACCGACGATTTCGTGCTTCTCTTCGAAGACATTGGCGACGCGATCGTTCACAGTCAGGTCGACGGCTGCCCACCCGACGCGGCTCTGCTCGCGGTTGGAAACCTTGCTCGTCACCATGCAACATTCGCGGACTCGGCGCTGTTCGATGGTCCCGATTTCGCTTGGGTGCCATTCGGTTCGGACTCACCGAATCCTGAGGGCGTGATCCAGGGAATGACCGATTCCTGGGGACCGTTTCAGGAATCGTTCCCCGAGCTTGTGACCAGCGAACTAGCAGCAATCATGGAGCGCTTCGCGGCATCGGCCCGTTCCCTGCTGACGGTCACCAAGGGGCACCCGATCACCTTGGTCCACGGCGACTACCGGCTCGACAACCTGTTTTTCTCCGCTGATGGGAAGGTCACAGCCGTTGATTGGCAGGTCTGCGCCAAGGGACCCTTTGCGTACGACCTCGCCTACTTCATGACTCAGAGCTTGACCATCGACGACCGCAGGACTCATGAGGCTGCGCTTATCGATGCCTATCTCGACGAACTCGAAACCGCCGGTGTGTCACACGATCGTGACATGTTGATGGACGACTACCGGGCGACCGCCATGTTCTGCCTGTGCTATCCGATCCAGGCAGGGCGCATCGAACTCGTCAACGACCGAGCCCGGGCGCTCATAGTCGACATGTTCAACCGAGCCATGACCGCCATCAGCGACCACAACGCCACCGATTTCCTACTCGACTAGGCGAGAGCGGTTCGGGACGATCAACTACGTGGCGGTGCGAACCAGCATTGCATCGCTCAGCCAGCCTGGTGACCCTCAAGCAGGTCGATCGCATCGGCCACGTTCGTGACGTCGATTCGAACGCCGAGTCGGCGCGTCTGCTGAACAAACGGTGCCGGAGACGCTTCGGCGAGCAGTCCGCGCCTGACCAAGGCGTTGACTGCCTCCGATACACCCATGCCGCTCTCACGGCGAAGGTGTGCCAGTGCCTGCGCGGTGTCGTCGTCGAACTCCACCGTGGTCCTCATCCCACGAAGCATAGACACGTTGACGTGGCTATTTCGTGGGGGCGAATTCGAGAAGTTGTTGGAAGGTTGGGCGGTTGGTGGAACGGAAGGTGTTGGGGATCAGGTTCGGCGCGAAACTTGAGCGAAGACCCTCACGCAACCACATGCTCGGATCGTCGCCTCGTTCTGCTGTGATTTCGGAGACCACCCTCTCGATCGTGGCCCAGAGGGATTCACTGCACTCTTCAAGATCGCCGCCTCCGCAGTACCGGAGGTTGAACGGCCCTTCGACCCGATGACCAAGAACTGTGCGCAAGTCTTTGTCGACCAGACTCGCGGTGCCGATACCCCTGAAGTTGATCGTGTTGGGCTGGATCCCCCCGAAGACAGGCTCCATAACTGCATCCGCGATCGGTGCCCAGAGCCGGTCCATCAACAAGGCACCGGCCCTGTCATAGAAGCCGTCCTCGTCGGCGTCGAGCAACGGCGCGTCGTCAGCCACCCAAGCATCAAGGAGATCGACCACCTCGGCGGTCGCCCGGCTCGGCGCGTCTGTTGATCGAAGCACCTCACTGATGACCGGCCACACCGGCGACAGAGTGTCCTCGGTAGCGGAACGGTTCATAATCCCTACAACGTCTTTCAACTCAGCCTTGTCGGGCCACTGATCAAACAACTCGACTCGGTGAACCGACCCGCAAAGATTGCCGTCGCCATGCATGAAGCCTGGAGCAGACTGATTGTTCCAATTGAGGAGTCGCCCCGACGGATGGCCGGACACGTGTGGATGCTCGTCTTGCTCCAAGAATCCCTGCCACTCGTATTCACCGGTGCCCAGCGTTGGCAAACGGCGGTCAAGCCCCTCAGCACGTTCCGGTAGGTGACCAGACGCAAAATAGGCAATGCCCTGCCGGTTCGCGTAACCCCAGTTGAAGCTAAAGCCAAACTGGTTCGTCACTTCGAAGAACGCCTCCGGTGTTGCCGCATCACCCTCGGTCATGTCCTTGAGCGCAGCAAGGTTGAGTCCGTCACGGCCGAACGTCGAACGTTTCCGGGTGAGCGCGACGGGCTCTCCTTGCGACATCGCCGTGCCGATCACCGGCCCGTGCACCGAAACGGGATAGCGGATCGGCGTATCGCCGAGCATCCCTGCGTAGAACTGCTCAAAGGGAATGCACTCACCTTCGAACATGTAGGAACTCGATTCACGACCAGGGGCGGAGCCATCCGGGTTGCAGAGCACCTCGGCGTACACGTCGATCACGTCCTGGTTGGCCGATGTGAGGCTCCACGCATAGTCGGTGGTACGTCCGATAAGGATGTACATCGCCAACCCGGGCACCGCGATTCCCTGCGCTTCGATTCCCGGGCCGCTCAAATGAATCTGCTGGACGATCTCGGGGTAGTAGTAGCCGAGTTGGGGCCCCATCACCGCCAGCGTCGTGTTATTGACGGACCGCTCCGGGGCCACCGTCAACCAGTTCGATGCGGTAAGCGACGGAGGCGCCGAGGCCGCCTCGTACAAGACCCTCTCATCGCTGAACACCGTTGTTGAGCCCTCCACGGGGGCACGAGGATCCAAAGAAATCACCGATCCCTCATCGATCACTACCGAACCGGTGACCTCGCCTCCCGTGAAGGTGCCATATTCGAAGCGTTGGTCGATCGTGGTGGGTGCCTCGGGATCATCTGTCTGCATGAAGTCTTCCCACGCAGCGGTGCCTTGTTGTGCGCCGAGGGCGTTCTTCAGACCGGACAGGAACTCGGCGTTGGCCACTTCGCTGCCACCGCCAGCCCCGAAGATCGAACCGATGAAAGCAGTCACAGCGATCACATCGTTCACATTCGCCGGCTCCCGAACGATTCCGTTGGCCTCCCAGAACGCATTGATTCCCTCGGCGTAGGCGGCGGCATCGGAGATGATCTGTTCGCCCTCGGACCCGTAGGTTTCGATAATCAGATTCACCTGATCGGTGACTAGCTGTTCAGCCGCCGCGCTAGGTGTGAAGGACTGTGCGCTGGTTATCAGTCTGAAGGCGTTGATTCCAGGGACATCAGCCACTGCAACCCGCGCCGGGCCCCGACCAAGGGTCAGTAGCAGATCACGGTCACGGGCTGTTACCCAGCCGGCGCCGAAGGCCAGATCTTCTCTGGTAACGCCGCTGACATGAGCGATCCCGAATTCGTCGTAGAGGATCGTCGTGCCTTCGCGTCCTGTTGGCTCCTCGACAGTCTCGCCGACCGGTTCGAAATTCTGGGGAAGGAAAAGACTGTCGATGTCGGCATCGCTGATGTTGCCTCGTAACGGGGTGAGGCCGTCGTAGAGCGGGAGTTGGTCGAACGAATTGTCTGTCGTGGGAATACCGCCGTAGTTGCCTGGCGGAAGGATGTAGTAGGCGCGGTCCTCGGTGATCGCCGGCACCGTGGTCGTGGTTGTGGTTGTGGTCTCGGTCGCGGTCTGGTCGGGCGGGGTTGTGGTGGTCGTCGTCGTCGGATCGGGCGCGCCGACGCTGGTCGTCGTGGTGGTATCGGGTTCGGGGTCTGCGCTGGTGTCGTCACCCGAACAGGCCACGGCCACCATCGCCAGCGAGATTGCCGCGGCCAACCATTTGACCCGAAGCCGCTTGGGTTTGCTGTGAAGACCTTTTGGCACCATTGCGCCCTCCTTTCGCCTCGGCTACGCGCCGAGCGCTTTGCGCAACGCTGCTTCGGCGTCGCGGGCATTGTTGAGGCTGACTTGCGCGTTCACCACCATGGCCGACCCGTGGAACGTTCCCGGGTAGGCGTGGATCTCGGTCGACACACCCGCTTCGAGCAGCTGCATCGCATAGATCAATCCCTCATCGCGCAACGGATCGAACTCCATAACCGACACAAACGCAGAGGGCAGGCCTGAGAGGTCATCAGCCACCGAAGGCGATGCGTAAGGCGAAACAGGCCCGTCGTGGTCAGGTCCCAAATAGTGCTTCCAACTCGAGATTGCGTTGGGTCGATTCCACAGTGGCGTGTCGGTGAACTGTGTCATCGACGGCGTCTCAAGCCGATGGTCGAGCTCAGGGATCTCCAGCAGTTGGAAGCACAACTGTGGCCCACCGCGGTCGCGGGCCATCAGCGCTGTGCCGGCAGCCAATCCACCACCAGCGCTCTGACCGGCAATCGCAATGCGCTCGGGGTCAACGCCCAACTCCGTAACATTCTCGGCCAACCACAGCAGCGCCGCATAGCAATCGTGAACTCCCGCGGGGAAGGGATCTTCGGGAGCCAGCCGGTACTCCACAGACACCACCACCGCCGGGAACTCAGCGGCCACACGATCACACCAAGGGTCCATCATCTCGATCGACCCGAACATGAACCCTCCACCGTGGATCTCCAACACTGCCGGCAGAAGATCTGAACTCGTCGAGTCCGGACGGTATATCCGGACAGGCACATCGGGATCGCCGTCAAGACCCTGAACAGTGCGATCCTCACGGATCACGTCATCACGAGGTTCAATCTCGTTGGCGAACAAACCAATCGATTCGCGCATAGTACGAATCTCGGAGGGGTTTGAGAGGTCCATTACCGTGGGCAGCAACGGCAGCATCTCTAGAAAGTCTGGGTCGAACGCTCGCTCAGTCATGCCGAGACCGTAGCCCCCGCTTCGGTCCGCTGAGAAAACGAACGCTGAGTTCTCCGCAGAAACAATGCCAGCTCAAATTTTCCGACAATCATATGCCAGATTTGCCGACAGAAGCCTCTAAGATTTACGGTAGAAATCTCTATATTTTACGGTATCATGTCCTGAATATTCACGGGAGGCCCTGTGGAACAGCTAATACAGCGACGAGTGCAAGGCATCGCACGGCAGCGGATCACTGAATCACCGGTGGTGCTTCTACAAGGTCCCCGCTCGATCGGCAAGTCAACTCTGCTGCGCGCGCTCGCTGAAGAACACGGCGGTCATGTGGTTGATTTCGATGATCCAGCCGTGCGCGCCATAGCGGCTGACGACCCCGGGCTGTTCGTCGTCGGACCCAGACCCGTTTTCATCGATGAATACCAGCACGTGCCCGAAGTGCTGGACTCGATCAAAGCCGAGCTGAACCGCGACGGGTCACCCGGACAGTTCGTCATAACCGGGTCCACGCGCTTCGACTCACTACCGTTGGCGGCACAGTCTCTGACCGGGCGCCTGCACCGCATCGAGATACATCCACTCTCACAGGGTGAGATCGGTGAAAGCCACGAGAACCTGCTCGAAACGCTCTTCGCAGACGCCTCGACGGTCGTCACACCGCAAACGTCCACCACCACACGCGCCGAATACGCAAACCGGATAGCCCGCGGCGGGTTTCCGCTGGCCCAAGAACGCACCGGCGCCTCGCGGGCGCGTTGGTTCGACGACTACCTCACGCTGTGCCTCGAACGCGACCTGCTCGAACTCGGGCGGGTGCGCCAACCCAGTATTCTGGCGCCGCTGCTGACCCGTCTGGCAGCCCAAACGGCGCAGTTGCTCAACATGTCTCAAGCGGGAGCCAGCGTCGGGTTGGCTGCAAGCACCACCACGGACTACGTCAAACTCTTCGAAAGCAGTTTCTTGGTACGCCTGCTTCCCGGCTGGGGCAAGACATTGCGAACCTCGGTCGCTTCACGCCCGAAGCTGCACATAATCGACTCAGGACTCGCAGCCCGGCTGCTGCGCCTTCCGCCCGACAAGCTCGCCGGGCTGGACCCCACTTCGTTGCAACAATTCGGGCACCTCCTCGAGACGTTCGTCGTCGGCGAAGTGCTGAAGCAGGCCTCGTGGCTCGATCACCGGCCTCATGTCGGCCATTGGCGTACCCACGACGGGACTGAAGTCGATCTAGTCATAGAAGACGGGCACGACGGCTCCGTCATCGGCATTGAGGTGAAGGCCAGCGGCAGGGTCCACAGACGGGACCGGCACGGCCTGCGGAGGCTGCGCGAAACCCTGGGAAAGCGATTTGTCGCCGGCGTTGTCTTCTACACCGGCGCTCACTGCGTCCGCTACGAAGACGACGACCGCATCATCGCCCTGCCAATCGACCGCCTCTGGACCGGGGTCTCGGCCTGATGCGACTGTACAGGGCTCAGCTGAAACTCTGCCCGCAGCCGCAAGTGCTCTGTGCGTTGGGGTTGTCGATCGAGAACCCTGCGTCGGTGAGGCCATCTTTGTAGTCGAGCGTGGCCCCATCAAGAAGCTGAGCAGACGAAGGATCCACCACAACACCGACCGGGCCGAAGACGACAGACATGTCGTCGGAAGCCCGTTCGTTGTCGAAGTACATCTCATATGAGAAACCGGAACAGCCGCCAGGGCGCACGGAGACACGCAAGGCCAATCCGTCTTCCCCCTCTGCGGTGAGGAGCTCATCAACTTTCGATACAGCGGAATCGGTCAGTGTGATCACAGGACTTCCTCTCTAGGAGAACTACCAAACTCTGACCCTACCCTATCCGCCACGACCCAGATTTGCCTCCCTGACTCACAGCTTGGTTTGCGCCGGTAACCTCGGGGTGTGGACGACGTTACTCTACCTACTGCTGACGATGTGATTGCGTTGCTGCGCGGGGTGATCGACCCTGAACTCGGCAGTGACATCGTCGAACTTGGCATGGCTCGCTCCGCCGATGTCGCCGACAGCGGCAGAATCACTTTGGAGATCGCCCTGACCACCAGTGGCTGTCCGCTGCGCGGACAGATCCAAAAGGACATCCGCAGCCGTCTCCTGTCGCTTCCCGGGGTCACCAGCGTGAAGATCAACTGGAGCGAACTGACACAAGAACAAAAATCTGAGGCCATGTCCAAGGCACGATTCAACGTCAGCCAGGACGCTCCGGCCACCGCCATCCCGCCGACGACCAAAGTCATCATGATCGCCTCGGGTAAAGGCGGAGTCGGCAAATCGTCAATCGCTACGAACCTCGCGGCCGCGCTGGCCGACGTCGGCTACGCGGTCGGGGTGATGGATGCCGACATTTGGGGATTCTCGGTTCCCCGCATGCTCGGGGTCGACGGCGAGTTGGTAGCCCGAGAAGGCAAGATCACTCCCCTGATCCGTCAGGTCGGTAAGGGTCGCCTTGAAGTCGTGTCGATGGGCTTCCTAGTCGAACAGGAAGACTCTGCGCTGATGTGGCGGGGGTTGATGCTCGACCGTGCGGTGCGACACTTCTGCGAAGACGTTGCCTGGTCAGAAGATCTCGACTACCTGCTGATCGACATGCCTCCAGGGACCGGTGACGTGCAGATGGGCTTGGCGAAACTGCTGCCACGAGCCGAGATGCTGATCGTCACCACCCCAGCCCGCAACGCGCAGAAGGTTGCGGCGCGAGTTGCCGACATGGGCCGCAAGAACTTTCTGCGGATCGTTGGCGTTATCGAGAACATGACCAGCTTCGTCGCCCCGGATGGAAGCGAACACAATCTGTTCGGAAGCGGAGGCGGGCAACAGTTGGCCGACGACGTGGGTATTCCACTGCTCGGATCGGTCCCAATCGAAGCCGAGGTGTCCATCGGAGGCGACTGCGGATCCCCCGCAGTTCTCGGCTCCGGCGCCGCAGCCGAGGCGCTGAGGGCCATCGCCGAAGCTATTGCCGAGGAGTACGTTCCCCCGGTGGAGATGGCGGGATGCTCGGCTCGCATGCTCGAAGCGGCGATGGCAGCCCTCGACGAACTCGACGAACTCGAAGTGAACTCCGGCTGAGCAAGCTTCGCTCAGCGGTCAGCGCTGTTCGCGAGAACCATCTGAGTCGTCGTCGGCATCGGAGTCGGTGTTCTCCTCAGACACCGGGCCGAGTTCGATCGCTGACCCGTTGCCGTCGCCATAGGTGGCTTCACCAGCGTCGGTGACATCAGTTGCGCTCACATCGGTCCATTGATTGAAACGTATGCCCTGCCCACCAAACGTCCCACCGGCGCTCACCCGACCGGCAAAGCGACGCTTGAGCACTTCGCGCACGACCGCCCGGGTAGGCGGAAACAAAAGCAGCAGGCCGACCCCGGCAGTAAAGAATCCGGGGGTCAAAATCAGCGCCGCAGCTATCAACAACAACACGCCGTTGATCAACTCGTTTGTTGGAATCTGCCCCTTGTCGAGCGACTGCTGTGCCCTGCGCAGCACGCTGAGACCTTCTCGCCTGACGAGGGCGGCACCGACCATACTGGTCAACACGATCAGACCGATGGTGTTCCATCCACCCATGGCCTCGTTGAACGCCAAGATGACATAACCCTCAACGACTAGGACCACAAGGAACAGAATAAAAAGGATGCCCAAGATGCAGCCATCGTACGAGCAATCAGGGTCCACGCGCCGCAGAACCCCGTGACGGCGCCGGCGCTCTAGGCTGATCTGGCCGTGACTGAACAAGCTTCACGCCCCCCGTCGGTCGACCGGCTGGCCCGGTCGTTGCACGACACTGGCCTTCCTCACCCAATGCTGGTGGAGGCGGCTCGAACCGCGATCTCAGCCGGATCCCCCCAAAGCGCACAGCAGATCGCAAATGACATGGCCAGACGGCTACTACGTCCGGTCATCAACGGCACCGGCACGCTGTTGCACACCAATCTCGGTCGTGCCCCCATGGGCTGGGAGCAAGCCGAGCAATACTCGAATCTCGAATTCGATCTGACGACCGGCGAGCGCGGCTCACGCATGGACACCGCGCCGGCTCTGATCGCTCAGGTTTGCGGAGCTGAAGCTGCAATCGTTGTGAACAATTGCGCGGCGGCAGTGTTGCTCACCTTGGCGAGCCTTGCCGAGGGCAAGGGAGTAGTTGTTTCTCGGGGCGAACTGGTGGAGATCGGCGGTGGTTTTCGGGTTCCAGACGTGATGGCACGCTCAGGGGCACGCCTCATTGAAGTCGGCACCACCAACCGCACGCGGCTCGACGACTTCAAACACGCGGTCGATCAGCACGGCGAAGACGCAGCTCTGGTGCTGCAGGTGCACCAGTCGAACTACAAGATCGTCGGCTTTACCGAAGCCCCTCGAACCGCGGAACTCGCCACGCTCAACCGCCCGCTGGTCGCAGATATCGGTTCAGGGCTTGTTGACAGTCGTTGTCCCTGGCTGCCCGGCGGGCCACCAGGGTGGCTCGACGACGAACCAGCCGCTCGTCAAACACTTGAAGCGGGTGCCGATCTGGTCACATTCTCCGGCGACAAACTCTTCGGCGGGCCGCAAGCAGGAATCATTGCGGGCCGGGAGGATCTGGTGGCAACTTGCGCGGCGCATCCGTTGGCTCGTGCGCTGAGGCCCGGGGGCTTGGTGCTCGGCGCTTTGCAGGCAACTGCTCTCGCCTATCTCAATCGTGACGGTGACGCCATCCCGTTCTGGCGAATGGCGTCTTTGTCTCAAGATGTGCTGCGCTCCCGAGCTGAGAACCTCGATGCCGGCATCGCTGTGGATGTGGCTTCCACGCCAGGTGGTGGGACTTTGCCGGAAGTCGAGATTCCATCGGCGGGAGTGGCGGTCGAGGGTGATCAACGCAGCGCCTTGCGCAACCGGGACCGTCCGATCATTGCCCGGGTCGTCGACGGGCGCACGATCATCGATCTGCGCACTGTTCACCCAGACGATGATTCTGAGATAACGGCTGCTTTGACCCCCGGCGCTGACTAATGACCCGCTCACCACGCACTGCGGGCGCTGACTAATGCATGTTGTCGCGACGGCGGGTCATGTGGACCACGGCAAGTCGACTCTCGTCAAAGCGCTGACCGGTACCGACCCGGATCGGCTGTCCGAGGAGAAGGCACGCGGACTCACCATCGACTTGGGCTTCGCTTCAACTCAACTTCCCTCGGGCAGAGGGGTGGCCTTTATCGATGTGCCCGGCCATGTTCGCTTCCTCAAGAACATGTTGGCGGGGGTGGGCAGTGTTGACGCCTGCGTTTTCGTGGTGGCGGCCACCGAGGGTTGGAAGCCGCAGTCCGAGGAACATCTACAGATCCTGCAGCTATTAGGGATTGAGCACGGATTGGTGGCGCTGACCAAAACGGGTCTGGCCGATGACGACCTGCGGGAGTTGGCAAGACTTGACGTGGAAGAACGTGTCGAAGGAACGTTTTTGGAGGCTGCTCCGATCGTTGAGGTGGACGCGCTCGACGGATCCGGTATTGCCGACATCGGGGTGGCACTCGACGAATTGCTCGAAGCCACACCGACCGCTGTCGATCACAAGCGTCCCCGTCTCTGGATTGACCGAGTGTTCGCTGCGAAGGGATCGGGCACGGTCGTAACGGGAACCCTCACCGGCGGCCGGGTACGGGTCGGCGATGAGTTGACTGCTCTGCCCCACCGGCGAGCCGTACGGGTCCGCGCGCTGCAGAGCTTGTACGCGCAACGCTCGAAAGTAGGTCCTGGGAACCGGGTCGCCTTGAACCTGTCCGGGGTCAGCCATGATGAATTGACCCGCGGCGATGTGCTGGTCAGGGCCGACCAGTGGCATGTCACCCAGCGGGTGGACGGCCTGTTGAAGGTTCTTGATGCAATCGACCATCCAGTGACCCGGCGGGGCGCTCATATGGCGTATCTGGGCTCTGGGGAGTTCCCTGTCCGGGTCCGAGTTCTGGGTCCCTCTGAGATTCAGCCGGGCACGGAGGGTCCGGTGCGCCTTCACCTTCCTGTCGGCTTGCCGTTGCTGCCCGGTGACCGTTTCATCCTTCGTGAATCGGGCCGGGGTGAAACGCTCGGTGGGGGAGAAATCCTCGATGTTGACCCGATAGTTGCCGCTGCCAGAGCCCAACCTGATCGCAGCTTGGACCGGGTGATCGCCGAGCGAGGCCGAGTGGATGTCGACCATCTCCTGCGACTTACCGGCGAGCATCGCAAGGCCGATGTGGGGAATTGGGCGGTGGATCCCGCGGTGTTGAAGGCCCGGCACACCGAACTCAGTGAGGCCATCGCCGCGGCCGGGCCGCTCGGACTTGATATTGCAAAGCTCGACGACTTCGGCCGCGCGTTGCTCGACACGATCGAGGGTGTAGCTGTGGATCACGGCCATGCCCGAGCAATCGACGCTGTCGACACCTTGACCGGACACGCTTACATCGACGCCTTGGAGGCGTCGCCCTTCGCCCCGCCAGATCCTGAGGGAATTGACAGGGCAGAACTTCGGGAGTTGGTTCGGAGGGGGGACGTGGTGGAAGAGGGTGGGGTTTACTTCGCGTCTAGCGCACTCGATGCCGCCGCCAGAGTCGTGGCTGATTTGCTGAACCGCCAACCAGATGGGGTAACGGTTGCCGAAGTCCGCGATGAGTGGGGGACGAGCCGCAAGTACGCCATTCCGTTGTTGTCATATCTCGATAAGAACGGGATCACCAGACGTCGAGGTGATCTGCGGATCGGCGGACCCCGACTGCCGCCGCCAGATAAATCGACCTAGCCAAATCCGCTTAGACGGTCAACAGTTGACGGCGTTCGCTTTCACTCAGTCCACCCCATATCCCGTGTTGTTCACGAATGGAGAGGGCATGGGCCAAGCAGTCGTTGCGCACCGTACAGGTTTCGCAGATCGCCTTGGCATGCCTTTCGCGGGCCCGCTTCTCATCTCGTCGCTCTGGCGACGCAGGAGGGAAAAAGATCGCCGATTGAGGTCCGCGGCAAGCCGCTCGCAGTTGCCAATCTTTGACGTCGATTTGCTTGATCATTCACACTCCGTTTCTTCAGATGTTTGGCTACCAGACAGAACCTGATTGGGCAAACGTTTTAAGCGCGAAACAGAGATAAAATCCCACTGTTAGTAGTTTTCTCGGTCAACAGCTAACAAATCGACTCAATTTGGATCAATGGCGCATCTCGCGGTAGTCGCGAGCACCGCCGGTTTCGGGTTCGATCTCAAGGTAAAGCCCCTCAATGGCAACGATGCGAACCTGATCGCCCGCCGAGATCGGCGTCGTACGATTCACTCGTGCTCGCCATGGAGCACCCTCAACACTGACGATGCCTTCCTTCTTGATGTCTTCTGTTGCCTCAGCCATCAGCCCCACCATCCATTCGCGGCCGATCGTGGGCGTTCCGAAACGTGTGCGGATCATCGACGGCATTCCCGAGATCATCGAAAGCGAAATGCCGATAATGCCCGCCAACAGCGTTATCCACGAGATCGCCATACCGTCGT
This sequence comes from Candidatus Aldehydirespiratoraceae bacterium, assembly GCA_965205465.1. GTDB lineage: Bacteria > Actinomycetota > Acidimicrobiia > Acidimicrobiales > Aldehydirespiratoraceae > VXYK01. The sequence continues at coordinate 2,263,639 of OZ242187.1, read as the reverse complement.
ACAAGAACAACGATCCGACAATCAGACAAATCGTCGCTATCCACGACCAGACCCGCGGCACTCCCACCTGCACATCAATGGCATAGCCGAACATGGCCACGACAAGCAGTGCGATCGCCCAATTCTGAGCAGGCAAAACGTCGAAGCCATAGCAACCAACCACAAAGCAGCCCGCCCCCATCACTCCGGCTATCCCAACACCTGCCGTATAGAACTCGAATATGAGCAGCGCCGCCCCTATTAAAAAGAGCAGATACGCCATGGCAGGACTCGCAAGGCTATGCACCCAGCCGTCAACCAAAGGGAGCTTGGAGAAACGAACTCGCGAATCCGGCACACGCACCGGTTCGTCACCGCTGCTGTCTACTGTGCTAGCAAAACCGGGCAAATCCAGCACAAAGAACACAAGAGTAGGTGAATCGCGCTTGGCCAGACCCTGCTCAATAACGGTTTCTTCATCTACCGTGCCGTTCTCTAGAGCATCGGCGACAAGCAAGAACTCATCGGACAAAAGCTCCGGAAAGATCAGTTCGCCGGTGTTTCCAAACCGTGCACCCACCGCGACCGACAACTCCTCAGTCGCCGCTACAAGCTGAGCCGCCCCACCCTGAGCGGTGGCTCCAGAGGGACCAACCCAGGCGTAAACCGGGACCGCGGAGTCAACAATGGCCTGTGCCACCTCCGTCAGCCGTTCGTCGCTCACCACATGCCCACGACTGTTTACCTGAAGGACCACGCCACCCGATCCGCCGGCTTCGGCTTTGGCGATGGAGTCCTCAATGAAGTCAGCGACAATCTCGTCGATCAACCCTGGGATCTCGACCACATCAAAAATCAGGAATTCATCGGCCGTAGATGTTTGGGCAGCCAATCCTGAGCTTTGCTGGGCGTGGGCGGGCATGAACCAACCAAGCAGCAACATCGCTAGCAGTGCGGCCGCAGACGATAGCGTGACCCAACGACGTAGCTTTCGCCGTGTCCATCGTGTCAATCGCTTCGAGGAGGGGAATGGATCCCGGTCAATTCTTCGCATCGTCGCGGATCCTGATCGTGGCGGGGAAAGGTGGTGTGGGCAAGACCGCCACCTCAGCCACCTTGGCCTTGGCAGCGGCTCAAACCGGACGCACCGTCCTGCTTGTGGAGGTGGCTGGCCGGTTGGATTCGGCACCGATGTTCGGTGTCGACCCACAAGGTTACGACGAGCAAACCGTTTACAACGACTCAGGCCCCGGCTTGATCCGCTGCCGCTCAATTACTCCCGACGCGGCGCTCACCGATTGGCTGAGCAATCATGGTTTTACGCGGATCGTGCGGCGCATGTCCAAGTCTGGATTGCTGGAGATCGTGGCCACCGCTACACCCGGTATCAAGGAACTGTTGGTGCTGGGTCAGATCAAACACCTTGAGCAGAGCCGTGTGGCTGACCTGATAGTTGTCGATGCTCCAGCCGCGGGCCATGCGCTCAAATTCTTGAAAGCTCCGCTGGCAGTGCGCAACACGGCACGTACCGGTGTGCTGCGACGCCAGGCAACAGAAGCCTTGGAAATGTTGAGCGACAGCGAACGATGCCGAGCTCTGTTAGTCACCATCGCCGAGGAAACTCCGATCAAGGAGTTGGTCGAAACGGCATTCGCTGTTGAAGACGAGGTCGGGCTGGCCCTCGGCCCGGTAGTCGTCAACGGCCTTCTTCCATCAATCGAAGCACTCGACAAGATTTCTGACCTCAATGTGTCCGACATCACAGCATCACAGCACAACCTGCGTACAGATGAGATCAGCGACCTTGTTACGGCAACGAACTTTCGGCGTGATCGGCTGGCGTTGCAAAACGATCAACTCAACTCGTTGGCGCAGCAGCTGCCTCTTGCACAGATACGTCTGCCGCATCTGTTCACAACCTCGGTCGGTCTCACCGAACTCACGACGCTCGCCGAAGCGGCCAACACTTCCATTGAAGCAATCGAACAGTGGGCCGGCTCATGAATGACACTCCACCGCTGAGTGATATGACGAGCAGCATTCCGCTAAACAGCTATGGCGACCTTGTTGGTCAGAAGAGGGTTATCGTCGCCTGCGGTACCGGCGGCGTCGGCAAAACAACGATGGCTGCGGCCACAGCGGTCGCCGCGGCCCATGCCGGACGGCGGGCCGTGGTCGTCACAATCGACCCGGCCAAACGACTCGCCGACGCCCTCGGGATCGACGAACTCGACAACACCCCGACGGTAATCGAAGGCACTTGGACAGGAACTCTCGGCGCCATGATGCTCGACAGCAAAGCAACCTTCGATGACGTCGTCACACGCCACGCCACCAGCCAAGACCAGGTAGAACACATCTTCAGCAATCGCTTCTACGTGAATATTTCGACGGAATTGCCGGGCACTCAGGACTACATGGCCGTCGAGAAGCTGAACGAACTGCACTTCTCGGGCGACTGGGACCTCGTGGTGGTCGACACGCCACCAACCCGCGATGCTCTCGCCTTCTTTGAGGCCCCCAAGCTGCTGACGAGGCTGCTCGACAACACCATTTACAAGTTGCTGATATCTCCCCGTCCCGGCGTTCTGCGGGCGGTGAACAGGGCTGCGGGAGGTGTGGTTCGCCGTCTGTCACGCGTTGTCGGCGCCGAGGTCGTTGACGATGCCATCGAGTTTTTTCAAACGTTTCAGGGCATGGAAGAAGGTTTCAAACAACGAGCCGATGAGACCCTGGCCCTGTTGGCATCCAACGACACTGCCTTCGTGCTTGTTGCCTCTCCCCGGAGCGACACAATCGCCGAAGCGCGCTACTTTCTCAGCAGGTTGGCCGACGCCGACCTGGCAGTCCACGCGGTAGTAATCAATCGCATGCTCGCTGCCTTGTCGATATCAACCGACGAGGCCGCAGAGCTTCAGACCAGATTGGGCGCAAGTCCACTAGTTGGCCCGGCACAAGCTCTCGTTGATCACGTCAACGCCTCCGCAGGCGACGAAGGCAGGGTCTCACAACTCATGGCTCACGTCCCCAACGCGACGCTGACCAAAGTTCCGATGCTGTCGAGCGACGTGCACGACATTTCCATGCTCAGCCATATCGCCGAACTGCTCACTCAAGACCCGCTCCAACAGCGCCCGAAACCAACCGCTGAGAACTAGCTACCGCAAATCACGCGCTCAGTTTTCGCTGAGAGCAGCTACAGCTTCGGGTAGGTCTTCCTTCACCGGAACAATGCGATCAAACCCAGTCGTATGAAGTAAACGAGAAATCGCAGCACGATCACTGAACACGGCGATCCGGCCGTCGTTGTCGCGAACCTTGCGGATGCCTCCAATCAAGGCTCCAAGACCCGCTGAGTCCATGAATTGCACACCCGACAGGTCCACCAACAACCGCTGTTCCTCAGAAACCTGTGCGAAAGCCTCGCGGAATTGAGCAACGGAGTAAGCGTCGAGTTCTCCCTCCGGGCGAAGCACAACATAATTTCCATCGTCTACGCGACTAGTTGAGATCTCAAGCACAAGCGCATCGTATCCCTTTTGTGGCGTTGTTGTGCCAGCCCACTCACCGACACCACAGCTACGGTTACAGCGGTGTACGATTCGGCGCGTGTCCGACATTCTTCTTGCCACCGACGCTGATTGGTTGGTTGACGACATCGAAGCCGCAATCGGCGGAGCTCACCTTATTCACCGAGTATGGCGCGGTGCGGATGTCGTGGGGGCAATCGCACAGATCAACCCCGACCTGGTGCTGTTGGATTTTCAAATCGGCAATATGGGGGGCGTAGCTGCCTGTCTGGCAGTCCGCCAGGAAGAGGAGGCCGGTCGGCTCGAACCGAGCGTTGTCTATCTGCTGCTTGACCGTGAAGCCGATGTCTTCTTGGCTAGCCGAGCTGATCCCGACGGGTGGCTGATTAAACCGCTCAATGCTTTCAATACTCTGCGGACCATCGAGAAAGCACTCGCGTCGCTCGCCGAGAGCCGGTAAACTCGCTGTTCTGCAACACGGGCAGTGGCGCAGCTTGGTAGCGCGCCTCGTTCGGGACGAGGAGGTCGTGGGTTCAAATCCCGCCTGCCCGACAAAATTCAGGGATGTTCGATCAGCTTGGCGGCGTGCTCGGGCCGTGTTGGTTGTTGCGGCCTAGAGGTAGGAGTCGAGGGCGTCTCGGATGACTTGGCTCTCGGTGGTCTTGTCGGAAGCTGCTCGCTGCTGGATTCGGCTCTTGTAGCTGTGAGGAGCGCGGAATGTGTACACCTCGGCCCGTGTCTCTCCGATTCTCGGTGAGCGGCGGCGCGTCCGCTTGATCTTGGCGAGTTCGTCGGGCGTGAACTCGCGCCCCTCGAAGTCCGTGGCGATGGCCTCTATCTCATCGTCGGTCAAGGTCCTGTCGGCCTTAGTCTCGTTGCTCATGGTCGCTCCCCGGTGAGGTAGGTGCGGAAAACTGGGCGCAGTGGCATCGCGTGAACGACCAAGTCCTGTTCTGCTGCCTGGAGGTACAGGAGTTCGAGCAGGTTGCCCGCACGGTCGGGGCCGATGCACAGGCTCTTGGTCGGTTCATGTTCGCTGTCGATGTCATAGAAGCCCATGGCGTGTTGCCATGCATGCAGGATGTCCTCGTCGGTCAACCCGTGCCGGTAGGCCGACTCGAATATCTGCACCGCTTAAGCGTAACACGTTTAAGGGTAACTTGAGTCCGCCTTTGTCTTGACACATCCGTTTCCTATGTCCTGACGTAGCACACTGCCTGCCCGACGTTCTTTGGGCATCTGGGTTCGTAGGGTTGAGGGATGGATCTTCTGGAGATGCGGCGACGGGTTTCAGAAGCCCGGTCAGGGGTTTTGAGCACCATCACGGCCCAAGGGCAACCCCATGCGGTGCCGTGTTGCTTTGTGCTGGACGGCGAGGTGGTGTATTCGGCGGTTGATACCAAACCGAAGTCCACGCTGGCGCTGCGCCGGTTGGACAACATCGGGGCCCATCGGCATGCCTGTTTGCTGGTGGACTGCTACGACGACGATTGGTCGGAACTCTGGTGGATACGACTGGACTGCACCGGCCGGGTGATCGCCGACGGAAACGAGCGGGAGCGGGCGTTGGACCTGTTGGCAGCGAAGTACCCGCAGTACCGCTCCACACGACCGCCCGGCCCCGTGATCGCCCTCGACGTGACCAATTGGCGTTCGTGGCCATGACCTGCCCTCGCGAATTGCGCAACCCCACCCCTCCCGATGGGAAGTCCCAAAATCGCCGGTTCAAAATGTGTTGCAAGCAAAGGCAAAAAGCTTGGTGTAAACAAACCACATGGAAACTTCGCAGTCGCCTGGCGGCAGGCCAGAGGATTTACCTGATGCCGAAATCCTTTGGGGAATGCCTTCGGGGCCTCCACCTCCGCACGTTGTGGTGGGGGGATGCCTCGTGCCTCACGATCCTCAAGATCGGGTAGCTCAGATCAGTGGCACCAAGGTAGACGAGGGGTACGACGAAGCAGACGACGAACTGTGGATGGACATCAAAGACGGCGACGGCCAGATCTGGCATATCCGATGGGACGCTTCGCCACAGGCATCGACCAAAGATTGACCGATTTGCACCCCCGATTCCCTCACGTTGTCCGTGGGCAGCGCGGCCTCTCCTCGACACGTTCTCCCGACGTGACGTGATGATTCAAGGGAAGCGCCCCGCTTCTCCGATGTCAGTTCTCTGGGTCCGCGTCGTCGGTCGTGCCCTCATCATCGTGACTGCCTCTGCGTCGGACGACCCTCCGCAGAAGTCTGAAGACTGCCCAAAGTAAACCGGTCGGGCTGACGACAAGAACACCCAAGCCGACCCAAGCGTTTACTGTGGTGGCGACCCAGCCCGCCACTACTATCAGTGCCAACAGAATCACGATCAGACCAATCACAGCCGTCAAAATGATGCGCCTAGTGCTGCGTTCAATCTTCTCGTTGAGGCGGCGTCCGTCTCTGCCTGCCTCATGGCGAGCGTTCGCTGCGTTCTCGGCCATACCGATGAGGCGAAAGCAGACATCGGGGTGGATGTCGTAGTACGCCTGCATTTCCGAAGCAGTGGGGAGCGGACTCTCCCGCTGGTACATCGCCATTTCTATGGATTCTATGGAGGACACCCCAGCGTCTTGGACCACCTCGGCGTCAACGACCTCCTCCGACTGGGCGCCTGCAACCGTCTTCGGGACGTCACCCGCCTCCGAGTCGGTGTCCTCCTCTGGGTTGTCCGAGGATTCGTCGGGCAGCGGCGAGGCTGTCACTAGGCAGGTGTCGGTAGGGACTTAGCGTCGGCCGCGGCTTGGCTCAGGGGGTAATCCCGCATGGCTTGGTGCAGGTCGTCCCCCACCTCTTGCCAGACCTCCCTTAGGAACTCGTCGTCCTCAGAGGGCACCATAGGTTCAGCCCTGGCGGGAAAATTCCTCTTCAGCAATTCGGTAATCTCCGCTAGCAGCGGAGCGCTGATGTTGCGAGCCGAAAGGACGAACAGCGTCTCTCGCATCAGTGGATCCCTTCCTCGTGGCTAGTCCAGCGTAACGCTGCGCCGTGACAACACACGCCACTAGTAAACCGCACACTTGGGTGTTTTGGCAATACCTGGGGTTGCTGTGGCATTAATCACATTCGTGTGACCGGGTGTCGCGCCTCTGACGCTCATGGTCACCGCCATGCCTCGCTGAAGCGTTGCATAGGGACGGGCTACAATTTGCAGTCATGAGCCGACGCGACGAAGTGCTAGTAAAGCACAGGAAAGCGTTCGTCGCAGCAGCGAAGCGCAGCAAGGCTCGCTCCATCGCGCTCGTGGGGTCTGTCGCGCGTGAAGAGGACACCGCAGAGAGCGACTACGACTTCCTTGTCGACTTCAAGAAGGGTGTGACCTTGTTTGACATCGGCGGATTGTAAGCCGACCTGGAAGACCTGCTCGGATGCAGTGTCGATGTTGTCCCTCGATCCTGCGTGCGGGAGACGTGCCGCGAGATGTTTGAGGACGCCGTTCAGCTATGAGCAGAGGCGATGCCGAACGAATCGAGGACATCCGCGAAGCATGTCGAAAATTGGCTGAGATCGCATCAGCTGGCCGCTGGCAGCAGTGATGCTGGTGACCGGGCAGATCGGTGACTTCAGCGGGTAGGCAGGCGAAATCCTGGGCGACCCCATCGTGGGCTGGTACCAGCAGCAATCGCAGTGACCGACTCGCGGGCGGTCGCGACGCATTGTGCGAACTGCGCGACATTTGGACGACGAGTTCGGTCCGTCGCCTTTGTGGTCATCATCGGTGTTGGGTTCGTGGGTCTGTGGTGCTCGTTTCGACGGATTGGGGTGGGCTCTGGCAAGGTTGTGGGATGACAGACTTTGCTGAGAAATACGGGCCGTGGGGTGTGGTGACAGGTGCGGGAGCCGGGGTCGGGTTGGCGTACACCGAGGAGTTGATCTCTCGGGGCGTCGGCGTTGTGATGGTCGACATCTCACCGGGAGTCGTCGATGTCGCCGCTGGTCTCGGTGGTGAGACTCTCACAGTGATTGCCGATGTCAGCGATCCCGGATGGGTCGATGTGCTCACAGAGCAGACCGCCGGCCTTGAGATCGGGATTGCGATAGCCAACGCCGGTGTCTCATATGTTCGCCCGTTTCTCGACTTAGACGCAGAGATGCGTCGCAAGACCCTCGATATCAACTGCCGGGCGACTGTCGATCTGGCTGCCTGGGCGCTGCCGGCCATGGCCGAACGCGGCCGAGGGGGTTTCGTTGCCACCAGTTCGGGATCTGCCCTGTCCGGCACCGCCTGCGTGGGGCTCTACAGCGCGACCAAGGCGTTCTCCATCAACCTCATTGAGGCGATCGGTTGGGAACTGAAGGACGCCGGAGTCGACACCTTGGCCATCGTCGCGCCCAGCATGGACACCCCCGCCTTCCGTTCCTCAGGTCCTGACTATGAACGTATGGGAGCCCCGCCTGTTGATCCTCGTACGGTTGTTGCCCCTGCTCTCGATGCGCTCGGCGAAGGGGGCCGCTGGCTCGGCGACGATGGATTGAAGTTCGTAGCGTCCGTTGAGCGTTCGGACCGGGTTGAGATGATGTGCGGCGCAACGGCCGCCATGTACCACCTCTTCGAGGACTAGCCATGCTTCGCGACCACACAGACGTTCTGGTAGTGGGGGCGGAATTTCTGGGATCGGGGCTGGGTACTACCTGCGGAAAGAATGCCCGGACCGCACGTTTGTGATCCTCGAAGGACGCCCGGATATCGGCGGAACCTGGGACCTGTTCCGTTATCCCGGTGTGCGTTCCGACAGCGACATGCACACCCTCGGCTACAGCTTCAAACCCTGGACCGGGGACAAATCGATCGCCGAAGGACCTGCGATTCTCGACTATCTCAAAGAGACGATCGAGGAGTACGACCTCGCTCGCCACATCCACTTTGGCCGAAGCGTGCGCCGTGCCTCGTGGTCGAGCGCCGAGCAGCGCTGGACAGTCGAGATTGAACACGCCGACACCGGCGAGCGCAGCACGATGACGGCAAACCTCTTGAACATGTGTTCCGGTTACTACTCCTATCACGAAGGTTTCACTCCTGAATTTCCGAGCATCGAGCGTTTCAAAGGCAGGATCCTCCACCCGCAGGCCTGGCCCGAAGACCTCGACTACAAAGGCAAGCGGGTGGTTGTCATCGGCTCGGGAGCAACTGCGGTAACCCTTGTACCGGCAATGGCCGTCGACACCGCACACATCACCATGCTGCAGCGCTCACCTACCTATATGGCACCCGCACCCGACATCGACCCGATCAACCGGAAACTCAAGCGTGTGCTACCGAAACGGGCCGCCTATTGGCTGACCCGCTGGAAGAACATCTTCCGGACCCATCTCATCTACCGAATGTCCCGCGAGAAGCCCGAACGCCTGAAAGAACGTCTTTTGGACGCCGCTCGTGATGCTCTCGGCTCTGACTACGACATCGAGACACACTTCACGCCCGAGTACAACCCTTGGGACCAGCGGCTTTGCCTCATTCCCAACGGCGACCTGTACGAAGTCATCGACAACGGTTCGGCATCGGTGGTGACCGACACGATCGCCACGTTCACAGAAAAAGGAATTCTGCTCGAATCGGGCACTGAGCTCGAAGCCGACATCATCGTCACCGCCACCGGTCTGAACCTGGTAGCGCTCGGTCAAGTGGAACTCGAAGTCGACGGCCAACCCGTCGATCTCCACAAAACCTGGACCTACAAGGGCATGGCCTACTCCGATGTGCCCAACCTGGTGTCGACCTTCGGATACATCAACGCGTCTTGGACCCTACGGGTCGACCTCAACGCCGCTTACCTGTGTCGTCTGCTCAACCACATGCGCTCAACGGGAACCACGCAGTGCACGCCGCGTCTGAGGCCGACCGACCACGACATGGTGCCGCGACCCTTCATCGACAACTTCCCAGCCGGTTACATCAAACGCGCTATGCATTTACTTCCTCGCCAAGGCGACCGAGAACCCTGGCTCAACACCCAGAACTATCTGAGAGACCGCAAGTTCATCGGCCGTCAGCCAGTCGATGACGACGTCATGGTGTTCACCACCGCCCCAGTTCCCGCTCACACAGGCCGCTGAACCACATTCCCAGGCGCGAGCGTCGCGGTAGCCAAGCCAGTTCTGAGAGCGTGTGACTCCCGCTGACGTAAGGCGTCGTCACTCCAACGGGAAGGGCAACTGCAGCCACCATCGGCGGTTGACAGGCTCAACGGAGCTGACCCATTTGACCCACCAGAAACCGCGCCGTCCGGGTGCCACTAGCCGCACCGGGGCTCCGTGACCTCGTCGCAGGGGCTCACCGTCGTAACCGACAGCAAGAAAGAGGTTCTCGGCGTCTCGGGCGGGAAACAGGCGGCTGTAGCCGGTCAGCGATGTGACCTCAAGCGTGGGCGCGTCCAAGCCAGGCATCAATTCCGATAGCGGAACCGCGTCCCACCGCTGACGGCTCCACCAACCTCCAGTGCAGTCAAGGTCGGCCTCCACCGGCCGAGCCGAGTCCCTGAGGGCCTTGATCGAGACCGGCTCGCCGGCGATGGCGAGATCCCAATGCTGGGCTGCGACATCGGGAGCACGGTCGTTGAGCCATGTCACCGTCGGCATATGAGGTGGATTGAATGAGGCGGTCTCGTGGGAGCCGGTGAAGCGCCGGTTCCCACCCACGGCGAGTTCTTGGACGCCATACACCGCAGCCGCGGCCACCAGCGCAGCGCCACCTCCTGCGACGGCCCTGCGATCAAGGTCAGCCATTCTCGGCCGACCCGTGCGGCTGACGATATGCCAGATCACCAGCGCAGCCAGCACGCCGGCCAACAGCACATGGGTCCACAGCGCTGACCAGTAACCGACCCCGTACCAGAGGCCGGTGGAGTGCAGCACGCCCAGCACGACCGTGGCCGTCACCAGCCCACCAAGCAGCACCGACAGCCACCGCGTGGCCCGTCGTCGGCGCAAACCGGTACGCACCGACCCGCTGATCTTGGCGGGCGCCAGCGCAAACAGGCTCAAACCAGCGAGCGCGTGAACGACAGTCACCCAGCGGGCCCAACCGGTGCCCACGCCCCACGACAACAGCCCGGTGGCCGCGGCAACGACCACGGCGACAAACAACAGCATGTCCACCCGCCGCGGCGTCAATCGCCGGTACGGCCCGAGCAGAGCCTCCGCGGCCCCATTGAGGCGGCTACGGATTCGTTGCACACCCACGGTCCAGACTCTCAGCCGCCGGGGTCCTCTGAGCCGGTTTCGTCGACTAGGGGCGGGCGTGCAGCCACCAGAGCGACGATGATGACCAGCCCAAGAATCGTGGCCGATAGCAACGATTCAGACGCCGTGATCGTGTTGCTCGAGTACTGATCGGCTGCCCCATCCAACCATTCGAGCGGGTCCCTATGAACCAACATAGCGATCATCGCCGCGAAGATTCCGACGGTGACAACCAGGCTTGAGACCATCTCAGATACAGGTCCCGGTTCTGTTTGACGCCAACCGGCGACAACCAAGAAACCCGCCGGGATCCACAGCGGCAGCGCTATGACCGAGATCACCGCAGCCGGAATGATGCCCGCGCCTGCTGCCAAGACGAAACGTCCTCGACCGGACCTATGGGCTAGCAGAGCCACCAGAGCAGCAACGACGAAGGGCGCGACCAGCGACACCGAGATGCGTAGGCTCCCGGGTTCTCCCTCAGATCCGAGGAACCTGTTCAGACCGATTCCCGCCGAATAAACAATCGTCGCCAGACAAGCCACGACAACCCAACGCTGCATTGGCTCATTGTTTCGCATCAGCATCCCCCTCCTTTGATCTACCTGCGGTTCTTGCTGATCAGTGCCGCCTTACGCCGCCGTATTTCATGCGGGTGTCGTTCATGGAAGCGGAGCGCTTGGTGTCATCCACGATTGCGGCGTCGACAAGCTCACCGATGAACAGAGTGTGAGTGCCAAGGTCGATCGCATGGCGGACCTCGCAATCCATCCAAGCAATGGCTTCAATAAAAATCGGCGCTCCGGTACGGCCAGATCGAACAGCCCGACCGTTGAGGGTATCGCCGTCGTCGCGAGCGGGTTTCGAGAACTTGACGAAGACTCTGGTGTCTTCGGAGTCCCAAAGGTTGACCGTAAAGGAGCCACCATCGCTGATGAGCCGATGGGTGACCGCGGTGTTTTCGACTCCAATGCCGATCAGCACTGGTTCCATCGATAACTGCGAAATCCAACTCGTGGTCATCGCGTTGCGTTCGTCGCCTGCTCTCGATCCCACCAACGCCAACGCGTTGGGGATTTTCCAGGTGATCCGGTTGATGAGTTCGCTTTCGAGTGCTGCGTCTGATGCCATATCCAAAGCGTAGGCCGACGAATGTCAATCGAGTTGCGGTCGGCCAGTGCCAATGACGGTGGCGACACCTTCCACAAACAGCTTGCGGCCGCTGAGATCAACGGATTTCTCATCCCACTGGGTTTCCAAGTCGAACTCGGGCGCACCCGCGGCAGCCATCGCCGCGGCCACCGCTGAACAAGCCTGATCAATGGCAGCTTCTTTGGCCGGTTCAAGTTCGAAAAAAGTGCCGGGTTCAGGGCCGATGTGGACCCGAAAGAGTCCCCGACGCGGCGCGGAAACCGTCACACGACGACTCAAACGGACCTTGCCCACAGCAGCACCAATCGCATTAGCCACATCCGCGTGCTCGGGAATCTCAACTTTGGTGCCGAGCAAATCTCCGATCGCCGGGTAGTAGGTAGCAGCCGGGGCACCAAGGCCGACTAACGGAACCGCCAGACCAACCACCAGCTTGGACGAGCGCGGCCTACCGTCAAGCGCCGCTGCCACCACCTCAGAAGCAGCGGCACGTTCAGACAGGCCATCGCTGGCGAATGCCATGGCAAGCAGCTTCTCAGCCGACTGGCGCACCAGGCTTGCTGTCACAGCCTCAGCGAATTCACTTGGCGTTTCGACGATGGCCTTGCCGCGATGATCGCATCGCCGTGACCACACTTGGGCAGCGGCATGGGCAACCGCAGGATCATGGGTTGATTGAGTGCCAAGCACATGGCTGGCATCAGTAGGCGTGAATGCCGACATACGCAACACACCGCGAGCCGCCAGCCTTCTCGTGGCGAGAGCAGATCGGCTGCCTTCGACAACAGTGTCCGCGGCAACAATCTGGTCGCCGATCCTTTCCATCAACTGACGTTCGACACGATCCAACGAGGCTTCCGCGGCTTTCGCGGTCGGCTGCAGGAAAACCGTGCTCCACTCCTGCGGAAGGGTGTCGGCGTTGAGTTGGCGCCTCAGCTGGGATTGCAGGAAATCACCGTGACTCTGCGCCGTGACTACTAGCGGAACCACACGTCGTGGCCCAACCACCAAGTCGGCCCCGAGCGCACGATCCGCAAGCAACACCTCGCTGTCACCACCTAGACCATGAGTCGCCATGGCTACCGCTTCAACCATGGTTTGGTGTCCACCGACCGTCGCGCCCCTGGCACCTAAGTCGAACCGTCCGTCGCGCAATGCCGCGATATCGGTCGTGGTGCCGCCGATGTCGGAGATGATGGCGTCTTTCTCGCCTACTAGATGAGCTGCACCAAGCAGGCTGGCGGCCGGGCCCGACAGGATCGTCTCCACAGGACGTTCCCGGACAAAGTCAGCCGACACCAACGAGCCGTTACCACGGACCACCATGATCGGAGCGCCTATCCCCTGCAGGTCGAGTACCTCTGTGGTGGTCGACACGAGCTCGTCGATCAAGGCGATCATGCGTGCGTTGAGCAGAGCCGTCACCGACCGTTTGGGGCCGTCGAGTTCATCCGCCAACTCATGGCTGCAGGTAACAGGTAGGCCGGTTCGCTCCCGAATCAGGTCACGAGCGGCGATCTCATGGTCGGCGTTGCGCACGCTGAACTGCGACGTGACCGCGAAGCCATCCACCGATGGTGCGATCTCTGTGACCGCCGCAGCAAGCGCCTCGGTGTCGAGCGGTTCGGCTTCGGCACCGTGTGGGGTATGCCCTCCCGCAACCATCACCACCGAATCGCGGCCGATCGCTTCTCGCAAACCACCCCGGTCGAGCACGGCCTCCTCGAATCCGATCATCACCAAAGCCGCTGGGCGTCCTCTGCCTTCAACAAGCGCGTTTGTTGCCAACGTGGTGGACAGCGACACAAAGCCGAGAGCGCTCGGGTCGACTGATCCCGCAGCAAGCACCCGTTCGATCGCCTGACCGATACCCACAGCGAGATCATCGTGTGTCGTCGGTGCCTTGGCTTTGGCGAGTAGGGAGTTCGAGCCCTCGTCGTAGATGACCGCGTCGGTATAGGTACCGCCGGTATCAACACCAAGAATCCAACGACTCGCCGAAACTGGCATGGGCCGTTATTCTGCCCTACCCACAGCCTTGCCGCCGACCATAGTGGCTATAGACTTTTTGGGTGCCCCGCATTACACGTCCCAACATGGCTGGATACGGCGTTACCGAAGACCCCGAGGGCTTGTTGGATTGGTCATGGGCGGAGCAACGCTTGGTTGCCGAACGCAACTTCTGGTTCGTGACTGCCAACGCCGAGGGGCGGCCGCATTCAATGCCCGTCTGGGGTGTTTGGATGCCCGAGCGGGAACGCTTCGGGATGGCCTGCGACTCCGGGGCTCGCAAAGCGCGCAACATCAAGACCAACGATCAGGTCGTCGTCACCACGACAAACAGTGTCGAGTGCGTTTCTCTTGAAGGACGGGCGGTACTTGTTGAGGGCGACGAGGCCGAGCCACTCGCTGTTGGGTGGGCAGAGAAGTACTGCGACGACAACTTCTCCAAAGAGGACATGATGGAAGCCGTGCACAGCGGCGCTGCGTTCGAGGTGATCCCCGAACGCGCCTTCGGCATGATCGAGACTCCCGAAGAGTTCTCAAAATGCGCCACCCGCTGGCTCTGGGACTGACCTCGGCTCCAGGTGGCACGCAGCCAAACCGAATCGCGCATAAATGCACGACTCGTGGCTTGTAGAGCTTCTAAGCGGTTGAAACGGCGAAACGTGCATTTCTTCGTATTTCTCCCTTTCCTCTATTGATCGCCGATTTTCCGGCCCAGATGACCCCAGGGGAGTTCAGGGCGGTGCCGGGTCCGCCGACGGGTAACGCCGGAGCGGACTTCAACGTCAAGCGCAGCGAGGTCTCGGTCGGTACGGGTCAGGGCCAGAGGGGTTCGTTGATTTCTGTGCCGAGGGGGGTTCCCCAAGTGTTGCGATACGACACCTCGTGTGCGGGGAGTCGGCTGGCAGTACCCCACATGCCCAGCGGATAACCCATGGGCACACAGCAGGCCATCCGCCACCCCCGGTCTTTGGGCACGTTGAGAACATCAAGGGTCTCGTCGTTCTTGAACAACAACACGCTGGTCAGCGATGAACCCACACCATCGGCCCGAGCAGCCAACATGGCACTCCACACGGCCGGAAATATCGATCCACCGGTCGTATCGAACTTGTCGAACGCAAACAGCAACAGCGGGTAGGTCGCAAAGTTCTCCTGCGCCCAAGTGACCGACTTGATGATCTTCGAGAACTGTTGAGCTTCAGGGGTCTCACCAGCCGACGCCTCAGCGACCTGGTCCTTGTAGATCGTCTCCCACAACATGTCGATGCAGTCCGAGTACAACGAACCGATCTTGGCTATCTGCTCGGGGTCGTCCACAATCAGAAATCGCCATCCCTGACTGTTGCCTCCGCTCGGCGCCCGAATAGCTGCATCAAGTATGCGTAGTTGGATCTCTTCGGGGACCGGGTCGGGTTTGACCCGCCGCATCGCTCTGGTCGTGTACAGCGCCTCTCGAACATCCATTGTCGCCTCCCAGTTCCTCAGCTCTGTGGGCTGTCAACCCTAAGCGTTGCACCGCTCAAGTGGTGATGAGGCCTTGGGCTAGGAGTGATTCGGCGATTTGGACGGTGTTCAGGGCCGCTCCCTTTCGCAGATTGTCACCAGAGACGAACAAGGCCAAACCGTTACTGACCGTCGGGTCGTTCCGGATACGGCCAACAAATGACGGGTCCACACCAGCGGCTTTCAGCGGTGTCGGCACTTCGTCAAGCACAACACCTGGGGCAGAACCGAGCAACTCACAGGCCCGCTCTGGGGTAATCGGCGAAGCGAACCGGGCATTGATCGAAAGGCTGTGCCCGGTGAAAACCGGAACCCGTACACAAGTACCCGACACCTCCAACTCTGGAAGGTCAAGGATCTTGCGACTCTCATCGCGTAGCTTCTGCTCCTCATTGGTCTCGTTGGCGCCGTCATCAACAATCGCACCCGCTAAGGGCAGGACATTGAAAGCGATCGGTTGGCTGAAGTTCTCGCCCGCTTCGAGCGGCACGGCAGCGCCGTCGTAGGTGAGTTCCACCCCAGCGGTTCCAACCTTTTGGACCTGGTCATCGAGCTCACGCACGCCAGACAGACCCGCTCCAGACACAGCCTGGTAAGTCGAAATCACCATTGCCTCCAGGCGGGCCTCGTCTGCCAAGGGCTTCATCACCGGCATCGCGGCCATGGTGGTGCAGTTGGGGTTGGCAATAATGCCCTTGGGGATCGAGTTCAGCGCCTCAGCATTGACCTCCGGCACCACCAGCGGAACCTCGGGATCCATGCGCCAAGCCGACGAGTTGTCGATCACCAGCGCGCCCTGAGCCGCGACCTTCGGTGCCAACTCACGGCTCACCGTTGCCCCAGCAGAGAAGATGACGATGTCGAGTCCTGAATAGTCAGCGGTCATCGCCTCTTCAACAACGAGCGGCCGGCCCTTGAAGTCGATGCTCGTTCCCGCAGAACGTGACGAAGCGAACAACCTCAACGTGTTGACCGGAAAACCCCGTTCTTCTAGCACGGTGAGGACCACCCCACCGACCTGGCCAGTCGCCCCTACGATTCCAATATCCATGCGCTAAGGCTACCCGGCAGGCTCACAGCCAAACTCTGATTTCTGCGTGGGGAGAATTGGTTTGGGGTTCCAGCGGGCCGCGTCAGGTGCGGAGCGATTCTCAGGCGCTGAGTCCCGGTCAGTGTGGACTGCGTTTTTTAGCGGCGGACCAGTTGCTTTAGCCGCCGAGCCGCAGACGACCACAACCACTCGGGCTCGGTGAACCGGTGATGGTCCTCACCGGGCAGTCCCGTGGGGTCGTAGAAGCTCTTGTCGGTGTTTTTGCGCAGGTCGCTCGTCCGCTTCAGCACCTTCAAGCCGGCATAGATCTTCCCCTTGTGATTCCATCCCTGGCGCTGGTAGTTCCAGTTGTCGGGCGCCAACTGCTGCGCTGCTGTGAAGTGCTTCAGGGCACGTTCGCTGTCGCCCACGGCCTCGAAGTGCAACGCCAGCTTGAACGTCGCTTCGGCCAGTCGCGTGTCGTCATCGGCAGGCTCGAGCCGCTCGGCCAACTCCATGCTCGACAAGACGTGTTCACTGTCGGCTCCCCGCTCGATCCAGTCGCGGGTCGCGTCGGCGAATGAGTTGTCGCCCATACGGACTTTGCCCAAGCCGAACCTGATGACCGTCTCTGCGGGGTACACACCCTCGTTGCTGCGGACAATCTGCCCGTCCTCGTCGATCCAGGCGGCCGCCGGCACGTTCACCCAGCCGAACAGCGAGCTGATCTCGTGGGTCGGGTCGACGACGCAGCGGTAGGTCGGCGAGGCCCGGTCAAACCATTTGTCAACCGCCTCGGGACCTCCCGAGTCCTGGGCCATGCTTATCAGTTCGAACCGGTCCGGACCGATGGATTCGTACAACTCCTGCCAGACCGGCAGGCTGACGCGGCAGCCTCACCAAGATGACCAGGTGAACAGCACCACCTTGTGGCCACGCAGGTCCGAGAGCCTCAACGCGTCGCCGTTGCGGTCTGTCACCTCGAAGTCGGGGGCAATTCCGCTTTCCAGCCCAGTCTGACGGACCGCGGGCACCGAACCGAGACTCCACACGTCGCCGTCGCGCACGTACTTCTGCCCGACCATGTCCGCGAACTCCGAGTAGTTGAGCCACACCCAGTCGTCGGCATCGGCGATCCACTCGTCACGCTTACTGTCCGGCAGCGGCACGCACAGCTCGCCTAGGCAGGCGCCTTGCGGCTTCATCTGCCAGCCCGTGGCGTCGGGGAGGTCACCGAGCCGCAGCCACAGAGTCTCGGTATCGTCGGTCCGCTGGGCGACCTCGTTCGTCTTGCCGTTTGCGAGAATGATCACGGTTCCTCCCCAGAAGCCGATTCGCCCGGGCCAAAAACGCGTCGCCGCGCAAACTTGTCCGAACAGTAACTGACCGTAGTGCAGACGACCGAGACGAACACGCCGACAACCGAAGCCGGCACGCCGACGCAGGTCGTGGATCTGCAGGGAACGACAACCGCCCAGTTTGTAGTGGTGGGGCGTGAGAGAATCCTGATGGCTAGAAGTAGCGAGAGCGGTGTTGCTCCCACCACTCGTCGAGGCGAGACAAGACCTCTTCGTCGTCGAGAGAACCCTCGGAACGCTTCAGCTCAAGCAACCAGCCGAGAATGTCGCCAACATGTCGGCCCGGGCCGACACCGAGGTGTTCCATGACTACCGTGCCGTCGATCTGAGGCCGTTCAGCAGCTTTGCGTTCCTGTTGGGCCAGATCGGCGATTCGCGACTCGAGCTCGTCGATCGATCGCTGCAATTCTTCGACTTTGTGCTGGTTGCGGGTGGTGCAATCGGATCGGATCAAAGCGTTGAGCCGCCCCAGCAGTGGGCCGGCCTCGCGGGCGTAGCGGCGCACAGCAGCATCAGACCAACCGTCGGAATAGCCTTTGAAGCGACCGCTCAACCTGACCAGTTCGCTCACTTCCTCCACAACCTCTTCGGGGTAACCGAGTTCGGTCATGCGTTTGCGGGTCATGCGGGCACCGACGGCTTCGTGGTGCCTGAAGGTCACGCCACCGTGTTCGAAACTACGAGTCCTGGGTTTGGCTATATCGTGAAAAAGGGCTGCTAAACGCACTATTTCATCGTCGGGCGTCTTGGCAACGACCGCGATCGTGTGCGCCAACACATCCTTATGGCGATGAATCGGGTCTTGTTCCATGCGCAACAGCGGGAGTTCAGGCACCAGATCCTCGATGCGGCCGCTATCGACCGCCGCCCAGAGCGCCGCGGAAACATCATCGTCCATGACGATGGCCGAAAGCGCCGCGGCTGCATCGTCGGTTGTCGAAGTCGCTCCCATGCACCAGAGAGTCTACGGACTCCTGACACCGCAGGCAGCGAGTTAGGCAGGCACTACCTCGACGGGGATGCCGTTGACTGCGGCGTTACCCGAGGGGACGTCAACAAAAGTTCCTGGTGCCAACAGATTGTTGTTGACGCCGGCGTGTTCACGGGCGATCGACATACGAGTCCCAGCTTTGTCATGGCCCCAACCATGCGGCAGCGACACAACCCCCGGCATCATCTCGTCGCTCACTTCCACCGGCACCTCTATCTCACCAGCAGTCGACGAAACCCGAGCCAGCAAGCCATCAGCAACGCCACTGGCGGCCGCGTCGTCTGGATGGATCAACAAAGTGCAGCGATCCTTGCCTTTCACCAGAACCCTTACGTTGTGCATCCACGAGTTGTTGGAACGGATGTGACGGCGGCTGATCAACAGCAATCCGTCATCGGTGCGGTCGATTCGTTCCTCAAGGCGACCGAGATCGGCGATCACGTACTCGGGGGCCAGATCAACCATGCCGTCTAGATGACAGATCACCTCGTCGATACGGGCGACCATCGGCCCCTTGTCAATGCCGTTGGGATCATCCTTGAAATGCTGCAAAGTGAGACCGTCCGGGTGCTTCCCATAATGGTCCCCCCACGGACCCGTGCGGATGGCGTTGTCGTTGAGACGCTCAGGTCCTGGATCGGGGCAAGCCGCCAGAGCAACCTCCGGGTCGGCACCTCCCATCTGCACCAACGCCGAGAAGAAACCGTCGTCGATGGCCTTGATGTCGACGTGTTGTTGGGGAATGCCCGCCATCATCGCACCTAGCCGGATCATCACCTCCCACTCTTCGGGTCGGCCGTCTTCTGGCGGGAACAGCGCCGGTGACCACTTCCCGGCTGAACGGACCGCCCAAGACCACAACAGCTCGTCGTAATGGGGCTGTTCGAGAGGCGACAAACCCGGCAGGATCACATCGGCGTGCCGCGTGGTCTCGTTCAAGGCGTTGTCAATCGCGATCATGCAATCGAGCATCGGCAGGGCCTCGTCGAGCTTGCCGGCATCGGGCGCCGATATCACCGGATTGCCGGCCACCGTCACCAGAGCCTTCAGTTGGCCCGCACCGGGCGTAGCGATCTCCTCGGCCATGCACGACACCGGAAACTGTCCCATGACTTCGGGGGCGCCGCGTACACGACTGTGGAACTTGCCGAACTCTATTGGCTGGTCTCGCGGCGCAAGGGTCGCTGACCAGGCAATCGGCTTGCCCCACATCAGGCCGCCTTCGCTGTCGAGATTGCCGGTGAGCGCATTGATCACATCCGGTAGCCACGACGCCAGCGTTCCGAACTCTTGGTTGCAGGTGCCGATTCGGGCATACCAGCATGCTCGATCAGCTGCCGCGAACTCCCGTGCCAGGGTGCGGATCTCAGCCGCGGTCACGCCACATGCGGAAGCGACGCGTTCGGGTGTGAAGTCGCGGGCGACACGTTCAACCACGTCAACGTTGCGGAGCTTGTCGCTGAGATGGCCCAGATCAACTAGGCCTTCCTCGAACAGCACCTGCACCACCGCCAACTGCAACGCCGCATCCGTGCCCGGATAGATCGGTAGCCACTGATCTGCATGTTTGACCGTGCCGGTGCGGCGGGGGTCGATCACCACGACTTTGCCACGCTCGCGCACCCTGTCGAGCTCGCCCAACACGTCGGGGCAGGCAAGCAAAGAACCCTGACTGGCGTGCGGGTTTGCGCCCTGCACCACAATGAAGTCGGTATTGGGAAGATCCGGCGCTGGGATACGCCACGGATGCCCGTACATAGTCCAACAGGTCACGTTCTTGGGCCATTGGTCAACGGTGCCCGCCGAATAGATCGGTCCAGGCAAACCGGCGAGTCCCATCATCAGACCGGTGTAACGGCTGATCGAATAGTTATGAGCCGCCGGGTTGCCGATGTAGATCGTCACGGCTTCCTTGCCGTGTTCGGCGACCACGCCCGACATCAACTCCTCAGCTCGGGCAAACGCTTCATCCCAGCCGGCTTCTTTGTGCTCTCCGGCGGCATTGCGGACCAGCGGCACACGGAGCCGGTCGGGATCGGTATGGAGGTGACCGAGAGTCGTACCTTTGGGACAGATATGCCCCTTCGACCAGACATCATCGCGATTCGGGCGAATCAGCTTCACCTCATCGTCCTCAACATGGAGTTCAAGGCCACACATCGCCTCGCATAGGTGACAGGTGCGGATATGAATGTCTCTGCTCGTCATGGCCCGACCTTAGCGACGCATTCCGGTGCGCCAATAATCAAGATGCGCTCGGGCCGACCGGAGTTGGGGTTGGCCGGAGTTGGGGCTGGCGCAGAATTCAAATACTGCGTTTGTGCGACGAAGCTGCGTCAATCACGAGACACTGGAACTAATCAGAGCGCCCATCCGTCTTATCCCATAAGCAGATCCGACACCACGCGGGTCCAACCAGACAACAAGGGGATTCAAAAGTGACTAGTTCCACGACACACTCGGTACGTTGGGCCGTTGCCCTGCTTGGGTTCATCCTGCTGCTCAGCGCATGCGGAATCGTTGACGGCGACGACTCAGCCACGACCGAGTACGCAACCCTATACGCTGAGGATTCCGAAACCGGTGCTGGCGACGACCGCGCCAGCACCGACGAAGGCTATGACTCGCCGGCGGCAGAGCAAGCCGACTTCGACTACGACAGCGGCGACAATATGGACGCCTCCGACAGCGGCGATGACATGGCCGAGGAGACCGCTGCTGCGGGAGGTGACGGGTTGGCCGTTCCCGAGATCTCACCGATCAGCATCGGCCGCCAGATCATCTACACCGCCGAAATCAAAATCCGCGTCGAAGACGTGCTCGCAGCAACCACGAGAGCCAACGAAGCAATCGCCGAGATCGGCGGTTTCTTGTTCGGGCAAAGCACCGTCGCTGGTGCACGACCGCGAACGGTCCTGACATACAAGGTCTACCCCGAGGACTTTGATCAGGCGATGAGCGCATTGGAAGGTGTCGGTGAAGTCGAGCACCAATCGATTCACACCGACGACGTGACCGAGAGGGTTGTCGATCTTGAGAGCCGTATCACAACTGCGGAGTTGAGCGTTGAACGTGTCAGAAAGCTCATCAGCAACGCCATAGACGTCAAAGGCATTGTCGAACTTGAACAGCAGCTACTTGAGCGAGAGACACTCCTTGAACAGCTCAAAGGCCGACTCAGAACACTCCAGAATCAGGTGAGTCTCGCCACTATCACCGTCACCATCACCGAGATACGCGAAGACGAACCCGACGCGGCCATCGACATGGTGGCCTGGCTCGGCGAAGACGAAGGAGATGCCTGCCCCGGGTTCTCTGAATTGACCATGGAAGCCAACGACGACGCGGTTCTGTGCATTGAGGTTCGCAACACCGGCGACGACGTTCTCACCGATGTCGACATCAATGTTCCAACCTTCAGGTTCCGGATTGACGACCTGACCGTGCGCAGCGGTGATCTCAGCGCCTTGGAACCCGGCGAGTCCATCGTTGCTGTGGTTGAAATCGAAGCCACAGACGGTTTCGTGCGTCGGATCAACACCAGTCGGGGACGGGAAATTGAGGTCGTCGCCACAGCAGTTCCAGCTGCCTCCTTGTTGCCTCAAAACGAAGAGGCTGAGCTTGAAGTGCGTGACTATGTGTATTTGGAAGCCAGCGTTGAAGACCCGCTTCCCGGATTCTCGGATTCGTTCTCTTCGGGCTGGTCCATGCTGACCACGCTGGGTTCGGTGGGGTTGATCATCTTCGGCACAGTCCTACCCTTCCTGCCCTTCGTCGCCGTGGCGATCTGGCTGATCCGGCGAACCATCCGCAAGCGCAACGCCGAACCTCATTACCTAGACGATCCAGACTCAGACGACTTCGACGCCTCCGACGACTCAGACGACTCAGACGATTAGATCGGCTCGATGGGCACGCCCCCGCCCTTGGGCTCTACTCTTCGGGTCGGGCTGAGACGCACTCAGTCCGACCCGAGGAGAACATACGGTGAGCACCGATCAAGCTGAAAACATCCAAGAACGCAACAAGGGGATCGTCGCCCGCTACTGGGACGCCCTCTACTCCCACGACTGGGACGTGATCGCCTCGTTCTTCACAGATACAGCCAACTACGTCGATACCGGTCTCGGTGAGACTATGGGTGGCGCCCACGGACCCGATGAGATCGTGGCCCGCCTGTACCTCGGCCTCGACCCGGTGCAGGAACACAACCACGTTGAAGGTCGCATGATCGCCGAAGATCACTTCGTCGTGACCGAACACGCCGAGGAATGGGTCTTCCACACCGGCGAACGCATCGTCCACCCGTTCACCTCAGTGATGGAACTCACCGACGACGGTCTGATCCAACGCTGGTGGGACTACTCCAACCTCCCCAACCTCACCGACAACGCCCCCCAATGGTGGCTCGAACACATCGCCGCCGGCTGGCGTTGAACCCATAGCTACGAGGCTTTGAGTCAGGCTCTGGTTTCATGGTACGACACCAATTAGCACGAGCGGGACGGCTGGCACGCTACGGCCTTGACGAATCACGTTCAGAAGATCACGTTCGTAATAGGGAACCCCCGACGACATCCGCCGCTCCAGTGACTTCATTGGCAGAATTTCGATGCCTACGTCGATGATGTCGGACACATAGAAACTTAGGTGCTTTACGAAGAGATCGTGAGCGACAAAGGAGTATTTCCCGAACTGAACCTCAACAGCGATCCTGTCTTTCACGAAGTCCGTCTGGTTGTAAGACGGAATAGGTGTGTGGCCAGCAGCCTTGATAGCGTCATGCTGCTGTTGTGCAGTGAGGCCGTAGATACTGCGGAGCAATTTAGCATCCTCGGTCACCCAGAACGAATTACGACGTTCAGCCCATTGACGCTTCTTGAATCCAGCGGCGAACGATGCGTTCATATCACTCGGCGAGTAGAAAGTCTGGCCGTAAGTGCGCTTTTCCATCGAGACTTTCGTCTTGCAGGCCTGGGCGTTAACGCCCGCTACAACGTCTGTTACTTCCTTCCACAGGCTTGGTCGGTGAACCATGAGATATTCCAGACCGTTCAGATGTGAGTAAGTCTGCGCCAATTGCATCAGTGGCCCCCGCGAGGAAGATCGGGGTCATAGACACGTTTGCCCATCGGACGGGTCCGTAGAGTTCCATCAGCGAGTTGGTCGAGTCTTTCACGAGCGATTGAAACATATTCGGCGCTGGTGTCGCACCCGTAGCCTATGCGCTGGTGCATCTCGGCTGCGATTACTGCCGAACCCACGCCCATGTATGGATCCAAGACGATGTCGCCTGGATTGGTCATGGAGAGCACCAGCCGCTCAATCAACTCGACGGGAAACTGGCAGGGGTGGACGGTCTTTTCTGGGTGGTTGTTTTTGACGTTGGGGATCTCCCATACATCGCTTGGGTTCTTGCCGAGCGGATTGCAAGACAACTGGCCTGCTTTGGGACCCTTGAAGTGCCGCTTGCCAGGGTATTTTGCGGGCACTCTGATGGGATCGAGGTGCCATGTGTAATCATCGGTTTTCGTCCACCAGTTGATCGTCTCGTAGCGTCCGGAGAGGCGCCGCTGGCAATGGAGTCCATGTCCAAAGTGCCAGATGATACGGTTGCGTAACTTGAGGTCATGCTTGGCGAAGATGTCATAGAGAACGACGTCTAGGGGGACGATCTCGCCGTTATCAACATAATTTCCTACTTGCCAACAGATCGACCCGCTCGGGTGCAGCACCCTGACTGCCTCCGCGACGACTTCAGTCTGCGCCATTAGATACACGTCCAGAGACGAACGGCGCTCGTAGTCCTTGCCGAGGTTGTAAGGCGGTGAAGTCACCACGAGTTTCACGGAGGAATCAGGGATTGACGCCATGAACTCTAAGTTGTCGCAGCGTTCGATTCTCATCACTTGACCAGACACGTGCAAAATTGGCTGCAACCGGTCATCGCCCGCACCACAGTGTCCGTCTGGACGCGTCGGACCTGCTTCGCACATTCCCGCGTTTCCGGCGAGTACCGTCTAGTTCTTTCAATAGCTCATTCGTTTCCATTAGAATTCAACGTAACACCTGTGCTACGTCTCCCCGGGTATTTGTAGGACGCATTCCCGCGTCGAGATGAACAAGAAACATATCCAAACCCTGTGACAGTGGCGGCCCAACCATTGGTCCACACATGTCCACGCTGCCGACAGAGGAGTTCCAAGCCTCGCTACGCCCCGAACGGCCTCCCGTGGGTTCAACCGCTGGCTCGCCTTCAGGTCGACCAGCCCAACGTTGACCGACGGCTACTCCCGCCTCGCGTGGGTCGAAGCCGCTGACACAGATCACTCGATCCTGTCAGCAAGCTCGGTGATTAGTGCTTCGACTTCGTCGAGCCACCCCTCAAGTTCCGAGGCAACCGGTGGTAGGTCGTAGGCGTGGTGGTGGCAAGCCGCCGAAAGGGCGTGCCACGTGTACGTATACCTTCGTGCTATAGATCCATCAACGTAGACAGACAGACACAGCATCTGGGCCCGTGAGGACGCGTTGCTGATCTCTGGAATCATCTTGTCCCAGAGATGCTGAAGCGCTTCCTCTAGTGCTTGGCGACCAAGGATCGCCGCGGCACGAGGCCAAGTGCCCACCAGGTCTGAATGCTGAGAGTTCATCACCAAACGCGCCAAGCTGACAAGATCAACCCGCTGCACTTGGTGAACGTCCACGGCTATAGCTTTAATAGGTCGTTGGCGAGCTTTTTGCTATCGCGGATCAGTTCTTTGAGATCAATGTGATCCGTAGCGCCGCTGTGGCTCATCTTGTTGCAGTCCTTCACAGCACTGACTGCTCTGCGGCCATACTTGTTCTCCAGCGTGCGGTATACCTCGCCAGCACGCTCTGCATCACCGTAGAGCGCGATGGCTAGTCGGGGGAGAAGGCGGACATTTTCTGCCCAGTGTTCATCGCAGTCACGGTGGCTCATCCCTCGCGCAAGTAGCTGCCTCTGAGCTGACTCGAGGCACGCCGCCTCAATGGCATCGCGGCACAGACCCGGGACGACGCGACGACGCGCCTCCTCGGGGAGACGCTGGCTCAACGCCACAGCTCTGGCATCTTCAAGAGCAGCCTGAACGGGGTCAACAGACACCTTGAGTTCGACTCTTGATTTGGGACGGCGGGTAACTGACCAAACGGTTGCAGGCAACGCCAATTGTCGCACAGCAGACGGAAGTCGGTCATCGTGTGTAAAGACCACAACCTGGTGGGTTCTAGCCAACTCGTCGAGCACTCTTGCCAACCCGTTAACCCTTATTGGGTCCATCGCTTGGACTGGATCATCGAGCATCACGAAACCAAAGGGGCTGTCCGAGACCTTCACCCGCGGAAGAAATAAACTCAGTGCCAGCGCGTGCAGTTCACCTTGTGACATCACTCCAAGAGCGACGCTGGCGGTGCCATCCACAGTGACGTCCATGTCGATCCGTTTCGCACCGAGCCGAAGATCCTCCAAAGCGACGTTCGAACCAACAGCAAGTGTGTCCCAAACGGTCTTGACCTTGGTCCTCACATCGTCAAAGCGGCGATCTCGGATGTTCGCCTCACATCGCTTCAACCATCGTTCAGCGGCCATTAACTGAGCTAAGCGTTGTTGGGCGCGCTGTCCTTCCTGAGCGATCGGCAGCATCTCGGCAAGCTTCTCCGCAATCGGCTGCCATTGATCCGCAAGTTGCAGCCGTCTCCGAGACGCCACGGAACGCACCGTCTCGGTTTCCTCCGTTACCCGAACCCATTCGGATCCGAGATGTGCTGCCAGTTCGAGGTCGGACTCGGGAGCGGCTGTCCATGCTCTCCATGCAGCCCTTAAACCCGAGAGATCAACTCCAACATCGACCGTGGTTGACGAATTCAAGACTTGAGGGACCACACCGATTGCATCTCGGGTCGCTAAACGGGCATCGCTCAACGTTTTCATCGCCTCATCAAAGGCCCTTGCCTCAAGACTCAACCGCTTAATTTCTTCGTGCAGGTCCACTATCCGATCGCTATTGAGCCCACTACCGACCTTCCCACACACGGGACAATCAATGTCGCCTTGATGATCGTGAACATCAACGGCTGCCTTCAGGAGATCGATCAACTTTTGGGCGTGTTCGCTTTCGCTTCCGCGAAGTTTATCCATTCGCTCCGTCGCCGACGATAGAGCCGCTGCCGTCTCTTCAATGCGCTCAAGATCGGGAAACGCAATCTCCTCCAATTCCGACAGAACTCGATCTTGGATGAGGGTTTCGGAATCCGTCCCTGAAACGAGCGCCTCGATCTTGTCGAGATCCCATTTATCTGCGAGAGCGTCGGCTGCCTTGGTGGCACGGTCGTCGGTGGAGTCGGTGAGCATCGCTGCAGCACCAGTAACCGATTCCTCAGCCGCCTTTTTCTGCTTCTCCGCGGCGAGTCTCGCGAGTCTTAGGTCTTCGACGGGCGTCCGCAATGCCTCCATACCAAGCATCGGCGCGAGGGCGTTGTAGCGGTCGATCGGCCGGCCTTCAATGATCGTTGTAAGTTCCTTGTAGGACAGAAACGGACGAAACGTCTTCATCGCTTGGCTCCATCCAAGTGAGTCAAGGTTATGGTCACGTTGTCCAGGTACGGTCACCACAGTCTGAGTCGACTCAAGATCTGCCGACTCCCAGTTGACTTGAACGGAACTAGGTTTCTGTTCGCCGTCAACTTGCAATTTCACCAAGATCTCTGGATCGCTGCTTGTATGCAGGTTACGCCAACCCTTCTGCCACTCGCGCGTTCTTCCAGACCAACGAAGGGAGTCACCGGTAAGCGCAAATTCGGCCGCCTCCGCTATTGACGACTTGCCCGAGCCGTTTCGCCCGACGACCAGCGTGAGACCCGGTCTCGGCGGAAGCGGTAGCTCACAGCAACCACCGATCCCACGAAAACCGGTCACTGTCACCGACTTCAAGAACGCCCGGTTGGGGGTTGTCACCACTAGCGGGTCCGTTGCTGGTCGGTCGATCATGTCGCCATCAACCGCGTCGTCGAGACGACCAATCAGAGCCCCTATTACGTAGTTCTTAGTGGCCTTGTCGACATTAGCTTCGCCGAGCCGGTCGACCACCTCATCGATCAGCGGATCATCCATGAGTTGCCTCCATTTGGCCCCAACGAACAAGACCTGCAAGAGTATCTCGTCGAACGCGCGGCACTACCTCAAAAGGCATACTGTTTCGAGGAGAACATACGGTGAGCGCCGATCAAGCTGAGAACATCCAAGAACGCAACAAGGGGATCGTCGCCCGCTACTGGGACGCCCTCTACTCCCACGACTGGGACGTGATCGCCTCGTTCTTC
The DNA here is from genome assembly GCA_965205465.1 of Candidatus Aldehydirespiratoraceae bacterium. GTDB lineage: Bacteria > Actinomycetota > Acidimicrobiia > Acidimicrobiales > Aldehydirespiratoraceae > VXYK01. The sequence continues at coordinate 2,235,535 of OZ242187.1, read as the reverse complement.
ACAGATACAGCCAACTACGTCGATACCGGTCTCGGTGAGACTATGGGTGGCGCCCACGGACCCGATGAGATCGTGGCCCGCCTGTACCTCGGCCTCGACCCGGTGCAGGAACACAACCACGTTGAAGGTCGCATGATCGCCGAAGATCACTTGGTCGTGACCGAACACGCCGAGGAATGGGTCTTCCACACCGGCGAACGCATCGTCCACCCGTTCACCTCAGTGATGGAACTCACCGACGACGGTCTGATCCAACGCTGGTGGGACTACTCGAACCTCCCCAACCTGACCGACAACGCCCCCCAATGGTGGCTCGAACACATAGCCTCCGGCTGGCGCACCTAGACTGCCACGACACCGGGCTCGACACACACACCAGTCTCTGCACCGTTTAGCGCACATTATTGCAACTTATGCGCAATACGCTAAGCCAAAAACTAATACGCATAATTTTCCTCTAAATTGTGTTATGATCACAGAGCAATGGAGACCAGCATCGAAAACCTCATCGCCGGTGGCGAAACCTACACAGTCGAATTCAAGAGCGATGTCAACGACGACGAACTGACTGAGGTAGCGGTGTGCCTGGCAAACGGGGATGGAGGACAGATCCTGCTAGGCGTTGACGACGACGGCGTGGTCCGCGGCGCTCGACCGCGACACGGCAACACGACCGAACCCCGCAGACTCGAAGCTCTGATCGCCAACAAGACCGCACCCGCTCTGCGAGTCGCTGTCACGATGCACCAGTCTGGCGAACTGGAGGTGGTGGTCGTCAACGTGCCCAAGGCGCAGGCCCTCACAGCGACCACCGCCGGGCGGTATGTGCGGCGAGCAATCGGCGTCAATGGCAAACCACAGTGCCTTCCGATGATGCCCCACGAAACCCAGGCGCGGGCGATCCTGCTAGGTGGCCGAGACCTGTCGACGTCTCCTTTGCCCGAGCTTTCGATCAGTGACCTCGACCCGACTGAACTCGACCGTTTCCGCCGTCTCGCCGAAAGCGGGGGGGACGAACATCTTGCCGTGCTTTCAAACCGTGACCTGCTCTCAGCGCTCGGGTTCCGCTCAGTCGAAGGAACACTCAATCTCGGTGCAGCGTTGCTGTTCGGTACCCCAGAAGTGTTACGGAAGTTCGTACCAACGCACTCTGCCGTTTTCCAGGTGCTGGGTCCGAACGACACTGTGGAAGCCAACCGCGATCTTCACAAGCCGCTCGTCCGGCTGATGCTTGAACTCACCGAAGCGGTGAAGCCCTACAACCCCGAAGAGGAAATTGAGGACGGGCTGTTTCGCGTAGGGCTCCCGAGGTACTCGGACATCGCGGTCCGGGAGTTGATTGCCAACGCCTTGGTCCACAGAGACTACTCGATCAATGGTCGCCTACGAGTGGCCATCGAAGAACCGCAGACCCTCTCGGTCAGCAATCCTGGCGGTTTCCCCGACGGAATCACTGTCGAAAATCTGCTGACCGCACCACCGCAGGCACGCAACCAACTGATCGCCGACGCCTTCAAACGGGCCGGTCTCGTCGAGCGGACCGGTCGGGGAATCAATCGCGTCTACCGGACCCAACTCGCTCTCGGGCGGCCACGGCCCGACTACTCGCGATCAACTTGGTCATGGGTCGAGGCGCGACTGTCGGCCGGGCCGGCCGATCGCGAACTGGCCGTGTTCGTCGCTGCTTCCACACGACGCGGTCAGCCGCTTGAGCTGCAGACCCTGCAGGTTCTGCATGAAGTCCGAACCGAGCGTCGCGTCACCTCCAGGCGAGCACGGGAACTCCTCCAGATAAGCGCCGATGAAGCCCGAACAGTTCTCAACTCACTCGTTGAGCGTGGACTGCTGGAATCTCGGGGAGAAGGCCGCGGGCGCACCTACCACTTGTCGGCCTCGGTGTACAAACAGATCGGCGGGTCCGACTCCTATGTTCGAACCCGCGGATTCGACCGCATCCAGCAGGAACAGATGATTCTCACATACGTGACGGAGCACGGTTCGACAGCACGCGCCGAGTTGGCGGAGTTGTGCCAAATCACTCCCGAGCAAGCATCGAACCGTCTACGGGCCATGACCAAGAGCGGGAAACTCCGCATGACGGGCAACCGACGAACTGCCCGCTATGTCCTAGCCTGAACCAACGCGCCGGCATCGGCAACGATCAACGGGAATCGCGATCGGCCCGCACAGCTGCGACGGCCGCCTCCCGTCCAATGTTGCCGCCGGCCCTACCACCAGCTCGCTGCAGCACCTCCTCGAGCGTCTCAGTACGGGCCTGCTCACAGAGCAGTTGAAGGAGGTACTCCTGTAGGGACTGCCTCGCTCCGACGGCTCTGCGCCGCAGCGTCTGGTGCACATCACTCGGGACGTTCTTCACCTGGATACTGGTCACCACCGCAGCGTAGTACTGAAATGGCGGCTCAAGATCTGATTTGGCGCCGCCCCACAATCCCTCTCCACGGTCGCAATTGAGTTAGATCAGCCATTCCATAGTGCGGAAGGAGCCCAGGCCGGTTGGGTCGAGGAGGGCTTCGGCTTCGCGGACTCTGCTGCGGGCTCGCAGGGCTGACAGGTCACCTATATGGGCCGACTCCTGCCATTGCCTCCGACCCTCCGCGACGAGATCATCGATGCCGTGTGCTCGCAGGAAATCCGCTTGAGTGCGGTTTGAGTCGGCCTTGCGGACCAACTCAAGCTGATCGGTGGCGACATCAACGGTGATATCGCAGGATCCAGGACCCTTGAGCCAGCGGTTCGAATCGCCCCCACGGTGGTCGGAGTGAGTCCGCAGCCACCTGCCCCTAGCTGCGAGTTCTGTGGTCGTTGCGCCATAGTCGAACACCACCACACGGCCGGCGTGCAGCGAAGCGAGAGCCTCCGCCAACCATTCCCTGGCCGCGACCTGTCTGGCAACAAGCACCCCTTCTCGGTCCGACTCACCCACCAAAGCATTGAATTCTTCGACGACCGGCGACGATTCCGCTACCGGCACCGCGACTGTGGCGAACTCACCTGGACCGGGGCCTTCTGTGATCCGCAGCTCAAACCACTGCTGACCATGGTGTTCATACAGGTCGAATCCCAAGTTGTCCAAGAGTTCGTTGGCCAACACCACCCCGACCGGAACCGGATCGACAGGTCCGGTTGCCGAAGAAACCAGCAACGGGTGTTCAAGATGCTGAGCGCGCTGAGCGGCTGACCGTTCAATCGCATGCCACGCCAGCGCGCCACAGCGAACCGCTTCGGGTTCAGCGGCAACAACCGCGCGGGCCAGCGTGCCCGGCCCAGCCCCCCACTCGTACACACAAAAACGCTGCGGGCAGCCGAAACCCCGCCACCAAGTGTCGATTGCCCGTGCCACGACTGCACCGAACAACGGGCCAACCTCTGGAGCCGTAAGGAAATCCCCGCCTCGTCCAGCTTGGCCTCCCGCCTGATAGAAGCCCTCGCGTTCGTCGTAGAGCGCGGCGGTTACATATTCCGACACCGGGATCGGTCCCTGCTCAGCAATTCTTCGACGCAGCCGATCGGCGAGAGACACCACAGCTCCAGACTACGGCCCCACTCAAAATACGACGGTTCAGCCTCCAGCTAGCAGGCTCACCTCGGTGAAACGACCAAGGACATCACCTGGAATGACGCCCATAGCGATCGTGATCACCGCGGTCAGGGTGAGGGCCACGCCCAACGACAGCGGAACATTCACGGGTGTCAGATCACCGTCCGGGACCTCTTCAGCCCACATGCCGAAACCGATTCGGGCGTAGTAGTAGAGCGCGATCACCGAATTGACAGCCACGAAAACGCCCAGCACCACGCCCGCTGCCGTGTCGGCTTCAATGACCGCCTCCATGACCCGGAACTTCGCCAACCAGCCACCCAACGGTGGGATACCCGCCAACGAGAACAAGAAAATGGTCATGGCAACGGTGAGTCCGGGGGCGTAGTGGAACAAACCCCGATAGTCGGCGATCTCCGCGGAACGAGTCTTACGGGCGACCGCAATCACCACTGCGAAAGCACCAAGGTTCATAGCCGCATAAATCACCAGGTACGTGACAGAGGCGGTGAGGGCCTTGTCAGGAACTGTTCCGGCCACGGCCAGTGGTGCCAGCATGTAACCCGCCTGAGCCACACCCGAGTATGCGAGCATCCGCACAATGTTGGTCTGGCGCAACGCCATCAAGTTCCCGGCCGTCATCGAAGCTGCCGCCAATATCCACATAAGCGGTTCGAAGATGTCGGGACGGTCTATGAAGCCGACGAACAACAAGTTCATCAAAGCCACAAAACCTGCCGTTTTGGAGGCCACCGAAATAAACGCAGTGACCGGTGTCGGCGAACCTTCGTAGGTGTCGGGCGCCCAGGTGTGGAACGGGAATGCCGACACCTTGAAAGCGAATCCGACCACCACGAAGATGATGCCGATCACCACGACCGCAGAAGGATCAGCTGCCGCGCTGACAGCATCATTGATCTTGACCAGCAGAGTTGATCCCGTGACGCCGTACAGCAGAGACATGCCGTAGAGCATCACCGCCGAAGCGAATATGCCCATCAGGTAGTACTTGAGACCTGCCTCGTTGCTCTTCAGGTCGCGTTTGCGCCAGGTGGCCAGCATGTAGAGCGGGATCGACAGCAGTTCGAGAGCCACAAAAATAGAGATGAGGTCACGGGCCGAAGCCATCAGGATCATGCCGAGGATCGAACTCAGCAACAGGCCGTAGTACTCGTTCTCCCAATAGTCGCCTTCGGCGATGTAGTTGGTCGACATCAACACGACCACATAACCGGCCAACACAAACGTCGCCTTCATGATGAGGCTGTAGTCGTCGACCACAAAACCGCCGTTGAACATAGACCTGTCGTCGCCGGCCAGAGCCAGGGTGATTATCGGCACCAACGTCGCCAGCAGGGCCAAAGAAGCGAGCGGCGCGGCGATTCTTCGAGCCCGTTCAAGCCAGCCGATGTCGATCATCGTGATTAGAGCACCGAAACCAAGCAGGGTGAGTTCGGGCGCGGCCGCGTGCCAGTCAATCACCGGCCGATCAAATCCGGTCGCAGCAAACAGCGGCGCGATATCAGCGAGCACTGTCAGCCTCCACCCGCCACCGAGGAAGCTGTGACCTTAGCGGCCTCGCAGCCCACCTGGATGCAGTTGTCGAGCGACTGAATCACCGCGGGGTCTGTTACTTCGAAGATCAAGCCGGGTGCAATGCCGAACAACACGATACCGAAGAGCATCGGCGCCCAGGCAATCCACTCGGTCGTTGATACGTCGGTGATATTGGGGTCATCGGCGAATTCAGCCGATGGCTCACCCATCGTCGTGCGCTGCAGGAGCCACAACAAGTAGCCAGCAGCGAGCACCGTGCCGATAGCAGCCACGACCATGTAGACACGGAAGGTTCCTTCGGAGATTCCAACGGCTGGGTTGTAGGCCGCGAGGATCGCCGGGAACTCCCCCCAGAATCCGGCAAGGCCGGGCAAGCCAAGAGACGCCATCGACACGAACCCCAGAATCCAGCCCAAGCGGGGGGCCTGAACGAGCATCCCGCCGAGTCGTTTGATCTCCAAGGTGTGATAGCGCTCCTTCACTGAACCGGCAATGAAGAAGAGCATCCCGGTGATCAGCCCGTGGGCGACCATGCCGAAAATGGCGGCGTTGATGCCGAAGTCGGTCAGCGTGGCGATTCCGAGCATCACAAAGCCCATATGGGCAACCGATGAGAACGCGATCAGGCGTTTCATGTCGGTTTGGGCCAAACAACCGAGCGCGCCGTAGATAATGCCGATCACCGCCAACAGGCCGATCCACGGCGCCCAAGCCTCGGCGGCCTCCGGCAGCATCGGGATGGCAATGCGGATGAAGCCGTACGTTCCCAGTTTCAGCAGCACCGCAGCCAAGATGACCGAACCCTGGGTTGGTGCTTCGGTGTGGGCGTCGGGCAACCAGGTATGGAACGGGAACATCGGCACTTTCACACCGAAGCCGATGAACATACCGCCGAAGACCAGCAACTGCGTGCCCCTGGCGATCCCGTCACCAGCGTTTTCGGTCAGCACCAACATGTTGAACGTGTCCGCCTCGGTGAGGAAGAACAAAGCCAGGAACGACAACAGCATCAGGGCCGAACCGAACAGGGTGAACAGGAAGAACTTCAACGAGGCGTAACGTCGGTTCTCTCCACCCCAAACCGCGATCATGAAGAACATCGGCAGCAACACGACCTCGAAGAACACGAAGAAGAGGACCAGGTCTTGGGCGACGAATGTGCCGATCATTCCTGTTTCCAAGATGAGCGACAGAATCAGGAAAGCCTTGGCATTGCCTGGTTCGGGGATGTGGTTCCAGGAGTAAACGAACACGAGCGGCATGACCAGAACGGTGAGCGCGATCAGCGGGAGCGACATGCCGTCGACACCGATCGTGTAGCCCGCGCCGATTACTTCTATCCATTCGGTGTCCACGAAGTACTGCAACGCACCGGCGTTGCCGTAATCGAAGTCGATCAACAAAAAGACCGCGAGCCCCAGGGTGACCAGCGAAGCGAGCAGGGCCACCTGTTTGTGGGTGTGCTCCTCTTCTTGGGGGATCAAGACCATGATCAACGCCCCGACGATCGGAGCGAAGACTAAGGCTGTGAGCAACCAGTTGGTATCAGCGATGGTGTCCATGTTGAAAAGATTCCTGGGTTAGAGAGCGAAGATGATTAAGAAGGTTCCGGCGAGCACAGCCGCCATTGCGAAGAGGATTGCGGCGTAATTTTGGACTTTGCCGGAGTTGATCTGACGAAGTTCTTCTCCGGTTGCGTCCGATACCCGGCCCGAACCGTCGACGAAGCCGTCTATAACGCTTTGATCGACCACGTCGTAGACATGGCGACCCACCAGCACTGCCGTTTCACCAGCCTTGTCGACCGTCCGGTCGATCACATTCTGGTTGACCCAATAAGCCGCTCGGGCCAGTGGACCCTTGGTGAAGGCAACGATGATTCCTTCATACAGATGGTCGAGGTAGTACTTGTTGACGAGCACCTTGTGGCCGGAACCTGCTAGGCCATTGGATTTGGACAGACCGTCCGGCAACTCGGTAAGGGACTGATGCGTTTGCTTGGATAAACGATCAACCTTGACGAAGTAGTAGTAGATCGCTACGCCAGCACCTACCAGAGCCACGACACTCGCAACCACGGCCAACGACCAACTCGGAGTCGCGTGGCTGATCGCCGGGAAATATGACGATCCCGTCGGTTCGACGAAATGACCGAATCGTTCTGTCCATGAGTCGCCGACGAGTTGGAAACCGGCCGGTAGGTTGACGAAACCAGCCACAATGGCCAACCCCGACAGAATGTAGAGCGGTACCAGGATGCGCGGACCCGACTCGTGAGGGTCGCCATGGGCTTCGTGCGCGCCGTCGGCCCCGTGTGCGTGGTCGTGTCCACCGCGGTACTCCCCGTGGAAGGTCAGGTAAACGCAACGGGTCATATAGGCGGCGGTCAGCGCAGCTCCGAACATGCCCATCAATAGATGGAAGGTGTAGGCGCCGTTGCCGCCAGTGCCACCGAACAGTCCCCAGCCGCCGGTACCGACGAGTATTTCGTCTTTGGACCAGAACCCGGCCAACGGGAACAAGCCGGCCAACGCCAGCGAACCAATAATGAACGTGACATAGGTCTTGGGCATGAACTTGCGCATTCCGCCCATATCTCGCTTCATGTCGAACGAGTGCACCGCGTGGGCTACCGACCCCGAACCCAAGAAGAGGTTGGCTTTGAAGAAAGCGTGGGTGAAGAGATGAAAGACCGCCGCGGTCCAGGCCCCGACACCTAGCGCCATCACCATGTAGCCGAGTTGCGAAACCGTCGAATAGGCCAGCACCTTCTTGATGTCGTCCTGCACGAACGCAAGCAAGCCGCCGAACACCAGGGTGACAGCGCCGATCGTGGCCATCAGGTTGATGCTCGACCCTCCGATCTGCATCCCCTCAAAGAACACCGGGTAGAGACGGGCGATCAGGAAGACGCCCGCAACGACCATGGTGGCGGCATGAATCAGCGCCGAGACCGGAGTCGGGCCGGCCATGGCATCAGGCAGCCAGGTATGGAGAATGAACTGACCCGACTTCGACATGACCGCAGCCATCAGGCACACCGCCGCGACCACCAGTGCGGTGTGTCCGACCTCGCCTCGGACAATCGCTTCGTTGATTTCGATCGTGTCGAAGGTACGGCCATCGCCGGCGGCGAAGAAGAGCGTGATCGTGCCGATGATCAGGCCGACATCGCCGACCCGGTTGGTGAGGAACGCCTTCAGTGCTGCATCGGAATTGGGTTTTTCTTCCCACCAATGCCCGATCAACACAAAAGAGCAGACGCCGACGAGCTCCCAGCCGACGATCATCTGCAAGATGTTGTCGCTGAGAACAAAGAACAGCATCGCCGCGGTGAACAATGACAGGAAAGCGAAGAAGTGGGTGTAACGCTTGTCGTCGCCCACGTAATCGGTGCTGTAAATGTGCACCAACAGCGACACGATCGTCACCACCAACAGCATCATCACCGAGAGGCCATCGACGAGAACCCCAGCGCTGAACGCAACACCCCCTGATTGCAACCATTGCGTACGACTCTGAACCGCGACGTAACTGTGGCCGGCGTTGTGGTCGCCGGGCGTAGCCGGAGCCGCGTCGGCGTGGTCTGTGCTTTCGCCGGGCGTGGCCGGAGCCGCGTCGGCATGACCGTCGGAGTCGCCGGGCGTGGCCGGAGCCGCGTCGTCGTGAGTGTCAACCGAGGCAGCGGCGTGAGAGTCGTCGGGGAGAACGAAATTGTCGCGGTGGTCGAGCCAGGCGAAACCAGCGCACACGGCCAACAAGAACGAAAGCCCCACAGCGGCAATTCCCAGTTCGGCGCCCTTGTAACGCATGCGTTTGCCGAAAAAGAGAATCCCCACGAACGACAACGCAGGCAGCAACGGAACCAGCCATGCGTACTCAAGAAACCAGTTCGCGCTATGCGTGACAGTCGACGAAGTCGGTACAGAGCTAGGCGCAGCAAACCCAAGAAGAAAAGACACAGATCAGCCCTTCATAAGATCGATCTCGGAGAGATCGATGCTGCGACGGTTGCGGTAGATGAGCAGAACAATGGCCAAGCCGATGCCGACTTCAGCAGCGGCCACCGCAATCGTGAACAGGGCGAATACCTCGCCGCCCACATCAGCGGTAAGGGCACCGAAGGCAACAAGGTTGATGTTCACGGCGTTCAGGATCAGTTCGATCGACATCAACACCAGCACGCCGTTCCTGCGCGCCAGAACGCCATAAACACCTATGCAGAACAACACGGCAGACAGCAGCAGAAACTGATTCAACAACATCGGTCGTTACCTCTCAGTCCTTCCGCGCCACGACGATCGCGCCGATCAACGCTGCCAACAACAACACGGAGACCGCTTCAAACGCCACGATGTATTGCGAGAAAATGGCGTCCGACACGGTGGTTACCGACTGGGGTTGATCGATAACCAAGCGGCCGTCTTCAAAACTGTGAATCAATGCGACCGCCATCACCGCGAAGAGCAGTACTCCCACGACCGCGGCCATACCCCTCTTCTCGTCGCCTACCGACTCATCGTCGCCAAGCGACGCACGAGTGAGCATCACCCCGAACAAGAACAGCACCACCACCGCGCCGATGTAGACCAACACCTGAGTGACCGCAACAAACTCCGAGCCGAGCAGGATGAACTGAGCGGCCACCCCGGCCAGAACCACTACCAGCCACAGCGCCGCATGCACAATGTTGCTGGTGGTGACAACACGCACCGCCGAGACAATCATCGACACGGCAATAACCGCGAAGAAGACGTTTTGCGCCACGTAGAGGTCGCCGTCGGCGGACAGTGCGGCAACCAAACTCATGTAGGCGGCACCTGCAGCTTCTTTTGTTGCGAACCGGCCTCATAGTCCTCGAAGTCGGGGACCGTTTCCATCCACTCCGACAAACGTGACATATCGTGCAGCAAATCCGCGATACGGGGCTCAGAGAACTCGTACTCAGGACTCCAAAACAGCGCCTCGAAGGGGCAAACCTCAACGCAGATCCCACAAAACATGCACAACGCGTAATCAATGTCGAAGCGGTCGAGTATGTTCTGCTGACGCGGCTTTCCGCCCGCTCGACGCGGTGGTGCCTTCTCCTTGTGGCCCTCGATGTAGATGCACCAATCTGGGCATTCACGGGCGCACAGCATGCAGGCCGTGCAGTTCTCCTCGTGAAGCGCGATCACACCACGCGCCCGGGGCGGCGGTGCCTCCTTCTCGTGGGGGTACTGCACAGTCTCGGCACCCTTCACAGGCGAAGGAATCGGTTTCTTGAGCCCACCGGGGAAGATCGTGCGCATCATGGTCGACCCGGTGACACCGAGCCCTTTGATGAGTCCTGGTATGAGTGCCATGAGTACCTGCCTACTTAGAACGTGACCTTGAGGATGCCCGTCACCACGATGTTGGCGAGAGCAATGGGAATAAGAAATTTCCATGCCAGACGCTGAAGCTGGTCCTCGCGGAAGCGGGGCATGGTGAAACGAGTCCAGAACACCAGGAAAGTGAGGCCGACGATCTTCACAAGCATCACCAACGGGCCCAGTAGGTTCATGATGTCGGCGCTGGGATCGATACCCGGGATGTACCAACCGCCTAGGAACAGCACCGAGGCCAACGCTGCAAACACCGCTGCAGTGGCAAACTCGCCGATGAAGAACAGCAGGAAGCGCATCCCCGAATATTCGGTCAAGTAACCCGTCACCAGTTCGGATTCAGCCACAGGCATGTCGAACGGTGCTTGGGCCAACTCCGCTTGCATGGCAATCAAGAAAACGAGGAACGCCACACCTTGGGTGAGAATGTAGGGATTGCCGACAACACCCAAACCGAAAATCTCGCCGTTTGCCTGAGCGTAGACAATGTCTACCATGTTCATTGTGCCCGCCTGGATCACCACGCCGACTACCGCCAGGATCAGTGGGAGTTCATAGGCGATGAGTTGACCCGTCGCTCGCAGGCCACCTAGTAGCGAGTACTTGTTGGCCGACCCCCAACCCGCCATCAGAACGCCGAGTACCGAAACCGACGACACCGCCAGACCCAAATAGATCCCTAGTTCGCTGTCGACGAACCAAAGGTCGGGGCCGGCCGGCACTACGACGACCAACAAGAACGTGGAAGCAAGCACCACAAACGGCGCCGCGGCGAACACGAACCGGTCGGCTTTGCGTGGGATGATGTCTTCTTTTTGGAGGTGCTTACCAACCTCGGCCAGCAACTGCAGCGAACCGTAGGGACCGGCCTCCATCGGACCCAGTCGACTCTGCATGAACGACACGGCCTTGAACAGATGCAATTGGACGAGCGCGCCCGCCACCAGCAGAACCGCGGCCAGCCCGACGCCGACACGAATGCCGGTCTGCTGCCAGTAGGCCAGCTCAGCGAGAACGTGGCTCGTGCTCACCGATCAATGTCTCCGAGAATGAAATAGAGGCTGCCGAGGATGGTGATGATGTCGGGAACATACACACCGATCAGCAACCACGGGGTGATCGACATGTTGTTGAACGACGCAGAGCGGATCTTGACCCGGAACGGAACCAGACCACCCTTGGAGACCACGTAGTAGCCCATCACACCGAGGGGATTCTCGGTCTCGACGTACGCCTCGCCCGCTGGAACCTTGATGATGCGCGGGACTTTGGCCATGATCGAGCCGCTCGGGAGGCCATCGAGAATCTGGTCGACCATCTTGGTGGACTCCCGTACTTCTTGAAGGCGGACCCAGAATCGGCTGAACGAGTCACCGTCGGGATGAGTCCAAACCCGCCAGTCGAGTTCGTTGTGTACCAGGCCACCGGCGCCGGTGGTGCCGTCGCGTCGGACATCCCAGTCAACCCCGGATGCGCGGATGTTGGCACCCGAGAGTCCGTAGGACAGGCCGATGTCTGCGGGGACCACACCGATTCCACGAGTACGGGCTTGAAAGATCTCGTTGCCCATAACCAGCTCTTCGATCTCGTCGCAGAACGAGCGCATCTTTTTCATGACCTGCTTGGTCTCGACGATCCAACCGGCAGGAAGATCATCTTTCAGGCCGCCGATTCGGTCGAAGTTGGGGTGGAAACGCCCTCCAGTTGCCGCTTCGATCTGGTTGAGAATGTGCTCCCGGTCGCGAAAGGCGAAGAAGACCGGTGTGACCGCACCCACCTGCACGGCCATGTCGCCAAGGAACAGAACAATGTTGGCGATCCGACTCATCTCGAAGAGGAGCGTGCGGATCCACTGAGCGCGTGGAGGAGCCTCGACCTCCAGCAACTGCTCAGCCGCCAAGATGAACGGCACCTCGTTGGCGAAACTCCCTAGCCAATCAATGCGGTTGATAAGGGTCGTGACCTGCGGATAGGTGCGAACCTCGCTGAGTTTTTCGTAGCCACGATGCATATAGCCCATGACTGGGTCGGCGGCTATGACCTGCTCACCGTCGAGCTTGGCCACGATTCTCAGCGTGCCGTGGGTGGCTGGGTGCTGCGGACCGATGTTGAGGGTCATGCCCTCGGTTTCAATTTCGAGGTTGACCCGAGCGTCCGCGGCTTGCGCGGCGATGTAGTTGAGTTGCTGGCGGTTTGAGACGGCGGTCATGCGTCGCCTGTCTCTTCTGCGGCTTCGGTGTCTTCTGGCTCGTCGGTCTCCTCGGTCGGCATCAGTTCGACGTCAACGATGCCGGGCCAAGGCTTCACGCGCCGCGCCAACAACGGATAGTCCTTGCGCAGGGGGTTCCCTTCGAACGCGCCTGGCAGGTAGATGTGACGCAAGCCGGGATGGCCGACAAAGTCGATACCGAACATTTCCCAGGTCTCACGCTCATGCCAATTGGCACCCGCGTACACCGGTACCCAGCTCGGCACCGACATGGAAGCGTCGTCCACATCGGCTTTCAAAGTGACGGCCCGATGGTTGACGATGTCGTTGAGCCTCCCGAGAACCTGAAAACGGGTATCACCACCGGCGAGGCCTTGTTCCATTGCTTCGGAAGCGGCTGGTTCAACAGCCGGGTCAAGTGCAAGATCCACTTGACTGTCCATATCCCGGCCGAATGGTGAAGGCAGCCAGTCGATAGCGCTCAGGAAACCGAAGTAAGCAAAATCCATCTCGTTCTTCAGGAATTCAGCAGTGGCGGTCCAAGCCTCAGACGTGACGCGAACGGTGATGTCGACGCCTGCCGCTATGTGGGAACCAACCACGGCATCGCCCAACTCGGCTACGAGCTCAGACAGAACCGCTTCACGGATTTCATCGGTTGCTGATTCGTTCGCTGCGTCACTGTCCGTTTCAGTCGCGGAGGTGACGTCGACGGTGTCATTGGACGACACTGTGTCACTGGACGACAATGGGATCACCTCTCCAGCGCTGAGTCATGTCTTCGTTCTGGATCCGTTCCTGGAGCAGGACAATGCCCTCGAGCAGCGCCTCAGGCCGGGGTGGGCAGCCGGGCACGTAGACGTCCACCGGGATGATCTGATCCACGCCTTTGGTCACCGAATAGGAGTCCCAATAGGGGCCACCACAGTTGGCACAGGAACCCATCGAGATGACGTATTTGGGCTCGGGAATCTGTTCGTAGAGACGCAGAACCGACGGTGCCATCTTGTCGGTCACCGTGCCCGACACGATCAACAAGTCGGACTGACGCGGGCTTGCCGGCAGCGGGATGACACCGAGCCGCATCACGTCGTAACGAGGCGAACCGAAAGCGGCCCCCATCTCAATGGCGCAACAAGCGAGTCCCCATTGGTAGGCCCACAGGCTGTACTTGCGGCTCATGTTGAGCAACGACGTCAGCGGCTTGGGGATTTTCCCCGATTCGACTAGACCCATCGGAGCATCCCCTTCCGCCAGGCGTAGAGAAGGCCCAACAACAAGATGTAGATGAAGATCGCCATCTCAACAAGACCGAACATCTGGTAAACCTCAAGACGCATGGCCCACGGAAAGATGAAAACTGCCTCCACATCGAACATCACAAAGAGCAGCGCGAAGACGTAGTAGCGGATGTTGGCCTGCGACCACATATCGCCGGTCGGATCTACTCCAGACTCATACGAGGTGAGCTTTTGCTCGGTCGGATTTGAGGGCCTGAAGATCCGGCCCAGGCCCAAAAAGACGGCGACGAGGGCGACACCTGCAAGACCGAAGATTCCGACGGTGAGATAACTACGGAGAAAATCCGACACGAACGGTAAGCCTAGCGAGCGTCGTGAACCAATAGACCACCCGGAGCAAGCACCGATACGGCTATGACACGCCTATCTGAGGTGCCATTGCCTCGGGACTGTCGAAGCCGTCGGGCAGATACAAACCAGAGATCAGATTTTCGTGCATTCCATAGCCGACACGCCCATCGTTGGTCTCGTGGCGACTCAGAGTTTCGTTGAGAAAGGAGATACCCAAACGTTGGGTCGGCTCCCCGATCTGAGTGATCACACCCTCCACCTTTTCGTCGTCTCCCTGCCACACTCCATGTCCCCAGTAACCGTCGTACATGTAGCCGGACCCGGCCTTGAGATAAACCGTTTTCAACGGGGTGGTCTTGATGCGCAAATCTGATGCTCCTGGGCCGCTGAACCACACTTCTGCACTGGCGACTTCACGTGTGCCGGGGTGATAAGTGATGTCGATCTCCGGGCGGCCCAGATGTTCGGCTTCTCGCGGGTCACCCAGGTTGTAGAGACGCACCGCTTCCTCAAGGATCCGTCGTCCGGCATGATCGTTGTCGATCGTGATCTTGACCATGTGATCGTCGAACTGGATCGGCAGCCAATTGTGGAAGAAGCCCATCGCCATATCGGGCGAGACCTTTGAGCGGATACCCCTTGGTTCGGGTTCGCCGACGCCATGGCGGACTCCCCAACTGTGGTCCCGGGCACCGCCCCAACGGTTCGGGGTGACTTCGTAGCGTTCCCCATCGATTTCGATGAAGCCTTCATAGGAGCCGACCTGTGCCAAACGGTAAGTCTCCTGGGTGACACGGGTGCCTACCCGGGTCCAGCTTTTGGGTTCCGCCAGGGCTTCGGTAGTGCCCCGAAAGGTCACATCAAGCGCCAACCCCCATTCGTTGGGTTCGCAGATGACCCGCAACGAACGGAGTCCTTCAATCACTTCGACCCGAATCGGACCGACCTTGGTATCGAGGCGATCCGAACCGAGTTCTCGCGAGGCGCGCACCGTGGTCTGTCGGCCTTGGTGGTTGACGCTCACGAAGGCGTCGGTTACTCCTAGGTTGGGGTACTGGCCCATGCCCATCACCGCGAACAGAGTGTCGTCCGAGGCGTGCATGTTGAAGTAGTAGCGATCGTAGAAGTGGCGATCCCCTGTGAACACCGTGTCGATCGGCTCGGGATACTGATGGATTAGATAGTCGTCAGCGCGGCTCAAAGGCATGGGCTGAGTTTTACTTGCCTGGCTGGACTCGTCCTAATCCTGTGCCACTCGATCCAACACGTTCCAACGAACCGCGCAGGCCATCATGCCATTAACCATTTTGACGAACCGCTGGTAGGTGCGGTCCTCTGGCTTCCCACCTCCGGCAATGACGCCGCGCAGAGCTGCTGCCGAGCCCGTGCAGTGGAACTGAAGGCTGGCGGCTGCATCGTTGAGCAACTCGTCTCGTGACCAGTCGGGTCCCCCCGCGGCTGCCAACGCGGCTCGGTAAGTGTCGAGCAGCGCATCTTCTTCGGCAACCGACTCGCTGGTGGAGCCGACTCCGAGGAACCAGGCCATATCACCGCCTGGAAAGCTCTTCATCGTGGTTTGCCAGTCGAGGATCACAGGACCGTCCGCAGCAAAGAAGATGTTGTCGAACTCGTAGTCGCCGTGGACCATCGTCCAGGGACGTTCGCTGAGCCGTTCAAGCCAGACTTCAGTGTCGTAAACCCAGGTGCGTTCGTAGAAATCAAGGATCTCGACGGGCCCCATGTCGGGCCAAATCTGCCTCATCAACGGCCAGTCTTCGCGGAGGATCGGAATGCCGCTGAGCAACGACGGAGAACTCCAGTCGATGGCCCAATCCCGCGAGCTGAAGGCATCGCTGCCCCAGTACTGACCGTGCATCGTGCCGAGCTGACCGATCAGCTCGTTGAACATCTCAATGTCTGGGCCGTCCAGGATGTCGCCGGCGGTTCCTTCAATCTTCTCGATCAGCAGGACGGCCCGGCCAGACTCTTCGTCGTATTCGTTGACGAACGAACGAGCAAGGGTCATCGGCACCCGCCCGGCCAAATCCCGATAGAACCCGTGTTCGCGTTTGTAGGCGTTCATCACCTTGTTGTAACGCCGGGCCCTTTCGTCATCGCGCGGACATTTGCCGAACAGGGTCGTCGGCAGGTCGGTGTCGTTCGCGTAGGTCACGTCGAGGTTCGCCACCTCACCCATGATCCCCGAGAACCCCTCCAACGGTCGCACTTCAATGCTTGTGACCTCGCTGTCGTGGCCAGCGGCGGCCAAACGTTCATTGACCCACTCAGGCGTCAACGCAGATAGAGAAGCAGGAATGTTCGTCACGCCGTGTAGTACAACACCTTTGACCCCCAAATGGCAAAACCACCGGTCTTCTCAACCGGCACCGAGGGTCACTCAAATAGCCTGACTCACCTCTCGAGGCTCGGCAGCTAACTCCATCTCTAGGGCTTCGGCGAGTGCCAACAGCGTTGCCAGCGTCGGGTTGGGGCTTTCGGCGGAAAAAAGCCTCCTAATCACTTCTGGACGAAGGTTGGCACGACGTGCCAATTCGGCCTTGCTCAGGTCAAGACTGCATCGACGCTGGTCCAGTGTTCGGATGACTGAGTCAATCTGCTCAATGCGTCTCAGAGAGGTCTGGTACGCAAGGTCGTATTCGGCGTCCGTACGCCGACCCTCAAGGTAGCGCTCGGCGCCGGTACGTGCTTTTCGCATACACCCAACTATAACGTGGCACAAATGTTACGCAAGGGTCGAAATCGCGGTTTAGATGGCGAATAGCTGGGGGATGGCTTCGAGGGTCAGCTCGTCGATGGGACCGGGGAAGAGGCCGAAACCGATGGTGATGGCCAGAACTATACCGATAGCGAGACCTGGCCGAAACCATCGCTATCACCGCCAACCAGAAGGACCGTACTTCGACCGCCGCGCCGATGATCTCAAACTTCGCCACGATTCCCGTAGTCAACGGCACACCCGCTTGAGCCAACACGAAAATCGTCAAAGCCAAAGCTAAAACACCCATCTGCCCATTGTCGTTTGGACGTCAGGGTTCATCGAACAGACGTGGTGGTTCAGCACCACGCCCTCGTCTTCAATGGCGAGTCCTATAGCTCCAGTTGGTGCGGGATCAGCACCTTCCGTGCGCAACTCCTGCGCTAAGGTCTTGAGCGTTGCGCCGACCCTACCGACGTCACTGGCGACGGTCGCATAAACGACATGCCCTGGTCTTACCCCCGTCTCAGCGAGCGATGGAGCCAAGTCCGACGCCGCGGCGATGAGCTTCAACGCTTGTCTTCTATTCGACGATTTCTGCGAGAATCCGTGAGCCTTCAACTCGACAAGGGGTTGGACGGGATCTGTGTCGTGTCGGAGCCAGAGGTCTGGACGGCACGGGTCCCGGTTCACCGCCCCGGTCAGCTTCGTTAGCGCAGCAAGCGTTACCTCATCGGTCGGCATAATGACGCGCCGCCCGATAGCGCCGAGGTAGTAGCCAGCCTGCCGCAGGACCGGTTGAATTTCACCCTTGTCCGGTAACTCTTCAAGCGCCCATAGCAGCGTGTTCAACTGGAAGACCTGATCCGCGAGCAGGTTGGACTCATCTTTCATGCGGCAGTCCGCATCGAATCCGCTACGGCGGTCTCATAGGACTCGCTGCCGAGCCACACCTTGACGTTCGGATCGAGCCAACGTTGAACGTTGGTGACGAGACGGTGGATCGTGTTTCCACAGGTGCCGTGTGGCAGCACAGCGGTTAGTTGCCGGCTCGTCGCTTCCAGCAGCAAGGGCTGCCAGAGATGCCGGTCTATGGCCGCAACGTGAACCTTGGTGGGTCCACGCGATGTGATGTACCCACCGATGCGAAGCCTGCTCGTGCGGCGTTTCAGGCCGACATCGACAAAGCGCGCGAAAGTCTCCTCACTGAGGGGTCGGCTGAATCGGATCGTGACTGGGGCGCCTTTGACCGTGAAACCGTCGTTGCCGACTTCAGTCGTTTCCAACCAGAGCCGCTTCTCGGAGTGTTCGGTAACGGTGCGGTACAGCCTCAGGACCTTGGCAATCTCTTGACGGTGCTCGACGAAGGAACCACTTCGATTCGTCGCGTGACCGTCGTGGTAGAGCAGGTGGCCGCCGCGGTCTCCGCTGGGGATCTGCAACTGCACCAACGAGTGCATCGGGTCGTAAAGATCAAGGAATTCCGGCAATTTGGCCTGAAGTTCGCCGAGTCGCTCCGTGAGAGTCACCCTTGACCGGCGGCGCTCGATCAGGGTCCGAGCCGAATCGTCGCTTGGGGGCTCGAACTCGTCGTTCTCCTCTTCGTGGCTATCGTCGAGGCCCTGCGTGGCCTCGTAGAGGGCTTCGTGCTCGAACCCGAGGCGAACGTATCGATGGGAGGGAGTCGTGCGCTTCACGTTGTTCCATAGCTCGAAGAGGATCGGCGACGATAGCCAGAGTCTGTCAAGCCAAGGATTTCGATCCACAACTTGTCGGACCCACTTGTTGCTGTCGTTGACACCGAGCGTCGTGTACAAGACCGGATGGCGCCGTTCTAACATTTCCAGTAAGCCGACGACTTGATCTTGGTGCTCACTGTCTTCGACTCGGTAGAGCGTGTCGTCAAGGCGATGCAGATGAACATGCTTCGGGAAGAGCGAATCCATGCCCGGTGTGGCGTTCCTATCTCGAGCCGTCTCCAACATGTAGGTCTTGAGCAGCTTTCGGTTCAGTTTGCCGTCTTCGAGTTCCTCGACGGTGGGCTCGGTGTAGCCCTCAAGGTGATCGACGAACTGCTCTCGCGAGTCCAGCCGAGGCAGGTATCCGGTGGCCGTCGCCATAGTCCGGCAATCGTAGGCGGTTTTTCGACGTTTCACCCGATTTCTTCACCTTCCCAGGACGGACCAACGGTTCGTTCCAAAGGCTCTAGCACTTGGGGGACGCTGCTCTCCAGTCGGAACAAGGTGAGCCCGGAACCGAGGATCGAGAGAGTTATGCCCAAGCGCGCAAAGGCTGCGCGGAGCACGGTAACCGTGCGGGTCGAGACGCGTCTCGAGACCGGGAGGGGGAATGACTTACCTGGTTACCCGTTTCGATTCATCTCGCTAGCGGGGGATCCGCGGTTCGTGCTGTGACGCGCGCGAGGATGAACGTCGACGGCCAGCCCCGAACGGCGAGGCTGACCGTCTTCTGCGCGTAGCTCAATGGATAGAGCAGGCCATTCGAAAGGTCCGGTTGCGGGTTCGATCCCCACCGAGCCCACTATGTGATGTGTCAAGACATAGGAAAGGTATGAACCCACGCGGGGCGGGGTTTTTTAGGGTTGGTTTTGGGGTTGGTAGTCGCGGGTCGGGTCAAGGGTGAGGTGTCGGAGCAGTTCGCCGGTGTGGGTTGCGACGACTCTGATGTCGAGGTCGGCGATGAGCAGGGTTTCGGGGGTGTGGGCGTGGCGGCGGCCGATGCCGATGTGGTGGAGTCGGCTGTTGTGGCGGAGTGTGACGGTGCCTGTTTTGTCGATGCGGTCGTGGCGGACTCTGAAGTGGGTTGTGTTGCTTGTTTGGCCCGGTTCGGCTTTGGGGAGCCGGTTGTAGACAGCGGCGGGGGTTGAACGTCCAAGGGATCGGTGGGGCCGGTTGTGGTTGTAGGTGTAGGTGAATTCGTCGAGGAGTACTTGGAGTTCGTTGAGGTCGTTGGCGGGGGTTCGCGCGGTGAGCCATTTTTTGAGGGTTTGTTAGAAACGTTCGACTTTTCCGCAGGTGGTGGGGTGGTTGGGCGCGGAGTTCTTTTGTTCGGTGCCGAGGTGAGCGAGGCGGGCCTCGAAGGCGTTTCTGCCGCCTTTCCCGCCGGAGAAGCGGGTCGTGTAGACCATGGCGTTGTCGGTGAGCGTGGACGCGGGAACCCCGTGGTCAACACAGGTTTGGTCGAAGGTTTCGACAACGATCGGTCCGGTGATGCGCCGGTGCACGGTGACGGACAGGGCGTAGCGGGAATGGTCGTCTAGCCAGGTGATGATCTCGGTCTCGGTGCCTGCGGCGAGGCGCCAGTGGGTGAAGTCTGACTGCCACATCTCATTAGGCAGATCGGCTTGGAACCGGACATAGGAGGACCGGGGCCGTTTCTTGGGGTTGGGCTCCACGAGACCCAGATCGACGAGACGGCGCCGGATCGTCGATGGCGACACGGTGATCTGGTGGTGCTGTTGGAGGTGCCAGCAGACGGTGTGGGGGCCGGCGTCGAGGCCCTGGGCAGACAGCTCTGAGCGTAGGTTCACCACCAACTCGACCGTCTCGTCACAGACCTTGGATGGTGAGCTACCGGGACGCCGCGACCGGGCCTCCAAAGCCGAGTCGCCCTCAGCACGCCAGCGGGCCACAAGCTTGGAAACCCAACCCTCAGACACCCCGTAGAGCCTGGCCGTTTGGGCCTGGGTCCGACCCTCCAACACCACCGACAAGACAACCGATCGACGTTTCGACATGCCCCAACATCAGCCGACCAGACCCTTTCCTATGTCTTGACACATACCTTTCCGATGTCCTGAACCACAACACCGCCGCGCGTCTCAGGTTAGCGAACGAGCGCCCGCCCGGAAATCAGCGGCAAAGGCCGAAATCGGTGAGGGCCGTGGCGATCAAACCGCTGTCATGACTTCTTGGTGAACGCTTGGAGAGTCTCCATTGGTTGTCCTGTGACCTGTGCGATCAGGTCGAAGTCTTTGTCGACATGGAGAACGGTGAGTTGGGCCAGTTCCGCTGTGGCCGCGATCAGCAGGTCGGGGATTGACGGTGCTCTGTGGTGCCCCTTGTTCGCTAACGCCGACTGCACTTCCAGGGCACGGGCCTCTATTTTGGGCGTCAGATACTCAACGGGCATTTGTGTGAACGGCGATTCGGTGAGCGTGGCACGATAATCGGTCGCAGATCGTGCGGAGAATCCGACCTCAAGAAGAGTTACCGTGGTTACTCGTACTCGACCGCGCTGGATGTTCAAAGCCCATTTCTCGGCATCAGGGCTTAGGGCCAGTCGTGCCAGAGCGGACTTGTCGGCTAGCCATGTGGTCACGACCAGGCATCGGCCATCACCTCTGGCCGCCTCAGATCGCTGCACATTTCCGCGACTCGCGCCAAGGATTCGAGGGTCACCGCGTCAGCAGTGCTGGTTTGTTCCCGCAGGAGCACTCGTCGCAAGTATTCGGCTCGCGAAAGCCCTGCATTTGCTGCCTTGACATCAATTTCGGAAACTACGTCCTCGGGAACGTCTCGAATCAAGATATCGGTCATGAACAGATGATATCTATAGATATCATAGGTGGCAACCGCCTGTGACCCAGGGACAACGTCCGTCACTATCACCACCTGCAATGCGGCTGATTCAAAATCATATTTTGAATCAGCCGCATATGGCTTAGGCTTGCAGCGATGTCTGTTGATCGTGACTTGGCGCCCCAGTTGGAGCGAGCGGCGCTGAGCGCGCCGGCGGTGACGCTCACTGGTCCACGTCAGAGCGGGAAGACCACCCTGTGTCGGGCAGTGTTTGCCGACCATCCCTATGTGAGCCTAGAAGCGCCCGATGTGCGTTCTTTCGCTGTCGATGATCCCCGGGCGTTTCTGGCCCAGTTTCCCCGTGGGGCGATCATCGACGAGGTCCAGCGGGCACCGGACCTTCCTTCCTACCTCCAAGGGCTCATCGACGCCGATCCGACGCCGGGCCAGTGGATTCTCACCGGTTCACAGAACTTCTCGCTCGTCGAGTCAGTCAACCAGTCGCTGGCAGGTCGCACAGCAGTCCATCATCTGCTGCCGCTGAGCCGGGGAGAGGCGGTCCGCTTCCCCCACCACCCCGAAGACTTGGACGAGACCCTGGTCACCGGCGGTTATCCCCGCATCTTCGACCGCGGACTCGATCCGCCTGGATGGATCGGCTCATACATCGCCACCTACATCGAGCGTGACGTGCGAACACTGCGCAACGTAGTCGACCTGTCGGGCTTCGCACGATTCGTCCAACTCTGCGCAGGCCGCACCGCGCAGCTGGCCAACCTCTCGTCGCTGGCCGGCGATTGCGGGATCTCCCAGCCAACGGCGAAGGCCTGGCTCAGCATCCTGGAGGCCAGTTTCGTGGTGTTCCTGCTTCCCTCTTTCCACACCAACCTCCGCAAGCGTCTAGTGAAGATGCCCAAACTACACTTCTACGACACCGGGCTCGTCTGTCACCTTCTTGGCATCCGCACTGCCGAGCAACTGCACTCGCACCCGCTCCGCGGCCCGATCTTCGAAACGTGGGTCGTCTCGGAGATCACCAAACAGCGCACCCATCACGGCTTGAATCGGGGCCTGTCGTTCTATCGTGATCGCAACGGCACCGAGGTCGACTTGGTAATTGAACACCCTGAGCGGTTGACCCTGATGGAGGCAAAGTCCGCGGCCACGCCCTCAACCAGCTTTCTCACAACCGCCCGCAAAGTGAAAGCCCAGATCGGCGATCAGCATCGGTGCGATCTGATCGCGGTGTACGGCGGCGACCAACACCAACAACGAAGCGAGGAGCAGTTGCTTCCCTGGGCACAGTTGCACCATGTGGACTTGGCCTGGAATCAATGAGGCCCACAGCCACCAAACCGCGGCCATGACTTCCCCGGACCCATTCTACCGACGTGGGCCGAACACGTTCCTCGCGGGTCAGATGGCGAACAGTTGGGGGATGGCTTCGAGGGCCAGTTCGTCGATAGGGCCGGGGAAGAGGCCGAAACCGACGGTGATCGCCAGAGCTATACCGATAGCGAGACCGGCAGCGGGGTGTACCCGCTCAGCACCTGCATCGTCGGAAATCTCGGAGTCGACCGCCGGGGAACCCAGATACACCGAAAGCACGATGCGCAGGTAGAGGAACGCCGACACCACCGCTGAAACCATGGCTATCACCGCAAGCCAGAAGGACCGTGCCTCGACCGCCGCGCCGATGATCTCAAACTTCGCCACGAATCCCGTAGTCAACGGCACACCCGCTTGAGCCAACAAGAAAATCGTCAAAGCCAGAGCCAGAGCCGGGCGGCGAGCACCCAAACCATCGAGATCATCAAGGCTGGTCTTGCGGTCGCCCCTGCCCGAAATCACCGTGAGAACACCGAAGGTGCCGATCACCATGAAGGCGTAGGCCGCCAGGTAAAAAACCACCGCAGCTGTGCCTCGATGGGAGGCAGCCTGCACTCCCACCAAAATGAAGCCGGCGTGAGAGATCGAGGAGTAGGCCAACATGCGTTTCACGTCATGTTGCACAATCGCCAGCACCGCTCCAACCAGCAGCGTCAGCACTGCCAAGCCAAGAACCGCCGGTTGCCAGTCAAGCCGGTAATGAGCAAAGGTCACCACGAACACACGCACGAGCGCCGCGAAACCCGCAACCTTGACCGCCGAAGCCATATACGCCACGACCGGTGTAGGAGCGCCTTGATACACATCGGGCGTCCACGCATGGAACGGAACAGCGGCGACCTTGAATCCAAGTCCGACGAGCAGCATCGCCAAACCCGCCAACAGCATGGCATCGTCCAGAATCACCACCGAAGCAAAGTAAGCGCGGATCTCAACAAGGTTCAAAGAACCAGTCGCGCCATAGACCAACGCCATGCCGTACAGCAGAAAGGCCGATGAGAACGCCCCGAGCACGAAATACTTCAAACCGGCTTCCAGTGACTCACTGCGACGAACATGTAAGGCCGCCATGACATAAACCGGGATGGACAGCGTTTCCAAACCAAGGAACAGGACGATCAGGTCGCCCGCACCGGCCATCACCACGCCGCCGGCTGCCGACAACATCATGAGCACATACATCTCGGGACCGTCGATGCCCTCACGACGCAAGTACTCGTCGAGCAGAAGCGCACACAACGCCACCGCCGACACGATCACTCCTGCAACCACCAGGCTGAATCCGTCAAAGGAGAACTGATCGCCGATAGCGCCCACCGGGTTGCCGAGAAGGCCCACAGGCCTGTCGATAAAGTCCACCGGCCACGTTGCTCGGTGATGGTCGTTCCACAACTCAGCGATTGCAGTCAACGCAACCAGACCAGTACCGGCTGTGAAGATCGCGTCGAACCCGACTCGCATGGTGGCCACAAAGAAACCAGCGACCAGCAACACCAAAGCGCAGAGCACCAAGAACCCCGGCGTGCCGATATCGGAGTGCAGATTCGCCAAAGGCATCTCATCACCAACCAAACCGCCGACAATCCATGCAACCGCAACCGTGATAGGGCCTACGGCGATGGTCGCAAAGCGCTCAATCGGCTCAGGCAACCGCTTTATGACAGAGCGGAACATGATAAGAAGGAAGGCCCCGACCGCCAAGACAATCAGCGGACTCAACCCTGCGAGCGAATACTGCGGAGGTGTCACATCAGGAGTGATTTGAGCGAGCATCAGTGATCGTCCTCGCTCTGCACCGAACCGCCGTGGTCAACAACGATGATCACGTCCGCCACCGGCTCGGAGAAGTCATCGACATAGAACTCGACGTGCTCGATGAGCGCATCGACTGCAGGTTCCATCCGGTCGATGACCGGCTTGGGATAAACCCCCATGAACACAATGCCAACCACGAACGGCGCCAACAGCAGCCCTTCACGCAACTTCAGGTCGCTGATTTCGGCGTTGGCACCCTCCGCGGGACCGTGGAACACCCGCTGGTAAGCCCACAAAAGGTAGAGAGCTGCGAGGATCACTCCGCTAGCGGCGACCACCGCCCACCAGCTGTGGGCCGCGTATGCACCGAGCAGTGTCAAGAACTCGCCAACGAAACCGTTGAGTCCCGGTAGGCCCAGCGAGGACAACGTGACCAGAATGAAAACCCCGGCCAGCATCGGTGCCGGTTTCTGAAGTCCGCCCAACTCGGAGATCATACGGGTGTGGCGGCGGTCGTAGATCATCGCCACCAACAAGAAGAGCGCACCCGTTGAAAGGCCGTGGTTGACCATCTGCAACAGGCCGCCGACGAGGCCTTCGGTGTTCAACGCGAAGGAGCCGATCATGATGAAACCGAGGTGGGCGACCGACGAATAGGCGACCAGGCGTTTCAAGTCGCGCTGCATCGTCGCAGCCACCGCACCGTAGATGATGCCGATCGTGCCCAGAGCAACCAGCGCCGGAGCGAACCACACCGCAGCTTCGGGGAACAGATAGATACCGAAACGCAAGAAACCGTAGGTCCCGAGCTTCAGCATCACCGCGGCAAGGATCACCGACCCCGCAGTCGGGGCGTTGGTGTGGGCATCGGGCAACCAGGTATGGAACGGGAACAACGGCACTTTCACCGCGAAAGCCAACGCGAACGACAAGAAGATCCAGCGCGCGGTTGTCGTGGCTATCGACTGGGAGTTCGCCAGTTGCACCAGGTCGAAAGTCAGCACACCGGTCTCAGCTTGGTTGAGGAACGCCAGCGACAAGATCCCCACGAGCATCAAAGCCGATCCGAACATCGTGAAGATGAAGAACTTGGTGGCCGCATAGGCCCGTTCGCCATGACCCCACCTGCCGATGAGGAAGTACATGGGCACCAGGACGATCTCGAAGAAGGTAAAGAAGGCGAAGAGGTCGAGGGCGAGGAAGACCCCCATGCAGCCGGCCTCGAGAATCAACAGCCAGGAGTAGTACGCCTTGGGGCCGTGTTCTGCGTCGACGCCGACGATGGTCAACGGGAAGATCAGCCCGGTCAACACCACGAGCCACAGTGAGATTCCGTCGACTCCCAGCGACCAGGAGATTCCCAGACTCTCGATCCAGGTGTGGTGGTCCGTCAGCTGGAACTCTGCGGCCGCTGCCGTGCTGAAATCAGTGAGCACCCACACCGACATGGCACCAACCGCGGCGCTGAACAGGAACGCGATCTGCTTGAAATACTCGGGTCGGTTGTTGGGCAACAACAGCAACACCAGAGCACCGATCGCCGGAGTGACCACAAGGGCGCTCAGCACCGGAAATGTGCTGGCAGCGGAGCTCGCTTCTGCGGCGAACATGCTATTGGTCAACAGGGTTCCCATCACCAACTCGCTCTCGACAGGAACCAGGCAAAGAGGGCCACCGCGCCGATCGCAACCATCAGCGCATAGGAGCGAACGAGGCCGCTTTGGACTCGGCGCACTGCGTTGCCACCCAAGCGAATCCAACGACCGACACGGTTGACTGTTCCGTCAACCACCGTCGTGTCGAAATGCACGACAGCATCGAAGCTCTTGCGACCTGGTCCACCCATGAAATTGGTGATCGATTCGTCGATAAACCAGCCACGGGCAAACAACGGCAGTTCAACACGCTGAGCCCAGTACTTGGGCTTCGCCTCAACCGCACCGTTTTCAGGGCTCCGCCTACGCCCCCCAACAGCACCGCGCCCGGCAACAGCACGGCGCTGCAAGTACACGGCCACCGCGGCAGCGATGCCCACACCACCACCGATCACCGCCACGATTGCCAGCGCCCATTTCACTGTGGCACCGGAACTGAGATGCGCCTCGTTGTGGTACAGCGACGGTTCGAGCCAATTGCCCAAGAAGTGAAGGTCGCTGCTGAACGGAAGGTTCATCACCCCCGCGACCACAGCACCCGCTGCCAGTACAACCAGTGGCAACGTCATCAACCAGGGTGATTCGTGTGGGTGATATTCACGGCGGGCTTTCACTGAGGCGCCAAAATCAGCTTCGTCGAGGTCACCCGTGTCGGGTTCGTCGAAGATCGAGCCAGCGGCACCCTGTTCGGAAACCGCAGCAGCGGTCAGCACCTGCTCGTTGGTTGTTTGAGCGGCGAGGGCCGCCCGTTGGGCCTCGGCGTGCGCTTCGACGCCAGCGGCAACCGCTGCCTCCGCTGTCACAACCGCACCGCCGGCCCGTTCAAGGTTCTTGGTTGCTTTGGCTGTGGCCCTTTCGTCGGCCGGGTCGGCTTCTGACATTTCCGCGTTGCGGGAATTGAACTTGACCCGGGCTGATTCAAGCTTCTCGGTGGCTTTGGCAATCGTCTCTTCGGCTGAGGTGAGTTGTGTTTGTGCCTCGTCAACGGCTGTGGAGGCGTCGACAACCCGAGCCGACCAAGCCTCAGAGATTTCTTCGGGCCGCACATCGGCGAAGCGGTAACGACCGAAGAACGTCATGAAGACTTGGCGGCTCATGTAGAACGCGGTCAGCACCGCGGTGATCAAGCCGATGAGCCACAGCAGCACGTTTTCTTCCCAGGCGAAGGCCAGAATCTCGTCTTTGGACCAGAAGCCTGAAAACGGTGGCACTCCTGCAATCGCCAACCAGCCGACAATGAAGGTGGTCGACGTGATTGGCATCAGCTTGCGAAGTCCGCCGTAGTGACGCATGTCTTGGTCGTTGTCCATGCCGTGGATCACAGACCCCGAACCCAAGAACAGCAACGCTTTGAAGAACGCGTGGGTGACCATATGGAAGATGGCGGCCACATACGCTCCGGAACCGACGGCCAGGAACATGTAGCCGAGTTGACTGATGGTCGAATACGCCAACACTTTCTTGATGTCGTTCTGAGCCACCGCGATGGTCGCTGCCAATAACGCGGTGATGGCACCAACCCAGGCGATCAGCGAAGGAGCCCACGCAGCCGACTCGGCGATTATCGGATTGACCCGGGTCAGCAGGTACACGCCGGAGGTGACCATCGTCGCCGCGTGGATCAACGCAGATACTGGTGTGGGACCGGCCATGGCGTCGGGTAGCCATACATACAGCGGGATCTGTGCCGATTTCCCCGCCGCGCCAATAAGCAGCAGCACAGTAATTGCAGTGGCCGTTGACTGCGCCAGACCACCGGCGTTGTCGAGCACGTCGATGTACTGGATTGATCCCAGCGTTGTGAAAGTAACGAACATGGCGACCATGAAGCCCCAGTCGCCGATGCGGTTCGTGACAAAGGCCTTTTTCCCTGCTGATGCGTTGTATTCGTCGGTGAACCAGAACGAGATCAGCAAGTAGGAGCACAACCCAACGCCCTCCCACCCCAAAAAGGTGAGGAGCATGTTGTCGCCGAGCACCAGCATCAACATTGAGAAAGCGAACAGGTTCAGGTACACGAAAAACTTCGAGAAGTCGGAGTCTCCGTGCATGTAACCGATCGAGTAGAGGTGGATCAGAGCGCCGACACCGGTGATGAACAACGTCATCGTCACCGACAACGGGTCCACCAGAAATCCCACATCGACTGAGAAGTCACCCGCTGGAACCCATTCAAACAGAGTCTGAACGAACCGCCGGTCGCCTTCGGGACGATCACGCAAGCCCACAAACACAAGCACCGAGGCAACGAACGAGCCGGCCATCGCGGCAGTTGCGAGCCAGCCGGCAGCAGGCTCACCGAGACGACGTCCGAACAGCAGAATTGTTCCGAACCCGACAAGCGGGAATGCGACGATAAGCCAGGCCAAGTCGAGCAACTGGTCCATGTCAGCCCCTCAGCACCGAAATGTCGTCAGCAGTGGCATCCGCTCGGCGTCGGTTGATGGCTACCACCAGAGCCAGTCCGACTACGACCTCGACCGCCGCCACCACCAATACGAAGAAGACCGCTATCTGCCCTGACACATCGTTCAGCTCTGTACCGAGCGACACGAAGGTGACGTTGACAGCATTGAGCATCAACTCCACGCACATGAACATCACTAGAGGGTTGCGGCGCAGCAACAAACCCGCCGCGCCGATAGTGAACATGATCACCGACAGCACCAGGTACCAATCATTGGTCAGTTCCATCGGAGATCACCTCCTCTGTAACGGAGGGGGCTGGAGCCGGCAGATCCATCGAAGCAACTTCGAGATCTTCAAGGAGTTCACTGCGAAGCTGCTTGCGGGTCAACACCACGGCACCGATCACCGCGACCGTCAACAGGGCGGCGGTTATCTCAAACGACAACGCGTAATCTGTGAACAAGACCCGCCCGATGCGTTCAATATCGGTGAACCCATTGTCAAGGGCACGTTCACCACCGCCACGGATCGCGCCGGTCAGTCCATCGGATGCAACCATCACCAGAACCAAACCGAAACCGAGGAGCGTCGCCCCGACTATCACCGTTAGCGGGCGTTGCCCTGCGATCGGTTCAACCGACCAATCGTCGGCCGTGTCCACGCCTAGCAGCATGATGACGAAAAGGAAGAGGATGACTATGGCACCGGCGTAGACCACGATCTGCACGGCCGCCAAGAAATGGGCTTCTTGCAGTACAAACAGCACTGCGACCCCGAACAGCGTCTGGATCAGAAAGAGGGCGGAATGTACTGGGTTACGCGATGCGACCACGCCGATAGCGCCGCTCAAGACAATGATCGCGGCAACAACAAAGACAATCACCTCGCTCACGCGTCACCTCCGCTTGAGGTTCCTGAGTCAGCATCGGCATCTGCGTCAGCACCTGCATCAGCAGACTGGCCGAGTTCGGGTGCTCGCACGCCGTAGCCGAGTTCCGCCGACCACTGCACAACACCTTCATAGCGATGATCTCCTGACGGCGATGTGGCTCGCATCCAGCCAGAAGTCATTTCGTCCTCGCCCTCACGCCAATCTTCCCACGGAAGCTGTTGGGGCTTGCCGTCGTCGCCGACTAGCAGTTCGTCGCGGGTATAGATGGCGTCGTTGCGATTGGTGAAGGAAAACTCGAACAGTTTCGTTTCGGTGATGGCCTGTGTGGGGCACGCCTCCACACACAGGTCACAATGGATGCACCGCAGATAATTGATTTCGTAGACATAACCAAAACGCTCACCGGGTGAAGTCGGATTGTCGGGGTCATTGTCGGCGCCTCGCACATGGATGCATTTGGCTGGGCACACAGCCGCGCACAGTTCACAACCGATGCACTTCTCCATACCGTCTTCGTAACGATTGAGGACATGTCGCCCGTGTAGGCGTTCAACTTTGGGACGCTTTTCGTCAGGTTGGCCGGGTTTGGCCATCCCACCTCGATAGTCCTTGGTGACCCGTTCCTCGAAGAGTTTCTTGAAGGTGACGGCGAAGCCTTTTATGTAGTCAGTCAGTTCAGCCACGGTGCGGTCCCATCGCTTGTTCCTCTTCAAGATCAGCGAGACGCTGCCTGCGAGCGGAGCGCAACGCCATCATCAGCAACGACCCACACAGCATGCAAACAACCCCGAAACCCAGCGCAAAGGCGCCTACTTCGATGCTGCTCCAGTCGCGGTCACGACCTATCTGGATGCCTGCCAGAACCAAGAACCACGCAAGCGACAAGGGAATCAGCAACTTCCAGCCGAGATCCATGAGTTGGTCGTAGCGGAGCCGAGGCAGCGTGGCGCGCAACCACACGAACCCGAACAAGAAGAGCATCAATTTGAAGAAGAACCAGAAAATGCCAATCCACCAACCCTTCGGCACGAACAGTGCCGGACCAGCGGGTCCCCCCAAGAAGAGCGTGACGATAATCGCACCCATAGTTATCTGATTCATGAATTCCGCCAGGTAGAACAATGCAAAGCGGATCGACGAGTACTCGGTATGAAAGCCGCCGACGAGTTCTTGTTCGGCTTCGACCAGATCAAAAGGTGGATGGTTGAGTTCTGCGGTCCCCGCGACCAAGAAAACAAAGAAAGGGATGAAACCGGTGACGATGATGTTCCAGTTGGGCAGAAAGCTGTTGAAGCCTTGACCGGCTTGCACTAACACCATTTCATGCATCGACAGCGTGCCGCTGACTAGCACGACCGAGGCAATGGACAGGCCCAGGGCGGCTTCGTAGCTGACCATCTGAGCCGAAGCTCGTACTGAACCCAACAACGGGTACTTCGAACCTGAACCCCAGCCTGCGAGCATCACCCCGTAGACAGCGAGCGACGACATTGCCAAGAAGAAAAGAATGCCGACAGGCGGGTCAGCTACTTGCAGCAGAGTCTGGTGCCCGAAAATCGAGATCACTCCGTCGGAACCGTCTGTGCGGTTGAAGTCTCCCCCGATCGGCACGATCGCGAACACCAAGAAAGCGGGGATGAGCGACAGATACGGGGCCATCTTGAAGACGAATCGGTGGGATTTCTCGGGGATCAGGTCCTCTTTGAAGAACAGCTTTATGCCGTCTGCCAAGGTCACCAAGATGCCCCACGGTCCAGCCAAGTTGGGACCGATCCGGTTCTGCATGTCGGAGATGACTTTGCGCAGGAACCAGATATTGAACATCACCGCAACCAGCAGGAAAACGAAGGCCACAACCACTTTGAGCAGCACAACGCCGACTTCGGACAAGCCGAACGGATCGCTGAAGAGAGGATCGGCAGCAATAATCACAACCGCTCCACTCTCACATCAGTGACCATCGCCGAAGCGTCGATGAGCGGCCTGCAGTCTGCGCCCGAAGTCCGCCACGACACGGCCGCCGAACCCACAGGCACACCGGCATCAACCTGCACAGGCATGTCGAGCTGGCCCCGCGCTGATTCGACCCGCACCACGGTGTCTGTTTGAACCCCGATCTTGTCGAAGTCAACCGGATTCAGTCGCAATTCGAGTGGCGCTGCATGACCGCTGCTTGCTGGGCTGTAGCGAAGCGCTGTGCCGTCGTCGTACATCCGTCGGGTGGTCAACAGGCGCAACGAATAGCGATCATTCACCGGACTGGTCGCTCCGGACGGACCCGGCGGCGCGATATCGCCGTTGCCGTTCAGTAGTACGCCATCTACTGGAGAGTCCTCAAGGGCTGCTTCGGTAAGCGCTGCGTGGATTTCAGAGACCGAGGCAAGTTCGGCTCGAATTGCGGCGGGTGAATCAACACCGAGATCGGCACCTAGCCGGGCTGCTATCTCGGCTGCGATCATCCAGTCGGGCCGCGAAATGCCTGCGGCTGTGACGATTTGCCCGCAGACACTGACCCGGCCTTCGAGATTGGTGAAAGTACCAGATGATTCTGTGGGTCCGGCAGCAGCCAAGATCACGTCCGCAACGGCTGTGATCGTGTCGTTGGGCAACAGGTCGACTGCTATCACAGTGCCGGCTCCGGCCATCCCTGCACGAGCCAACGCAGCGTCTGGGAAGTCGTTCAACGGGTCAGCCCCGAGCAGGATCAACGTGTCGATTTCACCTGCTTCAGCCGCTCGCAGTATGCCTGCGGTGTCGTGACCAACGTCTGCGGGAACACCTGGCCATGCGTCAACAAAGCGGGGTGCGCCGAGTTCCAAGGTGGTGCGGCCGGGAAGCAGGCCCGGTGCGAGTCCGGCGTCGAGCGCACCGTGAATGTTGCCCCGCCGTAGTGCAGACAGGAACGAGACTTCACCAAGTGCCGATAAGGCGACGGCCGCGTCGACCGTGGCATCGGCAGACTCACTGAGCGAGGCACGACCAAGCACCACTGTCACCGGCCCCGAGATATCTCGCGCAGCCGCCAGGATGCTGTGCTCTTGCCGGGCGTAGCCGTCTGCGGGTTCGGGGGTGGTTGCGGCGGCGACTAGGGCGGCGGCTAGATCTCCCACCTCGCCTGGTCGGGGACGCAGAGAGTGCGCTGCAATGTTGCTGAGACCGGTGCGGTGCGGGGTGAGCTCAATAAGGGTCGCCCCGTCTTGGACCACGGCATGACGCAAACGCAGATACAGCGCTCCGAGATCTTCTTTAGGGTCTGGGCCACACAAGATGATGGTTCCACCGCTACGACAGGCGTCGTCGATGGTGGCCCGGGGTAGGCCGAGCACAACTTCGGCGGGTAGACCGTCGCCAAGTTGAGCGTCGACATGATCGGTGCCGATGACGCCCTTGGCCAACTTCGCCCAGGCGTACTGAGCTTCATTGTTGAGGCGAGCACCACCGATCACCGCTACTCGGTTGGGATCAACACCGTCAAGCGCAGCGACTACCCGTTCAAACGCCACGCCCCAGCCAACTGTTTCGAGTTGACCGTTACTGCGCACCATCGGAGCGACCAGCCGACTCTCGCTATTGAGCGCCTCGAAAGCGAATCGTTCCTTATCTGAGAGCCAACCCCAGTTGACCGGATCGGCGTCAACACCAAGGACTCTCAACACCTGATTGCGCGAAGACTGCACGGTGATGCGAGAACCGACTGAATCGGTCCAAGCAGTTGAAATCGTCTCTTCGAGGTCCCAGGGGCGCGCTTTGAACCGATAGGGCTTGGCAGTGAGCGCTCCTACCGGACAGATCTGCACCGTATTGCCCGAAAAGTAGGAGGCGAACGGCTCGTCTGGGAAGGTATTGACCTGCGTGTTGGAACCCCGATCCATGAAGTAGATCAACGCGTCGCCTGCGACTTCATCCGCGAAGCGGGTGCAGCGGTCGCAGAGAATGCAACGCTCGCGGTCCAGGTACACAGTTTCGCTGATCGGTATCGGCTTTTCGAAGTGCCGCTTCTCTTCGATGAAACGGGACTCGCCTGGTCCATAGGCCATGGTCTGGTCTTGCAACGGGCATTCGCCGCCCTTGTCGCAGACCGGGCAGTCGAGGGGATGGTTGATCAGCAGGAACTCAAGCACCCCGTCCTGTGCCTTTTTGGTGACCTCAGTCTCTGTCTCGACCTTCATGTTGTCGCTTACGGGAACCATGCAGCTTGGTTGCAGGCTGGATCCTCGCCCTGTATCGACCTCTACCAGGCACATCCGGCACATCCCCACCGGGTTCATTCGGGGGTGATGGCAGAACCGGGGAATGTAGGTGCCGTTGCGCTCACAAGCGTCAATAAGCAATTCATCGGGGCGTGCCTGGATTTCTTGGCCGTTGACGATGACACTGACCGTCGACACGTCACCTGCTGCGTCCGTGGGCTGAGTATCAGTCACTGGAACACCTCGGCACGAACTGGAATCGAGTTACGTTTGGTGATCTTGGCCTCGTATTCATGGCGGAAGCGGCGAATCGTTGAGACGATCGGCGCTACCGACGACGGGCCGAGCGGGCAGATCGTCGTCTGTTTCGGCGGGAAGGGCACCGCCTCGAGGCCCTCGTCTGGATGGGCTGCAACCGGGTAGGGGCCAGGGCTGATGTTGTCGGCGATATCGAGCAGCATGTCGATGTCGCTGTGCCGGCCCTCACCGTCGAGGATCCGCTGCAGGATCCGTTCTTCCCAGATGGTGCCCTCGCGACAAGGCGTACATTTGCCACACGACTCGCGGGCGAAGAACTTGACGACTCGCAGCGTGACTTTGACAGCATCGGTGGTGTCGTCCATTACCACAATGGCTCCTGATCCGAGCATCGAACCAGCAGCGCCGACGGGCCCAGCTTCCAGGGGGAGATCCAAGTGTTCTGCGAAGAACCAGGGTGCTGAGCCACCCCCGGGGATGAACATCTTCAGTTCATGGCCTTCACGGATTCCCTGACAGAAGTTGTCTCCGTAGATCAACTCACGGAAGGTGGTGACACCATGCTCGACTTCGTACACGCCCGGTCTGCGTACGTGGCCTGAGACTGCGAACAGTCGTGTTCCTGGCGATGCCTGAGAGCCATAGCTCTTGTATTGCTCAGCACCGTTGACCATCAACCAACCCAGGTTGGCGAGCGTTTCGACATTGTTGACGATGGTGGGTTGGCCGTAAAGCCCGATCGCGGCCGGGAAGTAGGGGGGCTTGAGGCGGGGCATACCCCGGTTGCCTTCGAGACTTTCGATGAGCGCTGTTTCTTCGCCGACGATGTAGGCACCGGCACCCCAGGTGAGCACGATGTCTACAGAGAAATCGGTGTCGAGAATGTTGCGGCCAACGTATCCGGCGTCGTAGGCCTCGTTGAGTGCCGCTGCGATCCGTTCCTGGGCGAGCGCCATCTCGCCGCGTACGTAGAGGAAGCATTGGGTAAGGCCGAGCGCATAGCAGGTGATCAGACAACCCTCGATGAGCTGATGCGGATCGCGTTCCATGAGCAGGCGATCTTTGTATGTACCGGGCTCGCTTTCGTCGCCGTTGACGACCAGGTAATAGGGGAACTTGCCGGGTGGTAAGAATCCCCATTTGACACCTGCCGGGAATCCCGCGCCGCCGCGTCCCAGCACGGTGGCGCTGCGCACCTCGTCGTGCACGTCGGCAGGTCGCTTGGCGAGCGCGGCACGCAAGCCGTCGTAGCCTCCGGTGGCTTCAAAACGGGCCAGGGTGAACGAGTCGGGGTAGCCAAACCGTTCGCTGACGATTTTGGGGCCGTCGTTGTCGACAAAGCCCGGTGCGTGTGCGACATAGCCGTTGGTTGTCATCAACTCACCACCGAATCTTCGGCGGTGCGGTTGCGGTTCAGCCACACGGGTGCCTCGCGGGCGTCGTCGGGAGGCACAATCCCCGCAAGCCTGTCGAGAGGGATGCGCTGGCGTACACGGGCGAGGGTTCCGTGCTGCGGTAAGTCACCGGTGCGGCCCGCGCGGATGCTGTCGATCATCTCGTCGAAGTCGTCGTTGCTGACTCGCAGTCGGTAGCGGTAGTTGACTTGCAGGCACGGCGCTTCGGTGCAAGCCGCGATGCACTCCACGTCTTCGAGGGTGAACATGCCGTCGGCGGTAGTTCCCCCGGTCTTCACGCCGAGTCGTTGTTGTGCGTGGTCGAGTAGTTCTTCGCCTCCCACCAGCATGCAGGAGATGTTGGTGCAGACGTTGATCAGGTAGCTGCCGACAGGATGGAATTTGAACATCTCATAGAAGCTGCCAGTGCCCTTGACTTCGGCGGGGGTGACACCGCAGAGGTCAGCTATCTGACGCATCGCATCGCCTGTGACCCAACCGTGTTGTTCTTGAGCTAGATGTAGCAGTGGAATAAGCGCCGAGCGCGGCACTGGGTAGCGAGAAACGATCTCGCGTGCTGTGTCCAGGTTGGCCGAGGTGAAGAAGCTCATCGATCGACCTCGCCTAGGACCGGGTCGACGCTGGAGATGATGGCGACCCCGTCTGCGATCAGGCCACCGCGCATGAGGTGCGGCAGCGTCTGGAGGTTGATGAAACTTGGTGGGCGTACCCGCATCCGGTAGGGCGTGGCGGTGCCATCACTGACGATGTAGACGCCGAGCTCACCACGAGGCGATTCAACCGCCGTGTAAGCCTCACCTTTGGGCACCTGATAACCCTCAGTGAAAATCTTGAAGTGATGAATCAGCGCTTCCATTGACTCGTCTAGGCGAATCCGCGGTGGTGGCGTAACCTTTTTGTCTTGCAAGCGGTAATCACCGCCGGGCATCTTGTCGACTATCTGTTCCACGATCTTCATTGATTCGCGGATCTCGTTGAGGCGGATTGCGAAACGGTCGTAGCAATCCCCATAAGTGCCGACGATGACATCGAATTCGACCTCGTCGTAAGCGAGGTAGGGCTCGTCACGGCGTAGATCCCAGGCGTAACCAGTGGAACGCAGCAACGGCCCTGTGGCTGACAACGCCAGCGCCTCATCCGCGTTGATTGCCCCTACGCCCTGCAGGCGTTCACGCCAGATCGGCTGACCTGTCATCAACACGTCGTATTCGTCGAGCCTCGGATCTATGAGTTCAAGCAACTCGCCTAGGTCGTCTCGCCACCCGTCGTGGAGGTCTGCGGCCACACCGCCGACGCGGATGTAGTTGTGGTTCATGCGCAAACCGGTGACCTTCTCGAAGAAACGCAACACTTCTTCGCGTTCGCGCCAGCCGTAGACCATCATCGACACCGCGCCGAGGTCGATGCCGTTGGTCGCAAGAAACAGCAGGTGCGACGATATGCGATTGAGTTCGCACATCAACATTCGTATCCAGGTCGCGCGTTCGGGGACTTCGATGCCGAGTAGTTTTTCGGTGGTGAGCGAGAACGCCAGCTCCGAAAAAAGCGGTGACGCGTAATCCATGCGGGTGACGTTGGTGCAACCCTGGAGATAGGTGAGATTCTCGCCTTGCTTTTCCATGCCTGTATGGAGATAACCGATTACGGGTTTGGACCGCAGCACGGTTTCGCCTTCCATCTCCAACATCAGACGCAACACGCCATGGGTCGACGGATGCGCGGGGCCCATGTTGAGCATGACCCGTTCGTCGTCGTCGGTGTCGGCCGCGTCGTCACCGATACGCGCAGCATCGGCTTCGGAGAGCCGAAGCACCGCGGAGTCATCGCCGCGTCGCATCACCCGTTCGGCGGTCACCGTGGAGCACTCGCTTCAGAGAATTGAACGGGCACGTCGCCGACCGCGAAGTCCTTGCGAAGAGGATGGCCGATCCAGTCTTCGGGCATCAGGATTCGGCTCATGTCGGGATGATCGGAAAACTCAATGCCGAACATGTCAAACACTTCACGTTCGAGGTTTTCGCAACCCGGCCACAGGTCGAACAGCGATGGCACGATCGGCTCATCGACCGGTACTTGCACTCGCAATCCCAGCCGTTCTCGGGAAGTGAAATTGATCAGTTGCACCACAACTTCGAAACGTTCGCAGATCACATCTACGGGCCGAGGCCGCGCCCCCGGGTAGCTGAGATAGTCGACAGCAGTCAGGTCAACGAGCTGGTCAAAACCATCGTCGCGGGCAGCGGTCGCTACTTGGAGGTACTCGTCGACGGTCACAAACAGCACCATCTGAGAAGATATTTCCGATGCCATTACCCCGTAGCGCACGCTCTCAAGAAGTTCCGGCATGATCAGCTCCGGATAGTGAGACCGGCGGTTTGTCCATCGCGCTGCTGGACCATGATCCCCGCCCCAGTTGCCGTTTCGCCGGTACCAGAGGTCTCCCGACGCTTCAACAGTTCGCCGGTATGGATCTTGTCGTGGAGCGTCAAGATCGCATGCATGAGAGTCTCAGGTCCTGGTGGGCAGCCAGGGGCGTAAACATCCACCGGCACAACCTGATCAATGCCCTGCACGATGGCGTAGTTGTTGAACATGCCCCCGCTGGAAGCACACACTCCCATCGAAATAACCCACTTGGGTTCCATCATCTGGTCGTACACCTGCCGCAACACCGGTGCCATCTTCTGAGACACGCGGCCGGCAACGATCATCAGGTCAGCCTGACGGGGCGAAGCCCGGAAGAGTTCCATGCCATAGCGCGCCAGGTCGTAATGGGCTGCCCCCGCGGCCATCATTTCAAAAGCGCAGCACGCCAGCCCGAACGTGGCAGGCCAGCAACTGCGCATTCGAGCCCAGTTGACCAGCGATTCGACGTTGCTGGTAATGAAATTGTGTTCAAGGCCGGCGAGACCATCGTCGGCTATCTCACCGGCTTTGCCGATACCGGGGATACGCATCAGGCCGCCTCTCCTGCGCCGTCCTCGGAGTCTTCTGCGGCGACGGGGGACTCGTACACAATCGCCGGGCCTCGATCTTCGAGTCCTACCCGGCGAACAGTTGAGGTGATTGTGCGTTCGGCTGAGATCGCTCCTGCTGGACCGGCCACTTGTTTGAGCGGACCCCACTCAAGCGCTCCATTGCCGATCAGATATACGAACGATTCAAATACTGCGAACGAAAAGATCATGATCAGGACCAGCCCGAACAGGCCGAGTCCGCCCTGCGCTATCGCCCACGGATAGAAGAAGACGATCTCAATGTCGAACACAACGAAGATCATCGCCACCAAAAAGAAACGGACAGGGAAGCGTTCCGGTGTCTCCCGAGTGGGGATGATGCCGCATTCGTAGGGTGCTCGCTTCGGTCCGGTCGGGTTTCGGGGCGCTAGCAGTCCCGATGCGACGAAACTTCCAGCGGCGAACAGGGCGGCCAGCACGAAGAGCGCAAACAGTGGGAGGTACTGACCGATCATGTGCTATCCCGACCCTTTGTTGAACTCGGCTACGCGGGCCATCACTACTTTGTCACGTTCGTGGAGCATGTAGCACAAAGCCAGGAAGATCAAGAGCGATCCGAGCGTTACCAACGCCGGCACGAGCCGAAGGTTGCCAAGGTTGCGGATCATCACCACCGAGACGACTGGTTCATCGGGATCGGCGATCGGACGTTTCGGGGCCTGGCCGGGAAGGTTGTCGATTGACTCCGGCAAGACTGCCTGCAACTGCACGATGCCGTATCGGGTCGGATGTTGGAGCGTCAGCGCCGTGCGAATCTGAGTTTCGACCCGGTCCCAACGACTCGGGTCTGAGGGAAGGCCGCGCTTCCCGCCGATGCTGTAGGTATCAAGGAGCTTGAAATCGTTCTGGGTGCTGAACGAGAAATCGCCGCTTGCAAGCAGAATGGCGATCGCCGACGCCTGCGCTTCGCCTGCTTGAGCTGTCGACAACAACGTCCAACCGCCAAGCGCCTCGTCGTCCTGGTTGATAAAACTCGGGGCTACAGCCGCCAACTCGCTGAGTGTGGTGACCTGGTTCTTGGCATATTCCTCGTCTGCTAGGGCCGCGATTTCTTGATCGGTCAGGCCCTCGGTCTGATCTGCGGTCAGATCAGCGACGGTGACCACCCCGAACTCTTTGTTTGCTACTTCGATCTCGGTTCGCAGTTCGGGGTCTGAGACGCTGCTAAGCCCCGCATACGCGTCCACTACCAGCTCGTGAGCTGTTGGCAGGTCTTCGGAGCGAAGTTCTTCGGCTTCGTCGAGCGCGGCGAACGTTAAATGGCCCTCGCTGTCTAATCCCTCAACGATCTCCACCGGTTCCCACCTCGGCGCATCCCCTCGATAGCCGATCCCGTAGACCCACCAGATCGCAGCCATGATCGTCATCCATCCGAAGAATCCGGCGAGCGCGATCAGCGTGCCCAGCCGGGTGCCGGAATTGGTGGCGAGCAACAGCCAAACCGAACCCATGAGCACCACGACACCCGTGAGAACCGCAAGAAAGCCCCGGATCTCCGGGTCCCAAGCGAGACCTGCAATAAGTTCGACCGCCTCCATCAGAGGTTCCTCTCGTAGGCGACGATGGCATCGATCTGATCCGCTGTGAGTAGAGCCGGGTATGGGGTTTCGAGATCGTTGGGGATGCCGGGTCCAACCGTGTCGGTCTCGACTCGGGGTCCGAAGCCCGGCATCTGCCCATTACCGCCCGATCCGCCTCGCCCATATGTGGAGCCGATTGTCTGGCCTTGTTCGACGAACTCAGCGTGACCCCTTGGTGACTCGAATTCAGCCAGGGTCGTGCCGCCTTGCAAGTTGGGTCCGAAAAACCCTCCGGCCTGGTTGAGCCCGTCTTCGAAGCCTTCAATCGGTGTGTCTCGCCCGTTGACACGCAAGGTCATTTCCTCATCCGCGCCGAAGCTGAACCCGTAGGTATGGCAGCGAGCGCAACTATAGGATCCGACTGTTCCAGGGTTGGCAAACAGCAACTGCCCGTAGGTCTTGTATTGCTCCCAGGCCGCAGGGTTGAGTCCCTCGCCGCTCACCAGAATGTCAAGTGCCGCCCACCTCAGGTCCTCAGAGTTCTGGTCGAGCGCCAGCGAATCGTCTTGCGCGATTGCCAGTTGTTGAGCGGCCTCTGCAACAGCTCGTGCGTCGGAAATCCATTGCCTGGCGTGCTCGTCGGTTACATCGTCACCTGAAGCCGAGAGGTGTGCACGCACGGCTTGCAATACCCCCGCTTCAACCTGATCGACGATCCGATCCCCGCTGATCTGGATGCTCCGCAGGTAGAAAATGATTTCTTCGAGTTGCTGGTCGGTAAGCGGGCCGCCGCCAGCGGCACCCCACGCAGGCATCACCCCATTGCGGCCATAGTTGAGCGTGTGCAGGATCTCGTCTTCGGAGAAGCGGGAGAGCACCGTGTTGAGAGCGGGGGCTATCCAGCTCACCTGGGCGATGAACTCCCCGGATTCTGAGGTCAGCGCGACGCTGGTTGACCCACCGGTTCCGTCAGCTCCGTGGCAGGTTACGCACTCGGCGCCTTCCAGGTAGATCTCTTCACCGCGGTTGGTAAAAATACGGGCGGTGTCTACGTCTCGTCCCTGTTGACGGCCTGGTTCGCCGAGCCAATAGAGCGGCAACGAAACACCAATAATCGTGAGCATCACCAAGTTGGCGCCCAAGACAAAATCCAGGCGTTTGCCTTCAAGGTCTTCGTCGCGGACATCATCGCGGCGGTTGGCGGCAAGTTCGACCTCAGAGCCCACCTCGCCTTTGGCAGCTCGAATATTGAAGAAGAGATATACGAGTCCACCGACAAAGACGATCGCCAAAATGACGAATCCGATTGTTCGCGGGGTGGAAGCGGCGAGCAGCATGAGAACGGAGAGAGGTTACTAGTGGCTGGCTTGTCCGAGGCAGTTGGGCCCTTCGGCTTCCTGCCCGGTGGTGTTGGTCCCGATGGCGGGGCCTTGGATGATTGTGCCGGTGTCTACGGTGAGTGAGCCGTCGATACCAATCGACATGGCGAAACGGTCCATGCCCCGCGGCGCAGGACCGCCGCGTTTCTCCCCCACCTGGTTGTACTGAGAACCGTGGCAGGGGCACTCAAACCATTGTGATGTGTCACAGTTCGGCACTCGACAACCAAGATGCGGGCACTTCTGGTAAAGCGCCACAACCCCTCCGTCGAGGCCGAGAGTGGCACCGGATTCCATACCGGCGAGTTCTGGACCGGAGTAGACGGCACGAGCTTTCTCGACGGCGCCGCTGGGATATTCGGTGATCCACATGCGGCCATCAGCCCGGTACAGGAATCCGTTGTTGTTACGGATCTCCGCGAGAATGTCCGAAACAAGCCCCACTTTGATGGCCGACCCGAATCCACCGCCGATCTGCGGCCACAGGAAGGCGATGCAGGCAACACCGAAGCCCGACAAACCAAGGCCGAACATCAGCACGATTGAACGGTTGAAGAATTGACGCCGGGACACTCCCAGGGTCTCGGGGTCTGGGGGCACGTAGGGGGCTGGCGGAGCGCTGACGCGGCTTGCTAGCACGAGTTCTTTGCTCGCGGCTTCCCGTTGAGCGACCACAGCTTTCTCAACCTCGCGGCCTGTGAGCTCTGTAGCGGGTTCGAGCGAGTCACTTGTCGTGTCGCGTTTGCGGGTCTCGCGTGACAACATGCCAACAGCGTCAGCGTTTTGTCGGCCTCGCATAGCAGCAAAGGCCGAAAGCACGACTAGGGCACCCAGCACAATGATGGCGATCGTGATCGTCATGGTGTGCTCTTTTGGGATTGTTCGACGGTTGAGGCGTTTGAGTGGTGGGTCATCAGAGTTCGATCACAGTTCTCGATCACAGTCCTCGATCACAGTTCAAAGAAGAGGCCGGCTTCCCAAGGGAAGACGAAGTTGAATCCGGGTCCGCGGAAGAACGAGCCGATCATTACCAACACCGCCCAGAACATGAGGTGAATGGTCATCAGCGAGATGGCGAATTTGCGATCCTCGGGTTTGTGCGACGGATTCTTGTCGATGTACGGGGCAAAAATGAGCAGAAAGATTCCGATACCGGGAATTGTCACACCGGCAACCATCGGGTGGAACATGGTGAGGAGTTCCTGCAAGCCCAGGAAGTACCAGGGAGCCTTCGACGGGTTGGGTGTCTCGTTGAAGTTGGCCAGTTCCAGAAGGGGAGCGTTGACGAATATCGAGAAGACGGTGGAGAAGGCGGTGATGAACAGTGCTGCCGCGAACTCGACGACCAGCAGATGCGGCCAGACATGCACCTTGTCTTGCGGCACAGACTTGACGTCTTGGATGGAACCGGACTTGACCACCGTGAGCAGACGCTGAGTGTGTCCACCCGGGCCGGTCGCCACTGGCGCCTCGGCTGCGGCAGCGGGTGCTGCAGGGGCGGCTGGTGCTACCGATGAAGGGTCGCTGGCTGCTCCGCCGGCTGCCGCTTTGGCTGCTCTGGAACGCTCAAGTAGATGCGCCGGAAT
Organism: Candidatus Aldehydirespiratoraceae bacterium; assembly: GCA_965205465.1. GTDB lineage: Bacteria > Actinomycetota > Acidimicrobiia > Acidimicrobiales > Aldehydirespiratoraceae > VXYK01. The sequence continues at coordinate 2,192,530 of OZ242187.1, read as the reverse complement.
CTTCGACGCTGCTTCTTTCTGTTCCTCTGTCATGGAGGGCTCGTTAGTGGCTGGGGCCTCGCCCGCGGCCGCTGCTGCTTTGGCAGCCGCTTTGGCTCGCGCTTCTTCTGCTCTCTTGCGAAGGTGTTCGGGAACTTCAACCATTTCCTGATCTCCTCACGACCTACAGCGGACCCGAGATGCCGCCGTCCTTACGCACCCGCCAAAAGTGGATCGCCATGAAGATGACGGCCACAAACGGAAGCATAAGGACATGGAGCACATACCATCGCAACAACGTGTCCGTGCCGATGTCGACACCACCGAGTAACACGAAACGGATTTGATCACCAAGCACCGGCGTGTACCCCATCATGTTGGTACCCACCGTCACAGCCCACAGGGCCAACTGATCCCAGGGCAGCAAATAGCCGGTGAACGACAGCAGCAGCGTGAGGGTGAGCAGAATCACGCCTATAACCCAGTTGAACTCGCGGGGGGGTTTGTAAGCCCCGTGATAGAAGACCCGCGCCATATGCAGGAACACTGTCAGCACCATGAGGTGCGCCGTCCATCGGTGCATGTTTCGAACCAGCAGCCCGAAGGTGACCGAGGTTTGCAGCGTGTAAATGTCGTCCCAGGCAGCAGCAGCCGTCGGGCGATAGAAGAACATCAAGAAGATGCCGGTGACCGTCAGCAGAATAAACAGGAAGAAGGTGAGCCCACCGAGGCAGAGGGTGTAGGAAACCTTCACAGCATGCCGTTTCACCTTCACCGGGTGGAGGTGATACAACACGCTGTTCATAATCACATAGCTGCGGTTACGTGGATTGTCCGTGTAGCCCTTCCGGAATATTGATCCGGGCCTGAAGATCGAACTCCAGGCTTGGCTGCCTTGGATGTCTTTCCCCAGGTTCGACATCTGGTCTGACAACCGCTCTTTGAGCGGCGGCTTGATGTCGTCATCGGTGTCGATTGCCATGGGTTCAATCTCTCCTGCGTTGCCCGGTTCTAGCCGAGGCGCATTCCGTATCCGTAGCCGTGGGTATTGGTTCGCTGGTGGGCATCACCTTCTACCGAAGGATCGCTGATCTTGCCCATGATGATGACACCAGTAGGACAACGATCAACACAGAGCGCGCAGCGCGTGCAGACGTCGTCGTCGATGGTGAAGATCACATGATCGCTCGGGTCAATCCCGGGCTGCTCGGTGCCTATCGCTTCGTCGATGGCATCGGGACGCACCATGTGGATGCATTTCCATGGGCAGATATCGACACAGCCTTCGCACATGATGCACTCGGACTGATCAATGTGGATGAACTGCTTGGGTTTGACGGCTGCGCTGAGCCAGGCAGCGTCAACCTCTTGCAGTACGTAGTCGTCGCGGAACTCGGGCATTGGCGGGTTGGCGTCGGTTGTGGTCATAGCGACGAACCCTCCCTTACGAGCGGACGGCCGAAAGCCGAACGGGCCGGGGCGGTCTCGGCGGACTTCTTGCCTCGCTCCTGCCAGACCTTCCAGAGCGAGATGTTGCCACCTAGAACGATGCCGTAGATCAACACCGCGATGAGGTGTTCGATGTGCAGGTAGTTGATCGTCAACGGGTTCCAGCCGCCCGCGGGTTGGGGCTTGAGGAAGCCACCCCAACCGATGAAAAATTTGTCGCTTCGCCAGGCCAGTTCATTTTCTGCCCAGGTGAGCCATTGATGGGGTACTACTCCGTAGGCCATGAACAGCAAGAAGAACACAAACATGGCGCCAAACATCGCTTCGCCCCAGGTATGGGGAGCGTCTGGGGGGCGCCGCTTCGCATACGCGAGGATTCCAGCGGTGCCAGCGAGGGTAACGATGACAGACAGCGTGAAAGCAACCATGGTCGGCTCCGTAGGAGTCGTAAATCTAAGTACTTCGTGAATCCTCGCACAAGTGTAGTCCCGAGCAACGAAACCGCTCAGTTGGGCGCACGGTTCTTCCAGAATCCGCTCGGGTTTGTCGAATCTGGGAGCAATCGCTCTATCCTTCCCCGAAGTTCCCCTAGAGTTTGTCGCGCCACGCAGCAAGCTCTGCTTAGTTCTGACCCCGCACCGGAGACGACGTTGGTCGAAGTACCCGATCACCTTCTACAGAGGTCCGCTGAGGCACGCTCCCGCCTCAGCGGTGAACCCGACGCTGCCGACGGTGACGCGCAAGCAGCACCTGCCGGCGCTGCCGCGACTGCTTCTCCCGCCGTGCCTGCGCCGCCAACCGCACCCGCCGCGGTTCCAGCAGAACCAGTGGTCAAATTTGAGGCACCGGTCCCCCCCTATGTGACCGCAGCACTACAGCGCAAGACAATCCCCTATTGGGTCATGCCTGTCTTGCTTTTCTTACCCATCTGGGCGATCTATTACGTCGGTTACCTGGAGCGCCCGCCCGCTGACCCTGAAGGCTTGCTGTTTGAGGGTGGCGAGGTCTATGCCGAAGTTTGCGCATCCTGCCACGGTGGTACGGGCTCGGGTGGCACCGGTCGCCAACTCAACGGCGGTGAAGCACTGCTTACATTCCCCAGCGATGCGGCCGGCTACGACGGTCTGGCCGGCCATATCGCCTGGGTCGCCAACGGTTCGGATCAAACCGAGATCACCGAGGGTCCCCAATACGGCGATCCAGCCCGCATCGGGAACGACAGCCCCCGCACAGTCGGCAGTTTCGGTGCCGCAATGGGTAATTTCACCGAATCTTTGACGGTCGAGGAGCTAGCAGCGGTTGTTTACTACGAGCGGGTAGCTCACGGTGATCTTGACGACGAAACGGCCGCGCACGAACTTGAAGTGCTTGAGGAGTTCGTCCACCTCAACGAGGAGGCGGGTGTGAGCAATCTGGCTCTCGGGGTATCAGTGGCCGAGGTTAGTACCCAGCTTGACGAGGCTCGCGCCGCAGTCGCCGCCGCCCACGACGAGGTCGCCACCGGTTGAGAGGCCGACAATCTGCGCAATTGTCAGCGGCGCAGGGGCGATCCCCGCGACAATCTTCACAGCAGAACTACGCGAGGGAGATCGGTGGATATCGCAACCACTAGCGAATGGAGCACGGTGTCGGCGTTGGCCGAGTCCTTCGACGATCTTGATCTTCGCCGCTTGTTCGCCGACGATGCCGGTCGGGCTGAGCGCTTGACGTTCACGGTTGGCGATCTTGTGGTCGACATGTCGAAACACCGGGTGACCGATGAGATCGTGACTGCGCTGGTGGCTCTGGCGCAACGGGCTGGGGTGGCTGAACGGGTCCAGTCGATGACGCGCGGGGAGCGGATCAACACCACCGAGAACCGTGCGGTGCTTCACACCGCTCTGCGGGCACCGCAGGGCACGCGGATCGAACTCGATCAGAACTCCACAGGCCGAACCGACGTCGTCGCCCAGGTTCATGACTTGCGTGAGCGCATGGCCGCTTTTTGTGGGCGGGTGCGTGATGGTGAATGGCTCGGCCACACCGGTGCGCCGATCACCACGGTTGTCAATATCGGGATCGGCGGGTCGGATCTGGGACCGTCAATGGCTTATGAGGCACTGGCCGCGTACCGACATGAGCGTCTGAGCTGTCGCTTCGTCTCCAACGTCGACAGCCACGATTTGCTGGGTGCCCTGTCGGATCTTGATCCCACCACGACTTTGTTCGTTGTTGCCTCCAAGACGTTCACCACCTCTGAGACGTTGACCAATGCAGCCTCAGCGCGGCGCTGGTTGACCGATGCTTTGGGTGACGATGCCGTCGCTCGACACTTTGTGGCGGTATCGGCTGACCAAGCTGCTGTCACTGAGTTCGGTATCGACGCGGCGAACATGTTTGAAATGTGGGATTGGGTCGGGGGCCGCTACTCGGTGGATTCTGCCATCGGTCTATCGTTGATGGCAGCCATCGGGCCGGAGCAATTCGAAGAGATGTTGAGCGGTATGCGCACCGTCGATCAACACTTCTTCGGTGAACCGTTGCATCGTAATGTGCCCGCGCTGGCGGGACTCTTTGCGGTCTGGTACCGCACGTTCTGTGGGCTGCCGACCCGGGCCGTGCTGCCCTATTCGCAAGCCTTGAGCCGCTTCACTGCGTATCTGCAACAGCTCGACATGGAAAGCAACGGCAAACGTGTGCGGCTCGACGGTGACACCGTCAGCTACGAAACCGGACCGATTCTGTGGGGTGAGCCTGGTACCAACGGGCAACATTCGTTTCATCAGTTGCTGCATCAGGGCACCACGATCGTGCCGTGTGATTTCATCGTCTTCGCCAACCCTGATCACAGCGACGCGCCCGGTGACCACCATGATCTGCTCGTTGCCAACTGTCTGGCCCAAGCCGAGGCTCTGGCTTTTGGTAGGACTAGCGAAGAAGTCGCTGCGAGCGGGATCGATCCCGCTTTGGTGCCGCACCGCACGTTTTTAGGAAATCGGCCATCCACCACGATCATGGCGCCGCGCTTGACCCCATCGGTTCTGGGTCAACTCATCGCCTTGTACGAACACCAGACACTGACCCAGGGCGTGGTTTGGGGAATCAATTCGTTCGACCAATGGGGTGTCGAGTTGGGCAAGTCCCTGGCTACCGCGATTGCTCCCGAGTTGAGCGCCGCCGAGCCCCCAGTCCTCAACCACGACCCCTCCACCAACGCCCTCATCACCCACTACCGCGAGCTGAGGAGCCACCGAGCCAACGGCTAACCGGCAGGTCCGGTGGGTTTGGTGCCGGTGATGGTCAGGCGGTGCATGACTCGGCGGCTGGTGTAGTCGGGCACCGCGTAGTGCTGTACGCAGCGGTTGTCCCACATGGTCAACGTGCCACCAGTCCAACGATGGCGACATTGGAATGCGGGAGAGCTGATGTGCTCCAACAGCATCGAGAGGAACGCCTCGCTCTCGGCGCGGGTGAGGCCGTCGATCTTGGTGGTGAAGTTGCCGTTGACGAACAACGCCTTGCGGCCGGTGTCGGGGTGGACTCGCACGACGGGATGATGCACTGGTGGCCACCGTTGCTGCATCGTGGCGAGATCGACATCGGCGTTGCCGTCCGCGATGGCTCGCTTGAGCGTCTTGGTCAGGTCATGGGTGGCGGTCAACTCGCAGAGAAACGCCTGCAGCTGTGGCGACAGTGCGTCGAATGCCGCGTACATGTCGGCAAAGCAGGTGTCGCCGCCAAGCTCGGGCAGCATCACCGATTGAAGGATCGTGAAAGACGGCGGGCACGAAAGGTAGGTGTTGTCGGTGTGCCAGGCATCTGCGCCTTGGTTCTTCGGCGAGACCTGATCGAGCACGGTCATCTCGGGGTGGTCGGGGTGTTTCGGGCCGAAGGGCGCGACATCGATCTCACCGAGGTGCCGAGCGAAGGCCAGCTGTGCTTCTCCGCTGAGGTGTTGACCCGTGAAAAACAGAACTTTGTGTTCGAGAATCGCTGCGATAACAGCTTCGATGTCGCCCGCAGTGACGCTGGCCAGGTCGATCCCGGTAACCGTTGCCCCCAAAGTTGGAGTGGTTGGAACAACCCTCAGAGTCACAACTCACCAATCGCTTGTAGATGGCGTTCAACCTGTTCGGCGATTTGCGCTCCGAGTTCGGAGCTGAGAGTTTCGGCCATATCGGCTGCACCGGCATGGCTCAGCATCTCGGGCAGGCGATTGCGCAGCTGGTCGAGCACCCAGGGCTTGACCGGTCCGTGCGCCACCTTGTCGAACTCAACAATGGTGTTGGTCCCGGCTTCTTTGTCGATGTAGTGGTAGTGCGGGTCGTCGACGAAGGCGTCAAAGCGCAGATATTCGTGGCCGTCGGCAACGACATGGACCGAGATGCCCTCGTCGCTGAATCCACCCTCGGGCGAGTGCTCGTCGATCTCAGCCATGTGCTCAGCGTTGTCACCGTAGACATCGGCGAGGGCGGCCGGATCGACCTTGCGGTATTCGATCCCAACTCGCAGCGGGGCGAAATCAAACCAGTCGGTGCTGGTTTCGTCGGGTGGGACGGGCTGGACGTTATAGGTGGTGCCGACCATTTCAGCTCCCTTGCGATGCGGCGACGGGTTGAGGGATACGACTAAAGATACGACGTGCGTTGCCGTCAAGCAGAGCTTCAACGGTTTCAGGGTCGAGTGCTAAATCCTGGAGCTGGCGTATCGAACGAATATGGCCGGTGAGCGGAAACCCGGTACCAAAAAGACAACGCTGTCGGCCCTGACCCTTGATGAACTCAACGAGCATGACTGGCCAACGCCGGGGCGGGTGAGTGGCAGTTCCAACGAACACGTTGGAGAACCTCATGGCCGCCTCGATGGTCTCGGCAACCCAAGGCGCTCCGGTGTGTGACAGCACGAACGACACGTTGGGAAAATCTCTGGCGGGCTTGGCGATCGCGCTCGGATGACCGGACTCGTGGACCATGTCGCCTCCCGAAGCTCCGGCTTGCATCGTGAAGGGAATGCCGTTCTGAGCGCACAATTCGTAGTACGGCCAATAGTCGGCGTGATCGAATGGTCGGCCCCAACTATGGGTGTGGCTATGCAGGCCGACGCACCACTCAGTGTTGACAACTTCCGCAGCCGCGGCCAGATCCGCAGCGCCCGCATCGGGGTTGACGCTGAACACCCCGACAAACCGCCCTGGATGTGTCGCAATTAGGCCATCCATCTCAGATTCGCGTAGCGCGTAGTGGGCGAATTCTTGGAGTGCCGGCGGATCTTGTGAATCACCCGCGAGTTGACTCTCTGGTTCACACACGGGCAGCACGACAGTATCGACACCCACCTGGTCCATTCGTTCAACCATCTCCGCCGGTTCACAAAAACCGTCTTCGCGGTCGCCGCCGCGAGTACGGATACTCAGACCGTCACGGGCGATCACTTCTGCCCAAAGCGCCTCTCGGTCGGGCGTGAAAGCGTTGCACCAGTAGTCGATCATCGGTCGTCACGGAACCGGATGAGCTTGGCGGCAGTACCGAATCCGGTCAGATGGTCGAGCGATCCGGGGGTGACCACTTCGGCTCCGATCCGCACACCGGTTGTCTGGTGGAGTTGGGTGGCAACTCGATCGGACAACGTTTCGAAATCGGTCGGATCGGCTTCGCTCACGATCTTCACGGTCATTTCGTCTCGGTTGTTTGATCGGTTGGCCACCACGAAATAGTCGTCGCCTACTCCTTGGACGCTTGAGGCGATCTCACCTAGCGCTTCGGGCCAAATGTTGACACCACGGAGTTTCACCATGTTGTCGCCGCGTCCCGCGAAGGTGGCCATCTTGCGCAGCCAGCTTCCGCACTCGCATTGGCCTCTGGGATACAGCGTGGAGAGGTCCATGATGTTGTAACGAATCTGGGGGCTGCCGGTTTTGTAGATCTCGGTGATGCAGACCGCGCCTTGCTCCCCGTCGGGCAACAGATCGCCGGTTTCGACATCAACAATTTCCACGATGAAAGCGTCTTCGAAGATGTGCAGGCCGTCGCCCGCAGCGCATTCGATCGCTACCCACTGCACTTCATGAAAGCCGTAGGAGTCGTAGACGGCCGCGCCGAAAGTTTCGCTGAGTCGTTGTTTGTCACCAATGTTGGGTAGCGCTCGCAGTTGTAGGTCTGTGATGGGGTCGAGTCCCATTTCGCGGGCGGTTTCGGCAAGGTGCAGCAGGTAGTCACCGGTGGTCAGGATCGCTTTGGCTCCGTACTGCACAGCTAGTTCGATTTGTTTGCGGGTTGGGGTCACGTTCCCGGTTCCGGTACTCAGCACGACGCAGTTGAGCCAGCGATACAACGCTTCGTCCATGGCATGGGCCCCGTTGTGGGTGGAGTAGGCCCAGGCGTTGATCACCACGTCTCCGGGGCGAATTCCTTGCATGTAGAGCGCTCGGGCGCTGAGGATCGCTCCGGCTTCACGGTCCCATGCGGTGTACAGCGTCGGTCTGGACACACCTGTGGTGCCGCCGCTCATGTAGACACGCATCGGCTCGTGAACAGCCTGTTCGACACTCACACCCTGGTAGTCGCCGTAAGGCGGATCGGCCTCGATGCTTTCGCGGATGTCGTCCACCGTGTAGCTCGGGAGTTGGCTGAGATCGTTGAGCGAACGGAGATCGTCGGGGTTGACTCCAGCGGCATCCCAACGGCGCCGAAAGAACGGGACTTCGAAAGCGGCTCGGACACGGTTCTGTAGTCGGGTTAGCTGCTTGTGGGCGATCGTTTCCGGATCGTCGAGATAGGCGGTTTCGAGGTATTCGGGCGGTGGCGGGAGCCGTGTGGTGAGCAGGTCGTAGTCGACCGCTTGATGGGGTCGGCGGAAAATACCGGTTCGATGGCTCCGGCTCATCGTGCGGCGGGTTGGGCCACGATCTCGGTCGCCTCGATGAACTCGGTCGGTAGGTAGTCGTCGGGGAAACGGTAGAAGTCGACGGAGTTGTCCCAGAGGATCTTGCGTTTACTCTCTTCGCTGATCAGTTCCGGTTCGAGATCGAGGAAGTACTGGACTGCGTCCGGGTATTTGGAGTCCGGGTGCGGGAAGTCGCTTTCCCAAAGGATGTGGTCGTCTCCCAACCAGCGGATGACGTCGGCCACGAAGGGGTCTTCGCATTCGGTGCTGATCCAACAGTTGCGTTTGAAATACTCCGTGGCGGTCATGGTGAGATCACCGCACTCGGCTGCTCCTGCCATCTCTAAGTGTTCGTCGATGCGATGCAGCCAGGACGGAAGCCACCCACACCCTGCTTCCTGATAGGCACAGCGCAGCTTCGGGAAACGTTCGAACACTCCTTGAACGATCATTGAGAGGCAGGCGTTCTGGGCTTCGTGGACATGCACCACGGTGTGCCATTCGGTGAAGGTCTTGAAACGGTCGACGCCCTCGGTTTGAGCGTTGAGGCCCATGAATTCGTGGGTGGCGAAGGCGCAGTCGAGGTCTTGGAGCAGTTCGTAGATGGGGTCGTAGTAGCGGTCACCGAGTTCGCGGTGGTTGGTGTGGTTGGGTCGAGTCCAAAAGCAGCGAACCCCGAGGTGGTCATAGGCGTACTGGATCTCTTCGAGCGCTCGGCTCACATCGTTGAGGGGGACCGGGCCGGCGGTCATCACGCGCCCGTCTGAGGCTTCGAGCATGTCTGCACCCCAGTGGTTGTAGGCCCTTGCCATCGCCGCTTGCAGTTCGGGGTCGATACCGGCGAGCCACATGTCGTATTCGGGTCCGTAGATGACGCAGCAGTCAACGCCGTCGATTGCGAGCGCTTTGGCTACCCGATCACCGGTGAATCCATCGGTGGCAAGTTCACCGTACTGGGCGACCATATCTTCATAAGTCCAGTTGATCGCTTTCTGAAACTGCCCGTAGAGGCTCACGTCGTGTTGGCTGTAACGGCCGTCGACCAACACCGGGTTGTAGGTTTCGAGTCCCGCGGGGTTGCGGCGGTCGAGTCGGTGCCTGAATCGCTCAGGCAGATACGTCTGCCACAGATCGGCTGGGTAGACGACATGTGCGTCCGCATCGAAGACTTTGAATCCGTGGCGCATGATCGTTTTCTCCTATTAGATGTTGGTTGCGGCGTCGGCGGTGCGAGCCACGAAGAAGCGCACTCCCTGCTCGCCCGCAGTGAAACCGTACTGGTGGCCTGCGGGGATCACCGCAACGTCCCCGGCGTTGAGCACAACCCCGTTGGTCACTTCCACGTTGCCGTTGAGGATCACCATGACCTCGTTTATGTCATGAGTATGAGGCGGGACGCAAAATCCCGGCGGCATTTCTGAGATGTGGCTGTGAAAGCCGAGCTCACCGGTGGTGAGTCGGCTGCGTCGGGCACCGAGAGCATCCGCTTGCGCGGCGAGCGCGGCGACTTCGGCTTTCTGATCAGCCGCGGTTTCCCACTCCAGCCGATCCAAATGGCGAAAAATCGGTTCTTGTTTCATCCCCAGACAATGGCCCATTTTCCAAAGCCGTGCCATGCTGTGGTCCAAACTAGATAGAAACCAATACTACAGAACAACTGCAATAGTGATCGGAGGTGGGTCATGGAACTGTACGAGATCGATTTGGGCAACATCATGGAGTTCTGGGTTCGTCCCGAAGAGGAGATACAGCAGGCTTTTGCTGTGTTGAGGGCGAAAGATCCGATCCGTTTCTGCGAGGAGCGCGACTACATCCTTGACGGCGAGGTGATCACCCACGCTGGGCCCGGGTTTTGGGCGATCACCCGACACGCCGACATCGTTGAGGCCAGTCGCCGCGCCGATTTGTTCTGCTCAGGTCAAGGCACCCAGATCACGGATCTGCCAACCGAGTTCAACGAGTTCCTCGGCTCGATGATCAATATGGACGATCCTCGCCATGCTCGCCTCCGGCGGCTGGTGTCTCGCGGTTTCACGCCGCGCACTCTGGCCCGCGTGGAGGAGCAGGTGGCGCGGGTCGCTGCGGAGATCGTCGACGATTTGGCTGCGGTGGGTGAATGCGATTTCGTGACCGATGTGGCTGCCCGTTTACCGCTGCAGATCATCTGCGAGATGATGGGTATTCCGCCGAGTCACTACCAAGACGTGTTCGATCACACCAACATCTTGTTGTCGGCAGGCGACCCTGAGTACGTTCCCGAGGGAACGAACGCGTTAGAGGCCTTCTTGCATGCGGCTGCGTCTTTGGCTGGGATCATGACCGAGTTGGCGGCCTTCCGCGCCGACGAACCCGCCGATGACCTCACTTCCGCTTTGCTCCATGCCGAGATCGACGGCGAGCAGCTCAGCCACCAGGAGTTGGCGTCGTTTTTTGTACTGTTGTGTGCTGCTGGCAACGAAACCACCCGCAATGCCATCAGTCACGGGCTGGTGGCCCTCACCGAACATCCCGAGCAGCGCCAGGCTTGGCTCACTGATCTCGAGGGCAACACCCCAACCGCGGTCGAAGAGATCGTGCGTTGGGCGACACCGGTCATTCATTTTCGACGCACAGTCACCACCGACGGTGCGCGACTTGGAGACCATGAGTTCTCCAAAGGCGAGAAGGTGGTGTTGTGGTACAACTCAGCCAACCGCGACGAAGCTGTTTTCGAACATCCCGAGCGGTTCGATCTGAGTCGGTACCCCAACGATCACATCGGCTTCGGCGGACCGGGTCCGCATTATTGCTTGGGTGCTCACTTGGCGCGACGGGAAATCGGTGTGATGTACCGCGAGTTGCTGGGGCGTTTCCCCAATATCGGAGCCACAGCCCCGCCTGAGCGCTTGCGCTCCAACTTCATCAACGGCATCAAACACCTGCCCTGCTCTGTCAGCTAGCAGAGCCGGTTAGCTGACAGAGCTAGCCAGAGCGGACGATGAGTTGGAACTCTACGGTGCCGTGTTCTGCTACCGACACCACGATCGGCGCACGCGGTGGCGTAATGCCGAAGTCTTCCCAGAAGATCTCAGTCGAACCGATTATGAGACCGATGCCGGGTTCGACGATTGTGGCTTGCAGAAAAAAGGCCACTTGATTTGTGGTGCCTTTGACAGTCAGGTCGCCGACCACCGCGGCAAGAAACGTGGCACCTGCTTCGAGCGCGGCAACGTCAATGGGTTGTGGCTCGGTGAGCACGAACGTCGCAGTCGGGAAGTCACGGGCGCCGACAGCACCACGGATGGCATTCTCGCGGCGGCCGTCGTTGGATTCGATCGTTGTCATGTCGATGGTGATCTCAGCGGCGGCAAGTGTTCCGTCTTCGATTGTGAGTGAACCCGTCACGCCACCGGTGCGTCCCACGGCTGTGACTTCGCCGACCGTCAGTTCCTCTTCCACACGGAAACCAGCAAAAGAGCCGCTGGCCGTTTCAAAATCGAAGTCACCGAACTCATCATCAACCGTCCAAGTACCGTTGGCGGGACCACCGCGAGGACTCTGGTCGACACTCAACTCAGCTTCTGGTTCATCTGATGGTTCAGGATCGGCCTCAACCTCTGTAGCTGTGTCATCTGTATCTGTGTCATAGCCAGAGAGCGAGGGCGCATCGTCTGAGTCGTCATCGGTGGCTGCGAGGTCTTCTTGGAGTTGCTCCAGACCTGCTTCGGTGCTTACTGCTTCGGGTGCATCGTCACGGAAGAACAGCAACCAGAGTGCTACGACTACCGCTGCCAATACCACCAAAACCCCAGTTATCAGCCATTTTTTCTTCATGCCATCTCCTTGGCCACTTCGCGACATGCCTCAATCGTGGCGTCAAGTTCGGTATTAGTGTGAGCCAGTGATGTGAACACTGCCTCATAGGCACCCGGAGCGAAAGCCACGCCACGGCTCAGCATCCCATGGAAGAACCTTTGGTACATGCCGTTGTCACAGATCGTCTTGGCGGAATCAAAATCTGTTGGGGGCTCGCTGCCAAAGAACAAACCCAATAGCGGCCCCACCCTCGGTACGCAAGCCTCAACACCCGCGTCGTCGAAAGCTGCGGCCAAGCCTGCCTGCAAATACGCCGAGATTTCGGTCAGCCGGCTGTAGGAGTCGGGGGTCAACTGTTCGAGGACTGCTAGTCCTGCCGCGGTAGCCAGCGGATTCCCCGACAAGGTGCCCGCCTGATAGACGCTTCCCAGCGGTGCGAGGTTGCTCATGATCTCTGTTGAAGCGCCGATCGCTCCCATCGGCAGACCACCGCCGATCACCTTGCCGAAACACCAGATGTCGGGACGCACACCGTACCACTGGGCCGCTCCCCCGAAACAAAGGCGAAAACCGGTGATGACCTCGTCAAACATCAGCAGTGCCCCGACCTCATCACAAGCCTGACGAAGGCCCTCAAGGAAACCGGCTACCGGCTCTACGAGACCCATGTTGGCAGCAATCGGTTCGACAACGACCACTGCAACCGTTTCGTCAAGTTCGGGAACAACGTTGTAGGGCGCCACCACGGTGTCGGCTACCGCGCCGGTTGTAACTCCTGACGAACCGACCAAACCTTGCTGGGCAACTCCCGACCCGCCTGCCACCAGCAGCGCATCGCTATGGCCGTGATAGTTGCCGGCGAATTTCACTATGCGATCGCGCCCAGTTGCTCCGCGCGCCATGCGAATAGCGGTCATCGTCGCTTCGGTGCCACTGGACACGAGCCGCACCATTTCCAAACCAACGACGCGGCGAGTGATCTCTTCGGCTAGGCGAACCTCGCCCTGAGTCGGCGCACCGTAGCTTGTGCCCAAAGCCGCAGCAGTTTGCACCGCTTCGGTTACAGCCGGGTGGGCGTGACCAAGAATCGTCGGGCCGTAGCTTTGGACGTAGTCGATGTAGCGGTTTCCTTCGACGTCGTATACATAGGGACCACTCGCTCGGGCAACGAAATACGGTGTCCCGCCCACCGACCCGAAGGCCCGCACCGGCGAATTGACACCTCCGGGGATGACTGCCTCAGCGCGGTCGAACAGAGCGCGGTTGAACAGCGCGCTGTTGGAAAGGCCGCTACTCACTGGAGTCTCTCGGCAAGCAAACGTGCGAAGTAGCTGCAGATCAGATCTGCTCCGGAGCGCTTGATAGCCAGAGTGTGCTCGAACGCCACGGCTTCAAGTTCCAACCAGCCCAATTGCGCGGCGGCGTGAACCATCGCGTATTCGCCGCTCACGTGGTACGCCGCGATGGGAATGTCGAACTCGGCTCGGGCACGAGCGATCACGTCGAGATACGGCAGAGCCGGCTTGACCATCACTATGTCTGCACCTTCGGCGATGTCTTCGCGAATTTCTTCGGCTGCCTCTCGGGCATTGGCCACATCTTGCTGGTAGCCGCGTCGGTCACCTCCACCGACAATGGTCACGTCGACCGCGTCACGGAAAGGGCCGTAGAGAGCGGTCGCGTATTTGGCGGAGTAGGCGAGTATGGCGATTCGTTCCAAGTTTGCTTCGTCGAGGGCTTTGCGGATGGCTGCTACTTGTCCGTCCATCATTCCCGAGGGTGCCACGATGTCGACACCGGCTTGTGCCTGGGCGACAGCGACTTGCGCATAGAGCTCAAGGGTGGCGTCGTTGTCTGGCTGACCGGTGGGGTCCAGCACGCCACAATGACCATGATCGGTGTACTCGTCAAGACACAGATCGGCAATCAGTACCATCTCGTCGTCATGGTCCTCACGCAGTTCAGCGAGGGCGACTTGCACAATGCCATCGGGGTTCCAAGCTTCTGATCCTTCGGCGTCTTTGCTTTGCGGGATCCCGAAGAGCATGACCGCGCCAACGCCAAGGTCTCGAAGTTGGCTCACTTCGGCTCGCAGCGACTCGCGAGTGTGCTGGTAATGGCCGGGCAACGACGAGATCGGCTGCGGTTCGTCGATGCCTTCCCGCACGAATAGCGGGGCGATCAGGTCATCGACATGAAGATGTGTTTCGGACACGAGCCGCCGCAAAGCGGGAGTTCGTCGCAGGCGGCGCAGGCGGCGTTGAGGAAACGGCACCCTGCAAGGTTAGGGCCTAACAGGCCCAGAGCGAAGCGAACCGGAGCGAACAGCGCGAAGCGAACGAGAGCGGAAAGCACCGCGCCGTTAGAACATACGGCCCTCAATGCGGCTGGCGGCCAGCCACACCCCCATGTCGTAGATGGTCTGAGCCATCGCCTGACCAATGAGGTCCAGCTTGCGCACCTGCTCAATTCGGACAGATGCCTGCTCGAGTTCTCGCTTGGGTAGTAGTTCCCGGAAGAGACCACAAGCGTCAGCCAAGCAGATGATCACAACATCGCGCGGATCCGGGATTTCGTCGCTGAACAGCACGCCCATAATCCGCAGCTTCACTTCGCGTTCGGCTTTGCCGTCGATGACCGGGTAGCGGCGTGACTTGAACACCCACAAGAAGCGGTCGTCTTCACGTTCCAGGATCCCGACTTCGACAAGACGGTTGAGCGCCTCCTCGCGGATCTCTTCGGCGTGTGTGGCTTCCTGCTCAACCCAATAACGGGCGTCACGCTCCGCACCTTCCCGGTCCTGCGCGATTCGAGCCAACGTCGGGTCTAGAAGGCTGTCGCCAACTGGTGTGTCATCAAGCAGAACCAGTCTCTCCGGGTCGGTGTCGATGCGATATTCCATCGCCAAGTCCATCAGCACTGCACCGGCAAGGATCCGGTCCAGTAGCCAACTCGGCACATGCACGAACTTCCCGTCGTCGTCACGCAACAACAGGAGAACGACTTCCTCAGCAAATCTCAACATGGTCTTAATTGACCCCCTGTCTTGTTTGATCGCAACTCTAGAACGAGTCCCGAGTCCGGACCGAGGTTAGCAGCCCCAGATAGACCGAACTCTACCGCTCGGTTTTGGTGGCGTCGGAGCCGCAATCGGTCCCGTGGAAGTCGACGATTGCGGACACGAGTCCGCCAATGGTGTGGGGTTCGGCTACAACGCTGACCGTCAGGCCCAACCCATGTGCGGTGGCGGCTGTCGCTGGACCGATGCAGGCAACGATTTCGGGGAGGTTGCCAGGGCCAACAGCCGCATACAGATGACTGACCGTCGATGACGAGGTGAACGCCACCACATCACTTTGACGACAAGCCATGATGTCGGCGTCGCTGACCGGTACGCCGACTGTTCGGTATGCCGCTACATCGTGAACTGTCCATCCCAGCTCGCGGAGTCCTTCTGGAAGCAACCTGCGAGCTTCATGAGCGCGGGCCAATAGAACCGTCGCGTCCGGGTGGCTGGGTTGAGCAAACGATTCGAGCAGGCCTTCTGCAATTGAGGTATCCGGGACGAGATCAACTTCGATGCCCAACTCTTGGGCACGGTCGCAGGTGCCGGGGCCTATCACGGCAACAGAGACCCCCTCGGCCAGCGGTGCCAGAGCCAGAGCTTCGGAGACTTTGTTTGCGCCGTTGGGGCTGGTGATCACGAGCCAGTCATCAGGGTCCAGACCGGCGAGATGTTCTCGCAAGCCAGCACCTCCATCGGCGGGGTCCACGATCTCGATCACCGGCACGACGACTGCTGTGGCGCCAAGTTCTTCTAGTGCGTCGGTAAGCCCCCCAGCTTGATGGCGGGCCCTGGTCACCACCACCCGAACACCGTCGAGGGGACGTTCAGCCATTGTCTGTCCATCGGGATTCCGCTAGCAGAGCGCGGCCTCCAGCGTCGTCAAGCAGGTAGCGGGCCACGCCACGGCCGAGAGCATCCGGGTCTGTGCCGCGGCGTTGTTCACGAACCAGGGTCTGACCGTCTAGTGAGGCCAGCATTCCTACCATTTCGATATTGCCGTCACCGCCGGCAGCATCGTTGAGCACTGCAACCGCACCCGCTGGAAGCGTGCAATCGCCGCCGAGTTCGTGAAGAAACGCGCGTTCGGCATCCACGACTAGCCGTGTTCTGGGATCCTCAATAGCACGCAGCGCAGCAATCGTGTCTTCGTCGTCTGCTCGGCATTCGACTGCCAGCGCACCTTGGGCAACTTGGGGGACCATCACCTCAGGATCAAGTGGTTGAACTACTTCGATGTCTAGTTCGAGGCGTTGGATAGCTGCCATGGCCATCACGATCGCGTCAAACTGTTCGGCCTTTTTCAAACGCGTTGCGATATTGCCACGCAGTTCAGAGAACTCCAGGTCCGGACGGTGCCAAGCTAGTTGGGCGCGTCGGCGCACGGATCCGGTGGCGACTTGGGCCCCTTCACGCAAATCTTGCAGGCGGGTTCCCACCAGCGCATCACGGGCATCACCGCGCTGTGGCACCGCCGCAAGCAGCAGCCCATCGGGTGTAGAAGACGTGAGGTCTTTCGCGGAGTGAACTGCGATATCGGCGCGACCATCAAGCACCGCCTGTTGTACTTCTTTGGAGAAGACTCCCTTACCGCCCATTGCGTGGATTGGAGTGTCTGTTCGTCGATCACCCGCGGTCGACACCGCGAGTTCTTCCAGGCTCTCCACCAGACCCGCCCCGACCAGCAGCGACGCCACATGACGGGTCTGCCACAGAGCCAAAGGGCTTTGACGTGTGGCAGCGAGCATTGTGCGGTGCCTTGCCTCAGAGATCGTAGAGATCCCGCAGAGATTCAGCTAGACGATCTCCGCGAGCGCGTCCTGCAGCGTCTTTGAGATGCGTTGACGGCCCGTGCAACATCTTGTTGACGATCCGCTTGGTCAGAGTTTCGACGACCGCCAGTTGTTCGGCATTGAGGTCCGACAGTTTCGCGGTTATCCGCTCGAGTTCTGCCAGCCTGATCTCGTCGGCCTGCTGACGCAACGCGCTGATCAGCGGTGCCACCTCACGTGCTGAGGTGATCGATTGGTAGCGCTGAACTTCAGCGTCGACGATCTCTACGACACTGGCCACTTCGCGGTTGCGGCTTTCTAGGCCACCATCGATGAAATCGCCGATGTCGTCCATGTTGAGCAGTGTGACTCCTTTGAGTCGGCCGGCTGCCGGGTCGACATCACGGGGAACGGCGATATCAACGATCACCAGCGGTAGTTCGCCGCGCCGAGCGGACATCGTTGCCACATCCGTGGCTTGCAGGATCAGTTCCTGAGCTCCGGTGGTGGTTACCAGCACCGCTGCTCGCGAAAGAGCGTCAGGGAGTTCCTCAATATGCACGGCTGTGCCGTCGCAGGCCGCGGCCAGTTGCTCGGCTCGGTCATATGTGCGGTTGGCTACAACAATCTCCGAAGCGCCGGCCTTGGCCAAAGATTTGACGGTTCCTTCAGCCATCTCACCAGCACCGATCACCAATACGCAGCGCCCGGCTATGCCGCCGATGCGTTCGTTGGCCAGCGCCACTGCAGCTTGTGAGACCGAGGCGATTCCACGGCCGATTGAAGTCTCAGACCGGGCGCGTTTTCCCACTTCAATGGCGTGACGGAAGAGAGCACCAAGCACCGATCCGACGGCGTGTTCGGTGACGGAACAATCCCAAGCGTCCCGCACCTGCCCCAGGATTTCATGTTCGCCGACAACGGCGGAATCAAGTCCTGCGGCGACCGAGAATAGATGGCGAACAGCGTCAGCGTCGTGGTATGCGTAGAGATGGTCAGCCACATCCTCGGGGGCCAGACCTGCATGGCGAGCCAGAAACTCGCGTACATCTTGGTAACCGCCGTGGAAGCGCTCGGCGAAGGCGTACACCTCAACGCGATTGCAAGTGGACAGCACCACAACTTCAGAGAGATGGTCTGCTTCCGACAACCCGCTCAGCACCTTTGGCAGTTGCTCGGCAGCGACGGTCATCCGCTCAAGCTTGGCGAGCGGAGTCGACCGATGATTACAACCAATCGCAACGATCGACACAGCCAAATTCCTCAAATCCGACGTTGGAGCGGTCGCTCGTGGCACCGCTCGATTTCCAGACCAACAAAACGGTACCGGGCTCAGGAGCTTTCGGCGACCCCGCCGGTGTCTTGTGGTTGTTGACGTTGGAGATGGAATCCGAGAATCTGCAGTTCGGTGGAGAGATCGACGGAGCGAACGTCAATCTCGTCGGGCGCCACAAGCACCGCGGGGGCAAAGCTGAGAATCGAGCGAACCCCGGCTTCGACGAGCAGATCGAGGGTTTGCTGTGCTGCTTCGGCGGGCGTCGTGATAACCCCGATGGCAACCTCGTGTTCGGCCACAACCTCGGGCAGACGCTCGGGATGATGCACCGCTACGCCATCGATGGTGGTGCCGATTTTGTCGGGGTCGGTGTCTACTGCAGCGGCGATAGGGAACCCTCGGTCTGTGAATCCGGTGTGGTTGGCCAGCGCTTGGCCTAGATTGCCGAGTCCACAAACTACGACCGGCCAGGTGTTGGTCACCCCTAGCGCACGGCTGATCTCAACGATCAGATGGTCGACGTTGTAGCCCACACCTCTGGTTCCGTGCGGGCCGAGATAGCTGAGATCCTTTCGCACTTTTGCGTCGTTGACGCCGGCGAGGTCTGCAAGACCCAACGAGGAAACGGTTGTCGGGCCGCTTGCAGCCAACTCCAGAAGGCTCCTCAGGTAGACCGACAGACGAGCGACGGTGGCTTCAGGGATGGGTTCGTGGCCGTTCACCACAACAACCGTAGCCTTACGAGTCACCGCAGTTCGCGACGCAGCACCTTGCCTCCCATACCCCGAGGGATTTCATCAACCAAATCAATCTTGGTGGGGCATTTGTAGCGTGCCAGTTCGTTGGCGCACCAAGCCACCAACTCGTCCTCTTCCACAATGTGGCCGCCTTCGGCAACAACGAAGGCTTTCACTGTTTCACCGCTGTGTGGGTGCGGTTGCCCGACAACGCCTGCTTCGCGAACTGCAGGATGGGTGACGAGTACCCGTTCAACCTCGGCAGGGAACACGTTGAACCCCGAAACGATCACGAGATCCTTGGCCCGGTCCACCAAATACAGGTAACCGTCGTCGTCAACGACTGCGATGTCACCCGTGTGAAGCCACCCATTCTCGTCGATGACCCTGGCGGTCGCGACCGGATCGCCGAGGTATCCCCTGAACACATTGGGGCCCCTCACCAACAGCTCACCCGGGTCACCGACAAATACGTCACCGTCGCTGTCAACAAGGCGTACTTCCAGGCCAGGAATCGGTTTGCCTATCGAACCGATCGGGGCATCCGTACCGGTTGCAAGTGTGACTGTCGGGCTTGCTTCGGTCAGGCCGTAACCCTCATAGATCCGGATTCCGAAGCGGGTTTGTGCCTCCTCAACCACGCGGTCAGCGATGGCCGCGGCGCCCGAGGCAGCCAAGCGAATCGAGGAGAATGCCCTTTCATCGACGTCTTCGAGTTGGGTCAGCGCCGACCACATCGTCGGCGGACCGGCCATAGTGCTGACTTGTTCTTCAACAATGAGTTCGACCATCGACATCGGATCAAACCGTTCAACCAACACAAGCGTCGATCCAACCCAGAGCGAGAGATTGAGAATCGAGTTGAGACCGAGCACATGAAAGAGCGGAACGACGCAAACAGAAACGTCGTCTGGTCGGGCCACTTGTTCGGGTCGTGCCAACACCTGGCGGATATTCGACGCCAAGTTGCCGTGAGTAAGCATGGCCGCTTTCGGGCTGCCTGCAGTGCCGCTGGTGAACAGCAGCGTGGCGAGTTGCTCGTCGTCTCGATCCACGATCGGCACCGGTTCGGCTTGAGCAACCGCAGCATCAAGATCGACAGCACCTTCGAGTACCGCACCTGTGGGCGCAAGGCAATGTTCAAGCGATGCGACCGCTGTTCGGTCGAGTGATTCGAGAGGTGTCACTCCGGCCGGGCCTGCAATCACCGCTTTGGCATTGACAACGGACAGTTCTCGTTGGATCTCAGCCGCTGGGGCCGACGGGTTGAGTGGCACCGCCACCATGCCCGCGCCGACCACCGCGTACCAGGCACGTACGAAGCGTGTGTTCGTGCCGCAAAGAATGGCGACTCTGTCTCCCGGCTCAAGGCCAAGACCAAGGAGCACACCTCGGGTGGCAGCGATCTCGGTTCGGAGTTGGTCATAGGAGACACGGTCGCTACCGGAAACGATGGCCGTGCGGCTACCGGGATGGTCTTCGAGCAGAGTGGCGAGGTTCACGGTGACGGGGTCCTTATCGAGATCACCGTAATGATGGCACGCGCTCCATCAGCAAGCCGTGGAACCCATCGGGTTGTTCACAACAACAGGAACTGGAGCGCTCCGGCACCCAGAATCAGCACCAGCAAGATGATGATGACGATGGTGGTTCCGCTTCTCATAGGGGGCGTTCCTTTCTTTGGATCTCGACTGCGATGGTCGCACCGCCTGGTTGCGCTTGAGGTTGGGCTGTGCTGCCATCGGTTGCTGCTAAGCGAATCTCGTCGCCTTCGGCCAGGTCGAATTCGCTTGCAGCTGATCCTCGCGCGATCGCCAGTGAAAGCAAACCGCTGGAGTCGACCATCAGACCTGCTCGACCGGTGGGGATCTGGTCGTATGCCTCGGTTCGCATCCCGATTTTCTCCGTGTTGGGCATGACAACCAGCATTGTTGAACCGAAGCGGTCAACGTCGACGGGATCGACGTTCAGCTGGCAGTTGCCGAAGCGGTCGATCCACAACACTTCGGCCAGGAGTTCGTCGCCGTCCAGGTGGCTTACCGGCAGTACACCGGGTACCAGGCTGGCGGTGTCGATATCTTCTCCGAGTTCTTCTAGTGAAACCCCGTTGCACAGGTGCGCTGCGGCCGGCGCGAACACGTCACGGCCATCGAAGGTTGCACCTCCAGCCAACGGCACACGGTGGTCTCGCGATGTCAGTTTGATGGCTCGTGTGGCACCGCCCACGAGACCGACCGCTGGAGCCAACAGTCCGTTGTCGGGTCCGATCAGATAGGACGCTCCGTCGCCAACTTCGATTGCGACCGCTCGCCGCTGGGTTCCCACACCTGGGTCGACTACCGCCACAACCACACCGGGGCACAGATAGTTGGCGGCTCGGGCGAGGGCCAGGCCTCCGGCTCGGGTGTCGTGTGGGGCTATTCCGTGCGTGACATCGATGATCGCGACGTGCGGGGCGATTGAGCGGATTACCGAGTGGACTACGCCGACGAATTCGTCTTCGTGCCCGTAATCGGACAGAAACGAGATGGTGTCGAATCGGGCAGCCACAGCGACGACGTCAGCTTCCGAGTTCGCGTGATCTCTGCGTGGCTGCCCGCACAACCCTGCCTACGAGTTCGACCAGATCGGCTTCGGCAAACACGGCCAAGCCCGCTGCAGTGGTGCCTCCCGGTGAGGTGACGTTGCTGCGCAGTACTGCCGGGTCTTCACCCGATTCTGAGAGCAGTGTGGCCGCCCCCAGAAGGGTTTGACGGGTGAGGGCATCGGCTACTTCGGGAGCTAAGCCTTCGGCGATTCCGGCTGCGGTCAGCGCTTCGGCTAGGTGAAACAGATAGGCGGGGCCTGATCCCGATAGTCCTGTCACCGCGTCGAGGTCGCTTTCAGCGACGATTTCGACGGTACCAACCGAGCCCATGATGCTGGACGCCCAATCAAGATCGTCTGGACCTGCCGCGGCGCCTTCGGCGATGGCCGCTGCACCTTTTCCGACTAGCGCCGGAGTGTTGGGCATACAGCGCACAACCGCAGTGCCGGCCGGTAGTTGTTGTTCGATCAACTCGGTCCGCACACCAGCGGCGATAGACAGCACGCGGGTGACTCCGGCTTTTGCCAAGCCCCCCAAGACCGCTGCTACCACATCCGGTTTCACCGCGATCAGCGCGTCGATTTCGTCAATCGGTTCGGTCCCGATCGACATCGACGGATGTCTGGCGGCGAGCAACACCCGGCGCTCGGCGACAGGCTCAACGACATGCAGTTCGTCGGCTGTCGCCCAGCCGCGATCGACTAGTCCCCCCAACAGCGCCTCGGCCATCTTGCCGCCACCAATCATCTGCAGCTTCATCCGACGCACCGTACCCCACAGAGCAGCAACCCACCCACACACAACCGAGCGCACAGAGGGGCGCTTACTTCAAGGTTCGGCGAAGGAACTCGTCGAAAAGCGGGACTGTGAAGGCGGTATCGCCGTGAGCGGGGCTGTAGATCATTCCCTTGCCGATCAGAGCCGACCTTCTGGGAGCTACGGACTCCACTTTCACACTGAGTCGTGTTGCAATGTCACCTGATCGGTGCGGACCCGGACCGAGTTCGGCCATCACTTGTAGGTACTCTTTCTCCTTCGGCGTAAGGCGGTTCAGACGCACAAGAAAGAAGTTCTGGTCGAGCGTGGCGATAACTCCCGCTCGTACCGAGTTGACGTCTTCGACTGTGATCGGACTGCGTGGTGATCCGTCCCACACGTGGTACCCCCATTCCTGCAGAAAGTAGGGGTAACCGCGAGACTCTTCGACAAGCTGGTCGAGCGCGGCGCTTTCGTACTCAACCCCCAACTCCAATGCTGGAACTGTCAATGCTTGTCTCGTTTGTTCGGGGGTCAACGAGCCGATTTCGGGGAACTCGAATAGGCGCTCGGCGTAACTCTTTGCTTCGCCCGCGAGACCTGGAAGCTGGGGAAGGCCCGCACCCACCAGCAATACGGGCAATTCGAGTTGTGTGGTTCGGTGGATCGCTGCGATCACGGCACCAAGCTCTTCGGGCGTCAGGTATTGAATCTCGTCGATTCCCAGCAGAAGGCCAGTGTCTTGCTGAGCCGCTGCTTCACCAACCGCTACGAGTACATCCGTGAGATCCTCAGACAGGATTCCCGAATCGCCATAGCCCCCCAAAGGATCCACCCCCAAGGCAATGCTCGACCCGTCGGGCAACTGCAGGGTGAACGACCGCAGCACTCCCAACGCTTTTGAAACCGCCTTTTTGAAGGCTCCGGCGCTCATTTCGAGAAGGACTCTGCGAAGGCGGATCGCTAGCAGACTCGCAAAGTCACCCGTTTCGGGCGATTCGATGAATGCAGTCTTCACGCCTTCGTCGCTCGCAATTGAGAAGAAGCGATTCAGCAAGACCGTCTTGCCGACACCACGGAGGCCAGTCGCCAAAACCCCTTTGCCGGGGCGACCCGAGAGAGTCCGATGCAGCGTGACGCCAAAGCGGTCGATGAGTTCATCGCGTCCAATCAACGCAGGCGGAGGAGTGCCTGCACCCGGACGATACGGGTTGGTTATCCGGTCCATGGTTTGATAGAGCTTACTCGACCTTATGGTTCTTACGTGCTTGGAAGATAAGGTTTGTCAATATCGGATCGGCTGTAGACCAGCGTGGAACTGATCGCTGGCAGCGGGACTACGAGGTAGCGTGCGCGTATGCATGGAGGGGACTTGTTGGCAGCGGCCTGTGAGTCAACCGGTTCGATTGCTTGTGTGGGATTGGATCCTCGGCCGGAACTCATTCCCGGTGAGATCGTCAGATCTGCGGTCGCGCAGAGTGATGATCCGCGCCAGCAGGTGGCGATCGCTTTCGAGGAGTTCATGGTGTCGATCGTGCGTGTCGTGGCGGGCCATTGTGCGGCGGTGAAACCGCAGGCTGCGTGTTACGAGGCTTACGGTTCGGCTGGTTGGCAGGTCTTGGAACGGGTTGTGGCCGCGGCTCGGAGGCTTGAGGTTCCGGTCATTTTGGATGCCAAACGCTCCGACATCGGTTCATCTGCGGTTCACTATCGACAAGGGCTGCTCACCTCATCGCCCGGCTTGGTTGCCTCACAACGGATTCGGGGGATGGACGCCGATTGGATTACAGCCAACCCTTACCTGGGGGGTGATTCAGTGGAACCCCTGATCGGCTCACCTGACGAAGGCAAAGGTGTCTTTGTGCTGGTGCGCACTTCAAACCCTGGGGCTCAAGACTTTCAAGACCAGGCTGTCGACGGCGACTCGCTGTCGACGGTGGTGGCACGAAAGGTTCACCAGTGGGGCGTCGGCCGAATAGGTGCTGGCGGGTTTTCAGATGTTGGCGCCGTGGTTGGTGCTACTTGGCCGGCTCAGGCTCGAGAGTTGCGTGACATCCTGCCCAACACGCTTTTCTTGGTGCCTGGTTTTGGGGCTCAAGGTGCAAACGCTGAAGGTGCCGTGGCGGGATGCACTGATCAGGGAACCGGGATCATCGTCAATTCCAGTAGGGCAATCCTGGGAGCTTGGCAATCAGAGCCCGACGGGACCGACCCAGTCGAAGTGGCCCGCGCTGCCCTGGACGAGATGAACCTGCAACTATCGGCCGCTCTCCCTTGAGAGGGGAGGGGGGACCGGCGGGAACGAAGATGCACACTTCCCCGAGTACACCGCCGTCCCGCCTGGTCGACAACTAATATACATGAAACAGATTGAAACTCAACCAAAAATGGGATCAGTTTCAAATATTACGAGAAGCGGGAGGCGAAGCCGATTCGCAGGGCTGGTCTGAAGCAAAGCTCGACGGCCGCCCACAATGATCCCAGTATTCGATCAAGTTCAGCTTCGGTCACTGCAGCTACGGGCAACGACCCGGCCAAGAACACCGCGTCCTCCTCGCCTATCTCAAACGCCAAACCGGTCAATTTGTGATTGCGGCGCAACAGTTGGCGATAGAACTCAGCTTCGTTTTCTTCGGGTGCCGGCATCACGTAAGTCTCGAACTGCAGGGTGCGCTGGCGCAGTGTGAGCCAGGCTGTCCAGATGTCTTTCTCTTCGCCGAGTACACGGACGAACCAGCGGACGATGTCATCAGTGCTGCGCTCCACTGCGTCAACTAGCGGATTCGATGCCGCGGCTTGTTCCAGCCAGGCGTCGATGCGCTGCTCTACGGCTGCCAACTCGGCGGGTGTGGCGAGAGGCGACTCCATCAGGCGACGTTACCGAGAGTGCCTGGAGGTCACGTGCAGTCAACCGGGATGCGAGCCGCGATGTCGTCATAGACACGGCGCAACCGTCCGGCCATCGTCGTCCAAGTGTAGGACCGGGCCGAAGTCGCGGCATTGCGTGACAACTCATCGGCGAGCAACGGTGAAGCCAAGATCGAACCAGCTGCCTCGGCAAACTCACCCGGATCACGGCCGGCAATTCGGAAGCCCGTGCGACCGTGCTCTACAAGCGTGCGCAGCCCTCCCACATCTGATGCAACAACGGGCGTTCCGCAGGCCGCTGCTTCAAGGGCCACTAGGCCGAAGGACTCCGAACGGCTCGGCACCAGACACACATCGGCAGCCCGGTAATACGTCGACAGCAGATGGTGCGGTTGTGGCTCGACAATCTCTACCCGCTCGGCGAGGCCATTGTTGGCTATGAGCTTTTCCAACCGGGCAACTTCGGTGTCACCGTCAGTACCGCTCGCCCCTCCCACGATCAGCAGTCGAGCCTCGGGATCGTTGAGTTCGGCCAGCGCCTCAACAGCAACATCAGCGCCTTTCAAAGGCTGGATACGACCGACGAACAACAGCACTGGGCCAGAACCCAGTCCGAGGGCCTGGCGTGCTCCGTGTTGTGCCCCAGCCGAAAAGAAGGCGTGGTTGACTCCAGGGGGCACGATCTCAATGCGGTCCGGGTCGGCCCCGTAATGCGACACCAACTCGTGCAACTCAGTCACGGAGTTGGCGGTGATCACGTCGGAGCAGCGGATCACATCGATCTCGGCGTCGATGCGCAGTTGCGGCTCGGGATCACCAGTTTCGGCCTTTACCCGCGCCAGCGTGTGAAAGGTTGCTACCAACGGCAAATCGAGTTCGTGTTTCAACCGGTGACCTGCAACTCCAGACAGCCAGTAGTTGGCGTGGATCACGTCGACAGGATCGCGCAGTAGGTAAGCCCGAACCTGATCAGCAAAGTCATCGACGATTCCGGGTAGCGCCTCTTTGGCGAGGTCGACGGGGCCCGCTTCGATGTGCACGACTCGGAACCCGGGTTCCACATCAACAACCTCGGGTAGCGCATCGGCCCAGCGTCGGACATAGACGGTGGCATCGGCTCCAGCTTGGGCCAACGAGGAAACGAGTTCCCTGACATAGACGTTCATGCCGCCCGCGTCGCCTCCGCCGGGTTGCACCAGCGGCGAAGTGTGGAGCGAAAGAACTGCGACCCGACTCACCACGCAACCTCGTAAGGTCCGCCCGCGCATGTTCGGTGGCAATCCATTTCTTGAACGATACCCAGCCTTTGAGCCGACAACGCCGTCAACCTCCCGAGACAGGGGGCAACACCGCGACGTTGCCAGCGCTGCGGACGACGCCGCAGACCCCCCGCCGTCAACCTCCCGAGACGGGGGGCAGCACCGCGACGTTGCCAGCGCTGCGGACGACGCCGCAGACCCCCGCCGTCAACCTCCCGACACAGGGGGCAGCACCGCGACTTCGTCGCTGTCGGTGACGCCCTCGGACCGTTTGGTCGGTTCGCCGTTGCGCCAGATAGCACATGTCTCCAGCACAGCCTCGAAATCTGATCCATAACAATCGACTGCGGCTTCAAGAATGTCGCCGACGGTGGAACCAGCGAATTCGTCGCTGCGACGCCCAGCTGCTTCCCGGGCCGAAGCAAACAATCGGATCGTGGCCATCACCAAACGCTACCGGTCAGTTTCGCTGCCTGGGGTGGTATCCCCGATCTTGTCACACGGCGCCGGTACGGTCGGCGCCATCATGCTGAACGTGCTTATTGCCCGCCACGGGCAGTCGGAATGGAACCAACTAGGGCGCTGGCAGGGCCAGGCCGACCCTCAGCTTTCTGAGTTCGGATTCGCTCAGGCATCCGACGCGGCGGCGCATTGCGGTTCCTTCGACGCGATCATTTCCAGCAACCTTCAGCGAGCCAGCCAAACGGCCATGGTGATCTCAGAGGTCACAGGTATCGGCCCCGTGCTTATCGACGACTCTTTCTCAGAACGCGATGTTGGTTTGTACCAAGGGCTGACCCGCGAAGAGATCGACGAACGGTTCCCCGGTCAACTCGACACCGGTGTCTGGCCTGAGGGTTGGGAACTCGACGAGTCGGTATTGCGGCGTGTCTTAGAAGGACTGGAGAGGCTACGCCGAAAGTGCGAAACCGGCGATGTGCTCGTTGTCGCCCACGGTGGAGTCATCTACGCCCTGGAACGCCAATTCGGCAACGAATACAACCGGATCCCCAATCTCGAAGGCCGTTGGTTTCACCACGACGGCACAAGTTGGCACCTCGGCGAGCGGGTAGCGCTCACCCAAAAAATCACACCTCAGAAACAGGATCTGATCCTATGACCGATATTCCATCCTCGAATTTCATGTCCTCGCGCTACCCGATAGAAGTCATCCGCAGCGACCGCAGAGTCAAAACCGTCTCAGCCCGCATCGTTGAGGGGGTGATCCGAGTACGGATCCCCTCTTGGATGACTTCACGAGACGAAGCCGAGTATGTCAGCGACATTGTTGACCGCATTGAGAGACAGCGACGCTCCCACGGAATCGACCTAGCCGGCCGCGCTCGGGTGCTGGCAGAAAAGTTCGATCTGCCACTACCGACTTCGATTCGCTGGTCCAAGACCCAACGACAGCGATGGGGTTCCTGCTCCCCCCACAGCGGTCACATCCGCATCTCCAACCGACTCGTGGATGTGCCTCCCTGGGTGTTGGATCATGTGATCGTGCATGAACTGGCGCACCTTGTGGTTCCCAACCACTCCCCGGCCTTCGACGCGTTGGAGCAGCGCAACCCTCTGACGGAACGGGCAGTCGGATACCTGATGGCCCTGAACGATCGAGCTGACCCGGTTGCCACGCTCTCCTCCGTGGCTGACCTCCCGGCGCAGGTCGACACCAGCGGTTTACCTCAGGCCGGCTAACTCCTCTGACCCAACCCCGTGATCCGGCGACGTGTTCGATGTCGACTGGGTTTTTTCGGCTAGCCAGGCAGCCTCGGCGTGGCCCATCGGTGTGCTGGGAGGCGCGTCGGTCCATTCCCAGAGTTCCTCAGAAATCCTCCTCCAATTGGCCCTGGCTCCCAGTTTCCCCAAGATGGAGAACAAGCCGAGGTTGATGCGCTGAATCAGGGCGAACGTGGGCGGCACGTTGGTGTGCTTCAAGATCGCATGGGTCTTGGCATCGAAGGTTTGACGGAGCAGCCCGGCGCTGTAGTCGGAGGTGAACGTGACAGGGGCATCGTCGAGGATCATCTCGTAGTAGGCAGCAAACCAATCAAAGATCTCCTGATCCTCAAATGGCGCATCCGCCCGCAGCACTTTCACCTCCTCCGCGGTGCCGCGGAAT
This sequence comes from Candidatus Aldehydirespiratoraceae bacterium, assembly GCA_965205465.1. Classification (GTDB taxonomy): domain Bacteria; phylum Actinomycetota; class Acidimicrobiia; order Acidimicrobiales; family Aldehydirespiratoraceae; genus VXYK01. The sequence goes on along the minus strand of OZ242187.1, from coordinate 2,164,002 downwards.
TCGGCGGGATCCCGTTGAATCATTGCCCGAATCAGCCGGGCGAACTGCTCTACTTCGGTGGGTTCGAAGTGTTTGACCAGCCCAAAATCAAGGAAAGCGATGCGGCCATCGTCGGCCAGCAGATAGTTGCCCGGGTGGGGGTCGCCGTTGAACACATGCAGGCGGTTCAAGCTGCGAAACACGAAACGGTACACAACTTCGGCGACTCGTTCCTTCACCTCGTCCGTTTCGTCATAGACGGTCTCAAACGGTCGTCCGGCAATGAATTCGCTGGTCAGAACTCGATCCGTTGAACGCTCCGGGTCTACATCAGGTACCCATATATGGGGGTGGCCGCGGTAGTAGTCGGCGAAGAGCGTCTGGTTCGCTGCTTCGTGGTGATAGTCGAGTTCTTCGCTGATGCGAGCACGCAGTTCGGCCACTAGGTCGTCGGGGTGAAGCCCCGGGTAGACCATACTCAGCAGCCTGGCGAGGGTTTCGCTGTTGTCAAGATCGGCCGCTATGGCTTGGGCGATCCCCGGGTATTGAACCTTCACAGCCACTGCCTTCCCTTCAGTGGTGATGGCTCGGTGCACTTGGCCGATCGAAGCAGCAGCTATTGGTTCTGGATCGATTTCTGTGAACACCTCGTGGAGTGGACGGCCCAGTGACCGTTCGATCTCGGTGAGGGCCAGATCCGAGGGCATCGGTGGGGCGTCGCTGCGCAAACTGGCGAGCGCTCTACTCATCGCGGGTGGCATACCTTCGTCGAGGTAACTCGCCATCTGACCGAGCTTCATCAACGCGCCCTTCATTTCTCCCAGGGCTGCCACGACGTCTTCGGCTTCACGACGTTCGAGGTCAGCTTGCAGACGACGCCGTGACCCGTCGGCAGCTAGTTTCAGGCGCGCCTTGGTCATGCTCCTGTCAAAGGCGCGGCGAACCATCAGTCGCGCCATCTCGGCGCGGCGCTGGGCTCGGCTCAACGCCGCGATTGGCGAGGTTGCCGACCGCTGGGGGCGTCGGAAACGGACTAAGCCCGCGATTGCGACCAGCAAGGCGACCAGAATCAGACGACCTCTGCCCATCATCTCAGCTCTGGTCCGAAGTATCTGAGCTTTGGAGCCGTTCGGCTAGTTCTTCTGCTCGCTCCAGATCATCCTGGTCCAAGGCGTCCAGCGCCTCGTCCACGAAATCAAGATCTGTGCTTGCGCCGATGACTTCCGCATCGGATCCGCGGGCATCGTCGGCGGCCGGCGAGGTGGGGTCTTGGTCCGGGCTTGGTGGGGGGGTGGTGTCTGGAGACGGTTCGTCTTGCATCAAGGGTGAGGGTAACCAACCGAAGCCGCTCTTTTTCGTCAAACTCGATCTGACATATACCTTCAGGGCGCGGCAGGCTACGGCAATGGATACCCGCCACCCCCACGCGGGGGAACCGTTTACCGACGATGACAGCGCGATCGCCGCGGTTCTCGAAGAAGTCAGCATCCCCACCCTGATGTGCACGATGGTTCACATCACCGGGGATCTCAGTTGGATTCGCGGTGAAATCAAACCTGCCGGCTTGTTCCTCAACGAGTACCAGGGCTACATGGATGAAGAGTCCAAAGCTGAGGTGCGGCGCCGTGCCTTGCCTGAAATCATCGCCTTCCGCGACAGCGGCTGTGTCTTGCCCGAGCCACAGCCAGATGCTGATCTTCTGCACGAAATGATGAACTTCATCGGGGTTGCCGAGATCCCAGAAGAAGTCGTGCCGATGATGCTCGACGAAATGGGATTGGGCGACACCGATGTCAATCGCATTGCTTGGTCCGACCAAATTTCAGATGACGCCAAGAGAGCTTTCCCAGTCGTGGTGATCGGTTGTGGTCAATCGGGCCTGTTGGCCGGCGTTCGTCTGAAGGAGGCCGGCCTTCCCTTCACGATCCTCGAAAAGAACGGTGGACCTGGTGGTACCTGGTGGGAAAACCGCTACCCGGGAGCCCGGGTTGATGTCGGCAGCCACTTCTACTGCTACTCCTTTGAGCCCTCGGACCATTGGACGGAGTACTTCTCGCAACAACCCGAACTGCAGCAGTACTTCGTCGACGTGATGAAGCGCAACGAAATCACCGATCACTGCCGCTTCGACACCGAAGTCGTCGGAGCCACTCTCGACGAGTCCACCGGAATCTGGACCGTTGAGATTCGTACGGCTGACGGCGTTGAAGAGTCGCTGCCGGCCCGTGCGATCATTAGCGCCGTCGGTTCTTTGAACCGCGCGAAAATGCCTGAAATCGACGGCATCAACGACTTTGAGGGACCGTGGTTTCACTCCACTCGCTGGGACCACACGGTTGACATCACCGACAAACGGTTCGCTCTCGTCGGAGCCGGAGCGAGTGGCTTTCAGATTGCTCCCACCATCGCCGATCAGGTCGAACATCTGTCGATCTTTCAACGTACGGCTCAATGGATGTTCCCCAACCCGAACTACCACGAGAAAGTACCCGAAGGGCAGAAGTGGGCGATCCGCCACCTGCCGTTCTTTGGGCGCTGGTTCCGGTTCTTACAGTTTTGGCCGGGTTCTGGAGGGGATCTGAGCAGCAGTCGTATCGACCCTGACTACGACGACAGCGACGGATATGCCATCAGCGAACGAAATCTGGCCACCCGAGGTTTCTTTGAGGGTTGGCTACGGCAACAGGTCGGCGACGACGAGGAACTGTTGGCCAAGGTCATTCCCGACTATCCAGCGACCGGAAAGCGGACCTTGCAAGACAACGGATCGTGGCTCGCTGCGTTAACCCGCGACGATGTCGACCTCATCCGCACTGGCATTGAGCGCATTGAGCCGACCGGCGTACGAACCATCGACGGTGAGCTTCACGCCGTCGATGTGATCTGTTACGCCAGCGGATTTCACCACAACCGTTTCCTGTGGCCGATGGACATCCGTGGGCGCCAAGGCAAGCTCCTCAATGACTACTGGGGCGAGGAACCAACCGCTTATCTCGGAATAACCATCCCAGAGTTCCCCAACGTGTTCTGCATGTACGGACCCGGCACCAATTTGGCTCACGGTGGAAGTCTCATCTTCCACTCCGAATGCCAGATCACATACATCATGGGGTGCTTGGAGCAGATTCTCGACGGGGACCATCGCATGATGGAACCCCGGCCAGAGATCCACGACGCCTACAACGCTCACCGCAAAAGCGAGATCGACCAGATGGTTTGGAGCCACTGGTCAATCCCCCACACGCACTACAAGAACGCCGACGGCGACGTATTCACCCTCTCGCCCTGGCCGATCCACACCTACCAGCAGTGGACCAAGGCCCCCGACCCCAGCGAATACACCTTCACCTAAAGGCTTAGGCACCTAACGGCCGAGTCACCTGACAACTGAGGCTTGGCGGGCGTCACAGGCTGTGTCGTAGGGGTCGTCTATGCTCCAAAACAATTCCCGCTGGGATCGGAGGTGAACGACATGGCGGTGATCGAAACCACGAGAATCGATTCGAGTAGGCTCGGCGCGGCCAATAAACTGAGGCACCTAGCCGACTCCCTGAACGAGGATTTGGAAAAGAGCACCGACCGGGACCAACGGTCTGGCATAGGTCAGTTCGCGACTCCTTCTGATGTCGCTCGCACTATCGCATCGTTGGTTGAACCCTCCGGTCGACCACTCAAAGTGGTCGATCCCGGTGCCGGTACAGGCGCACTGATGCTCGCCTTGATCGCCGATCTCATCGAACGACACATCGAAGTACCCATAGAAGTCGACCTCGTGGAGACCGACTCCACCGCGATCAACCTGTTGCAAAAGGCCGCACGAGAAGCGCGAGTCACCGCTGGCAACTACGGGATATCGCTCGAAACTCGGATCGTCAAGCGGGACTTCTGCGACGTTCTCAGCTGGGCAGGAGACCGCCGGTTTGATATTGCGATCATGAATCCTCCGTATATGAAGCTCAACTCTGGAGATCCTTGCCGCCAGATGGTTCTTCGTCGCCACGGTTTCGACTGCCCCAATCTTTACGCCGCGTTCCTCGCAGTCGCAACTGCTCTGGTAAAAGACGGCGGCCAACTTGTCGCCATCACACCTCGGTCCTTTACCAACGGTCTCTACTTCACAAAATTCCGCAAGGAGTTGATGAGCAGAGCCGCGTTCCGCCGAGCCATCCTCTTCGACCGCCGTGACCGGCTCTTTCGGTCTTCATCTGTGCTCCAAGAAACGATCATCTTCTCGCTGAAGATGTCTACGCCTGCCGATAGCGACTTAGTCCGAGTTGAGACTCGCTCCGATCATCTCAGCGAACCTCACCAACTCCACGATGTCCTACATGACAACATCGTGTCGCCCCAGGACAGCCAGAGATTCATCAACCTTCCCGCAAGCCCCGCAGAAACGCATGTATCCAGCCAGGTAGCGGCACTTCCCGCCGACCTGACTTCGCTGTGCTTGAGTGTCTCAACAGGGCCCATCGTGGACTTTCGATCCCGCGAGTATCTTACCGAAGCCGGAGTCCCTGGATCCGTGCCTTTGATTTATCCGGCAAACATCAAGACAACCGGTGTCGAGTGGCCCGTTGCGACCACCAAACCTCAAGGTTTCGCCGTCTCCAACACGAATAGACGAATGCTGTTTCCAAACGGCCCATACGTGCTGACCAAGCGCTTTACCGCCAAAGAACAGCGCCGCCGAGTAGTCGCCGGGGTATACCTCCCAGTCAAGGGCTATGACTACATAGCGTTTGAGAACCATGTGAACGTTGTTCACCGCGACCGAAAACCGATCAACCAGTCCGAAGCGATACAACTAGCGGAGTTCCTGAACAGCGAACTAGTCGATACCTATTTTAGAATGTTCAGTGGAAGCACCCAAGTAAACGCCTCCGACCTGAGACGAATGCGCTTCCCTCAACTAGAAGACACCGACTCGATTCACGGAACTCATACACAGAGACGCTTGTCGTTCACTGACACCACAGACTAATTTCGATGACTCCCACCGTCTCAGTCGAAGATTGCCGCTTGTTGCTACGCAATCTCGTATTGGACTTTGACCGTCAAAACGAACGTTCGGCGCTCGTCCTGCTGTCGCTACTAGCTCTTAGCCTGAATCCACCGATTGGCCTTTGGTGAGCGCGGGATTCGCGGGCTGGTGGCGGGTTGGGGTCGGGCGGGGGGTTTCACGCCGGGTTTGGTGTGTTGGGGCGTGCAGGGTCGGGGTTGGGGGTTGGGTTGGGTTGGTGGCGTTGGGGTGTGTGCTGGGGGTGCCGGCCCCCGGGGGGTGGGTGTTTAGATGAGCAGGGGCAGGTTGTGTAGGTGTTGGTGCGCTGTGGTGAAGGTGTGTTTCCAGGGCCAGTTGAGGGGCAGGCGTAGGATGTGGCGGCCTGAGTGGTTGACGAGCCGGCCGGGCAGCGACAGGAGCCGGTTGCGGACGGTGGCCGCGATGGTGAGGTGTTTGGGGTGTTGGGTGTGGCCGAGGCGGGCTGTCCAGCGGGCGAGGTTGTGTGCGAGCGTGGCGCAGGCCAACCAGGCGCCGTTGGCGAAGAAGTTCCCTGAGGGGCAGTGGGCTAGTCCGTTGTCTTTGAGGTCTTTGATGGCGAGTTCGACTCGGGCGTGGGCTCGGTGGTAGGTGTCGGCGGTTTCGGTGTCGAGGTCGGTTCGGTTGGTGACTAGGCAGTGGTGGCGCCAGTCGGGCCACAGTTCGGCTTGGGAGCCGGTGAGGCGGGTACGTCGCACCACAAGCCGTAGTTCGCGGGGTTCGGCGCTGCGGGATCGGGGCCCGGTTTTGATGGTGGTCTCAGCGACCTGGGCTTGGCCGCCGCGGGTGTAGGCGATGGGCTTCCAGGCTTTGTCGTCTATGGCTGCTATAGCTGTTTTGACCATGGCGTTTTGGGGGATCGTGAACGACCAGAACGCCTTGTGGGTCTCGATGAGGTCCAACAACTCATAGGAGAAGAACCCGGCGTCGGCGCGCACGGTGACTTCCGCGTCGGGTGCTATGCGACGCAACCGGGCCAGGGTCTCAGACACGAACCGCCCGTGACCGCGCTGAGACGAACCCGACCGCATACGGGAATGAATGAACTCGCCGGTGTCGTCGCGCACCGCCACCAACGGGTGATAACCCAGAACCTTGGTGTGGCCATAAGCGGTGCCATGTTTGTCGCGACCGTGGACCTCACACACCGTGGAATCCAAATCCAGCGTCATCTCTTTAACAGCCGGCGCCGCACCCAAAGACCACGCCCGGCCAAGCGCCAACTCGTTGGCGCGGTCGAACTGACGCAGATGCCCGAAAGTGAACGACCGCAACCACGTTCCCAGAGTCGACGGCGCCACCGGCCTAAACGGCAGCACCTGAGCTGTTGACCCGGCCCGCAACCTGTCCGCGTCGTCGATAAACGAACCCCCCACAAGCATCGACGCCACCAACGACAACGCCTTGGCCCCCGACCCCCGCCCCGACCCCGGCGGGCGCACCACCTCATCAAGCATCGCCTCGAGCCCCAGACGATCCATCACCGTGCCCGCCAACAACAAACCCGCATCCCCCACCAAAGACCCCTCATCAAAACGAACCTCCACCCCATCAATCCCACCAGATATGCTGCTCACAGGAAGTGCCTCCTCACATGGCCAGAATGACCGTTGTCGTTAACAGCATTCTCCCATGTCAGGAGGCCTTTCTGGTGGACGCGCCAACCCCCAACACCTCACCACACCGGTGGATCCAGGCTAAGTGCACTTCAACGGTGACCGGTTCTTGGGACCCCATTAGTCAAACCGTCATGTGGAGAAGCTGCATCTCGCATAGTCTCCGATCAGTGTGTTGAGGCTTGGCGGGCGGCGGCTGAACCTGAGGGATAGCCGATCAGCATCACCATCCCGGAGACAACAAAACAGGCGATCACCCAAATGAAACCGCTGTAAATGCCATCGTAGCTGAACCCGGCAGCAAGGGTGCTCACCACGCTGATGCCGATGGCGTACCCGACCTGTTGAAAGGTGCGGAGCGTGGCATTGGCGCTCGCAAACTGGTCGACTCCGACCTCTGCCATCGCCGCGCTCTGATAACCGGCGATAGTTGCGCCGACGCCCACACCGATAAGGACCGCAGACGGCAAGTAGACGAGGACATAATCCTGTTCCGACGTGAAAGTCAGCAATATCCAGAGGTAGCCCGCAGCAACCACCCAACAGCCGATTGACACTATCCAGCGGTGTCCGATCCGGTCGGCCATCCCTCCCAAGCGCGCAGATGTCACCGCGGCGATAAGAGGACCCGGAGTGAGACCAAAACCGGTCTTCAGCACGCTCATACCCCAAAGCTCTTGAAACATGAACGAGTTGAGGAAAAATCCGGCCGTGAAAGCCAGCGAATAGGCCCAGAACGCCGCAGTTGACACTGAGTAGGGACGACCGGCGAACAGCGACAGATCAAGCAGCGGGGCAGGGTGGCGTGTCGATCGCCAAACCACAAAAGGAACGACCGCGATCCCGGCCAGGATCAGCAAGAGCACACTCTGGTCGGTCCACCCGTGCTGTTCTGAACGAACGATTCCGTACATGACCAGGGCCACGCCGGCCACACCGACGGGAACACCGATGAGGTCGAGAGGTCCTTTAGCAGTTTCGTCACGCGTTTCTGCGACGAGGCGGCGGGCTAGGACCGACACGATCAGTCCTAACGGAACGTTGACAAGGAATATCCCCCGCCAGCTCCATACGTTGATCAGCACAGCACCAACAGAGGGGCCGAAGGCCGCTCCCAACGCACCAGCGGCGCCCCAGATTCCGATCGCTACACCTCGTCGGGAGAGCGGGAACTGTGGCAGGACCATCGCCAGCGAAGCAGGCATGAGAAATGCGCCCCCCGTCGCTTGCACTACCCGGGCGGTGATCAGGGTTATTGGGCTATTGGCCATTCCGCACAGGGCGGAGCCGGCAAGGAACAGGTACAACCCAGCCGTGAACGTCGCCCTCCGGCCACGACGGTCTGCTGTTCGTCCTGCCAGCAGCAACAGTGACGCCAAGGCGATGTTGTAACCGGAGATCACCCAGGGGAGCTCCACCGATGTCGCTTTGAGGTCGCGTGCTATCGAGGGAAGAGCAACGTTGACGACAGATACGTCAAGTACCACCAGAAACGCCGCCGCGGTAACGACGATCAACGCCAGCCAACTCTCCCGGGGTATCTCTTCGGGTTCTGCAGCGGGCATAAACCCGTGACGGTAGTTCACTAGCGCAGTTTCTTACCCATCGCCACACCCAACTTGTGTGCCGCCCAGTCCAAAGGGCGCTAGACACAAGCCGTGGCACCAGTCCCTGATCGTGATCAACGACGGTTCTCGCGCAGGGCTGTGTTCTTGCGATTTGTGAGCCGTCTGTTTTGTCGAACGCGCCAGACGACGGACGGCCCGATCGACACACTGGGAAGGCCCGTTGTCGTGGTCGCCAATCACAGGAGCTTCTTGGATGTCCCGGTCGGGTTCGCGCTGCTTGAGGGTCTCGGGTTACGAGCCCGGATCTTGGTGCGATCAAAATATTTCGGCATTCCCTTGGTGGGCAGTTTCCTCAGATCGGCCGGTTGTATCAGCGCCGGTACTGGCTGGCGGGCAACGATCGACACCGCAGTCGAGACCCTGGCAAACGGTCGGCCCGTTGCGGTGATGCTCGAGGGTAGGATCGTGCCCCCTGAAAAACGTGATGAGTCCGGCCTCGGCAAGGTTCGTAGAGGGTTCTTGGAGATCGCTAGAGCGGCCGACGCAGTTGTGTTGCCGATCGCCATTGTCGGGTCAGATGAGGTCTGGCCCAGCACCAGTCGGTTCCCCCGTCTCGGATGGCGCGGGCGACCGTTGGTGCAGATCCATGTCGGTGAGGTCATGACCATTGATGACCTCACCAACAGCGAAGCCCTAGAAACCGTCCGTGCAGTTATGGCCTCCCAGATAGCCCGGCTGAGTTGAGCGTTCTACGCTGCGGTTATGGACAAGCAACCCAACATTTTGTTGATCGTTTCCGATGAGGAACGGCGCAACGATTGGCTGACCGGCAAGGCTGACCTTCCGGCGCACGATCGGCTACGAACCGACGGGTTGACGTTCAACCGCTACTACACACACTCCTCGCCATGTTCGCCGTCTAGGGCGAGTCTCTACACCGGTAGTTATCTCGCCGAGCATGGGGTGGTCGACAACGTCTCGTTTCCGGCTCACACGGCTCTCGATCCGGCAATTCCGACAATCGGGAGCCTCCTGGTAGACCACGGATATTACAGTGCTTACCTGGGCAAATGGCATCTTTCGCACGAGCACATCCCGGAGATGACCGCCCACGGCTACCAGGATTTTCGGAGTAACGACGTGCATTACACAGGGTCGGCTTGGAGCGGTCGCTTCTTCGATCCGATCATTGCCGCGGATGCGATCAACTGGCTGCGCGCTCATGCCGACGACGACAAACCCTGGCATCTCACGGTTGCCCTCGTGAACCCGCACGACATCATGTGGTTTCCGATTGACCATCCGAGTTACCAGGCCCAGCACCCCAAAGACGCCAAGGTTTTCGAGTTCATGCGCAACCTGCGACTTGAGGGGGTACCGGTGGAGGCAATGTCAGAGGACTACCCGGAACGGTTCAGCGAACTTCCCACCAACTTTCACGACGATCTCCATTCCAAACCGGAGATTCAACGGGCCTGGCGCCAGGTGCGCAACCATGAACACTTCGTGGGCCGGATGGACCTCGCCGATGAGCGGGCCTGGCTACGGCAACTCGACTATTACGCCTACTTGCATGAGGAACTTGACCAGAATCTCGGCGACTTGCTCAGCACCTTGGACGAACTCGGCATATACGACGACACGGTCATCGCCTACACCTCTGATCACGGTGACGCCTGCGGCAGCCACGGCCTGCGCGCCAAGTTGCCGTGTGTCTACGAGGAGGTCATGGGCGTGCCGCTGGTCATCAAGGTTCCTGGTGTTACCGAGGCCGCAACGACGACCGATACTTTGGCTACTCATGTTGATCTCGCCACGACTTTGTGCGCGCTTGGTGGAGTCGACCTCAACGAGACGCCTTCGTTGTCGGGTGTCGACTTGACCCCGGCGCTCGCCGATCCGGGTGCCCGTCCGCGTGACCATGTGTTGTTCTCCCAAGACAGCGCCCAGTCTTCGCTGCTTCGAAATTGCCGTTACGCAGTCCGCGGCTTCTTCGATGGTGTCACCAAATACGCCCGTTACTACGGGATCGGCGGTGGCATTGAGCGCGACGGCACACGGTCACCGATACCGAAACTCTTTGATGTCGATGCTTCCTTTGAGGATCACGATCATGAGTGGTACGACACCGTCGAGGATCCATTGGAACTGGTGAATTTGGCCCATGATCGCAGTCGTCGCGATGAGCTTCGTGCCAACTTCGAACGATTGTTGAAGATCGAAGCCGACGCGGGAGTGTGAGACCGTAGCCCCCAGCGCGGCCTGTAGCCTGCTTGGTGGGCCGCTAGCTCATCGGGTAGAGCAGGAGACTTTTAATCTCAAGGTGCCGGGTTCGAGCCCCGGGCGGCCTACGAATCCCATTGATGTAACCAAAAGCCTGTTCTTGCACCAGATAGCACAGTGTCGTGTGATAAGTTCCGAACTATCCGATATCACACCCCAAGCAGCCCGGTTGAGTCATGTCACCACGTCAGATTGCAGTTACTCTCGTTGCCTTAATCTTCATCGTCGCCGCAGCCCTTCTCATAATCAGTCGGGGCAACGGCGACGATTCTGAAGACGATTCAACAACTACGAGCAGTACGACCACGAGGTCTACCACGACTTCGGACACTGCGGCTGATCCGGGTGGCGACGACGGATCTGACGACGCTGACGACCCGACTGAGACGCCCATTACCACGAGCACAACGACTTCGATTCCGCTTTCGGTGCCAGTCAACGTTCCGGTTGTTTGTACAGCCGACGGTGCTGGTGTTCAGGTAGTTGCCGATGTCGCAGAAGACGCGGTTCCGCAACTGGGCAGTAGCTCGTCGATAAGCACGGTGGGACTCGGCATTGTCACCTTCGGACTGACAGTTGCCAATGCCGCCGAAGTGAGCGGATCGGCAATGCTCTCTTGTGAGCCTTTGAGCGAGTGCTATCACGTCACGCCTGCCGCGGCTCCTCCCGGGATCAGCTTCTTGGTGCATGCATCCACAATTGAACGGGTCGACATTGTTGATGGCCCGATCACTACACGTTCGGGAATAGGGATCGGAACCAGCGCCGAACATATAGTCAATACGTTCGGAGACAAGCTTGAGCGACAGGTGATCGATGCCGACACTGTCAACTTGATCTTTGTGCCATCTGATGCCTCTGACGCCAACTTCCGAGTTGTGTTCACGGTCGAAGACGGCGTGGTGACGACTTATCGGTCGGGTCGCTTGCCGATGATCCTGCAAGACAACCCCTGTGCCTGAGACGCCCTCTTACTCAAGCGTTTCGTCGGGGAGTTCGGTTTCGTAGCTGCGGCATTCAACGACCACCGAGCCGATTCCTGCTGGTGTGTACTCACCGGTTTCGATATTCAGATCGGTTACGAAATCGACGTTGTCGAACCGCACGATGTCGTGGTCGAAGGTGAAGTTGAGCAACACCCCGAGACGCGGCTCAAAGAGCACTACTTCTCCCGGTTCGCCAACCTCCACTCCGATGTAGGGTTCTCCAACAAATGCTTGAACGAAGGCGTGTACAGGCTTGTTGTTGACGTCTCTTCCCACACCCACCGCGAGGATTTCACCGGCGCCGCCGTCGACGCATGTGAACACAAGGTCGTAGGCAGAAGGACCGACCCGCACAAGTCCCACCGAATGCGGAATCGTCGTGGCGACGCTTGCCGCTGACGTCTCCTGTTCGATTTCTGCGCCGTCTGTGTCATCGGCATCGTCTTGCGTTGAGCAACCCGCAACAAGGGCGGCAAACACACAGACAGCGAACACACAGGGCAACCGGCGCACACCACGAGGCTACAGAACGCTTGGAGCCCGTGCAGGTAGGCGCTAGCTTCAACTGCAGTGGCCACGAACCCCAACACCCGCAAGCGACGCGTAAAGACCGTCCAGCAACAGCACCACACCCAAACGGTGTCCAGGTATGAGCAACGCCGCCGTCGCCTACTTCTCTGGATGGTCGTGGGTTTGGCTGTGGCGATGATCTTGCCGCTCGCCGCGGGAATATTGTTCACGATCTTGAGCTAGCTGCGGCCACGGCCCGAAGTTGGCGGGTCCAGCCGATAGCCTGCGATGCCGTGAGTACCGACAAACGCACCCGTCAGAAAGCCAACCGAGCGAGCCGTATCGCCGCGGCGCAGGCAGCCGAAGCGAAAGCCAGAAGCCGGCGGCGGATGACCCGCTGGGGTTCGGGTGTCGTCGCGATCGTGATCGTGTTCGTCGGTATCAACTGGTTGTTGAACCGTGGCGACGACGACCCGATCGTTAGTTCCGACCCAGTTGAGACGGACACCACGCAGTCCCCGACCGAACCCGAACCTGACCCTGTCGACACCGAAGCCGTCAGCACGACATCGCCCACACAACCGGTGGAGATTTCGGAGCCGTCCAATCCGGACTGCCCGGCGGCCGACAAGAGCAGCCTTCGCACGCTCGACTTCGGTGGTCCGCAGCCGATGTGTATCAACCCCGCTCACAACTACCAAGCGGTGTTCGACACCTCCGAGGGTGAGATCGTCATCGACCTCGACACCGAGAACACCCCCAACACGGTCAACAATTTCGTGACCCTCGCCCGTTGGGGTTACTACGACGGCACCACTCTGTTCCGAACCGATCCCAGCATCGACATCATTCAGGGCGGCTCGCCCCACACAGATTCAGCCGGTGATCCGGGACCCGGCTACACGATCCCCGACGAACCGACCTTCAATAACGATGGTGGTGGCCTCACTGGACCGTACCGGTATGTTCCGGGCCAGTTGGTGATGGCCCGAAGTGGTGGTCCTGATGCCTCTGGTGCCCAGTTCTTCTTCACGACCGGCCCCAACACCGCTCTGCTCGACAGCCAAGGTACCTACATCGTGTTCGGGCAGACGGACGAAGCCGGTCTCGGCGTGATGCAGGACATCATCGGCTTGCATCAGCCCGACGACAGCGGGCTCGGAGGTGGCCCGTCTCGGACCGTCACTGTCAACTCGGTGACGATTCGGGTGAGCTGACGGGTGAGCTGATCGGCCGCCGCGCTCTCGCTTCCACGAACGGACGAAACTGCGCCGACAGTGTTGGCACTTCGAAGCGCTGCAGATCGGTGAAGCGAGACCTTCGTGCCTTCCGATATCATTCAGTCGTCGGTGTCCACTGCCGGTTCGAGAGGAGGCCAGCGATGACGAATCTCCCTAGCTTTCAAGTCCGCAACTTGGGCCCCATCGCAGAGGGTACGGTCCGGCTCCACCCCCTTACGATCCTCATCGGCAAGAACAACACTGGAAAAACCTACATGGCCCAGGCTATCTACGCTGCCTACAAGGCGCTAGAACGAGCCAACGGCCCTGTTGAGCCGTTGATAACCATCAACGAGTCCGAAGACCTCCTAGCCCGTCTGCAAACAGCAGAAACAGCCAACCTGGACGCACTACACGGCTCGCTCCTGCATAAGGCCGAGGAATGGATGCATTCTAGATTGAATCAAGTCGGAGATCATCTAAGTAATCGGCTAGCTGTCTACTTCGACTTAGACGATCTAGATGACCTCAAACGATGGAACTCAAGCGAACCACTCTCGATATCGGCTGCGGTCACTAGATCTAAGGATGATTCCAACCTTCTGTTTGGCATAGATCCAGACTCTGTGAGCAGCGTAAGCCTTCCCCGAGTGACTGCTCGTGACTTCCAACATTCATATGTTTCCGAGCTCCTACGTGAGTTGACAACTGACCTTAATGAGGAACGCGTATCTCGGCACGACAGCATGATCGGTCGACGAGCCTCCTCGTTGCTCGCTAGATTCCTGTGGGACGAACACCTACTTCCGTCAGTTGGCCTGGGCGGAGAAGCCCACTACCTACCGGCAGGGCGATCTGGATTGCTGGAGGCATGGACAGATGTCGTGCGCCTTAGCCTGGAGCAAGATCGCGAAGGACTCGCTCTTGCTGGAAGAGAGCCGGCCGCTTTAGGTGGCATCGCCTTGGACTTTCTATTGGAACTCCAAGAGTTGATTAGTCCTTCCAGGAGTCGTTACGCGAGATCGCGCCGAAGGCGTCCTAAGCGCAAACCACCTCCTGAGGTTGAGACGGCCGCAACGTATCTAGAGCGACTCATCGGTGGTGACGTTGGATTGGCACGAGGCCGAGAGCGAGTCCCTTCATTGACCTACAAGCAGGGAAGCAAGAGCATCCCAGTACAGCGGGCTTCCTCGATGGTTGCAGAACTTGCCCCGCTGCTTAGCTGGATCAACCATCTACTTAAGCCCGGCGATCTCTTGCTTATCGATGAGCCTGAAGCACATATGCACCCCGAGGCGATCCTCGCCGTCGCACAAAGCTTGGTAGCCCTCTCACAGTCGGGCGTGAAAGTACTGTGCACGACACATAGTTCCGAGTTTCTTCACAAAGTGTCGAACTGCATGCTGCGCGCGGCACAGATGAACGCGGCTCCGACTCCTGATACGCCGAAGATACGAGCTGAGGATTTAGGTGTCTATAGATTCGAACGCTCTGGTCACTCCAGCGGTACGGTAATAGTGCCAGTCGAGGTCGATCCCGACTGGGGCATACCTGAAGATGAGCACGTCGCTGTGGCAGAACATCTGGCAGATGAGACAGCCGAACTTGTTGACAATCTGAAGTGATCAGAGATCAGGACATCATGGATTTGCAGGCCATCCATTCTTCCTGTCAATGCGAAATCACGGCAGTCTCATGCGATATTGATAGGAGATCGGAACTGCACAAGGATGACCTTAGTATTTTCGTCGAAGACCTAGTAATCGCACTTGACTGCGATGAGTGCGAGGCATTCACTGAGAACGACAAGCGACCCGACATAATTTCCATTCAAGAGTGCGATGATGCACGCTCATGGCTCATTCTGGAAATGAAGAACAAGATGCGCTCGTACGCCGCTGAGCAGGCTAAGGCCGCGCTTGAGAGACTTGGCCAAGACGCACTATTTCCAATCCATTTGAGTCATGCTCATGTTGTCTTTGTCATAGGGAAAAGGCGCAGGGCCGACAACACACTGATGCGCCAAATTGGCATGATCGAAGTGGGTCAGTGGCGTGTTGTGCCGCGATTGTTGCCCTCGGGAGGCATCGTCAAATGCGGACTGAGTCCTTAGCTAAGCCTCGGACGCCCCGGCACCTACGTGCCTGCTGAGCTGAGGGGCCGCCGCGCTCTCGCTTCCACGAACGGGCGAAACGGCGCAGACAGGGTCGGCACTTCGAAGCGCTGCAGATCGGTGATCGTAATTCCCAATGCTCGGATCTCCGCTGGCAGGTCCCAGTCGAGGTGTAACCCGCCGACTGCGCGGCCAACACGCCCGCCGAGCGCCAGCAGGCGACCGGTTCGACCGGCCCGTGCGACCGGTTCGAGGAACAGCAGCCGCCCGCCGTCTGCAAGTAGCTCCGTGAGGGTTCGGAGGAAACGATTCAGGTCAGCTACGAGGGGGGTGCGGATCAGGCTGACGATCGTGTCGAAGGGGCCGTGGCCGAGTTCGCTCAGTTCCTCGGGTTCGGCATCGACTCTGGCAACGCCTCGGGGATCGTGTGTGGCGGTACCAGCCCTGATGTCGCCCAGGCGATCGAGCATGGTGACCGAATCGACTTCGGTGGAGATCTGATAGCTGTCGAGATGGTCGGACCAACCGCCCAGGTCGAGGACTTTGCCGCTCGCCACTGAGGCCAGACTGCTCCGGCGTTTGCGCAGCGCGGGCGCCAACTCCATCGGCAACGGGTTCATCCAGGCAACTAGAGGGGGGTGGCTCGCCATCCGGGCAACCTAGCGCGCCCTAGCCTTGTCCCATGCCCGTAGGAGGGGTGCTGGACTGATGCGTCCACTTCGGGCGACCAGGTTCGTAGACCTCACCGGCACGGACAGCGAATCAGAACTCGACGAGGTAGCGGGGGGTGAAGCTCTCGTGCTCGATGCTGACTGCGCGGATGCGGTCAGCGCGGTAGCTGCGGATCTGTTCTCTATCGTTTACGACGAAGACCAGCAGCTTCCCTTGTTTCGAGTAGCGGAGGGAATAGGGCTCGACCGTGCGTCGCCCGATTCGGCCCTGCATGGGGTGATAGTCGATGGTGACCTTGAGACGGTTCGCTCCAGCGAATCGTATGAGCTCGATCGGCGAGCCCTGTTGCCATGAGGTCATATGCCGGGCTGGCCGCCAACCAGTGACTGGCTCCGTCGGCCAGATTTCCGTCAACTGCGGCACCGGTCGGCTTCCGTCCAGCCACGCGAACACATCGTCAAGTTGGGACCAGAAGTCGTCAAAGCGGCTCTTCGGATATTAGCGGGGAGTGGGTCCGTAGGGGTGGGGGTTTCAAGAATTGGGGTTGAGCGAACAGCGGATCACAGGGTGGCTCCCGGTGGAACCTCAAGGAGTCCAGAGATGCGGTGATGTCGACCTCGAGTCTTGACTCCGAGGTTTTGGTCAGGCGGCGCGTTTGTGGGCTTTGGGGTTCCCTGTGGTTAGGGCCGTTTGGTGGGTTGTTGACCGAGCAGTTCGGGGTCATCGGACCGCTGCCGGCACCGCGGCAGGCGGTTAGGGGTCGTTGGGGGGTTGTTGACCGAACAATCCGGGGTCATCGGACCGTTGTTGGCACCGTGGCGGGTGGTCAGAGGCCGTTTGGTGGGTTGTAGACCGAACAATCCGGGGTTATCGGACCGTTGTCGGCACCTAGCGGTTAGGGGCCGTTGTTGGCACCTAGCGGTTAGGGGCCGTTGTTGGCACCTAGCGGTTAGGGGCCGTTGTTGGCACCGTGGCGGGCGATCAGGGGCCGTTGTTGGCACCGTGGCGGGCGATCAGGGGCCGTGTGGCGGGTAGCTGGCCGAATAGACCCGAGCGATCCGGCCGTTGCCGGTACCTAGCGGTGGTTAGGGGCCGTTTGGTGGGTTGTTGGGGTTGATGATTTTGTAGCCGGTGTTGGTTTTGATGACGATGTAACCGCGGTCGTGGATGTTGTGATGACAGTGGGGGCAGGCGAGACACATGGAGTCGATATCGGTTAGTCCGCCGTCTTCCCACGGGACGATGTGATGGATTTCGCATCGTTCAGGACCAGCAGCACAGTCTTTGCCTCGGCAGTGCCGGTCGCGGGCGATGATGGCTTTGATCTGGGCTTCGGTGGCGTGTCGATGGGTGCGTCCCACCCAGAGGGGTTGTCCTTCACCGTCGAAGACCACTCCGGTGACAGCGGCGGTGCACATCAACCGTTCGAGCACGGTCTGCGGTAGGGCTTCACCACCGACGATCTCGGCGACACCGGTCGGGTTATTGGCACGTAGCCGTTCGATGTCGGCCACAGCGATGAGTTGCATCCTTGTACTGCCGGGTCCGCGACGGGCCGGGTTGGTCAACAACGCGATCAACGCGTCCGCCATTCGTTGTGGCGTTGTTCGCACATCATCAGGGGCACCTTCGCGTCCGCCGTCGTCTCTCCACATGCGGTCGTATTCAACGTTGATTGCTTTGACCACTTGTTGATAGCTAGTCGGATCCAACTCTGCCAGCAGCACACCCATGCCTTCTTCGTTTATCCAATGCTTCAACAACCGGCGTTGACGCCGTGCTTCGTGTGCATCAGCACCGTCGTCGGGTTGGTTGCGGTTGACCCAGCGTCGTGACTGTTCGGTAAACACATCAACAGACGATGTCTCAGCAAGCTTCGACAATTCATCGTCGACTTGGTCTGTAGAAGTCTTGGCGGCCGCAGCGACCGCTACAGCCGCGTGCTCTGCGGTGATCTTGCCGCCAGCCAACGACTCAGCCAGTTTCGGCATCTCAGCGAGCCCAGCAGCAGTCTTGGCGACCGAGTTCGCGTTACGGGTCGACATACGCCCCTGCTCACGCAAAACGGTTTTGGAGTTCACCCCGCCGTCATCGAGCGCTTCGATCTCGGTTGCGCACCGTGTCTGCAACGCAGACATCGCCGCGATCACCCGCCCAGCACCCGCCACCAGACCTTCCAACTCGCCGCGGCAGAGACCGGATGTCGTCACCTGCCGGGCCTGTTGAATCACCGAATCGAACATGAACACAACCTACTCAAAGGGTGTGACACTGCATAAAATAGACACCTGTTCAGCACTACACAGACCCACACCTCTTTCAACTTCAACCCTACGAACCCCCACAGACCGAGGCGATCCCAGCCGGGCCACCTATAGCGGTGTGGTATCGCCGCGGCGTTGGCATCACCAGATCACCAACTGGCATCAGGCTCGGGTCCGGCAAGGAGCCAGCCAAGGACGTAGTCCTTCTCGACCACATGGTGAGCAAGTTGCCACTCGCCTGCGAAGTTGGCGATCTCTCGATTGGTGATCACGCCGACACATCTGCGTTGATCCGCAGGCCCCACCGAACCGACCGCGTGCCTCCCGAGGGCAGCGACGGGTCGAGCAGCGGAAACCCTGAGGTCAAAGGCCGAACAATCGCCCTAGTGTCGTAGCCCAGCACTTTCAGGAGATATCCGAGCCTCTTGATTGCCGCTCCGTTGTCCAGTCGTTCAACGGCACCCACCAGATCCTCGAGCCTCCCAACCGAGAGCAGCGTGTCAAGGACCTCCATCGTGTGGCGGATGCCGCCACCCAGTACTGGGTCCGACAGCATGTCGGCGACCGTGCGTTCCCGGCTAGACACTTTGACCTTCCGGTCACCCCGCCACTCCCCAACGAGTCCCCACTCGAAGCGGTCGATGTTGACATGATGGACCAGATAGCTGGCACCAGCCAGCTTCTGATCAACTCGGCGCACCCGTTGTGCGGTGGAAACGACCGTAGAGCGAAAAACCTGGTCGGTGAGTGCCCAGTGATTCGCAGCCGACCACCCGGCGATGTAGCACGGATCCCACACCAAGTCCGCCAGATACCAGGGGTCCTCCTTCCAGGTCGCCGGATCCCGCGCGTCCACCGGAACTGCGATGTACAGACCCCGCCGGACACGCCTCAGCCACCCCCTCGATGCCCAAGCCGACAACCGCCGCGCAGCAGACTCGCGACTTATTCCCAACGCCGTGGCCGCAGCATCCACCGTGACTGTCCGCTGTCCCGCCCCGAACAACGTGGCAAGATCACGCCGACCCCGCGCTGACAATCCTCCCGGCTCGATGCTCGGACTCATGCAGATATCCTAAGTCCAATACTTACGGCCTGAGTGGAATAACTGGCTTTACGTTGTCATTTCGGGCATGCTCAGTTTGCGCAGCGCGGGCGCCAACTCCATCGGCAACGGGTTCATCCAGGCAACTAGAGGGGGGTGGCTCGCCATCCGGGCAACCTAGCGCGCCCTAGCCTGATCCCATGCCTGTCGACCCACCTCGATCTTCATGGCGTTTTCCACCTGTCGAGAGCGCGGAGCCCTCTGGGTTGGTCGGGGTTGGTGCCGATCTGGAACCGGAAACGATCTTGGCTGCCTACAGGTCTGCGATGTTCCCGATGCCGATCAAGGCTAACGGGTTGATCGGCTGGTGGTCGCCCGATCCGCGAGGCGTTCTCGAACTCGATTCGTTGCATGTGAGCCGTTCCCTTCGGCGCTCGGCTCGCCGTTTCGAGATTCGCATCAACAGCTCGCTGCCTGCGGTTATTGATGCTTGTGCCAACTCAGGTCGGCCCCATGATTGGATCGATAAGCAGATCCGCGACGCTTATGTTCGGCTCGGTTCTCTGGGATGGGTCCACAGCGTCGAGACTTGGCTCAACGGAGAATTGGTTGGTGGGTTGTACGGGGTTGCCGTCGGTGGTTTGTTTGCAGGTGAGTCAATGTTTCACCGTGTCACGGATGCTTCCAAAGTTGCACTCGTGGCGCTCGTGGACCTCTTGGGTGACGGTCACCGACGGCTGATTGACGTGCAGTGGATGACCCCTCATCTCGCAACGCTCGGGGTTGTCGAGTGGCCTCGCGCCCATTATCTCGATGTCTTAGCTGAGCTATTGGCGAGCCCTCTTCCAGAGGCGTTCCAGTATCCTGGTTAGTTGGAGGGATGGCAGAGCGGACGAATGCACTGGTCCAGTCGATGCGGAACACCTTGGCGGCGCGCTCGCCCTTCGGTCGTTCACCTTCAGCGAGTCTCCGGTCGTGGTGAAGATTCCATGGCTCGGCGGTCGGCGCCTGCTGGGGGTAGCCGGTGAAGTCGATGCGGAGCCCGTACTCCATCGGTGAGTTGTTACGCTTGTAACGTGATATCCTCGAAATACGTAACACCACTGCTGAACGGGGGGTTGCTTGATGGGCGACTTGCAAGCGGGTCTTCAGAGAGCGCGCGAGCGGTCTAGCTACTCGCAGGACGACGTCGGTGCCGCTCTGGGCGTGAGCAGGGCGATGGTGTCGTACTGGGAGGGAGGTTCGCGCGTCCCCAACGACCGCCAGAGGAGTGCGCTAGCCCGTCTCTACGGTGTTGAGCCGGCTGAGTTGTTCGAGGGCCGAGTCGTCGAGACCGCCGACACTGACATGGCTGGGGTGCTGCTGCGAGCCGACGACGGGATCGCTTCCGCCGCTGTGCCGGGCATCCGACAGTTCGACCAGTTCCTCGGCCGCTACGCCGACCTGGCTCGGATGCTCGGAGAGGACATCGGGGGCATGACCAAAAGTCCGCTCAGCCACCGTGCTCAGTTCTCCCAAAAGGACGATATCCGTCGAAAGGCGGAGGAAGTACGCAACATGCTGGGCTTGGGTATGTGGCCCATTGCCGACCTTGATTCGGTCTGCGAAGTACTAGGCATCACCGTCTATCGCGCTCACTTGGGAACGGACCTCTCCAGGGTCCCGTCGGGGGCGTTCCTGAATCACCCTCAGGTGGGGTTCTCGATCCTTGTCAACTTAGGCATGACGCCAGGCCGACGGCGGTTCACGGTCGCCCATGAGCTAGCGCATGCCCTGTTCCACAGCCATGAGACAAACCGGGTGGTGTCGAGGGTTCGGAATCCTGATGAGACCTTTGCTGACATCTTCGCGGGCGAGTTCCTAATGCCTCGCGAAGGCGTCCGCGCGTTCATGGAGGAGGCCGGAATGGCCCCACGGATTGATGAACCCCGGCACGCCGTGCGTATCCAACGCTACTTTCGGGTGTCATGGCCGACGGCGCTCGTACGGCTCAGGCAGATGAACGGCATCAGCCAGGCTACCTACGACAGTTTCAGGAAGACAGTTCGTCCGGTGGGGCTGGCGCGATCATTGGGCTACACCGTTGATCCAGAGGAACAGAACCAAGATCCAGAGCGTTGGCGACTGCGCCGCTTCCCTAGGCCGTTTCTGCGGATGCTTCGCGACGCGGTCGTCAAGGAGTTGATGTCGCCGCCCACGGCCGCTTCCTTCGCTGGTATAGCGCTCCCCGAAATTGCCAAGATCGTGGGCGAACTACCGATCGAGGAGGAGGGCTGGGAACTCGTCGAAACAGAGTTCGACGAGTTCGAGGACACTGGTGTCATCTGACGAATCACACGTACTCGACACTGTCGTATTGCTGTACTTCCTCTTGGCTGACCAGGAGGAACTGCTGGGCGAGCTGGTCGGGTGGCCCGTCAGGGTGCCCTTCGCGGTCTATGACCCGGAGGATCGGGCGATCCCTCTGGAGTCCAGTCCGCAGCCTGATCTTCTGTCAGAGATGCGACAAATCGTTAGGTACTACGGCAGCCTCGCTGAATCTAATGGAGACACCGAATCTCTCTCGAAAGTCAGCCGTGTCGATCGTCTGCACGATGAGCGACGCCTTGTCGCGGAGGCTATGGACCCTCTGGAGCAACGGCTTGCAGATCAACTTCAAGGCCCCTATGCATCGAACTTCGGGCTGCAGGCACCACTCGGGCCGGGAGAAGCGGCCTGCGTCGCTATAGCTCACCGACGCGACTGGACGCTAGTGACGGATGATTCTGATGCCCTTAAGGTGCTCTCAGGACTCAGCGGCGACAAACCCTACAAGTACGAGAGGATCCGTAAGCTGCTCGTTCGAGCCGCTGACGAGCGAACGATCACGCGCCATCAGGCCAATCGCATTCACGCTGAAATGAAAGCACATGGGTTCTGGGACTCGACGTGCCCATTCCCACAACTTGAAAATCTCGCTGGTGCGAATTGACGAGGCCGATCTCACACCAGAGGTCTTGAGATCCCTATCCAGTGAGCTTGGCAGGAGCGGATGGATAGTGCAGCACATCCCCAGCGGCACGCACATCAATTGGAACTTTATTTGGGAGTGACACCCGCTCCAGAAAAGTCGACGTCGGAGTACCCACTGCAGCGTCGCTATGGTGGACTAACGCTCCGTCGGACAAGGGTCACTGCGCCTGTCAAACCTCCGAGTCGCGGAGGAATAGCTCGGCCAGGTTGGTGAACACCCAACCGAGGAGGGCCGCAGTCCATCCTGTCCAAGGCCGCACCCGCGCCACCACTAACGCCGGCGATCGATATAGCGAGTTGACCCCTCCAGAGATCCATCGGCGTTTCAGGGGCGCTGTTGCTTGAGTTCGTTCAGGGCTGCCAAAAGTTCGTCGATACGGGCATCTACATCCTTGGATGTCTCGCGTTTGGTGGTCATGGCGGCAGCAATGTTGGCCGTGACAACTCCGAATGTGGCAATTCCCGTGACCATCAGCACCGCCGCTATCAAGCGGCCCTCAACTGTTACCGGGGCGATGTCCCCGTATCCGACGGTGGTGACGGTAGTGACAGCCCACCAGGCCGCGTCGCCGTAACTGCCGATGGCACCGTTGCCGTCCTTTTCGACTATCCACACTCCTCCAGCGCCAGCGGCGACAATGGCTGGAATAACTACCACAAGCGTCTTCCCGACAAGCCCTCCCCACAGGCGTACCACAATGTGCCAGAAGCTCGTGGCGTAGACGATGACGCGAGTCGCCCTCAGCACACGGAGCGCTCTTGCGGATCGCAGAATCCGCAGTGGACGGAAGTAGGGCAACACCGACAGCACGACAATGCCCACGTCGTACCAGTGGACGACGAGATACCGCATCCGATTGTGGCGAACGAGCCACACTCGCACTGTGAGGTCCACAACAAAGAACGCCCATATCACCCAATTTGCGATTATTGCGCCTTGAGCGACTGCGCCATGTCCGACGTCCTCTACGACAATCAGCGGGATACTCGCGAGAGCGAGCACCAGCAAGGGAACATCCACAAATAGCTGCCAACGGCCAATTGCGGTCGGCGTTCTCGTCTCAGAGTCGTCTGTGGTCATGGTCCGTCCCTTCCTGGCGTCCGATTCTCTCCGTCGGTGTCGGTCAGACTACAAGTCCGTAGGGCTAGCAGAAGCCCCGCACCATCAAGGGTCAGGGGTTACGCGAACACGCATGTGACGGGTGCACAGTCTTCAATTCCCTCCCGTAGCCCATCCATCATTGTGAGCATCCAAACGGTAAGGGCCATACGACCTCAAGGATCACATAGAGCGCCTCGGCCAGTGCCGTCAGTTCGGGCTCGTCCACAAATCGCAAGGAACCCGTCACACGACAAACCGCTGCTGCTCTCTGTCGTCCATAGGATCTTCCTCTCAACAAACCCCCGACTGTCAACGGCCTGCTTCAGTTTCGGTGTGCTAGGGGGTCTGCTCTTGGATGGTGCGAATGAAAATTCCGAGTGGCTTGAGGTTGTGAGCCCAGAAGATCGCTAGCCCCGCGTTCTGGGCATCTTCGAGGTTGTGCTTGTTGAAGACGCCGGATAGCAGGGCACATGGCACAACCTGGTCCTTGCCGAGCGCGTCGAGCCATTGGGCCGCTTTGGCGGCCGCGTCGTTGTTGAGTCGTTTGACGGAGTTGATTGCTGAGTTGGAGACCTTGCACTCGATGGGCATGACCCGCCCGTCATGGAGCGCCACCACGATGTCGGCTTTTCGCCGGGCAACCTGGCATTCACCGCAGAACTCGCCGGGTTCAGGGGCTTCGCGGACTGTCGGGATCGGTCTCGGATCAACCTGCTTGAGTCCAATCAGCGTCAAGTATCTCTGCACCCTTCCTTCTTGACGTTCCTTGTCAGTATTTCGGCGCGTTGTCTGTACGCGCTGTGTGGCGAGGAGGCTCGCCGACGCGACGACTGCGGCATACAGATCTCTGTCATCCGGGGATTCTTGCTCCGGCGCCGGCATCCAAGGGAAGCGTTTGGTGTCGAGGCTCTCGTGCAACACCGCCATGATCCGCTGCACCATGGCCTCGTCTCCGCTGAGCCGACTCGGGGCCAAGGAGGGCGCTTCGGCAAGTGTCTTGAGATCATCCTCTGAGATCGGTGGCCCAGCCAAGTACCTCAAGACGACGCGCAACTCCGGGTCTGCCAGGAGACCCAGTACCACCTCCGGCGCATTCGGCGCACCCGGCAGGGTCGCGGTCAGGTTGTCGGTGTTCCTCAGGAGATGCTCGACTCGCTCCACGGCTTCCTCGAATTCCCTGCGGTACTGGTCGACGGGTTCTTTCAGTCTCCGTGCCCGGAACAGTTCGACGGCTCTGTCCAGGTCCCGTTGGAAGTCCTCGGGTTCCCACCAAGGCGGCCTGATTGTGGTCACGCTGCAATCACTTCAAGCATCTCTGGAGCTGGGATGTGGATGCGTGCCATCTCCGACGGCTCGAATTTGACGAGTCCGCCTGCGTAGGTGCGTCCAACAGCGGTGGGGCCCGCAGCACAGAGAGCGGCTGCCAAGGCGTCGAGGGTCGGCTCCGTCAGTGGCTCGTGCGGGTAAATTCCGTGGGCTACGTTGATGTGGCCCGCGGCGGCCTTGTTGCGCACGAACACCGGTGGACGCCGCGCCATGTAAGTTGCGAGGATCGGCGCCGGTTCTCGGAGCCTCACCGACCACCACGGTCTGCGGTGGCTCGCGACATATCCCGACGGGATGCCTTGCCGCTGCGCTGCACGAAGGAACCTGTCGATGAGAACTCTGTCAGCGGAGTCAAACATATCCAGGTCTGCGGGCAGGGCTACGACAGCGAGCAGATTCAGCGCCGTGTTCAGCATCCCGTCGGGTGCGTCGAACAGTTCGCGGGCGCGAGTAACCGCAGGTATCAGCACGCTTGAAGGGAGCGCGGGGTCAGAGGCCTCGGTGATCCAAGTCTTGTTCGCGCCGGTCACCGCACCGCGGTGTACTCGACAAAACTCACCGAGTTCGACATAGCCGGCGGGCGGTTTCGGGGTCCTGTTGAGCAGCGGGGTCCAGCGGGGGGCATTGAAAAGTTGTTGTCGGTCTATTTCACGTCCGTCATCAAGCGCACCCAACGCGCCTGTGTCGGGGATTCGCTTCATGCGGATCGCCTTTGAGGTGGTGCCCACCTCAAAGCAGGTCACTACGGCGGTCGTAGCCGCGTCACTGAAGGGACTCGCCGTAGGATCAATCAAGTGGATCGACAAGCCTCCCAAACGGGCTGCAAATAGTTCTCGCATCAGCCGCCCGTAGTTGACGTCGAGCCACTCGGCTGACGTGACGAACGAGCCGATGTCGCCAGAACGGGCGCGAAGAGCGGTCGCAACCAAGAAGTGTGCATGCAAACCAGCGAGGCCGCTGGCCCGCAGCCCGAGCTGCGCCGCGCTGTCGGCCAGCCACTTCTTGCCGGCAGGTTCGATTTGATGGTGTCGGACATACGGGGGATTGCCTAGAAACGCAGTATTTCCGTCGCAGTCATCGAACGCAGCTGTTCTGTAGTCGCCCACAACGATCTGCGACCGAGTGTCGAACCCGGCAGCGGTCAGGTTTGCACGGGCTACAAGAGCAGCAAGAGGGTCGATCTCAGCGCCGACCAGCGACGCTTGCGGGCACGCCCGGCCAGCCGCCAACAAGAACCTTGCCGAGCCGGTCCCCGGGTCAACGATGCGCGAAGGCTCACCCTGACTGGCGATCCAGGCCACCATCGAGGACACGATCTCAGACGGGGTGTAAGTCGCTCCCAACGACCGGCGTTGCCTCGCCGGACGAATCCGAGTAAACGCCTCGCCAAGCGGGTCGCTACCCTCCCGAATCAAGTCAATCAGCCCGTAAATTCCAGAACCGGCGTCTACCGGTCCCGTCTCATTCAACAGGCTTGACTCGCGTCCTGTGATCCCCGCAAGGGCCCCGTTCTTGGCGATCGCCCACGCAGCAACTGCGAGGCCACGCTCGCAAGACAAACCCCCGCTAACCGCGGCCTCGGGCACCGCCTCGACTCCTGTCAGTGTCATTTGTGTGAAGTATTGCATTTTCGATGCTCCAAGACGGGGACGCTAATCCGATGACACGCGCTACCCCAGGGCCTGAGTCTCGGACTCATCGCTCCCAGAAGGCGCGTGCAAGAGCACAGGTTCGCACAGGCATGTGACAGAGCCGACGGAGCAGCGCGAGCTATGCCCGGGCTGTTGGCGAGCCCTGTTCCAGAGGCGTTCCAGTATCCTGGTCAGTTGGAGGGATGGCAGAGCGGACGAATGCACTGGTCTTGAAAACCAGCGGGCTTCACGGCCCCGGGGGTTCGAATCCCCCTCCCTCCGCAAATTACAGTTGGCAGATATTCCGCCTGGTGGCAGACCTTGGAGACCTACGCCATGCCGACCCTCGGCAACATGCCGGTGGACCGGATACACCAAAGCGACGTGCTGGCCTGCCTCACCCGCCTGGATGTGCGCGACGCATTCGCAGATCGAACGCAGCGACGCTGCCACCGCCACTGAAAGGCCCTGCTGGTGTCAGCAGCCGTCCCGCTTCAGCGATCGCGGCAATTAATAATATCGATTACTATTGACATCATGTGTCGGCTACGATGACATCATGTGTCCGTTACAATAGGATGCAGCGACGTGCGTACGTACGGGCACAATCAGTTGCTCGTGCCTGAGAGAAGGAACGAGACATGTTCAAGAGACGTAACCGCGCATGGATGGCTGTACTGCTGGCCGGGGCACTTGTCGCCGGTTTGGCCACCCAAGCATTCGCAACACCCGTCGCGCCGGACCGGCCGACCGGCCTGACCGCCGACCTCGACAGCGGGGGGGGGGGGGGTATTTCTTAGCTGGGATGCCCCGGACGAGACGGTGGACTCGTGGCAGGTGTTGCGCAAGATCCGTCCCGCGGAGACATCCCACACGGTGATCGCCACGGTTGACGGCGAATTGAACGAGTGGACCGACACGGACCTGACCGCAGGCGACCGGCGCTACAAAGTCGCTGCGGTACGCGACTCGCTGACAAGCCGACGCTCACGGGTCGCCAAGCTGATGCTCGACGAACCCCCTCCCCCTCTCCCCCTGAGGCCGACGCCGGGCACCATCACCCAAGTCCCCGAGAAGGAGCCCCTGACCGAGAAGGCGGCAGGCGAAACGTGTAGCCCTGCTGCGAACATCGTCACTGCCACGCTCGACGCGTGGAAGGGCCTCTCCAGCAGCCAGGAATGGGTGCAGGTCATGCTCACGGACGCTCTGGGCACGTATCAGATCTACGCTGACGCTGAAATCGGCAAGGCGGAGATTAAGTTCGTGTGCGGACCGGACGAAGTGGAGATTGGAAACACGAGAGCACGCGCAGGCACAGGAGTGGGCAGCAATGATGCGTCGCTCAACTTCTTCACGCCGTCGGTGGCGGGCGTGCACTACGTGAAGATCACCACGACGTCCGGAGGCAAGACGGTGCTCGTGGCGGACCGGAGCACTGCTGAGATCGAACCTACCGTGGACGTCGGGGACACTGCGACGGGGACCATCGGGACCCCCACTGACACTGACGCGGTGGACGTGCCGATGGTGAACGGGAAGTCGTACCAGATCGACGTTCGATCCGTCGGATACCCGGGCATCGACCCGTGGATCATAGACATCCGGGACCCGAACGGCGACCGGATCACGCGAACCGGCCGGTGTGATTATACAAATACTCCACCGGACCCACCGGCCTGCACCACCTTCTTCGGGGCGTCTTACGACGGCTTCTTCGACCACGACTCCGGCCCCGGCAACGCGGCGCGCCTCATCTACACCGCGACCGAGACCGGAGACCACATCATCGAGTTCGGCAGCCGCGGCTCAGCGGGTCAGCGGCTGGGCGACTGGCACCTGGAAGTGACCGAGGCGTCTGCCCCGTTCTTCGACGACTACGCGGCGGACACGTCCACCAGCGGCACCGTGTCTGTGGGCGGCTCTGTGTCGGGCCGGATTGATTCGACTCCGAGTTGGTACAACGCCGGTGATACTGGTGGCCCCGACGGCTACTACTCCCATGAGCCGGGCTGGACGAAAAACCATTACGGCTCCAGCTGCCACGAGGAAACCGGTGACGGCATCGAGCTGGACGGGGACACCTGCGACCGTGACTGGTTCCGAGTCGAGCTCACCAATAGTCGGACCTACAAGCTGCAACTGGAGAGCGAGGCGGATCTGTTGATCGACGGCGTGTACCGCCTCGGAAATCTGTTCCAGAAAGGCGGCACGACCTACACAGCGAATAGGACTGGGACTCACTACATCTCGGTAGCAGGCACGGGCGACTGCTCCGGACTTCATGGCTGCACAGGCAGTTACACCCTGAAAGTGACCGAGGAGTAGCCCCGCTTGGACGTTGGTCGGCTGCCGTGCGTTGTCAGCGAGGCTCCCTGCTGATCGCAGTTGCCTCAAACGAGCGGCAGCCGACCCCCATCCCCCCAGTCCCCGAAGCAAGGCCGCAAGGCTCGGTGGTTTCCCCCTCCTTCCGCCATTCATGCCTGCAATTCGCGCGTCGAGGCATAGGCGGCGCGTTGATTTCCAGGAAACGCTGGTGACGTTATGTCTGGTTTTCTGTACAGTTTGAGTATGACCACCAACACCACCACCAGTCCCAGCAGCTACACAGCGCCATTGACTGATGCCCGTAGTCGCCTGAGCGAGATCGTCGACGAGGTCGAGTCCACCGGGGCCGAGTTCGTCATCACCAAGCACGGCCGCCCAGCAGCTGTGATCGTGGGGCACGAAGAGTACGAATCGCTGATTGAGACCCTCAACATCCTTGCGGACAGCGACACCGTGGCCGCTATCGCCGAAGCCGAGGCTGACCTCGCTGCCGGAGACCTCGTTCCCCTCGATTGATCAAATCGTGCCCAAACTGACCGCCAGAGCAAATAAAGACCTCGATGGGTTACCCCCGGCGCTCTCGCAGAAAGCGCGCGAGCTCATCAGACGACTCGACGACGAGCCTGGACTCGGGAAAAAACTCAAGGGCCAACTGCGGGACAAGCGCTCCGCGCGCCTAGGACACTCTCATCGCATCATCTACACAGCGCGAGACGGTGACATTGTCGTGCTTACGATCGGCGCCAGGAAGGACCTCTACCGCTGATGGGATCCGAACTGCCATCGAACGAGGATGAGCGGGAGCTATTCCTCAGAGCGCTCCGCGAGTACAGCGAGAATTGTGAGCCGCCCGAACTCACCCCAGGTTGCCCAGTGAACTGCGCTATCAAGTCGAAGTCCCTATCGACGTGCAGCACGGTGAGATCGAACAACTCGGTCGTAGCGGCGATGAGGGGAATCTCTATCTCTCGACGCCGACGATCGATATAGCGAGTTGACCACTCCAGAGATCCGCTCAGCCACCGTGCTCAGTTCTCCCAAAAGGACGATATCCGTCGAAAGGCGGAGGAAGTACGCAACATGCTGGGCTTGGGTATGTGGCCCATTGCTACGAGGCATTCAGAGGCGGGGTGAGTCCGGCGGTTAGTGCGGTGGCGGCGGTGGGGGGGCCACGGCGGTCAGCAACTTCCAGAGCAGGTCAATCCATTCGTCTTCGCTGGGGACATGGCGCTCGCTGAGGCCGGCTGTGAGCAGCAAGTGGCTGCCGAGGCCCAGCGACTGGCACAGCAAGCTGATGGCGGTGGTGCTGACGGCGGGATCGAACAAACCCGTGTTCTTGCCCTCCTCTACAAGGCGGCTCAACTGGTCAGCCTCGTCGTCGAGGTATGTCTGAAGGCAGGCTCGGATCGCTTCGTTGTTCCGGGCGCTGCCGAACACTTGGACCATGATGTCCTTGTTCTCGTCGAAGACCAGCAGGTTCTCCCCCAGAACCGCCATGATGTCGAGAGGTTCCTTCTCTGAGACACCGAGAGCTTCGATCTCTCCATCAGGGAGGATCTTCTGGAAGATGTGGTTCAGGGCGGCCACCATCACGTCGGTCTTGTTGGGCCAACGAGCATAGATGGCACCCGTTGTCACCCCCGCACGACGGGCGATGTCGCTCACCCGGGCCGCCTCATAGCCGCGCTCTATGAATTCTTTGGCGGCGACCTCCAGCAAGCGCGCCGTCGTTTTGCTGGGATCATGCTTGGGAGTCAGCGTGCCATCGTCGACGCTGGGGAAAATTTCAGGGGGAGACATGGATCAATAGCAGGTCCGTTGTAACAGGATTTACGAACGCTACCACAAAAGCCACACCACCTCGATAGCCCTGCCGGTCGACAACAGCGGCGCCCCCTGGAACAGCGTCGTCTACCACTTGACAGCGTTGGTCTCACTGTGGAAGTGCGGGTACCTCGCGGTCCGCTTTGGGTGACTCGTTGTTCGTTTCATTCGGTTGCGGGGTGCCGTCAGGCGACCCCAAGCTCTTGACTCAGCACGAGAACGCTCGCGCCGAGAAGGACCATGTCGGCGCCGAGACTCGACGGCCGCAGAGTGACCGAACGAGCCAAGCGGGCCAGGGTGCGCGCTCGCAGCGACTCCAAGGCGGCCCCGCACAGCTCATCCGGGAGGGGCAGCCCGTAGCTGGACACGACGATGTCATGGATGTCGAGCACGCTCACCGCTGGGGCCAACGCGACGCCGAGCCGCCGCCCAGCGGCCGCCACGACCTCGTGGGGGTCCTCGCCGGCCGCGATGGCAGCGCTCAGCAACGGAGCCGACACAAAGGTCTCCAGACAGCCCCGGTTGCCGCACGAGCACCGGGGGCCGTCGTCAACGACGACTACGTGGCCGATCTCGCCTGCCGCGAAGCTCTCGCCGTAGTAGCGCTGGCCGTTGAGCACTATCCCAGCGCCCACACCGCTACCGATGCGGATGACCATCAAATTGTGGCTGCCCGACCCGTGGGAGTACTCAGCCAGCGCGGCCGCGTTGGCGTCGTTGGAAACCCTCACCGCCACACTGAAGCGGTCACCGAGCCGCTGAGCCAGGTCTAGGCCGGTCCAGCCCAAGCGGCTGGCCTCGACCACGATGCCCTCGGGCGCCACCACCCCGGGCGTTCCCACCCCGACACCCAACAGCGGCGCCAGCGCCGCCGAGACCGCCTCCGCGACCGCATCGCAGGTCAGCGCGACCGCCGCCTCGCCGGCGACCCCTACGAACGGGTGCTCGACCCGATGGATGATCTCACCGGACAGATCGATCACCGCGGCCCGCAGCACCGAACTGTCGCTCAAGTCGACGCAGATGATGTTCCGTGAGCCGGCGTTCAACCCCAGCAGCTGCGAAGGTTTGCCCACCTTGGCCGGGCCCCGCCCCAACTCTTCGACAAGGCCCTCCTCGAACAAGTCAGCCACCAGCGCCGACACCGTCGCCGGCGTGAGACCGGTCATGCGGGCCAGATCGGCGCGGCTGCGACCGCTTGAGCGGACCAGCGCCTGCAGCACCAACCGCCGGTTCGTGCTCCGAGTGTCCTGATGCCCTACTTTCGCCGCAACCCGCAACAGCACTGCTCTCTCCCCGTGAAGCCGGATATGATTGATTAGCGAACTAACATATACTTGTCAAGGCCATGTTCGGAGTCATGCCATGCAGCGGCCGTGGGGACAGGCGCTGGTTGCGCGAGCCTGTCGACTACTCGGCCGTTCGCTGACAGGCCGGTTGTTGCACCGCCGCGGCTGTTTCAATCAGACTCGTTCAATGATGTTGCTGATCAGACTTGTTCAATGATGTTGCTGGTCGGGCTTGTTGCGGTATGTCTCGCGGTAGTAGTCGGCGTGTTCCAGTTGCCGGCCGGCAGCTTCGTCAATGATGACTGTGGCGTGGGGGTGCAGTTGTAGAGCGGATGCCGGCACCATCGCAGTAACGGGTCCCTCCACAGCCTTGGCGATCGGCTCGCTTTTGACCTCGCCGGTGGCGATCAACACAACGTGGCGGGCCTCGAGAATGGTGCCGACCCCCATAGAGATCCCGTTTCGGGGCACCTTGTCGGGGTTGTCATCGAACGAGTGGGCGTTGTCGGTGCGGGTTGACCGGGCCAGCGTCGTCAAGCGTGTTCTCGACCCCAGCGAGGACGGCGGCTCGTTGAATCCGATGTGGCCGTTGCGGCCGATGCCGAGCAGTTGCAAGTCGATGCCACCCGCTTCGGCGATGCGCCGTTCGTAGGCTTCAGCCGCCGAGGCGAGATCCGCCGAGGCGCTTTCAGGAACGATCAGAGCGCCTTCGGGAGTGTCCACATGGTCGATGAGCTCGCGTCGGATGAAGCTCTGGAACGACTGCGGATGCTTTGGGTCGAGGCCCACGTACTCATCGAGCAGGAACATTCGCGTGCGAGCGAAACTCACCCGCCCGTCGCGGTGACGCTCAATGAGCTCGCGGTAGGTGGGAAGGGGGGAACGGCCCGTAGCCAACCCGAGGACGGGCTGCTCGGCGGTCGACAGCACACTCTCGAAAGCATCGGCCGCCACGACCGCAACCTCTCGGGCCGAACCTGCGATGACGACCTCCATCGCCCTATGAGACCTTCACGAGCGATTCCGGGAAGCGGTGCTCGGATGCCCTGTCGAGATGGGTCACGAGACCGCCGCAAACCGTTGCTTGGACCCGGTAGCCGTCATCAAGGAGCACCAGGTCGGCGATCGAGCCCGGGTCCAGGCGCCCCCGGCGGGTCTCGCCGATGATCCCCGCCGGTATCGAGGTCGCGGCCGCTAGAGCCTCGTGCCGGTCACAGCCCGTGAACTCGGCAAGGTTGGCCGCAGCTCGGTTCAAGGTGACCGCGCTGCCGGCTAGGACACCGTTTGCAGCACGGATGCTCACGCCATCGAAGACAGTGGGAGTGCCCGACAGCCGGTAGGCACCGGGCGGCTGCCCCATTGCCGAGACGGCGTCGGTCACCAAAGCGATTCCGTCGGGCCCCTTGGCGTTCCAGGCCGCCGCCACCGCGACGGGGTCGACATGCACACCGTCGACGATCATGGCGGCCGTGAGACGCGTGTCCGCCAGAGCCACACCGACCAGATTCGGACTTCGATGCCCGAGAGGAGCCATCGCGTTGAAGAGATGGGTGACCGTGCTTACTCCGGCGGCGATGGCCGCCAGCACCTCGTTCGCGGTAGCAGCCGAGTGTCCGGCGGCAACAACGATTCCTCTGCGGTTGAGTTCGCCTATGACATCGAGCGCCCCGGGAAGCTCCGGAGCGATCGTCACCATGGTCACGCCAGTAGAGCGATGCCAATCATCGATCACCTCGTCGCTGGCGCCGGTCAAGTACGCGCGATGCCCTCGGACAACACCTGCAGCAACCAGCACAACCGGTTCGATCTGACCGAAACGATCTACAACGCTGTCGGCGCCGAAGTCCGGTGACGACGACGAGAACACGGCGCCAAGCGAAGCTGCCGCGAGCATGACCACGTACGTCTCCGGGACATTCGGGATCCAGGCGGCGACGCGATCGCCCACCCAGTTCTTCCCAGATGCGCGGCTGAACTACGCGGAGAACCTTCTCCGACGCAACGACGATGCCCCGGCGATCCTGTTTTGTCGCGAGGATGGTCTCGAGTCCTCGATGTCCTGGGCCGAACTTCACGAGAACGTTTCCCGTGCGCAACGCAGGGGGCGCAATGGCCGCTTACGCAGCCCGAGTTGGCATGGAGGCGTTCGTCTTCATGCCCGCTGACACTCCGATCGTCAACCAGCTCGAAGCTGCCTACTACGGGGCTCGGCAGGGCGCCGCGCTGGAAGGCATCCCTTTCGCCCCCGAGGCCGGTGCCTGCCTCGGAGTGCTTGAACTGCTCGTCGCCGAGAAGGCGATCCACCCCGACGAGCGGGTCGTGATATTCAACACCGGTGCAGCCCAGAAGTATGTCGAGGCCATCGGGTCCGAACCCCTGGGTCGCCTACCTCAATCCGTGGACTGGAGCACGCTGTCGTCGTAGCGCGACGATTGGGCGACCAGGCGGTGCAAATTCACCCAAAGCCGAGCGAGCTTTTGACACGAATTGGGTCGTTGGTCGGTTAGCCTGCGACTCGACCGGCACTCGGAGGTTCAAATTGGGTTCGCTGAATTCTCTAGGCCTGGAGCGCAGTTGCAGCTCTTGGTGTTTTGCGACCCGACATTTTCTCTTGGTGGCCTTGTTGGTAATTGCGGCTTGCGCTTCTGGAGACGAGGGCATTCCAGACCCGGGTTCGACCAGTTCTGTCGAAAACGACGAACCCGCTCAGCCGGGCACAACCGCATCCGAGAAAGTCCAGGGATCAACAGACGCCGACGATCGGGTCGAACCGCCCGAAGTAGACGAGTCCGAGCGCGATTGTTCACCCCATATTCCCAACGATCTTCGCTTATCCCAACCCTCTCCAACGGCTGCCAGCATCGAGATATCACAGGCCACCTATGACTGCGCCCACGAGGTCGGTCTTGCCTACGCCACCGACCCTGCCGCGATCTCCACGCTTCAGT
Organism: Candidatus Aldehydirespiratoraceae bacterium; assembly: GCA_965205465.1. Taxonomy (GTDB): domain Bacteria; phylum Actinomycetota; class Acidimicrobiia; order Acidimicrobiales; family Aldehydirespiratoraceae; genus VXYK01. The sequence goes on along the minus strand of OZ242187.1, from coordinate 2,129,254 downwards.
CTCAGGGGATTCAGGGGCCGCTGCTATTCGTCGATCGTCAATTTGATGTTCCTCTGCTGGACGAGCTTGGGCGTCTCGCTCCAGAGAAGATCGTTGCTGTAGGAATTGACGACCGGCACCTCAACGGCGAGCTGGCCGACTTCGTCTCCGAGTCCGTAACTGTCGATCAGCAGGCCGAACTCTTGCCTCAAGGTGGGTCTTATGACCGCGTCTGGCTTGTCGACAACTACACCGAGGCTTTGCCGCTGGCGGTTCTCGGCAACCAAATCGGTGTCAGCGTGATCACTGTGGCTGGGGACCTCCGAGCCGCTTCTCCGAAGGAACGGGAAATGATCGCCGCTGCTTCTGAGGTGGAACTGCTTTCGGACTACGGCGAGGACGCAGCCTGGCAATTGGATGTAATCCGCCGTGGCGCTGAACTGCCTGGGGGTGGTTTCCTCTTGTTTGATCCAAACCAACCCCGCCGCATGGTTGCCATGTACGGCCATCCACAGACATCAGGGCTCGGAGTGTTGGGAGAACAGGGACCCAATGCATCCGTCGAACGACTGCGGTCGATCGCCGAGGGCTACGACGCGGACGGATCCACCGTGCTTCCCACCTTCGAGATCATCGCCACCGTGGCTGCCGCGAGCAGCGGTCGCGACGGGAACTTCTCCAATGAGACCGCTCTGGACGTGCTCAGGCCCCTAATCGAGACGGCGGCCGCCAACGACATCTACGTGGTCTTGGATCTTCAGCCCGGACTATCCGATTATCTCTCACAGGCAAAGATCTACGAGGAGTTCTTGCGCCTCCCCCATGTGGGGCTGGCACTGGATCCCGAGTGGAGGCTGAAGCCCGGCGAGCGTCATCTGCGGCAGATCGGCACGGTCGACGCAGCAGAGATCAACCAGGTTGTCGAGTGGTTGGCGGGAATTGTCCGGGAAGAGGCTCTTCCCCAGAAGTTGCTGGTGCTCCACCAGTTCCGGTTCTCCATGATCACGAACCGCCATCTGGTCGAGACTCCTGCCGAGCTGGCGGTTCTGGTCCATATGGACGGCCAAGGTCCGCTGTCGACCAAGTACAGCTCTTGGAATGCCCTCACCCGCCAGTCCGATGCCGACCAGTTCTATTGGGGTTGGAAGAACTTCTACGACGAGGACTCCCCCACCGCCACCGCTGCACAAGTGTTGGCCCTGACCCCCGACGCGCTGTTCGTTTCGTACCAGTAACCCGGCCTGAGCGGACACATCAGAGCATCATAAATTTGAGATGCTATGATGTCTGAATGCGAACAACGTTGACTCTCGATGATGACTTGGCCGCGGCCCTCAGAGAACACGCCCAACGGGTGGGAGTGCCGTTCAAGCATGTCGTCAACGACACCCTGCGGCGGGGCCTGTCCCCGGTGCTCGCAAAGACGGAGTCCGACTACAAGATCAGGCCCCACGACAGCGGTTTCAGACCCGGCATCGATCCGTTGCGGCTGAATCAGCTCAACGACTCGCTTGCGGCCGACGACTTCGCTGGTTCACCGCCACAGTGATTGTCCCGGACCTGAACCTTCTCGTATACGCCCACAGCACCGGCGCGCCACTGCACGATCCGGCCCGGCAATGGTGGGAGGATCTGGTGAACGGAACCGAACGAGTCGGGGTTCCGTGGCTGGTGGCGGCAGGTTTCGTGCGACTGCTCACCCACCCCAGGGTCATGAACACCCCAGCGGATCCGGTGCACGCCGTCGACCTCATGGCCCAATGGTTCAACTCACCCACCGTTTCACCGCTGAACCCGGGCCCCCAGCACATCGCGATCTTGCGCAACATGCTGGCTGCCGCCGGCACAGGAGGAGACCTCGTCACCGACGCCCACATCGCCGCGTTGGCCGTTGAGCACCAAGCAGAGGTCCACTCCAACGACAGCGACTTCGCACGCTTCCCGGGGCTGAACTGGCGCAACCCGCTCTGAGTTCACCCAACGTCAAGCGAGTTGTTCGGCAAAAACAGTGTTGTTGGTCGGTTAGCCTGCGACGCTGTTCGTTCCGTCCCAGTAACCCGGCCTGAGTCTCAGGCTCTTCGAGTTGCCAGGTAGGCCAGCACTTCTTGTTCGGAGACAACATCACCATATTTGGCGTCGAGGTCGAACAGGTTGGACTCATGCACCGTTGCGTCCCGGTCCCCGCAGGCATCACGCACCACGATCGGCACAAACCCGTGCTGGCAGGCATCCAGCGCCGTGGCTCTAACGCAACCACTGGTGGAAACACCGGTGTGGATCAGCGTGTCGATACCCATCGCGGTGAGCGTCGAAGCCAGCGAAGTGCCGAAAAACCCTGAGGCATACTGCTTCACGACCACCACCTCACCAGCGGTGGGTTCGAGACCAGCGCCGTACTCGCCAAGCGGGTTACCCCTCACGAAACACTCAAGGGCACCGACCTTGCGGAAGAATATGCCGCCGTCGGCCCCACCGGGTTGGAACTCCACTCTCGTGTGCAGCACCGGGATCTGAGCGGTTCGGGCAGCGTTCAGCACCCGCACACATGAAGCGCGGGCATCCTCCACCCCGGCATAAAGCGGCGACGCCTCATCCAGGTAGGCCCGACAGAAGTCGATGACAACGAGGGCGGGCCGCTTGCCGAACCTCCCCAGAATGTCTCGGCTGACATGCCCATGAGGATGTGGTCGGGTTTGCAGGTCATGATGTCGCGGATTGCGGTGGGGATGGTCTCGCGGATGAGATCCAGGAAATGCAGGAATGCCTCGTCGCTGCTCAGGTCGGGTGCTTCTACTAAGAAGCGTCCGCTATGGAAGGTGACTCCGGGCGGACGCACCCGGGTGAAGTCGTGTTCGACGACAGTGTTGGTCGACGGCACGATGACCCCGATCTTGGCCCGGTACCCCACGACATCAGGCACGAGTGCCCCCTTTCCGGTTCGCTTGTTTGCGGAATGACGTTCCGCTTACAGGAACATTATCAGGAAGGTGGGCTTGTTCTTCTGTGCGCTAGCCTCACAACTCTGGAGACGTGGCCGAGCCAGGTTGAAGGCGCTTCCCTGCTAAGGAAGTAACGTCGTAAGGCGTTCGTGGGTTCGAATCCCACCGTCTCCGCTCTGTGATGTGTCAAGACATAGGAAAGGTATGAACCCACGCGGGGCGGGGTTTTTTAGGGTTGGTTTTGGGGTTGGTAGTCGCGGGTCGGGTCAAGGGTGAGGTGTCGGAGCAGTTCGCCGGTGTGGGTTGCGATGACTCTGATGTCGAGGTCGGCGATGAGCAGGGTTTCGGGGGTGTGGGCGTGGCGGCGGCCGATGCCGATGTGGTGGAGTCGGCTGTTGTGGCGGAGTGTGACGGTGCCTGTTTTGTCGATGCGGTCGTGGCGGACTCTGAAGTGGGTTGTGTTGCTTGTTTGGCCCGGTTCGGCTTTGGGGAGCCGGTTGTAGACAGCGGCGGGGGTTGAACGTCCAAGGGATCGGTGGGGCCGGTTGTGGTTGTAGGTGTAGGTGAATTCGTCGAGGAGTACTTGGAGTTCGTTGAGGTCGTTGGCGGGGGTTCGCGCGGTGAGCCATTTTTTGAGGGTTTGTTGGAAACGTTCGACTTTTCCGCAGGTGGTGGGGTGGTTGGGCGCGGAGTTCTTCTGTTCGGTGCCGAGGTGAGCGAGGCGGGCCTCGAAGGCGTTGCGGCCTCCTTTCCCGCCGGAGAAGCGGGTCGTGTAGACCATGGCGTTGTCGGTGAGCGTGGACGCAGCAACCCCGTGGTCAGCACAGGTTTGGTCGAAGGTTTCGACAACGATCGGTCCGGTGATGCGCCGGTGCACGGTGACGGACAGGGCGTAGCGGGAATGGTCGTCTAGCCAGGTGATGATCTCGGTCTCGGTGCCTGCGGCGAGGCGCCAGTGGGTGAAGTCTGACTGCCACATCTCATTAGGCAGATCGGCTTGGAACCGGACATAGGAGGACCGGGGCCGTTTCTTGGGGTTGGGCTCCACGAGACCCAGATCGACGAGACGGCGCCGGATCGTCGATGGCGACACGGTGATCTGGTGGTGCTGTTGGAGGTGCCAGCAGACGGTGTGGGGGCCGGCGTCGAGGCCCTGGGCAGACAGCTCTGAGCGTAGGTTCACCACCAACTCGACCGTCTCGTCACAGACCTTGGATGGTGAGCTACCGGGACGCCGCGACCGGGCCTCCAAAGCCGAGTCGCCCTCAGCACGCCAGCGGGCCACAAGCTTGGAAACCCAACCCTCAGACACCCCGTAGAGCCTGGCCGTTTGGGCCTGGGTCCGACCCTCCAACACCACCGACAAGACAACCGATCGACGTTTCGACATGCCCCAACATCAGCCGACCAGACCCTTTCCTATGTCTTGACACATACCTTTCCGATGTCCTGAACCACAACACCACCGTCTCCGCTCTTGTGATGTGTCAAGACATAGGAACCTTGTGAACCCACGCGGGGCGGGGTTTTTGAGCCTTCGCGTATATGTGGGGAGCGGCGTGGTTGAGGGTCCCTGAGTAGGGGTCGAGGCCCTGCTGGAATCGGTGATTGAGAGATCAACGATCCAGGAGGGCCTCGATGGCTTGCGATGTTATAACAGTGCGGCTGCACTTGGCGCAGATTCGTGTGTTGGAGGTGGTCGAGGACACTCCGGGGGCGCTTGTGGTGAGCGTCGAGTCGACGTTCAGGCGGCTGCGCTGTGCTCAGTGCGGGTTCAAGTGCCACCGGGTGCATGACCGCCGCGCCAAGAAGGTCCGGGACCTGGAGGTGTCGGGGCGGCGTATGACGTTGGTGTGGCAGCGGCGCAGGATGGTGTGCGACAACTGCGCCAGCCGGTTCTTGGAGGACCATCCGGCGTTCGAGGGCGCGCTCACCGCGCGTTTGTCGCGGCGGGTCGTCGCTGACGCCAAGGTGATGACGTTCAGCGCGGTGGCGCGCCGCCATGGTGTGCACTGGCACGCGGTCCGCGCCCTGGTGGACACTTGGTCGGCTCTGGTCGCTGAGCGGCGCCGCAGCCGCCGGCGCGCGGTGCTGTTGGTCGATGAGACCTCGATGCGCAAACGGCACCGCTATGTGACGGTGATCGTCAACGGCGACACCGGCCGCACCCTGGCGATGGTCCAGCACCGCAGTTCGGCTGCGCTGTCAACGTTTTTGATGCAACAAGGCCACAGATGGTGCAAGGGAGTCAAAGTCGTCGTCAGCGACGGCTCCAAGGCCTACAAGGCCGCCATCGACGCCCACTTGGGCCACGCCCGCCATGTGCTGGACCGCTTCGGTGTCATCAGATGGTTCGCGGCGGGGCTCACCGCGGTCCGCCGCGACGTCCAGCGCCGCCCTGAAGGCTCCAAGCCCGCCTTCGACCCCGAAGTGTTCCGGGCCCGGTTCGCGCTGCTGAGACGCGGCGACACCCTCACCGACGCCGACCGGGTGCGCCTCGACGCCCTCTTCGACGCCCACCCCGCCTGCGGGCCGGCTGGCAGGCACTGCAAGAGCTCCACGGCCTCTACCTCGCCGACGACTACGACGGCGCCCTCAAGTCCCTCGGACGGTTCTGTGACCTCTACCAGACCGGCGAGCTGCCCGAGTACCACGACACCGTCGACACCATCATCGCCTGGACCGACGAGATCCTCAACTGGCACCACACCGACCGAGCCTCCAACGGCAGGAATCGAAGGAACCAACAACCTGCTCCAAGTGCTGCGCCGAAGCGCCCACGGGTTCACAAACCCACGCAACTTCGAAGCCCGCGGCATCCTCGTGACATAATGACCCCAACCGGTGCCAGCAACCCTCAATCCCACGAATACGCGAAGGGCCCAAATCAACCGCCCCGAACTCACCGACGGCACCCGGGACGAGGGCTGTCTCGGGTACCCCGAGTCCATCTGCTGCCCCATCGCGGGGCGGTCGGCTACTGAGCGAGAAGCGACGCCGTCACGCAGGATCGATGTCGGTGACCTCGACGACGTCGGGCTCCGCTGAGACATCGGTGACCGACAGCTTGTACGTGCCCGTCATGTAATCCCAGAACGTGCCCACCACCACGTAGTGCGTCCCGGAGTCCGAGGCGGTGAACGTCACCCGCCCGTTCATGCCGGTGCCGCTGTCGTCGTCGGAGGTGCGGCGGATGCGCTGGCCCGAGGAGTCACGAATGCCTCGCAGGTACGGATCTGCGAGCGTGCCGTCGCCGGTGGAGAGGCCCATCGCATCGAACTGGTAGGTCTTGCCCGCCACCAGCTCCACCGCGAACCAGTCCCGGTCGCCGAAGTCCTCGAGCGAGCCGAACGCCGCTTCGCCCAGCTTGACGGTGCCGCTCGTGGCGGTGCCCGCGGCGTAGTCATCAGCGGGACCGGCAGGAGGCGGCTGGCCGGTGACATCGGCCACCGACAGTTCGTAGGTGCCCGTGGTCGACTCCCAGAAGCTGCCAGCATTCACGAAATAGGCTCCCGCCGATGTCGGGGTGAACCTGACTCTGCTATCGAACAGGTGCCCCCCATCGTCGTTGCCGGTGTGGGCGATCAGGTTCCCGTTCTCGTCATGCACACCGCGCAGATAAGGATCCGGCAGCGTGCCGCGGCCGCTCGATGATCCCTTGAGATCGATCTGGTACGTCTTGCCCGCCGCCAGGCTCACCGAGAACCAGTCCTCGTCGCCCGCGCTCTCGAACTCGCCGGTGGTCGAACCCCCCGCCGCGACAGTGCCCGACGTCGTGGTGTTGGCCGGATAGTCGTCGCTGGGCGTCGTTGCACCCGCGCCGTTCGCCGGCTCCGACAACACGCCTTCGACCTGCGGCTCCGGCGCCGCGGGAGTCTGGACCCGCGCGCTGCGCGATCGCCGGCTCGATCCCTCGCCATTGAGGGCCCGCACCCGGTACCCATACGAACCGTTCGCCGCGACGCTGCCATCGACGTAGGTGGTCGAGGCCGAGCCGGTGTCCTCCGCGATCACCGAGAAACCGCCTGAACTGCCCGCTGTGCGGTCGCGTCGCAGCACCTGATAACCGGTGATGCCGGCATCACCGGGATCGTTCCAGGACAGTTGCACCGAGTCGTGCGCCACCGCGACCGCCGACAAGCCCGTCGGCCTGGCCGGCACGCTGCCAGTCGTCGCTGCCACCGGCACCGCACTGCCCAGCACCAACACCGCCGCCGCCAACACCGTCGCCGAGGCCCGTCGCCGCGCCCGCCCCGAGCCCGACGCCGCAGCGACAGTTGTCTGCATGCCTCCAAAGACGTGTGTTCGCCAGATGGTGCCCATAGTAGTTGATCCCATTATAACCAGTCAATCAGTCGCCCCTGAAATCCGAAGAGCCTCTGCTTTTCAGCTACGTTCTCTCAGTGCTGATGCCCTGGCCGTTTGGGCCTGGGTCCGACCCTCCAACACCACCGACAAGATAACCGATCGACGTTTCGACATGCCCCAACATCAGCCGACCAGACCCTTCCTATGTCTTGAACCACAACACCACCGTCTCCGCTCGCTCGCAGTGGGTGCCCGATCGCGCATCGCTCGTTGGTGGGTCTTGCGGGCCGCGGGCCTGGTGTTGCCAGCGAACCCCCCGTTGGCTCAGCCGCCGCCCGCCGGTTCGCTGCCGTAGCGCGGCGAACCTCGACTATCGATGCAACATTGTGTTGCCCATGCAGCAACCAGACGTTCGCATGGTGTTGCATAATTGAATTGGTGTGTGTCCTTTGGGATGCAAATGAAGCCCCGACCATCTCGGGGCGAAACAGTGATTTCGACACCTACACCCCCCCAGACCGCAGACATTGACCAGCATCTGCGCGCGGTTGTGTCCTATGACGACGACCACGGCACGGCCAAGTCAGCGCAGGCCGAATCAGCCCACCGGGTTCAGGCAGCCCAGAACCAGACGCCGGACTTCGATCCGGCAACCACTGAGCGCCACGTGGAGGAGAACGCCCGGGCTGGAACCGCGGTCGGCGGCCCGGTCACGGCGCTCGATCCCGACAACGATGAACTGCTTTACACGCTGACGCGGGTCGGCTCCGCCCCATTTGAGATCGACTCGCAAACCGGCCAGATATTGGTGGCCGACAGCGCGAGCCTGGACTACGAGTGGAGGCGCAGCTAGTGCTCGGGAAAGAACTCGCGGCTAACCCGAGGAGGGCTTGCTTCTGTGGTTGCGCTACTTGACGACCTCAGTGCCCAAGTCGATCACGTCGAGAGCACCGACCGACTGGTCCGAACTGCGGGCGACCTAGCCGAAGAGCACCAACTACGCGGCTACGACGCCGTTCACCTGGCCGCGGCGCAGACAGTTGCCGATGTGGACACAGTTTTCGCTAGCGGCGACCAAAATCTCATCGCCCTGGGGCGCAGGGCACTTTGCTCGTCTCTCAGTGCGCCGTAAAAAGCCGTAAAGCCTTGGCGCTCTGGTTCGAGCGTTACAACGCAGGTGGACGAGAAGTCCTCCTCGTCTACGCTGAGAGACCCGGCGGCTCAGAATCGGGGATTTGTCTGCGCCCTGCTAGCGGGGTTGGATAACGCCGCAGGCGACGCGGTCGCCGGCCTCGGCGTCCTCGCCGTAGCTGTCAGGTTTGGCGTGCACGATGATCGCGGAGCCGTCGTCGTCGAACACGGAGTGGTCGACGCCGCCGCCCAAGGTGACGGCGTCGCTGAAGTAGTCGGCGCGAGCGGAGCCGTCGGCGCCGGCGTGGATGTTCGGCAGGTCGCCGGCGTGCGCGCCGTCCTCATGCAAGAAGCCGTGGCCACCGCTGCGGGGGTCGAAGTGGCCGCCGGCCGCCGCGAAGTCCGGGGCGCAGGTGCCGAGGGCGTGGATGTGGAAGCCGTGCGCGCCCGACGACAGCCCGGTCACGTCGGCCGAGATCAGCACGCCTTGGGGGCCCTGGGTGAGCGTCACTGTGCCCATCGGCGCGCCGTCGGGTCCGGTCAGGTTCGCCGAGGCCCTCGCGCCTATGGCTGCGGGCACCGAATCGCCGCCGCAAGCCGCCAGCGCCGCAAGCAGTGCCACCACGGCGAGCAAGTTCAAAAGTAACTTCATGATCGGAAAACTCTCTACGCTAGTCGGGTACCTACGTTTGCAATTCTCCTGCTACGGCCCGATGTCCGTAACCTGGAAATAGTATGCTCCGAGGTTGCTCACCCCCTTCTGGCTGGACTGTTGGACTTGGAAGAAGTAGCGACCACTGGTGGCGACGTTCGTCCAGCGCAACGAATTGATCCGGCCTACTAGGTAGCCGACGTTGCCGCCGTGATCGGTGTTGGCGTTCTCCCTTCTGAGACGATTGCCGAGGTTCACTGCCATACCCCTGTTGTTATAGACTTTGTTTTCGATGCCGGTGTATATGGTAAATAAGCGGCCGCCGATGTTCCCGTAGCTGCCGGACACTCTGATGCGGTAGTTTCGGCCGGCCGTCAGATCGACGCCGATCCAGTCTTTGTCGGATCCGGACTCGATCATTCCAATGAACTGCTGGCCGACGGCCAGTACCGGGCCGCTCGGGTTGGTTGGGAAGTCGTCCTCGGCGAGGGAGAACACGTAGAGTCCACGGTCACTGGCGGAAGCACCCGAGACGCCGAAGTGGTAGTAACCGCCTTCATCTCGGGGCACCTTGAACCGGAACCGGTCCCTGCTTGCTCCCTGGAAGCTAGGTCGGACTTGTACGCCGTCAGGTCCGGCCATGGCGAACAAGCGAGGGTTGGACAATCCCTGCCACTCCAAATTGCCGCCCGCAGCGAGGGCGACCCGGTACGTCTTGCCGGCCTCCAGTTTGATGGCGAACCAGTCCTTGTCATCAACGCCGATATTTCCGAGCACCGAGGTGCTATGCCCCAAATTGCTGATGCCGTGTGTAAAGAGCTGATGCCGGGAACGGAAGGACGGTACGTCCGGATGGTCGCCGATCTTGGATACTCTGAACGCGTACAGTGCGGGGGCGGCGTCGGTTCTGACCTGCACCCGATAGTCGCCTGCGGCTGGGGCGTGGAAAACATGGCCGAACTGCGCGGGATCGCCCCAGCGCTTGAACAGATTCCCGTCCCAGAACACCTGCCAATTCATGGATGTCGGCGGCTTGTAGTCTTGGCTTTCGTAGCTTATCGTTCGGCCGTTGGCAACCCGGGTTATGGAACTGAGGTTTATGTGGTGTCGGCCAGCGTGAGTGTGCAATATGTCTATTGCCCCAAAGTTGGGGGTATGTGATATGGGTCCTGCGTAGCTAGCTATTCCGCCCACGGCTTTGTGGGTGTGGTTGGGTCTGATTGACTGGGCAACGACGTCGTTCAGTTCCACACGGTAGGCCTCTCCCGCTTCCAGGGTCACGAGGAAGCTTTCGGTGGAGGCCGACTTGGCTATATACACCTTCAGTTTCTCACCCACTTCCACCAGATAGTCGCCGTCGTCGTTCCTTGGCACGGCTTCTGGCGCCGTCGTCCGAGTCAGCGGAGCAAGCCATTCCGTCGTGCTGGCGAGGACCTCGTAAGGCGTGCTGTACTGCCCGTTTTCCAGCACCTGGATGGCATATTTGTAGTTGGTGGACGCAGTCACGACGGTGTCGGTGAAGTAGAAGCGGGAGCCGAGCGGGTTATCGGGTTGAAAGGACAACGTCACGTCCGTGCCCTCAGCCAGCTTCGTATAAGCATCGGTTCCGGCCGGCGCGCGCCAGATCCGGTATTGGACTGTTTGGGTCGGTCGCCTCCAGGAAAACTGGACAAGGTTGTGCTGGGAGACGACCCAAACCCTGGAGATGTAGTCACTGACGGCGACGCTGTCGTGGTCGATGGCCTCCGCCTGGGTACTCAGCGCCCGCGTTGACGCCCCGGCGCCTCTTGCCTCAATGGTCGACTTGGGTGCGGTGAGTTCGGGGATGGCCGAGACGATCTCGAGCTCTGTCCAGGGGCCAGTCCAGGCAGTGTGCAACCCTTGGTCGTAACCGGCGCGGACCCGGACCCGGTAGGTGTGGCCGCTCTCGAGGCCGGTCAGCGTGTGAGAGGCGCCAGCTACCTCAACATAGCTGGTGGAGGCGTTAGAATCGGGGTAAGGGCTCCCGTGCTGGGCCCAATTGACTTGGTAGGCGCTGGGTGCTTTGCCTGTGGGCCGCGGCGGCGCGGTCCAGGACGCTTCGATGTTCCCGGCCTCAGGGCTTTCAAGCCTCATCGTGGCCAACTGGCCCTGTGCGTACTTTGCTGGAACCGGAGCGACCACCGGTTCGGGTATCACCGCGGGCAAGAGCACAGTTCTGCCCGTCCTTTCTGAATCCGGGCTGGCGACAACTATCTGCAGTTCCGTCCAGGGGCCGTTCCAAGCGGGCTGCAGGTACAGCGCGCCGGCTGGGTAATTGGCCCGCACGCGGACCCGGTAGATCTCGCCGCTGTCCAGGCCAGTCAGCGCGTACGAGGCCCCGGCGACATCAGCGTTCCCAGCAGTAGTGCTGGCGCTGGGGAACGACTCATCGCCCTTGGCCCAGCTGACGCGGTAGTCGTCAGGAGGAAATGCACCGTCGTTGTTGGTGGGCGAGGACGGCGGGATCCATTCCACCAGAATGTTCCCTACCTCCGAGGTGGTCAGCTTCAACGATGTCAGTTGGCCGGTGGCGTATTGCTCCGGTGTCGGCGAACTGACTGTCGAGGCCGTCGCCAATGGCGGTGGCGGGCTGCCGTCACCGGCAGCGGTTATCTTCATTATGTGGCTCCAGGGTCCATTCCAGGCCGACGATTCTCCGCGGGCTTGGAATTGGGCCTGCACCCGCACCTTGTACTCGACCCCCCCGGTCAGACCGGTAATCCTCGTTGAGGTCGCGAATGGGTAATGAACCCAGTGATTACCGGTTTCCGCGCCCTCCCAGGGGAAGCTGTAGTTGGGAAAAGCAGGGTCTACCGGTGCAAAGTTGACCCGGAACTTGCGAGCGGTGTAAATGCTCGGCGCGGCCCATTCCAGGTCAATGACGTGGGCCTCGGTGCTGGTGACGGAGGTGGGGAAGATCTGTCCCGGGGACCAATCGGGTCGGTCATGACCATAATATGCGGGCCGCCGCTGTCCCTTCGGGGTGTTGAGAATCGCTCCCGTGGCTTCAGCGTCCGCGATGGTCGCGCCTACGGCGCTGGTGAGCAGGAACGGAAAGGTTTCCCGGCCATCTTGCTCCTCGTCCTCCCGCACCCGTACCGACACGGTCTTCTCCGTATCACCCGCGGCAAACGTGAGTCTGCCAGAGGTGGCGTGGTAGTCGGAACCGGGCAGCGCGACCCCGTCCCCCGTCCCCCGCCCTGTGCGGTAGGTGACGGTAACCACTTGGTCGCTGGCCTGACTGAGGCTCACCACGAAATCGAGGGTGGCCCCCGCGCCTTCCTTAACCATTGCATCCGCTACCGACAAACTGGGCGGGTCCGGGATTTCTACCTCTTCGTCATCCGTGATCACCACTAGTGGACTTCGTCCAATCGCTTCCGACCAGCTGGTCGGGTCCAGGTTTTGTGGCTGCTGGTTGCTCACCTCCTCCTGTTGGCTGGGCACCTCCAAGCCGACAATCGTACCCAGGGCATATTCGTCGTACAGGATCGCGCCAACAGGGTCGGTGAGGCGGAAAACTACAGTCTCTCGAACACTGTCCTCGACGTTCTGCAGCACCGCTACCGACACCGTCTGTTCGGTCTGACCGGCGTCAAAGGTGAGCGAACCCGAGGCGGAGGTGTAGTCGGACCCGGCCGTCGCGCTCCCATCCTCGGTCTCGTAAGAGACGGTAACCGCCTGGTCGTGGACCCGGTTCAGGGACACCACGAAGTCGAGGGTGGCCCCCTGGTCCTCTTGAACTTCCGGCTCGGATACCGACAAGGTGAGCAGACCCAGGATTACTTCCTGCTCACCGCCGCGAAGCATGAGACCGTTCGCGTCGCACACCGCATGTTGGTCAGAACAGTTGGTAGTGCCGTTTATCGTCACGGTAATGTCACCGATCCCGTCGGGGACCACCGTCACGCCCCAGAGACGACCGACCCCTGAATCTCGGCGCCAGACTCTGCCGGTGGTGGCGCCCTCAAAACTCATGGTGGCCTTCAGAGACCGCCAGCCCAAGCTGTCTGGAACGTGGCTGAAGTCCAAGTGCATGTGGAAGTCCGTAACGCCGTCATGCTCGGCAGGCGTTTGCGGGAAGGTCACCGTGATCACTTCAACAGAGTTCTCGTCCTCCACATTCGTCTCTGAACTCTCGGTGTCGTCAGCGGGCGTGGTCACGGTGAAGATGCCGGACTCGGCCCCATCGCCGTCGGGACTCAGGGCCAGAACAGAATAGACATACTGGGTATCTGCCGCGACGCTGGAGTCGGTGAACGCCGTGTCGGTACTGCCAGTGTTGCCTTCGATGACAGACAGAGACTCGGCGTCGGCACCGCGGAATACCTTGTAGCCGGTGACCGCACCGCTGCTCGGCGCCGTCCAGGTAAGGGTAACGCTGTCGTGGGTCACACTGGAGGCGGCCAGCTCGGTGGGAGCGGCCGGCGGATCATCCTGGATGCGGACAGTGACCTCCTCGGTCCACGAGCCGCTCCAGTGCGAGTTCCCGAAATATCGCGCACGCACTCTCACCTTGTATTCTGCGCCCGCGACCAGCCCCCCACCGTGTGCGACTCCGCCGACGGGTACGCATTCCCGGACAGATCACTCCACGAACGGAACGGCTCCCCCACCGGCACCCAGCTCACCCGATAACCCGACGGCGCCGGCGACGCCTCATCCCACGTCACCGTAAGCACGCCCGGCGCATCCGAACTCGCCACCACACCCGAAACAGACCCGTTCGCAGCCTGCGCACTCGAACCGACGGGAACCAGCAACGCCGCCAACATCATCGCGCCCAGCAACGCTGCCAGGCCTCGCTTGCCTACTACCATCATCACAGCCAACCTCCATCGGAGTCCGTCGCACATCCAGTACGCACCATATGTTGTAATTAGTTTATATAGTATGTTAACATAAGTCAACTCGAAGGAACAATCAGGAATTTTGTTGTATCAGGCGTGATCTGAGGATCCGCAGCGGGTGGTTGAGGCTTGCCGGGCTGTTCATCGCCTCACTGGCGGCCTACGAGACAGTATCTGTGTGGCGGGCTGAATCCCTAGAAGACACCTGCTGCGCCTGATGTCCGGTATGTCCCACGTCCGGGACACTATGATATGTTCTTTATATCATAGTGTGATATATTTAACTTCATGTCATTGGGTATCTTCATCGCACCAGATCCGAACGATGCGGATCTCCTAGTCATCAATGAGATCGAGCGGCTGCGCCTAGAACTCGCCCGCTTCGTCTCCTACAAACCACGACGATGGACCGGAAACCTTCGGAGGATGAGCTTTGCGCGAGCAGTCCGGGGCTCGAACTGGATTGAGGGTTATCGCGCCTCTCTCGATGACGTACTCGACACCATCGACGGAGAGAAGCCCGTAGACGCAACTGCAGAGACCAGAGCTGCCGTTTCCGGCTATCAAGATGCTTTGACCTATGTGTTACAGCTCGCCGAAACCGAGACCGTAATAGATGAGTCTCTCCTGAAAGCTCTCCATTTCATGATGACGAAACACGATCTGAAGGCACGACCAGGGAGATACAGGCAGGGGCCGGTCTGGGTCGCCGACGAGAACGGGGAACATGTCTACGACGCGCCCGACGCAGAGTTGGTCGAGCCGCTAATGGGCCGACTCATCGAGTCTCTCGACCACAACGAGTCTGTGCCCGTCATGTTCCAGGCTGCAATGTCACATCTGAATCTGGCCATGATCCACCCTTTCCGAGACGGAAACGGTCGCATGGCCCGTGCGTTGCAGACGATGGTGCTCTCAAGAGAGGACATCGTCTCCCCAATCTTCTCGTCGGTGGAAGAGTATTTGGGTCGTAACACCGACGCCTACTACGCAGTGTTGTCTGAAGTGGGCCAAGGCAGTTGGCACCCGGAGAACTCGGCACGGCCGTGGATTCGATTCATGCTCAGAGCCCACTATCAACAAGCGTGGACATTGCAGAGGCGCATCCACGAGACCGAACACCTCTACGACAGCATCTCCCAGTTCGTCGACCGCCACAGCCTGCCGAACCGGGTGACCGGTGCGTTGGCCGATGCCGCCCGAGGCCGCCGACTTCGCCGGTCGATCTACACCCATATCGTGGAGACGACCGATGGCGACCCGATTTCCGAGATCAGCGCGAGTCGGGATCTGAAAGCCATGGTTGATGCCGGGGTCCTCGAACCAAGCGGCGCGGGACGTGGTCGCACCTACCACGGGTCCGAACAGCTGCGCAGCCTGTGGCAAGAGATCCGAGCCGCCCGTCCACCGAGAACTCACGACGACCCCTACAAAACGCTCCCCCAACAACCCCTGCCGGGAATCTCCGGCTGATCTCGGCGATACCGCGAGACCCCTACCGACCTAGCAAAACGCTGAGTGGGGTATAGAGGCCACTCTCTATTGGATATAGCTTCCGCAGGGCTGTGATTCACCCCCGCTGAACGTCCGCGTTCATTCCCCTGATCATCGACGAGCCGAGTTCCAGTTCCCGCGAACGACTCTGGAATGACGCAACGCGGACCGTCAGCGTGCGTCTTCTTTACGTCGAGACCCGATCCGCGCTGGCTCGGACCCGACAGACACGGGCGGTGCTACGGTGCGGTATCGTTCAACGGCTGTCGGGAGGAGTGAGCAATGCGCAAGGTAACAGAGGCGGATCTGCCCGGCGTGGGGGTTCGCTTTGACCTGCAGACGAACGCTGGTCGTTGTGTGGGTGTGGTCGTGCATCAGTCCGGCCGGCGTGATCTGGTCGTATATGACGAGCAGGACGTCGACCGGGCCTGTGAGAGTGTGGAACTCAGCGAGGACGAGGGCCACACGCTCGGCGAACTCTTGGGCGGCAGCCCGGTGTTGGAGCATCTCGACGATGCCGTGCACCGGCTGGAGGACCTGGTGATCTCGTGGATCAAAATCGACGAGAAGTCGTCTCTGGCCGGGCTGACCCTGACGGAGGCTGCGCTGCGCAAACGCACGGGTGCCGGCATCGTGGCGCTGGTCACCGACTCGGGCTCGATTCCCATACCGGGGGGAACTGACCGTCTCGAACCCGGTGACACGGCAGTGTTGGTAGGGGTGCCGTCTTCCGTCAAGGCCGCCACCAGGCTTCTCGCTCCATCCGGCTAAGCCAGCATGCACACGGGCGGCGATCTCCTGTTGATCGAACTGGGGGCGGTGGTCCTGGGCTTGGCCGTCATCGCCCGTGTGGCGCGCAGGGCTGGGCTGCCCGCGCTCCCGTTGTACCTGCTGGCGGGGCTTGCTCTCGGCGACGGCGGCCTGGTGGAGTTGCCGGCATCGGCGGACTTCATCGAGGTCGGCGCGGAGATCGGCGTGATCTTGATGCTGCTGATGCTGGGACTCGAGTTCTCGCCACACGAACTGGTCGTCAACGTGCGCCGATCCACATTGGCCGGGTTCACAGACCTGGCCCTCAACTTCGCGCCGGGATTGGCCGCTGGTCTGCTACTCGGGTTCGATCCGATCGTGGCCGTGCTGTTGGGCGGCATCACCTACATCTCGTCGTCGGGTATCGTGGCGAAGCTGGTCGCCGACCTCGACCGGATCGGCAACCACGAGACCCCGGTCGTACTCAGCGTGCTGGTCATCGAGGACCTCGCCATGGTGCTGTACCTGCCGATCGTGTCGGGCGTGCTGTTCGGCGGTTCGGTGACGAGCACCGTCGTGACGGTCGCCGTCTCGCTGGCCGCGGTGTTGGCAGTCCTCGCTATCGCCTACGCGCTCGGCGACCGGCTCAGCGCCATCGCCTTGAGTCAGTCCAGCGAAGCGCTGTTGTTGACCCTGCTCGGCGTCACCCTGCTCGGCGCTGGCATCGCGGGACGCCTCAACCTCTCTACCGCGGTCGGCGCCTTCGTCGTGGGCGTCGCGCTGTCTGGCGACATCGTCTCCCATGCCCGGGGGCTGCTGCTGCCGCTGCGAAACCTCTTCGCCGCAGTGTTCTTCGTATTCTTCGGCCTGCAAGTGGACACTGGCCTCATCCCGGGCGTCGCCGCTGTAGCGGCCGCCATCGCCGTGGTCTCCGTTGCAGCCAAGATCGCCACTGGCTGGATCGCGGCCGGCCGCGCCGGCATCGGCACACCCGGGCGACTGCGGACCGGTGCCGCCCTTGTGGCGCACGGGGAGTTCTCAATCGTCATCGCCGAACTCGGAATCAGCCGCGAGAGCGACCTCGGCGCGCTCTCAGCCACCTACGTGATCATGCTCACCGTCGTCGGCGCGTTGCTCTACCAATTCTCAGACGCGATGACCTCAGCCGCCATCAACAGACGCGATCGCCGCCGATAGCTAAGGCACCCACCCGCGAGTCGGCCGCGCTGATCCTGGCCTGGCGGCTGGCTCAGGAGCGCCGCACCGGCTGCAAGCAGGACACCGACAAACGGGCCCAGCGACTGATCGCTCTCAGCTTCGCCTCGCTGGCCGCCCGCGAGACAGAGTCTGTGTAGCGGGCCGAGTCCCTAGAAGACACATGCAGAACCGCCTTGGCCGATGGGAGTCTGCAATTGGGCCGCTGACTGGGCACGATCAAGACAACGGCCCAACGGCACTGGACCACGCCAAGCCGAAAAAGTGAAGTGAAACTTTCGATTGTCATGATAATCTAAAGTTGATGTTTCAACGGTTGCTGTCACTGCCTGAGTCTGGGGTCGAGACTTTCTTCCTTTGGGGACCGCGGCAAGCGGGCAAGAGCACCCTGCTCAGACAACGGTACCCCGACGCCGTATGGGTTGATCTGCTCAAGGCGGACGAGTTCCGTCGCTACATCAGCCGGCCCGAGCAGTTGCGCGAGGAGTTGGAGGCGGCGGGACCCGATCCATCGCGCCAGGTGGTCGTCGACGAGATCCAGAAGGTTCCCGCCCTGCTCGACGAGGTCCACTGGCTGATCGAGAACCGTGGGCTGCGGTTCGCGTTGTGTGGTTCGAGCGCGCGCAAGGTACGACGCGGCGCCGCGAACCTGCTGGGCGGGCGCGCCCTGCGCTACGAACTGCGCGGCCTGACCGCTGGTGAACTCGGGGAGTCCTTCGACCTCGACCGAATTCTCAACCACGGCTACCTACCCTCGATCTACGAGTCGAACAGGCACAGCCGCAGGCTTGAGGCTTACATCTCCGACTATCTGCGTGAGGAGGTCGCCGCCGAGGGACTGGTGCGGAACCTGCCCGCCTTCTCAGACTTTCTCGACGCGGCCGCACTGAGCGACACCAGTTCCGTCAACTATTCGAACGTTGCCCGCGAGTGCGGCGTGTCGGGTCCTACCGTCAAATCGTACTTTGGCATCCTCGAGGACACGCTGCTAGCTCGTTGGTTGCCCCGCTGGCGGCGCCGGGCCAAGCGCCGCTTGGCTGGCGCGCCCAAACTCTATTTCGAGGATGTGGGAGTCGTAAACCGTCTGGCGCGGCGCGGTGACCTGCACCGAGGCTCCGACTCCTACGGAAAGGCGTTCGAGAACTGGTTGTTCCACGAGCTCTCGGCGTTCCTCGCATACCGAGAACGCGACGAGCAACTGACCTATTGGCGACTCCCGAGCGGGATCGAGGTCGACTTCGTTGTGGGCGACATGCGGCTCGCGATCGAGGCGAAAGCGACCGCCAGAGTCACCAACAGCCACCTCAAGGGCCTCCGCACCCTCGCCGAGGAACATCCCAGTGTCAGTCGCCGGGTCGTGGTCTGCCTCGAACCGAAGCCGCGTCGTACCAGCGACAACATCGATTTGATCGGAGCCACGGACTTCGTCCGAGAACTCTGGCAAGGCGAGTTCCTCTAGTGTCCTGAGGCGCTGATAGACGCGTCAAGTTAGCGTGTCCGCTGATATGCGGATCTAGGAGAACGAGGGCCCATGAACCAGTCACCGGCGATCAACGAGCTCATGGACAGTCGGCTCTTCCAGCGTGTGCTTGACACCTGGGCGAAGATGGCAGACATCGTCTACGGCGATCGGGGTCCTGCTGCGGGTTCCCTCATGCGGGCCCACGGCATCAAATACCTGACCCGCTACCTGACCGCCGGCGCGATCCTCGCGGTGGAGAACAACGACCCCGAGTACCCCTGGTTCGAACGTTGGGCCGATCAAGCCTGGTCATGGGGGATCGACAACCCCGACGGGAACTACGAGTTCGCCGCAGTCAACGACACCGACACGTACCGGATCTATGGACGGCGCGGAACTGCCCACCAGTTCGACGTGCAAGTCCACGCTCCGCACTTCTGCGAACAACCCAACCACCGGGTCATCGCCAACATCAACTTCGAGCAACTCGAGGTTGCCGACGACGGTTCGGTCGAGATCATCGTCAGCCCTCAGCCTCACGAGGGCAACTGGCTCCAGAGCCAACCGGGCACGCAGTCGCTGTGCATTCGCCAGTTCTTCTACGACTGGGAGACCGAAGTTCCTGCCGACCTGACGATCGAGCGGGTTGGGGCGACGTATCCTCCCCCGCCCGAGCCACCCGAACGGACAATCGAGAAGTACGAACTGCTGATGCGCTGGATTGAGCACGGGGCCAGGTTCATGGACGACATGGCGCACTGGTGCCTCGACACCAAACCGAACTCGTCTCCGTTCCTCGATCCCGGATTGAGCGAGTGGGGAGGGCACCGAGGCTTGTCGTACGGCATGGGCAACTTCCAGTGCCAACCCGACGAGGCAGTGATCCTCGAAGTCGCCCCGCCCGACTGCCACTACTGGGGGTTCCAGGTCGCCAGCTGGTTCTGGGAGTCGCTTGATTGGTGGCGACGTCAAACATCGCTCAACGGGCACCAAGCCGAGGTGGACGACGACGGCGTCTTCCGCTGCGTCATCTCCCACCGGGACCCCGGGGTCTACAACTGGCTCGACACCGCCGGATACACATGGGGACCGCTCAACGGGCGTTGGCTGCTCACCGATGCCTGGCCTGAGCCGGAGATGCGCCTGGTGCCCTTCGACGACATCGACAAGCACGTACCGAAGTCGACTCGGCGGGTCACTCCCGAGGAGCGCTCAGAGATCCTGCGTCGTCGGCAGTACTACGCCCAACGTCTCGTCGGATTCTGAGCAGGGCCTCAGCTTGCCGGCACCCCGCGGGCCGGCGGCTTCATCAACGGTAGGATCACGGGTCGATGATCGCTGGCTTCCAACGCGGTGTCGGGTGACCGACTCCCGGCGTAACCGATGTAACCCGATGAGAGTTCGCTGTCGAGTCCTGTTCCTCATAGCCATAGCCACCCTTTCCGCGGTTGCCTGCGCTTCTGAAGGCGACAACGACGAACTCGCTCACGGCACCTCCACAACGACAGCACCAACCACCACCGCACCCGAAACCACCGTCGGTCGCGATACCACCACCACAAAACGACCCGAAACCACCACAGCCCAAACCACCACCACAACCACAGCCCAAACCACCACAACAACCACAGAAGCCGACACAGCCACCCCCCAGACCAGCACCGCGGCACCCGAAACCACCGTCACGCCCCAAACAACAACAGCCCAAACCACCACAACAACAGCACCCCAAACCACCGCCCCACCCCAAACCACCGTGCCGCAACCCATAGTCACGGTCCCAGCCCACCAGATTCCCCAAGGCGATCTTCCGGACGGTTTGGTGACGCCGCTGGGTATCCCGGTCGCCGTTCTCGGACGTACTGCTTCGGGCTTCTTGGTGAGGACGCCCTGTGGAAACCCCGCCGAAGTTTCCAAGGGTGTGTTGATCAACGATGTCCGGGTAGTGATCGATCCAGGCCACGGCGGACCCGTGGATACAGGCGCGGTAGGACCCAATGGTCTGGTAGAACGCGACCTGAACCTCACTCTCGCCCGCGCCGTCCTCGACGAACTAGCCCGACGCGGAATCTCCGCTGTCAGCACCCGCACCGGCGGCTATGGGACGTTGCTGTCGGTTCGCGCCCTCCTCGCCGACGATCTGGGAGCCGAAGCACTGGTTTCGATCCACCACAACGCACCCACTTGGGCGACGAGCAGCACCCCTGGTAGCGAGGTGTTCATACAATCTGCTTCACGTGACCTGGCTCGTGCCGACTCCGCTCGGCTCGGTGGGCTGTTGTACGAAGAGGTCACCGCTGCGCTCGCTGCCTTCGAAGGCATCCCATGGAGCCGGTCGTCCAGTGCAGGCGTGCTGCGGGTCCTGTCGTCGAGCGGCCGCGACGCCTATGGCATGATCGTCCATCCGGCTGTCCCTACTGCCTTGATCGAGTACGGCTACATTTCCAACCTCCCAGAAGCGGAGTTGTTCACCACCGATGAATACATCCAGGTAGCCGCCACTGCCACCGCCGACGCCATCGACGCCTACCTCCATACCGAACGCCCGGGCACAGGATTCATCCAACGCCCCCGCATATTCAACCCACAGCGCGCTCCCAGTTTCTGCGAAGATCCTGCTCTCGAATAATTTGGCTAGCTTCATTGCAGATGGATCTGGTTCCGACTATTGACATTGCTGAGCCGTCAGCGGCGTCGCTCAGCGCACTGGACGCTGCTTGCGCCGATCATGGCTTCTTTCTCCTCGAAGGCCACGGCCTCGACGACCTGATCGACCAAGCCTGGCGTGCGACACGCCAGTTCTTTGATTCACCACCAGAAGTGAAGGAGTCGATTCGCCGGAATCCCGACTCGATGCTCGGTTGGTTTGACCGTGAACTCACTAAACGCAAACGGGACCACAAGGAGGTGTTCGACTTCATCGATCCTGAGATTCCCCCCGAGCACAACCCGAACTGTTGGCCACAAGGAGTCGACGGTTTCCGCGAGACGATGGAGCAATTCTTCGATGCCTTCGCTGCGCTCGCGTCGAGGACGCTCGAATTGCTGCATCACACTTTGGGTCTGCCCCAAGAGGTGGCGCAGAGCCACACGAGCATGCGTTCCACCAGCACGGTGCGTCTCAACTACTACCCGGTCGGGGATCCTGTTCCGCAGCCAGAGCGCGAAGGCTTGAACCCGCTTGGCGAAACTGCTCTCGGCTATCACACGGACCCTGGAGTGCTCACCCTGTTGCTGCAAGACGACACTGGTGGACTCCAAGCAGAATCGGTCAAGCACGGCTGGATCGATATCGAGCCCCGGCCGGGGACCATTGTGGTGAACCTCGCCGACACCATGCAGGTGTGGACCAATGACCGTTACAAGGCGGCGGTTCATCGGGTCGTTCCCATGACCGAGAGATCCCGCTACAGCATCCCGTTCTTTTCGAACCCTCCCCGTGATTGCGTGATCGCGCCGATCGATGTGTTGCTTACCAGCCAACCTCACTACCGCCGGTTCAGTTGGCGCGAGTTCATCAAGGGACGGGCCGACGACAACTTCGCGGACTACGGCGTTGACGACATCCAAATCAGCAACTTCCGCATCACCGACTGACGGCATCACCTCTCTACTACGAACTGACCGTAACTCCGCATTCCAGAGCTACAGGTTTTGGGATACCCACGGAATCAAGGCGATCAAGTTCCCAGGACATCAAGACCGTAATCGGCTGCGCAGGTCTGCAGTTGCTCGTCGAATGTGGCAACAGCTCGGGCATGTCGGTTCAAGGCAGTGTCGAGCACGATGGCGTCAGGAAGCCGCAGCCGGGTCTCGGCTCGTAGCTTCGCCCATCGTAAGGGAGCTCCGGGATCGACGATGTCGATGTCGAATGCCGCTTGCAGTCGAGCCGAAGCTTCATCAAGGACCCCTAGTCGGGCTGGCGCAACGAGGCACTCAGCTAGGGTCACCGGGTGCAGAAGCGAATTCTCGCTACCGATCTCGTAGTTGACAGCTACCGCTCGACTGTGGTGGCGATCACTCGGGTCACGCAACGCCACAACCCAGCTTGCGTCGGCAACAATCACTCGGGCCAGTCCTCAGCACGTTGATACAGGTGCGAAGAACCAGGAAGCGAACCCGTTAAATCCTCACGCGCTTGAGCACGCGCCGACGGCGAACGGCCTCCACTAGCCCAATCCAGCAATACGAGGCGAATGAGCTTGGCTCGGGGCGTGCCTGACCATCGCCGCGACGCTTCGTCAAGAACCGCAGCAATGTCGTCCGTTTCGGTCACTGGATGACGAGGTCGAGACGTTGGCACGCGCTTGAGTGTAACACCCGGTGCATCACCGTGCACATTAACAACCAGCACCGACGAACTCTTTATCTATTTTCATAGATTTTCATAGTATCATGGTTGAGAGTCACGGCAAGTGAACTATGGTGTGGCCATGGGGATTGACCTTGCAGCAATTCGACTCATAAAGGTAGGACAATTGGTATGACTATTCCGAAGGCCAAGATCGCAGTCACCATCGATGCCGATGTGCTGGCGCGCGTCAAGTCGGCAGTTGAGGCGGGCGAGGCACGAAGTGTCTCGGCATACGTCGAACACGCCGTCGCCAGTCAACTCGTAGCCGAAGCTTCATTCGACACGATGCTCGCTGAGATGCTGGAGGCCACGGGCGGACCACCAACCGACGAGGAGAGGGCGGAAGCTCGTCGCCTGTTGACCGGTGATGCCGCGACATGAACCGTGTCGTGTTGGACACCGGCGCTCTGATTGCCTTGGAGCGCGGAGACCGCTTCGTTGCAAATGTGGTTTCCGAAGCAAGACGAACCAAAGAAACTTTGACCGTTCCTGCGGCATGCATAGCTCAGGCGTGGCGTAATCCCAGCCGCCAAGCCCGCCTTGGGGCTCTGCTGAAGATGTCCAATACCGATGTGGTCTCGATGGACCACGCCGAAGCCAGAAGTGTCGGTCTTCTGCTAGCTGCGACCGAGACATCTGACGTCGTCGACGGGCATGTGGCCGTATGCGCTCACCGACTTGGGGCAACGGTCGTCACCAGCGACCCGGACGACATCAAACTGCTCGGACCCACCCTCGACACTCACCACGTTTGAGCGCCGCTGCCGGAACAGGGGCGCTTTTCAGCATGTCTGTTGGGCTAGGAACGTTCGGAGGTGGGTTGTGAGGACAGCTGGTTGGTCGATTGGGATCAGCGTGCGGCTGTCGTCAACCCAAACCAACCGCGAGTCATCAAAATGCTCCGCTAGTCGTTCAGCGTGAGCGGGCGGCATCAACTTGTCCTCGCGTGCCCAAACGATGAGAACCGGCCGTCAACTAAGATCCCGCCTACTGAAAGGCTCCATAAATAGGCGTATGAAGTGCCCATAAACGGGCACCTGAAGCTATGATTCCGACTGTCCATCGCTGTTGGAGGTGCTTGTGGCGCAGAATCTGACCCCTGACGGCTACCAGCCACGTGTGGTCGATGCCGAGATGGAAGCCGCTCTGGCGGCCTCGCCGGCTGTACTGGTGGAGGGGCCCCGAGCCTGCGGAAAGACGTGGACCGGCAAGCGATTTGCCCGCAGCGAAGTCCTGCTCGACGCAACCGCGAGCACCCTTCTGGCATCGAACCTGGACCCGGCTGTGCTGCTGGAAGGAGAGACCCCGAGGCTGCTCGACGAGTGGCAACTAGCACCCGAGATCTGGAACCCGATGCGCCGGGCATGCGACCAGCGCGCCATGTCAGGCCAATTCATTCTGACCGGCTCTGCCGACCCTCCTGACGACATCACGCGCCACTCGGGTGCTGGGCGGGTACTACGAGTGATGATGCGTCCGATGAGCCTGCTCGAATCCGGTCATTCTGATGGCAGCATCTCGCTGGCCGGTCTTTTCCAACCAGAGAGATGCGCTGCGCGCGACCGCGGGCTCAAACTCGACGAAGTTATCGAAGCGGCCTGTCGCGGCGGATGGCCGAGGCTGCTGGACGCCGACGTGCCATCGGCACTGCGAGCCACACGCAGCTACCTGAATGAGATCAGCCGAACTGACATCTCAAGAGTGGACGGGGTGGCCCGCAACCCCGCCGGGGTCCGCAAACTGCTGGCTTCGCTCGGGCGAAACATCGCCACCGAGGCGAGCTTCGCCACATTGGCCAAGGACACCGCAGACGAGGACGGCATGGTTGACCGCCGCACGGTGGCGTCCTACATCGCAGCCCTAGAGCGCTTGTTCGTGGTTGAAGATCTGCGTGCGTGGAAGCCGCACATCACCTCGCGAGCCCAACTGCGGAAAGCACCGAAACGCCACTTCATCGACCCGTCTCTGGCAGTGGCCGCCCTGGACTCGACCCTCGAAACTGTCATGCAGCACCGGCAATATGCCGGACTGCTGTTCGAGTCCCTAGTCGTTCGGGATCTCCGGATCTACGGACAGGCCAACAATCTTGATCTGTCTCATTATCGTGACAGCGACGGCCTTGAAGTCGACGTGATCATCAAACACCCCGACGGCCGCTGGATTGCCGCCGAAGTCAAACTCGGCAGCGAGAAGGGCATCAAAGAAGGCATCCACGCTCTCCACCGCCTCCAGAACAAGGTCGACCCCAACCGCAGCGGAACGCCATCCCGCCTCATCATCATCACCGCCACCGGCTACGCCTACGAACATCCCGACGGCATCTCCATCGTCCCCATCACCGCCCTCGCTACTTGATCAGTCTCTCCGTAACCGCAAGTCATCAACTAAGATCCCGCCAACCGAAAGACCCCTTGTCATGCCTTCCGATTTTGCCTTCAAAGCCTTGAATCGCTTTCACAGCTCAGCAATAGCCATCAGCCGCGGGAAGATCGGTTGGACCGGGGCCAAGATGCCGGTCCTTGAGCTCACCACCATCGGACGCAAGAGCGGTCTACCCCGTTCGGTGTTGCTGACTGCGCCGTGGCAGGACGGCGACCGGATGGCATTGATCGCCTCTGCTGGTGGGAACGACAACCACCCGGCGTGGTTTCTGAATTTGCTGGACAACTCATCGGTCACTGTGCGTACGGCAGACGGCACCAAGCAGATGACCGCTCGCATCACCTCGGGGGACGAGCGAGCGGAGATCTGGCATGCGGCTATCTCAGAGTTCAAGCATTACGCCGCCTATGAGTCGAAGACTGATCGAGAGATTCCAGTCGTGGTTCTTGAGCCAGTGGAAATGACTGGGACGCCGACCTGACTAAAGGTTGTCGGGCCTCCGCGAAGTTGGCGTACACTGAACCGCTGTTGCGCCCGTAGCTCAGCTGGATAGAGCGTCTGACTACGGATCAGAAGGTCGGGAGTTCGACTCTCTCCGGGCGCGCCAAACACATGCCAACTGCTCAGATATATATCGCCACGATCGCGTTGGAACCGAACCGCTGGTTTGGGATCACTCAAGACCGCTGGGCCACGATCGCAGCCAGTCAATGGCTCGACCGAATCCGTGACGCCGGGTTCGATGGTATTGAGCTGTGGGAAGCTCACGCCACCGAAGCTGACCCAGCCGAGTTGGAAGTGATCTTTGGGAACGATCTCGGGGTAGCCGTGTACAACACCTACGTCAGTTTCGACGATGGATCCGACACGGAACGTCAGCGAGCCGCCGAAATGACTCTGCGCAGCGGCGCCCGTAAGGTCAAGTGGAACACCGGGGCGGACCGTGACGAAGCCTCTCTCAACGCTTACGGCGAGCGGCTCGCACGTTGGGTCAGCGAGTTGCCGGACGTCCAAACCGTGTGCGAATGCCACGACGGTTCGGCCATGGATGATCCCTCAGTCGCGGCCAAAGTGTTGGCCGCCGGCGGACCCCCTGAGGCGGTGGGTGCGTTGGTTCATACCCACGACAGCCACGATCTGCTCCGAGCGCGTTTCGATGCATACGGCGAGCGCATCTGTCATGCGCACATCAACCACCTCAACCTGAAGGCGCCACCGTTGGCTGAGATTCGCGACGAGTTCACCAAGACCGTCAGCCTTCTCAACGACCTCGGTTTCGACGGCACCTGGAGCCTCGAATTCGTTGACGGAACCCTCCGCGAACTCGATAACGAACCAGAGAAGCTGTTTGCGGCCGCGGTCGCTGATCTTGCAGTCCTGCGGGAAATCTTGGGCTGATTTCGACTCGGCCGCCACGACGGGGAAAGCTGAGCACCATGTTTATTCTTCGATTCGATTTTCGCCTCGGCCCCCAATCCGACGCCACGATGGCCGAGCTCTACAGTGCTTCGCTGGAGATGTGCGAATGGGGAGAAGCCAACGGAGCGATGATGGCCATGTTCTCTGAGCATCACGGCGCTAGCGACGGCTATTTGCCCTCCCCGATCGTCATGGCTGCAGCGGCTGCAGCGCGCACCACCTCGCTGCCGATCAACGTGGGTGCTCTGTTGGCGTTGATGTACGACCCGATCAAACTGGCCGAAGACATGATCGTGCTTGACCATCTCAGCGGCGGCCGTGTCAGCTACACGATCGGGCTCGGTTACCGGGCCGGCGAATATGCAATGTTCGGAGTCGATTCGTCGAGGCGTGGTGTGCTTATGGACGAACACCTCGATGTGTTGAAGCGAGCCCTGGCCGGGGAACGCTTCGAGTGGCGGGGTCGCACCGTACATGTCACGCCCGAACCGTTGACCGCTGGCGGCCCAATGATCGCTTACGGCGGTGGCACTGTGGCAGCAGCCCGCCGGGCCGGCCGCCGCGGCATGATGTTTCTGCCTCAACACGGCGATCCGGCCCTGGCCGAAGCCTACGATTCGGACGCTCTTGTGGCCGGTCATCCGCCTGGCATGTGCATGTCGCCGCCGGTTGGTTCCCCTACGACTTTATTTGTCTCCGACGACACTGATGCGGCCTGGCGGTCCCTTGGCCCTCATCTCCTTCATGACGCGGTGATGTACAAGGAGTGGATGGGTGATGTCGCTTCGGCTTCTTTGTCGAACGCGACCACCGTCGTTGAACTCCGAGCCCAAAATGGTGCCTACAGGATCGCCACTATCGACGAAGCCCGCCAACTTCGCGACCAATACGGCGTTCTCTCCCTACAACCGCTGTGCGGCGGTATCCCCCCAGAAATCGCCTGGCCCTACCTCCGAAATCTCGCCGCCCTCTAAGCCTGAATCCACCGATTGGCCTTTGGTGAGCGCGGGATTCGCGGGCCGGTGGCGGGTTGGGGTCGCGTCGGGTTGTTGGGGGTGTGGTTTGGTGTGTTTGGGCGTGTTGGGCTAGGCG
The DNA here is from genome assembly GCA_965205465.1 of Candidatus Aldehydirespiratoraceae bacterium. Lineage (GTDB taxonomy): Bacteria > Actinomycetota > Acidimicrobiia > Acidimicrobiales > Aldehydirespiratoraceae > VXYK01. The sequence goes on along the minus strand of OZ242187.1, from coordinate 2,101,206 downwards.
TGGGGGTGTGGTTTGGGTTGTTGACGCTGGGTTTGTGTGGGGGCGTCAGTTCCGGGTGGTGTCGTTTAGCCGGAGGGTCCGGGAAGGGCTCGCAGGGCTTTGAGTGTGGTGTGGAATTGTGTTGCCCAGGGCCAGCGGGCGGGGTATCGCAGGGTGGGTGTGCCTGAGCGGTTCACCAGCACGGCGGCGAGGGCGACGAGTCGGGTGCGTCGGGAGTGGTTGGTGGCGGGCGGCGCGCCGGCGAGGAGCGCGGTCCAGTGGCCGATGTTGTGGGCGAGCACTGCGCAGGCGAGCCATGCGCAGTTGGCGCCGTAGTGGCCTGAGGGGACGTGGTCGAGCCCGGAGCCTTCTTTGAGGTCGCGGATGGCGAGCTCGACGACGGCGTGGGCGCGGTGGAACTCATCAGCGGCGGCGGTGTCGTGGTCGGTGTTGGTGATGAACGCGTGGTGTCGCCAGTCGGGCCACATCTGTTGTTGGGTGCCCTGGGCGAGTCGGGTGCGGCGCACCACGAGGCGAACGGTGCGCTCGTGTTTGCCGCGGCCGGTGACGTATTGGGTCTCGGCGACTTGGGCGCGGCCGCCTTGGGTGTAGGCGATGTCGGCCCAGGCGTTGTCGCCGATCGCTTGGATCGCTGCGCGCACAGCGGATCCGAGCGCGACGGTGATCGACCACTTGACGTCGTGGGCGTCGAGGCGGTCGATCAGCTTGTGGGACCAGCGAACCCCGAGTCGGCGCGTACGGTGGTCGGCCCGGCGGCCCCGGCGCGTCGCAGGTTGGCGACGAGCTCGTCGACGAATCGCACCACTCCTCGCGCCGAGCCCGCGGAGCCTTTGCGCATGCGGGCGGCGAGCACTTCGCGGGTGTCGGCGCGTGCGGCCAGCAGCGGGTGATAGCCCAGCACCTTGGTGTAGCCGTACGCGGCGCCGCCCTTGTGCTTGCCGTGGACCTCGCAGATCGTGGAGTCCAGATCGACCGTCAGCGGCTTGTCGCCGGGGCCTGCGCCTAGTCCCCAGGCACGCGCCAGCGTGCGCGCCAGCACCGCTTCGAGCTGGCGGGCGTGGCCGAACGTGAAGGTCCGCAAGAACGACCCCACCGTGGAGGGCGCCATCGGGGTGAACCCCAGCACCCGACCGGTGCCGCCCGCGCGCAGCATCTCGACATGATCGATGTGAGTGGCGCCAGCGAGCATCGCCGCGACCAGCGTGAGAATCTTTCGGCCCGGGTTCGCCGAGCCGGTGCGCACCCACCGCTCGATCAGCCCCAGCAGACCCAAACGGTCCATCAGCGTGGCCGCCAGGATCAGGCCCGCGTTGGCGACCAGGCCCTCATGATCGAAGGTCGTTGCGAACCGGTCCAAACTGCGCGAAGATACAGACACAAAAAGTGCCTCCTGTTTTTGAGACGAACGTGCATATTGACATCACAATCGTCGCAGATCAGGAGGCCTTTCTGGTGGACGCGCCAACCCCACAAGCCTCACCGCGTCGGTGGATCCAGGCTAAGGCTCGCATCCCTTTAAGACCGGCACCGGTTGCTCAGCGCTGTTGGGATTGACGGCGTTGGATCGCGGCCCATTCATCGCGCAGGCCGACGGTGCGGTGGAAGGTCAGCGGGTCTTGCTGGTCGTGGGCGAAATAACCGAGACGTTCGAACTGCACCACTCGGCCTGCTGGGGTGTCTGCGAGGGCAGGTTCGAGTTTGCAGCCGCTGCGATCCTCACGCGAGGCGGGGTTCAGCGAAGCGAGTGGGTCGGCACCATCGGCACCGGGAAAGGGGTTGGTGAAGAGCCGGTCATAGAGCATGACCGTGCCGTAGAGCGCGTGATCAGCCGACACCCAGTGGATCGTGGCTTTCACCTTGCGGCCATCGGGAGCCTGCCCACCAGCGGTTTCAGGGTCGTAGCTGCAGTGAATACGTACCACCTCACCGTCGGCGTCGGTCTCAACATCAGTGCAGGTGATGAGGTATCCCGCACGCAGCCGTACCTCGCGGCCCGGCACCAACCGGAAGAATTTCTTGGGCGGGTCGATCATGAAATCACCCCGTTCGATCCATAACCTGCCGCTGAACGGCACCATGCGGGTACCGGCCGATTCGTCTTCGGGGTTGTTGATCGCCGGACGCTGATCGATCAAGCCCTCTGGCCAGTTGTCGATCACCAACTCGACCGGATCGAGAACGGCCATCCGCCGCAGGGCGTGTCGGTTGTGATGGGTTCGCACGTACGATTCAAGTAGTTCGATCTCGTGCGTGCCGTTGACCCGGGCGACACCAATGTGCGAGCAGAACGCACGGATGGCTTCAGGAGGGTAGCCACGCCTGCGCAAGCCCCGCAGCGTGGGCATGCGGGGATCGTCCCAGCCATCGACATGACCGTCGCGAACCAGTTCCAACAGTTTGCGTTTCGACATCACGGTGTGGGTGAGGTTGAGACGGGCGAACTCGGTTTGGCGGGGATGGTCCTTGCCGAGGCCGAGGTGTTCAATGAACCAGTCGTACAACGGCCGATGCGTGTCGAACTCGAGTGTGCACAGCGAATGCGTCGTTCCTTCAACCGCATCGCTTTGCCCATGCGCCCAGTCATAGGTCGGATAGATCTTCCATTCGTCGCCGGTGCGGAAGTGGTGGGCGTTGCGGATGCGGTACATGACCGGGTCCCGCATGGCCATGTTGTCGTGAGCCATTTCGATCTTGGCTCTCAGCACTTTCTCACCGTCGGAGAACTCGCCGGCGCGCATTCGGGCGAAGAGATCAAGGTTTTCCTCAACGGTCCGGTCCCGATAGGGGCTGTTGGTGCCCGGCGTGGTGAATCCGCCCCGATTGGCTGAGATCGTCTCCGCGTCCTGATCATCAACGTAGGCATGCCCGTCGCGGATGAGTTGTTCGGCCCATTCGGCTAGCTGCACGAAATAGTCCGACGCATAGGCAGATTCGCCGGGTTCGAACCCTAGCCACGCCACGTCTTGGCGGATCACATCGATAAAGCTGGCGTCTTCTGTTTCTGGGTTGGTGTCGTCAAAGCGCAGCCGGCATACACCGTCGAACTCGTTGGCCACACCGAAGTTGAGTGTGATCGATTTTGCGTGCCCGATGTGCAAGTACCCATTGGGTTCTGGAGGAAAACGGGTTTGTACCCGCCCCCCGAAGGGCCCATCGGCGGCGTCTCTCTTGATCATCTCCCGGATGAAGTCGGTACCCGAGTTACTGGTCGAACCGGTGGGGTTTCTTTCACGGATCTCAGGCTACGAGGTGTTGCCGCCGGGCGTAGCCGGAGCCGCGCAAGAGATTTCGGCGAGCAGGCTTGTGTCGGCTAGCGTCCGGTGGATGTTTGATCTATCCGACAAGACGGCGTTGGTAACGGGGGCGGGGCAGAACGTGGGGGCGGGCATCGCCTCGGCTCTGGCAACCCAGGGGGCACATGTTCTGGTCAACGATCTTCTCCCCGAACGAGCGGCTGCGGTTGCCGATCAAATCGTCGCTGCGGGAGGATCGGCCGCACCTGGAGCGTTCGATGTGACCGATCTCGACGCCATCCAGGCCGAACTCGCCGAACACCCGCCCATCAACATTCTCGTCAACAACGCCGGCAACGGCGGTGCTGAACAGATGCGGCCCAAACCGTTCAGCGAGATGGACCCAACCGAATGGGACAGCCCCATCGAGGTCAACCTTCGAGGTGTGCTGAACTGCGTACACGCCGTGATCAACCCGATGGTCGACACCGGCTGGGGGCGGATAATCACAATCTCGTCAGGTGCGGGCGCGTCCGGTGTCGGGATCGGCGTGGCGCCCTACTCAGCGGGCAAGGGCGGTGGGCTGGGGTTCATGCGGTCGCTGGCCTTGGAGAATGCCAAGCTCGGGGTTACTGCAAACAGCGTGGCTATCGGCTTGATGGACAACACCGCCGGTGGAGACTACACCGAACATCTCGCCCGCGGGATCCCCCTGAAACGCCTCGGCACGCCCGCCGATATCGGCGCTATCTGCGTTTACCTCGCCAGCGAAGAGGCCAGTTGGATGACCGGCCAGACAATCAACCTCAATGGCGGTTCCGTCACCAGCTAACGCGAGAAACGTAGCCATCAGGTACGAACAAAGCGCTGTTCACAATCTGAATCAACGATTTCCGCAACGTTGATTATACGATTTCCGCCTCCGCTAACCGGTGTGGAAACCGCTGACAGGCCTAGTCGGGCCACTCGATGTTGTAGTCCTCGAACCAGAATCGGGCCTCACGGATGGCAGTGGGCGAGGTGCGCAGGCTGAGGTCCTGGTTCAGTTCCAACGGCGTTGGACCGATGTCTTCGGCGATCTTGGTGAGACCGTCGAGATCGAGGTCGTAGCAGCGCACCGCGTTGAGGCCGAGCAGTAACCGCGTCTCCTCCACCGGGATCTCCTGGAAATCAGTCTCAAGACGTTCGAGGGTGTGCGGCCACGATCCCTCCGGATGGGGATAGTCGGTGCCCCACATCAGCGCATCAATACCGTTCACGTAACGGCGGCGAAGTTCGACTTTGCTCATGGTCGACGCACCGATGAAAACGTTGGTACCGATGTACTCCGAGGGCAGTTTCTGGATCAGGCCCTTGGTTCGGGAGGCCATCTTCTTGACCTTCCAGTTGCGACCGCCGAAGACCGCGTCGGTTTTGAACAGCAGGTCGCCGAGCCACCAGGAGCCGCATTCAACAGGTGCATATCTGAGGTTCGGGAACTTGTCGAACTTGCCGGAGAGCAGCAGTTGCCACAGCGGTCGGTGGGTCCAGAACGCCACTTCCAGCATGTATTGGGCCATGTTGTCGTTGTAAGACCCGGAGTCGGCCTCACCGGAGTGGGTGTGAACCACCAGCCCAGCTTCTGCACAGGCGGCCCATACCGGGTCGTAGCTCTCGTGGCCGTAGGAAGCGTTGTCGTGCCACATGGTGGGGATCATGATTCCCTTGACCCCTGGTTTCCCGGCCAGCGACTCTATCTCCTTGACCGATTCGGCAACTCCGTGGGTGATCGGCACGAGCGCTACCCCGGCACGTCGGGGAGGGTTGGTGGCACAGAACTCTTCGAGCCAGCGGTTGTGTGCTCGGGCTCCGGCCCAGGCAAGTCTGGGGTCGGTGATCATCCCGGCTTGAAGCCCTGCCCCGAAAGGCGGTGCTTCCATTCCGGTCACTGCGTCGCCGTCGGCGAAGATGATCTCCCCGGCCACGCCGTCTGCATCAAGGGTTTTGTCGCGGATCTCGGGGTCGTAAGCGCCTTTGAGACCGACTTCGTTCTCCCGCTCCCACTGCTCCACGTATTCGCCGTTGAGTTCTTCGACCATCGCCCGCTGCTGGTGGCGCGTCACCAACCACTCGTCGAACTCGGCGTGCACGGATGATTCGAGGTACTCGCGGTAGTCCTCAACGAACAACCCGGCGTGGGTGTCCGACGACACGATGATGTATGGAGCGTTGCTTTGGTCAACGCCTTCGAGGAGATTCGGCATGGGTGTGCTCCTTTACGATTTGAGCTTTCTACCCGAACCCGGGCATTGTAGATCAGTGTTGATCGCCCTTGTAAATCTGAGTCCAACGGAGGACTGCTAATGACCACGCTAGAAAACACTGCGCCGATGAGCCGTCCGGGTGAGGTAGCCGGCTGGCCCAAGCTCGTCGTCAAGTACACCACCGACGAGGCCAACGTCGCCCCGCTGTTGCCTCCCGGGCTCACTGCGCTCGACCCGGTTGTGCAGATAGGCATTTATTGTGTGCCTATTCTCGGTGAACCCGAGTTCGGCGTCAGCGTGAAGGTTCCGGCTTCTTTCAACGGTGTCGAGGGGGCTTACAACCTCGGTATGGGGATTGATCAGGAGGCTGCGGTGTTCATCAGCGGTGAGCTCAACGGCCAACCCAAGTTTCTCTGCGATATCGAGTTCTTCCGTCTCGGTGATCATGTCGGTGCTCGTACCGTTCATCAGGGCTACACCTTCATTGAGTTCTCAGGTGAGGTGACTGGTGTGGGCGACCCTGTTGAGGGTGAGTTTGTTGAGCACGAGTGGTGGACCAAGTATTCCCGTGCCATCGGTGGTGCCGAGAAGCAATATGACTTCCCACCCCATGTGGTCGACGTGGCCACTCGCTTTGAGCAGATCCATGTGGAGGAGATCGACGGTGATCTGAAACTCCTCGACTCACCATGGGATCCAGTGGCGCGTTACCTGCCGATCAAGGATCTGGTGTCGTCCCAGTTGGTCACCCATCAAGCCAAAGCACGCGACATCACCAACGCCGGCCCTCTAGACCCCATCGCCTTCTGGCCCCACGCCGACGTCATCGGAGGTAGCCGCTGGCCCGGCGACCGCGGCGGCCCCCGCCACTAGTTTCCTCTCGCTTCTTTCCGTTAAGGCTGACCTCGGAGAGCTGGCTTGATTGGTTGACTTGCGCGTCCCGATTCTTACACTGACTGCATATATTGCAATATTCTATGCATCTATTGCAATATAGGAAGGGCGGTGCTATTGATAGACCGATGGCACGCTTGAGTGAAACGTCATGCCAAGGGCCGCGGTGGATAACCGTCATCACGATCAGAGCCAACACATGACCGGCAACGCCCGATCGTCCTCCGATGTGCTTTTGGAAATAGACGGCTTGACCGTGGAATTCGCTTCGACCGACGCTCCGGTTCAAGCTGTCAACAACGTATCGCTCACAGTCCGCCGTGGTGAAACGCTTGGAATCATCGGCGAATCCGGGTCGGGAAAAAGCGCAACCGCAATGTCGGTGTTGCGGCTACTCCCAGAGCCACCCGCACGCGTTCTAGGAGGCAGGATCCTGCTCAACGGTGACGATCTTCTCGCCGCTGATCATCGCCAACTCCGCGAGGTTCGGGGCCGTCGCATCTCAATGATTTTTCAGGATCCAACCACTTCCCTCCATCCCTCCTACACGATCGGTTCCCAACTCAGCGAAGCGATCCGCGTTCATCAGCAAGGACTATCGACAACAGAGAACCGTCAGCGCTGTGTCGAACTGCTGACCAGCGTTGGAATCGCCCCGGCAGAAGAGCGGATGAACCAGTATCCCCACGAGTTTTCGGGAGGGATGAGACAACGCTGCATGATTGCCATGGCTATCGCCAATCAGCCTGACGTGATCATCGCTGACGAACCCACCACGGCACTTGACGTCACCATCCAGGCCGAGATCCTCGACCTACTTCGCGTCGTCAAAAGGGAGACGCAAGCCGCCGTTATTTTCATCACCCACGACTTGCGAGTAGTTGCCCAGATCTCAGATCGGGTGGCGGTCATGTACGCCGGTTCGGTTGTGGAATCCGGTCCGGCCCAAGAGGTGCTTCACAATCCACAACACCCATACACCGCTGCATTGCTGAGGAGCCTCCCCGCACTTCACGAACGCGCCGAGCGACAGGTCTCAATCCAGGGTTCACCTCCAGATCCAACCGACCTCCCCGCGGGGTGTTCCTTCCATCCGAGATGCGACATCGGAGTTGGAGAGACAATCTGCCGAACGACCCGGCCAGTTCTGGTGAGCACCAACAACCTCCACGAGTCTGCCTGCCACTTCAGCAGCCGTACCAGCGCAGTTGAAGTCGATCTCAAACGTTCCTCCGCGCGCCACGCGAAGCCCATAAGCGACGCAGAAACCGACCGCGTTCCGGTGTTACAAGTCAAGAACCTCGAAAAACGATTCTCGCTTCGCACGGGGCTCTTCTCAACCCAACGCGAGAGCGTCGCCGTCAATCATATCTCGTTCGATGTGATGGCCGGGAAAACCCTGGCCTTGGTGGGCGAGTCCGGCTCTGGAAAATCGACCACTGCAAAGATGATTCTGCGCCTGCACAAACCTACGTCAGGCGAGATCCTCTTCGATGGCATCGACTTGGCAAAGTCAGGAGGCAAGCAACTACGCGACGCCCGGCGCAAACTTCAGATGGTCTTCCAGGATCCTTTCGGTTCTCTCAACCCGCGCTTGACCGCCCGTCAACTGGTCGCCGAACCACTGAAGATCCAGGGACGTTTCGACAGCGACTCCCGCGAACGCGTTGATCTCCTGCTTGACCGCGTAAGGCTCAACCCAAATCAGTGGAACAGACGACCAGTAGTGCTCTCCGGGGGCCAGCGACAGCGGATCGCAATCGCCAGGGCACTGGTTCTGGATTCGCGCTTTCTCGTGCTCGACGAGGCGGTTTCTGCTCTTGATGTCTCAATTCAGGCCCAAATCCTCAACCTGCTCGCAGACCTCCAAACCGAACTAGGCCTGACCTACCTCTTCATTTCTCATGATCTTGCCGTAGTCCGACAACTTGCTGACCACGTCGCGGTCATGTTCGCCGGACGCATCGTTGAAATCGGTACTGCCGACGACATATTCCATTCTGCGAAACACCCGTACACGAGAGCATTACTGGCCGCAATTCCCGGTGCGGACCCTGCCCGGCAACTCGACGAACTCGCCGTCAGTTCTGCCGATGTCGGCATCAAAATCGCAGAGCAAGGCTGCCCGTATCGCCTGCGTTGCCCAATCCGACAAGACGTCTGCTCCTCTGTGATTCCTCCTCTTGAGTCGATAGACAATGCACCCCACAAGATTGCCTGCCACTTGAGGGGGATTGCGGATGAAGTGAGCGGCCCATGACATCACCGCTACAGCATCGCCCCGACACACTCCCAAACGACCCGGAGTTCGAGGCTTTACTTACTCGACGCCACAAATCGCTTCAGAAGATCGATGCCACACGTCTTTGGCTACGGTCTGAGCGGCCTGCTGCTGTCGCCATCGTCTATTTGACAGCCCTTGGGGTGGTAGCGATCGCGGCTGCCCGAATTGCCCCTTTCAGCCCTCTTGAACAAGACCTCAGCCTGACACTCAAAGGCCCCTCACGATCCCATCTATTCGGTACAGACGAACTCGGCCGGGACTTGTTGAGTCGTGTCATCCACGGAAGTCGAATATCACTGACGACCGCGGTGATTGCTGTCACCGTTGCGGGGACCGTCGGCGCGCTTTGCGGTCTCGTTGCCGGCTACATTGAGGGAGCTACCGGAGCCGCGATCATGCGCCTCATGGACTTCCTACTGGCCGTACCGGGAATCCTGTTGGCTATCACGATCGCCGCTGTACTAGGCGCGGGATTCGGCCCCGCAACCATCGCCGTGACCATTGTGTCGATACCGGCATTCGCACGGCTCGCCCGCGCCAGTGTCCTGTCCACAAAGGAGGAGGACTTCGTTCATGCCACCCGCTGTGCGGGAGCGGGCCATCTGTACTTGATGTTTCGCACGATCTTCCCCAACGCCTTGAGTCCACTCATTGTTCAAGCCAGCGTGGCCGCAGCAAACGCGATTCTTCTTGAAGCTGCCCTGAGCTTTCTCGGGCTTGGGACTCAACCTCCAGATGCTTCGTGGGGTTCGTTGCTGAGTACCGGAAAATCCTACTTGAACCTATCCGCGTGGTACTCAGTATTGCCCGGGATTGTTTTGACAGCGACCGTTCTGGCCATCGACATCCTCGGGCGTGCACTCCAACGGCGCTGGGGAGCAGGCGCCGCTGATGCGGCCTCGGGAAGAGGAGGATGATGTACCGCTACGTCGCGACTCGCATCATCGCCATGATCCCGCTCCTGTTGCTGGCATCGGTGGGCATCTTCTTGATGATCCATCTTGTCCCCGGGGATCCGGTCGTCACTGTCACAGGTCTTGATGCCAGTCCAGAACAAATGGCACGGGTTCGCTCCGAACTCGGCTTCGATCAGCCGCTACCAGTTCAGTACATCGAATGGCTGGGGCGCGTGCTGACTGGTGACTTGGGCACATCAATCGTGAGCCAGTCCCCCACCACGAGCCTCATCGGCAACCGCATGCCCGCAACAATTCAGTTGACGCTCGCAACAATGACCATCGGGCTAGTCGCCGGTATTCCACTCGGGTTGTTGGCCGCCAGTCGAGAGGGCTCATGGCTGGACAAATTCGTTGCCAGCTACGCCGCCGTCAGCCTTGCAGTCCCCACATTCTGGATCGGAATCCTCTTCATCCTCTTGTTCGGGATCACGCTCGGATGGGTGCCCACCGCATCAAGTTACGTGCCATTTTGGAAGGATCCCGCCGCAGCGTTCCAGTTGACGATCGGTCCCGCTTTCACGCTCGGTTTCTTCGTCTCTGGAATCATCGCTCGGTTCGTTCGGGCATCAATGGTTGAAGTGCTCGGCCTGGACTACATCCGAACCGCTCGGGCAAAGGGCGTCAGCGAGTCGAAGCTTGTCTACAAGCACGCATTTCGTGCCGCCTCTCTGCCGACCCTCACCGTCGTAGGTATCCAGTTCGGCACCTTTCTCGGGGGAGCGCTCGTCACCGAGTCGGTATTCAACTACCCGGGTATCGGCCGTTTAATCCTGAGTTCCATTCTTCAACGCGACTTTGTTGTCGTTCAGGGCGCGGTCCTCGTTGTAGTGGTGATCTTCTCGCTCGTGAATCTCGCCACGGACATTCTCTACAGCTTTCTGAATCCTCGAATTCGAAGCGGCTAAGCGAAAGGAAGCGATCTCTGCACAGACGTATACACCAACTACGCCCTCAAGAAATGAAAATTCAACGTTCGAGCCACAAAGTGCTGAAGGAAAGCGCTGGCTACACGGACGACAAACTGAAAGGAAATACCATGAATCCCCGCAAACGCAGTTGGCTGCTTCTCAGTCTCCTACTCGTCTTCTCGCTCGTCGCTACGGCGTGCGGAGACGATGACGACCAAGAGTCCAGCGAAGACCCGACCGAGCAACCCGACGATGGCGACGACTCCTCAGGTGGAGACACACCCGAGGAACCCGACGAAGGCACCGCTGAAGAAACGCCCGCTGAGAGTGGCGGCACGCTTCGAATTGGCGTGAACCAGGATGTCCTGAACTTCGATCCGTTCGCGCTGAACTTCGAACACTTTCCCACCATCATGGCAATGTACGACGCTTTGGTTCGGTATGACTCTGATCTCAACGTTTCGCCGAGCCTGGCTTCGAGCTGGGATGTAGCGGCTGACAGCAGATCAGTGACCGTCACCCTTCGCGATGGCGTCGCCTTCCACGATGGTGGCCCGGTTGACGCAGCAGCCGTCGTGACAACCTATGAGCGTGCCATGGACCCGGAGACGGGAAACAACATGCTCGGGTTCGCTGTCGATATCGAGGCAGTCTCGGCTGTCGACGACTCCACCGTGCTCATTGATTTCAAGCATCCTCTACCCGAGTTGGCGATCACCGACATTCTCCAGGCCATTTCGATAATCGATCCAGCCGGAATTGATGACCTTGCCACTCGGGCCGCTGGAGCTGGACCGTTCAAGTTCGAATCGTGGCAGCCCGGCGTTGAACTCGTTCTCGCTGCCAACGACAATTACTGGGGATCTGGCGGGCCGTATGTCGATCAGATCATCTACACGGTATTCGACGACAGCGACGCACAACTTGCGGCCTACAACTCTGGAGCGATCGACATCGCCTGGAACATTCCGCTCAAGGACGCAGCCAGCCTCTCGGAGAACAATATTCTGCGAGGCCATCCGGGTTCTTTGACCTATGCGTTCCAATTGAACGCCGATCGACCACCGTTTGACAACCCGAATATGCGGCAAATGTTGCAGTACGCCACGAATCGTGAAGGGATTGTGGAAGCCGCTTTGTTCGGTCAGAGTCAACCGACCGTGCTGCCGTGGGCACAATCATCACCCGCCTACGACGACGCATTGAACACCGAATACGCGTTCAGCCTTGATCGTGCACAGGAATTGTTCGACGCCGGAGTCGCGCAAGGCGCACCAACCTCCGCCGTTCTGAACATCAACAGCGGAACACCGCAGATGCTTCTGATGGGTCAAATCCTTCAGGCCGATCTGGCCAAGATCGGATTTGACATGGAGATCAACAGTCTCGACGGGGCTGCTTTCGCCGACTTCTACGTGTCCAAGGACTATGGCCTCATTACCAACTTCAACGGAAATCTTGCGAAGTACCCGACGCGACTCACGGGAAATTCTACATTCCGGCTCGAGGACAACCGCGGTTGGCCCGACGGTCTCCCACAGGAGTATGTCGATGCCATAAACCAAGCTTCGACAGCGCTCACTCCGTCTGACCAAGCCGCCGCGTTCGCGAATCTCCGTGATGTCCTTCTTGATCTCTCTTGGGTCATCAACATCGCATACAACCAGAACACAAGCGCGGTGTCGGACAGCGTTTCTGGAGCGGCGGTGACCGTGGACACAATGTTGATTGTCGAAAACATCGAGCTGGACTCCTAGCAACTCGTCAAAGCTCAGCAACTCGGAGGATCGCGCTTGATCGTCCGCGGTTGTCGGCGGGGTGCCGCAACCCCCTCCTGCTTCACCCCGCCGATAACCGGTGTTGCCTATTCAACGATGTCCTCCATTGACGCCGGCCCCAAAAACGATCTGAGTCAAATGTCTAACAACTCCGAACCAAACGATTGCGCCTTCGATGTCCTGACAATCGGAGAATCAATGCTCACGCTCTACCGTGACAACACTTCGGAGCAATTCGGTTGGTATGTCGGCGGTGCTGAATCAAATGTGGCGCGGTACTGCGCTGGATTGGGCCTCCGCACAGGCTGGATCAGCCGATTGGGTATCGGTCTTGCCGGGTCGCTTGTTCACGATGCCATCTCGGCAAGCGGTGTGGACACTTCGGGCGTCGAGTTCTCCGAAACCGCTCCAACCGGGCTGATGATGAAGGAGATCCCGCTCCAGAATCGACGCGTTCAGTACTACCGCACGGGGTCGGCAGCCTCTCAGATGTCACCTGATAGCCATCTTGTCGAACGCTGTTTGAACTCAAGGCTGCTGCATCTCACCGGGATCACGATGGCGCTATCCGACGGTTGTCGCGATCTCGTGAACACGCTGCTGAGCGAACCGTCGCAATGCTTACGCTCCTTCGATCTGAACTGGCGCCCAACTCTATGGTCGTCAACGGAGGCGGTAAGTGTGCTGACAGAAGCGGCCAACCGCGCCGATATTGTGTTTGTGGGAACCGACGAGGCAGCCGCCGTATGGAACATCACCGAAGTCTCCGAAATCCGTAGGCTCCTCCCGGATCCAAATTGCATAGTTGTTAAGGACGGCGAACGCGGCGTGCACACCATAACGGCCGAGACCCAGCACTTTGAGCCCGCCCTTCGTGGACTTGTGGTCGATCCGATGGGAGCGGGTGATGCTTTCGCGGCCGGATTCATCTTTGGGGTGCTGACACGCCCGCACGACATCCGGCGTGCCCAGCGACTCGGTCATGTGACGGCAATGAGTGCTCTGACAAGCCGTCACGATGTCGGTCGATTGCCGGATTCTGAGACAATCGAGCTTATGCTGGACGCAGATGCCGAAGGTTGGCGCAAGCTGGTCTACAATCAGTTCCCGCATTCGCATCCTTGAGAGAACCGAGTCGAGTTGAGTCAGACGGTTGAGCGCGCACTACGAGTGTTGGAGAGCATCGCAGAGGAGCCCCGCACTATCGAAGAGGTCGCAGAATTGATGGGTGTCCACCCGTCAACAGCTCTTCGGTCGCTTCAAGTTCTCGAAGCTCGACGTCTCGTGGTGAGAGATACTCGCCATGTGTTCCGTCTCGGTAGCGGGCTTTTTGCTCTTGCCAACGAGGCACTGGAGAAGGTCGACCTGCGTTCAACCGCAGAGCCGCACCTCAACCAACTGAACCGCGATGTCGGGCACACAGTCCACCTTGCGATACTTGAAGGTGACCAAGTCATCTATGTGGACAAACGAGAATCTTTGAATCCGGTTCGGATGTGGTCACGAATCGGCAACGTTGCCCCCATGCACTGCACAGCAGTGGCGAAAGCGATTGTTGCGTTTCTCCCGCGTTCCGAACAAGAGCGCTTGGCTGGACTGGTGACCTACGAACCGTTCACAAAAAACACCATCACGAGCGCAGACCGTTTCCTGGCAGAACTGGAGGCGACCGCCGAGCGCGGGTTCGCCCTGGACCATCTAGAGCATGAGGACTTCGTGAATTGCATGGGAGCACCAATACGAGGTGCTTCTGGAGAGATCCTCGGATCGGTGTCGATTACGACGACCACTCTGCTTTGCACCTACGAACAACTTCTTGGGTTTGAACCCGTCCTTGCAGCCGCGGCTCAAGCAATCTCGATCGATTACGGCTGGCAGCCCCCACCATAAGCACGGATGACGCTGGCAAGCTGGGGAGGCCGACCTCTCGTCTGCTTCAAAAGACCGTCGATATTACGTCCAGCACGGTTCCGTCGTTTGAGACCTCTGGGATATGGCGCCACTTGTCAAGTGTGGTGCACGGGTGAGAGATCCCCAGCGTAACGAAGTCTCCGACCCGGAGCCCGTCGCTGTCGTCCACCGCGAGATAGCTGTGATGGTCCATAATTCGGAAAACCCGCCAATGACCGGGGGCATCCTCGGGCCCCGAACCGCTTCGGAACCAGCCGAGAGGCTTGGGAAGACCGCAGTCGAACGACACGTCACGCCTGCCGGTATCCAGCAACGCCAGCCCCGGTTCAGGACGTGACAACACCTGCGCGGCAAGCTCGATCGCCGCCTCGAACGGACGCCAGTCGGAGTGGTTGCGCAGCGGAGACACGCCTTCATACAAGCCGTGGTCATGGGTGAGATAGCAACCCGATCTCAACACGACTCGGACCGGATGCGAGCTGCTGACGCCGGACAGAATCTCGGCAACATCATCGAAACAAGCGCTACCACCCGCCGAGAGCACCACCGTGTCGAGTTCATCAAAGTGCCCGGCCACATCGAGCTCCTCGAAGGTGTCAGCCACATGCGATAGATACGCCCGTACGCGAGCCCGCGGGTCAGTCATGCCGTCATCGAGAAACACGCCCTCGTATCCGGCAACACCGACCACAGTCAGTCCCGGAGTGGCATTTGCTGATTCCGCTATACGAAGCGCTTCCTCTATTGAACGTGCCCCCGTGCGACCACCTGTACCACCCACTTCAACAAGCACCTTCACCTGCCCCCTGGGATCTTGCTGCTCAAGAGCGGCCACGCCCTCGATTGAATCGACGAAGACGGTCAGGTCGAGTCCGGAGACAGAAGCATCGAAAGCCCAGTCGACACCAGCGGGGTTGATGTGTTGGTTGGCCAACAGAATCGTGTCGATCCCCAAAGCATGAAGCGTCCGCGCCTGTGTGATTGTCGCAACCGTCATGCCCGACGCTCCAGCACCTAGCTGCCGCCGGATCCACTTCGGCGCCATAGCAGTCTTGGCATGCGGGGCAATCTCCACTCCATGGTGGTCGCACCATGCTTTCATCAATGCCAAGTTGTGCTCGATGCGGTCGGAATACGCCACGATCACCGGCGAGGGGAAAGTGCCGTCACGGACGTTGCGACCAACCAGAGACATGACCGGTCGGCCGATGAGATCGCTGGGAATTCCTTTGTCTGATGCAACGAATCGTTGCTGCACCATCATCGACTGTTGTGTTGCGTCAGCCATCGTTCAAGCTCCTCCAACCCACTATCGCGCGTCAACTCACTTCCCAGACCGACCCCGATTGCGCCAGCTTCGAGGAAGCTGTCAATGCTGCCACAGTCGACACCACCCGTTGGGACGAATCCGACTTCGGGGAAAGGCCCTCTCAGGGCACGAACATACCCGGCACCACCCAGTTGCGAAACCGGAAAGAGCTTTACCGTCTGTAGCCCCAGGGATATGGCCTTCTGAATTTCTGAAGGTGTGGCAACTCCAGGGAGTACAGCCACACCTTGCGACTGGGCGACTCTGACGATCGACGAACTCAACCCTGGAGACACCAAGAAATCTACCCCGATATCAATCGCAAGTTCTGCCATTTCTGGAGAGATGATCGACCCGGCCCCAATATGCCGCTCCTGTCCAGCGCACAACGCAACCGTCGCTCTCAGAGCATCGATCCCTTGCGTGTCCTGGATGGTCACCTCAACATGTTCGATGCCCATTGCAAACAACTCGCGGGCCCTCGAAGCTGTATTGTGAGGGTCGAGAGCCCGCAGAACGGCCACCACCGGATCCCGTCGGAGTCGCTCCGCCAGTTTGACGGAGTTAATATCCGGTTTCACGACACGTTCCTGGCACAGCGGAACTCAGTTGCGTATAATGCAGCATCTAATGCAGTATACGCAGTCAACTTGGAGAGAAGCGGGACTCAACCGTCCCGTGACACATGCTTGATTTCGCCATTCGCGATGGTCTCATTGTCGACGGCGACGGTAACGCTCCCTTCGAAGGCGACATCGGCATAGAAGGTGACCGCATAGCCGCGATCGGAAGAGTCGGTGCTGCCCATCAGGAGATCGTCGCCTCCGGTTCGGTGGTAGCCCCGGGATTCATCGATTCCCACACTCACGACGACATGCAGCTGTACCGGGATCCGTCCAACCCGGAGAAGCTTGCTCAGGGAGTCACCACGGTCATCTGCGGCAATTGCGGTTTCAGCGCCTTTCCACACCGTCGTGGCCGAACATCAGAAGACCTGCTGGGAACCAACGGCCCGTGGAGCACCTACTCCGAATATGTGGACACGCTGGGTTCGACCGGTATCGGACCAAACATGGCCACGTTCGTCGGGCACAACACACTGGCAAGCCACACCACGCCGCGGACCGACAAACGTCTCTCCAAGAGCCAACGCACCGCCGTTGTGGACGCAGCCAAACGTGCCGTGGAACAAGGCGCTCTCGGAGTATCGACCGGCTTGATCTACGAGCCCGGCCGCTACAGCAACCTCGACGACCTCGTCGAGATCACTTCCGCCGTCGCAGATCTGGGCGGGCTGCACAGCACTCATCTCAGAGACGAGGGCGCCGGACTGCTCGCCGCGATCGATGAGGCCCTGGAGGTCTCCCGCAGGTCGGGTGCCGGGGTACAGATTTCACATCTCAAAGCCATCGGACGCAAGAACTGGGGTTCAGTCGAGGACGCCCTGACCCGCATAGAGGAGGCCCGCACAAGCGGCATTGACGTTGCCTTCGACGTGTATCCCTATATGGCGGGTTCCGGACCGATAGCGCAGTACTTCGACCCCGACAACATCGATCGGCAACGCGCAGAACTCGTGCAGATCACCCGTTGTAAGGATTTCCCGAGCTATGAGGGTAGGAATCTGTTGGACATCTCGTCCGAGTTGGGCAGACCAGTCGATGACATCACCCGATCAATCATCACTGCTCCCCGCGCTGTGGAAACCCTTTGCATCATCTTCGAGATTGATGAGAGTGACATGCGGACAGTTCTCAGTCACCCGCTGGCGATGATCGGGAGCGACGGCATCCCTCAAGACGGCGGTGTTCCCCATCCCCGCCTTCTCGGCACCTTCCCGCGCGTCATCGGCCACTACAGCCGCGACGAAGGTCTATTCGATCTGACCACCGCTGTCACGAAGATGACCGGATGTCCGGCCGACCGCTACGGCCTGTTGGAACGCGGTCGAATCCAGTTGGGAACATACGCCGACATCGTCGTCTTTGACCACAGCAGAATCGCCGACAACGGCAGTTACCAACAACGCCGTCAACCCGAGGGAATCAAATGGGTGCTCGTCAACGGCCGACCAGCAGTAACACCTCGCGGACTCACCCATTCCAACAGCGGAACGGTGCTGAGCCGCACAACCACCTAGAAAAGGAAAGCCCCCCATGACTCGACAAGCCGTGACAGCTACCGACGTGCCTCCCGCCGCCGGGCCGTACTCGTCGGCCATCAAACACAATGACTTGGCCTTTCTCTCCGGCCAGGGCCCATATGACAGAAACGGCGCCTTGGCCGGTCCCGACATCCGATCACAGACCAGACAAACGCTCGACAACCTGGCCGCTGTGGCTCTGGCCGCGGGATGTCACTTGAATAATGCTGTGCAGGTCCGCGTGTACCTCACAACAATGGAGAACTTCGAGGGAATGAACGACGTGTACGCCGAGTACTTCAAAGCCCCCTACCCAGCGCGCACGACAGTTGAAACCGGACTACCCCGAGCTGAAATGCTGGTGGAGATCGACGCAACGGTAGCAATAGCTCCCTAGTGGTGTGTCGCGGATTTGGTGATCTGGTTGCGGGGATGCAACTGGGAGACCGGTGCGGCAGTTTTTGGGAACGGAAGGACAAGCAGTTGGAGCGCGACACCCTCTAGGGCTTGTCGTGATGGCACTCACCGTTACCGCACTCACGCCGGTCTCAGTTGGTGGGTTTGGAGCGGTCCGACCTTACAGTTTCATCTCGACGGATTTCATGGGGATAGTCAGATCCAACCTCAGTACTCATGTCCCGGTTAGGTTGGTTTGTGAGGAAGATGGCGAACGGTTCTATGGTTAGTGCCCAGACGAAGAATCCTAGGCGCCCCTCTCGAAGATTTGTGGTTGTTGTCACCTTGGTGTTGGTCACTGCGGGGTTAGGCATTACGGTCGGCGCTGCCACACAAGGGAGAGAAGCCTCGGAGAGGGAAATCAGAGCTGCTCTGGATCAGTATTCGCTTGATCCTCGTATCGCTGCCCTTGGTGCTGTATCGCAGCGTGACGTCGTGGCGCTGTCACGTTCTCGTGCCGAACTGCTCAACGCAATCCTTGACCTGGCGAAAGAGGATGAGTCGTTCACTGCTTTTGCTTTTGGGAACAGCCCTAGGGAGTCGCTGGAACCCAATAGTCCAGCCCGTTCACGCCCGGTGCTTCTCGACTTTATCGAAATCCAGAAAGAACTCGATGTGGCAGTAGAGGAACTCTATGACAGAGCAAGCAAAGCCGACCTAGCGGTTGGACTCCAAGAATCTTGGCGTCAGTGCATGCGGGATCGAGGCCATAATTTCGACTCGCCCACCGACATAGAGACGGCAATAAGTGACGGGTCGCTCAACTTCCAACGTACTCAGATAGCCATCCGAGATCGCGATGAGTGTACCGTCGATCTTGAGACTGATTTTGAGTACTTTCTGCTGACTGAGTTCATACCCGACTGGAGTGACGACAACTCGGATCTTCTTGATCGGTATAGGCAGAGCTTTGACCCTGTATCAGACAATTAAGCGACTCGTAATTCTTATCTCCGCAACGACTGCTCTGGTCGTATCGTGCGCTGATTCAGTAACTGAAAGCCATCAATGTCGTCTGAACGAGCAAGTTCGGATTGAACCAGCACCAGCGAATGGACTCCTGATCCCTCGTTTCAGTATTATCGCCGAGACCCAGCATGACAAGTCCACTGAACTGGCTCAGTTCCCCGCGGAGAGTGATGCTACTTACGTTGAGCAAAGCCTATTTGGTTCTTATCTGCGCGCGGTGATCTCTCGAACCGATCCGCCGCTCGCTGTGTCATGGGAAGATCAAACAGGAGTAGTGGATCCGGTAGTGTGTACTCTGGGTGAGTTCCTCATTGTGGGTTTAGTTGACGACGGTACGGCGAGAATGCGGCTGGACGGAGCTGAGTCCACCCGCCCAGTCCCTTCGGGCAACGGGGTTCTCGTTGGGCCGGCTGAGGTGTTTGTATCCGATCCGTAGCCGTCGCCGCGCGCTTCTGCACTCTCGGTGTACGCCGTAGGACACCTGTCGCCTGTCACGCTAGATCGGCGCCCGGATACTCAAACGCTCAGGTTTCGCCGCCGAACCAGGTGGCTACGAGGTTGAGTCCTTCGATGGCGGAGCGGGGATGCATCTCTTCGAAGATCCGGCGGTAGCCGGTGGTCTTGATCCTCCAACCGGCAGCGGTCTTCACATACTCGTCGTAGTAGAACGCTGCGCCACGCAGGGTGATGTTGTGTTCACCGATGATCACCTGGTCTTCGAGTTTCCAGATTCCGGTCGCGGTGCCGTCCCCGTTGAGAGTGATTTCAGGATGATGGCAGGAGTGGCTCGACAGGAAACTCTTTGAACCCATCGATTCCGTTAGGAAGCCGATCACCGCATCGACGCCGTCGTACGAATACTTGCCGTCGCTGTAGCGAACGGTCACATCGTCGGTGAGCACAGAACGCATCTCCTTAAACAAGTGCTGGTCGAGCAGGCGGAGGTACTTGTATTTGAGTTGTTTGATCTGTTCGATCTCAACGAGGTCTTGGGGGGTCATAGTGAGTGCCTTTATTTCAGCAGGGTGGGCAGTTGTTCGGTGATTTCTTCGGGGGTGACCTTGGGTGAGAAGCGAGCAACTACTTCTCCGTCGGAGCCGACCAGGAACTTCTCGAAATTCCATTGGATGTCTGACAAGGCATCGTCACCTGGGTGCTCGCGCTTGAGCCAGTTGTAGAGATCGGCAGCGTCATCACCGTTGACGTTGATCTTGGCGAACATCGGAAAGTTGATGTTGTAGTTGTCGTCGACAAAAGCCCGGATCTCTTCAGCGCTGCCCGGTTCCTGACCACCGAACTGGTTGCACGGAAAGCCCAGCACCTGGACTCCGTGGTCTCCGTTGTGGAGCGTACGCAGACCTGCGTACTGGCGTGTCAGGCCTCAAGCGGAGGCGACGTTGACGACCAGGCAAGCCGCGTCGGCAAACGTCGAGAACGCCACTTGGTCACCTTCCAGCGAAAGCATTTCGAACTCGTGGAAGCGAGCCATTGGTCTCCCTTGATTAGACGGTCAGCCGACTATAACCCCGCCGCCACAACAGCCCCAACAGCGGCCCCAACAGCTGCTGTCAACCGCCCGATATAGGCGCTACGAAGTAGACCTCGGTGGAGGAATCGACCTTCTCGAAGATCCCGTTGGGGATCAGTTCGCCGTTGATGGCCACGCTGGCGCCGTCGGTCAACAACGGCCCAAGCCCCGGGTAGAGGCGCTCAAGTTCTGTGATCAGCTCGCCAACCGTGTTGCCATCCACCTGCAAGACCTTCTCACCGCCGGTGAAGCGACGATGATCGGCTTGAAGATGAACGGTGGGCACGGGTTCTGACTACCGGCTGCTAGCTACCGGCGTTCTCGTCGATCGCGGCCAGCAGCCTCGGAGGCGACATCGGCAGCGAGGTCATACGCACGCCTGTCGCTGCAGCGATGGCGTTGGCGATGGTCGGGATCGGGGGCACGATGCCTGTTTCCCCGACGCCGCGCACGCCGTAGGGGTGGCTCGGGTTGGGAACCTCCACGATGATCGCATCGATCATCGGTAGATCAGACGCCACAGGCATCCGATAGTCGAGGAAGCTGGCGTTTTCCATGACCCCGTTGGAGTCGTAGATGTACTCCTCGTTGAGCGCCCAGCCGATGCCTTGCACCGACCCACCCTGTATCTGACCTTCCACGTATGAGGGGTGGATGGCAGTGCCGGCGTCTTGAGCGGCGGTGTAACGCAGGACCGTGGTTTCCCCGGTTTCTTCGTCAACGGCTACGTCGGCGACATGGACCGCAAATGACGGGCCCGCCCCCGCCGCGTTGAGCGAGGCGGTAGCGGTGAGCGGCCCACCGGTGTTCTTGGCCATTGCGGTGATCTCTGGAATGGTGAGCGGATCCTGCCCTTCAATGACCGCCGCGCCGTCGACCCATTCGACCTGTTCGACGTCCACGCTCTTGATGGTGGCAGCTCGTTGCTTCAACTGTCCGATGAGGTCGCGGCAGGCGTTGACGACAGCCATGCCGGTGGCGAACGTGGCGCGGCTGCCTTCGGTGATATCGGTGAAACCAACCGATTCGGTGTCGGCAATGATCGGTGTTATGCGATCGACGGCGAGGCCGAGTTCTTCGGCTGCCATCAGCGCCATAGAAGCGCGACTGCCGCCGATGTCGGGGCTGCCGGTGATGACTGTGGCGGTGCCGTCTTCGTTGAGGTTGACCGTCGCTGACGATTGTTCCCCGATGTTGAACCAGAAACCGGTTGCCACGCCTCGCCCGGCGCCTTCTGGAACCGGTGAGTTGTAGTGGTCAGAGTTCTTGATCGCTTCGAGGGTCTCAACGAAACCGATCTTGGGGTGTGGTGCGCCCATTGCGGTTGCGTCGCCTTCAACGGCCGCGTTCTGTAGGCGGATGTTGATCGGGTCCATATTGAGGCGCTGTGCGAGTTCGTCAATCAACGTTTCGACGGCGAATGCTGCCTGCGGTGCCGAGGGTGCCCGATAAGCAGCTGAGCGTGCCGTGTTGGTGACAGTACCGATGGCGTGTAGCTCAAGGTTGGGCAGTTTGTAGGAAGCCACCGACATCGCCCCGGTGAGCGCGCTGAATCCTTTGGTGGAGCCGTTGTCGAAGTACATCGTGGATTGCAGGGTGGTGATTTCGCCGTCCGCGGTGGCACCGATCTTGGCTGTGATCTTGGTGGCAGGTGCCGGGCCGGTTGCCCGTAGCACTTCTTCGCGTGACATGACCAGCTTCACCGGTCGGGCGGCTTTTTGTGACAGCAACACCGCGACTGGTTCGAGATAGATGGTGGTCTTGCCGCCGAACCCGCCACCGATTTCGGCGGGGATGACTTTGATCCGGTCGGTGCTCCAGCCGAGGGCAGCGGCCGTTTTGGAGCGCACCGCGAAATGTCCCTGCGAGGACGCCCATATCGTGGCTTTGCCGTCCTGGCCGCAGTCGACCACGCAGGCGTGGGGCTCGATATACCCCTGGTGCACTGCAACGGTCCGGAATTCTCGTTTGAGGATGATGTCTGCTGCTGCGAAACCGGCTTCCACCTCGCCGCGTCCGAATTCGTTGACCGACGCCAGATTCGATGGTTCGGTGTCGGCTGAGAACAGGGTGCGGGTGGTGGGGTTTGCGATCGGGGCGCCTTCGGCGATGGCTTCGTCGATGGTCAGTACTGCGGGCAGCGGGTCGTAGCTGACTTCGACTGCGGCAGCGGCAGCAGCGGCTTGGGCGGTCGTAACCGCGGCCACCGCGGCAACAACATGGCCGTTGTACAGGACCTCGTCGCGTGCCATCAGGTTCACTGCCATGTCGAATTCGGGGTGAGTGGGGTCGAGATCAGCAAAATCAGCACCGGTCACTACCGCCTTCACTCCCGGCATCGCTTCGGCTTTGCTGGTGTCGATCGAGACGATCCGGGCGTGCGCGTGTGGTGAGCGCACCAGGGCGGCGCGGAGCTGCCCGGTCATGTCGAGGTCGGCAGCGAACCGGGCTTTGCCGGTTACTTTGTCGAGTCCGTCGTGACGCACCGGTCGGGTGCCGATGTATTTGTAGGTTCGGGGGTTCTCGGTGACAGTCACTTGGAGGCTCCATTTACCTGAACGGCCGCTTCTTGCACGGCTCGGATGATTTTGTCGTAGCCGGTGCAGCGGCAGAGGTTGCCGGCTAGGGCGTAGCGGATTTCGGTTTCGGTGGGGTCGGAGTTCTCATCGAGCAGCGCTTTGGCAGCCACGATGAATCCTGGGGTGCAAACTCCGCATTGCAGAGCAGCTCCTTCGAGGAACGTCTGTTGCAACGGGTGCAGTTGGTCGCCTTGGGCGATGCCTTCAACCGTGATGATCGCAGACCCTTCGGCTTCGGGAGCGAACATCAGACATGCGCAGTTGACCTTGCCGTCAACCAGGATTGTGCAGGCACCGCAGTCGCCGGTTCCGCAACCCTCCTTTACGCCGGTCAAGCCCAACTCGTCACGAAGAGCATTGAGTAGGGAAGTCTCATCGGCGGACAGGAAATCCACTTCGTCGCCGTTGACTGTGCAGTTCACGTGGGTTCGTGGCATCAGCTCGCTCCTTTTGCTCGTTGTGCGGCTATCACGGCGGCTCTTTTGGCCAGAACGCCCGCTACTTGCCTGCGGTATTGGATCGTGCCTCGCTTGTCGTCGATGGGGTTGCATGCAGCCGAGGCGGCAGCAGCGACCGCTCCGAGGGTGCCGTCGTCCAAGCTGGAGCCGGCAAGTGCGGCTTCGGCGTCGGGGACTCGCACGAAGGTCGGGGCCACCGCGCCGAGAGCAACTTTCGCTGATGCGACACTGTCGCCGTCCATGGTCAGTTGCACCGCAGCGCCGACTACGGCGATGTCCATTTCGGTGCGGGGAATTAGCCTCAGGTAGGCATCGCCGCTGTTGGTGGGCGGGTCGTCAAGCAGGAACTCGATGACGAACTCCCCATCGGCGAGCGATGTCTGCCCTGGCCCGGTTACGACATCGGCCACATTGGCTGTCCGTTCGCCCGAGGCGCCCGCAATCACAGCTCTGGCGTCGTTGACGATCAGCGCTGGCACGGAATCTGCTGCTGGTGAGGCGTTGCAGAGGTTGCCGCCCCAGCTTGACCGGTTCTGGATCTGGTCGGAGCCGATCAAACCGCTTGCTTCGGACAGGCCCGGGAACATGGAGCTGAATTCGGCGTTGGCGGTGAGTGCCGATGTGGGCGTTGCCGCACCGACAGTCCAGGTGCCGTTGTTGTGGCTGACCGCAACGAGTCGCTCTATGCGTTTCAGGTCGACTAGTACCGATGGCTCGGGGCGACCGGCTCGGATTTGGGGGATGAGGTCGGTTGCGCCCGCGAACACCCGAGAGTCGGGATCGCTTTGCAACAGTTCAAGAGCCTCATCCACAGTAGTGGGAGCTGCGTATCTCATGAAGTCCGTAACATACTGCGCTGCAAGCCCCAAGACACATCCGCGCGGCTAGTTGTTGTGGCGTGGTTCAGCGGGTTCTTCAGGCTCCGGCGCGGGTGCGGCGGGTTGACCAGTGCTGGGTTGCGCCTGCAGATTGGAAACGCTGGGGGCGATCTTGCGGGCCGAGGATCTCGGTGGCGAGCCACAAACGTTTCAGCCGGCGCACCCGGCCTGTGGCCAGATCGTCTTGGTAGGCGTTACGGCCGTGGAGCACGTGGTAGTTGTTGACGAATTGCATGTCGCCGGGCGCAAAGGTCATTTCGACTCGATTATCGGGGTCGTAGATGAGGGCGTCGTAGGCGTCCATCGCGGCGCGTTGTTTATCGCTCAGTCGTGGGGCGTCCGGGTGGCGTTGCGAGGCCTCGATGTAGGGCCGGATATAGCGTACGAACAACCGGTCGCCGTGCTCGGTGAACACCGGCACCCGATAGAACGGGTCGCTTCCTTTGCTTTGTTCACCACGGAAGTCGTAGGGAAGCGCGTCGTAGAGCACCTCGGCGAGTTCTGGGTCGGTTCCAACCAAGAGATTGTGAGCGGTGACGGCGTTGGCAACCAGGCTTTCACCGCCCGCTTCCGTTCGTCGTTGCCGGTTGAGCCATTGCTGGTGTCGGCTGCGCGCCACGTACCAAACGGCCGGGCAGAGCACCGGTGGCTTCACCCGAGGCGTAGGTTTCTTCGCCGCTGACGATGGTGTGCAGGTAACCGTCGGCTCGTTGCAACAATCGACGACCACCGGCGGGTAGGTCATAGGCCAGTTCTGGGCCTCGCACTCGCAGGTTGTCGAAGTCAATGACGTTGATGTCGGCTCGGTACCCCTCAGCGACGACTCCCCGGTCAAATAGCCCGACGGTGCGGGCTGTGTCACGGGCTTGGCGTTGCACCAGGAACTCCAGGCCGATCTTGTTGTTGGGCCGGTCCCGACCCCAGTGCTGTAGCAGTGTGGTTGGGAACGAACCGTCACAGATCGTCCCGACGTGGGCACCGCCGTCGCCCAACGCCGGCACCGTGTAGGGGTGGGTGAGCAACTCACGGGTGCCGTTGAGGTTCATGAATCCGTAGTTGGTGAAGGGTAACCACAGCATGTTGGTACCGCCGTTCTTCAACAGTAGATCGAGGGCGAACTCCTCAGGACTCTTGCCGACCTCTTCGGCACGGCGGGCAACTGTTTGGTTCGGGTCGGGTTCGTAGTAGGGCAGTTCACCCATTTCGAACATGTTGTGGAAGTTCTCGATCAGGCCGCCTCCAACGAGGTCGCGTTCGACGCCGCCGCTGGTTTGGAGCAGGCGATGTCGGCGGTCGGGGTCTTGTAGGGCTGCGACTCGCCCAGCGGGCGCCATGTCGGCAACCTCTTGCCATACCGGGTTGCGCATGAAGGGATTGAGCGTGCATTCGAAACCCAGGAGGATGCCGATGGGCCGAACCGGGCATTGTCCTGTGATCTCCAGTCCGTCTGCGCGAGCAGCTTCGATTCGGCTGAGGAGGTCTTGATGGAAGCCGGATGAGCGTGGACTCTCCACGATGGTGAACGAGAGCGGGCGCCCAGACACTGCACACATGTCGCGGAACATCTGGAACTCGGCGTCACGGTCGGTGAAGTCACTCACGAGTTGGAAGACCCCAGTGTTGCGCTTACCCACCGCTTCGGCGATTCCGATCAGCTCTTGGGCTGCGGCGGTCAGTGTCGGCGTGAAGTCTCCGGTTGACGTCTTGTGGTTTGAGGTGCGGCTGGTGGTGAACCCCAGGCCGCCTGCTGCGATACCCTCCGCGGCGAGCTGACCCATCGTGGCGATGTCCTGGTCGGTGGCGTCTTCTCGGTTGGCGCCGCGCTCCCCCATGACATGCAGGCGCAGCGCACCGTGAGGCACTTGTGCAGCGATGTTCATGTCTTTAGGGCCCTCGAGCGCGCCGAGATATTCGTCAAAGGAGTTCCATCCCCATTGCAGTCCTTCGTGCAGAGCCGCTCCGGGGATGTCCTCGACGCCTTCCATGAGTTCCACGAGCTTGTTGTGGTCTTGGTCGTGCACCGGTGCGAAACCAACCCCGCAGTTGCCGAACACGACGGTTGTGACGCCATGCCAGCTCGACGGTTGCATGCGTTCATCCCAGGTGGCTTGCCCGTCGTAGTGGGCGTGGATGTCGACGAAGCCGGGGGCGACCAGCGCTCCGTCTGCGTCGATCTCGCGGCGAGTCGATCCGCTGACCCGGCCTACCTCGCTGATCACGCCACCGTTCACGGCAACATCTGCGGTGCGTTTCACGCTACCCGTGCCGTCCACAACAGTGCCGCCCCTGATGATCAGATCATGTTGCGCCATCGTCTTCTCCCTTCGGCGGTTTGATTGCGTTGTTGTTGAACCAGCCACATGATGACACTCCTACAGCGACACGCGCCTACTCTCGCGATCAGCAAATCTCCTCACTAGTACGGGGGCAGCATGATTGAGATCACCGACGACCACCGGGTTCGCACCATAACTTTGATGCGGTCCGAAGCTAAGAACGCCATGAACTCATCCATGTGGGACGGTCTCGCAGAGGCGTTGAACGAATCCGAACAAGCTGCGGATGTGGCTGTGGTTGTCATCACCGGCTCCGGAGATTCTTTCTCGGCCGGCCAGGACGTCATCGAGATGGGTCGGATGGCTATGGGTGAGCGAATCGAGGGGATCCACGGGTTCGCTGGGGTTGCCACGATCCTGATTGATTTCCCGAAACCGCTGATCCTGGCTGTCAACGGTATGGGTCTCGGGTTCGGCGCCACAATCCTGGGCTTGGCCGATCTTGTGTTCATGTCGTCTACGGCCCGACTCAAGTGCCCGTTCACGATGCTCGGCGTTGCCCCCGAACTGGCGAGCAGCGGCAGCTTCCCCGCGCTGATCGGGCGACAGAATGCGAGTTGGGTTTTGCTGAGTTCTGAGTGGATAACTGCCGGCGAATGCCTTGAGATGGGTTTGGCTTTCAAGGTTTGTGAACCCGACGAGTTGCTGGCCACAGCTATGTCGCACGCCCAGATTCTGGCTGCCAAGCCGATCAGTTCTCTGATTGCCTCCAAACGCACCATTGTTGAACCCATCCGGGCCGCTCTGCATGAGGCTCACGCCCGAGAAAACGGCGAGTTTGCGGTGCTTATGGGTTCTCCTGCCAACATCGAGGCGATGACCGCGTTCGCTGAGAAGCGTCCACCCAATTTCGACGGAATCGATTAAAAGCCAGTGTGATTTATTGAAACGTGCATAAATATTAGATGAATACTTGCTGAACCAACTTGAAGATGCCACGATTGGCTTTGTGCGCACTCGGCTTGATTCGCTACGAGTCATGTTGGAGGTTCGAGCTCTGGCAGAGTTGGGAACCTTCGTAGCTATTGCGCCTGTGTTGTCCCGTGTGTTGCCTCGCGGCGTCGGGCGTCCAGTGTTGGTGCTTCCTGGGTTTTTGGGTGACGACCCCAGCACCAAGCCGATGCGTGTTCTGCTTCGCTCTTTGGGACACGATGCGGTTGGTTGGGGTCTCGGCCGCAACATCGGTCCTACCGACGAGATCCTCGATGGTCTTGTTCGCCTCCTTGATGACCTCAACGACAAGAACGGTCCAATCGACCTTGTGGGGTGGAGTCTTGGCGGCCTCTATGCCCGGGAGATGGCTCGGCTCGCTCCTGAGATGATCCGTCAAGTGATCACGCTTGGGAGTCCTTTCCAGATCGTCGGGGAACAGGATTCGAATGTGAGCGCGGCGTTCAGTTCTTTCAAAGAGTTCCATTCGGACCGGGTGACGAAACCTCGCATACCTAGCTGGGCTAGGGATCCGATTCCGGTTTCGGCTACTTCGATTTACACCCGTGGCGACGGCATCGTCCGCTGGGACCACTGCTTGAACCGTGACTTTCCCCATACCGAAAACGTCGAGGTGCGTGGTAGTCACTGCGGGCTTGGTCACAACCCCGCGGCAATTGTGGTGGTTGCGGATCGCTTGGCTCAAGAGGGTTCACACTGGCAGCCGTTCAAGCCACCTGCTGCGTTACGAGGGTTGTTTCCAAACGCAGAGGTCTACGACCCGTCTCAACACGCGGCCTAAGACTGACCTGACCAAGGGCTGAGATGGCTCAGGGCTGACCTGACCAAGGGCTGAGATGGCTCAGGGCTGACCTGACCAAGGGCTGAGATGGCTCAGGGCTGACCTGACCAAGGGCTGAGATGGCTCAGGGCTGACCTGACCAAGGGCTGAGATGGCTCAGGGCTGACCTGACCAAGGGCTGAGATGGCTCAGGGCTGACCTGACCAAGGGCTGAGATGGCTCAGGGCTGACCTGACCAAGGGCTGAGATGGCTCAGGGCTGACCTGACCAAGGGCTGAGATGGCTCAGGGCTGACCTGACCAAGGGCTGAGATGGCTCAGGGCTGACCTGACCAAGGGCTGAGATGGCTCAGGCCGACACGCCGGCTTTGAGTTCCTCGAAGGATTCTTCGATGCACAGCATGAACCGTTCTGGGTCCGGCATGATCTCACGACATGAAGTAACGCCGATGGTGATTCCGCCGCAGTAGCTGAGCACCGGAATGAACAGCGCCAAGCCGTCGACTAGTGGACCAAATCCGTACATGTCGATCAACCGGGCCGATGCCGCATACAACGGAATCTGGGGGCCGGGCACGTTGCTTATCACACAGTTCACGACTGGCCGGTTGGTGTTGACTGCCAGGCGGGTTGCCAGGCGGCTGGCAAGCGCCGCTGTCGCCGCAGGTACGAATTCGGTGTAGTCGGTCATCAACCGAGCACCCACCGCGTTGGTGAGCTCCTTTGATTCTTTTGAAGCCTCTCGGATGGCTGAGAGGCGTTCCACATCGTCGGCGATGTCGGTGCGCAGTCGCACGACCATGGCCGCCACATGGTTGCCTGCGTCGCTTTGTTCATTCTCAGCGCGCACCGAGATCGGGGCCATGGCGGTCAGGCTCTCTTCGGGCAGCTCGCCGTGGTGTTCGAGGTAGCGCCGAATACCTCCGGCACAAATGGTGAGGACCGCATCGTTGATGGTTGCGCCCTGCACTGTGTTCTTGATCGCTTTGATGTCGTCGAGGTCGAATCTTTTACCTGAGATAACTCGATGTGGGGATACTTTTTGGTTGAATCGAGTCACCGGTACCCGTCCCGGCACTGCCGGCAGGTGGACATCGTCTTTGCTGGCCACCTGTGCCAGCCGTCCCAGGGCAGGAATGGTCTCCCTGATGAGACTCGGAACACGCAATGGCTGACGAATGCTGTTGACTGCGGCTCGTCCGAGTAGTTCAGCCCTGGTGGGCACGTTGTCGGTGCGCACCAGAGGCGGGTCGGTCAAGGGAGTGTCGGGTTCGAGATCGTGGATCGCCGCGGTGATTTCTTGGCCCGATACGCCGTCGACGGCGCAGTGATGGATCTTGGAGACTATGGCGTAGGCACCAGTTGGTATGCCGTCGAGATTGTCGAGTCCTTCAACGACGGTGAATTCCCACAGCGGGCGTTCCAAGTCGAGCGGGCGTGAAACGAGGCGGGCGACTTGAATCCATAGTTGGCGCCAGTCTCCCGGCTTGGGAAGCGCTATGTGGCGTACGTGATATTCGAGGTCGAAGTCGGGGTCGGATACCCAATACGGGTAATCAACTTTCATCGGCACATGAACGAGCCTCTCGGTGAACGACCGCGCCATCCCGAGGCGTTCTTCCATCATCGCCAGGATGGACTTGAAGGTAACTACTCCACCCTCAACGCTGCCTTGGTCGTAAATCGCCACCGACCCGATGTGCATCGGTGTTCGCTGTGATTCGAGATGTAGAAAACTTGCGTCTTGAGCGCTGAGTTGTTGCACTGTCGACCCTTTCGTCGCTAGCGCAGACTACGGACAAATCCCTGAAAATCCATGGTTTTCTAGCTAAACCAGCTTGTCGGGAGAGGTTTTGCTGTCGTCGGTCGCCGTCTCCAAATTGATCTCGGCCGCGCGGCTCTGAAGAACGAAGGCTTGCGCATCAGCTTCCTCAGCATTTCGGATCAGGGCTATCCGGGTTTCGAGTAGTTGCTCACATGCGACCCAAACGTCGCGGGCGATCATTCTGATGAGCCTCATGCGACTGATTTCCGCGGCGTTGGACGACCACACTTCGGGGAGATGCCGATGAACACACGGGTCCAGCCTGGTTGTGAGGGAGATGCGGCGCTGGTCGATGGCCGCGGCGAGCGCACGGGCGGCCGAAGCTTGGGCGAAGTATCGGTCTGCGATAGTCAACAGGCGTGCTGCCTCATCTACCTCGAAGTTGGGCATCGTCTCGTCTCGCTCCTCTGGTGGAGTAGGTTATTACTTGAATTATCATAAAACGGTATATAAATCCAATATTTTCTTGGCCGCTGATACGATTTGAACAACTAGCTTCTAAAGGGTGACTCGGCCAGACAAAGCCAACCAACCAAGAGCCAACCAAGCAGACGTCGACTTCTGTGTTGAAATAGCCCGGGAGGCCGGGGAGCTCACTCTTGAGTGGTATGGCGGGAGTGCTCTCTCGGTCGACCACAAACACGACGGCTCACCGGTGACCGCTGCCGATCTCGCTGCTGAGACGTTGGTGCGCGAGCGTCTCAACGCGGCTTTCCCCGATGACTCTGTGCTCGGCGAGGAGCATCCCGACACTTCCGGGACATCAGGCAGAACTTGGGTGATCGACCCAATCGACGGCACTAAGGCTTTCATGAGGGGTGTGCCTTTGTTCGCCAACCTGTTGGCCCTTGTCGATGAGCACGGTCCCGCTGTGGGTGTGATCAACCTGCCTGCATTGGGTGAGACGATTTGGGCTGGGCGTGGACTTGGGGCGTTCTTCAATGGTGAGCCGTGCCGGGTCAACGACCGCGAAGGTCTCGAGGGGGCTTTCGTGTGCACGAGCGGGTTCGGGTACTGGCCCGATGCTCTGTTGCCGGCGCTGCTCGACAGTCCCGTCAAGTTGCGAACTTGGGGTGATGCTTCCGGCTATGCCCTTGTGGCTACGGGCCGCGTTGAAGCGATGATCGATCCGGAGGCATTCCCTTGGGATCTAGCGCCTATCGCTGTCATCATCGCTGAGGCCGGCGGGAGTTTCAGCACCTTCGACGGTCAGACTGGTCCCGATGTCTGGCTTTCCGGGTCAGCCATAGCCTCCAACAATCGGATCCACCAGGAGCTGCTGGCCCTTTTTCAGTGAGCCGGCTCAGCTCACTTGCTCAAGAATCTCTTGATAGTTCAAGTTCGGGGCGGTGGGGGCGGAGCCAACGGCTTGGCCACAAGATGCGCCGGCTTCGGGTGCAACCGGGGAGTACCTCCCAAAGTAGGTGCCAAGGAACTCTTCGATTGCTGGGTCCGACCAGTCGTCGACTGCGAGTTGTCGTGTCCAAGCAGTGAGAACGATCGGGTTCTGCAGGCCGGGGTATGGCGCCATCAACGCAAACTTCTCCGATTTGAGGCGCTCGGTCATCGCTCGGATCAAAGACGCATCGAGGTCCGGTTGATACGCCACCCAGACGGCACCGTGTTCAAGGGAATGCACGGCGGTCTGGTTCTGAATGGGCTGGGTATAGATGCCACAGTTCTGCCAGGCCGGGAAGTGATCTCCGCTGGCTGGGGGTGCGCGATCGAAGCTGGCACACAGCACATGCACCTCACCATTGTTGGACAGTTCTCGCACCTCGCCGACAGGCAGCTTCTCAGGTGCCGCATTTACGGCGTCTGGACATATCTCGGGCGCCGCGACAGCAACCGTGTCGACCGGTGCCGGGTCGACAGGCTCGGGTTCTGTGGATGACCCCGACCCTCCACACGCGCTCACCAACAAAGCGAACGCCATCATCAACCTGAAATGCACAGCCCTACTTTAAGCCGTTTAGTAGTACATGGATACACCTTCGAAGCGGAGCGGGCGAACGCCTCGATCGGCAATGTCGTTCAACAGCGGCAGCGGATCGGCTGCCGCTGCCAAGCCGTACGCGCCGGCAGGAAAATCTCCTCTGAGCACAGCGAGGCTGGTGCTGACTGCTACTACAGCCGCTGCTGAAGCCGGACGCTCCACGGCACCGAACACGCTCACCCGACGTTCGATGCCAACTCTGCCTCGTAGTTCAACACGCACTGCTCCGAGGCCGCCTTCGGCGTGTGGTGGGCGCAGCATCGGCAGCGGCGAAGTCAAACGATCTCTGCGGGTTGCGGCCATTCGGGCGGTCACTCGTTGCACTCCTTGGAATTCGGGGACCAGCAGCAACGCATCGGGCAGCGCTCCCCGGTAGCAGTCGCGTCCCCCGATGGGATCCGGGAAGTATGCGAGTTCCCGACCTGACCCTGGAGCACGGGAGGTCCAACGCCCGTCGCGCCAGTCCAGTCCCACCGACGACAGGGCTTGATGGTGTTGCCGCGCACATGAGGGTCCACCAGTGCCGACTTTGGCGACGTGGATCTCATCAACTTGGTCAAACTCTGATGCGCCGTGGCGGGCAATCAGGCAGGTGAATCCCGGCATGAAGGTGGCACCAACAACGACCGGGACCCGGTTGTGCAGCGCTTCTTGATGCAGAGCCAGCAAACGTCGTACTTCCGACAGATGATTCGATGTGGTTACAACCGGAACGCCGTGGTGAACCGCACGGCGGGCTAGGTTTGCCTGACCCGCGGCCGGGGTGGCAACGACGGCCAAGTCGACCGAGGAATCAAGGTGGTAGCCGTGGCCGAGTTCCGATGCCCGGCCGAGGGTGTGGACGAGTTGTCGCGAGCGTTCTCGACGGGCGTCGCGTACTTCGACGTTGGTCGCTCGACCGCTGGCCAGAAGTTGCTGCGCGATCCGTGTACCTGTTGCTCCCGCCCCGAACACCACGATGTGCGACATCAGCGAAGGTCGTCGCCTCGAAGCTCCCGCCAGCCTCCTTTTTGGGGTGGCGAGCCACCGCTTCCTCGCACTCTGATCGCGGCCGCTACTGCGACTCCTGCCCCGATCGCAACGAGGGCTCTTCGTATGAGTGTGAATAGGCCACTCCTACCCATCAGTTCCTCCCGTGGATTTGCGGCGCCGAACGTGGGGCTAGCAGGAGTCGAACCTGCGACCTCACCCTTATCAGGGGTGCGCTCTAACCGACTGAGCTATAGCCCCGCAAGGCGACCACGCTAGCGGTCGGACGGTCGTTTCGACAAAGAACCTCGTTTCGCGGTTTTACGTTTGTCGCTGGGCCAAAACGGGGTTTCGGCGGGTTGTGCGGGAACAGGATCTTTCGCTGCGGCCCTTCGTTGTTTCGGCCTGGCAGCGCCCTGCGCCGCCTGTTGTGTCGGCTTTTTGACACTACGCGCCGCGCCGGCCGCCTGTTGTGTCGGCTTTTTGACACTACGCGCCGCGCCGGCCGGTTGTTGTGTCGGCTTTGCGACATAACGAGCAGCCCCCGAGGTTGCTTTGCGGGGTCGTGTGCGCTTCGGCCGGGGCCTGGCGGTTTCTTCTTCCACCACAGTCATCCGCACCCCGCCGATCAGATCACTGATCAGGTTGAACAACACCGCCATCAATACCGTGAACCCTGACCCGGCGACGACCATCACCAGACCTCCCAAGGCGCTAACCCGAAATATCTGGTCGGGGTTGAAGGTGAAGGTCTCCAGCGCAAACAGTTCCTTGATGAAGTTCTCCACGTTGTCGACGGTGCCCGCGGTGACCGCAAACCTCCAGAGAATCACCCCGGCGATCAACAGAATCACCCAGAGACAGAAGTAGAAGATGAGCGACAGCTTGAGTACCGACCACGGCTCGATGTGGCGCACCAGGCGGCGAACTCTGCGGGCACGGAGACGGCTCGCGGTGCGGCGTTCCAGAAAGGCAGCTAGGGGCTGCGAAGAACGTTGCGACGGGCGCTGCGACGGGCGCTGCGACGGGCGCTGCGGCGGGCGCTGCGGCGGGCGCTGCGACGGGCGCTGCGACGGGGATTTTGTGGGTTCACTCATGGAGACTTTTCCTCGGCGGGGCGTTGACCAAAGCAGTGGCCGAGTACCGGACAAGTGTAGGGGAAGTTCGTCACGAACCGGGGAGTTCCCACACCACCGTGCGCTCCGCTCTGGCAACAGCAACGCTGGCTCCTACTTGAACACGAACTTCGACTTGGTTCCCGAACGCCGTGTAGTCCAACAGGTTGCCGCCGTTGGCCTCGGCGAGTTCTGTTGCAATTGCAAAACCTTCGGCCGCTCCCGCTAATGCTGCAGCGTCCGCCGCGGTTCGGGCTCTCGCGGCGTCGTCCGCGGCCATGCCGAGCCGGGCGATCGCCATCACTACCAGCGCCGCCAACAGCAATACCACCACCATCATGGGCACGGCTTGGCCGCGGTCGGTTGGCCAGTTTCCAGTTTGCTGGCGCACGTCTTGATATCACCCTTGTGCTCGATTCGAGTTGCTGGGGGAAATAGCTCGGCTCGGGTTCAGCCACCTGGCCTATTCGTTGACAGAACCGCTTTCGTCGACGGAGTCCCTTCCGTCATCCAGACCGTCGTCATCCAGACCGTCGTCATCGAGACCGTCGTCATCGAGACCGTCGTCATCGAGACCGTCGTCATCGAGACCGTCGTCATCGAGACCGTCGTCATCGAGACCGTCGTCATCGAGACCGTCGTCATCGAGACCGTCGTCATCGAGACCGTCGTCATCTGGGGTGACTAGGACCACGGATGCGACAACGTCACCCTCGTCGGGGTTCATGACCTTCACTCCACTTGCATTGCGACTTTGCGCCGAGATCGCCTCGGCCGGCGTGCGGATCACCACGCCGTTTTCGGTCACGGCCAAGATCTCATCGTGGTCTTCGACCACTAGAGCACCGACAACAGGCCCTTTGTCTGCTGTGAGCTTGATGCCGATGACTCCTTTTCCACCACGGTATTGCGTACGGTACTCCTCCACGGGGGTTCGTTTGCCGAAACCGTTGGCGGTGAGATGAAGCAGCGACGCTCCCCCACCCGCGATGTTGCAGGCCACCACTTCATCGCCGGGCTTCTTGAACCGGATACCCGTAACACCGGCCGCGGGCCTTCCCGTCGCTCGCACGTTGGACTCCTCGAAACGGATCGTCTGGCCGAGCCGGGATGACAGCAAGATGTCGTCGAGCCCGTTGGTGGGAACCACCTCGGCGAGTTCATCATCGTCGTTGAGTCGGATGGCGATCAGGCCGGCTCGCCTTGAAGAGTCATACGCGTTGAAGCGGGTCTTCTTCACTCGACCCTTGGCGGTGGCGAAGAACAGATAGCGGTGCGTCTCGTAGTTGCGGGTGTCGATGATGGCTTGGATCCGCTCGCCTTCCTGCAAGGGCAGCAAGTTGACAATGGCCGTGCCGCGAGCGGTGCGCGACGCCACTGGAATCTCATGCGCCCGTAGGCGGTAGACCCTGCCGTGTGTGGAGAAGAACAGCAGATACGAGTGTGCTGTTGTCCAGATGAGGTGGATGAGGGTGTCTTCGTCTTTGAGTTTGGTGCCGGCGACGCCTCGCCCGCCGCGGCCTTGTGTCTTGAACTCTTCTGCCATGACCGTCTTCACATAGCCGGCGGCGCTCATGGTGACCACCAGCGGGTCGTCATCGATTAGATCCTCGATATCGAATTCGCCCGGATCGATTTCGAGTGTTGAGCGGCGGGGTTCACCGAATTTGTCGCGAATTTCGGTGAGTTCGTCGATGATCACTCCGCGGAGCTTCTGATCGTCGCCCAAGATCGCTTGGAGTTCTGAGATTCTCTCTTGCAGGTTGGCTGCTTCTTCTTCGAGATCAGACCGGCCGAGTCGGGTTAGTCGGCTGAGCTGCATGTCGAGGATGTGGTTGGCTTGCACTTCGGAGAATTCAAACGGGTCTGCCATCAACGCGTCACGGGCCGCGCTGCGGTCCTGGCTGGCGCGGATAGTGGCGATGATCTCGTCGATCAGATCGAGGCAGCGGATCAGGCCTTCAACGATGTGCAGGCGTTTCTCGGCTCCATCGAGACGAGATTGCGAACGCCGGGTGATGACCTCGATTTGATGGTCAACGTAGGCGACGAGTGCTCCCCGCAGATTGAGGGTGCGGGGCACCCCGGCGACCAGCGCAACCATGTTGACGCCGAAACTGGTTTGCAGTGGTGTGCTTTTCCAGAGGTTGTTGAGCACGACTTCCGGGTTGGCGTCGCGTTTGAGTGAGATCACGAATCGGGTGTCGTCCCCAGATGATTCGTCGTTGATGTCGGAGATGCCTTCGAGTTCTCGGGTGTCGACCAGGTGGGCGATTTTCCGGGCGACCGCCCCGGCGGAGACCTGATACGGGAACGCGGTCACGATGAGCGCTTGGCGGTTCTTGATCTCTACGATCTCGATCGAGGCCCGGGTCTTGACCGAACCTCGGCCTTCTCGGTAGGCCGACTCAATGCCGACCCGGCCGAGAATCTGGCCACCCGTGGGGAAGTCAGGGCCTTTGACGTGTTCCATCAGATCGTCGACTGTGGCGTCTGGGTTTCGCAACAGGTGGACAACCGCATCGCATACTTCGTTGAGGTTGTGCGGCGGGATATTGGTGGCCATTCCGACTGCAATGCCTTGACTTCCGTTTACCAGCAGGTTGGGGAAGCGGGCCGGGAGAACTTGTGGTTCGCTGAAATCGCCTGAGTAGTTGTCGACGAAATCGACGGTGTTCTCGTCGATTCCGGCGAGCATGTGCATGGCGAGCGGGTGGAGCCGTGATTCGGTGTAGCGGGCTGCGGCCGGTGGGTCTTCTGGCGATCCGTAGTTGCCGTGGAAGTCGATCAGCGGGTGTCGCAGCGAGAACGGCTGGGCCATGCGGGCTAGCGCGTCGTAGATGGCGCTGTCGCCGTGCGGATGGAAACGGGCCATGACGTCGCCGGTCACACGAGCGCATTTCACATGGGCTCGGTCGGGTCTGAAGCCTTGGTCGAACATTGACCAGAGGATGCGGCGGTGCACGGGTTTGAGGCCGTCACGGGCATCTGGCAGGGCCCGGCTGACGATGACCGACATGGCGTAGTCGAGGAAGGAGCTTTCCATCTCTTCCTGGATCTCGATGACGGTCACGTCACCGGGCTCGTCCTGGTCATCAAGATCCACAGTTGGAGTATCAGCCATGTTGGATCCTTCAGAAGTCCAGGTTCCGCACTTCGCGTGCGTTGGTGACTATGAAGTTCTTGCGTTGTTCGACATCGTCGCCCATGAGGATCGACGTCACGTCATCGGCGATGGCGACTTGTTCGACCGAAACCTGCAGCAGCGATCTGGAGGAAACGTTCATCGTGGTGTTGCGAAGTTCGTCCCAGTCCATCTCGCCGAGGCCTTTCAGTCGCTGGAAGTCCTTGGTGTAGTTCGGACGGCCGGCTAGGAACTCTTCCTTGGCGGCGTCGTCTTTGAGGTAGGCGGTTTCTTTGTTGGAGACTTTTGTCGAGTACAGCGGCGGTTGGGCGATGTAGATGTATCCGGCTTCCACGAGCGGTCGCATTTGGCGGAAGAAGAAGGTGAGCAGCAGGGTGCGGATGTGACTGCCATCGACATCGGCGTCGGCTAGCAGAATGATCTTGTGGTAACGCGCTTGTTCGAGGTCGAACTCATCGGCAAAACCTGCCCCGATCGCGGTGATGAGGGTTTTGACTTCGGCGTTTCTCAGCATCTTGTCGATACGTGCTCGTTCGACGTTGAGGATTTTTCCGCGTATCGGCAGGATCGCTTGGGTTCGGGGATCTCGAGCTTTCACCGCTGAACCGCCTGCGGAGTCGCCTTCGACGATGAACAGTTCACGCTCGGCTGGGTCTTTGGCTGAACAGTCTTTGAGTTTGTCGGGCATGCCCGCACCGTCGAGCAGTGATTTGGAGCGGATGGCTTTGCGGGCGTCGGCTGCTGCCACCCGGGCGCGAGCGGCGTTGGTTGCTTTGGTGATGGTGACTTTGGCTTCGCCGGGGTGTTCTTCGAGCCAGTCGGCCATGCGTTCGTTGGTCACCCGTTCCACCAGCGAGCGCATTGAGACATTGCCGAGTTTCGATTTGGTTTGGCCTTCGAATTGGGGTTCGCCGATTCGGGCGGAGATGATCGCGGTGAGGCCTTCTCGAATGTCTTCGCCGGTGAGGTTGTCGTTTTTTTCTTTGAGCAGCCCTTTGCTCCGCGCATAGCTGTTGACGGTGCGGGTGACCGCGGAGCGGAAGCCTTGCTCGTGCATGCCGCCTTCGATGGTGGCGATGCCGTTGGCGAAACTGTGTATGCCATCGGCGTTGAAGCCGGTGTTCCATTGGAAAGCAATTTCGACTTCGTGAGGGTTTTCGTCGATCTCTTCGGAGCCGATGAAATATCCGACTGTTTCGAAGAGCGCTTCTTTTGCGGCGTTGATATGGCTGACGAAGTCGATGATCCCACCGTCGTATTGGAACGAGACCCAGTCGTTTGACAGCGCGTTTTCTCGTTGGTCTCGCACCCGGATCTCTAGCCCGCGGTTGAGGAAAGCCATCATCTGAAAGCGCTCTAGCAGGGTCTGGAACCGGAATTCGACTTCGTCGAAGATCTCCGGGTCGGGCCAGAATCGCACGGTGGTTCCGGTTCGGGGTCCGGTTTCGCCGTTGGGTGGTTCGCCAATGGGTGATTCGCCGTTGGGTGACGGACCCACGGGCTTCAGCCGTTGAAGCAGCTCGCCTCCGTTGCCGAACAGCATGGCGTAGCGTTCGCCGTCACGATCGATCTCGACTTCAACTCGTTTTGACAGGGCGTTGACGACCGAGACCCCTACGCCGTGCAGTCCTCCGGATACTTTGTATCCCTTGCCGCCGAACTTGGCGCCCGCATGAAGGACGGTGAGCACAACTTCAGCGGCTGTCAGGTCTTCGTAGTTGGGATGATTTTCGACTGGGATGCCGCGGCCGTCGTCTGACACTTCGCAGGCGCCGTCGGGGGTCAGGGTGACGTTGATGCGCGTGCAGTGGCCGGCCATTGCTTCATCGACAGAGTTGTCGACGACTTCCCACACCAGGTGGTGCAGGCCGGTTGGTCCGGTGGAGCCGATGTACATACCGGGCCGGGTGCGCACAGCTTCGAGCCCCTCGAGGATCGTTATGTCCTGAGCCTCGTATGACGATTCGTCAGCGCTGATCGTGTCTATTGTCATCTCGTTTTGTCCGTTCGAGACGCTGATTTCCAGGCCCATACACTGTACTGAGTCTATCAGTCGGGGGGCATTGATCCTTGCGGTCCAACCCTTACTTTGACGGCTTGAATCCGGTCCGATCCTGAGACTTCTTCGATCTTCGCTATGAGTTCTGTTTCGAGCCATTTAAGTTGGCTGGCCCAGGTCGGGTCGTCTGCGATTACCAGCAGCGTCCGACCGTCGATGACGCTGGGTCGGGCGTGGGCTGCTACATCTTCACCGACGATTCGGGGCCATTGCAGAAAGACTGCTTCGAGCACGTCTGTGCTGGGCGCTTTCATTGTGTTCAGTAGGCGCTCGACAGACCATCCAAGTTTTTTGGGCGCGTCGTCACCGCTGCTCATCGGGGCATTTCCGTAACGGTCCCTGCGGCCACTTTGAGCACCCGATCAGGTGTCGCTGTGGGGGGAACCCAGGTGGCTGTGGTGAGGAGTCGTTGGCCTTTGGGCAGGGCCTCGAGCAACGCCTCGGCACGTCCGGCGTCTAGTTCGGAGAACACATCGTCGAGTAGCAGCACTGGCTCCGCGGTTCCACCTTGGCGTACTAGTGCGTCCACTGCGAGCCGCATCGCTAGTACCAGTGATCGTTGCTCGCCTTGTGAGGCGTGGGTTCGAGCCGGCGTGTCTCCTATTTGTAGCGTGATCTCATCGCGGTGCGGCCCGATGGTTGATAGACCGCGTCGAAGGTCGATCGTGCGTGCCTGTTCGAGAGCTGCAGTTAGTTCGCCTTCCCAGCTTGGCAGGTAGGCAGCGCTGATCTCTGCGGGCTTTCCTGCCACTGCGTCGTATGCCGCCGATAGCTGAGGTTCGAGTTCGGTTAGCAAACTTTGGCGGGCGGTTCGTAGTGCGGTTCC
The DNA here is from genome assembly GCA_965205465.1 of Candidatus Aldehydirespiratoraceae bacterium. Lineage (GTDB taxonomy): Bacteria > Actinomycetota > Acidimicrobiia > Acidimicrobiales > Aldehydirespiratoraceae > VXYK01. Next base: position 2,060,674 of record OZ242187.1, on the reverse strand, counting down.
GGTGGTGGCGAGTTTGGCGTCCCAGACATCGAGGGTGAACGTTCCGTCGGCATCGAGTCGGCCTCCGCTGGATCGCAGCAGGGCGTTGCGTTGTCTGACGATCTTTTCCAGCTCGCTGCATAGCGCGTCGTGGCTGGGTTGCAGGCTTGCTGCTGCGTCGTCGAGCCAACGCCGGCGGCCTGCTGGTCCTCCTTTCACCAGTTCCAGATCGTCGGGCGAGAAGATGGTCACGGGAACGACTCCGATCAGGTCGCCTTTGCGGCGAAGAGCCTGGCGGTTGATCTGCACACGATTTCTGCCGACGCGGGGTAGTTCGACTTCGATCAGTTGTTTGCGGCCGTCGGGAGCTGTGGCGTTGGCGCGCATGATCGCCGCGTCTGCACCTATGCGGATCAACGAGTCATCGGCTACACCGCGAAATGATCCACGCCCGGCGATCCAGCTTATGGCTTCAAGCAAACTGGTTTTGCCCTGGCCGTTCTCTCCGACGATGACGGTAAGACCGGGATCAAACTCGACCGCGGCTTGGGTGTAGATGCGGAAGTCGAGTAGTTCCAGGGACTGTATCGCCATGCGGCTCGGCCAAGACGTTCGTCCCTAGCTGACGCGCACTGGCATCAGCAGATACAGAAAGTTGGGATCTTCGGAGGATTTGAGCAGGGCCGGTTTCAACTCGCCAAGGGTCTCCAGCATGACCTCTGATCCTGGTGTTACTTCGATCCCGTCGATCAAATACTCGGGATTGAACGCAACCATCAGGTCTTCGCCTTGGTATTCGGCTTCGAGGACCTCGTGGGCTTCGCCCACTTCTTGGGTGACGGCTGCTACCTCGAGTCCTTCTGCGGACATCGACATGCGGATCGGAGTTGATTCTTGGGCTAGTAGACGAACCCGGCGCAGCGCATCCAACAGTCTTTCGCGATCAATGGTGAGGCGGTTGTCGTGTGCGTCGGGAATCAAACGGTTGTAGTTCGGGAAGTCGCCTTCGATCAGGCGGGTGGTGATGGTCACTGATCCGACTGAGAAGCTGGCGTTGTGTTCGCCTAGTGAGAGCGTGATCTCTTCTTCTTCACCGACGACCCGGGCGAGTTCTTTCAAAGCGCGGCTCGGTACCAGCACTTTTTGACCCTCACCCAGTACCGATAGGCCTGCTATATCGCAAACTGCCAGGCGGTAGGAGTCGGTTGACACGAGCCGCAGCCCACCGGACTCCGCGGCCATCAACACGCCGGTGAGGATGGGCCTGGCATCGTCAGACGAGGCTGCTTTTTCTACTTGTTCGACGGCTGCTTTGAAGACGGTCGCGTCGAGGGTGACTACATCACCGTCGGGTTCGGGGATCACGGGGAAGTCGTCTGTGGTGATCACCCGGATTGAGAATTCGGAGGGGCTGGCGACGATGCGTGCGTCCTGGTCTTCGATCATCACGTCGACTGCGCCTGGTCGAAGTGAGCGAACTACGTCGGCCATTAGTTTCGAGCGCATGACAGTCACGCCGTCGCCGCCACCGTTGACGGTGACGGTCACTGAGATCGTCAGATCGCCGTCGCTGCCCGTGGCGGTGAGCTCATCGCCGACAAGCTCAAGGCGTACTCCGCCGATGACTGCTGTTCCCCCGCGGGTGGCTACACCTCGGCCGGCTACACCGAGGGCCTCTGCGAGTACGTCTCTTTCGCATCTGAACTGCATGCTCATTGTGCGATTACTTCTCCTGAGTTTTGTATGAATACTCCTAGTAGGAGTTCATAGGGCTTGTGGATTGTGGATGAATGTCAGTTTGCCGTGTATTTCCGCAGTTCTTGCGTCCCCATGATTTACCTGTTGATTCACAGCTTGGATTGAGCTGAGGCTTTGGCTGTGGGTATTGCAAGAGTTATGCAGTTTGGCGCACCGGCGTTGCACAAGTGATCTACAGCTTTGTTCACTGCCTGCGTGCTGCGTGGCATAGGCGTTGAGTGCTCGGCCTCCCCCGTCTTCGGGTCCGATCACGGCGGTTCGTTGAGTCGACGTTGAAGTTCGGTGACTTTGTCGAATATCTGTTGGCGTTCGCCCATTCGGGCTTCGATCTTACGCACGGCGTGCATGACGGTTGTGTGATCACGGTCTCCGAAGGCGCGGCCGATGTCGGGGAAGCTGAGGTCGGTCACACTGCGGGTGACGTACATGGCAACTTGTCGTGCATCAACGAGTGGCCGGCGGCGGCTGCCTCCGATTATTTGTTCGACTTCTAAGCCGAACATCTCGCCTGTGAGTTCGATGATGCGGGCTGCGGTTACCGGCGGTTTTTGGGAGCTGTTGATCAGGTCGGCGAGGACGTAGCTCGCGATTCGCATGTTGAGGGGCTGCTCGGTGAGGCTTGCGTAGGCGGTCACCTTGATGAGAGCGCCTTCGAGTTCACGGATCGACTGGGTGATGTTCTCGGCGATGAACGTGAAGATCTCGTTGGGAATATGGACTGTTCGTGATTCGGCTTTTTTGCGGAGGATGGCGAGCCGGGTTTCGAGATCGGGTCGTTGGATGTCTGTGATCAGTCCCCACTTGAAGCGGTTTCGGAGGCGCTCTTCGAGGGTGGGCATGGCGTCGGGTGTTCGGTCCGACGACAGCACGATCTGTTTGTTGTTCTGGTGTAGTTCGTTGAATGTGTGGAAGAACTCTTCTTGGAGGCCTTCTTTGCCTTCCATGAACTGGATGTCGTCAATGAGGAGGACGTCGTTGGTACGGTAGCGGCGTTTGAATCCGGGTTGTGTGTTGGTGCGAATTGCTTGGACGAATTCGTTGAGGAATGTTTCGGTTGAGACGTAGCGGACTTTGTAGTGCGAGTAGTGGCTCCCGATGTAGTGGGCGATGCCTCGCAGCAGGTGGGTTTTCCCGAGTCCTGAGTCTCCGTGGATGAACAGCGGGTTGTAGCTGGCGGCCGGCGTTTCGGCTACGGAGAATGCGGCGGCATGTGCGAAGCGGTTTGACGGGCCGATGACAAAATGCTCGAACGTGAACTTCTCGTTGAGTTCGCTTCTGGCCTCGGGAATTGTTTCTGGAAGTGTCTCAGAAATCGTCTTTGACGTGGGCTTATACTCGTTAGGTGTGGTGAGATCGGCTGGCGGAATATCGAAGGATTCTTCGATCCAGTCTGTGTCGATCTCCACCCGGACGGTTGCGTTGGATCGACTTTCGGTGATCGCGTGTTTGACAAGCCCGAGGTATCTACCCTCGATTCGTTCTTTCTGTAAACCGTTGGGGACAACGATGACCAGCTCTCCCTCATCGAATGCTACGGCTCTAGCGCCACTGAACGTGGTGTGCCAGACGGCGTCGCTTACTTGGGCACGAATACTTTCGGCACAGGCACTCCACAAACCGCTCGCATCTTCTGCCTCGTTGTTGTTCAATTGACTCTCCACAGGCTTGTCCACAGGTGTGGACGACTATATTTTTGCGGTTCGGAAAAGGGAGCAACGGTGACTGACAAGTTTGTCGTTGTCGGTGAGGCAACCTAACCGTGGTAAGGGGTGAACTTAGCAACGTTCTCGATCTCTGCAACTTGAAACTGGAGGTCTTTTCATCGGGCCTGTTCACGGGACAATAAGTGCATTAAATTACATTCGTGAAAGAAACAATCTCTTTGTTGTAATTTCGGTTGGGGATCCGAATTTTGGTCTTCGGAGGTGTCTCGGTGAGCTCACACAGACCGGTTGCGTGGTTGTTGCTGTAACCTTGCAACCCTACTGTGATCGAAACTATGTCGGATCCGAGGGACCCGGCGTGTGCCACGGCCGCACTATCTGCGGGTGGCTCTTGTGGAGGAAAAATGAAGCGGACTTATCAGCCCAATGTGCGCAAGCGAAAAATGAACCATGGTTTTCGCGCTCGCATGAGTACTCGGGGTGGACGTTCAGTCCTGACCCACCGCCGTCAAAAGAAGCGGACGCGGCTCTCCGCGTGATTGAGGCACTGTCTGGTCGTCGCTCCTTCGAACGTTTACGAACGGAGGGAATGCGCCGCGGCCGAGGTCCGCTTCGGCTGGTTTCGCGGCCCGCGCCTGCCCATAAGCTCACTCAAAGCGCGAAAATAGGGTTCTCAATCTCACGTAGAGTGGGAAATGCTGTACAACGGAACAGAATCCGCCGCCGAATTCGCGCGATACTACGCGACATCTCTCGAGACAACCCGTCGATTCTTCCGCCGGGCGACTACCTGTTCCGGGTCACCTCCAAGATCGAGCACTGGTCGCCCATACAACTGCGGAACACCGTGACTGAGGTTTTGTGCTCGGGACCCGAACGGCCGGGTCAGCGTCGCCAACAAGAGCGGGAATCTGAGTCTTGCAGTATCGGGTGGCGGCTCATGAGCTCCTATGCACCCAGTCCGTTGGCACGGCTGATACGCGCGTTGATCGGGGGGTACCAACGGTTGACCGCAGGACGAATATCACCATGCCGACATGTGCCTGGATGTTCGACTTATGCGATCGAGGCCGTTGAGTCTCATGGCGCTATCAGCGGTGGTTGGCTAGCAACAAAGCGCATATGTCGTTGTCATCCTTGGGGTACTTACGGGTATGACCCGGTGCCTGTAACTGGGGAGTCGGAATGTTCAACCTGATCGGCGAAGTACTCGCGTATTGCTACCAGCTCTGGCCGTCATACGGTATGGCTGTTGCGGGTCTCACACTCGTAGTGATGGTGATCGTTACGCCATTGACGCTCAAGGGCACGAAGTCGATGCTCCAGATGCAGCGTTATCAGCCCGAGTTGAAGGCGATCCAGAATCGCCACCGCGGTGATCGCCAAAAAATGAACGAAGAAATGATGGCCTTCCAGCAGGAGCATGGCATTTCAATGTTCGGCGGTTGTTTGCCTCTGCTGGTGCAGATGCCGCTGTTCTTGGTGCTGTTCCGTGTGGTTCAAGGTCTGACTAGCCGGGCGACTAACTTCGGTAACCAGTTTGGCTGGACGAGTGGCCGCGTCTCTTCTGGCCTAGGGCTCGACAGCACAGCGTTTGCTTCGACTGATCGGCCGTTCCTGCCGCAGAATCTCCCGGTCGACAGTGATCTCTACTTGAGGCTTGCAGGCGGTGAGGGAGACACAATTGAGGATCGGCCAACAGAGATGGTGTCTTGGGGAATAGACCTGTCTCGCAGCGCGCAAGACGTGATTGGCGAAAGTCTGATCTCGGGGCTCCCCTATATGCTCCTCATCCTGATTGTGCTGGTATCCAGTCTTTTTCAACAGCGCCAGATTCAGGGACGGAACGCTTCGGCGATGCCTCCTCAGCAACAGATGCTGATGAAGATTCTTCCCTACATGTTGCCTGTTTTCAGCTTCACGATGCCGGCGGCGCTGGTTGTGTACTTCGTGATCTCCAACCTTTATCGCATCGGTCAGCAAGCCTACATAACCCGGAGTTTGTACAGCGGAGAAGACAGCCCGGGGGTTTTATTGGCCCAAAAGCGCGAGGAGATGAAGAACGACAAGGGTGATAGTGCCGCGTCGAAAGGGAGTGTTACTCCGAAAAAGGGAGCGCCAACCCCAAAACGAGATGGCAGCTTTACCAAGAAAAAGGGTGGGAAACCAGCGGGCCGCAAGAATGTGCCGAGTCGGTCGGGCGGAAAAATAGACACAAGTCGATCGAAAAAGGATACGGGTCGATCGGCGGGCAGGAGAGCTACGGACAAGTCTGGGGCTAAGGACAAAACGAGCAAACCCGAACCGAAACGCACTGGTGCAGGTAGGACGGGTAACGCCCCGACTCGGCACGAACGGGGGTCTGGTCGTACGACCGAACCAGGTTCTCCACAACACAAGAAACGAAAGAAGTAACGCCCAATCCCCCACCGCGGGGGGACTTCTAGGTGGGGTTGGCAGCGCACACAGCGAAAGGAGAAGTGATGGAATGGGTAGAAAGCATCGGCGATTCGATCGACCTGGCAAAAGAACACGCCTTGGATCGGTTGGGGGTGCATGAAGACGACGCGGAGTTTGATGTCCTCAGCGATGTAAGGACGGGGGTGTTTGGTCGCGTCAAAGAACCGGCGCGGGTGAGAGCGCGAGTTCGCCCGCAGACTCCGAGGACCAAAGAAAATCGCAGTCGACGTGATCGCGGAAACAGACGGGGTCGGCAAGGCCAGGGCCACCGAGACCGCAACGGCAGCAACCGTGGAAACCAGGATTCCGGCCGGCGCAAACAGGAACGCTCCCAGAATGGTAAAGCTAGGAAATCCTCAGCGAAGAAATCCGATAGCCAACCTTCGAAAAATCAACAAACAGACCAAAAGAAGCAAACACCACCAAAACCCAAGAAAAAGGCAGAAACTGTGAACCAAGACCAAGAAATGATGCCCTTGCCGCAGCAGGCTGATATTGCCGAGGAGTTTGTTAGAGGCTTGGCTGAGCGGTTTGGCACGACCGTCAACTTCCAAAGAGAAGATATCGGGAGCGACGAGATCCGTATTACCGTCAGCGGCGACGAACTGGGTCGTATGGTTGGTCGCCGGGGGATGACCGCGGGAGCGATCGACGACCTGGTCCGGACGGTTTTGCAGCGCCGAGCAGGTAGTGCCCGGAATGGCCGCGTTCGTGTGGACATTGGAGGGGTTATTGCGCGTCGAAACGAAGCGCTTGTTGGGTTTGCCCGTGACAAAGCAGTCGAAGTGCAGGATTCCGGAGTGCCTCGATCACTTGAGCCTATGAATGCAGCGGATCGAAAGATCGTTCATGATGCTGTTGACGGGACAGACGGTGTCCAAACCATCTCCGAAGGTGAAGATCCCCGCCGTTACGTGGTGATTGTTCCTTCGGGAGAGTAGGCAGCGAAGAACTGGTGGCTGATTCTCGCTACGAGGCGCTAGCAGCAGTTTGGGAACCCGCGCGAGCGGTCGGCTCGCTCGGTTCGGTATCAATTGAAGAGCTCCGCAAGCATGCGGAGGGCTATATTTCGCCGAGGTTTGGCTTACAGCCGGGTGCGCGTTGCGTTGATTTGGGCACGGGAGTAGGTGTACCAGGGGTATTGCTGGCGATTTTGCATCCAGAAACGACCTGGCGGCTACTGGACGCAAGTGCACGGTGTTGCGAGATTGCTAACGGCGCGGTTCGCGCGGCTGGTCTGGGCGACCGAGTTGAAGTCGTGCATGGGCGTGCGGACGACTACGCCCGTGAACCGCAGTGGCGATCAGCAAATGATCTGGTGGTTGCGCGACTGTTCGGGCCTCCTTGTGAAGTGGCGGAATGCGGGATCCCGCTACTTGCCGCGGGTGGGTCTCTGGTGGTGTCGGTATCGGCAGACTCGGCAAATGCTTGGCTATCTGCAGACCTGTCGCTGCTAGCGGCTTCGGTGATCGAACACTGGGAGACGACTTCAGGTAGTTACCTGCGTGCTCAACGCACAGGGGGAACTATTGCGGATCGACTCCCCCGCCGCCAGGCAGCACGCCGTCGTACACCGTTTTTTTGAGGGTTTCACGTGAAACCGTTTCACATGAAACAGATTGTTGAGAGTTTCGAGACGTTTCACGTGAAACAATCGGAGGGTCCTTGACCTTCGGCTTCTGTTGACCGAAGATATTCCTGCTCGGAGGAAGGGAGTTGGTTTGTGACTCAACCCAACACGAGGGTGTTTGCGGTAGCCAACCAGAAAGGAGGGGTTGGGAAGACCACGACGACTATCAACCTTGCGGCCTGTATGGCGCAGCTTGGCCAACGCGTATTAATCGTCGACCTGGATCCTCAAGCGAATGCCACACGGGGCCTTGGCATTGATTCGCGTATGGTCGATCATTCTCTCTACGATGTGATACTCCAGGATGTTCCGATGGAGGACGTGATCGAGCCAGTTTCGGTAAAGAACCTCTACCTCGTTCCGTCAAGCCTTGATCTTGCGGGCGCGGAAATCGAGTTGGTTCCTACTATGAACCGTGAGAGGAAATTGAAGATAGCGCTCGAGTCGGTTGCCGACGACTATGACGTTGTGTTCATTGATTGCCCACCCTCTCTAGGGCTCCTTACGGTCAATGGGCTAACTGCGGCGAACGAAGTTCTTGTACCAGTTCAGGCCGAATACTACGCGCTTGAAGGTCTTGGCCTGTTGATTCGCAACATTGACTTGGTGACGCGCAACCTCAATCCAGAGCTTCATCTCAGCACTATCGTGTTGGGCATGGTTGATGCCCGAACAAAATTGTCCAGGCAGGTGTCCGAAGAGGTCCGGAGCCACTTTGGCGACAAAGTGTGTCGAACGGTGATCCCTCGAGCTGTCCGCTTGAGCGAAGCCCCGAGCTTTGGCCAGCCAATTTCGGTGTTTGACCCTGGGTCGCGTGCGACAACTGCTTACCGCACCCTAGCGAAGGAGGTTCTTGGTGACCAGACGTAGTGGACTTGGTAGAGGTCTTAGTTCGCTGATTCCAGCGGACTTCACCGCTGACAGCGGTGTCTATCAAGAGATTGATATCAAAGAGGTAGTCCCGAACCGCTACCAACCGCGGGAGCACTTCGACGAGGAGACGTTGGCCTCTTTGTCCCGGTCGATCACGGAGATTGGTGTTATTCAGCCGATTGTCGTCCGAGAGTTGGAGGACGGACAGTATGAGCTGATAGCGGGGGAGCGACGTTGGCGGGCCGCAAAGCGCGCCAACCTATCGGCCATTCCGGCAATCATTCGCACCTCCGATGATTTGTCTTCGCTCGAAACGGCTGTTGTGGAGAACTTGCATCGGCAGGATCTCAACCCGCTTGAAGAAGCGGTTGCATATCAGCAACTGGTTGAAGAGTTCGGTTTGACTCAGGATGATGTTGCGCAGAGGGTGGGGAGATCTCGGTCTGCGGTGGCGAACACTCTTCGGTTGTTGCATCTCCCTCCGATGGTGCAGCGGTTGCTGATCGAGGGGCAACTCAGTGCTGGACATGCTCGAGCGTTGTTGGCTACTCCAGACCGGAGCGAGCAGGAGCGATTGGCGACACAGATTGTTCAGGAAGGTTTGACGGTTCGCCAGATCGAGGAAATGCTTCGAGAGGAAGATCCCACCGAACCCGGCGGTGAGGACGAAAGCTCAGCTGAACAGACGATTCCCAAGGTGCCGGATGCTGGGGTGCTGGAGCTTGAAGAACTCTTGGCTGTTCGGCTCGATACCAGGGTCGCTGTGAAATTGGGCAAGGGTCCCGGGAAGCTGGTGGTTGACTTCGCCGACGTCAATGACCTTGAGCGGATCTATCGGATCATCGCTGGGCAGTGATCTCACACAACTATTGTCAGTAAGACTGTCAATACAATACGGAGAACTCACTCTGGGTGGGGGCTGTCACACCAAGTGGTCACAGCATCACGTAACGCGTTGGCGATTGCCTCAGCTCGCTCCACGACCACTGGCCCAGGTCCTACACGGCACCACACTGCGGTCATCCTGGTTTCCCTCAGGATCGGCAAGCGCATCCCGGTTGCAGGGATGTCGCTGTCCAATACAGACCTGATTTTGGCCGTGCACTGCTGGGCTAGCAGGCGCCCTCCGTTGGAGGTAAAGCCCTCGGTTTGGAAGTATGCGACTCGGAAATCGTCGGTGGCGAGGGTGACACCGAGGTAAGCGTCACCGCCCCAGCCGTTGGCGATCCGGGCATGTGAGGAGAGATCGGGGTGATGCAGGGTGAGTACTGTCGCCCCGGCAAGTTGTAGCAAGCGGGCAAGCGAATTCACCACCGCCGGGAGGCCTCCGGTTTCTCCCAACAGAATTCGCCGCCCCTCAACACCGGCGTGTTGCCGGAGAGTCTCTGTTTGGCGGACCTCGGCAATCGTTTTGCCACCCACCTGTCGGCCGGCGAGTCGGTCGAGCGCGGCAACGGTCGTGCGGCCGACGGTGCCATCTGCGCTGAGTCCCTGATTGTGTTGGAAATCCCGTACTGCCGCTTCGGTGTCGGGTCCGAATATGCCATCAAGCCACCCGGCGTCGAAACCGAGATTGCCCAGGCGCAATTGGAGATCAGCTACGTCATCGCCGCGGGTCATCGGCGAACGGAGGTAGAGCATCCGGCCACCGAGACGGAAATGAGCGTCAACCAACGCAGCCCAGGTTTGTTGAGCACAGATTCCGTCCTCAACCAAGCGACGCGCGGCTTGAAATTCACGAAGCGCTTGTTCGGTGGTTTCGTCGAAGACATCCAGATCCCCGACATCACTGAATCCAGCTGAGGCCAGTCGACGATGTAGATCGCGCACCCCGGCGCCGGCGTCGCCGCGCCGCAGGGGAAGCCCGGGCGGATTCATCCGGCTTGCGAGCGCATACGGCCGCTTACAGGAACGGGGTTACGTCGTCGAGAAGAGCACCCTTCGGCTTTGCACCGATGATGCGTTTTGCTTCCTCGCCGTCCTTGAAAAGGATCAGCGTAGGAATGCTCATGACCTGGAACCGTTGAGCGATCGAAGGGGCATCGTCAACGTTGAGTTTGAGAATCTTGAGAGCATCACCCTGCTCATCGGCGATTTCTTCGAGGATCGGGGCGATCATCTTGCATGGGCCGCACCACTCAGCCCAGAAGTCGACCAGAACGGGCGTGGTAGCGCTGCCGATCTCCTCGTCGAAGGTGCTGTCGTCGATGGTTCCAAGGGATCCGGCCATGGTTGATTCTCTTTCAGTCGGCTTGTTGCAGACTCTAGCTGTGTTGCGCCTCAAGCCAACGCTCGGCGTCGAGTGCAGCCATGCATCCGGAGCCGGCCGCGGTTACGGCCTGTCGATAGATGTCGTCCTGCACGTCACCACATGCAAAAACACCCTCGACGTCGGTGCGTGCGCAGTCAGGTTGAGTCACCAGGTAGCCATTGTCTTTCATCTCGAGTTGACCCTTGAAAATGTCGGTGTTGGGGCGGTGCCCGATCGCAATAAAGACGCCTGTTACTGCTAAATCGTAACTCTCGTCGGTTTTCACGTTGCGCAGGTGCAAACCGCTGATGGAGTCCTCGCCGAGGTACTCGGTAACGACGGTGTCCCAGATGAACTCGATCTTGGGGTTGTCGAAGGCGCGCTGTTGCATGATCTTCGATGCGCGTAGGGCGTCACGTCGGTGGATGATCGTGACTTTGCTGGCGAAGCGGGTTAGGAAGTTGGCTTCTTCGATGGCTGAGTCGCCTCCGCCGATTACGGCGATCTCCTGGTCGCGAAAGAAGAACCCGTCGCACGTTGCACAGGTGGAGAGCCCGTGACCGACGAGTTCGATTTCGCGCTCAAGGTTGAGCATCAGCGATTGAGCTCCGGTTGAGACGATCAGACAACTGGCTTGATAGGTCGGCTCTGCAGCTTCAGGATCACCGACCCAAACCTTGAACGGGCGTTCGGAGAGGTCGACTCTGGTGGCTTTGACCGTCTTGATTTCAGTCCCGAACCGTTGCGCTTGGGCTCTGAAGTCGACCATCAACTCGGGGCCCATGACGCCGTCGGGGAAACCGGGGTAGTTCTCTACATCGGTGGTGAGCATGAGTTGCCCACCGGGTTGGTCGCTGGTGCTGCTGGGTTCGCCCTCGAGCAGTAGCGGGGAGAGGTTGGCACGAGAGGTGTAGAGGGCGGCGGTGAGTCCGGCTGGTCCAGAGCCGATGATGATCACTTCATGGGTTTCGGGCATTGGTTCTCCTGGCGCATGCGCTGGTGGGACTTGCGGTCACGCGAACGAGTCGATGATGCCGTAGCAGACGATTGCGACGATGATCAGGGCGTCGAGAATCAACGCTGAGTTGACCCAGCGCATACCGTCGATTTTGCGGTTGAGCCAGAATCCGAAGCCGAGGATCGCCAAGAGACCGCCGATGAAAAGGTGGGCGGCCCAGGTTGCATCGCCCACTCCGGAGCCGATTGGCAGGTAGGCATCGGCGAGGCGGACTCCGATGATGATCAGCAGGGTGAGCGCGGCGGTGGTGAAAACCAGTGCGACTAAGCCGTAGACGACTGCTCGCACGACCCGGATTGCGTTTTCGGTGCCGTGGGTGCGGACCTTGTCGACGTTGTCGACGATTGCGTCGACGACACCTGATATCCAGTCGTTCTCAACTGGCGCGGTCTCGTCATTCATGGCCTCGGAGCCTAGCGGCAGCGCCATATTTCAAGCACCCCGCGTGGCCCGCGATGGTATGCGTAGACTATTGGTTAAGATATACGTATGCCGAACCGCACTATCTACCTGCCGACAGAGTTGGACGAGGTGAGCCGTCGTGTCGGATTGAACTTGTCACGTCTGACCCAGCAGGCGATCAGGGACTTCATGGCGGATCATCGAGACGAGATCCTCGAAGCTCGCCTTGAGGCGGCTTGCGCCCGTGCGGAAGCCCTGGCAATCGACTGGCCCGACAGGTACTTGGAGGATCAGCGGGCCGAGGCTCAGGAGCGGTGACCATTGTTGTTGACGCGAATGTTGCGATAGCGGTGCTCGACTCTCGGCACCCGTTTCACCGGGTCGCTATCCGTCGTTGTCTCACCGCTGATGGGGTTGTGATCTTGAACATGACCAGAGCTGAGGCGCTGGTTCACCCCAGCCGTTTGCGGCAGTTGGACGAAGCAGACGAGGTGCTGGACCAGCTAGGTTTTCGAACGGAGCCGCTGACCAACGATGTTGCCGGCCAAGCCAGAGCATTGCGCGCCGATTACGGCAACCGGAGCTTCCCGATGGTCGATGCGGTTGTCGTCGCGTTTGGGGTGGTGCACCGATGCCCGATTGTGACCTGCGACCAGCAATGGCCGGAGATCAGCGAAGCCGACATCGAGGTTCTTGCACCCGAATGACGAACAGGCCGCAGATGCTCTTATAGGTCGAGACCAGAGGCGGCGACGGGGGAGTACATCGCCATCTGCGGGGGGCTTGCGAGCAGTTCCATGAAGGTTCCCATGACGGCTTGCAGCTCTTCGGATTGGCCCTGTGATTGGATCGCTTCCATCGACGAGAACAACGCAAAGTATGAGTAGTTGGTGCCCTCGCCGCGGTGGTACGAGTAGACCTCCACGCCGTCCAACTCGGCTGCGACCGCGACCTGGGCCGCCAGTGCGGCGTCCATCTCGTCGTTCTTGCCATCTTTGCAGTTGAAGGTTGCGACCATCGACACTTTGGACATGTGGGGTTTTCCTCTGGTTTCAGTTGGGCTGCCCAGCATAAGTTGTAGATTCGCGCCCGCTTGCCGCGTCGTTGAAGGATGACCGCGAGTTCGCTCAGTGCCTGCTGAAGTTCAGATGCCGAAAAGGCGGGAGTCACACGACTTCCAGTTCACGTTCGGCTATCCACATGCCGTGTACTTCAAACGCCGCCGGCGTACTCATCATCACTGAGCCGCGCTCGAACTCGAAGTAATGGGCAGGCCACCACATGCGCTCCAGATAGCGGTTCTCTTGCTGTGTCCATGCTGGCGTGGGCAGCTGGGCGTGGTAACAGAGGTGTTCGACGTAGGCCGCTAAGAAACCATCCCAGCGCTCGTCGAACGGCTCGGGTTCTTCCTCGACCAAGATGATTCGCTCGGCTCTGTCGGCGTGCTGCCAGACCATTCCGAAGTCGTGCAGGATCACCCGCAGCCGGAACGCGTCGTCGTATTCGCGTAGACCGAGGACGTAGCAGGCCAAACGGTTCTCGGTGATCGTCTTGTCCATCGTGTTTGAAGTCTAACTTTTCCGAGTGGTCTCCTTTGCCCGAGCCACTGCGTCCGGCCTGGGTGAGTCTGGAAATGCCTGGGTGAGTCTGGAAATGCCTGGGTGAGTCTGGAAATGCCTGGGTGAGTCTGGAAATGCCTGGGTGAGTCTGGAAATGAAAGTGGATCAGCGGGTGAGGGTTGCGAGTTGCTCGACGGTGCAGGTGGGTTCGCTAGCGGTCAGCACTGAGACGGTGTCTGGCGAGAGGTCGCTGAAGATTCCGATAACGGCGATGGTGATTGGGATGCCGTTGATGGTGATCTCGCTGATTCTGAGGGCGTCTACGCCGTCGATGTCGGGAATGGCGTGCATGAAGGTGAGGAGGCTCTGGCCGCATGGGGCGGCGGCCAGAGCTTGCTCGGACAGCTCATAACCTCCCTCGTCTTGGGGGACGGTGAAATCCGTAGTCATCAGCTCGCGCCATTGGTCTGCGGTGTGGAGGATCAGTTCGTCGAGGGATTCGTAGCTTTCGGTGATCTCTATGTTGAGCAGGCTGTAGATCTTGCGTAGGTCAGCAACTGCAACCGTGCTTGTTGACGCGGTTGGGTCGTCTGCGGCGCTTTGTCCGGAATCGTTAGGCTCGGCCATGTCGTCTCCGGACTCGGCCATGTCGCTGTCGTCCTCGGCCATGTCACTTTCGGGCATCGCCTCGGCCATGTCGTCTCCGGACTCGGCCATGTCGCCGTCGTCGGCCATGTCGTCGGCTATGTCGCTGTCCTCCTCGGCCATGTCGTCTCCGTCATCTCCGACATAATCGTTGGCCATTTCGGGGCTGTCTCCGGAGGTGCTAACGCTCAATCTGTCGCCGCTACCCGAGTTGTTGAGAGCGATCAGTGCGCCGACCACCCCGGCGAGGAGAACCAAGGTCGCGGCAATGGTTGCCAGTCGCTGCGGATTGAACCTGCGCATCGCTCTGACCGCCGATAGATCGGTGATCCGGTCGCTGGTGGTGCTTTGCCACAGAGCGTTGTCGATGAGCCGGTCCACATCGCTTTCCGGTAGCGGCGTTACGGGGGTGGACAGCAAGTCTCTAGCGGTCTCGAATTCTTGGATGCGTGCTCGCAGTTCTGGGTCGGCTTGGATGTGAGCGACCTCGTCGAGGGTCGCTTCACCGTCGATGTAGGACGAAATGAGTTCGTCGTCGGAAGGGGTTGGATCACTCATTGGCTTGTTTGTTGTGACGATTCTCGGGGGTGGGTTGGTTCCTTGAATTGCCGGGGTTCATGACATCGACTAGTTGGCGGCGGCCGCGGGCAATCCGCGAGCGGACTGTGCCAGGCGCGATATTGAGCACCTCGGAGATTTCGCTGTAGTTGAGACCGGCCACGTCGCGCAGTACCACCGCGGTGCGGAATTCTTGGGATAGTTGTTTGAGTCCGTTGTCGATGTCTATGCGAGCGGTGACTGTTTCGGCGGGGTCTCGGGGGGCACTGGCAGCCATGGGGGCGGGGTTGGCTTCTTCGTATTCGGGTAAGCCTGGTGTGGGCTGTCGTTGTCGACGGCGTAGTTCGTCGATGCAGGCGTTGGTGGCGATTCGGTAGATCCAGGTTGAGAACTTGGAGCGCCCGTCGAAGCGGGGGAGTCCCTTGACTATGGCTATGAGTGCTTCCTGGGTGGCGTCGAGGGCGTCGGTGTCGTTGCCTGCTATTCGTCGACAAACTGCGTAGATGCGGCTTTGGTGCCTACGCAATAGCTGGTCGAGGGCCTGTCGGTCTCCTCTTTGTGCAGCGTTGATAAGGGTCGAGTCGTCCATGGAAGCGTCACTGCGACCCTAGTACGAGTCGGTTCGTCAGCTTTGTAGGGAGAAGCCGATGACTCCGGGTCCGCCGTGGGTTCCGACGACTGGGCCAATCAATTCGACTCGTGCCTCTCTGATGTCGACGACCCCGTCGATCATCTTTAGGAATTCGTCGAGGTCGGGTGCTTGTCCGTGCATGATGGCCAGGCTCTCTGGATCGTCGTATTCGGCGAGTTTGTCGCGGAGCCAAGCTAGGGCTTTCTTGCGGGTGCGTTGTTTGCTTGCTTCTTGGACCTCGCCGCTTGACAAGTCGAGGATCGGTTTGATCGCCAGCATCGAACCGACGAGGGCTTGCGCTCCTCCGATGCGTCCACCTTTTTTGAGGTTGTCAAGCGTGTCGAGCGCGCCGAATACGTGTGTCCGGTCGCTGAGGTCGACCACTGCGGTTTCGATTTCGTGCGTTGTCGCTCCGTCGGCAGCCATTTCTGCAGCGGCGATCACGATCGATCCGAGTCCGACGGTGATTGAGCGACTGTCGACTACGCGGATGTCGCCGTCTATTGCTGCCGCGGCGGTCTTGGCGGACTGCATTGTCGCCGAGAGGGCTGCGGAGAGGTTGATGCAGACGATGCCGGAAGCGCCGGCGTCGAGTTGCCGCCGGAAGGCTTGGTCGAAGCGGCCTGGCGCTGGCGCGGCTGTTTCGGGGAGCGTGTCGGCGGACGCCAACTTGCTGTAGAACTCCTCGACGCTGAGTTCTTCGCGGTCGATGTATTCGGTTTCGCCGAAGCGAATCGAGAGGGGCACGACTTCGATGCCGAGTTCGTCGACCTCGTCGCCGCGAAGGTCACAGGCACTGTCGGTGACGATTCGAACGGTCACAGTTCCTCCTGGTTTTGCTGGGTTTGGTTTGTCTGGGGTTGGGTTGACTGCTCATCGGCGCTTGCTTCTGCTGTGGTTGCTTCGGCGTCGGCTGTTTGGTCAGTAGCTGCGACGGTAGCAGCGGCGCGGTTGCGGCGTACGCGTCGAATCGTTCGGACCCACCATCCGCCGAGCACGATGAGGGCGATAATCGAGATGACTAGGCCCAGTCCGGAGATTGCTGTGGAGCGAATATCGATGACGCCTTCGTGGAGTTCGAGTTGCCCTCCGGGCGAGGTTATGGCCACTGTGACTCTGGCGTCCCCGGAGGCGAGTGTTTCGACTCGTACAGTGATTTCGTTGTCGCCGGGGACCAGGGTCTGGCTGAATCGCTCGCCATCGGAAAAGCGCAGTTTTTCGGCGCTGAGCAGCAGGTCGACGGTGATGGGAAGGGGTTGTCCGTTGCGGATGGTGATCCGCAGGTCGGCTTGTCGGTCGGTCAGTGTGATGCGTTCGGCTGGTTCGATGGTGATGTTGGCTGTTCCTGCGAGGACTGCGTCGAACACGCTGAGGTTGTAGGCGGCGCTTTGTTCGTCGTTCAGGCTGCTTGAGGCGGCGGCGGCCATGAGCGTTTCGAGTGCGGTGATTGGTGTTCGCGCCGGGGCAACCATTGAAGCGTAGGCATCGACTGTTCCTCGGGTGACTCCGATATCGGCTGCGCGCTGCGACAGATCAGGTGCTTGGGTTGGTGTCAAGGTGGCCTGGACTGGTTGCCCGTCTGTGTCGCGGGCGACGGGTACTTGTAGTGCCCGGGTGAGTGGGGATGTTCGGAGGTTGCTGCGTTCGTTGATGCCGTCTAGGAGCACTTCGAGTGCTGCTGGTTCGAGTTGATCGAAGTCGAACAGGATGGCTCTGTCGAGGGTGGCGTTGGCTGCTTCGATTGCGAGTTCGGTGAGTGCACGGTGGCCTGCCAGTTCTGGGTCGGCATGGTTCAGTGTCTGGTGCAGCGACGTGTCGATGGCGATGGCGGTCAGGGCCGTCCCGGTGGCGTCGCGCAGTTGAAACGGCGCGAATTCGCTGGTACCGGTTGTTCTGTTGGTGATTTGGTTGGGTAAAACGAGCACGGCTTGGGTGCCGTTGCTGCGCAGCAGTGCCAGTGTTTCGATCGTGGCGTCGGCGTCGAGTTTGGAGATGTTTGTGGGTCTGCGTCCGAGTATTTCTGAGATGACGTCGGCTCCGTAGCTGTACTGGTCAGCGATGAGGGTGGTGTCGCCGGTTAGTCGCCAGGCTTCTTCATCGAGGTCGACCCAGGGGGCGTTTAGTACGGGCCGCTCGGCGATCAACTCGGTGAACTCGGTTAGCTGTTCGCTGCTGTTGGTCGCCAGTGCTTGCAACGTTTCGGGTTGTAGCGCAACGGTGATGGGGATTTCGTTGCGTTCCGCTATTCGTTCGGCTCGAGCAAACAGGTTTTGGGTGTCGAGGTTGATGGTTTGGTCGGGTTGGATAGCGAGCGGTGCGCTCAGGTCGGCGATGAAGGCGACGTGAAGTGTCGGTCGCCGCTGCTCTTCGAGCACAAGCAGGTGGGTGATGAGCGTGTCGATGACCTCGCCGTTGTTGTCTTCGAGGGTGATGACTACGGGAAGAGCGCCTTGGTTGATGCGCAGGATCTCGCCGATTTCTTCGTCTGGGATCTCGATCGAGAAGATTTCTTTAGTGCTGTTGAGTTGGCAGTGGGCCTCGTCGAGGGGTTCGTCGACGTCGCAGATGAAGTTGCTGAAGGGTCTTTGCTCGCCGAGGCCGGTGTAGCTGGCGCGGATGTCTTCACGGGTTGTGCGGGCCTCGAAGATTTGTATGCGGATTGTCGAATCGGCTGGGGCGATGACTCTGAGGTCGATGGTTGCGGGGTCGTCGCCGACGAAGGCGGTTTGGGCGACGAGGTCTATGCGCCCGTCGTTTTGAGCGGCCGCACCGGTGAGGTTCGTGATGGCCGCGAGTGGCACGAGGACCAGAGCCGCTAGCGCGGCAGCGATGCGCGCTCTACCGATCATGTGAGTGTTCGGTACATGACTGTCAGGGGCTGTTCTTGGAGGGTGAACCCGAGGTTTTTGTATAGCTGCAGAGCGTTGTTGTTGGTTTTTTGGGTGTTGACCCAAGCGATCCTTGCTCCGCGTCGGCGGATCCACCAGAGGGCGTCGTTGACTAGCAGCGCACCGATTCCTTGCTGCCGATAGGTGGGGTGGACTGCGAGTCTTTGCAGGTATCCGGTTCGGCCTGAGTGACCGGCGAGGGCGTAGCCGAGTATTTGGTTGCTGGGGTTGTCGTTTCTTTCGTTGGTGTCGGGCGGTTCTGCGTGGTCGGAGCGGCGCATGATGCGGAGTCGGCTGGTGGGAGTGGCCTCGATTGAGTCTTGGAGTCCGTCGCGGTCGAAGTGCCAGAACTCGTCGAATGATTGCCTGTCGAGGGTGAGCACGTCGTCCCAGTCGCGGCTGGTTCCGCGGCGGATTCTGGGGCGGGGGCGGTGCCATGGTCGCAGGCGTTGGCCGCGGGGTTGGCCACCTGGCCCGCTGGCGGCAAAGCGTGGTTGGAGGTCGTAGCGCAGCAGGTGGAGATGTTCACGTTCGCTGAAGTCGTCGAGCAGGAAGGCGGCCCGTTCCGGTGGCGCGACTGCGGCTGTGACCACGGCTTGGAAACCTTGGTTTCGCAATATGTTTCGGGCTGTTGAGAGGGATTGGCGGTCGAGTGTTTGGGCGGCGCTGAGCGGTACGAGGGTGGCTAGATCGGCGCGGCCTTGCCAGCGTCCGGCGCGGAATCTGGCGTCGCCGATCGTGAGCTGGGTGAGGGCCATGGTCATTGTTACGATACGTCGCTCTCCGTTGAGCGGGTAGCGCCCGGTAATGTCTTTGTGTGGCCGGCTACACCTACGAGCTTGAGGCAGCGTTGAAGCGGGCTGGTCCGTTGGCGCGGGTGTTTGATTCTGCCGGCTATCGGTTTTTCTTGGTTGGCGGAGTGGTGCGGGATTACTTCTTGAAGCGTTCTGACGTTGGTCAGGATCTCGACGCCACTACTGATGCGCGACCTGACGCGATCAGGGCTTTGGTAGCTGAGTTGGCTGATGAGGTGTGGTTCCAGGGCGAGCGGTTCGGCACGATCGGTTGCATCATCGCGGGCCAGAGCTATGAGATCACGACGCACCGTGCGGAGTCGTATCATGCGGATTCGCGTAAGCCGACGGTTGTGTTCGGCGATGACATTGTTGATGATCTCGCCCGGCGTGATTTCACGGTCAACGCTATGGCGATCGATATGGCCGATCATTCGTTGGTGGACCCGTTCGGGGGTGAAGCCGATCTGGCGGCTGCGGTGTTGCGCACTCCGCTTGAGCCTGAGGTTTCGTTGTCTGAGGATCCGTTGCGGATGTTGCGTGCGGCCCGGTTCTGCGCGAGTTGCAATCTTTCACCGGTGCCGGAGCTGGTGACTGCGATGACGGCTGAGGCTGACCGTTTGGAAATCGTTTCGGTGGAGCGCATTCGTGATGAGTTGGCGAAGTTGTTGTTGCTCGACGATCCGGTTTCGGGTTTGCAGTTGATTGATGCCACTGGGGTTGGTCGGATGGTGCCGGTCGTTGGTGGCTGTGACGACTGGGAGTCTGCTGCACCTCGTTTGCGAGCGGTGTCGGCAGATCCGGCAATGCGTTGGGCTGCGATGTTGAGTGCGTTGCAGGTGGACAAACCGGATCTGCGTTCGCTGAAGTTCTCGGGCGGGTTGGCCGGAGCGGTGAGGTGGTTGTTGAGTGGGGGCCGGAAGTTGTTGACGGCGGATCTGGCGACGCTTGCGGATCGACAGCTTCGCGAACTTGCCGGCGGTTGCCCCGCTGGTCGCACGGTGGAGGATCTGTTGACGTTTGTGGCTGGGTTGCGCTCTGCAGACGGGCTTTGGGCCGACGATGTTGATAAGGCAGCTGCGCAACTCGTTGACTTGCGTCGCCGCGAGCCCGATTTGGATGATCCAGCGCCATTTTTTGGTGGCTTGGAGGTTGCGGGCATGCTTGGTATCGAGCCGGGCCGCGAACTCGGTGAGGCGATGAAATGGTTGGCCGAGTTGCGTGTCTCTGAGGGTCCGCTGGCTGGTGATGTGGCTGCTCGACGGTTGCAGGATTGGTGGGCTGGGCACGCCCGTGAGTAGTCAGGTCTGCTTCGAGGCCGAGCGGATTGCTCTGGCGGATTGCTCTGGAGGCTCGCTCAGGGTTTGCGGGCTCGGGTGAGCAGGGTTGCGGGTAGCAGGGTGTCTTCGATGTGCCGTTCGAGCAATGTGTCTACGACGAATTTGGCGCGGCACAGCGATGACACGATGGATTCGATGGTGTGGATATAGCGTCCTTTGATCGGGCGAGTGCCGGTCCACCGGCGGACTGTTAGAGCGGGGTTGTCCGGGTCGGCACACAGTGCCGCGGGGTGGGGGAGCGAGATGAGCAGATGGCCGCCGGGTTTGATGACGCGGTGGACTTGTCGGACCACGCGGTTGAGGTCTTTGACGTAACACAGCGAGGTCACCGAGATTGCCAGGTCGATTTGGTCGGCGGTCAAGAAAGCCAGTTCAGCGAGTTGGGTTTGATGGAACTCGACGGTGGTTTCGTGGTGTATCGCCAGCTCCCGCGCGGCCCGCAGTTGCTTGACGTCTTCGTCGATTGCTGTGACTCGTGCGCCTCGCAGCGCCAGCCCCACCGCGGCGTGCCCTTGGCCGCATCCCAGTTCTAGAACGCGCCTTCCTGAGACGTGGCCGATGAGGCGGCGATCGAGTGCGGGTTCTACGCCGAGGCCGAGGTCGACGTAGTCGATTGGTCGGTCTGTTGGAGCTCGTGTGTCGTGCAGTTGCATGGTGTTGATTCTTGTCGTCGTGCGCTGGACATGCGTGGACGGTTACTGTGATGGGCGTGAAGATGGGATTGACTTCCGCCGTTGGTGGCGATGCGGGCATCGACTATCGCTTGATGCGCGAGATGACTCTGAGTGCTTGGCGTGACGGCAAGGTCGGTATTTCTGAGTTGTGTGATGCTCAACCGGAGTTGCGCCGCAACGCCGAGTTTTGTGGACGGCCTCTGGAGTTGCCCTGCCCGGTCTGTGAGACGGATGGGCTGGTTGAGGTCACCTATGTGTTCGGTCCGCGGCTGCCGGGGCATGGTCGCTGTGTCACTAGCGACAAGGAGATGACTCGGCTCAATGCTCGCAAGCAACCGTCGCGTGGCTACGTGGTTGAGGTGTGCACGGATTGCGGCTGGAACCATCTGACGAAGAGCCGTTCGGTCGGGGGTTGCGCGGTTGAAGCGGTTGAGGGCGTTGAGGGAGTGGGGGGATGAACCGGACCGCGTATCGGTCGGCAGCGCCTCACATCTGTATCAGTGAGACACAGTCAATGCGGCAGCAAGACTTGATCAGATGCCGGGCAGGGGCGCTTCGGGGATACGCACGGAGCCCCTGGCGATTGTCCGGCGCAGCCATGGTCCGATTGAAGGGTGGGCGAACTTCAACCGACCTCGTCCAGCGGGGCTGACCATTCCCGACAACAGTTGCCGCCTGCGATACGTGTTGGCGCTGGTCATGTTGATTCCGGCCTCTTCGCAGATCGCAACGACCCGAGGCGATTGATCTCGCTCAGAAAGGACGGCCATGGCACCGGCAAACCGCTTGTCGGTGTCGGACAGGTTGTGCCAGGTTGGGGTGAACAGTTGGTCTTCCAGCGTTTCTCTGGCTTGGCTGACGGCTGCCTTGGCGTGGTTGACGGTGATCTGCTTGCCTGCACCGCCAGCGGCGCTCCACATTCTGTCTCCGACCAACTGGAGCATGTAGGGGTGACCGGCCACAGCCGAGCAAGCGATGTCCAGAGCGTCTCCGCCTATTCGGCCCCCGTGCTCTCGGATCGGTTCTTGCAGCCCGCGTCGTGTGTCTGGGTTGGATAGGAGATCCAGGCTGTGGACGGCAAGACGTTGTAGGAAGGTCGATTTCCGGTCGGCCAGCAGGGTTTCGGTAATGTATGGCAGCGCTGCTCCGACGTACACCAACGCTTTGCGTTCGCGCTTTGCGATGTGCTGAATGTATGACCCGAACTTGCGAGCTTTGGCCAGCGGGATAGCGTGCATCTCATCCATGGTGAGCAAGACCCGGGAACCGATTTGGTCGGCTGCGTCTGCGAGTTCGGTCAGATCGCGTCGAAGGTCATCGCCGTAGCGGGTGCGCCTCTGATCGGACGTTTCCTTGAACGAGACGCCAGCCGAGAACCCTCCGGCTCCAAAGCGGATGCCCGATATTGGATTATTGGTGGGTTGGCCGTGAGCTTGCTCCAATGAGGCTTGCGCTTGAAGGACTTGTTTGTGCGTTTCGATGAGTGGGTCGCCGTCGGTGCCGGAGACTGACAGGACCAGCCAGCCGCGTTCTGCTCGGGCGGCGTCCTCTATCTCGTTCAACACGACCGTTTTACCTAGACCCCGAGGAGCCAGCAGCACATTCGCGGTTCCTTCGCCAGCAGGGTCGCGAGCCAAATGGGCGCACACGTCGCGGATCAGTTCGTCTCGGCCCACCAGACACGGTGGCGTGCTCCCGAACCCGGGGGTGAAAGGCGCCACGTCGGGGATGTCGGCATCATCGGGAAAGTAACGAGGTCGTTCTCTCTCCATCCCTGAAAGAGTACATGAAGGCTTCACTGTTTTCTGTTTCTTCCTGGTTTTCTTTTCCTTCATGGTCTTCACGGTCTTCACTGTTGTTCGCCTTGTTATGGCTTGGAGTTGCACGGATTGATCCGCTAGTCTGTGTTCACCGCCGGCAGCCACAGACCTACCTGGTCACAGAGCGCTGGACGGGAAAGGAGTCAGACATGGGCAAGCTCACTGCCCCTGCGATTGCATGCAAGAAGGTTCGTGCAGGTGACGATCCTCTGGTGATGGTGACTGCGTACGATGCGCCTGGTGCGCGTATTTCGTCGGAGGCTGGTGCCGACATCATTTTGGTGGGTGACAGCCTTGCCATGGTTGTGCTCGGCTACGACGACACGCTTCAGGTGACCATCGACGATATGTGTCATCACACCGCGGCTGTCGCCCGGGTCGAACCGGACTGTCACATCGTGGCTGATATGCCGTGGATGAGTTATCACGTTTCTCCGGAGGAGACGGTTCAGAACGCGGCCCGGCTGATGCGCGCGGGTGCTCATTCCATCAAGCTTGAGGGTGGCCGCAAGCGGTTGCCGATGATCGATCGGATCATCGCCGCGGAGATTCCGGTGATGGGTCACATTGGTCTTACGCCTCAGTCGATTCATGCGATGGGTGGTTTCAAGGTGCAGGCCAAGCAGGCTGAACATGCCCGCAAGCTGGTGCAGGCAGCGAAGTCGCTGGCTCATGCCGGTTGTTACGCGGTGGTTCTTGAGGGCGTGCCTGATCGGGTTGCCGAGATGGTCACCGACGCTGTCGATATTCCGACGATCGGGATTGGGGCGGGTTCTCGCTGTGATGGCCAAGTGCTCGTTTACCACGACCTCTTGGGCATTGAGGATCGCTTTGTGCCGAAGTTCGTGCGGAGGTACGCGGATGTGAAGTCTGTGTCGGTGTCGGCGGTTGCTGCTTATGCCGCTGATGTGCGTTCTGGTGCGTTCCCCAACCATGCCGAGAGCTATCACATGGCCGACGCTGAGGCTTCCGAACTGGAACTCTACGGCGCTGAATAAAGCGCTGTTGGCTGCCTTGTCCGGGGGCAGTGTCACACCCCCCTGACAAGATGTGACCATGCAGTTTTTCAAGGTGTGGGCATGCGGTTTGCGCCGGTAGTCTTAAGCGATTCCCCCAGGTGGCGTTTCCAACGGAAGCAACTCCGAAAGGAAACAACTTCAGCCAGCAACCCCTGCCCCGGGAAGGGGCCCCGGCTTTGTCGGGTCCGTAGGAGGTGAGTGCTCGTGGATATTTCTCGAGCGTATGAATTGATGATCATCGTCGACTCTGATGTTGATGATGGCGATATAGATGCGGTGATCTCTCGCATCGACGGCCTTATTGTCGACGAAGGTGGCCGGATTGCGTCCACCGACAATTGGGGTCGTCGTCGGTTTGCGTACGAGATCCAGCACAAGGTTGAAGGCACCTATGTGGTGTGGGAGATCGTCACCGAATCGGCGGGTCTTCCCAACACCGAACGCCAGTTGCGTCTCGCGGACGACATTGTCCGCCACAAGCTTTTTCGTCTCCCAGAAAAGGAAGCGGCTCGCCGCGGTCTGTTTGGGGAGACGGTACCGGCATAGGCCGGTTTACCAGGAGGTACCTACATGGGATTTGATAACACTGTAACTGTCGTGGGCAACGTGACCCGCGATCCAGAACTGCGCTTTACGCAGGGCGGACTGGCCGTCGCCAACTTCGGCGTGGCCTGGAACAAGAAAAAGAGTGATGGCGAGGAAGAGGTTTCGTTCTTCGACGTGACCTGTTTCCGTCAGCTTGCTGAGAATGTTGCTGATTCGATCAGTAAGGGGGCGCGGGTCGTCATTTATGGCACGCTTACGCAGCGAAACTGGGAGAACCAGCAAGGCGAGCGCCGCTCGAAGATAGAGATCCTTGCTGACGATGTGGCGCCGAGCCTCAAGTGGGCGTCAGCTGAGGTCACCCGCAATGAGTTCCGAGGCGGCGCTGAGGGTGGCGGCCGACCAAGCGGCGGGGGCGCTGCTAGGTCGCAGGCTCCCGAAAGCTCTCAGCCTTCCGAAAGCTCTCAGCCTCAACCAACGTATGACCTTGATGAGGAGCCGTTCTAGCTCGTCAGCGAGCAGCGGCTTGCGCACCGAACATCAACCACGAACGACAAGAACACAAACGACAGAACTGGAGAAGTAATGGCCAAGGTAAAGAAGCGGGGCAAACCCAAGGACAGTGGCCGCAGGGTCAAGAAGAAGATCTCGATCCTCAACGTCGAGAAGATTGAGTACGTGGATTGGAAGGACGCCAACCTTCTTCGGCGATTCTTGTCTGAGCGATCCAAGATCCGCGCTCGCCGTGTCACAGGCAACAACACTCAGCAACAGAAGATGGTTGCCGACGCCATCAAGATTGCTCGTGAAATGGCCCTTGTCCCGTACGCCAACCGGGTGACCACTCAACGCAGCGGCCGGGGTGATCGTGATCGCATCAGTCGTGCCGATGCTCCGTTGCCGCGCCCTAGCGGTCCGCCACCTGCTTCTCGTGATGAAGACGACGACATCTACGAAGAGGCTGATCACGCTGCTGGTGCTGATGACGTCTCTGGTGCAGGCTTTGCGGCTACTGAATCGAGCAGAGCATGAAGGTCGTTCTCCGTCAAGATGTCGCTGGTCTCGGTCGCAAGGGCGAGATCTGCGATGTTGCCGATGGCTATTTTCGCAACCTGTTGTCTCCTCGCGGGTTGGCTCTGAAGGCGAGCAAGGGCGTGGAGGTTCAGGCTGAGTCGATGCGCCGTTCTGCGGTCTTGCGAGATGCCAAGAGTCGGGCGGAGGCCGAAGAGATTGCTGCACGCCTGGTTCCGATGGTGATAACCATCAGCGCACGCGCCGGAGAAGGTGGTCGCCTGTTTGGTTCAGTGAGCAACTTCGACATCGTTGCAGCCGTCGAGGCGCAGGCCGGTGTTGTTATCGATCGTCATACCTTGGCGCTGGACGCTCCGCTGAAAGAACTTGGCCAAGTATCGGTGAACTGCAAGCTTCAAGACGAAGTGGAGTTCCCGGTCACGGTGGAGGTAATTCCAGAGTGAGCTGGTTGTCGCCCTCCGGTGACAACAGCTTGATATCTCGTGTTTGCCGGCGGTTTGAGAGGCGCGCGTCCGCCGTTGTGGAAAGTACACAAGAAATCCCCAGAAATATGACGATTTCCCCTGGACTCCCACGGGGGAAGCGGGCCAATTTAATAGTTGGCTCAGATGACGAACGGGTGACGATCAGGTGACGAACGAATGGCGATGACTCAAACCAGCACGCGGCATGACAGTCGTGTGCCTCCCCACAACCTTGAGGCTGAGGAGTCTTTGCTCGGTGCCATGTTGCTTTCGAGTCACGCAATAGCGGACTCCATCGAACTCGTCAGCGCTGAGCAGTTCTATCGGCCGGCACACGCCCACGTTTACGATGCCATTGCTGCGTTGTATGCCGCTGGCGACCCGGTTGACCCGGTCACGGTCGCGGTTGAAATAGAGCGAGCCGGCGTAGCAGAAGCAGTTGGCGGGCTTGAGGGCTTGCATCGCTTGCAAATGAACACGCCGGCATCGTCGAACGCTGCGAAGTACGCCAGCATCGTGCGCGAGCACTTCATGCTCAGAAAACTGATCCGAGTTGCGAGCGAAATCGCCGAGATCGGTTACAGCCAGCCCAGTGACGCTATTGCAGCCATCGACGAGGCTGAAAACATGGTGTTTCAGATCGCAGAAGGTCAAGACACCGAGTCGATGAGCAAGATCGAAGTGCTCCTCAAGGAGACACTGGAGCACCTCATTGCTCGTAACGAGTCTGGGAAGGGCATTGTCGGCACGCCAACCGGATTTGTTGATCTTGACCAAAAGTTGTCGGGGTTGCAGCCCAACGCTTTCATCGTGGTCGGCGCTCGGCCTGCCATGGGCAAGACTTCTTTCATCCTCAACATCGCCAGCCATGCTGCGATCCGCGAACAAAAACCTGTCCTCGTCTTCAGTTTGGAGATGGGCCATATGGAGATCAGTCAGCGCATCCTGTCGGCTGAGACTCGTGTCGACTCCAAGGACATGAGCGATGGCCGAGTCAAGGAGCATGAATGGAAACGGATCACGTCCACCATCGCCCGTCTTAAGAATGTGCCGTTGTGGCTTGACGACAACCCGAATCCGACGATTATGGATATCCGCTCGAAGGCGCGGCGACTGAAGAGCTCCATTGGCGATCTTGGTTTGGTGGTAGTCGACTATCTCCAGTTGATGACGGGTCGTTCTCGTGCTGAGAGTCGTCAGGTTGAGGTGGCTGAGATTAGTCGTGGCTTGAAGATTCTGGCCCGTGAGTTGAAGTGCCCGGTAATCGGTGTTTCCCAGCTTTCGCGAACCCTTGAGAGTCGTCAGGACAAGCGTCCGATGCTGTCTGATCTTCGCGAGTCGGGTTCGATTGAGCAGGATGCCGATGTGGTCTTGTTTCTGTATCGCGACGAGGTGTACAACCCCACTGACCAGACGACTGAAGGCTTGGCCGAAGTGATTATTGCCAAACACCGCAATGGGCCAACCGGCACAGTCAACCTCAACTTCGTGCCCAGATTGACGTCGTTCAGGAACCTGGAAACCCGGGCAATCTGAATGTTTCTCGGTGAGGATCTGCTGGTGTGGCTGGTGTTGGCGCTCGGCGGCGCGATGGCGGTCGGCAATTTACTGGCTTTGCTGCGCCCGGCGGCCACGCAGCGTCGCCAAGGTGATCTGGAGCGGGCACCGCTCGGTCGTAGCATCGTGTTCATCGTGGTTGGCCTGGTCGCTGCTGTCTGGGCCCTTGCCAGCCTCGTCACGGGTTAGCGGTAGAAACCTTGGTGCTGCTCTCGTAAGGCGTTTTTCTGGACTTTCCCCATGGCGTTTCGGGGCAGCGATGGAACTATCAGGATCTGTTTCGGATGCTTGTAACGGCTCAGTTTTCTTGCCAGTTCCGCGGTGCAATTGTCGAGAGCGAATATTTCGTCGTCCACAACGATGATGGCCGTCACTGCTTCGCCGAGGTCTCGGTCAGGTACTCCGATCACCGCCGATTCCCGTATCCCGGCAACTTCGTCGAGCACGAGTTCGATTTCTTTGGGATGAATGTTCTCGCCGCCGCTGATAATCAGGTCACCGGATCGGCCTTGCAGGGTCAGGCGGCCACTTTCGTCGAGGCTCCCGAGATCGCCGGTTGTGAACCATCCGTCTTTGTCCGTCGCGGCGTTGAGGGCTGTGTCCGCGTCGCCAAGTCTGCCGCGCCAGTAGCCGGAGAACACATTCGGACCGCGTACCTCCACTGAGCCGACGACTTCAGACCCGACGGTTTCTGTTCCGGCTGGTTCTGTTCCGGCTGGTTCTGTTCCGGCTGGTTCAGGTTCTGGCCCGACTTCCGTACCGGCTGGTTCTGTTCCGGTGGGTTCTGGTGGTTCGGCTGATCCTGTTGTGTTGTCCCCTGTCTTGTTGTCGACAATCCGCAGTTCGACCCCCGGTAGGGGATAGCCCACGGTGCCCGCTACGCGCATGTCGTGATATGGGTTGGAGGTGATGATTCCCGTTTCGCTCATGCCGTATCGCTCACAGATTCGGTGCCCGGTGCGTTTGGTGAACTCTGCGAACACCGAGTCGCGTAGCGGGGCTGATCCGCAAGTGAACAGCCGAATTCCGCTGGCCAGTTCAGCATTCAATCGCGGGTTCTGCAGCAGTCGGCTGTAGTGCGTGGGCACGCCCATCATCACGGTTGTATTTGGAAGCGAGTCGAGTACTCGCTCAGAGTCGAACCTGGCAAGGAAAGTCACCGGAATCGCTGAGAGCATGGCGCAGTGGAGGGCCACGAACAGTCCATGGGTGTGGAATATCGGCAGGCAGTGAAGGAGGTGATCGCTGCGGTTGAAGTGCCAGATGTTGTGGAGCGCTTTGGCGTTGTGCCGCAGGTTGGCGTTGCTGAGCGCTGCGCCCTTTGGCCGACCGGTGGTTCCTGAGGTGTAGAGCAGCACGGCGAGGTCGTCGTCTTGGCGGTCGACAATTGGCGCGGTGGCGGCCCGGATGGCTTGGGTTTCGGCCGCGCTGGCCCGCGCCGTGAGCGTGCCCTTTCCCCCGGGGGCGAGGGTGAGAATGCGACGGTCGTTGCCGGCCGCTGTTTGGACAGCCGCTGAGGTGGGATCGAGTACAACCACCGCTGGATTGGCGTCGCTCAAGAAGTAGTCGAGTTCCTCCGCGGTGAAAGCAGGGTTCAAAGGGACGTGAACGGTCCCCGCCCGCAGACACGCGAGATATAGAGCAACCGCTTCGACGCACTTGTAGACCTGTACGAGCACCCGGTCGCCGGCGCCGGCACCGTGGGCGTTGAGAACGTGTGCGTAGCGTGCCGCTAGGTCGTCAATCTGGCCGTAGCTGTAAGTCTGCCCGCGAGGTTCGATCAGAAAGGGCACCGATTCGTGCTGTGACGTGACCGATCTCAAGGCCGAGGCGAAATTTCCACTGGGCAGCACTGTTTTCATTAGATCAGGCACTCATTAGATCGGGTGGTCGTGTTGGTCGGGTGGTCGTGTTGGTCGTGTGGTCGTGTTGGTCGTGTTGGTCGTGTTGGTCGTGTGGTCGTGTTGGTCGTGTTGGTCGTGTTGGTCGTGTTGGTCGTGTTGGTCGTGTTGGTCGTGTTGGTCGTGTGGTCGTGTGGTCGTGTTGGTCGTGTTGGTCGTGTTGGTCGTGTTGGTCGTGTTGGTCGTGTTGGTCGTGTTGGTCGTGTTGGTCGTGTTGGTCGTGTGGTCGTGTTGGTCGTGTTGGTCGGGTGCTCATGTGGTCAGGCGATCCGGTCGACCATTTCGCGGGTTACGGGGTTGCGCAGGGGCGCACCTGTGGCGTAGCGCTCGACCTCGTCGATCACCCATTCGCTCATGCGGGCGAGTTCGGTGCCCTGTGAGCCTGCGATGTGGGGTGTTAGCACGGCGTTGGCAAGAGCCCGAAGCGGGTGGTCTGACGGTAACGGTTCTACGGGGTCGGTGACGTCGATGATGCCGAAGAGTCGTTGCGATTCGAGTTCGCTGGTCAACGCATCGAGGTCCAAGCAGTGTCCCCGGGAGGTGTTGATGACGGTGGCTCCGTCGCTCAGCGCTGCGAGTTCTTTTTCGCCGATGAGGTTGTGGGTGTCGGGAAGGGCGGGTGCGTGAATCGCGAGCACATCGGCTTGTGCGCAGAGTTCAACCAGGGTTTCTTGTTTCGTGGCGCCGAGGGCCTCGATTGTTTGGGCGTCGACAAACGGGTCGTAGATCTGGACCTCGAGGTGCGCGAAGGCCTGCAGCAGCTGGGCTACCCGTCGGCCGGTCAGCGATGCCGAAACGAGTCCTATCGTCTTGTCCCAGTTACCGTGGGCGGCGGCTTCGGGCGGCGGTGTCCAGGAGGCGCGATTTGATTCTCGGTCGATGGCCCCGAAGACTCCTTTGTTGGCCAACAAGATCATGGCCAACGTGTATTCGGCGACTGGTTCGGCGTTTGCGTCGGCACCGGAGGTCACGAGTATGTCTCGTTCCCAGAGTTCGTCGCTCAGGTACCACTTGACGGAACCGGCGGCGTAGGCGAACAGCCGCAGGTTCGCAGCGGTTTCGAAGAACTCTGGTCCGAACAGGGGGCAACCCCAGTGTCCGACGATCACTTCCGCCTCGGGTAGTAATTCTTGTGCCCGTGGTTCGTCCCAGGAATGGAGCGGTTTGCGGTCGAGCAGCCTCCCGACCGTGCCGAGTCGATCCAGTGCGGTCTCTTCGAAGGCGTCAAGGCCCTCGAAGTGGGCAGTCACGATCGCGGGTCGCCTCATCGGTTGATCTTGGCTTTTCAGCTGTGCCGCCGACAAGACGCACCAGCTTGTTGACCGACCGTCGTATCCCGAACCGCCGACTGTGTGGTGGTCTGGGTGGGTGGTTCGCGCTAGAGGTTTGGTTGCGGTTGTTGTCGTCCCGAGAGGAGATTGGTTTGCGGTCGATCAGCCGGCCGACGGCGTCGAGCCGATCCAGTGGGTTTCGTCGAACGGTGCGAGACCCTCGTAGTGAGCGATCATGACCGTGCGTCGTGGTATCGGTTATAGACGCGTGACGGTGAGCGTCCACGTTGCGCCAGGCTCAACCTCGACCTCGAAATACACTTCGCCTTCTGGTACACCGAACCCGCCGATGTCCAATGTTTCGACCCATGAGCTTGATCCTGCGGCTTCGTCGCCGAACTCAAATACGAGAGAATCCCTGCCTTCGTGCCTGCCGAATGCCTTCAGGCTAAGACTCGGCGAGAAATCGGCGTGATTGTTGTCAACCTCGAAGACCACTCTGTGACGACCAGCGGCCAAGGTTACAAACTCGGTGGTTCCTTTACCTGTGCCGGTGAACGTAACCACATGCTCAGGCGATGATGACTCTGTTGCTCCCTCCAGTTGTTCATGTCCTTGTTCGTGACCACGCTGCTGGGTTTGAAGAGCTATCAACTCGGGTTCAACAACGTTTTGGTGGTACCGATACAAGAACGTCACCATCTGAGCACGGTTGAGGGTGTCCAACGGACTGAACGTTGTCGCTGACGTGCCGGTCGTGATCCCTTCGGACACGGCCCATCCGATCGCTTCGTTGGCCCACATGGTCGGGCCAATATCCGTGAAAGTGTCGGTTCCCAACGGGGCGGTGTCTGGTTGCTGAGCCGACGCGATGAGCGCCCCAGCGACAGAAGCCAAAGCGAGCGCGGCCGCAGCCGACAAGACCATAAACGAGCGTTTATTGAAGAAGTTGTAGTTCATGGACCGAAGCCTAAGCCCAGCCGCTAGTCGTTACCTGTGAGCTAACTGCAAGAACCCTGGATCTTGGCGAAGCGCAGACAGCGCCCTCGACGCGCGTCTGTTCACGACGACTCGGTCCTTTTTGAGGATCTGACCCCAACCAACCGCTCAGCGGCGAAGGTCCGGGAATTGCATTGCATGATCCTTGTCGTTGCGAACCGTGCGAACGCAGCAGCGGCCTGACAGATATCCACCTTTCAGCTTTTGGATTAAGCCCGCTGCGTCCGTGGCGGGTTGTCCCTGGAGAAGATCGGGTTTGGGTCGTTGGCTGACGGTGTGGGACGATCCGGTGTGGGGTTGGGGAGACCGCGGATCCCCTTGTGGGGCGATCATGGTGGTGGGTCTGGTCATTGGCGATTTGGCCGCTTAGGTGTGGGGTCGACAGGACGCACTAGCTTTCTGGACAGGCCGTCGCAGTTTGGGCCTCGATCTGGAGCGAAGTCTGCATCGCTGTCTGGGATTGGAGAGAAACCGTGGGGATACCGAGTTTGAGCCGAGACGGCGAGTTGCTGATAATCGATTTTGGCGACGATGACAACCGCACCGATGTTGCTTGGGTCGAAACCATGAACGAGTTGCTCGACGAGGCGGAGGCGCAGGCCCTCAGCGGCCCGGCCGCGTTGATCACGACCGGTTCGGCGAAGCACTATTCCAACGGACTCGACGTCGATCACATAGCGACGCTGTCACGCCCGGAGATCAAGGCTTACGTGAACACGGTGGAGAAGGTGCTCGGTCGTATTCTGACTTTTCCGGCACCGACGGTTGCTGCTGTCAACGGACACGCTTTCGGCGCGGGTGCTTTCGCGATCCTGGCACACGACCATGCGGTGATGCGCGCTGATCGGGGGTTTGTCTGTTGGCCCGAGGTGCACCTGCAGATGACTTTCTCTCCTGGTTTGATGGCGATGATCCGCAACTTAATGACTAACTCCACCGCCCGAGAGGCATTGGCGACTGGTCGCCGGTACAGCGGGCCTGATGCGGTTTCTGCGGGGTTCGTGAATGAGGCGGTGAGCCTTGATCGCCTGATGATTGCGGCTTCAGAGTATGGCCGTGCTCACAGCGCTACCGCGGGTGCCAACCTCCAGAGGATCAAGCAGCAGCTACACCGGTCGGTGGTCGACCTTCTCGGTAACAGTTGAGTTCAACGCAGACTCAAAGCAGCCCCCGGTTCATCCCAGTCAATTCGGGTTCGGCCGGGTTCAGTTCTTGGGGACGTCGGCCCAGGGGATCTTTTTGTCCACGCGGGGTTCGCCGGGCAGTCCGAGCATCTGTTCACCCATGATGTTGCGGAGTATCTCCGATGTGCCGCCTTCGATTGAGTTGGCCCGTGCTCGTAAGAAGAGGTAGCCGAGGCCGCCGCCTTCACCTGGCAGCACGACTGTGGTGGGTCGACGGAAGGTGTAGTCAAGGTCAATTTGGGAGGCCATGCCAGCGAGGTTGATGCCTTCGCTGTAAATCTCTTTGTTGAGTTCCGCCCCTGCCAGCTTGGCTACGGAGCCTTCAGGGCCTGGTTGACCTCGCTTGGCGTTTTGCACTGCACGCATGTTGGTGAGCCGCAGCACTTCGGCCCGGTTCCAGAGTTTCATCAAGCTGTCACGCCGCGAGGCGGTGCGCTCGTAGTCAGGTAGTGAGTTCCAGACTTTCACGAGTTCGGAGATGGCACCGCTGCCTCGGGGTGGGATGCCTCCGCCCCCTGATCCGCCGATGACGGCTCGTTCGTTCATCAGTGTGGTGATCGATACTCGCCAACCTTCGCCTCGTTGTCCGATGCGGTCGGCGTCTGGCACGCGGACATCGGTCATGTAGACCTCGTTGAACTCGGCTTCACCGGTGATTTGGCGGAGCGGCCGCACTTCGACTCCTTCGGCGTGCATGTCGAGCGCGAAGTAGGTCATCCCTTTGTGTTTGGGCAGTTGTGGATCGGTGCGGGTGACGAGCATTCCCTTGTCGGCGATGTGAGCGATGGTGTTCCAGACTTTTTGGCCGTTGACTAACCATTCGTCGCCGTCGAGTTCTGCTTTGGTGGCGAGACCCGCGAAGTCTGATCCGGCGCCTGGTTCTGAGAAGAGCTGACACCATTTCTCTTCGCCGGTGAACATGGGGCGGAGTAAGCGGCGTTTTTGTTCTTCGGTGCCGTGGGCGAGGATCGTGGGTCCCGATAGCGCCATGAAGAACTGACTGGTGTCCATGGACGGAGTGCCGGCTTCGGTTAGTCGCCGGTTGACGTTGCGTTGCAGTTGGGGCCGCGCTCCTATACCGCCGTGGCCAACCGGGAATTGGACCCAGGCCAGTCCAGCGTCGAATTGATGCCCGCGAAACTCTTGATACGACTCTTGCGTTGGGTCGTGCTCGGCTAGCAGGGCGTCGAGTGCTTCGTTGATTGCGTTGACTTCGCTATCGCTCATAAGTGTCAGTTTGCCTGACATATTCTCTTGCTGGCAAGCCGCTGGTACTCTGCGGTGCCATGAGTTCCTTTGACGACTATTTTGCTGCCCATCAAGACCTGTTCGCGCACTACAACGATCTTGTCGGCCGTTTGAGCGATGAGCAGATGGCGGTGCAGTCGCTGTGCCCGGATTGGGATGTGAGGGGAGTCATCAACCACGCCGTTGGTGCCGAGTATTGGATGACCGGTTGGGAGCCGTCGGATACGGCCCCGCCGCCTTTTGAGCGGTTTAGCGACTTTGATGCCCGTACCCGAGATGCAAGCCGGTCTGAGTTCGCGCAGATTGTCGCCGAAACGACCGCAACTCGTCTTGATGATCTGCGTGCTATGGGTCCGGAGGTACTTGATCGCCCGTCGTTTACCCCGGCTGGGATGTCCAGTTACGGCCGTTTCTTGCAGGTACGACTATTCGATATGTGGGTGCATGCCCGCGACATCGCAATCCCGCTCGGTGAGACTCTTGACGACTCGGGCTTCACCGCCGAAACAGCCCTACAAGAGATTGACGACTCGATCGGCTACATCGTTGGCAAGAAGATCGGTTTGCCCGACCCGATGAGTATCGCTTTTCGGATCCGTGGTGCGGTTGACCGAGACATCTTGGTGCGTGTGGATGGCCGCGCGGGCCGGGTCTTTGAACTTGATGACCCTGACGTTGAGGTGTTTGCCGATGTGGCAACTTTTGTGATGCTCGCCGGCGGCCGGATTGACCCTCAGTCCCAGATCGATGCCAACAAGATTTCGTGGTCCGGTGATGCTCACTGGGGCGAGACCGCAGCCCGCAACCTCGCCTACACGCAATAGGCAGGTAGCAGTGGCCAGAGTCAGCTCAATTGATCATGTTCAACTTGCGATGCCTCCCGGTGCCGAAGATCTGGTCATAGAGTTCTATGCAGGTGTTCTCGGTCTGACCGAGGTGTCGAAACCGCCGGAGTTGGCCAAGCGTGGTGGGGCTTGGTTCGAGGGTCCCAGCATCAAGCTTCACCTGGGCGTGGAGCAAGAGTTTCGCCCTGCCCGCAAGGCCCACGTCGGGTTTGTTGTCGACAATGTTGTCGACCTGGTCGATCTCTGCCGAACCCAGAACCTAGAGACCACCGACATCAACGAGATCGACGGTTACCGCCGAGCCCACGTCTTCGACCCCCTCGGCAACCGCCTCGAGTTCATGGAGCCCCTCTAGCGTCTCGGTTTGTCGTCCGCGTCCAACGTGGCGTCAGGACTCTTCAAGCCCGAACTCCGACATCGGTAGATTGGCCCTCTCCTTTTGCCGGCTGTGTCGCCGCGGCTGCCTGCGGGCCCATCTCCGGTAACAGCCATATCACACGTTCCTGTGCCCGAGTTGCTGTGCCCGAGTTGCTGTGCTCGAGTTGCTGTGCCCGAGTTGCTGTGCCCGAGTTGCTGTGCCCGAGTTCCTGTGCCCGAGTTGCTGTGCCCGGGTTCCGACGCTACGACCGTCGTGCTCCGGCTCGGTCGTACGAGCGAATTGGGCACGGCCCGCAGGTCCCGTGAACTGTTGTGTTCATGGGCCGTCTGGTGGGTTGTTGGGGTTGATGATTTTGTAGCCGGTGTTGGTTTTGATGACGATGTAGCCGCGGTCGTGGATGTTGTGGTGGCAGTGTGGGCAGGCGAGACACATTTTGTCGATGTCGGTGAGCCCGCCTTCTTCCCAGGGCACGATGTGATGGATCTCGCAGCGTTCAGGACCAGCGGTGCAGCCTGTGCCTCTGCAGTGGCGGTCGCGGGCGATGATGGCTTTGATTTGGGCTTCGGTGGGGAATCTACGATCGCGTCCCACCCAGATGGGCTGTCCTTTGCCGTCAAAGACAACTCCGGTAACAGTGGCTATACACATCAAGCGTTCGAGCACTGTCTGTGGTAGGGCTTCACCCCCGACGATCTCAGCGACCCCAGTAGGGTTGTCGCCGCGTAGGCGTTCAATGTCAGCCACAGCGATGAGTTGCATCCTTGTGCTGCCCGGCCCGCGACGGCCTGGATCGCTGATCAACGCAACAAATGCGTCTGCCAAGCGTTGTGGTGTTGTGCGCACATCATCAGGGGTGCCGTCGCGGCCACCGTCGTCTCTCCACATGCGGTCGTATTCAACATTGATTGCTTTGACCGCTTGTTGATAGCTGGTCGGGTCGAGTTCTGCTAACAGCACACCCATACCAGCTTCGTTCACCCAATGCTTGAACAACCGTCTGTGACGTTGCTGTTGATACAGCTCAGCGCCGTCATCGGGTTGGTTGCGGTTCACCCAACGCCGTGACTGTTCAGTAAACACATCAACAGACGATGTCTCCGCGAGCTTTGACAATTCGTTGTCGACTTGTTCAGTCGAAGTCTTCGCAGCGACGGCGACCGCTACCGCAGCGTGCTCGACAGTAATCGCACCATCAGCCAACGATTCAGCGAGTTTGGGCATCTCAGCCAAACCGGCGGCGGTTTTGGCGACCGTGTTGGCACTACGTGTCGACATGCGCCCAGCCTCACGCAACACCGTCTTGGAATTCACCCCGCCGTCATTGAGCGCTTCGATCTCAGTCGCGCACCGCGTCTGCAACGCATTCAACGCGGCCACAACCCGCCCAGCACCCGCAACCAGACCCTCCAACTCGCCACGGCATAGCCCAGAAGTCACCACCTGCCGGGTCTGCTGGATCATCGAATCGAACATGACCACAACCTAACAACAGGGTGTGACACTGTATAGCAAGAAACATCATAACACAGCAGTAAACCCTACTAAACCGCCGTGTTCGGTGAGTCCCACAAACCACACGGTTACCACTTCGACCGGCCGGTCCCGCAGTCCAGGGCTTGGAGGGCTTCAAGCAGCGGCACGGCGCAGTCGTCGGGTTGGACGGCGACAAGGCTCCGGTGAACCCTGCGTCATGGGCCTTTGGATGCAGCCTCGAGGTTCGCGGCCCGCGGAACTGCGTCCTGATTGACAGTCAACGGGGGAGTCCAGCGTTGGCAAGGAGGAGGATGCCGTTGGTGGTGTTGGTTGGGGTGGCCCGTCTCGGTTCGGTGCTGGTGGCTTGGTTTGGGTGGCCGATTCTCGCAAGGGGTTCATACATGGATTGTCGGGTCGAACCGCAGAGGCCGGTGAGAACTCCCGAGCGGATGATCGACGAGACGAAGGGAGTGGCCTCAATGCGTGATGCGAGGTGGTCGCCGCCGAACACAGAAGCGCTGCAGACCTGGGGCGAACTCGAAGACGGTGTCGCACCAGACGCTTCCGAGGGTGACGGAAAGCTCTGACATGCCAGTGCAGCCGCTGAGATCCTAAAACAGCGGTGGCTCCGGGCCGTGGCCGCAATTTACCGGACCACAAATACCGCAACGGTCAAGCTCCCACGTGTGTCTCTTGAGGCAAGCCGCCAAAGGGGGACTAGTCGAGAACTCTGGGCGAAAGTGGCGGCCAATCACAACTGGAACAAGAACATCCGCTTCGACTTTCGTGAGCGCGGCGTGCGCTGCGGTGATGCTTCTACCTCTAGTGAACGTATCGTCCAGGAGCAGAACGCGCTTCGCCTTCAGCTTGGCGGGCGCCTTGTATGTCGGTGGAGCACCTGTACCGGTACGCGTGAGCGCTACGTGGCGGTCACGAAGCTTGGGGAGTCTGTTAACAATGCCCATGACGGCATCACGCCTACTTGACGGGACCGTAACAACTGCGTCGTACCGTCCACCGATGCACTTGCGGTGGTTTTTCAGGAAGAGATGAAGCAACGCCGGGAGCTGCAGTGTGTAGTCCTTCTTCTGTTGCGTGTCCCCGTCTTTGTAGTTCCGCAGGCGATGGTGGAGAGCTTCACCTTGTGTTGACATCGATATTGGGAGCACCTTCACGATGCCTTCGTGCTTACATCGGTAGCAGCGTTCAAACCCAGGATTTGCACCGCTGCGACACGTACTGCACACGAGGTGTTGGGCTGCGGCAATTGGCACCAGTCCCGGTTTCAAGCGCTCGAGGTGGTGCTTAGGATCCAGCTTGGTCATACGAAGACGGCGCTGTCGTCGACTGCCAAATCGATCTCTAGCGCCTCGACAATTTGGTCGGCGTCGTCGACCACCGTGGTGTTGAGCGACTCCGACTGCATCTGCTGGGCCCACGGCTGAGATGTGACAAGGGATCGAACGAGAAAGACTCGCTTGCCGTGCCTGAGTGCGGCCTCGGCCTGGTGCCGGGCTCCCGAACTCTCCGACGCTTCCACCACGACAGTGGCGAGTGCCAATCCCGAACCGGTGAGGTTGCGTGCCGGGAACGACCAACGCCCTGTACGCACCCTGGGAAGGAACTGCGACACGCAAGCGCCTTGGGCGGTGATCCGTCGAGCCAGAGCGCGGTTCGCGGCGGGATAGATTTTGTCGATCGGCGTACCAAACACAGCAATAGTTCGTCCGCCTGCATTTAGTGATGCCGCGTGGGCAGCAGTGTCTATTCCCTTAGCCAAACCGGAGACAACCGTGTAGCCGCGCGCAACCAGCCCTTCTGCTACGTTCTGAGCCAGGTCGAGTCCGGCCATGGATGCCTCACGGGTTCCGACGACCGCCACCGCGCGCTGATCTTCAGCGTCCAGATGTCCTTGAACGAACAACAACGGTGGCCCGTCGTGGACCAGCTTGAGATTGACCGGATAGCAGACATCTGTTCTGGAGATCAATTCCACACCCGAATCGCGGAGCCGGGTCAATTCGTCTTCCCACCAGTCTCTGTTGGGCTCACCGTGCGGCAGAGCCTCCTCCAGCCAGAGCCGATCAGCCTCGTCCAGCTGGTCGCCGTCAGGACCAAGGGTTAGCTCGTCGAGTAATAGAGTCAATCGACGCATGGCTGACCCGTTCATGAACGGAACCAAGTGTTCGCAAACTGCCAACAGAAGCGGCGGGTCTTTAACGAGGTCCGACAAGGTCACAGGCACGATCAGCAGGTCCTTTTTTGGGGCGGTACAAGTCGCTGAGACACACCGCGTTGGTCGATACAACTGTATACACGGCCTACGACACCGACCGGGTATCTGCCCGGTCCGGAGCGGTATCCGTAGTCCCTCGCTCCAATGTGGTCGCCCCTGGGCGTGTAGCCGCTCGCAAGGGGCAGGGGGGCGGGGCTACTGGCGGCTGAGTTCGGCGCGGGCTTGGGCCCGGAGGGTTTCGATGTCTTCGCGCGACAGCAGTTGGATCTCGACTTCGTGCAGCTTGCCGGTGAAGGGGTTGGGGTCGGTGTAGGCGCGGCTGACGGGAGAGCCGGCGTCGTAGCCCACGCTGGGTCCGACCGAGGAGATCGTGGCCATGATCCACGGGATGTGCCCCTCACCGACCACTTCGCCGTCAATCAACAGCCGGGCTTGCGCGGTTCGGGATGGCCCTCGGTGGAATTCGAGACCGAGCTTGTGATCCCCCGCACTGACAGCAGCACTCGAGCGAACGATGGTGTGGTCGTCGAAGGCGTTGTAGTCGAACACCAGATACCCGTCGTCCAAGAAGATAGAGAAACCGGCGTTCTCAGTCCCGGTGGCAAACAGCACCCCGTCACGGCCGTCCCCACCACCAGAACCAGAACCACCATCACCACCGCCACCAGAACCAGAACCACCAGAACCAGAACCACCATCACCACCGCCACCAGAACCAGAACCACCAGAACCACCATCACCACCGCCACCATCACCACCATCAGAACCGCCACCACCACCGCCACCAGAACCAGAACCACCACCACCATCACCACAGGTAACCGAAGCGGTCAGGTTCCAACTGCGGCCGCCGACGGGCACGGCGGATTGGCTCCCCATCGGCGACACCGGCGGGTAGTAGCGGTAGGTCTTGTCGACGGGGTGCGGTGAGCAGTCACGGAAGCGCACCGCAAAGAGTTCCAACATCCGTTCGTCGAGGGGCAGCACGCCATGCGTCTCGGCCTCCTGCCACCACAGCGCGATCATCTCCTCAAGCTTCTCGGGCATGGAGGCGGCGAGGTCGTTGCATTCGGAGGGGTCGGCGTCGGTGTGGTACAGCTCCCAGGTGTCGTTGTCGAAGGGGACTCCGGGTTCGTGGCGGGTCACGGCTTTCCAGCCGTCGTGCCAGAGCCCGCGATGCCCGGCCATCTCGAAGTACTGGATCTCTTTGCGGGTGGGGGCCCCAGCATCGGCGAACGTGTAGGCGAGGGAGGTCCCGCTGATCGGAATCTGCTCGAGACCTCGCCGCACAGCGGGCGGTTGTATATGTATAAGGTCATAGATCGTGGCGGCGAGATCGTTGACATGGTGGAACTGTGGCCGAATCCCACCCGCATCGGCCCCCCGCGCCACGCCCCCGCCCAGACCACCCGAACCGCCGGCAAGACCGGTGGGCCAATGCACCACCAAGGGGACATGCACTCCGCCTTCATGCGTGTTTTGCTTGTACCACTTGAATGGGGTGTTGCCGACTTGCGCCCAGCCCCAGGGGTAGTTGGTGTGGGAGTGTGGCCCGCCGATCTCGTCGAGGTGCGCCACCGCCTCGTCGGGCGTCTCGAGGATCCCGTTGAAGAATTTCATCTCGTGGAGCACCCCGAACGGTCCTCCTTCTTGTGACGCGCCGTTGTCGCCCAACACCATGATGATGGTGTTGTCGAGTTCCCCGAGCGCCTCCAAGTCGTCGACTAGCCGTCCGATTTGGGCATCGGTGTGGTCTAGGAAAGCGGCGAAGGCTTCTTGCAGGCGGCATGCCAGCGCTTGTTGGTTCGTAGGTAGGTCGTCCCAGGGTTCGACTCCGGGGTTGCGCGGCGCCAGAGCCGTCCCCGCAGGAATCACTCCCATGTCGAGTTGGTTGGCGAACCAGCGGGCCCGCACGACGTTCCAGCCCTCGTCGTAGCGCCCGCGGTATTTCTCGAGGTATTCGGCCGGCGCCTGATGCGGGGCATGGGTCGCCCCGAACGCCACATACAAGAAGAAAGGCCGGTCGGGTCGCACGCTTTTGGTGTCGTGCACGAAGCCGGTGGCTCTATCTATCAAGTCTTCGCTGACGTGGTATCCGTCTTCGGCCCGGCCTGGAGGTTCGATGGGGTGGTTGTCGTAGGTGAGGGAGGGGCTGAATTGGTCGGTTTCGCCTTCGAGGAACCCGTAGTAGCGGTCGAAGCCGCGTTGTAGGGGCCATTGGTCCATGGGTCCGGCAGCGCTGCATTCTTCCATTGGGGCGAGGTGCCATTTGCCGACGGCGAAGGTTGCGTAGCCTTCGTCGTGGAGTACTTCGGCAAGCGTGGCGGCGTGATTGGAGATGTGTCCGGTCATGTTGGGGAAGCCGGTGTTGAAGTTCGACACGCCTCGCATGCCGACGCTGTGGTGGTTGCGTCCGGTGAGCAGTGCGGCTCGGGTTGGTGAGCACAGTGGGGTGACGTGGAAGTTGGTGTAGCGGAGGCCGCCGGCGGCGAGTGCGTCGATGTTGGGGGTGTCGATGTCGGATCCGTAGCAGCCGAGTTGTGCGAAGCCGAGGTCGTCGAGCAACACGATGACGACGTTGGGGGCGTCTTCGCCGGGGTGGGGCGGTTCGGGGAACCACGGTTGGGATTCGGCGAGGGTCTTGCCGATGGTTCCTTGCCATTCGCCGTATTGCTGCACGAGTTGTTCTCCTGACTTGTGAGTTGAGCTTGTCGGTCGTCCGTGTTTGTGGACAGGGTTTAA
Source organism: Candidatus Aldehydirespiratoraceae bacterium (assembly GCA_965205465.1). GTDB lineage: Bacteria > Actinomycetota > Acidimicrobiia > Acidimicrobiales > Aldehydirespiratoraceae > VXYK01. The sequence continues at coordinate 2,018,837 of OZ242187.1, read as the reverse complement.
GGACAGGGTTTAAGGACAGGGTTTAAGGACAGGGTTGGTCGGCAGGGGTGGTTGCCAGTATTGGTTAACGGTGTGACACTACGGCGGGGCAACTATTGTCGCCAACACTGACAATAGTTGTCCTCCCGGAAATCAACCGAACCCCCCGACCACACAACCGAACTGAAAGCACAAAGACGATGAAGCTGTCGATGACACTCAATTACTCCGGCGATCCGAAGGCTGCGGCCGAGCAAGCCCGGGATCTGGAATCCGCCGGGATCGATGTTGGCTGGGTGGCGGAGCTGTACAGCTTCGACGCGGTCAGCATTCTCGGTTATCTAGCGGCTAAGACCGAGACCATGGAGCTCGGTTCGAGCATCCTGCCTATCTATTCGCGCACGCCGACTCTCACGGCGATGACTGCGGCCGGCCTTGATGCGGTGTCCGATGGTCGTTTCATTCTCGGTATTGGCGCTTCGGGTCCTCAGGTGATCGAGGGTTGGCATGGCGTGCCCTATGACCGCCCGGTTGGTCGCCAGCGTGAGTTGATCGAGATTTGTCGCAAGGTGTGGCGCCGTGAGGTCGTGGTGCACGACGGCCCGAGCTACCAGCTGCCGCTCCCGCCCGACCAGGGCACGGGTCTGGGTAAGCCGCTCAAGTTGATCAACCATCCGAAGCGTTCGAACATACCTATATATATTGCGTCGCTTGGTCCGAACAATGTTGCGGTGACTGCCGAGATTGCCGACGGTTGGATTCCGGTGTTCTTCCATCCCGACAAGGCGCGCTCGGTTTGGAGCGACGTGTTGGCGAAGGGCATGGCCAAGCGTGATCCGGCTCTGGGCCCGTTGGAGGTCGTGGCCGGCGGCTTGGTTTCGATTTGTGATGAGCCGCAGGCGCAGAAGATTCGTGACGGCGCCCGTTTCATGGTGGCGTTGTATGTGGGGGGTATGGGTTCGAGGGATCAGAACTTCTACAACAATCTCTTCTGTCAGTACGGCTATGAACAAGAAGCACACGAGATTCAGGATCTGTACCTTTCAGGCCGTAAGGATGAGGCGATGGCTGCGGTCCCTCAGGATTACCTTGATGCCACGGCGATGGTCGGCGACGAGGGCCGGGTCCGGGAGCGTGTGGAGGCGTATGCCGCGGCCGGCGTTACTCGTCTACAGGTCACCCCGGTCGGCGGCGACCCGCTGGCCCTTATAGAGAAGGTCAAGTCCTGGACGAGCTGAGCTCCAGCACCTGACCTCAGACGGATCCCCCGGTATGGCGAGACGACTCAGATCTATTGTTGATGTGTATCACACTAACACAGCCCCTATGACACAATCACAATATGTTCTGTGATATTCCTCGCCCAAGCATGCCTGGCCCACCCAGCGGGCGATTGCCAAGCCGCGCCAAGGCCTGATGAACTAGGTAGCGGCGGTTCCGAAGGTGGCACCTTCGAGTGCGCTGATGCGCTCCCCGTGCCCCATCATGTGCTGGAGTTTGCTGCCGTGCTCCGCTTGGGTCGCCGCTATCGCCGCGACGCTCGCTGTCAACGTGTTGACTTTCTCGTCGAGCTTGTCGATCTTCGTGTTGACTTTCTCGTCGAGCTTGTCGATCTTCGTGTTGACTTTCTCGTCGAGCTTGTCGATCTTCTTGTCGAGCTTGTCGATCTTCGTGCTCACATCCCTGAGGAAGTAGCCGCACACGAAGACCACTAATGTTCCAATAACGCTGATGATCCCTACGATCACGGATGGCTCCATTGTTGTCCTTTCGTGAACCTAACACGCCCTCCGCCAAGGCGGCACGATTAGGACCGGTTGTCGTTGCTCGTCAAGCTATCACATACCCTGTGACACTACAACAGCACGTTCTGTGATACGCCTCGCCCCACACACCACACGCCTCGCCTACGCAGCGGCGTAGTTCTCAGGCGGCGTAGTTCTCAGGCGGCGTGGTTCTCCTAGGAAGGCTCGGTCGGCTCTGGTGGCTGACGTAGCGTCGGGATGACTAGGAAGGCTCGGTCGGCTCTGGTGGCTGACGTAGCGTCGGGATGACTAGGAAGGCTCGGTCGGCTCTGGTGGCTGACGTAGCGTCGGATGACTAGGAAGGCTCAGGCAGCAATGGCCCAGGAAGACTCGGCCGGTTCAGGCGGCGTAGTTGGCTGCTGCGAAGTCCCAATTAATAAGGTGCTCGAGGAACGTGGCGATGTAGGCGGGCCGAGCGTTCTGGTAGTCGAGGTAGTAGGCGTGTTCCCAGATGTCGATCGTGAGCAGTGGTTGGTGCCCGCTCACCAGTGGGTTGTCGGCATCGTTGGTGTTGATGACGGCCAGCTCCCCAGCACCACCGCCCCCAGCACCGCCATCCCCAGCACCGCCATCCCCAGCACCGCCATCCCCAGCACCGCCATCCCCAGCACCACCAGAACCAAGGCGCACGAGCCAGGTCCAGCCGGACGCGAAGTTGCGGGTCGCCGCGGCGGTCAGCTCGTCCCGCAACGTGTCGACAGACCCGAAGCTGGAGGTGATGGCCGAGGCGAGTTCTCCGCTCGGGTCGCCTCCGCCGTCGGGGCTCATGGATTGCCAGTAGAAGGTGTGGTTCCAGATCTGGGCGGCGTTGTTGAACACCGCAACCGGCCCGGGGGTAGTAATAAGCGTCTCAAGGCTCACCCCCGCACCCCCGGCCCCACGGCCACCCCCGCCGCCGGCCCCACGGTCACCCCCGCCGCCGGCCCCACGGTCACCCCCGCCGCCGGCCCCACGGTCACCCCCGCCGCCGGCCCCACGGCCACCCCCGCCGCCGGCCCCACGGCCACCCCCGCCGCCGGCCCCACGGCCACCCGCACCAACAGCCCCACCACCAACGCCATTGGAGAAGCCACCTGAGGCCCCCACAGTGTTCCCGACCTTGCCGGCCCCACCGCTAAGGAGTTTGTTGAGGTTGGCCACGTAGCCGGCGTGGTGTTTGCCGTAGTGGAGTCCCATGGTTCGTTCGCTGATATGCGGGGCGAGGGCGTCTTGGGGATAGGGGAGTGCTGGGAGTCGGATCACAAGGCTTTCCATGGGTTGATTGACGTGTTGTCGACGGGCTGAAAATCAGTGTCCCGCGGCGACCAGGGGGCCGCTTCCGCACAGCGTAACGGCCTCTTGCCGAGCCCCCGCCCTGACTCCAGAATCCTCAACAGGAAGAAAGGTGGGTCAGTTAGTCCGTGAAAGCATGGCGCGTATTCAATTGTGGCGTTATGCTGAGGGCCTTGATTACATGTGCGGTTTCTTACCGACACCTAGCGATTCTGACGCCTCTTCCGGCCCCTATGTCTTTGACTTGGGGGTTGGGTTGTGTTAGAAATCGGCCTGCGCTAACCTTTGCGTGCCGATCGTGATAGGTGTTTTCTGTGTCCCAGCAAGGTGCCGGGTGCAGTTAACCGCTAGATTTCGACTGGTGTCTGCGAAGAGCCAGACAATCCAACCAAGAATGGAGCAGCAATGAGTTCAGCAGTAACGGGAAAGGGAGTGCCGGTGAAGGTGCCGAACCGATCGATTCGGTTGAGTGTGCTTCGCCTAGTGCGCATGGCGGTGGCCTTTGTCGTCGTCGCGGGCAGTCTCGGTTTGGCCACGGTCACAGCGACCGCGCAGTCCGGCGGTAGTTCGTGCCCATCTGATGGCGCCGACAACTATTCGGATGTCGTCGCGGGCACCACGCACGCCGACGACATCGCATGTCTTCTAGAATTGGGTATCTCCGAGGCTGGTGACACCTACCGTCCTGGCGATGAGATGACTCGTTCGGAAATGGCCGCGTTTATGGCCAATGCTTACCAGGCGCTGACAGGCGAGGAAGCGCCGATTGCAGATCACGAGTTCACCGACATCGCCGATGACACCAACGCTGATGACATTGCGCGCATCAGTCCTAATGGGCTTGCCATCACAACGGGAACTACGCCGACGACGTATTCGCCGGACGATCCTGTGATTCGCGGGCACATGGCCCTGTTCTTGACACGTCTCTATAAGGCGGTCGCGGGCGACGATGCTCCGACCGGTGACACTGAGTTCACCGACATTGGTGAGCGCAGTCCCGAAGAGCAGACCGCTATTGGCCAGATCTTTGCTCTGGAAGTCACGACGGGCACTACAGATACGACGTACTCGCCCTCCAACAACGTGACACGCGAGCAGATGGGTTCGTTCGTCGCACGTATGTATCGGGCACTTGATGCTCTACCTGAAGCTGAGCAAGCTGAAGCTCCGGGAGTTCCGACCGGTGTTGAAGTTGCGATCAGCGGTGATGCTGGTGATGCGTTGGATGTCTCCTGGACAGCCCCTGATGAAAGCGGCACCAGCGATGTCACCGGCTATGTCGTGCAGTCGAAGTCGGGCGATGACGACTACTCCGCTGACGACGAGGCTTCGGTGGACGGCACTTCGACCAACTTCGGTGGCCTCACCCAGGGCGACACCTACACATTCCGTGTCGCCGCAGTGAGCGATGACGGCCGGAGCGACTGGTCCGACGAGGGCTCCGGCAACCCAGCGGTTGCCCCGGGTCTTGTTGGCGAACTCACTTCGACGCCTGGTAACAGCACGCTGGTCTTGAGTTGGACCGCCCCCGAAGATGACGGTGGCAGCGCGATCACTGGTTATGTGGTTTCGTGGCGCACCGGACGTCAAGCGTCGGCTGAAACCGCCGATGTTGCTGGTGACGCTACGGGTTACACCGTCAGCGGTTTGAGGAACTCCCTGAATTACTCCGTGTGGGTGGCGGCAGTGAATGCTGCCGGCACCGGCGAGCCTGCTTCGGTTCCTGCCGGCACCGACAGTGTCTCTGTCAGTCCGACACCAACCGCGTCGACCGCTCCACAGAACGTGACGGTCACTCAAGCCCCCGCCCCAGCTACGCCGGGTGAGGCGTTGGCCGTTTCTTGGACAGCGCCCGCCGACGATGGTGGCACGGTTCTTCTCAACTACACGATCGAGAACCGCTGCGGTGACACAGGTGCCTGGGGAAATACCCAGCCAGTCCCGAACGTCGCGACCAGGCAGCTTCAAGCTACTGTGATCACCGGTTTGACGACCGGCGACGCTTGCGAAGTTCGAGTTCGAGCGAACAGCTACAACGATGCGAATGACAACGACGGCCAAGACGGTGATGAGGAAACGCTGAACGGACCTTGGGCTGAAGGCTCTGGTACTCCGGTAACGCTTCCGGACGCTCCGGGCGATGCTCCGGAAGTCACTACTGCGCATCAGTCCTTGCAGATCACTTGGGTCGCTCCCGCAGACGACGGCGGCAGTGATGTCACTGGCTACAAGGTGATTTGGAGCGCTGGCATCCCGGCTGAGGCGACCGTTCCTGCTGAGCCACGGATGTACACGATCACCGGTCTGGACAATCAGTATGAGTACGCGGTCACGATCAAGACGATCACCGCTGTTGGCGAAAGCATGGCTGAGTCGGCCGCTGGAACTGGCAATCCTGATCCGGTACCTGCTGCGCCGACCAACGTAAACGCTGTTCCGCCACCAGTAGTTGCTGGCGAGGAGGACGACCATAGCGGTACGACCTTGGTGGTCACTTGGAATGCGCCATCGTCCAACGGCACAAGCGCTGTGACTGGTTACAACGTGCAACGGCGGACTTCCGTAGTGCTAGACGATGACGGCGAGGTCGAAACGGAACCTGGAGACTGGGGGAATGACGCAGCAGTAGCGGCGCCGATGACGACGGTCACCCTGACCGGTTTGGAAAACGGCACGGACTACGACGTACGGGTCCAGGCCCAGAACGACAGCGATCCGAACATGGTCGGTGTCCAACCACAGGCTGGTCCGTTCGGCGTGGGTTCGGGAACTCCGGCCACACTGCCTGGTGCGGTTGCTCAGGGTTCGACAACGCTTGTTGTGCCTGGTTACACCTCGTTGGACGTGCTCTGGGCTGAACCTGCCGATGGTGGCAGCGACATCACCCACTACCTCGTGAGGTATGCACTCAACGTGACCGGCAATGAGCCGTTCAGCAGCGACAGGCGAGTCAATGCCCCGCTGACACGGGTCAATCTCACCGGACTCGCCGTCGGTGTCCCATACGTGATCCAGATCCAGGCCGTCAACGGCATTGGAACCGGACCCAACGCGGAAACTGACTTCACACAGTCGACCGGTCTGTACCCGAGTGCTCCGGCATCGGTGACAGCCGTGCCGATGGTGGACGGCGATGGAACGATGCTGACCGTGACATGGTCGAAGGTCACCCAGTCCAACGGCACCGGCCCGATCAGTAGCTACGTCGTGGAAATCCTTAATACGACCAACCCGGCCCCGTGGACAGGGGTAACGTTCCAAGCTGTAGACCTGACTGACACGAAGGCTGAGGTCACCGTTGCAGACGGCGACACCTACCTGGTGAGGGTCAGGGCTGTGTCAGGGACCAACGGTAGCTTCGGCTACCTGGCTGGCACGGTCACCGCCGCAGGCGTACCAACTCCTCCAGTGGACGTGACAGCCGTTGTCGACGAGGCAACCGGTTCCACAGTCAACGTCGAGTGGACCAGTATCCCTGAAAACACCGAGACCGATATCACGGGCTACGTGGTGGCTTGGTTCAATGCCAGCGATCCAATCACTGGTAGCCGTAGCGCCGCCGCTGTCTCGGGTGCTGGAACCGGTGAGTACACCATCACCGGCTTGAACGCCGGCACCTACACAGTGACGGTGGTAGCGGTCAACCATGTTGGTAAGAGCACACCTGGTATGCCCACCGGCGTCGCTGGTACGGCCACCGGTCCTCCGATAGTGCCGGAACCCGACTAAGAAATACCAAGATGTAGTCGGCTGGCTCCTGTGCTCTCCGCCGGGCACAGAGAGCCGCCGGCTACTTAGCTGCAAAATTGCAACTAAGCATTAGTTCAGAGCCCGAGGTCTTGGCCTCGGGCTCTAACTATTTTCCCCCCCAAGTTCGATCCCACCCCTGAAACACCCCAACGACCCGTCCCTGACCCGCAACAGAGTTTCAGTTGCCACCTCGGCTCTGGCGTCGACTCGATCACAAGGATGCCCCCGCGCCTGACGCCCCTACGTCCAACGCGACCATCCACAACAAGAAAAATAGGAGCAATCAAATGGTGACTTTCAACGACTACGACATGGACGTGATGAAGGAAGTGGTCGACAGTCTTCCGGAAAGATTCAATACCTATGACGTCTCTAAGCATCGTCGGATGCTCGACGAGCACAGGCGCGTGGTCGGGCATAGGAACTACCATGCGTTCGTCGGGAAGTTGCTCAAGAGCCCTACGAGGGGTTTGGGCTTGGAACAGACAACGCCCGATGGCCATTCACCTGCTTGCTGGAGGAACAGGCCAGCAGTGATAGAGATGCCGGACCCCGCTCCCCGGCTGCTTCAGGAACTCAGCGGTCACGGTATGGAAGCACTGTCAGGTGATGAAGCAGGGGTGCGGCACCACAGTGTCGGTGCCGTTCCAGAGGGCGCGAAGACCCGAGTCGAAGTAAACAGGTACGAGCGTGACAGCGGAGCAAGGCACGCGTGCATCCAGCACTACGGAGCAATCTGCCAAGTGTGCGATTTGGATTTCTCGAAGCGCTACGGCGCAATCGGTGACGGGTTCATCAATGTCCACCACACAACACCGTTGTCACAGATCACAGATCACGACAACCACACGACCAATCCCTTGACGGATCTCGTGCCGGTGTGTCCCAACTGTCACGCCATGCTCCACAGAGGCGGGCTAATACCGTTCACCGTCGAGGAGCTTCAGCACCAGATGACCCAAGCCGCAACGGGGCAACAGGACTGAATGAAGCCATCCTGACATGCCCGTGCGGGGGTCTGGACCCGTCCATTGGTGGACGTTCGGCCCAACCGGTTCGCAGTAGTCAAGCGATTCGCGCGTAAGAGAACGATCCATCGGACCCGAACCGTCACTGGAACGTCCGCAAACCGTGCCTTTGGTTTACGGGCGAGCGTCTAGGCGGACGCTGCAGTTCGCTCATCCGACCTCAACGCCCAGATGCTCAGGCTTCGCTGGGACAACGCGTCAAGATCGGTGATAGCGCCCAGATGGGAAGCGATCCAGTCAGTGTCGCTGTCGAAATAGTTGCCATGGGTCTTTTTGACAGTCTCGATACTGGACGATCCGAGCAAGACAATGTCCATGTGCGGAACGTCCACGTACTTTTCCTCTTCTGAGGTGTAAGCAGCCACGGCTTTGGTGGAATCCGTGAACTCCTGCAGATCAACTTGCCTGCCCTCAGCGCGGTCAAACCGAATCAAGAAATAGACAATCTTCCCGGTTTCGTTCATGGCCCTCTCAAGTCCTGTTGCGCCAGTCTAGTGAGCCTATCCAGGTCGTCAAGGAAGTTCTCGTCCAACGGCACCCCGGATTCTGTGCAAGCGGTCCCCTCGGCAAGCTTGCAGAGCCAGTCCAGGACCGGCTGAGGGCCAACACCGCTCTTGAGATCATGCCCAAGCATCACTCCGAGTTCTTCGACGAACACGGCCCACTCGTGCTGACCCGGTGTCCGCAACTGAACTTCAACTCTGCGGCCACGATAAACGGTCCGCAGGTGCACAGCACGGTAACCCGACGTGCGAGGACGCTCAACATAATCGATGATCCTGTCGTCCTTGCCGTTTCTGGTACGGCTGTTTCTTGAGAACCTGGATTTTACTTTCTCAACTTCAGCAGCAGAGCCCAGCACCACACGACACCCGCCGATGTCATGCATCTGCGATAGCTTCATCGTGGGCTGCCGCAGAAGCTTGTCCACAATTGTCGGCACCCGTTTCAGCCGCTGCGTAACCTCACCTTCCAAGTCCAACGTGCGAAGGCAGGAACGAAGACCGTTGTTTGCTGTCACGAGAGCCAACTTGTGATCATCGCGATACTCCCGCACCACCCTCAGCGCTTCGTCGCGTTGTTGTCCAGTTAGAAGTTTGGACTCGTCCAAATGGGATGCACGGATCACCTCCGCAGCTTTGTTCGCTTGAGTGTTGCTCACAGACCGCATTCAACTCGGAAGGCTAACCGCCCGATGGGACTAGTCGGTGTCTACGCGTTGGTCGACAAGATCGCGGCGCATCCCACCACCTATGCCGAAATGGTCCGGCGCTGGGGCCACACAAGTAGAGGAAAGACAAAGTACTCCGCGTCCAGCTTTCTCGGTGGTTGCCTAGGACGACTCGCCACAGAAGCCGTCACATCGACGCGCCGGCACCGAACCACCACCGGCTACTGGTCATACCTCCCCGAAGCCACCCACGCCGCTGGCGTCCCTGCTCCACCCGAAAACCGTTTCCTCAAATGGCCCACCTACGCCACCCAGAACGGCCTCGACCCCGACGTCTGGGATCTCCCCGACTGACCACTGTCAGCCGATTAATGCTGCCGAACGCTCCGGTCAGCGCCGCGGGTTCCCCAACCACACCGATGCTCCTCACGCGGCCAAGCCGTGGAGCTCACTGGCGAGAACGGCTGGTTGACGGGCCTGATCCGTCAGGTGCAGCCCAACGACTCACGACTAGGTAATGACCGACCCAGATCCGCCACCGCCGCTTGGAAACTACTAGTTGCTCATTATGAACAGGCCGCCTTGCATGGTGATGTGGAAATCGCCGAGCACATCCATCCCTAGGAGCACATCGAACTCAGAGGGTTGGTAGGGCAGTTCGAACGCAACCACAGACCGTCCCACGGCGAATGCAGGAATTTTTGTGAATGAGGATCTGTCAAACCCGGAGAATCGGGTCAACGTTGCCTTGTTCGGTTTGATGACTCAGGATTGGCTGCGGACATGGTTTCTTGAACAGCTCGCCCTTCCGACAGATGCCGTCATATACCCACCTGTGAACGAACGAGGAGTGCGACCCGACTTCACGGTGGTTGGTGTCGATGGATCGAAACTGGCATGGATCGAAACTGGCATGGATCGAGGTTGAGCTCGACGATGACGCAGCCCAGTTAGCGGAATACCGCAGTAGGTTCGAAGATCCCGTCAAAGCCGTGTGGGGACGTCGAGCACACGACGGTGATCTCAGTCTGGAAGAAGTCGGCGAGCGCCTTCGCTCGGAGCTACCGAATCTCACACCTCAAGTAAAGATCAATGTGGAACATCTCCTCAAGCAGTTTGACCAATACCTCTACGGTCGGTCATCGTCATCGTCAAGAGCCGAGGTGTCCGACGAGATGCGCGACCACGAGCTCGTTGTCGGATTGCGCGAACGGCTCGGGGACAAGTTGGAGATGACCACACGTCGTGGACTACGCGGTGTCTTAACGGCGGACACAAACTCAGACCAGGGGTTCTCGTTGCGGGCCTATTCCCGCGTATCTAAGGGCGGGAAATCGGTGTCGCTGCTGAACATGTCGAGCGGCAGACCCAGAGTTTACTTTCAGTCTCGAGATCACCTAGAGAAGTACCTGCCTGATCACCCGAGAGAAGTGGCGGATTACGCGCAACTGCTCTTGGAACTTGGACTTGATATCGGTTCCTTGACCGGACGAGAAAGCGGCTTTCTCGAGGTGTATGTGGTGGTCGATGCCTTGGGCAGAATCAGCGATTGCGTAGCCGCGTTCGCAGACCCTCCGAGTGCTACTTCTCGATCCTGAACACGAACGCGGGCACAGGCCACGCTGGCTCAGAGAACGCCCTCCTCCCACCGAGGGTCCCCCGCAGCCACGCCGAGCGACATCACCGCCACGCTGTGAGTTGGGTCTCTCCCACAGATCCCGTGCTCGGGACCCGCGAGCCGTGCTGGCCCAAGTGGGCAAATGTTGGATAGTACAAACCCTGAGCGACCAGAGGAGGTTCCGTGTCTCAGCACTGACACGACGGGGACCCGACCGCAGTTCGAAGAGCCCCTAATCGGAGCGAACGAGGGGCAAAGTAGTTTTTGGCACTCTCAGCCATGGTGGTGTGATGAGCACCTCTCTGCCTTCTCGGCTCTGTTGGGCTGAGTACCTTAGTGAGAACGGGTGGACCGCCGCCCAACTGTCATACAACTGGCGGACTTCGGGGCAATCATCGTAGGTAAGAGCCCAAGCGCTTGCAGACATGCCTTTCAGCTTGTCCGCAAGGCGTGTGTGATACTCGGGAGTTAGGCCGTTGAGATACAGAGTCGGCCCCTTCTTGAAGTAGGGAGGATCGATGAAGAAGAAGGTTGATTCCGGGTCAAGAGTGCTGATTAGGTCTATTCCGTCGTCACCCGTTACCGATATTCGTTCGCGCTCAGCAGCGATGCGTTCGAGCCTGTCACGCAGTGTGTCTTTGTTGAACCGCGCGTCAATCTTCCAACGACCGCTCTGAGCAAGGCCGCCGATCACGCCTCCGCCGTTAATGATGCCGGAGCGATTGCATCGATTCAGGTAGAACGCCGCGAACCCTCTATCCAGTCGTGAAGAATCTTCTCTGCGGTAAACCTCCCGCCAACGCCTCCATTCCTCAACCGAGACGGGAGTATTCTCAAGGTAGGCAATCACTGCCGGGGTCTCGTGGACTGCGGAGCACCAGAAGTCGTGGATGGCGGGGTCGAGGTCGTTGATGTGGATCTTGTGCGTCTCGCGGCGGTAGAGAAGGGTCAGAGACAAGCCGGCCCCGCCAGCGAACGGTTCCGCGACTGCATAGCCGTTGAGGTTGTTGAGGGTTCGGATGCGTTGCACGGAAGTCGTCATTAGTGCCTTGCCGCCCGGGTACCGAAGCGGACTTGCAACGCTCATGCCGATTCTCCTGCCCCTCGGTCGAGATACTCCTACTGGGCCTCGGCCGTCAGCATACCATCGCCTAGGTGCTGGCTGAGCGCTGATTCGGTCCACTCAGCGCATTTGTCAGCGAGTTCCTGATCAATGTTCGATAACAGGTGAGCGATTCTTAGCCGGTCAAACAGTAGGCGGCGGTCGCCGTTGGCGGCCGTTGACCACTGGCGTTCTTTGATGTGCCTGGGCACGAAGAAGGCGAGTGCCGGATTCATAGCCGGTTGCTCGCGGAACCACTGTTTGCAGAAATCGACGGGCTGAAGTTCGTTGATCTTGCTTTGCCAGTTCCGGCCGGTGGCACACTGGCCGAAGACACTGAGTTGGTTCGGTCGACCGTCACCGAATGGTACCCACACAACGAGATCAAGTTTTGCGTCCTTTGTGTCCGACGGGTTGGTTTGGTCTGCACGGTAGCCCGCTCCCTCGCCCATTTTTTTGCAGAGGTCTTCGACTGCGTCCTTGAACGCTGATGGGTTTTTGCGTCGTGGGAACCCGAAGTCATACGAGTGTGCGCTATCTCCGCCGCCGAGGTAGCTCACGAGCGTAGCAGCGCTAAGGCGTTCGAACAAAGTGGCTGCATTCGGCGGTGCTTGCGTATCCGCCTGAGAGACGGATGTGATCGCCGTAAGGAAGGCATAGATTGTTTTGGTTGCGTCCGGGTTCGCCTTGAGGGCTCCGTTGAGCGTGAACGGATACTGCTGACCAAGGTATTGCTCGCGTCGTTCCAGTTGCTCGAAAGCAGCATCTCCGATTCTCTCGAGTTCTTCGTCCTCCCTCTCGACTGCATCGTCGAGAGAGGGATCCTCTTCAAGCTCATCGTGAATGGCATCGGAGGAGCCGGAGCGCCGAAGCGCCGTGACGAGATCCTGTGCTGAGGCTTCACAGCTTGAATCCGAGAGCGCGGAGAATTCCAGCCAGTCGGCGTGCTCTGTGGAATCAGAGCTAGCGGTGGGGACTAGTGGGTCGGACACTAGGATCTACGTCGCTTCGACCTGGGTACGTCGGCTTCTCCTTCGTTTGACCGTGGCTGGGCTCATGTCTTCGTACAGTGCATCGGCCAAGGCGGCGATCTCGGTGATGTCGTGAAGCAGATCCGGCTCTCCGTCGAATCCTGTTACGACTTTTGCGCGTGCTTCTTGAAGAGCCTGTTTCGTGTTCAGGAGGGCTTCGCGAAACAGCGCTGTGTCACCACGGGCTATATCAACAGAGCGCTTGAGGTCGTAGTCTGCTCGTAGGGCGGCTACACCTTCCGTGGACTGAAGAGCTTCATCAAGTCGCCGAAGGTCTGGGTTCTGGCTGCGGATCAGGGCCGGTTTTTCTCGGGTTTTGTCGCCCCATAACCACACGCAAAGCTCGCCGAACTCGGGCAATTTCTCCTCTGGTATCGGCTCGTTTGTCGCAACGTCGAGTTCCGCAACCTGGGTGAACTCTCGGATGCCCTGGTAGTCGAGGCCCGTGTACAGGTGGGAGAACGCAAAGTGCTTTCTCATTCGTTGTTCACGGTTGTAGACACCGTTGTTTTTGGCCTGCTTGAGCGCCATGTACGCGCGATAGAGCCTGGTGACAGTGCGGTGGGTGTCACCGATCGTCTTTGCTATCTGGGTGAGATCGGTACCGATCTCGTTCCTTACCCAAGCGACATACTCTGCCTTGGCAAACGAAGTCCACGGTTGCGGGCCATTGACATGCTTGAACCCAATGTACTGCCAGATCTCGTCGCGCTTGCAGCGAATCACGGGCAGGCGGGTGAGCTTGTCGGCTCGCTCTTGGGAGATCGTCGGCAGTGAGTCAGCCCGCAGTTCTCTTCGCAGGTCTTTGTCGAGGAGTATGCGTACGGCTGCGAGCCTGCGATTGCCTTCGACCACTACTAGTTTCTCGCTCTCTTCAGCCGCAAACAACGGCTCATGCGGGAAGTACCCGTTTTGTGCTATAGACAACGCCAGTTCTTCAACGGAGAATTCACTCCAGAGGATCTTCAGAATGCTCGACTCGTCGAGTTGTTCGACGACTTGTTGGATCCGTGGGTTCTGGGTGTCCAGGTGCAAGTCTTCAATAGGCACATCCTCCGGGGTCAAGCCCCGGTTGCCAGTTGCCTCGTCTGGCCTTGGCCCGGTGGTCATCAGTGCCTCCCTCGCAGTCCCCGGAGCGTAGCAGAACGATCCCCGGTTTCGGACGCGAGATCCCGGTGCCATGGGCAAGACTCGGTTGCCTGAGTTGACAACAACATCGTTGTCGATGGCACCGACTTTCGGAGCAACGAGAGCCCTGCTTCGCGCACCCGGATCATCATGTGCTGTGACGGTCTGTGGGGCCTGCTCGAGTCGATCCGTGCCCACCCTGGCCCGACGTGACGGTGCAGACCTGCGTCGGGCACACACGGCCGCTTACACAAGAAATCCGAGTGTCCCTGTTGGGGTTGCCGGATCGTAATACGCCAAAGCGCTCAATGCCTGCCACCATACGTCGGAGAGGCAGTGTCCTGTTTACGTTATCCGAACTGCTCCTGATGGAGATTGCCGACATCAACCTGTGTCTCCAACGAATGAACCTGCGAATATTGGCTACTTCAATAGTAGGGAGTGATGAGTGGTGAACTGGGCAGACTGTGTTAGCTCTGTGGGCCTGATCCTGGACATCGTTGGCGTTTCTTTGTTGTTCAAGTATGGATTGTCGTCAGATATCAGAGAGACGGGAGGTCAAATACTGACTTGGGGCGTTGACGAAGAGGTTAAAAAGGAATATCAGCGCTACAAGCGAATGTCTCGTTTAGCGTTGGGATGTCTCGTGGTCGGGTTTGCCTTACAGCTAACAAGTAACTTCCTTAGCTGATCAGCGCGAATCATGCTCCGACGCAGCTTCCCGTGTGTTTTTTCCGTAGCGCTTGACGTCAGTCACTCTCGAAGAACTACGGTGCCACTTCAATGTCAAGACGGGCAGCATGACGACGGGTTTGCCCTGTCCTCGTCAGCGGCCCAGGGCATCGCGCCCTAGCCTCCGCAAAGGCTACGCTGATCGCCGCAGCTACCGGCGGTTTCCCAAAGGAGAAATTTCCATGACCAGACGGATCAACGTTTCACCGCGGATGCGCAGAACCCCGTTCGTTGCTGGACTAGAGGAGCGTCTCGGTACCAAGTTGATCTTCACCGATCATCCTGGTTCTGTATCACCCGGTTACCTGAAGGCGGACTCCGTACGACAGAACGGATTCTCGTTGCGAGTCAACTGCCTACGATCCAACAGCGGGACGTTGTCGGTGCTGAACATCTGGGGCCTGCGGCGGGGCAAAGTCGAATTCCCGGCACGAACGAGCCTTGTCCGTTATCTGCCTTACAAAACCGAAGAAGTGGAGCACTACGCACAATTCCTCCATGAACTCGGATTGGACATCGGCAGCTACGAGGGAGAGGTAAGGGGTGACCTTCCTCTCAGCGTTATGGTTGCTGCCCTTGACGGACTCAGTGACCGCGTACTCGCCCTCGCCGAGCCACCTTCCACATCTCAACCCTGAGACGCTTCCCCCATCTACCGCGACGGCACAACAGTCAACGTGGTCCGGACCGCCGTCTCCCCAGCCAAACCGATCGACAACACCAGCTAAACCGTCAGCTGGGTTCTCCACCACAGACCCCGTGCTCGCCGCCCGAGGCACCGCACGCATCACCAGCAACACCACCGGAACCTACGCGTCAGGCGGCCTTCCCCCAACTCCTACACCCTGCAAGTCCCGGTGACGGGGACCAACCGCCTCGGCAACAGCCCCCGCACCGCCCACGTAACCGCCCTCACGCCCACATACCTCCGAGAGTGTTAGTTCAGACCCCGAGGTATTCCAGACCTCGGACGCCAACTATTCCATTCCCTCGACCGCTGGCCGCAGTCGCCAAGCAAAGTCTCCAGTTACTAATCTTGCTGGGTGTGTGCGCCATGTGTAAGGCGTAATTCCGTTGTTTCGGCTAGCGGTGATGATAACCTCCAGCCACATGGGGATTCCTCTTGTCGTACCGCGAGTAGTTCTCCAGCCGCAACGACGGCTCGAAGATTCCGCCGAGGGCAACTAGTGGGACTTTCAAGCCGTAGCGCGTGATGGACACAGATCGCGACACCGCGTCCCCGTTCCAGATACCGAAGAGTCACGCCAAAGCGCTTGACGAGATCGATCTTCTGCTTCCCTCTACAAGCGAACCGCCGAACGAACTACGCAAACGCTTCGATGAATTGGCAAGAAACTGGAAGGACGGAACACTGGTGATGTCATCGTCGCCACAGATCTACGCGCACGATGCCTACCGGCAGATAGTTGACTTAGGTGAACAGGCGCTGCCGTTCGTTTTCTCTGAACTGCGCCAGTCGAAAGATATTCACTGGATTCAGGCGTTAGCAGAAATAACTGGCTCCGAGTTAGGAACACCCGGGGCTACGCCGGATGATGTAATAAAGGCTTGGCTTGAGTGGGGAAGCGACCAGGGTCTTGTGAGCTAATACACTGACAATGGAGTATCAAAGCTTGGCGGACATCGTCAAACAACGCTTTCCACGGCTAGCTGACACGGCGCTGTATGTCCAACAGAGTCCATGCGAGCCGTCCTATAACTGCATAGCGTTCGCGGTTGGCGACTCCGAACACTGGTGGTGGCCCGGCAGTAGTGCTCCGGATTGGTGGCCACCGGATCTAAGGCGTGATGGCAGTATCGCGGCGTTCGAAGAGATGTTTGCCTTTCTTGGGTACGCTCCCTGTAGCGATGAGAACTACGAGAACGGCTTTGAGAAAGTTGCATTATTCGCGGACGGGAACAAGCCAACGCATGCGGCGCGGCAAGAAATAGGCTCAGGACACTGGCTGAGCAAGCTAGGCAAGGCATACGACATATCGCACCATAATCTCCGAGATCTGGAGTGCCGCGATTATGGCCGTGTGGTCCGTGCCTTCAGGAGAGACACTTCCCAACTCAGGTCAACGAGTGTCCAACTGCTATACGCCTATCAGGATCGTATGGAATTGGCACTGGTCAGCACGACGAACGCCCTCTCGTTCTTTTTCTGGGGGTATGAAACCGCTGATGCCAACGGCAACTGGCAAGCAGTCTGGGAGATTGACACATCCCACGGCTATGTTCACGAGCACACCTACAACCGATTGAACGGCCAGAACGGAAAGGGAGAGCCCACGGAGATTTGTTCGTGTAGTTCGATCGAGGAACTTGAAGCGGCGAGCCATCTTGTGTCCGAGATGATGTTCAACAGATGGGAGTCCAAGCGTGCTGCGTACTATCGACGCTGACAGGAATCCTTCGGTATTTCGCGTGGGTTTCCCACAAGGAACTTTTTCTGCTGGTACAACAGCCTTCCTCGCAGGTAGTATTGCCACATGAATGGCACCAGCAGTCTTTCTGAGCGTCGGGCTGCGGCCTGCAACGCTGTGAGCAGTCTCCGTCGTTCCAATTCCCAGACGAACGACAGAGTCGAACTTCCCGATTCGCTTGTGATCGTCATACCAGAAGACACGGTAGGAGCGACAGTTGCTTACCTCGCGCAAAACCACCCGCAAGGCGGGCACCTAGCCTTGCACACAGTCGACGAGGCAACCCACGCTGAAAGCGTTCACATCATTGATCTCTCGCCCCGCAAGGCCAAGTGTAGTGAACATCCGGGTCTCGAGCCGATCCCCATTGACCCCAACGCAAACCTCGGGATGCTGCTCACGTTGCTGCAGACGTATGCGAGTCAAGAGGTGCCGCTTGTGCTCATGGAGTTCGACTGGGAACCAAGCTTCCCCGTCGCCGATCACCCTGTTCCAGCAGAAGCCTAAAGACCGAACCACCCAACCCCACCGGGTTCGCCCCGTCTTCGGCTGCAGACTCGGTGTGTGACGGCGCGGTGCTGGCTATGAAGGAGATGCGCCACTTGAGGGCTGAGGAATGGTTCTGTCCAGGATGAACTCGGCGACGAACTCGACTGGGACCGTGATCAGCTGCGGGTAGTACACGATGATGAACAACAGCCCGATGGAGAGCAGGACTTGGATGATGTCCTTCACGGATACAAAGGTACTGTCGGGATGTGACAGCCGCCTAGCCAACCGACGCGGACTGGGCTGATAGCTCCCGCCCTGAACGACGGGACTTGCGTATCCGTAACGAATTTTGATCCGCCCCTTGCCTATGGCACTGGTATGTTGTGCTGCGAACGGGAGGAGTCAAGCGATGGCAGGTGTGAGCTTCGAACTCATCACCGCAGAAGAGCAGTGGGAGATCTTCGATGACGCAGCTCGTCGTCTCCTGGATATCGACGGGTTCGAGTTCGCGCGTCGCTGGGATAACGGTGAGTTCTTGAACAGAGATGAACCAGGAGTGATGCAGGTAGCCATACTGAGACCGCATGGCTGGCCGCACGCCCCCTGAAGCAACTGCAAAACCTCAGCCTCGTGGAACGCCGTCATGCCTCAGGTCATCTGCGACGCGATGCTACGTGGTTGATCGTGACAACCTTTCGCTATATTATGAACCTCGACACGTCGCCACACACGCGATATCAGACTTCCCCTGATCCGAGCGCAATTTTTGATCGTAGGGAGGAACCGGTAGTGTCTTCTATAGAAGCCGAGCAGCAACGAGTGGCGATTTTTGAGAAACTGGTTGAACAATTAGGCCCTGAGCAGGCGAATTACATTATGGCAAACCATCCACCAGGCGGCTGGGAACAGTTGGCCACCAAACAAGACCTCAAGGCTCTTGAGGACTCAACCGAGAAAGCTCTTGGCGGGTTTGCCACCAAGGAGGACCTCAGGAGGTTTGCCACCAAGGAAAACTTGGAAGTCGGTCTCAGCACAGTCCGCGCCGAGACGAAGGAAGGCTTTGCCGCTGTCCAAGTTGTTCTCGCTGGGATGGTTGCGCAGTCGGGCAAGACTTCTGAGAGACGTGCAAGTGTCTTCTATGCAAACTTCTTGACGTTGTTGGTTCTTTGTGTCGCGATCGTCAGTGTCGTGGTCAGCCTCAACTAGTGAAGACAGCGAGTCGGGTGGTTGACCTTGTTTACGCAGATGGCGCTTGCGCAAACGCCAGAAAGGCAACACCCGGCATGGGCCTAAAAACACCGGTTGTCGAAGAAATCGGCAGCCAAGAAGAACTTGACATCCTCATTCAGAAAGTCCTTGACGAGGCGGGTACGACGATTCCAGAACTTCGCGAGCAGGGAGAGTTGGGTCGCTTTGAAACCGAACAGCTCCGACACGCATGGCACATTTTAGCTGGGACAGGCTGTTTCTAACGGACCACTCAGCTGATGAAAAAGACCAGTCTGCAGGATCAAGCGCGCCTGTTTGCCAAAGACCTATCTGAGCTGCCGAATAACACAGTCACCGACGGGATCACCATCTCAGCAACGACATTTCCAAACGCACCCCAAGAAGTCCTCTTGGGGTGCGGGGTAGGGTGCAACAACCTGACACCGCAGTCGATACCCCTCTCCCGAAATCGGAACAAAGCCAACATCTACTTGAGAGCATCAGGGTGGAAAGTTACCGCCCCCGCCTGAGCCCGAGGTCTTAGCCTCGGGCTCTAACTATTTTCCCCCACCCCTTGACCAGAAAGCACTAGGTGCCCAGACAAGCATGCCCAACGTGTTCATACGACGACTCGACCATCGAGTTCCTTGATGACGACGGCAAGCAAGTACTTCACTGCGAAGACTGCGAATACTCGTGGATGCCGACCGTAAGGACCAACGGCCGAAGCAATCTAGATGCTCGCAGCGGGATCGGTGAAGACTGGGGTGTGTACGACGGGTTGATCAAATGCATCGGCAACTCCGACCAATGGCTCGAATACGGCATCATTGAACACCGCTACAAGTTGGCGCATCCCACCACCTATGCCCAAATGGTTAGGCGCTGGGGCCACACAAGTAGAGCGAAGACAAAATACTCTGCGTCCAGCTTCCTCGGTGGTTGCCTAGGTCGACTCGCCAGAGAAGGCGTCATCTCAACGCGCCGGCGACTTGGCTGCAATCCGGTGACGTAATTGGTCCAACGGGTTATCTGCCGAAGCCCGCGCGGCGCTGGAACTCTGAGCTGTGCGGTCAGGCGAAGAGGATGCCGCCGGCCATAGCTCCGCACACGGTCACCGAGAACCCCGCCATCGTCAGCACCATAATTCGAGTCTGCTCCGTGATCTTGGTGGAGAAACTGCTGTCGAGCTCGCCGATCTTTGTGGAGAATTTGCTGTCGAGCCGTCCGATTTCTCTCGATAGTCCTGCGATCTCTTTGGAGAGGTTGCCCTCGACCTTCGAGATCTCCCCTCGCAGTCTCACAAACTCAGCGTCGACTTGATCGAACTTCACGGTTATCGCTGTCGATAGCGCGTTGAGGTCGTCCTTGGTTGCGACTTGGTCCCAAGAAAATGGGGGTAAGGAGTCCATGAGTTTCCTGGCCACATCCTCTCCGTGCGCTTCGATCAAACTGTTGAGGAGCTCAAAACGCTCCTGCTCGCCTGCCGCCATGGCAAGGCTCCCTTCGTCAAGTTTCTTGTTTCGGGAAGTTGCCGCCATTGCTGAGCGAGTGGGCGTACCATATCACCAGAATTGAGGCTGAGCAATATCAAGGGGATCTATCACTTCTGGATGCTTTTGATGCTGTCCATGGTTTCTACATGATGCGAAGACTTCTGGCGTGAAGTGCCACATCGCCGGTCTTAACAGTGACCGAAGTGACAGCCGCCTATCCCGCCGACGGCTACCGATCCGATGGAGGCGGTGTAGTCGGCGTTGGAGTTGAACGGCGGCTCAAGATAGATCCGATCAAGTGACGCAGTGTTCATGCCGCGCATCACTTCGATGCACTCACCGGTCCAAACGGTTGTCCGCCCAGTTCGCTGCACTCATCCGCGGCTAACTTGGACTTGCATGAGCGCCTCGGCGGGAAAGCGGTGTTCTTTCCATTCCCCCTCTACGTACCAAGTCACCCAGGCCGTGAGGCCACCCTCCAGCGTCGCTATTTTGGTGACGGTCATCGTCGGCGTACGCGCAGGGGCGCCTTTGACTCTCACGGTGTCCACGACTGTGAAAGGCTGGTCGCTCATAGGACCGCGTGGCTACCACACCCGGCCGCGTGCGCCGTCGAGATAAGTCGCGACTGTTGCGGGATCAGCAACAGCAGACGTAGAGTCGCGGCTACAGAAGGAACCTTTTAGCTTCCCCCTCCCCAAAAAAAGATTGAAATAGAGAGGAACGACCGTGACGATTCTCGTTGATGCGTTCGACCGCATCGAAGAATCTCAATCACTATTTGAAGATCACCTAAACCGCAGACTATGGCCAGATGATCCAACCAATCTCCTGTCGCCCGAGTTGAGGCACAACCAGCGAATCTATAAGCACTATGAGAAAATCTCGGATCACCTCGCAGCAGCCTTCCGGGCCGCGATGAGCCAGTACCGGGATGAGGGAACAAGTGAGGAACAAGTGAGGGAGGAACGGAAGTTCTGAGTGACTGACAGTTCCGAATCCCGATATGACGAAGACCTCCCCGACGAAGCGGGAGAGACAGTCGAAGACCCTGTCGCTGAAATCGAGATACGGACAAGTTCTCCCCAACGCCCCAGAGCGCATTATGCGGATGGCAGAGAACGCCTCAGAGGCGGCTATTAGGAGTGAGTACCGCGCAGACAATCTGATCAGGTACCTCATGTTCGGGGATCCTGTAATCGCAATCGGATGCCTCATACTCGCCGGTTACTTGGCCTACCTGGGATACGACATCACAGGAGGAATCACCGGGCTGGGAAGTGCGCTTGGCTACATGTTCTTAATGTTCGGTAGGAGGCTGTCCAGACGGAAACCACAGAAAGGACACCGATTAGAGGCGATTCTGTGGGGGTTACCACGGTTCCCGGCGACACCCTGCGGCCCGCGGAACGCCAACCGGTTCAGCACTCGACACCGTGTCGGGATCCCATAGCTTGACTAAAGAGTGATGAGGTTTAGGGTTGCTGCCGCCGTTCGCGAGAACGCCTAGGTCGGCCCTAGGGGGTCTTGAACCTCTGCACGTTACCTTGGGTTGCTGTGCACTCAAGAACCCCCAAGCAACATTTCATAACCAAGGCCTACATGAAGCAGTGGGCTGGCAACGACGGCCAGATAGGCGTTGTATGCACATGCCATCGTGGCAGCGTGTTGGTCAGCCCGAACGGGTTGCATCACGTTCGCGACCTGTCGTCTAATGATCTCGAGAACCAATGGAGCCGTATTGAAGATTCTGCGATGAAGGTGCTTGACGGTTTCAGAGACGCTCTCGGTACGACCAGCGACCATTTACAAGATGCACAGGTATACCTGTCGAAAACGCATGACAGACGTAAGGGACCACTATGCCCAGTGTGGTATCCAGGTCAGCGTCTACCCAGAAGAAACGAGAATACCTTTGGGAGCGATCCCTGTGTTCGAAGCGACAGATTGGGGATCACGGTCGCCTGGAACTGCCCGCTTCGCCATGCCGCTAACGCCCTGTTCAATGATCGCCGGTACGCCTGACCTGCCAACAGGGACGGTTGGCGTCATACCCGGTGAGCTCAGCCACGAGGATCTAGTACAGTCTCAACTCGCTGGCGAACCAGGCGGGACCCCATCGCACTATCTGATCTGCGAACCCTCCAGGTTGCAGCAAACCGCTGAGACAGCCCTGCGCCGTAGCGAGGGCGGTAGCGTTCATTGGTTCGCATTGAACGGCCGAATTGCGCTCTGTGGCGAAACGGCCCCTAGGGAGATGCGCGCCGACTGGCGGGAACGCATGACTCGCTGTGATCGCTACCGTGGCCTACTTGAGATCACGTCGACTCCTGTGAAGCAAAGACTCATCAAAACCCTGGCCGACGATGCCGCCAAGATTCAGAAAGACCTCGATGAGCTAAACGTGTCTGTGTGCGATTGCAGGAATTACCGAAGCAACCCGGAAACGTCAACCTTGTGGAACGCCGTCATGCCGCAGGTCATCTGCGACGCGATCCGCGCGCAAGAATGATGAGCAACAGCGCGAGGATTGTTGTATAAAAGCTGTATGCGTGCGATAATAAATATCGCCTACTGAAAGATGTAGTTGCATCTAGGGGAGCACCATGACAGACACACGCACCACAACTATCCGCCAAGACGCCCAGCAGGCCGCCGAACTCGACGCGGTCGCGAGGGTTGACGGCGTGTCCACCTCGGAGGCGATCCGCGCCGCCATCGCTGAGCACATCGAGAAGCGACGGCGCGACCCCGCCTTTCAGGCACGGCTCCAGCGCATACTCGACGAAGAGCGTGTAGTGCTTGAAAGACTCGCCCAGTGATATGAGCGTGGAGTGCCTCGACCTCGCCGACTTCCTGCTGATCGCGGAGCAGATCACAGGGGACAAGGTCGAGGCACTCGCGCGCCTACCGCGGCTGCACATGGCTGAGCACGCGCTGTCGGCTCCGAACGCTGGCATTGGGGAGGTCGAGTACTACCCTTGCTTCGAGGACAAGGCCGCGGCCATGGCGTTTCAACTCATCAAGGGCCACCCACTAACGGACGGCAACAAGCGCGCTGGCTACGTATGCCTGCTTGAGTTTGTGCGCCGCAATGGGTATGAGTGGGCCCGTCCAATAAACGATGGTCTGGAACGTGACGAGACTGTGGCGATGATCGAGGGAGTGGCGGCAGGCACCGTCAGCCAAGAAGAGTTTCGAGATTGGATCCGTCAGTGTCTTGTCGAACCAGGAGAAGACGATGCAGGGTGAACTCGAACTTCCATTTGCAGCCGACGAGGTTCCCCGCTGGAGCGATGCCGACGATCTTCCCTGATCTACATCGCGTCGCCCCTTACTCGAGCCGACCAATCACCCGAGCAGCGTCGAAGCGTCACTTTCCAAGTCGAGAAGATCGTAACCACGATCCAAGATCCCCGCTTTGACGGTGGGCCACTTCAGTTCCGAACTCATGCCCCCGCGGTCCTGAGTGCTCCATGGTCATCTGACGTGTAGGCGGCCACCGCTTCGTTGGAATCCGCGAACTCCTGAAGATCAACTTAGCAATTCGGACCAGCCTGAATAACCGTCATGTCAGAGCTTCAGCAGACAACCCGTTGGACCAATTCATTCGCGATGTCTGTGACGCTGGCGATCTCATGCTGGTTGACATGATCACAGCATCAAAAGAGCCGCCGACTCACACAGATTCGACCACGCCCGTCAGATGGTCCCAGAAGAAGCGACACTACGACCTCATCCCCGCTTAAGGCTGACTCGCTAGCCCAAGACACTGGAACTCTGAGCTGTGCGGTCAGGCGAAGAGGATGCCGCCTGCCATAGCCCCGCACACGGTCACCGAGAACCCTGCCATCGTCAGCACCATTACTCGAGTCTGTTCCGTGATCTTCTTGGAGAAACTGCTGTCGAGCTGTCCGATCTTTGTGGAGAATTTGCTGTCGAGCTTGCCGACTTCTCTCGATAGTCCTGCGATCTCTTTGGAGAGGTTGCCCTCGACCTTCGAGATCTCCCCTCGCAGATTCACAAACTCCGCAGCCACCGCAGTGAACTGAGCGTCGACTTGATCGAACTTCGCCGTTATCGCTGTGGACAGCGCCTTGAGATCGTCTTTGGTTGCGACTTGGTCCCAAGAAAATGGGGGTAGGGAGTCCATGAGTTTCCTGGCCACATCCTCTCCGTGTACTTCGATCAAACTGTTGAGGAGCTCAAAACGCTCCTGCTCGCCTTCCGCCATGGCAAGGCTCCCTTCGTCAAGTTTCTTGTTTCGGGAAGTTGTCGCCATTGCTGAGCGAGTACCCAAACCATATCACCGAACCTGCGGTAGAACCAATATCAAGCAGAACTAGTATCTCTGAATGGCTTTGATGATACTGTGATGCCCGTAAGCCACTTCCCCCCTGACTCGATCATTGCGGAGTTCCTTATGGCACAGCAACCACCTGGAGGATGGGAGCAGTTCGCCACGAAACGTGACCTGGCAGACCTTGAGGCAGAGCCGTGTCTTTCCTCTCAGTTGGGTAGCAACCTAGGCGCTCGGGACCCGCAAATGGACGTCGAATGACTACTGCGAACGAAACTGAAATCGCTGAGGGGCGCTCCCAACCGCCCCATCCGATTGCACAACGACGTCGACCCTTGCGAGATTATCTGTTCGGAGCTTCTGGGATATTCGACTTCGCCGGAAATATCACCTGGTTACGAGTCTCAACGGTGAAGAACCGGACCGACGCGGAAGCCCTTGCCGGAGATTGGTACGCGCTTGGAGACGATCTCCGGCGTGCCATGGACCGCTACCCCGTCCCTGAGACACAACACGAGCCAAATTCAAACGCTGTAGCGAAAGGTAGGTGAACAACCGTCATGTCAGAAAGTCAGACTCAAGTAGAAATTACTGTTGGGGGCACAGCCCCAATCACTGACGACTCGATTGGACTGACAGCTGACCAATCGATAGAAGGGTTGGCGCAGTACGAGGCCGGTGTCTCCGATCTTATTGCCGCCTATGAGTTGGCCGAACAGAGTTACTTCCCTGCAGCCCGCGCCTCGGCTCCCAACCTCGGGCGTATGGTCGCGTCGAACTCCACACAGGGATTCTAGGTGCCGACTAGGGGTGAACTGCTCCACGAACTCGCGCATCTCAAAGGTGAGGGACCCTCTCCACACGATGTCCTGAGGCGGAAATACCTCGGTCGGTCGCATCAAGAGGCGCGTACAGCTCGACATCAATGTTGAGTTCGCTGAGCTTGCGAACCAGGACAGGACCAACGACATGCCAGTCAAGCTGACCTTCCCCGCAGCCAAGCGAAGGCACGGCCATCGACTCGATACCCCAACCTTCGTAATGCTCTCTGAGGTAGTCGAGCCCGTCGACGATGTCCTGAAGTTTCGCGACTGAACGCCAGTGGTCCTTTGTTGGGAAGTTCAACACCCAGGGGGGAACCAACGGCGCCCAAAGGTACGGCTCACCAAGCCGGACCTCGCCGTCGCGACAACGACGGGCGTACTCCGCGAACATATCGGGGAACCGCTTCTTGAACTGCAGCGCGACACCTTTACCCCGTTTTGATCGATCCCGCTTAGACCAGTGGTTGGATCAGAGAACTTGGCGTGGCCGCTAGCCGCGTTGGAATCCGTAACTACCGTTCCGGGCAAGTCGAGCACGGCGACATCTACTCTGAGCAAACAGATTTCGTCGACGCCTTGTGACTTGGTGATGCTGTACATCATTGAGTTTCGACCGTTGAAGTACAGGTTTGCGTAATCGTGCAGATCCCTGCCGTTTGGGACCTTCTTGGCCGACCGCCGTTTCTGGACCTCAGGGTCCGCTACCGAGTCATGCGGTAGCCGGTCTGCTATGGAATGGCTGAGGATCTCGTACTCAAGGATTGAAGCGGTATTCGAGATTCGGCAGATGTAGTGCAACTCAGAGATGCGACCAACTACAAGATGCACAGGCATACCTGTCCGACCCCGATCGGGTTAGAGCGTTGATCGATTTCGTAGCGCTGCACCACGCGCGGTCGTTGGCGGTACCCGTGCAACAGTGGGTGAACCGGCACAATAACGGCGGTGTCACAGAGTCTGAAGCTGCCATTCGAAAACGTATGAAAGACGTAAGGGACCACTATGCCCAGTGCGGGGTCGTTATCAGTGCGATTGCAAGAATTACCGAACCAACCGGGAAGTCTCACCGTCGTGGAGCGCCGTCATTCCGCAGGTCATCTGCGGCACGATCCGCGCACAAGAGAACGGCCCATAGGCCCTGAAGCTCCACTAGCGTGTTCAAGCGAGCAGAATGCCGCCAGCCATAGCGGCGTACACCGTCAGCAACCCCGCCATTGTCACGGTGGACAACTTCCGCTACCGTGGTGGCGTGCCCACGAGAGGACTCAGGCTCGAGTGGTGGGTATGATGGCGAACCGACCGCGTCACACAAACAGCGACTACGAGAAACTACTTCGAGAGAAGGAGAAGCTCGGATGGAGGATCCAAAAGACGTCGGGACATTTCAAATGCCTATTGTCCATGTTCCTGTCTGTGTATCGTGATCGTTCCGTCGACACCGTCGGCACAAGGTACGTTGACAAAAATAAGAACCATTTTCAAACGCTGTAAAGAAGGTAGGTGAGTAACCGTCATGTCAGAAAATCAAACTCGAGTAGAGATTAGTGTTGGGGGTACAGTCTCCTGCATCGATGATGAGGGTGGGCGGCCGCTCGCCTTCGGCGAGTTCGACGCGTTGGTCGACAAGATCGCGACGCACCTCGATTCAGCGCCAGGCGTATCGGACCCGTGTGTTTGGGGGCAAGGATCTACCGGTGAGTTGGAGATCTCCTGTGTGCTGACTGTCGCCGAGCCAGTTTCGGTCGATAACCCGTTGGACCGGTTCATTCGCGATGTCTGTGACGCTGGCGATCTCATACTGGTTGACATGATCACAGCATCGAAAGAGCCGCCGACTCACAGAGATTCGACCACGCCCGTCAGATGGTCCCAGAAGAAGCGACACTACGACCTCATCCCCGCTTAAGGCTGAACCGCTAGCCCAAGACACTGGAACTCTGAGCTGTGTGGTCAGGCGAGCAGGATGCCGCCGGCCATAGCTGCGCACACGGTCAGCGAGAACCCCGCCATCGTCAGCACCATAATTCGAGTCTGCTCCGTGATCTTCTTGGAGAAACTGCTGTCGAGCTTTCCGATTTTGCTGTCGAGCTCACCGATCTTTGTGGAGATTTTGCTGTCGAGCTCACCGATCTTTACCGATAGTCCTGCGACCTCTTTGGAGATCTCCCCTCGCAGATTCACAAACTCCGCAGCCACCGCAGTGAACTGAGCGTCGACTTGATCGAACTTCGCGGTTATCGCTGTGGACAGCGCGTTGAGGTCGTCCTTGGTTGCGACTTGGTCCCAAGAAAATGGGGGTAGGGAGTCCATGAGTTTCCTGGCCACATCCTCTCCGTGTACTTCGATCAAACTGTTGAGGAGCTCAAAACGCTCCTGCTCGCCTTCCGCCATGGCAAGGCTCCCTTCGTCAAGTTTCTTGTTTCGGGAAGTTGTCGCCATTGCTGAGCGAGTGGGCGTACCATATCACCCCAATTGGCGTTGGCTGGTGTAAATTGTCGTGATGACTGTCTCCATCTGCGGCTCGGTCTTCATAGCGGCCTAGCAGGTCGCCCCAGCCTGAACGACCGCTGAGACGTTCCCCTAAACCTCGCTGGCATTAACCGAACGGCTCAATCGCGAACTGTGTCCGACGCATTCGGTAGTCTGTTGAGAGCCGACAACCGTTAGGTTTCGACTAGTGGTTGCGAAGAGCTAGGCAATCCAACCGAGAGTAGAGAAGGCAATGATCCCAGGAGGCGCAGCAAAGAAGGCCCCAACCGGGTTCTCGAACCGATCGACTCGGTCACGCCTGACCCGCCTCGTGCGCATGGCGGTCGCCTTTCTCGTCGTCGCGGGCAGTCTCGGGTTGGCAACGGTCACAGCCACTGCACAGTCCACCGACAGCTCATGCCCCTCCGCTGGTGCCGACGCCTACGTCGACCTGACCGACGAAACCAACTTCGCCTACGACGACAGCCGTTGCCTCAAGGAGCTCGGGATACGCGTGCCGGGCAACAAATACAGGCCCGACGACGTGATGACCCGCTCGGAGATGGCCCGGTTCATGGCTCGGACATACGCAATCGTCAATGGAACCGATGCCCCCGTCGTCGCCACCAACTTCACCGACATCAACGCCGATCCCAATGCCGACGACATCGCCCGCATCTTCGGGCTGGGGATCACCACCGGCACCACACCCACCACCTACTCACCAGACAACCCTGTGATCCGCGGGCACATGGCCCTGTTCCTGACACGTCTGTACAAACAGGCAACCGGCAGCGACGCCCCAAAAGCAGACACGCCATTCACCGACATCTCCAACCGTACACCCGAACAAGAGACGGCAATCGGCCAGATCTACAGGCTCGGGGTAACTACCGGCACCCCAGACACAACCTATTCGCCCGGCGATGTTGTGACCCGCAGACAGATGGCCTCGTTCGTCGCACGAATATACCGCGCCATTGACGCCCTCATCTCAGGAACAACAGCCGACGCCCCCACCGACCTCGAAGTAGCCGTCAGCGGTAGCGACGGCAGCGGTAGCGACGGCAGCGCCCTCGAGGTCAACTGGACCGCCCCCACCGACACCGGTTCCAGCGAACTCATCGATTACGTCATCCATTGGAAGACCGGCGACACCAGCTACACCCGAACAAACCAACAAGACACCACCGCCACATCAGCCACCTTCGACGACCTCACCGCGGGCGACACCTACACCTTCCGTGTCGCCGCGCGGACCGCTGCAGGCCTCGGCGAATGGTCCGACGAAGCCTCCGGCAGCCCAGCAGTCGCCCCAAGCCTTGTCACCGACCTCAGATCGACACCCCGCAACGCCTCGTTGGCCTTGAGTTGGACAGCGCCGGCCGATGACGGCGGCAGCGAAATCAGCGGCTACGTGATCAGCTGGAAAACCGGACGCCAAGCAACCAAAACCGTCGAACTCGACAACGGGGAAGCCACCTCCTACACCATCACCGGACTGAGAAATTCCTCGGTGTATTCGGTATCGGTGCGAGCCAAGAATGCTGCCGGAGCAGGCGACGCCGCCAGCGTCCCCTCCGGGAGCAACAACTTCTCGGTCACCCCAGTACCCACCGCGCCAACCACCCCACAAGACCTGACGGTCACCCCAGGCAACCGGACCCTGACCCTCAGCTGGAAGGAACCGGCCGATGAAGGAGGGACAACCTTCACCGGCTACACCATCGAGAACCGCTGCGGTACCGTCTCTCGATTCAGTTCAGTGAGCGGTTCACCACAGGCACACAACACAGCCAGAGCGGTCCAAACCATAACGATCCATGGCTTGGTCAACGGCAGCCACTGCGACGTGCGCGTCGCCGCCAACAGCTACTACGACGCAGACCGTGACAATTTCCGGGGCAGCAACGAACCGTTGCTGTACAGCGCCTGGGCACAAGGCTTCGGCACCCCCGCAACATTGCCGTTCGCACCAACAAACGTCATGGTCACGACCGCTCACGGGTCCCTGCAAATCTCCTGGACAGCCCCCACCAACACGGGAGGCAGCGCCATCACCGGATACAAGCTGGCCTGGTCCGCTGGTATCCCAGCCTCAGTCATCGTCGGCAACCGTACCACCTACACGATCACCGGCTTGGAGAACCGCTTCTCCTACACCGTAAGTGTCAAGACGATCACCGCGGTGGGCGAAAGCACAGCCTCGTTCGCCAGCGGCAGCACACAACCCAGCGCAGTACCCGCCGCGCCAAGAAACGTTCGAGTCAGCACAGCACCGCTGCTGATCAACGGCAATACCAACGTCAACGCCGGCACCAGCCTGGTAGTCACCTGGGAGCCACCGGCGCCGAACGGCACCAACCCGGTCGACGGCTATGTCGTGCAGCGGCGTGACTCCCTCATCTCCTCCACAACCCCGGGCGGCAGCGCGACACCGGCGGGCCATTGGATCAGCACGGACGTAAGAACCGTAAATGTCATAAACAGGACCGCGACCATCGGAGGTCTCCAAACCGGCAGGTCCTACGACATCCGCGTCCAAGCGACCAACGACCACGACACCAACACCAACACCGCCTCAATAGGTGGCCCATGGGCCAGCGCATCAGGAACCCCGGCAACCGTGCCCGACGCAGTCACGCCGACACTCGAACCCGGGCACACGTCGATGATCGTGTCATGGGTACCACCCTCCGACAACGGCAGTGACATCACCCACTACCTCGTCAGGTATGCCGAGAACCTGACAGGCAATGAGCAATACAGCGCCGACATCCGCGTCAACGCACCCGCTACACGCACCCGGATCACCGGCCTCCAAGTTGGTGTGCCCTATGTCGTGCAGGTCCAAGCCGTCAACGCCATCGGCGCCGGACCGAACCCGACCACAGAGATCTAAACCACCACAGGATCGGCGGCACCACCACAAAGGCAGTCGTCAACGTCATCATCGGGTGCGGCGATGGTCAATGAAGCGGAGACCGCTCTGGAAACAACATAAGCTCCGAGTATCCGTGATGGTTCAACGCTGTCCGGCACTCCCCCTCGCCTGCCGCCATGGCAAGGATCCCTTCGTCAAGTTTCTTGTTTCGGGAAGTTGCCGCCATTGCTGAGCGAGTGGGCGTACCATATCACCCCAATTGGCGTTGGCTGGTGGCAATTGTCGTGATGACTGTCTCCATCTGCGGCTCGGTCTTCATAGCGGCCTAGCAGTTCGCCCCAGCCTGAACGACGCATCCTTGGCTGGCTGAGGCGTTTGCACCCCCCGGCTCTGCAACTAGTTGATGGAGGCTTGAAAGAACCCGCCTACGACTAGTCCGAACGACCATTCATGAACTGCGTCCGCCGCGTTCGGTAGTCTGTTGAGTGCGGACAACCGATAGGTTTCGACTAGTGGTTGCCAAAGGCTAGGCAATCCAACCGAGAGTGGAGAAGGCAATGAGAGCAGCAGTTGCACCAAAGAAGGCCCCAGCGGGGTTCTCGAACCGATCGACTCGGTCACGCCTGGTCCGCCTCGCACGCATGGCGGTCGCCTTTCTCGTCGTCGCGGGCAGTCTCGGATTGGCAACGGTCACAGCCACCGCACAGTCCACCGACAGCTCATGCCCCTCCGCTGGCGCCGACGCCTATGCCGACCTGACCGACCAAACCAACTTCGCCTACGACGACAGCCGCTGCCTCAAAGAACTCGGCATCCCCGTGCCGGGTAACAACTACAGGCCCGACGACCTGATGACCCGCTCGGAGATGGCCCGGTTCATGGCTCGGACATACGCAATCGTCACTGGAAACGATGCCCCCGTCGTCGCCACCAACTTCACCGACATCAGTGCCGATCCCAACGCCGACGACATCGCCCGCATATTCGGGCTTGAGATCACCACCGGCACCACACCCACCACCTACTCACCAGACAACCCTGTGATCCGCGGGCACATGGCCCTGTTCCTGGCACGCCTCTACAAAAAGGCAACCGGCACCGACGCCCCAAAAGCAGACACCCCATTCACCGACATCTCCAACCGCAGCCCCGAACAGGAAACGGCAATCGGCCAGATCTACCGGCTCGATGTAACCACCGGCACCTCAGACACAACTTATTCGCCCGGCGATGATGTGACACGCAGACAGATGGCCTCGTTCGTCGCACGAATATACCGCGTCCTTGACGCCATCACCCCAAGAGCGGTAGCCGACGCCCCCACCGATCTCGAAGTAGCCGTCAGCGGCAACGACGGCACCGCCCTCGAAGTCAACTGGACCGCCCCCACCGACACCGGTTCCGTCGACATCATCGATTACTACCTCATCCAGTGGAAGACCGGCGACACCAACTTCACCCGAACCAACCAGCTAGACACCACCGACACATCAGCCCCCTTCGACGACCTCACCGAAGGCGCCACCTATACCTTCCGTGTCGCCGCGCGGACCGCTGCAGGCCTCGGCGAATGGTCCGACGAAGCCTCCGGCAGCCCAGCAGTCGCCCCAGGCCCTGTGGGCAACCTCAGATCGACACCCCGCAACGCCTCGTTGGCCCTGAGTTGGACAGCGCCGGCTGATGACGGCGGCAGCGAAATCAGCGGCTACGTGATCAGTTGGAGAACCGGACGCCAATCAACCAAAACCGCCGAACTCGACAACGGGGAAGCCACCTCCTACACCATCACCGGACTGAGAAACTCCTCGGTGTATTCGGTATCGGTGCGAGCCAAGAATGCTGTCGGCGCAGGCGACGTCGCCAGCGTCCCCACCGGTAGCAACAACTTCTCGGTCACCCCAGTACCCACCGCGCCAACCACCCCACAAGACCTGACAGTCACCCCAGGCAACCAGACCCTGACCCTCAGCTGGGAGGAACCGGCCGACGACGGAGGAACAACCTTCACCGGCTACACCATCGAGAACCGCTGCGGTACCGTCTCTCGATTCAACCCAGTGAGCGGTTCACCACAGCCACACAACACAGCCAGAGCGGTCCAAACCATAACGATCCATGGCTTGGTCAACGGCAGCCACTGCGACGTGCGCGTCGCCGCCAACAGCTACTACGACGCAGACCGTAACAACTTCCGGGGCAGCAACGAACCGATCCTGTACAGCGCCTGGGCACAAGGCTTCGGCACCCCCGCAACATTGCCGTTCGCACCAACAAACGTCATGGCCACGACCGCTCACGGGTCCCTGCAAATCTCCTGGACAGCCCCCACCAACACGGGAGGCAGCGCCATCACCGGATACAAGCTGACCTGGTCCGCTGGTATCCCAGCCTCAGTCACCGTCGGCAACCGTACCACCTACACGATCACCGGCTTGGAGAACCGCTTCGCCTACACCGTAAGTGTCAAGACGATCAACGCGGTGGGCGAAAGTACATCGTCGTTCGCCAGCGGCAGCACACAACCCCGCGCCGTACCCGCAGCGCCAAGAAACCTTGTAGTCAGCACGGCACCGGTACTGATCAACGGCAATACCAACGTCAACGCCGGTACAAGCCTGGTAGTCACCTGGGATGCGCCGCCGCCCAACGGCACCAACCCGGTCGACGGCTATGTGGTACAGCGGCGTGACTCCCTGATCTCCTCCACAACCCCGGGCGGCGGCTCGATACCAGCGGGCCATTGGATCACCACAGGCGTAGGAACCGTAGACGTCGTAAACAGGACCGCGACCATCGGAGGTCTCCTAACCGGCAGGTCCTACGACATCCGCGTCCAAGCGACCAACGACCACGACACCAACACCAACACGGGCTCAATAGGTGGCCCATGGGCCAGCAGATCAGGAACCCCGGCCACCGCGCCCGCGCCAATCACGCCGACACTCGAACCCGGGTCCACGTCGATTATCGTGTCATGGGATCCACCCGCCGACAACGGCAGTGACATCACCCACTACCTCATCAGGTATGCCGAGAACCTGACAGGCAATGAGCAATACCGCGCCGACATCCGCGTCAACGCACCCGCTACACGCACCCGGATCACCGGCCTCCAAGTTGGTGTGCCCTATGTCGTGCAGGTCCAAGCCGTCAACGCCATCGGCGCCGGACCGAACCCGACCGGCGAGATCCAAACCACCACAGGTCTCATCCCAGACGCTCCAACTTCAGTCAGAGCAGTGCCCACAGCAAACGGCAACGGTTCCACCCTTACCGTTACTTGGAACAGAGTCACCCGGACCAACGGCGCAGGCCCCGTGAGCAGCTACATCGTCGAAACCCTCGACGTGACCAACCCCGGCAACGCCTGGGTCCCGACACTTGGCATCGACGGCACCACCACAAAGGCAGTCGTCCACGTAGTGATCGGCAGAACCTATCTGGTGAGGGTGAAAGCGGTCGCACTCCACACCGGAAGCTCCGGCTACATCGACACTCCAGTCAAAGCAGCGGGTTCCCCAGCCACACCAGCGCTCCTCGCGGCCACCATCGCCACGGACGGCGTAACCGTCAATGTGATCTGGACCGCCGTCTCCCAAGGCACACCGAGCGACATCACCAGCTACGTCGTGAGCTGGTTCTCTACCACAGACCCTGTATTCGGCGCCCGAGGCTCCGTGCTCATCACCAGCAACACCCGCGGGACCTACTCCATACGCGGCCTTCCCCCCGGCTTCTACACCGTGCAAGTCGTGGCAACCAACCACGTCGGCAACAGCCCCGCCCGCACCGCCAACGTATCCGTCCCCACCCCCACATAAGCCACCGCCAAGCATTAGTTCAGAGCCCGAGGTCTACGGGTCCAAGACACTGGAACTCTGAGCTGTGCGGTCAGGCGAAGAGGATGCCGCCTGCCATAGCCACGCACACGGCCACCGAGAACCCTGCCATCGTCAGCACCATTACTCGAGTCTGTTCCGTGATCTTCTTGGAGAAACTGCTGTCGAGCTTTCCGATTTTGCTGTCGAGCTCGCCGATCTTTATCGATAGTCCTGCGACCTCTTTGGAGATCTCCCCTCGCAGATTCACAAACTCCGCAGCCACCGCAGTGAACTGAGCGTCGACTTGATCGAACTTCGCCGTTATCGCTGTGGACAGCGCCTTGAGATCGTCTTTGGTTGCGACTTGGTCCCAAGAAAATGGAGGTAGGGAGTCCATGAGTTTCCTGGCCACATCCTCTCCGTGTACTTCGATCAAACTGTTGAGGAGCTCAAAACGCTCCTGCTCCGCCACTGCTGAGCGAGTGGACGCACCATATCACCAGACCTGCGGTAGAACCAATATCAAGCAGAATTAGTGTTTCTGGATGGCTTTGATGATACTGTGATGCCCGTAAGCCACTTCCCCCCTGACTCGATCATTACGAATTGGATGGGAGACCATAGTGGCCCTGACAGAGCAGCAGCGAACCGAAATCTACAGCAGTCTTGCCGACACGATAGGTCAACAGGAAGCGGAGTTCCTTATGGCACAGCAACCACCTGGAGGATGGGAGCAGTTGGCCACGAAACGTGACCTGGCAGACCTTGAGACCAAGACACAGGCCGGTTTCGTCGCACTCAACGCCAAGATGGACGTCCAGTTCGCGCAACTCCGCGAACAGCTCGCTGAGCGATTCGCAGCGGTCGACACGCGGTTCGCGGATCTGTCGGACAAACGCAGTAGAGACGTTTGGGCGTTCGTTGTGGCAATCACCGTGATTACTGTCTCCATTTGCGGCTCGGTCTTCTTGGTCGCCTAGCAATTCGGACCAGCCTGAATAACCGTCATGTCAGAGAGTCAAACTCGAGTTAAGTCGCGACTGTTGCTAGATCAGCTACAGCAGATGTAGAGTTGCACGACACAGACCGCCACAGTCCAGCTTCTCCCTAAATTGCAAATAGAACACGAAATGGGCTGAAATCAGAATGTCGAGAACCACGATTCAAGCCGGTCCAGACTCCACTAGATCGCAAGAAGACCTGTATATGTCGCTGCTCGCCCAATGGTCTGACGCCGCCATGTCCCACGCAATGGTGAGGTCCATCGGCCATGAGGAGTTCGTTGCGACAGTCGCCGGACTCCAGGGGGCACTCGGGTACGGCAGCACCGAAGAAGAAGCGCTGGACAGCCTCCGCTCCGCTTTGGCCGACTGGGTTCACGTCCAACTGGAACACGGGGGCGACGACATCCCCGTCCGGGGCGGCATAAACTTCAATCCCGCTTAATGGGCGAGAGACTCGTCCCCCTCTCCCGCACCAAACTCATACGACGGTTCAAAGACTTGGGATGGATCAGAACGCGGTTGTCTTCAACGGGTCTCGAAAACGTCGGCGCCTATAGCAATTCGAGAGACTGAGCGCCGAGGCTGATCGGAGCGGCTCCGATCTCTTGGATTGAGAAGTTCCCCAAACCATACCGTTCGCAGCCTGCGTCGTACGCGTCGCCGGCTGTCGGGAAGTACTCTATGATCTCGCAGTTAACCATCAACGCGACCTCGCCCTTGTGGTATCGCTCTGCCTCGTCCTTGTACTTATCGAGGTAGATGGCGTAGTTCGATTCGACTTGTGAAGCCGCGTCGTTAGACATGTGGTGTACCTCTAGTTGGGGGGTGCCTCTAGTATGCGCAACGTGATGCGGAACCCGCAAGCGGGCGCGTTTGACGCGTTTGCTTCGGTGGGACCGGCGTAGGCGGCGTTGGAGTTGAACGGCGGGTCAAGATAGATCAGGTCAACTGACGCGGTGTTCATGCCGCGCATCACTTCGATGCAGTCACCGGTCCAAACGGTTGTCCGTCCAGTTCGCTGCACTCATCCGTGACTAACTTGGACTGGCGTTGACCTGCTTGAGCGCCTCGGTGGGAAAGCGGTGTTCGTTCCATTCCGTGTCTCCGTACCAAGTCACCCAGGCCGTGAGGTCACCCTCCAGCGTCGCTATTTTGGTGACGGTCATCTTCGGCGCACGCGGAGGGGAACCTTTGACTTTCACGGTGTCCCCGACTTCGAAAGGTTGGTCGCTCATAAGGATCACGAGGCTACCAAACCAAACCGCGTAGCCGGTCGAGATAAGTCGCGCCCGTTGCGAGATCAGCTACAGCAGATTTAGAGTTGCCGCTACAGAAGGAAACCTCTAGCTTCCCCCTCCCCAAAAAAGATTGAAATAGAGAGGAGCGACCGTGACGGTTCTCGCTGATGCGTTCGAGCGCATCGAAGAATCTCAATCGCGATTCGAAGACCACCTGAACCGCAGACTATGGCTAGGTGATCCAACCAATTCCCTGTGGCCTGGGTTGAAGCACAACCAGAGGATCCATGAGCACTGTCAAAAGATCTCGGATCACCTCGCGGCAGCCTCCCGGGCCGCGATGAACCAGTACCGGGATGAGGGAAACGGTGAGGGCGGAACGGAGAGCAAAAAGGCTGGGAGAGACCGATGAACATCACTGACAAGCAGGTCCAAGAAAACTACGACGCTTATGTGAACGAACTCCAAGAAGAGATGGAGCGCACCCATTTCGGCAAGACCCTCCTCATGCACGACAGAAAGGTTATTGACGTGTTTGAGGACCGGGGAATGGCGTATGCCAGCGGTTACGAGAAATACGGACTTGGGAAGTTCACCCTTGTCACGGTCGGGGAGAAGCCAATCCACCTTGGTGCTATGTCGATTACGCTCGCATAGCCGTCATGCCCACACTCAAAGTTGAGATTGTTGAGAACCAAATTATTGTTGGTGCGACGATCGCTGTACCACCCGACGGTCCGAAGAGTGACCCGTCCCGGCTTTGGTCGATACGGGCGCTCAGGTCACGATGATCTCCAGAAACGTTGTAGAAACCCTCGGTGCGGACCCCGTGGGCAAGAGCGTCGTCTCCACTGTGAGCGGAGACCGTGTCGAGACTCTCAGGTACCGACTCGGGATCTACATCACCGTCGGACTCGGCCATTCAGGAACCTTTTCCTCAGGAATGGATCTCCCATTCAGGAACCTTTTCCTCAGGAATGGATCGGCCATTCAGGAACCTTTTCCTCAGGAATGGATCTCCCATTCAGGAACCTTTTCCTCAGGAATGGATCGGCCATTCAGGAACCTTTTCCTCAGGAATGGATCTCCCATTCAGGAACCTTTTCCTCAGGAATGGATCTCGATGTGCTCCTTCTGCCGTTCGACCCACTCCCGGAACCATATCGACTTGAACGGCGTGAATATCGTGCTGTGTTTATAGTATGTTTATAGTATGTTTATAGTATCGAGTTATTGAAATCGGGTTTTCTGCGTCTTGGAGCGTTGCTGGGAGCCGAACCGCTATGGAGCAGTATTGAGTTCAGCAGCAACACCGAGAGGGAACGCCGCGCAAGGTGCGTAGTCGAGCGTTTCGGTCGAGCGGGCTTCGACTCGCTCCCATGGCGCTGGCCTTCACCGTCGTAGCCAGTCTCGGCTTGGCCGCGGTCCCATCGAGCGCGCAGACCGGCGGTGAGCTGTGTCCCTCCGGCGAGGGCACGTTGCCGTATACCGATGTTCCAGAAACGCACTTCGCATTCAACGACATCCGCTGTTTGCTGGAACTGGAGATCACACAGACGACCGGCTCGTTCCGACCCGACGAAAACGTGACGCGCGCCCAGATGGCAGCGTTCATGGCAGGTACCTACAAAGCGGTCACGGGCACAGACGCAGACGTGGTCGAGACGCCGTTCACCGATGTACCAACAGACCACTGGGCCGCCGACAGCATTGCTCGCATCTACGGACTCGGCGTCACCACCGGCACAGCCGCCACAACGTATACGCCCGACGGCGCTGTGTCGCGCGCCCACATCGCCGTCTTCCTGTCACGCTTCTACGAGGCCGTAGAACCAAGCAGCGCACCGGCACCAGCAACCGAATTCACCGACATCGGCGATCGCAGCGCCGAGGAACAAACCGCGATCGCTCAAATCTTCGCCCTAGGGATCACAACCGGTACTTCCGCCACGGAATACTCGCCAAGCGACAACGCCACCCGAGCCCAGACGGCTTCGTTCATCGCACGCATGTATCGGCTGCTTGATGCCCGGCCCCCCGAGGTGACCCCCCCCGAGGTGATCCCCCCCGAGGTGATCCCCCCCGAGGTGATCCCCCCCGAGGTGATCCCCCCCGAGGTGACCCTCCCCGAGGTGATCCCCCCTCTAGCTCCGGTCCGTGTGCAAGCCGCGATCAGCGGCGAGGACGGAGATGCACTCGAGGTCAGCTGGGCACCCCCCTTCGACAGCGGCACTGAAGCCGTTACGCACTATGTCGTCCAGTGGAAGTCTGGCAACAGCGCCTACTCCGATAACAGACAGATGTCTGTCGACGCCACCTCAGCCAACTTCGACGGCCTCACCAAAGGCACCCGATACACCTTCCGTGTCGCCGCGGTGAGCGATGCAGGCATCGGCGACTGGTTCGACGAAGCGTCGGCTGTCCCAGCCACCGTTCCAGGGTTGGTTCGCTCGTTCAGAGTAGTGGCCGCCAACGAGTCGCTGAAGCTCAGCTGGGCACCCCCGAGCGACAACGGCGGAAGCCCGATCATCGGCTATGCGATCCGCTGGGCGGAAGGCCGTGATGCCCTCCAACAGTTTGACATCGACAATCCTCGCGTCAGGTCGCACGTCCTTCGTGGCTTGCAGAACGGTGTACGACATTCCGTGACAATCCAAGCTGTGAACGCTGCAGGTGCCGGCACGATCACGACCCTGCGTTTAGGCGCTTTCCCGGCAACGTTCACGCCGAGGCCCGAAGCACCGAGCGCGCCGCGCAACCTCAGGGCCACTGGAACTGACGGAGGGTTGACTGTTACCTGGCTGGGACCCGCAGACAACGGTGGAACGACTCTTCTCGGTTACACGATTGAACACAAATGTGGATCCGACCGTTCCTGGGGCGACACCGTAACGCACACACCCACACCCGCTGAGAGGCAGATGAAACTCCTGCCTCTCGAAGGCGACGAACCTTTGACCAACGGAGATCCCTGCCAGATCAGGGTTCGGGCGAACGGCTATCACGACGCAGACGACAGCGGCGATCAGCAAATCGACGACGAACCAACGCTCAGAAGTCGCTGGGTCTTGGCACGAGGCACCCCGGACAGCAAGCCGAGCGCGCCGGAAAACGTTGCGATCAGAAGCACCCACGAATCCCTTCAAGTCACATGGACAGGAGTCCCGGCCGATGCAGATGGTGGCAGCCCCATCACCGGATACAAAGTGTCATGGGCCTCCGGCGGACCCCTCGGTGAGGTCAAAGTCCCTCGCAGCCAGAGGTCCTACACGATCACCGGATTGTTCAATAGTTTTGACTATAGGGTGACGGTCCAAGCCGTCAATGCCCGAGGCGAAAGCGTCCTTCCGGCAGACACCGTAGCCGGCGATGAATCCTTCGTTGACGCGGTAGCCGAAGGCTCCCCTGAACCTGTGCCCACCGCACCGACAAATGTATGGGGAAGCGTTCCGCCGTTGACCCTTCCCAACGGAGACCCCTACCCCGACCACGGCGAAACACTGATAGCGACCTGGGATGCCCCCGCACCCAACGGCACAGGCGAAGTGAACGGTTACGTCGTTGAAGTTCGTAAATCTGGAGGAGATGACACTGGTTGGGATCAAGACCCCATCGGTGAGATCGACATCGAAAACAGGACCGTGACCATCACAGGGTTGACCACAGGCAAGTCCTACGACATCCGCGTCGCGGCCACAAACGCAGTGACCGGACCCCCGCCAACGGGAGGCTTCGGACTGTACGGCTATGGCTTTGGAATACCGGCCACCGTACCCGACTCAGTGGCCTGGATTGATGTCGAAAGCGGCTACAGGTCACTGAACGTCGCTTGGCTCCCGCCCGACGACATGGGCAGCCCCATCACTCACTACGTGGTGCGGTATGCAATCGCCTTACCAGTCTGGTTGCCATACACCGAGATCCAAGTCGACGCATCACAGACCATCCTCTCACTCACCGGCCTGTGCCCCAACTCAGATTCCGGGTTTGGACTCTGCGGAGACACCGGCTATGTCGTGTGGGTCCGAGCTGTGAACAGCATCGGCGAAGGCGCAAACTCGCCCGAACAATATGCAGATACCCGCGGTATACCGTCGGCCCCCAAATCAGTCACGGTAAGCCCGACGCCTGGCGGTAACGGTACAACCCTGGATCTCATATGGTCCGCGGTCCCAGCAACTGCATCCAATGGCGGTGGCCCGATCACCGGATACCGAGCGGAATACCGTGTCACCGCCCCGGCCGCGGCCGCAGCCGCTTTTACTAGAACCAACATCAACAACATCGGCTGGGCAGTCGCAGATGCCGACGCAGACACCGCCGGCATCCAAGACTTCCCCGCCGACGCCACAAACGGCACGATCGGAGGGCTCGTCAAAAGCTACAGCTATGAGGTACGGATCCGAGCATTCACAAATTATGTCGACGGCAGCGCGGGCTACTCCGACTCAGCCGTCCTTGCAGGTGTGCCAGTCGTAGACAAAGACAGCCAAGGGGTCCTGACCGTTGAGGATGATCGCGATGTCACCCTCGAACCAGAGGTGGAGCTCGACCCAGACGACAAATCCACACTCAACGTGACGTGGACCAGCGTCGGAGCAACCGACACCACAAGCACAATCACCGGCTACCGAGTGAGATGGTTCCCATTTCTTGGCGGCGACAGCGACACAACCGGCAGCGCCGACATCCCCGGCAAATCGGCAAGCGAATTCTCCATCACTGATCTAGCCCCCGGCACCTACGTAGTGGTCGTCTCCGCGATCAACCCCATCGGACAAAGCGTCGAAATCATCGCCCAGTCAACCGACACCGACAGCGACGCCGACACCCCCACCATCGACATCCCCAACCCCTGACCATCCCCCTGCCTGCGGTAGAACCAATATCAAGCAGAACTAGTATTTCTGAATAGTTTTGATGGTACTGTGATGCCCGTAAGCCACTCCCCCCCTGACTCGATCATTACGAATTGGATGGGAGACCATAGTGGCCCTGACAGAGCAGCAGCGAACCGAGATCTACAGCAGTCTTGCCGACACGATAGGTCAACAGGAAGCGGAGTTCCTTATGGTACAGCAACCACCTGGAGGATGGGAGCAGTTCGCCACGAAACGTGACCTGGCAGACCTTGAGGTCAAGACACAGGCCGGATTCGTCGAACTCAACGCCAAGATGGATGTCCAGTTCGCGCAACTCCGCGAACAGCTCGCCGAGCAGTTTGCGGAGATCAACACCCGGTTCGCGGCGGTCGATACCCGGTTCGCGGAACTGTCGGACAGACGCAGCAGAGATGTTTGGGCGTTCGTTGTGGCAATTGTCGTGATGACTGTCTCCATCTGCGGCTCGGTCTTCATAGCGCGGTGATGAAGATGGAGTACCTGCAAGCATGCCTGCTGGAAGTCTGTCGTCTCTTCCCTCCAGTGACGCGCACGTTTGTTGCCGCCCGCGACCAGGACGTGTTCGAAGGCCGCCGTGTGCCGGCCGGAACAGAGATACTGCACTGCTTCACCGAGCACCACAGGGACACGTCGGCGGACACGATGCGACGCGCTGTCGCAGGATCCGATGCCGCGGTCGTTCCCCGACTGCGGCTTTCGGTACGAGACCGACACGAACGAATTCACGTCGAGGAGAAATCATGAACGACGAGCAGGTATCCGAACAACAGGCTGCGGTCGTACGTCTCGTTGAGGCAGGCCGACACGCCGAGGCGCTCGAGGCGTTGAGCGGGTTGGGGGCAGATGATCCCGACGGGAATCTCTCGGCGCTCGCCGGCGCCGCGCGCTACCACCTCGAACAATACGGTGAGGCGGCATCGGACTACGAGCGGGCACTGGCACGCAATCCCGGCCATCAGCTGTGGCAGGAGATGCTGGCACAATGCCGCGCGAATGCCATCGCCGAGGTGAGTGTGTATGTCCCCGACATCAGCTTCTTCGACCGCGATGCACTGCTCGCCGAACCGGTCGTGCACAGCGGCGCCATGCCGACGACACCCATGGACGCCCCGAGAACCGGGATGCTCCGGCGGCTGCGCATCCTGATCGGCAACCTCATGGGCAGCGTCGCGTCGGTGCTCATGAGCACGCTGAGCCGTGTCGTGGGCCGGGTGGCCGGATATCGCGACGACATCTGGACGAATTGGTACCGCAGGCCTTTCGTTCTCGGGATACTGACGCTCGCCTACATGCGCGAGAAGCTCAACCGGAACAACCTCAAGACGACCTACCCAGCCGGCAGCCTGGTCGGCTTCCAGCCGGAAGGACTCCCCCCGCCACCGGGTGTCGTCCATTTTCGCACCGCGGACGGGAGCTGGAACAATCTCGCCGACCCCAAGGAGGGTGCAGCCGGCACGCGCTTCCCGCGCAATGTCACGAACTCTGTCATACGACCGGAAACCGGCGACACGCTCATGACGCCGAACCCTCGGGAGGTCAGTCGTACACTGCTGGCCAGGCAGGGCGAGATGAAAGAAGTGCCCTTCCTCAATCTCTTGGCTGCATCATGGATCAACTTCCAGAACCATGATTGGGTGCATCACGGCGAGCCTCTGATCAACGAGGTGCATGAGATACCGTTGGCGCAGGACGATCCGGCGCGCAAGAAATACCGACAGACGAAGATCTTCATCGGCAAAACCCAGGCAGATCCGACCCGCATGCCCGACAAGGACCAGACACCAGCAACGTTCATCAATGAGGTGACCCACTGGTGGGACGGTTCACAGATATACGGAAGCGATCATGAAACCGTCGACCGACTCCGAACCGGGACCGGGGGAAAGCTCAGGCTGGACGACACGGGCAAGCTGCCGCTCGACCGAAGGGGGATCGAGCAGACCGGATTCACGCGGAGCTGGTGGGTGGGCCTGTCCATGCTGCACACCCTCTTCACGAGGGAGCACAATGCGATCTGCGACCGACTGCACGAGTCGTACCCCGATTGGGACGACACCCGCCTGTTCAACGTGGCTCGCTTGATCAACGCCGCGGTGATGGCAAAGATCCACACTGTCGAATGGACCCCCGCCATCCTCCCGAATCGTGGCCTCGATTCCGCGCTGCACGCCAACTGGTACGGCCTGCTGACGAACCTGCTCAGAACCGGCAAAGACAAGAAGACGGTCGCTTCCATCAATGTGCGAAACCCGGAGATGGGGGGCGTGGTCGGCAACCCGATCAATAAACATGGCGAGCCCTACGGCCTCACCGAAGAATTCGTCGAGGTCTATCGCCTGCACTCACTGCTCCCCGAAACCATCCAGATCAGGAGCACGGACGCTGCCGAGGCGGTGCGTGAGGTGCCGTTCACCGAGACTCGGCAGGCGGGATCCGCGAAGCTCACGAGCACAACGCCAATGGCCGATCTGTTCTTCTCGTTCGGTGTTCAGCACCCTGGCCAGTTGGTGCTCAACAACTACCCCGATTTCATGCGGGAACTGAGCGTCCCGGGCAACCCGGTGTTCGACATGGCAGCGGTCGACATACTTCGGGCACGCGAGCGAGGCGTGCCCCGATACAACGAGTTCCGGCGCCAGTTGGGCCTCAACCCCATCCAGAAATTCAGCGACCTTACCGATGACACAGAGCATGAGCGCAAACTCGAAGAGGTCTACGGGGACGGGCCGGACGGCGTGGAGAAGCTCGACCTGATGGTCGGAACGTTGGCCGAGCAGCATCGGCCAACCGGATTCGGCTTCGGCGAGACGCTGTTCCAGATATTCATTCTGAACGCAACCCGCAGGCTGCAATCGGACCGGTTCTACACCGACTGCTACAACGAGCAGACATACACGAGGGAAGGCCTCGCCTGGATCGACGACAGCGACTTCAAGACGGTGATCCTCCGTCACTACCCGGAACTTGCCACGACAGGACTGGGCAACATCAAGAACGCTTTCGAACCTTGGGACACGGGCGAGCGGCTCGACCCCGAACGGCATCCCCTCCGCGAATACGACAGAACACTGAAACCGGACCCTTGGA
Organism: Candidatus Aldehydirespiratoraceae bacterium; assembly: GCA_965205465.1. Taxonomy (GTDB): domain Bacteria; phylum Actinomycetota; class Acidimicrobiia; order Acidimicrobiales; family Aldehydirespiratoraceae; genus VXYK01. The sequence goes on along the minus strand of OZ242187.1, from coordinate 1,974,064 downwards.
AGGGCGACGCCTGAGGCTGTCGCAGAAGTACCCATAGGCCCTGAACCATCACATGTACGGTCAAGCGATCCGGGCGCCGCCAGCTATCGCTGCGCACACGGTCAATGATGACTGTGTCCATCTGCGGCTCGGTCTTCATAGCGGCCTAGCAATTCGCACCAGCCTGAACCTGCGCATCCCCCGGACCAACCCAGAATCGGGGCTTTCAAGCACCCTTTGTTCTGAATGTTGAGCACATAGGCGGTAGATTCGACTGCAGTTGGCGAAACGCGAGAAGCCAACGCCAGAACGGAGCAGCGATGAGATCAGCAGTCACCGACAAAAAAGCGTGGGCACTGAAGTCATACCGATCAACTCGGTCAAACCTGCTTCGCCTCATGCGAGCAGCGATAGCCCTTATCATGCTCGCCAGCACAGTCGGACTAGCTACAACCACAGCCACCGCCCAAACCGAAACCGAAACCGAAGACACCGTCACCTGCCCATCCGACACAGGCACGCTGCCATTCACCGATGTCGACCCCAACAGCTTCGCCTTCAACGACATCCGCTGCCTACTAGAACTCGGCATCACTCAAACGTCAGACAACCGCTACCGCCCACGTGACGAAGTAACCCGCGAAGAAATGGCCGCATTCATGGCGCGCACCTATCGCCAAGTGACCGGGAACCCAGCAGAAATCGCCGAGACGCCCTTCACCGATGTACCCGAAGACTCCTTCGCCGTCAACGACATCGGCCGCATCTACGGACTCGACATCACCAAAGGCACCACCACCACCACGTACTCGCCCAGAAGCGCCGTGCTTCGATCACACATGGCCTTGTTCATAGCGCGCCTGCACAAAGCAGTAACCGGCGTCGACGCGCCAGTCGTCAACACCGAATTCACCGACATCGGCACCCGCTCGCCAGAACAGCAGAAAGCAATCGCTCAGATCTACGGCCTCGGAGTCACCACCGGCACCACACCAACCACATTCTCACCCAGAGCCGGAGTGACACGCGAACAAATGGCATCGTTCATTGCCCGCTTGTATCGCACTCTCACCAACACCACCGCCGAAGCCCCCAGCGGTCTCACGACCGAACCCAGCGGCGATGACGGCACCGAACTGACCGTTACCTGGGAAGGCCCCAGCTTCACCGGAGGCAACACCGTCACCGGCTACGTCGTGCAATGGAAATCCGGCGACGAAGACTACGCAACAACTCGTCAACAAAGCTCCAGGGTCCCAACAACCAAAATCCCCGACCTCACCAAAGGAACCGAATACACGCTCAGAGTCGCCGCCGTAAACGCCGGAGGCAACGGACCATGGTCGGTAGAAACAACCGGCACCCCGGCCGTCGCACCAGGACTAGTCAGCAACTTCAACGTCGAATCCGGCAACATGGAACTCACCCTGACCTGGGAACCACCTACCGACGACGGCGGCAGCGACATCACCGGCTACCTCGTCCAATGGACCGCCAACCGCCGAGTCAAACCCCTCGAGTTCTTGATCGACGACGCGGCTCAACGCAGCCACACCATCACCGGCCTGCGAAACACCATCGCAGCCAACCCTTCGGCGTATTACGTCTGGATCACCGCCATCAACGCCTACGGCCAAGGCTCACTGACTCCAGCGCCCAACGGCAAACCAATCAGCCCCAGCACCGTAGGCGCCGACCTCCCCTCAGAACTCGCTGTCACCCCCTCTGAAACATCAGGTACAGAACTGATCGCCGAATGGCGAGCCCCGCGAGACGACGGCGGCGAACCCGTTGAGAGTTACCGAGTCGAACGCAACTGCGCGACCAGCAGCGGCAGCACCGGCTGGGTCACCACCGGAATTCCCGGCAATCCAGCGGGCCGAGTGGACGTGCCCAACGTCCCAACCGAGAAATACTCGATCACCATTACCGCCCTGGAAAACGGCCAACCCTGCGACGTACGAGTACGAGCAGTCAACGCCAAGACCAGCTCCACCGGTCCCTGGCGCTGGGTCTCAGCAACAGCCACACCGGTACAAGTACCAGGGCCTCCCGGCCTGGACACAACCGGAGTGCTGTCAGCCCATGAAGCCCTGCAAGTCATCTGGACCCCACCCGCCGACACAGGCGGCGGCGTTGTCACCGGCTACGAAATCACCTACTCGTCGGGCGGAACACCCCAACAAATCAACGTAACCGGCTCAGTCACTTCAACAACTATCACCGGACTCAGCAACGGCTTCGGCTACACCGTGTCGGTCAAAGCCATATCTGGCTCGGGCAGGAGTCACCCCTCACCTGCAGTAACCGCAATACCAAAGGCTGTGCCCGCCGCCCCACGCAACGTCGCGGCCGGCTCGCCGCCAGCAGTTGACACCAGCGGCAACGCAGTCGTAGTCGACCCCGAATCGCTGCTAGTCACCTGGGACCCACCCGCCAACAACGGCACCAACGCCGTGCTCGGCTATGTCGTGGAATACCGCGAATCCTTCGTGCCCCGAAGCTCACCAGACGCCTACGACGAAGTACGCGCCGGAGACTGGACAAAAGTCATCCTCACAGCCGCTCACATCAACAGCCGAACAGTCACCATCACCGGACTCAAAGACCGTCGCAGTGGCTCCGCTACCGGACGAGGCGTCTCCTTTGACGTGCGAGTCCGAGCAACCAACGACCACGACGGCGACGGTTCCACAAACAACCCGACCCCAACCGAAGGTGGCCCCTGGGCAATGACCTCGGCGGCCCCAGCAACCCAACCCGGCAGCATCGGTGCCGACGAATTCGACTCCGAAGCCAACATCGATATCGAGCCCGGATTCAAGTTGTTGACCGTGACCTGGAACCCACCAGACGACGGCGGCACTCCCATCACCCACTACCTGCTCAACTACGCAGAAGGCGACACCGGCCAATTCGAAACCGACATCAGAGTCGACGCACCGGCCCACCGCCACACCATCACCGGACTCGACGACGGCACCACCTACTTCGTAGTGATCCGCGCCGTCAACGCAGTCGGAACGGGCGAATACAGCTACGAAATCAGCGGGTACACCTCAGCAGTACCGCCCGCACCCGGCATTGTCACCGCAACCGCGCCAAGAGTCAACAGCGACGGCTCGCCCGGCAACGGCACAGAGCTGACGATCACCTGGTCCCCCGTCACGCGAACAAACGGCGGACCCCCGATCACCGGCTACGAAGTTCAATACCGCCGACTCGCCGACCCCGACAAACCAGTACCAGATGCCCGCTATTCAGCACACGTCTGGAAAACCGTCGACGGCGACACCGAATCCGCCGGCACCGACTTCCCGCTGGGTGCGTTGACCGCACAGGTCCAGGGCCTGGAAGAAGGAGCTAGTTACCAAGTACGGGCCCGAGCCGTGACTCGCTCCGGATTCGTGGGCACCTCGGGGTATGCCCCGATCGTCAAGACCGCAGGCGTGCCGACCAACGTGTCGATCTTCGCGGTACGGATCAACGACGCACCTGCAAACGAACCCGACAGCACCAAGATCATCACCTGGGGCTCCAGCGGACAAGGGCTCGACGGCGTGACCAGCTACAAGATCAGATGGTTCCCCTCCCAAGCCGGTGCCGCCGGCAGCAGCGGCAGCACCACAGTCGATATAGGCACCCACAGCTACACGGTCACCGGCCTGGACTCGGGCACCTACGCCGCCAAAGTCAGCGCATGCAACGCCATCGGCTGCACCTTCGAGGTGATATCCGCCTACGACACCAGCACCCGCTCCGGCGACGTAGTAACCGTCCCCTAACCCCCGGCGGGTGCTGACAAATCACGAGTGCGTTTCCGAGGAGAAATTTGACCACAACGCAATCCCAGACATCCAATCAGTCGAAGCAGCTTAAGCTTGACGCGTACGAGTTATTGTTACAAGAACTCTCCACAAGCCGTGGGCTGGGCTGGTCCGAGATCGCCCGACTCTGCGGGGTGTCGGTATCAGCGGTCCGGAAGTGGAGAGCAGGCGAGTCGATTTCATCTGAACACCGCTGGTCCCTGGTCCGCCTCGCAAGCTTTTTGGATTTGCTCCAAGAAGTTGGTCCGGTGGACGAACCCGCCGGTTGGCTGAATATGCGGCTGTCAGACCAAACCACAGTGACCGCGGCGGACCTCTATATTGCGGGACATCCTCAAGATCTGCTTGAGCATGCACAAGGGCTTCTGGAAGTGGAGCAACTCCTTGACCGTTGCGCACCGGACTGGCGCACCGCTTCCCGCTCGGAATGGAAGATCGTTACACTTCCCGACGGTGAACGAGTCCTGAAACGGCGCGAGTGACGGAATCACCTTGGCAGAACTCGCGGAGTTCTCTGCTCCCGACCACCAACGCCACGGAATTGTCGGCCCAGCTAAGGCAACCAGAGAGTCACAGGGCCAAGTTGACGACCGTCACGCGCCTCAGACAACGACAACTGCTGACCTTCAGACCCCCACAGCACAACGCCGTCACGCTGAACCGGGAAACGCAACTCCCAATTCTGCTCAGTAACAACCACCGCACCAACAGGAATCGGATCACCCGACACACCCCCGACCACACGATCTCCCAAGTAATAGCGTTGCAGATGCGGCGACCCGAAAACGTAAACAACCCTGTCACCGAAACCCTCAGCCTCGAGAACCTCCCCAACCGCCGCATATCCCGCCGGTTGCAAAGTGACCCGGTCGCCAACAGCATCGGCTGCGAACAAACCCACAATCCCAAAAACCACGACCGCCGCCACCCGAGCCACCCGCTCCCGTCTCGCCCACAACACCTGCGCGCCCACGGCCGCCAACACAAACAAGAACGGCAACACCACCAACCGGTAATGCCGAAGCTGAATCGAAGACAAACAAAGAGCCGTCACAACCAGCGCCGCCGTACCCGCTACCAACGCCACCTCCGGCTGACGCCAACGCGGCACCGACAACAACACAAGACCCACCAACACAGCGCTCAACAACAAACCGTCAGCATCAAGATGATGCCAAAATGGAGTCCACCAAGGCGGATTGTCATACACCGCACCAGCCACATACTGCCGATGACCCGCCCCCATATGAGCCGTGGTCGCATTCCACAATCCAACCCACGCCTCATTCGCCGCACGCCCATAAGGTGCATAAGTAGCAGCCCAAGCGACCAACGACGTGCCCGCAGCCACAGCCCCCTGATACAAACTGAGCCGCGAACGCCGGGTGAACCAGAGCGCCAAAACAATAGGCGGCCCGACCAGAGAACCCGTCAACTTGGTAGCCGTGGCAAGGCCCACAAAGACGCCCACAGCAACCACCCAACGCCACCGCTCATCGGACAAGGCCCTCACACCTGCCCAAACCGCCGCCACCATGAACATCGTTGTGATCGACTCAAGAAACGCCACCGTCTCGGGCCGCTCAATGATCGTGCCAACCTCACCAGCACTCAACGACTGCGGCAAACAAGCCCACGCCAACGCAGCAAACGCAGCAACGTTTCGACCCGCCAGATGCGACACCAACAACCAAACCAAAAAAGTGGTCACCACACCAGCAGCCAACGAAGCCAGCCGAGCCGACGGAATCCCATCCCCAAACAACAACTGAGCAACCCCGAACGCGTAAGTCGCGACCGGCGGATGCTCCAAAGTGTGATTCAGGTCGCCGTCAAGATAACGCCGCCCAACCGCCGCATACAGCGGCTCGTCATAGTGCGGAGTCGGCACATCGAGCCGCCAAAGCCCCAACAACAGCGTCGCCCCCGCCGCCCCAACCCCCGGCCACTGCTTCCTCACCCTCTCCAAACACACACCCCACGACACACCCCCAACATACCCGGCGACCCACGTCCCGAACGTTCATCTGCGCCTGCATGCGCACTGACACACACCCCGTGTACCCTTAGACGTATGTCTGGGCCGCGTACAGCTGAATACCCGATTGATGGAACTTCGCATGACAGCGAAGAGTCCATCGTCCACTATCCTTCGCGCGCGCAGTTGGATGCAGCCGTACAGCGCGAACTGGATAAGGTCGGGCTGAGCCGCGAGCAGTTGGACGCCCAAGCCAAAGCAGGAAGATTCGACTCCGAACTAGCGCGCCAAATCTGGTTCTGTCTGCCTTGACGTGCAGGAGCAACTAACAGCACGGGTTCGAAGCTTTCCAACTGCGAGCCGCGATTCGACGTAGTCCAGAAATCGCTCAGGACGCCTTGGACAGACTCGCCAACTAGCCTTTGATTGCGGGCATACGAGGAGGTCCGGGTGAAGGTTGAAACGTTTGAAACCTTTGTGGTCGGCAATCCGCCGCCATCGTTCGGTGGCCGCTACTTCATCTTCGTGAAACTCGTGGCCGACGACGGCACAGTCGGCTACGGAGAGGTCTACACCGCCACCTTCAACCCCCATGTCGTCGCCCGGATGATCGAAGACGTCTGCGAACGCCACGTAGTCGGCCACGACCCGTTCCACGTCGAGGCTCTCTGGCGCAACGTCTACGGACGGGGCTACACGTCACGGCCCGACCTATCGCTCATCAGCGTGCTCAGCGGAATCGAAATCGCCTGCTGGGACCTCATCGGCAAAGCAGTCGACAAACCGGTCTATGAACTGCTCGGCGGCCAGGTACACGAACGGCTCCGCAGCTACACCTACCTCTATCCCTCACCAACCGACAGCAGACACGCCTACACCGAAAACCGCGTCTACAGCGACCCCCAACTAGCCGCGCAACGAGCCTCAGAAGAAGTAGAGCGAGGCTTCACCGCGGTCAAATTCGATCCCGCGGGCCCCTACACCGTCTACGACGGCCACATGCCCAGCCTTGAAGTAATCGAACGAAGCCGCGCCTTCGTGTCGGCCATCCGCGAAGCCGTCGGCACCAAAGCCGACATGCTCTTCGGCACTCACGGCCAATTCACCGCAGCCGGCGCCATCCGACTCGCCCAGGCCCTCGAACCCTATGACCCGATGTGGTTCGAAGAACCCGTACCGCCCGACAACATCGCAGAGATGGCCAGAGTCGCCCGCCAAACATCCATCCCGATCGCCACCGGCGAACGCCTCACCACCAAATACGAATTCGCCCGAGTGGTCGAAGCCCAAGCCGCCGCCATCCTCCAACCCGCGCTCGGCCGATCCGGAGGAATCCTTGAAACCAAGAAAATCGCGGCCATAGCCGAAACCCACCACGTGCAAATCGCCCCGCACCTCTACTGCGGCCCGATCGAAGCCCTCGCCAACATTGCCCTCGCCACCTGCACACCCAACTTCTTGATCCTCGAATCGATCCAGACCTTCGGCGGTTTCTACGCCGACCTCCTCACCACACCCATCAACTGGCACCACGGCTACGTCATCCCTCCCACAGGCCCCGGCCTCGGCGCAGACCTCAACGAAGATCTAGCCCGCGCCAACCCCTACACCGACCCCCACCTCCACCTAGAACCCCAAGAACACCCTCTCTGATGGCAATAGCCCGTTATGTACATCAGTTATGTACTATTCGAAACCAATAGTACAAACTTTGATAATTATACATAACGTACATAACTCAGCGGACGAAAACGGGGCGGTTGGGGTCTGAGCGATCGGGGTCGTAGCTGTAGCCGTCCTCGTCAAACTCCATCAGAGCCCGAACAGAACTCACTCGATTGCGGATAATCCAACCGGCCATCGACCCCCGGGCTCGCTTGGCGAAGAAACTCACTATCTTCGGCTCGGCACCATTCTTGGAGTCCAAAAACACTGGGCTGACCAGGCGCGCGTCCAGATGCTTCGTGTTGACAGCGCCAAAATACTCGTTTGAAGCCAAGTTGATCAGAGCAATCGCACCAGGACTCGCCTCGATATCGGCGTTGAGCACATCGGTGATCGAGTCACCCCAGAAACCGTACAGATCCTTGCCGCGAGCAGTAGCAACCCTGCTTCCCATCTCCAACCGATAAGGCTGCATCAGATCAAGCGGACGAAGCACCCCATAAAGACCCGACAGAATCCGCAGCATCTTCTGGGCATGCGTGAAATCACGTTCACTGAACGTCTGTGGTTCCATGCCCATATACACGTCGCCGTTAAAGGCCAGCACCGCAGGGCGGGAATTCTCGGGAGTGAACGGAGTCTCCCAATCCTGGAAGCGCTCGTGATTGAGCTCCCCCAGGGAAGACGAGATCGACATCAAATGGCTGAGCTCTGTCGGCGACTTCTGCGCCATCACCTCGACCAACTCACGGCTGCGATCCAGCAGCCGCGGCTCACTCCGTTTTCTGGTGGCCAGTTTCGACTCATAGTCCAGCGACTTCGCCGGAGAAACAACGATCAACACACCATTGTTTCTACCCCAAAACCCCCACGATTACCACCACCGAGGGGTCAGGTTGCCGAGATGGGCCGACGGGGGGTGCCGAAGGGTTCGGGGGCCACGACCACAGAGCACACAACGCCGTCAATGTCGACAGCGAGGCGCGTGCCGGGGGTGGTCGCTGAGCGGTGTACCAAAGCAATGCCGATCCCGTGACCCAGTCGAGGAGACCAGATGGCGTTGCGAAGCTCGCCCACGACCTGCCCGTCCAACCGCACCGAACGGGGATGTTCCAGGGGCAGCGACGCAGCCGAGTCCGAACCGTCGGTGAAAGAAACGTTGACCAAAGAACGCTCGATGCCACGCTCAACCCGCTCCAGCAGAGCCGCCTTGCCGACGAAGTCGTATTCACCGTCAAGGTTCACCCACGCCCCAAGCCCCGCCTCGAACGGATCGGTCTGCGAATCGTTGTCGGACCCAAAAGACAGAAGACCGCTTTCGATACGCTCGGCCGCATTGGGCGCGCTTGGCCCAATCCCGAACCGAGCGCCCGCGGCCAGCACCCGGTCCCACAGCTCCACACCCCGAGACCCGTCAGTCAAGAAAAGTTCAAAGCCGTTCTGCTTGCTCCAACCAGAACGACAAAGCACCAGACCAATCCCGTCGAGTTCCACGCCAACATGGTGAAAGAACCCCAGCGGACCAACGACTTCAGCACCGAACAGGTCAATCGCAAGATCTTCAGCCGACGGCCCCTGTATCGCCAGCGGCGAAACATCCGGCTCAAAGACCCGCACATCGGCACGACGCTCCCTGGCGATGGCCTTGGCCCAAAATCCGAGGTCGCTGTCAGCGATCGAAAACCAGAACCGATCATCGGCCAGACACAACACCACCGGATCGTTGATGAGGTAGCCGTCATGATCACAGATCGGCGCGTACCGAGCCCGACCAGGTTTCAGGCCCGCCAGGTTGCGAGCAGAAAGGTACTGGGTGATGCGCGCAGCATCGGGGCCGACAATCTCGATCTGGCGTTCGGCGGCCACGTCCCAAAGCGCCACCCGTTCAGTCAGCCGCCGATATTCTTCAGCCACATCACCGTACGACATCGGCATATACATGTGGTTGTAGATCGTGAAAATGCTGACCCCAGCGGCGACTGTCGCCTCATAGTAGGGCGATTTCCGAACCCGTGGCCCCAACACAATCTCAGGCATCAAGCAGCATACGCACAGGCGGTTAGCCCCCCGACCAACCACCGAAGACTTTTGTTGGTCTGGTTACCCGCCCACATGTGGTTTAGGCTCAAGCCATGGGGCTGATGATCTTGGTGGGTGACGCTCGCGACAGCTTGGTGCTGTGGTTGTTTCTGGGCGTGGCGGTGTTGTTGACACTCTGGGAATGCCGAGAGCGCGGCTACCGACTCAAGATCACTCTGTGGTGGGTGAGCTTCGTGGCAATCACGCATGTGGTCGGGTATATAGTCTTGCGTCTTGTGCGTGCGCCCCGTAGTGACTCGAAGTGACCAGCCCGATGAGTAACTGGATTGCCAAACTCAAAAACTGGATGACTCCCCGCAAGGTGATATTCATCGTTGCCGGGCTGTTGGTTGTCGTGTTCGTGACCCGTGGCTGCTCGGGAGTCGACCTGAGTCGAGAGGAAGCCCTATCGATCGCCACAGCCGCCTTTGAGGCCGAGGATGACTATTTCGAGCCCGAGAAAACTGAAGCGAGAGTGTTGCGCCAAGGCATACCGACGCGGGCTGTGTGGATAGTGGTGTTCACCGTTGCCGATCCCGATGGGTCCCGCACCGACTTCCTCCATCACGCCACGGTGAGGATCGACGCTGGTACCGGTGCCGTCATCGAGGTTGAGATCACCGAATCCGACAGCAGCTAGACAGCTGAAGACCTTAGCTGAACAGCTGAAAGTGCCATAAAGAGCACAAGTGACATTCGACACTTTGCTGCCCCTGTGCTAACGTCACCGATATCCGGCCATAAGGTCGGAATTAGCACGAAGAATTGGGGGTGTGCCTATGGACACGTCAGTAGTGTTCACAGAGGCCTATTACTTCTTCACCGTCGCGATCATGTGGTTGCTGCACGTGGGTTTCATGACCTACGAGGCCGGCGTAAGCCGCCGCAAGAACATCATGTCAACGGCAATGAAGAACATCATGACAATCGCGGTGGTCACACCGACGTTCTACTACCTCGGGTGGTGGGTCTACTTCTGTATGGAAGAAGGATTCTTGCCAACCACATCGCCGAACGGCACCGGGGGAGAAGGAGCGTATTTCTGCGGTGACGGCTACGGCGTTCCATGGGACGGCTCAATGGGACCCAACCTTGGCGACAACATTAGTGGGGTCTTCTGGGCCGCATTCGTGCTGTTCTCTTGGACGACAGGTTCGATCATGTCGGGCGCGGTGCTCGAACGCATCCGCATCTCGGCCTACCTGTGGCTGACCGCTCTAATGGGTGGTCTGGTCTGGGTGGTCGCCGCAGCCTGGGGCTGGAGCTACGGAGGTTGGATGACAATCCACTTCGGCTACCACGACTTCGCCGCATCAGGTGTGGTCCACGGCATCGCCGGAATCTTCGCCCTAGGGGTGTTGTTCAATTTAGGTCCCAGACTTGGTCGATACGACAGAAACGGAGGCACGCGAGCGTTCAAGCCGCACAACCTCCATCTGACGTTGATGGGCCTGATGATCATCTTCACGGCGTTCTACGCGTTCTACGCGGCTTGTCTAGCGATCACCGCCGACACCACGCCGGGTTGGGCAAACATCTACTTCAACCCAGCGACACTGTCAGCGATCACCTTCACGATCACGATGGGCTTCGCCGGCGGCTTCGCCGGCGGGTACATCTTCGCCAAGGGTGATCCGTTCTGGACACTGTCTGGAGGCCTCGCCGGGGTCGTGGCGGTTTCGGCTGGCGCCGATATCTACAACCCGTCGCTGGTCCTGATCATCGCGTTCTTCTCCGCCGGGCTTGCGTATGCCGCAGCCAACTGGATCGAGCAGAAGGCCCGCATCGACGACGCTGTTGGCGCAGTATCAGTCCACGGCGTCATGGGCATGTGGGGCGTACTCCTTGTCGGTATTGTCGCCGGGGGTTATCCGACCGGCGCAGCGCTGGTGGAAACCTCGTTCCTTGGTCAGCTCGTGGGTGTCGCAACCCTCTTCCCGCTGGCATTCCTCACCGGCTACATCGGTTCTGGAATCCTCAAGAAGATGAACCTGCTGAGGGTCCCACCCGAAGTAGAGATCGAGGGCCTCGACATGGCTGAGTTCGAGACGGACTTCTATCCGGAGTTCGGCCGTGCCGCTGAACCGATCATCAACGCCGACGGTTCCGAAGAGTCAGCCGAAGCCGTGCTACGTGCGGCCTACGCCGACCTCAAATAACGAGAGTGTCCGGTACATGGCTCCAGTTCATCGCAGCAATCGCACTCATGTACCTGGTGGTTGCCACCGCCGGGTACTGGGGGATTCGCAAGCGAAGACAACAGAAGTCAGATGGCCGAACCAACGACAACACGAACTGAATCAACGTTCACTTACTTAAGGAGAACTACATGAACACATTTCCCTACGACAGTTGGGATGCGGCTCTAGAAGCCGCTGACGGGACCACGGGCTACTTCACATGGGGACCGGGCGGAAATTTCGCCACGGTACTCATCACGCTCATCGGCATCGTCATCTCGGTGTATGCGGCAGTCACAGTGACCAGGCGTGAAAACGCCCTGCTCAACGAATCTGCAGAACGCCTTGCTGGCAAGTACAACTCGAATATGGAGGGCTGAACATGGCCGGAAAACAAGCTGAGTTCGACGAGATGCAAGGCCATGACAAAGGCGTAGAGAGGGCGGTCGTCATCTTCTCGATTGCTTGCATCGTCTTCGTCGTCATTTGCATCCAATTGGTCGGCGGCGCCTGACACCAGAAAGGCGCCTGACACCAGAAGGGGTAGGGGGTACAGTTCACGTTTATGTACCCCCTACAACCCCTCACCCCAAGCTAAGCCAATCGTGAGGCTTACCCGTCTACATTTGGCCCGGCTCTGCTTAGTGATCGCCGTTGTCTCCCTACTCCTTCCCTGGGAGACCGGCGGCGCTAAGACGTCAACAGGTTTTGCCGTTGACGACGGCAAGGTCGTCTTCCTTGCCCTGCTCATCACCCTGGTCTTGATTCAAGTCAAGTTCCGGCCGGCATGGACCGGTGCCGGCTTCGCCGTAGCGGTCAGCGGGCGAGCCATCCTCAACCTCTCCGATACCGGCCCCCCTGATGTCGGCATTGGTCCAGTGATTGTGGCTCTCGCTGCGCTCGCTGCGGCAATCCTGATGTTATGGGACATGTTCTCTGCCGTATCCGCCTCCACCCCCTCCTCAGATGAGCATTAGTTCTGTATTGCCACGAGTGCTTGAGCCCGGCTTGTGGCTACTCGACCCGGGCACCGAGCGATATCGAGTAACCGGTGGCGGAGCCACCGCGTTAGCGCTCAACGCCGGAGACCGAATCGAAATCATCGACCCCGAAGGTCGCCAGCAATGCGAGCTGAGTGCCTTCGATGCTGACGGGGTGAGCGACCCGGGTCTACTGGGGGCTAGCGCAGCCGACACGAACTCAGGCAACGGAACCCGTACGATTCTGTCCGCCCCACTCACCGACGCTCGACGGGTCCGAGCTGGACTCGAACGACAAGGCATTGATCTCAGCCGAGCCCGACCCGCTCTGGTGTTCGAAGCTGATTCACCAGCGGACAGCAAAGCCAGTTTCACTGCGGTGCAATCAATAGCGGTGGTCGTAGCCGCCCCCGGCGGGCCGATGAACCCCCAAGACCAAAACCCGCCGACCGACCTCATCGTCTACATCTACCGCGCCTCGCTACCCGAACCCGGCGAAATCTATCTGCCCGCCCCACTAGCGGACCCAACAAACGACTTCACTGTCCAAGCCTCAACCGGGAAAGCCTACGAAGTCCGCAAAGGCGACTACTTCCAAGTGGTCGACGTAGAAGGCCGCCAATGCTCAGACTTTCAATGTTTCGCTGTCAACGACCTTGAACAAGGCAAAGCCAACTGCCTCGACGGCACCATCACCCGAACCCTGATGGGCTCCACCTGCCCCGGCCCCGGGCTGTACTCCAAGTTCTACAACGCCGATATGCAACCCCTCGTTGAGGTTCTGCAAGACACCGTCGGGCGACACGACACCTTCAACACCGCCTGCAACTCCCGCTACTACGAAGAGATGGGATTCCCCGGCCACATCAACTGCACCGACAACATCAACACCGTCTGGTCCCCCTACGGTGTGGCGGCCCGGCGAGGCTGGGAAGCCATCAACTTCTTCTACAACACCCACGTCGACGACAACAACCAGATCTACTTCGATGAACCCTGGTCACGACCTGGCGACTACGTGCTGCTGCGAGCATTGGAAGATCTCGTGTGCGTGTCGACGGCCTGCCCGTGTGACATCGACGCAGCCAACGGCTGGTGGCCAACCGATATTCAAGTTCGCGTCTACCCCGCGAACAACATGTTCAAGAAAGCGACCGCATTCCGCATGACCGCCGACTCAGAAGCCGAACTCACCAAAGACACAGGCTTTCACCCTCGCACCGCTGCGGTCACCCGCAACTTCGGCGAATACAACGGCTACTGGCTCGCCAACTCCTACCGCGATCACGGCGCCACCGAAGAGTACTGGGCCTGCCGACAAGCAGCCGCCGCCATCGACCTCTCGCCCCTGCGTAAATACGAAGTCGCAGGCCCCGACGCCGAACTGCTGATGCAAACCTGCGTCACCCGCAACATCCGCAAGCTCTCCGACGGCCAGGTCGTCTACACAGCCATGTGCTACGAAACCGGCGGCATGATCGACGACGGCACGGTCTTCCGCCTGAGCCGTGAGAACTTCCGTTGGATCGGCGGCAGCGACATCAGCGGCCTCTGGATACGCCAACAAGCACAAGAGCGCGGCCTGCGTGCCTGGGTCAAAGACTCCACCGACCAGCTCCACAACCTGCAAGTCCAAGGCCCCAACAGCCGCAAGATCCTCGAAAAGATCATCTGGACACGCCCTGACCAGCCCAACGTCAGCGAACTCGGATGGTTCCGCTTCGCCATCGCCCGTATCGGCGACCACAACGGCATATCCCTGCTCGTTTCCCGCACCGGCTACACCGGAGAGCTCGGCTTTGAGATCTTCTGCCACCCGTCAAACGCCCCAGCGGTTTGGGACGCGGTCTTTGCTGCCGGCGCCGAGCACGGCCTCGTGCCGATGGGTCTCGACGCGCTCGACATACTACGGATCGAGGCGGGCCTGATCTTCGCCGGTTACGAGTTCTGTGACCAGACCGACCCTTACGAAGCGGGCATCGGTTTCACCGTCCCGCTCAAAACCAAAGAAGACGACTTCATCGGGCGAGAAGCGCTGCTGAAACGCAGGGACAACCCGCAGCGCCGTTTAGTTGGCCTGGAACTTCAAGGAGGAGAACCCGCAGCGCTCGACGACGGTGTCTACGTGGGCCGAGCGCAGGTGGGCTCGATAACCAGCGGCACTATCTCTCCGACTCTGCGCAAGAACGTGGCGTTGTGTCGCATGGCCGTCGAATTTGCAGAGATCGGCACGCAAGTCGAAGTCGGCAAGATCGACGGTCACCAGAAACGCATCCCCGCAACCGTCGTTCAATTCCCCTTCTACGACCCCACCAAATCCCGAGTCCGCGACGTCGAAGCGCCCTAACTCAGCGACGTAGGACCTTGGGCACGACGGTGCCGAAATCGGACGGCAGCTTCACGATCGTTACACCACAGTCGCGCATGATCTCAACCTTCTCAGCGGCCGATTCCCCAACGGTGGAAACAATCGCACCCGCATGGCCCATGGTGCGCCCCTTGGGCGCGGTGAGACCGGCAATGTAACCCACCACCGGTTTGTGCATGTGCTCACGGGCGTAGACCGCGGCCTGCGCCTCCTGCAGCCCTCCGATCTCGCCGATCATCACCACCGCTTCGGTCTCGTTGTCGTTCTCGAAGCGCTTCAAGTGGTCGAGAAACGAACTCCCGTTGATGGGATCGCCACCGATGCCGACACTGGTGCTCACCCCGATGCCCACCGCCTTGAGCTGGGACGCCGCCTCGTAGCCGAGCGTTCCCGACCTGCTGACGATACCAACCGGACCCCGCTCGTAAATGTGCGAAGGCATGATGCCCATCATCGCTTTGCCCGGACTGATCACGCCCGCACAGTTGGGGCCTATCAAGCACATCCGTTTGGCGTGCAGGTAGCGGCGCAAATAGCGCTTCACGTTGATCATGTCCTGCACTGGGATGCCTTCGGTTATACACACACAGTTCTCGATCCCGGCGTCGGCCGCTTCCATGATGGCGTCGGCCGCGAACGGAGGAGGCACAAAAACGATGCTGGCTGTGGCCTCAGTGGCGGACACTGCCTGCTTCATGGTGTCGAACACATCCACCCCACAGTGTTTGGTGCCGCCTTTGCCTGGGGTGACGCCGCCCACGACATTGGTGCCGTACTCGGCCATATCGGCGGTATGGAATGTGGCGATGCGCCCGGTGATACCTTGCACGATCACGGGCGTGGTTTCGTCGAGGAGGATGCTCATCAGGCTGCCCTGCCTGTGATGGACTCCACGGCTTTCGTACCTGCCTCGGCCAGTGACTGCGCGGTGATGACCGGCACATCGGCCTCTTTGAGGATCTGCCGTCCCGCTTCGACGTTGGTGCCCGACAATCGCACCACTACCGGTACCTGTACATCGAGCTGACGCAGGGCTTGCACCACACCCTCAGCAACCCAGTCGCAGCGATTGATACCAGCGAAGATGTTCACCAGCACTGCCTTGACGTTGTCGTCGGAGAGCACCAGTCGAAACGCTTTGAGCACCCGTTCGGGCGAGGCGCCCCCACCGATGTCGAGGAAGTTGGCGGGCTCACCGCCGGCATGTTTGATCATGTCCATCGTGGCCATGGCCAGCCCCGCGCCGTTGATGATGCAGCCGATGTCGCCCTCAAGTCCCACATAGCTGAGACCCCGGTCGAAGGCGGTTCGCTCTCGCGGATCCTCCTGAGACTTGTCCCGCAACTCCGACACGTCCTGGTGACGGAACAGGGCATTGTCGTCGAAGATCATCTTGGCGTCGAGCGCCAATAGCCGCCCGTCTGCGGTTACCGCCAAAGGGTTGATCTCCAACATGGTGGCGTCGAGGTCGAGGATGGCCCGATAGGACGCGGTCATCAACTGGACCGCCTGCGGCACGAGGCTCGCGTCGAGGCCGACCGCGAAAGCGATCTCGCGTGCCTCGAACGCTTGCAGCCCGACGGCCGGCTCGACGTTGATCCGCACAATTGAGTCGGGATCGGAGGCGACGATCTCCTCAATATCGGTCCCGCCTGCCGCCGAAGCCACAATCATCACCCGCTCAGCAGAACGGTCGAGTACGAAACCGAGATATATCTCGCTCTCGCTGGCCACCGCTGCCTCCACGTAGAGCCGGTAAACGCCCTTGCCACCTTCACCGGTCTGTTGTGTCACAAGGCGCTTGCCCAACAACTCGTCGGCCGACTCCCATACTTCGCGCTCATGGCTACAAAGCTTGATGCCGCCGGCCTTTCCTCGAGCCCCCGCGTGGATCTGGGCTTTCACCACCCACTGTTCGCCGCCGATTTCCGAAGCACGATAAGTAGCCTGCTCCGGGCTGTAAGCCAGCCCGCCATCGGGTATTGCCACGCCGTAGTCGGCGAGTATGGCCTTGGCCTGATACTCATGGATCTCCATGAAGTCCCCTCCTCAAACTCCTCGAATGCGGTTTTGCTTTCGATCTTTGTTCGGCTCCCGTCGGCGCCTTGGCCGTGCCGATCGGCTCCCTCAGCCTGCCTCAATGGCATCGGCGGTCTCGACCACGTTGCTAGCCATCCGAGCTGATGCGGCATCAATCATGCGCCCGTCGATCTGGGCTGCGCCGCGGCCCGCAGCGGCAGCCTCCGCCAAAGCCTCAAGCACCCGCCGGGCCTGATCCACCTCGCTTGCGGGTGGCGTGAACACCTCGTTGGCCAGATCAACCTGCGAAGGATGGATCGCCCATTTGCCTTCATACCCGAGCGCAGCGGCCCTACGGGCCCCGGCGGTGAAGCCGTCGGGATCGCCGAAATCACCGAACGGGCCGTCGATGGCGCGCAACCCATTGGCACGGCAGGCCACCAGCATCCGTGACAGCGCCGAGTGCCACTGGTCACCCGGATAGTCAGGGTTGAGTCCACCGATTGTGATCGTCCGGGCCCGGCACGAGGCCGCGTAGTCGGCCACTCCGAAATGGAGCGCCTCCAGCCGCGGGCTTGCCGCAGCCAGAGCTTCGACATTCGCCATCCCCAGAGCAGTCTCAACCAGGGCCTCCAAACCGATCCGGTGGGTAAGGCCCATGCCCTGTTCAATCTGGGTGACTAGGGCGTCCACCATGTAGATGTCGCCCGGCACCCCCGCCTTGGGGATCAGAATCGTGTCGAGGTGTGCGCCCGCCTGCTCAACCACGTCGATCACGTCGCGGTACATGTAGTGGGTGTCAAGCCCGTTGATCCGAACCGAGATGGTCTTGTTGGATCCTCGCCAATCGATGTCGCGTAACGCCTCGATCACGTTCGTGCGGGCCATTTCTTTGTCATCGGGTGCAACTGCGTCCTCAAGGTCCAAGAACACGTAGTCGGCTCGGCTCGCTGCCGCTTTCTCGAAGAAAGCGGGGCTTGAGCCAGGCACCGCCAACTCGCTGCGATGCAGCCGTCTGGTCACCTCGGTAATTTGGTGGTGGCTCATCGTAAGTCCAGTCGGTAGATGGTTTGAGCGACGGTTTCTGGTAGCCAAAAAGCAAATATCTGCGGAATTCGGCGAGATTTATCGACACTATCACTACTCTCAAGGATGGTTCCACTAATATCAAGGGTGGTTTATGCCTTTTTCTGATCGAGTTCTCATGGGTCCGGGTCCCTGCAACCCCTACCCCGAAGTGACCGAAGCCTTCACGCGTCCACTACTTGGTCATCTCGACGGCGATTTCATTGCACTGCTCGACGAAACTTGTGACCGCCTGCGTACAGTCTTTCGCACCGACAACGCCCTCACCTTCCCCGTATCAGGAACCGGTTCGGCAGGCATGGAAGCTGCGTTCGTGAACGTAGTGTCCGAAGGCGACACCGTCGTGGTGGGAGTAAACGGCGTTTTTGGTCAACGCATGTGTGATGTCGCCGCCCGCTGCGGTGCCACGGTGGTCCCCGTCGAAGCCGAATGGGGCACCCCCATCGACCCGCAACGTCTCCTTGACGCGCACCCGAACCCGACGCTGATAGCGGTCGTCCACGCAGAAACCTCCACAGGCGTGCGCAATGACCTCGCCGAGTTGGGCGCTGCAAAAGGTGACGCGCTCCTGTTGGCGGACTGTGTCACATCACTCGCTGGAATCGATGTGCGCCTCGACGATTGGGGAGTAGACATCGCCTACAGCGGCACCCAGAAATGTCTCGGCGTACCGCCCGGCCTGTCGCCGCTGAGTGTCGCGCCCCGCGCTTTGGAACGGATGCTCGAACGGCCCCGCTCGTGGTACTTCGACCTACAGATGATCGCCAACTACGTCACAGGCAGCGGTGCCCGGGCCTACCACCACACCGCCCCCATCTCAATGATCTTCGCCCTCCATGCCGGTCTCGGCGCGGTGCTCGAAGAGGGTCTTGAGGCGTCGCACGCCCGGCACCAAGAATGCGGCGACCTGCTGCAAGCCGGGCTCGAAGCCCGGGGTTTCGAGTTGGTAGCGCCAGCCTCCAACCGCCTTCCCCAGCTCACATCCGTGCGGGTACCCGAGTCCCGGCTCCCGGATTCGGTGAGCGAGGCCGATATCCGCAAAGAACTCCTCAGCCGCTACGGAATCGAAATCGGCGGGGGTCTTGGAACGTTCGCCGGAACCTGCTGGCGCATCGGTTGCATGGGTCACACGGCCCGTCCCCGCAACGTTACGCTGCTACTCGCAGCCCTCGACGAGCTGCTTACCTAGAGATTGCTTGGGGAATTACATACCTGTTCACCCAAGGTGGCGTTCAGTCCCACCGGAAGAATCGGACCGACAGTGACGAGCACACGACGGTGGTTCCCGCCAGGATGGCGATTCCGAGCGTCCAGTTCGGGGCGGCGCCCTCGACCCAAGCGCCTTGCAGGAGGTCGACGCCCCATGTCAATGGCAGCACCTTGGTTGCATTCTGGAGGACCTCGGGCATCAGTTCCATGGGCAAGGTAGCCCCAGACAGGAAGATCAGAGGGAAGTACACCAGCATGGCGACCATGGTGGCGGTGCGCTCATTCGGTGCCCACGATGCAATCAAGAATCCGATCGAGAAGGTCGAGACCAGCACAAGAAGGACTACCGGAACAAATGCAGCCCAGTTGTCCGCCATGTGAAGATCGAAGAAAAGGGCTCCCTCCAACACCAGCAGAGCCAAACCCATGATGGTGAGCATTACGTTCACCACCAACTGGGCCAGCAGCAGCGTCAGCGGGCTGGCCGGGGTCACCAGCAGGCGGCGGAGCACTCCTTTGTCGCGGTACTCGGCCATGGTCAACGGGAAGCTCGTCAACCCAGTAACCGCAATGACCAGTGCCATATAGGCGGGCACGCGTACCGGCCTCGTTCAACGCTCGTAGCAGGTCCCATGTGGAACGGCGAGCCGCAGGATCGAGGCCCGTGGTCAGCTCGTCGAGAAACAGCACCTCGGGCCTACCGATCAACGCCAACACGATGGACAGCTTCTGGCGTTGGCCGCCCGACAGGTTGTCTACGTATGCCCTGCGCTGGTCACTGAGCCCGAACTCTCTCAACAGGTCGTCGAAGGGAGTTGGGGAGTCGTAGAAACTCGAAAAAAGCATGCACAACTCGTGCACCCTGGCTCGCGACGGGTACGACGTGTCCTGGAGTTGCACACCGATACGAGCGGCCAGCTTGGTACGGGACCTGGCCGGGTCGAGCCCAAGCACACTGATCTCGCCTGCTGACCGTTTTCGCAGCCCTTCGATGCACTCGATCAGCGACGTCTTGCCGGCACCGTTGGGACCGATGATCCCGAGGATCTCACCGGTCCCAAGATCTACATCGACATCGCGGACGCCATAGACATCGCCGTACTGCACACTCACGCCGCGGACCCGAAGCGGCGGTGGCGTTTGGACACTCAAGGTGAGCTCGCAATCTGCTGGAACCACGACACGGACGACGCGAAGAAAAAGTATCACCCCCGCGGCCCAGCCGCTCACCCAACCGCCTATTTACAGCATTTACCCTGAGCACCCCACCACTTGGGTAAATACTATGTAATCCCCATTGCTTGCTTAGAGCCCGTTTTTAGGGTGTTTTGGTCTTCCTATGCAGGAGGCCTCCGAGTGCGCTAAGTTTTTACTCTCGTTAGAGGTACATCCAATCACAGGGGGGATTTGGACTATGACACGGGTAGCTATTATCGGTGCTGGACCTTGCGGGTTAGCGCAACTACACGCATTTGCCACTGACAAAGCAGCCGACGGCGCACAAATGCCGGAACTGGTCTGCTACGAAAAACAAAGTGACTGGGGTGGGCTCTGGAACTACACCTGGCGCACCGGCCTAGACGAACACGGTGAGCCGTGCCACGGGAGCATGTACCGCTACCTGTGGTCCAACGGACCCAAAGAATGCCTGGAATTCGCCGACTACACCTTCGAAGAACACTTCGGCAGGCCCATCGGCTCGTTCCCGCCGCGAGAAGTTCTCTACGACTACATCGTGGGCCGCGTCAACCGCAGCGGCATCCGCAAATACATCCGTTTCAACCAGGCAGTTCGCAGCGTCAGCCGTTCGCCTGAAACCGGCCGTTTCGTCCTACGGATACACAGCCACGAAACCGACACGGCCAGCACCGAAGAGTTCGACTACGTGGTAGTGGCCAGCGGGCACTTCTCGACGCCCAACATGCCGCAATACCCCGGCTACGACACCTTCGGCGGCACCCTGATGCACGCGCATGACTTCCGTGACGCCGTACAGTTCACCGACCAGAACGTGATGATTATCGGATCGAGCTACTCAGCTGAGGACATCGCTTCTCAATGCTGGAAATACGGGGCGCGCTCGGTGGTTTGCTCGTCACGCAGCGGTCCGATGGGATTCGACTGGCCCGACGGCATCACCGAAAAACCGATCCTCAGCCACGTCGATGGCCGCACCGTGCATTTCGTCGACGGCACCTCAACCGAAATCGACGCCATCGTCTCCTGCACCGGCTATCTGCATCACTTCCCGTACATGGACGACGACCTGCGCCTCGCCACCACCAACCGCCTAGCCAGCTCAATGCTGTACCGCGGCGTGGTCTTCCAGCCCGACAACGGGGTGATGTATCTAGGTATGCAAGACCAGTGGTACACGTTCAACATGTTCGACGTGCAAGCCTGGTACGCCCGCGATGTCATCCTCGGACGCATCGAGTTGCCCTCGGCCGAGGAGCAAGCTCGCTCAATCGCTGAGGAACAAGCGATCGAGGATCTCATCGAAGACGACTACGGACTCATCGACTACCAGGGCGCATACACCCAAGACCTGCTTGAACAAAGCGACTACCCGGACTTCAACACCCCGCTGGTCTCCAAAATGTTCAAGGACTGGAAGGGGCACAAGAAAAAGTCGATCATCGGCTACCGCGACAACGGTCACGCCTCACCGATGACCGGCACGGTTGCGCCGACACACCACACCGACTGGGTCGAAGCCCTGGACGACTCGCTTGAGTCGTTCCTGGCCACCGACTCCTGACGGGTTCACCGCTAGACCCATGAAGCCACCCCCGGCGACAGCAGACATCGTTGTTGTCGGCGCGGGCATCATGGGTGCCAGCATCGCCTACCAACTCGCGGCCCAATCCGATGCCCGGGTAGTAGTCGTTGACGAACGCCCACCGGTGGGCGGGATCTCCGGAAGAACCTTCGGGCAGATCCGTCAGCACTACTCCAACGAACTGCTGGTCCAGATGGCCCGGCACGGGTTCAACGTGATTCAAAACTGGGACACTGAAGTAGGAGTCGGCGATCCCGGATATGTGCAGCTCGGATACCTGCTGTTGGTCATCGAAGACCAACTCGATGCCCTGCACCGCAACATCGACCTGGGTCGATCCTGCGGCGTGGACACCCGCTTCGTGAACGCCGCGGAGATCGCCGCCCTTGAACCGTTGCTGATCACTGACGACCTCGCAGGGGGAGCATACGAACCAGACGGCGGCTACATCGACGTCACCAAAATGGTGCTGAGCTGGCTCACCGCGGCTCAGGCCCACGGCGCTCAAGTCATCAGCGGAGTCAAAGTGACAGCGTTGCGAACCAGCGGTGGCCGACTTAGTGGAGTGTCCACCAACGCCGGCGAAATAGACGCACCCGTCGTAGTGACAGCAACCGGAGCTTGGGCGACTGACCTGCTTGACCCGATCGGTGTTCACGTGCCCGTGCAACGACGGCGGCTGGAAATGACCATGCTGCAAACCCAGCCCGGCCAACCCCAGATGCACGCCTGTGTCACCGACGGCAACTCCAACATCGTCTTGCGCCCCGACATGGGCCGCCGCTTCCTTGCCGCTGCCTACCCCTCGGAGATGCCGCTCGTGGATGACCCGCTGTTGATGGGCGACGAAGCCGACCAGCGCGCCCACCTGGAACGAATCGACCAAGCGTTGGCTGCCCGTATGCCCGCCATGAGAGGCGCCACCCCCCTCAGCCACATCAGCGGTGCCTACGATGTCACCCCCGACTACCACCCCCTCATCGGCTGGACCCCCGAGATCGCCGGCCTGTGTCTGGCCCTGGGATTCTCAGGTCACGGCTTGAAACTGTCGCCGGCCATCGGCGAGATCGTCGCGGCCATAGTCCTCGGACACGAACCGCCCTTCGACCCTCACCGGTTGCGCCCCACCCGTTTCGCCGAGAACGACCACATGTTCTGCGCCTACGGCCCCAGCGCCCGCGCCTAACCCGGGCGCCTGTAAGGTAGGTGTCGACAACCCCGAGGGGTCGCTTTGAGCGGTTCCCGGGGTTCTGTCGTTTTCCGCTGGGCGGGTTACCAGACGTCTTCGCTTTGGACGCCGTCGGTACCGGAATCGTGCAGATGGTGGGGAAGGTCGGGATCAATCTGGTGATAATCGCCGGCTTCGGCCACGAACAAGGCATGAACAGTCGAAAGACCAGTAGGCGAGTCAAGAGTCCCGGCAGCCACCGCATATCTCCCAGGTGTGGAACTCGAGCTCCAAAACAGGCTGCCACCACAATGAGTGCAGAATCCATAGGCCACGGCGGGCTCCTCGTCGGGAGTCCACCACCTCACCGAGTCAGAACCCTGATCGAACGACAAATCATCCACAGCAGTGTTGGTCGCGGCCATGAAATGGCCAGTCCAACGCCGACAGCGGGAACAGTGACAGTTGATTACCGGCCGCAACGGCCCGCTCAGAGTGAACTGCACCGCACCACACCCACAGCGACCAGTAACAGTCATCTCCCGCTCAGCTCCACGGATAAGGCGAATTGCTAACGGGATGCAGATCCCCAGTTGCGTAACGAGACCAACAAAACGGAGCCAGCAATGCCTGAGACTCACCCAGCAACTCCCTGGCCACAAGCGCGCCGACACCGATCATCTTGTACCCATGATTCGAGTCGGCAATGAAATACACGTTGTCGCAGAACCTGTCGAACACCGGGAAATTGTCGGGAGAGAAACTGCCGATACCACCAGAGGGTTCACGGCTCATCAGATGACCCTTGCCCTCGAAACGCTTCTGACAATGAGCCAGCGCCGCAGACCAAGTGCGGTAGAAATCCTCACCGACAATAAAATCCGGTGAATCCGGGCCGTACGGATCGACCGCCACCTGATCTGAAGGCTTGTCCACCACATATGGCATATAACCGCCCTGCACCCCTCCGAAATTGAAATCGGGCTTGTAATACACACCCCAAGGCCCCTCAACGACCAGGCCATCGGCGTCGTAGAGCGGCGCGTCGGTGTCGATATGCACCACCGGCGGCATGTTGCCGGCATTGTCGATGAGATAACCCGGGTCGACCTCCAGCGTGCCTTCCTGCAAACACATGTAGGTCCAAGTCGGACGTCGATGCACCTGACCGTCGCGGCCGAGCACATCGGTGACCGTTGGCAAGTCGAGCATGGCCCAAATCTTCTGCACCCAAGGCCCGACCGCCACCACCACCTGATCACAGCTGACACTGCCCTGATCGGTGACAACGTCAGTCACAGCCCCAGCAGCGTCGCGCTCAAAACCCATCACGGACACGCCTCCAACCACCGATACACCCTCAGCCTCCGCCTTGCCCAACAAGCCCTTCAACGAGGCCATGTTATTGGCGTAACCACCGCGATGTTCGTGCAGAACGCTGGTGATGCCCTGCGCCTGCCAATCGTCGAATATTCCCAACATGTGACGGCGAGAATCTAGAGCCCCCTCCACGAAAGTCGAGGCGTAACCGATGGCCTGCTGTTGAGCATGGATCGAGGCAACATCTTCATGCATCGCCTCATGGCTGATCTGCAAATACCCCACCGGATGGTACGAGAACGCTTCCGGGTCGCTCTCCCAAACATCCACCGAATGCGCCATCAGCTCACGCATCGCCGGCTGAAAATAGTTGTTGCGGATCACCCCACAGGCAATCCCGGAAGCCCCGGCGCCAACACCGGCCTTGTCGATCACGACCACATCGGCACCTGAACCGCGCCCCGACGAACGCAGATCACGGGCCAGGTTCCACGCCGTGGACAACCCGTGAATACCAGCACCAATGATCACATAGCGAGAACTGCGGGGAAGACTCACTGCGGCTGCTCCTTGTTGGTTCTTGGCTTGACTCAGGGCCCTAATGCGCCTGTGGCGCACTCCAACCCTCAAGCTCTGTTGGTTTCCAGTTTTCGCCCACGATGCGCGACTCTTCCACCCAAGGCCCGAGCTCTACCTGCGGAAACTTGCAGTGGATGTCCTTCAAGACGGTGCCATAGGAATTGCCTTCCACGAGATGCTTGATCAGCACCTTGCGGGCGATGTCGTCCTCAGAACCCTCAGGGATATCGAAATAGATCTTCAGAAAGGAGTTGGAATAACGGTCGAACACCGCGGGCACGCCGTCCTCCTCCAACAAAGTGATGTCCTCAAGCCAGTTGATATCGGGCCCGGGCGTTGCAGCCAGCAGATCAATGTCGGCCACAAGCCTTATGTCCTCTTGATAAGGGAAACGCTTGCCGGCCAACACTTCAGCGTCGATCGCCACAGTGCGGATTTCCGATGGGCTCTCGCCCGTGCTTGCCGATCCGGCCATCTCAGTGTCCTCCATCGATCACGTGTTTGTCGAACAGCTCCCGGATCTCGGTCAGAGTGTTCTCCTCGGTGACACCGGGAATGTAAGTGGTGCCGGCCAACGGCACCTTGGCCATGGCCGCAGCCTCATAGGTTAGAGCTGCGAGGTCCTCGGGCTCCAACGAATGAACGTCGGTCTTACCACACGCCCGGGCCAACATCTGCACTTCCATCGTCAGCGTGATCAAGAAGTTGTAGACCCGCAGGGCTGCCTCATCGACGTCAAGGCGTTTGCGCAGCTCCACATCCTGGGTGGCGACACCTACCGGGCAACGACCAGTGTGGCAGTGATAGCACTCACCGGCGGGCACACCAACAGTGCCCTCATAGTCGGTGATGCCCGGCAACTCCTTGTTGCAGTTGAGAGCCATCAGCGCGGCAGTGCCGATGGCGATGGCATCGGCACCGAGCGCCAGGCACTTGGCCACATCGCCGCCGTTGCGGATACCACCCGCCACCACCAGGTCGATGTCGTCGGCAAGGCCCACATCTTCAAGCGCCCGACGAGCCTCCGGAATAGCCGCCATCAACGGGATACCGGTCTCCTCGGTAGCCAGATGCGGCCCGGCACCAGTCCCGCCTTCGGCACCGTCGAGATAGATCACATCAGGACCACACTTGGCGGCCATGCGCACATCGTCATAGACACGAGCCGACCCCAGCTTCAACTGGATCGGGATCTGATAGTCGGTCGCTTCACGCACTTCCTGGATCTTCAACGAAAGATCATCGGGACCGAGCCAGTCGGGATGCCGTGCCGGTGAGCGTTGATCGATACCCGCTGGCAGCGACCGCATCTCAGCCACCTGTTCGGTGACCTTCTGGCCCATCAAGTGGCCACCGAGGCCGACCTTGCAGCCCTGGCCGATAAAGAACTCAACCGCGTCAGCCAACATCAGGTGATGAGGGTTGAAACCGTAGCGGCTCTGAATGATCTGGTAATACCACTTGGTCGACAGGTCCCGTTCGGGTGGGATCATGCCACCCTCGCCTGAGCAAGTAGCGGTGCCGGCCATCGAAGCGCCCTTCGCCAAAGCCATTTTGGCCTCCAGCGACAAAGCACCGAAGCTCATCCCGGTGATGTACACAGGAATGTCGAGTTCCAGCGGCTTGGCCGCGAAACGAGCCCCGAGCACAGTCTTTGTTTCGCACTTCTCGCGGTAACCCTCGATCACGAATCGGGTGAGGGTTCCCGGCAGAAACACCAACTCGTCCCAATGCGGGATCTTCTTGAAGATCGAAAAGCCTCGCATTCGGTAACGGCCCAGTTCAGCCTTCACATGGATGTCGTTGATTACCTCGCGGGTAAAGATCCGGCTCTGCCCCAACACATCTGTGCTTTTGTTCACTTCGCTCATCGTCGTCTCCGTATCTTCTCTCGATGCTGTCTGGGCTCACATCACGAGCTTGCGCTCGGAGGGCTCAAGTGCGTCGTAGTTGTGTAGTTGCTTGCCGCAAACGAACTTCTCGAACGGCGGCGGTTCTCCCAGCCCGTGGATACGGAACTTGCGTTCGATCAACTCGGTGTCGTCGTCGGTCCATTCGCCACCCACACAGTCGACTCCCAAGGAACTCACCTTGCCCGCCACGTAGATCTCGCCGTCATACATCGAGTCGCCCAGGTTCTGGCCGGCGTTGCCGCAAATGATCTGACGGCCCCGCTGCATCATGAACCCGGTGTTGATCCCCACATCGCCCATCACGATGATCGTGCCGCCCTTCTGGTCGATACCGGTGCGAGCGCCCACATCGCCTTTCACGATCAGGTCACCGCCGCGGATGGCGGCTCCGGTGAGCGAGCCACCGCCACGCTCAACCACAACCACGCCCGACATCATGTTTTCGCAGAGCGACCAGCCCACTCGTCCGTTGATCGTCACCTCGGGCCCGTCGATCAGGCCACAGGCGAACCAACCGGGGCTGCCTTCGAAATGGATCCGACAGCGTTTCAAGATCCCAACCGCCAGCGAATGCTTGGAGGACGGGTTGAGCACTGTCACATCGACTATGCCGTCGTTGTAGATCAGTTTCCGCAAGGCCATGTTGATCTGGCGGATGGTGAGGTCGGTGGCGTCGAAGCGTGCCCTGCCGCCGTCGACCTCAATGTTGTCGGGCATCTCGGCCTGGGGTTCGACCAAGCCTCGAGCGTCGTAAGAGACCCCGCTGCGCGAACCTACACTTGCCACACCAACACCTCCCGCTCGTACGGATCGCGGGTTTCAACCTCGCGCTTGACCAGAGTACGGATCGACACTTCCTCGGTGGCCACGGCCACCAGATCGTCAGACTCGAACAGCACCAGTGGTTTGGCCGCCATCTCATCTTTGGCGATCCCCAGCTCGTTGCCGGTGACACACACGTAGGTGAACACGCCGTCAAGGTCGTCGAGACTGTCCTTCATGGATGTCTCCAGCGACAACCCGCCCGTCATTTTCTCAGCCAAGTACACCGCGATGATCTCAGAGTCGCACTCGCTTTGGAAACGATGACCTGACTGCTCGAGGCGACGGCGCCATTGGTGATAGTTGGTGAGTTGCCCGTTGTGGACCACCGCCACATCGGCGAACGGATAGGCCCAATAGGGATGGGCGCTGGCCAGGTCAACCTCAGATTCGGTGGCCATGCGCACATGCCCCACTCCGTGAGTCCCCCGAAACGAGCCCAAACCATACTGGTCGGACACAGTGGCCGCGTCGCCCATGTCCTTGATGATCTCCAGCGAACTGCCCAGTGACAGCACCTCACAACCCGGGACGTCCTCGAGGTAGTCGGCCAGCGGTTTGAGTTCACCGCTGTAACGGACCGTGGCCCGAAAGGCGTAACCGGTGTCGCTGGTGACCGTGGCCACTTCAGCACCGATCTTGGCGAGCCGCGACTCGACTTCCAAACGGTTGCGCGCCAGACGTTCCTCCATCCCGAAACCGGTACTGCGGTTCGGTTCAGCGAGCACGAAGCGGATAATGACCAAATCATCGGCCGGTCCATACACCGCGTAACCGGTGGAATCCGGCCCTCGGTGCTTCATTGCTTGCAACATGGCCGTCAATTCGGCGCCAATGTCGGCCGTGCCGTCGCGGTGGATCACTCCTGCGATGCCGCACATGGTGCTACCTCCCTAGTTGTTCTGATTTTTTCGTTTGTGTTGACGGTTGAAGCAGCGCCGAATCAGGGCAGGACGTCGAGATATTCTTCGACGTCCCAATCTGAGACGGTGTGCAGGAACCGCTCCCATTCGTCGGTCTTGTAGTGCATGAACACCTTGTACATCTCGCCGGGAAGCGCCGCCTTGATTACCTCGTCGCTGTCGAACGCCTCAAGCGCCTCGCCCAAGGTGAGCGGTATCTTCTGGACCTGTTTGCCTTGCTTCATGGCATCGTAGATGTTGCGCTCCTCGGGTTGACCCGGGTCGAGGTTGCGGTCCAAGCCGTCGTCCATCGCCTTGAGCAGACCAGCGAACGACAGAGCCGGATTCACCGCACTGTCCACCGAGCGGTACTCGAAGCGTCCCGGCGCGCTGATGCGCAGCGCGGTGGTGCGGTTCTGGAATCCCCAGTCGGCGAACACAGGTGCCCAGAAGCCGGTGTCCCACAACCTGCGGTAGGAGTTGACGGTAGGTGATGTCAAGCAGGTGAGCGCACGGACATGCTCGAGGATCCCCCCGATGGCCTTCATGCCGATCGGGCCCGGCAACTGCGGGTTGTCTCCTTCGGGCATGAACTTGTTGTTGCCGTCCGCGTCCCACAACGAAATGTTGTGGTGACAGCCATTGGCCGACACGCCCATGAAGGGTTTGGGCATGAAGCACGGGAACGCACCCAACTCCCGACCAACCTGCTTGCACACCTGCCGGTAAGTGCTCAGCCGGTCGGAGGTGAGTTCGGCCCGGTCGAAGTTGAAGTTGAGTTCGAGTTGCCCGGGGGCGTCTTCGTGGTCGCCCTGGATCATGTCGAGACCCATCGCCTCGCAGTACTCGATCACTTTGTGGATCAGCGGTTGCAGCTCCGCGAACTGGTCAATGTGGTAGCAGTTGGGCTTGGTCAAACCCTCGACGGTGGGTTTGCCGTGTTCGTCGGCTCGCAACCACATCATCTCGGGTTCGCAACCGGCACGAAGATGCAGTCCGTGCTTGGCTTCGAACTCGGCGTGGATGCGCTTGAGGTTCCCTCGGCAGTCCGAAGTAAGGAAAGCACCGCCGTCTACTTCCTCTTCACGTCCGCGAAACAGCGTGCACCAAACCCGTGCCGTGCGACTGTCCCACGGCAGAGGCATGAAAGTCTCAGGTTCGGCGAGGCCGACCAACTCGCGGGCCTCAGGTCCGTAGCCGATGTAGTCACCGTGCCGGTCGGTGAACAAGTTGGCCGTCGAGCCGTAGACGAGTTGGAAGCCTTTGCGGGCGATCATGCCGAAGTGTTTGGCCGGTATTCCCTTGCCCATGATCCGTCCTGTGACGGAAAGGAACTGGCAGTACAAGTATGCGATGTTGTCGGCTTCGATGCGGGCTTCCACCTCCCTTACCTGCTCTTCGCGGCCATCGGCCCCTACGAACATCTCAAGATCAGTGGCCATGTCTCCCCCAATTGGAAATGAATATGAGACCTGTGCGGGTCGCGGCTTCGGTACCTGAATCAGCACCTTCACAACAGCCTTGCTCAGGTGTGGCCGACCGTAGCACTATGAATCCCGCGCGTCTACTGAGAGTAGCGACTTTTTCCTCTCAGTAGCGTGAGAGAGTCAAATACAGCCACTCGGAGGAGATCAGGCGATCCCGAGTTGTGCCTTGCGGTCGCGTGCGTAACTGATGATGAGTTGGTCAGCCGTAAGCCCGATTACCGCAACGTTGAAACCAGCAACCAAACCCTCTCCCACAAGAGCCTGCTCTGTGCGAGACCGCAGAATCTCATCCCCAAGACCTTCAATACCGCCGATGAAAGCAGCGATGATCACCAGCAACAGACTGAACAGCAGCACCTGGTTCATGCCAAGCATGATCTCGGGAAATGCCATCGGCATCCTGACCTTGCGGAGAATCTGAAACTCTGTACATCCAGCCATTCGCGCTGCCTCTACGACATCGGCGGGGACATTGCGTAAGCCCAGCATCGTGTAACGCACCGCGGGCACCGTCGAATAGATGACGATCGCAACAAGAGCGGCGACAGGCCCGACCCTGAACAACATGACAACCGGGATCAGATAGATGAACGACGGCAACACCTGAAACG
Source organism: Candidatus Aldehydirespiratoraceae bacterium (assembly GCA_965205465.1). Classification (GTDB taxonomy): domain Bacteria; phylum Actinomycetota; class Acidimicrobiia; order Acidimicrobiales; family Aldehydirespiratoraceae; genus VXYK01. The sequence continues at coordinate 1,943,110 of OZ242187.1, read as the reverse complement.
TGTCGAGCAGGACCTGCATCGCCGCGTAGCGATGATCAGTCCTGGAAGCGTAGACACCGACCGGCACGCCGACCACCACGCTGACCACCAGCGACGCCACCACCAGATAGAGCGTCTCCATCGACTCGATCCAGAATCCAGAAAAAGCAAGATACGCAACGAACGACGACACGATCGCGGCGAGTCGCCAGCCGCCGAAATACCAACCGATCATCGCCACCAGCGCCAACAAACCCAGCCACGGCAACGACTCGAACCCGTTGCGCATCGGAATGAGAATCTCCAGGATCATGAAATCACGGAATTCGCCAAGCGGGGACTTCAAGTTGAGTTGCACCCAATCGACGACCTCCTCCCAAAACGGAGCAGTACTCACCGTCCACTTCTCGGGAAGCACCTTGGCCTGACTAAAAAGCTGTCCGAGCAGAATCCCACCAACCGTCACTCCAGAACCAGCAACGAGAAACGGGTGACGCTGCAGCCAAGACAGAGACTGGTCAGTGTGCTCAGGCTTACGACTGCCGGCGGCCTGGCTCAGCCTGTCGAGCATGATCGCCATCAACACGATGGCTACCCCCACTTCCAGGGCCCGTCCGACACGAAGGCTCTGCAAATAGTTGAGCAACGGCAGACCCAAACCACGAGTGCCGACAAACGACGCCAACACCGTCATTCCAAAACACTGCATCAATACCTGATTGACACCCACCATGAGCTGCGGACGCGCCGCCGGCATCTCCACCTTCCACAGCATCTGCCTGCGGGTACAGCCAGCCATACGACCCGCCTCGAGCACTTCCGTTGGCACCGTCTGCAAGCCCAACAGCGTCAACCGAGCCATCGGTGGCACTGCAAACAGAACGGTAGCGATAGCCCCGGCCTCATCTCCGATCCCGATGAACACCGAAATCGGCAACAGATACGAGAAGTGCGGCATCGACTGCATCACGTTCAACCCGGGAATCAGCATTGCCTCGAATTGTTTCGACTTGGCCGCTGCCAGACCCAAGCCCCAACCGATCACCGCGGCTAGTGGCGCAACCACCAACACGATCGACAAAGTGATCATCGAATCGTCCCACACATCAAAGATCGCCAGATACAGCGAACAACCTCCGACCAGAACGGAGAGCCTCCATCCCCCAAGCCACGCCCCAGCCACCGCGAAACCGGCAACCAGCGTCACCCACGGAACCGCACCCAGGCCGAATGGACCATCACCGGCGATAAGCAACTGCTCGCTCACATCAAGGGGGTATTCCAACCAGCCCGACACCGCGCGCGTCAGATCCTTGAAGTTGAACAACCCCAGAAGATCCTCATTCTTCAAATGCAGCAGGGAACGGTTGGCCCAATCCCTGAACGGCACGACCTGGTCTTCACCAACAATCGAAAAAAAGTCAGGAAACAGGCCCGGTGCGACCTCATGGACGAACTGGATCAGCAGGTACGGCGACGCCAGCAACAACACCAAGCGCCATCCCCTTAAGCGTCGGAGCCTTCCTTGTTGGCCAGTCGGAACCGCGGTATCGACGACCGAAGCCATCAGCCGACGTCAGAGTCGTTGTCGTCGTCGTCGGCACCCCAAACAGCGTCAATCAGGGCATCACGATCAAGGCTCCCGACTGCGGTACCGGCATCATCTCGAACCAGTAGAGGCACCTGACTGCTGAGCACGGTGGCGGCAACATCGCTCAGAAGGGCGTCGGCGTTTACTGATACCCCGTTGGGATCGGCAAGACCAAGTTCACCCATGATGCTGCTGGTGGTGAGAATCTTGTCTCTTTGCACATCCTTGGTAAACGCACGGACATAGTCGGTCGCCGGATTGGTGATCAACTCCTCGGCTCGACCGAGCTGAACAATCTGCCCCTCGTAAAGGATGGCGATTCGGTCGGCGAGACGTATCGCTTCACTGAAGTCATGGGTGATGAACACGATCGTCTTGCGAAGCACCGACTGAAGCCGCAGGAATTCGTCTTGCATTTCGCGCCTGATGAGAGGATCAAGCGCCGAAAAGGGCTCGTCAAGAAACCAAACATCCGGCTCAACTGCCAGAGACCGGCCAATACCCACCCTCTGTTGCTGCCCGCCGGACAACTCACGCGGGTAGTAGTCGCCGCGCCCTTCCAGGCCGACAAGCGAGATGATCTCATTGGCGCGAGTTCGGCGAGTGTTGCCATCAACCCCCTGAACTTCAAGGGGAAAGGCGATGTTTTCGGCCACCGTGCGATGCGGGAACAAAGCAAAATGCTGGAATACCATGCCCATCCGGTGGCGCCGGATATCGATTAGTTCTCTGTGTGAGGCGGCCAACAAATCGATGCCACCGAATTCGACGCTCCCGGCTGTCGGTTCGATGAGGCGTGAAAGGCAGCGCACCAAAGTTGACTTGCCCGATCCGCTCAAACCCATCAGCACAAGGATCTCACCGGGCATGACATCGAGCGTGGCGGCTACGACAGCGGGAATATACCCGGCGTTCTTCACGGCTTCGGCAGTGGGCTCACCGTTGTGGCGGCTCAGGAACTTCGCTGGATCTGGACCGTACAACTTCCAGACGTCGCGGCACGAGATCATCGCATCGCTGCTCATGAGGCGATCAGCCTACTCTCCGAGGAAGCCGTCTGGGCGATTGGTAATAAATCGCCCAGACGGCACCTCAAGTGATTGTTGCCCTACGCCGAGAGCAGAAATGGTCAGCCGCTGATCCAGGACTTCCAGAGGTCTTCGTTGTCGGCGAGCCAATCAACGGCGGCTTCAGACGGCTCCTGTTCGTCCACATCAACTGCGGCGGCCATCGCGGCGAGCATGGGGTTGGTGAAGTCCATGCGCTGCACAATCGCCGCTGCTGTGGGCCACTTCCCTGGGAAGTGCTCACCTACACCGGTCTTCAAGTAGCCATCGGCTGGGTTGCCGCAGTCATGAGTGAGTTCGGCGTTGACGCCCCACGCAGGATCCGTACGACAGGCGTCCTCGAACAGGGGGAACTCGATGAAGTCGCCTTCGTAAACAGCCTCGATGAAGTTCGGTGTCCAGTTGAACAGCACGATCGGTGTCTCGTCGACTGATGCAGCGTCGAGTTCTGCCCACAATGTGGCAGCCGACCCTGCGTTGACCACCGCGAAGTTCATTCCGAGGCCTTCAACCCGCTCCTCATCGCCCTTGAGCCAGTCGACCGGTCCACCTAGGAAGCGTCCCTTGTCACCTGTTTCGGCAGTGGCGAAGATGCTGGCGCAGTCGTTGAGAGCTTCCCAATCGGGCAGGCCGGGGCACTGATCTTCAACGTAAGCCGGGTACCACCACTCTTCACGGGTGACCGCGTTGTGGGTTGCAAAGTCCAGCACACAGCCCTTGTCAACCTGCTCCTGGAAGGCAACCCCGAAGGCTCCCTCCCAGACTTCGTGTACCAACTCAATGTCACCATCGCACATTGACTGATAAACGACTTGACTGTCGGAAGGAACGTATTCCACCTCGAAGCCGGCGTCTTCGAGGATGCCCCCTACCACCTCCGCGCCCACAAGCTGGCTCGACCAGTTGTGGAGCGGGATACGGATCGGGTCCGATGAATCCGCTGGTTCCTCGGGTTCCTCTTCTGCCATAGTTTCCTCGGGTGCAGTGGCGTCGTCACCGCCGGCATCATCATCGTCGTCGTTTCCGCATGCGGAAGCGAGCAACACTAAGGCCATCAGCACAACGACGGCAGTCTTTACTAGGTTCATAATCCCCTCCAATTAGTAGTTGGTAATCAACTGTCTAAGAATTGACAGTAGAGGGGAAAATACCACGACTACTAACCCATTACTAGTAATAGCGACTATTTATTTGTCGCGTGAGAGGCCGGGGCTAGACCTTTTTACGGGGGGTATCGGCGTTTTTTAGGACTTTGCCGTTGGCGTCAAGGATCCCTGCTTTGGATCCAAGAGACAAGGGATTGGCGCCGAACAAGTCCTGGCGATTGATAGCCACCCAGCGGTAGCCGTCGATCTTCTTGGCTCGCTTGAAGGCGGCTTTCAGATCCCCAGTATCAGAAGCCACAATGATCGAACCCTTGATCGAACCTTTGTCGAAGACGAGGTCAGCCTCACCGGTAGGGTCAGGCCTTGCGCCCACGGCGTTGCTGACTGCTTCGCTCAGAGCATCGTGATCGAGTCGGGCCATTTCAGTCGTCCTCCGTAGTGAGAATTATTTCAACCGCATCAAGAGCGGCTTGCGCCTCGGCGCCTTCAGCGATCACTCGGGCGGTGTCGCCGGTGGTTGCGCCGAGGGCAAGCACGCTCATGATGCTCGCTGCATTTGCGGATTTTGCACCAACCTCGACGCGTACTTTCGCATCAAAGGATTTCATCTGCTCGACAAGAGCGGACGCAGGGCGTGCATGAAGACCCTGCGGATTGGTGATGATGATCTCTCTGTCCATATTGGACCCCCCAGAGGTCAAATTTTCATCAGTTGTCGTGTTTAGTCGTCGTCGTCGTCGGGGTCAGCGGTGAGGCAGTCGTACAAGAACTGCGAGTCGGTGGTGCGCCAAAGCGTCTCGCACAGCTCTTCGTCCTGCAGAATCTCGGCGAGCTGCGAAAGAACACGCACATGGTCATCGCCAACTGCGGCCAAGCCCACAACCAAATGGGCAGTTCCCGCCTGCCAATCAACACCATCAGGGTGCTGTACCACCACGATCCCCGTGGAACGGATGTATTCCTTGCTCTCAAGCAATCCATGGGGCAGAGCGACACCGTTGCCGAGATACGTGGAAGCCTTCAGCTCGCGCTGTTTCATCCCATCGATGTACTCATCAGAGATCGACCCGCGAGCCACCAACAATCCACCCGCATGCTCAATGGCCTCGTTCATCGAATCGGAATGATGACCGAGAATGATGTCTTCGGGGCTGAGAACGGCGGTGAGCGAGTCGTCCATCAGCTGACTCACAGCGCAGAAACGATGGGTTCGCCCGCGGTCAGGTTCGATACCAATGCCTTCACGGCCGGGTCATTCATGAACAACGTGAACGGAATGATCGCCGCCCCCGGAACTTTGCCTTGAGCCTGCTTGGCCAAGCCTTTGTGAACGACAACCACATCTGCTGCGTCGGTCAACTGGCCTACAGGTGAATGCACGACGTTGATGTCGAGCTTCGCCTTCTTGACCATCTTCTTGAGCTGGTTGGCACCCATCAAGCTGCTGCCCATACCAGCCTCGCAGGCGTAGACGATGAGTTTGATTTCGTCGGCCTGCTTGGTCACGCGTTCTATCACGTCGGTCCCCCTAATTTCATGGTTGTCTTCATGTTGTGGGGTGGTCTGGACACCGCCAAGACCACCCCACAACAGATGTCAGACTTCAGGCCTCTCTACGAGACACCTGGCACGCCCGCCATGGCATCGGCCATGGTGTCGCTATCGTCATCGGCGTCAGACATGTCCCTCACAGGGAATAGTCGCAGCAAGATGCTTCCCACGAAGAACGTGGCTGCCGCACCAACTGCCATGCCGATCCAGACCCCTGCAGCTGCGCCTCCGTCAGTTGGCGTGCCTCCAATGTAGGCGAAGACACTGCCTGGTGACGGCACCACCTTTAGACCGGCATCGAAGATCACGAAGATGATGTCGGCGCTGATGCCTCCTGCCCACATTGCGATGATCATCACCGGGTTCATGAGCACGTACGGGAAGTACACCTCGTGGATACCACCGAAGAAGTGGATGATGATCGAGCCGGGTGCGGAGAGCTTGGCCAAGCCCTTGCCAGCAAACCAATAGGCGAGCAGCAGACCAAGACCTGGACCAGGATTCGTCTCAAGCAAGTAGTAGATCGAATGCCCGTTTTCGGCTACATCGGTTGTGCCAAGCGGTGTGAGCACACCGTGGTTGATGGCGTTGTTCAAGAACAGCACCTTGGCTACTTCAATGGGCAGGTCAATCAGTGGCAGGAGCCCTGAATCGTCAATGCTCTCCACCATGTTACCGAATGCGTTGGCGATCTCTCGCATGATCGGTCCAATGATCCGCCATCCGATCATGGCCAAGAAGAGGCCGGAGATCCCTTGGGAGAAGTTGTTGATCAACATTTCAAACCCTGCCGGAGTGCGGGGCTCGAGGTACTTGTCAACTTCTCGCATCACCCACCCGGCGAGGGGTCCTACCAGCATGGCTCCAAGGAACTGCGGAGGGTTGCCCTCAATCACGTCAGCGCCGAGCGTGAGTTCGAAGGATGCACCACCGATAACACCCATAACGGCGACGGCTCCGAGTACACCTCCCCGGTGACCATGAATCAACTTGCCGCCTGTGTAGGCTATGAGTAGCGGCAACAGGTATGTGATCATCGGGCCGACGGTGGCTCCGGAGATATCATCAATCCAATCCCAGTCGGCGCCGAGTTCCTTCAGCCAGCCAGTCGGAATGAACAGAGCGGTAATCAAGCCCCAAGCAATGAACGCTCCGATATTCGGAATGACCATGCTGGACAGAAAACCGCCGAGACGTTGGATACGTTCTAACATGCGCGGGTCCTCCCCTTATTTTTGTAATGCTGACGTAAACATTTCACAGAATTGTCATCCTTCGCTACTCCCAATAAGGCACTAAGAAGATATGACAAAACGGCGCTGCGTCAGGTGTAGCGCGCAACTCGGGCCACAGCGGATGCTCCCGCGAACTTTCAAGACAGTTCGGCGGACGGGTCGTCTCCTGTGACGAGGTCGGTGGCGTTGATGGCGGTGATGCGGTTGGTGAGGGGGAAGCTGTGGGGGCCGGCGTGAACGAGGAACAGATGGTCGAGGCGGAGGTCGGCCAGAGCGCTGTGCATCGACTTTGAGACTGCCGGCCGGGAGGTTCGCTTTATCTCGAATCCGAGGACTCGTCCGTCGATTTCCAGTCGCAGATCGAGTTCGGCACCTCCGTAGGTCGACCAGTAGGTGGGGTAAGCCGCGGTGAACCTCGCCAGGAGCTGCTCGAGGATCATGCCCTCCCAACTAGCGCCCAGCATCGGCGAGCGCTCCAGGTCGACCATGGTGGCGATACCCAGCAGCCGGTGCAACAGGCCCGAATCGCGAATGTAAACCCGCGGCGATTTGACCTGGCGCTTGGAGATGTTGGCGAACCACGGGGGCAGTTGGCGAACGACCAGGGCGTCGGTGAGGGCGTCGATATAACGCCTCACGGTTGATTCTGACACATCGATTGATCGGGCGATTCGTGCGCTGTTCCAAGTCTGCCCGTGATAGTGGGCCAGCATCGTCCAGAATCTCCGCATCGTCGTGGCTGGAAAGCGGAAGCCGAGGTTGGCGAGGTCACGTTCGAGAAACGTAGAGATGTAGTCGTCGCGCCAGCGGTTCGAGGCCTCGTCGGTCGGGGCCAAAAAGGACTCGGGTAGGCCACCGCGCAGCCATAGATCATCGAGCCGGTGCCCTCCCACATCGGCTAGCCGCAAGCCCCCCAACTCGACGAAGGAGACTCGACCGGCCAGTGACTCCGAGCCCAAACCGATGAGATCGGGCGAAGCGCCGCCGAGCACGACGAAGCGGCCCGGACGGCGGTTCTCGTCGACAAGGACCCGAAGCGTCGGGAACAACTCGGGTATCCGCTGGGCCTCGTCGATCACGATCGTCTCGCCGGTGTCGCGCAGCGCCAACGTCGGCTCGGCCAAACGAGCGAGGTCGCGATGGTCCTCAAGGTCGAAGAATGCAGCGGGCGTCGAGGGAATAGTTTGACGGGCCAGGGTGGATTTCCCTGCTTGTCGAGGCCCTGTCAGCAAGGTCACCGGTGCGTGTAATACCGCGTCGCGCAGGTTCTGGGCGTCGATAATCCGGTCAATCAGCCGCATCTATCCAAGATATCCTTGAAAATCCGCCATGTCATGCATGATTTTCAAGAATTAGGTTTTCAAGAATTAGGTATAGCGCGCAACTCGGGCTACGTCGGATGCCGACAACAGGGGGCTGACCACCACCACCGGAGCGTTGATCTCCTTCAGCGTGATCGTCGTAATGACGAGATCGAATTTGTCGTGGCTGAGCGCCTCATAACCGCTCTCCGAAAGCACCTCCACCAATTCGAGTTCAGGAAACTCGGCTTGGATCCGCGAGACGAGCACCCAAGCGGTAGCCATACCACTGGGGCACACCACAAGAGCCCTCCGCCGTGGATGCAGTCGCGCTCGCTCCATGGCTCCCGCGAGATACATGGTGATGAAACAGACTTCATCATCATTGATTGATACACCCATCTCATCCTCAACCAGTGAAGCGATCTCACCGGCGACGGAATAAACGTCCGGAAAGCGCTCAGTTACCTCGTCTCGCAAGGGGTTGTGGATGGGCAACCCATGACGAAGCCGAACGCTTAAGCGACCGAGATGCAGAGCCAGACTGCGCCGCAATTCTCGATCATCACCAAGAGCGATGTGCAGCCTTTCTCCCGCGGTGCTGATCACCCGGTTGAGCAACTCCTGAGTGATCGCCATCGTTTCGGTGGAGACAGCATCAAGTGCGTCGAGACCAAGCAGATACTCCGTTATCGCCGCCACTTCTTCTACCGGCAGTCCCGACCCGAGGACCTGCTCAAGGTCGTTGACCATATCCAGCACGCTCGCTGCCACCGGATGGTCCATGACCGAACGATGCAGTCCCGCCTCCACCGAAACCCGGTGACCGGCCTGCAGACGGGTGATGGATACAGCCAGAAACAATGCGAAAACCACATCACTTCTGCCGGACGTGAGAGTCTCACCGAGTGTGCTTTGGCGCACGATCGTCGCCGTCTCCGCTAATGGCAGCGTAAACAACCGTTCGCGAAGCCCAACGGGCACACGCACCGTCGATTGCTCACGAGCGCGGTCATCATTGCCCATCTGTAGTCGCAGCACATCCTCGGGGACCGACTCCAAGGTGAACTGCACCATCACCTGCCGAATACGACGTTCAGTACCGACCACGGAGATTCCCCTGCCGGGTCGGCGGACCAGAGGCAAGCCGTTGCGCTCAAGCCAAGATTCGCAGGCATGGAGATCTCGACGAGCTGAAGTCTTCGACACCTCCAGTTCTTCATGCAGTTCTTCAAGCGAATTGATAGACGGAGCGGTCCACAACAAGGCAGCCAAGAGCAAGCGAGTGCGCTCCTCAGGGGCATAAACCCGGGGGGCTTGGGGACGCGACAGCAGATCGGCCATGATCTGTTCCCGCAAATCGTCAGACGTCTCAATGATCAACCCCAGACCCTTCCGACGCACCAACTCAGCACCGTGTCCGTGAAGGTACCGTTCCACCTGATCAAGGCGATAGCGAACCACACGTTGGCTCAAACCAAGTTCAGCGGCAAGCTCCGCGGTGCTTCTGGGCCTGTGCTGGTCGAGAAGCCAGCGGGTTATCCGGATAACCCTCGTGTCTATGTTGACGCTCACCCCACCGAACTCTCGGAATTCTCGGAGCTCTCAGAACGAACGATCTCCCGGACCTCGCTGGCTGAGGCCGCGGCGAGAACCGGCTGAACCAACTGCTCGGCGGATGCGGCGTCAAGAGAATCAATGACCGACTTGGTGGGGTTGACAGAACGGCCACTGACCGACAACTTGTCGATGCCCATAGCGGCGAGCACCACAGCACCCGCTGGGTCTGCGGCAGCCAACCCACAAACAGAAACAGTGATCCCGTTGCGATGGGCCGCATCGGCGGTCAGCTTGCACAAAGCCAACACCGCGGGATGCAGGGGATCCTGAAATCCGTCGAGCACGCCGTTCGTGCGATCCGCGGCCATCGTGTATTGAGTGAGGTCGTTGGTCCCGATGGAGAAGAAATCGACTTCGGCAGCGACCGCATCGGCCACCAACGCCACCGCCGGAACTTCGACCATCACACCAATCGGCGGCACCTCGTGGGCAATGCCTTCGTCGGCGAGTTGCTGAGCCACATCGAAGATCTGTGCGCGTACTTCACGGATCTCCGCAACATGGGAGATCATTGGCAGCATCATCGCAACATCACCGTGAATTGAAGCCCGCAAAATCGCCCGCACCTGGGTGTTGAACAGGTCAGTCTCCTGGGAATAAAGGCGAGCCCCGCGTACCCCGAGGAACGGGTTCTCTTCGGGGTCGATGTCGAGATAGGAGGCGGGTTTGTCTCCACCAATGTCGAAGGTCCGAATCACGACGGTGTCGTCGAAACCCTGCGCTGCGAACGAATAGAACTCGAACTGCTCCTCCTCGCCCGGCGCAGCGCTGCGGTCAAGAAACAAAAACTCGGTACGTAACAAGCCGATGCCATCGGCACCCTCGGCAATCGCCAATTCGATGTCTTCACGCGATCCGACGTTGGCAGGCACTGCCACGCCACGAGAACCCAGACAGACCCTCACCCCCCGGTACCGTGCCGCGGCTTGCTGCGCGGCGACATATGCGTCGCGTCGAGCAGTGAAGGTGGCTGTGGTTTCGTCGTTCGGGCGGATCGCCACATCGCCGCTCGTTCCGTCGAGCGCCACCACCTCACCCGAACTCACCAACTCAACAACTCCAGACGTTCCGACCACCGCTGCTACACCCAAAGACCGGGCGATAATCGCCACATGGCTGGTCGGACCGCCGGCCTCGGTGACGAAACCGAGAACCAGGTTGGGATCGAGCAACGCAGTTTCCGCCGCGGTTATCGCTGATGCAACCAGGATCGACGGCACCTCGATGGCACCCAGATCCGTGCTCTCAACCCCGGCAAGGTGACGCCGCACACGGTCGGTGACCTCCACCACATCGGTCGCCCGGGCCGCGATATACGCATCGTCGATAGCCGCGAACATGGCAGCGATCTCAGCAGAAGTGTTGGTCACGGCCTCCTCGAGCGTCGCTCCGGCCTCAACACCTTCAGCGACAGAGTCGGCCAGCATCGGATCTTCAGCCATCAAAGCCTGAGCACCTAGAACTTCAGCCGCTTCAGTCCGACCTGCGTTGCGAGCGTGTTCCTGCAGCCGGAGCAGATCAGCTTGCACCGCCGCCATTGCCTCGTTGAACGAAGCGACGGGATCATCAGTGACAGGGATCTCAACCTCGACCGTGTCGATGACCACCGCAGGCCCGATTGCTACCCCTCCTGCGGCACCGGTACCGACAAGTCGCGCTTCGGCCTGTGAACTCATCTCCTTCTCCTCGGCTTTCTCGACCTTTTAGGCTTTCTCCTCGCGCCCCATTGCGGTCTTTGTGCCGGGGGCAGAGGGGTAAGCAGGTCATCCAAGGTGTCATAAAGGCATGCCCATGCAACCATGGAGATGCTGGTGGTCATTGCCAAAGTGATCAGCGTGATCACGACCGTTACAGGATTCACGCCCCAGCCGAGTGGGAGCGCGGCTGTGAAGTTGAACAGGAAGAAGAGAACCCAGATCGCGAACAAAGCGATCCGTCGCTTTTCGCCCAGCCGAACGCTGGTACCCAGAGCCCTGAGAGGGCCTTGGACTGTCCCCTCGGCGACTACATACCCGTAGAACGCATACAGCACCACAACGAGAAAGAACAGAATCGGCCCAAAGAAGGTCCTGAGGTATTGAAATCCGAGAAAGAAAGCCGCCCAGAACCAGAATGAGCAAACCAACTGGTCAACAAAACGAGTCCCGTCTCGGAACGGCGCGGCGATGTCGGTCGGTTCGTTACGTGCGGCGTTGAGTGCATAGGAAAACCAGGGCAGCGCCGCTGTGCTTGCCAGGATCAGGCCCAGGGTGGTTACTGCAAGATAACGGAACTCGTTTTCGTCCCCCGCCACCGGAATCACGCACACTGCCAAGACACCGAACGTTGTAAAAGCGGCGAGTGTCAGAGGAACCACATTTGCGACATAACCACGCAAGCCGCGCCGAAACATCTCGGGGATCGGTAGAGGAAACGGTTTGATCTTCGGCTTGGTCATTCAGGCTTGCAGTCTCGCGGAAATAGTCCGATGTCGCCACCCAACTTTGGGCCTACCGATCACTGAAGTACAGAGAAGCAAGGACTAGCCCAAACCCTGACCAACGCTCATCTCGAGGGGGACATCGGTGGTCATGGTCACCGCGGCGCGGTCTTCGTCGGTGCAGGGCGGACCGACAGTGTCTGTTGAGCGAACCGCGGCCCGCGCCCACGCCAAAGCATTGTGTAATGCGGCTGGTCCCTCTGCACCGCCAGCCAAAAACCCGGCAAGCAGCGCATCGCCGGCTCCGACCGTGTTGCGGATGTCGCTCGCCGGTGAAGTGCCGTAACTCACTTGGTCGTCCACAAGTACCGCTCCGCTGCCCCCCAAGCTGACCAGAACCGTGCTCCAGCCGTGGTGCTGGAGTTCACTGGCTGCATCAACCACATCGCCCAAAGTCCATAGCGGTTTTTGAGTCAAGCTTGCTAGTTCTTCGAGGTTCGGTTTCGCTACTGCGCAGGAGGTATGAGCCATGCGTGCAAGAGCCGGACCGCTGGTGTCAATCACCAGTTTTTCAGGCGTGTCCGGCAACCTCTCGGCTAGTTGTACGTAGAAATCCGTAGGCGCGCCGGGTGGAAGGCTGCCGCTGGCCACCAGCCACTGCGAATCAGCGGCTTGGTTCACGGCGGTGTCAAGGAGCGCATCGACCGCAGATGCACTGAGGTGTGGACCGCTCTCATTGATCTTTGTTGTGGTGCCATCGTCCTCGATGATGGTGAGGTTGGTGCGAACGGTGCCCTCAATGGCAACCATGTGGGTTTGGGTTCCTGCTTCGTTCAACGGAGCGATCAGATCGGCAAGGCCATCGGGGTTACCGGGAATTACCGCTTGAGCCTGATGGCCGTTGGTTGTCAATACCCGTGCCAGATTGACGCCTTTGCCTGCGAATTCGACGCTTGCGGTCGTTGCTCGCAGCACCTCACCGCGCTCCAACCGCCCAATAGCCAAGGTGCGGTCGATGCTTGGGTTCGGGGTGAGGGTGGTGATCAAGGTGCTGAGGTGACTCGGTAGTTCTCGAACAGGAGTTTCTCTGCTTGGGGGGTCCATTCTCCCCGTTCGCCTAAGGCTGCGCCAATGTCGGGGAACTGTTCGGCGAGTTCAGCCAAACCCAGCAACGGAACACCGCTTACCTGGGGAAAGATCATGACCTTCCCCGCGAAACGGCCGTGCATTACTGCCTCCACGCCGTCGCGGGCCGCCTCAATGCCGCCCACCGCAGCCAAGTTGAGCGCCGGGGAGAGCGAACCGTTCATTGCCTTGTCGAGTACCAACGCCTGGTCGCTGATCGCAGACCCTGACGTGCCTGTGTATTGGGCGTTGTGGAGATAGACGCGGCTCATGTCGAGCGGACCCATGGTGCCGTTGGCGATACCCGCGAAAAACACCAGCATTCCGTCGGGGCGCAGCAGTCGTGCCGCGTCGGCCATCACCGCGGCCACCGGCACTGTCACGACCACATCGTCGGCGCCCTCACCGTCGGTGAGCCTGCTCACCATCTCTTCGGTGGTCTCATCCGCCGCGCTCGGGTCGAACAACACCAGCGCGCGGTTGGCCTTCTCTGCGAGCGGACGAAGCGACGCTTCCAGCACTGCCAAACGAATGCCGTCGGGATCAACCCCGATGATGGTCGCCGGGCCGTGGTCGCTTTCGATCGCCCGCTGAATGTGCATCTGCCCCATTGGGCCGCCCGCCCCGATGAACACGGCGGTTCCTCCAGTGCGCAGGTCACAGCGGTTGCGGGTCTCGCCGTATGCGGCCGTTACGTCAGGACCTTGGGTGCCCACATAGGCGGTGTAGTCGTAGTGCAAACGGCCAAAATCGATCTGGGGCAAGTCGTCGAGGGGGTGCTTGCCGACAAGGTTCAGGGTTCCCCTGAAGGCGATCTGGGAGGCCGCTTCGGTTACCTGCACTGCGGAACGGGGATCAAGCAGGATGATGTCGTCGAATCCGGCCCCGCCGGTTATATCCGCGGCGAGGGCTTCGTAGCCGTCCGGTTCGATCCCGTCAGCGATGATCGTCTCGGTGTCGGGACCTATCGCCTCAAGAACCCGGGTATGAACCTCAGGCGATAGATCGGTCAGCACCAGAGAAGCCACATCGGCTATGCACTGGCCGAACTGATAGGTGGTTTGGTCTTGCGGGTCACCCACTATCCAGGTCTTTCCGCCTGCTTGGGGTTCAAGACGGCGCCGCTGCGTGTAGGCGGCTTCCACACAGGCCCAAGGCTCCGACAAGGCCGCTGCTGCGTAACCGATCTCGTCGTTGACCGGGATCACATATGCGCCATCGTCGGCGTCGAGGACCTCAGAGCCGATCAGGTGGTATTGAATCAGACCACCGGGAATCGTGTAGCCGTAGGCCGTGCTGCGTCCGTCAACATGGATGTCGGGCTGAATCGCCAAGCGGTCACCCTTGCTGAACCTCGAAGCAAGATCAGAACCCACTTCGATGACGGTGACCGCCGCCTCATGACCGACACGGGTTGGGTCCAGCGCCAGATCACGGCCATACAGCTTCGGGTGGTCGTTGCCCAGGCGGATGAGTTTCACGTCCGAAAAGCACAGGCCCACCGCGTCGATGCGGATCAGCAGCTGGTCTGGGGCCACCTCGGGGATCTCCATTGGTTCGGGCGAGCCGCTGTAGCCCATGCTCTCAAGGCCCGTGCCGTACATGTTCCAACCGAGGTTTGGTTCAGGTAGCACAGTGTCACCGAGGCGATAGTCAGCGAACGTCCAATCTTCAGTGGTCATGAATAGAACTCCCCCCTACTTGTGCGTACTGTTATATCCAGATGGTGGATTGTTGGGACAGGAACGAACGCTCAGCTAGACCGTGCCACACAGAGATACTGTCTCGGAAGCTTCGCCACGGCTCGAAGATGGCTCGAAACTGGGGATCTTCCTGGGCGAGTGCGTTGAGCACATTCTCGGTTTCTGTTTTGAACGCTCTCATCAACTCGGGTGAGAACTCGCGGATAATGGCGAACTGCTGGATTTTCTTCAGGTCGATCTGGTTGCGGTAGTCGTAGTGGGCGACCGTGTTGATGTTGGTGGCCATGGCGGCCGTCTCGACGACGGATTGGTAGTACGGCGGGAGTTCGTTCCAGCGCTCAAGTGAGATCTGCACCTCCAGAGTGGTGCCGGGTTCCCACCAACCCGGGTGGTAGTAGTACAACTGGCCGTCGAACTGGTCGAGCCCCAGGATCAGATCGTCGGTGGGGCCGACAAACTCGGCGCTGTCGATCTCGCCGCGCGCAATAGCGTCTCGGATCTCGTTACCGCCAAGATCGATCGGTTCGCCGCCGAGGTTCTTCAGCACTTGTCCAGCGAGACCTGGTATACGCATTCTCAGCCCTTGCAAGTCGGACTCGGTCTTGACTTCTTTGCTGAACCAGCCACCCATCTGACACCCGGTGCTACCAGCGGGGAACGTGATGATCCCGTGCGCCTGCGCGTAGAACTCGTTGAGCATCTTCAAGCCGTCTGCTTGGTATAGCCAGGCATTCTGCTGACGCTGGGTGAGCCCGAACGGAACCGTGGTTCCGAACTGCTGCACCGGGCTGAGGTTCACGTGGTAATACGACGCGCTGTGCCCCATGTCGACTTCGAGGTCTCGAACCGCGGGCAGCACGTCGAGAGCTCCGATGGGTTCATCAGCGGGCTTGGGAGTGATTTTGAACGCACCGCCGGTGAGTTGGCTCACCTTGTCAGCGAAGAACTGTGCCGCGCCATACAGCGTCACCAGTGATTCGGGCCAGCTTGTTGCCATGTCCCAGCTGATCTGAGGCCCGGAGAACGACGTGCCTGCAGTGCCGCTTGGGCCTTCAGTGCCTGCGCTGTCGGTGCCCCCGTTGTCGGGGTTCAACACGTTGTTGTCTGCACATGCCGCCAACACCGCGGCGGTTGCTGCGAACCCGGCCACACCAAGGGAGCCCTTGACAAACCCCCGCCGTGGAATCTGTGCAGGCGAGTCTTTCTCAGCAACGCCGTTGGTTCCCCGTGTTTGTTTCACAACTGCTTCTCCCGCAACGGTTTTTCACCAGACAACATAACTGACCTCACCTACGACCGGGCCGAGCCGCTTTATCAGCTTGGGAAGCTGGCACTGCGTTGACGGCTGACGCCCTGATTTGCACGGGTCTTGGAGGATTTTCGGCCTCGGAGTTCGTTGGCGTGCAACAAACGTGCAACATCGGGATCGAGTCTTCTCTGACGACTGTGTGTCGAGGGGATCGCTGAGAGGTCGCGGGTCTCGTCCGGCTGCTGGGTCCGGGCCGGTCAGAGAGCCCACTGCGGGGGCGACAGTTTGGTCACTGAAGCGACCGCAGAATGTTCAAAATACCCTCCGCAGATCGTCCAATTGATCTTCGGTCAGTCTAAGCTCTCGAGGTGACTCAAGCTCTGTTTCCCCGTGTGATCGATCGGATGCTGGAGGGCGAGCTGCTCTCGGAGTTTCCTGCCGTGTTCGTGGTGGGCCCGCGCGGGTGCGGAAAGTCGACTTCCATGGGGCAGTTTGCTGACACGATCCTTGATCTGTCGACACCGGGGGTGCGGACCGCCGCCATCGAGGATCCGGATGGCGTGCTTGCTGCTTCGCCGGGCAGCGTTCTCATCGACGAGTGGCAGGAGGCTCCGGAGATCCTGGGAGCGGTGAAGCGAGCGGTAGATGCTGATCCGTCGAGCGCTCCTGGAAGGTTCATCATCACTGGTTCGGTCCGCGCCGCGCATCAGGCCGCGACGTGGCCGGGCACCGGTCGACTCATCAGGGTCAGGATGTACGGGCTCACTCAAGGAGAGCTCGAGCGGGACAACGTGTACAACCCGATCGATGCCTTCTTCTCCAAATCGGGGCCGGAGTATGAGAGGTCCGATCTGAAACGGTCGGACTACCTCTCTCGGATTGTCGCTGGACGCTTCCCCGATGTAGTCGAGCGATCTGAGCGCGGCCGGTCTCGGTGGTTCGATAGCTACATCGAACAGCTCGTGGATCGAGATGCTGCACAGGTTGCCGGTGGGAATCCTCGACCGCGCAAGTTGCGAGCGGTGTTGTCGTCGTGCGCTGCTCGAACCGGTCAGGAGCTGAACAAGGGAGCGACTGCCAGCGATGCCGATGTTGCACGGGGCACTGCGGATTCCTACATCTCGCTTCTCGAGGATCTGTCGATCATCATCCAGGTTCCGCCATGGCACAGCAGGCGTCTCCAACGGCTCAATCGATCACCGAAGATCCACGTCGCTGATCCGGGTCTTGCCGCTCATCTGCTCAATGCGAACGCGACTGTACTCGGTCGTGATGCGACGCTGGTTGGTCAACTGTTCGAAACGTTCGCCGTCACCGAGCTGACCACGCATCTCGAAACGGTGGAGGAGGCGACGGAGCTGTTCCACATCCGGAACCGCGACGGGAATGAGGTCGACGTTGTCCTCGAACGGCACGGCCAGGTTGTTGCACTCGAGATCAAATCGTCGATGAGTGTGGACCGTTCCGATGCCAAGGGTCTCATATGGCTCCGGGACAAGCTCCAGGACAACTTTCAACACGGCGCCGTTCTGTATAGCGGCGAGATCCCATTCCAGATCGACGACAGAATCTGGGCGGTGCCCCTGAGTTCACTGTGGCGTCAGCCTGTTCGGTGATGTGAGAAAGCACAGGCCCACCGCGTCGATGCGGATCAGCAGCTGGTCTGGGGCCACCTCGGGGATCTCCATTGGTTCGGGAGCGCCGCTGTCGCCCATGCTCTCAAGGCCCGTGCCGTACATGTTCCAACCGAGGTTTGGTTCAGGTAGCACAGTGTCACCGAGGCGATAGTCAGCGAACGTCCAATCTTCAGTGGTCATGAATCGAACTCCCCCCTACTTGTGCGTACTGTTATATCCAGATGGTGGATTGTTGGGACAGGAACGAACGCTCAGCTAGACCGTGCCACACAGAGATACTGTCTCGGAAGCTTCGCCACGGCTCGAAGATGGCTCGAAACTGGGGATCTTCCTGGGCGAGTGCGTTGAGCACATTCTCGGTTTCTGTTTTGAACGCTCTCATCAACTCGGGTGAGAACTCGCGGATAATGGCGAACTGCTGGATTTTCTTCAGGTCGATCTGGTTGCGGTAGTCGTAGTGGGCGACCGTGTTGATGTTGGTGGCCATGGCGGCCGTCTCGACGACGGATTGGTAGTACGGCGGGAGTTCGTTCCAGCGCTCAAGTGAGATCTGCACCTCCAGAGTGGTGCCGGGTTCCCACCAACCCGGGTGGTAGTAGTACAACTGGCCGTCGAACTGGTCGAGCCCCAGGATCAGATCGTCGGTGGGGCCGACAAACTCGGCGCTGTCGATCTCGCCGCGCGCAATAGCGT
This sequence comes from Candidatus Aldehydirespiratoraceae bacterium, assembly GCA_965205465.1. Lineage (GTDB taxonomy): Bacteria > Actinomycetota > Acidimicrobiia > Acidimicrobiales > Aldehydirespiratoraceae > VXYK01. The sequence continues at coordinate 1,924,834 of OZ242187.1, read as the reverse complement.
CTCGGATCTCGTTACCGCCAAGATCGATCGGTTCGCCGCCGAGGTTCTTCAGCACTTGTCCAGCGAGACCTGGTATACGCATTCTCAGCCCTTGCAAGTCGGACTCGGTCTTGACTTCTTTGCTGAACCAGCCACCCATCTGACACCCGGTGCTACCAGCGGGGAACGTGATGATCCCGTGCTCCTGCGCGTAGAACTCGTTGAGCATCTTCAAGCCGTCTGCGTGGTATAGCCAGGCATTCTGCTGACGCTGGGTGAGCCCGAACGGAACCGTGGTTCCGAACTGCTGCACCGGGCTGAGGTTCACGTGGTAATACGACGCGCTGTGCCCCATGTCGACTTCGAGGTCTCGAACCGCGGGCAGCACGTCGAGAGCTCCGATGGGTTCATCAGCGGGCTTGGGAGTGATTTTGAACGCACCGCCGGTGAGTTGGCTCACCTTGTCAGCGAAGAACTGTGCCGCGCCATACAGCGTCACCAGTGATTCGGGCCAGCTTGTTGCCATGTCCCAGCTGATCTGAGGCCCGGAGAACGACGTGCCTGCAGTGCCGCTTGGGCCTTCAGTGCCTGCGCTGTCGGTGCCCCCGTTGTCGGGGTTCAACACGTTGTTGTCTGCACATGCGGCCAACACCGCGGCGGTTGCTGCGAACCCGGCCACACCAAGGGAGCCCTTGACAAACCCCCGCCGTGGAATCTGTGCAGGCGAGTCTTTCTCAGCAACGCCGTTGGTTCCCCGTGTTTGTTTCACAACTGCTTCTCCCGCAACGGTTTTTCACCAGACAACATAACTGACCGCACCTTTTGACCGGGCTTGGAGCGGGTGACGGGAATCGAACCCGCGTTATCAGCTTGGGAAGCTGATGTTCTACCATTGAACTACACCCGCGGGCATCGTTGATCTGAGTCGAATCGGCTTGGCCGCGTCGGCTCGGTCGCAGTCTATTGGTGCGAGCCTCGGTAAGACCAAGCGATCTCTAGTGGAACTTGATCGCTCGCTAGGCTTCAATTCCGTCGGTCGGCGGAGTCGTCGTAGAGAATCGAGCGTCCATGCCAACCACCGTAAGCGGAACCATTCTGCAGACGCCTGAGCCGGGCATCCTTCAAGTTCTTGAAGACCATCTCGTTACGGTCGACGATGATGGCGTCATTGTGTCGGTGGTGCCGCGGGGCGGGATCGTGGCAGACAGGAGCCTTGACGCTGATGAAGTGCTGATCCCCGGGTTGATCGATACGCACGTACATGCGCCTCAGTGGCCTCAACTCGGCACCGCGCTCGACCTTCCTCTCGACCAGTGGTTGAACGACCACACGTTTCCACTCGAGGCAAGGTTCGCCGACCTCGCCTTCGCAAAGAGCGTGTGGGCGTCGATGGTCCCGTCGCTGCTGCGCAACGGCACCACGACAGCGGTGTATTTCGCTTCCATCCATGAACCCGCGACGATTGCCCTGGCCGAGGCATGTATCGAATTCGGGCAGCGGGCCTTTGTCGGCCGGGTGGCTATGGATCATCCCGACGGCACTCCCGAGTGGTATCGGGACGCAAGCCCGAGCGATTCGGTGGACGCGTCGTTTCGCTCCATAGAAGCTCTGCGGTCTATGCCAGATCCGTTGCGTCTGGTCCAGCCGATGATCACCCCCCGTTTCATTCCCGCCTGTAGCGATGCCGTATTGGAGGGGATGGGTGAGCTCGCCAACGCAACCGGGGCTCTCGTGCAAACGCATTGTTCGGAAGGTGACTGGGAGCATGGCTACGTGCTTGATCGCCATGGTTGCACCGACAGTGAGTCGCTCAACGGCTTCGGTCTTATCCGACAGCACACGGTCTTAGCGCACGGAACGCATCTGACCGGCACCGATCGCGAACTCCTGATCACCAAAGGCGCAGGGGTGGCCCATTGCCCCTTGTCGAACGCCTACTTCTCGAACGCGGTGTTTTTGGCGCGCGCCAGTCTTGAGAGTGGTTTGCGAGTGGGGCTCGGCAGCGATATCGCCGGTGGGTCGTCAGCGTCGTTGTTTGTCCAATGCCAACAGGCTGTGACGTCGTCGCGGATGCTTGAAGATGGCGTGGCGCCTGGAGTCTCCGGTGTTGAGCAATCCCGTATCGATATTCCGACGGCCTTCTGGCTCGCCACCGTCGGCGGAGCTGATTTGCTCGGCATCCCGGCGGGGCTTCTGGAACCAGGCAGAGTGTTCGACGCGGTGGCGTTGCGCATTGGCGAAGGGTCAACGGTAGGTGTTTGGGACGGCCTTGACGACTGGGATCGAATTTTCGAAAAGCTGGTGCGCAGATCAGATCCGGCCAACATCATCGATGTCTGGGTCCAAGGAAAGTGCGTGACCAACCAGGGTCCGAGCTAGAGGATTTCTCGAAGCGGCGATGCTTGGCGCGATTTGGTGTGATGGTGTGATGCGCGCGGGTAAGGTCGCCATCGAATGGCAATTGAGATCGGACACAAGTGATTCTTTCTGACCGCACACTGCGCGAACAGCTTGAAAACGGGCGCATCATCATTGATCCGCTCGACCCCTCTGCGTTGCAGCCTTCGTCGGTCGATTTGAGGCTTGACCGGTTGTTTCAGGTCTTCCGGAATCACACGATGGGCCACATTGATGTGAAGGAGGACCTGAGCGACCTCACGCAGTTGGTGGAGGTCGCACAAGACGAGTCGTTCGTCTTGCACCCGGGCGAGTTCGTGTTGGGCAGCACCCTCGAACGAGTTGCCGTTCCCGACGATCTCGTGGCGCGCCTTGAGGGCAAGTCGAGTCTGGGTCGGCTGGGTTTGCTGATCCACTCAACAGCGGGATTTGTTGATGCAGGGTTCGACGGGCAGTTGACGTTGGAACTCAGCAACGTCGCCAACCTGCCGATCAAGCTTTACCCCGGCATGAGAATCGGACAGATCTCGTTTCAGCAGATGACCACTGCCGCGGAGCATCCATACGGTTCTGACAAACTTCGATCAAAGTACAAGAACCAGCGGGGACCGATGCCGAGCCGTTACTGGGAGAACTTCGAGAGCTGAACCCCCGTCCAAACCCCGTTCAGCGGTGGTTCAGCGGTGGGTCAGCGATATTGGGTTGCGGTGATGATGCCGGCCAGGATCATTCCTAGGCCCAGCAGCAGAATGGGGTTTGATGTGTCCCAAAACGACCCGACGTAGTTCACGACGATGGTCGCGATACCGGCACCGAGCAGGCCGAACATGAGCACGGGAACCCACATGGGGCTCGGGGGCATACTTTCTTGGCCGGTGTGAGACACCGTGTCGGGCGTGTATCCGTCGGGTCTGGTTCCTTTGGGGGTGACCCTGCCACCGGACACCCGGCGCTTTGTGGGCTTTTCAGACATGTGGCAACTCTAGAGGCTTGAGACGGTCGGCGGGCCTTGTTCGCTGAATCACACATGTGTGATTATCCACGGACTTGCCCACAGACTGTGGAAAACCTCCGATCTAGTCGACCGGAGCTACCAGATCCATGTCTTCAAGACAGTGCCGGGGAGGTTCTGGATCCTCGTCGGGAGCGACGGTCATACGAACCTCGGTACCACAGATGCTGCAACGGTAAGTGATCTTCACCTTCCGCAACTCACCCGCTGGTGGAGGCTCCGGGACCGGCCGAGCGAGCCCCCGTAGCATCGCCAAACCAATACGAATGATGAGGAATGCCGCTACCACCGCGATGATCACATTCAACACGTTCACTACAGGCCAGCCTACGCCCGGCGACGCCACAGCGTGACCGCCGAACCGGTCGCCCCAGCGCTGACCGCGGCGATGCATTCGCCGGGGGGCGTGTTCAGTACGCCGTCGACGGTCAGGCGGAGTTCCTCGGCTGCGCCGGCATCGCCGACGCCGAGTGTTCCTCCGTCGGGATTGGCGATCATTGGATCTATCTCCAGGCGGTGACAGATCGACAAGAACCCGGCGGCGGTGCGTTCGGCAATCTCCCAACGAGCGATTTCGGGCAGGTCAGCACCAGCATTTGAAAGCGCACGATGAAGCGCAAGTTCCACACCTCCGGTTGTATCAAGCGGGTTGCCCGCAGCGCGTCCCACATCGACCACATCGGCCAATCCCGGGCCCGTGGCGGAAGGACCTCCAGCAGTGAGAAGCAGCGCGGCCGCACCATCAACGGGTGGAGCAAACGAGTACGAAGTGACAGTGCCGTCAGACACGAACAATGACGGCAACTCGGAGGGATCGTCGATCACCCCGCGGAGTTCGTCGCTGCTGACAGACATTCCGCGAACCGCTCCGAGACGTCTCCCAGGATGGGCTGCGATCGGCACCAAACCCGTAGTCACCGCGGAACGGCGCCGCTCAATGCTGCGGGTTGCGGCGAGGTCCTGTTGTGCTCGATCAATCCCAAGCAGCTCAGCAGTCGCATCGGCCGTTCTCGGTGGCGGCAACAACCCGCCGTCGTCGGCGACTCGTGTGGCGGGGCCTTCACCCCACGGCTGTCCGTACACGCGGCCCAAAGCCGAAGCTCCAGGCGCCACAATCGACGCCACCGACACGCCAACCACAACCGCAGAGCCGACCGATCCAGAGGTGATCGCAGCGACTGCGGAATGTAAAGCAGCCGAACCACTCGTTTCTGCCGCGTCGACGACGATCCCACCAATTCGATCAGGCCAGTTGGCGCTCAGCACAGCGGCTCGGGCCATGTTTGCACCCTGCGCCCCGACCGGCTCGGCACATCCGACCCACACCTCATCAATCGAGGAAGCATCAACTCCAGCGCGGCGTATCGCCTCGTTCATCACCAACGCGCTGAGGTCAACAGGATGCCAACCTGCGAGAACACCGTCTGTAAGCGCGAAAGGGGTGCGGCAGGCAGCCGCGAGCATGACGGTCATTACGTGAGTCTTCTACACTGACGCGGTACGCGGGTAGCCATCAGGCTTGGACCCGACGCCTATCGCTTAGAAAAGCACAGGCAATTTGAAACGCAAAGGAACGCAATGGGATCAGCATTGATGTTTGGGGCCGAGAACTACTACACCTTCTACATCGACGGCTTCAACCTGGGCACGCTAATCGTCCGGGTGGCCATCGGTCTCACCCTCGCGGCTCACGGTTACGGAAAGTTCTTCCGAGGCGGCAGGATCCCAGGCACCGCAGGATGGTTCGACTCGATGGGGATGCGGCCGGGAAAGTTCCACGCTCTGCTTGCTGCCTCGACCGAGGTCGGCGCCGGGCTCCTCTTTGCTGTGGGGCTGCTCACTCCGTTGGCGGCGCTCGCCTTTGTGGCTCTGATGGTCGTGGCCGGATGGACGGTGCATCGCGACAATGGTTTCTTCATCGTCAGCGAAGGTTGGGAGTACAACTTCGTGCTGGCGATCATCGCCGTTGGCATAGCCACAACCGGCCCCGGAAAGTACTCCCTCGATTATGAACTCGAATTGATCGAGAACCTCGACGGCACCACCGGACTACTGATCAGCGCCGTCGGCGGAGTCGCCGCCGCCATCACCCAACTCGCCCTGTTCTACCGCCCCCCCGCCAGCGAATAATCCCCGCGATCGCGGAGGGCCCGGGGGTGGGTTAGCCGGTGTTGCGGAGGCCGGCGGCGACGCCGTTGACGGTCAGCAGCAGGGCGCGGCGCAGACGGGTTAAGTCGTGGCCGTCGTCGTGGCCGGCGCGGGAACGGGCAAGCAACTCGACCTGCAACACGTTGATCGGGTCCAGATAGGCATCGCGCACAGCCAACGTGCGCTTCAGAATTGGCAGGTCATCAAGAAGATCGCGGTTGGTGATTCGGGCGATCTCGGCCACGGTTCGGTCGTGTTCGGCTGCGATGGTGTCAAAGAAGTGATGCAATTCCAGCGGTACGAGGCGATCAACGTAATAACGGGTGATGGCAAGGTCCGTCTTGGCGAGGGTCATTTCGACGTTGGAGATAAACGTCGCGAAGAACTGCCAGTCGTCATACATCGCCGCTAGATCTGAAGCATGACCTGCTAATCGGGCGGCTTCAAGCGCGGTGCCGACCCCGAACCATCCCGGAATAATCTGGCGGGATTGGGTCCAGCCGAATACCCAGGGGATAGCCCGGAGCCCCTCAAGGCCAGATCCGGCACTTGAGCGGCGTGCCGGACGTGAGCCGATGTTCATGTCGGCCAATTCCTCTACTGGCGTTGACTTCTGGAAGTAATCGACGAAACCTGGGGTCTCAAGCAGCTCTCGGTAAGACCGAAAAGCCCGTTGCGACATGAGTTCCACGACCAGGTCCCAGCTCTTTGTCGTGGCCGGATCGTGGCGGGGGGTGCGATGAGCAAGCGAAGCCTCAAGCACAGCCGACAACGCCAAGTCGAGGTTGCGTTGGGCTAGTTTGGGCAGACCGTACTTGTCGGCGATGACTTCGCCCTGTTCGGTGATCTTGACCGCACCGTTGACGGCCCCGGCGGGCTGGCCCAAGATCGAAGCGTTGGTGGGGCCGCCTCCTCGCCCGATGGTGCCACCCCGACCGTGGAACACGGAGATTCTGATACCGGTTTCGGATGCCACGGCTGCGATCTGACGCAATGCTTTGTGGATCTCCCACTGCGAAGTCGTGATTCCACCGTCCTTGTTGGAATCGGAATAGCCGACCATCACCTCCTGCCGGTTGCCCCGCAACTCCAAGAGACGTCGATAGGACGGGTTGTTGAGCAGATCACGCAGCACAGTGCCGATACTTCGGAGATCGTCGATCGTTTCGAACAACGGAACGAAACCCAGACGAGCCACGCCCGCCACGAGATCGACAAGCCCGACGTCACGGGCCAGCACCGCGGGAGCCAGGATGTCGTCAACTCCTTGAGTCATCGAAACGATGTAGACGCCGATGATCTCGTCGCCAGCCTCGTCCATGGCGTCGCGCAGAGCCGCTAGCAGCGAGAGCGAACCGCTACCAGTTCGGCCTGTCGGCGGCGCAAGCGGGCGGCGGTTGCTGAGCTCCGCGGTAAGCAGGTCGATGCGAGCCGACCGGTCCAAGGTCAAGTATTCGGTGCCCAGAGCCGAAAAGAGTTCGCTGAGCGCGCGATGGTGAACATCAGTGTGTTCTCGAATGTCGAGTGTGGCCAAGTGAAACCCGATCATTGCCACGGTGCGGCGCAGTCGCGCGAGGCGGCCCTGTGCCAACAAGGTGCCTCGGTGTGAGACGAGCGATCTTCCCATGACCGCCAGGTCCTCCTCCAATTCTTGAGGTGAGCTGTAGGCGTGGGGACCGGGGGGTGTGCTAGCGGTTTCTTGAAGGCGTTGATGAATGACACCGCAGCGTCGCCGGTAAGGTTCGCCTCGGCTGAGCTGGTTGAATCGTGCGGTAACCGCCGGGAAGGCTGCGCGGTCGGCGTCTAGCTGGCTGAGCAACTCAGCCGATACGTCGGCGACTATGTCGCTGACCGATAGTTCCGCTGAGAGCTGCTCGACTTCGTGGATCAGAATGCGCAGCGCTCGACTTCGTTGGAACTCGAGCACTTCAAGAGTGATCTGGGGTGTGACGTTGGGGTTTCCGTCGCGGTCGCCACCAACCCACGAACCGAAATGAACCGGTGCGTTCTCGTTGAGTGCTCCTCCAATGCTGCGCAGAACCGCATCGATATCGTCGAAGAGTTCGGGAACCCCTTCGGTAGTGATTTCGTTGAGGAAATAGAGGATCGAGCGTGCCTCGTTGACCGGGTTGGGTTGGGTTCTGCGTAGTTCGTCGGTTTGCCAGATGACATCGATCAGTTCGTCGATTCGACGGTCGATGCGCTGCTTGTCGCTTGTCCCGGCGCTGGATTCGTTGCGCTCCTCAATGAGAACGGCGATCTCTGCGAGTTTGTCGAGTATCGATCTGCGTGAGGCTTCGGTGGGATGGGCGGTGAACACCGGTCGCAGGTCGAGCGAGCAGGTTGTATCGATGATTTCGGAGTCTTTGACTCCGCTGGCTTGGAGTTTGGCGACGGTTTCGGCGAAGCGCCTGTTGCTTGTTCTCGGGTTGGCATTGAGGTGTTCGATTCGGTGAACCTGCTCGGCGGTGTTGGCCAGATGGAAATAGACCGTGAACGCCCGCACCAACAGGATCGCCTCGACGAGGTCAACGTCTGTGAGGTGATCGATGAGGTCGGGACCGGACTCGCCGTTGCGATGCAGACGACTTGCATGCGTGCGCACCTGCTCGACTCGTTCGAGCAGTTCGGGGCCGTGTTGACGAACCAGCGCCGCCCCGAGTTGGGTGCCGAGTCGACGGATGTCGTTGCGAAGGGCCGTGTCGATCTGCTGGAGATATGCGTCGGTCACTCCCGACACGTTACTGCTGTTCGGCGACGGCTTCAGCGGATTCTGATGGAGACCATCCGTCCGGCCTGTATACGTACTGGAGTAGGGCATTACACAGGAGGAACGGGGCCCACCTGGGACTTGGAAGGCCACCGGAGGAGCAACACTTTCTGGTTTTGGACCGTACCGTTGCACTGGTGCAACTGGTGACGCGGACTGCCTGGACCTGAGATGTTCTTCCTTGCCCTGAGCGCATTCGCGGTGGCGGCAATGGTATTCGCGCTGGGCGACGGAGCGGCCAGCGCATCGAACGGACGCCTGGCCTTCGTGTGGATTGCCGGTGTGGTGGCCCTGCACTCGTTCGCGACGACGGTCCTGCTGGTAGCTGATAGGGACTGGGACGACCCGGCCTCACCGAATCTCCTGGGTCCGTACGCAGATCAGATCGTGGCGGTGGCTAATGTGGGGTCGGTGTTGGTGTTGGCGTTGGCCCTGCGTAGAAGGGCTGTCCTGTATCTGGCATTGGCGGCTCTGCCGCTCCTGGCTCTCTACTGGTCGCCGGCGTTCTTCTAGAGGGGCGGATATTCGGGTCGCCAATCCCGGCGACCAGAGCTCAAGGGCGTGGACGAGTCTCGACGGAAACGTCGCGCATCTCTGAGAAACGCTTCCGCAGGGCGGGCACTCGGCTTTTGAGGTATTCCAGCGATTCGGTTCCGATTTCATCGAAGGCCGGGTCGGAGGGCATCGTTCCGGGGGAATCGAGCAATCCGATTATCTGCTCGAGCACGCGCGGCGGGTATTCGTAGCCGTATTTCCGGCAGTAGTAGCCGAGACCGGATTCGAGGCTGCAGGCACCCGATCGGTCGAGGGCGGCTAGGTCGATGTAGTCCCTCAGCTTCGCCCGGTTCCATATCACGTCGAGTTTGGCCGCCATCAGATCGGGCAGCGATCCGACCTGCATGTCGCTGACAGTCGTGGTCGGTGCGATCCAGCGCATCGACGATGGCTCCACGCCATTTGACTCCAGAGCGCGGAACACGTCGACCTTCACGGTGTCGACAAAGCCGTGGAACATGTTCTTGGCCACTTCGATCACCTCGACCGCAGCTCCGGACTTCACCAGACTGTTCTTGATCGCATTGCCCGAGAACTCTCGAAGCGTCATCACGTCGAGGTCTTCAGACTCACGGTGCCTCAAGTGGATGGCCACTGCCGTGCCGCCCATCAGCACACCGCCGACTTTCTGGGCGCATTCGGCCACGTGCGGCCACACGCCCCGCAGACCGTCGGGGAGAAAATCGGAGTATTCCTCGATGTCGGTCATGGCACGGCCTCACGCCGTGAGATCTCGGCGTCGAGCAGGTCGGCGGCTGTTCCGGTGTCGCAGCCGCGCAATGTGCGGCACTCCTGCAAGACGCTGGAAGGCAGAGTTCCGAGCACCCACGCTCTGGCGCTGGGGTCGCGGCCTCCGATGAGGGTTTCAGCGATGTGCAGTCCGTGGAGGGAGATCCTGAGTTCGTCGCCCGGCGCGCCCGACCAGAAGTTCCTCCAGAACCTGTGGGGTACGCGGTCGCCGGCCTCGGCTGCGGGCATGGTCGGGCGATCGCGCAAGAACGCAAGCGTCCGCATGCAGGAGTCGGTCCATGTCAGGGTCCACAGGCCCACCTGCTTGAGCTTGTATCCGTGCTGAACGGTCTTTGCGGTCCGCTCGGCCCAGCCGCGGCAATCAAGGTCGGCGAGGACCCGCGAGGTCTGCGAGTACGACAGGCCGGACAAGGCAGCTAGTTTCGCAGCGGTGGCGCCGAAAGGGCGGGCCCGCAGAGAATTGAGGGTGGCTTTGGCCCCGGCGCTCAGCGGGGCCAGCGGGTTGTCCCGTGAGCGCAGAGGTACCGGCAGGGGATCGATCAGCCACGGGTCTCGGCGGGGCGCCATGTCTCGCCTGCCTGCCAGCAGGCGCTGTAGTCTCGCTGCTGGCGGTAAATCGGCGACGGGTTGGATCAAGCCGAAGATTCTGCGGGCTGTGACCGGTGAGACGCCGATCTCCTCGGTGATCGCAGCCGGACTAGGCCGTATAAGGTCCGCGACCTTGATCCAATCGCTCGGAGTCAGTTTGGTTGCGTGGATCGCGGTGCCGGTCGCGACCGTGTATCGCCTGCGGCAGTCTCCGCAGCGCCATCCGCGCCATCCGCTGTCGGCGGTCTTGGCCTGGGTTGCGGACTCGCTCCCACAAGACGGGCACATCGGTACGCTAGCCCATCTGGCTTGGACCAGCCGATCGTCGAGTGCTTTCGACGCCACCTGTGCCATGCTGAAGCATAGCCGAATTTGTGGCCATTTCCTTTCTCATGCGAATCTGATTGCCCCACACCGGATTGTCCGCCTGAGGGCCGACTTCTTACACCTGCTGGGGCGTCACAGTCATGGACGACGCGGCAGTAGAGAACTGCTCAATCACTATGGCCGCTGCCTCGGGACCAGCGGCGTTTGGCGGGTGGTTGGCCGGTGTGCAGGGGACACCGGCTCTCGTCTGCTGACCTCAACCTCGGCGCGACAGGTCATCGCAGCCGCTGACGTACCAGCGCCATGGCAATTCGGCTCCCGCGCTGAGGCCGATGCGGGTGGAACGGCCGGGGTCTGGTGGGGGTGGGGTTCCGTCGTCGAGCAACTCGATCCCGGCGTTTGCGGTTACCAGGTCTGCGCCGTTCTGGGTGCCGTCGATACCGAAAGCCGAGGTGAACTTGGCCGGCCCGCTGCACAAGTCTCGGTCGCGCCGAGCCACGGGCCTGCGCGGTCTCATCTCGGCCAGACCTGCCAGCGGGGTAACGGCCCGAAACAACACAGCACTGCATTCACCGTCTTTGCCGCAAACCACATTCGCACACCAGTGCATCCCGTAGGTGAAGTAGACGTAGAGGTGACCCGCAGGTCCGAACATCACCTCGGTTCGCGGAGTCATCCCTCTGTGCCCGTGACTACCCGGGTCGTTGGCTCCTTGGTATGCCTCAACTTCGACAATCCGGCCACGGCAGCCCCCGAAGACGATCACTTTGTTCAACAGCTCGGGAGCCACCTCCAGTGAATCCCGAGCGAAGAAATCCCGTTGGAGTCTCGTCGGTGTAGGTGAGGGTTGTCGCAATCCGGGCATTTGTTATGGCACCGTGAAGGTCACGGTTTCTACACCGTTGGCGATCACCCGGTAGGTCTCGCCGGATACGAGCGAGTCCCCGAATCGCACGACTGCCTCGACGGTGACGACTTTGTCGTCGCAGGGTATGGCCCAGGGAGTCGGCGGTGGTTGCTGCAGGGTCACGGTGACAAAGATGTCGGATCCTTTCACCTCGAAACTCTGGCTGCCCCGGCGAACGCAGCCGTCCATCGTGGATTGGAGATGTTCGACAAGCAGTATCGGTTCGGGGTGAAACTCAACCATCTCCGCTCCGAGCACCGGGACTTCTGCTTCCACCCAGGTACGCCAATTCGACTCGTTCCATTGACCGGTCGGGTCGGGCGGAGGCGTGGCCATGACCAACAACATGTTGACCCTGTTCGGGTTGCCTCCAGTGATCACGTCGTAGGCGGTGTCGTTGATGAAAGCCAGGCGGTCACCGGTCTCGATGATTCTCGCCGATATGGAATAGGTGTTTCTGGGGTCCAGATCGTCGGGGTCGTATTCGACGTTGAACTTGATCGGGACTTGACCTGGGTTGGTTATGACCTGCTCAGCGATGAGTTCGGCCGCTGCATCGGCGTATGACGTGTCGCGGAGGCTGACACGCAACACTGCATCGTCGGTCAACTCCAGGTTCTCCAGGTAGTTGACCGTGCCTTGGACTGAATTCGCTGAACCCACAGACGATTGACAGGCCGATCCGAGCAGCAATGCGATCAGAATGCCAACGGCGGCGACCACTCGGCTCTTGCTGGAGTTCTTGGTTTTGTGGTTCTTGATTCTGGTTCTCATCTGGATCCTCGCTTCAGAGGACTAGGCCGGGCAAGCCTTCGATACGGCACCTTTCCCATTCAGACGACTCCAAGCCAAGATTAGTTCCCAGCTGCCTTTGCCGTTCAGACCTCCAACATCAGGGTCACTGGGCCGTCATTGATTAGCTCCACGTCCATCATTGCCCCGAACGATCCGGTGGCTACCGTGGCACCCAAACGCTGCAGCTCTGCTGTGAAAACGTCGATCAACCCGGCAGCTTGGTCCGGCGCCGCGGCGGCAACGAAGGACGGGCGGCGGCCCTTGCGGGTATCGCCATAGAGAGTGAACTGGCTGATCACCAGCACCTCCCCGCTCGTATCGGCCACAGAGCGGTTCATGTGTCCGTTCGCGTCGGCGAATATTCGCAGGTGCCAGAGTTTGCGGGCCAGCTTTGTGGCGCTGTCTTGGTTGTCGCTGTGGGTCACGCCAACCAGACAACACAACCCAGCGCCGATCTCCCCAACGACCTCACCGGACACTCGGACCCGTGCCTCTGACACCCGCTGCACCAGTGCTCTCACACCCCCAACCTACTGCCCGCAGAACCCTTCTTGAGGATCACAGCTTCGGTCTACAGGGCGTATCTTGGAAGTGTGGCTGTCCCCTTCACGACCTTGCATGGTGACCAGGTTTGTTTGCGTCCTTTCCGGGTTGATGACGCGGCTGCAATCGCCGAGTCGTGCAAAGACCCAGATATCCCCCGGTTCACGATGATGCCCGAGGACTTGACTGAAGCCACGGCTCGGGACTGGGTTGAGCAGCGGTTGGAGTGGTGGGCGCTCGGGTTGTATGCGTTCGCGATCACGTTGCCCCCGTCTGATCGTTGCGTCGGCCAGGTTGGTCTTCAGTTGGAAGCAGACTTCCGTCGTGCCGTGACCTTCTATTGGCTTGATCGGCGAGTCCGAGGACGGGGTATCGCTACCGAGTCGCTGAATCTGGTCACCGATTGGGGCTTCGCCGAGCACGATTTGGCCCGAGTGCATCTCGTGACCCATCTCGACAACCCCGAGTCTGAGCGTGTTGCCCAACGGTGCGGCTATCAGCGAGAAGGCATCCTGCGGGCTTGGGAACCCGTCAAGAATGAGCAACCCGATGTCGTGATGTGGAGCCGGCTGCCGCCCTAGCTGGAGAGGAGTTGATGGACGCGTTGATGGGAAACTCCTATGAGTCGCCCGACATCGCGCAGTGGCAGCCCCTCGGCTCGGAGGGCCAGTGCTGCCTCCTGACGTACTCGAGCGGCTTTTGTCTCGGCCTCGGCGGCGGCGGTCACAGTCGTTTTCAGAGTCTCGAGCAGTTCTTTTGTGGTTCCTGGAGGCGTGACATGAATTTCAAGGTGTCCGACAACGGTTTCGTCGATGTCGAGCATCATGGCGATCGCCTCGCGTGCTCGGGACTCGACCTGGTCGAGGCGCTTGGCCTGGGAGAAAACCCCGGCGAGTTCTGGCACGGTGATGGCCCACCAGTCACCGGATCGGACTGCTTCAACTCGGTAAGTCTGCTCACTGTTCATCTCTAGTCACCTCCTTGACCATTTTGATGATGCTTTGCGCGGTGTGTTCGTTGATCTTTCGATGGCGGGGGATAACCAGTCGGTAGCTGCGGATTGACCAGATCTCGTGATTTCCTCCCTCGCGCACGAAAGTCAGCACAAAGCCTTCTTCTCTGGCAATCTCTTGGATCCGTTTGATGAGTTTCCGCCTGTTCATAGTAGTCCATTCTGATGGACTTAGCCAGTCAATTTTGTTAGACTTTATAAGTCTCCGCCAAAAACAAAACCCCGACGCATGAAGCGACAGGGGCAGTGATCAGACCGTAGCGGTAAGGGCACCTCGCGTCAACGGGACCTGAGTTAGTGCACACCTTGGCTGTGGGTGGGTCGGATTAAGTTGGCGGGCGGGGGGTGGGTCCTTCATACTGACCGTGGAGCCGCGCGGTGATCGTGCCGTTTGACTCCGGCCCAACCCTGACTGAGGACCCCATGTACCCCGGCCACCATGCAACCGCGACACCCGACAAGCCGGCGATCGTCATGGCCGGTTCCGGGGAGTCGGTCAGCTACCGCCAACTCGACGAGGCCTCGAACCGGTTGGCCCATTGGCTTCGGGCCCAAGGGCTGCGGCCGGGCGATCACATAGCGATCCTGGCTGAGAACAACCCGCGCTACTTCGAGGTGTACTGGGCTGCGCTGCGCTCGGGGCTCTACATCACCGCCATCAACCGCTTCCTCTCGCCTGAAGAAGCGGCCTACATCGTGAACGACAGCAACTCCAGCGTGCTGGTCACGACTGCGGCAATGGCCGAGACCGCCGCCGGGATGGCTGATCTGATCCCGCAATGTCCCAAGCGTCTGATGATGGACGAGACAGCACCCGGCTTTGACTCCTACGAAGCGGCCGTTGCAGCGATGCCCACTGAACCACTAGCGGAGCAACCGGCCGGCGATGTGATGCTCTACTCCTCTGGGACAACCGGTCGCCCGAAGGGCATCAAGCGGGAACTGAGCGGCCTGCAGATCAACGATCCGGAACGCTCGAGTTTGACCATGCTCATGCGCTTTCTGCTGGGGATGGACGAGAACTCGGTTTATCTCTCGCCGGCGCCTCTGTATCACGCAGCACCTTTGCAGTGGTGCGGCGGCATGCATGAACTCGGCGGCACGGTGATTGTGATGGAGAAGTTCGAGGCGGCGAAGTTCCTCGAGTACGTCGAACGCTATTCGATCACCGACACGCAGGTTGTTCCGACCATGTTTGTGCGCATGCTCAAGCTCCCCACCGAGGTGCGTGCTGCATATGACCTGTCGTCGCTGAACATGTGTGTCCACGCGGCCGCTCCGTGTCCGATTCAGGTGAAGGAGCAGATAATCGAGTGGTGGGGGCCAATCATCAAGGAGTACTACGCGGGCACGGAAGGCAACGGGTTCTGCTTCATCACCAGCGAGGAATGGCTTGAGCACAAGGGTTCGGTGGGCAAATCCGCGCTCGGTATCCCCCACATCTGCGACGACGAAGGCAACGAATTGCCCACAGGGGAGACCGGGTTGATTTACTTTGAACAGGAGACCTCCACGTTCGAGTACCACGGAGACCCAGAAAAGACGGCTGAGTCCCGGCATCCGGAGCACCCGAACTGGTCGAAACTCGGTGACATCGGGTACCTCGACGAGGACGGCTACCTGTATCTGACAGACCGCTCGGCCTTCATGATCATCAGCGGTGGCGTGAACATCTACCCACAGGAGATAGAGGCGTGCTTCGCGCTGCATCCCAAGGTCGCCGATGTTGCCGTGTTCGGTTTACCCGATCCGGAGATGGGCGAGTACGTGCATGCGGTGGTTCAACCCGAGGCGGGTGTGGAACCGTCCGACGAACTCGCCGAGGAACTGCGGACTTTCGCACGTGCTGAGATCGCGCACTACAAGGTCCCCCGCCTGATTGATTTCCGAGCCGAACTCCCCCGGTTACCGACCGGCAAGCTCTACAAGAAACCCCTGCGCCAGGAGTACCTGGACCACCTTCCCAGCGCCTGATCTCCCCAGCCAAATTTGGGCCCGGTTTGTGGTTTGGGTTTTGGTTTGAGTTGTGGCCGCGTAATTGACCGGTATTTGTGTTTGGGATTTATTGACGTGTGACGCTTCGTCCACGGCCGCATTGATTGGCCCGGGGGCGCAGCGCTGAAAGTCCGCGGAATTATGAATGGGTAGTCCTTGGTGCTGGTAATAGTAGTCGCTACAATGTCGAGGTTGATTGCTGCGTTGCACCCGTAAAGGCGCGAACCGCAGCGTGGGCGAGGGGACGGGAGTACAAGGGTGAGGGGACGGGAGTACAAATTGGTGCGTTTGTTGGGTGAGCTGCGGGCCATCGCGCTTGTGTTGGTGTGCAGTCTGTTGGGAGGTGTCCCGGGTACGGCGTTGGCCGGGGGGTCCACCGCGTCAACAAGCTTTACGAGCGTGGTTGTGAACGTCGCTGACTCAGCAGAGGAAGCAGTCGTGCAGTCCGACGGCAAGATCGTGGTGGCCGGAACCAGCGGCCCGGACTTTGCGGTTGTGCGCTACAACTCTGACGGCAGCCTCGACACCAGCTTCGGTACCGACGGGATCGTCACGACCGACATCTCCGGCGACGACCAGGGGGAGGCGGTCGCGCTCCAAGGTGACGGAAAGATCTTGGTGAGTGGCTCCAGCCACGGTCCCAGCGGCAGTGCCTCGGACTTTGCGGTTGTGCGCTACAACTCTGACGGCAGCCTCGACACCAGCTTCGGTACCGGTGGAATCGTCACGACCGACATCTTCGACGAGAACCTGAATCTGATCGACGAGGCGCGGGCGATGGCTGTTCAGTCAGACGGCAAGATCGTGGTGGTCGGGTGGAGCTATGACAACTTCAACACGCCTGAGCGCTACTACTTCGCGCTGGTGCGCCTCAACTCTGACGGCAGCCTTGACACCAGCTTCGACACCGACGGGATCGTCACCGTCGATGCCGGCCAGCGCCGCAACATCCGCGATCTGCACTTCGGGCACGCGGTGGCACTTCAAACCCTCGGTGGTGAAGAGAAGATCGTGGTAGCGGGGCAAATGGCGATCGCCCGAGGGGACTCCGACTCGGCGGACATCGCGCTGGTGCGCCTCAACTCTGACGGCAGCTTGGACACTGGCTTCGACACCGACGGCAAGGTTCTCCTCCGCGTCAGTTCCGAGGCAATAGAGAAGGACCGCGCCTATGCGGTGGTAGCGGACGGCGCAAAGCTGGTGGTGGCGGGGGCGGCCAGCGCGAATCTCGCGCTGGTGCGCCTGAACTCTGACGGCAGCCTTGACACTGGCTTCGGTGGGGGCGACGGCAAGGTGACCTATATCGACTACCGCGGTGTCGATGTCGCCCTGGCGAGCGGCAAGATCGTTGTGGCGGGGGGACAGAGCCGCGATTTCAGCGCGCTCCGCTACAACGCCGACGGTAGCCTCGACCCCAGCTTCGGCTCCAACGGCATCGCCAAGACCAATATCGGGGATGTCGAGTCCACCGACCATCCTCATGGCATGGCGTTGCAGTCCGACGGCAAGATCGTGGTGGTCGGCGAGAGTGCCGACGACTTCGCAGTGCTGCGGTACAACTCAGACGGTAGCCTCGACACCAGCTTCGGTGGGGGCGACGGCAAGACGACCACGGACCTGACGACCACGGACCTGACCACCACGCCCCCGACGACCACGACGACGACCACGACGACGACGACGACCACGACGACGACGACGACCACGACGACGACGACGACCACGACGACGACCACGCCGACCAGGACCCCGACGACGACGACGACCACGCCCCCGACGACGACGACGACCACGCCCCCGACGACGACGACGACGACCACGCCCCCGACGACGACGACGACCACGCCCCCGACGACGACGACGACGACCACGCCCCCGACGACGACGACGACCACGCCCCCGACGACGACGACGACGACCACGCCCCCGACGACGACGACGACCACGCCCCCGACGACGACGACGACGACCACGCCCCCGACGACGACGACGACCACGCCCCCGACGACGACGACGACGACCAGGACCCCGACGACGACCAGGACCCCGACCACGCCCCCGACGACGACGACCACGCCCCCGACGACGACCAGGACCCCGACCACGCCCCCCACGACGACCACGCCCCCCACGACCACCTCAACCTCGGGCGGTGGCACTGGTAGCGCTACCGATCAGGTTTCTGTGGTTGAAATCGAAAGTGCTGGCTACTCTGCGGTCGGTGCCGAGGCAGTGTTTGCCTTTGCCGGTACCACGAGATCTCACTCCGGGCGCTGGGACGGGACCGGACCTGAAGGGTTCACAGTCACGGCCGTCACCGAAGAACTCAGTTTTTCGCCTCCAGCCGGCGGTATCTACACGGTCACACTAACGGTGACGACTACTGACTCGCGAACCCTCACCGACACCGTAACGCTGGCTGTGTTCGGCGACCTTGCCGGCAATCAGTTCATCGACGAGATCGTCTGGCTGGCCCAAGAAGGAATCACCACTGGTTGCGCTACAGATCCGCTGCGGTACTGCCCCGACGACCCGGTCACGCGTGCTCAGATGGCGAGCTTCCTTGCCCGCGCGCTCGACTTGGAAGCTGCTGAGCAGCCGTCGGGGTTCGAAGACGTGGACCCTGACAGTGTGCATGCCTCCAACATCGAGGCGCTCTACGCCGCGGAGATCACCATTGGTTGCGCTACAGATCCGTTGCGGTACTGCCCCGACGACCCGGTCACGCGTGCTCAGATGGCGAGCTTCCTTGCCCGCGCGCTCGACTTGGAAGCTGCTGAGCAGCCGTCGGGGTTCGAAGACGTGGACCCTGACAGTGTGCATGCCTCCAACATCGAGGCGCTCTACGCCGCGGAGATCACCACTGGTTGCGCTACAGATCCGCTGCGGTACTGCCCCGACGACCCGGTCACGCGTGCTCAGATGGCGAGCTTCCTCCACCGGGCCCGCCAGCTGATCGCCGCCGTCAGCGTCTAGACCTAGTCCCAAATTCGAGATCGAAGAGTTACCTGTACCGCTGATGCAATCTGGGGGCCGGTGGGTTAGTTGGTGTGAGTGGGTTGGTGGGTGTGGGCGGTTTGTTGGTTTTGGGGGTTGGTGGGTTGGGGATGGCGTCGTAGAGGCGTGCTAGGAAGCTGGCCATTTGGGATCGGTTGACGTTGTTGGCGGGTGAGTAGGTGGTGGGGGTGGTTCCTGTGGTGATGCCGAGTCCGTAGATGCGGCCGATGTCGTCGTATGCAGGTGATGTGGTTACCACGTCTGTGAAAGGTGTGTCGGCGATGGGGGCATCGGTTCCGGTTAAGGCTTTGTAGAGCCGTGCCAAGAAGCTGGCCATTTGGGCTCGGTTGACGTTGTTGGCGGGTGAGTAGGTGGTGGGGGTGGTTCCTGTGGTGATGCCGAGTCCGTAGATGCGGCCGATGTCGTCGTATGCAGGTGATGTGGTTACCACGTCTGTGAAAGGTGTGTCGGCGATGGGGGCATCGGTTCCGGTTAAGGCTTTGTAGAGCCGTGCCAGGAAGCTGGCCATTTGGGCTCGGTTGACGTTGGCGGCGGGTGAGTAGCTGGTGGGGGTGGTTCCTGTGGTGATGCCAAGTGCGTAGATGCAGGCGATTGCTTGGGCTTCCGGTGATGATTCCAACACGTCGACAAAGGGTGTTTGTGTTTCGAGATCAGCGCAATCAATCCGGTTCTCACCGCTTTGTGATTCATCCCCGTTACCAGACTCGCTATCGCTATCGCTATCGGTGTCTGTGTCGGTGTCTGTGTCGCTATCGCTATCGCTATCGCTATCGCTATCGGTGTCTGTGTCTGTGCTCGTACCGGTGCCGGTGGTGACGACCGTATTGGTATTCGTCGGTGGCCTCGTCGTGGTGGTCGTCGTGACAGGGGTGGTGGTCGTCGTGACAGGGGTGGTGGTCGTCGTGGCAGGGGTGGTGGTCGTCGTGGCAGGGGTGGTGGTCGTCGTGGCAGGGGTGGTGGTCGTCGTGGCAGGGGTGGTGGTGGTCGTCGTTGTGCCAGTGCCGCCCGGAACGCTCACCCTCAGGGTCTTTACCGAGTCATAGCCGCTCAGGGTGTGGGTCAAAGTGGCCGGTCCATCCAATGCTGTCACGTCGACCACCTTGGTCCACGTCCAGCTGGCTCGGTCGAAAGTCAGGGTTGACGGGTCCACGGTCACGGCGGGGTTGTCTGAAGTGATGGTCACGGTCAGGTCGTTGACGTATGGCAAGTCATCGAGCCAGACCCAATAACGCTCGGTCTCACCGGCTTCGATTGTCAACGAGGTCGGCTGGGTGATCACTCTGGACTTCTCATCGTCTCTGGCAGTCACGTAAGCGGAGGTGGTCCTGCCTGATGCGTACGCGTGTCCAAATGTGTGCAGGACCTCGGACACATCGTCTATGGCGTCTTGGTCGTGAGCTGCGGTGATGGTAATGGTCTGGGGAGTGCGCCAATTCTCATTCGTGAATACAAGGTTGGTCGGGTGCACAGCGATTTCCTCGCGGCGTGAATAGACGAACATCCCTATTTCCTGGAAGTTGGGCCGAGTGTTCAGCCACACCGTGTAGGTCAAGTTGCCGCCTTCGTCCACCTCCGGCCTCGGGTTTGACAGCCTTATCTGTGGCTGGTCGTCGTCGTAAACCAGGACGCTGACAGATTGGACCCGCAATACCCCGTAATAGCCGCTCACCTGGTGGTTTATGTCGAATTCGAGGTCACGCCTGTCGCTGTCTTCGTAAGTGGTGATCGTGACGGTTTGGGGAGAGTCCCAGTTGTTTGTGGTGAACCTGAGGCTGGTCCTTGAGATTGAAACCGTGTTGGAACTGGAACTGTGGAAATTCGGAGTGACGCCGATGATGACGTCGCCCCCCGGTTGGGTGTCCAACACTACGGTGTAGCTGTCGCTGGTGCCTTCGTCGAATGCCAGAGTGGAGGGAGTGACCGTCACACCGGGGTTGGTTTGTGCTTGAACTTGGGTCGTGACGAGCGGGGTGACACCAACAGCAACGGCCAGCATCGCTAGGAGCATGGCTCTGAACCGGGTGGATGGACTCAGCTTTCGGTCTGGTGAGTACTTGGGGATATTTCTGTTCACGACGATTCGGCCCCTTCAGGCGATTGGATCCCAACCAACCGCACAGAGGCTGAAGGTCTAGTGAGTTACATGTACGTAATACATGACGGCTACAAACAGCGTGAGCATAACGGGTGCAGTATCAGATTTGGTGTCATTGTCCACAGGCACCTCTTGAGCAGATCCAGCCCCTGTCGATCTGTTCTTTAGCATTACAGTCACCGGGTCGTCATTGATCAGCTCTACATCCATCATCGCGCCGAAAGATCCGGTGGCCACCGTGGCACCAAGCAGCCGCAACTCTGCTGCAAAAACGTCGATCAGTTCAGCCGCTAGATCCCCGGCTACCGACCGGCTAGCTCTACAAGAAACCTCTGCGCCAGGAGCACCTCGACCGCCTCACCGGGGATTGACGTAAGAGCGGCACTAGCGAACTGCCGCTGTGCGACGAGCAACCGGTGCGGTCGGAGCGGGGGTCGCTCAGGATTCGATCAGTCCGTCTTGGGGTTGCGTCCGGGGCAAGTGATAGACGGACGCGAATTGTGGTGCGCGCGGGATCGGCATGTCGTCGAACGGCACGTCGATGATCACGGGCGCGTCGCACTCGAGCGCCGCCGGGAGCAGCGTTGCAAGCTCCATCGGATGCGCCGCCCGCATACCGGCGGCACCGAACGACTCGGCGAACTTGACCAAGTCGGGGTTGTGGAGGTCGGTTCCGTAGGTGCCGCCGAACTCCGAGTCCAGATCGCGCGCTACGTTGCCGTAGGAGTCGTTTCGGAAGACGACGGTCGTCACGTTGATGCCGTGCTGCACGGCCGTGGAGAGTTCCGACGCGTTGAACAGGAAACCGCCGTCCCCAACCATGCAGACCACGGGTCGGTCGGGCTGGGCAACCTTCACCTCCAGCGCCGTCGGGAACGAGTAGCCGACGTTGAACTGATAGCCGGAGTCGATGTACGGGCGAGGAGCGAGCGTATGCCGTGGCCAGGCCGGAGGCGGCGTTGTAGAGCCCCACGCCAGGCACCACCAGCGCAACTCCCGGCTTCCCCGAAGCGCGGGCATAGCCATCGGCCATGGAGGTCGCGGCCTGCTCGTGGCGGGTTGAGATCAGGCGAATCCCCGGCTCGTCGCGCAGGCCTGCGACGATCCCGTACGTCTGGATGCCCGGGATCCCGAAGACGACCTCGACGCCCTCGGTGACGAGCGACCTGGCAAGGGCTTCACCACCGCTGAGTTTGACCATGGCTCCTCCTGCCCGAACGCGAGGCGAGGCTACTGCGCGGTCCCTGAAGAGCGCTACGAACCCTCGCCACAATAGCCGGAACCCGTGGGCCGGACTTGACCGTAGGCGGTAGCACCTTCGAGGTGTTGCCTATGGGGCTTCGGTGCCGGTTGTGGCTTTGTAGAGGCGTGCTAGGAAGCTGGCCATTTGGGCTCGGGTGACGTTGGTGCCGGGTGAGTAGGTGGTGGGGGTGGTTCCTGTGGTGATGCCGAGTCCGTAGATGCGGCCGATGTCGTCGTATGCAGGTGATGTGGTTACCACGTCTGTGAATGGTGTGTCCGCAACAGGGGCTTCGGTGCCGGTTGTGGCTTTGTAGAGGCGTGCTAGGAAGCTGGCCATTTGGGCTCGGGTGACGTTGGTGCCGGGTGAGTAGGTGGTGGGGGTGGTTCCTGTGGTGATGCCGAGTCCGTAGATGCGGCCGATGTCGTCGTATGCAGGTGATGTGGTTACCACGTCTGTGAATGGTGTGTCTGCGATGGGGGCGTCGGTTCCGGTTAAGGCTTTGTAGAGCCGTGCCAAGAAACTGGCCATTTGGGCTCGGTTGACGTTGGCGGCCGGTGAGTAGGTGGTGGGGGTGGTTCCTGTGGTGATGCCGAGTGCGTAGATGCAGGCGATTGCTTGGGCTTCCGGTGATGATTCCAACACGTCGACAAAGGGTGTTTGTGTTTCGAGATCATCGCAATCAATCCGGTTCTCACCGCCTTGTGATTCATCCCCGTCACCAGACTCAGACTCGCTATCGGTGTCGGTGTCGGTGTCAGACTCGCTATCGGTGTCGGTGTCGGTGTCAGACTCGCTATCGGTGTCGGTGTCGGTGTCAGACTCGCTATCGGTGTCGGTGTCGGTGTCAGACTCGCTATCGGTGTCGGTGTCGGTGTCAGACTCGCTATCGGTGTCGGTGTCGGTGTCAGACTCGCTATCGGTGTCGGTGGTGACGACCGTATTGGTATTCGACGGTGGTCTCGTCGTCACAGGAGACCTGACAGGGGGGGTGGTCGTCGTGACAGGGGTAGGGGTCGTCGTGACAGGGGGCGGCGTGCCAGTGCCGCCCGTTACGTTCACGCTCAGGGTCTTTACCGGGTTATAGCCGCTCATGGTGTGGGTCAAAGTGGCCGGTCCATTTGATGCTGTCACATAGACCGACTCGAGCCACTTCCAGTTGGTTCGGTTGAAAGTCAGGGTCGACGGGTCGACGGTCACGGCGGGGTTGTTTGAAGTGATGGTCACGGTCACGTCGTTGACGTATGACAAGTCCTCAATCCACACCGAATAGTCCTCGGTCTCACCGGCTTCGATTGTCAACGAGGTCGGGTGGGTGACCAATCTGGACTTCTCATCATCTATGGCGGTCACGCTGGCGTAGCCGTGCCTGCTTGATGCGTACACGTGTCCAATTGTGTGCACGATATCGGACACATCGTCTATGGCGTCTTGGTCGTGAGCTGCGGTGATGGTAACGGTCTGGGGAGTGCGCCAATTCTCAGTCGTGAATTCAAGGAGGTCCGGGTGCACAGTGATTTGGCTGCGTTCTGAATAGATGGACATCCCTATTTCCGCGTAGTCGGGCTGAGTGTTCAGCCACACCGTGTAGGTCACGCTGCCGCCTTCGTTCACCTTCGGCCTCGGGTTTGAAAGCCTTATCTTTGCTTCGTCGTCGTCGTATACCTCGACTTCGACCGTTTGGACCCGCGTTACCCCGGGATAGCCGCTCACCTGGTGGTTTATGTCGAATCTGAGGTCACGCGTGTCGCTGTCTTCGAGAGCGGTGATCGTGACGGTCTGGGGAGAGTCCCAGTCGTCTGCAGTGAACGTGAGGATGGTCTCTGAGATGGAAACCGTGCTGGGACTGGAACTGTAGAAATACGGGGTGACGTCGACGATGACGTCGCCCGCCGGTTGGGTGTCCAACACTACGGTGTAGCTGTCATTGGTGCCTTCGTCGAATGCCAAAGTGGAGGGAGTGACTGTCACACCGTTGTTGGTTTGTGCTTGAACTTGGGTCGTGACGAGCGGGGTGACACCACCAGCAACAGCCAGCATCGCTAGGAGCATGGCTCCGAACCGGGTGGATGGATGCAGCTTTCGGTCTGGTGAGTACTGGGAGGCATTTCTGTTCACGACGATTCGGCCCCTTCAGGCGATTGGATCCCAACCAACCGCACAGAGGCCGAAGGTCTAATGAGTTACATGCACGAAATACATGACGGCTACAAACAGCGTGAGCATAATGGGTGCAGCGGCAGATTCGGTGGCATTGCCCAACCGAGACTGAATTCCCCACCTGAGAACGGCAGTATCGGCCTTTCTAGGGGTTGACATCGGGTTGTAGCATGTGTGGTCGGTCACCCACTTCTACTGCATCCATCGGGTGTTGCACATTCGCTGGGTCTATGACCGGGTCCACTATCTGCATCATCGCAACGTGAACCCTGGACCGTGGAGCGGCCTGTCGATGCATCCGGTCGAACACATGATGTACCTCAGCATGTTCCTGCTGTGGTGGGTGGTGCCGGCCCATCCGGTCATCCTGATCCTCACCTTGTCGTCGAACAGCCTGGCCACAGCGGTCACCCACTCGGGGTTCGAACGGTTTGAGATCGGCAGGCGCGAAGGGCGCTCCATGAAAGGCGCCGATTACTTCCACCACCTGCACCACCACTTCTTCGAGTGCAACTACGGCAACCGGCCTGTGCCGTTGGACAAGCTGTCGGGCACCTTCCACGACGGCACCCCCGAGGCCAACGCTCGAATGCGTGAACGAATGAGAGCCCGCCGCGGCCCCAGGACCGTCAAGCAGCCCTGAGCCCCGGTGGCACGCCTACCTGGACCCCCGAGCGCAAGTGGGGTGTTCGCGGGTGGGTCTGACCTGGGCAGTTGAGGGAGTTGCCCAGAGTTCCCCATACTCAAAAACCGAGTTCCCCATATTCGCAAGACGTCGGTCCCCCGTGCCAAAACGTGGAACACCGGGGGTCGGTACAACGGTCCAGGTCAGGGCAGGTGACTAACGCCCCCCAGCGACATACGTGGTTTTGGCCACCCCCAGGACCGCAGCGTTTTTGTGGCGTATGTCTTGCAGCCCGGAGCCGGGCACACATCACACGTTCACTCATGTGCATGTACTCTGGCAAACAGGACCCGGTGTCGTGGCTGCAAGAGAATGGTGTTCTTCCGATGCTTGGCGGCTTGTTGCGGGCCACTGCTCGCAGATGCCGTTTACCCCAGGGAGCCCGGCGACAGGAATGCAATGATCGTTGCATTTGTGCGGCGCTGCCGGAGCGAAGCAACCACCCGGCCCGGAACGTCTTGTGGAACGGGCCGGCAAGGACGCTCGCTTCACGCCGGCAGGGTTGGTGCTCGGTTCGGGTCGGCGGGGCCCGTCAACGAATCATGTATCCGGCAGAGACCGGATACGCGGATCGGCCGAGTGGCATGCTAGCCGCAGGTTTCTTGCCGTCGGCCGTGCCGGTGCGTGCCGTCTGCAGGGGCTGGGCCGGTGTCGGGTCAGTCGGGGACGATCAGCGACGACCATACTTTTTGGCCGTCTGTACCGGCGGTGGACACAACGTTCACTGTCAACGGCGCGGTTGCGGATGTCACGGCCCCGTTCTGCATGAACCAGTAACGGTATGTGCCGGTGAACCCGATGATTCGGGGATGCACACGCTGCGAATCCGCGACAGTAGCAGCTTCGCGGGTAGCGTTGTAGAACAAACCGACAACAGCCACCACCCGGCTGGAGGTGGTCACATCGTTGGGTGACGCCGCAGCACATTCTGCGACCAGCGTGGCGTGGGTTGGTGTGGGGACGCATTGGGTGACAGCGTATTCGCCGGTTCCGGGGGAGGCCTGATCTGGTTCACGCAGGTAACCGTTGGTGGCTGTCAAAGTCAACCCGAAATCTACGGTTTCGATGCGGGCTGGTCGGGCGGGCACGTCACCGCAGAACCCTGTGCAGCTGAACCCGGTGACTGCCGCGGTGAACGTTTCGGGATGCAGCAGCCCCCCGTGAACGAGCCGGTCCGGGGCGGTCACTGTGACAGTGACAGTGCCGGGACCGGGCGGTGGCGGCGCTGGCGGGCATTCGGGGATAGGTGTGCCTGTGGTTATGTTGTCCCAGTTGTGCAGCCACATC
This sequence comes from Candidatus Aldehydirespiratoraceae bacterium, assembly GCA_965205465.1. Taxonomy (GTDB): domain Bacteria; phylum Actinomycetota; class Acidimicrobiia; order Acidimicrobiales; family Aldehydirespiratoraceae; genus VXYK01. Next base: position 1,898,571 of record OZ242187.1, on the reverse strand, counting down.
CCGTTCCGTTCACGCCAGAGAGAAGAGTTCAAATGCCGGTATTCGCGGGGCGGGACACCACCAGGCCCGTCATAGTTATCCACATAGGACGGGTTGGTGTTGGCTGCGGCTACGGCGACCACCGACGCGGGTACACACACCGGGACGGTATGGCAATAAGTGTCGCGGGAGTTGTGATGCGTGTCGACAGTGACCTGGCGATGCCCGGGCCATGTGTCGCTGCCGGCAGGGTCATGAACAAAGTATGTTGGTGGCGGGTCGCCGTATTCGGCGCATACCGGGACGGCATGGTTGTCGCAGCCGTGCCCGGCGAGACTGGTGTCTGTCACAGATGCGGGAACATGGCCGTGGGCGGGGTTGCTGAGGCAGGTGTTGACGGGTTGGCATTGCGGCACTGTCGCTGCAGCATGGGAAAAAATCTCGCCGGCGCGTAGCCTGGCCATCATTCCGGCCGGGCGGGGGCCTTCGACAGGCCACGAATACTCTGAGAACACAGACGTGTCTGTTGCTTGATATGCGGTCGGGCCGGTGTTGGAGCATGCTGGCGGGATGTGGGTGGCGCAGCCGTGGCTGCCGTACGGCAACGCATCGGAAGGCCAAGGCAGGCTGGCCGGTTGCCAGTAGGTGTGGCCGTGCATGCCGGGTGCGGCGACAGGGCATGTGTCGACCGAACGGTCGGTCAGTGGGCACGCAGGGGTTATTGCGGTGCTGTGGCTGCCGCCGTTGATCGTCTGATAGGTGGTGCTGCACGTTGACGGGGCGGGATGGGTGTGGCAGGCGCCGGTTCTGCCGTCGCGGTGCTGACCACCGGCACAGCCATGCACCGTAGTCGTTGTGGTGGTCGGTGGCAGTGTAGTCGTCGGTGGCAGTGTGGTCGTGACCGGCGTGGGGCATCCAGCGTTCCTGCTTGTCTGATGCGTCTGGTTGTTCTGAATCCAGCTACATGAATGGGTGTGGCAGGTGTCCCCTGCGGGGGTTATGTGCCCAACACCACGGGTGTGTGAATGACTCAGACCGGTGCAAACAGGGGGAGGGGTCGTCGTGACCGGTGCAGGGCATCCAGCGTTCCTGCTTGTCTGATGCGTCTGGTTGTTTGAACCTCACCGGGTTTCACGCAGGCTGTGGGGTGGCTGGTAGGGGGTTTGGATCTTGAGCATGGCGAGGATGATGTTGCAGCGGCGGCGGGCGGCAACACCCCCCGGGCCATCAATGTGACAGGGGGCTACAGCCCTACCCGCCGCGGCGAGCAACCAGCCCCGACACTGCCACGCCAGAGCCGCTCAACAAGGTAAAGGGGGGTTGCTCCGTCGAACCTGGCCGGGCGCACGCTGGCCGATTTGATCACCGGCACCGAGTCCGAACGGGTCGACCTGCCCTGGGTGAACGTGCGCCACCCCCGCTGGGAGCCCGAGCCGCTGCGCTGGCTGGGAGTCCGGGGCAGCCGCTGGATCCTGGCCGCGGCCGACAGCTACGAGTTCCGCACCAACCGGGAAGCGAGGACCGCGGTAGCCCTAGCCCGCAAGCTCCGCAACGACTGACCTCCCGCCGCCGGGTTGCAGTTCTAGCCGGGACTTCATTCCGGGCCGGTCCCCGGGGGACCGAATCGCCCGCCGGCGGTGGAGATGCCCCAGCACTCGATGGTGCCATCAGGTCGCAGCCCGCAGGTGTGGTAGGTGCCGGTTGCGAGGGCGGTGAACTGCCCAGGTGGCGGGTCGCCCTGGCCGAAGTTGTTCCGACCCCAGCAGTCGATGGTGCCGTCGGGTCGCAGCCCGCAGGTGTGGTAGGTGCTGGCGGCGACGGCGGTGAACTGCCCGTCGGGCGGATCGGCTTGACGGTGGACATTCCAGCCCCAGCACGTGATGGTGCTGTCGACTCCTAGCCCGCAGGAGTGAACCCAGCCAACGGCGACGGCGGTGAACTGCCCGTCGGGCGGATCGGCTTGACGGTCGGCATTCCAGCCCCAGCACGTGATGGTGCTGCCGACTCCTAGCCCGCAGGAGTGATGGCCGCCGGTGGCGATGGCCGTGAACTGGCCGTCTGGTGCATCGGTTTGGCCGGAACTGCTGGTGGCCCCCCAGCATTCGACGGTGTTGTCAGTTCGGAGCCCGCACGTGTGGGAGCGGCCAGCAGAAACGGCGATGAACTGCCCGTCGGGAGGGTCCTGTGCAATGAATACGTCCCCGAATACGTCACCGCCCCAGCATGCGACGGTCTTGTCGGCTCGCAACCCGCAGCTGTGGCTGGAGCCACTGGAGATATCGGTGAATCGACCGTCCGGGCGGTACTCCTGCGCGTTGGCGCCCCAGCATGCGACGGTGTTGTCGGTTCGCAGGCCGCAGCTGAAGAAGTCGCCGGCTGTGATGGCGGTGAAGTCTCCGCCCGGCGGGTCGGTCTGGCCGTGGTCTTCGTAACCCCAGCACTCGAATGCTCCGTCGGCCAACAGGCCGCACGTGTGGCGCGATCCGGCAGTCACTGCGACGAACCCGTCACCGGGTGACGGATGGGTGGCGTTGTTCAGCCTTCCCCAGCAGATGATGGCACTGTCGCTTCGCAGGCCGCAGTTGTGGAACTCGCCGGCTGTGATGGCAGCGAAATCCCCCTCCGGTGGGTCGGCCTCGCCGACGTTGTTGCGGCCCCAGCAGGCGATGGTGTTGTCGATTCTGAGTCCGCAGCTGTGGTGGAACCCGGCCGCCACGGAGACGAACTGCCCGCCCGGTGGGTCGGTCTGGCCGTGGTCGTTGTCGCCCCAGCAGGCGATGGTGCCGTCGGCTCGTACAGCGCAGCTGTGGTCTCGCCGGGCTGTGATGGTGGTGAACTGCCCGGCCGGTGGGTCGGTCTGGCCGACGTCGTTGTCGCCCCAGCAGGCGATGGTGCCGTCGGTACGTACACCGCAACTGTGCCGGCTGCCGCCCGCGACGACGGTGTAACGGCCCTCGGGCGGGTCGGCTTGACCGCTGTAGCCGCCACCCCAGCAGGCGATGGTGCCGTCGGCGCGCAGTCCGCAGGCGTGGATGCCGCCGGCCGCGACGGCGGTGAACTCGCCGTCGGCCACGGCGGTCTCGCCGTATGACTTGCTCCCCCAGCATTCGACCGTGCTGTCGGGTCGCAGCCCGCAGGTGAAGTCATAGCCCCCGGCAATGACGCCGCCGCCGTCAGCAGGCGGGTTCAAGGGGCTTGGTCGGCGGGGTTCGGGTTCGGGTTCTTCGGCTTCGGTCGTCGGGGGTCCGAATCGATCAGCGGGCGTGGCCGTTCCCCAGCATGCAATGGTGTTTTTGGTCCGCAATCCGCACGCGTAGCCGAAGGCGGTCTCGATCGAGCGGAACTCTCCACCGGGCGGGTCAGTCTGGTCGTACCAGTCCCTGCCCCAGCATTCGACGGTGCCGTCGACGCGAAGCCCGCAGGTGTAGGCGGCGGCGGCGGAGATCATGCTGAAGTGGCCGTCGGGAGCGTCGCTCTGTCCGTGGGTGTTGCTTCCCCAGCAGGCCACCGTGCCGTCGTCCCGCAGCCCGCAGACATGGCGGTCACCGAGCGCGAGCGCCTCGAACGGACCCTTGGGGGCCTCGGACTGGCCGACGGGGGGGTTGCCCCAGCACTTGACCGCACCGAGCGCCAGCCCGCACGCGTAGAAGCGGCGCGTGGCGAGGGTACTGAACGTTCCGTCAGGCCGATCGAGGTCGAGGCCCCATTCGCCGCCCCAGCAGGCCACCGTTCTGTCGTCCTGAAGTCCGCAGGTGTACTCGGGGGCGGCGTACAAGGCGCTGAACTCGCCGGCCGGCGTACTCGATTGGCCGTGCGTGTTGTTGCCCCAGCAAGCCACCTCGCCGCTGGTTCGCAAGCCGCATCCATGGAACCAGGAGGTTGTGATGGCATTGAATCGTCCGACCGGCGTGCCGAGAATGCCGAAGGTGTCGTCACCCCAGCATTCGACCGTCCCGCCGGTGGTCAACCCGCAGGAATGCTCGCGGCTGAGGGCTAGGGCCGAGAATCCCCCTTCCGGTGGGTCCGACTGTCCGGCAGAGTTGCTGCCCCAGCATGAGATGTGGCCGTCCGCCCCGAGCGCGCAGGCATGGAACGTGCCCAGCCCCAGGGAAGCGAATGTCCCGTCGGGGGCGTCCGTGCGGCCCGTGTAGGGACCGCCCCAACATGTGACGGTTCCGTCGGGCCGCAGGGCGCAGCTGTAGAACCCGCCCACCGAGATTGCGGTGAACTGACCTGCAGGCGCCTCGGTCTCACCATGCCAGTCCACTCCCCAGCATGTGACGGTGCCATCGATGCGCAAGCCGCACGTGCGCCTGTCACCCGCAGCGACCGCGGCGAACTCGCCCGCGGGGGGCGAAGATTCGCCGTGTTCGTTCCGGCCCCAGCACTCGATGGTGCCGTCGATCCTCACCCCGCAGGTGTGCTCCCCGCCCGCGCTGACGGAGACGAACTGCCCGTCCGGTGCATCGGATCGCTCATCCCGCTTGGCTCCCCAGCAGGCAACAGTGCCGTCGGCTCCCACGGCACAGGTGTGCTTGTCGCCGCCCGAAATACTGACGAACTCGCCTTCAGGCGCAAGGCGCGAGTCGAAGGCGCCCCAACACGAGACAGTGGCGTCAGTCCCGAGTCCGCACGTGTAGTAGGTGCTGGCCACAAGTGCTTGGAACTGCTCGTTGGGTGCGTCCGATTGCCCTTCGCTATTGAGGCCCCAGCAGGTGGCCGTGCCGTCAATCCGCAGCCCGCACGAGTGGCCATAGCCAGCGGTCACCGACTCGAACAGGCCTGTGGGCGCATCAGTCTGGCCATCGGGATTCTCGCCCCAGCATGCGATCGTGCGGTCGACGCGCACGCCGCAGGTGTGGTACGAGCCGACCGAGATGATGCCGCCGCCGTCGACCTCGGGGTTCAGAGGGTTCGGTGGGTCGGGGACGGGTTCTGGGTCTGGTTTGGGTTCCAAGCAGTGACCCATAACGTCACGCCCGTCAACACAGTTAGCCGTTCTACAACCGTTGTCGGTTTCGGTGACGAACTCGTCGAGTTTCACCAACCCGGACACACAGCAGATGCGCTGGGTCGGGTCCGGTTGTTGGCTGTGGCGCCACAGGAACGTAGCGAACTCGCCTCGGGTCACGTTTTGGTCAGGGTCGAAAGTTGTGGAGCTGGTACCGGTCGTGACCTCGTTGGCCAGCAGCCACAGCACCGGTGCGGTCTGCCATGGTTCTGTGACGTCGACGAACGGCGAGGTTGTTTCCGGTTGGGCGCCGTCGGCGAACAGTTGGTACAGCAGCGCAGCCATCTGGGCCCGGGTCAACAATGTCGCCGGGCCGAACACGTCGGCGGGTTCTGTGCCGGTGCCTTGCACCGGTGCTGCGCCGTGCTGCTGCAACCAGCTGACAGGCTGCTGCTGCCAGCCGGCGTGCACGTCGCTGAAACTGTGCGGATCGGCTGGTTCTGGACGGCAGGACATGCGCCACAGGAACGCTGCTGCTTCGCCTCGGGTCACGTTGCGGTCGGGATGGAACGTTGTGGGGCTGGTGCCGGTCGTGATCTCGTTTTGGACCATCCAGTCGACCGCTGTCGCATAGAAACTGCCGGAATGCACATCGGTGAACTGTGTCGGATGCTGCACGCCGGGAGTGTCGTGCGCCGAGGCGGTACCCAACCCGGTCGCGGTCAACAACACCAGCAACAGCACATAAACCGGTCTGCTGCGGGGTTTCGTGCTGTTGAACATATTGGGCACTCTCCTGGCCGGTTCCGGGAAGACACTACCCGGATGGTTCCGGGAAGACACTGACCGGGGTTACTGTGCCAAGCGGCGGTGATGCGGCAGGCACGCAGCCGACCGCAGCGGCTCAACCGGTTCGACACCTGAACGGGGCATTGGGGTATTGGGGCAACGGTGGAACGCAGCCGCCGGGGGACGGGATCAGGCCCCTATAACACCCGCAAACAACCGTGCTGCTACAGGTTCCGAGCTCATTTTAGGTGCTCGTTGCCCCACAGTTTCGCACCCAATGCTCTCTCTAGTCGGGCGAGCGTGTCGATGTCGCACCATGACTTGCCGTTGAGGATGTTGGTGACGGTCGCTGGTGCGATCCCGGCCGCTTCAGCGACCGCCCGAGCGGTGCGGGGCCGCCGTCCCGGCCGGGCCATTGCACGGGTCAGGCGCAACACGAGATCTCGGGCGGCTGCTGCGGGTGCTGGTGCGTCTGGTTTGAGCGGCCCGGTAGGCCATGTGCCGTCGACGCATTCCCGTGGCGCTGGGCGTTGGTTTCGATACGGCACAACTGAACGGTATCTCAGCCGTGCGACACTGTTGGCAACCAGCGCACACCTGAGCCGCCAGAGATTCGGGGGTTTGGTTCCCAGTTCTGTCTGCTGCGGGTTTTGTGAACGAGATTTTTTTGGGCGGACGGTTCGTTGCGGGACCAACAAGAAAACGGTTGATGACCTGGGTTGACGCGGAGGTTGGAAAGATCTCGGACCTCCGGTAGTGTTTAGTTAACTAAACACAGGTGGTTGTTGGGGGGTCCGTTGTGTGCGGCGTAAACGGCGTTGAGCACATTGTCAGCGTTCAACACACACAAAGGAAACAACTGGATCACTCATGGCCGCTTTGCGCCTTGCTTTGGTGCCGTTTGATACGGGCAGGGCAGGGGCCGCGGCGCGGTTTGTTGGTTTTGGCGTGGTCGGGAACGGTTTTGTGAACCTGCCGGTTGTTGGGGCTGATCCGGTGGTTGCGGCGGCGTTGGCCGCTTGGTCGCCGGCGGGGGATGTTTCTGAAGAGCATGCTGAGGTGGTTTTGCCGTTGGCTCGGTTGTGGGTGACCGCTGCGGGTCCGGTTGATGCTCATGGTGCTCGGCGGTTGCTGCGAGCTGTGACGGGGTTGGCTTCGTGGGTGTATTCGGAGCTTGGGGTGACCGATGCCGGAACCGTGTTGGATCCCAGCAACGTCGAGTTGTGGGTGATGCGGGTTAACCGGCACCACAGCACGCAGTGGCGTCATGTGACACGGGCTGCGTTGCGGAGTGTGGGGCGTGCAGTGAACCCCGACGGTTGGCTCACCGTGCAGCCGATCAGTCGGGCAGCGGCAGCGGCACCGTACATGCAGGCTGATGAGCAGACGTTCAGGTTGTCGGCGGGTTTGTTGGGTTGTGTTGACCGCCCGGCGAGGTTGTGGGTCGCAGCGGCGAGCCTCGGTGCGGGAATGTCCGGTCCTGAGATCACCGTTGGGTGCGTCAGCGACGTAACCGAAGTTGACGGCACACTGACGATCCAGGTTCGGGGCCGCAACAAACGACTCGTGCCGGTTCGGTTGGTGTGGGCCGGGGTGGTTGTTGAAGCGATCGAGTGTTTGAAACGCAGCGGCAGCGGGTCGGACCGGTTTTTGCTGGCGCAGGGTCGCAACGCAGCCAACGAGACGGCTGCACGGTTAGCGCCGGTGAACGGTGAGGGGTTGTCGTTGAGACGGGCGAGGTCTACTTGGTTGGCTGCTCATTTGGTGGCTGGCACACCTTTGTTGGTGTTGCGGGTTCTTGCTGGGCCGGTTTCGGCGAACACGTTGAACGAACTGGCAGATGGTGTTTGCCAGCACCCGGACCCGGAGCTGGCGTGGCGGCAGGGGCGGGCCGCATGAGTACCCGCCATCAGCATCGCCGTAGGCAGCGGAAACAGAACCGGAAATGTTTGACGGTTGCCGATCAGCAACGGCTTAACAACCAGGTCCGGTTGCCGGACGATCATCCGACCGTGAAACGGCTGGATCCGAACCTGTCTGGGTCGCAACGATGCCGGATTGTTGAAGGGGTGACGTTGATCCCTTATTCAGATATCGACGAAATCGTCGTGTTGTTGCGGAGCAGCTGTGAAGCGGCTGCTCTTGTGGACGAGCTGAGGGATCATCCTGGGCCGGAATCGGTGATACATCCGCTGGTGCTGTTGACCGCGGTGCTGCATCAAGCCGTGAAGAAAGGCAAGTATCTGCGAACCGAGATCTGTGAACGGATCAACCGGTTCGACACACGGTTCTGGCATGAGCACGGCATGTGCGACAACAAACAGCGCATCCCGGTTTCGTACACCTCCACGTATCGGCAGCTGGTACGGCTCGAAGAACTTCTGAGGGTCGACGAAGACGACCTGTCGAGCGTCTTTGACAGGCTCAGCAGCGACCTGCTGAAACTGAGCATCCCCGAAACCCGGCGTGAATCTGCGACAGCGCTGTCGGTGGACCAAACAGCGTTCCCGACGTTTTACCGCACCACCAATTACGGTTCGCAAGACGCTGTCAACAAAGCGTTCAAAGAAACCGGCAAGGCACCCGAAGGGTGTCACGTCGGGGAAGACGGGAAACTGGTCCGCTGCAAAGACACCGATGCCCGTGCCGGGCATCGGTCGGCTAGCACAACCGCCGGCAACGCAGGTTTTTACACTGGTTACGCGGTGAGCAGCAGCGTGCTTGTTCGATCAACGAAATGGTCGGGCCGCCCCAAGGCGAACCCGCTTGTAGAAGGAACCGAAATACCCCCGTACATTGCCGGTCTCAACGTGGACCCGGCTTCAGCGCCCCCTGGCAAAGTTTGTTTGCAGACAACGCTGAAAGCGATCGGGATCGCCGCTGGTATCGGCGATGTGATCGCCGATCGGGGGATCACCAACAGCGGTGAAGCCTTCAACCGTCCACTTCACCGGCGAGGTGTCAATGTCACCATGGACTACAAGAACCTGCCTAAAACCAGCATCCCCGAACCGTCCAGACTGAAACCGGCCAAGGTCGGCAAACGACCGCAGCAGCAGGTCTACGTCGCATCCGACGGTATCTATGCGCTGTGGACACCCAAAGAATGTTGGAGCTTGCCAGCAAACTGCAAGACCCCTGAGCAGATCCGTGAATGGTTCGAGAAACGTGTCAAGTATCGGTGGTCGGTGAACAATAAGTTCAAAGACGGCCGTATCCAGTTCCAATGCCCTCAGCACGCAGGCCGGGTCAAAACCACTGCTAAGACAAGAGGCAAACGCCGACAACCCGCCAAGAACGACCTCAAGCTCGTACTCGACGAGAACCACACGCGCTGCTGCGCCGGGAGCGTCACCCTTACTGTCGAAGAACTTGACCGGTACCAGCAGATCCCTTACGGCACGACCGCTTACTGGCACTCTTACAGCCGCCGTAACCAGATCGAGAACAGCTACTCTATTCTGCGGGACCGCAACGGACTCACCCCTCACTATTGCAAAGCCCGAGGCCTCGGAGCGCACCGCATGGCGGTACTCGCACTCTGTGTCGCCAACAATCTTCATTTCGCTCGGAAAGACCCTGAAGCAGCCGACCCGTCCGCTGCGACAAATGCCGGCCTCGACGAACTCGTGAGAGCCCCGCCTTAAGACCCCGTTGCAACCAGCAAGCAAAGCTGACGGTCCTGGACCGTCAGCTTTGCTATGCCCACGAACTGGTCGGGCGGACAGTAACCCTGTAAAACAGTTCAGGCGGCATCCTTCGGGCAGCAGTCACCGGCTGCAAAACCGCCGAAACGGTCCAGACACGGCTCGTTTCAACCAACTCGCAAACAGTTCACGGCCTAACCCGCGAAACCCCCCAAGTGGAGCTGGCGGGAATCGAACCCGCGACCTCCTGCTTGCAAAGCAGGCGCTCTAGCCAACTGAGCTACAGCCCCGTGCGGGTGAGGATACCGGTTTGGTTCGCTTCAACGGTCCCCGGTTTGCCTTGGGCGTGGCATCGCCACGGTGACGGTGGCAGGATCAAACGATGGAATCACGGGCACTCAAAACCAACTCAATGGACGACTTTGATCTGCGGATGTCTGAGAAGTCCCGCCCCTTCTTCGAAGCAGTTGTTGAGTTCCTCAAAACGGTCGTTGAGCCGATGCAAGCAGAGTTCTTCGAAGCCGGTGAAGGACGATCCGACCGTTGGAGCTACACCGAACGCCAACTCGAACTGCTGGAAGGCGCAAAAGACCAAGCCAAAGCGCAGGGCTTGTGGAACTTCTTCCTGCCCGAGACAGGTCAAGGCCTGTCAAACCTCGACTACGCCTATCTCGCAGTTGAACTGGGGAAATACCCACTCGGATCGGAATCGCTCAACTGCTCCGCCCCCGACACCGGCAACATGGAAGTCCTCGAACGTGTAGGCACCCCGGAACAGAAACAGCAGTGGCTCGAACCGCTCCTCAACGGCGAGATCCGCTCCTGTTTCGGCATGACCGAACCAGGCGTTGCTTCCTCCGACGCCAAGAATGTGCGCTGCCAAGCAGTTCGCGACGGCGACGAATACCTGATTCACGGCGAGAAGTACTACATCTCCGGCGCCGGAGACCCACGCTGCAAAATCATGATCCTGATGTGCCAGACAAGCCCTGACGGCCCGCCGCACCGCCGCCAGTCGCAGATCCTTGTGCCGATGGACGCCCCAGGTCTCGAAATTCTTGGCCCGATGCATGTCTTCGGCCAAGACGATGCACCCCATGGCCACATGCATCTGCGCCTCACCGATGTGCGGGTGCCCGCCAGCAACATTTTGTGGGGCGAAGGCCGAGGATTCGAAATCTCACAACTCCGTCTCGGCCCGGGCCGCATCCACCACTGCATGCGGGGCATCGGCGCAGCCGAGAAGGCGCTTGATCTGATGTGTCGACGCGGGCTAACCCGTGAAGCGTTCGGCAAACCGCTCGCGAGGCTCGGCGGCAACACCGAAATAATCGCCCGAGCCCGCACCGAAATCGAGGCTATGCGGATGATGGTGCTGCGTGCGGCAAAAGCCATGGACACTCTCGGCAACGCCGAAGCAAGAGTGTGGATCAGTGCAGTTAAAGCCCTAGTCCCCGAAAGGGTCTGCAATATCATTGACCAGGCCATTCAGATGCACGGAGCAACCGGCGTGTCGCAATGGACGCCACTGGCCGGGATGTATCAAAGCCAACGGACGCTACGCCTCGCCGATGGCCCAGATGAGGTTCACTGGATGGTTGTCGGACGCTCCGAACTCGCCAGCTACGAAGGCCTCGAAGTGCCTGCTTCGCCCACGTCCGCTGCGATGGGCCCGATGGGTTAGCCAGCCTGATCGGCTTGTTGGCCGGTCAATCCACGACAGGCGGTTCAACCCGTTTAGCGGCGTGTCACCCGCTCTGTTGGCTGGTCAATGTGGCCGGTCAATCCACGACAGGCGGTTCAACCCGTTTAGCGGCGTGTCACCCGCTCCGCCGGTCGGTCAATCCACGACAGGCGGTTCAACCCGTTGCGCTTGAGGACGCGCCACACCGTCGACGCCGGCCCCCCGGTGCGAGCCCCCAAATACACCGACCCTCGCCGAGTGCTGCGTCTCAGCCGGCAGATCCGCTCCCCAGGCCGCGCCGCGGTCGGTCCTCCGGTTATGTCCGTAGCGTGCTCCACCCGAGTGCAGTATCTTGGCCGTGTCATTCACCCAGTCGTCGTCAAATTCAGCGGTAACGGTGATCGTCTGAGGTGTGGCCCAGTTATCGGGCGTGAACGTCAGATCTGAGGGCTCGAACACAAAATCGGAGCCGACCGCCAAAGGCCTGACAGTCACATTGTTTTGGGGTGGGCGGTTCAACCAAGCTGTGTAGCCACGGCTTTAACCCTCAAAGAGAGTCAAGGCAGTCGTCGACAGCTTCACTTCTTCCTGGTCGTCGTCCTTCACTCTCAGGCTGAGGCTCGTGTCGACCCAGAAAGAATTATCGCCAACTGTCACCCAGTGGCTAGTGCTAAATCGGCGCGAGTTGTTGTCGTCATCTTGTAGGGCGGTGATCGTAATCGTCTGAGGGGTATCCCAGTTGTCTCTCGTGAACACCAGACTGGTGGGGTTGTAGGTAACGCCGTATTCACTACCCAGGAGGTGTCGAGCGACTCCTACGGTCGCGTTGCTAGCGGGCTCGCTGTCCAACACCACCGTGTATTGGCTGGTGCTACCCTCCACCACTTCCAAATCTTCAGGAGAAATAGTCACCCCGGGGTTGGATGACGCCTCAGCCTGCGGTGTCAAAGGAGGCACGAACGCGACGACAACCACCAGTAGTGCCAGCAGCGTCGCTCTCACCGGACCAAGCGGATGCAGCCAGCGACAGCGTGGGTGTTTGGGGCACCTCGCATGCATGACTACTGGGCCCTTTCGGCAGGCGCAATCCCGCCATTCGGTAAGAGCTGAGAGGTATCGAAAATATAGTGGTATAACGAGTTGTATTCACAAACCGTGCGAGCGTAGCGTCATTCAGGCAACAACTCGCGGAACCACTCGCTTGCGAGGTCTAAGGGGCCAGGGGTCGACCAAAAGGCAGTTCGTCCTGCCAAGTCAACAGGTAGGACTCAGCGGCACGGCACGCAGCCAGAAACGGCCCGTCGGAATGAACGGCGAACTCGCTACTGAGAACGCCGACGGTTTCAGCCACAGCGTCGAGAACCTCGGCATCTGAACGGACAGGGTCCCCCCAGAGGGCAAGGGCTGAACCGGCGAGAGCGACAAAATCCGCGGGAACCGCCACACCGCCGCGCCGCAACACGGCGAGAGCCCGAGCAGTCACAGGGATACGTCCACAAGCAACCACCGCTGCGGCACCCTGGATCTGCGCGGCGATCTCGTGGTTGACAGCGCCCATTTTGGAACCCACGAAGAACACGTCAGCTCCCGAAGCAAACACATCGGCTGGACTACCGAGATCGCCGAGTTCGTTCACCAGATCGAATCCGTGTGCAGCCCAAGTATCGGCCAAGGTCTGCGCATCGAAGCCAGAACTGGAACTGACGGTGCCGACACTCGTCGCGACAGCGGTAACGGTAGCCCCCCGCTCAATCACAGCCGCGGCCAACGCCGGTCCGTTAGCATTGAACCCCTCGATTGAAACCGACCGGCCCGAAAGATCGCCCACGCTGTGCTGAGCGCACACCGCTGCGGACAAACCCTCGCACTGGTCCACGAAGGTTGAACCGTTGCCTGACAGACGAGTGGTGTCGCGAGGGTCGTTGCCGCGCAACGGTGCGAGATCGGCTTCGCTGACGCCCTTGGCAGCGTCAGGCAGGTAGGTGCCGTACTCGACCAACTCAGCCGCCTCAGCCACGAACGCGGCAATCGCTTCGCTGCGCTTCGGGCCTTCAGCGCTGATCCCCGCGGAGGCCCCACCATGACGCATGTTGAGAACCGCATATGTATAGGTCTGCGATCGTGCCAGATCCTTGGCGCCCCCTTGGAGCACCCTGCGAGCCCAACGAACCGGACCCGACGAAGTCTCCGCTCCAACGAGGTCGATAGCCGCGAAAGCATCGGTGGACGTGAACTTGTGGATACGCACGTTCGCAGCGTACGTGATCAACCGTGCCGGGGTGAACGCCGATGGCGACGGTCAGTCGTCGGCGACCGCAATCGCGAACTCGGGGCAGTTGTCGACTGCCAACATTGCCTTCTCTTCGAGTTCTTTTGGAATCTCGCCTTCGATGCGCAAAACGGCGTAGCCCTCATCGTCGGTGTCGAACAGCTCCGGGGCGAGCATATAGCAGCGATTGTGGCCCTGACACGCATCAACGTCCAAGTTGATTTTCATGACAGCACCATAGATCAGCCTTCGGCGATAAGTCTCGCCAAGGTCAACTCGGGCTGGTCCGCCTCAAGACGCTGGAGCCAATAAGGGCTCTCAAACAGGGCCAGAAGTTCGCCGTCGGAGCGGTTCGCCACAGTCACACCGCTCATTTGGCGCAGCTTGAGAGCCGATGCTTCATCGGTGATACGTGCAGTGGTCCATGAGCAGGGATTCAACTCAACGGGCGCTCCAAACTCGTTTTCGAGGCGATGAGTCGCGACGTCGAACTGCAACGGACCAACCGCGGCGAGGATCGGTGCCTGATCGCCGACTTCGGGTTCCCGCAGGACTTGAACCACGCCCTCTTCGTCGAGCTGGCTGATGCCTCGGCGAAATTGTTTGGCTTTGGAAGTGTCGAGGGTCCGTGCCACCCGAAAATGTGAGGGTGCGAATGCAGGCATGTCAGGCCAGCGGACCGGAGAATCAACGTAGACCGCATCGCCGACCCGAAACTCGTTGGCGTTGACCAGGCCGACCACGTCACCCGGGTATGCCTCCTCGACAGTCTCGCGGTCACGTCCAGTCACCGACTGGGCGTACTTTGTGGCGAAAGGTTTGCCGGTGGGGCCGTGCGTGACAACCATGCCCCGCTCAAAGCGCCCCGAACAGACCCGCATGAAAGCCATTCGGTCACGATGGTTGCGATCCGTGTTGGCCTGCACTTTGAACACGATCGCGGAGAACGGATCAGCAAGGGCACGAGGTTCACCGGCTCTGTCGAGACGGGGAGTTGGCGCTGGGACCAGATCGACCATTGCGTCAAGGAGCAATCTGACCCCGAAGTTGGTGAGCGCCGACCCGAACAAGACGGGCGACAACTCGCCTGATTCAAACAGCTTCGCCTCGTAGTCACGTCCGACCGAATCAAGGAGTTCAACACCGTCGCGCGCCTCCACCCAAAGATCACCTTCCTCTCGGGCTGCCCGATCAACCTCAACGAGTTCTTCGGGAGCTTCCGTTGCCCCTCTGGCCGTGCGAGTGAAACGCAGAAAGCTGCCACTGCGGCGGTCGATCAGCCCCCGGAACCGGTCACCGTCGCCGACTGGCCAGGTGATAGGGACCGGTTCGAGGATCAACTGCTCCTCGATTTCATCCAGTAGCCCCAATGGATCGCGGCTCGGCCGGTCCCATTTGTTGATGAAAGTGACGATTGGGATCTCTCGGTCTCGGCAAACCTCAAACAGTTTGCGGGTCTGGTTCTCTATGCCTTTGGCGCCGTCGAGCACCATGATGGCGGCATCGGTGGCGGCCAGCACCCGGTACGTATCTTCTGAGAAATCGCGGTGTCCGGGGGTGTCAAGCAGGTTGAGAACACAGTTCCGGTACGGGAACTGCAACACGGTCGAGCTGACTGAGATGCCGCGTTGTTGCTCGAGTTCCATCCAGTCCGAGGTTGTGGAACGGCCTCGGCCCTTTGCTCTGACCGACCCGGCACCCGCGGTCAGGGCGCCCCCGTACAGCAGGAACTTCTCTGTCAGTGTGGTTTTACCCGCGTCGGGGTGCGAGATGATGGCGAACGTCCTTCGACGCTGCGCTTCGGTCTCAAGATCAGCCACCGTTACAGGCTAAGACCCTTGGCTAGTCTTGCTGCGGGTCGTGCGGGTCGTTCAGGTGTCGCGGTCGACTACATAGCCGGCCAGAGCACGAAGGGCCGCATGGCTGCCGTTGATGTCGGGAAGGTTGTCGATCGCTTCGAGAGCACTGGCCAACAGTTGATCGATTTCGGCTTCGGTAGCTGCCACCGCTCCCGTTTCGATCAACACCTCCTGGATCGCGGCAATTCTGTCATCGCTCACCTCGGGCCCGCCGTTGGCGCGCACCGTGGCGAGCACTGCACGCTGGGATTCGTCGGCTGCCTCGCGGGCCAAGGCCAACAACACGGTCGGTTTGCCTTCACGCAGATCATCACCGACCGGCTTGCCGGTGCGTTCCGGCTCGCCGAAAGCGCCGAGCATGTCGTCACGCAACTGGAAAGCGACACCGAGCGGCAGCCCGTGGGCGGACAACTTCGTAGCGAGGTCAACTCGACCGGCCAGCGCCGCTCCGAGTTGGAGGGGACGAACGATCGTGTAGCCGGCAGTTTTGTTACGCACAATGGTGCGGGCATCGGCGACGGAAACCCCACCTTGAGCGGTGCCGATCACGTCGAGGTACTGCCCCATGTTGAGCTCCGTGCGCAACGCGTCCCAAACGTGGCGGACCTCGGCGGTGGTGTTCCCCAGGGTCCGGTCAGCCATAACGATGGCTATGTCGCCCACCAAGACAGCAGCGGCCTCACCGAAACGCCGCGCCTCACCCTGCCAAGCGCCATCACGATGGCGTTCGATAAAACGAGCCCACACGGTTGGCGATGATCGGCGGGTTGGCGAACCGTCCATTACGTCGTCGTGGATGAGGGCGAAAGCATGGAGCAATTCCAGCGCACAGCCACCCGCAATAGCGCCGTCACCAGAAGGATCGCCCCCCGCAGTCACCCAACCCCAATGGCAATACGCAGGACGGATGCGTTTGCCTCCGCTCGCCACGAAATCAGCAAGATCAGCCAGAGGCACATCCAACGCCGGGTTGAGCTCGGCCCAAGTCTTGCGTTCTTCGACAAACAGGGCACTCAGAGCTGCGTCAACCTTGGTTGCGACGGCCAAGAGTTGCGGCGGCGGAGGTTTCACGACAGGTCGTCGTCCTCGGCATCGGTCTCAGCCTCGTCTTCGCTGTCGAGGTTGGCGACGACTCGTTCGACCTGCACACGCGCCGCACCGATGCGTTTGCGGCAGAGGCCTATAAGGAAAGAGGCACGTTCCACGCGAGAGGCCAGCATGTCGACATCTAGGTCGTCGCCCTCAAGATCACGCAGGATTTGTTCAAGTTCCGCCATGGCATCCGCGTAACCGATTGACTCGTCGCTGTTCGCGTCGTCGCCGTTTTCAGTCTGATTGTCGTTCATGTGGCCTCCTCTGATGTCCCGCTCTTGGTGTTTTGTTGTGGACTTGTGTCGTTTGTTCGCGCGTGGTCCGTTGCCGCAGTGATCGTACTTGTGAACGTGCCATCTACTAGCTGCGTGGTCACGATGTCGCCCGACTCGACGCCAGACGCTGAGCGCACAACCCGCCCATCGGCATCTCGAGTGATCGACCAGCCCCGCGCCAACGCCAAAGCCGGGTCGAGAGCACGCACTTGAGCTGCCGCCGCATCAACCCGCCTACTAGCAGTGATCAAGCCATGCCGTTGCGCAACCTCAAGGCGAGCAACCCCCTGAGCAATTTGGCCGACAGCTCGTCGCTCCACCGAACGCGCCGTTCTCACCAATCGACCGCAACGAGCCGTCAACAACCGGTCACTGCGGTCAAGCACGTTGGCTGTCAACACGGCCACTCCGCTTCTAACCGTCTCGACACGCTGATCGGCTCGTTGCACCGCCCGTCGTCCAGCAGCAACCAACGAATTCTCGTGATCGCCCAGCCGGTCAAGCCAAAGCTGAACCCTCCCCACAACAAACTGGGCAGCCGCGGTTGGCGTTGTGGTCGCAGTATGAGCAACCTCGTCGGCAACGCTGCGGTCGATATCGTGGCCGATGCCCGTGACGACAGGCACCCCCGCGGAAGCGATCGCCCGGGCGACCCACTCGTGATCGAAAACCGCGAGATCAGTCTTGGAACCCCCGCCGCGAGCCACAAGCAACACATCGACATCGGACTCATCCGCGGCACGGATCGCGGCACTGACCGACATCTCAGCCCCAGACCCCTGCACCGGCGTGTCGACCTCCACCACCGTAAACGCCATACTTGCTTCTTCGAAAACCGTGGAAATGTCGGCGTGAGCGGCGCTGCCGACAGAAGTCACCAAGCCAACACGAAGCGGAACCGGCGCCAAAAGCCGTGCCGCATTAGCCCGCAAGATTCCCTCAGCCGACAGGTCAGCCAGTAGTGCATCTTTGCTGGCAGCCAGTTTGCCCAAGGTGTAGGTCGGATCGATAGACGACATACGGAGCTGCACCCGCCCCGAAGGCGGGTAGTAATCAACCCGACCCTGTATGCGCACGCAGACGCCATCGCTCATCCGAATCGGGTCGCCATGCCGTTTCAACAGCCGGTTGACCCGGTCACGGGTCTCTCGAAACAGAACCACAGGCATGGTTGCGACAGGCGCAGCCCCAGGACCTTCACCAGGCTCGACCAGGTCGAAATAAACATGGCCGTTGCGGGCCCGGTGAATGCCGCTAATCTCGCCCTCGACCCACACATCGTCGGGCATGGTCTGCTCAATAACCGCACGAATGAGCGAGCAGAGTTCAGCAACCGTCAGAGTCCCCTGATTCACCCCGCCGACCGTACTCCCCCCAAGTGACAGTGACGCATCGCCGGTCGGCAGAGCGCCGCACCGGTCAGACGAGATTTTGGTCGCCGTTACCGTTGTTGTCGCTGCGATCAGCGGCCTCTACATCTTCGCGGCGGATGCCGAGAACAAACAGAATGGCGTCGAGGTAAGGCACCGAAAGGGCCGTGTCAGCCGCTTCGGAAACGATCGGCTTGGCGTTGAAAGCGATACCGAGCCCGGCTTCGCTGAGCATGTCGAGATCGTTGGCGCCATCGCCGACGGCCACCGTCTGTGACAGCGGAACGTTGTCTGTCGCCGCAATCTCTCGCAACAGCGTTGCTTTGCGTTCACGGTCGACAATCGGGCCGACAAGTTCGCCAGTCAGCTTCCCGTCAACAAATTCGAGCACGTTGGCGTAAGCATGGTGAAGCCGCAAATCCTCAGCGATCCGGTCGGTGAAAACCGTGAACCCCCCCGACACGATCGCCACGGTGTACCCCAAACGTTGCAGAGTACGGACAAAGGTGCGGGTACCGGGGGTGTAACGGAGGTTGCTGTGTGCGCGAGCCACCGCATCCTCATCGAGCCCGGCCAAGAGCCGCACTCGTGTGCGCAACGAAGACTCGAAGTCGAGCGCGCCCTCCATTGCGTCGGCGGTGATCTGCTGAACCTCAGCGAGACAGCCCGCCTCAGCAGCCAGCAGATCAATAACTTCGTCGCCGATGATTGTGGAATCAACATCCAACACGATCAGCCGCTTGGCTCGACGCCCGATTCCCTCGCGCTGGATAGCGATATCCATATTGGGATGTGCCGCGGCGATATGCATGAGATTGGAACGGAGCTTCCCGACATCGCCATCGCGAACAAGCAACTCGTAGCTCATCACCGGGAAACGCGAAAGCCGGATAATGCGATCGATGTTGGCGCCGGCGTCAGCGATCGCGGTAGCGGCCGCACCGATTTCGGTCGGGTTGAGGTCTGGTCCGAGGAGGGTGACGACAGTGCCCGGTAGCTGCGACGACGGCGTGTTCGACACCAGATCGAAATCGACCTCCATGCCCTGTTCCCAACCGAACAGCAACACGTCCTTGAGCAGGTCACGCCCCTGAGGCACCCCCACCGCCAAACCGAGCGTGAGTTGGTCGCGGATCACGATCTGCTCGATGTCGTACACCTCGGCGCCGGCGTCAGCGAGAACACTCATCAACCCGGCGGTCACCCCCGGATGGTCAGGCCCGGTGATCCTCACCAGAACGGTTTCGCTCGAGTCGTCAGCGTCGGCTTCGATATGCACGAGCTACAAGCCTACGGGGCTTGTGCTGCCATAAGCCGATTTCCGTGGTGACCGAAGCCGCTAGCAGGCCGCTAGGCGTGATCGGCGCGGACCAGAGCTTCGTAGAGTTCAGCGTAGAGGCCGCCGCGGTGCCGTAGCTCGTCATGCGTGCCGGTTTCGACCACCCGGCTGTTGTCGAGCACGACGATGATGTCGGCGTCGGTGATGGTCGACAGGCGATGGGCGATCACCAGCGACGTGCGACCGGCCAAAGCGTTGGCCAGAGCCTCCTGCACGTAAGCCTCGTTCTCGGTGTCGAGATGGCTCGTTGCCTCATCGAGCACAACAATCGCCGGGTTCTTGAGCAGCATTCGAGCGATCGCCAGGCGCTGTTTCTCGCCACCGGAAAGCCGGTAACCACGCTCCCCGACGATCGTGTCGTAACCCTCCGGCAGAGCGGCGATCACATCGTGGATACGAGCCGCTCGACATGCCGCCTCGATCTCAGCTTGGGTCGCTTCGGTGTCGGCGTAACGCAGATTCATTCCGACCGTGTCGTGGAACAGGTGGGGGTCCTGGCTCACCACTCCGATGGCGCGCCGCAGAGAGTCTTGGCTGAGTGACCGTACATCATGGCCGTCGACTCTGATTGCTCCGGTGGTCACGTCGTAGAGGCGGGGAACAAGCGAGGTGAGCGTGGTCTTGCCCGCCCCCGAAGGCCCAACAATGGCGACCATCTGGCCGGGTGCCACGGTCAGGTCGATGTCGCTCAACACATCGCCGACTGAAGCAGTCGATTCGTCGCCCCCAAGCGATGCCGGTGTCCCTTCGGGAGGGTCGGGGTAACGGAAATACACGTGATCGAACCGCACCTCGCCTCTTGGATCGACCAACTCCGTGGCATCTGGTGCATCGACGATGGCATTCGGGGCGTCGAGAACCTCGAACACCCGCTCAAAGCTCACAAAAGCGGTCATCACATCCACCCGAGCATTGGACAGACTGGTGAGAGGCATATAGATGCGCACGGTGTAGAGCCCCAGGGCGGTGAGAGTACCGATGGTGATTGAGTCGTCGATGACGAGATGAGCGCCAAGCCAGTAGACGATGGCCGTGCCGACCGCCCCAACCATCGTCAACGCCACCAGGAAAATGCGGCTGTACATGGCGCTGCGCACACCGATGTCTCGTACCCGACCCGCTCGGTCCGAGAAGTCTGCGGCCTCGGCACCGTGACGCCCGAAGAGCTTCACGAGCAGGGCACCGGCGACATTGAACCGCTCGGTCATAGTGTTGTTCATTGATGCGTTGACAGTCATCGACTCGCGGGTGATGTCTTGCAGGCTGGCACCGACCCGTCGAGCCGGCAGCACAAAAATCGGCAGGATGATGATGGCCAGCAGCGTTAGTCGCCATTCCAGGATCAGCATGGCGAGCACCGTGCCGGTGAGCGTGATCAAATTGCCGACTACGGCTCCCAGAGTGCCGGTGAAGGCACGCTGCGCGCCGATCACGTCGTTGTTGAGGCGGCTGATCAGAGTGCCGGTCTGGGTGCGGGTGAAAAAAGCCAGGGGCATTCGCTGAACGTGATCGAACAGGCGCACCCGCAAGTCGAAGATCAGTCCCTCGCCGATCCGTGAACTGAGCCAGCGATCCACCAGTGACAACAGAGCCTCGGCGGCCGCCGCGCTCACCATCACAACGAAGAGCACGTTGAGATAGCGGCCGTTGCTGTCGACAATTGCCACGTCGAAGATCTTGCGGATCAACAGCGGCGGCAGCAGCCCGAGGAAGGTCGACAGCACAATGATCGACAGGTAGACGAAGATGGCGCCTCGGTATGGGCGGGCGAACGCATGCACGCGGCGCCGCGTGTCTTTGTTGAGTTGCTTCCCGTCGATCCCGGAGCGATCCGCGCTCATCGAGTGCATTACCTGGAACGGACTCGACGCGGTCATACCGTGAGCCTACGCGTTGCCACCGCTGCGTGGATTTCCGGGGTTCCGATGCGGAAGTCATCGGTGCTGGCCCTGTTCCAGTGCGGTGTGGATTCCCGGGGTTTCGATGCGGAAGTCATCGGTGCTGGCCCTGTTCCGGTGCGGTGTGGATTCCCGGGGTTCGGATGCGGAAGTCATCGGTGCTGGCACAGACCGGTAGCGTGATGCGGGATGGAACGTCCCTCAAGTGCGCTGTTCACCGACCACTATGAGCTGACCATGGTGGAATCCGCCCTCAAGTCTGGGGTCGCCTCTCGACGTTCCGTCTTTGAGGTCTTCGCCCGCCGCCTCCCCGAAGGCCGAGCTTACGGCGTGGTCGCGGGCATCGACCGCCTAGTGGATGCCGTTGAGCGTTTCCGGTTCGATGACGACATCGTTGACCATTTGATGGCGTGTGGGGTCGTTCAAGACGAATTGATGGCCGACTGGCTGCGCAACTACCGCTTCGGTGGAGACATCACCGGCTACGCCGAAGGTGAACTCTTCTTTCCGTACAGCCCGGTGCTGACCGTGGCTGGTTCGTTCGCTGAATGCGTGGTGCTCGAAACAGTCCTGCTGTCGGTCCTGAACCATGACTGTGCGGTTGCTTCTGCGGCGGCCCGGGTAGCCGATGCTGCAGGTGGTCGCCTGCTCGTAGAGGGTGGGTCGCGGCGCACCGATCCAGAATCGGCGGTGGCTGCTGCCCGTGCTTCACATGTCGGAGGTTTCGACACAACCTCGAACCTCGAAGCAGGTCGTCGCCATGGCATCCCAACCGGCGGAACCACAGCTCACGCGTTCGTGCTGGCCCACAACAGCGAGACCGAAGCCTTCCGCGTGCAACGCGACACTCTGGGTGTCGGCTCCACCTATCTGGTCGACACTTTCGACGTCATGGAAGGCATACGTCGGGCCGTCGATGTGGTCGGACGCGAAATCGGAGCCGTACGAATCGACAGCGGTGAGTTGCTCGCCGACAGTCGTGCGGCCCGCCAGTTGCTCGACGAACTGGGCGCTGTTGATTGTCGGATAGTTGTGTCGAGCGACCTCGACGAGTTTCTGATCGCCGACTTGGAACTCGCCGGCGCACCGATCGACGCCTATCTGGTTGGGACAAGCCTGGTCACCGGCTCGGGCCATCCGACAGCTTCGATGGTCTACAAGTTGGTGTCGATCGCTGACGATGACCATCCCGGCCCGCTACGAGCGGTCGGTAAACACTCGCCGGGGAAACGTACCATCGGTGGTCACAAGTCCGTGCACCGGACCTATGACGCCGAAGGCAGGTTTCTTGCCGAGGTTCTGTCGGTTCTTCCGGTGGATGTGCCCGAGAACTCGATGTGCCCGCAGGTACCGCTACTGCGCGATGGTGAAGTTGTCGCCGACCTGACCGATGTGAGCGAGGCTCGGGCTCGTTGCGCCGAACGACGTGCACGTTTGGTTGATGAAGACAGGACTCCCTGGCCGGTAACAACACCTGCGGTGCCCACAATTTGGGAAGGTGTTGAAGAACCGCTATCGGCGGCGGTTGTCAATAACAACGGAGGTATGAGCCGATGAAGGCGTTGCTCGTTGTTGATGTCCAGAACGACTTTTGCGAAGGCGGTGCTTTGGCTGTGGACGGCGGCGGATCGGTGGCCCGTTCAATCACTGAGTTGGCGGGTTTGGACCGTGCCGGTGGCGCCTATGAGCTGGTGGCGGCCACCAAGGATTGGCATGTCGATCCAGGTGAACATTTTGCCGATCCCGAAGTCGGTCCGAACTTCGTCGACACCTGGCCGGTTCACTGCGTTGCCGACAGCGACGGCGCGGCCTTCCACCCTGATTTGGACATAGCGGTTGACGAGGTCTTTCTGAAAGGCCGAACCACGGCGAGCTACACGGGTTTCGATGGTGGCGCGGCCTCCGACGAATCGGTGCTGCTCGGTGACTGGCTCAAGGCGCGAGGAGTCACTTCGGTCGATGTGGTCGGTTTGGCGACCGACCATTGCGTGAGAGCGACGGCGCTCGATGCCGTGGCTGCCGGTTTCGACACCACCGTGTTGCTCGAGCACTGCGCCGGTGTCGCCCCCGAAACGACCGACGCTGCAATGGCCGAACTCGTGTCTGCGGGTGTAACGCTGGGCTAGTGCAGTGCGGTGAGTGTCTGCACAGTTCTAACCTGGTGCGACGACTACAACCGATGCCTTGGCTAGGCGTTTACTCTGACCTCCGGTTTTTTGGGACCGGAACAAGAAAAGATCATTGCGTGGCCCGGTTGATCAGGAATCGGCCAGCGCACGATTCCCTGATCCTCGTTGCGTGCGTCGTGTGCGCTAACCGAGACAACGCCGTATTGTTCGCCCCAACGTTCAACTAGATCATCGGCGGACAAGCCGTAGGACCTCAGTTCCGATTCCAGGAACACCGAGACGGCTCTCGCGGGTACCCCGACACGATCTAATTTGTCAGGAGGAAAGTCTTGGAACGCGTTTGTACCACCGCGTACAGCAATGCCGTCAACGTATCCGGTGTTCTGCCGGGTGACCATCCGGTATAGGAGTTCGTCATCGCCGATTGTCGGGTCGTCGTCGTAGACAGACGAGGGATCGGGCGGCACAGTCAGGACTGCTCAAGCGCTTGAGGCTATTTTGTGAAGCGCCGCAGCCACCTCCGACGTCAGGGACTCGAACGGACCCTCGAATCGAGACCCCTCAAGGTCTACCGTCGTCTCTATTTCGTTTGCGGACTCGATGACCAGCAAGACATCAGCGTCTGGTGACTCCCATTCAAGGACTACGTCCCCATTCGTGCCTGGGTAAACATCCGGGAAAGGCATCCCATAAGGCAGCGCCTCCAGAACCCTCAAGGTGATCTTGATCGCTTCGATGTGAGGTGCCTTTGCGTGGTATCCATCCCAGTTGTCGGTGATCGACAGCAATCGACGTTCGAGCTGCCGTAGCGCAGACACCGTGGGGTCCGCAACCAACGGGAAACTCCACCCATAGTGAGGCTCCGAGCGAACTGCGTAGTTCGACATAGACACGGCGACCCAATCGTCGTCAGACATCCCTCCACACGAATCCTGAGGTGGTCTGACTTGCTGGATCACATCCGAATCGCTCATCGTTGTTCGGTGCCGGTCGATTACATCACTCATCGAATGGAGTCCTTTCCCGTCATCGTATTCTCTTCCACGCATCGTGCATCGCTTCACTTGTCAGATCCGTAAACCCGCGAACGATCCACTCATGTGCCAAGTCCGCGAAACCCTGTATTCCCTCGATACCGCTGCCGGTCGGACCTCCACGCGCGGTCAAATTCATTACGAAGATGGGAGTACCCTCTGGTCGATTGAACCCAGGACTAATCGAGACGTGTAGTCGCCCTGAAGCGCTTTCTTCGCCTGTGTCCGCGCCAATCAGATACTGCCAGTTCGCAGTGCATTGCTCGGGTACTCCAAGGAACTCACCTTGATCGAGTGCGAGCGACTTGAACACATTGGCGGCCTCACCGTGGTGAGTCCAGACACCGTCCGGTTCAATGTGGTTGATGTAAGTCACCTCCACTTGGTCGAAGTCCAATTCTCCCTCAGAAATGGCCGCGGATAGGACCGTCAGCCAATGTTGGAAATCGTTCCAGCGGGGCCTCCAACGCTTGTACTCGGCGGAAGCAGCGGTTTTCTTCCAGTTCGCTGCGAACCAGTTGGACTGAACTTGGAGAAGTTCGTCTCCGGCGTCGTTCGAGAACCAGTAGCGAATCGGGGCCGGACCCGGGAGGAGCCTTAGAGACATGCCGCTGTGTTCGTTGGTCGGGCCGAACTCTTCGACCGGCGCTTCATAGCTGGGTTGTTCCTCAATTGTTGAGAAACCGGCAGCTTCCATCTGCTGCGCTATTTCGCCGAGGGCCAGGATTGAGTAGCGGTTAGCGCGCTTGAAGCGCGCTGCGATCACGACCTCCTTGACAGGCGGCCGTTCAAAGCTTGGAAGGTCGGGCATCTTCTAATCACGCTACCGTTCGGACATCTTGAAGTCACGCACACCACAGTTCTAGCTGCGCGAGTGAAACCTAGACCGCCTTAAGGTTGTTGACGACCCGAGCATCCATTCGAGCGAGCATCCAATCGAGAATGTGGCGAGGCGACGTGCGAGGACATAGAGGTGGGTAGCTCTGTGATGAAGATCGTATGTCGCCCGCTAATGCACGGTTGACGCCCGCGGGTTTGTTGATGCTCCAGTGGATTGAGCCGGAGATGCCCCAGGGACGGGCCTCCGTAAACAACTTGTGGCTGCGGGTGTAACGCTGGGTTAGAAGGTTGCGTTTGCTACTTCGACAGAGAATGAGCGGCACCACACCAACACAGTCCAAACGCCACTGGTGAGTCCACTACATCCTGAGACGTTGTAGCTGAAGCTGCCTCGCTCGGCTTGAAGAGCGCCGACGTAACATCCACCGGGGCTTTTCTGGTTACTTCCGGACACCAGATAGACCAGCAGGTCCGGGCCGGATCCGATGTCAACTGAACTGAATCTAAGTTCGAGATTGCTTCCCGTTTTCAACAACGAGACGGTGCCTCTGCCTCGGTGTCCGGTCAGTCCTTGGAATGACCCACTGCGCAGGAGCATGGTTACAGGAGTCGGAGGTTCGGTGGTTGTTGTCGTGGTGGTTGTTGTCGTGGTGGTTGTTGTCGTGGTGGTGGTTGTCGTGGTGGTGGTTGTCGTGGTGGTGGTGGTTGTTGGCGTAGGAGGGAGCACCCGCACTGGTTCGGGTTCTGGCTCGGGTTCCGGTTCGGGTTCTGGTTCGGGTTCTGGTTCGGGTTCTGGTTCGGGTTCTGGTTCGGGTTCTGGTTCGGGTTCGGGTTCTGGTTCTGGTTCGGGTTCGGGTTCGGGTTCCGGCTCGGGCTCAGCTGGTGGTTGCGTCGTGGGTACGGGCTGAACGTCCGGCTGAGCAGGCTCGGGCTCAACCACGGCGACGGAGGTTGTGGTGGTTGAGGATGGCTGTGGTTCGGGGATCGCCTCTGCTTGCTCGGAACCTTCCTGCCGGGGCTGTTCGTCCGGCTGAGTCGTTTCGGGAGCTTCGGGAGTCTCGGCAGGTT
The DNA here is from genome assembly GCA_965205465.1 of Candidatus Aldehydirespiratoraceae bacterium. GTDB lineage: Bacteria > Actinomycetota > Acidimicrobiia > Acidimicrobiales > Aldehydirespiratoraceae > VXYK01. The sequence continues at coordinate 1,872,348 of OZ242187.1, read as the reverse complement.
CTTCGTCATGCTCGAGTCCTTCCTCCAGTACTTCGCCGTCGGGGGGATCTTCGTCGGGATCCTCGGTCACGTCGATGAACTCGCTGACGTCGATGAAACCGCTCAAGTCGATATCCGGGTTGTCTTCGAGCTCGTCAAAAGACTGCGTTGACAAGAGTTCGTCGATGTCAGGTGTGTCCGAGGATTCGTCTTCGCTCACACTGAGGGTCAAGAAGGATTCGTGTACTTCCTCAGCCGGGCGCACGTATGGCCATACCTGCGTGACCAGAACCAGGACCACTGGAGCGAAGGCCACAAGAATCGACAGGGCCTGAGGCCGAACAAACCTCCTGATCCCCCAAGCCCAGACACCTAGTCCAACTATCAACGCGACAACTCGGAGGAACGTGTCCCAGTCGCTGACGGCTCCAGTAAAGATCTCTGGCGCGATAATCCACAACGCAAGCAGCAGCGCGGTTGTGGTTACCGCACCAATGACACGGGTACGAACGGTCTTACTCATCAAAGAATCGTTCGAGCATCACTTGATGCACAATACAAGCCATTTCGAATTTTGGCCGGGTGGGAGCGATCTGGCGCACTGAGATAGGCGGCGTTACTGTCGGGCGATGAGCGACCCTCGGATTGTTGCCACCGGACTGCAGTTTCCGGAGGGGCCTATTGCTGAAGCTGACGGGAGCGTGTTGCTCGTCGAGATCGCCCGCGGCACGTTGAGCCGCGTCGCCCCCGATGGCGAGGTGACGGTCGTGGCGGATTGTGGAGGGGGACCCAACGGAGCCGCCTACGGCCCTGATGGCAAGGTCTACGTTTGCAACAACGGTGGCTGCTTTCAGTTCAAAGACGTGATGGGGCTGATGATCCCGGGTGAAGTGCCGACCAATTGGTCTGGCGGGTCCATCCAGCGAGTCGATCCTGTCACGGGCGAGGTTGAGACTGTCTACACCGAGAGCAGCAGCGGCCCGCTTCGTGCTCCCAACGACCTGGTCTTCGACGAGTTCGGGGGGTTCTGGTTCACCGATCACGGGGTTCGCTTCGAGCGCACCAGCGACCGAACGGGTTTGCACCACGCCACGATCGACGGTTCCTCTTGTATTGAGCGAGTTCATCCGCTCGATTCCCCCAACGGCATCGGGTTGTCGCCCGATGGTTCCCGGCTCTATGCCGCGGAGACCCACACGGGTCGGGTTCAGGTTTGGGATGTGACCGCACCCGGGATGGTCGACACGTCGGATTTGTTGGGTTCCACAGGAGGCGAACTGCTTCACGGTGCGCCGGGAGCACAGTTGTTTGATTCGTTGGCGGTTGACGGCGAGGGGTGGGTCTGTGTCGCCACTATCGGCAACGGTGGAATCACCGCGATCTCTCCCGATGGTTCAACTGTCGAACACGTTGCGCTGCCGGATGCGCTGGTAACCAACATCTGTTTCGTTGACGACGAGCCGCGTGCCTTCTGCACGTTGTCCGGCACCGGCCAACTCCTAGAAATCGACTGGCCCCGCCCCGGCCTCAAACTCCACTTCCCCTAGCTCACGGTCCTAGGGCGGTGATGGGGACGACTGAGATTCCTTCCGGGTACTCGAAGCCGCGGCCTCCTGCGGTGATGACCATGAGCTTGCGCGGCTCGCCCATCTGTGCGGTGTCAACCCGGTCGCGCAACCGTCGTAGCGACGCCACGCCCTCTTCGATCAAATCGGTCCCGCCGAGCTTCACCTCGGCCGCAGCCCACTCCCGGTCGTCCAGGCTTGTGAGGATGATGTCTATTTCAAGGCCAGAGCTGTCCCGATAATACGAGACGTCCCAGTCATTAGCTTGGGCGTAGACGCGCAGATCGCGCAGCACCATCGACTCGAACAGGAGGCCGAAATAGCTCAATTCCCCCATCAGCTGGTCGGCGTTGGCCCGCAGCGCGGCCACGGCCAGCGCTGGGTCGGTGAAGTAGCGCTTGGGGGTGCGGCGAAGCTGGGTTCGAGATCGTAGATGCGGCCTCCATACGGCCAACTCCTCCACTACGAACAAGCGAGCCAGCGCGTCCAGGTAGCTCTTCACGGTCTGGGGATGCAGAGTCTCGCCACCCCCGGCCACATCCTGGCCGAGCGTCTTGAGCGTTACCTCTGTGGAGGTGTTACGGCCCAAAGAGGTCAGCAAACGGCGCACTCCCACCGGATCGCGGGCGATGCCGTCGACCCGGGAGATGTCGGTCCGGCTGATCTCGTCGAGGTAGGCGCGAAGCTGTCTCTGTGCCACTGCGGGTGAGTCTCCCAACAGGCCAGGCCAACCGCCCCGGCAGGCCAAGTCCACGATGTCGGAGAGGCCGAGAGCGGAGGGCGGGGCAGAACCGCGCTGCGAGGCGAGCAAGCCACGCAGGGAGACCTCCCCGCTCGATTCCCCGCTCTCGAACAAGCTCATCGGCCGCATCTGCACCCGGATGATCCGACCGGTGCCAGTGTGGCGGGTGGCATCGTCAGGAGGATCGGCCGACCCGGTCAAGATGAACTGGCCCTTCTGCCTTCGATCGTCGCAAGCCCGCCGCATGGCATCCCACACGTCGGGGGCGAGCTGCCACTCGTCCAGCAGGCGGGGCACCGGCCCTTCGAGGACATCCATCGGGGAAACCTGCGCGGCCAGCCGGTTCTCGAAGACAGCGTCGAAGGGCACTTCACTGCGGGCATGATTCCGACCAGTCCATGTCTTGCCGCAAGCCCGCGGCCCCTCAACAACGACCGCCGGCGAGGCGCGCAAGGCACTCTCCACCTCACGATCTGCGACCCGAGGCATATACCCGGATGGTGTGAGCCGATCAGCCACGAAGCGACCTCCCAGGACCATCATACGCCCCCGAATCGCGATATTGTGGCCATTTCAATCGCGATATTATTGTCTAACTGTTCGCGAGATTGTTGACCAGTCAAGACGAAGCAAGACGGTTCCGACATAGTTTGGAAGCTCGGGCATCTTCTAGTCACGCTACCGTTCGGACCTCTTGAAGTGATGCACACCGCAGTTCTGGCGGCGCGAGTGACACCTAGACCCCGGTCTTACTCATCGACGGGTCGTCTAAGCGAGTTGGGGTCCCCTCCCGGGAGGAACCCGAGGGACTCGTCGAAGTCTGATTTGAGGCCCGCGGGGCTTCTCCTGTCGGGAGGCTCCGGGTTGGTCGGGCCGCTGTGGTCCACTCGCATCTGGTGTAAGAACTGTTCGAGGTCGGGTGCGCGATCCGCGAGGTACTGGAGAACTTCGTCTTTGCGATCTGCGAAGTGGGGATCGTGGTCGAGGTCTCCAGGGCTTTCGAGAAGGTTGATGATGCGGGCGACGTCAGTGGATGCGGGGGTGATGCCGTAGCGGTGCATGTGGAACCGCAACCCGTCATCGAGGGTGTAGGGCCCGGCCCTGTCTATGGCCACCAAGTCGATGTAGTCCCGTAGTTTCGGCCGGTACATGACCACGTCGAGTTTGGAGGCGAGTAGGTCTGCTAGGGAGGCGACGGGCAACCCGTCTATCTGAATGGGCTGGGCGAGGGTTTTGACGTGGCCGGGGTTGGCCCCCCGGGATGGAGCCTTGAACACCTGTACTTGCACGGCGTCGACTCTGGCGTGCAGTTGGTCGGGGCCGCTTTCGTAGATGTCGACACTGCCCGCGGCCTTCTCGAACTTCCTGGCGAGGTGGTCGCCGGAGAAACCGTCGGCCGTCATGTAGTCGAGGTCGAAGGACACGCGGTGGCGCAGATGGATCGTCAGCGCGGTGCCGCCCATCAGGCAGCCTTCAAGCGGATCAGTGACCCTCTGCAGGATGGGCCACACTGAGCGCATCTCAGCTGAGAGCACATCGGTCCATGCGTCGATCTCAGCCATCGGCGCGCCGGGCGATGGCCTTGTCGATGCTGGCTGCGATCTCTCCCGTGTCATAACCGCGCATGTCCCGGCATCTTCGCAGAGCGTCAAGGGGGAGGCATCTCAGCGCCCAAGTGCGCGCCACCGGGTCAGGGCCGTCCAGCAGGGTGGTGGCCACGAAGAAGGCGTCGTCGGGGAGCCTCAGGTCCTTGGCGCTCGCCCCGTTCCAGAACAGGCTCCAGAACTCAGGTGGCACCCGCGCACCGCAGGTGTCGTTCTCCTGTCGGGGCCGCGGCGGCAGGTATGCCAACGCCGTGATGCACTCTTCGCTGAGTTCGAGCGACCACAGGACGGTCTTGCGCGAACCGTAGCCCCAGGGCACGCTGCCGTGTTCTCGTCGTGCAAAACCCTTTTCGGCAAGGGCGTTCAAGCATCGCCGCGCGTGGTCTTCGGACAGGCGGGCTTCGGTGGCCACTTGGCTGAGCGTTGTGCCCCTGATCCTGCTCCGCAGGATTCCCATCACAGCCCGCTGGCCTCTGCTCAGGCCAACGACATGGCCGGCATCGGCGTCGAACGTGCAGGGCAGGCGGCTCCGAATTGCCTCTGCGGGATCGCTGGGCTGATACATCAGCGCCTTCAAGCGGCCCTCTCCGGGTGGCTGTCCCGTCATCTCCAATGCAGCGGCGATGCGCCGGGCGGCAGGAGCGGACACATCGAGTTCGCGTGCCAGCACCGCAGGGCGGAAATCAGAAAGCCAGGCCGCTTGCACCCACTTGGCGACATCGACTCTCGACCTGTGCATGGCCGTTCCCGTTGTGACCGTGAAGTCGTAGCGGCAACAATGACACCTCCACGCTGAGCGCCCCGACCGAAACGCCGGGTCACCGGCCCCGCACCTCGGGCACGCCACCCCACCCGGCCACCTGGCCTCGACGAGGCGGTTCCAAGCAGGCCTTCCAGAAGAAGCCCGCTCGGAAGAGGAAGCGCAAGCGGTATCCATGCCGTCATTCTACCCGAGGTGGGTATTTATCGTTCAAAACATCGGAACGCCTTAGCGCGGCGGAGATGGCCGCGCTCGGGCATGAGGCGCTCAGTGTGGCCGAGGCGGGGCTTGCCGACAGCGATGACGACGCCCTCTACGAGACCGCCGTCGAGCAGGAATGCGTCATCGTGACAGAGAATTTTGCGGACTTCGCCACCATCACGAAAGACCGTCTAGCCGCGGGCGCGCCATGCGTACCCGTCGTCTTCGTCCAGAAGCGCCAGCACCCTCGTGGCTCGGCGTTGGGCCCCGCCCTGGCACGCCACCTGCACGAGTGGTCCGTCGCTAACCCGAACCCGTATCCCGGCGTCCACCGGCCGTGAACGCACCACTACACCGTGCGCTCGTCATGCGGGCATCTCAGGTGGGGACAGGGACCGCTCACCCCCGACGAAAGAGGCCGAAATCCACTCAGACGAAGTTCAGCGGCCAATCAACGGGGCCTATACCTCTGGCGGAAGGTATGGGATTCGAACCCATGGTGACCCGGAGGCCACAACGGCTTTCGAGGCCGCCCCATTCGTCCGCTCTGGCAACCTTCCACCTCAGAGACTACCGGCGTTGTGGTTACGCCACACGGTCGGACCGACGCGTCAATGCAAGCTTGATTCTGTGCCTCTCGAACGCTCGCCGCGGGCACGAACCGGGCGCTATTCTGGACCCTCCCGCATAGCGCGACATGCGGTTTGGTACCATCCGATATAGGCCCCTTCAGGAAACCTAAGTTGTACGACTGTGTCAACTATTTCCCCAGGGTTACCGAGGTCAATGCAGCGCAGTACCATCGCCCGCCCTGGAGACTCGGCGAACACGTCCAAGTCCACCATTGGTTTGATGTCGGGTTCAGCGGGTGGCTATGGGGCGCTCACGATCAGTTCTCGCCGGGCGCCGCGCGTGCGCGGGCGCGACGAGTTTGGATTGACCACGCTGGAGTGGCTGCTGATCGTCGCCGCGGTTGCCGCTCTGGCCGCGCTGGCGGTGGTGCTCGTTCAAAATGTCGTGGAGGGTACGTCCGAGCAGGTCAGCTCACAGAACGCCCGTCAGGTGGCGGCAAAGGTGGCAGCCGACGGGCTGCTTGAGAGGGCACGGAACGCCAATCCCGAGGAGGCGCGTTTCGCCACATGGGCGGCGTGGGAACGCCATTTCACCCGTGAGTGTGAGCTGCTGAAGATCCTTTACGGTGACGCGGTCGAAAAGATCAATGCTTGGGTCGAGAGACCTTTTAATGTTGACGCGGACGCCAAGCCGATTCCAGGAGAGCTAGCAGCCACCCTCGCGGATGATGGCAACCTACCTGACCCGGATCGCCCCGAGGCTCGGGTCTACTGCGAGGTCGATTACTGACCGGCCCCGGGCGAGCGGGCTGTGTTGGAGATTCGCTCGGCGGCGCGGACGGTGTAGGTGCTGATGTCAGCAGTTTTTCGACCTGGATTTTTGTTTACCGTCGGTGTTTGAGGTGGAATGTTGCCAGAGCGCCGGCCCGTCGAACCGGGCTCGGAGGTGCGCGGCGTGGCGTGCCCGGTCAGTGCGGGATCAGTGCCATAGGGAAGGTATCGAGTACCTCGGCGCCCTGGGTGGTTACGTACACCTGGTTCTCGAGCTTTATGCCCTCGTCTCCGCCCGGTTCGCCGACGTACACCTCAAGGCACAGGAGCACTCCGTCCTCAATGACGCCGTCGTAGCCGTAGGTGTCCCAATCCTGGAGGTAGTGGATCATGGGGTACTCGGTGGACAGGCCCAGGCCGTGGGCGATGTCTGCGTACCGGTTGGGAAGGAAGCGGTCGGGTAGCTGGTAGCTGCGCTCGGCGAACTCTCTGAACGTCAGACCGGGTTTGAGGATGGAGCGGTTGTGGTCGAGCACCTCGCAGGCGAGCCCGTGCAGCGACTGCTGCTGCGGAGTCGGTTTGCGGCCTGGTGTGACCCAGCCGCGGGACATGTCGACGGCGTAGCCGTAGGGGCCGATCAGGTCGGTGTCGAAGCTAACCATGTCACCGGCCTCGATCACCCGGTGGCTGCACTCCGCGAACCACGGGTTGGTCCGGGGCCCGCTCGACAGAAGCCTGGTCTCGACCCACTCGCCCCCGCGGGCGATGTTGCCTGCGTGCAGGTGCGACCACAGCTGGGCCTCGGTCACTCCGGGCTGTAGCCCTTGCCACATCTCATGCACGGCCTGCTGGGTGCTGTGGACTGCCCGACGCATCGCCACGATCTCCTCGGGGTGCTTGCGGTAGCGGGCCATCTCGGCGAAGCGCATGCTCGCGACGGGCTCAAGACCCCGGCGCTGCAGGGCCGCGACCCCGAGGGCCTCGCACTTGTCGAGCGCGACCCGCCGGTTGCCTCGGCCGTGGAGCCGAACCAGATCGGCGATCTCGTCAGCCCATCGCTCAGCCGCCTCCGCCTCTCGGGGGCCGTTCTCGAAGAAGAACCAGCCGGTTGCGGGTCTGACCTCGTCAATCAGCGGCAAGTGCTCGACCAGGTGCCCGCACCGGGCCAGGTCGAACAGGATGACCGGGCCGTCGGTGGCCACGAAGGCGTACCGCACCGCGTTGTGGGTGCACCACACCTGCATGTTCGTAGCGTCAACCGCATAGCGGATGTTGAGCGGGTCGAACAACACGATGCCGGCCGCATCCTCGGCTTCGAGCTGGATACGCAGCTGCTGAAGCCGCCAAGAGCGAACGGCATCCATGTCTGGAGCGCGCAGCCCGGCAGCCTCCCATCCCGCGACGGCCGGGTTGGACTGCGCACCGGAATCAATATCAAGCACAGGCTAAGTGACCTCTGTTCGACAGTGTGTCTGGCAATCCCCCGTAGCCATGACCTGCCGCAACGATCTATAAGCACTTGTAGACCGCACTCTTTTGCGACTGGTCCTTGCTCGGGGTTGCGCCATGCTGTGCAACACTACCTCGCGTCCTAAAACACTGACAGCGGCCACGGACGGGCCGACGCGTCAGTACAAGCTGGATTCTGAGCCCGTCGAAGGACCCTCGCCGCGGGCCAGAGCCAACTCAGCGTTGATGCCCATGCGGGCGGCCAGGAGATCGGTGGCGACAGTGACCATGCGGAAACCCGCAGCGATTCGCTTCGGGGTCAACGCGCCGGTCGATTGGATTCCGACGATGATGTTGTGAGCTGCACAGCGTTCGAGGATGAAACTGAGAGCCTCGTCGAACGCCTTCTCGCCGTCGTTGTTGCCCGGCGGCAAGCCGAGAGTGATCGACAGGTCCGCAGGTCCGACATAGATCGCATCAATGCCGGGCACGGCAAGAATCTCATCGAGATTGGAAAGGGCTTCAGTCGTTTCGATCATTGGAATGCAAGCCACGTTGCCGGGTTCCCAATTGAAGTAGTCGTGTCGTAGGCCGGCCACGGTCGGACCCCAACTGCGGACACCGCGGGGTGCGTAGCGGGTTGCGCTAGTGGCTTCCTCGGCCTCCGCCGCGGTATTAACCATCGGGATGATCACCCCGTGAGCACCAGCGTCGAGGGACTTGCCGATAATTCCAGGTTCGTTGCGCGGCACTCGGACGATCGGACTCGACCCGCCCAACAAGATGGCCTGGATCATCGGCACCGAGTCGGCGTAGTCGATCGGACCATGCTGGGTGTCGATGCAGACGTAGTCGAAACCACATCTGGCCACGGCCTCGGCCGTAACAGAACTGGGGATTGCCAGCCAACCCCCAAGGGTTGTTCTGCCTTCCCGCCATTGATCGCAAATTGGGGTAACCGTCATGGTGATGGGTCTATCAGCCTTAGCGTGAGTTCATACGGATTCGCAGCGATCCCAGTGCAATACTGGACCGGTGAGGAGTGTTGATCGGCCATGACAATCGTGCGGGGCACAGTGGTCACCATGAATCCCGCCCGGGAGATCATTAGCGACGGTGCAGTTGTCATCTCGGGTGACGTCATCGCCGCGGTCGGGAGTTTCGACGACTTGCGGGCAGCTCATCTGGACGCAAACGTTTCGGGCCACAGCGGTGACCTGGTCCTGCCGGGGTATGTCAACGGCCATCAACATCTGACCGGTGACCGCCTGATCCAATCATCAATTCCAGATGATCTGCCGCCTGGAGAGGCGATTTTTTCTTGGGTTGTGCCAGTTCACGGCGAGCACAGCCCCGCCGACGACGAACTTTCCGCCACGCTCACCCTTGCCGAAGCTCTGAGCAACGGCATCACCACGACCTTCGAAGCGGGGACTGTCGCTCATCCGGATCGGGTTGTCGCCGCCGCTCAGACCGTGGGAGCTCGGGCGACCGTCGGTACCTGGGGATGGGACGTTGACGAGGGGCCATTCGCAGGCTCAGTCGAAGAGGTGATCGACCGACAGCGCGCGGCTTTGGACCTCGCGAGCGGTCCACGGGTGTCGACTTGGGTGAGCCTCGTCGGCCATGACCTCATGTCGGATGAACTGGTGGTGGCAGCCAGCGAATTGGCCCGCTCACGCGGGGTTGGCATGACCTTTCATCTGTCTCCCACAACCAGCGATGTCGACAGTTACCTGGCCAGAACTGGGCTACGGCCCTTGGTGCACCTTTCGGCGCTGGGAGTGCTGGGCCCTCATGTGGCTGTTGCTCATGGTGTGCATCTCGACACGCAGGAAGTGGAGGTTCTGGTGAACAGCCGTGCCGCGGTGGTGTCGTGTCCTTGGGCCTACCTGCGTCTCGGGCAGGGTCTGACCCGTGAGTTTCGGCATCTGGACCTGTGGCGCGAAGGGGGCCGGCTGGCTTTGGGGTGCGACGCCGAAAACGCCGGCGACATGGTTGACGGGATCCGCACGGCGGCCCTGTTCGCAGGTGTGGCGAAAGACGCTGCGGTCGACCCGACGATCTTCGGTGCTCACGATGCGCTTGAGTTGCTCACCATCGCCGGTGCAGAAGCCCTTGGGATGGCCGATCGCATCGGCTCGCTCGAAGTCGGTAAACAAGCCGACATCGTGGTTCACGACCGGTCCCGTATCGAGTGGATTCCCCCGAGCCCCGATCCGGTCCTGCAACTCATCTGGGGTAGCGACGGCAGATCAGTGAGAGACGTTTACGTAGCGGGCGAACCCGTAGTCGCCGCCGGGCAGGTAACAACCGTCGATGTCGGGAGTTTGTTAGAAGAAGCCCAGGCCGCCAGCCGATCTCTGCGAACCCGCAGCGGTGTTGAAGCCGTCTCTCGCTGGCCAATTCGCTGAACCCTTGATTGGATGACCGGGCCCGATTGGCTGAAAGGGAAGGCGAGATTCAGAATAATGTGGCGGGGCTGTGGCTGAATGGGTTCACCACGATTAAGCCGTCGAGCACTTGTCCGTCTTGAAGGTCTTCAGTGAGCAGGTGACTCTTGTCTCTGGCGTTTTTCGTCGCGAGTCGGGTATCTCTGACCGGGCTTTCCCAGCGGGACCGGTTTTCGATTCAAGTAGGACTGCCGCGCTCGCTCGTAGGCATCGGGTTCGGTCATCAGCTTGAGTCTATAGCACCGGCCATTTTGCTTTGTCGGGGAGGCCGGAGCGGGTGGTGATTGCTTCGCCGGCGAGTTGGGATTGGGCGTAGAGAGCCTGTTCGTCGATAGTTGTCATCTGCCCGTTTTCGACGACCTTGTTGCCGTCAACGATGACCGTGTGCACGCCGCGCCCGTCGGCTGACCAGACGAGTTGGTTGGCGATGTTGAGCAGCGGTCGCCACTCGGGCCGGTCGGTGTCGTGCAGCACCACATCGGCCAGTTTGCCCACTTCTAACGAGCCGATCTGATCAGACATCTGCATCAACTCAGCTCCGCCCAGTGTTGCCATTTCGTAGGCTTTTTCTGCGGGGAACATCTGCGGGTCTTGGCGTCCGTCCTTGAACAGCCCGGCTACCAGATATGTGGCCCGCATCAAGTCGGAGTAATTGGAGGCATTGTTGCCGTCGGTGCCGATACCGAGGTTGATACCGGACTGCACCATTTCCGGCATCTTGCCGACCTGGGTCACCCCGTAGCTGACCTTGAGCGCAGTGGTCGGGCAATGCGCCACATGCACACCCGTTTCGGCCATGATCTGGATTTCGTTGTCGTCAACCTGCACGCAATGAGTCATAGCGACATCAGGACCGAGCACCCCGAGTTGCGCGAGGTGCACCATCGGCCGGTGCCCGAACTCGGCGACGAAACCTTCAGGATCGAGTTTGGCCGGTGACATGTGAAAGCTCAGCCCGACGTTGTGCTCGGTTGCCAGTTCCCGGGCGGCTCGCCAAAGTGGATCAGAGCAGGTGGTGTGTCCCACGAGCAGCGACCAGGCGCTGATCCGGTTCTCGGCTGCCGCGGGGTGGTGCTCAAGTTGGCGTTGCAGGTTGGCGATGGCCTGGTCGGTGTCTTGTTTGTAGACATCAGGTTCGGGTGGCAGGTCCCAGACCCATTGGCCTACCCGTCCTCGGATCCCGATTTCTTGGAGTCCGTCGACAACATCGTCAAGGAAACGGATAGTGCCCGCCTCAAGAAAGGTGGTGGTTCCCGATTTGAGCATCTCGGTTGCCGCCAATTGCGCAGACAACCGCTCCTCAGCGGCGGTGTACATGGAGTACAGCGGGCACAGCCACATGAAGACGTTCTCTTCAAAAGGTGTGTCGTCGGGAACATAGCCACGGGTCAGCGGTTCGCCGGTTATGTGGATGTGGGAGTTGACCATCCCGGGTGTGACAACGAAACGGTCGCCCCCGATCGTCTCGGTTGCGTGGTATTGCTGCTCGAGTCGGCTGGTCTTGCCGACGGCGATGATTTCACGCCCACGGACCGCGACCGCGCCGTCGTGAATGACGTCACGAGTCTGATTCATTGTGACGACGTAGTTGCCCTTGATCAGCAGGTCAATGTTTTCGGTCACGGCTTCCCCTCAGATTGTTGGGATGGTTGATGTGATCGCTGCGCTGGTTATGGGTGAACATCAGCACATCGCGTATGGTAAGACCATCAGTCCACCCGAGAAAGGGTACGTTGCATGGGAGCAGGAGCGCATTTTCTGTCGGCGGTTTCGGCAGGCAAACGCCGCCGTGCCAGTCGAGTAGTTGCCGGTGACGGTCGCTGCGTGCTGGTGGCGATGGACCATCCTGCCTATATGGGCACAGGCGTTCCCACAGAAGCCATCGAACCGATCGCCTCAGCAAAGCCCGACGCGGTGCTCACAACCTGGCACCTGGCACGGCGCTACCCCGAAGCCTTCGCCCGAAGCGGTCTGGTGTTGCGCGTCGATGGCGGGATCGCCGACATGGGCGAACCTGCAACCGACGACACGTCGACCCTGCTCTACACCGCGGAGCAGGCCATGGTCCTCGGCGCCGATGCGATCATCGTGATGGCCTTCAGCGGCGCTCACGACGAACATGTCTCACTGTCTCGATTGGCTCACCTGGGTGCAGAGTGCGAGAAGATCGGGATGGTACTGATCGCCGAGTCGATTCCGGGCGGCTGGGCACAAGAGGTTCCCTGGACGGTCACCAATGTCGCCAAGGGCGCCCGAATCGCAACTGAGTTGGGTGCCGACATGATCAAAACCATGTGCCCGGGCCCCACCGACGAGTTCACCGAAATCATCGAGGCGTGTGGCGTGCCGGTGGTTGCTTTGGGTGGACCCAGAATGGATCACGAAGACGATGTGATCGAGATGGCTTCCGGTGTTGTGGCAGCAGGGGCCGCCGGGGTGGCGATCGGTCGCAATGTCTGGGGCTCGCAGGATCCGAAGAACATGGTGACCCGGCTGATGCAGGCCGTACACGGGCCGTAGCAAGGTTGGCTTGTGAGCGTGGCAACAATGGTTCGGATGATTCGCAAAGCACAGGTCGATTCGAGTGACGGTGTGCGGGTGCGGGACTGGATCGCCTCCTACACCGCACACCTCGCCGCGCGTGTGCCTGATGGTGGTGCTGTGACTTCCTGGATGGAGGCGTACGGCGCCTACGGAGTGGTGTATTGGATGATCGACGCCCCCGATCTCGGGTCGCTCGACGCCTATTTGGATTCGCTGCCCTCCGAAGACAGCTACCGTGAGTTGTTGATGGCAGGAAGCGACCTGTTTGTGTCTGGCCAAACCAGCGATCTCTTGTTGAAGTCGGTCTGAGCGATGGCTTCTACCGCTGTGCCCACCGCTGTGCCCTCCGCTGTGCCGACCGAAGGGATGCAGGTCGCGGTCGTGACCGGTGTTGGCGAGGTTGAGTTGCGTTCAGAGCCGCTTCCAGTGGTAGGAGCGCAAGACATTCTGGTGCGGGTAGGGGCGTGCGGACTATGCACGATGGAACGGCGCCTGTTCTCCGGCGAGAAGCAGATTTACCCTGTTGCCCCTGGTCACGAGGTCGCAGGGCGGGTGGTCGAGGTCGGCGAGCAGGTGGCTCCATTGCCGGGTGCACCCAAAGTCGGCGATCTTGTGGCGGTTGACTTGTTGACCCGCTGCGGTACCTGCACGACCTGTCGCCGCGGTCGAAGCGCAGTGTGCAAACAACCGCAAGGCAGCGCCCTAGCCGATGGCACGATTTCGATGGGGGCAGGGCTCGCCGACTTCGTTCGGGTGTCCGCCTCACAGGCGTACGTCACCGGCGACATACCCATCGCACAAGCTGCCATGGGTGAGCCATTGGCGTGTGTGGTTCATTCGGTACGGCTTGCCGGGATGCTCGCCGGTGACCGGGTAGCGGTGTTGGGGGCGGGATATATGGGGCGTTTGCATCACGCTCTGTGCCGAGCCTGGGGTGCCGGTTCTGTGGGGCTTGTCGACGTATCGAGCAGTCGTCTCGACGAAGCGGCTGACGGGGGAGCGGATTGGATCGCCACACCGCAAACCGCTCGTGACGTTGGCGGGAAAGCCGACATTGTCTTTGTCACCGCCGCGGCCGCTGGACTGTTTGAGCTGGCCGTCGACATCTGCGACAGCGGCGGAACCATCGTGCTCTACAGTGCCTTCCCGAAAGAACTCACCGGAAGTTTCGGCCTCGATCACTTCCACCATGAGGAGATCACGGTGGTGGGCGTCTACAGCCAAGAGCCCCAGGATTGGCGTATCGCTGCCGGTCTGCTGCGGTCCGGGGCGCTCAGCGATGACCTCGACCGGTTGGTGACCGCCCGCTACAGCCTCGAAACGGTGGCCGACGCCCTGCAACAAGCCACCCACACACCCGTGTACCGCGTGCTGGTAGGCGCCGATACTGGAGGCTGAATTGTCGGTTGTTGTTGGTGTCGATCTCGGCAGCAGCGCGGCGCGGGCTATCGCTTGTGACCGCCAAGGAAAAATCCTTGCGACCGCCGCGGTCGGCTACCGCGGTAGCGAATCTTGGCCCGTCGGCCGTGCCGACCCGAACAGTTGGCTTGAGGCGATGCTCAGCGCCATGAACGAACTGGTGGTGAGGTGCCCAGCCGCCAGCAGACCCGCAGCTCTTGCTGTGGGCGGCCAGACCCCCACCACGGTTCCGATCCCAAAAGGCTTGGCAGTCACCGTCAGCCACCCCGCGGTTGCTGACTTGGGGCTTCACGAAGTTCATGCGGCTCAATGCGAGATTTTGCGTGAGGAGCTTGGGGATGGTTTTGCTCCTTGTGAGATTTGGGATTGGGTGTTGCGCCAGCTTGGGGGAGGTCCCTTTCACGGTTTGTGGCCCGGTGATCCGGCGCCGGTTGGTTTCGGGGAGCCGATTGCCACCGGTTCGTCGGTGGGCGTCAACGACGGCAGTCATGGCTTGGCGAAAGGCACTGTGTTGGTGCCTGCGTCGGCCGACGCGTTCATGGGGTTTTGGGCGTGCGGTGCCTATCGCCCGGGGGTTGGACATGATCCCGGCGGGCGCACCGGAGGGCTGGGGTTGGCGGTGGCCTCGGATTCGGTTCGTGATGACATGTTCTCGATGCCGAGCGCAGTGCAGGACGTGTCGATCGTCGGTGGACCGGTAAACGGTCATGGCCGTTTGCTCGAGTGGTGGGCAAGCCTCAGCGGACTGTCGATTGCCGCGGTGCTCGCCAAAGCAGCGCAGGTTCCGCCCGGAGCCGAAGGTGTGCTTGTGCTGCCCTACATTGCGGGTGAACGTGATCCCCGCTGGGACAAACGGCTCACAGGCGAGATACATGGACTGTCCCTCGATTCGGGTCCTGAGGAAATTTCTAGGGCGGTGTTGGAATCGACTGCGTATGGCCTTGCCCATATTGCTGAGAATCTGGCGGCTGGAGGGTACGAGTTGCAGACGCTGGCATGCGGTGGATCGCCGGCGCTGAGCCGGCTTTGGTGCGAGATCAAAGCATCGGTGCTGGGCGTTGAGGTTCTGGTACCGGAAAAGCCGGACTATTCGGCTGCATACGGCTCCGCTCTGGCTGCCGGCGCGGGGCTTGACTGGTGGCCCAAACCAGGCGTCGAATACGGCGCATGGCCCATGCCCGCCATGCAAACAATCCTGCCCACCCATGACCCCGCGTACGAACACAGCTACCAACGCTTCATCGAACTCGGCAACTCCGCGGTAGCCCGCCTCGACACGGTCTGAGTCCGACCGGGTTGGTATCCCGTCGCCTTGCGATCGACGGCGACCGCCCCTACTTCGACCCCGACGGTCCCTAGGCGCTGACTCGGTCGTTGGCGGGTCCGCTGGTGGTGTGTGATGCAATCACCATCGACACTCGAAAAAGTATTTATACACTTGTGGCATAACCCCTCTCCTCCTTCGTGGGGAGAGCTCGGGGCCCACCCATATGGGTGGGCCCCTGTATTTTCAGGTCAGGTCAGGGATAGCGCAATCGTGGGCCGGCTTCGGCCCAGTCCATGTGATTGCGGATGTATTCGTTGGCACTGTCGCGGACGGGTGTGAAGTCCCACGAGCAGTGGCCGTCGATAGTCATGGCGGCGTGAAGCAGCCGACGGGTCCGCTGGGAGGC
The DNA here is from genome assembly GCA_965205465.1 of Candidatus Aldehydirespiratoraceae bacterium. Lineage (GTDB taxonomy): Bacteria > Actinomycetota > Acidimicrobiia > Acidimicrobiales > Aldehydirespiratoraceae > VXYK01. The sequence continues at coordinate 1,856,616 of OZ242187.1, read as the reverse complement.
CAAGACCCGCTCCCGTATGTCGTTGCTGTCCCAACGCTCCGCGGTCTCAGCAGCGAAGTTTGTGGCTAGTTCGGCGTGAGCAGGGTCGTCAACGAGGTTGTTGCGCTCGAGGGGGTCGGCCTCGATGTCGTAGAGCAGGGCTGGATCGCTGTCGCAGTGGATGTACTTGTGTCGGCCACGGCGGATCATGAACATCGGCTGGGAGGTCATCTCGCCGGTGTATTCGGCGATGGTCTCATCTATGGGGTCATGCCCCCCGGTTGCGCTTTCCCACAGGCTCCGCCCGGCCAGCGGCAAGACCGGTTCGATGCGGTCACCGCCGTCGCCGGCAATGTCGAGCAGGGTGGGTAGCAGGTCCAGCAGTGAGCAGACGTTGCCGACCGTGCCGTTGGCGACTCCGGGACCGGCCATGATCAGCGGCACCCGCAGCGACCGTTCAAAGAAACTCATCTTGAACCACAGTCCCCGGTCCCCGAGCATGTCGCCGTGGTCGCTGGTGGCGATCACGATCGTGTTGTCGAGCTGGCCGGTTTCTTCGAGGGCTTTGATCATATGCCCCAGTAAGGAGTCGAAGTAGCTGGTGTTGGCGTAGTAGGCGTGGCGGGCGTTGCGGCATTGATCGTCGGTGTAGCCGATGGTGTCGGCTTGGATGCCGTGACGGATCCTCAGCGTGTGGGGATCGGGCGAATCGAGCCGGTCGTCGGGAAGGTCGATGTCGTCGTGGTCGTAGAGGTTCCACCATTCGGGGCGGGCCACGTACGGGTCGTGAGGGTGGATCATTCCAGTCGCCATGAACCACGGCCGCTCGTCGGCTTCACGGGCGAAGTCGTAGATCTGGCGCGTCGTCGAGAACCTGACTTCTTCGTCGTAGTCGATCTGGTAGGTGGCGATTGCTTGACCGGCGTCGGACAGGCTGTCCATGTTGTGGTACCACTTGTCGATCCTGTCGTCGGCAGCGTCCCAGTTGGGTGTCCAGGCGAAATCGGCGGGATAGATGTCGGTATTCAAACGGCGGGTGAAACCGTGGAGTTGGTCTGGACCCACGAAGTGCATCTTCCCGGTCAACACAGTGCGGTAACCGGCGAGGTTGAGGTAGTGGGCCAGTGTCGGCACCCCTGCCGGGAACTCAGCGGCGTTGTCCCAAGCGTCTATGGCGCTCGCTTGTTGGCCTGCCAGCATCGAGAATCGGGAGGGGGAACACATCGGGAAGTGACAGTACGCCGCGTCGAAGCGCGCTCCTCGTTCGGCAAGCGAGTCCATGGCGGGTGTGCGTACCAACGGATGGTCGTAGGCACCAGTGAAATGTGGTGCCAATTGATCGGCCATCACCATCAGAATGTTGGGCTGTTTCATACCTCGCGATGTTACTACCCAGAACTCTGTGGCGAGCGTGTTACGGTCCAGTTACTCAGCTCGTCGTCGAGCGAGGTTGAAGGGGCGAACATGTCGAACGGGACCTCGTCGGAGAAACATGCGGTTGGCAACGTGGCCATGAGTCGCTTCAACGCAATCGGTCTCGCTGCGATGGGACGTTATAACGCCATCGGTGTCGCCGCGTTGAGTTGGCTGAACGCAATGGGGATCGTGACGCTCGGCGGTTTGAATTCGATGGGGATCGTGACGATCGGCGGGATCAACGCGATCGGTCTTGTGACGTTCGGTGGCGTCAACTCCGTCGGCATCGTCGCCATCGGTGGCCTCAACGCCGTCGGTATCGTCGCCGTCGGCCCCGGATCCACCACCAGCCTGGTGTAGACGGCGAACCCCCGAAGCTGATGCAAACCCGCACATAACAATGCTCCATTGGCAACCCCGCTCGTGTCACCCGCCGCTTAGGCGTTCCAAAAAGTTTCAGTTCAACCAAGAATCAGATTTGGTCATTGGAACAAATGTAGCTCTACGATTTGTTGGATGAACCGTCGTCGAGAGGTCGCTGTTGAAGGAGCTGTTTCGCTGCTCGGAGCAGAACGCGGGAGGTGGCCTGCCTTGGCGGGTGAATGGCTTGGGTCTGGACGACGAGCACAAACCACGCGGTCAGAATTTGTTTCACGACTGGTTCGGGACGCCAATAGCGAGTCCCTCTCCAGGGTGTTTCCGAGTCTCAGTTCCAACGCTCCGATCCCATTCGAAGGAACATCGGTGCAAGTGAGAAACTGTTTCCTTCGAGATCAGGAACTCGTTACTTGGGGAGATTTCTGTGAGTGCTCGGTCTCGTACCTCCTGCAAGTGCGAAATGCAGGAGTCTTGTCGGTCTCCGAACTTCTCGAACTTGCACTTGTTGAAGCAATTTCTCTCCAGGTCGCGGGTGCTAAAGCCAGATCGGAGATACGCGGGGTTGAGGTCCCTCTATCCGACTTGGAGGAAGCGATACTCGGCTTGCAGACCTTGTTGAGGAGATCACGTGGCGTTGAAACCCCTCCGTCCGAGTGGGATGTACGGATGTCGGAGATCGCTCATTGGGCATCGTCGTGCAGGGGGGCGTCGGCCTTCGGGGACGTGTTCACGATCCGACCGGAGATAGTGCGCATGCCTGATGATCTTCAACCTGCGCTGGAAGAACTTTACGAGCTACCGCTTGAAATTGGCTGCCTTCCTAGTGTAAATCCACTATCAATCTTGGAGGTTCTCTCAAACGAATCGCGGGAGATTTTCTGTCGGCGCAACCTTGATGAGGACAGCCCGTCGTTCCAGGCTGTGGCGACTGAGTTTGGTGTAACTGGCGAAGCAATTCGGCGGGCTGTGCAAAGAGCGGAGGTGAAGTTGGCTGACGCCTTTCAATCGGACGAGTATCGTCCGTTGCGTTGGCTCGTCTCGGACCTACGACGTTCTATTGGTTGCGCGTATCCAGTTGGGGATCTCACTGGAGTCAAGGAACTCGAACCCTGGGTGACCGACCCTCAGGCGACAGCTTTGCTCCTATGGCTAGCAGGACCCTACAAGCAGAGTGACGGGTGGATACTGGCACAAGGTACTTCCCTTCGTGACCTAACGGGTGTTGTTGAGATGCTCTGCGATCTTGATTCGGCACCAACAACCGGGGATATTGTGTCTGAACTCTCGAATCGAGGGGTCGTCGGGCATGCTGCGCATGAACTAATCAATGACTCGGATCGGTTTCGGATCATCGACGGGCAGGTCTTCGTGTGGGGTAGAACGATCGTCGATAAGGCGGTTACTGTGCTGTCCCTGCTGGGCAGACCCGCGACCGACAGCGAAATTCTTGAACACATTGGGGGAGACAGGTCGCTCCGCTCGCTTCGTAATCGCCTCATGGAGGAATCTGCTTTCATGCGCACGGACCGGCACTATTTTGCGCTTCGGAAGTGGGTTCTTGAGGAATACTCGGGTATCTCAGAAGAAATAGCGGAACGCATTGAGCGCGCGGGTGGTGAAGCCGACCTTGAGGCTGTCGTGGCCGAGCTCCTCGCAACCTTCGATATCTCGGAATCTTCTATCCGCCAATATGCCGCTGCACATCGTTTCGTAACGAACGAGGGCCGAATCTGGCTACGTACCGACGAAAAGATTGATGTCCCCGCGAGTACTCCTCTCACGGTGCCCGGGACCTTTCAGCCGGAGGCGCACCGGATCCGGTATGTGGTAGAGGTAACCGCCGACACGATACGTGGCTCAGGTAGGGGATTGCCCCGCCCGCTCGCACTCGCTCTAGGCGCCTCCCCTGGTGCTGAACAGAATTATGTGGCAAGCGAAGGGAACGTCCGCGTCGCGTGGCGGATGGACTCAGCTAGCGGTCCGGATATGGGAAGCCTCAGAGCGTTTTGTGTCCGGGAAGGGGTTTCCATCGGTGACTTTATGGTGCTTGAATTTGATCTTTTAGCAGAATCAGTTGATGTTTCCGTCGTCACCCCCGCGATGCCGATCAACGAACTTGTCAAGTGTTTTACGGGGATCGACGATCCCGATCCCCAAGTTGCGCTCGCCAGAGCCCTTGACGTGCACCCCGAAGCAGTTCGGGCGATGCTGCGGCGACGAGGTGATGACGCGCTTGTTGATGCACTCCCAGAGCGTGGCATTGACCCTGGTCTTCAAGCAGTATTGGAGACTCTCACCGATACGATTTCGGGCTTCGGATAACGAGATCAGGTTTTGAATTCACCTAGTTTGTTCATCAGGCTCAGAGTCCCGTTAGCTTCACCGAGGAGTTCATCTGCGATCCATTTCAGCCCGCTGTTCGCGTATTCGCTTGCTAACCGGATCACACGCGCCGGTTCCATCAGCACATCTTCTCCCTCTTCCGCAAGCACCAACAGTTCGAGCTGGGTGATTCGCCACGGATCGCTGGACAAGATCCCGCCATCGTTGAATTTGGTACATTGAGAACGTTCGGGCAACGGCAGGCGTTGACCTTGATGGTGTCCGATGCAGAGGCCAAGCCACCAAGCGTCTATCCAGCGTCGAAACGGTCCTTTCCCGTGTGACACATGAGTCGAAATGATTTCATGGAGCTTTGCATCTATCAATAGATCCTGAGATAGGTAGGGGTTCTCGATCACGGCCATCGCTATACCTCTTCTGTCTTTAAATGAATACCGTGCTGTCGATCGTAGACCCGGGCACAGATATGACAGGATGATCGATGATCGCAAGTGCAGCTTCGGATTACGGGACTATCAACATTCCAGTCGTTGATAAGATCAGCAGGGAAATCCTTTGAACAAGAGAGCGTTTGCAACATTCCTGCTCTTTTGTCAAGAAGATCTTCAACGTCTCGGATCTCGGACCGAGTCAGTAGCAGCACAACTTGAAACGATGGGTCGGAAGACTTCGCTGGTCGCGTTATCGCCTCTACCATTCGGGACTTAACACCGCCAGCAACCATACCTAGCGGTGTATCAATGATACGTGGTGCTGTCACATCGGCAACCTGCATAGCCGCCCAGATGAAAGCTAGAGTAAGGGCTCGTTGGGAAGCTCCGTTGAGTTCGAAATCAGGATCCAACGTGCGATCATTGTGCGATTCGATGACGATATTGAAGTCTTCGCCGACTCGTGCTCCCTTGAACACCGTTCCGTCGGAAAAAGGATCCGATCCCACTATCTCTAGAAAAAGTGTTTGCATCCGGGTCGACACTCGATAAACATAGTCCATCTCCAGTGTTGAGAGTGTGTTGCGGGCCAACGTCAGAAGATCTGTGATCATGTCGCTTTCGATTTTTCTACTCTTAGTAATCTTGGATGCCGCGACGGCTTTTTCATAGCGCTTCTGTTGGTCGGCTTCACGTTCGCTTAACATTTCTAGTTTTGCCGAGACTCCGCCGAGGGATTCGCGTTGGTCGCCGATCTTTTTGTCAAGGTCATCAATACGCGTGGCGAGCGTGCGCACTTGGTCTGCGTCGATTAGTTTGCGCTTTTTGCGAAGATTGTTAAGCCTTTCGCGCTTGCCTCTGATGGTGTCTCGGACCGAGGTCAATGATTCTAATAAAGCGATTCGACAGCCAGCAAACCTTTCCTCATTTTCATTTTGGTGTTCATGGGTGGTCTGAGACTCACTAGCGAGGTAGGAAAGCCGGCTCAACCGCTGGCGATTCTCGTCTACCTGTCTCTGCTCCTGCAGGAGCGATTCAACGCAAGAGCGTCGATTGCTGTCGGCAACGAGTTCCTCGCCGCAGATGCAAATTCCGATCTCAAGTCGATCAACGAGTACTTGGATACTTGTACCAGGGATGATGTTCCGATCACGAAGATCGTTGAGCTTGTCGACTGCATCACACAACCGATCATTGAGGAAGTACCAAGAGATCTTCTCGCTCCGGATGAGGTCCACCATTGCCGCAAGCGTTGATTCCAGTTCCCGTTCCGCGTGTCCTAAATCCAACTCAAGATCGCTAATCTCTTCGTTGAGTTTGTCGAGATCACCGCTGCCCCGGAGGCTTGTTAGTTCCCGGTCGTCTTTGTCCCGGTGTTGGGTCATGCGGTTAATGAGTTTTTCGATGGTCTCGCGCTCACGCTCGACTTCGGAAATTTGATCGATCGTGCGCGTGTGTTCTTCCTCAGCTTCGACGAGTTCGGTTCCTGTTTCTTTGGCGGTCTTCTTGCGTATGGCGGCTTGGCACCACTCGAGATCCTTTACCGTTTCCCGCCACTCATTCAGTCCAAGTAACGCCTCGATGGTTGTATGGACTTGTTTTTGACGTTGGTTTGAAAGCCTTCCAGATATGAACTTTTGGACATCGTCTCCATTGGTAAAAAAGATATCCTGTAAGCGTTGTGGGACGAGTTTGTCGATTAATTCCTCAGGGACGTTCTCGTGACCAGTGTCCACAAATCGTACTAGTTGAAATCGAGGGTTGCTACGTTTCACCTTGTCACCCTCAATGGGGGATTCTGTGATGGTCCGAATCGCTTGATATCGGACCAGAGTTCCCTCACTATCTTCGTGATCGAACTTGACACGTACTTCCACATCAGCCGATTCGCCAATTGGAAGAGCAGTAGAAGTCAGTCGCAGATCTCCCTGATCTCCGAGCCCATCTTTACCATAGAAAACCCAGAGTAGAGCATACAACAGCGACGTCTTTCCTGAACCATTTTCGGCTCGAATTACGGTCAAAGGTCGGTCCGGGTCTGTCGAGAAATTGATAGTGATGTCCTCAATGAGCTTAAAATTTCTTGCTTGGAATTGTACGAGCCTCATTCAATCTCTTCCTTCCGTTCCTTCAGCAGTTTGTTTCGCGAATGCCTCAACGATTGCTAGAACGTCGGTACGTCGGTACCTAGTGTTGAGACCCTCTCCCTGCTTTCTGAGAATCTCTACGAGACGCGTAACTAAATCAATTCGGTATCCGGGATAGCGCTCCTCGATATCGATGGCTTTTTGCCCCGCAACATCCCTGATTCGGTCGGTACTCAGCATATTAATTTCTCCATATTGATCCCTCATACTTATCAATTAGATCGCGCGGTCCACCAGATTCGTACTCGTTGGTAGCGAGCCTTGCAAACTCTTCTGCTCGAGCGAGTTCACCGCGTAACACCGATCGACCGGCATCACTCTCTGGATCTGGAGGTATGGCAAGGAAGTCGTGCAGTTCGGCGCTCTCTTTTCCTTCAACGTTGCGTAGGATTCTTCCTCGTCGTTGGATCCACTCCCGACGCACGGTGCTAGAAGCTAGCAAAAAGGCCGTGTCCGTTTGAGGTATATCGATTCCTTCATCGAGTACCTTCATCGCGGTGAGTACTTGAAAATCACCGCTACCGAACTTGTCGAGTAACTCCTGCGCGTCCCGGCGCGACGTCTCCGTATGAGTAAACTGGTGCATCACGATACCTAATGAGTCGAGCATTCGATTCACTAGAATCAGTTGCTTCTCGCCACGAATCTGTTGTTTGGCAGAGACGTATATGAGAGTCCGTGCTACTGCGGCAGGGCCCTGCTCCGATAACACTGTTCGAAGAACATCTAGTTTCGTTTCGGTTTGCTCAAGTACAGCTCGCCTCTCGCGGAGCAAACGTTCAACCTTCGTGTTCGGAATTACAGTCTGGCCTTCGTCGTCGATTCGAAATCCTGCCTGAATCAACTGCTCGGTTAGATCCTCGTACAACTCGATCTCTTCGGTGCCAAGCGGAGCCTCGTGAAGATGGTAGCGGTATGGGCAGAGACAGCCGGCATCGATTGCTTCTTTCAAGGAGAACTCGAAAACCTGAGGTCCAAAAAACTCAAAAAGAGCGTCAGTGCCGTCGGCGTCGTACTGGCGCACCGGTGTAGCAGAGAGACCGATACGACGATCAAAGTAATCTGGTGGATCTTCCAAAAACGTGGGCACACCTAAGTTGTGAACCTCATCAGCTATAAGGATCGTCCGTATTCCCCCCTTTAGAGAATTCACGAGGTTCGTGACGAAATCGCCCTCAAGGAAGAGCTTGTTGCTTACGATCACGACTTCTGTGCGGTCTTGGCTAACCTCGAATACAGCTCGGAGACTCTCCAATTCTGAGGATCGACTCGCTCCCGCAATCAAGCGACTTGGGAGAACGGGCTCGATACCGAATTCACGTACGTCTTCTGCCCATTGCTGCATTAGAGGTTTGGACGGAACGACAACGACGACGAGGACAGAGCCTTGGTGATCCTTCTGTTCTAACGTTGCGGCGACGAGCGCGGTGCGGGTCTTGCCTCCCCCTGTCGCGATTGCCAAGATTCCCGAGGATTCGTGACTGCGGAGCGCTTCAACCGCGCGACTCTGGTGTGAGAATCTCCCGGTTTTCCAATTGAGCCAATCGGGAATGCGAAGTCGATGTATCTGCCGCGCTGCATCCACGTTTGGCGGGAGGACTGGTTCCAGACCGGCGTTGTAGTCACGCCACCACGCGTCCCAGAAGTCCGAAACCGTTGGGGGGCGCTCGCTCGCGGTTGGCCCGACGAAAGGTAGGGCTTGGAGAGCGGTGAGCGAGAGCGAGTGACTGTGCTCGTTATTCCACTGGCGCTCCCACTGTTTAACTAAGCGCTCCACTCGGGTTGCCGCCGCATTACCGTCGCACCATGCCTTGTCTATGGTCACTTGTTCGCCATTGAGCAGTAACCCGCGTGTGGTGACGTTCCCAGATCCATGGACACCGAGCCAGTCTTCGCCACATCGCAGCAACCACTTCTTTTTGTGGTACATACCGGCGTGCATAAATACAAAGCGCAACTGAAGTCGATCAGCGGCTACTAGATAGCTCAAGCAGGACAAGGTGTGCGCGACAACTGCTGAAGGACTCAGTTCAGATTCGTCAAAAAGTCGAGTTGCTGTTTCCTCGATCACTTTCTTTGGTTCAGAAGTCCCCCTATCAATCGCTTCACGGTCCTCGGCGGAGATTATTGGGCTGAGTAGCAACTGAAGTGGTTCCTCACTTTTGGCGAGGAAAGTCGCTAAGCCGGGCGCTATTTGCGCGAGGCAATGTGACGAGAAGAAACCCGAGCCAATTCGGACTTCGTCTGCGACCTGGATAGCCGGGACGAGCACCTCGCCGATCAAGTCGTCATCAGGGATCTCATAGTCAGGCAAGGCATTGGCCAAGGCGTCACGGAACGTGCTCATGGGTTGCCGCTCAGAGCGCGCACACTGTGCAGGGCAGTGTGTCGTCGTCTTCGTCGAGGGCGTCGGCTAGGGACTCGACGAGGGGGACGTTGATTCGTGTCTTTTTCGAGCGAGCCAGGGAAGCTTCGTGCTTTTCGAGGATCTGATCGCGCCGGGACCGCAGTTGAAGCAGGGTCTCGCCGCCAGACCAGGTGTATTGCCGACCCCGCATGGCTTGGTCCCCGAAATCAGCGTTGCCATCGACACCGGCGTCTTGAAGTACTTTCTGTTCGATCGCTACGGCGCGATCAAAAAGCTCGGGGTGTCGCTCAGACAGGCCGATCCACTCTGCCTTGCGTTGATAGAAGCAGAAGTAACAACCTGACCGAGTCCGCCACTCGTAGTACTCGGGCAGCCCGATTCCGGCATCGTGGAGAATGCGCATCACACCGTCGTGGTCGATGCCATCCTCGATGAAGGGAAACCGTGTCTCAATATTGGGCTTGGTGGACACGTAGCCCTTGCGGTTCGCCTCATCGGCGCGGATCGCGACATAAGACACAGCGGGTGTATCGCCGATCCATTCCTCAATCGGTTTGATCTTCATATTCTTGGTGCACCAGCGCATCTGTGGCGACGGAAGAGCCCCCCGGAACACTTCGAACCAATGATCGAACCCACGTGAGGCGTTCAGGCGAGCAATGGGCTTGCCGAGAATCGCTTCGAGACGGGTGAGGTACTCGTAGGTTTCTGGTAGCTCGGCCCCGGTGTCGCAGAAGAAGTACTCCATCTCGGGAATCTCACCACGCAGATAGACGGCCAAGGCGCTCGAGTCCTTGCCTCCAGAGATACCGCAAATGTGACGGACGGTCTCACCCATAGCGTTCTCTCAGTCTGCCCGTTCCAGAAATGTGGCCTTCATATGAATCACTAATGTCTATCGTACGACGGCTGTGTTCGTCGTCGCGAATCGGATCGGGCAGCAGTCGTTCACTCAGCAGAGCTAGCAACGCCTGATGGGCTCTCTGGGCAGATCCGGTCGCATCTCCTATTTCATTTAGGGCACGGTCCAAGACACGCTCGACCTGGGAACGATGAGCGCTGTCTACGGAGACCAATCGAATGTCTTCGCTCCCATCTGAACGAGTCACCGTCACCCGCAAGGCCTCAAACTGGCCTCCCCCGTCGACTCGGCATTGAGCATGGAGTGCTACAAGTCGCCGAAACGCGGCCGCCTGCTCGGGAAGCTCGCTACGAAACCGCTCCAGATCATCGTCAACCCATTCCGCCGGCGCCTTTTTTGCGATGACGGTGGCGATCGCTTTCATCCAGTCCGTGTCGCTATCGACGGTGTCATTAGCGAGCGCGAGTACAAACGCGCGTACTGCAGGATCCAGAACTTCGTTCTCAAGAGCCGCAGCCTGACCGCAGACAGCAAGACGAGTGTTCTCCGCGCATTCTTCAAGTAACAGACCCACGAGATCCGATAGGAGCAGTTCGTAGCATCTATCGAGTTCGTCGAGAACCTCGCCTACCTTGTCGGCGTAGGACCCCGCGTTGCTGTAACTCTTCGCGTCTGACGACACCGGTTTAAACCCCAAAGCCTCAGGGAGTGCAGTGAAGAGCAACTCGTCCGGTTCGACCGCCGCCACGAGCACATCTCGCGCGTTTCGGGTGGTTTCGGGCAGGAAAGAGGTTCGGAGTGTGTAGTTGTCAAGGCGTCGGACCCGAGAGACAAGGTGCCCGACGATGGCGAGGACATTGGCAACTCGCCGTTTATAGCGAGCAGGCCGGACATTCAGTCGCTTGGCGAGCGCGTCGACGACGTCGCGGCGAGCTCCGGTTGTGTTGGCGAAATGCTTCACATCAAAATGCCCGGGATTGCGCACCATCCGTTCGGAGATCTCAGGCGTGAGCAATGGTTTGAACGTCCCGTGTTCGTAGAGGGCGATTCTGTCGGCGGAAGCGAGAAGTCCAGCTGTCACAAACACCGGCACGGCGGCAGCTTTCATTCCCACCGGCGGCAACAGCAGCGCGGCATACACATCGCGCAGATTCACACGACGAGATTTGGCCCGATTGAACTCGGAATGCATGACACCCCAGGCAACACGCAGCGATTCGTTAGTGGGTTCACCGAACGCTTCGGTGCCATTTGCCTGTTTGCCGACGTGGATATTTGTGCGTTCCATGAAGGCCCGGTACATCGCCATCTCCGGCCCGTATCCCGTGAACCCCAAGTCCAGTTCGTCTCCATGCTCGATCATCCCCTCAAGCAGGAGTCGGCGGGCCTTTGATCCCTGGGTAGTGAGATCAGTGCGGTTCAGCATTTCGTTGCCAACCGCCGGTGTCGAACGGTATACCTCGTCGCACGCTTGCGACAGCGCGGAACTACCCCGCCCAGGACAAAGCTCTAGGCCGTCGCCAGCGTCGAGCAGGATCCATTTGCAGGTTTTAGCGCTGAAAGTGTCGGCCGAGGCCCGGTCGAACGCTGCTCGTGATTGCGCGAGTCTTTCGCTCAACTCGCGGCGCGCAACCCAGTCCTCCACGACGGCGGGATCTTCAAGAGCGAGGAGAACGGCGGCGACCTCGTAGGCAGACTCTTTTAGCTCAGTCATGTCGGTGGGGATAGCGGCAACAACGGGCTTCGCTGCAACCGCAGCTGGATCCAAGCGAGGCACCGAGGTTGCGTCACCGACCATTAGCAGTGCTTCGCCGTCATATTGGGAAAAGGTATCGAGGGGTTCCGCTTGGTCGCCGTCGAAGTAGCGCACCGAGAACATCCGGAGCATGTCGTGCTCTGAGCTGTGGCGAGCAGCGACCATGGGCCGAGGCTCGTGCACAGAAGTCAATATTTTAACGAATGGTTGGTGTTCGACCTGCTGGAGCGCAGCGTCCACAAGTCCCCGGATATCAACGTCGGTCCCGTGCCATACCCGGTACTCGTCGGCGAACTCTCGGTAGGTGACTATCCCGGCTTCCTCAAGTTCGACGAGCGTCTCGTCGGCGTTGCTGTCAACGAGCCGGAGCAGCTGCTTCGATGCTCGGACCGTTCCAGAGGATGAAACCAGGTTGAGAAGAGCTACCGCCTTGGCAAGCCGCTGCTGCGGGAGCGAGAGTCCGTACGAATCGCGAAGTCTTGAGGCGATCTCAATCCAACGGCTCGACTGTCCAGAAGCCGAAGCGTTGAGCGTGCCGCTAGCGACGAAGTAGTCGTAAACCCGATCCAGGCCCAGCAAGGGCAAGGGCCGTCGCTGGGCAACTGCAGTCTCCCCTAAGAACGACGACGCGCTCTGCGGATCTGACCCTGCAAGAAACGAGAACAAGGTGCGCTCCTGTTGCCCGTAGCGGCTGCACAACTCGGGTAGCACCAAAGAGGCCAAGGGATGAAGTGGATAACAGGCTGCTACCACTTCCGGATCGGCAAGTTCCGCGATACCGAGCGAGCGCATCTTCTTGGCCTCGGATTTGCCCCATCGGGAAATCTGAGAGTGCAGTTGGTTGTCTCGTACATCGAAAACAGTTCCGATTAGGGCTCGCGTCTGGGTTGGTGACTCAACGAAGGCGATGTCCTCGAAACGCCCCTGCACTTTCGCCCATTCGCGGCGTTGGGCTCCGGCCGCGCCAGCCAAGCAGTCATCGAATGAGAGGTGCTGCAGCGTGATTATGAAGATTGGCAAACCAGAGCCTTGTCCCGCCTCAGCAAGCTGCTGTAGTAGATAGGGGTCGCCGTCTGCTCCGCCATCGCGGATCGCTTCGAGGTTCTTGCCGAACTCGTCTATGACCAGCAATAGGGGTGATTCTTCGGCGAGGCAACGAGCGATCTCAACCAGAGCCGCGGGCGAGGGGCCAGTTCGACGCGGATCGTCTGTAGCCATGTCGCTGAGCGCGTCTCGTAATGTGCCCGCTGCCCAGAACTTACTCCTGGCAGGGATCTTCTTGTGTCGGCGGTGTACAGCAGCTTCGAGTGCCCGGAGAACTGTATGGCTTAGTGGTTCTCGCTGCGCGGTCACTAGAGCTCGATGGAACCCTGATTCGTGAGTGCCGTGACGCTGATGTGCTTGCCGGGTTAGATCCCCCACATCGGGGGACACTTCGTCGATCAGAGCCAGAGCAGCTTGTCGAGTATTACCTTGTGCGCCGAGAGTGGCGTCGAGCAACAACGCCAGGGATGATTTCCCCGAACCGTAGGGGCCTGTCAGCGACCAAGCCCCGCCCGCTTGTCCTTTGGCGGCAGCCGTGACGATGCGCTCAACGACATCAAGAGTCCGGGCCGTGACTACGTAACCTTCAAGAGGCTCAAGCTGCGCAGCGTCACGCTCAAGGTTTGCAGACCGCGCATAGCGACCCGCAACTGTGATCGAATCCGACAGCAGAGACATCACAACACCCCAACCTGCAATGCAGCCGGCTCCTGCAGTCGACGAATAACCGAATGCGGATCCCGTCCATACCCGAGATCTTCAATGAGATCGTCGTCCACGGGCTCATCACCCTCGTAACCGGCAAGAACCCCGATTTGTGGCACACCGAAATATCGATCGAGAAGCCTCGGGGCGACTACGGCGGGGTTTTCTGACCATGCGAGTTGCACCACGCCTGCCGGAGTCGTCAGCGCCAGTTCCTCCGTGGCCTCGACACAGGGTTCGAGCAGAGTGAGCAGTTCCGCCTCTGCGAGCTTGAAGGCGCGGCCTGGAGAGCCTGGATCGTTGGCGAGGCGGCTCAGGGTGGCAGTGCTGCTGCCGGTGTTGGTTCGAGCGATCCAGTCAAGCATTGCGTAGGTCGCGATCTCCGAAGGCAGTGTCGGCTTGGGCCCGAGCGTGAAGCGGCGTCGATCTGCATCCACAGAACTGCTGATCAGATTGAGCTCGCGCAGCGGGCAATTCAGCACATCATCAATCGCCTTGCCATGGGACCTCCTTTGAGGCGCGTAGGTGCGCAGCAGGGCGCTCACGTCTTTTTTCAGAGACGAGGGGCTTGGACCCCTCCATTCCGAAACGGCTCCGATTTGCGTCGAAATTGCAATCTCAAGATCGTCATCAGTGAACTCGACCGCGGCGAATTCGTTGAAAACCAGCCACCAAACCGGCAACCGAGACAGCGGAGCAAGAAGCAGCCAGTGCAACAACCACAAGGTTCCTGGGTCTTCCATGTATGGGTCCCAGCCAGATTCGTCGAAGATCGCGTGGCCAATTCGGGTGGGCACACAACCTTTTGCCCGCCGGTTCGGAGCCTTCGGGTCTTCCACAATCAGCTTTGCCGCCAGCCCCCAAAACCGGATCGCTCGGACCATGTTCTTGCCCACACCCAACTCCACAGGAGCGTTTTCTTGAGTGAACACGTATGGATTATCTGCCGCGGCCTTGTACGCCTTACGGAACCACCCGAAGCGCGGGTGGAAGGTTTCGTGCTTCGCGAACGTGGGCAAAGCAGCGTCTACTAATCGCATCTAAAAGGTATCCCCGGTCATGGATCTAACGTATTGAACGGCTGTGACAGTGGAGGCGACCGCAGCGTCAATATCGCCCTCGGTCGTGAATCTGCCGAGGCTGAAGCGGACAGTCTCGAAAGCGGCTTCACGAGCTAGGCCCATGGCCAGCAACACCGCAGACGGTTCAATCGAGCCAGAACTGCAAGCGCTGCCCGTGGAAACAGCCACGGGATCCATCTGTGTCACAACGGCCTCTGCGTCAGCACCCAGGAATCGAATGCTGGTCGTGTTGGGAAGGCGTCGGGTGGTATCGCCGTTCTCCTGAACGTCCGGGATGTTCGCCTTGATTTCTGCAGCTAGCCGATCACGGAGCCTGGCCACTCGCGTTGCCTCGGTAGCACGCTCGTCGGCCGCAATACGGGCGGCCTCACCGAGCCCGACTATCCCAGCGACGTTCATAGACCCTGACCGCAAACCTCGTTCTTGCCCGCCTCCGTGGATGATCGGTTGAATCAGCCGCAGGCTTTGGCGGGTGCCGATCAACGCGCCGACACCACCGGGCCCGCAGAACTTGTGTCCGCTGATCGACACTAAATCGGCCCCGACACGCTGAAGATCGAAAGGAAGTCGCCCGACCATTTGAGTCGCGTCGCAATGAAACAGAGCGCCAACCCCATGAACTCGCTCAGCTATCTCGTCAACTGCGTTCAGTACACCGGTTTCGCTATTGGCTGCCATCACCGACACCAGCAGCACATCGTCGTCGATCAGCGCCTCCAACTCATCGGGGTCAACGAAACCTCCACTGGTCACCGGTATCACATCAAGCTTCGCCAAACCCTGGTCGCTGAGTGATCGTGCGGCCTGATGAACCGAGGCGTGCTCCACAGCGGAAATGAGGATTCGGTGGCGGTCCCCAATTGCTGCTTCGACCGCGCCTCGAAGAGCAAGATTGTTGGCCTCCGTGGCTCCTGCAGTGAACACCACGTCAGCTCGACGCCCACCGACAAGGGCAGCCACCTGTTCTCGGCCCTGTTCAACGGCCGCAGTCTGGTAGCGCCCGAACCGATGGCTCGCGGATGCGTTGCCGATTCCCCCAGTAAGGACCGGCAACATCGCTTCAGCCACTCGTGGATCAAGAGGCGCCGACCCGTTGTAGTCGAGATAGACCTCTTTCACGACCGCTTCATCCTTTGCGTCTGTCTGTCGGGCCTTAGCCATCTCCCGTTCTCCTTGACCTTAGGTGCCACCGCTCAAACTTACGCGGACCGGATGACGCTGGGTTACCGAGGGGTATGGCCCGAGATGGGATGTGCCGCACGACGAAGGTGTCGTTCGCTATGCAGATTCCGCTCACAAGTGATGACGGCCGGAAGTACCTTGTGGGTTTCAACAGCACTCTGTATCAGCCGTCGGTAATTCGAGGAGATTCTCGAACGCCCGAATCCCTATTTTCGCCGGTACGGTGGGCGCGCCGAAAGATTTGATCGACAACGAAAGAACACGGAGAACAATGGCGGAACAGAACCTCAAAGAGGGAACTTGGGACCCCTCGCGTGTCCTGGATGCACTAGGCAGGATCGGCTACAACCCAGTGGCGGCGATTCTCGACATCGTCGACAACTCGGTGTCGGCAAAGGCCGCCAACATCCATGTTGAACTCCGTCTTGAGTCTGATTCCAGGAACGGGAAGGGACGTAAGCGAACGACCCTGGCCGCAGTCTCAATTATTGATGACGGTATCGGGATGTCTCCCGATGGGTTGCACAACGCAATCTCGCTCGGGTCATCCGCGGAACACTATACCGAGAACACGCTGTCAAAATTCGGAATGGGGTTGAAGGCAGCGTCTATGTCTCTGGGTCGTCGTTGCGCGATTGTTTCTAGGCAGGACGGCTGCGACGCGAACGTGGCGATTCTTGATCATGATCGTGTGTCAGAGGAACAGAAGTACGTCTACGAGCTTCGCGGAGCTACCGCGGATGAGTTGGATGCACTGAACGAAGTGTGCGGACAGGGTCCAGGAACGCTTGTAGAGATCACAAAGATAGCGGGTAACCTCCCGTCGCCTTCCGACATTCGGACTGGCCTGAATCGGCAGGTCGGCATCACCTATTTCTACGCGCTCGCGGGCGCGTCGACCGGCTACCCGCAGATTAACCTCTTTGTTGATGGAGAAGGAGTAGACGCCGTTGATCCGTTGTTCGAAGCTGAGGTCGCCGACGGCGATGAGGGCGACCTAGACGAAAAAGACTGGGATGGCCGGACTATCAAGTTCATTGAGCGCCGTAAGCCGATTCAGCTCACCGCGGATGGCACGGTGTCTGCTTACGTGACGATGACACAACTGCCGCATCCGCCTTCCGTGGCGCACCACACGAGCCTTTCAATTGCCAAACCCCGGAACCAGTATCTGATCGGCGCACGAAACTATGGATTCTATATCTATCGAAATGGACGGCTCATCGGGTGGGCCGAATCCCTAGGGATGGTCAAAGCTGATCAGGACCTCTATTCATTTCGTGGTCGTCTCGAGATCACTGAGGGTGCTGACGATGTTCTAAATCTAGACGTAACCAAAAGCCGGATCCATCTCTCCGAGATCGCCAATACTCAGCTCAGGCCATTGGTCGGGGAGGCTTTAAAGAAAAGCCGTGCCGCTTGGCAGCACGCAAGGGACGAGATCAGCCGACTAGTCGACGAATCACCTCATTCAACTATCAATGAGGAACTAGACCGAGTCGCAAATCTAGAGGACACGGAAGACAAATTTGATGACAGCGTCGAACCATTGGATGAGCAAGAGAGGCGCAAGAACCGCCGGAATAACGCGACTCGTCAACGGCAAGCCAAGGACAAGGAAGGGGATCTGGTTAAGGAGCGGGCTGAACGAGTTCAGTATGTGGAGATGCTTGAGAACAATCAACTCTGGGAGCGAGCACACCATCCCAAGTACGGGATGATTGTCCGGGTCAACCGATCTCATCGGATGTTTCGCGAGATTCTTGAGCCCCAGTTCGGCAATGCACAACTAGTTCAGGCGTTTGATTTGCTGCTCTTTGCGTTGGCAAGAGGGGAGTACACCCTCGTCTATAAGAGTGACAAACCGCAACCGGAGGTGGAGGAACTTGTGGACGAGTACCGGGAACATGTTGGCCATGAACTGTCCGAGATTGTCCGGCGGTTAGACGCCGATCGACTCTCTAGTACATAGAAGCGCGTGCTTCTCCTCGCCAGCGTTCGTGACGATAATCTGGCACGTCGCAATGGCTACGTCTATGCAGCGCTCGTTGTCCGCGAACGTATGGTCTACGTCGGGCAGACCCGGGGTCAGCATGGCGCGCTTGGCCGACTCTCCCAACACCTGGCCTTCACACCGCCAGGTACCCTTCGGACTCGCGTTGAACAAGTCCTCGGTACTGACCTAAGAGATCTAGGTGTCGTAGAGTTTGCGGCTGTTCGTCTCAGCTCTCACCCGCAATTTCATACACCTGCCCGAGACCACCGCGAGGCAATCGAGGCGCTTTGCCAGTACGAATTGATTGAGTGGAACAATACCGTCAACGACAAGGTGGGATTCATCTCAAGGGTTGGACTAAATGGGTATGTGCGCGACCCGGCTGTGAAAGCGGAAGCGAGTCGCTTGGTAACCCTCTTGTCCGCTTGGCTTGAGACCACGTTGGCCGACGTGGAGTCGGGCCTTGATCGTCACTAAAGGCACCTAAGTTGTGTTTCCGGCTCGGTGTCGCGTGCGCCGAGCAGCACGGGCAGGGGCGGCCTGCCGACGTGGCCACAGGAAACATCTCTACGCGTTGCAGCACTCGGCGATTGACTCTTTTGACGGATATCGATATGGTGTGAGATGCACTCGGAATCGGCAGTCTACGGACACAAAGGATTCCCTTCCAAAGGATTACGAACCATGAGGGAAACCCGGAAATGTCAATCACAGAGGCTGAGCGTTCAGAGATGGTGAACGAATTGTCAGCCGCTACCAGCCCGAAGACCGTCGAGACACTGATGAAGTGCGTTCTCCCTGACGGGCGGGATCATCTTGCCACCAAAGACGATCTCAAAGTGCTTGAACACGGTCTCCGCGCAGATTTTGCCGAATTGAAAGGTTACGTCAATTCGGCGCTGGCCAAGCAGACCCGGCTCATCATGACGACTCTCGTCGGTTTCATGATCGCCACATGGACCCCCATGCTCGTCTTCCTAGCCGCGTAAATCCAATACCTGCTACAAGGGCCGCGCACGAGGACCCCAAGAGCGGTCAAACTTGGTTGCCGATCCCCCTTGGCTGGTTCGCACTCGCTGCGACCGCGACCCAGGCCAGGGCGGTGGTCGGTAGGTAGAAGAGACCAAGGGAGGCGGCCCCGAGCAACGTAAGCACGGTGAGGAGCACTGCAGAGGTGACGGCTGCTCCGCGTCTTGGGAAGACGACCGCGACGGCCGCAACGAACACCGGTACGGCCAGCACAGCGAGCACACTCAACCCCTCGCTCTGCAGCAAGGACTCGCTGCCGGTCGTGCACGTCTCGGTACCACCGGCGACTGCCTCACACGAAGCCGTCGAAGAGATCGGAAGAAACGAAAGCACTACTCCAGTCACCAACGCGGTGAGCAGGGTCAGCCAACTCCAACGACCTCGCTCGAAATCCAACGTGGGCATAGACACCTCACCTCGCCCGAACTAGTGCCCGAAACGTAGCACGCGCCTCGCGCCTCCCACCCCGGCAAGCCAGGTGTGGGTTATTGGGTGGCGTGGGATTCGTAACGGTCGACCAGCCAAGAATTGAACTGGGCCAACACGCCTTCTTGCCAGGAGTAACGACCGCGTGGTGCAAAACGTGACTGCATTCCGCGCTGCACAGCGATGTTGGTTGGCATGTCTTGACGGTTGAAGTTCGCGACACCGGCAATAGCCGCTTCAAGCAATTGATCAAACAGAGGCAGGCGAACGGTCGACTCTGGAAGCAGATAGGCCATAGACAGCTCGTGAGAGGTGGGTCCGGTCGGGTCGACCACGAACCAGAACGCCGAATCTGACTGAATACCGATCAGCAGCGAGGGCGGTACCAGAGCAAACACCACTTGCTGTCGTTCATCGATCGTGGTGCCGGGCAGCACAGGAAACAACGCCTTGAAGGTCGGGTTGAAACCGCCGTCTGGTTCCAGGGTGCGGTTGAACCCGAACATCGCCCCGTCCCCAGGCTCAAAGTCGGCGTAGGACGCTCCCGACGAAGGTGCCCAATCGTGGATGCCCTGGTGGAGCCGACTGTTGTGGTACATCTCCATGAAGTTCTCGATCATGATCTTCCAGTTGAAGGGCACATCGGGAATTACCGCCGGGTCGACGGTTGTCAACTGGTCGAGCTTGTAGTTCGTTAGGGCTTGTTCGAGTTTTTGGAGTTTCGGAGCAAGAGGCGCCGGATCCGGGCTCAGGTTCACGAAAATGAAACCCTGCCAAAGTTCAACCGCCAGACTCGGCAGTCACACAGATTTGGTATCGAAACCAGTCGTGCGGGTCATTTCAGGGGCCCCGATGAGTTGACCTTCAAGGTCATATACCCAGTAGTGATAGGGGCAACGGAAGTTCTTAGCCGTACCCGAGACAAACCGTGGTGGGTCAAGCATGTCGTCTTCGCTGTGGTTCGTGTCGCTGGTTAGGCACATGCCTCGGTGCCGGCACACCGCCGACATAGCGCGGATCTTCGAATCAGCGACCCGTACCACGATGAGCGGCTCACCCGCACGGGTAACGGCGAGGTAATCGCCCACATTAGGAATCTGCTCGGTGCGTCCAACACACAACCACGCAGAGCCAAAAACCGCCTCAAGCTCAAAACGATAGAAGTCGGGGTCAGAGTAAACCGACGGAGGAAGACCCACTGCGTCGGCGAAAGTACCCCGAGAACGTCGCAAACTCTCTAGTGAAATCGGACTCTCATGCATGGGTAGCGGTGCTCTTCGGTTCGTTCGATTGTCGCGGCATGGTCAGACCATGAGACCACGGCTGCTATCGACGCGCAAACCCAGAAACCAAGCAGTAAGTGGACTCTGGTGTGCGGTGCCTGGCACTCGCCACTTAAAACTTTTTTAGGTCCTAATTCCGTGCTGGTTGCTTGAACAAGTACTCGTAATGCCAATCCAT
This sequence comes from Candidatus Aldehydirespiratoraceae bacterium, assembly GCA_965205465.1. Lineage (GTDB taxonomy): Bacteria > Actinomycetota > Acidimicrobiia > Acidimicrobiales > Aldehydirespiratoraceae > VXYK01. The sequence continues at coordinate 1,836,011 of OZ242187.1, read as the reverse complement.
GAACTCCTCTGCGGGAGGCGAATAACCTCTCTGAGGTAGCCGCATGGGTTTCAGCGACAGATCGAGAAGATGCCGCGACGAGTCGTTGAAAACGTTCAAATCTTGACTTACGAGGATTCTGCGCTCTCCGTTCTGAGTGACCAGCCCGACTGCTCCACGGTCGAACAAGCGGTGATGCAGTGCGCACAGTGCTATTCCGTTCTCGATCACGCTGGGCCCGCTTTTGGAGTGCATTTTCAGGTGCGCGGCCTCGATACCGACTGAGTTGCCCAACAAGAAAACTGCAAAGTCGCAGAACGAACAGGTCCGCTCATACGCCCGCAAGACCGTCTCGCGGAATCTGGGATCTCGTTTGCTGGTTGAAGATTCCGCCAAGTGCAATCCGATCCGACCCAACACGTCTTCATGCGTTGTTTCGGGGAACTCAGCGTTGAGTAAGTGTCGGATGATCGATTCGCGGATCTGAGTGTCTTTGATTGCCTCGATAAACGGTTCCGAAACTCGACCAGTCGCTTCTTCCCGCAAGAACGTGACCATTTCTCGCGCTGGGGTGGACGATGATTCGTCGAGCGGATCCGACATCTCGAAAATGTCGTGTCCTTCTTCGTCGGTGACCTGCCAGAGTTTTGGCGAGCTTCCCAGATACACGAACGGGTACTTAGGTTGGGGTTCGGTGCGTCCAACCCTGAACTCGGCAAGTAATTTTTTCAATTCGGATTCAGCGTCTCTGAAACGGACCTCAGGGTCGCCGCCGGTGCTCAGACGCGCGATCAGCCACAATATGAGTAGAGGCTTGTATGGCGCGCGTTTGTCCCCAACGCCGTATTGACCCACGGACTTGAACACGCCAAGCCACTTGTCCTTGTCGAGATCGGAGTCATTCATGCGTTGTTCCAGCGTTCTAGCGACCTACCAGTTGATCGCCAAGACCTTGACCATAGACCGACAGGCTTGCAGAAACCATGTCCAGGTAGTTGCGAAGATGGACATGACTGTTGAGTAATTTCATGGTCAACAAGGTGTAGTGAATGGTTGCCAAGCCAAGGTCTGAGCACTAAGTTGCTGGGCGTCACTCGGGGACGGTGAATGCGACCCCCTCCAATACATAGGAACTTAGGAGGATGGTCATGCCGGCGAGTGAAGAGGAGCGCTTGGCGCTCTTGAGCAGATTGACCGAAACACTCGGAGCCGATGCAGCTAGGACGCTGATGGAATCGCTACCCCCAACGCATTGGGATCAGATCGCCACCAAAGATGATCTCCGCGCCCTTGAGGAACGTCTTGTGAACAAGTTCACGGGCGAGATGCACAAGCTCAAGGGCGAGATGCACAAGCTCGCTAGCGGGTTGGCAGAGATCAACGGTCGGGTCGATGGGGAGTTCGGCAAGGTCTACGGCGAACTCGCGAACGTGAGAGGTGAAATCAAGGAGGTGAGAGGTGAAATCAAGGAGGTGAGAGGCGAAGTCAAAGAGGTGAGAGGCGAAGTCAAAGAGGTGAGAGGCGAAGTCAGGGAGTTGAGAGGCGAAATCAAGGAGCTTCGTGGTTCCATCTCGCTGGAGATCTCGAAGCAGACCCGGACGCTGGTGTTCATGCTCAGCGGGTTCGCCCTGACCGTCTGGATTTCACTCCTGGTTGTTGGCGGCGCTTAAGACCCGGGTCGAGCCGCTGGTTGGTCAGACCATAAGACCACGGCTAGGGTCGCTGAGCAACCAGATCAGAGGGGAACCATGACCTATCCGAACACGCTCGTATTTATTGACTTTCCGTCCGACGATGTAGACGCGGCCCACGCCTTCTACACCGAAGTATTCAACTGGGAAATCGAGGAACGTATTCCTGGCCTTTTCCACCGCATCGTGCCCGGCCAGAACTTCAAGGTCGACGATGGATCGCAAGGCCCGACCGGCAACCTGCATATGGGCCTGTCGAACGCCGCCAACGTGCGGCCCCACCCCGACACCGCTCCGACCGAACCCACGAACCTCAATCCCGGTGGCCGCGCCATTCGCGCTTGGATACTGGTGAGCGAAGATGATTCCTTCGATCGCATCCTTGCCGCCGCGGAGCGTCTCGGGGGGACGATCTTGTGGCGAGACCATTTCTGGACCGAGTTCGGTGGCGCAAATGCATCCTTCCTTGATCCGTGGGGCAACCAGATCATGCTCTGGCAGCACCTTCCCGATACCGAAACCGACGATGACACCCATCAAGTAGTCGGGGAGTTCAGCGTGCCCGACGGCTGGACGGTCGAGTAGCCACGAAGCACTGCTGAAAACCGATGGGTTCAATGAGGCGTATCTGTGCAAAGCCGGCGTCTCGCAACCACTCGGAGAACTGTTGGTGGGTGAACGTCGAGCCCTTCTTCGTGCTGGCCATCATGGTGGTGCCCATGATGACGGCGTGCGGGTTGAACTTGCGTTCCACATCGGTGACGTAATCCGCTAGCAACAGTCTGCCCTGTGGTTTCAGCGCGCTGAAGGCCCTCTCAATGAGATGGCGAGCGCCGTCTTCGCCCTCGGTTCGGCAGACATGACCGAGCACGACAATGTCGTAAGCCGCGTCCTCGATATCAATGGTGTGGAAATCGCCAGGCCGCAGTTCGCAGCGGTCGGCTACCCCATGCTCGCTGGTCTTGGCCGCGGCCACGTCAATGATGCCGGGCAGGTCGTTGATCACCGCGCTGCCCTGCGCGCAGGCCTTCAGAATGGCGATCGACCAGGGCGCTCCGCCCGCCCCGAGATCAAGGACCTGTGGTCGCTCCAGCGCCGAGTAACGGATTTTCAGATCGGCCCGGCTGGCACAGCGAAACATCGTGGTGAAAGTCCCCTCCACCAGCGGGACGTAGAACGCTACCGGGTCGTCCTCGATTGGAGTGGCGGGCGCGCCGTTGCGGATTGTGTCGGCTAAGCGGGTCCAGTTTTGGTGCGGCCCGGGTGCCACGGCCACCAGATCTGCCATCGTCGCCGGGCCATCGCTCACCAGGTAGCGCTTAGCCGCGTCGTTGAGTTCGTAGACGTCCACGAATTGGTCGAGCAACCCCAAAGCGACCACACCGTCGAGCAGAGTCGCAAGATGACCAACAGGCACATCGAGTTTTTCGGCCAGCACTTCAGCAGTGCTTGGTCCAGTCTCCTTCAGGGTGTCGAATACGTTGAGCTCGAGCGCGGCGACAAGAATGTAATAGCGGCCGAGCCCCTCGATCGCAGCCCAGACCGGAGCCGCTGGTGGAGGTTTGTAATCAGTCCACGGACGACCTTTGAAGGCCATCGTGTGGGTCTTCTTCAACTCGGGATACGGGGCGTCTCTCGGCTCGCTGGTCATTGGTACCGCCAGAACGGGGGTTCAGGGTTTGAGGATGATCTTGCCGAAGAAATCGTTGGACAACATCTTGGCTTGTGCGTCGGCGGCGTCGGCCAGCACGAATTCAGAGTCGATCACGACCTCGAAGTCGCCCTGACAGAACGTGTCCCAAACCGGGCCGAACTCCTCTGGCCGATACGGGTCCGAACCGAGGATCTTGATACCTGCGTGAAACAGGTAGCCGAGCGACGGGATGGTCGCTTCGTCGCCCGAAGAGTTCCCGCAGTTGACGAGTCGCCCGCCGATGCCGATTCCGAACAAGGACGGGCCGAACAGGGCCGTGCCAACATGATCAAAGACCATATTGACACCCGCCCCAGAGGTAACCCCCCGGGCGAATCCGGTTATGTCGCCGCTGCGGTTGTTGCACGCATGGTCTGCCCCCAACTCAAGAGCCCGGTCGCACTTCTCGTCGGTGCCGGCGGTGGCCAACACGATGGCCCCGGCGTGCTTGGCCAGCTGGATCGCGGCGGTGGACACCCCCGAACCGGCGGCGTGGATCATCACGGTTTCGCCTGCCTGTAGCTCGCCGACCTCGAACAGAGCGTGGGCCGCGGTGAGATAGCAGGTCGGGAACGTGGCGGCGTGCTCCAGCGGCATCGAATCGGGCACTTTGTAGACATGCGAACTCGGAGCGAGGCACTTTTCGGCGTATCCACCATCGACAGTCCCGCCAATGATGCCGAGATCGCCGTAGAGGTCGCCCAATCCTGCGAGCTTGGAAGATTCGGCCACGCCCGCCAACGACGGGTCGATCACCACCCGGTCGCCGATCGCCACATCGCTGACCTGGGAGCCGGTCGCTGAGACCATCCCGGCTACGTCCATGCCAGCGATATGGGGATACTGGAAACCAGGCATGTGGAACCAGCCGTTGCGCTGCACGACATCGAGCCGGTTGAGCGCGGTGGCGGCCACATCGACCACCACGTCTCTCGGTCCCGGCTCGGGATCGGGCACATCGACATAATGCAGAACTTCGGGTCCGCCCGATTCGTGGTACAGCACTGCTTTCATTGCTCTAGCTCCGTCTCCGTGCGTGGGTTGATAGGCCCGACGGTATCCAGGCTTTGTCGGCGGGGTTGATGTCGTGACCGGGCGGCACTACATCGTCGATCAGGTCGAGTACCTCGCCTTTGAGAGTCAGCTCAGCCGCGCCGAGCAGATCTTCGAGTTGATCCATGGTGCGGGGGCCGATGAGCGCGGTAGTGATCGCTGGATGCTCCAACGTCCAGGCCAAAGCCAGATGGGTGACAGAAACACCGGCGCCGTCCGCGATCCGGCCCAGGACCTCAACGGCATCGAACTTGAGTTGGTTGCCGCCGTCGAAATGATCAGGATTAGTGGCGCCTCGACTACCGCTCGGGGCCGGGTCGTTCCGCCTGTATTTGCCAGTGAGCCAACCACCGGACAGCGGACTCCACACCAGCGTGCCCATGCCGTAACGCTGAACCACGGGCAATACATCTCTTTCGATTCCTCGACACAAGATCGAGTACGGCGGTTGTTCGGTGTGGGGTCCGATACCCCCGCTGCGGGCCGCGGCCCAATGCGCTTCCACAAGTTCCTCGGCGGGAAACGTTGAGGTACCCCAGGCCCGGATCTTGCCTGACCGCACCAAATCGGACAGAGCCTCGACCGTCTCATCAATCGCGGTGGTCGGGTCGGGTCGGTGCACTTGGTACAGATCAATACGGTCAGTTCCGAGCCTGCGAAGGCTGTCTTCAACGGCGGTCATGATCCAGCGACGGCTGTTGCCCCGCCGATTCGGATCACGATCATCGCCGACCGGGTAATGGAATTTCGTGCACAACACCACTTCATCGCGCCGGGTCTTGATCGCGGAGCCGACGATGCTCTCGTTCTCGCCGTCTCCGTACATGTCAGCGGTGTCGATCAAGTTGATGCCATCGTCGAGCGCTCGGTTGATTATCCGGGTGCAGTCCGCCAAGTCGGTGTTGCCCCAAGCTCCGAGCACCATTGCCCCGAGCCCCAAACGGCTGACCTGTATTCCCGTACGCCCCAAAGGTTGATATTGCACAGTTGGCTACCTGAGGCCGCGGATGAAGGGACGGGCCAGCGCTGCCGGTGCGCGTACTCGGTGGGCGAAGACGGCCATGCCTGCGATGGTGATGATGAACGGCAATGACTGCAACAACTCGCTGTTGATTTTGAGATCCTGAATTGAAAACCGAAACGACAGTGCTCCGGCAAATATCACACACCCAGCGAGCGTTCCCCGCAGCGTCCAGCCGCCGAAGATGACCGCTGCTATGGCTATGAAGCCGCGTCCACCGATGACTGTGTCTTCGAACACGCCGACGTGTCCGAAGATCAAGAAGGCGCCGCCGAGTCCACAGGTCAGCCCGGCGTAATAAATTGACTGGCGGCGACGTTTGTTGACATCAATTCCTGAAACGTCAGCGGATTGCGGGTTCTCACCTACCGCCCGCAGCTCCAAACCCCAGCGGGTCCGATAAACCAGCCACCACGAAAACGGCATGAGCAGATACAAGACGTAGAACGGCCAGCGCTGATTGAACAGCGCCGGTCCAACGAGGGGAATGTCGTGAAGCAGCGGGATTTCCCATTTACCGGCCAAGGTTGACTCCGGTGCGATCTCGTTTTCGAGAAACCCGGCGAGTCCCAGGACCAACAGGTTGAGCGTGAGCCCAACCACGAACTGATCCGCGGTGAGGCGGTGGCTCATCTCGGCTTGCACGCCCGCGACCAGCATCCCGCCTAAGATTCCCGTCAGCAGACCGACAGCCACCGATCCGGTGATGTGATAGCCCATAACGGCGGAGAACGCTCCGCTCAGCAGCATCCCTTCGACTGAGATATTGAGCGTTCCCGACCGCTCTGCCACCCATTCGCCCGTTGCCGCGAAGGCGAGGAAAGCCGCAAACAACGCGCCGTTGCCATAGGTCGCCTCGCTTGAGAAGATGTCATAAATCGCGCGCAGAAAATCTGCCATGGCTCACACCCTCTCCGTTGCCGCGGCCCGAGCACGACGGCGATCGCGAAGAAACATCACCGCCGCGGGGATCAGCAGGGCCAACACCAGCAAACCTGAGATGACATCGGTGATGCGACCCTCAACCCCGGTACTGCCGACGAAACTCGACCCCGTGCGCAACCCCGCGAATACCACCGCCACGGGAATCGCGGCCAAAGGCTTCTCGTAAGCCACCAGCGCCACGAGCAGACCAGTCCAGCCGATATTGGCGGAAAAGCCGGGCACCATCTGGTAATTCCCAAACGCATACCCCCCACCGGTCAGCATGGCAGCACCGGCCAGTCCCGCGAAAGCGCCGCTGAGCACGAGAGCTGTAGAGCCGTATTTGGTTTCCGATACCCCCGACCTCTGCGCTGCTCTCGGATTGCGGCCGAGTATTCGAAGCCGAAACCCCCAAACTGTGCGTGACAGTGCAAAGGCAACGATTGCGGCGAGGAGAATAGAGATGAAGACAGTGAGCGGGAATTCGTTGCCGAAGAGGTCGGGACGTGGAAGTCGGTTGTCGACTGCGAGTTGCTCGCTGACTTGATTGCGGTTGCCGCGGCTGCCTTCCGGGGCCAATAGCAGCCATTCCCAGCGGAGCGCATAGGCGACGGCATGACCCCCGATGGCCACCAATAGCAGCGTCGACAACACCTCGGGGACGCCGCGCCAGTAGCGCAGACCCGCCGCTATTCCCGCCCAGAGACCACCGCCGGCAGCTCCGATAATCAGAATCAGCACCACGTTGAGCTGCCCGGGCCCCCCGATCAGCAGCCCGAAATAGGTCCCTATCGCGGCGCCGACGTAGAGCTGACCTTCTTGGCCGATATTTACCAAACCGGCTTTGGCGGAGATGACAGTGCCGAGCGCGACGACGAGCAGGGGCGCGGCAGTGGCGAGGGTTTCGCCCCAGCGCCCAGGTCGCCGGATGCTGCCGTCGAGCAGAGCATTGACCACGGGTCGCCAATCACCCCCGGTTGCCTCCACCAAAATGGCCGACAACACCAGCGCAGCCAACACACTCAGCGTGTACAGCACGATCCACTCGCTCAGTCTTGCCCCGTGCCTTGCCCGCGTGGGTCGCACGACCTCGGCGTCAACGGCCTCGACGGTGGTCATGCCGCGGCGCCGCCCATAAGCAGACCGAGAGTCTCGAAGTTGGCCTGCGCTCGGGGCATCTCTCCGACAATACGCCCGCTGTGCATCACGATGATGCGGTGTGAGAGTTCGAGGATCTCCTCCAACTCCCTTGATATGAGCAGCACGGCCACGCCGGTGGCCGCTGCGGCTTCAAGTCGATGGCTCATGTACTCGATGGCGCCGACATCAAGCCCACGGGTTGGCTGGGCCGCTACGAGGATCTTGGGTTCCTGCGCCAATTCCCGTGCTAGTACAACTCGCTGTTGGTTTCCGCCTGACACCGACCACATAGGGGCGTTTGGCCCCGAGCAGGCGATGTTGAACTGACCGATCATCTCCAAGGCAAAGGCATTGAGCCGTTTTTGGTCGAAAAGGCCGCGGGTCGCGGCGCGGGATTGGTCAACGAGCACAAGATTTTCGGCGACTGTCATGTCGAGCACCAGACCGCTGTCGTGGCGGTCTTCTGGAATGGCGCCGATTCCTGCTTTGGCCATCGCTCCAGACTTGCCGGTAGGCACTGGTGTGCCGTCCACGGTGACTGTCCCCGACGAGAGTGTCAGCAGGCTGGAGAGCACATCTCCGAGCTCCCGTTGCCCGTTGCCTTCCACGCCTGCCACTCCGACGATCTCGCCGGGATACATCTCAAGTGTGAACTCATCTAAAGCGACGACCCCGCCTGCGTCGTGGGCGACTGCCTTGTCGATGCGAAGCACGGGCTGAGCAGTCGGCCCGATGTCGTGCGCGGTGTCTGGAGTGTCGCTATCGCCGGTTTCGCCGGTGTCACCCGTCGCGGTATCGGCTTCGTCGAGGTCGCTGCCGTCGAGGTCGGTGTCATCGAGGCTGTGAATGCCGAGCGCGGCCCGTTCGGATCGCAGAGACACTTCTCGACCGACCATCGCCCGGGCCAAGGTTGGGGCATTCGCGTCGGCTGAGCGCCGCTGATCCACAACTTTGCCCTGGCGCATGATCGTGATGTCGTCGGTGGCGTGCAACACCTCGTCGAGTTTGTGGCTAACCAACACCACAGTTCGGCTCTCGGCGGCGACCACATAACGGAGGGATTCAAAAAGCTGCTCAGATTCTTCGGGCGTGAGAACCGAGGTCGGTTCGTCGAAGATGACGATGCTCGGGTCACGGCGAAGGCACTTGATGATCTCGACCCGTTGACGAAGCCCAGCGGTGAGATCACCGACTCGTTTGTCGGGGTCTATTACCAGTCCGTACTGCTCGGCGATTTCGCCGATGCGAGTTCGGGTTGCGTTCGGGTCGAGTCGGCCTGAGTCTCCGAGGGTCACGTTTTCCCAGACGGTTAGCGCGTCAACCAGGCTGAAATGCTGATGAACCATGCCGATGCCAAGCGCCGAGGCGGTCAGCGGGTCGTGTATCGACTGGACCGTGCCGTCGATAGATATAGCCCCGGCATCTGGCAGCACCAGCCCGACGAGTATCTTCATGAGCGTGGATTTTCCGGCGCCGTTTTCGCCTAGTAGACCATGAATCTGCCCACGTTGAAGCGCTAGGTCGACGCTGTCGCAGGCTACGACAGCGCCGAACCGTTTAGTGATGCCGATTAGCTGAACCGCGGGGACCGACGAGTTGGTGGTCTCGTCAGTCCCTGCGGCGCCTAGTTCGCCGTTACTCACCCGCCTGAGTAAGCCTCGCCCGAAATAGCTCCGAGTGCTCCCAGCAGTTCACCGTCGGAGGCGACTGCGGTGAAGGCGTCGTCAAGCAACGCCCGGGCTTCGTCGGGCGCGTCGCACAGCAACGCACCGTTGAGGCCGGCTTCGGTCGGGAACTGATAGGTCGAGCCTTCGGCCAGTTCGCCGTCGACGATCAAGCGAAGTGCCTGTGCAGCGTAGAGTCCGCCGTCAAAGACGATGCTTCCGGTCCAGGCGATACCGTCGTCTCGCTCACACACGTCGGCTGGTCCTGCGGCGAACACCGCGACGCCTTCATCGGTGGCGAGTTGGCCGACGGCCTCAAGCGCGCCGCCGAGATAGGCGTAGGCCAGGGTGACACCGTTGGCTATGGCGCTGGTGAGAGCGGCGGTGGCGTTGGCGGAGTTGTCGAAGTCAAACTGGTAGTCCCCGGTGCCCACATACTCCATGGTCAAGTTGGGATCGACGGACTGAAGTCCATAAACCGTGGCGTTGTACGACTCGCGCTCAAAGTTGATGTCGCAACAACCGAGGAACACGGCTTTGTCGCCGCCTTCGGCTTGCAGTATGCCTGCCATGGCAACACCTGCTGTGTAGTGGATGGCCGAACCCCAGTCGGTTGCTTGAGCCAAACCTGGCAACTCCTGGAACCCAGCACCGCAGTTGCAGTACCAGAAGATGTCGGGGTACTGCTCGGTCAGGTCGGGTAGCGGCTCGGCAATCTCGGAGGCTCCAACCATCAAGATGTCGACACCTTGTTGCGCCAAGTCCGAAAGGGCTTGCGCGGCTTCGGCTGCACCGATGTTGTCGGACACGATTGGAGGAGCGAAACCGTTATCGGCAGAGAACTGCTCGGCGAAGTTCACCAGCGACTGGTAGTAGCCGTTGTCATCACGTGGGCCAGCGGCTGCGACACCGATAGTGACAGTCCCGTCGCCGTCACTGTCAAACGTTTCCACGATGGCGCTGTTCGCGGCGGGTTCGTCGTCGCCATCGTCGTCTCCGCAAGCGGCGGCGACGAGCGTGAACGCCAACAACAACGTCAATAGCTGAAGTGGTTTTCTTAGGGTTTTTGTTTGCATTGGGTTCCCCTCCTTAGTGGGACTTGATGGCCCTAGGTATCGGTCCTAGGTGTTCGGCCAGGCTTTGCGGTAGCGCTGAACTAGCCAGCGGTTGAATTGAATATGGCTTTCTTCTTGCCAGGAGTAACGGCCTCGTGGTGCGAAACGCGAACGCAAACCTCGCTGGACCTTGGTGGTGGCATCCTGGTCCTGAGCAACAAACACTTGCACGCCAGCGTCCGAAAGCGCCATTTTGTGCTCAAACAACGGGTCTTTTAGTGCTGAGGGATGGAAGATATAGCCGATCTCCACATCAATGGACTCCGGGCCGGTGGGACGGACCAGAAAGAAGAAGCACTGATCGGGCGCGGTGCCGAAACACAACGTGGGTGGGATCAGAGCAAAGGTTGACCGAGTGCGTTCCTCTTCGGTGAGATCAGGGAAGACATCCATGATGACGCGATGGGTGGCATTGAAACCGCCGTCGATATGGGTGTATCCGGCGGTGCGGAAGATGACATTGGAGTCGTCGGACCACGGCACGGGAAACGCCGACATGTTCGAAGGGCAGAAGTCCTGCACGAATTGGTGAAGCCGGTTGGCGTGGTAGCCGTCGTTGAAGTTCTCGAACATGACCTTCCAGTTCCAGGGCATGTCTTCGAGGGTGAACGTGCCAGGGCACACCGCGTTGGCGAGGTCGTAGTTGTCAAGGAACGGTTCGTAGCGGTGCAGGGTCGGCCCCAGCGGTGCGGCATCCGGGTCGAAGTTCACAAAGATGAAACCCAGCCATTCCTCCACCTTGAGCTGAGGCAACCCGCATTCGGATTTGTTGAAGTCTTCTGTGCGTTCCATTGCGGGAGCGCCCAAGAGGCGTCCGTCGAGTGCGTAGTTCCAGTGGTGGTAGGGGCATTTGAAGGTTGTGCTGTTGCCTTCGCCCTCACAGACCTGCATGGCACGGTGCTGACACACCGCCGACATCGCCCGTACGGTTCCCTGTTTGTCGCGGGTGATGATGAGCGGCTCATCGACCAGATTGACGGTGAACCAATCGCCCACGTTGGCGATTCGTTCGGCCCGGCCAACGCAAAGCCATTCCTTCATATACAGCGCGTCGGTTTCAAACGAGAGGAACTCGTCAGAGGTGTAGATCTCGGGCGGAAGGGTTACTGCCTGCGACACATCGTCGGTCGAGGCGTCGAGCCGTGCCAGTAGGTCGCTGTTCAGCACGGTCATGAGACACCAACTCCTTCCTTCAACATGAATTTTCGTATCTTTCCCACGCTGGTGCGAGGGAGTTCTGAAAGCATGGTGATTCCTCGGGGTTGCTTGTGCTTGGAAAGGCGACGGTCACACCATTTCAGCAGGTCTTCGGTCTCGGGGGGATTCGTGGCGTCTGCAGGCACAACAAATGCCATCGGTACTTCGTCACGGATCGGGTCGGGTGCGCCGACAACCGATGCCTCCAACACCAGCGGATGCGCACACAGCACCGACTCGATCTCAACGGTCGACACGTTCTCGCCGGCGACCTTGAGCACATCGGAGCGGCGACCGTCGAAGAAGAAGCGGCCTTCGCCGCCACGCCAAGCTCGGTCGCCGGTACGGAACCACTCGCCGCGATAGTTGGCAGCAGTAGTCGCGGGGTCCTCGAAGTAGCCCTCGAAGATGGTGATGCCGGGTGTTCCTCTGACCACGACCTCGCCAAGTTCGTCGTTGGCGCAGCGCGCCCCGTTGGAGTCGTGGATCTCGACTTCGCAGCCGCGGGTGACGAAGCCCATTGAGTCGGGCCGGGGGTTGGCCGGTTCGTCTGTAAGCACTGCCGGGATGGTTTCTGTCATGCCATAGAGCTGGCGGGGACGGCAGCCGAACCAGTCACAAATTGTCTGGTATTGGTCTTCAGCCAAGTTCTGGGCGAACCAGCAATGCCTCAGACGCAGTCCTTCGACTGGGCCGCCGCGAGCCAGAATCATTCGTAGCGGGGCCGCGAAAAGGCTTGCGCAGGTGGCTTGATGTCGTGCTGCTTGTGGCAGGAATCCGCTGGCTGAGAAGGTGTGCATCAACGCCACAGAAGCACCCGCCCAAATTGCGGAGGCGAACGAGTAGTACTGCGCGTTGGCGTGAAACAACGGCAACACCACCAACTGACGATCTTCGGCGCTGAGATTGGCGGCGTGCGCCATGACTTCTCCGGCGAAGGCGTAGTTGGCTTGTGTGACTGAAACCCCTTTGGGACGTCCGGTGGTTCCGCTGGTGAACATCACCGCGGCCAGGTCGGTCGGCTTGGGTTTGGCCCAGGTGCTGAACTCCGCTGGTGGGAATGGCGCAAAGGTGGCATCGGCTTCGTCGATCTCGATGACGGTCATTGCCTTAGGCGGCGTGGATCCCGCCAGGACCGCGGGCACGGCGGCCACGGCAGCCGCGTTAGCCGCCACCGCTCGATACTGAGTGCTCCGACTCGTTGAGCAGAAGCCCACGATGGGGCAGGTGCGTTCGATCTGTTCGGCGAACTCGGGTTCTTTGCCCAGCGGATCTGCGGGCACGATCCAGGCGCCGAGCCGGTTGGCCGCGAGCCACACCGCCACAAAGGTCGGACAGTTGGTCAACGCCAAATGAACACAGCTACCAGCACCAACGCCTTCAGCATTGAGGCGAGCCGCGACTCGTTGAACCTGCGAATCGAACTGCTGGTAAGTCCACTGCGTCACCTGGCCGTTCGGGTCCTCAAAGATCAAAAACGTCTCATCGGCCCGGGCGCGCACTGCACGCTCCCAAACCGACGAAAACGTTGGAACAAGGGCGGTCTCAAGCATCGTCGGGTGCTCCGTAGCCTCCCCCACCGGGGAGTTCGAGCCGGATGACGTCGCTGCCGTCGAGAGTGATCCGGGCCTGTGTCTGTACGGGTTGACCGTTGACCTTGAAACTGCCCGCGGCGCCCGCTTCGCCGCCGAACACGCCGAGGGGAGGGTCTGCCAGGCGGCTGGTGACAGCGTTTAGTTGCCAGGGCTTTTCGGTGTCGACACTGAACTCGATCGATTGGCCCAAACCCCCGATTTGTGCTCCTCTACCCCCGGAACCGGGTCGCAGCGATTTCTCCGAGAACCTGATGGGGGCCGACGCTTCCACCACTTCGATCGGCACTGCCGAAACCCCGGTCGGGTAGGAACAGGCACTGAGGCCCGGTTTCGTGGCGCGAGCTCCCACGCCGCCCGCGTAGGTGAACATCGCAGTGATGAACGGGCTGCCGTCGGGGTGGTTGCCGTTGACCTGCATGGTCCAGACCGCACCGGATCCTTCGGCCATTGCCGCTTCGGGCCGAACCTGAGCGAGCGCCTTGAGCAGCGCGTTGGGCAAAAACATGCCGACTACATGGCGCGCCGTGCCCGGCTGGGGTGTAACCGCGTTGACGATTGACCCTTCGGGAGCTTTGACCTTGATCGGGGCGAGGCTGCCGTGATTGTTGGGGATGTCGGGGTTGAGAACCGATCTCACGGTGAAGGTGGTGTAGGCGTGCGTGTAGTTCATGACCACGTTGATGCCCCACGGCGATGCCTCTGAGCTGCCCTCATAGTCGACGGTGATCTCACCAGCGACAGGGTCGACTTCAAGTGAGCAGACAATGTTGATGCGGCTGGCATCGGCGAGATCGAGCATCGCGTCGGCGTTGTAGGTCCCGGCTGGGAGCGCCTGGATGCTCGCCCTGGTTGCATGCTCGGATCGGTTGATGATTTCGTCGGCCAACGCTTCGATGTCGTCAAGTCCATGCGTTTCGCAGAGCGTGAACAGCCTTTGCGCACCTACCTCTCCAGAAGCCATCTGCGCGTGCAGGTCACCGGCCATGTGGTCGGGTTGGCGAACGTTGGAGAGGATGAACTTCCACACGTCGGGGTTGCGCTGACCACCTTTCATCAGCTTGCAGATGGGAATCCACAGACCCTCTTCGAAGACGTCTCGTCCGCCGGCGCCGATGCCGTAGCCACCCACATCGGTGTGATGGATGGTCGAGCCGAACAAAGCGATGATGCGACCGTTGCGCCATGCAGGTACGAGCACCGTCACATCAAGTAGCTGACCGGCGGTTTTGTAGGGGTCGTTGGTGATGAGCACATCACCGGGTTCGATCTGATCCAACGGGTATTCTTCGAGCATCTTCGAAGCGCCGATAGCGAGCGAATTGATATGGCCCGGTGTGCCGGTTACCGCTTGAGCGACCATGCGCCCGCGGCGATCGAATACCGCGTTTGCGAGGTCTCCGGCTTCGCGCACGATCGGCGAGAACGCTGAGCGTTGCAGCGCCCGGGCCTGCTCGTTGACCGTCGATATAAGCGATTGCCAGAGAATCTCAAGCTCAATGGGGTCAAAGGTTGCTTGTGGCATGTCCGTTGCAGTCATGGGTGCATCCTCGTTGCCATCAGGCTTCCGTCTGCGGCGACCTCTACGGACCAACCTGGGCGGATGACTGTGGTGGTTTCGCGTTCTTCGACTACTGCCGGGCCGTTGAACCTGGCTCCGACTGCCAGTTCGCTGCGGACATACACCGGTGTGTCAACCGCTGCGATCCCACGTCCGAACACCATCGGTCTGCTGCGGTTCGGCACCGGCGCGTTGCCTGCGCCGGGCGTAGCCGGAGCCGCCGCGTTGTCTGCGCCGGGCGTAGCCGGAGCCGCCGCGTTGTCTGCGCCGGGCGTAGCCGGAGCCGCCGCGTTGTCTGCGCCGGGCGTAGCCGGCTCGAATGGGGTAGGTGCGGCGGAGACCGACAATCGCCAGGTGATGGCCTCTACTTCCACGTCGGGAATGGTCATTCCGTAGATACGGCGATATTCGGCTTCGAATGCTTCGACCACTTGGGCTTGCTCGACGGGCCATGAGGTACCTTCACCAACCCAGATGGTGATCTCGTTGCCCTGCCCGGCGTAGCGGGCGTCAACTCCGTAGCGATACATGATCGCACTGTCGGGAACCCCCGCAGCCCGAAGAACGCGGCGCCCTTCGTCGCGGAGTTCGTCGAGCAGACGGTCTCGTTCTGCGGGGTCAACGGAGTTGATCAGGCGGGGCATTGAGCGGGCGAGGTCGATGCGCACAGGCGACACCAGCGTCCCGAACGCAGACAGGACGCTGGCGTTGACCGGGAATATCACTTCGTCAGATTCGAGCAACTCAGCTACACCGCAGGCGTGAACCGGGCCGGCACCACCGAAGGCGATTACGGGGATCCCTCGAAGGTCCATGCCCATCTCAACGCCGTGCATCGACGCTGCTGCCGCCATGTTCTGGTTGACAACGTCATGGATCCCCGCGGCGGTGTCGATCATGGACAGGGATAGGTCTTCGGCCACGGTTTTGGTGGCAGCATCGGCCAGTGATGCGTCGAGTGGCATGTCGCCACCGAGGAAGGCATCGGGATCCAGCAAGCCCAAAATCACATCCGCGTCGGTTACCGCGGGAATTGTCCCGCCTTGGGCGTAACTCGCCGGTCCAGGATCAGCCCCGGCCGACTCAGGGCCGACCTTCAACAAACCGAACTGATCCACCCGAGCCAAGCTGCCGCCTCCGGCGCCGATCTCGACGAGGTCCACCGAAGGCACCGAAACGGGATAGCCGGATCCTTTTTTGAAACGGTAGGCCCGGGCTACCTCGAAGATGTTGGTCAGCTCTGGCTCACCGTGTTCGATGAGACAGGCTTTGGCGGTCGTGCCGCCCATGTCGAAACAGAGGAGCCTCTTGATGTCGAGTCGTTTGGCGAACCAGCTTCCAGCGAGCGCACCTGCCGCAGGCCCGGATTCGACAAGACGGATCGGCCCGCGGGCAGCGTCGGTGGCCGACACAACCCCGCCGTTGGACAACATCATCAGCACCGAACCTCCGAACCCCTCCGCCGACAGCCACTCTTGGAGTTCGTCGAGGTACGGGCCGATGACAGGCATGGTGGCCGCGTTGCAAGCAGTGGTGGTCATCCGCGGGTATTCGCGGATTTGTGGTGAAATGTCGGCGGAGATACAGACGGGAACGCTTAAGGCTTGACGCAGGTGCGCGGCCACTTTCTGTTCGTTGGTTGCGTTGACGTAGGAGTTGAGCAAGCAGACAGCAATCGACTCGATCTCGGCGTCACGCAATTGTTGGGTCAACTCTTCGAGGTCTTCGGTGCTCGGGTCAGTAGCGATGCTGCCATCGGCGATGGTCCGCTCGTTGAGTTCGAAGGTCAGCTCGCGGGGGATTGGCGGTGCCGGGAACTCGATTTGCAGGTCATACATGTCGTAACGGTGTTCATCGCGGATGAGCAGCGTGTCACCGAACCCTTGCGTGGTTACCAGCGCGGCACGCCCGGTTTTGCCTTCGATCAAAGCGTTGGTGATGAGTGTTGTTGCGTGAACGATGGGCGCGGTGATGTCTCGGGGTTGCACGCCCGCCCGTTTGAGTAGCTGCGTAAGCCCGGTGCGCACGCCATCGAGTGGCGCGGCGGGTGTGGTGAGGGTTTTGTCGACAACGATCCGCCCGGATTCGGCGTCGAGCAGCACAACGTCGGTGAACGTCCCACCGATGTCGACTGCGAGCCTCCAATCTGCCATCAGCCGGCCACCAAATCGTCGCGTGGCGGGCTGAACACGTCGAGGATCCAGCATTCGTCGTATTCGTCGTCGCCCACGAAGATGCTGTCGCCGTGCCACACGCCCGGTGCTGCCAGGTACACCTGGTTGGCGCTCAGCACCTCTCGTTGCGATGAGTTGTCGGACTCTTCGCCGTCGAAAATTCGGAAGTCCAGCGTACCCCGCACGATGATCCCGAGTTGTTCATTGTCGTCGTGTTTGTGCAGAAACGACCCAGTCGCACCGCCTTTGATGCGCCAGAAGCAAAGTTGCAGGTTCTCTCCTGTTATCACCCGCCGCCTGAATCCCGGCCGGTCAGTCTCGCTGAACTCGTCCTCTTCGAAGAAGTGGCAGTAGTGGTTGGAGAGGTTCACGCTGTCTCTTTCGTCAGATCGGTTGCGGGGTCGGCTGCGGGGTTGGCCGCCGAGCCGGCAAAGCGTTTCATGTCTGCGGCCAGATCCAGGGGTCGGATGATCGCTTGGTGTTCGTCTGCACCCCATTGATCGGGGGGCACGAGCCACATCACTTCGAACTCGAGTCCGTCGGGATCTTTGCAGTACAGGCTCTTGTTGACACCGTGATCTGAGGCACCGATGAGGACACCTGCGGCTCGTAACCGTTGTTCCATTTCGACTAGTTCGGCAAGGGTCGCTACTTCCCAGGCGATGTGGTACATGCCAACTGTCTGCCGTCCGGCCTGCGATGCGCCGGAGTTTTCGCCGATGGCGAAAAAGGCGATGTCGTGGTGGTTTTCGGAGCCGGGCGCGCGCATGAATGCGTATTGCCCAACTGCGTTGACGACGGTGCTGAACCCGAGCACGTCCTCGTAGAAGTTTCGATGCCGTTCGGAGTCGCGCACGTACAGCACGGCGTGGTTCATGCCGCTGATCATCGATGTGTCCTGTCGCTAGCTCTCATTACGCCTCCAGTTGGATGAACTCGGCAAAGCAGCGACGCCACTCAACCGACGGTTTGTCTGATTGCACGTTGACGACGCCGGTGCGGGTGAGCGGCAGAGTCCCGGGCACCTGTTCGAGCATGGCTTTGTCTTCTGCTCCGATAGCACGGTCGAAGGCGACGATTTCTTCGGGCTCAACGCTGTGGTCGTCGTTTCTCCAAACAACGAATGTGAACAAAGATTCGAGGTCGTCGCGAGGTGTGCTGACTAACAGCAGGATGTGTTCGAGGCCGTCGTCGTAGCGGATGGTGCTTCTGACCATGAACGGCAGAGCGAAGCCGGTGGTCATCACACGATGCACTACGTCTTCTTCGCTGCCGCTGAGAGCGGTGGCTTCGTCGGGGTTCGCGGCGTACACCTCGTATATGTAGCCGTAGAAGTCTTCGTCGAGTTGCAGCAGGTTGAGCTTGGGTATCAGCGGGTCTTGGCCGAGGCCGAACGTGCCGGTGTGGACCCACGGAAAGTGGCTGAAGTCCATGAAGTTGTCGACCAGTCGAGGGGTGGACACCTTCCAAGTTTCGACTCCGGTGTTCAACCTGCGAAACGCCGGGTCTTCGTCTTGGGGGATTCTTGGAATTGCGACTGCTGGTTCGCCGGGGCATACCCAGACCAGCCCGTATCGTTCTTGCACGTTGTGACAATTCAAGTGTGCAGTTGGCGGTATGGGAGCTCCTGGACCTGACGACGGCACGAGCACGCATCGTCCTTGTTCCCCGAATGTCCAGCCGTGGTATGCGCAGGTGAGCGCGCCTTGGTTGTACGTGCCGATTGAGAGCGGAGCTTGCCGGTGTGGGCACTTGTCGGGCGCGGCGACCAGGTCTCCGTCATGGGCGCGCCACAGGACGAGGTTTTCTCCGAGAAGCCGGGTGGAATGGGGTTTGTCTGTGACATCGGTCGATTCTGCGACCGGATACCAGGCCGTTTGTAGCGGTGCTCGGTCTGCGAATGTTGTCATTGGAACCGCCCCTCCCCACGGGGATCTTTCCCGTTTGGTCAGACCAACTGACCATTTGCGGCATTCTATAGTGAGGTCCGTGAATGAATCCAACGCAGCAGCTACCCCGAGCGCGATCGCCCGTTCCTATCTGGAATCCTTCGCCAGCGGCAGCGCCGAAGCGGTCGCTGCCCATGTGTCGCCCGACTTTGTCAACGAGCACACCTCTGCTCTTGGGGCAGGTTGCGTCGGGCGCGATGTGTATCGCCAGCGGCTGGTCGGTTTCCTCGCCGACATGGTTGATTTGCGCTACGAAATCGAGCACCTGGTCGTGGAAGGCTCAGAGGTCGCAGCGTTCTACACCATGACCGCCCGCTGGCAAGGCGAGCGACCGATCTCCGTGCGAGGCGTGCAACGTCTAGTCGTTGCGGACGGATTCATCACCCACCGCACCGACTACTGGGACAGCGCCGTTTTCCTCACCCAATCCAGCGAAGCCGCGCGCACCGCCCTAACCCCCTTCGGCATAACCCCCTGACCCGGCGTGACCAGCCTTGCGGTGATGTGCTGACAGAAGACGATCTACATGTATCTACTCTAAATAGTTTAGAGTAGATACATGTCCACCGTGGCGGTCCAACAAGCACTAGCCGAACCTCCCGCCAAGCTAGGCGAAGCGCTCCTGTCCATATCCGAAGATCAGTGGTTTGAGCGAAAGGGAGCCCGCGTAGCTCTGACAAGGCTCGCGGAGACCCTTGTCGGTTTTGCCAACGCCGAGGGGGGCACCGTGGTTCTGGGACTCCAGGATGGCCGGGTCGAAGGGTTCAAGTCCGCTGGTTCCAAGTCACTCTCGGCAATGCAACAGGTTGCGTTTGATTTCACACAACCGACCGTGCGCTGCACGGACAAGCCTGTTGAGTGCGTCGGGGCCGACGGCAGTTCAGACACACTTCTTGTTTTGGAGATCGAAGCTTCCGAACAGGTACACGCCACCAACAAGGACGAGGTCTTCCTCCGGGTAGGCGACGAGAACCGAAAACTCAACTTCGACCAAAGACGGGACCTGCTCTACGACAAGGGGCAGGCGTCCTACGAAATCACCCCTGTTTCCGAAGCGGCCTTTGACGACTTCGACGCTCACTGGCTTGAATCGTACGCCGAGGCGGTCGGACATGCCGACCCGCACCGGCTGTTGCAAGCCCGCAACCTGCTCACCAGAGCCGGGGAAGTAACCACTGCAGCAATCCTGCTATTCGGTGCGAACCCGCAAGTGTGGCTACCAGAGGCGTACGTGCGGGTGTTGCGTTATCAGGGGACCGAGAGGGGAGCAGGCGCACGTCAGAAACTGCTCGACGACATACGGGTCGAAGGTCCGATCCCGGTGCAAATCGGGCATGCTCGTCAGGCGATCTTCGACCTTATGCCTGCTCGTCGAGCTCTTGTCAGCGGGGGGCGATTCGAGCGAATTCCACTGGTTCCCGAAGATGCTTGGTTGGAAGGTCTAGTGAACGCGGTCATACACCGGTCGTACAACATAAGCGGTGATCACATAAGAGTTGAGATTTTTGATGATCGCATTGAAATTGAGAGCCCTGGGCGTTTTCCGGGCATCGTCGACCTTCACGAGCCTAGGGACGTCACCCGCTTTGCCCGCAATCCGCGGATCGCACGGGTGTGCGCTGATCTCAGATTCGGGCAAGAATTGGGAGAGGGAATCCGAAGAATCTTCGAGGAGATGAACCTGGCTGGATTGACTGACCCCGTCTACGAGCAAACTTCGGGCAGTGCTCGACTAGTCCTCTCGTGTCTGCCGGTGAACCGGGAACTTGAGCAACGTCTACCGATGGGGGCACGTGACATACTGCGGGAGATACGCGCGGCGGAAAGGCTCAGCACAGGGGACGTAGTAGTAATTACGGGGGAATCTCGCCCTGTAGTCTTGCGGCACCTTCGAGCACTCCAAGAGGAAGGGTTGATCGAATGGGTGGGACAATCGCCGAAAGATCCTCGTGCTTACTGGAAAGCTCGGATTTAAAGACACTAAAGGAATTACAGACTAGTGTTTTATGGGTTTACCTGGGGTTTCGGCGGCTGCTCTAAATCTACTCTAAACGCTTGAAGCTCAGAGTTCGCCGGAGGCGAGCATGTCGGCGGGGATCTTCATGTCGAGAGCGCCGAGGAAACCGCCGGCGTCTTTGATGGCGTCGTGGACGTCGTAGCCGAGGAGTTCTTGGGCCCGGCGCGGCAGGGTACGGGCGATATCGGGGGGTGTGGCCAAGCAGTTGTTCTCCTCGCAGCGGAGCCAACCCAGCATGTAGCTCAGGTGGAATGCGGGCCGGTGCTGGTCGGTGGTGGTGTTCGAGCCGGCACCGTGGATGGTGGAGCCCAGGTAGATCACCCTTGAACCGGCGGGCATCTCGGCATCGGCGAACTCGTGTGGTTCGGGCAGGCGGTCGCGTTCCCAGCGGTGGCTGCCAGGAACCACCCGGGTGGCGCCGATCTCCGGGGTGAAGTCACACAGAGAGGTAATCGACGCCGATTCGATCTCGGGACGGGGACTCGGCATGTGTACCCACACGTCCTCGTCACGGTGAGGAAACTGCGCCTCAGCGCCAGGTCCCAATACCAGCATGTGGGCCACGTTCAGTTGGTAGTCGGCGCAGCTCGGCCCTAGCACGGCATCGGCGACGCCGAGCATCAGGGGATGAAGCAGCACCTCCGCGACGAAAGTGGGCGACTTGGAGCACAAACCGGTGACATGGCGTGTGTGTTCCCCGTAGAAGTCAGCAATGATCGGGTTGATGTGGGTTCTGTTGGCGTCTGGTTTCTCTATGTGTGGGGCCAACTCCGAAAGGATCTGTTCGATCAACTCGGCGCTGAAGCACTCCTCGACAATCACCGCCCCGTCGGTGTCGAGCACCTCCAACACGTCTTCGAGGGGCTCGTCATTCTTGAGGTGGGTCAACTCAGCCTGTTGCATCATGGTCTCACCCTATTTCAGCGAGAAATTGAGCGGTAGTCACAGCCGAGATGGGACATCGCAGACCGAATCCGCGGCCCGTCGTCTCCGGCCCAGACGCAGAGCGGCGCAGAGAGGTGTTCAGAAGCCGCGACGGCTCCGAGAGTACCGTCTGGCTCATGTGGTGGCGAGATCTGGATCCTCGGCCAACCCGCGCACAAAGGCGGCATGCTCGTCACGTCCAAGGAGGTCAGCGAGTAAATGGCGTGCCTCACCGTCAGGTACTGAGCACACCAAATCCGAGATCAAGTACGTTGACCGGTCCTCCATTATCAAGGTTCAGAGATACCGAACACTGCTAGGGCTGCCGGGACCCTGCTCGGTTGTGGGTGGCCTGACATCCTGCTCAACGCTCACGCCGCACTCCTCCGATTCGGCCTCGGGACTTCTTGGTGATGGCAAACCCTCCATCGTTGGGTTCGCGCTTCGTCCACCCAGCTGGCGCTTGGTCCCTAGCTGCAATTTTCCGACCATCCTCGTCCGTTCGCTCCTTGGGCATTGACACATCTCCCTTTTCTCTCGTTTTAGGCTAACACAATGAGATATTCTCTCAGGCAAGGGCTGAGGACATCCGCTCTTCTCCCAAGTTTGCCATCAGGGTAAGTCAGGCCGGTTTTCAGCCGGTGGGTCGTGCATTGCGCCCAGCACTTCTCCGGGTCGAGCGCCGACTAACGGACGGTCCGACGGCCCTTCGGACGAAACCGTATGCTTCTCTCCTGACGTCAAGCCTAGTTCCGAAAAACGAGCCGGTGACTTCCATCCTGTCAAGTGCTCGCCGCGCCAAGAGGATTCGGGTTGGTAGGAACCTAATGTTGAATAGTTCAACCCGAGGCAGACAGATGCATGGCTTCAGCCGTAGCGGCGGCGATGAACGCCACTCTCTCCATCGTAGTGAGTCGCCCCAACTACCAGGCGAGACTAGGGACTCATGCGTGCGCACAATCGGAGCATGGTGTAATTGGGTTGGCTGCGGGTTTGAACGGATGCTGCCATGAGTCGACTCTGGAGCCGGTTAGCCAGAAGGCGGCGCGGAGGGACTCGGGTGATGTCAACCACCGACGATTTGCGTTCAGGCGAATCCTCGGCGCCGATGCCGGCACCGTTCATCGACTTGGCCAATCAACGAGATCTGACTTTTGCTCTCCTAGATGACACGAAGGCCTGGCGCGAGCGTGCCATTTACGAAATCGTCCTGCGCGACAGCGATCACGTCGATGTCTCGACCGCGTACCAATTACACCTGCCCGTCGATCTGATCCGCCGTTACGAACCAACCGTCAAACCCGGCGACCGTGTGCGGCTGCTTCTGCCGTTCACGATTCGGCCCAAACAACTCCTTCTCAACGTCAACTTCAGTGGGGTCAAGGGCGAATCCTGTGCGCTGCTGCCTCGGGCAAAGGACTCAGAGTTGCAAGCGGCATACCTGGCACACCTCGACAGCCGAGGCTCTAGGCGAACAACCCCTGCTCGACAATCTTTGGCGAGGCATTTCGGCCTACACCGCGCTACCTTGGCGGAATCATCGAAACGACGCCAAGCCACGACCTTGGCGTCGTTTGTTGCCCGGTTTTGAAGATGTGTGGCGACAAAGGGCCTTGGCCGCCTACCTCAATGCAGATCTGGAGCTAGACATTGAGCCCGTTCACGTCGAACGATGGCTGCGTCGCATTGATGGTGCTCGACAACGACTGGTCACGGCACTAGGGGAGGGTGAAGACTCCGAGTCGTCTTCAGAATGTATTCTCCTTGCGATTCCTTTTATGCCAGAACGTCCAAATGGACTTCAGGATATTGAAGAACTTTTGGAGCGGTTTTGTGAAACAATCGAGACGATTAACGATAGGTCTCTACGGACTCTCGCCGAGTACGGGCGCAGGTGGGAGGTGATTCTTGAAACTGTTGTTCCCGTTGGGCAGACCTGTTCCGTCAAGCTGTCGGAGCAACGCCCCTGGATCGGAGTACCGCCGGCTGCTCGTTCAGCGACACCGGCGTCACTCACGAGGTGGGAGCGTGTGGAGCGTTTCGTTCGAATCATAACGACCCGGTCTGACCTAGATCAGATGTTGGTACTCGGTGAAGCGAGGACCACACATATCGAGATCCGCGCCGCGGACCACGACGTCGTACTTGGTCCCCCTCGGATCACTGATCTGATTGACGAACGTGAGACTGTACCCGTGGTCGAAGCTCGCGTGACGTTAGATGCCATTGCGATCTACGCGGCTGGCTCCGATGAACAGCGCTTCGCACGAATCCGACTTCGTGCGAAGGCCCGACTAGGACATAAGATAGTTGTGGTTTGGTTGTCGTTGTTGATGTTCGCCGCGGGGTGCGTGGCAATCCAGCTACCGTCGGACGCTCAACTCGTTGAGTCCTTGGCGCTGTTGACCTTTCCGCTCACATTGGCGGGAGCGGTTATTCTTTCGCGAGAGACGACATCGCTCGCAGCACGTCTGCTGCGCCGTTGGAGAGTGTTTCTCGCTTTCTGGATCACCTGGATGTGGGTAATAGCCCTCGTCTGGCTGCTGGTTCGATCTAGTGGTTGATAGGTAGCACTGGTCATCTGTTCGTATCTCACCCAACCTGGAACTAGACGTTACGCGTTCGCCTCGAGCAGTTGCCGAGATGCTGGGAGAGGAATCCTTGATCAAGGTCTATGCCAGCGGGGGACGACTCGAGTCGGCCGCCCGGCGATGTAACTCTTCCAAACCCAGATCCAGTGCAAGTGCGGTCCAGAGGTGAGGTTAGCTACCAAGAACTGAGCTAGTTCCAGGAGATGTCAAGGGGTAGGTGTTCGTGGCGACGCACGAACATGCTGCTCTCCCATTGGGGTGGGTCGTCGTCGGCCAGGGAGAAGAAGCTGGTCTCTTGCAGCAGCCGTTTGATGGAGCTGGCACCCTCCATGCGGGCCAAAGAAGCGCCCACGCAATGGTGGATGCCCCGACCGAACGCCAGATGACTGCGGGGGATGCGGCGGTTCAGTACCACCTCATCGGGGCGGTCGTGTTCGGTGGGGTCGCGGTTGGCTGAAGCCCAAAGCAACATGACGGTGGTACCAGCTTTGAGGGTGACGCCACCAAGCTCGCATTCTCGTTTTACTTGGCGATAGTGGCCTCGAAACGGCGATTCCAGTCTCAGTGCCTCCTCGATGAAGGGCTCGATGAGGTTGTGGTCAGCCCGGATTTGGTCTTGGAGTTCGGGATCGTCGGCCAACATCCGTGTGGCGTTGCCGATCAGCGAAGCGGTCGACTCGCCGCCCGCCCCGAGCAGGACCACCAGGGTTCCGATGGCGTCCTCCGTCTTGAGGTCACCGCTGGCCACCGCCTTGGCGCACACCCCTACGAGGTCGCTACCTGGAGAGTTACCGGCCTCGAACAGCTTCTCGACGAGATACGGCGCGGCATCTCCCATCTCGACGGCCAAGGCAGCCATGGCCACAAGATCGCGAATTCCGCCCAGCATCAGACCGCCCTGGAGCGCCCAGCGCATCACATCGGGCCAGTCCTTATCGGGTAGCCCAATCAGGTGTCCGATAACCCGAGCGGGAATGGGATGGGCAACCGTGTTGGCCCACTCAACCCGCGTCCCCTGGGCTCGGGCGCTGATTATGTGGTCTGCGACGATGGACTCGACATAGGGACGCATCTCCTCCATGCGACGGGCCACTAGTTCGGGGAACACCACGCTGCGGTGCTTGGTGTGCTCGGGTGGGTCGGCGGTGGCCAGGGTGGTGGTGCCCTCGCCGAGATCGTCTGTGCGGAACAGGGCGGGCGAGCCGTCATCGCCGGTGATCACCAAAACGTTGAGGTGGTTGGAGAAGTCGTCTATCCGCCGGAGAGCGTCCACGATGTGTTGGTGCGACGCCACGAAGGCCAAGTCGAGTCCCGGCACCAACCAGACTGGTTGCTCCTGGCGGAGCCGCTCGAAGAACGGGTATGGGTTGGCCAACACGCCCGGATCAATGATCGTCCGAGCCTCCAAAGCCCCGCTGAATCGTTCGGCTGCGGTCATGTCAGATACTGACACAGAATCCGACGGCACCACCCAAGCCGACCAGTGTGTTCAGCGATGCCTTTCCCCGGAGCCGGAGTCAGATATCAGTCCACTGTCTGGCGTCCACGTATCTGCCCAGATGAGTGGTGTTGGTAGTGGCCACGACCACGGTCTCCGCGGGGTCGTCGGCCGGGACGTTTCGAGCCTGCGCCGCCAGGATGACATCGCAGTCCAAGGATTCGTCGTGCGCGGTGGGCAATCCAGCGTTTCGCGCTTGGGCCCACAGAGCGGCGGCGTCTCGCATCATCGCCGTTGTCAACGGTAGGTATCCGAAGGCATCGGCGAGCACATCAAGTCTTTCGAGACCACGTTGTTTGCTCGCACGCAGCAGTTCGCGCCTTACCTCGTAGTCGACGATCTCAGGGACGATGAACCGGTCTCCTTTGGTCAGGTGGGACTCAGCCCACGCCCGAGCTTGTTGATTCAAGCCGGTCGATGTCGGGTTGCTCAGCAAGCCGAGCGGCCCGCTGTCGAGGACAAGCAGCATCTTAGAATACGCGCCCGGACTCGCGCCTCGTTCTTTCAAGTGCATCCATGAGGGAGCGGCTTGTGTTCCCTCTTTCGAGGTCTTCCCCTATCTGGGCCACGGCCTCCAGCGCAGCCAGTGCCTTGGTGGTGTAACCCGATTCGGTGCCTGGTTGCTTGATGTACCGCTCGGCTTTTGCGAAGTATCGGGCTCCTTTGACTGCCCCCTTCTTGCCCGACTTTCGCCACCCGAGCTTGGCCATCTTCAGCTTCACTGCTACGCCGACGGTCTGGCGAAAACGGTCCGACTCCACGAGCGTGGCAATATCTGGGTCGTCCTCAATGAGTCGAACGACGCCGGCCAGAGCAGGTTTGTCATACAACTCGGCATCAATGAGACGTTGTTCGTTCGCCGGATCGTTGAGCAATGCGAATAGACGCTCAAACGCATCACGGTGCGCTTGGAGTTGGTCTCGGTACTTGGCGGCGTGGGGATCGAGGGTGAAGTCCTCGGCACTTAGGCGCAGCATGATGTTGTCCTGTTTTGAGGGTTCCTGCTTAGGGTTGCGGGACGTAGAGTTGTGACCTGGTGAAGAGAGTGGAGTTTGTTACGTTCCCTTTCGTCTCTCCGTTTTTTTGCCATCCTATTTCTTCCATTTTTTGCCTGACGGCTACGCCGACGGCTTTGCGGAACTGGTGGGAGTCACCATCCGAATCCAACACGGCTCGGATATCAGGGTCGGCCTCGATGAGGACAACCACACCGTCTAGCGCAGGCCGGCCGTCAGCCGCGGTGCTGACTAGGCACTGAACGTTTTCTAGGTCGTTCAGCAACTCGAATAGGCGGTCAAAAGCGAGAGATTGGGACCGGAGCAGCGGTCCGTAGAAAATGGCGGCGGGGTCGCTGGCGAAAGTATTTGCGTCGATCATGAGTTCACTATACGGTAGTTTAAGAGATTTGAAAATTAGAGGTCTAAAAATCTAGATCCGCCAGAAAACAGAGAACTGAACTGCGTCCGCATCTGGTCTACACCTATCGGTGGGCCCGTCGACAGTTCGCGAATCAGATCGGCCAGGTCCCATTGCAACAGCACTCCCTGGCGTGAGAAGTAGATACCTACTCTGGTGATCTGATGCTCGTCCCGGTAGTCAAGCAGCGCATAGCCGAGAAGCTGGTACAACCAAGTGCTGGTGATCTTGGGGTTAATGGTCGATTTGAAGTCGATCAAGCATCCGTCGAGGATCAGGTCGGCGTCAGCGCCACCGACATCGTTACTTCCACTGAATGTTGGATTCAGTGCATGCGGTCTCCCGGTTTGGTCTCCGAGTTGATCGTGGAACAGCCACGA
The DNA here is from genome assembly GCA_965205465.1 of Candidatus Aldehydirespiratoraceae bacterium. GTDB lineage: Bacteria > Actinomycetota > Acidimicrobiia > Acidimicrobiales > Aldehydirespiratoraceae > VXYK01. The sequence continues at coordinate 1,808,432 of OZ242187.1, read as the reverse complement.
TTGGTGGCACAGATCCTCCAGGCAGGCTTCGGGAGCGAGTTGGAGCAACGCTTCGAAGGAAGGTTCCGCCATTGAGAACAGTGCCGAGTTCGGGTTGGGACCGGCTCGGACCACTTGGTCGAACAGGGCTAGCACGAAGCAGTACCTGCACATCTCGCGTTCCTGTTCTGGTGGGAGACGTTGAGCTGCGGGCTGTATTCTGCGGAGCAGGTCACAGAGGCAATCGAAGAATTCTTCGACCACCTCGACGGGCAGCGAGAGATGATCGTAGATAAACGCGAGACGCAGAGCACCCTGGTGTGCGATCAGTTCGTCGGGGCGGGTTGCAGGGAAGTAGTAACGCAATCGGTAGTCGATCGCTGTGCCCAACGTGGGGTACCAGGGTGCTAGGTGCCCGGACGCTCGAACTGTCTCGACTCGTTTGAGTTCGGAGTTTGTCCCAGCCACGATGTGCCGCGTTTCAGGCAGAACTTCCTTGAAGAAGCGCGAGACGGCACTGTCGTTGGCTTTTAGTAGTGAAGTCAAAGACATATATTAAAAATATCTAAAATTTATTCTAAAGCTACTAACTAAGAGAGAAATTTATGTAATATCATTTGGTGTGGATTCGTAGGCCTTGTGGTGTCTGTTAGGGAGTTCGGCGAGACCGCCAGGAGCGTCGTTTTTTTGTCCCGGCACCGGGACCCAGCGGATAGTCGTCGAACTTGCCTTCGGAGGGTGGTTCGCTTGGGGTCGGTTCGGCGGCGTGTGGTTCGCTTATGGGCGGCGAGCCTTCAGAACTCCGAGCGGTGATCGTTCTGTGGTTGTTGGTGAGGTTGGTTAGTTGTTTCACCATGAAGCTGGCGACGTCTTCTCTGCTGACGTTTGTGCTGCGCTCGACCCAGCCGGGAGCCAATCTGTCGTTGATCACGGGGGCACGGACGATGGTCCAGTCGAGCGGGCTGCCCCTGATGATGTCTTCTTGAGGTGCGTGGCCTCCATACATATAGAAGCCGCCAGCGACACCGACGCTGAAACCGCCAGCGCCAGTGCCAGCCAAGGCTGCGAAACGCGGGAAGTGGGCCATCATTGAAGTTTTTTCCTTGTACAGGCCGTGTTCGGTCGTGGTGGCGACGACGAGGCGTTTGCCGTCGTAGCGGACCATCGCATTGACAATGATGTTGGTACTGGCCGAGGGTTCCGCATGTTCTTCTCTGTAATCGGTGCCCAGACAAATGATGACGGCATCTTGGCGAGCGATGGCTTTCGGCACCGCGCCAGCATCAATCAAGTCACCCATGATTGTTTTCAGTGCCGGTTCTTCTTCGGAGAGTCTCTTCACTGAGAGGCCGAAGACGGTGACCTGGTGTCCGGCGTCGAGTGCCTTGCGCCAAACTTGTCGTCCCAGTTGGCTTGTGGCACCAAACACAATGACTCTCATGTCGGTCCCTTCCGCGGGTGTGGCTTGGGAGTCATCGTCGCACCTTACTGTTCACCGCTTGTTTGCCGTGCCCGGTCGCGGTTCGACTGACGGTGGAGGGCGAACCTGCTACTGTTCACAAGCATGAGCATTGAAAACCTCGACGAACCATCAGACGCCAATTTGGACCCGGCATCTCAGGATGCCGCCAAAGCCAGTCCAAGTGGGGACGAAGTCCCATCGTCGAGGTCAACGATAAACGTTGAAGGCCGTGTTGTGGTCAGGGTTGGCGCGGCGATTATGGTCCTGTCCAGCCTGCTTAGCTGGCTGAAGGTAGGCGGCGACAGCTTGCCCCACGTAGCTGGTATCGGCGGCACCACCTTGGGTACGGGATTGGCCGTCTTCGTGCTTGGATTGTCGCTTCTGCTTCGGGACTGGTCGATCGGGGTCACCCTGGGCACGGCTCTAGGTTCCTTCAGCGTCACCGTGGTTTTCTTGTCGATTGTTGGCACGAGTTCGGGACAACTCGACGCTGGACCATGGTTCGGATTGGTGGGCACTGCAGTTGCAGTGGTGGGGGCGGTTCTGGTGGCTGTCGAATCTGTCGACCAGGCAAAGCTAGAGCTTTCCAGCCCTTTCCCAGCGGGGCTTGGCGCGGTCTTGGCTATCGTCGCTTCGTTTTTGCTTGACTGGATGACCTGGCCTGGACTCCTCAATGGAGTGGATCCTGACGTTTCCTACGGGATTCCTGTGCTCATCTTGGCGTCGGTTGCGCTGCTGCTCATCGTCGGCGGTTATTTTGAGCTCTTGACGATCGGCAAGCTTGGTTCGTTGATCATCCAGGTCGCGGGTATTTCCGTCACCGTTATTGCCGGCGCGAATGTACTGGGCGGCATGATTGTCGGAGCGTTCGTGTTCGGGTCCGCCCCCTTGGTAGCCCTCACAGGAGGCATCCTGTTGACCGGCGCGGTGCGAGAGCCTAATTCTTGAATGTTCGGCGAGGCGGGAGCGAATTAGAGTGGGGGATCTATGGGCTATCGCAATCTTCTCTACGAACGTGATGATGCTTACGTAACGATCACACTCAACCGGCCGGAGCGGCGCAACTGCCTGTCATCGGAGATGTTGACTGAACTGGAAGACGCCTTGCGTACCACAGGCACCGATAGCGAAGTGGCCGGCATCGTGCTCGCGGCCAACGGGCCCGTCTTTTCCTCAGGACACGACCTCGGCGAGATGGCGAAGATGAACGAGGACGAACTACGCGCGCTGTTCACCCTATGCACATCGGCTATGACCGCAATGGCGGAAATCCCCCAGGTGGTGGTCGCTCAGGTGCATGCCCTTGCCACCGCTGCTGGTGCGCAACTCGCGGCTAGTGCCGACCTGATCGTGGCCAGCGAGCAGGCGGGGTTTGCTACCCCCGGCGGTAAAGGCGGGCTGTTCTGTCACACGCCGATGGTCGCAGTGGCCCGTCCCCTCGGCCGGAAACGGGCAGTGGAGTTGGCGCTCACGGGCGACACCATCGACGCTGCTACAGCACTCGACTGGGGGCTCGTCAACCGTGTGGTGCCCGCCGATGAACTCGAATCCGTCACATTGGATTTGTTGACTAAGGCGACCCGGGGCAGCCGCTACGCCAAGGGCGTCGGCAAGCAGACGCTCTATGCCCAGATGGATATGTCTACCGATGAAGCCTACAAGTTGGCCATAGACGTGATGGCCCGCAACGCAGCTCGTGGTGACGGCGCCGAGTGGCCCAAAGCCTTCATCGAGAAACGCCACGCCGTCTGGACCCACTCCAGTTAGTCGGTGCTTTCGGGGGGTTAGTCGGTGCTTTCGGGCTAGTCGGATCCCTGGATCCGCGAGGATCCAACGCCGCTCAAGAACTCAGGTGAGTTTGTCGATCATGGAGTGTTCGACCTGGTCTAGGTGTGATTCGGCGGCCGAGCGCATGGCCGCTGCGTCGCCGGCGACGAAAGCGGCGGAGATAGCCTTGTGACCATCGGAGGAATCGGCGATGATCTTGGTGACTTCGGCTTGGTTGGCTTCCGAACTCAGCAGCGTGAAGAACTCGACGGAACGGAAGAGCCGATCGAGCACCTTGCCGTACAGTTCGATCAGCAGCGGATTGTCGCAGCTTGCGGCGATCGTGGTGTGAAACTCACGGTCGAGGCGCCGGAACTTGCCTATGTCTAGAGAGCCGTTGAAGCGGGCGGCCAACGCCGCTACGCGTTCTCGGTCTTCGTCACTGGCCCGCACCGCGGCCATCTCAAAAAGCGGCACTTCAAGCACTCGACGGGTTTCAAAAAGCTCGGCAACGAACGATTTACCGTCCCCGTTGCCATCCGGCGCAACGACCACCTCAGGCAGATGCTCCGCAACGTAGGACCGGTTGCCCCGCCGTTCGACAACACCAAGAGAAGCCAGACCCTGCAACGCTTCTCGCACCGAGGTTCGAGCGACGCAGAAACGTTCACTCAGGTCGCGCTCCGATGGCATCCGGGCACCAGGGGCTAGTTCACCGGTGGTGATTCTCTCAAGCAGTTGGGCCCGAATCTGCGAACTGACCGTTTGGCGAGCTATCGGGTCGAACGGATGATCATCAGGTATCACGCTTGTTGCCCCCAGCGGCTAGACCGGAATCTGGTTCAGCGGTCCGACCAAGATACCACATGCCGTTGGCATGCGATGACAGCGCGTTGGTCTGACCAACTGACCATGGTAGGTTCAGGGCGGGAGGGCTTGCTTTGACCGAATCGACTTACCAACTCCACCCAACGGAACCTCGATGGACACACATCGCGTTGCGAGTCAAGGACATGGACGCCACGGTCAAGTGGTACACCGAATTCACGCCTCTCGAACTGATCGACCGCCGTGAAGATGGCGACGGTTACGGCGCCTGGTTGGGGATGCCCGGCGAAACCAACAACCCGTTCATCTTGGTTCTCGCTCAGTTTTTTGAAGGCAAAGACCCCTTCGCCGACGCACCGCTAGCAACCCTCGCCCCGTTTGCCCACCTCGGCATGGAATTGCCCGCGCAAGACGACATCGATGATATTGCAAGCAAAGGCGAGTCCGCCGGATGTTTGGCGATGCCTCCGACGATGATGCCTTCGCCGATCGGTTACATCACGATGCTGCGCGATCCTGACGGCAACATGGTGGAGTTCTCGTGGGACCAGGGCGTATACGCCACACTCCAAGAACAGTGGAGCAAGTAGCAGCAAGAACAGTGGAGCAAGTAGCAGCTACCGCTGCCAACCGCTGCCAACGAGGATCACGCCGTGTGGATACGGTGATTGAACTCAAGCAACAGCGGGCTTCCGCCTATGTACTCGAGGACCGAGACTGAGCCTGGGTGTACCCACAGCCGCAGGATCATGGCCGGACCTCCGCCGGTCGCCCAAATTACCGCCGATTTGATCGGTGTTGCGTGGGACACGACAAGGATGTTCTTGTCGACTGCACGTTCGGTCATGTCAACACACGCATCGGCTACACGGGAGTGAAGCGAAGAGAGCGACTCGCCACCTTCGGGCCGGTAGTTGATGTCGGAATGCCAACGAGCACCCATATCTGGGACCACTTCTTTGACTCGTTGCCCTTCATACTCGCCGAAGCTGATCTCCCGCCAGCGATCGTCAACCTCACAGGTGTCTGGCGAAAAGCCAGCTAGTTCCGCTGTTTGTTGGGCTCGTTGCAGCGAAGTGGTGACAGTGGCGTCAATGTTCCAGCGCTTACGGATGTATTCGCCGGCGCGCTCAGCTTGGATCTTGCCAACATCATCAAGCGGCACATCCAAATCACCCTGAAGGCGCGCTTCGGCGTTGTTCGCAGTCCGCCCGTGGCGTAGCAGGATCAACACGCTGTCAGTGTCGCATAGATCACCGTCGCTAGGCGACTGTGGCCACTACCCGATGTGCGGATCCCTCGCCCGATCAGGTGCCTGCCAGCGCGGCGACAACCTTGGGGAAATGCTCCATGCCTTGACCCCCGTCTTGCTGCACGACCACATAGTTGAAGCCCCAGCGTTCGCGGCGCTGCTGCAGCGTCTCGACGATCTCAGGAACCGAACCCACCAGTAATGCCGGCGATTCGCCAACCTCAGCCACCGAAGTAGCAAACAACTCGGCGAACAGACCCAGGGTGCCTTCGCGGTCATCGGTGATGGTGGTGTTCATGGTGAGCGAGCTGATCTCCAGATCGTTGATGCGACTCCCGGCACACTCACGCAAACGAGCAACCTTTCGGTCATAGGCAGCCGGCATCGAATCAGCGATGGCATCAACGCTGATCTCCCCAGAGCGCAGATTGGCGGTGACACCGACAATGTCGGCGTGCGCAGCCGCCACCCCCAGCATTCGAGGACCGCCGCCCCCAATGATGATCGGGGGCCCGGACTCGGTCCACGGCTTGGGGTGACCGTCGTAGCCAGTGATCGTGTAGTGCTCGCCGGCAAAGTCAAACGGACCGGGCGCCCAACACCCTTTGATGATCGCAAGGCTCTCGAGGAGCCGGTCGATACGCAGACCCGGCCGGTCATAGGTCATCCCGGATTGTTCGTAGTCGGTGCGCATCCAACCAGCGCCGAGGCCGAACTCACAGCGCCCCTCCGAGATCTGGTCAAGGGTCGCCATCTCTTTGGCCAGCGTCACCGGATGGCGATAGTCGTTGCCAAAAACCAGCGCACCGAGCTTCAATTCGGTGGTCACCGCTGCTGCCGCCGCCAGCGCCGTCACCGGACCGTATTGGTGGTGAAAGTGATCGGGAATGAGAATCGACGAATAACCCTGCTCCTCGGCGTAGCGAGCAGAGTCGAGCCAGTTCATCCCTTCGATAGGCGAGTGGAGTTGAAGACCGAAGCGAAAGGGTTGAGTCATGGACTGAGCGTAGACCTCACACACCGTCCATGACTCACCGAAAGGGACGTGTGTCAGCCTTTGGCCTCTGTGAAGGCATCGGCGTAGTTGATTTCAAAGTCGCCGGTGTCTTCGATTTCTTCGAGTGATTCAACCCCGCCTGCGTAGAGTTCAGGATTGCTGATGAAGTCAAGAAGTTCTTGGTCCAGCAATTCGTAGGCGGCTTCGTTGGGCGTGGCGTAGTAGTTCCAGTTGGTCAACGCAGCACCCTGATCAGCCGACAGCATCCAGTTGATGAAGGTGTGGGCGGTGCAGGGATTAGGTGCGTCAAACGGGATGGCCATGTTGTCAATCCAACGAGTACCACCCTCTTCAGGGACGAAGTACACATAGTCCTCGGGGTTGTCGGTCTCAAGATATTGGACGAACATGTCACCCGAGTAGCCATGGGCGATGACAGTTTCACCGCTGGTGAGGAACTCGTCTGCTGAGTCGGTGTTGAATGCTGCGAGACGAGAGCCGGTGGACGCAACCAACTCTGTGGCCTCATCGAGTTCGGCATCGCTCGTGGTGTTCAACGAGTATCCGAGGTACTTGAGGGCAGCGCCCATCGTCTCGCGCGGGTCGTTGAGCAACTGGATCTCACCGTCGAACTCGCCGGATATGGCTGGATCAAAGATCAAGCCCCAGGAACGAGGGAAGTCTGTGCCAACCACCGCGGTGTTCACGCCGATACCGGTGGTTCCCCACTGATAGGGCACAGAGAACTCGCCTTCTGGGTCGTAATAAATCCCTTCGAAATCAGCGGAGATGTTGGCGGCGTTGGGGATGGCATCGAAGTTGAGCGGCTGAATGCTGCCGGCGCCAATCAAGATTGACACCATGTAGTCCGACGGCACGATGACGTCGTACCCAGACCCACCAGCTGAGACGATGGGTTGCATCGCCTCATTCGAGTCGTAGGTGCTGAGCGTGTAGCTGATGCCGTGCTCTGAGGCGAATTCGGCGAGTTGTTCCTCGTCGATGTACTCGGCCCAGTTGTACATGGCGAGGTTGCCGTCGGTCTCGCCAACTTCGCATGAGGCTTGTTGGGCATCCCCATCGTCGTCGCCACAGGCGGCGGCGATCAGAGTAAATGCCAACAAACCGGCGAGAATTCGCAGCCAAGTTAGGTTTTTCATGGTTTTCTCCTTAAAGGGCGCAGGGCCCAAATTAGTGATCTTTTTCCTCCGGTGTTGAGGCTGGTCAAAAGCCTCTCCTTTGATTCGTGCCTACGTTACGGACGCGTTCGACCAGCAACGACAGCGCGACCAGGGTCATGGACGCCATCAGCATCACCACCGATACGGCGTTGATGAGCGGTGTGACGCCCCTTCGAATAAGGCTGAAGACGTACACCGGCAGGGTTGTCCAACCCGGTCCGGTAACGAATTGGGTGATGACGACATCGTCCAACGAAATGGTCATTGCCAGCAACGCTCCGCCGAGGATGCCCGGGAGAATCTGGGGAAACGTAACAAACCGAAACGCTTGCCAACGGCTGGCGTAGAGATCAAGAGCAGCCTCTTCGAGGTGGCTGCTCATGCCCGCCAGGCGCGCGCGCACCACTATTGAGACGAAACTGATGCTGAAGGCGATGTGACTCAGGGCGATCGAACTGAACCCTTTGCGAAGTTCAGTGCCGAAGACAGCGTTGAGCACGTCGAAGAACTCTGCGAAGAACAAGAGCATCATCACGGCCATAGTCACATCGGGAATAATGATCGGGAGATACAGCAGAGCGTCGAACACCTGCTTGCCGCGGAACTTGAAACGCTCAAGAGCCAGCGCCGACATGGTTCCGAGAACTACGGAGATCACAGTGGAAACCACCGCTATCTTTACCGAGTTCCAGAGCGCGGCTCGGGTTTGTTGGCTGTCGACGAACCCTTCGTACCAATCGAGAGTGAAACCTCCCCAGACGCCCACGTTGCGGCTGTCACTGAACGAGAAGATCACCAACAGCAAGATCGGGGCGTAGAAGAAGGCATACACCATCCAGCCATTGGCCTTGAGCAGACCCTTGGTCCAGCCCCGAGGATCGACGGCGCTACTCACGGCCTTGCTCATAAGGTGCGCCCCCCTTTGCGGAAGTACACGACCGTGGTGGTGAGCATCACTGCCATCAACACGAACGACAGTGCAGCGCCAAAGGGCCAATTTCGAGCGGTCAGGAATTGGGTCACGATGTAGCTTCCGAGCAGCGTGGTTTTGGATCCACCCAAGATGTCGGGAGTGACGTATGCGCCGAGGCTTGGGACGAACACGAGAATCGAGCCTGCGATCACGCCGGGCATCGACAACGGCAGCAGGACTTTGCGAAACGACTGCCAGCCTGAGGCGTAGAGGTCTCGGCTGGCTTCCAACAGGCGTTTGTCGATGCGTTCGATCGCAGCGTAGAGAGGCAGGATCATGAATGGCAAGAAGCTGTAGACGAGGCCGAGAACAACCGCGGTCTTGCTGAACAGCAGCTCTCGCTCGCCTAAACCGATGGCTTCGGTTAGGTCGGTAAGGGGGCCGTCGTTGCCCAGAATGACTCTCCACGCGTAGTTGCGGACCAGGAAATTGGTCCAAAACGGGATCATCACGAACACCAGCATCAAGTTGCGGACGACTGGGGTTCTGGTCGCTAGGTAATAGGCGAATGGGTAGGCGATGACCAGGCAAATCAGGGTGGTTAGTAACGCTAGCCACAACGAACGGAACAAAATGTCGCGGACGATCGGCTCGCTGAGCCGTGAGTAGCTTGCCAAGTTCCAGCCCGACAAATCGGTGCCGCCGAAGCGGTTGCGAGTGGCGAACGAGTAGACCACCACAATCACCAACGGCACCGCGAAGAACAGCACCAGATATGAGTAGCTGGGTAGGGCTAACAGAAAGCCACGCCGCGATTCCTGCCGAATTGCTGCGGCCTCGAACTCCGGTGTGGCGACCGCAGCTTCGGCGTCGGACGGGAGTTTGATCGCGGTCACTAGTCGGCCACCACCGACACGGCGCTCGGATCCCACGAAACGGAGACTGGGGTTCCCGGCTCGTGCAATGTCGCACCGGGCCGGTTCTCTTCTCGAACTTCAATCACCATCCAATCGAACCGGACACGGTAGACCCGGGCATTGCCCAAATAGGTCACCGACTCAACCACGCCGTCAACCGCGGCTTGGCGTGATTGGGTCTCGTCTCGGGGGCCTAAATGGGCTCGTTCGGGACGCAGGCTCACAGCTACCTCGGTTCCCATGGGGTGGTTGCTGATTCCAGTTACGTGCGCGCCGTTGGCGAGGCAAACGGTTTCAGAATCCAGGACCCTGCCTTCTAACAGGTTGGTTTGACCGATGAAATCAGCGACGAAACGGTTGGCGGGGTGTTCGTAGATCTCTTCGGGGGTTCCAACCTGTAGGAGCTTGCCGTCGTTCATCACTGCCAAGCGGTCGCTCATGGTGAGCGCCTCTTCTTGGTCGTGGGTGACGAACACAAAACTCACGCCGAGGTTCTGTTGCAGGTTCTTGAGTTCTCCCTGCATTTCTTGGCGCAGTTTGAGATCAAGTGCACCGAGTGGTTCATCAAGGAGCAACACTTTGGGTTGGTTTACGAGCGCTCGAGCCAGTGCCACTCGTTGTTGCTGACCGCCCGAAAGCTCTGAGGGCTTGCGTGCATCCATGCCGGTCAACTGCACCAGATCAATTGTTTCGAGCGCCCTTGACCGGGCGGTTGACTTGTTGACTCCTTGCATCTTCAACCCGAAGGCGACATTGTCGAGCGCGTTGAGATGGGGGAACAGGGCATAGTTCTGAAAGACCGTGTTGACCGGGCGTTTGTTGGGTGGCAACGTCCCCACTTCGTCACCAAAGATCTTCAAGCTCCCTTGGGTGGGGAACTCAAGGCCCGCGATCATCCGCAGAGTGGTGGTTTTTCCGCATCCGGAGGGGCCGAGCAGAGCAAAAAACTCGCCGTCGGCAATGGTCAGGTCGATGTTGTCGACGGCGACGACATCCCCGAATCGTTTGGTGATGCCGGTGATCTCCACGGCTGCGGTCATGCGGTTCCCCAGTCGTAGTTTTGTTGCACCATGCGCAGGTAGGTCATTACTTCCACGTCGAGCACTCCATCAACACGGCGGACCTGGTTGCGTACCTCCAGAAGATGCTCATTGTCGGTGCAGACTGCTTCGGCGAGTACGTCGTAGCGACCCGCGGTGATGACCGTGTAGTCAACCGATGCGATCTGACTGATCTTTTCAGCGGTGCTGGCGACTTCTGAACCGACCTTTATCCCGAGCATGGCCTGCATCGAGTATCCCAACGACATTGGGTCGGTGACAGCGACGATCTGCACCACGTTGCGGGCTTGCAGGCGGTTGACTCGTTGTCGGACAGCGGCTTCCGATAGCCCGACGAGCGGGGCGAGGCGGCTATAGGACATGCGCCCATCGACCTGCAACTCGCGGATAATTACCTTGTCGGTGTCGTCGAGATCAAACCGTACGGTCACTGTGTTCTCCCTGTCACGACGTGCTCCGACGCATGTTCTCCAACTCTGCGGTGGCCTCGGTGAGAGCCTGACGCAGCACGCTGTTGATGAGCTCAAACTCGGCGGGTCCGGCGATCAGTGGGGGTGCCAGTTGGATCACCGGGTCACCGCGACTGTCGGCACGACAAATCAGGCCTAGTTCAGCCATCCGATGGCTCAGGAAGCCACGCAGTAGACGGTGTGCCTCGTCGTCGCTGAAGGTCTCTTTGGTTGCTTGGTCTTTGACCAATTCGATGCCGTAGAAATATCCCATACCTCGCACATCGCCGACGATCGGCAGGTCGCTGAGATCATCAAGAGCGGCACGGAAAACGGCTTCGTTGGTGTTGACGTTGCTGAGCAGGTCTTCGGATTCGAAGAGGTCGAGGTTGGCGAGCGCCACCGCGCAGCAAACCGGATGACCAGCAAACGTATAACCGTGGAGAAACTGTTCATCGGTGTCGACGAACGGTTCGGCAATACGGTCGCTGACAAGCATCGCCCCGAGGGGCGCATAGCCCGAGGTGAGGCCTTTGGCGCTGGTGATGATGTCGGGGACATAGCCGAGACGTTCTGAGCCGAACATGGCGCCGAGTCGCCCAAAGGCGCAGATGACTTCATCGCTGACCAGCAACACGCCATGTTTGTCGCAGATCTCGCGTACCCGTGTGAAATACCCGTCAGGTGGGGTGATGCATCCGCCGGCATTCTGCACAGGTTCCAAGAAGACCGCAGCGATGGTCTCGGGTCCTTCGCGCAGGATGGCTTGCTCGATCTCTTCGGCGAAGTAGCTGTCGTCGGTGACCCATTCGGGCTTGCGGTAGGCGTTGGTGTTGGTGACCTTGACTGCGCCGGGTACCAAGGGCTCGAAGGGCCCTTTCACCGACGCCAGACCGGTGATCGACAGGGCGCCCATGCTGGTGCCGTGGTAGCTGAGGTCTCGGCTGATCACCTTGGTCCTCAGCGGTTGACCGATGAGTTTGAAGTATTGGCGTGCCAGTTTCCAGGCTGATTCGACCGCTTCTGAACCGCCGCTCGTGAAGAACACCCGGTTGAGATCGCCTGGCGAAATTGAGGCGAGTCGGGCGGCAAGTTCGATGGCGGTGGGGTGTGCATAGGTCCAGATGGGAAAGAAACTGAGTTTTTCGGCTTGAGCTCCGGCTGCTCTCGCGAGTTCCACGCGGCCATAGCCGACCTGGGTTGCGTAGAGACCGGCCAGACCATCAAGGAATCGCTTGCCGTGGTTGTCCCAGATGTAACAGCCTTCGCCGCGTTCGATGATCGGCATGCCATCGATGCTCCGGCCTAGCGAGGAGAAATGACCCCACAGGTGCCGGTCTGCTTGAAGCGCGAGTTCTACGTTCGCCGATGACGTCATTCGTCAGTCCCTCCCCGATGACACGGTTCTCTTGTTATTGCTAGTTGTCGCTTGTTAAGACGGATTCAACATCAAATTTGGCCTTAACGCAACCGGATTAGTTGACTATTTCGCTTGTGGCTTTCGTTTGAGTGGTTCACAATAGCTCTATGCAGCGGCCCGCTATTCGCATCGTCGACCTTGTCGGCACTCCCGAGGCGATGGGTTTCGCTCACGGGCACAGCTACGCCGAAGAGATCCGGCAGTACACCGCGGAGCGAGTTGAGCTGGTGGCGCAGGGTCTGTGGTCAGGCGGTCCCATGAAACCAAGCGACGTGATCGACGTGGCTGAGTCGATGCTTTTGGCGCACGAGCGGCATTCACCGCGGCTCTATACCGAGATGGTGACTATGGCTGATGCTGCGGGGATTTCCGCAGCCGAAGCGGTGGTGGTCGGTGGTTTCACAGATTTCGTGGACACGGTTCGGGCGGTTGTGGGCGGGGGCGGGGCGCATCCAGAAACGGTTATCGCCGATGACTGCACCGCGGCGATTGTTCCGGACCATCGCGCAAGCGGTTCTGGATATATGGCGCAGACCTGGGATATGCATGCCAGCGCCACCGACCATGTGATATTGCTGCGGATCAGGCCAGATGACGTGCCCGCGGCTCTGGTGTTCACCACCACGGGCGCGCTGGGCCAGATTGGCATGAACGAACTCGGTGTTTGCGTCGGGATCAACAACTTGACTGCGACCGACGGCACCTCGGGTGTTATCTGGACACAGGTCGTGCGTGATGCTCTCGAACAGTCTTCGGCTGACGCAGCCCGCGACGCCATCCTGAACGCAGATCTGGCCGGCGGTCACAACTTTTTGGTGTTCGATGCCGACGGTGTCGGTTACAACATTGAAGCCATGCCCAGTGCTCGACCCGTAACCTCGGTCGCCGAGGATGCCGTTGCCCACACCAACCACACGCTTGCCGACTCCGCCAGCGCGTTGCAAGGGCCCCGCCCCCGATCTCTCGACGAAAACTCAAAGCGTCGCCTCGATGCTGCGCAGCGACAGCTGGACCGTGATGGCGTCACCGAACAAGATTTGATGGCACTCACCCGTGACTCCGCCGTTTGTCAAGTTGCGACCGACCCCTATCACGTTGAGTCTTCCGGTGCTGTTGTGATGCGCCCGAAAACTAAGGACTTCTGGGCCGTGTGGGGGCTACCTTCGATGAACGAGTTCCAACACGTCGAGTTCCCTTTGTGATCCGGGCTGTTGTGTGGCTACCGCGATGAGTGACCTCGAATACGTCAACCTTTCGGTGGAGCATGCCGAGGCCCTTGAAGAACTAGAACTGTCGGTGTTCTCGACTATCGATCCGGCTGATCTCTACGACGCAGGCGAGTTGGAGCGGCTGGCTCAAGTGTTCCCGGAAGGCAACTTTGTGGTTCTCGACAACGGCCGCCCCATCGGCATGGGCTTGGGCCTTCTCGTTGAGTTCGACTTCGATCACACCGACCATTCCCTGGCTGACATAACCGGTGAGGACGGTGTGTCCAACCATGACGTCAACAATCCGTGGTACTACGGCACCGATATCTCTGTGTATCCCGAGTATCGCGGTCGAGGGATCGGTCGTCAGCTGTATGAACTGCGCAAGGACTGTGTTCGTCGGCTCAACAAGCGCGGCATCGTCGCTGGCGGTGTCCTCCCCGGTTATGCCGATCACCTTCACGACATGAGCGCCGATGAGTACATCGACAAGGTGGTGGCGGGCGAGCTGCGCGACCCGACTTTGAGCTTTCAGCTCAACAACGGATTTGTTGCCCTTGGTGCTCTGCCTGGTTATGTCGAGGACCCGACCGTTGGCAACAACTCGGTCCTTATCGTCTGGTACAACCCGGACTATCAGTCCTAGGGCTGCGCCCCAAGCGCCTCAGCCTCGGAGCCAGCGTGTCAAAGCCATTGCCAGTCGGGCTTCTTGACCGCGGCGATCCTCGATGTCGTCGGCTTTGGCCATGATCCGACGACTGCCACGGATACCGAGCCATCGAAGGGGCTCCGGTTCCCAGGATCGGCTTGGTGGTGCCACCCACGGCAGATCGACCCGCTCAGACTCCGTGTTGGTGATCAAGTCGGCCAGAGTCCGGCCTGCCAGATTGGCGGCGGCCACGCCTTCGCCGACATAGCCACCGGCGGTGGCGATGCCCTTGGCCCGGTCGTAGTCGACGAATGGCGTCCAGTTCCTTGGCACACCGAAAACTCCGCCCCAACGGTGGGTGATCTCTGTGTCGGCCAGGATCGGAAACAGGTCGACCAACGCTTCGTGTACCAAGCGATGCGAATCTGGGCGCACCTCCATCGACGGGCTGATCCTCGATCCATACAGGTAGGGCACACCCCTGCCCCCGAAGGCGATGCGCCCGTCGCTGGTTCGTTGACCGTAGATGACCATGTGCCGGTCGTCGGCAAAAGTCGGGCGATTGACCAACCCGATTTGGGCTGATACGTCTTCGCTCAATGGTTCGGTGGCGATCATCCGCGAATAAAACGGTGCCAGACGGCGGCGCTGGCTTTTGAGGTCCCGCGTGTACGCCTCTGTTGCCTGCACTACAACTGAGGCGCTGATCGTGCCGGTTTCGGTGACAACTTGGCGCGGTCCGATTGCCTCCGCGGCGGTGCGTTCCACAATCGTGACTCCTGCTTTTTCGCAGGCTGTAGCGAGACCTAGCACCAAGCGGGCGGGGTCGACTGCGGCGCAGGGCGCAAACATGATGCCGCCGAGGATCCCGGTGGCGTTGATGATCGCCTCGGTTTCCTGCTTGTTGAGTAGGCGGATCTCTTCGTCGCCGATGCCGAGTTTGTGGTGGTGGGTGACTTCTTCGATCTGGCGCCGAAGTTGAGGTCTGTTGCGGGCCATGCGGATCACTCCGCCCTTGGCGAACCCGCAGTCGATCGCCTCGGTGTCAACTATTCGCCCCACCTCATCAACCGCGTCGAACACCGCTCGAGTCAGTCGGAGCGACTCGTCGAGGCCACGACGTTCGGCGTACTTTTCGATGCCGGCCGCTAGTTCACCGACAACCCAGCCGCCGTTGCGCCCTGAAGCACCGAAACCGACATGGGTCTTCTCGATCACCAGCACTGTCAGCGATGGGTCGAGTTGAGCCAGGTAGTAGGCGGTCCACAACCCGGTGAACCCGCCTCCGACGATCGCCACATCAACTTCCAGATCGCCGTGCAAAGCCGGCCGCGAGACCGCGTCCAGCTCAAGTTCATCCAACCAAAGCGACCGTGCTACCTCGACCACGCCCATACTCTGGCAGGTTCGTCACCAAAACCGACGCGATATTGTCGGGGACTGCGACGGTTAGTCGTTGGTGGCACGGCGGCTGGCGAAGAAGTCGCTGAGCAGCGCGGCGCATTCGTCGGCTCGGACTCCGTGGCGTATCTCGAACTCGTGGTTGAGTCGAGGATCGCTGCCGAGGTTGTACAGCGACCCGCAGGCACCCGCTTTGGGGTCCGCTGCGCCGTAGACGACCCGGGTGACCCGTGCCTGTTGCAGCGCACCAGCACACATGGGGCACGGCTCAAGGGTGCATACGACGGTAGCGCCGTCGAGGCGCCAGGAGTTGAGGACCCGGGCGGCGTCTTGCACGGCCAGTAACTCTGCGTGGGCGGTCGGGTCGTTCGTTGCTTCTCGTTCGTTGTGGCGACGAGCGATGATCCGGCCGTCTACAACGACAAGCGCGCCGACCGGCACATCCCCATGTGTGGTTGCCTTGCGAGCTTCGTCGATGGCGATCCCCATCAGGGCTTCGTCAGTCGGGTAGTTCGCGATCTCCACGGGCTCAGAGTCCGGCGTACCAGTCGTAGCCGCGCTCGCCCCAGTAGTCGCCGCCAGCTTCGGTGAGGAACTGAATCTCACTTATCCGTTTGATCTGCTTGATGCCGTACTTGAGCGGGGTGGCCAGTCGCAGCGGTGCGCCGTGAAGTTCGTCGATCGGCTCGTCAAGGTTGTTGTAGGCGAGCAGTGTCTGGTTGTGGAGCATGGTCTCGATGTCGACGCTCACGTAGTAGCGGTCGCGGGTCCTGCGGCCGTTGCGCAGGTAGTACTGGCCGCCGGGGGTCTCCATGTACACATGGCTGATGTTGTCGGGGAGTTGGTTCTCGTAGAGCCGCATGAAGTCGCTGAAACGAGCGCCGCCCCAGTTGGTGATCTGAGCCCAGCCCTCAATGCACTTATGCTCGATGGTCATCTCGTGGTAGGGGAGGCGTTGGATGTCGGCGAGCACATGCCGGCCTAGCTCGGTTCCTTCGGGTCCTTTGACGGTGAGCTGCCAATTTTCGAGGTCGATCTCGGACCTCAGGCCGATTCGCCCGTTGAGACGCAGGATTGATGCGGAGTCTCGGTCAAAGGTGCGTGCTTGGTGGTCGTCTCGGAACAGATTCGTCCACAGAGATTCGTTGAGTTCGTGACCGTTGCGCAGCACGTTGGGGATGTTGTTGGTCTCGGGCTGGTTTTGAACCCAACGCCAGCCAAGCAGACCGGCCACAGCGGCAACGCCTCCGGTCAGCAACGAGCGGCGTGATCGTTGCCGGTAAGCCTCAACTGAGATCTCTGGTTTTTCAGGCATCAGCTGTCTCCTGCGGCTGGTCTGGCGGTACCGAATGCACCCACTCGTCGGGTTCTTCGGGTTCGATGTCGACTAACTCGTAGCCGGTGACCATGCTGGTGAAGTTGCGCCACCCGGCTCGCGCCACCTGCAAGATATGGACGACAAAGAACAGCACGAAGGCGATGGTCACCGTGAAGTGGATGATTCGGGCCGACGTATAACCGCCGAGTATCCAGGTCAGCGGAAACACTTGGGTTGGTTTGAATATTGCGAAGCCGCTGAGAACAGCCAAAGCACCGAGCACGATCACCAGCGAATAGGTGACGCGTTGGGCTTCGTTGTAGCGCCCCCGCTTGGCCGGTTCCTCCTTGCGTATGCGCAGGTCGTGAAGCAGAACATCGAGCGAACCGCGCAGCGAGCGCTTGTTCGGCGCAAGTTCACGCCACTCGCGGGTGCGCCATGTGTAGATGACGAAAGCGAGCCCGTTGATGGTGAACAGCCACGCAAAGTTGAAGTGAAACGCTAAACCGCGAGCGAGGTGACGGTTGAGATCGAGAGATTCATAGAAGCTCTCCGGGAAGAACTTGAACCATTCCCAGTCGAGAATCCCGAAGGCGTATACGTCTTCTGCCCAGTAGATGCGCAGACCGCTCCAGATCATGATGACGATCAAAGGAAAGTTGATCCAGTGCATCCAACGGCTGCCCCGACGATGCTTGAGAATGGCCTTCTGGGTGGCCTCTTCTGAGGGGTCTAATGGATCCGGCTGTTCGGTTGCGGGGGGTGTATGGACTGTCAAGATAATTCTTCGTTCAGTGGCAGTTCAGCGGCATCGGAGCGATGCCGTAGTTCGTAGAGCACAAGCACGATACAACCGCATACGACAAACATGTCGGCCACATTGAAAACCGCGTACCAGGTGACGTCTATGAAGTCGACGACGTCGCCGGAGAGGAGGCCGTCGTCAGCCCTTAGTACCCGGTCGATGAGGTTGCCGAGCGCTCCTCCGAGGATCGCGGCAAGTATCGCGGCCCGAGCGGGCAGTGTTTCAAGCCACAGCCGCCAACAGATGAACCCGCACAGGGCGATGACCAGAGTGCCGACCAATGGTCCATGGCCGGCACCGGTACCGAACGAGAAACCGCTGTTGTAGGTGAGGTCCAACTCAAGCGTCGGCAGGACTTCGATGATGCGACCTCGGCTGAGACGGTCGATGGCCCATTGTTTGGAGAGTTGATCGAGCACCACTACCACGGCGATGACAACCGTGACGGCCTGCCACTTCCGTGAGCGCATCAGTTCACGCTACCGGAAGGCGACACATGCCAGATCTGCGACCGAGGTGAGAGCTCATGGCGTTGGTAGTCGCTCGATCAGGTGAGGGCTGTCGTTGCGGACATTGTTGACGTCGGTTGACACGGGGTGCGTGCGGATCATCCCGGCTGGGGCGGGAACCAGCAGTTCTGTGGTTGCTTGGGGGTTGGTGTTGGCTGGGTCGAGCCAGAAGTCCCAGGTGTCGCTCGGCAGAATCACCGGCATGCGGTCGTGAATCTTTGCTATCGCCTCGTTGGCGGCGCAGGTGAGGATTGTGCATGAGTGCACTTCGAGGGGCTCTCCGTCGGCATCAAGGTTGTCTTTATCGCGCCATATCTCCCACAACCCGGCGAAGGCGAACGGCTCTCCGTCAGGGTGGCTGATGAACATGGGCTGCTTGCGTTTGGAGCCTTCGATGCGCTGCCACTCGTAGAACCCGTCGGCTGGGATGATACAACGCCGTTTGGCAAGCGAATTTCGGAAAGCGTTCTTGGTGGCGACGGTTTCGGAGCGGGCGTTGATCATCCGGGAGCCGATCCGAAGGTCCTTGGCCCAGAACGGCACCAACCCCCAGCGCAGCGTGTTGAGACGACGCACACCGCCGGTCTCGCGTGCGGCGTGCACGAGTTGGGTAGGGGCGATGTTGTGGCTGGGATCCAAGGCTGTGCCTGGAGTTGGTGCTTGCGCCCTGAGGAGCCGGGCTAATTCATCGGGCGGCGTGTTGGAAACGAATCGTCCACACATGCTCCCGAACCTACCCCGACCGGTGAGACAACCTGGAGAGCCGAAGGTTTTGTGGCTAGCGGACAGCCATATGTGCTCTCAAGGGCGGACGGTTCGTCGGGGATGTGGGATGTGCTTGTGTATCTATACACATAGCGGTGTATCGTCGCCCCATGACTCGAACGAACATTGACATCGACGATGAGCTCGTTGAGCGCGCCATGAAAACGTTCGGATTGCGGACCAAGCGGCAAGCGGTCCACGTCGCTTTGGAACGCCTTGTTGGCGGCGGACCGATGAGCCTCGACGAGCAACTCGGCATGGAGGGTATTGGTTGGGAGGGAGATCTCGAGGAGATGCGAGCGAACAGGATCGGTGATTGGGACAGCAGTGCTGATAGCTGACACGTCGGCGTGGGTCGACTTCTTGAGGGGCACAGGATCCCCCCAAGCTGTGCACCTGCGTCGGGCCATCTCCGAAAGGGAAGTGGTCGTAATCGATCCGATCCTCCTAGAAGTAATGGCTGGCGCAAGTCGCGAGACGGTTGCACGCACGCAGAGGTTGTTGGAGGCCCAACAACTCGAATCCTTGTTCCCCAAATTGGACTGGCTCGATGCCGCGACGATTTACCGGGCACTCAGATGGCGGGGTGTCACCGTTCGTTCGCAGCTCGATGCTCTGATAGCAGCGGTGGCCATTCGACTTGATATGCCAGTCCTGCATCGCGACCGGGACTTTGCTCAGATCGCCGAGCACACACCGCTTCGTATCGTCGCAGCTTGAACCCCGGAAACACAACTAATGCGGTATCTGGCGCACTAATCGCTAGCAAGGCTGCGCCTCTCTCCCGACAGATTCGAAAGCAATCGACGCAACCCATCGAACCCCACGAGCGGTCAAGTCGTCATATGTGAGATTTGAGGCCGCGCTGCCCAATGAGATGTGGCAGACCGACATGCCAACAACCTCACGCGGACCCACCGTCGCTAGTGGCCTAGGGGTCTTTGGCCGGGACACGCCAGGGAGACTTGGGCGCACGCGTGGGCTGCACGCGTTTTCGTACAAGATGACTTGAAAGATATGTCCGGCGACTTAGACTGAGGGCGAACCACCTAGTTCTCTGTCGAGGGGCTAGGCCCAGCAGGAGCCCGCTTCGGCGGGTTTCTGCGCGTCAGACGCTCCATTCTTTGGGCCTGCGGATCTCTCTGCCCGTCCCGCTTGTCACCGGGTCGGGGAGTTGGCACTGCTCCAACAGTTTCCGTTTCAGCGTCCGCTTGTCACTACTCAACAAGCGTCGCGGCTGCTCGGTCTGCTTATGGGGGTTGACCGTGATCACCGCTATGCCCTCCTCCTCGGCCATCGTGACCGGGGTTTGGAGGTCGCTGTCGTTGGAAAAGACCAACGCCACATCCATGTTCTTGTGGCAGGCATCGCGCACAAGGTGCGCCCCGAGGGACACGTCTGATCCCTTCTCCTCGGTATGCACCACGCGGACCATCTTGATATTGCCGGACCGGCGCCCGCGGGCAAGGGGCAGGTTCTTCTCCCTGTGCTTGAACTGGCCCAGGTGGACTTCGACTTCGGAATGCTCTTTGAGGGCGCGGATGTAGACATCTTGCCGCTGGGCCAGTCCTCGGTCATCGGGCCGATCCTGAACTCGTGCAGTGAAGTATTTGACAGCGCCAACGTTGTGTCCCCGCAGCAGACGGCCAGCGAGTTCGCGGTAGTCAAGCCACTTCAGATCCGGATTACCTTTGACCGCGCCGTAATAGAAGTTGAAGCCATCGACGTACACGATCGTCCGGGGCTGAGACCTTTGAGTCATGGCCGACGCTCCTAGTTGTAATGGACATAGAGGTGGGTAGCTCCGTATGGGGTGGTTCTGTGCTTCATGGCGGTTCATTCAGATCGGGGCTTGAACCCCCCAACCCAACCAACACAGCAGCCGCGGTCACAGGCACTCCAACGGTTCGGAACGCTCCGAGCGACGGCTCGGCAACCGGCACAACCAAACCCAGTACAGTCGGTGAAACAGGGCGAAACCGGGACCGCGCAAACCAGATCGAGCAACCCAGCCGAAGATGAGAGTCGGCGCGGCTGGCCAATGGCCACAATAATGCAGAACATGAAGTTTTCACTCATCTATGAGGCCCAGACTGCCGACCCCACGCGAGCGGGCGACCACCGAGTGTTCGAGGAGACCGTGGAGCAGGTTTTGTTGGCCGAGGAGTGCGGGTTCGATGTCGTATGGGCGGTCGAGCACACTGCGCTGACGATGTACGCCCACATGTCGGCACCTGAGACTTTCTTGGCCTATGTGGCCGGTGCGACCAAGCGCATCGGTATCGGTCACGGTGTGATCTGTCTGCCCCCCAAGTTGAACCATCCGGTGAAGGTGGCCGAGCGTTGCGCCACCCTCGACATCTTGTCGGGAGGTCGGCTCCATGTCGGGTTCGGCAAGGGCGGCACCGAGCAGGAGGCGGGCACGTTCGGCTACCGCAAGGCCGACCTTGGACCCATGATCGATGAGGCGATGCGCCTCGTCCCCCGCTTCTGGACCGAGGACATCGTGGAGCACCACGGGGAATTCATCGATGTGCCGCCCCGGGAGATCCATCCGAAGCCGCTGCAGGTGCCACATCCGCCGCTGTATCAGGCGTGTACCCACACCGACACGCTCAGCGACGCCGGCCGTCGCGGTATCGGCGCGTTGGTGCTTGGTTTCGGTGGCCCCGACCAGGTGGCGGAGAAGAACCGGGTGTACCGCCGGGCTTTCGCCGGGCGAGACCCGGCCGAGCAGGTAGGCAGCAGACCTACGGAGCACCTGTCGGCTTTGTGTCCCGCCATCGTGCTCGATGATGGGGCAGAGGCTCGCCGGTTGGGGATCAGAGGCCAGAGGTTCTTTTTGGAGTCGATCGGTCATTGGGGAAGCAACGGTGCGACGCTGCTGCCCGATCCGGCGTCGTGGGTTGAAGCGGGTGACACGGTGACCGACGGTTCCGCGGTGGTCGAGGCGTCGATCGGTTCTGAGGCGGTCCGAGTCGACTTGTCAGACCCGGCTATGGCTCTGCGCAACCCCAACCACGGCTATGGCACGGTGGAGGACTGTTTCAGCTACGTAAAAAGGCTGATCCAGGCCGGAGCCGACGAGATCATGTTCTTGTGCCAGATGGGCACGGTCCCCCAACAGGCACAGCTGGAGACGATCCGCAACATTGCCGACCATGTGATCCCCCGGTTGCGCAACGGCACCGGCCAGGATCGAGTCGAGGTCTGGAGCGACTAGAGCCGTGGATCTACGGGTTCGCTTTCGAGCGCGAGCACGCCGAACACGCATTCATGCACCCGAGACAAGTGTTTGTTGGCGACGAACCGGTCGAGTGCTTCGATGCCGAGGGCGAATTCTCGTCGTGCGAGCGATGACTTCCGGCGAAGCGACCGTTGACGCAGTCTTTCGAGATTCGCCGGTTCGAGATACTCCGGTCCGTAGATGATCCGGAGGTACTCACGGCCCCGGCACTTGACACCCGGCAGCACGAGACCTCCCTTAGCGTGGGTGATGGGCTCAAGGGGCTTGATGACCATGCCCTCGCCCCCACCGCCGGTAAGCGAGCACCACCAATCTGTGGTTTCCTGCACCGATCCATCGTCGCCCAGATCAACAAATCGGTGATCGGTGCGACGAAGCAACTCCGGGGCCTGCTCAACGAGCGCGTCGATCTGTTCGAGATGCCAACGGTGAGGTCGACGGGCCAGGACCTCACCCTGCGCGGCAAGGATTTGGAAGGGGGCAATCTCGATACCGTTGAGGCCGTCGACATCCCAGCAGTACCGCCGGTACGCCTCGATGTAGGAACCAACGTGCTGCGCTCGGTCCGCTGTGCGTGCCGCGAGGGCTTCGAGATCGATCCCGCGTCGGAGCGCGTCGGCCAGTAGTCGTTGAGAGGTGTTGAGCGCCACCGTGCCCGCCGCTCCGGTCGCGGCGTATTGGTGTTGGATCAGCTCAGCAGCTTTTGCTGACCATGGAAGTAGTTCCGCGTCGAGCACGAGCCAGTCAGTGCTTAGGCGGTCCCAGAGTCCTGCCGCGTCAACGGCCAGTCTGAGGCGATCCAACAAGGTCTTTGTGAGGGCAGGTTCGGCGAAGAACGGCCGGCCGGTACGGGTAACAACCACACCTGCCGCGTCGTTGGTGATTCCGAATCGGAGGTGAGCCGCGTCGGGGTCACGGGCGAATACCAAAACGGCCCGCGATCCCATGTGTTTCTCCTGGCAAACGACCTCGTTGACGCCTACTTTCTGGAAGTACGAGAACGCCTCGTCGGGATGCTCCAAGTAATCGATGCGTTTGCTGGTGCCAACGGGCGCCATCGTCGGCGGGAGGTACACCAGCCATCGGGGATCGACCGCGAAACGACTCATGACTTCGAGCGCGGCGCTTGATCGGTCGGCTTCGATCGTCAAGCGACCCGCCAAGGTCGTTTCAACGAAGTGCTTGCCCAAGACATCGCTGATGTTGAGCAACAGCGGCGGTCGTTCCTCTGTGTCGGTCTCGATGGGCCTGATCGGTTTGTAATATTCCCGTGCCGCCGGAACCGAGACCAGCTCGCGTTCGGGCCAGCGAAGTGCAGTCAGTTCGCCTCCGAAGACCGCGCCGGTGTCTAAACAGATCGTCTCGTTGAGCCATCCTGCAACGGGCACAGGAGTGTGGCCGTACACAACGGCGGCCTCGCCCCGATAGTCCTCGGCCCACTGATAACGCACCGGAAGCCCGTATTCGTCGGTCTCGCCGTCGGTGTCTCCATACAGGGCGATGCTTCGCACGCGCCCCGACGAACGTCCGTGGTAGCGCTCGGGCAGACCGGCGTGGGCGACCACAAGGCGACCGCCGTCAAGTAGGTAGTGGCTGACGAGACCGTCGATGAACTCGGCGACTCGTTCAGCGAATTCGGGACCGCGTCGTTCGAGCTGTTCGAGCGACTCGGCGAGTCCGTGTGTCACCTGGACCCTGCGCCCTGCAAGCGCCCGGTTCAGCTTGTTCTCGTGGTTTCCGAGGATGCACAGAGCGCTACCGGCAGCGACCATCGACATCGCCAGATCGAGCACTTCGGTGACACCTGGGCCTCGGTCGACGAGGTCTCCCAGAAACACAACTCGCCGGCCCTTCCGATGAGTGATCGGTTCGGCCGATGTCTCGTAGCCGAGTTGGTCGAGCAGTCGCACAAGCTCGTCATGACAGCCATGCACATCGCCGATGATGTCGAACGGACCGCTGTCTTGGCGACGATCGTTCCAGGACTTGGTGCGAACCACGGCGACGGAGTCGACTTCTAGAGTCGAGCCGAGGGTATACACCCGGTTGAAGCGTTCTTTTCGTAGCCGTTTGGCGGTGCGGCGAAGCGCTCCGTGTTGGCGTTTGATGGCGTGCTGCGGTGTCTGGCGGTCCTGGCGCGAGTTGTTGTGTTCGACGCAGACGGCCAATGGGAGGTCGAAGACGATGGCCGTCGAGAGGACATCTGATCGGCGTGCGACTTCGAGCAGCGGTTTTCGGTCTTCTGGCTTGATGTTCGTGGCGTCGACCACGGTCAGGCGACCGATTTCGAGTCGTTTGTCGACGATTGTGTGAAGCAGTTCGAAAGCCGCTCGGGTGACCGACTGGTCGCTCTCGTTATCGCCGATGAGGGCACGGCACTGGTCGCTCGACACGATCTCGGTGGACGAGAAGTGTTGACGGGCAAAGGTCGACTTGCCCGAACCGGAAGCGCCGCACAACACGACGAGTCCGAGTTCGGGGATCTCGATGTTGGTAAGAGTCTCTCTCATCGCCGGAATACCGCCATCTGTGTGGGCGGGCCACCGACGGGGTCGTCAGGACCGATGCTGCTGATCTCGTAGCCGTAGCCGTACCGGTCTTTGATGCTGTCGGCCCACGCTGCGAACTCGTCTCGGGTCCATTCGAAGCGATGATCGCCATGCCTCAGACCAGTTGCGCCGAGGCGTTCGAAGTTCGCGTTGTATTCCCGATTCGGTGTCGTCAGCACGACCGCGCCAGGTGCAGCGTGTGCGAATATGACATCGGCGAACACGTCGAGGCGTTCACTGTCGAGATGTTCGATGACCTCCACCACGGTGGCGACATCAAAGCCCCGCAACCGCTCGTCGGTGTAGGTCAAGGCGCCCTGCACTAGCGAAACCTGCTCCCGACGACGCTCTGACATCTCGTCGAGGCGCAGCCGTCGTTCGGCTCGCTCAAGCGCCCCGACGGACACGTCAACTCCGAGAACTTCGGTGACGCAGCGTTCGGCGACAAGTCGTTGCAGCAGCCGACCCTCGCCGCATCCCAGGTCGACGACCCGGCCTCCACCAACTCGGCGAATGGCCTCGGTCACCGCCTCAAGGCGCTGTTCGTTCAAGCTGATCAGGCGTTCCACCGCCTGTTCGGCATCGTCGTCTCGTTCGTCGATCAGATCGGTGTCCTCGCCAGCGTCGGCGAGACGAGCCAGGGCTTCCCGGGCGAAGCTGCCGAAGCGCAGATAGCGACGGGTGATCAGCTCCGCTTGCGGGTGCGACACAAGCCAGTCGCCACCCCGCCGCAGCAGCTTGTCGATCTCGTCGGGGCCGATCCAGTAGTGCTTGCGGTCATCGAGCACACCGAGCATGACGTAAAGGTGCTCAAGCGTGCTGCGCACAGTGTGCCGGCCGCAGAGTCGAACCGACAAGCAGCGGCTATCGCCCCAAGCCGGGTATTGCTCATCCAACGGGATCGGCACCGACTCAACCTGGTAACCCAACGGTTCGAACAGCGCTTCGAGTACTTCTGTGCCGCCTCGCACCGACACGACCGGCAATTCGATTTCAAGGTCGAGGGGTGTAGAAACTAGTTCAGGTCGGGTTTCGCAGGTGCCGCTCAAGGCGGTGCCGAACAGACGACCGAGAGCAACACTCAGCATCGACGACGACACATAGGGCCGATCGTTCACGTAGGGCTGAAGGCCTTGGGGTTGACGCCCTTTCGACCCTCGTGCCAGATCGATCGGGTCGACCTCCACGAACAGCGTCGCCGTGCAGCGTTGCGGAGACGCCTCTGGATAGAACACATGTGCGCGCCCAAAGCCGACATCGACTGACCGCACCCGGTCCGGGTGCTTGTGCAAAAGAAAACCGAGATCGGTTGCGTCGGGCGTCGTCGATGTGAGCGAAACGAGCATGAACTGCCTATTCAATCGGATGCTGCACGGTCGTGGTGCACAATATTCGCCTTTGCTGCTGACGCGGCAAGCTACGGCTGTGTGCAGTGAGTCAAGTCCTTGAACCCAAGTTTCAGGTCACAGCAATCTTGACAAACTTTTCGGCGGAGGGTGTGGGATTTGAACCCACGGAGGCTTGCACCTCACACGCTTTCCAAGCGTGCCCATTCGGCCGCTCTGGCAACCCTCCGGGTACACCCTGGTGTGGGTATCGGCTCAAAAGGATAGCGTGGATTGATCGCTCCCGTTTCGGGGTGTGGCGGTCGGGTCCTGTGCAACAGGTGTCCGTGAACCGGGTCAGGGCCGGAAGGCAGCAGCTCTCAGCGGAGCCGCCTGTGTGCCGCAGACAGCCTGGCCGTCACTCCCGGAAGCGGGAGCGATCAATTTTTGTGTCTGACACGGGTCGGACAGCCGTGTCACGGGCGCACAGTAGGATGACACCCACATGGCCTATCAGTCCCTCTACCGCCGCTACCGACCGCAGAAATTCTCCGAGATCCGCGGGCAGAACCACGTTGTCACGGCCTTGCGCAATGCTGTTGCCAAAGACCAAGTCGGTCACGCATACATGCTCAGCGGCCCACGAGGCACCGGCAAGACGAGTTCTGCGCGGGTACTCGCCAAAGCGCTCAACTGTGAGCGTCTCGGTGAAGACTCTGAACCATGCGGCACCTGCGATAGCTGTGTGGCTATCGAGCAGGGGCGCTCATTTGATCTTCACGAACTCGATGCCGCAAGCAACAACGGCGTCGAAGACATGCGTGACCTGTTGGGCAAAGTCAACCTCGGCAACCCGGGGAGGATGAAGGTCTACATCCTCGACGAGGTTCACATGTTGACCAGGGGAGCGGAGAACTCGCTGCTGAAGACGCTTGAGGAACCCCCCAGCCATGTTGTCTGGGTGCTCGCCACAACCGAACCCCACAAGGTCGTCGAGACGATTCGGAGCCGCTGCCAAGTATTTGAACTCGGCCTGCTCGGCGCCGAAGAAATGACTGCCCATGTCCGCTGGGTCATTGAAGACGCCGCTCTCGACGTCGACGACAGCGCGGTCGACTATGTGGTTTCGGTCGGCGATGGTTCGGTCCGAGACACGCTCAGTGCGCTCGATCGGGTAGTAGCGGCCGGTGGTGTAGTCGAAATCGATCAGTCGACCGACCAACTGCTTCATGCTCTTGCCGTGAGGGACACGGCCGCTGCTCTCGGTGCTGTCGGCGATGCGTTGGGCAGGGGCCGCGATCCCCGAACTATCGGCGAGATGTTGGTGGCAGGGCTGCGAGACGCGTTCTTGACCCTGATGGGCTCGCCCCCGCCTCGAATCACTGTGGCCGAACAAGAGCGTGCCTCACAGATCGCCGAACAGATGTCTCCGCTGCAACTCACGCGGGCGCTGGAGACTCTGGGAACATCACTGGTGGAGATGCGCCAGGCACCCGACCCCCGGGTGCATCTCGAAGTATCCCTGGTTCGACTGTGCCGACCTGTTGACGACGGTTCCGTTGATTCGCTGCTGGCGCGTATTGAACAACTTGAAGCCCGCCTTGCTGCTGGTACGCCGACAGCTTCGCCAGCGGCTGCGGCTGCGGCTGATCCTCCGGCCGCTGCAACTCCCGCTCCGGTTGCTTCGTCTGCTCCGGTTGCCCCCGCCGCGGCTGCTCCTGCTCCTGCTCCGGTTGCTCCCGCTCCGGCTCCTGCTTCGTCGGCTCCTGCTTCTGCGGCCGGGCCCGCCCCAGAGGTGGAGCCGGAACCGGATGGACCACGCCAGCTTGAAGGGTTTGCTGTCGCGCCGAAGTTGCCGCCTGCACCGCCGCTAGCTGCCTCCGCTCAGAGTGCTGCTGAAGAAGATCTCCGGTCGTTGCAACCGAAATCAGCGAAAGAAGTTGTTGAGCTAGCTGGACTGCATCTCTCTCTCGGGCGCAACTTGGTGATCACTCGGGCCAACAGTTTTCTCGGTCCCGCGCAAGGCAAGCGCTCCGAAGATGATCTTCAACGATTGTGGCGGGCGCTAGTCGATGAGTTCGGCCCAGATTCGGTCCCCGATGCCCCTGCCCTCGCCGATGAGCCCCCCGCTGCAGACGACCCGGTGGAAGACCCCACACAAGACGAAGCGCGCGGTGTTGGTCCAGCCAATGTTGGTCCAGCCGATGTTGATCCAGCCAATGTTGATCCACCCCAAGCCGAGACGGCTGAGACGGCTGGCGAAGCGAGCGACGAGACGGCTGACGAAGTAAGCGACGCGAGCGACGCGGACGGGGATGGCCTAGACCTAGACGAACTCATAGATGCGTCGTCTCACACGGATCAAGTGGTGGAACTTCTCGAAGAGGCCTTCCCCGGTGCCGAGATTGAGACCCCGTCCGCAGCCAAGGTTGATCAATGAGTTATTCCAACGCGGTGCAGGAGTTGATCGACCAGCTAGGTCGATTGCCCGGGATCGGCCCCAAATCCGCGCAACGGGTTGCGTTCTACCTTCTCAAAGTGCCGCGCGAAGATGCGCTGTCGCTGTCACAGGCAATCATCGAGGCAAAAGAACGAGTGTCGTATTGCGAACGCTGCTTCAATCTTTCCGAGTCGGGCAACGAGTGTTCGATTTGTGTCAACCCGCGCCGTGAAGACGGACTCGTCTGTGTCGTTGAAGACAGTCAAGACATAGTTGCCATTGAGCGAACGCAGGAGTTCCGTGGCCGCTACCACGTCTTGGGGGGCGCATTCAGCCCCATCGACGGAGTCGGCGTCGAGCAGCTTCGGATCAAAGAGTTGATGGGCCGGGTCGCCGATGAGGACATCTCTGAGGTCATCGTCGCCACCAATCCCAACCTTGAAGGCGAAGCAACCGCGGCTCTGCTGGTGAAGTACCTGAAACCGATGGGCGTACGGGTCACCCGGATCGCCATGGGCCTGCCGGTGGGCGGCGATCTCGAATATGCAGATGAACTCACTCTTGGCCGTGCCCTTGAAGGCCGCAAGGTCATCGACGACAACGAGACCGCACCCGCGGTGGGGGCCGTTTAGGCGGTTACTCTTTAGCGCGTGCAACTCACTGAAATCGACCACATCGCGATAGCCGTCAACGACCTTGAGGCTGCGATTGCCTACTACCACGAGGCTTTCGGAGCCGAGGTCCACCACCGCGAGATCGTCGACTCAGATGGTGTCGAAGAGGCTTTGATCAAGGTCGCCGACAGCTATATCCAACTCACCGCGGCGACCCGACCCGACTCCCCGATCGCCAAGTATCTAGAGAAGCGAGGCGAGGGATTGCATCACGTCGGTTATCGCGTCGACAACTGCGCCGAAGCGCTCGCCCAGATGGTGGCAGCGGGCGCCACCCCGATTGACAAGGCCCCTCGAGGTGGCTCACGAGGTACGACAGTCGCCTTCATTCACCCCAAGGGTTCGCTCGGCACGCTGATCGAGCTGGTGCAGGAGTAGCGCGCCGCCGCTCATTCTGCGGCTCTGGTAGAACACAACTCCACCACGCCGTTGGGGGTGAGCAGGGTTGCGGTAACCGATGCGGGGCCTGGTTCGACAGTTACCGCGACGCCGTACTCGGCGAGACGACTAGCAAGTGTGGTACTCGGATGTCGCAGTACGAAAGACAAAAGCGTCACCCCCTCAGCCGCCGACTCGGCCGGAGTAGCACCTGGCCATTCGATCAGGAACGGCAGCACCCCATCACCATCGCGCTTGGCGGGGGGCGGAGTCAGGCGCCAACGCAATGTCTCTCCGGCTGGGGTTGTGCGAGTCATCGCAGCCGCCCCGCCCGGGTCAACACCACGGCGGCGCGCCCAGGCGATCCAAAGATCAAGGTTGGGAACTCCCGCCGCCCACGCGACCAGAGCGGGCTCAGCGAGCTCGTCGATACCGAACGGTCGCGGACCCGGGGGTTCGGGTTGATCTAGATCAGGGCCGATGACCTCAAGGTAAGTCCTGCCACCGAGAGCGAGCAGAGCATTACGTGTGCCCCGCCCGTCGTGACGGCCACCTTCAGTCGGCGTCACACCCCAAGACTCGATGATCTCGGCCACGGTGGCTTCGAGATCGGGAGTCGCGTAGACGAGATGATCGATCGTGGCTTCAAGCAGGGCGGCTCGGTTGATTCTCGGGTGCTTGGGCCGTCCGCCGAGATCGACAACCACCAAACCTCGTCCACTGGCCAATGCATCATTTCGCCTGATGCTGGCGTTGCGCCCGTCGGCAAGGACGAAACGACCACTGACACCCTGCACTGCGCGGGCCATGCGATCCCCGAAACCAGCCAGCAGGGTGGCGCCGATGTCTTTGGGATCGACCGGAACCTGCTCGATGCCTCGGCTTCGGGCCAGTCGCTGGGCCCGGTTGCGTACTTGGCGTAGGAGCTGTGTATCGGCGTTTCGATGGTGGCGTTCGGGGTCAAGCACCAAGGTGAGACGTTCAGCCATGTCCGCCGGCAGCGCGTCGGGTCGACCGCGCAAGACATCTCGGTCTTCAACAAGCGCGGTGAGCAGGCAAGCCAGCCACGGGTGGGCGCTTGCCACGACCATCTTGGCCAGGCGTGGGTGAGCACCGACGCCGGCCATCTCGTGACCCAGCGCCGTGGCGTGGCCCGATTCGTCCAGGGCATCAAGGGATTGCAGAAGCGCCACCGCAGCGGCCCAATTGGCATCGGGAGGAGCATCAAGAAAGGGCACTCGGCTCGGATCGGTGAGACCCCGGCGGGCCAGATCAAGCACAAGATCAGAAAGTTCCACCTCGGTGATAGCGGCAGGAAGATACGGCAACCGTGAGCCGTGTTCGACCTTCGACCAGAGCCGGATGGCGATCCCTGCTCCGGTACGTCCGGCGCGGCCGGCTCGCTGGTCGGCTGACGCCCTCGAAATCGACACCGTGTGCAGAGCAGTCATCGTGGTGCGCCGGTCGTGGCGCGGGACTCGTGCCAGACCTGAATCTATGACCACGCCGATGCCTTCGACGGTGAGGCTGGTTTCGGCCAGGTCAGTTGCCAGCACGATTCGCCGCTGTATTCGGGGGAGCAGAGCGGCGTCTTGTTCGCTCGCCGGTAGAGACCCGTGCAGCGGCAGGACTGCAGGGCCAAGGTTGCCGAATTCGGCGTGCAACGCTTTTTCGGTGCGGCGGATCTCGCCGACTCCGGGTAAGAACACCAGGAGATCACCGGGTCCCTTCAAGCCTTCGCGAACAGCTCTGACGACAGCCGGAACCAATGGCGCTCGCGCCTTGCGGGGACGCCAACGTATTTCCACCGGGTGGGTCCGTCCCGTGCTGGTGATGATCGGTGCAGGGTCGTCGCCCTGACCGAGCAGGGTGGCCACAGCGTCGTCGTCAAGAGTCGCCGACATCACCAGCAGGCGGGCCGTAAGACCATGTTCGCGGCGGCTGTGCAGAGCGAGTGCGAGGCCGGTGTCGGCGGGAAGGCTGCGCTCGTGAAATTCGTCGAAGATTATGATTCCCACACCGGCCAGGCTCGGGTCGGAGACGAGCCTGGCGGTGAGCACGCCTTCCGTCACGACTTCGATGCGTGTTCGGGGCCCTACCCGGCGGTCGTCGCGTGTCGTCCAGCCGACGGTTTGCCCCGGCCCTTCGGACAGCAGCGAAGCCATGCGTCGTGCCGCTGCTCGAGCTGCTACCCGTCGGGGCTCAAGCACGACAATACGCTGGTCACCCAACCACGGCTCGTCGAGCAGACGCAGTGGAACGACGGTTGTTTTGCCTGCGCCGGGCTCCGCTACCAAAACCGCGTGACCGGTGATTGCCAACGCGCCTCGCAACTCTTCGATCACTTCTTCAATCGGGAGGTTGGTCAGCTCCAGTTCCATAGACACGCATCATGGCGCGTCGCGCCCTTGGGTGTGGGAAGCTCGGCAGATGTTTGTGCATCTTGTTGATGGGACTTACGAGCTGTTCCGCTTTCACTACGCCCCGTCCAACCGCGATACCCGCCTCGGTGCGCAGCGTGGTGTGCTCAACACGGTGCTGGACCTCGTGGCGGGCGGTGCCACCCACATCGGAATCGCCACCGACCATGTGATCGAGTCGTTTCGCAACGACCTCTATATGGGCTACAAGGATGGCAGCGGGGTAGAACCGGATCTTTTCGCCCAGTTCGGTGAGGTAGAAGAGTTGCTGGAGCTTGCCGGGTTTGCGGTGTGGCCACAAATAGCCCACGAAGCCGACGACGGCCTAGCGGCCGGTGCGGCAATGGCCGCAGCTGATCAGCGGGTCGAACAGGTCATCATCTGCACGCCCGACAAAGACCTCGCCCAATGCGTGACTGCCGACGGGCGAGTCGTGCAACTTGATCGTCGCCGTGGCATCACCTACGACCGCCAAGGGGTGATCGAGAAGTTCGGTGTGCCACCAGAGTCGATTCCCGATTATCTCGGGGTGGTGGGTGATTCCGCAGACGGCTTCCCGGGGCTTTCGGGCTGGGGCGCCAAGTCAGCGGCCAAGATCCTGTCGAAGTTCGGGCATATCGACCGGATTCCGTTCGACGTGGCGGAGTGGAACGTCGATGTCCGTGGTGGCGCAAAGTTGGCTCTAACGCTCAGTGAATACTTCGAGGAAGCGCTGTTGTTTCGGCGAATCGCCACGGTCGACCTCGACGCTCCAGTGAGCGCATCGGTCGATGAGCTGCTTTGGGCCGGTCCAGGTGCCGGATTTGATGAGCGTTGTTCAGCTATCGGCGCCGAACGGGTTGCGCAGCGGGCTCATCGGCTGTTTGCCGAGTTCAATGCGTGAATCGACGGCTTCAGGTGGCAGCGCGGGTTTGACACTTGAGGATCAAGTGGTGGTCCTCTTGAGGAAATCGATCCACTCCCTAACCACTATTCCAGCGAGGGGCCGGGTAAGGACATCCGTGGTCCAGTCGTTCATTATGCCTATTCTTGCAATCCGGCCGAAGTTGCCGCCTCTGTCGTAGGTGGGCCTGTCTGAAGTGTTGCTTCGCTGCCGATAGGGGGCGTCAACGGTAGGTGCCTCGATTGCACGGCTACGTTGTGTGTCGCGGATGTGTTGCCACCAGTAGTTGCGATACTCGGCGGCGTGCTTTGCGGACCACAGACCCGGAGAATCCACGCGTGGGACGCCCGACAGCACGTTGGACAAATGCCGAGGCACGACTGCTAGCAGATCCCAGTCCGTGCAAGCGGCTGGGGTCACCGTGTACCTAAAGCTGGGTTCCGCCTCTTTGGACAGCACATACCACCCCTTGAGTTCTATGCCCAAGGCCACATCGAAGTCACCCGAATCAAGCTGTCTTCTCAGTAGAACGTCAGGAAATGTCTGAGCTTGGCGGTCAAACCGGTGCAGGGGCCATTCATCATGTGGATCCCAGACATCCCGGATCCGGTTCAGCGTTTTGACTACCTGTACCTCGATCGTGGTCCCGAGCATGGTGTTGAGCGCGAACAGATCGCTGGCGTCGATCCCTTCTATGTTCGTTGTGGAGTTGAAGTATCCTGGCAAGGCCAGAAGCGCTTCCTTGACTCGGCCCGTGAGGAGCGTACGTGGGTCGTCCGGATCGGGCGTGGGGGCGATTGGCTCCGGGATGGGAGCGGTCATGTTGTGGTCTCGACCAAAGGAGCGCCGGACGCAGATTGGAGCCTCTCGACCGCCAGGTCAGCGAAGTGCTCGACTAGTTCCGCTGCGTATCCATCGCGCCCAGACTCCGTAGCCGCGACGACGGCACTGCATAGCCCGCCGAATGGCTCCCACACGACGTCGCCTGGGCGGGTGGATGCCGTGACAATGCGACGCATGAACTCCAGTGGCTTCTGGTTGAGGTGAACGGCGGCGTTGCGGCCCGGTCGATGCACCCGCGGAGCCGACCGGACCCGGTTGCCCTTGTAGCGCTCACTGCCATTGAGAGGTGGTGCCGCCCACACGTTGGTGATCCCGTGGGTGTGGCTCCAGACATCTCGCAGCGAGCCCCACTCCTCAGCGCTGACTGGAACCTTGCCGTCCAGCGAAAAGTACGGGGCACCGCCCGGTCGGCCGTGCTGGTTGGCGTAGAGAACAAGGCGGCGCATCATTTCGGGTGGAGGGAAGTACCACAGCCAGTCCTGCGTCAGGTACTTGCGCGTGGCCGCGTTCGCCACCCCACACGCTTCGTTGGCGGCCTGCAGGCGTAGCCCAGCGCGCTGCCACTCGTAGCGCAGCCACTGCTTGGCCGGCATCACGCCGTCGGGGGTAGGGAACTCCAGACAGCGCCGGTAGAACACGCACACCTCCGTCACGACCGGGAAGCGCCTGATTGTCTCGCCATTCACGTTCCCGGCGATATGAGCTATGCCCTTGTCCCAGACGATGGTCTGCACGTACTCCCACCCGTGGCGGATCAGCATAGGGTGCACCGTTGCCCAGCCCAGTTCGGTGTTCCAGAACCACAGAGTAGAGGACGCTCGCGCGTGCTTGGACCAGGACTCGATATGAGGCTCGTACCACTCGGCCAACCCGTCGGCGGTGCGGGGATCGCCGGGGAACCCGCCAACTCCGTAGGCACCGTCGGAGATAATGGCAGAGGGTGTAGGCCACTGGGCGTAAGCGTCAAGCGCGT
This sequence comes from Candidatus Aldehydirespiratoraceae bacterium, assembly GCA_965205465.1. Taxonomy (GTDB): domain Bacteria; phylum Actinomycetota; class Acidimicrobiia; order Acidimicrobiales; family Aldehydirespiratoraceae; genus VXYK01. The sequence continues at coordinate 1,773,819 of OZ242187.1, read as the reverse complement.
CGCCTCGGAACAGCGACCAGGTTCCGCCGTATTCAGCTACTTCGGCTGCCACGCATCCTCCTTCGCTGCCTCCCAACGGTAGCCTACGCATCCCTATCACGGCACTGGGTCATGCTCCCCCTCCTATATCCGGCTATCCGGCTATCCGGCGACTTTGGCCGTTCGATGCGGGGAACAGCGACCCTGCGCCCAACTTAAACAGGCGGTGTGACATGAGGACCGAGTAAGGCCTCGAATCGGGTTGCTCGGCGCAGGGACCGCAGCCATTCGGGCCTTTCGGGTGTCGGTCCAACCGCGGCGTGATCTGGCGTCCTGGCGGGCGCTTTTTGAAGACGACCTCATCCGCGAGGAGCCCGGTAATGGCTGATCAACCCTCCGCGTTCAGTACCTCGCTGATCCCCATGGGGGTCGCCTGAACGAGTTGGCTGTATTCACAAGACACAGCCTCACGGTCCGGCCGCCAACGCACGAAACGCGTCGTCCCCCGGAATCTGCCGTTGAGAACGGCCTCGTATTTCACCTCGGCCACCAATTCACAATCAAGCGGCGTCCAGTCCTGAGACGGCTTGCCGCCACTCCAGCGCGACGGAGCACCCGGCATCAGGCCCCCTTCATGAGCCTGCGGGTTCATCCACTCAGACCAAGGATGATCAGCCAAATCCTCAATGATGTTGGCGGCCAGAGTGTCGACGAGTTCGGCACGCAGGCTGGCCTTGAAACTGGAGGCCACCCCCATGTGCTGAAGCCGCTGATCTTCGTCGTGCAAACCAACGAGCAACGAACCCACCCCGTTGCCGTCTTTGTGTATGCGGTAACCAGCGACAACCACATCGGCAGTGCGGGTGTGTTTGACCTTGAACTGCGCCCGTTTGTTGGGCAGGTAAGTGCCGTTACAAGGCTTGGCGATCAGTCCATCAAGTCCAGCACCCTCGAAGCGCACGTACCACTCTTGAGCGATATTTCGATCGAGCGTGGAAGGCACCAGATGAATAGGGGGTTCGAAACCCGAAGAGATCGTTTCGAGGATCTTGCGGCGATCCCGGAACGGCTCGTCGGTCAAAGCGGTGTCGTTGACGGCGAGCACATCGAAAGCCACGAACTCGGCGGGGGTTTCCTCAGCGAGCCGCTCGACTCGCGAAGCTGCCGGATGGATCCGCTGCTGAAGGGCATCAAAACCAAGATGGTCATTGACTGTCACGATGATCTCGCCGTCGACAACGCAGCGCTGCGGCAAACACTGCTGCAAAGGCGCCAGAAGTTCCGGGAAATAACGGGTCAACGGTTTTTCGTTGCGCGAACCCAGGTAGATCTCATCGCCGTCACGGAAAACGATGCACCGAAAACCATCCCATTTGGGTTCGAAAGCGAGGTCTCCAACCTCGGGGATCCCGCCGATCGCCTTAGCCAACATCGGCTTCAGCGGCGGCGCAACAGGCAAATCCATGAGTCGCGAGCTTACGCTCAGTTTGCTGTTGGCGGCCGGGGCTAGCACCATGCGGAGATGAGCGACGACATCCGGCCCTTCACCATCGACATACCCGACTCAGCAATCGACGATCTGCACGAGCGTTTGGCTCGCACCCGCTGGCCCGAAGCCGAGCCGGTTGACGACTGGTCGCAAGGTATTCCCCTCACCTACACGCAGATGCTGTGCGAATACTGGGCCACCGAATATGACTGGCGACGCTTCGAGGCTGAGCTCAACTCCTATGACAACCACCTGACCGAGATCGACGGACTCGACATCCACTTCCTGCATGTCCGCTCGCCTCACGACGACGCCACCCCGATGATCCTGACACACGGCTGGCCAGGTTCGGTGGCCGAGTTCATGGCCGTGATCAAACCACTCACCGACCCGACCAATCACGGCGGCAGCTCAGCCGACGCATTTCATCTGGTCATCCCGTCGCTACCCGGCTACGGCTGGAGCGGCAAACCGACGCGGCCCGGGATGGGTGTGCCGTGGATCGCCACCGCCTGGAACACCTTGATGGTCCGGCTCGGATACGAATCCTACGTCGCCCAAGGCGGCGACTGGGGCAGCGCGGTCACCACCACAATCGGATCACAGAATCTGGGCAACGTCCGGGCCATACACACCAACATGCCCGTCTCTGGACCCACGCCCGAATCGCTGGCAGACCCGACCGAACAAGAGCGAGCCGCGCTGGAAGCTCTGGGCCACTACGACCGTTGGGACTCGGGATACTCCAAACAACAATCAACCCGCCCGCAGAGCCTCGGCTACGGATTAGTCGACTCTCCCGCCGGTCAATGCGGTTGGATCGGCGAGAAAATGTGGGCCTGGACAGACAACGACGGCGACCCCCGAAGCGCCCTGACCTTTGACCAGATGCTCGACAACATCTCGATCTACTGGTTCACCGCCACAGCAGCCTCATCGGCCCGCCTGTATTGGGAGAGCTTCGCCGAATTCGGTGACGGCGCCGTTGAAGTGCCCACCGGCTGCAGCATCTTCCCCAAAGAAATCATCCGAGCCAGCAGGCGCTGGGCGGAGAATCGCTACGCCAACATCGGTTACTGGAACGAACTCGATATCGGCGGCCATTTCGCCGCATGGGAACAACCAGACCTATTCGTCACCGAAATGCGCGCCGCCTTCAGCGTCCTGTAACTCCAGGGCGCTTTCCGCGCCACTCACCGGTTAGTATCGTTGGTCCGGGCGAAACACGAACAGCAATCTGATTGACGCCCGGAGACTTCCTCCAATTGCCCCAGCGCACGTAGCGGGAGGAAGAGTTGACTGCAGAGATTGCGATACTGAACCGGAACGGAATCGCACTCGCGGCGGACAGTGCCGTCTCGATCGGAGCGTCTGCCCAGCCGAAGATCTACAACACCGGGAACAAACTGTTTTCTTTATCGAAACGAGCCCCGGTCGGTGCCATGATCTACGGCAACGTCCTGCTCACGGGCACCCCTTGGGAAACTGTCATCAAGTCATTCAGGCAGAAACTTGGCGCTGAGGTCTTCGAGACTGTAAGCGAGTATGCAGAGGCGCTGATCGGTTACATCGAAGAGACATCAGCTCTGTTCTCGGCAAACCAGGAACAGAGCGAATTCGAACTCCATTGCGTTGAATTGTATGAATATCTACGGCAGCAAATCGAGGATCGCCTGCACTCGCTGTTCGAGGCCAGCGGTGTGACCACGGATGCCGATGTCTCGGCTGTGGTTGCGGAGGTGCTCCAAGAGGAACTCCGCAACATTGGAGACGAAGAGTCCTTGGAGAACTTGCCGGAGGGTTACGGGGACGATCTAGTAAGAAGGTTCAGCGAGACCGAAGAACTCGCCAAGCGACAGGTCTTTGAACAGCTTCCACTGGACGATGAAGCGACCCGTTCGCTGCGGTCTCTGACGATCGCATGGATGGAACGTCCGCTTGAGGCAGCTGAGTTAGGAACAGGATTGGTTGTCGCAGGGTTTGGCGAGTCAGAGTTCGTGCCTGCTCTGATCGAACTACAGGTCTACGGCGTGATGGGTGGCGTGTTGCGTCGCCGGACTCCTGACGAACACCGCATCTCCGATGATAACAGTGCCGCTGTGTTGCCCTTCGGTCAGCGTGAGATGGTGGATCTGTTCATGTCCGGTATCGACCCCGAACTACGGGAGGTTGTCGATTCAACGTTGCTTGCGTTAACGATTTCATTACTCGATCGGTTGGCTCAGGTGATCCCAGGTACGAGTAGCGCGATGTTGGAATCACTGCGCTCTGGCAGCGAAGAACTACTCGACCAATGTCGCTCCGCCCTGATGGAGTGCATCCAACTGAGCCAAATCGAACCGATCCTTGACGCTGTTTCTGTCCTCCCAATTGACGAACTTGGGGCGATGGCGGAGACCCTGGTGAATCTGACCTCATTCAAACGGCGTGTGACTCTCGATGCGGAGACAGTGGGAGGGCCGATTGACGTCGCGGTGATCTCGAAGGGCGATGGACTAGTCTGGATTTGCCGGAAGCACTATTTCGACCCAACACTGAACCATCACTTCTTCGCCAACTATTTTCGCTACGGTTTTTCCAAGGAGCAGGGTGAACTATGACAACAGGCCAAACGCAGAACAGAGTCTTCAGGTCGTACGAGCAACTCGAACGTGAACTGATGCCGAAGCGTGCCAAGGAACTGCGCGCCAGACGAATGGAAGGGGATCTTCGGAAGACGTTACTGGAGATTAAGCGCCGACCAATCACCGACGCCGTAGCAGCAATCACTGACGCCGCAGCAGCAATCACCGACATCGCAGCGGAGTAGCGCCCCCTAGCTGTATCAACGCCCCCTAGGCGCGGATCCACTTGGGGTCGCGGGAATTGCTGTGATTGGCGAGCGCGTCCAGCAGCGTGGCAGGGCATTCCTCGGCCAGCAAGGTTTGGCGGTTGGAGGGTTTGAGGATCGTGCGCTTGACCATGGTGTCGAACTGGTCGAGAAGAGGCTGCCAGAAACCGTTGATATTGAGCACGCCCACAGGCTTGGCCATGATGCCGAGTTGGTTCCAGGTGAGAGTCTCGGCAAGTTCGTCGAGCGTGCCAAAACCGCCAGGAAGGGCGATGAAAGCATCGGACATCTCATACATGAGTGCCTTACGCGTATGCATCGAATCGACTTTTTCGAGAGCGGTGAGGCTCTCATGGCCGACCTCGTCGTCAAAGAGGTCGGTAGGGATAATCCCGGTCACGCGTCCGCCCCGCGACATGACCGTGTCGGCGATCAACCCCATCAACCCGACCGCACCACCGCCGTAGACAAGTTCAATGTCGCGCTCAACAAGAAGTTTGCCCAACTCGATTGTTGCATCGGTGATCTCTGGGTCCGTTCCCGGAGACGAAGCGCAGAACACGCACACTCGTTGAAACTTGTGCATCGGGAAACCCTACTGTGCTGTGCCTGTTGTTGGTCACGGGGTTTGGTTCGTCAAGAGGACGGTAACTGGTCAGACGGCGTACTGTTGGAGCGTGCAGCACGGGATATTTGTAGCGCCGTTCGGGCCGTTCGCGGACCCTCATCGACTGATGGATCTAGGGCGGGCGGTCGAGGAATCGGGTTGGGACGGAATCTACGTGTGGGACCATGTGCTGCGCCCCGAGAGCAACGAGATCATCGACACCTGGGTCGCTCTGGCGGCTTTGGCAACAGCCACGCACAAGCTCCGCCTTGGACCGATGGTCACGCCCGTGCCACGCCGTCGTCCCATAAAGCTGGTCAGAGAAGTGCTGACGGTCGATCTGCTGAGCGAGGGCCGGTTGACTCTCGGTGTCGGATCCGGCACCGACACCGGAGGCGAGTTGGCTCGCTTCGATGAGGTGATCGATCCGCGGATCCGCGGCCAGCGCCTCGACGAGGGCCTGCGGATCGTTGCCGAACTCTTGGAGGGCGAGTTCGTCGTCCATTTCGGCGAGCATTTCATTGTGGACGGCGTATCGGCCGAGCCGCGAACGGTGCAACGACCCCGCCCCCCGATCTGGTGCGCGGCGCGCGGCACTGCAATGAAACCGGTGCGCCGCGCGGCCCGTTACGAGGGCATGTTCCCGATCGAACTGAACCACGACAGCTTTTGTCGGGCACTTGACGAAATAGCCACCGTGCGCGGCAATCTCGATGGGTTCGACATCTGCCTGCGAACCGAATTCGACGGCACACCGCCGCCGTTTGTTGACGAAGGAGCCACCTGGCTTCTGCGCTCTTTTCCTGCTGTGACCGACCCGGCAACCGTGTTCGACGCAGTTATCCACGGCCCGCCAGGCTGAGCTGTCAGACCAGTCGCCACGCCAAATCTGAGAGTCCGCAGGTGCGATGAACCGGGTTGGGTTCGGGCGCGGCTGCTTCGGGCAGATAGATTGCGGGCGTGGTTGACCAGTCAATGAACGCCAAGCTCGACGATCTTCGCAAGCGCAAGGATCAGGCAGTGCATGCGGGATCTGAGCGATCAGTGTCCCGCCAGCACGAAAAAGGCAAGATGCTGGCCCGGGAGCGCATCGACTACCTGCTCGATGAGGGCTCGTTCAACGAACTCGACATGTTGGCTCGTCACAGGGCGCACGAAGCCGGGCTGGCAGAGCGTCCCTACACCGATGGGGTCATAACCGGTTGGGGAACCGTCGACGGGCGCAAAGTATTCGTGTTTTCGCAGGATTTCACAGTTATGGGTGGTGCGCTCGGTGAAGTCTTCGCGGAGAAACTCCACAAGGTGATGGATCTGGCGTTGGCCACCGGAGCGCCGATGGTCGGACTCAACGATGGCGCTGGTGCTCGCATCCAGGAGGGTGTCGTGTCGCTCGACGGCTACGGCGGCATCTTCTTCCGCAACGTTCAGGCCTCAGGAGTAATCCCGCAGATCTCGGTGATCCTCGGCCCCTGTGCAGGCGGCGCGGTCTACAGCCCCGCCATGACCGACTTCATCTTCATGGTGCGCGAGAAATCGCACATGTTCATCACCGGTCCCGACGTCGTGAAGACGGTAACCGGTGAAGAGGTGTCGCTTGAGGAACTCGGCGGAGCGGGTAGTCACAGCAGCAAGTCTGGGGTTGCTACGTTCGTTGCCGACTCCGAGGAGCAGGTGCTTGACGAAGTCAAAGACCTGCTGAGTTTCTTGCCGTCCAACAATCTCGATCAAACGCCCCGGGTCGAATCCAGCGACGACCCTGATCGCCTCTGCCCCGAACTCGACGAGGTCCTGCCGGACAGCCCCAACGTGCCCTACGACATGAAACAGGTCATCACAGCCGTGGTCGATGATGGCGACTTCTTGGAGTACCACGCCAGTTGGGGTCGCAGCATCACTTGTGGTTTTGCCCGAGTGGATGGCCGCGCCATCGGCGTCGTCGGCAACCAGCCGATGATGTTGGCCGGTGTGCTCGACATCGAGTCGTCAGAAAAAGCCGCCCGCTTTGTGCGCACCTGCGACGCCTTCAACATCCCGCTGTTGACTTTTGTCGATGTGCCCGGTTTCCTGCCCGGTGTGGATCAGGAATACGGAGGCATCATCCGACACGGAGCGAAACTCCTCTACGCCTACTGTGAAGCGACCGTGCCACGCATACAGATCATTACCCGCAAGGCCTATGGCGGCGCCTATGTGGTGATGGACTCGAAGTCGGTTGGTTCAGACCTGTCGTTCGCCTGGCCCACCGCCGAACTTGCCGTGATGGGACCGGAGGGGGCGGTGGAAATACTCCATCGACGCGAGCTAGCCGATGCAGCGAATGCGGCCTCCCGCCGAGCCGAGTTGATCGATGACTACACCGATCGCTTGGCGAACCCCTATGTCGCGGCCGAGCGCGGATATATCGACGATGTGATCGAACCGTCGCAAACTCGGCAAAAGGTAGTAGCCGGTTTTCAACTGCTTGAGTCGAAGCGTGAGGAGTTGCCGCAGCGCAAGCACGGCAACGTGCCCCTGTAGGGGCTCTCAGAGTGGACCGTTGCGATGATTGAGTTCTCACCGACACCATCTGAGGAGGAAGCCGCGGCCATTTTGGCGGCCTATGAGCTTTTGTGGCCCCGTCCTAGCGGAGCTAACCCCGCCCAGCAGGTATCTCGATGGCGTTTCGCGGGTCGCCGCTGGTCTGCCCGCCCCGGTTACGGCGGTTGGGCATAGCGGTTCAGCCGACTCAACCGGAGGCCAACAGTTCCAATATGGCGGGGCCGAGTATTTCGACGGCGAACAGCTCCGAGCGCTCGAAGTCAAGGTGAATTCCGTCGGATCGGCTGTAGCGACCGTCATAACCCGAAGCATCCAACGCGGCCGCAGTGTTGATCACCCAGACGTCGGTTCGTCCGTTGGCAGACTCAAACTCAGTCACTAGGGCATTCAGAAGCGAATTGTAGACCCTGGCGCTCTCCGGGTCGGGTTCCGGGCCGACCCCTTTGTACGGGAGCAGTCGCGGCGCGTAGGTGAAGAACACTTGGGCGTCAAGGGCCCGCGCCTCCTTCACGAGGTTTCGGTAGTAGTCGCGGACTCCCGTGGCGAAGTCCTCATCCGAGATGGAACTCCATGAGCCATCGGCGCGCTGGCGTTCGGTCAGCGCCGTGCCGTGATGCGCTACCAGCACCAAATCCGAGTTTGGCTCGATGCGACGGCTCCGGCAAAACTCGCCACCCGGCGACAAACCGAGCGCACTGTCGCCGTCTTGAACAATTCGCCACACGCTTCCAGGCTCTTCATCTTTGAGCGGATAGCAGCCGGGATGAGTCCGGTCGACTACAGCCATGGTTCGGTTGGCGTCACCCCATAGACGAAGGCCGTCGGCAATGCTCAGACCCGTTGAGTCACCCAACACCGTGACTATAGGTACCGCTTTCACAGTTGGACTGGCTGTGGTGGTGGGCGGTTCAGTTACGAGCGAAGTCGTCGTTGCTGTGTCTGTCGGGGTGGTCTGTGTGTCGGTCGTGTCGGTCGTGTCGGTCGTGTCGGTCGTGTCAGTCGTGTCGGTCGTGTCGGGGGCTTCGGCCGAAGTCGGCGTCTGTTGCGGTGCTGAAGTCGACGACGCAGACGCGCCCGCGGGCTCTGTGACCGAGTCTTCGAGGCTTTCCAGAGCCCATGCCGGTAGTTCATCGGCACCCGAGGCACGTTCGCCGACTGCCCGGGCTGGCGTGGAGAGCGCCGCTGTGGCTGTGGCGATCAGTGCCGCTGCAAGCGCAGCCGCGCCGAGCAGCGATAAAGCCCGTCGACCGCTGCTCAACCGTACAGGCATCTCGACTAGTCGGTATGAAGCCTCCGCGGCGGCCAATGTAGCTGCGACAACCGTGAGCGGTTGCCAATCCGTGAGTTCCAACAGCGGCCAGTGGAACAAATAGATGGCATACGAACGTGTGCCCAACCACCGCAAGGCCCCAGTGGACATTATTCGTGATGCGATCCCGCCCCGGATCGCCGCGACTACCCATACCACCCAGCACAAGGCCATCAGTTGCGGGCCACCTCTGAAAACCAGACTGTCTTGCGGACCCAGACTCGCTAGCGCTACAACCGTAACCGCAACGGCCACAGCCAAGATCACCCCCTCAGCAATTCTCGCAGTAGGCCGAGGATCATCGTTCGGATCAGAGTTCATGAGCCTTTGCACAGAACCGAAACGCGCTGCGGCTAAAGCAAGACCCGCTCCAGCAGCGATTTCCAGCGCGCGTACGGGTGTGGCTACGTACGCATCGGTTGACCCCCACCACCAAACCACGCCGAGTAGCCCGACTATCGCCATCGCCCACACCACCGCGGCGGTGCGGCGCGTCAAGGCGACAGCCGCCGGAAACAAGAGATAGAACTGTTCTTCAATCGCCAACGACCAGAAATGCGCCAACGGTTCAGGCCGGGCCTCGAAGATCGCCGCGTACCCGGCAGTGTCCAACGCGGTGCGCCAATTGAACACGTTCAACACAGCCGTCAAAGCATCGAGGCCGACGTCTCGCATAGCTTGGTCGTCCAAAGCAGCGGTCAATGCCAACACCGAAACGATGGTCCCCAAGGCGGCCGGCATCAACCGTCGGACCCGCCTTGCCATGAAACGGCCCAGCCGCAATCCACCGGTAGCAGAGACCTCGGTGTTGATCAGCCCGACCACCAGAAAACCCGAGAGCGTGAAGAACAAACCAACGCCGAGCCACCCACCAGGCACCACATCGGGCCACAGGTGAAACGCCACCACCCATGCGACCGCCAGACCCCGCAACCCGTCGAGGCCAGGGTGGCGACGCGCGGATATGTCGGAACTCGCGTTTGAACTGCCGACCCGTCTATCAGAAGCCGGCTGCATCCAACTCTGTTTCTTGCGGACTCAACCCGGCGGACCGGATCTGGGCACGTAGGTCGGCAAGCCATAGTTCGGCTTCGCCGGTGCCGACACGGTTGTTCTCCTGTTCCTCCTTGGTTCCGTAGGTAGAGGGGTAGGAACCAAGAAACTTCACAACGTGTCTTTGCTGGTGGAGACTGCGCAGCGCGTCGCCGACCACTTCGTTGGCAATGTGGCCTTCACAATCGATGAGGAAGCAATAGTCTCCAAGCGCGCTTCGGGTTGGCCGGCTCACAAGCTTGGTGAGGTTGATGCGGCGCGCTGCGAACTCCTGAAGAATGCTGATCAACGAGCCTGGTTGATCAGCTCGTTGGAACACCACGATTGAAGTCTTGTCATGACCGGTTGGTCTGGTTATGCCTTCGCTGGTGACGAGCACGAAGCGAGTCTGGTTGTCGGGGTGGTCTTCAATGTCCGCCGCTAGCGTTTCGAGTTCGTAGACATCGGCGGCCCTTTGCGGAGCGATCGCGGCCGTGTCCCGCCGCTGAGATTCTGCGAGTTCACGAGCGGCATCCGCCGTGGAGTTTGTTGCCTCGATGGTTGCCCACGACAATTCATCGCGCAGGAACCGACGGCACTGCGCGTAGGCCATCGGGAACGAACGAACAGTTTTGATGTCTTCCAGACGCACCCCGGGTTGCACCAGCAAGTTGAGGTTGATGTTGATCACCACTTCGCGCTGAATCAGCAAGTCAGCGTCGAAGGCGAGTGTGTCGATTGTCGCGTTGACCGATCCTTCGATCATGTTTTCGATTGCAGCGAAGCCGTAGTCGATCCCCCCAGTTTCCACTGCTGTCAACACATCGAAAATGGAACCAAACCGCAGATGGTTCATCTCCACGAGATCGGGCTGGGTGTAGAGAGCTTGTTCGGTGAAGGTTCCGCGCGGTCCGAGGTAGCAGACTACCGGCTTGTCTAACGGCGATTCGCTCACGTCTTCAAGGATAGGACGACAGGAGCGTTAGACCTATCGACCCCTGCGGCTACCGTTGTGGGTATGGATGGTGAGGGGCCTACGCGTTCGGTCCCTGGGAATTGGCGTTGGACCAGCAACGCGGCCGGCCGCGTGGATGGGCTTGCCGATTTTGTCCACCGATACCGCAAGCGTTTGTCTTGGTTTCTTTTTTATCTCCTGATGTTCTTGCCGTTTCTTTTTGTGCTCAGAACGCCGGGCAACACCATGGAAGAGGGGACCTTGCTGATCGGCGGCGAACTCGTGCTGCGAGGGTGGACTCCTCACGGAGACTTCGAACACCTCTACGGACCAGCCGATTTGTGGACGCTGGCTGCCGCATTCTCGATATTTGGTGTGTCGATCACTGTTGAACGCATCGTCGGGATGCTGTATCGGGTTTTGTTGGTTTGGGCGATCTATCGAATTGCCCGCCGCTGGGGAACGGGTGTCGCAACAGCCGCGGCCGGTCTCGCCTGGCTGTTGATCGTCCCCTTCGGGCTGATTGCGTATTCCTGGATCGCAGCGCTGGCATTTGGCGTAGCCAGCCTCGCGGTAGCGCTTGACGCCGACGAGAACTCTCGCAGATGGCTGGGGGCCGGAGTGTTGGCGGGAGTTGCCTTGTTGTTTCGGGCGGATTTGATTCTTGCGCTGGCCTTGGGGCTTGGCCCTCTGGTTTGGTCAGCGGGCCGCGAGCACCAGAAACGGTTTGCGATGGGTCTGGGCGCCGGTGTGGTCGGCTACGTCGTCCATCTGGCGACGGCAGGCCCAGCAGCGGTGATCGAAGGAATGTTCGTCAATCCGGTTATTCGGCTCCGTTCTGGGAGGCGGCTCCCCGTACCTCCCAATTCAGACACCGCCGATGAGTTCTTCGCGAGGCTTGATGATTTCATCCGAGGGCCCGACAGTCTGCCCGGCCTGGGTCGCCCAGCTCAGATCACCGCCTTGTTTTGGGTGACGGTACTCGCCGCGGTGCTAACGATTTGGCTGGCGCGTCGCGACCGGCGCCTGCTCGCCTTCTCGTTGTTGGCAGCGGGAACCATCCCCCAGCTTTTGCAACGACCGACTCCCAACCACATCAAGTTCGTGGCAGTGCTGATCTTTCCGGCACTGGCGATTGCTTTGGCTCGTCATCTCAGGTGGCGAATCGTCAGCGGACTGGCGGCGGTGTGGATCTTTGCTTGTCTGGTCACGATTGCCCCGCACTATGTGGGTCGCGTCACATACGAAACGTATTTTGATCCTGAGCTGGGAGTTCGCTCGACTTACGCTGGTCGAACGTTCGCGGTCGCTGCAGACGATATAGCCGACCTGTTAAACATCTTGGGGACGCTTGATGCGTTCGCGGAGCCGGGCGACAGCGTGTTCGTGGGTCCAGAGGTGCTGGCTCGCACCAACTACTCCGAGACGTTCCTGTATCACCTGCTTGGTGACTACGAACCTGCCTCTTATCACATCCAGATGAATCCGGGGTTGGCGAACCGCGAAGGTGGTCGCCTTGCTGCGGATATCGAACAGGCGGACTGGCTCATCTTGACGAACCTGTTCAACGGCTGGTCCGAACCCAACAGTTCAACCTCCGATGGAGACCTGCGAGCCGACGCGGTGGTCGAATCGTCCTTTTGCCCGGTCGCGTCGTTTGGACCGCGCACCCTCTACGGCAATTGTTGACGGCAACTGTTGACAATTCCCATAGCGCAGTGGCAGGGCTGGCTTGTAGGATCGGTTTATGGTCGATACGGCCACCCATGACCAGCTTGTAGCCGAACTAACCGGCGGGCTGGCGCCCAGCGAAGACGACCTCGCACCATTTGAAGGATCGGATCGTTTGAGGCCCGACGGGCGCCCCCGCCCCGAGTTCCGCGCCGAACTTCGCCGTATTCCCAACTTGGCCAACGTCGTTCATATTCTGGTGGTTCTGGCGTACCCCTTCCTGGTGGTTTGGGGTGCGCTGACGATAAGCCATCCGCTGACGTGGGTGCTCGCTTTCTGCGCTATGGGTGTCTGGTACCAGCGGGCGTTGACGCTGCATCACGAGTCCGCCCATCGACTGCTGTTCAGCAACCGTACGGCGAACGACTGGGTGGGTGAAAAACTCCTCGGTTTGCTTGCTTTCGGCGACGGTGGACCGGCCTACCGCTTAGTTCACACCCAGCATCACCGCGACGAGTTCGGTGAACGCGAACCGGACTTCATGCTGTATGCCCGCTATCCGATCCCGGCCGATTCGATGCACCGCAAACTGTTGCGTGACACCTTCGGCGTGTCGGGCTACAAGCTCCTCAAACCAGCAATTGTTGGTCTGTTTGTGAAAGGACGGCGGTTCCGTGCGGCGCGGTTCTTCGCTGGCCAGCTATTCGTGTTCGGGCTGTTCTTGGCTTTCGGTCATCCGTGGCTCTACGTGTTTTTGTGGTGGCTTCCCTGGATGACTTTTTGGCAGGTTGCCAACCGGCTTCGTGCGTTAGCCGAGCATGGCGGTATGACCCGATCCTCAGACCGCCGTCGGACCAGCAACAACATTCGTCAGGGGTTGTTGGCTCGGTACGTGTTTTTGCCGCATTCAGTTGGGTTTCACCTCGCCCACCATGTTGATTCGGGTATCCCGATGTCCAACCTGCCCAAGTACCACCGGGCTTTGGAACAAGACGGCTACATCACCGACACCATCACCTACCCCAGCTACCGAGCATTCTGGCAAACCCTCGTCCGCCGATGACTTCTGCGGTTCGGGCTACCCCCGGTAGGCTCTGCGCGATGACTTCTGTGGCTCCGGCTACGCCCGGCGAAAGCACTGATCGGTTCTATTTTCGTCAGTTGCTGTCGGGTCGTGACTTCGCCGCCAACGATCCTGTCGCCGCGCAGATGGTCAACTTCGTGTACGCCATTGGAGACCGCCAAAGCGGTGAGGCGCTTCTAGTCGACCCGGCCTACGACGTTGAAGGTCTGCTCGGCGTGCTTGCTGCCGACGAGATGCGCTGTACCGGGGTCCTGGCCACGCATTACCACCCCGACCATGTCGGAGGGTCGATGATGGGTATGCAACTTGAAGGAGTCGCCGAACTATTGGAGCAGGTAGATGTGCCTATACATGTCCAAGCTCCCGAAGCTGAGCATGTCTGCACCGTTACCGGCTTGACTGATGAGTGCCTGGTGCAGCATCGAAGCGGCGATGTCGTGTCGGTCGGGGCCGTGGACATAGAACTGATCTGTACACCTGGCCATACCCCGGGCAGCCAGTGTTTCCTGGTCGATGGTCGGTTGGTAGCAGGAGACACGCTTTTCCTCGATGGCTGTGGACGTATCGACCTGCCCGGGTCGGATCCGGCGCAGATGTACGAGAGCCTGACCCAGAAGCTGGCGAAGGTTCCTGATGACGCGGTGTTGTATCCCGGCCACCGGTATTCGCTGGAATCCTCGGCCACGATGGGAATCACCAGGGAGCGCAACGTGGTGTTTCGCCCCAAGACCCGCCACCAGTGGCTCGCAGTCTTCGGAGGATAAGTTCAGGGTTCGGACACCGACCTAGGATTGCTGTCTGATGCCCGCTGTTTCTTCTGAGTCCGCTAGCACAGGCTCAACTGGTGCAGGGCCGGGTATCAGTCGGCTTGTGGGGCTTGATGGTCTTCGGGCCATTGCTGCCTTCGCCGTCTTCTTTCACCAAGTCGGTTTGCACTCGGGTCGCACCTACGACGGGGCGATCGGTCGTTACATCGGCCGCCTCGACATTGGCGTGCCGATCTTCTTCGTGCTCTCCGGGTTCTTGCTGTTCAGACCGATCGCAGCAGCCGTCTTAGACGAACGCCCACTACGTCCTACCACGGAATACCTGTGGCGCAGGTTCATGCGGATCTACCCGGCGTTCTGGGTTGCCTTGTTGTTGATCGTTCTTTTCACCAGCGAGGACTTGGGTCTCGCCGACGGGATCCCCACTTCGCTGCTCTCCCACATTTACTGGACAGATCACGTAGTTGGACCGATTCCGCAAGCCTGGAGCTTGGCCACTGAAGTCAGCTTCTATCTGGTTTTACCTCTGTTCGCCCGATTCCTGATTCCCTGGTTGGCCGACCGCGGGCGCGCGAAGCGCCGGAATGCACTTCTCGTGTTTGTTGCCGGGTGCTATTTGCTGTCGGTTTTCTTTCGGATCTGCATGCTTGGTTTGGACAACCAATGGAGCGTCGATGCGCTGCTCTGGCTTCCGGGAATGTTTGACTATTTCGCGATAGGCATGGCGCTTGCCGTTGCCCGAGTCGGGTTTGAGCACGGTTCTGTTCAACGGGTTCGACTTGAGCGGTTGGCAGCGCCGGCCGGTTGGTGGTGGATTGGTGCGGCGCTGCTCTTTTATGTCGTGTCCCAGCGGATGGGGTTGGCTCTGGGGCTTGACGCGGCTTCATGGCCCCGGGAGATTGGACGCCAGTTCGTGTACGGGGCAATCGGATTCGCGTTGTTGTTCCCACTGGTGTTCGGCACCGACCGCCGGTCGTACGTGCGCCGATTCGTGGCGAGCCGGCCGATGGACTGGCTGGGAAAGATCTCCTATTCGATTTATCTCTGGCACATGGTCTTCATCGTCCACCCGTGGGGTCCGATGACCGACATTTTCGGTGAAGTGAAGCTGTCTGAGACCAACTATTGGCTCCTCTGCGTAGTGGCGTTCATACCGATGTTCGTGGTGGCGGTGGCGAGTTACTATCTGGTCGAACGCCTGGGTTTGCGTATGCAAGGTTTGGTCCGGCGTGAGTCGCACGGGCCGACATCGTTCGAGTCAGCCGTTGAACGGCTCGCGGCAACGTGGCGGGCAGCGTCGTTTCGGTTACAACTGGTGGTGATCGCGGCGGCAGGGCTGGCGTTACGAGTCATCTACGTGATCGTGGTGAAGCGCGACCAGACGCTTGAGACGGTCGTCGGTTTTCCGGGTGACCAGTTCTATTACTCGCTGGCTGCTGACGCGCTTGCCGACGGCAAGGGATTTATCACGCCTTGGCATGGCGTGTTCCCTGGGTTTGAAGCGAGCCACGCTGCGGACCATCCACCGTTGACCGCGATGGTCGCAACTCCAGCTTCGTGGCTGCCGGGAGGGCAGGGCCAACACATCTTTGAACAGCGTTTCATCATGTGTCTCGTCGGTGCGGGCGTGATCGTGATGATTGGTCTGCTTGCGCGCCAGCTTGCAGGCCGTGCAGTGGGGCTCACTGCGGCTGGTATCGCCGCTGTCTATCCGGCGTTGTGGATCAACGACGGCTTGGTCATGGCCGAATCGCTGACGGTCTTCTGCTTCGCCGGTGCAGTTTGGACCGCTCTGCGTTACCGAGAAGATCCATCGGGTCGCCTGGCAATACAACTAGGTGCGTGGATTGGATTCGCTGCGCTGGCCCGGTCTGAGGCGTTGTTGTTGGTGGTGCTGTTGGTAGTGCCCCTGATGGTGTTGAGTCATCCTTGCTGGCGCGAACGTGCCAAGGCGGTCGTGGTGAGTGGCGCTTTGACGGCATTGGTGATCGCCCCCTGGGTGGTTCCCAACCTCCTGCGATTCAACGAGCCGGTGTTGATGTCGACCAATGACGGCGTGACCTTGATTGGTGCCAACTCCCCGCAGACTTACGAGGGCAGCGCGATCGGCTTCTGGTTGTTGGAGTATGCCGACACGCTGGCCCCGAGGATTCCCGAGTTGCAGGGAGCAGACCCCAGCGAACAGTCTCGGATCTGGCGGATGGAGGCCTTTCACCACATCAAGGACAATCTCGATGACCTGCCCCGGGTCACGGCTGCACGACTCGGCCGCTTGTGGTCGGTTTTCCGTCCCTTGCAGATGTCGAACTTCAACTTATATGAGGGTCGTGAGATCTGGGCCTCGAACCTTGCTTTTGTAGGGTTCTGGGTAGCGGCACCACTGGCGCTGATCGGCTGGTGGCGACTCGGCCGCGATCAACTGGCACGGTGGCCCTTGGCGATTCTGGCTGTGCATGTGTCGCTAGTAGGAGCACTGACTTACGGGATACCGCGCTTTCGAGCTCCCGCCGAGATAGCGGTAGTGGTGTGCGCGGCGATCGCGATCCATTGGTTGAGTAGCCTGGGGACATGTCTACCTAGGCCCACATCGTCGTCGCCACCGTCATCTTCTTGACGGACCTGCGAACCCGACATGGATGACTCGCTTGTCGGTGCATTGAGTAGTGAGCCATTCGATGCGATCCACGATTTCGGCCTGTGGCAGTTCGTGTACTAGCTCATCTTGGCTGGTATTCGGGAGTCGTGGCTGACTGGGAAGATTTCGAGACCTACCTCACGCAGTTCGTGCGTGAAGTGCCAAGAGTGTTCGCACGCCGTCTAGCGCCAAAGCCGTTCGTGTTTTTTGTGCCGTCCAATGAGGTCACGCCGTACTGGTGGGTCTCGTTTCGCTCTCGTTCGGCCGGCCGGTCGGTAACGCCGCCCGATGACCGTTCGGGGATAACCACGATTCCTGAAGCGGTTCTTGCCGAGGCGATCCAAGACACGATTTTGCACTTTGTCCATGGCTCAATGCGCATCCGCACGACTCTCGAACCCGACGGAGTGCAGAGCGACCTGGGCTTCTGGGGGTTGGCGATGATGTGGGAACTCGGGTACTTGCCGTTGCGGCGAAGTGGTCGTCGTCTTCGTCTGTGGACCGCTCTGTTACGCCGTCACCGAGAGCTCATCGATCAGATCCCGGTTGTGGTGCTGCGCAACCCCGTCGATCACCTAGCCGAGCGCTTCGGTGCCGATGTCTAGCCCTGCCGATGCTTGAACCTCCAAAAACGCGAAGGCGAAGAAACTCCTAGACTTTTCTTGCGGCGGGCGATACGTTCGGCGTGAGTATCGCGGCCTACTTGCCGGGCGCCACAATTGACTGATCTATAAGGAAAATCAGTATGGCGCGGTTCTTCTTGACGCTGGAGTTCGTAGTTTTCAGCGGTTTCATGTTCACCCTTGGCATGTCGGTTTCGGCCTATACCTCTTTGAGGTTGGTCAGACGGCACCTGAGGAGATCCTCGGGGAAACCGGATGAGCACGGGGTGACTCGCGACGACATCCGATCGGAGTTGATGCGCGATGCCTTTGCTACCGATCTGATGTGCAACGACGACACCCCCGACGATGTTGTTCGGTACCTCTACCTGGAAGCCGAGCGCAGAGCAAAGATGCGCAAGAGGGGTCTTCTCGCTGACAACGAGAACGATCTGTTCTCACCGCCTCAGCGGGATTCCGAATCGCCCTAGTAGGCGTCCATGTCCAGGAACTCGAAGGTGTCGAGAGTAATCGCGTCCTGGTCAACTACCGGGTTGAGGTGCCGGATGATGAGATTGAGCGGCGACGGTTGAAGGCGTCTGGGAGGGCGAACACCACGCACCCGGACCGAACCGTTGAACCCCGCATAAACGGCGAAAGCCCCACGATGCCAGCGAGTGGCGGAACGAATGACTCGGGTGGCATCGACATGGGCGGTGCCGCTGGTCAGCGGGAAGATCTTCAGCACGACACACGCCGGTATCGGACCCGCCGATGTCCGGGTCGTGATCAGCGCAACGTCATCGCTAATGTGCAGAAAATAGCGAGTGTGCGGACAGGCCAGACGCCAGCGCAGCACGTCGGGTATGTAGTCCGTCGTCCAACCAACGACTCGGTGCCGGTCAATGGTGGCGGCGAACTCGTCGAACCCTTCGGAATCGAGAAAGCTTGGACTGATCTCGATGTGTCGAGTTCGGCGCTTACCGCGGCCAATCGGCGCGATGACCCGCACAGGCAGCGGTCCCAGCAGACGCCAGCCCATGTATTTCACCACCGCGCCAGTCGACTTCTTGTTGGTCACGCCTACAACGAACGACCAGCCGCGGTCACCAGCTTCGTCGTAGATTTCGAGGCCTATGCGGCTGAAGTGGCGGCTCCGCTGATGTTCGCGGTGGACCACAGCGTTCTGTGACCAAGCGCCGTCGCTACGCTCACCATCGGGGCCACGATAAATGCGGGGCATGATGGCGTAGTGGGCGACGAGAAGCGACTCACCCTCAACGTCGACCAGTTGATGCCGCTCAATGGCCCGACCCGACGGATTGTCGCGGTAGGCCCAGCGAAGGTAATCCGACGACACAAAGCGAGGGTCGGGGAGTTCGGTGTCCAACAAGGCAGTGGCGTTGTCGAGAATCGACTGATCGTCGGAGGATCCATCAATTGTCCAACCTTCGATGACTTCGTGAACTCCTGCTCTGTCAGGCGCGTCCTCTGGTGCCGTCACGCCTCGAACAGTACCCGCCACAGACGCTGCTCAGGTACTGGCGAGGTAGCGTGAGAGAGTGCCGAATCGACGTTGGACGGAATACCTGGCTTCCCTGGGTCTGCTCGGGACTGAATTCGGCAAAGCCATCGAAGGAGTGGTTGGTGTGCCCGTTACCGCGCACAGCGCTTTTGAGGCCGCGGTCAAGGCTGCGTCGATGGCGCTTGAGGGCCGCAAGATCCAGTCAACTGTGTATGAGGACAGTTCAGCGACTCTGGGGCGCGTGGTTGAGGTTGTTCCTTCTTTCGCGCTTCCAGTGATGGCCGCCGGTCGTATCGCGGTGTGGCAGCGGCTTGGCATGGAACTCACCGAAGGCTCCTGGCAGGGGTACGGGTTTGATCGAGCCTTGGTGACAGCGCACGACGTCGGGCTTGACTCGAACCACCTCGACCGAATCGAAGTGGGACGTCTCACTGCCGAAGTCGAGACTTCGATAGCTGAGTTGCGGCGCTGGCTCGAGCTTCGTGATCTGGACGCCAAGGTGGAGATTGTCGATGGTGTTTTTGTGATTCGGCCGGGGTGGTCATCGCGGCTCACCTCAAGTGGAAATGGTCCCGAACTGCACAATCGACGTGTTTACCTTCATGTTGTTTCTGCTGGTATGTGGGGTCGGACGACCAGCAGAGTAGCGGGCTTGCCGCTGGCGCTTTCTTTTCCGGTTGACGAAGCGCCCGCCGAACTCAGCGTCACTGAATTCGTGATCGACGGTGAAACGGTTCGAGCCCGCCTGTCGATATCCGATCTGGTTATTCCGGTTGATCTTCGTGAAGTGTTGGCTGCCGCCAGCGCTGAAGGGGCAGGGGCTGCTGCGGCGCTGTTGGCGCTGTTGACAAATGTCCGCTCATGAAGAACTGGGTTCTCCTGGGGGCACTGGTTCTATTTGCGGGCGCAGTGGTTTTGGTGGGTGCAATGGGCGGTACCGATGACGTTGTAGTCGCTCCCGTGGTGCCTGTTGAGACGACGACGTCCACAACCACAACCACCACCACAACAACCACCACAACAACCACTACAACCACGACGGTGCCTCCACCACGCACGGCGATACTCGCCTTCACCGGCGATCTGCTGGCTCACGGCCCTGTTCAGTCCGCTGCGGCCGCGTATGCCACAGCCAATCCTGGTGACGGCTCCGAAGTTGGATCCGGCTACGACTTCGGGCCGATGTTCGACGAGGTCAGCCCCATTATTTCGGCGGTAGATCTGGCGATTTGCCACATTGAAACGCCGCTTTCGCGAGACGACACAGCGCTGAGTGGTTACCCGCTTTTCAATGCGCCGCGAAACTTGGCTGTTGCCGCCCGTCAGGCTGGTTACGACGGCTGCAGCACTGCCTCGAACCACTCGTTTGACAAGAACGTTGCCGGAGTCTTCTCGACGATCGAAGTGATCGAGGCCGCTGGGTTGAGGCAGGCCGGGATGGCCCGTTCGCATCTCGAAGACCTCGCGCCGGTGATTTATGAGGCCAACGGGATCGCGGTTGCCCACATCTCGGCCACCTACTCGCTCAACGGGCTGGTACTCCCGTCGGATCAGCCGTATCTGGTCGACCCGATCGACCCTTCGGCGATCATTTTCGAAGCTCGGGCGGCGAAAGACGCCGGTGCAGAATTCGTGATCGTCAGTCTGCAGTGGGGAAACGAATATCAGAGCGCCCCATCTGAGGCTCAGGTTCAGTGGTTGAATGAGATACTGCCGAGCGACGAGGTCGATTTGATCATCGGTCATCACGTGCATGTGGTGCAGCCCGTTGACCGCCTCGGCGATGAGTTCGTTGTCTTCGGTCTCGGCAATTTCCTGTCGAATCAGTCAGCGAACTGCTGTCCTGCTGCCACACAGGACGGGATGATCGCGCTGGTTGGTTTGTTGGAAGGACCTGACGGCAAGATCAAAGCGACCGGTGTTGATTATGTGCCTACCTGGGTTGACCGTCAGGCCGGTTACGTGATCCGCAACGCTTTGGATCTGTCCGCGCGTGACGGCCGGGATTTGACCGAGACCTTGACCGCATCTGCGGCCCGCACCGCCGAAGTTGTTGAGAGCCGCCTCGACGAATCTGACGGCTTCGGTGTTGCCTACTGGACATCTCCGGATGCCGGTAGTTCAGTGGCCGCTTTCAACTTCTTTTCGCGACCTTGGAGGGCGCTCCCGTGATCCGTTTCATTGCTTATGTGTGGTTGGGCTTGGTGCTCGGCGTGTCGTTCTTGGCAACGCCGATCAAGTTCAGAGCCAAGTCCTTGACCCGACCGGTCGCCTTGGATGTGGGCCGCACGACGTTCCACGCCTTCGGGAAACTCGAATGGCTCCTCAGCGTGGCCTTGGTGGTGATCACTGTTGCGGTCCGTGATTCGCTGAAGCCGGTCGACTGGTTCTTGATTGCGCTTGTGCTGGTCATCGTGGTTGGTCAAACCCTGTGGCTGATCCCACGGCTTGATGTCAGGGTTCAGTCGATCATCGACGGCGAGGTGCTACCCCGTTCACATCTGCACAGCGTCTATGCCGGTGCCGAGTTCGCCAAAGCTCTGGCACTGCTACTCCTAGGCGCCTGGACCGCCGGACACGTCTGATCCCAACAATCCCCCGACCGGTGTGTACGCGAGGGGGTGTGATGAGGAGTGTTGCGGTTCAGGACATCGGAAAGGTATGTGTCAAGACATAGGAAAGGGTCTGGTCGGCTGATGTTGGGGCATGTCGAAACGTCGATCGGTTGTCTTGTCGGTGGTGTTGGAGGGTCGGACCCAGGCCCAAACGGCCAGGCTCTACGGGGTGTCTGAGGGTTGGGTTTCCAAGCTTGTGGCCCGCTGGCGTGCTGAGGGCGACTCGGCTTTGGAGGCCCGGTCGCGGCGTCCCGGTAGCTCACCATCCAAGGTCTGTGACGAGACGGTCGAGTTGGTGGTGAACCTACGCTCAGAGCTGTCTGCCCAGGGCCTCGACGCCGGCCCCCACACCGTCTGCTGGCACCTCCAACAGCACCACCAGATCACCGTGTCGCCATCGACGATCCGGCGCCGTCTCGTCGATCTGGGTCTCGTGGAGCCCAACCCCAAGAAACGGCCCCGGTCCTCCTATGTCCGGTTCCAAGCCGATCTGCCTAATGAGATGTGGCAGTCAGACTTCACCCACTGGCACCTCGCCGCAGGCACCGAGACCGAGATCATCACCTGGCTAGACGACCATTCCCGCTACGCCCTGTCCGTCACCGTGCACCGGCGCATCACCGGACCGATCGTTGTCGAAACCTTCGACCAAACCTGTGTTGACCACGGGGTTCCCGCGTCCACGCTCACCGACAACGCCATGGTCTACACGACCCGCTTCTCCGGCGGGAAAGGAGGCCGCAACGCCTTCGAGGCCCGCCTCGCTCACCTCGGCACCGAACAAAAGAACTCCGCGCCCAACCACCCCACCACCTGCGGAAAAGTCGAACGTTTCCAACAAACCCTCAAAAAATGGCTCACCGCGCGAACCCCCGCCAACGACCTCAACGAACTCCAAGTACTCCTCGACGAATTCACCTACACCTCATGATATGCGGGTGATCCACCACTGGGCTTGGAGGTGCTGCGACGATGGGTGAGGTGGCGTTCAGTCCATTGTTTGACCGGTTCGAGGATGGTGCTGGCCGCGAGTCGATCCGGCTCGGGCATTGGCTTGTTGATTTGTATTTGGAGTTGGTGGCGGCGCGTGCGCGGCCGAACACGTTGTTGGCTCAGACCTATGACTTGAAGGTGTTCTTCTCGATCGTTGAGGTGGATCCTGTCGAGGTTGTCGCGGCTGATGTGTTGAGGTTCATCTCGGTGCAGCGTCAGCCCCGCGTGGCGGGCAACGTGGTGCGGATCGAGGACGGTGAGTCGGGTTTGTCGGCAGGGACGATCAAGCGTCGGTTGGCCACGGTCGCGGGGTTCTATGACTATCTGGTTGTGCGTGGTGATGTGGCATCGAGTCCGGTGCCGAAGGGGTTGGCATCGCGTCGAGGTGGCCAGCGGGCAGTGCGTGGCGTGCCGTTGATCAGGGCCCCTCGGATGCTTCCGCGGGTGATCGATGCGGCTGAGGTCGATGCGTTCACCGGCGCGCTTCGCAAGCATCGGGACCGGGCGATGGTCGACGCGATGCTGTTGGGAGGGTTGCGTCGTTGTGAGGTGCTTGGGCTGCGGTTCGAGGACATCAACGCCGGGGAGCGGCGGGTGTTCATCGCCGACGGCAAGGGCGGTCACCAGCGGGTCGTGCCGGTCTCGTCGCGGTTCTTCGACGCGTTGGCGGCCTACCTGCGCGACGAACGGCCCGCGGAGGCCGACACCGATCGGGTCTTCGTTGTGCTCAAGGCCCCTCGCCGGGGCCGGCCGTTGAGCGCTGCGGGGCTCGACGAGATCGTGGCCGGAGCCCGTCGTCGGGCTGGGATCGAGGCGTTGACCTGTCACCAGTTGCGGCACACGTGTTTCACCCGGCTGCGGGAGGCGGGCATGGCGCTCGAAGCGATCCAGGCCCAGGCCGGGCATCGATCGATCGACTCGACACGGATCTACCTGCATTTGGCCAACGATTGGCTCGCCGGTGAGTATCGCCGGGCGAGCGAAGCCATCGACGCTGAGGCGTTCGGGGAGCGGTGATGCCCGCAGCGCTGGTGCTCAGCGACGAGTCGATCGACGACGTCGACGCGTTCGCGGCGGCACTGGAGGCCGTCGGGCTCAAGGCTTGGCGTTCCACGCTCGGCGCAGCTCGCACCTTCCAAGGCCGCGTCGAAGGTGCGGGCGGTTGGGAGCGGGTGAACCTCGACACGCAGCTTGAGTGGATGTGCAGGGCCCGGCCGTTCGTGGCTTGGCAGCTGGTGACTGGCCGGCTCACCGCCACCGCCGAGTTCTTGGCCCTGGCTGATCTACGACTCGGGCTCTGTGCCCGAAAGCACCTCCCCGGCGTGCACGACTGGTTCGTTTCCGCGGCCCGCAGACTCGACGCGACCGCCCAGGACACCGCGTCGCAATGGAACGCTTTGTGCAAGATCGCCGTTGTGTCTCGATGCCGCCCCGACCACGTCGACACCGACGCGTTCGTCGCGGCCCGGGCCCAAATCGCCGAGGCCTACAAGCGTCGGGGCCGGCCCGAAGCGGGACGCAACGTGCGGGCGGTCCTGCACCGGCTACAGCTGACCTTGTTCCACGCCACCAAGATCGACTCGCTGACCCGACCAGCATCGAAGCCCTCAGTCACCGTCTCGGGCTGGGACCCGATCCCGCAGCTCTACCGCGACAACGCGCACCGCTACATCGAACAGGTCCGCCTCAGCCTGAGCCCGTCGTCGGTCAAACACATCGAACAGCACCTGCGTGTCTTCGGGACCTGGCTGGCCGAGCACCATGGCGGGATCGGCTCGTGCGCGGAGCTCGAACGCGACCACATCGAGGACTTCAAGATCTGGATCTCGACCACCCCCAGCGCCCGCACCGGCAAACCCCTGGCGCGCACCTCGGTCAAGGAACAGCTGATCAATCTCGGCTGCTTCTTCGAACGCACCACGAACTGGGGCTACCCGAACGCGCCGACCAGGCCGCTGCTGTTCGCCGGAGACCTGCCCCGCATCGACCGGCCCCTGCCCCGGTTCCTCGACGACGCCGCAGCAGCCAAACTCGCCCGAGCGACCCGAACCGAACCCGACCCGCTCACCAGGCTCTGTGTCGAGATTCTTGCCCGCACCGGCATCCGTCTCAGCGAACTGATCGGACTCACCGTCGACGCTGTCGTGCAGATCGGCTCCGCGTTCTGGCTTCGGATCCCGGTCGGCAAACTCCACAACGACCGCTACATCCCGCTGCACCCCGACCTCAAGACCCTGCTCGACGACTGGACCTGCAACCATCGCCCCAAAGACCTGCGCAGCAACCGGCTCCTACTCGAACGCGGACGGCCCATCACCAGACTCCGCGTCGCCAACGCCCTCACCCGCATCGCCGGCATCGGCCATGTCACCCCACACCAACTCCGCCACACACTCGCCACCCAGGCCATCAACCGGGGCATGAGCCTCGAAGCCATCGCCGCCCTACTCGGCCACAAGACCTTAGCCATGACCATGGTTTACGCCCGCATCGCCGACAAGACCGTCGCCGACGAGTACTTCGCCGTCACCGACAAAGTCGAAGCCCTCTACAACCAACCCCACCAACTCCCCGCCAGTGACGAAGGCACCGAAATGCGCAAACTCCGCGCCCAGATGCACCAGCGCATGCTCGGCAACGGCTACTGCGCCCGACCCGTCGAGATCGACTGCCACTTCGAATCGATCTGCGAGTCCTGCAACTTCTTCGTCACCACCATCGAGTTCAAACCAACGCTGCGCCGCCAACGCGACGACGCCGCCGACAAAGGCCAGACCGGTCGCCAGAAAATCTTCGACAACCTCCTCCACCAACTCGACGAGCAAGCCTCATGACATCTCCACTTGACCCGATCACCCGCATAACTACAACCACAACCGGCCCCACCGATCCCTTGGACGTTCAACCCCCGCCGCTGTCTACAACCGGCTCCCCAAAGCCGAACCGGGCCAAACAAGCAACACAACCCACTTCAGAGTCCGCCACGACCGCATCGACAAAACAGGCACCGTCACACTCCGCCACAACAGCCGACTCCACCACATCGGCATCGGCCGCCGCCACAAACACACCCCCGTAACCCTGCTCATCGCCGACCTCGACATCAGAGTCGTCGCAACCCACACCGGCGAACTGCTCCGACACCTCACCCTTGACCCGACCCGCGACTACCAACCCCAAAACCAACCCTAAAAAACCCCGCCCCGCGTGGGTTCATACCTTTCCTATGTCTTGACACATCACAGGGGTGTGATGAGGAGGGCTTGAACCCACTGGTGATGTAATGTACGTTGTGTGCCGTAGTACCAAAAATGCCAGGTCAAAGGCTGTATTTTGCTAAGGCAGGTTGGAGATTTGTGCTATTGTGTATCGTTCCCAAAGATTGTCTTGACGACTAAGGGCTTGATGGGAGAACCATATGGGGAAGCGGGGTGTAAGGAGTTTGTATGTAGATGAACCAATGAAGCCTTTCGGCGACTGTCATATCTGTCAGGCAGATATGACAGCCCTGAGGTCCATCGACCTCCCAGCGTCCGACCCTTCTTGGCCCGTAATCAAAATTGCTGACCTCTTTTCGGGTTGTGGCGGTCTATCACTGGGAATTCAACGAGCAGCGTACGAATCAGGGCACTCCCTTGACGTTAGGCTGGCCTTGGATTCTGATCAGATAGCGATGGATGTGTACAGCGATTTGTTTCCGACCGCTACGACAATTTGCGAGCCTATTGAACAGGTCTTGGATGGGGAAATAGGATCCTATTCTACAAGATCTGAAGCTGATCTAGCCTATAAGGTAGGACATCTAGATTTCATGTTGGGGGGACCTCCATGCCAAGGACATTCGAATTTGAACAATCATTCGAGGCGTAACGACCCGAGAAACGGTCTCTACCTACGCATGGCAAGGGCAGCTCAAGTCTTACGTCCGTCAGCCATCATCATAGAGAACGTCCCAACGGTCACCCTTGATGTGCAAAGGGCAGTCCAGCGAACGATAGCCTGCCTAGAATCGCTCGAATACACCGTGGGAACAGGTGTTATCGATCTATCCAACCTAGGTGTGCCACAAAGACGGCGGCGACATATAATCCTTGCCTTTCAAGATTGCGGGATCGATCCACAAGAATTGGTCGACAATCTAGATTCCCCAGTTTGCGAGCATATCCCTAGAACTGTGCGATGGGCCATAGGTGATCTGGAGGATAGGACTCACGCCGACATGTTCGATTCCGCTTCAACGCCGTATCTAATAAACCAGTCGAGGATCGACTGGCTCTTTGAGAATGACAAAACTGACTTGCCGAACGAGTTCAGGCCTCCATGCCATAGCTCCGATCATAGTTATACCGCTATGTACGGCCGAATGAAGTGGGATCTTCCCGCGCAGACAGTAACTACCGGCTTCAATTGCATGGGGCAAGGCAGATACGTACACCCTTCACGCAGACGAGTGATCACGCCCCATGAGGCTGCCAGATTACAAACACTACCGGATTTCGTGAATTTTAAGGACGTTCCAGCACGCAAGTACCTTGCAAAATTGATCGGGAATTCCGTTCCCCCCCTGTTTTCATACGCCATCGGCAAATCGGCCATTCCGCTCTTGAAGAGTTCGCGAACGTCGTCCACAGAGCGCTGCACCTCAGACCGAGACTTAAAGCCACTGAGTGCCTGAAGTGCAGACCATCAACTTCACCGTCGACTCGGAACTGCTTCGCGAACTGGGCGAGCGATTGGTCGGACGCCAGTACATCGCGCTCGCCGAGTTGGTGAAGAATAGTTTCGACGCAGACGCAACGAGAGTGGAGATTCGAATACATGACGATTCGATCGAGGTATCGGACAACGGTCACGGAATCACTGAAAACGACTTTGTGAGTCGTTGGATGCGTGTCGGTTCAACCCACAAGGTTCACGAGAAGACCTCACCGGTGTTGAAGCGGAGGCTAACCGGCTCAAAAGGGGTAGGACGCTTGGCCGTACAGTTTCTGGCCAGTGAGTTGGAGCTTACCTCGGTTCCTAGCGGAGATGGAACTCCGGAACGGTCATCGGATCAAGAGCTTTTTGCGATGGTTGATTGGGATACAGCAGTTAAGGCTGGAGAATTGACCCAGGCAACCGCTGCGTATGAACTGCGTCAACCCGACAGTGCCACCTTCCCGCTCCAAATGCCTCACGGTACGACGGTCACCTTGAAAAGGCTCAAGCACGAATGGAATCCCGAGGAGTTTCAAGATCTCGCAAGAGAGATCTGGTTTCTTCAGCCTCCGTTTCGGTCGTTGACCGGTGAGTCCGATTTCAAGGCCGGCAGCTTTGAGGTGGACCTGAGTTCACCGGATCCAGCCGCCTCAACTCTGTTCAATACTCAGATGGCCCGAATACTGGATCTGTACACATCTCGTCTCGTAGGGCGCCTACTGCCACAAGACGATTCAGATATCCCAGAGGACTCGGATGGTCGGTCGTTGAAGCGAGAACTCTCACTGTCTTTGGAGCTTGAGGGGCAGGTCATGCAACCGTACAAGCTTGCAGTTCCTGTTCGCGGAGAAGAGTCATGCCTGATCGACAGTCTCGACTTTGAGATCCGCATCTTCACGCTGCAACACCGACAGCCTTACGGCATAGGAGTACAGCAGGCACGAGAATACATGACACAATGGGGCGGTGTCCACATCTATGATGCGGGCTTCCGCATTCCTTACGCAGGACCCGACGCTGATTGGTTGAGGCTGGAATTTGATCACGCTCATCGCTTGACCCAATCTAAGCTTCTTCCGTCCAATTTGAATGTACATTTGGGGTTAAACCATCTGCCAACCAATTCGCGCGTTCTTGGTGTCGTCAATATCGACACAAGTCGTGAGGCAAGGATGGCTACAGTCAATGATGTGCCCCAGGGGCAGCACCTTCAAATACAAGTTTCTCGAGATCGACTCGTAAGCAACGAGGCATTCCACCAACTTCAAGATGCTGTGCGATTTTCGTTGGACTATTATGCGACTCGTTTAGCAGCAAGCCGGATAACCGAAAAGGCATCTCAGCAAAGAGTTGCCGCGTCCAACTTCCTCGTCAAAAATGTCTGGGACGTATTGGAAAAGCACGAAAGCGAAATTCCTTCGAAGGTCGCGACCGAACTTAGGACCGAGTTGAACAATACTGTTGAATCCCTTCGCGAACAAGCAGATTGGACTAAGGAACAATCCGGGTTACTAGCGGCGATGGCGACAGTCGGATCGACCGCGATCGCTTTCGATCATCAGCTCAACCAGCAGCTAAGTCTTTTGGAACACTACACTGAAACTTTAGGCAATATTGTCGACGAAAGCGAAGAAATGAAGGAGGTAGTTGCTCCCATTATCATAAATATCAAGAATTGGATTCAAGGATTGCGCGCCACACGGGCGATATTCTCTCCGATTACCGATGAACGCAATCGCACGACCATAAATCGATTCAGAGCAAAACCGTTAATCCGAAACATGGCGGACGATCTGAAGTCGGTATTACGCGGCGTCGCCGTAGATGTCAAAGAAGTAGATAAGGACTTGTTGTTACCAAACGCCAGTTATCCAAGCTGGATGGCTATTTTCCATAATTTACTGATGAACGCTTCAAATGCGATGCTTGATAGTGACACCAAGCAAATAGGTGTCTCGTCCATCATCTCCGGCAAGGTTCGGAAGATCAGAGTTCAGGACACCGGAGTGGGCCTTGATCTCAACAATGCGGAACACCTATTCGATCCCCTTGACCGAGGATTGGAGATTTCTACCGAACGGCGCGCGCTCGGATTCGGCGGCACCGGACTCGGATTGGCAATCGTCCGACTCCTAGCCACTGATCTTGGCGCCACCGTCCGATTTACAAAACCTAAAGCGCCATATAGAACGTGTTTCGAATTGGCGTGGAGAGAGGAGTCGTGAGCACGATGCAGGTATTGGTGTACGATGACAACCCTAATATCGCGGAGAGTTTAGCGAATAAAATTCAGGACACATGTGTTAATACGAGCGTCA
This sequence comes from Candidatus Aldehydirespiratoraceae bacterium, assembly GCA_965205465.1. Lineage (GTDB taxonomy): Bacteria > Actinomycetota > Acidimicrobiia > Acidimicrobiales > Aldehydirespiratoraceae > VXYK01. The sequence goes on along the minus strand of OZ242187.1, from coordinate 1,744,172 downwards.
CGGCTGTCCAACAGACGACGTTTCAGGACTTGATGGGGGTGATTAATCACAGACGAACTGGGTTCAGGTCCGGCGGTCAGGAAAACAACTCGATGGAACCGACCGATATTGATGAGGCAGACGTAGTCGTAGTCGACTACGACCTTCTAGGCTACTCTGAATCAGGAGATACCACAGGTAGCAGGTTCGCGTATCTGCTGCGTTGCTTCACCAAATGTGGGTTGATTATTGTATTAAACGAGTATGGAACCAACACCTTTGATCTGAGTCTCCGTAATCCGTCACAGGATTTCGCCGATTTGCATCTAGGTGCAGCGCAGATTGGCAATCCAGGGCTCTGGACTAGTTCGTTTGAGGGCTACAGACCCTGGCATTGGCCTGTTGTGCCCAACGCCAGAGAGAATTTCGAGAAATGCGTCGAAGACGTTCGAGAGAACTTCGATGAACCAATCCTCGACTTCCTCGGACTTGAACCCTTCGTTGACTGGTTGCCGAAGCAGGCATACGATTTATTTCTTGGTAACAAAAACATAAAGGCAGTTAAATTCAGTACCTTCGTTGAGAACAGTCGCAGCGGTATTGAATCGAAAGACGAGCTGCCACGTGAATATGCGATACGCGCCGCTGCGGCGCGGATAATCGGCCTATTGAACGGACTCATTTTATCGGACCAGAGCCTTTTGGTCGATGCACCACATCTCGTATCCCGGTTTCCTAGTCTGATTCAGGATGGAGCCCAAGACATAGATTCTTGGAATCGTTTGTGCAACCCTCTCGACGAAAATATCGATGACCTGTTGGTAAATTTTTTGACAGAGTACAGGTTCAACAAGCAGCACTGGCTTTGGAGGCCGGTCTGGTATTGGCCTAGCATTGTCAGAGACCAGCGCATTACAGAAGTAGCAGATCCTTGGACAGTTCAAGACATTGGTTGGGTATTCTGTGAGAATATCTCTCGATTCATACCCGACGAACTAGTTCACGATTTCAGAGCAGATGTCAATCCGCCTTTTAACAAAAGGTTTATCCTAAAGCATGATTCCTCAGACGCTAAGTCAATTGTGAACAAGTTAGGTTCCGGTCACAGTCAAGATCCGGCAGCGGTTGAGTATGTTCCTCAAGCGGCGTTTAGCGTATAAAACTTGCTATGCCTGTCAAACCAGCGGACCAAAAAGTTCGGCTTGCCGTCGTCGATATACTATCAAAATTCTTGAGAAATGATAGAGTTTATGACGAATCAGTTAGAACGCTTATAAATATAATTCAAGAATTTTATATGCTCGGTGATGTTGGAGGATCCAAACTTACTAGTGTGCTAAACGGTTCCAAGGATCTCTCTTTGAAAGACCAACAGCAGTTTATATTCCTCGAACCCATATTTGACAAGAAAATCCTTCCTTTTTTAACCCTCCAAACGTCAGATAAATGGCGGCATTTTAGGGCTTATGTGCTACTTACAATGCTCGACGAACACGAGAAACCTAAGGCACTGGCGATCAGATTCGAGACCGACGAGGGAGAGAGCCAGGCCGACGGTTCGATCGGATCACATGACTTCTGCCATGCCCAACTTTGTCGATCTATAGGCCTGAAACAGGCCTCTACCCCAAATTGGCTTCCAGAAACCCAGCCTTCATTTCCGCTTGACGCCAAAGATCAAGTAGGACTTGTGCTGTGCATGTTGACCTCCCTCTACGGTGGCCGCCATGTCGTTGAACGGCTAAACCCAAGCGGCGATAGTAGCCTCCGCAAACACCTAAAGGGGGTTCGGGCACTGGCCCCGAATTAGTGTGCGACATAGGCTATCCAGCTGACCATACTGGACATTTTTGTATGTTCTCTCATTGCTTTTGACTTGCTCACTGGTGCTCGGAACCTCCCGCTTTGTCGCCACGAGCAAACTGAGGTCCTCGACTAGGTGTATCATTTGCCCTGGACTCGGTGATCAACGGACCAACAACCTCTTCTCACAACACTCAGCTGTTCCCGGGAACAAGCCATGCGGATTCGACTTCAAGCTTGATGATGGCGGCTGTGAGTTATTACCCTCCTGGACGCGGGTCCGGACCGTTTAAGCCCACCATAGGTTGAAGATAAGAATCCTCGACCGTTACTCCACGCCCTCAAGAGCTTACTCCACATGTGCCTGCACCTTGTCGACCGCAGCCTTGAGATCCTCATGCGCCTTGAAGTGCAGAACTGACCACCCGGTCTGCGGCAAGTATGCGGTCGTCTCCGTGCCGCGCTAAATGTTGCGGACGATCTTGTCAGCCCAAAACCGGGAGTAGGTGGCCGGATGGTGTGATGCTTGGTGCATCTGGACCCGAAGCAGCCGTCGACGAACAGGGCGAGGTCTTGCGTAGGATTAGATCGGTGGTGCGGGTGAACTCCGGCTGGAGGCCAAATCGACAACAGGAACCTGATGCCATGCCGATGCAGAGCGGAGCGCGTCGGCAATTCGGATTTCGTGTCACAGCTTCGGTTGCTCTGCGTCGACATGCGTGTTGCAGTCTATGAAGCCCAAGACGCGTTCTCCGAGTCCACTCCCACATGCGGGACGGTCGTGGCCCAGGGCTGGTGCCACCGAGGCGGCTGTAGAGTTCGTGTCTTCAAACTGACATCACCGAACCACGAAGCATGAGGGGCGCCGCATTCCATGAAGCAATTGAAGGACTACAGCGACGTGCGTAGCAGAGTCTCATGCACGCATTGCGGAGTTGGCCTCGATCCCAGCAACGCGAACAAGGATCACGTCCCGTCGAAGTGTCTCCTTGACCGCCCACTACCCGCCAATCTTCCTACCGTGACGATATGCAAGTCGTGCAATGAGTCGTTTGCCAAGGACGAGGAGTACCTTTGCGTCTTCTTGGTGGCGGTAATCTCCGGCGATACCGACCCAGATCCAAGCCGGTTCCCCTCGGCAGCCGCAGCCGTTGAGCACAGCCCTGGCTTGCGGGAGCGAATCACGGGGGCCCGGAGAAACCAGTTTACGTTGTGGGGCGAACCCGAGATTCTTTGGCATCCAGAGATCGATCGCGTCAACAATGTGATTGTCAAGAACGCGCGCGGGCATGTGCTCCACGAATATGGAGAGCCGGTGTCTGGTGCACCGTCTGAAGTCGGGTCTTTGCCAGTGAACCGCTTGACGGTCGATCAGCGAAACACGTTCGAGAGTATTCCGCTTGGAGCGTTTTGGCCGGAGGTTGGGAGCAGGATGATGCAGCGCGTAGCTGGCGTGGATCCGCTCGTAGACGGTTGGGTTGAGGTGCAGGAGGGTGTCTATCGCTACGCCGTCGCTCAGTGGTCCGATGGGTTCCTCGTGCGCACTCTGATCCGGGAATACCTTGCAACGGAAGTCTATTGGGACCTCAGTCAATCTCTGTGAGCAGGTGTCTCTGGAGATGCCCCGGTTTGGTTGACACCCTGATCCTGGGATCCTTGAGGGGTCCACAGGGAGTCAACGTCCATTAGATGTCCTCACGTCGCTTTCGCCGACAACCAGGTATCGACGAGGTTTCCGCGGAAGGCAGCGTCACGATGTGCCGGTAGACCGTGCAGAACCGTCCCGCGCCCGGGGCGGGTTCTTCCGTTGCGTCGGAAAATGGGTCTGGTCAGTTGGCTGACGCAGTCTTGTGCTGATCAGATGACTTCATAGGAACTACAGCGCCAAGCGGTCGAGACCCTCTCTCGCTACTTCATCCGCAAGGCATCAATTTGCCGATTGCGATAGCTAAAGAGATACCACAAGTCTCGGTCACACTACCGGACGCCGTCAGGCGCTATAGGCTGGTCGTGGTACCCCGCACGGTGTGATTCAGGTTCACACTTTTCCGATGTCTCGCGACATCACATGTGTGCGCGAGGGGGTGTGATGACCTCGACGCCGCTCATGGGAGCGTGAGCCGGACGTTGTCGTTCTGTGCATCCGTGGAGTCCAACAATGCATTGGTCGCGTCGAGTTGGCCTTCAGTAGCAGCGCGATCAGTCCATGGCATCGCTGCGGTCCATCTCCATGCGTGCACCATGACCGCTACGTATGCGTCGATGTCTCCATCGGAGGTTGAGACGCGACGCAGTGCGGAGATGTACTCGTTGCGACACACGCTTGGGATCACGATCCGGGCGTCGCCAACGGCGGACAGCTCCGCGTTCATCATTACCCGGGCCACTCTCCCGTTCCCGTCGGTGAATGGGTGGACCTCCGACACCACGAGCATCACGTACAAGGCCCTCGCAATCCCTGGACCGAAGCGCTCGAGCCCAGCGAGACCCTTCCGCAGCGTCCCCTCGACCAGTTGTGGCGCAACGAACTGGTAGACGCCCACCTGGTTCGGCTTGCTCTTCCATTCCCCTGGGGTCTTGTCAGCTCTGCCGGCGAGGATGGTCTGATGTCTAGCCTGTAGACAACTGATCAGCTCGTCGGCGTCGGTCGATGTGGCAGCACGTCCGACGGGGTCGACGACACAGTGGTAGCTGCCGAGAATGTCATGGCCGTCCTCGGGCCGGTCAGCAGGAGGGACGCGGGTTTCGATGATGGTCCTTGCCTCTTCGATCGTGAACTCGGTGCCCTCGATGTAGTTCGAGAAGTAGCTCTCATAGAACGGGAGCTCGCCCAAGGCATCGGATACAGGCAGGTGGCGGGGCACTCCATCCGGCAGCGACATGAGCGCATCGCCAACGGACTCGAACAACTTGATCCGTCGCTCATCCCACGCAGCTCCGGCGGTGAATGCAGTGAACGTCTCGCCTGCATCTCGTCTTGGAGGTTCGAGCCCTTGGAGCTGATTGAACAGCGCGTCCACGATCTCGACGTCATGATCGCCGGGGAACGTCTCGGCGAGTTCGTGGCACTCAGCGCGGAGTCGTTCGGTTCGTTCTGGACCCCAGGCGATCGCCTTACCTGCCAACCAATCCTCAAGCTCTGCGCGAGACAGCGTACGCGGAACATACCCGCGGCGACCTCGCGTGGACACGAGATTGTCGAGCAGGGTGCGCGCTGCGCTCGCCATCCGAAGGCCCTCGGGCCAGACCGAGTCTGCGATCGGCGTGTCGATCGCGTGACCAGGTCGGATCCGGATCTCCAGACCGGGGAGCGAGACTCTCTGTCGCTGCGTTTCCGCCGCGACGAAAAGCGTTCCATCGGAAATCCGACCCCCTTCGGCAGCGGAACGATCAACAATGACGGCTGCGGGAAGGAGCTTGGCCAAGATCCGCCATGGGTTCGCCCGCACGATCTCCGCTGGCTCGCTCGCCATGTCTGTCGTGTAGATCTTCGGCGCGAGCCGGCGGATCCGACCCTCACCCACTGCCTTCGACAAGGTCGTACTTCCGGCCATGTCGTCGAAGAAGACAGTCCGTGGACCGGTCGGCCAGCTCACTCGTCCAGCGCGTGCCATACCTGTACGGTATCGACCGCTAACGCCGCGCAGTGAAAGAATTAACTGTTAATTCGATTCTCACGCAGCCGTTTCAACGCTGAGAGAGCACGAGGCGTAAGAAATGGTCGCTAATTGCTGTCCTTGCCAACCTAAGGGAGCCTTCTGACCGGGGGTTTTCGTGGTGTCGGAGGGGGTGTGCGCGAGGGGGTGTGATGCGACATCACAAGTGTGCGCGAGGGGGGACTTGAACCCCCACATCCTTTCGGATACAGGCACCTGAAGCCTGCGCGTCTGCCAATTCCGCCACTCGCGCGTGGCCGCACACCGCAGTGAACGTGCCCCGATCCTAGCGCGACTGGGTTTGGATCCGGTTTGCCGCCAGATCGCGATTTGAACTGTCGCGGTGGGGGCTACTCTCTGAGTGTGGGCCTACGGTCAGTTGAACGTCGTCTTGAACGGTTGGTGGGAGGCACCGTTGGTCGTATCTCGCGCGGCGGGGTCCGACCGGTAGAGATCGGGCACAAGATAGTGCGCGAGATGGGCGATGCTCGCAGTGTCGGAGTGCGGGGCCAGCCAGTTGTGCCCAACCATTTTCGGGTGACGCTGTCGACTCAAGACTTGGAGCGCTTCGCGGAAGTCAAAGATTCGCTGGCCAAAGAGCTGTGTGAGGTGGCCCGTGACCATGCCCGCGACGAGGGCTGGACGTTCATGGGGCCGGTTCGGGTGGAGTTGTCGAGCGATCAGCGGCTGCGAAGCGGGACTATCGGAGTGCTCGCCCGCATGAAAGAAGGCAACGACAACGTTGGTTTGCTGCACTTGCCGACAGGCGAACAAGTCGCGCTCGGTGAGCACCTCGTCACCTTGGGCCGTCTACCCGAGTGCACGATCTCGTTCGACGACCCCAACGTCAGCCGTGAACACGCCACGATTCGGCCTGACGGCAACGGATTTCTTCTCGTAGACAACGGCTCGACCAACCAAACTCTGGTGAACGGTGCTCCTGTGGTGTCGCACCGGCTCGTCGACGGCGACCGGATTGAGTTGGGCGCCATGGTGATCGAGTTCCGGTCTGGTTGAACATCTGCTTTCGTGTCATTGGCGGGAGGTAACCTCAAAGAACCGTGTCGGAACAATCGCTCGTCTTACTTCGGCTTTGCTTGTTGGCTCTCGTCTACTTGGTGTTTCTGCGCGTGCTGCGGGCCGTATGGGTTGAACTTAGAGCCGAACAGGGTCTTACTGTCTCCAGGGTTGCCAGAGGTGCCCGGTTTGCCCGAGGTGCCAAGGGTGCCGAGGCCGCCAACAGGGCAAGGGGCGCGGCGAGTGGGGAAGCACCGAGTGGGGAAGCACCGAGTCGAGAAGCACTGAGTCGAGAAGCCATGACGCGTCGGCGGGCACAACGAGCCAGCGAGTTGCTATTGGTAGCACCGACTGCGCTTGCGGGCAGAAAGTTCATGCTCAGCGCGGAGACCACGCTGGGTCGAGCGCCGGGATGTGGTGTCCAAATCGACGATGTTCGGGTGTCGAAGCTGCATGCCCGCCTCTTTTTCGATGATGGGGCGTGGTATCTGGAGGATCTAGGCTCGACCAACGGCACGCAACTAGACGGAGAGGCAGTCGTCAGCCCCACACGAATTAAACGCGGCGCTCGAATTCAGATAACTGAAATAGAGATGGTTCTGACATGACCACGTTGGCTTGGGGCGCGGTAACCGACACGGGCCGTCTTCGCGATGTCAACCAAGACGGCGTCTTTGTAGCCGACGACGTCTTTGTAGTGGCCGACGGCATGGGGGGTCATCGTGGCGGCGAGGTCGCTTCAGCCATCGTTATAGAAGAGATGGCCAAAATCACGACCGTCAGCAGTACCGATGAGCTGATCGAGATGGTGCAGCGGGCCAACCGCGAGGTTCTGGACCGTGCCCGATCCGATCCGTCGCTCTACGGGATGGGAACCACGATGGTGGCGCTCGTGACTATGACCGACGCTGATTCCGAGCGGCTGTGTGTTGCCAATGTTGGCGATAGCCGCCTGTATGTACGCACAAAAGATGAGATGTTGCAACTGACCGACGATCACAGCCTCGTTGAAGGCATGGTGCGCGATGGCTGGATCTCCCCAGAAGAGGCGATGGTCCACCCACAGCGCAACGTCGTCACGCGTGCGCTAGGCGTTGAAGACGAGCTGCTGGTCGACGCTTGGGAACTCCTAGCGGTAACCGGCGACCGTTATCTGTTGTGCAGCGACGGTCTGACCAACGAACTCAGCGATGCAGAGATCCTGGGAATCCTCGACGAAACAGACGATCCCGCAGAAGCGGCGTCGTCCCTTGTGCAAGCTGCGTGTACCGCCGGTGGGCGAGACAACGTGACCGTCGTTGTTGTGGATGTGGTCGATACGGAATCCACCGAATCCGACCCACCCGCTGACCGGGTAGTGGCATCCCATAAGGCTGAGCCTGACTACGTCGATGTGGACGCGACCAACGAAGCGACAACCGACGAGTCGGAGCCTGGCGAGGCGGAGTCCGACGAAGAGAAGCCCGACGAGGAAGCCGAGTCGACAGAGGCAGAAGTATCGGGATCACTGCTCGATTCGCTGTCGTGGCGCTCTTTTATTGACTGGCGCTCCTTTGGGACCTGGCCGATCAGCTGGTTTGTGGCCTTAGCGCTCATCGTGCTGGTGGTGCTGTTAGTGCTATTAGCGGTCCTGTGACCGCGGCTGAACTGCCGTCAACACCTCTGCCGGTGACCAACCTTCGGCCCCGCCGGGTCGAGTTGGGCTTGGTCGTGATGGTCTCGACAGTGGTTGTCGCGGCGTACGGGCTTGCCAGCCTTGGCCGCAACGCCGAACTTCCAGCCGACATCAGACCATTCTTGGCCGGAACTCTGGGGCTGTTCTTTTTCATTCATTTTGCGGTTCGCCGCCTGGCTTTCGCGGCCGATCCCGTGTTGGTTCCGACTGCTCTGCTGCTCAACGGAATCGGTTATGTGATGATCGCCAGGCTCGGCTCCGATGTCGAAGGCGGCGGAGACCTCGCAGGTCTCCAGTCGCTATGGACCGGGGTGGGGGTGATGGCTTTTGTCATCACCTTGGTGCTTGTGCCAAAGGCCAGGGCTTTGGCGGGTTACCGCTACCTGTTGGGGCTAGCGGGGATCTTGTTGTTGGCTTTGCCGCTGGTACCGGGGATCGGCGTCAATATTCGCGGCGCCCGAATCTGGGTGAGTCTGGGACCGGTGAACTTCCAGCCCGGTGAGTTCGCCAAAATCGCTTTAGCAATATTCTTTGCCGGTTATCTGGTTGAGTCGCGGGAACTGATTCGCAATCGGATCGAGTTGCGTGACCTGGCTCCGATCGGAGTTGCTTGGGTGGCTTCGGTGGGGATCATGGTGTTCGAACGTGATCTGGGTTCGTCGTTGTTGTTCTTTGCGCTGTTTGTGGTGTTGATGTGGGTAGCTACCGAACGGTCGTCGTTTCTGGCGTTGGGTGTGTTCTTGTTCGGGGGCGGAGCGATTGTGGCTTGGCGGCTGTTCGACCATGTCCAGTTGCGCATTGACGCCTGGCTCGATCCTTTCGCAGATTTCTCTGGCGGCGGCTATCAGATTGCGCAGGCGTCGTTTTCATTGGCAGAAGGAGGATTGACCGGCACCGGGCTGGGTCGAGGCGACCCCGATCGCGTGCCGATCGCTGAGTCAGACTTCATTTTTGCGGCCATCGGTGAGGAAATGGGTCTGGCGGGATCGACAGCGATTCTGATGGCTTTTTTGGTGATGGTCGGTTCGGGACTGCGGATCGCCATCCGGGCGACTCGGCCCTTTGAGAAGCTGCTGGCGGTCGGACTCACGACTTTGATCGGGCTTCAAGCGTTCATCATCATCGGAGGCGTGATCCGGCTGGTGCCGCTCACCGGGATCACCTTGCCGTTCGTCAGCTATGGGGGTTCTGCTCTCGTAACCAACTACATAGTGCTGGCCCTGCTGATTCGGCTGTCGCATGAGCAACGCGCCACCGAACCGGGGGTTGTGCGGTGAACCGCCGGATCCGCCAGCTCGGTATCGGCATGCTGGTGCTGTATGTGCTGCTTTTTGGGCAGTTGAATCGCGTTCAGTTTGTGAAGGCTCAGGACTTACGTGAAGACCCGCTGAATGTGCGGCCCCTGTTAAGAGAGTTCGGCCGGGCCAGGGGCCAGATCTTGTCCGCAGACGGTGTCCTGCTAGCCCATTCAGTTGCGACAACACCTGATTCTGACATTGATTTCGTGCGGGAATACCCAACCGCTGAGCGCTACGCCCACATCGTTGGTTTTCAGTCTTTCAATCAGGGTGCGTTCGGTCTGGAGCGTTCGTTCAACGATGAGCTGGCAGGTGAACGGTTCGAGCAACAATTTCAGTCGGCAGCCGATCTGTTCCGCGATCGAGACAGCACCGGCACCCTCGTGTTGACGCTTCGCGACGATGTGCAGCAGGCAGCGGCGACTGCGCTGGGTAGACGTCGCGGGTCGGTGGTCGCTCTCAAACCCTCCACAGGTGAGATCGTGGCCATGTGGACCTACCCGAGTTTCGATCCGAATCCGCTGAGCGGTCTCAACGGCACCCTGGTCAACAACGCCCACGAGGCGTTGCGCAATGACCCTGATGAGCCGCTTCTGGCCAAGTCTTTTCGTGAAGTGTTCTTTCCAGGCTCAACGTTCAAGCTCGTCACCGCGGCGGCTGGGGTGGAGAGCGGGTTGGTCTCGCCGAGCACTCCCGTATTTGCGGAAAGTGAGGAGTATCAACCGTTGCCTTCAGGCACGCCGATAAAGAACTTTGCGGATGCCTCGTGCGGCGGCGACCTTCGTGAAGTTCTGCGAGTGTCGTGCAACACGGCGTTCGCCGAGATGGGCGCGGAATGGATCGGACCCGAGATTATGGTCAAGACCGCGGAGAACTTCGGTTTCAACGATCAGTTGCCCTTTGATGTGCCCGGTGCGGTTGCCTCGCGATTTCCCGACGACTACGGCACATTCCTGGCCGACGTTCAGTACTACCGAATGACCGCACCCGCTCGAGCACAGAGTTCGACGAGCAACACCAGCGAAGCCGAAAGCGGGGTGGCCCCAACTCTGCCAACCCTGCCGAACGGCGAAACACCCATACATGAAGGATCGGCGATCCTGGCTCAGACAGCAATCGGCCAGAACGATGTAGCTGCAACTCCACTGCAGATGGCAATGATCGCTGCGGCAATCGCCAACAACGGTGTGTTGATGGTCCCCCATGTGGTAGCGGAGATCAGAGCAGCCGACGGAACCGCTTACAGCACCGTTACACCCGACGTGTGGCGACTCGCCACCTCACCAGGGGTGGCCGAGGTCTTGCGAGAAGCGATGGTTCATGTCGCCACTAGCGGAACGGCACGGAACCTGCAGGTCCCTGGTTTGGTCATAGGCGGGAAAACCGGTACTGCCCAGTTCGGCACCGACCCCCCGAACTCCCACGCCTGGATTGTCGGCTTCGCCGGTCTCCCCAACAGCCCACCTGAATTGGCGATCGCGGTGATTGTCGAAGCACAACCCGGAGCAAACGAACAAACAGGTGGTCGCGTGGCCGCACCGATCGCCAAAGCCGTGATCGAAGCCGCTTTCCAAGGCCAGTCCGAAGCCGAGTTGGAATAGCCGTTTGACGCCGATTTTGCGGGCCGCGACCGTGCAACGGTCAACGGTGCCGCTCAGGTAGACTGCGGGGCGATGTCTGATGGTCGGCCAACGGTCTTTAATGGCCGCTACGAACTGCTGCGCCATATTGCGCGTGGCGGGATGGCCGACGTTTATCTCGCCCGCGACGAATTGCTGAGCCGCGAGGTCGCCCTGAAGGTTCTGTTCCCCGAGTTCGCCAACGACCCGAACTTCGTTGAGAGGTTCCGCCGTGAAGCACAGGCTGCCGCGAATCTCAACCATCCCAACATCGTTGGGATCTATGACTGGGGCCAGGAGAGAGGCACGTACTACATCGTCATGGAGCATGTAGCGGGTCGAACCATGGCCGATGTTGTGCGCTCCTCTGGGCCAGTACCGGCGCAGCGTGCCGCGCAAATCGCCTCTGACGTCGTCGCGGCTCTCTCAACCGCACATCAGGCGGGCCTCGTCCATCGTGATGTCAAGCTGGGCAACATTCTGATCTCAGACAACGGAGATGTGAAAGTCGCCGATTTCGGTATCGCCACCGCTCTGGCAGGTCGCACCGACGCGGGGCTTACCCAACACGGGTCTGTGATGGGTACGGCCACCTATTTTTCTCCGGAGCAAGCGCAGGGAAAGTCGGTTGACGGTCGCAGTGATCTCTACTCACTGGGTGTGGTGCTTTACGAGATGCTCGCTGGAGAACCACCGTTCGTGGCCGAAACCCCGATCGCGGTTGCTTACAAGCATGTTCAGGAGAAACCCCAGTCGTTGATTGAGCGTGGTGTGCCGGTTTCGCCGGCGCTCAACGCCATCACCATGAAACTGTTGGCCAAGAATCCCTTGAACCGTTATCCCACCGCTGAGGATCTTCGCTCTGACCTGCGTCGTTATCTGAGCGGCACGACTGATGTTCCTGGACGCGCTGGTGCGGGAGCTCCCGCACCGAGCACTGCGCCGTCGTCGCCCGGTTCTGGAAGACCTCCCGCGTCTGGGCGCCCGGCAGCACCAGCGGCTGGAGTCCAACGGCCGGCAGCTCCACCGGCTCGTGCTGCTGTTCCGGTTCAGCAGGCTTCGGTCCCAGCCGATCCACGCGGTGGCGCTATGTATGGCCAGGGTGGCTATTACTCCGATGCTCCCGAATTGCGTCGCAACGATGATTGGAAGCGAACAGGCGGTCTGTTGCTCGGGCTGTGTGCTCTGGTTTTGATCTTGGGTTATTTGATCGTCGCCTTTGTGGATCAAGTCAACGACGACGGTGACGACAGTACAACCGTTCCCGTCGAGTTGATTGCGCTCCCTTCGGTAGCCGGGAAGAGTGTGGCAGATGCCGAACGGGACTTGCTGGGGCTCGGCCTTCAGGTCACGATTGTCGAGCGCACAAACGAGACCGTTCCGAGAGGTGAAGTGGTCCAGCAGAGTCCCGTGGCTGGTCAGAAAGTAGAACCCAGATCTGAAGTCACATTGTATGTGAGTGCAGGTGTACCCGATCAGGTTCCCAATGTCATTGGCATGGACCAGAATTCGGCTCTCAACATGTTGGAGTCGTTGGGTTACAGCGTCACCGTTGAGTTTGTGTCCGATGTCCGAGAGTTCGGCGAGATCGTTACTCAGCTTCCTGCTCCGGGGACCGAACTGTCGGCGGGCGGCTCGGTAGTCATTACGATTTCGTCGGGTCCGGAGAAAGTTCCTGTGCCTGAACTCGAATCCGCCACGCTCAATACGGCCTTCGAAGCATTGCTTTCGGCTGAATTCAGGGTTACCCCCGAAAACACTGAGGAAGCCTCCGAGACGATTGAGGAAGGCCTGGTGATTCGCACCGCCCCGGCGTCAGGCAGCCTCCAAGACAAAGGCTCGTGGGTGACGATTGTCATCTCAACTGGCTTCCCAACCGTTCAGGTGCCGGGCGTGGTAGACCTCTTTGCCGATAGCGCCGAACAGACGCTGCGCCAAGTGCGTCTCGAAGTTGAGATCGTCTTGGTTCCCGTTCCAATAGGCAATGCTTCTGTTGGCCGGGTCATTACCCAGAACCCGGCACCTTTCGAAGAAGTCCTACTCGACACAGTCGTTGTGATCGAAGTTGGTGAAGCGTCCGACGACCCGATATCGACAACCACTACTACCACCACCTCAACGACCATCGCGCCCGAGTCGGTTGACGGCTAGCTCTAGCTGCAGCGGGTCAGATAGTTCTTGACGAGGTCGTGACCAGAGTTGGTCAATACCGATTCGGGATGGAACTGCACGCCCTCAATGTCGAGTTGGCGATGTCGCAAGCCCATCACCAATCCGTCTTCTGTTTCGGCGGTGATCTCAAGGGATTCGGGTATGGAGTCGCGTTCAACAATGAGTGAGTGGTAGCGAGTTGCTTCAAGCGGGTTCGGCAAACCCTCGAAGAGTCCAGAGTTCGTGTGGCGAATAAACGAGGTCTTGCCGTGCATGACCTGGGGTGCTCGCACGACTCTGCCACCAAAAACTTGGCCTAGGCATTGCATCCCAAGGCACACCCCGAAGACCGGCGGCGAACCTTGGAGTTCTGCGAGCACATCAAGTGAGATCCCCGAATCATCGGGTGTGCCCGGACCTGGTGAGATGAGAATCCCATCGGGGTTCATCTCGCGGATGCCTTCGATGTCGATGGCGTCGTGGCGGCGCACGACAGGTTTGGCCCCGAGTTCGCCGAGGTATTGCACCAGGATGTAGACGAAGGAGTCGTAGTTGTCTATGACGAGCACCTTGGGATTCACGCCCGCCACGTTACTGCTCGCCAATTTCTATGGCCTCCAATATGTGAATGGCGATGTCGGCGACTCGTACATCTTCGGGTTCTTTACCGACGGCCTTCACGCCGTCATCCATCATGATGTAGCAGAACGGGCAGGCCGTAGCCACACGGCTAGCACCGGTGTCGACCAACTCCTGGGCCCGGACATCGTTGACCTTCTCACCGATGGTTTCTTCCATCCACATCCGAGCCCCGCCCGCTCCGCAGCACATTCCCTTGGTTCCGTTTCGTTGGGCTTCGACAACCTCGATGCCGCCGAGCTTGCCCAGCACTTTGCGGGGCGCCAAGTAGACGTCGTTGTGGCGGCCCAGGTAGCATGAGTCGTGGTAGACAACCCGTTCTTCAAGCCTCGCATCGCTTAAATCCAGTCGACCTTGATCAACGAGCCATTCGAGGAACTGGCTGTGGTGCACGACCTCGTAGTGACCGCCGAGTTGGGGGTATTCGTTTGCCAAGGTGTTGAAACAGTGGGGGCACTGGGTGATGATTTTCTTTACACCCATGGCGTTCAGAGTTTCGATGTTCTGGCTGGCGAGCATCTGGAAGAGGTATTCGTTACCCGCACGGCGAGCCGAATCTCCGGTGCAGTTCTCTGCCGGGCCTAGGATTGCAAAATCAACCTCGGCACGTTGCATGAGCTGCGCCATCGCCTGCGTGACCTTTTTGTTCTTGTCGTCGAAGGAGCCTGCGCAACCAACCCAGTACAGATACTCAGCGGTCAGCGGATCCTCACCGGAAATGACATTGAGACCCTCCAAGTTGCGAGCCCAATCGGCTCGCTCGCTCTGGCTCATACCCCAAGGATTCGCCGAGTTCTCCATCGAGCGGAACGCCTGGCCGAGCTCAGAGGGGAAATCCGACTCCATCAAGGTCAGGTAACGTCGCATGTCCAGGATCTTGTCGAGAATTTCGATGTTGACTGGGCAGATCTCGTCGCATGCTTTGCACGATGTGCAACTCCAGAGTTCGTCGTTGGTGATGCGATCAAACATCCAGTTGGCAGGGACGCTTATCTCGGTGTCGATCCCTATTGGCGGTGACACTTCCGGATTGCCGGTACGGGCCATGACTTCACCGGTTTTCAAGACGATCTCGCGGGGATCGAGCGGCTTTCCGGTGGCGTGCGCAGGGCAGACCGAGGTACAACGGCCGCACATGGTGCAGGCATCAGTGTCGAGAAGTTGTTTCCAGGTGAAGTCCTCAATGACCGATGCACCGAAGGTTTCGAGTTCGGTGTCGCCCTCGACAAGGTTGGGCATCGCCTTCATCGCGCCCTTGGGTCGGTCCGTGTCGCTGAGATACATGTTGAGCGGCGATGTGAACATGTGACGCAGCATCGTGGTTGGCAGGATCACCAAGAAGGCGATGAAGCTCACCACATGGGCGATCCACCACCCTTGATGCCAGCCTGCGATGCTGTTGTTGTCTTCGACAAGCGTTGCCAGCGGGTAGCCGATGAAACTCCATTTTTCGAAGTCCGGAGTGCCATCGATGGCGATGCGAAACATCTCGGCCCCGAAACCAGTGATCCCTATCGCCGCGAACACTCCGAGGATCACCATGTGTTCAGGCTTGCTTTTGATGCGAATGCGGTAAGGACGCCAGTTCCACGGTCCGTAGCGCCGCACGATCGCCCAGCCGATACCGATCAGGAATATCGCGCCGGCAGCGTCGCCGACGAAAGAGTAAGCCCGGTAGACGTCGCCGTGCAGGAACTTCGTACTCTCCGGCACTTGATGGTTGATTTCGAGCACGGTTGTAACGCCGAGCAGCACCAAGAAGCCGAAGTAGATCATTGAGTGCATGATTCCGGCGCCCGGTTCGCGCAGCAGCGTTCGCATATAGACGCCGGCTCGGAAGTCAGCCATGCGTCGCGGGGCGTTTTTGACGGTGGTTCGACGGTTGTCCGGTCGGCCGCGTTCCCAGTTCTTTACCCGCATGGCGAACATGTAGGCGCCGTAGACGAGCAGTATCGGGATGATTGAGTAGAAGCTGAGCTTCAAGGCGGTGGGAACGTTGCCGAAGACTTCACGCTGCACAACGCTGTCGTCGTGCCAGTTCGTGTAGCTCGGCACGATGCCCGAGACGAGCGTGAAAAGCGCGATCGCCAAACCAAGGCCGATGACGAGTTGATGGGGTTTGAGGCGCGGTTTCATGTTGCCGAGACGATACCTCTTCGGAGAGGCCGAATCAGTAACGGGTGCCTGCATTGATTGTCTGACTTCTTCATGTCGGCGTAACAGTGCCGAAACCAGTCACTCCTAACTTCACGCACGGGCTGCAAGTACGCACAACCCAACGGTGCATCAAGCACAGCAACGCACCAAGCAAAGTTTCACGAACAAGGGGATACGAACCATGCGGAAGACAACAAAGCGAGCGATGTTGATCGGCAGCTCCGGCGCTATAGCACTGCTGTGGGCCGGCCCGGCCTCAGCCCAGGATTCAGACGCGGCTGCAGCAGCCGTTCAACAAGTGATGGACAACCTCTGGTTGGTTATCGCCGGGTGTCTGGTGTTCTTGATGCAAGCCGGTTTCGCCTTCGTGGAGGCAGGTCTCACCCGAGCCAAGAACCTGGCCAACATCATGGCCAAGAACCTCGCCGACATGGCGGTCGGTACGGTGGCCTTCTTCATCATCGGCTACTCGGTTGCCTTCGGTGACGGCGGTGACTGGTGGGGCGGACTCGGCGATTTCTTCTTCAACGAAAGCGCTGACCCCTCTGTGTTGAATGAAGGCGGTGGCCTCACCGACAACGTCACCCCCGCAGCGAGCTTCTTCTTCCAAGTGGTATTCGCCGCCACGGCGGTGACGATCGCCTCGGGGGCCATGGCAGAGCGCACCAAGTTCGTTACCTACATATTGTTCTCGGCGGCAATGACCGCGGTCATCTACCCGGTTGTCGTCCACTGGACCTGGGGCGGAGGCCTCATCGCCCAGATGAGCATCGGCGACGCTGTCTACTCTGACTTCGCAGGCTCCACGATCGTTCATTTGACCGGAGGCGTAGCGGCTCTGGTCGGGGCCGCGATGCTCGGTCCCCGCATCGGCAAGTACGGCCCTGACGGCTCCCCACGGGCGATTCCCGGCCACAACATCGGCTTCGCCGTAATCGGTGTATTCATCTTGTGGTTCGGCTGGTTCGGTTTCAACGCCGGATCGGAGCTTGCCGCTGACAATCTCGTGCCGTTTCTGGCACTCAACACACTGATCGCTGCCTCGGCTGGAGTGATCGGTGCAACCGCGGTCATCTGGAAAATTACCGGCACACCCGATGTGGCGATCGCAGGTAACGGCGCGCTCGCCGGGTTGGTTTCGATCACCGCCCCGGTTGGTGCGGTAGAGCCCTGGGCTGCGCTTGTTATTGGCTTTATCGGAGGCTTGATCGTGGTGTTCGCGGTGCTTGGGATTGACCGGATTCGTGTCGATGATCCGGTGGGAGCTATCGCGGTGCACGGCGTGTGCGGCATTTGGGGCACGCTCTCGATCGGCCTTTTCGCCCGCTACGACGATGCTTTCCTCGGCCGAGAGAACGCAGGTCTGTTCTACGGTGGCGGTATCGAACAGTTGTTGATGCAAGCGGTGATGGTCCTCTTGGTCGCCGCATGGGTCGGGGTCACCTGCTACATCTTGTTCTACACCTTGAAGAAGACGATCGGCCTGCGCGTTGACGCCGACGAAGAGTTCGAGGGCCTCGACGTTGCCGAGCACGGCACCTCCGGTTATGGCGTGGAAACCGCGGTTGTCGCCTAGTTCGTTGGGTTAGCTGGTTCTGGTGGTGTTAAGGGGCACCACCAGAACCGGCTGTCGCTGTTCATTCTGCGGTGAGCGCTCGGTCGAGGGGGTGAGCTATATCGACGGGACGCATGTCGGAACCGATCACGTAGTGGAGGGGGACCCCAGTGGGGATGTTGAGTTCGATGATCTCGTCGTCGCTGATGTTGTCGAGGTGTTTGACGAGGGCTCGCAGCGAGTTGCCATGGGCTGCCACCATGATGTTGCGCCCAGAACGCAGGTCGGGTACTAGGGAGTCGTACCAGTAGGGCAGCAGCCGATCGACGACATCGGCAAGGCACTCGGTGCTGGGCATGAGTTCTGGTGCGAGGTCGGCGTAGGCGGCAGATTTTGCGGGGTTGAACTCGTTGTCAGCGCTGATTGGTGGGGGTGGTGTGTCGTAGCTGCGTCGCCATAGGCGGAGTTGTTCGGTTCCGTGTATCTCGCCGACCTGGGTCTTGTCGAGTCCGGTCAGGTTGCCGTAGTGGCGTTCGTTGAGCCGCCAGTGCCGACGCACAGGAATCCAGCGGCGGTCAAGTCCGGCGAGAATGATCTCAGCGGTCTCGATGGCTCGTTGCAGCAGGGAGGTGTGGAGTATGTCTGGCAGCAGGTTTGCGTTGGCTAGCAACGGCACCGCATCGCGGGCCTCTTGTCGCCCTATTTCCATCAGCGGGCAGTCGTGCCAGCCGGTGAAGAGGTTGAGATCATTCCATTCGGAACGCCCGTGGCGCACCAGAATCAGGTTGTACATCCCTTTGACGGTACTGTGTTATTAACGGGCGTCGCCGGAGCCGCGCTGTGTTTTTGCCGGGCATTGCCGGAAGCGCCGAACAAAGTTGATAATAATACACTCAACTTTTCTGTGTAAACAGAAACAAATACTGTTACACTTGATTCTAGCAAGATTCACATCCAAGACGGTTTCCGCGGATCTGCGGCGCCGTCCGCAGCGAAAGCAGAGCACAAAATGCCCAAAGCCGTAGGTATCGATCTCGGCACCACCAACTCCGTCGTCTCCGTGCTGGAAGGCGGCGACCCCGTCGTCATTCCCAACGCAGAAGGCTCGCGCACCACTCCGTCGGTCGTCGCCTTCGCCAAAGACGGCGAGGTTCTCGTTGGTGAAGTAGCCAAGCGCCAGGCGATCACAAACCCCGGGCGCACCATCCGTTCAGTGAAACGCCATGTCGGCACCAACTGGAAGGTCGACATCGACAAAAAGGCATACACCTCCCAGGAAATCTCGGCCCGCGTCCTGATGAAACTCAAGCGCGATGCCGAGGAGTATCTCGGCGACACCGTCACACAGGCCGTTGTCACCGTCCCCGCCTACTTCGACGACGCACAGCGCACAGCCACCACTGAAGCCGGTCAGATCGCCGGGCTAGAGGTGTTGCGCATCATCAACGAGCCGACCGCGGCTGCTTTGGCGTACGGTCTCGACAAAGAAGAGTCCGACCAGACCATCCTCGTGTTCGATCTGGGCGGTGGCACCTTCGATGTGTCGGTGCTCGAACTAGGCGACGGAGTGTTCGAAGTAAAGTCCACCTCCGGCGACACCCAACTCGGCGGTGACGACTGGGACGACGCCGTCATCGAATGGCTCGCCAAGTCGTTCAAAGGCGATCACGGAGTTGATCTCAGCAAAGACCCGATGGCTGCTCAGCGCCTCAAAGAAGCCGCGGAGAAAGCCAAGATCGAACTGTCGCAGGTTCAGTCGACGCAGATCAATCTGCCTTTCATCACCGCAACCGATGCGGGGCCGCTGCACCTCGACTACGAACTGACGCGAGCCAAGTTCCGCGACCTCACCTCCGATCTGCTCGACCGTTGTCGCAGCCCGTTCGAAGCTGCCATCAAAGACGCCGGACTAACCAACGGAGCCATCGACCATGTTGTGCTTGTCGGTGGATCGACGCGCATGCCGGCGGTGACTGAACTGGTCATGGAAATGACCGGCAATGAACCGAACAAGACAGTCAACCCCGACGAAGTCGTAGCAATCGGCGCAGCCATCCAAGCCGGCGTGTTGAAAGGCGAAGTCAAAGACGTGCTGCTGCTTGACGTGACGCCACTGTCGCTCGGGATTGAGACCAAGGGCGGCGTGATGACCACTTTGATCGAACGCAACACCACCATCCCGACCCGCAAGAGCGAAATCTTCACAACCGCAGACGACAACCAACCGTCAGTCGAGATCCACGTGTTGCAGGGTGAGCGAGAGATGGCCGCCTACAACAAGACGCTCGGCAAGTTCCAGCTTGTCGACCTACCGCCCGCCCCGCGCGGTCTGCCCCAGATCGACGTCGTGTTCGACATCGACGCAAACGGCATCGTGCATGTCAGCGCCAAGGACAAGGCCACCAACAAAGAGCAGTCAATGACCATCACAGGTCAGAGCTCGCTCGACAAGGACGCCATCAATCAGATGGTCAAAGACGCCGAACTGCATGCAGAGGAAGACCGCAAGCGCAAGGAGGAGGCAGAGGTACGCAACACCGCCGACACCCTCGTCTACCAGACCGAGAAGCTGCTCAAAGATCAAGCCGACTCGGTCAGCGACGACGAAAAAGCGACCATCGAAGAGAAACTGGCCGAAGTGCGCTCCGCTTTGGAGGGCACCGACGTGGAAGCCATCAAGAGCGCGACCGAGGCTTTGATGACCGCCAGCCAGGAATTCGGTCAGCGACTCTACGAAGCAGCAGCGCAAGCTGAACGCGAGTCCACAGCAGCCGAGTCGACTCCCGACGACGACGAAGTCGTCGACGCCGAGATCATCGACGAGGACGACGCCGACAGCCAGGCATCGTGAGCGGCATCGACGAACCGGACGCCTCCAGCGAAGAGGAGCCCGCAGCCGGCTCAGCCTCGTCTGCCGACCCCGCCCTCTCGGGCGACGAAGCGGTCGAGGTTGAGTCCGAGCCCGAGCCCGAGCAAGAGTCTGAGCCCGAGCCGGTGTTGTCGGTGCTGGACCTGCTCACCGCAGAACGAGATCAACACCTCAACGACCTGCAGCGAGTCACCGCTGAGTTCGCCAACTTCCGCAAACAGACAGACAAACGCAACGCGGAGATTGTGCGACAAGCCGCGGCTCGTGTGATGCAAGCGATCCTGCCGGTACTTGATGCCTGCGACGCCGCTGCGCTCCAGGAGGTTGCAGGTGTTGAACCGATAGCAGCTCAACTCAGAAGTGTGCTCGAAAGCGAGGGCCTCGAAATCATCGACCAAACCGAGGCGTTCGACCCCAACCGACATGAAGCCGCGATGAGCGAACCCGCAGACGAAGACCAGGTTGAACCCATGGTCTCGGAGGTGCTGCGCACCGGCTACGCGTTCAATGGCAGGATCTTGCGAGCGGCGATGGTGAAGGTGAAGGGATAGACCGATCCGCGATACGAGCTTGAGGAGGTGATTTGGTGACTGAATACGAAAAAGAGTGGTTCGAGAAGGACTACTACGCGATTCTCGGTGTCACCGAAAACGCATCCTCCAAAGACGTCAAGAGCAAGTACCGCAAGCTGGCCCGTGAACTTCACCCAGACGCCAACCCCGGTGACGCGGAGGCCGAAGCACGGTTCAAAGAAGTGTCAGCCGCCTACGATGTGATCGGCGACGACGACAAGCGTGCGCGATACGACAAAGTCCGCAAGATGGGTCCGATCGGTCCCAGGTTCGGAGGCGGACCCGGCCCGGGTCCCGGCACAGGCCAATTCAACGTCGGAATGGACGACATCGGTGACCTGCTCGGTGGCTTGTTCAATCGCGGCGGCCGTGGACGAGGCCAACCTGGCGCGACCCAAGGTCAGCGGGGTAGCGATTTTGAGGTGGAGCTGACGCTGGACTTCGATGATGCGGTCAACGGCTTGGAAACGGTCATCAGCCTTACCAGCGAGGCGACCTGTTCAGGGTGCGGGGGAACTGGCTCTGAACCCGGATCGCTGCCCAGCAAATGCGAAGCCTGCGACGGCAAAGGTGTACACGACGAGAACCAAGGACTTTTCTCGTTCAGCCGGCCCTGCCAGAGCTGTGGTGGCCGCGGTTCGGTGATTTCGTCGCCCTGTGCATCCTGCCGCGGGTCGGGTGCAGAAGTTCGCCCTCGTGACGTGAAGGTACGCATCCCGGCTGGTGTCAAGACCGGCCAGAAAATTCGACTCAAGAAGCGTGGAGGACCCGGACGGGCCGGTGGCCCTCCAGGTGACCTGTTCGTTCATGTGAATGTGCAACAGCACGAATTGTTTGGCAGATCCGGCAAAGATCTAACGCTCGAAGTGCCAATTACTTTTTCCGAAGCGGCGCTCGGCGCCAAGGTGAAGGTACCCACACTCAACGGTGAGGTCGTCAAGATTCGGATCCCGCCCGGAACCGTGTCGGGTAAGACGTTTCGGCTCAAGGGCCGAGGCGGAGCAGGCGATCTGCTCGTGACCGTTGCCGTCGCAGTGCCCCAAGAACTGAGTACTCAACAACGTGAAGCGGTCGAGGCGTTTGCCGAGGCTACGACTGATTCGCCGCGCGCCCACCTGGGCGTGTGAACAGAAAGAAAGGAGGCGCAACCATGGACCAGGAACGATTCCATCGAGCGGTGTATGTGATCTCTGTTGCAGCGGAACTTGCTGGAGTGCACCCACAGACGCTGCGGATATATGAGCGCAAGGGACTCGTCGACCCGGCGCGCACCGGAGGCGGCAGCCGCCGTTACAGCGACGCCGACATCGCCTTGCTGCAACGAATATCGGATTTGACCGACGAAGGCTTGAACCTCGCCGGTGTGAAACGCGTCCTCAAACTCGAAGCACGGATCGCTCAGTTGGAAGCCGCGATGCAACAATCGCAAACAGATGCATCGGCTGCCGTTGACGAGGTACACCGTCAATACCGTCGCGATCTAGTTCCGCTCCACCAAAGCGTCACCATCTTCAAGTCACCATCAAAAACCAAGGGCTCGTAGTGCCCTTACCTGGTGGGGTTTCGGAGACTCGCTAGCACACCTGCTAAGGGCACAAACCTGAAGATCTTCAGTGCTGATCTGGACGGTGGCTCACGCCGAGGCCTGAGCGGAACATTGCGAGCATGTTGTGGGGGAACGGCGTACGAATCGAACTGATCTCGTCCAGCCGAGTGATGGCGTCATCGGGCAACTCAAGGTCAAGACAACCCAGATTGTCGTCGAGTTGAGCCCGTGTTCTAGCGCCGATGAGCGGGACGATCACGCCCCTTCGTGAACGCACCCAACTAAGTGCGACCTGGGCTGGTGAACAACCCAACTCGTCGGCCACGGCGACAACTTCAGCCGCGATATCGAGACCGCGTTCCGAGATCCGTCCGCGCTGCGTCGCCCGGCCTGTGGTGTCGGCGTCGCGGTTGTATTTTCCGGTCAGCACACCCGAACCCAGCGTGTCCCACGGCGTGACCGTGAGGTCGAGAGCCTCAGCCATCGGCAACAGTTCGTGTTCGACTTCGCGGTCGATCAAGCTGTACCTGATTTGTAGTCCTATAAAGCGGCTCCAACCCCGCAATTCGGCGATTGTGTTGCAACGGGCCACCTGCCAAGCGGGTGTATCGGAGATTCCGATGTATAGAACTTTGCCCGAAGTGACGAGATCATCGAGACCACGCATGATCTCCTCGGCAAGAGTTGTGTGATCGCGGGCGTGAACCCAATAGAGGTCGATGTAGTCGGTACCGAGCCGTTCAAGGCTCGCGTGGACCGACTCCATCATGTGTTTTCGGCTATTTCCCTGGGCGTTGAGGTCGCCTGGACGCATCGGCGCGGAGTATTTTGTTGCCAGCACAATCTCGTCTCGGTGACCCGCCATGAACTCACCCACGAACTCCTCGCTGCGTCCCCCGCTATAGATGTTGGCGGTGTCGACAAAATTGCCGCCTGCCTCGCGGAAACCCTCATAAACCGAACGGCTTTCGTCTTTTTCAACACCCCACTCGGTGTTGCCGAAGGTCATCGCACCAAGCGCGACCTCAGAAACCCACAGACCGCTCGAACCCATCAATCGATATTTCATAGGTGGACTCTTGCAGCAACTAGGTCACCGAGCCAACGCCGGTGTCTAGAAGGGATCGAACTAGAGGGTTGTCCAGCGGATCGAGCGGTCATCCCAGTTCTCGACTCGAAGCATTAGTTCCTTCGGCGCTTCCGGTCGGATATTCCACATCGAAGCCAGCCAAAGGCCGTGATCGAGCTCACGGAGCCGGGTGGCCCGTCTAAGGAACTCCTCATCGAGCGGGAGGCCATACAACGTCACAAAATCTCCGGAAAGATCGCCAACGTCACGCTCGTAGTGCGAAACCATCTGCGCCAGATCGGCCTCCGGTGGTCCGCTGCACATGAAATCACAATCAATGAGCAGGTATCTGCCGTTGTGGAACACGACATTGCCTGGATAGAGATCCCCGTGAACCGGTACGACCGGATGTGTGTGCGGTAGCTCGTCCCAGAGCTCGACAAGGGCGGCACGGGCTTCATGCATCTCCGTCAACAGAAAATCGAGAGCTGAAGCCGGAACGTCCGCCGCTACCGCAGCGGCGATCATCCGCTCGCGGCGTCCGTCCTGATGTCCAGGAGTCCACATCTCCAGCGACAGCGGGGGAGTCACACCATGCCACTCGGCCACAAGCGCGGCCATGTCGTGAAGCGATATCTCCTCGCTGGTATCTCCCATGGGCCAAAAAGTCACGACCCGTCCATCTGCCAATTCAATAGCGGTGCTGAGAGGACTCAACAACGGCGCGCCGGCGGCGATCAGCAACTCAATGTTTCGCAGTCGGTCGTTGCCTGTATCAACAGTCTCATGCGACGGCGCAACCCGGGCCACAACGAGATCTTCGTGGTTGGTGTACACGTTGTTCGTACCGACCCGCAGCAACCGGAACCGTCCTTCGCCCAGACCGACCGCCGAGGCTGCGGCCTGAACGCGGATCGCCTGTTCGGCTGTGCCAGCGAAAGGTTGGTCTTCCATCGTTGTTCGTTATTGATCTTATAGAAAGTCCTCGGACCGATTGGATTGAAGTGGTGCATTGGTGTTTTTGATCTGCGGGTCGTTTTTGTGACAGTCCCTTCCGCGCTGTGCGTTGGTGTCTGGAGATGGATATGCTATGATGCAGATATGATCGGTTCGTTCTTCCGACGTGTGTGAGTTATGGAGGCCGATATCAATGTCAGGTGTGGGGTTTGGTGGTTCGGCTGGTGTCGTTGTTCGGCTGTTGTGGTGGACAGCCAGTTGACATTCACACCCGACACTGCCGGAACGCATTACGTGTCCGTCGGCGCAGCGGATAACGGAATCGGCACCTACGAAGTGACGGGTTCAAGAGAGTCAGGAAATGTCCCGCTTGATGCGGGACCAACGAGTTCAGCGTCCGGTTCGGTATTCGGATCGGCATTTATCGAGGAGTGTTGGTTTGTCCAGTGTTCCTGAGGGTTCGCGTTCTCGCCGGTTGGTCGGGTTGCGGCGTGTCGGTCTGTGGTTTGTGGTTGCGGCGTTGTTGGCGATGGCTGTGGGTCCGGCTGCTGCGCAGTCTGTGCCTGGCGCGGTGCCGGATCGTCCGGAGCGGCCGACGTTGGATTCGGTCACATCGGATTCGGCGACGATTTCGTGGGCTGATGCGGGGGATTCGTCGGTCACGGGATATCAGGTGCTGCGACGTGACCGGGCGGTGGATGCAAAGGGTGTGTTCCATGTCATCGCCGAGGATGTCTCGGGGACGTCCTATACCGATGAGTCGGTGGAGGCGTCAAGTAGGTACAACTACCGGGTGAAGGCTCGCAATGCGAATGGGTTGAGCCTTCGGTCGCTGGTCGTGCGTGTGGAGGTTCCGGCGGCGCTTGAGGCGGCGGAGATCGAGACGAGCCCGGTGCCGGAGGATGAGTTGGCTGTGCCGGAGTGGTCTGCTGTGGTGTCGGTCGGTTCTTATGACGGTTCGACTGCGTCGATGCTGGGCTATTCGACCTGGTCGCGGACGGGTTCGGTGTCTGATCGCGATTTCGTGTTGGACGGTTCGACGTATCGAGTGCTGGCGTTGGTTCAGCAGGCCGACGGTTTGTATTTGGGGATCTCCCCTGAGGTTCCGGCCGATTTCACGTTGAGTGTGGGCGGCGAGGAGTTGACGGCGTCGGCGAGTTCGGTTCCTGTGATGGCGGGCATGGGCCGCTACTGGTGGAACGCTCCTGATGCTCTGTTCGCCGTCGGCGACGCAGTCGACGTCAGCCTCACCACCGTGGCGGACTCCGAGGCAACCGTGCGTCCGGCAGCTCCACCATCTGCGCTTTTTTATCATGTGCCAGCGCTCCATGACGGCACCGATGCGGTCTCGTTGCGGCTCAGGTTCGCCGAGCAGGTCGCGGTGACTGCGACGACCCTGCGGGACGACGTGATCGCCGTCTCGGGCGCGACCATTACCGGCGTCGAGCAGCGCACAGCCGGGTCCACCGCGTCGTGGAACGTCACGCTGCAGCCCGACAGCAACGCCGACATCATTGTTGAGCTTGCTGCTGCGGCATGCGGGCAGACCGGCGCTGTGTGCACCGCCGACGGGAGAAAACTGCACAACAGCCCTCGCGCGACAGTGCGTGGGCCCGGATCGGCGCTACTCGCCGAACTATCCGTGGCTGAACTCGAGTTCAGCTCGGCATTCGATCCTGCTGTGGTCCTGTACTTCGCTGATGCGCCGGTTGATGTCACCTCAGTCACTGTGACGGCAGTCGCAGCCCGCGAGGGGATTGATGTTGTCATCGCTCCGGCCGATGCGGATTCCGTCACCGCCGGGCATCAGGTGGCTCTCACTCCCGACACCGACACCGTGATCACGGTCACGACCACCTCGGCCGACGACACCACCACACTTCAGTACTGGGTGAGCGTCACTGTGCCGTTCGACCCGACCGACACGACTACCCAACTCGATCCCCAAGACTCGCAGCTCGCGTCGCTCAGCTTGCAGGGCCTGGCGTTGGCAAGTTTCGATTCGAGTCAGGCACGCTATGAGATTGACGCTCCCGCCGGGGTCAGCGAGACCGTGGTGGTCGCAGAACCGGTCGATGCGGACGCCGCAGTGGAGTTGCTCGTCGTCCGAAGCGACGACCCGACGTTCACCATCGAGCGCACCGCCGCTCAGGGAAGCCTCACCGCCAGTGGTGTAACGCTCGCAACCGTCGGCGACACCTTGGCGTTGCTCCGGATCACCTCAGCCGACGGCCTCCAACAGACCGTCTATGTGGTGCTCATACACGCCACCGCTACTCCGAACAGTCCGCAAGATGTCCGGGGTCCGTCGTGGCAGCCGCGTGGCGTCGCATCACTGCTTCAGCCCCTCGCCCGAGAGGTCACACCCGTAAGCGACGACGCCACGCTCAGCGGGCTGTCGCTCACCGGGGTTTCTTTGGTACCGGAGTTTTCGCCGACTGCTACCGACTACGAAGTCATGGTATCGGCAGACATCGAGCAGGTCACCGTCGATTTCACGACCTCGGACTCCAATGCCAACATCGCGATAATGCCCGCTGATGCCGACCCTGACACGGAGGGATGGCAGATTTCGCTCTTCGAGCCCGATGTCGGCGGCGAACCCTCGAAGACGGTCGTCACGATCATCGTGGGTGTCGGGAATATCGCCAACATCTACATCATCGACATCTACCGACCGGCAGCTTCGGCTCAATCTGCTGCGTCTCTCAGCTGGGATTACACACAAGGTCGATTGACCAACCTGAAGGTGCTCGACTCGAACACGGAACACCAAATGTTTCCTAGGTTCAGGAGTTACCAATTCGACTATGACGTCCGAGGTCGGTCAGCCTCAGGATCATACAGCGCGACGATTCAGGGTTTCTTTGAGCCAGGACACTCCATCAAGGTATACCCCGAATGCTGCGAATCTCAAGCCTCAACGTCAACGGATATCACCGATGCCGACGATGTTGTCGTAGGGCAGTCGGCCGAGATCGACTTGGTGGACGGTGTCAACACGTTTACTGTCGAGGTCACCTCCCCACAAATGACCAGGCTCAGCTATACCTTGCGGATTACTGTCGGGCCCGAATTCAATTATCCGTCTCTGCTATCGCTGTTTGTCAGAGATGAGAACGATACGGACCTGACACTGTCCCCAGCCTTTGCAGCCAACGAATACACCTATGTCATTGAGGAACCGCTGCATCCCTATTCGCGCATCCAGATATATCCTTTCGTTCGCGGTTGGATTGTCCAGATAGATGTGACGACAGTTGAGGACAGCAATTTTGACAAGGATGCTGCAACTCTGGACCGAGAAGACCGTTACTTCGGCAGAGACTATTGGGGATTGTGGAAGGATTATATTGTCAAAGATCCCGCGCGCACAAAGATCAAGATCACGCTAACGGCAGGAGACGGCAAGACAAAGAAGGTCTATACGATTCAAACACAGGCTGCTGCCGAGGAGGTGGCGAATCCTTACTTGCCAGATTTTGAGGAGGAGCTGGACGCTGACGCTGACGGAGTAATGGTGTTGCCGTCGGGTTGCTCAGCCCACACAATCACCGATGAACCCGATGGGGAGCAGACAACGCGTCGGTGGAGCAGGAATTGCAATTCGCATCTTGACTACCACTCCCATGTGCTCGGGTCGACGACGTTTGCCCAAACGACTGGCTATGCGCACTTCTACAAGCTCGTCGTGGATGAAGAGGGCGATGTCAGCATCGACATAAGCCACAATACGAGCTCCTTCCTCATACTCCGCGAAGAAGACGGCACCGTCATCGACAGTCGCCATTTCGAGGTTGACGGGCGAGGGTTCTTGCCGAATGATGACTCTCCAATTGTCGAGGAGTTGGGAGCGGGCACGTACTTCATCGAGGCAGTCCAGATGTACAGTTGGATCAACAAGAGGGCCTACGTGACCCTGGATGTTGACAGCGACGTGCTGGGATAGGTTCCGCCCACGCCACCGGTTACCTCTAGTGCCAGTGCGCGGGTTCTGTTTTAAGGGGCTCGGCTAAGCACAGACGGGCGAACGTTCATGGGACCTGCGCATCGACCCGGCTGCTGAACCTGTAGAGCCGCACTGGCTTGCCGACGGCATCGGTGGCGGTGGTCTCCGTGCCTTCGACCTCAGCGAACGCCGCGTCGAACTCAGCGTGAAGCCGTCGTGATCTGCGCAGCAGAAAGAACCATGGGCTAAAACCACACCATGGAACTAGCAGAGGCAATCGACTGGGCATCGGAACGCAGGCTTGGAGTTCTCATCACGATCCGTTCAGACGGCCGGCCCCAGTCCTCCGATGTCGTGTACTACGTCGATGACGGAGTGCTCTGTATCTCGGTGACCGACGACCGGGCTAAGACCACCAACCTGCGGCGTGACCCCAGAGCTGTGCTGCACGTGTCCGACGAACAGGCATGGTCGTATGTCTCGCTTGATGGCACGGTTGAGTTGTCGCCCGTCACCACCAGCGCCGACGACGCAACCAGCGACGCTCTCGTCAACTATTTCGAGCGGGTCGCGGGAACACACTCCAACTGGGACGAATATCGCCAAGCCATGATTGACGAACGCCGCCTTATCGCTCGCTTCACCCCAAGCCACGCCACCGGTTACCTCTAACCCCACACAACCCAAGGCGTAGTCAGAGTTTGCCGTAGTCAGCAGTCGAGGCGGGCCTCGACGATCGTGCCGACATCGTGGTACTCACGCCACTCACCATGTTGCGTATTCCAGAAGCGGCGACCCGAGAGCCGTTCGAGGGCCAAGCCGTAGCAGTGAAAATTAGCCGAGGCACCCTCGATATGAATCGAGTGGACATCATCGCCGAGCATCGCCACACCGGTTCCCCGTTCGACAACGACTTCGTGTTGTACCCGCGGTTCGCCCTCTCCGGCGCAGGGACCATACAGACGGTTCAACTCTCGGCCTCGCATGCCTACGATCACTGCCCAGGTCGTGTGCTCGTGCGGTGGCGCCGAAACGCCTTTGCCCACGGTTTGGATATACAGCGCTAGCTGGTCGTCGTCCTGCGCTATTCGGTACATCAGCGAACTGGACGCAGCGTCCGGCGGCGGAAAATCCTCGTCTGGGAACAAGTCCTCGCGCTCAGCCAGATGCAACAACCGCTGCTTGATGCGCTCGACACCAGCCTGATCGATACCCCCGTGCTCGCGCCCCTGGGCGTCGATCCTGGCGATGTCGGCCATCGCCTCGGCGACCACTGCAGCTCGGTCCGCTGCTCGGTCAGTCCCTCTCATGGTGCTCCCTCCTGCACGCCCCCCAACATATCTCCGTGGATGCTTGGCTGTCCTTCAGAGCGAGCCGCCCTTGACCCAAGCTTTCGTCTGCAGCCCTCAAAGGGTGGCTCTTTTAGGACCCCACCGATTTTCGCTGGAGCGGGCGTTGATCGAGTCGATTGCTGATCTCTTTGCGCATCTCGCGACGAACGGATGCCCTCTCCGCGCGAATCTTTAGGCGGGATTGTCGGTCGGGAGATCCTTCTCTGATCCAGGACTCGAAACTAGAGTCGGGGCAATCATCGACCACGCTCAAGTCGGTGGCCCAGTCTTCCAACAGTTCGGCCTCCTCGTAGGTATGGTCGAATGCTTGCTGGAACTTACTCGGTGGAACCTCCAGTCGAGTTTGGTGGAAGACGAGCCTTTGCTGGAGTTGGTTGATCCCCGGGTGAGATAGGCACGCCAAGCGCTCTGCGGCGACTAGTTCGCTTGTGAGTGCGAGGCCGAACAGATTCAGGTGGGCTACGTGAAATTCGCCTTCTGCGGGAAGGCCGGCCAAGGGCATCATGCTGAAGTAGCCGTTCGACCATCGCTCCGTTGGAACCGGAGCGTGTGTCCTGACCGCGGCTACGGGCATCCGTTCGGCGAGTTGCCCGTAGCCGCGAATAGAACAAGGATGCCCGATTACGATGGCCGTCGAAGGCCCTACACCTGGTATTTCAATATCGGGGAAGATGTCGCCTGTAAAGAGCGGACGATGACGGTTTACATCCGCGCCGACGGCGAGGTACAGCTTTTGCGGTTCCGCCGCCGGCTCGAGGCTCACTCGGGCTCGTCCTCACCTACGATCCTTATTGCTAGTTCTCCATCCCCGGCCTGGTATACCTCGAATTGGTCGTCCAGTGCTTCTCTCCAGGTTGGCAAGGCGCGGTCTAGGAGTTCGATGCTCTCTATGTGCTGGGCCGCGTACTCCACTAGGTCGGAGAGTTTCCCGTTCTCAAGAACGTCGATCCCGGTGAAATTGGATCCCGCTAGCGGAATATCGAGCCAGGAGGCGACGTCATAAATTAAGTGATCGCTCCCAAGCACACCCACTAGGGCCACGAGTCCGGCAAGTTTTCGGCGGTTCTCTCCCGCTGCTGTCTCTCCGTGTCTCCATTTACGAATCGAGGGGATCGATACACCGACGATCCTCGCAATAGCGGTCCACGAGAATCCAAGATCAGCGAGTTCCGATAGCAGATCGGTAGATGCTCTTTTGGCTGCCTCTTCGGTGCGAGATTCAAGTTGGTCTTGGAGTAGATCGCCATGCACTTGAGCGACATCCTGAGTTAGAACGCCGACATCCTGCCTTAGAGATCCGGCCTTGCCCGCCAACACATCAGGAGATAACCGCGTCAACTCGTCGATACGCGGTGGGTTGACCGATGTTGCCGATGTGGGTTCATCGATCAACGGAATCGTAGATTCAGTCATCGCTTGGGTCCTGTCTGAAGATGTCTTTCAGGGAGGGCGTGATGAGGCTATCGAACAGTTTTCGTAGTGGACTGCGCAGGCGGTCCGCTACCGTGACAATCGTTTCGGCTTCGAAACTTGGGATGTCGCTTGGTCGCCAAGAACTGTCGAAGTCCAGCATGAAGATCGGTCCATCAGGAACCGTCGGTCGCCTAAGGGGGCCTGACGACGACACGACTGGGCCTTCCGACGGACCGTATCGAAACACTAGGGACTGGTTTGGAGCGACCTGGTACTGGACCGCTCCCGTCCATTCGGTCGGGTTGAGTTCATTTGGCATAGAAGGTGGTAGCAGCGACGATTCGATCCAGTTGCTCCATAGCGGAGGAGACTCGGGGACGGTGATCTCGTCGATGTATCGGAGTCCGACCCGCGATATGCCATCTGGTTGAAGCACGCTCTCAACTGCGGCCGACGCTTGCTTAAGGAGTTCCCTAAAGTCGGCGAAGTGCTTGTAATCGACGACTTCAACGGTGAAGTTGTCCGGTCGAGCGGTGACGATTCTCGTTCGTTGCCTGGATGTGATACGTCCGACTGTCTCCGACCGTGATGACGCGCGTGGCCCAGCGGCGTCGACGCCGACCTCCAGAGTTTGAGTGGTGTCATTGTGGATCACCCAGTCCGCGTTGAGAGCGTCACGGATCCGCCGGTGGACGGCCATGCTGAGGGATCCTTCCGTCACAGCCGGGTAGCGCACTTCAGCCGCCACGAGCGCGAGCGGTGCGTTCGGGAATACCTCGCTTCTCGTCATGCTCGGAATGGTAGCGGAACTGTAACTGAATCTGTAACCCATCCTGAAATAGATCTGTGTTGTGCGGAGCTTCGCAGATTTGCCGACTCAGGTTGCCGCTCGAACGACAGCTTTGTAGGTGTGGTCGCTACCAATAGGCATTCCGAGTGGGTCCGGTAACCTGACCGTTCGTCTATTGTTGAGGGGCGATGAGTTCGCAAACGAGCGAGAAGCTCCAGGTACTCCGAGGTGATGTATTCGGTGGGTTGACCGCGGCCGTGGTCGCCCTGCCGCTGTCGCTCGCCTTCGGGGTTGCGTCGGGGTTGGGAGCGGTCGCCGGGCTCTACGGAGCGATCGTGGTGGGTCTATTAGGGGCGTTGCTGGGTGGCTCAAAGACCCAGATCTCCGGGCCTACCGCGCCATTGTCGGTGGCCATGGCGGTGGTCTTTGTCGACTATGCCAACCAGGATCTTGGAAAGGCGCTCGCCATCGTGGCGCTGGCCGGGCTGATCCAGGTGCTCATGGGTGCGTTGCGGTTGGGAAGCTATATGGCCTACACGCCGTACGCGGTGGTGTCGGGGTTCACCTCCGCGGTCGGATTGATCATCATCTTGGTCCAGTTTCTGCCGTTGCTTGGCAGCGAGGTTGCTCTGGGCGGTGCACTCAAATCGCTGCGTTCCTGGCCCGAAGCCGTCAGCAACGTCGACCCGAGCGCGCTGGCCTTGGGGGTCGTCACGCTCGCGGTCTGTATTTTCTGGCCGGAACGGTTCCGCAAGTTCATGCCTCCGTCCGTGGCCGCGCTGCTCATCGGGACGCTGCTCGCAGTGTTGTGGCTGAGCGATGTGCCGACCTTGGCAGAGGTGCCAGCGGGCCTCCCCGACATCAAACTGCCGGAACTCCCACTGGGCGACATCGGAGCGGCGTTGCCACCAGCCGTTACGATCGCCTTGCTCGGTTCGATCAACAGCTTGCTCACCGCGAGGGTGGCCGACTCGCTGACCCTCCAGAGCCACGAGCCCAACCGGGAATTGATGGGCGTGGGATTCGCCAACGTGCTTGTGGCCCTCGTCGGTGGCGTGCCTGGCGCGGGGGCCACATCGTGTACCGTGGCCAACGTCCGGGCCGGTGGCCGGTCGCGGGTCTCCGGGGTGCTGTGCGCGACGATCTTGCTGGCGCTTGTGCTGGGGTTGGGAAGGTTTGCCGACGCCATTCCGCACGCCGTGCTTGCCGGGATCCTCATCAAGATCGGCTTCGACATCATCGACTGGCGCTACATCACTCGAATCCGTCTCGTTCCTCGCGAAAACGTGGTGGTGCTGGCGCTGACGCTCGGATTGTCGGTGATTTCCGACTTGGTTGTTGCTGTGGCAGTCGGTTTGATTGCGGCGGCCATGACAAGCGCCCGCCAGCTTGAGCGCTTGGAGCTCGACATGGTCGTCTCGACCCCGCTGCTTGACATGACCTTCCTCGCCGAAGACGACGATGACGACGATGACGATGACAGCGGCGACGCGTTCGACTTCGATTTCGAAATGGAAGATCCGTTCGCGGCCCGCACGGGCCTGCTGTCGTTGCGGGGGAGCTTCACCGTTGCGTCTTCGACGAAGCTCTTCAGTACAATCAGAAGCGACATCGCCGAACACGAAGTGGTGATTCTTGATTTCTCCCAGACGGTGTTCATCGACGACAGCGCTGCTCTGGTGTTGGGCCAGTTGGTGGACGCAGCGATTGTGTCCGACACTGAGTGCATCGTGATGGGCCTGTCGGGTATGGCGGGCACCAGCGTCGAGGCGTTGGACGTGCTGCGTCGCGTCCCCGAAGACCATTTCGTCGAAGATTTGGATGGCGCGCGCGTGGTAGCGCGCCGCATCCTGCTCTGATGTTCCGCTCAAGATCCCCTGCGCAGGGGCGGTTTAGCGTTGGACGATGACTTTGCCCCAGGTGGAGCGGTTATAGATGGCGCCGAGGGCCGCGGGGATGCGCCCGCTAGTGAAGCCGATTACCAGTAAGCGTCCGTCCCAGGCCATGACTCGTCGGGACCGGTCAAACACGTCGCCGCCGACGGGTGACCACGGGATCGGTGTAGTTGCCTGATACATACCTCGGGCCATCAGGCAGTCAACGAATGTCAACCCCACGGCCTCGACTTCCACCAACACCTTGCCGGGATCGACAACAGGGTCGTCAACCTCTTCCAATCTCAACAGTTCCATCGGGTCACCGAGTGAGTGCTGTTGCCAAATCCGCATCACCCATTCTCCCTGCCATCGCCAACGTTCTACAACACGAGGCGTGAGCGGGGGCAGGTGGTCAGCAGGCGGAGGTGCTTGAAGCGACTTGCCACGAATAGTCAGCAGAGAGTTCGGCAACGCGGACTGGGGCCGAGTCGAGGTCACTAGCGAGCAGGCTGTTTCTTCTTGTGAACACCAGATGGCGATCCCCTGTCCAGGTGAAATCGTCAACTAGTGGCTCGTCGACATACTCCACACGCGGGTCCATCTCGACAACAACAAATCTCTGTGACCCAAAGACAGCTACGAGTTTCTCGTCGGGAGACAAACACGCACGTTGAACACCAAAATCAAGGTTTATCGTCGCTATGGCTGTCACTGTGTCGGGTTCGGCCACATCCATGGCAACGATCTGATCTTGCGCCGCCACCACCAAGACCACCGAGGAGCCGATGTCGACAATCTTGCGTCCGGCGAGTCCCTCGATAGCAACAATCGGCCCGTCGTCTGTCCAATTGGCGAACTCGCTGCCGCCAGAATCCAAGCCGCGGACGACTAGGAATCCGTTCTCTAGTCGGCCGAGGACATGCTCCACCTCTGGATCAAACGCGTAGGCTTCGTTCCGAGTTATGGGGTCCTTGTAGACGAAGAAGATTGCACGACGCTCGTGGTCGACCATCCAAAGTGCTCCCTCATTCGGGTCGATGATCGTGTCGGCTTTGGCGATCCGAAGCCAATCTGCGCCGTCGGATCTTGCTACGCCGTCGGGGTAAGCGAAGATTGTTCCGTCCGCGGACAGCCACGATGGGTTCGAAATGGACCCAGGAACGGGGATCGGGTCGCTCAGCTGATCCCCGACAAGTATCACGTCCACATCTTCGAGTTGGCTGCTGCGAGTGCTGCCCCTCAAGATCATTGCGCCCGCGATCCCGGGCCACTCATCAAGCAGGCTCACCAACGGTTGACCGGTAACGATCCGAGGCTCTTCGGGCGCTGTCTCATCTGGCAAAGTGGACTCAGGAATGGGTTCAGGAACGACGCTTTGTGTAGTGACCGGCGGAGGTTCCACGACGCTGGAGGAATCCCATAGGTTTTGAAGAATCCAGGCACCTACGCAAATGACCGCCAGCGCGGCCGCGACAAAAACCCATTGTCGACGGGGTCGTTCCGGAGCATCATGCACTACCCATGAGGTGTCTGGGACGTTGAACTCTGGAACAATCTCGGTGTTATCAGAAGATCGCGTTGAGTCCATATTGGTAAGAGGAGCGGTCGATCCTTCGCGACGTTGCATGCCTAGACCACGGCTCGTTTGGTGACGGCATAGCCAGATTCTGACACGAGCTTGGGGGTGTGCGATCAGGTGAGGTGCCAGCGGTGTGATGTGTTGAGTGTGTCCAGTCGGTGTTGCACTTCGCCGAGCGCGCGTAGTTTTGTGCCGTGCATCGACGCTAGCCAGATTATGGACGACACGTCCTGGAGCCGCACTAGCCGTTGCAGCAGTTCCTCGTCGTATTCGCTGTCGTAGCAGCTGAGGAATCCGTATTCGGTGGTTGACGCCGGGTAGCGCCGACAGTTGTGTATGACCGTTGCAAGGTCTTGTTCGAGCGGTCCGAAACCGGCCTGATCGCAGTCGATCAGCTTGATTTCGCCTTCGTGTCCGATTATAGACCGCGGGTCCGACCCAGCACGCGGGTCCGACACCGCGGGAATCAAGCTAGGCGGCTTCGGTGGTGTCGCCGTTTGACTCGGGTTCCGCCTTTGATGGCAATCCGATCCCGAGGTGGCCCTCGATGCGTGCCAGCCGCTCGCGTGCGTCGCTGAGGCTGGTTACTACCTTGTCGAGTTTGCCTTGAGTGACACGTGTGTCCTCTTTGAAATCGGCCGTCAGCTTTGTGGTCGCCTGTTCGATCAGCTTGCTATTTCTTGCGGTCGCCTGTTCGATCAGTGTGCGGTTGTCGTTGCTGGATTGGGTGATTAGTTCGCGGGTTTCGATGCGGGTTTGGAGGCTGTCACGGTGTTGGAGCCGGATGGAGGTGACCAACAGCGTGGTGAGCGTGGCGAACATCACCCCGAAAGCGGAGCCGAGGATCACTAGCACCTGAGCGTCCATCGCCGTTCCCGCCATCGTCTCCATGCGACGAACCTACACCAGCACTCAGCACAGCACAACCTGAAACAACATGACACTCATTATCAACGGCGTCTGGGTCAGCCGGGGATACCTGATTCCTGGATTCGGGAGAGGTATTCTGTGGGTACGACGGTTTCGCCTTCTCCTGTGCTGGTGGTCTCGATTGACGGGCTGGCTCCGCGCCACATCAGCCGCGCCACGATGCCCACCTTGACTACCCTCGCACTCCAAGGGGCCTCGTGCTTCCGCGGCAGGACCCTCAACCCACCATCGACTCTGCCTGTGCACACGTCAATGTTCAGAGGCGTCGCCCCGGACACTCACGGGCTGTTCGACAACGCACCGGCACCGTTGCACAGCGATGCTCCATCGTTCCTGGCGGAGGCGCGCAAAGCCGGGCGCTCCACAGCGTTGTTTGTGAACTGGCTGCCGTTCGACTCGGTGATCGAGTCTGATGCAGCCAGTCAACGGTTCGTGATCGACAGCGGATATGACCTTGATGACGACCGCCGTATCGTCGAAGCCGTGACCGCGACCGGCGCCGACTGTCACCATGACTTGTCGTTCGTGTATCTCTCGCAACCCGACCTCAGCGGACACCTCCACGGCTGGGACAGCGCCGAGTATGTTGCGGCGGCAACGAGGTCAGACTCAGCGCTGGCCCGCCTGCTCGACGCGGTCGGTCCTGAAGCGTCTGTGCTGGTGACAACCGACCACGGCGGAGTTGGCAGCGATCACACCGACGAGGTTCCCGATGTCTTGGAAACGTTTATGGTGGTGCGCGCCCCGGGCCGGATTCAGCCCGGTTCGGGCTGGTCTAGCGCCTCGCCACTCGATATTGCCCCGACTGTTGCGGATTTGTGCGGGTTCAAACCTGACCACCGCTGGCAGGGGTCATCGCTGCTGGGCCGGGAACTTCCGCTCGTAGATGTCGTATTGGACCTTATGGCCGCTACTGCGGCCGAAACATACGGCGAACGTTTGTCGATGCTCGACCATGCGCTGCAGTCCGCTGCGGGTGCCGCGGCCGATGAAGCTGGGGACGAGATGGTGCTCGCTTGCCTGCTGCACGATCTCGGCCACATTCTGGGCCGGTCCGGTGACTGGGGTCTACCCGGCCACGCCGAGGTCGGCGCCAGGGCTTTGCAACACCTGCTTGAGCAGGCCATTGTCGAGCCCATTCGCGGCCATGTCATGGCCAAGCGGTATCGCGTGGCGCTCGAACCGAGCTATCACGACCATCTCAGCAAGGCATCGCAAATGTCGCTGGCGGAACAGGGAGGCCCGCTGTGTGCAGACGACGCCGAAGCTTTCCGGGTTGGTGCCTTTGCTGCTGAGGCGATGCAGTTGCGCGCCTACGACGACGACGGCAAAGTCGACGGCTTGGTCATCCCCCCGCTCGAGACCTATCGGGGTCTGCTTAGCGCAGCGCTCGTGCCGAGGCGTCCGATCGACCCGTCGTGGGCACGCGATGCTTGTCGCTGTGCTGAGTGCCGTGACCCGGGGACCGACCAACACCTAGTCGATGCCACGATGTTGGATGGTTGGACGGTGGTTCGCACCGACCGCACCGACGACAGGCTTGAGGTCACCTTGCACCACCGTTCGGGTGAGCGGCACGTCTGCCGTATCCCGAAGAGTGAACCAACTGACTTGCGAACCGAGTCGTGGCCGCCGGCGTTCACGGAGCGGATCCGTGCCGACAGCACGAGCTGGACCGGCGACCGCGGCGCATTCGTCGATCAGTTGGCGCGGCGCGGCATCGCACTGCTACACGACTGCGGGGTCGAACCCGCAACGGTGCTGGAAATTGGCAACACGATCGGGTTCGTGCGCGAAACCAACTACGGCAGCTTTTTCGACGTCGTAGCTGAACCCGACCCCGTCAACCTCGCCTTCACCCCGTTGGGTTTGGCCGCTCACACCGACAACCCCTATCGCGACCCGTGTCCGACCGTGCAGTTGCTGCATTGTCTGGCTGCGGCGAGTGATGGTGGCACCAGCCGGTTCGTCGATGGTTTTGCTGCCGCGGCGCGCCTGCGGGAGGAGGATCCCGCCGCATTTCAGACTCTCACGACCACCGATATTACGTTCCGCTTCCACGGCGGGGAGGTGGACTTGCGGGCTAAACGACGGTTGATCGAACTCGACGGGGACGGTGCGATGCGAGCCGTGAGCGTCAACAACCGTTCAATGGAACCGTTGCCTGCCGACCGAGCCGACACCGCGTCGTTCTACGGCGCTTACCGTGCGTTCGTCGTCTTGCTCGACAGCGACGATTCGGCGATCGAGATCCCTCTGCAGCCCGGTGAGTTGGTGGCCTTCGACAACCGCCGTGTGCTGCACGGACGGCGAGCGTTCCACTCCACCGAACGCCGCCACCTCCAAGGCTGCTACATCGACATCGATGCCATTTATTCCACCGCCCGCCTGACCGCTACTGACTGTTGGTGACAAGCAGCAAAGTGGCCAGTGTCGCAGTTGGCCTGCTCGCGTTTGTGGTGTTCAAGCTAGGCGGCTTCGCTGTTGTCGCCGTTTGACTCGGGTTCTGTCTTGGACGGCAATTCGATCCCGAGGTGGCCTTCGATGCGTGCCAGCCGTTCGCGAGCGTCGCTGAGGCTGGTTACTACATTGTCGAGTTTGCCTTGAGTGACACGTGTGTCCTCTTTGAAATCGGTCGTCAGCTTTTTGGTCTCCTGTTTGATCAGCTTGCGGCTTTTCTCGCTCGCCTGTTCGAGTTGCGTCTGGAACTTCTCGCTCGCCTGTTTTATGAGATCGCGGGTTTTGATGTTGTCGCGGTGGTGGAGCCGCATGGAGGTGAACATCAGCGTGGTGAGCGTGGCGAACATCACCCCGAAAGCGGAGCCGAGGATCACGAGCACCTGTGTGTCCATCGCCGTTCCCGTCATCGTCTCCATGCGACGAACCTACACCAGCACTCAGCACAGCACAACTTGAAACAACATGATACTCATTATCAACGGCGTCCGGGTCAGCCGGGGATACCTCAACTGCAACAGATCGAGTGCATGATTTGCAATCCGGCAGAAATCGGGGACTCCTTCCTTTACGTGCCCGAAATTCGATTCCTACGTCATCAAGGTCGAGGTCACCCACGGTGGGTGGTTAGTGTTCCAGCCACGGCACTGCTGTCACGGGACGGTCAGTTGCGCGATCCGTTGTTGTACCAGCCGCCGCCTATGAGCGTTCCATCGACGTTGAGTGCCCAGATGCTCATGGTCTCTGGGCCGCCGGCTGTGGGGTCGTTGTCTTCTGCGGTGATCCAGGTGCCTTGGGGGCCGGCGTTGCGTACCGCGGGTCCGAGTAGGTCCTCGATGTCGGTGCCGATGATCGCAGGATCGAAGTGACTGAGGATTTCGCCGTCGGGAGCAGCGATGAACCCTGAGAAGTAACCGTCGAGGGTGTTGGTGCTGTTGTAGTATTCCACGGTGGGTATCAGACCTACTGAGATGCCTTGGGGATCGTTGTAGAAGGCGAGGATCGCTTCGAGGCCGCCGGCGCGGAAATGCTCGGCAGACTCGGCGATGAGAGCGGGCAGGAACTGTTCGAAGTCGATGTACCAGCCTGAGCCGAACAGCAGCCCGTCATGGCGGACAACCCAGGCGTTCTTGAACTCCAAGGAACTGTCGTCGCTGAGAGTCCCGAGGGCGGGGTTGGTAAACACATAGGGAACCCACCTGCCGGCCCTGTCGGCGGACAGCATCTCGGGACCGAAGTTGTAGCCGTTGAGGTCGGTGCCGGCGAACCCCAACAGACTCAGCCCCAAGCGCTCGGGGTCGTAATGGGCGATCACTTCGGCGTTTCGGTCGACGACGAACACATACCACGGACCGTCCACGCTGTCGGGGCTGTTGTAATGCGCCAGAGTGGCATCGAGACCCTCGGTGTCGTATCTGGCGATGGCGGACTCCACGAAGTATTGGGTGTAGGCGGCCGGATCGGACTTCGGTGGAACCGGTGCCTCGGCCTGTGACGGGCCGTCGTCGCCGCTGCAGCCCGCGACAATAACTGCCGCTGCCACAGCCAGTGCAACCCAATTTGTCTTGCTTTTTGTGATCACAACACCTCCACTCAGAACGGAGTCGTGGAATTGAATCCGAACGGTCCAGGTTGAGCGTCTCGGCTACTGCGCCCGAGTCCCTGAGACCTCGGTCCGGTTACCATCCTCGACGACGCTCCTGACGCTTCTAGCTCTGATTATCTACTTGGTAGCGCCATTCTTGGCATGGGCCAGGTCTTGGCATGGGCCAGGTCTTGGGCTGGCTCATACTCCCCCAACCGGATCATCGCCGGTCAGCGTCTCGTCGAGGTCGGTCACGGTGATCGCGACGCTGAGGCTGCCCGACGCGCTGCCGGGCGCCTGGGCGGCCCTGCACCTCTGTGGAGCTGCGTCACCTCATCATCGACATGGCCACCAACAACCCCACCTGGGGTTTCCGCCGCATCACCGGCGAGTTCGCCGGTCTCGGCCACCGGATACTACATCGCGCACTACAACATGCACCGCGCCCACCGCTCGCTAGACCAGCGACCTCCCCGACACACCACCCCCGACAACAACACGACTGACCACCCGGTGCCCCTTCGACTCGTCCGAACGACCCGCCGCGATGGCCTCATCAACGAATACAAACAGGCCGCCTGACCAGCCACGACACAGTTTCCGGCACCCACACGCCTGGCCCTTCTACACAGTGAATCACTACAGCACCATACGTTCAGCAGTCCCCTGGCGTTTAATAATAGTTTCTACTAATATAACAATAGCTTTTGCTAGCAACTTTGGGACCGTTTGAATGTTTTCATATCGGTTGACTGACAGCACACCGTCCCGAGGAGCCCATTTCGGTGGGTTCTTGGGCCGTAGCGGCGCGCGCTGCTGGTGTGTGATGTTGTGCCTAGCGCTGGTGGCGGGCGTGTTGACCGCGGGGGAGGGGGCTAGCGCGCAGGCTCTCGACTCCGACGCGCAGTCGTCGGGTGCGCGGGACCTGGGCGATGTGACGGATTGGAGCGAGCGCCGGGACTTCGACGACGGGGTGGACGGCACCGACGACGCAGTGGATTACTTCAAGTTCTCCTTGAGCGAGCCCAAGCTGGTGGACGTCCGGCTGCGCCGCCTGCAGATCGACGCGGACGTCTTTCTGGAGGACTCCGTGGGCACCGTGCTGGCCTCGGGCCAGGAGACCGGTACGGCCATTGAATTGATATCGGTGGGGCTCAACGCCGGCCAGTACTTCCTGCGGGTGCTCGCCAGAGCGACAGGCACGAACACCTACCGCCTTCGGCTGGGCGCCACCGAGGCACCCCAAGGCACTGTGTTCGTCGGCGCAGCGACCATCGCTGACGGGTCTGAAGGCGGGTCTGAGGGCGGGCTGCGGACCCTTGCGCAGGCAGCGGACGACTCGACGCGCGAGGGTGCGCAGGATCTGGGCGATCTAACCGATCTGGGTGCGCTGGGCCCGGTGCGGGCGGGTCAGTGGGACGGCGCTGTGAGGGGCACCGACGACGCAGTGGACTATTTCTCGTTCTCGTTGAGCGAGTCCAAGCTGGTGGGGGCTGGACTGCGCTCGATGAACCGCGACGCCGACATCTTCGTGGAGGACGCTTCAGGCACGGTGCTGGCTTCGAGCCGGCGTGTCGCCAACGAGCAGGAGTGGCTGAACGTGACGCTGGCCGCGGGTTCGTACTTCATTCGGGTCGAGGCCCAGGACCGGTGGCGCATTCGCTACACACTGATAATGGGCACTGCTGGGTCTGACTCTGTTGCTGCGGGCTTCGATACCACCGCAGTAGTGGGGGTGGGCAGCGAGCTCGAGGAGCGGATCGGCCCGTACTGGGACATCGACTGGGTGCGGGTGGAGCTCGTCGCGAACCATGTGTACGTGCTGGAGGTACGCGGCCAGGACTCGCAGTCTGGGACGCTGGTGGATCCCGAGCTTCGAGCCGTGTATGTGGATCCCGCCGACGCGTCTGTGTTCGATGCCTACGGCGCGGTGGACCGGGTCGCCAGCGACGGGCGCATCTGTGACAGCGGCATGTCTGCTGAAGCCCTCGCC
Source organism: Candidatus Aldehydirespiratoraceae bacterium (assembly GCA_965205465.1). Classification (GTDB taxonomy): domain Bacteria; phylum Actinomycetota; class Acidimicrobiia; order Acidimicrobiales; family Aldehydirespiratoraceae; genus VXYK01. The sequence goes on along the minus strand of OZ242187.1, from coordinate 1,701,685 downwards.
GAGTTCCCGGATCCGCCTGACGTTGCCCTCGGCTCGATGGACGGCATGGATTCGCATGACTTCGACGATGGCGTGGGCCAGGACGCATGGCTGCTGATTCGGGCCGAGGCGACCGGGTCGCACTACATCAAGATTGATTCCCAGGGCGGCTTCCAGGGCTCCTACACGGTTGCCGCCGCCGAAGCCGGCACCTGGACGCCCGGCGCCGACGAACGCGGGATCTGTCCTCGACACTTCGTGTTGGACCGCCAGTCGTTGACTGTGGTTGAGGGCGATTCTGGATCCTTCGAGCTGAGTTTGGCGACGCGGCCCTCCCACGCCGTGTCGGTGGCTGTGTCGTCTGGTGATGTGGGTGCGGTGTCGGTGCCGTCGCAGGCGCTGGTGTTCACGACGGGTAACTGGTCGACGCCGCAGTCGGTGACCGTGGAGGGCGTCCAGGACGCCGATACCAGCGATGAGTCGGTGACGGTGACGGTGACCGCGTTGTCGTCGGACTCGAACTACGAGGGCCAGACTTCCTCGGTCTCGGTGTCTGTCCTTGACGATGACGCCGTGGGTCTGGTGGTGGATCCGGGTTCGGTGACGGTGGATGAGGGCGATTCTGGGAGCTTCGAGGTGAGTTTGGCGACGCAGCCCTCCCACGCCGTGTCGGTGACGGTGTCTTCTGGTGACGCCGATGCGGTGTCGGTGCCGTCGCAGGCGCTGGTGTTCACGACGAGCGACTGGTCGACCGCTCAGTCGGTGACTGTGGGCGGTGTCGACGACGACGACGCGCTGGATGAGTCGGTGACGGTGACGGTGACCGCGTTGTCGTCGGACTCGAACTACGAGGGCCAGACCGCCTTGGTCTCGGTGTCTGTCCTTGACGATGACGCCGTGGGTCTGGTGGTGGATCCGGATTCGGTGACTGTGGATGAGGGCGATTCTGGGAGCTTCGAGGTGAGTTTGGCGACGCGGCCCTCGGGTCAGGTGTCGGTGACGGTGTCTTCTGGTGACACCGATGCGGTGTCGGTGCCGTCGCAGGCGCTGGTGTTCACGACGAGCGACTGGTCGACCGCTCAGTCGGTGACTGTGGGCGGTGTCGACGACGACGACGCGCTGGATGAGTCGGTGACGGTGACGCTGACCGCGTTGTCGTCGGACTCGAACTACGAGGGCCAGACCGCCTTGGTCTCGGTGTCTGTCCTTGACGATGACGCCGTGGGTCTGGTGGTGGATCCGGATTCGGTGACGGTGGATGAGGGCGATTCTGGGAGCTTCGAGGTGAGTTTGGCGACGCAGCCGTCGGTGAGCGTGTCGGTGACGGTGTCTTCTGGTGACGCCGATGCGGTGTCGGTGCCGTCGCAGGCGCTGGTGTTCACGACGGGTAACTGGTCGACGCCGCAGTCGGTGACCGTGGAGGGCGTGCAGGACGGCGATACGAGCGATGAGTCGGTGACGGTGACGCTGACCGCGTTGTCGTCGGACTCGAACTACGAGGGCCAGACTTCCTCGGTCTCGGTGTCTGTCCTTGACGATGACGCCGTGGGTCTGGTGGTGGATCCGGATTCGGTGACGGTGGATGAGGGCGATTCTGGGAGCTTCGAGGTGAGTTTGGCGACGCAGCCCTCGGCGAGCGTGTCGGTGACGGTGTCTTCTGGTGACGCCGGCGCGGTGTCGGTGCCGTCGCAGGCGCTGGTGTTCACGACGGGTGACTGGTCGACGCCGCAGTCGGTGACCGTGGAGGGCGTGCAGGACGCCGATACGAGCGATGAGTCGGTGACGGTGACGCTGACCGCGTCGTCGTCGGACTCGAACTACGAGGGCCAGACCGCCTTGGTGACGGTGAGCGTCACCGACGACGGAGTCCAGGAACTCAACGATGCCGCAGCACTGGTGGTGACCCCGGACGCCTTGTCAATACCTGAGGATGGTTCTGGATTCTTCGAGGTGTCCTTGGCGACGCAGCCGTCGGTGAGCGTGTCGGTGACGGTGTCTTCTGCTGATAGCGCGGCGGTGTCGGTGCCGTCGCAGGCGCTGGTGTTCACCACTGGCGACTGGTCGACGGCGCAGTCGGTGACCGTGGAGGGCATGCAGGACGCCGATACCAGCGATGAGTCGGTGACGGTCACTGTGACGGCGACCTCCGACGATGCTGATATTGGCCAGCGGACCATCGCCGACGGGTCTGAAGGCGGGTCTGAGGGCGGGCTGCGGACCCTTGCGCAGGCAGCGGACGACTCGACGCGCGAGGGTGCGCAGGATCTGGGCGATCTAACCGATCTGGGTGCGCTGGGCCCGGTGCGGGCGGGTCAGTGGGACGGCGCTGTGAGGGGCACCGACGACGCAGTGGACTATTTCTCGTTCTCGTTGAGCGAGTCCAAGCTGGTGGGGGCTGGACTGCGCTCGATGAACCGCGACGCCGACATCTTCGTGGAGGACGCTTCAGGCACGGTGCTGGCTTCGAGCCGGCGTGTCGCCAACGAGCAGGAGTGGCTGAACGTGACGCTGGCCGCGGGTTCGTACTTCATTCGGGTCGAGGCCCAGGACCGGTGGCGCATTCGCTACACACTGATAATGGGCACTGCTGGGTCTGACTCTGTTGCTGCGGGCTTCGATACCACCGCAGTAGTGGGGGTGGGCAGCGAGCTCGAGGAGCGGATCGGCCCGTACTGGGACATCGACTGGGTGCGGGTGGAGCTCGTCGCGAACCATGTGTACGTGCTGGAGGTACGCGGCCAGGACTCGCAGTCTGGGACGCTGGTGGATCCCGAGCTTCGAGCCGTGTATGTGGATCCCGCCGACGCGTCTGTGTTCGATGCCTACGGCGCGGTGGACCGGGTCGCCAGCGACGGGCGCATCTGTGACAGCGGCATGTCTGCTGAAGCCCTCGCCGAGTTCCCGGATCCGCCTGACGTTGCCCTCGGCTCGATGGACGGCATGGATTCGCATGACTTCGACGATGGCGTGGGCCAGGACGCATGGCTGCTGATTCGGGCCGAGGCGACCGGGTCGCACTACATCAAGATTGATTCCCAGGGCGGCTTCCAGGGCTCCTACACGGTCGCTGCCACCGAAGCCGGCACCTGGACGCCCGGCGCCGACGAACGCGGGATCTGTCCGGTGGCGGTGATTGCGAAGGCGACGGCGACCTCCGGCGACTCTGATTATGAGGGGGTGACCGCCGAGGTGGCGGTGTCGGTGAGGGACGACGACACCGCCGAGACCGTCGAGCTGGTGGTGGCTCCGGAGTCGTTGACGATCTCTGAGGGCGGTTCTGGGAGGTTCACGGTGAGTTTGGCGACGCAGCCGTCGCAGCAGGTGTCGGTGACGGTGTCGTCGGGTGACGCCGGGGCGGTGTCGGTGCCGTCGCAGGCGTTGGTGTTCACGACGGGTAACTGGTCGACGGCGCAGTCGGTGTCGGTGGGCGGTGTCGACGACGGCGACGCGTTGGATGAGACGGTGACGGTGACGTTGACCGCGTCGGGCGGCGACTACGGCGGTGAGACCGCTGGGGTTGACGTGACGGTGGACGATGACGACACCGCGGCGGTGGTGGTGGCTCCGGGTTCGTTGACGATTTCGGAGAACGGTTCTGGGAGCTTCGAGGTGTCCTTGGCGACGCAGCCGTCGGCGAGCGTGTCGGTGATGGTGTCTTCTGCTGATTCGGGGGCGGTGTCGGTGCCGTCGCAGGCGTTGGTGTTCACGACGGGCAACTGGTCGACGGCGCAGTCGGTGTCGGTGGGCGGTGTCGACGACGACGACGCGCAGGGTGAGACGGTGACGGTGACGCTGTCGGCGTCGGGCGGCGGCTACGGCGGTGTGACCGCTGAGGTTGACGTGACGGTCAACGATGACGACACCGCGGCGCTGGTGACGGTTCCGGGTTCGTTGACGATCTCTGAGGACGGTTCTGGGAGGTTCACGGTGAAGTTGGCGACGCAGCCGTCGCAGCAGGTGTCGGTGACGGTGTCTTCTGCTGATTCGGGGGCGGTGTCGGTGCCGTCGCAGGCGTTGGTGTTCACGACGGGTGACTGGTCTGTGGCGCAGTCGGTGTCGGTGGGCGGTGTCGACGACGGCGACGCGTTGGATGAGTCGGTGACGGTGACGCTGTCGGCGTCGGGCGGCGGCTATGGCGGTGTGACCGCTGAGGTTGACGTGACGGTCAACGATGACGACACCGCGGCGCTGGTGACGGTTCCGGGTTCGTTGACGATCTCTGAGGGCGGTTCTGGGAGGTTCACGGTGAAGTTGGCGACGCAGCCGTCGCAGCAGGTGTCGGTGACGGTGTCTTCTGGTGACACCGCAGCGGTGTCGGTGCCCGCCGGGACGTTGACGTTCACGACGGGTGACTGGTCTGTGGCGCAGTCGGTGTCGGTGGGCGGTGTCGACGACGGCGACGCGTTGGATGAGTCGGTGACGGTGACGCTGTCGGCGTCGGGCGGCGGCTACGGCGGTGTGACCGCTGAGGTTGACGTGACGGTCAACGATGACGACACCGCGGCGCTGGTGACGGTTCCGGGTTCGTTGACGATCTCTGAGGGCGGTTCTGGGAGGTTCACGGTGAAGTTGGCGACGCAGCCGTCGCAGCAGGTGTCGGTGACGGTGTCTTCTGCTGATAGCGCAGCGGTGTCAGTGCCGTCGCAGACGTTGACGTTCACGACGGGTGACTGGTCGACGGCGCAGTCGGTGTCGGTGGGCGGTGTCGACGACGACGACGCGCAGGGTGAGACGGTGACGGTGACGCTGTCGGCGTCGGGCGGCGGCTACGGCGGTGTGACCGCTGAGGTTGACGTGACGGTCAACGATGACGACACCGCGGCGCTGGTGACGGTTCCGGGTTCGTTGACGATCTCGGAGGACGGTTCTGGGAGGTTCACGGTGAAGTTGGCGACGCAGCCGTCGCAGCAGGTGTCGGTGACGGTGTCTTCTGCTGATAGCGCGGCGGTGTCGGTGCCGTCGCAGGCGTTGGTGTTCACGACGGGTGACTGGTCGACGGCGCAGTCGGTGTCGGTGGGCGGTGTCGACGACGACGACGCGTTGGATGAGACGGTGACGGTGACGCTGTCGGCGTCGGGCGGCGGCTACGGCGGTGTGACCGCTGAGGTTGACGTGACGGTCAACGATGACGACACCGCGAATCTGGTGGTGGATCCGGGTTCGTTGACGATCTCGGAGAATGGTTCTGGGAGGTTCACGGTGAAGTTGGCGACGCAGCCGTCGCAGCAGGTGTCGGTGACGGTGTCTTCTGCTGACACCGCAGCGGTGTCAGTGCCGTCGCAGACGTTGACGTTCACGACGGGTGACTGGTCTGTGGCGCAGTCGGTGTCGGTGGGCGGTGTCGACGACGACGACGCGCAGGGTGAGACGGTGACGGTGACGCTGTCGGCGTCGGGCGGCGGCTACGGCGGTGTGACCGCTGAGGTTGACGTGACGGTCAACGATGACGACACCGCGGCGCTGGTGACGGTTCCGGGTTCGTTGACGATCTCTGAGGACGGTTCTGGGAGGTTCACGGTGAAGTTGGCGACGCAGCCGTCGCAGCAGGTGTCGGTGACGGTGTCTTCTGCTGACACCGCAGCGGTGTCGGTGCCGTCGCAGGCGTTGGTGTTCACGACGGGCAACTGGTCTGTGGCGCAGTCGGTGTCGGTGGGCGGTGTCGACGACGACGACGCGTTGGATGAGACGGTGACGGTGACGTTGACCGCGTCGGGCGGCGGCTACGGCGGTGTGACCGCTGAGGTTGACGTGACGGTCAACGATGACGACACCGCGAATCTGGTGGTGGATCCGGGTTCGTTGACGATCTCGGAGAATGGTTCTGGGAGGTTCGAGGTGTCCTTGGCGACGCAGCCGTCGGCGAGCGTGTCGGTGATGGTGTCTTCTGCTGATTCGGGGGCGGTGTCGGTGCCGTCGCAGGCGTTGGTGTTCACGACGGGCAACTGGTCGACGGCGCAGTCGGTGTCGGTGGGCGGTGTCGACGACGACGACGCGTTGGATGAGTCGGTGACGGTGACGCTGTCGGCGTCGGGCGGCGGCTACGGCGGTGTGACCGCTGAGGTTGACGTGACGGTCAACGATGACGACACCGCGGCGCTGGTGACGGTTCCGGGTTCGTTGACGATCTCTGAGGACGGTTCTGGGAGGTTCACGGTGAAGTTGGCGACGCAGCCGTCGCAGCAGGTGTCGGTGACGGTGTCTTCTGGTGACACCGCAGCGGTGTCAGTGCCGTCGCAGACGTTGACGTTCACGACGGGCAACTGGTCGACGGCGCAGTCGGTGTCGGTGGGCGGTGTCGACGACGACGACGCGTTGGATGAGTCGGTGACGGTGACGCTGTCGGCGTCGGGCGGCGGCTACGGCGGTGTGACCGCTGAGGTTGACGTGACGGTCAACGATGACGACACCGCGGCGCTGGTGACGGTTCCGGGTTCGTTGACGATCTCTGAGGGCGGTTCTGGGAGGTTCACGGTGAAGTTGGCGACGCAGCCGTCGCAGCAGGTGTCGGTGACGGTGTCTTCTGCTGACACCGCAGCGGTGTCGGTGCCGTCGCAGACGTTGACGTTCACGACCGGTGACTGGTCGACGGCGCAGTCGGTGTCGGTGGGCGGTGTCGACGACGACGACGCGTTGGATGAGACGGTGACGGTGACGTTGACCGCGTCGGGCGGCGGCTACGGCGGTGAGACCGCTGAGGTTGACGTGACGGTCAACGATGACGACACCGCGGCGCTGGTGACGGTTCCGGGTTCGTTGACGATCTCTGAGGGCGGTTCTGGGAGGTTCACGGTGAAGTTGGCGACGCAGCCGTCGCAGCAGGTGTCGGTGACGGTGTCTTCTGCTGATTCGGGGGCGGTGTCGGTGCCGTCGCAGGCGTTGGTGTTCACGACGGGTGACTGGTCTGTGGCGCAGTCGGTGTCGGTGGGCGGTGTCGACGACGGCGACGCGTTGGATGAGTCGGTGACGGTGACGCTGTCGGCGTCGGGCGGCGGCTATGGCGGTGTGACCGCTGAGGTTGACGTGACGGTCAACGATGACGACACCGCGGCGCTGGTGACGGTTCCGGGTTCGTTGACGATCTCTGAGGGCGGTTCTGGGAGGTTCACGGTGAAGTTGGCGACGCAGCCGTCGCAGCAGGTGTCGGTGACGGTGTCTTCTGGTGACACCGCAGCGGTGTCGGTGCCCGCCGGGACGTTGACGTTCACGACGGGTGACTGGTCTGTGGCGCAGTCGGTGTCGGTGGGCGGTGTCGACGACGGCGACGCGTTGGATGAGTCGGTGACGGTGACGCTGTCGGCGTCGGGCGGCGGCTACGGCGGTGTGACCGCTGAGGTTGACGTGACGGTCAACGATGACGACACCGCGGCGCTGGTGACGGTTCCGGGTTCGTTGACGATCTCTGAGGGCGGTTCTGGGAGGTTCACGGTGAAGTTGGCGACGCAGCCGTCGCAGCAGGTGTCGGTGACGGTGTCTTCTGCTGACACCGCAGCGGTGTCAGTGCCGTCGCAGACGTTGACGTTCACGACCGGTGACTGGTCGACGGCGCAGTCGGTGTCGGTGGGCGGTGTCGACGACGACGACGCGTTGGATGAGACGGTGACGGTGACGTTGACCGCGTCGGGCGGCGGCTACGGCGGTGTGACCGCTGAGGTTGACGTGACGGTCAACGATGACGACACCGCGGCGCTGGTGACGGTTCCGGGTTCGTTGACGATCTCTGAGGGCGGTTCTGGGAGGTTCACGGTGAAGTTGGCGACGCAGCCGTCGCAGCAGGTGTCGGTGACGGTGTCTTCTGGTGACACCGCAGCGGTGTCAGTGCCGTCGCAGACGTTGACGTTCACGACGGGTGACTGGTCTGTGGCGCAGTCGGTGTCGGTGGGCGGTGTCGACGACGACGACGCGTTGGATGAGACGGTGACGGTGACGCTGTCGGCGTCGGGCGGCGGCTACGGCGGTGTGACCGCTGAGGTTGACGTGACGGTCAACGATGACGACACCGCGGCGCTGGTGACGGTTCCGGGTTCGTTGACGATCTCTGAGGGCGGTTCTGGGAGGTTCACGGTGAAGTTGGCGACGCAGCCGTCGCAGCAGGTGTCGGTGACGGTGTCTTCTGGTGACACCGCAGCGGTGTCGGTGCCGTCGCAGGCGTTGGTGTTCACGACGGGTGACTGGTCTGTGGCGCAGTCGGTGTCGGTGGGCGGTGTCGACGACGGCGACGCGTTGGATGAGTCGGTGACGGTGACGCTGTCGGCGTCGGGCGGCGGCTATGGCGGTGTGACCGCTGAGGTTGACGTGACGGTCAACGATGACGACACCGCGGCGCTGGTGACGGTTCCGGGTTCGTTGACGATCTCGGAGGGCGGTTCTGGGAGGTTCACGGTGAAGTTGGCGACGCAGCCGTCGCAGCAGGTGTCGGTGACGGTGTCTTCTGGTGACACCGCAGCGGTGTCAGTGCCGTCGCAGACGTTGACGTTCACGACGGGTGACTGGTCGACGGCGCAGTCGGTGTCGGTGGGCGGTGTCGACGACGGCGACGCGAGCGACGAGTCGGTGACGGTGACGCTGTCGGCGTCGGGCGGCGGCTACGGCGGTGTGACCGCTGAGGTTGACGTGACGGTCAACGATGACGACACCGCGGCGCTGGTGACGGTTCCGGGTTCGTTGACGATCTCTGAGGACGGTTCTGGGAGGTTCACGGTGAAGTTGGCGACGCAGCCGTCGCAGCAGGTGTCGGTGACGGTGTCTTCTGCTGATTCGGGGGCGGTGTCGGTGCCGTCGCAGGCGTTGGTGTTCACGACGGGTGACTGGTCTGTGGCGCAGTCGGTGTCGGTGGGCGGTGTCGACGACGGCGACGCGTTGGATGAGTCGGTGACGGTGACGCTGTCGGCGTCGGGCGGCGGCTATGGCGGTGTGACCGCTGAGGTTGACGTGACGGTCAACGATGACGACACCGCGGCGCTGGTGACGGTTCCGGGTTCGTTGACGATCTCTGAGGGCGGTTCTGGGAGGTTCACGGTGAAGTTGGCGACGCAGCCGTCGCAGCAGGTGTCGGTGACGGTGTCTTCTGGTGACACCGCAGCGGTGTCGGTGCCCGCCGGGACGTTGACGTTCACGACGGGTGACTGGTCGACGGCGCAGTCGGTGTCGGTGGGCGGTGTCGACGACGACGACGCGTTGGATGAGACGGTGACGGTGACGTTGACCGCGTCGGGCGGCGGCTACGGCGGTGAGACCGCTGAGGTTGACGTGACGGTCAACGATGACGACACCGCGGCGCTGGTGACGGTTCCGGGTTCGTTGACGATCTCGGAGGACGGTTCTGGGAGGTTCACGGTGAAGTTGGCGACGCAGCCGTCGCAGCAGGTGTCGGTGACGGTGTCTTCTGCTGATAGCGCAGCGGTGTCGGTGCCCGCCGGGACGTTGACGTTCACGACGGGCAACTGGTCGACGGCGCAGTCGGTGTCGGTGGGCGGTGTCGACGACGACGACGCGTTGGATGAGACGGTGACGGTGACGGTGACCGCGTCGGGCGGCGGCTATGGCGGTGTGACCGCTGAGGTTGACGTGACGGTCAACGATGACGACACCGCGGCGCTGGTGACGGTTCCGGGTTCGTTGACGATCTCGGAGGACGGTTCTGGGAGGTTCACGGTGAAGTTGGCGACGCAGCCGTCGCAGCAGGTGTCGGTGACGGTGTCTTCTGCTGACACCGCAGCGGTGTCGGTGCCCGCCGGGACGTTGACGTTCACGACGGGTGACTGGTCGACGGCGCAGTCGGTGTCGGTGGGCGGTGTCGACGACGACGACGCGTTGGATGAGACGGTGACGGTGACGCTGTCGGCGTCGGGCGGCGGCTATGGCGGTGTGACCGCTGAGGTTGACGTGACGGTCAACGATGACGACACGCCGGCGCTGGTGACGGTTCCGGGTTCGTTGACGATCTCTGAGGACGGTTCTGGGAGGTTCACGGTGAAGTTGGCGACGCAGCCGTCGCAGCAGGTGTCGGTGACGGTGTCTTCTGGTGACACCGCGGCGGTGTCGGTGCCGTCGCAGACGTTGACGTTCACGACGGGTGACTGGTCTGTGGCGCAGTCGGTGTCGGTGGGCGGTGTCGACGACGACGACGCGTTGGATGAGACGGTGACGGTGACGCTGTCGGCGTCGGGCGGCGGCTATGGCGGTGTGACCGCTGAGGTTGACGTGACGGTCAACGATGACGACACCGCGGCGCTGGTGACGGTTCCGGGTTCGTTGACGATCTCGGAGGACGGTTCTGGGAGGTTCACGGTGAAGTTGGCGACGCAGCCGTCGCAGCAGGTGTCGGTGACGGTGTCTTCTGGTGACACCGCAGCGGTGTCGGTGCCCGCCGGGACGTTGACGTTCACGACGGGTGACTGGTCTGTGGCGCAGTCGGTGTCGGTGGGCGGTGTCGACGACGACGACGCGTTGGATGAGACGGTGACGGTGACGCTGTCGGCGTCGGGCGGCGGCTATGGCGGTGTGACCGCTGAGGTTGACGTGACGGTCAACGATGACGACACCGCGGCGCTGGTGACGGTTCCGGGTTCGTTGACGATCTCGGAGGGCGGTTCTGGGAGGTTCACGGTGAAGTTGGCGACGCAGCCGTCGCAGCAGGTGTCGGTGACGGTGTCTTCTGCTGATAGCGCAGCGGTGTCGGTGCCCGCCGGGACGTTGACGTTCACGACGGGTGACTGGTCTGTGGCGCAGTCGGTGTCGGTGGGCGGTGTCGACGACGGCGACGCGTTGGATGAGACGGTGACGGTGACGCTGTCGGCGTCGGGCGGCGGCTATGGCGGTGTGACCGCTGAGGTTGACGTGACGGTCAACGATGACGACACCGCGGCGCTGGTGACGGTTCCGGGTTCGTTGACGATCTCGGAGGACGGTTCTGGGAGGTTCACGGTGAAGTTGGCGACGCAGCCGTCGCAGCAGGTGTCGGTGACGGTGTCTTCTGCTGATTCGGGGGCGGTGTCGGTGCCGTCGCAGACGTTGACGTTCACGACGGGTGACTGGTCTGTGGCGCAGTCGGTGTCGGTGGGCGGTGTCGACGACGGCGACGCGTTGGATGAGTCGGTGACGGTGACGCTGTCGGCGTCGGGCGGCGGCTATGGCGGTGTGACCGCTGAGGTTGACGTGACGGTCAACGATGACGACACCGCGGCGCTGGTGACGGTTCCGGGTTCGTTGACGATCTCTGAGGGCGGTTCTGGGAGGTTCACGGTGAAGTTGGCGACGCAGCCGTCGCAGCAGGTGTCGGTGACGGTGTCTTCTGGTGACACCGCAGCGGTGTCGGTGCCCGCCGGGACGTTGACGTTCACGACGGGTGACTGGTCTGTGGCGCAGTCGGTGTCGGTGGGCGGTGTCGACGACGACGACGCGTTGGATGAGACGGTGACGGTGACGCTGTCGGCGTCGGGCGGCGGCTACGGCGGTGTGACCGCTGAGGTTGACGTGACGGTCAACGATGACGACACCGCGGCGCTGGTGACGGTTCCGGGTTCGTTGACGATCTCTGAGGGCGGTTCTGGGAGGTTCACGGTGAAGTTGGCGACGCAGCCGTCGCAGCAGGTGTCGGTGACGGTGTCTTCTGCTGATTCGGGGGCGGTGTCGGTGCCGTCGCAGGCGTTGGTGTTCACGACGGGTGACTGGTCTGTGGCGCAGTCGGTGTCGGTGGGCGGTGTCGACGACGGCGACGCGTTGGATGAGTCGGTGACGGTGACGCTGTCGGCGTCGGGCGGCGGCTATGGCGGTGTGACCGCTGAGGTTGACGTGACGGTCAACGATGACGACACCGCGGCGCTGGTGACGGTTCCGGGTTCGTTGACGATCTCGGAGGGCGGTTCTGGGAGGTTCACGGTGAAGTTGGCGACGCAGCCGTCGCAGCAGGTGTCGGTGACGGTGTCTTCTGCTGATAGCGCGGCGGTGTCGGTGCCGTCGCAGGCGTTGGTGTTCACGACGGGTGACTGGTCTGTGGCGCAGTCGGTGTCGGTGGGCGGTGTCGACGACGGCGACGCGTTGGATGAGTCGGTGACGGTGACGCTGTCGGCGTCGGGCGGCGGCTATGGCGGTGTGACCGCTGAGGTTGACGTGACGGTCAACGATGACGACACCGCGGCGCTGGTGACGGTTCCGGGTTCGTTGACGATCTCTGAGGGCGGTTCTGGGAGGTTCACGGTGAAGTTGGCGACGCAGCCGTCGCAGCAGGTGTCGGTGACGGTGTCTTCTGGTGACACCGCAGCGGTGTCGGTGCCGTCGCAGACGTTGACGTTCACGACGGGTGACTGGTCTGTGGCGCAGTCGGTGTCGGTGGGCGGTGTCGACGACGACGACGCGCAGGGTGAGACGGTGACGGTGACGCTGTCGGCGTCGGGCGGCGGCTATGGCGGTGTGACCGCTGAGGTTGACGTGACGGTCAACGATGACGACACCGCGGCGCTGGTGACGGTTCCGGGTTCGTTGACGATCTCTGAGGGCGGTTCTGGGAGGTTCACGGTGAAGTTGGCGACGCAGCCGTCGCAGCAGGTGTCGGTGACGGTGTCTTCTGGTGACACCGCAGCGGTGTCAGTGCCGTCGCAGACGTTGACGTTCACGACGGGTGACTGGTCTGTGGCGCAGTCGGTGTCGGTGGGCGGTGTCGACGACGACGACGCGCAGGGTGAGTCGGTGACGGTGACGCTGTCGGCGTCGGGCGGCGGCTACGGCGGTGTGACCGCTGAGGTTGACGTGACGGTCAACGATGACGACACCGCGGCGCTGGTGACGGTTCCGGGTTCGTTGACGATCTCTGAGGGCGGTTCTGGGAGGTTCACGGTGAAGTTGGCGACGCAGCCGTCGCAGCAGGTGTCGGTGACGGTGTCTTCTGCTGATTCGGGGGCGGTGTCGGTGCCGTCGCAGGCGTTGGTGTTCACGACGGGTGACTGGTCTGTGGCGCAGTCGGTGTCGGTGGGCGGTGTCGACGACGGCGACGCGTTGGATGAGACGGTGACGGTGACGTTGACCGCGTCGGGCGGCGGCTACGGCGGTGTGACCGCTGAGGTTGACGTGACGGTCAACGATGACGACACCGCGAATCTGGTGGTGGATCCGGGTTCGTTGACGATCTCGGAGAATGGTTCTGGGAGGTTCGAGGTGTCCTTGGCGACGCAGCCGTCGGCGAGCGTGTCGGTGATGGTGTCTTCTGCTGATTCGGGGGCGGTGTCGGTGCCGTCGCAGGCGTTGGTGTTCACGACGGGCAACTGGTCGACGGCGCAGTCGGTGTCGGTGGGCGGTGTCGACGACGACGACGCGTTGGATGAGTCGGTGACGGTGACGCTGTCGGCGTCGGGCGGCGGCTACGGCGGTGTGACCGCTGAGGTTGACGTGACGGTCAACGATGACGACACCGCGGCGCTGGTGACGGTTCCGGGTTCGTTGACGATCTCTGAGGACGGTTCTGGGAGGTTCACGGTGAAGTTGGCGACGCAGCCGTCGCAGCAGGTGTCGGTGACGGTGTCTTCTGGTGACACCGCAGCGGTGTCAGTGCCGTCGCAGACGTTGACGTTCACGACGGGCAACTGGTCGACGGCGCAGTCGGTGTCGGTGGGCGGTGTCGACGACGACGACGCGTTGGATGAGTCGGTGACGGTGACGCTGTCGGCGTCGGGCGGCGGCTACGGCGGTGTGACCGCTGAGGTTGACGTGACGGTCAACGATGACGACACCGCGGCGCTGGTGACGGTTCCGGGTTCGTTGACGATCTCTGAGGGCGGTTCTGGGAGGTTCACGGTGAAGTTGGCGACGCAGCCGTCGCAGCAGGTGTCGGTGACGGTGTCTTCTGCTGACACCGCAGCGGTGTCGGTGCCGTCGCAGACGTTGACGTTCACGACCGGTGACTGGTCGACGGCGCAGTCGGTGTCGGTGGGCGGTGTCGACGACGACGACGCGTTGGATGAGACGGTGACGGTGACGTTGACCGCGTCGGGCGGCGGCTACGGCGGTGAGACCGCTGAGGTTGACGTGACGGTCAACGATGACGACACCGCGGCGCTGGTGACGGTTCCGGGTTCGTTGACGATCTCTGAGGGCGGTTCTGGGAGGTTCACGGTGAAGTTGGCGACGCAGCCGTCGCAGCAGGTGTCGGTGACGGTGTCTTCTGCTGATTCGGGGGCGGTGTCGGTGCCGTCGCAGGCGTTGGTGTTCACGACGGGTGACTGGTCTGTGGCGCAGTCGGTGTCGGTGGGCGGTGTCGACGACGGCGACGCGTTGGATGAGTCGGTGACGGTGACGCTGTCGGCGTCGGGCGGCGGCTATGGCGGTGTGACCGCTGAGGTTGACGTGACGGTCAACGATGACGACACCGCGGCGCTGGTGACGGTTCCGGGTTCGTTGACGATCTCTGAGGGCGGTTCTGGGAGGTTCACGGTGAAGTTGGCGACGCAGCCGTCGCAGCAGGTGTCGGTGACGGTGTCTTCTGGTGACACCGCAGCGGTGTCGGTGCCCGCCGGGACGTTGACGTTCACGACGGGTGACTGGTCTGTGGCGCAGTCGGTGTCGGTGGGCGGTGTCGACGACGGCGACGCGTTGGATGAGTCGGTGACGGTGACGCTGTCGGCGTCGGGCGGCGGCTACGGCGGTGTGACCGCTGAGGTTGACGTGACGGTCAACGATGACGACACCGCGGCGCTGGTGACGGTTCCGGGTTCGTTGACGATCTCGGAGGGCGGTTCTGGGAGGTTCACGGTGAAGTTGGCGACGCAGCCGTCGCAGCAGGTGTCGGTGACGGTGTCTTCTGCTGACACCGCAGCGGTGTCGGTGCCCGCCGGGACGTTGACGTTCACGACGGGTGACTGGTCTGTGGCGCAGTCGGTGTCGGTGGGCGGTGTCGACGACGACGACGCGTTGGATGAGACGGTGACGGTGACGGTGACCGCGTCGGGCGGCGGCTATGGCGGTGTGACCGCTGAGGTTGACGTGACGGTCAACGATGACGACACCGCGGCGCTGGTGACGGTTCCGGGTTCGTTGACGATCTCTGAGGGCGGTTCTGGGAGGTTCACGGTGAAGTTGGCGACGCAGCCGTCGCAGCAGGTGTCGGTGACGGTGTCTTCTGGTGACACCGCAGCGGTGTCGGTGCCCGCCGGGACGTTGACGTTCACGACGGGTGACTGGTCTGTGGCGCAGTCGGTGTCGGTGGGCGGTGTCGACGACGACGACGCGTTGGATGAGACGGTGACGGTGACGCTGTCGGCGTCGGGCGGCGGCTATGGCGGTGTGACCGCTGAGGTTGACGTGACGGTCAACGATGACGACACCGCGGCGCTGGTGACGGTTCCGGGTTCGTTGACGATCTCTGAGGGCGGTTCTGGGAGGTTCACGGTGAAGTTGGCGACGCAGCCGTCGCAGCAGGTGTCGGTGACGGTGTCTTCTGGTGACACCGCAGCGGTGTCGGTGCCCGCCGGGACGTTGACGTTCACGACGGGTGACTGGTCTGTGGCGCAGTCGGTGTCGGTGGGCGGTGTCGACGACGGCGACGCGAGCGACGAGTCGGTGACGGTGACGCTGACGGCTTCGGGCGGCGACTATGCGAACGAGACCGCTGAGGTTGACGTGACGGTCAACGATGACGACACGCCGGCGCTGATGGTGGCTCCGGACTCGTTGACGATCTCAGAGGGGGGTTCGAGCAACCTCGGCGTGCGGTTGGCGACGCAGCCGTCGCAGCAGGTGTCGGTGATGGTGTCTTCTGCTGATAGCGCGGCGGTGTCGGTGCCGTCGCAGGCGTTGGTGTTCACCACGGGCAACTGGTCGACGGCGCAGTCGGTGTCGGTGGGCGGTGTCGACGACGACGACGCGTTGGATGAGACGGTGACGGTGACGCTGACCGCGTCGGGCGGCGACTATGCCGGTGCGACCGCTGAGGTTGACGTGTCGGTGACCGATGACGACACCGCGGCGGTGGTGGTGGATCCGGAGTCGTTGACGATTTCGGAGAATGGTTCTGGGAGCTTCGAGGTGGCCTTGGCGACGCGGCCGTCGGCGAGCGTGTCGGTGACGGTGTCTTCTGGTGACACCGCGGCGGTGTCAGTGCCCGCCGGGACGTTGACGTTCACGACCGGCAACTGGTCGACGGCACGGTCGGTGTCGGTGGGCGGTGTCGACGACGACGACGCGTTGGATGAGACGGTGACGGTGACGCTGTCGGCGTCGGGCGGCGGCTACGGCGGCGAGACCGCGGCGGTCGTGGTGTCGGTGACTGATGACGACACAGCGGGTTTGGTGGTGGATCCGGGTTCGTTGACGGTGGATGAGAACGGTTCTGGGACTTTCGAGGTGGCCTTGGCGACACAGCCCTCCAGCACCGTGTCGGTGACGGTGTCTTCTGGTGACGCCGGGGCGGTGTCGGTGCCGTCGCAGGCGTTGGTGTTCACGACGGGCAACTGGTCGACGGCGCAGTCGGTGTCGGTGGGCGGTGTCGATGATGACGACGCGCAGGGTGAGACGGTGACGGTGACGCTGTCGGCGTTGGGCGGCGACTACGGCGGTGAGACCGCTGGGGTTGGCGTGTCGGTGACCGATGACGACACGCCGGCGCTGATGGTGGCTCCGGACTCGTTGACGATCTCGGAGAACGGTTCTGGGAGCTTCGAGGTGGCATTGGCGACGCGGCCCTCTGGTCAGGTGTCGGTGACGGTGTCCTCTGCTGATAGCGCGGCGGTGTCGGTGCCGTCGCAGGCGTTGGTGTTCACGACGGGCAACTGGTCGACGGCGCAGTCGGTGTCGGTGGGCGGTGTCGATGATGACGACGCGCAGGGTGAGACGGTGACGGTGACGCTGTCGGCGTTGGGCGGCGGCTACGGCGGTGCGACCGCTGGGGTTGGCGTGTCGGTGACCGATGACGACACAGCGGGTTTGGTGGTGGATCCGGGTTCGTTGACGATCTCGGAGGGGGGTTCGGGCAACCTCGGCGTGAGTTTGGCGACGCGGCCCTCTGGTCAGGTGTCGGTGACGGTGTCCTCTGCTGATAGCGCGGCGGTGTCGGTGCCGTCGCAGGCGTTGGTGTTCACGACGGGCAACTGGTCGACGGCGCAGTCGGTGTCGGTGGGCGGTGTCGATGATGACGACGCGTTGGATGAGACGGTGACGGTGACGCTGTCGGCGTCGGGCGGCGACTACGGCGGTGAGACCGCTGGGGTTGACGTGTCGGTGACCGATGACGACACGCCGGCGCTGATGGTGGCTCCGGACTCGTTGACGATCTCGGAGGGGGGTTCGGGCAACCTCGGCGTGAGTTTGGCGACGCAGCCCTCTGGTCAGGTGTCGGTGACGGTGTCCTCTGCTGATAGCGCGGCGGTGTCGGTGCCGTTGCAGGCGTTGGTGTTCACGACGGGCAACTGGTCGACGGCGCAGTCGGTGTCGGTGGGCGGTGTCGACGACGACGACGCGTTGGATGAGACGGTGACGGTGACGTTGACCGCGTCGGGCGGCGGCTACGGCGGTGTGACCGCTGGGGTTGACGTGACGGTCAACGATGACGACACCGCGGCGCTGGTGACGGTTCCGGGTTCGTTGACGATCTCTGAGGGCGGTTCTGGGAGGTTCACGGTGAAGTTGGCGACGCAGCCGTCGGCGAGCGTGTCGGTGACGGTGTCCTCTGCTGATAGCGCGGCGGTGTCGGTGCCGTCGCAGGCGTTGGTGTTCACGACGGGCAACTGGTCCAGGGCGCAGTCGGTGTCGGTGGGCGGTGTCGACGATGACGACGCGTCGAGTGAGTCGGTGTTGGTGACGCTGTCGGCGTCGGGCGGCGGCTACGGCGGTGTGACCGCTGAGGTTGACGTGACGGTCAACGATGACGACACCGCGGCGCTGGTGACGGTTCCGGGTTCGTTGACGATCTCTGAGGGCGGTTCTGGGAGGTTCACGGTGAAGTTGGCGACGCAGCCGTCGCAGCAGGTGTCGGTGACGGTGTCCTCTGGTGACACCGATGCGGTGTCAGTGCCGTCGCAGGTGTTGGTGTTCACGACCGGCAACTGGTCCACGGCACGGTCGGTGTCGGTGGGCGGTGTCGACGACGACGACGCGCAGGGTGAGACGGTGACGGTGACGCTCACCGCGTCGGGCGGCGGCTACGGCGGCGAGACCGCGGCGGTCGTGGTGTTGGTGACTGATGACGACACAGCGGGTTTGGTGGTGGATCCGGGTTCGTTGACGGTGGCTGAGAACGGTTCTGGGACTTTCGAGGTGGCCTTGGCGACACAGCCCTCCAGCACCGTGTCGGTGACGGTGTCTTCTGGTGACGCCGGGGCGGTGTCGGTGCCGTCGCAGGCGTTGGTGTTCACGACGGGCAACTGGTCGACGGCGCAGTCGGTGTCGGTGGGCGGTGTCGATGATGACGACGCGTTGGATGAGACGGTGACGGTGACGCTGTCGGCGGCCGGCGGCGACTACGGCGGTGTGACCGCTGGGGTTGACGTGTCGGTGACCGATGACGACACCGTGAATCTGGTGGTGGATCCAGGCAGCCTGTCGATTTCGGAGAACGGTTCTGGGAGCTTCGAGGTGAGTTTGGCGACGCGGCCCTCTGGTCAGGTGTCGGTGACGGTGTCCTCTGCTGATAGCGCGGCGGTGTCGGTGCCGTCGCAGGCGTTGGTGTTCACGACGGGCAACTGGTCGACGGCGCAGTCGGTGTCGGTGGGCGGTGTCGATGATGACGACGCGCAGGGTGAGACGGTGACGGTGACGCTGTCGGCGTTGGGCGGCGGCTACGGCGGTGCGACCGCTGGGGTTGGCGTGTCGGTGACCGATGACGACACAGCGGGTTTGGTGGTGGATCCGGGTTCGTTGACGATCTCGGAGGGGGGTTCGGGCAACCTCGGCGTGAGTTTGGCGACGCAGCCCTCTGGTCAGGTGTCGGTGACGGTGTCCTCTGCTGATAGCGCGGCGGTGTCGGTGCCGTCGCAGGCGTTGGTGTTCACGACGGGGAACTGGTCGACGGCGCAGTCGGTGTCGGTGGGCGGTGTCGATGATGACGACGCGTTGGATGAGACGGTGACGGTGACGCTGTCGGCGTCGGGCGGCGGCTACGGCGGTGAGACCGCTGGGGTTGGCGTGTCGGTGACCGATGACGACACGCCGGCGCTGATGGTGGCTCCGGACTCGTTGACGATCTCGGAGGGGGGTTCGGGCAACCTCGGCGTGCGGTTGGCGACGCAGCCCTCTGGTCAGGTGTCGGTGACGGTGTCCTCTGCTGATAGCGCGGCGGTGTCGGTGCCGTCGCAGGCGTTGGTGTTCACCACGGGCGACTGGTCGACGGCGCAGTCGGTGTCGGTGGGTGGTGTCGACGACGACGACGTGTTGGATGAGTCGGTGACGGTGACGTTGACCGCGTCGGGCGGCGACTATGCCGGTGCGACCGCTGAGGTTGACGTGACGGTGGACGATGACGACACCGCGGGTTTGGTGGTGGATCCGGAGTCGGTGACGGTGGATGAGAACGGTTCTGGGAGCTTCGAGGTGGCCTTGGCGACGCAGCCGTCGGCGAGCGTGTCGGTGACGGTGTCCTCTGCTGATAGCGCGGCGGTGTCGGTGCCGTCGCAGGCGTTGGTGTTCACGACGGGCAACTGGTCCAGGGCGCAGTCGGTGTCGGTGGGCGGTGTCGACGATGACGACGCGTCGAGTGAGTCGGTGTTGGTGACGCTGACCGCGTTGGGCGGCGGCTATATCGGCGAGACCGCTGAGGTTGACGTGACGGTCGACGATGACGACACCGCGGCGCTGGTGACGGTTCCGGGTTCGTTGACGATCTCTGAGGGCGGTTCTGGGAGGTTCACGGTGAAGTTGGCGACGCAGCCGTCGCAGCAGGTGTCGGTGACGGTGTCCTCTGGTGACACCGATGCGGTGTCAGTGCCGTCGCAGGTGTTGGTGTTCACGACCGGCAACTGGTCCACGGCACGGTCGGTGTCGGTGGGCGGTGTCGACGACGACGACGCGTTGGATGAGACGGTGACGGTGACGCTGACCGCGTCGGGCGGCGGCTACGGCGGTGTGACCGTTGAGGTTGACGTGTCGGTCACCGATGACGACACAGCGGGTTTGGTGGTGGATCCGGGTTCGTTGACGGTGGCTGAGAACGGTTCTGGGACTTTCGAGGTGGCCTTGGCGACACAGCCCTCCAGCACCGTGTCGGTGACGGTGTCTTCTGGTGACGCCGGGGCGGTGTCGGTGCCGTCGCAGGCGTTGGTGTTCACGACGGGCAACTGGTCCACGGCGCGGTCGGTGTCGGTGGGCGGTGTCGATGATGACGACGCGTTGGATGAGACGGTGACGGTCACGCTGACCGCGACGGGCGCCGACTATGGCGGTGAGATCGCGACGGTCGCGGTGATGGTTACTGACAACGACACGCCTGAGCTTGTGGTGGATCCGGACTCACTGGATATCAACGAGAGCGGCTCAGGCACCTTCGGCGTGAGGCTGGCAACCCAACCGTCACCTGGAGATACGGTGACGGTGACGGTTTCCTCCGGTGACACCGGAGCCGCGGTGGTGGCGTCAGGGAGTCTGACCTTCAGAGCGTCCAACTGGAGCGTCGCTCAGACCGTGATGGTTAGCGGTGTAGATGATACCGACGCGCTGGATGAGTTGGTGACGGTGACGGTCACGGCGTCGGGCGGCGACTATGCGAACGAGACCGCGACGGTCACGGTGACCGTGATCGACGATGACACTGCCGGTTTGGTGGTGGATACGGGTTCGGTGATGGTCGACGAGGGGGGCATGGCTTCGTTCGAGGTGGCCTTGGCGACGCAGCCGTCGCAGCAGGTGTCGGTGACGGTGTCCTCTGGTGATGCGGGGGCGGTGTCGGTGCCGTCGCAGGCGTTGGTGTTCACGACCGGCAACTGGTCCACGGCGCGGTCGGTGTCGGTGGGCGGTGTCGACGACGATGACGCCGGTGATGAGTCGGTGGTGGTGACGCTGACGGCTTCGGGCGGCGACTACAGCGGCGAGACCGCCTCGGTGTCGGTGTCGGTGGACGACGATGACACCGTTGATTTGGTGGTGGATCCGGCCTCGGTGTCGGTCGACGAGAATGGCACGGCTTCGTTCGATGTGACCTTGGCGACTCAGCCGTCGCAGCAGGTGTCGGTGACGGTGTCCTCTGGTGACACCGGGGCGGTGTCGGTGCCGTCGCAGGCGTTGGTGTTCACGACGGGGAATTGGTCCACGGCGCGGTCGGTGTCGGTGGAGGGTGTCGACGACGATGACGCCGGTGATGAGTCGGTGGTGGTGACGCTGACGGCTTCGGGCGGCGACTACAGCGGCGAGACCGCCTCGGTGTCGGTGTCGGTGGACGACGATGACACCGTTGATTTGGTGGTGGATCCGGCCTCGGTGCCGGTCGACGAGAATGGCATGGCTTCGTTCGATGTGACCTTGGCGACTCAGCCGTCGCAGCAGGTGTCGGTGACGGTGTCCTCTGGTGACACCGGGGCGGTGTCGGTGCCGTCGACGACACTGACGTTCACGACGGGGAATTGGTCCACGGCGCAGTCGGTGACGGTGGCCGGTGTCGACGATGACGACGCGAGCGATGAATCGGTGGTGGTGACGCTGACGGCTTCGGGTGGCGACTACAGCGGCGAGACCGCCTCGGTGTCGGTGTCGGTCGATGATGATGACACCGTTGGGTTGGTGCTGGATCAGACGACGTTGACGGTCGACGAGGGTGACACGGCTTCGTTCGACCTGACGCTTGCTAGCCGCCCGCCAGCGCCGGTGACTCTGGCGGTTTCCTCAGGTGATGGCGGGGTTGTCTCGGTGTTGACGCCAACGCTGAACTTCTCGGCTTTGACGTGGTCGTCGTCCCCGTCGGTGACGGTGGAGGGTGTCGACGATGACGACGCCAGCGATAAGTCGGTGAAGTTGACGATTACCGCGTCGGGTGGTGACTACAGCGGCCAGACGGCGATTGTCACGGTGACTGTGATCGATGACGACACGCCGGAGTTGGTGGTGGATCCGGCCTCGGTGTCGGTCGACGAGAATGGCACGGCTTCGTTCGATGTGAGGTTGGCGACGGAGCCGTCGCAGCAGGTGTCGGTGACGGTGTCCTCTGGTGATGCGGGGGCGGTGTCGGTGCCGTCGCAGGCGTTGCTGTTCACGACGGGGAATTGGTCCACGGCGCGGTCGGTGTCGGTGGGCGGTGTCGACGACGACGACGTGTTGGATGAGACGGTGACGGTGACGCTGACGGCTTCGGGCGGCGACTACAGCGGCGAGACCGCCTCGGTGTCGGTGTCGGTGGACGACGATGACACCGTTGATTTGGTGGTGGATCCGGACTCGGTGCCGGTCGACGAGAATGGCACGGCTTCGTTCGATGTGACCTTGGCGACTCAGCCGTCGCAGCAGGTGAGGGTGACGGTGTCCTCTGGTGATGCGGGGGCGGTGTCGGTGCCGTCGCAGGCGTTGACGTTCACGACGGGGAATTGGTCCACGGCGCAGTCGGTGTCGGTGGGCGGTGTCGACGACGACGATGCCGGCGACGAGTCGGTGGTGGTGACGCTGACGGCTTCGGGCGGCGGCTACGGCGGCGAGACCGCCTCGGTGTCGGTGTCGGTGGACGATGATGACACGCCGGCGCTGGTGGTGGATCCGTACTCGTTGACGATCTCTGAGGGCGGTTCTGGGACATTCGAGGTGGCCATGGCGACGCGGCCGCCGCAGCAGGTGTCGGTGACGGTGTCGTCTGGTGACACCGATGCGGTGTCGGTGCCGTCGCAGGCGCTGGTGTTCACGACGGGGAATTGGTCTACGGCGCAGTCGGTGACGGTGGGCGGTGTCGTCGACGACGACGGGAGCGATGAGGCGGTGATAGTGACGCTGACCGCGTCGGGCGGCGACTATGTCGGCGAAACCGCTGAGGTTGACGTGACGGTGAACGATGACGACACCGCGGCGCTGGTGGTGGATCCGGGTTCGTTGACGGTGGATGAGAACGGTTCTGGGACCTTCGAGGTGAGTTTGGCGACGGAGCCGTTGCAGCAGGTGTCGGTACGGGTGTCGTCTGGTGACACCGATGCGGTGTCGGTGCCGTCGCAGGCGCTGGTGTTCACGACGGGGAATTGGTCTACGGCGCAGTCGGTGACGGTGGGCGGTGTCGTCGACGATGACGCCGGTGATGAGGCGGTGGCGGTGACGCTGACCGCGTCGGGCGGCGACTATACGGCCCACCGGGCCACCGTGACGGTGCGCGTGACTGATGATGACACCATTGAACTGGTTGTGGATCAGCAGTCGTTGTCGGTCGACGAGGGCGGCACGGCTTCGTTCGATGTTTGGTTGGCGACGGAGCCGTTGCAGCAGGTGTCGGTACGGGTGTCGTCTGGTGATGCGGGTGCGGTGTCGGTGCCGTCGCAGGTGTTGACGTTCACGGCGGGGAATTGGTCCAGGGCGCAGTCGGTGACGGTGGGCGGTGTCGACGACGACGACACTCCGGATGAGTCGGTGACCGTCACGCTCACGGCGTCGGGCGGCGACTACAGCGGCGTGACCGCGACACTGGATGTGGCTGTCACCGACGACGACACCGCTGACCTGCTGGCCCTCTTCCCCTCGTTTGTTGTCGAGGGCGGCACGGCTTCGTTCGATGTTTGGTTGGCGACGGAGCCGTCGCAGCCGGTATCGGTGATGGTGTCCTTCCGTGACTCCGGGGCGCTGTCGGTGGAGCCGACGACGTTGACGTTCACCCCGGACGATTGGTCCACCGTGCAGCGGGTGACGCTGCGCGGTGTCGAGGACGACGACGGGATACACGAGACGGTGACGGTGACCCTGACTGCGTCGGGCAGCGACTATACGGGTCAGGATGCCACCGGGTCGGTGGATGTGATCGATGATGACCCGGTTGACTTGGTGGTGGATCCGGACTCGGTGTCGGTCGACGAGGGCGGCAAGGCTTCGTTCGATGTTTGGTTGGCGACGGAGCCGTCGCAGCGGGTGTCGGTGACGGTGTCGTCTGGTGACACCGATGCGGTGTCGGTGCCGCCGCAGGCGTTGAGGTTCACGACGGGCGATTGGTCCACGCCGCAGTCGGTGACGGTGGGTGGTGTCGACGACGCCGACGGTCTGGATGAGTCGGTGACGGTCACGCTCACGGCGACTGGTGCCGAGTACGGCGGCGAGATGGCAGAGGTTGTGGTGGCCGTGACCGATGGCGAGATCGCCGATCTGGTGGTGGCTCCGGACTTGTTGACGATCGATGAGGATGGCAGCGGCATCTTCACGGTGTCGTTGGCCACTCGGCCGGAGCGGCAGGTGTTCGTGGCGGTGTCGTCTGGTGATGCGGGGGCGGTGTCGGTGCCGTCGCAGGTGTTGACGTTCACGACGAACAATTGGTCCAGGGCGCAGTCGGTGACGGTGAGCGGTGTCGACGACGACGACGCTCTGGATGAGTCGGTGACGGTCACGCTCACGGTGTCCGGTACCGACTACGGCGGCGTGACCGCGACTGTCGTGGTGACCGTGACCGATGACGAGACTCCCGGCTTGGTCGTGGATCCGGAGTCGTTGAGGGTCGACGAAGGCGGCACCGCATCATTCGACGTGGAGCTGGCAACCGAGCCCTTGGCCGATGTCGATGTGACCGTTTCCTCCGGTGACCCCGGCGCGGCGTCGTCGTCGGGGAGCTTCAAGTTCACGAGGTCGAACTGGAACATCGCGCAGTCGGTGACTGTGCGCGGCGTGAGTGACGACGACGCCGGCGACGAGTCGGTGACGATCGGGCTGCTCGCCTCTGGTGGCTACTACACGAACGAGACGGCGACCGTTGCGGTGACCGTGAACGACAATGACACTCCTGCGTTGGTTGTGGATCCGGAGTCGTTGACGGTTGCCGAGGACGGATCGGCGGCCTTCACCGTGCGGCTGGCAACCCGCCCAACCCAGACGGTGACGGTTACGGCGTTCTCCGATGACGCCCAAGCGGCGTCGGTGCCGTCGCAGGCGCTGACGTTCACGACGGGCGACTGGTCGATCGCGCAGCCGGTGACGGTCAGCGGAGTGCAGGACGCTGACTCCGCTGACGATCCGGTCCAGATCACAGTCACCGCGTCAGGCGGGGACTCCGACTATCAGGGCGTGACCGCGACCGTGTCGGTGACGGTCTCTGACGACGAGACCGCCAACCTGGTGGCGGCTCCGGGTTCGTTGACGATCGATGAGGATGGCAGTGGCACCTTCACGGTGAGGCTCGCCACCCAGCCGACCCAGCAGGTGTCGGTGACCGTGTCCTCCAGTGACTCCACGGTGGCGTCGGTGGCGTCGGTGCCATCAACTCCGCTGGTCTTCACGACACAGAACTGGGGCACTGCCCAGTCGGTCACGGTGTCAGGCGTGAGTGACGACGACGCTGCCGACGAGTCGGTGACCGTGACCCTGTTGGCCTCCGGGGGTGACTACGAGGGCAAGGCCGGAACGGTGGCCGTCAGCATTCTCGACGATGAGACCGCAGAACTGGTGGTCCTGGCCGACCTCGATGTCGATGAGGGCAGCCGGGTCGATCTGTTCGTGCGGCTGGCGGCCCAGCCGACTGAGCAGGTGACGGTCGCGCTGTCTACGGATGACCCTGGTGCACTGTCGCTGTCGACGACGACGCTGGTCTTCACGAGTGCGAACTGGTCCAACCCGACGACGATGGTGGGACTGACCGGAGTCGAGGACGACGACGTGAACGACGAGACGGTGACCTTGACGCTGACGATCGCCTCGTCCGGGGCGGACTACGCCGGAAAGGACGCGACCGTCAATGTGACCGTGGTGGACAACGACAAGCTGCCTCCCACCGCACCGGACGGCCTTGCGGTCATCCGAGAGGAGCTGACGCAGCTCTACGCGCAATGGGCGACCGCGACCAGCACTGGCACGCCCGTGACCGGTTACACGGTGAGCTGGAGGGAGCCCGGCGGCAGGTGGACGGAAGCCACGGCGACAACGCCGGGCGCGTCGATCACCGGACTGTCGGACGGCACAGAGTACGAGGTGCGAGTGAAGGCGACCAACGCGTTCGCCGACAGTGCGTGGTCAGCTCCGATCACGGCACACACCGACGACTGTGGCGTCCAGGGGCCTGACCGCTGTGCCTTGACCGTCGGCGAGCCGGCCACCCGCCGGATCAATGTGCACGACACCGTCCCTGACTGGGACTGGTTCGAAGTGTGGCTGATACAGGACCAGCTGTACCGGATCGACGTCAAGGGCAGCGAGGCGAGCGACTCGGGAGGCACACTGGCCGATCCGTATCTCATCGTCGGCGATTTCGGCCCCGGCACCGCGACGGACAATGACGGTGGCGTCGGCTTGAACTCTCTGTTGTTGTACACCCCGCCCCGCACCGGCACCTACTTAGTCGTGGTCACCGAGCACGGAGAGGATGCGACCGGCACCTACACCGTGGTGGCCGCCCTCGAAACGCCTCCAAGATTCGTGAGCTCTACGGGCCTCAGCTCACCAGAGAACACCAGTCCGGCCCGACTGATCGTCGCCGTCGATGATGATGCCGACGATTCCATCCTCGACTTCCAAATCACTGGCGGGGCCGATATGGACAAGTTCTCGATCAGCTCCCAAGGGCTTCTGCAAATGATCATCACCCCCAACTTCGAAGATCCGCAGGACTCGGACACGGACAACGTCTACGAGGTTGAGATCACAGTGTCCAGCGGTCCGAGCACTGGCATCGCAGATGGCTCTGCCTCCGCTACCTTCACGGTTACGATCCTCAATCTGTCGGACGAACGTCCAGGCGTAGTCCAAGATCTTAGGGTCAGCAATGAGGATCTCAACTCGATAAGGCTCCATTGGAGGGTAAACCCTGACGATACCGAACCCACTTCGTCGTACGAGTTGCAGGTGACCGAGACAGGGCAAACACCGTATGTGATCACCAGATCATCGACGAGCGCCACAGTTGGATCTTTGACAGTTGGATCTTTGACTTCCGACACGCATTATCGGTTCCGGCTGAAGGCCAAGAATAATGACGGCTCTAGTGGTTGGACTGCCTCGATTGATGGATACACCGACGATTGCGGTGACGATCTGACTGGTGCGTGCTCGCTCGGTGGGGGCGGCGACCGCATGGCAAGAATCAACATCAAGCACAACGGTGTCGATTCTGACTGGTTTGCAGTAACCGCGACCGAGAGGGCGTACCGTGTACATGTAAAGGGAAGCGAGGCCACCGACTATGGCGGGACGCTCACCGATCCTAGGCTGGTCATACGTGACCATCTTGGAGAATCACTAGAAACACAAAATGATGACAACAGCGGTGCTGGACTCAACGCGGCTCGTCTACTCCACACCTTACTCCTCGACTCCACGCCGTCGACGTTCTACGTCGACGTTGCTCAGTCGCCGAGTGCTCCAGGTGGAACCGTCGGCACGTACACCGTGGCGGCGATACACGATACCCGGGCAACTCTCACCGCCGACAGGCATCCGGAAGTCACCGAGAACTCGACTTTCAGTTACGAGGCTGTGATCAGCGATCCCGACGATGGCGACACAGTCAGCAACGTCCGGATTGGGGGAGCTGATGCGGCGTTCTTCGCCATCGATGTTCAAAATAGCCCCGGGGCTGCCACTTTCGAATACAACATCACGATGATCATTGATCCTGACTTCGAGCACCCACAGGATGCTGATGCTGACAATGTCTACAGATTTACGGTGGTGTTTCTCAATACCACCATCTTCGGGGGGGCGCCATGGGAGATCCATGCGTCCGTGGCGGTGACGGTTCTTGACGTTGATACCGAAGCGCCCGGAGTTCCTCAGAATCGACGGGTTGAGTCCGAATTGTCTAATGCGGTAGCGTATTGGGATCCTCCACCCAACCTTGGACCGGAGTTGAACGGCTACCAAGTCCG
Source organism: Candidatus Aldehydirespiratoraceae bacterium (assembly GCA_965205465.1). Taxonomy (GTDB): domain Bacteria; phylum Actinomycetota; class Acidimicrobiia; order Acidimicrobiales; family Aldehydirespiratoraceae; genus VXYK01. The sequence continues at coordinate 1,673,780 of OZ242187.1, read as the reverse complement.
CATAGCTGATGCCTCCGAATCGACTCCCAATTGGAGCACCAGCCCGCTCTCAGAAGCGACGTCCTATGCCTTCTCGTCTCTGTCGCAGGGCACAGAGTACGTCTGGCAGGTCAACGCGACCAACGATGAGGGCACAGGGCGATGGAGTCGGAGTCGGTATTTCTATCTCGATGAGTGCGCTGGAACGCTGGGAGCCGATACGTGCACTCTCGCGATTGACGGTTCCAAGACGGGCGGGATCAACCCCAGAGAATCCGGTCATGACAAGGACCTTTACGAGACATCCCGACTAGAGACCAATCACAGGTACCGCATCGACGTCACAGGAGCTCAGAGGTACCGCATCGACGACGACACAATGCTTCCGACTTGGGACTCCGTGGGCACGCTTGCAGACCCGTACGTGAGAATTCTCGACTCGAATGGCGATCCGATCGTTGGTGCTGATGACAACAACGGTGGAACCGGCTTGAACGCGAGACTCTTCTTCGAGCCGACCGTAGCTGGCACATACTATATAGAGGTCAGCGAGAACGGGGGCGACGCCGTTGGTGCATACGAGGTTGCTCTCGCGGTGGTAGATCGCCCACCTGAAATTGATGATGATCTCGGCTATATCACCTTGGAGGAGCACAGCGACCTTAGTCACCAACTGATAGCGACCGATCCCGATCCTGGCCACTCGATCACCGGCTATCGAATAGTTGGTGGGGCTGACTGGGACAAGTTCCGCGTTAACTCCAACGGGATCCTCTCGATGACCATCACCCCGAACTTTGAGGATCCTCAGGATTCCAATGGCAACAACTACTATCAGTTCAACTTCCGGGTGACTAGTGGGCCTGGCGGCAATCAGGCCGACCGATCCACGATCGGGACGTTCGGGGTAGAGGTCACCGATCAAGATGAAGCGCCGGCAGCGCCGGACCTGTGGAAGATAAACGAAGAAAGATCTCAAATTGAAGTGGGTTGGAGTGAGCCGGCCAACGACGGTCCACCAATCACAAGGTACACAGCGCGACTGCGTGAGTTCTCATCCGATACTACCTATGCCTGGGATACTGTGACGCTTGGAGACGGCATCCGCAGCCACGAGTGGATAGGCCGCGTTCCCAACAGGCCCTATGAGGTTCAGGTGCGGGCGCGCAATAGCGAAGGCGCAGGAGCTTGGTCCCAATCATTGTTCACCCTGACCGATGACTGCTCGCAGGCAACGAACTTTGCATGCACGATCGATGTGGGAACCTCCCGGGTGGGAACTCCGGAGCGCGGCATCATCAATGTCAAAGCGACAGCTGACAAGGATTGGTTCGAGATTGCCTTGGACGACAATGCGCTGTACCGGATCGACGTTGAAGGGTACGGATCCTTCGGTGCGCTCGACGATCCCGAGGTCAGAGTCTACGATTCCTCAGGAGCAGCCATCAACGGTGCCTACGACAACGACAACGGTTCTGGGTCGAACGCCCGACTCCTCTTTGAGCCGCCGACGAGCAACACCTACTACATTGAGGTGGGTGAGCACGGCGGCGACGCGGTCGGCCAGTATGAGGTTACGGTGGCTCCCGTCGACTCGCCTCCTCGGATTCTCGGCACAGGGAGTTTGTTCCTAGACGAGAATGCGACGCTCAGCCATCGAGTCACAGCGACCGACAATGATCCGGGCCATGCTATTACTGGCTGGTCCATCAGTGGAGGAGCCGATATGGACAAGTTCTCCATTAATGCCAACGGGATCTTGTCGATGACGATCGAGCCCGATCACGAGGCCCCGGAGGATGCCGATGGTGACAACACATACGAGGTCATGGTTGCCGCGACCAGCGGACCGGGCGGCGGTGTGGCTGACAGGCAAACCACCGCCGACTTCAGCGTGGAAATAACCGATGTGGATGAGGCGCCGGGCAGGCCCGGAGCGCGGACCGTCACAGCGACGAAAATGCAGCTGGAGTTCGCTTGGGACGAACCAGACAACTCTGGGCCGGCTATCGACGCGTACGAAATCCGCCTGGCTGAACAAGGTACCTCCAACTGGCGGTCTAGGGCGGTTGCTTCGCCCGCCTTGGCCTACAGTTGGCGAACACTGGTGGCAGGCACCTGGTACGATTATCAGGTCAGAGCGATCAATTATGAAGGTCTCAGCAACTGGAGTATCCTGGCTTCTGTTGCCACGGACGATTGCACCGGTAAAAGAGCAAATGCATGCACCGTGACTGTGGGCGGTTCGGCAACTGGGCTCATCGGCGTGGACACCAGCGTGGGCAAAGCTGACCGTGACTGGTTCCGTGTCCCCCTGGAGGCAAATGTGCGATATCGAATCAGTGTCAACGGCAATTCGCTGGGGGATCCGGAGTTGAAGATCTATGATTCTGCAGGCGATGCCGTAACCGGAGCCGAGGACAACGACAGCGGCTCGGGACTCAACGCCAGGTATGTCTTCGAGCCGACCTCTGCGGGCGACTATTACATCGAAGTGTCTGCGCATGCTGGCAATTCGTTCGGCACCTACACCGTCGAGGTGAGGGTGGTGACCTAGTGGTCCGTCGCTGAAATAGTCGGGGCGACTCTCGTGTGGGTGCCCAAAATGTCCCGGTACCCGTGCTCCGTCCACGGCACTGCTGTCACGGGACGATCAGGTGCGCGATCCGTTGTTGTACCAGCCGCCGCCTATGAGCGTTCCATCGACGTTGAGTGCCCAGATGCTCATGGTCTCTGGGCCGCCGGCTGTGGGGTCGTTGTCTTCTGCGGTGATCCAGGTGCCTTGGGGGCCGGCGTTGCGTACCGCGGGTCCGAGCAGGTCCTCGATGTCGGTGCCGATGATCGCAGGATCGAAGTGGCTGAGGATTTCGCCGTCGGGAGCAGCGATGAACCCTGAGAAGTAACCGTCGAGGGTGTTGGTGCTGTTGTAGTATTCCACGGTCGGTATCAGACCTACTGAGATGCCTTGGGGATCGTTGTAGAAGGCGAGGATCGCTTCGAGGCCGCCGGCGCGGAAATGCTCGGCAGACTCGGCGATGAGAGCGGGCAGGAACTGTTCGAAGTCGATGTACCAGCCTGAGCCGAACAGCAGCCCGTCATGGCGGACAACCCAGGCGTTCTTGAACTCCAAGGAACTGTCGTCGCTGAGAGTCCCGAGGGCGGGGTTGGTAAACACATAGGGAACCCACCTGCCGGCCCTGTCGGCGGACAGCATCTCGGGACCGAAGTTGTAGCCGTTGAGGTCGGTGCCGGCAAACCCCAACAGACTCAGCCCCAAGCGCTCGGGGTCGTAATGGGCGATCACTTCGGCGTTTCGGTCGACGACGAACACATACCACGGACCGTCCACGCTGTCGGGGCTGTTGTAATGCGCCAGAGTGGCATCGAGACCCTCGGTGTCGTATCTGGCGATGGCGGACTCCACGAAGTATTGGGTGTAGGCGGCCGGATCGGACTTCGGTGGAACCGGTGCCTCGGCCTGTGACGGGCCGTCGTCGCCGCTGCAGCCCGCGACAATAACTGCCGCTGCCACAGCCAGTGCAACCCAATTTGTCTTGCTTTTTGTGATCACAACACCTCCACTCAGAACGGAGTCGTGGAATTGAATCCGAACGGTCCAGGTCGAGCGTCTCGGCTACTGCGCCCGAGTCCCTGAGACCTCGGTCCGGTTACCATCCTCGACGACGCTCCTGACGCTTCTAGCTCTGATTATCTACTTGGTAGCGCCATTCTTGGCATGGGCCAGGTCTTGGCATGGGCCAGGTCTTGGGCTGGCTCATACTCCCCCAACCGGATCATCGCCGGTCAGCGTCTCGTCGAGGTCGGTCACGGTGATCGCGACGCTGAGGCTGCCCGACGCGCTGCCGCGGGTCGCGGTCACCGTGAACTCATAGACGTTGTCCTGGTCGTCATCAGCAGGGTTCTCGTAGTCGGGCTGGGTTGCAAAGGTCAACGTCCCGCCGCTGGAGATCGAGAAGTCGGAGCTGTCGTCGCCTGACAGCGCCCAACTGATGACATCGCCGTCCTCACCATCGGTTAGGACGCCGTAGTTCGCCACCGAACTGGTGAAGTCCTCGCGGTACGTCTTCTGGGTGCTGCCGGATAGGACCAGCGTCGTTGCGCCGGTAGCGGCATCGGCCACGTTGATGGTCAGGCTGTAGGAGAATGCTCCTCCCCATTGCCAATTGTAATTGGCCAATTGCGCGGTGTAGTCGCCGGCTGCCAGCGCGACACCGACGCTCACTGGCACTGACAGGTTGTTGATGCCGGTAGCCCGGGTCAGCAGGGTCCCGACCGCGGTCGTGTGGCCGTGGTGACCGTTGATCAACTCCAATACCGGCCTGTCGGCGGCGTTGTATGTGGTGTCGTGGTCGAGCGTGACGGTGACCGTCGCTGCGGAACTCAGGGTGAACGTGAAGGCCTGCGCCGAGCCCACCCCGTTGTCGACGACGTACGAGTAGCCGTGGGGCAGGTACCGCGTACAACTGGTCGAGGTGGTGCCGCTGCGGGTGGTATCGCCAGCGGAGAGGGTGCCCAGGCTTTCGGTGCAGTCCGAGACCTCAAGGCCTTCCTGGGCTGAGACGGCTAGTTGGCCCGATACCAGAACCAAAGCCATCAGCAGTACGCCCGCAGCCAAACTCCGGCTGAGCAGCCGAGGTCGGCGCTGGGCATCGGTGCGTTTCGAACAGTGAGTGTGCATCCTTGAAGGCTCCCTTGCGGTTCACTTGTTTCGGGAAAGCCTACTGTCTTGAGCGGAGGGTGCAAGTTCGAGCGGCACAGCGGCCGCCCGAAACGCAGCATCTGTGGCCGCTTACAGGGCTTCGGTGACACCTGCTGTTCCGGCCTGGGTTGGAGCCGCATGGAGCGTGGCTCGAGCCGGTGGGCTCCAATCCGAAACAGCCCGATCTAGGCCCCTGATAGGCTCAAACCCCAAAACAGAGGGTCTGCCAATTCGCGCAACGAACAGCGCATCCCTCGTCCCCGCCCCCGTAGCTCAGTGGATAGAGCGTCGGTTTCCTAAACCGTGCGTCGCAGGTTCGATTCCTGCCGGGGGCGCCATGTGATGTGTCAAGACATAGGAACCTTGTGAACCTGCGCGGGGCGGGGTTTTTAGGGTTGGTTTTGGGGTTGGTAGTCGCGGGTTGGGTCAAGGGTGAGGTGTCGTAGGAGTTCACCGGTTTGGGTTGCGATGACTTTGATGTCGAGGTCGGCGACTGTCGGCTTCTTTGTGGGCGGTTTCAATCGGTCGTTGCTTCGACAGTTGGGAGGCTGGCGGTGGCTGAGATGAGATCGTGTGGCTAAGCGAGGTCGAGGGGAGCACGGCCGGCCGGCCGGCTGGAGTCTTGGGGCCCGGTGCGCCGCGTCGGCGTGGAGGGCACCGGCTCCTACGGGGCCGGCCTGGGTCGCCATCTCGCAGCCGCGGTGTCAGCAGTCGTCCCGCTTGAGCGATCGCGGCAATCAATAATGTCTATTACTGTTGACATCTACTGTTGACATCATGTGTCGGCTACGATGACATCATGTGTCCGTTACAACAGGATGCAGCGACGTGTGTACGGGCGCAATCAGTTGCTCGTGCCTGAGAGAAGGAACGAGATATGTTCAAGAGACGTAACCGCGCATGGATGGCTGTACTGCTGGCCGGGGCACTTGTCGCCGGTTTGGCCACCCAAGCATTCGCAACACCCGTCGCGCCGGACCGGCCGACCGGCCTGACCGCCGACCTCGACAGCGGGGGGGGGGGGGGGGAGTATTTCTTAGCTGGGATGCCCCGGACGAGGCGGTGGATTCGTGGCAGGTGTTGCGCAAGATCCGTCCCGCGGAAACAGCCCACACGGTGATCGCCACGGTTGACGGCGAATTGAACGAGTGGACCGACACGGACCTGACCGCAGGCGACCGGCGCTACAAGGTCGCTGCGGTACGCGACTCGCTGACAAGCCGACGCTCACGGGTCGCAAAGCTGGTGCTCGACGAACCCCCTCCCCCTCTCCCCCTGAGGCCGACGCCGGGCACCATCACCCAAGTCCCCGAGAAGGAGCCCCTGACCGAGAAGGGGGCAGGCGATACGTGTAACCCTGCTGCGAACATCGTCACTGCCACGGTCGGCTCGGCGAAGGGCCTCAGCAACGGCCAGAACTGGGTGAAGGTCACGCTCACGGCCAATGTCAACTATGAGATCTTCTTTGCCAACAATGCAGACCGCTACGATCCGAATATGAGGATCGATTTCGTATGCGATCCGGACCTAGAGGAGATTGGAAACACGAGCGCAGACGCAGGCACAGGAATCGGCGACAGGGGTGCGTCGCTCAAATTCAGGGCGTCGACGACGGGCTTCCACTACGTGAAGACCACCATGTCGACGTCTTCCCGCTCACATACGAAGACGGTGCTCGTGTCGGACCTGAGAGATAATGACGTCGAGCCTACCCTGGCGGCCGTCCCGGGCACTGCGACGGCGACCATCTTGAGCCCCACTGACGATGTGGGGGTGTTCGTGCCGATGGTGAGCGGGACGTCGTACCAGATCGACGTTCGATCCGTCGGATACCCGAGCATCGACCCGTGGATCATAGACATCTGGGACCAGTCCGACAGGATCACGCGAACCGGCCGGTGTGATTATACAAATACTCCACCCGGCCCACCGGTCTGCACCACCTTCTTCGGGGCGTCTTACGACGGCTTCTTCGACCACGACTCCGGCCCCGGCAACGCGGCGCGGGTCGTCTACACCGCGACCAAGACCGAAGAGTACTTCATCGTGTTAGGCAGCCGCGGCGGATGGTATCAGCGGATGGGCGACTTGGAGCTGACAGTGACCGAGGTGTCTGCCCCGTTCTACGACGACTACGCGGCGGACGCTTCCACCAGCGGCACCGTGGTGGTGGGCGGCTCTGTGTCGGGCGAGATTGATTCGACTCCGGTTTGGTACAACGCCGGTGATACTGGTGGCCCCGACGGCTACTACTCCCATGAGCCGGGCTACACGGGCGCCTATTCGGGCTACAGCTGCCACAGGGAAACCGGTGACGGCATCGCGTTGGACGGGGACACCTGCGACCGTGACTGGTTCGAAGTCACGCTCATCAGAAATCGGACCTACAAGCTGCAACTGGAGAGCGGGACGAATCTGTTGATCGACGGCGTGTACCGCTTCGGATCTCTGTACCAGAAAGGCGGCACGACCTACACAGCGAGATCGAATGGGATTCACTACATCTCGGTAGCAGGCACGGGCGGCTGCATCGGCGTTCATGGCTGCACAGGCAGTTACACCCTGAGCGTGACCGAGGAGTAGCCCCGCTTGGACGTTGGTCGGCTGCCGTGCGTTGTCAGCGAGGCTCCCTGCTGATCGCAGTTGCCTCAAACGAGCGGCAGCCGACCCCCAGTCCCCCCAGTCCCCGAAGCAAGGCCGCCCAGCAGCTGTGATCGTGGGGCACGAAGAGTACGAATCGCTGATTGAGACCCTCAACATCGTTGCGGACAGCGACACCGTGGCCGCTATCGCCGAAGCCGCGGGGTGAAGGGTGTTGGGCGAGAACCGCGCAGGAGGCCGCCGGCGATTCCCGTGGAGGCAGGTTCTTTCACGACCAGCTCGCCCGCTGTACGCGCCGCTAGCAACTTCAGCAGTTTGGGTAGATCTTGCGTGCGCCGGGCACCGGATAGATCCTTGATGTCGCGCTGGATGACGGTCCGCAGATAGTCGCGGAACCATTGCTGGCGGGCTCAATGTCGGCGATGAGCTGCACTACTTCGGGGTCGGGCTCACCCCCGAGAAGCGCAACTCGCACGTAGGGACCTGCGATCTCGTAAATCTCTGGACGGGGCCGGCCGATGGCGAGCATATCGCGTGTCATCCTGGCTACCCCGATGCCTTGACGCTCAGCTATCCCCAACGCGGCGGCTGCCTCAGCCAGGCTGCGGTATCTCGGCACAGCAGGGTGGGAGATTATGTTGCACGGCCCGATACCCCCGTTTGTTAGGCGGCCGTCGCCATCGGCCAGGTTCAAGCGGCGAACGAGATCGGCGACCGGAGCCTCAGCCAGCTCGAGTTATAGTTTTGTTGGCAAAAGTATAACTAGTGGGCACAATGTTGAATGTCTGATGGGTTTTAGCGGCGTGTGGGTGCCTGAAAATGCCGTCGTGTGCGCTGACCAGGCATGATGCGCTGCATGCTGGGAGTCTGTGGCTGGCCGAAACTCGGTCGTGGCGCCCTCAACAGGTGCGACGCTCGCGATCCTGGGGCCCATGTGTCGCGTTCTGTACCGGTTGCTGGTTTTGTTGGCGCGCTTGGCTGTGCGCTCGGGACGCTCGAAGGATCTCGTGATCATCGTGCTGCGCCACCAACTCGTAGTCCTGCACCGACAGAACAGCCGACCAGCGCTCGCCGACGAGGGCACCCACAGGCAAGAGCCCCAGGACTAGGAATCACGATCCAGCACTTCCCCTGGTACGTCGTCGTTGTTACTATTGCCTGGTACGTCGTCGTTGTTACTATTGCGTTGCTACTATTGATTGGACCACAGCGTGAGCGAGTTGAGGGAACCACCACACGAATCGGCGCAACGGGTGGCGTACCGTAGGGAGCATCGAATGCGGCGCTTGAGATTGTTTCCGTGGCGCAACTTCGCATGCATCCTGTCCGTCCTCAGCGTGACCGCAGCGACGCTGACGTTGGTCGGCTCCCCTGTTCCCGCGGGGGCTGTAGTTGCCTCCACGCGCGATCGTGTAACGGGCGTGACCGTGCAAGCAGGGGCTTCGCCCGGCGCCATCAACATCACATGGGATGCGCACCCGGCTAACCCCCGGGACTACAGGGTGTCTTGGACACCACAGGGAGAGTCCTTCAAGAACTGGCGGGACAGTGCTTGGAACGCTTTCCCATCGACAACCGAGGTGACGGTGTCCGGCCTGAACGCAGGCGAGACCTACCGCGTGCGGGTACGAGCACGTTTCAACAACGGCAGGTCCCGCTGGAGCGAAGTGGCAACTGGATCGGCCGCGGTGCCGACGACGCAGGTCCGCTCGTCAGCCCAAGACCCGAATCCCGCTGAGGGACAGGACCAGGAAAGCTCCGCGACCCCCGCTCCTGATCGGGCGGCACTGACCGCGCTGTATGAGGCGACCGGCGGGGATTCCTGGACACGGAACGACAACTGGCTTAGCGAAGCCCCGCTTGACCAATGGTTCGGAATCACAGCCAACGACGCCGACGAAGTCTCCGAGGTGAACCTGTATTCCAATGAGTTGAGTGGGGAGATCCCGTCCGAACTCGGCAACCTCACCAACCTGGAGAGCCTCAAGCTAGATCGCAATGAGTTGAGTGGGGAGATCCCGTCCGAACTCGGCAACCTCACCAACCTGGAGACCCTCAAGCTAAGCTGGCACGAGTTGAGTGGGGAGATCCCATCCGAACTCGGCAACCTCACCAACCTGGAGACCCTCTGGCTAGATGGCAATCCGTGGAGCTGGCCCAATGAGTTGAGTGGGGAGATCCCATCCGAACTCGGCAACCTCACCAACCTGAAGTACCTCTCGCTAAAGCTCAATGCGTTGAGTGGGGAGATCCCATCCGAACTCGGCAACCTCACCAACCTGGAGTACCTCAATCTAGGCTGGAACGAGTTGAGTGGGGAGATCCCATCCGAACTCGGCAACCTCACCAACCTGAAGCGACTCTGGCTAGATCGCAATGCGTTGAGTGGGGAGATCCCATCCGAACTCGGCAACCTCACCGACCTGGAGCAACTCAATCTAGGCTGGAACGAGTTGAGTGGGGAGATCCCAGCAGAACTCGGCAACCTCACCACCCTGGAGTGGCTGTCGCTCTACGAGAATCAGTTGAGTGGGGAGATCCCAGCAGAACTCGGCAACCTCACCAACCTGGAGACCCTCAATCTAAGCGAGAACGAGTTGAGCGGTACGATCCCAACCGAGTTGGGGAATATCAATACCACCAACCTCTGGTACTTGTATCTCGCCGGGAACTCATTGACAGGCTGCATTCCGGAGTCGCTCTACCCTGGTCGAATCAACGGCCGTGTTGCAGTCAACGATTTCTATCGACTGGGGCTGCCCTTCTGTTTGATTTGGTCAGCCCAGCTGACAGTTGGGAGCTATGATCGGCAGGTACCTGCCGGTACCGGCTACTCCATATGGGTAGATTCGATGTCGGCTCTGTCGGACAAGGAATTCACTCTTAACGGCCGATCGCATCGTGTCCTGGCAGTCTTGCGATTGGCTGGCGGCCTATATCTTTCAACCTCCGGCAACATTGCCCAAGACTTCACATTGGCAATCGGCGATCAAGGATTCTTGGCGAGCGACAGCCTGGTACCCAACATGGCCGGACGAGGTCGCTACTGGTGGCCCGCGGACACCCTCGACTGGACAGACGGTGACACCGTGGACGTGAGCATCACCCTGACGGAAGACCCCGCTGCGCTGCCGCAGAGATCCAAGTCGCGTCCCATAGCCCACTTTGCGAACCTGCCAACCGGCCACAATGGCACCGACGCGTTCACGTTCCGCCTGTACTTCCAGGAAGAACTAGCCGTCAGCTCCTCGACTCTGCAACAGCACTCCCTACAGATTGCCGACGGGTCGATCACCGCCATCGAGCCGGTCAGTGCCGGATCGACCCGCATCTGGAGCGTCACAATCCAGCCCGACTCCACCGACGCCGTAACCATCTCCGTTGAAGCCGGCACAGCCTGCGACCAGCCCGGCGCCGTCTGCACCCCAGACGGCCGGCTGCTGTACAACCAGCCGACAGCCACCGTGCCCGGACCATGAAACGCCCCCGGCCCGGCCCGCCCCGCGCGACCGAGTCCGCCCCGCCGCGTCGAAGACCAGCCGCCTGAGCTAGGAACAGCCCTCGGAGGAACGGGCGCTGATGGCCGTCGATGATCCCGGCCCTTCGCGGAAACGTGGGATGAAGGGTTGCTGGCACCGGTTGGGGTCATTATGTCACGAGGATGCCGCGGGCTTCGAAGATGCGTGGGTTGGGCCACCGCGCAGGAGGCCGCCGGCGATTCCCGTGGAGGTCAGGAAGTGGTCCAAAGACATGAGATCGGTAGGGCCAATATGCGGTCTTCGAGCCGGTAGGCGCGTTCGCCGGTATGCAGGACGACGCCGCAAACGAAATCGTCGGACACCTTGTCGCGAAGCCAGCGCAAGTGCCGGGCGTCAGATCTATTGACGGCAGGCCCCGACTTGATCTCAACCGCTACCAGCCGTCCGTCCGCCGCCTCAGCGACGACATCGATCTCTACGCCGCCACGATCGCGGAAATGATGCAGCGTGATGGCGCTGCGATGCCAGGACGCTTGGCGGTACATCTCATTGACGGCGAACGACTCGATGATCTGGCCACGAGCAGGGTCGGTGGGACGTGCCAGTGACTGCGGCGACTTGCCGAGGATGTGAGCAGCGAGTCCGCTGTCGGTGATATGCACCTTCTGTCGGCGGGTGGCCTTGCTAGTGAGATTCCGCGACCAGGCGGGCAGCTGCAGCACCAGATAGGTCATCTGTAGGTACCCGAGGTATGCCTCGGTGGTGTGACGACTCCCAAACCCGGTGTCGTCGTGCAGGTTCTTCACGACCAACTCGCCCGCTGTACGCGCCGCTAGCAACTTCAGCAGTTTGGGTAGATCTTGCGTGCGCCGGGCACCGGATAGATCCTTGATGTCGCGCTGGATGACGGTCCGCAGATAGTCGCGGAACCATTGCTGGCGGGCCTGCGGTGGCATGGAAATCGCCTCGGGGAAGCCACCTGTGCAGGCCCGCTCAATGTAATCGCCCGTGCTCAGAGGCGAGGCTCCGCCTTCGATGAGGCGGTCAGGGTCTGAGAAAGCCGCTTCGATGAACCCGTCAGGCGCATGGTGCATCTCGCCTTGAGTCAACGGCCACAGCTCCAAGAACGCAGCCCGCCCAGCGAGAGATTCTGAGATGGTCGGAACGGTCAGGAAGTCTGCCGATCCATTGAGCAGGAACTGACCGCGACTGGCGTCGTCGTCCACGGCGCTCTTGATCGCCCGTATCAGAGGATCCCCGGAGCGTTGCACCTCGTCGAAAGCCCGCGGGGTCTCTCCGAACGCGGCGAACCCATCCGGGTCGGCCAGCGCGGCTTGCAGTGTCGCGGCGCGGTCAAGCCGCGCAAAGGTGCCCGCGCCGTCCAGCACATGACGCACCAGGGTGGTCTTGCCCGCTTGTCGCGGCCCGGTGACCACCACGACTCGGAAATCACCCAACGCCTGGCGTGTGATCGGTTCGAGCCTCCTCGACAGTGTGTCCACGACTCTCCCTGCTGCCGTCATTGCACGAGACCTAGTGCAACTATCGTCCCTATGCTACTGCTATTATTGTCTGCTTCCAACTGCCATTATCGTCTCGTCGGTCGGCGTGGTTGGGGGTCGTTTGGTGGGTTGTTGACCGAACATCTCGGGGTCATCGGACCGTTGTCGGCACCGCGGCAGGTGGTTGGGGGTCGTTTGGTGGGTTGTTGACCGAACATCTCGGGGTCATCGGATCGTTGTTGGCACCGTGGCGGGTGGTTAGGGGCCGTTTGGTGGGTTGTTGACCGAACTACTCGGGGTCATCGGATCGTTGTTGGCACCGTGGCGGGTGGTTAGGGGCCGTTTGGTGGGTTGTTGGGGTTGATGATTTTGTAGCCGGTGTTGGTCTTGACCACGATGTAGCCGCGGTCGTGGATGTTGTGATGGCAGTTGGGGCAGGCGAGACACATTTTGTCGATGTCTGTTGGTCCGCCGTCTTCCCAGGGGATGATGTGATGGATTTCGCAGCGTTCGGGACCGGCGGTGCAGTCTTTGCCTGTGCAGTGCCGGTCGCGGGCGATGATGGCTTTGATTTGGGCTTCGGTGGCGTGTCGATGGGTGCGTCCCACCCAGAGGGGTTGGCCTTCACCATCAAAGACAACTCCGGTGACAGCAGCGGTACACATCAAACGTTCCAGCACTGTTTGCGGTAGGGCTTCACCCCCGACGATCTCGGCGACACCGGTCGGGTTGTCGGCTCGTAGCCGTTCGATGTCGGCCACAGCGATGAGTTGCATCCGCGTGCTGCCGGGTCCGCGACGGTGCGGGTTGGTCAACAACGCGATCAACGCGTCTGCTGAGCGTTGTTGTGGTGTACGCACATCATCAGGCTTGCCGTCGCGTCCGCCGTCGTCTCTCCACATGCGGTCGTATTCAACGTTGATTGCTTTGACCACTTGTTGATAGCTGGTCGGATCCAACTCTGCCAGCAGCACACCCATGCCTTCTTCGTTTATCCAATGCTTCAACAACCGGCGTTGACGCCGTACTTCGTGTGCATCAGCACCGTCGTCGGGTTGGTTGCGGTTCACCCAGCGTCGTGACTGTTCGGTAAACACATCAACAGACGATGTCTCAGCAAGCTTCGACAATTCATCGTCGACTTGGTCTGTAGAAGTCTTGGCGGCCGCAGCGACCGCTACAGCCGCGTGCTCTGCGGTGATCTTGCCGCCAGCCAACGACTCAGCCAGTTTCGGCATCTCAGCGAGCCCAGCAGCAGTCTTGGCGACCGAGTTCGTGTTACGGGTCGACATACGCCCCTGCTCACGCAAAACGGTTTTGGAGTTCACCCCGCCGTCATCGAGAGCCTCGATCGCGGTTGCGCACCGTGTCTGCAACGCAGACATCGCCGCGATCACCCGCCCAGCACCCGCCACCAGACCTTCCAACTCGCCGCGGCAGAGACCGGATGTCGTCACCTGCCGGGCCTGTTGAATCATCGAATCGAACACGAACACAACCTACTCAAAGGGTGTGACACTGCATGAAATAGATATCTGTTCAGCACTACACAGACCACACCCCGTTCAACGTCAACGCCGCAAACCCCCACAGACCGAGGCGATCCCAACCGGGCCGCCGATAGCGGTGTGGTATCGCCAGCTGTTGGCGCGACCCCCGGCATGGCGTGACAGCATCGCCTGGGGCACCTTGGATCTCTCGGGGCGTATCGGCGCAGCTTCGAGGTGGCGCTGCCTCAAACCGACCAGGTCGCCGATCCGTTCCACATGATCCGCTTGGCGAACAACAGCATCGACGAGATACGCCGCCGAGTCCAAAACGACACACTGGGCCACCGCGGCCGCAAACATAACCCGCTGTGGAGTATGCGACGGTTGTTGATCGCCCGCACATGAACGTCTCAGCGAACACGGCGACGCCAAGCTCCAGGGTCTGCTCACCGCAGGCGATCCCCATGGCGAGGTCCGTCTGGCGTGGCACACCAAAGAGACCCTGCGCGGGCTCTATGACATTGACTGCCCGCGACTAACTGACAGCTATCTGTGTTAACTCTCTGAGGATCCCACCGACCCTGACTGTCCACCGGAACTGTCCAGGCTGGGCCACACGCTGCGGCGTTGGCATCACCAGATCATCAACTGGCATCAGGCTCGGGTCAGCAACGACCCTACCGAAGCGGTCAACGATCTCAGCAAACGTGTCCAACACGCCGCCCTCAGTTTCCGACGATTCGCCCACACCGGATCCGGCGCTGCTCTACACCGGCAAACCCAACTCGGCCCTCCTCACCACCATCACTCCCCGCCAATATCCGAAGAGCCAGGATACTGGCGGTCCGATCGCGGATTGCTTTGTTCGCTGCTTGGGTAGTCCAGAGTGTTGGGTTACTTGCTTCGATCTGTTCTTGGGATGTTGAGAAGAACGAGTCTTTTTCTTTTTCGCCACTAGATCTAGTCGTCGTCTTCGTCCAATGAAAATTGCGCTTCCAAGAGACCGATGAAATAGTCCTGCATCACATCGGTATCAATCGTTACGTCACTGCGTGCGGTCGCCGGTAGCCCTTTTCGTGCTTCACACCAGGGAGGTTCGCTATGGGTTGTCTGCGATAGTTGATCTGCCGTCCAATCGCCGTATGTCTCTAGAACTACGTCCACGGTAGTGGATTCGTCATAGGTTAAGGCAGCAGGATCACCTTGCTCGGGCCACGGTGGTTCAATCGAATAGCGGCTGCGGTGAAGGTCATATATGTCTCTCACGACCGGCCCATTTGCCCACGCTTGTATCTCAGCATCGTAGAGCTTTTCTGCGTCCCATGCTAAGTGCCATCCTTGACAGTAATACAGCAGCTTTTGGAGCTTCATCGTGGTGACGCGCTTATCCATATTGCTCAAAATGTACGCTGCTACGTCTTCGACAGCGGCCATCAGTGTCCTTCCCATCCAACGCGAGCAGTCATCAAGACGAACATTGTCGTTGCCTCAACAGAAACTCTAACACCTAAGGCTCCAGTCTGAATCGACGAGGCCCGGCGGAGTGTCGTCGGTAGGTCCGCTTGGCGATTCGTCCGCCGCCCAGATGCTTCTTGCCCCATCGACCTGAGGTTGTGTACAGGGTGGCGCACCGTTCTAGTCATGACGACCCCGCGGAGCAGAAGTGATCATCAGATGACGGCTTTGCGGGTATGCAGGGTAGTGCATCAGGTTTCCTGTCGAAGCGGCTTGGTACCCCTCCAGCCCATCACCGGGGTGTGACAACGAGCTTTCGGCGTGACGGAGGCCTGCTAGTGAGTTGTCGTTGGTGAACTGGCTGATGAGATCGCGGGTTTGGAGGCGGTCGCGGGGCAGCGCTGTCGGCATCGGTCCAGCCGCGTCGGCGTAGTTCGTCGATCAGCAGCAGAGGTTCGACGCCGTTGGTCAAGCTGGCTGGCTCAATGTCGGCGATGAGCTGCACTACTTCGGGGTCGGGCTCACCTCCGAGAAGCGCAACTCGCACGTAGGGACCTGCGATCTCGTAAATCTCTGGACGGGGCCGGCCGATGGCGAGACGGTTACAACAGGTATCCGGATCTCTGCGGTGGAAACACCGACAGGAAACAGAAGCATGGGGTGCGGTGGTGTTCACTGATGAGTGGTCAGGGTGCGACACGTCAGGCGTCTACAAGCCCGGCATCCGCGATCTGCTGACTATGACGGGACAGCATCGTTGACGAAGGTGTCTTGCGGCGCGGCCGCTTACGCTTCGGATCGTTGATCCATTCTGCGCCAAGCGCACTGCCAGCGTCATACACAATGTCGAACACTTCCATGTCGGTGTCGCGATCTGCTATAGGGCGGGCCAGTTCGAACACGACCTTGATTTCCCCGGCTCCTGCGTCGCCAGACACAACCGGATCAATGGTGCGCTCGTCGTCGATGAGATGATCTGCAAAGTCGCTCACGAATTCGCAGAGTTCTTTGTAAGTCAACGGTCGGGTGCCGTCCTCGTCCTTGTGCTGAATTCCGATCCGGCACAGTGCCTCGGTGCGTGTGTCCTGCATCTCAGATTTTAGTCCCTTCGCATTCCCGCATCTGTGACTTTCTAGCAGCCCGTGGCGGCGTTGAGAGCCTGGCAGGCCTCCTCGAGCCGGGCGGGGTCAAGCGTGGTCACGGGGTGACGGAACGCTTCCCGCCGCAGGGTGTGGATGGTGTCGAAGTTGGCGACACAGTCGGAGGGGACGCCGTCGGAGGCTGCGGTCAGGGGCAGTTCCGAGGACAGGCCTCGGCGGGTTCTGGTGAGTGCTGCGACTACGACTGCGTCGATGCGGTCCGCGACGGGGTCGCGGGTGAGTACCAGCACTGGCCGGTCGCCGCCGGGTGTGGCGGCGAACCAGATCTCACCGCGTCGCATCGACCCAGTCGGACCAGTCTTCAGCCGGCGCCCAGTGCTCGACCTCGATCAGCGACAGTTCCTCGGGGCTGAGCGGGTTCGCCTCGTAGGCGGTGGCGTCTCGTTGCGCGGCGAGCGCGTTGAGATGGCGCCGCAGCGCTTCGCGTATCATCTCTGATTGGCCGATGCCGAGGGCATCGGCCATGTCCCGGGCCCGGGCGGCTTCGGTGGGCTCGACTCTGAAGCTAAGCATCGTCATACGTGAAGAATATCGCGTATGACGACAGCAGTCCAGGCTCAATCCTCTGGTTCATGGCGAGATTCTAAGGCCAGGACGCATTGTGGGACAGGCAAGCCAAACCAACTTGTTATGCCAGTTGACCTGGACAAATAAACGGGCTTCGATTCTTGTCGGGGGCGTCGATTGATTGTGCGCGAGGATGCTAGATATAGCGAGGGTCGTTGCGAACGCCATTGAAGGGAGCGGGTATGAGACTCGAAGGCAAGGTGGCGCTTATCACCGGTACGGCCGGTGGAATCGGACGGGCCACGGCGCTGCGCTTCGCCAGCGAAGGCGCCCGGGTCGTTGCGGTCGACTTCGTTGGGGCCAACCACGAGACCGTCGAGTTGATCAGAGCAGCCGGGGGCGAGGCCACCGCGGTCCAAGCCGACGTGTCCGACGATGCCGATGTCGCCTCGGCGGTGAAGACCGCGGAGGAGACCTACGGGCAGCTCGACATCGCCTTCAACAACGCCGGGATCATGCTGGCCGACGACTCGGACTCCATCGCCACTTCCGAGGAGACCATCGACAAGACCCTTGCCGTGAACCTCAAAGGCGTCCTGTACGGATGTCGGCATCAGATCCCCGCTATGCGTCGGGCGGGCGGCGGCTCGATCATCAACACAGCGTCCTTTGTGGCGTCGGTGGGCGCGGCCACCCCGCAGATCGCCTACACCGCCTCCAAGGGGGCGGTGCTGTCGATGACCCGGGAGCTGGCCGTAATCCACGCCAGGGAGAACATCCGGGTCAACGCCCTGTCGCCGGGGCCGTTGCGCACCGAAATGCTCATGTCGTACCTCGACACCGAGGAGAAGCGCCAGCGCCGGTTGGTGCACGTACCCATGGGTCGGTTCGGTGAGGCCACTGAGATGGCCTCGGCCGCGCTGTTCCTGGCCTCGGCCGACTCGTCGTACATGACCGGAGCCAACCTACAAGTGGACGGAGGCCTGACCGCCGCCTACGTCACGCCCGAATAGGTCCCTATGGTGCCGGATCCCTCCGGATCTGGCCGCGTATGAACCGCAGACAGGCCAGACACTCGACGGTCTCGGTTACACCTTCCCCCTGGTCCGGTCCCCTGGCGACTGGGAGGCCGTGGCCTGCGGGCGGGCTGACCAGTCGCGAGGTTGGCTGGTTCCTCTTATGGCCCAAGGCTGGTGATGGGTACCACCGCGACGCCGTCGGTGCGCTCGTAGGCGAAACCGGTGGCCGTGATCACCACTAGGCGGCTGGGCTCTCCGACTGCGGCCGAATCGATCCGGTCGCGGAGCCGGTGCAACGAGGCGGCCGCAGCGTCGACCGCGGTCCGGCCACCGAGCTTGATCTCGGCCGCGATCCACTCGCCGTTGCGTTGCCGGATGATCGCGTCCACTTCCAAGCCGGTGTTGTCGCGGTAGTGGCTGAGTTCGGCTCGCTGCGCCTGGCAGTAGACGCGCAGGTCCCGCACACACAGCGATTCAAAAAGGAACCCGAGCGTTTCGGGGTCGGCCAGCAGGCGCTCGCGGTCAGCCCCCAGCGCAGCAGCCGCGAGAGAGGGATCGGTGAGCTGCCTCTTCGGAGCGCTCCGCAGCCTGGAGCGGGACCGCAGCCGCGGACTCCAGGCGGGCACGTCTTCGACGACGAAGAGCCTCCGTAGTGCAGACAGGTACGAGTCCGTGGTGCGGGGATCGATTGGCCGCTCTCCGCCGGTGTCGGCCGCTAGGGTGCTCATCGCGGCCTCCGTGGAGACGTTGCGGGCCAGCGAAACCAGCAGACGGGCAACTCCGGCAGGGTCGCGTCGCGTGCCATCCACCGCGGAGACTTCGGTCTGGGCGAGTTCATGCAGGTAGTCGCTGACGAAGTCTTGGGCGTCGTTGACGTCCATGAGGTGGCACAAGGGCCAACCACCCCTGCAGACAGCCTCGACCACGTCGCCTAGTTCCAAGGGCGGTGCCGGCGCTGAGCACTCGACTCCTTCGAAGAGCGCCCGCAACGACACGGCACCGGTGGACAGGCCCGACTCGAACAGTGACAGCGGACGCATCTGCACCCGTCCCACTCGGCCCACCCCGGAGTGCTGTTTGACGTCGGCTGGGGGATCGGCCGAGCCGGTCAGAATGAACTGGCCTGGAACGCCGCGGCGGTCGCACTCGCGCCGGACCATGTCCCAGATGTCGGGCACGAGCTGCCATTCGTCGACCAGGCGGGGCGCGGCGCCGTCAAGCACAGCCAGCGAGCCCAGTGAGGCCAGCGAGACCGACGCCATGCTTCGTTCGAGGAGAACCTCGCTTGCCGCGAGTTGGCGGGCCGTGGTGGTCTTTCCGCACGCTCGCGGTCCTTCGATCAGCACTGCGGGTGCGGACCGCAACCGTCGTCGCAACACGCCGTCGGCCACTCTGTGGAGGTACTGTTCGCTGTGGGGCGGGGTCGGTGCCATGGGAGTTCCTCCTAGCCGAGAAGCGTCGAATGTCATACCGACAGGTAGTTCAATGTATCAATTGCAACATACGAATGCATGATTTGCAACAAATATGATGCATGATTCGCAATCCGACAGGAATCGGGAACTCCTTCGGTTGGGTGCCCGAAACCCGGTTCTACTTCATCAAGGTCGAGGTCACCCAACCCCGCCCCCGTGGGGTTGGTCGGGTCGTCAACGGTGGTTGTTGTGGTGATGTCAGCGTCGCTGTCGGCGGTTGTGGCCGGTTCAGCCTCGGCGGTGGTGGACGGCTCAGCCACACCCAGTGTCGTGGTTGTGGTCGGCTCAGCCTCAGTGGTGGTGGACGGCTCCTCCACACTCTGTGTCGTTGTGGTTGTCGTGTCGTTGTCGGCGATGCTGGTGTCACCTCGCCCGCCGTTGCTGCTGCACCCCGCGGCGAGCACACAGATCACTAACCCGGCAAGTAGTCCTTGTTTGAGGTTGGAGGTGGTCGACATGGATCAAACGGTACTACTACTTGGAGCGGAGACTTTGCGCCCACCCACGACAAGAAGTTGGCGTCACGAGCACCAGCAACGTGATGGAAGACGCGACACCCAAGAGCCGCGTGTCCCGAATCCTGTGCAACCGCAACAGAGAATCGCGACCCGCCCGATACCGGTGCTGCGACTGCGAACTGCCCGACACCCATTGCTGTGCCCGACACCCATTGCTGTGCCCGACCCCGGCACTTGCTCGAAAATTCGCGAGACGATTGCGACGATTCGTCTCAGCCTGCTCGACCAAGCCTGCCTTCGGCTGAGACTGCCTGACTACATCCGCGGTTGTCAGGTAGTTTCTTAAGGGTGCCTGACATCGCAACTCTTGAGAAGATTCCTATCCGAGACGTATGGCCGGACGAGGCTAAGGATCTCACCCCGTGGCTCGCTGAGAACCCCCTGTTGCTCAGTGAGGCATTAGGCATGGATCTGGAACTTGAGGGAAAGGAGATGGCGGTGGGGCAGTTCAGCGCCGATCTTGTCTTTCGGGATCTGGGTTCGGACTCCCGTGTAGTGGTCGAAAACATGATCGCAGCGACAGATCATGACCATGTCGGCAAGCTCATCACCTACGGCGCTGGGCTTGATGCGAACTATGTCGTGCTCCTCGCCGAACGCTTCCGGCCCGAACACCGCACAGCTCTCACTTGGTTGAACACAATCTCTGAAGACGGGTTCGGCTTCTTTGGTCTCGCGCTGGAGGTATTGCGCATCGAAGACTCAAGGCCAGCTCCAAGCCTTCGGACCGTCGTACAGCCCGATGACTGGCACCGCACCGTCAAGTCAACGAAGAACCAATCGAGCAAAACGGCGCAGTTGTACTTTGGATTCTGGTCCGAGTTCTTGCCGGACTTTCACGAGGCTCACCCCGGTTGGAGTCGATCCACCAAAGCACAGAGTGTTAGCTGGGCAACTTTCCCGTCCGGTCGCTCCGGTGTTGGCGTGAACGCAGCATTTTGTCGGCCCGACAGGTATCGACTGCGGGCCGAGATCTACATTGACGGGGGTGACGCCGAATCGAACCTGAACCTCTTCAATGAACTGCGCGCGCACAAGAGCAGGATTGAAGATGAGATCGGGGAAGAACTCGACTGGGATCCTTTGGCAGACAAGCGGGCTGCCAGGATTTCGCTCTACTTCCCGGAAGTGATCAGGGTGCGTGAGCGAGATCGCTGGCCGGAGGCTCGTGAATGGCTAATCGAAGCGCTCGGCCGGATGCGTCAAGCCTTCGGCCCAGTTCTTGAGAAGTTGCCTTGAGGGGCTAAGCCCTTGGCAAATAGTGTTCAGGACGCCCACCAGCGGTCATGTAGGTGTCAGCGAGTTCGCTTGAGCCCGTCGGCCCTTTGCCTGGTGATGCATAGCCGATAGTCATACCACGAGTTGTACTCAGCGATAATCAACTCATGCTCGTTTAGAAGGTTCAACACATCGGTTTCAATCTGTTCGAGCGGCGGTGGGAACACGCTGTATTCATCGCCGCCAATAGGCAACACGAACATCGGCGAGTACGGCCCGAAAGTGAAGGGTCCGTCACTGCCGGTGAGGTAGTTGCAGGCATAGGACAGCGCTCGCCACACCTGGTCATCGGGGGACTCTTTGGCAAGTTCTTGAAGGCGGTCCCCAAGCAAGGATGTGTCGAAGTGTTTGTTGCCCTCAGCGCTCACCTCGGCCAACTCAGCACACATTCGGTTGATGACATCTATGTAGTTAAGGCTTCGCACGGATGGCAGTGTAACGAGCCTTCAAGAGCAGATTTCGTTGATTTCCCCATCAGGCAATTGTGGTCAACGGCTCACAAATGGTGGAGACCTACCCCTTCGAGATGTAGAGACTCCCGCAAGGTGCGCTGGAACGACGGTCAACAGGTCAAGGGGTGGTCGCGGACACCCTCTCCAAACAAGCCCCACTGCAACAGTTGAGCCGATGCGGCGTCTTGGGAGGGCGGGTCGCAGTGACGCGCCGGCGCGTAACCTATCTCTTCTCCAGATCGAAAGGATCTGTAGAAGAGATAAAACCAGGTAGACTGTGGTCGATCTCCGTCGATCCCCAGATCGGTGTAGTACGGTTTCGAGCCATGTTGACCAATTCCACACTCAAACAAACAGTTCTCGTCGGTTTCGTCGTTTGCGTGCTCGCCGCGGCGTGCAGCAGCAACGACGGGAGAGGCGAACAGCTTGTCTCGCCTGACACCACCGTTGCTGAGACGACAACCACAGACGACACGACCGGAACAACCGACGACGGGCACGACGAACCTGTCGCTACGTATCTGACTGTTGAGGTTCACGACGACGAAGACGATCATGTCCATAATGACGACGGGTCGATAACCGCAGTTGAAACCACCACCACAGTCGTGGTTCACGACGACGAAGACGATCATGTCCACAACGAAGACGGGTCGATAACCGGCATTGTCGTTGCGCCTGTTGCGACCTACCCGACTGTCACGCCTGAGACACCGGTTTTGGTTGAAGATTGGGTTGACGAGCCTACGCCCACAACATCCACCGTCGCCGTGCCGTCAACAGCCGCGTACCGTCTCACCGACGACGGTTACGAAGTCACGAAATCGAGCAGCACGCCAGGTTGGATGCCTGTCACAGATGACAGCGAATGGTTGACATGGGTTGGTGACTGCATGGACGTATCAGACCGCACTCCTGTTGACCTTGCGTGGCGGGTCTGTTCCAGTAACGTAGGAGGTATGCGAGCTTTCGCACTTGGACATGGCATGGACCAAAACTGTGTGCGAACCACGGCTGGCCCGATGTCAACGTCTGGAGATTTCACAGTCGATGCGGTAGTCAAAGAAGGCAGATTCGTTGGTGTGGTGCTGTGTTCGGGCCGCATCGTCTGGAGCGGCGAAGCGCACACGACGAAGAAAGCGGCCCTCGCCGAGGCGCAGCAACACATGCCGCATATCAGGGCCATCCAAGATGACCGCGACAGCCAGCAGTTCACGATGGACCTTGCGGCGGGCATGGCTGAGCCGTCGCCGGGCGATGATTGGGTTCTCGGTCTGTAGTTGCCTCGACAGGTCATCGCCAAGGCCCGTCACTCAAGAAGCTGCTGGCCCCCCTCGGCTGGCGCGCCGACGACGTGGAGGCCGAGTCCAGCTACGCCGACCTCGCCCGAGAGATCACCGGTCTGCGCTGTTGGGGATGACGCTGGCCGGCGGCGACACCACCTGGTCTGCCCGACACTGGGACACCGGCACCGGTGCTGGCATGGACTGCACCCACGCCACCAACGTCATAGTTATCGGCGACCGCTTGGCGGTGTCCTGGAACGACGCGCTCAGCCCGCCGCAGGTGGACGAAGGCCTGACCGCCGCCTACGTCACGCCATCTATCCACCGAGCACGCTTTAGCGCCTGCTTCCGTAAGTGCATGTACTGCTTGCCAAGGTGGCGCTTATCACCGGTACGGCCGGTGGAATCGGACGGGCCACCGCGCTACGTTTCGCCGAAGAGGGCGCCCGGATCGTTGCGGTCGACTTCGTTGCGGCCAACCACGAGACCGTCGAGTTGATCAGAGCAGCCGGGGGCGAGGCCACCGCGGTCCATGCCGACGTGTCCGATGATGCCGAGGTGGCCTCGGCGGTGAAGACCGCGGAGGAGACCTACGGGCAACTTGATGTTGCTTTCAACAACGCCGGGATCATGCTGGCCGACGACTCAGACTCCATCGCCACGTCCGAGGAGACCATCGACAAGACCCTGGCCGTGAACCTCAAGGGCGTGCTGTACGGATGCCGGCATCAGATCCCCGCTATGCGTCGGGCGGGCGGCGGCTCGATCATCAACACAGCGTCGTTTGTGGCGTCGGTGGGCGCGGCCACCCCGCAGATCGCCTACACCGCCTCCAAGGGGGCGGTGCTGTCGATGACCCGGGAGTTGGCCGTGATCCACGCCAGGGAGAACATCCGGGTCAACGCCCTGTCGCCGGGGCCGTTGCGCACCGAAATGCTCATGTCGTACCTCGACACCGAGGAGAAGCGCCAGCGCCGGTTGGTGCACGTGCCCATGGGTCGGTTCGGTGAGGCCACTGAGATGGCCTCGGCCGCGCTGTTCCTGGCCTCGGCCGACTCGTCGTACATGACCGGAGCCAACCTACAAGTGGACGGAGGCCTGACCGCCGCCTACGTCACGCCCGAATAGGTCCCTATGGTGCCGGATCCCTCCGGATCTGGCCGCGTATGAACCGCAGACAGGCCAGACACTCGACGGTCTCGGTTACACCTTCCCGGGCGGCCTCGGTGGGCTCGACTCTGAGCGGGCGGTCTGTTGGGTAGTCGAATAGTCGCGACTACGATTGTGGAGTCTTTGCAACTTCATGCAGGCGGCGTTCGACGGCGGCGCCTGCTTAGCCTACGAGGGGGTATCCAGGTGCGGTCGAGTCGGCGTTTGGCGCTGGTGTTGGTTGTTGCCGTTGTTGCCGTAGTCGCCGGGGGGGCTTCGGCGTTCGCGTCCGGGAGTCCTCCGCCGCAGGCACAAGACGAGGACTGTCCGGGGGGCGGCTATGACCCGGTGGCGACGCCGGTGGCGATCAACAGCGTTCCGGTGGTGGTCGAGTCCACCGTCGATGAGTACTTCGTGCTGTATGCACGCTCGGATGCCGATGCGCAGTCCTGGGAGATTCCCGTCGCGGTGGTACGGGGCGAGGCCGGCACGACCACTCTGGCTGAGAACGTCGAGGCGCTGCCGGTGGAGCGCTACCGCGTGGAGAAATTTCTAGTCTCTGACCCCGCCGACGTCGACGGCGACTGCGTCGACGACATCACCGAGCTGGGTGATCCTGTGGGGAGGAACCCGGTGCATTCCGCCCCCTTGATCAGCTTCAGCGACGGCGTGGCGTCGATACCGGACCTGGAGACGTTCCTGCAAACGGCACCATTCCGTGACTCGGTGAATACTTCGCTGACCCACGCGGTCGTGGATTCCAAGTTCATACTGCTTGGCCGCAGCAGCGAACGCCCGGGCCTTGTCTTCATCAACATCCACACTCACCAGATCCATGCGGAGTTCTTTTACGCGACGGGTCTCGGGCGAGGGGACGACTTCCATGGGAATCTCCACTACGACGCACGGATGGTGGCGCCCGACGGCAGTCTCGGGGCGTGGTACCTGTGGTTCCAGGACCGCCTCACCTTCACCGAGATGGACCGCTTCTATGCGTTGATGGCTGCGAGCGTGTCGGCGTTCGACAACAACGTGTACGTCTACATTCCCGCCTACAAGCTGGACTGGTTCGAGACTCAGCGACAGCAATATGAAGCGTCGCGAATTGACGTCGTGTTCGACGACGACCTCTCGCCCGATGCTCGCCTTGAATTCTTGAACCCGGGCGTGGGGTACGGGCGGCTGCGGGTCATGGATCCCGATGGCCGACCCCATCCTCGCGAGGTTGTGATCTATGAGGCCGTGCCCAACGAGCTGCCCCGCGTGGCAGGGATCATCACGACCGTGCGACAGGCGCCGCTGTCGCATGTGAACCTGCGCGCCGTCCAGGACGACGTTCCTAACGCTTATGTCCGCGACGTGCTCGATGATCCCGACGTTGCGGCCCTCGTGGGCGGGTTCGTGCGCTATGAGGTGACTGAGTCCGGATGGTCGCTGCGCGCCGCCACACCAGATGAAGTCGACGAGCATTACGAGTCGGCGAGGCCGTCGCAGACGCAGACACCGCCGCGGGATCTGTCGGTCACGTCCGTCACACCGTTGAGCGATGTGCACTTCGAGGATTGGACCGCGTTCGGGGTCAAGGCCGCCAATGTGGCGGAGCTGGGCCGGCTCGGGTTCACGGCGGGGACGGTGCCCGAGGGGTTCGCGATCCCGTTCTACTTCTATGACGAGTTCATGAAGGCCAACGGGTTCCACGCGCGTGTCGACGAGATGCTGGCCGATCCCGACTTCCAGGCGGACTTCGACGTCCAGGACGACATGCTCGACGACCTGCGCGACGACATCAAGGACGCGGACTCGCCCCAGTGGATCATCGACGCGCTCACCGAGATGCACGCGACGTTCCCTGCCGGGACATCGCTGCGGTACCGGTCGAGCACCAACAACGAGGACCTGCCGGGATTCAACGGCGCAGGACTGTATGACTCCAAGACCCAGGATCCCGACGAGACCGCAGACGACGGCATCGACAAATCCCTCAAAGGCGTGTTCGCCAGTCTCTGGAACTTCCGGGCCTTCACCGAACGCGACTTCCATCGCATCGACCACCCGTCGGCTGCGATGGGCGTGCTGGTGCATCCCAACTACTCAGACGAGCTGGCCAACGGCGTCGCCGTCAGCTTCGACCCGTTCTACGACCTCGGCGGACTCAGCCGGTACTACGTCAACACACAAATCGGCGAAGATCTGGTCACCAATCCCGAGGCGCACTCGGTGCCCGAGGCACTCCTGCTGATTCCCGACGGCGGCTACGTCGTGCTGTCCACCTCCAATCAGGTAGTCCCCAATGAACTGCTCATGAGCGACTCGCAGATCACGCAGCTCACGCAGCATCTCACCACCATCCACGACCACTTCGAGGCGCTGTACCGTCCGGCGGCCGGCGAGCCGTTCGCCATCGAGATCGAGTTCAAGATCACCGCCGAGGATATCCTCGCCATCAAGCAAGCCCGCCCCTGGATCTTCACCGTCACCGATGTGAATGAGGCTCCTGTGGTGACGGGCACCACCACGTTCACCTACCGCGAGAACGGGACGTCGGCTCTGCACACCTTCCGGGCCACCGACCCCGAGAGACGCGAGATCACCTGGTCGGTGTCGGGTCCCGACGGCGGCGATTTCGCTGTCAGCGAGACGGGCGCGCTCAGCTTCGCGAGCCCCCCCGATTATGAGAGTCCCGCCGACTCGGGCGCAGACAACGTCTATGAGGTCACGGTGGTGGCGCGTGACGACGCCTTCAACAGCGCTTCGCTGTCGGTCACCGTCACCGTCACCGACGTGAACGAGGGGCCTGAGATATCGGGGCAGCAGAGCCTGTCCTTTGTCGAGAACCAGGTCACGGACCGGGTCCTGGCCTCCTACAGTGCGACCGATCCTGAGGATCCGGGTGCGCTGATTACTCGCTGGTCGCTGTCGGGCACCGACGCCGGCGACTTCGCGATCAGCGAGAGCGGCGAGTTGTCGTTTCGCAGCGTGCCGGATTATGAGCGGCCGGCTGATTCGGGGCGTGACAACGTCTACAACTTTTCGGTGCGGGCTTCTGATGGCAGGTATTACGGATATCTGGAGGTGGCTGTCACCGTCACCGATGTGAATGAGGCTCCGGCGGTCACGGGCACCACCACGTTCACCTACCGCGAGAACGGCACCGCCGCTGTGCACACCTTCCGGGCCACGGACTCCGAGAGACGCGAGATCACCTGGTCGCTGTCGGGTCCCGACGGCGGCGTTTTCGCTGTCAGCGAGGCGGGAGTGCTCAGCTTCGCGAGCCCCCCCGATTATGAGAGTCCCGCCGACTCGGGCGCAGACAACGTCTATGAGGTCGCGGTGGTGGCGCGCGACGACGCCTTCAACAGCGCTTCGCTGTCGGTCACCGTCACGGTCACCGACGTGAACGAGGGGCCTGAGATATCGGGGCAGCAGAGCCTGTCCTTTGTCGAGAACCAGGTCACGGACCGGGTCCTGGCCTCCTACAGTGCGACCGATCCTGAGGATCCGGGTGCGCTGATTAGTCGCTGGTCGCTGTCGGGCACCGACGCCGGCGACTTCGCGATCAGCGAGAGCGGCGAGTTGTCGTTTCGCAGCGTGCCGGATTATGAGCGGCCGGCTGATTCGGGGCGTGACAACGTCTACAACTTTTCGGTGCGGGCTTCTGATGGCAGGTATTACGGATATCTGGAGGTGGCTGTCACCGTCACCGATGTGAATGAGGCTCCTGTGGTGACGGGCACCACCACGTTCACCTACCGCGAGAACGGGACGTCGGCTGTGCACACCTTCCGGGCCACCGACCCCGAGAAACGCGAGATCACCTGGTCGCTGTCGGGTCCCGACGGCGGCGATTTCGCCGTCAGCGAGACCGGAGTGCTCAGCTTCGCGAGCCCCCCCGACTATGAGAGCCCCGCCGACTCGGGCGCAGACAACGTCTATGAGGTCGCGGTGGTGGCGCGTGACGACGCCTTCAACACCGCTTCGCTGTCGGTCACCGTCACCGTCACCGACGTGAACGAGGGGCCTGAGATATCGGGGCAGTCCACTTTCACCATTGCCGAGAACGATGGCCTGTCTAACGCTGTGTATACGGGCTTTGATCCCGAGGGAGGCGCCGTGACCCGCTGGACAGTGGGCGGCAGGGACGGCGGCGACTTCAACATCACCCAGGGCGGCACCGTGTACTTTCGGAATCTGCCGGATTACGAACGACCCGCGGACTCCAACCGGGACAATGTTTACGAGGTCGCGGTGAGGGCCTATGACGGGCGCGTCTACGGTTCCTTTGACGTGACGGTCACGGTCACCGATGTCAACGAGCCGCCGGAGATCGGGTCTCGCAGCAGGGACTCTTTCACCCAGCCGGAGAACCGCACCTCGCGCCTGTACACCTACAGCGCTACCGACCCGGAGCGCAGCACCGTTACGTGGTCGGTGCAAGGAGCGGACGGGCGCTTGTTCACCATTGATGAGCGGGGCCAGTTCTCGTTCGATGAGAGCAGTCCGCCTGACTTTGACACTCCCGCAGATGTGGGCGGGGACAACATCTACAATGTGACAATCCAGGCCAGGGACCCGGAGTTCAATACCGCCAGCTTGGCGGTGACGGTCACAGTTACCGAGGTCAACGAGGGGCCGGTGATTACCCGTCGAGGCAACGCCGCGGGCAGCGTGTCGGAGAACCATCCCACGACTCAGGTGCTGGCCACTTATGCGGCCTCGGACCCGGAGCGACCGTCGGTGCGGGTGACCGGGTGGAGCACCTCGGGCACCGACGGCGGCGACTTCGTCATCGATGCTGTGGGCGAACTGCGATTCCGGATCCCGCCGGACTATGAGCGGCCAGCCGACGCGAACCGTGACAACGTGTACGAGTTGACGGTACGGGCATCGGACGGTAGGTACACGGGGTCCCTGGAGGAAGTCCAGACGGTGACGGTGACCGACGTCAACGAACCGCCGACCATCACCACCACGAGCAGGACCGCCTTCATCCAGCAGGAGAACAGGGCCTCCAACCTGTACACCTTCAGGGCCACCGACCCGGAGGGCGGTGCGGTTGCGTGGACAGCGGCAGGAACAGACGGGAGCGCCTTCACCATCGATGAACGCGGCGCCCTGTCCTTCAGCGATCCGCCGGACTTTGAGGATCCTGCCGATGCCGGCCGCGACAATGTGTACAACGTGACCGTCCAGGCCAGAGACCCGGAGTTCAACATCGCCAGCGTGGACGTTGTCGTGACTGTCGGTGACCACAACGAAGGGGTGGAGCCCACCATCAGCACCCGGCGTCCGCCGTCGGCTTTCCGCGAGAACGTCACGTCGGCGGTCTATACGTTCCGTGCCAGCGACCCGCAGCGGGATCTCATTGCTTGGTCGCTGCGCGGCACCGACGCGGGAGCATTCACCTTGACCGACACCGGCACCCTGATGTTCAGGAGCCCACCAGACTTTGAGAATCCCACCGATAACAACCGGGACAACGAATACGAACTGGAGGTCGTGGCCGCCGATGAACACGGCAATTCAGACAGCCTGACCTTCACCGTCGCCGTCACTGACCACAACGAAGGGGTGGAACCCACCATCAGCACCCGGCGTCCGCCGTCGGCTTTCCGCGAGAACGCCACGTCGGCGGTCTATACGTTCCGTGCCAGCGACCCGCAGCGGGATCTCATTGCCTGGTCGCTGCGCGGCACCGACGCGGGAGCATTCACCTTCACCGACACCGGCACCCTGATGTTCAGGAGCCCACCAGACTTTGAGAATCCCACCGATTCTGATCGGGACAACGAATACGAACTGGAGGTCGTGGCCGCCGATGAACACAGCAATTCGGACAGCCTGACCTTCACCGTCGCCGTCACTGACGTAAACGAAGGCCCGGAGATACGACTGGAGGGCGCCGCAACCAGCAGCGTTCCCGAGAACCATCCCGACACCGGAGTGCTGGCCGATTACACGGCCACCGACCCGGAAAATCCCAACGCCGGCATTTTTCGGTGGAGCACTTCGGGCCGCGACGGCGGCGACTTCGTCATCAGCGAGCTGGGCGAATTGCGGTTCCGGTCCTCGCCTGACTACGAGCGGCCGGCCGACTCCAACCGGGACAACATCTACGAGGTGACGGTGCGTGCCTCAGACGGCAGGTCCTACGGCACGCTGGAAGAACCGCTGATAGTGACGGTTACGGAGGTGAACGAGGCGCCGGTTATCACCACAAAGAGCAGGACCGAGTTCACCCTGAGGGAGAACTCCACCTCTATTCTGTACACCTACCGGGCCACGGACCAGGACAATGACGACACAATCATGTGGTCGGTACAGGGCACAGACGGGGAGGACTTTGCCATCCACAACGGCATCCTCACCTTGCGCCTGTTGGCGGACTTTGAAATCCCGGTGGACGCCGACGGGGACAATGTGTACGAGATCACGGTAGTAGCCGCCGATCAAGGGGGCCTGCGGGACATCGTTGACGCCGTCATCACCGTCACGGACCAGCCCGAGGGGCCGGTGATCGCGGGCAGGATCTCCTTCACCGTTACCGAGAACTACGACATTGCCCAGGAGCTGGAGTCCTATACGGCCACTGATGCCAAGGACAGTCGCCCTGTCTTTCCCCAGTGGTCTGTATCCGGGCGCGACGGCGGCGACTTTGTCATAGATAGAGTCAGCGGTGCGCTCGCCTTTCGCAACACGCCGGACTATGACCGTCCCGCCGATTCGGACCGCGACAACATCTACGAGGTCACGATTCGGGCCCACGACAGCCGCGCCTACGGCAACTTGAACGTGACGGTCACCGTCACCAGCGTCAACGAGAGTGCGCCGGCGGTTACGGGCAGGACCTCCCATGCCGTCAGGGAGAACACGGCATCGGCCATCTATACTTACCGGGCCAGCGACGCGGACCTCAACGACACCATCGCGTGGTCAACGGGCGGCGATGACGGGCAGCTGTTTGAGATGAGCGACCGGGGAGCTTTGAGCTTCAGGGCGGAACCGGACTTTGAGAATCCCCGGGACACGGGTCGGGACAATGTTTATGAGCTGGAGGTGGTGGCCACCGACGAGCAGGGCCTGAGAGGCACGCTGGAAGTCGTGGTGACCGTCACCGAATTGAACGAAGCGCCGGTGGTATCGGGCACTGCCACCTTCACCATCGACGAGAACCAGGACTTGCCCAACGCCACCTACACAGCCGAGGACCCCGAGGCGACCGGCGGCGTGACCACCAACATCAGCTGGCGCATTTCGGGCCGCGACGGCGGCGACTTCGCCATCGACAGAGAGACGGGGGTGCTGACCTTCCGCACACCGCCGGACTATGAGCGTCCCGCTGATGCGAATCGCGACAACGTGTACGAGGTGACCGTGCGCGCCTACGACGGCCGCAACTACGGCGACTTCGACGTTGTGGTCACGGTGACGCCGGTCAACGAACCCCCAGCCGTCACCGGGCGCGACAGCCTGACTTCGAGGGAGAACACCCCAGTCACCACACGTCTCTACACCTACCGGGCGACTGACCCCGAGGGGGATAGCTTCACCTGGTCTCTGGGCGGTGACGACGCCGGCGATTTCGAGATCAGCGAGCAGGGCGTGCTCACCTTTGCCGCGCCGCCCGACTTTGACAGCCCCCGCGGTTCGGGGACTGAACCCAACGAATACCTGGTGACGGTGCAGGCCCGCGACGACCAGGCCAACACCGGCGAACTGCCGGTGACGGTAACCGTCACCGACCAGAACGAGGGCGCGATGGTGACAGGCCAGAATGCCATTTCCGTTGAGGAGAATCGAGACCCAACCATCATTGTGGCCGCCTACTCCGCCGTCGATCCCGAGGGCGAGGACATCACCCGTTGGTCTCTGGCTGGCAGCGACGCCAATGACTTCACCATCAACGAGAATGGGGACCTCACCTTCCGCAGCACCCCCGACTACGACCGCCCCGCTGACTCCAACCGCGACAACGAGTACCACCTCACCGTGCGCGCTTACGACGGACGCACCTACGGCAACCTGGATGTCACCATTTCGGTGCGCAACCAGAACGAGCACGCCCCGGTCATCCGCAGCGGCAGCCGCACCTCCTTCACCTACCGAGAGGAAGCGACGTCGGCCGTGTACACCTACAGCGCCACCGATGGCGACAAGGACGACGTGATTGTCTGGAGTACCGCAGGGCCAGACGGGAACCTCTTTGAATTCAACGACCGCGACGGGCTGATGTTCACCGAGGCACCCGACTACGAGAACCCCCAGGATTCGGGAGCCGACAACGAGTACGAGCTGAACGTGGTCGCAACCGACAGCGGGGCGCTGACCGCCAGCCTGGCGGTGACGGTCACAGTCACCGAAGTGAACGAAGGCCCCGAAATCACCGGCATCACTACCTACTCCATTATCGAAGGCGAGGACCTCGTCGGCGCGACCTTCACCGCCCGGGACCCCGAGGAACCGGCCGCTGCCGTAAGCAGCTGGACGCTGGCCGGATCCGACGCCGGGGACTTCACCATCACCGAAACCGGTCAAAACTCGGCGCAGCTGACCTTCCGCAACACGCCCGACTACGATCGCCCGGCCGACTCCAACCGTGACAACGAGTATCTGGTGACCGTCCGGGTCTCCGACGGCCACTACTACGGGTCGCGCGACGTGACGGTGACAGTCACGGACCAAAACGAGCACAATCCGGTGGTCTCGGGCCGAGACAGCCTGTCCGTCCGCGAGAACACCACGTCCACCCTCTACACCTACAGCGCCACAGACATGGACCGGGGAGCAACAATCACCTGGTCGGTGAGCGGCACAGACGGCGACGATTTCACAATCAGCGAAGAGGGTGCGTTGTCTTTCAACAGCAACCCCAACTATGAACATCCCGCCGACTCGAACTCCGACAACGTGTATGAACTTGCTGTCGTAGCCTCAGACGGGTCGAACGAGGGCACCCTGGACGTGACCGTCACCATCACCGAAGTCAACGAGGGGCCCGAGATTTCGGGCAGGGACACGCTCACAGTAAACGAGAATCATGAGGCAGTTGTTGCAACCTATTCCGGCACCGATCCAGAGGACACGAGCGCCGACATAACCCGCTGGAGCGTCAGCGGCCGCGATGGCGGCGACTTCACCATTAGCGAAAACGGCGAACTCAGCTTCCGCAACCCACCCGACTTTGAGGGTCCCGCCGACTCTGACCGCGACAACGAATACGAGGTCACCGTCCGGGCTTCCGACGGCCGGGTGTACGGCACCTATGACATATCTATTGCGGTGGAGCCAGTAGACGAGGCCCCCGAGTTCCAGCGGAGCAGCAGGACCTCGTTCACTTACCCCGAAAACAGAACCTCCGCCCTCTACACCTACCGGGCCACCGACCCTGAGGGCGCCGTCGTCGCCTGGTCTCTGAGTGGTGACGACGCCGGCGACTTTGAGATCATCGAGGATGGCGGTGTTCTGACTTTCAGGGAACCGCCGGACTTCGATGAACCCGCAGACAACAACGAGGACAACGAGTATGAAGTGACGGTCGTTGCTACCGATCAAACGGGCCACGCCGCCAACATGGCGATAACAGTAACTGTCACCGACGCTAACGAAGGGCCAGAACTCACCGGCAGGGAGTCCCGTACGGTCTCGGAGAACTTTGACGATATTCTGGCCACCTACACGGCCCGCGATCCCGAGAACCCGGACCTGGAAATCACCCGCTGGAGCGTCACCGGCCGCGACGGCGGCGATTTCACCATCAACGAGGCCGGCGAACTCAACTTCCGCAACCCACCCGACTTTGAGCGTCCCGCCGACTCCAACCGGGACAACGAATACGAGGTCACCGTCCGGGCTTCCGACGGCCGGGTGTACGGGACGCTGAGCGTGACCGTGACCGTCGAGGCTGTGGACGAGGCGCCGGAGTTCCGCAGCGGCAGCCAGGACTCTTTCGCCTACCAGGAGAACGGCACCTCTGCCATCTACACCTACCGGGCCACAGACCCCGAGGCCGGCGACGTCACCTGGGGACTATCGGGAACTGACAGCAGCGCCTTCTCCATCAGCGAGACGGGGGCTCTTGCCTTCAACAACCCGCCCGATTACGAGCGTCCAACAGATTCCGGGCGTGACAACGTCTATCTCGTGACCATCGAAGCCAGCGATGACCAGTTCAACACGGCAAGGTTGGACCTCACGGTGACGGTCACGAATGTGACGGACCTCGGCGCCCCCCGCAACCTGCAGGTGGCGCGTGACGAGAACGGCCAACTCAAGGTGTCCTGGGACGCCCCCGATTCAGGCCCGCCTCCCACCGGGTACACCATCCAATGGAAGCAGTCCAATGCCCACTGGACAGACCAACAAGACGTCTCAGAGGCGCCGGTCACCGACACAGACCACATCGTCACCGGGCTGACCGACGGGGTGGAATACGCTTTCCGCGTCGTCGCATCCAACGGGCACGCCCACAGCGCCCCCTCCAAAGAGGCCACCGCCACACCCAGCGAGACCACCCCTCCGATGTTTTCGTCGGCCGCAGTGGACGGGGCTAGGCTCACCGTGACCTTCAACGAAGCACTAGACAGCGACAAGACACCAGACAAGTCCGCTTTCGCCGTAACTGTGCAACACAGCAGCCGCGATGTGCACGCCATAACGGTATCGGGCAGCGTGGTGACCATCACCCTGGTGACATCAGTGTTCTCCGGTGACGCAGTGACAGTGCAATACACCGCTCCCACAGACCAGTCGGCGACCAGATTACAGGACTCCGCGGGCAACGCAGCGGGCCCCTTCAGAGAACAGAATGTGAGCAACAACACCCCAGCAGCGGACCAAATAACCGCCACCGTCTCAGCGGTGCCCGAATCCCACAACGGCGACTTCATCTTCGAGATCCGCTTCAGCGACGAGGTGGAAATCAGCTACAAGACCCTCAGGGACCACGCCTTCACCGTCACCGGAGGCAGGGTAACCAAGGCGCGGCGACTGGCCCCGCCCAGCAACATCGGCTGGGAGATCCACGTCACACCCGACACGGGCGAGGCAGTAACCATCGCGCTGCCTGTCACCACGGACTGCACCGCGACGGGCGCCATCTGCACCGGCGACCTCAGGCCCTTGTCCAACGAGTGGGAAGTCACCGTGCCCGGGCCACCCAGCCAGTAGGCCTCACAAGAGAATCCGGCGCTTCGCGAATCAGGGTGGAGTGAGTGTGTCGAGGAGGGCCCAGTTGGGTTTTCCGGCATACAGCAGGGCTCGGATCCGGTAGTTGGCGAAGTTGGTGAACCCGAAGGCGACGCGTTTGATCAAGTTGTTGATGCTTATCTGGAGGGCTGGACGCTGTGGTGGTTCGGAGCTTGGGTTTCATGTGGGAGACATGTCGCTGACGGGGCGGGGATGCGGTTTTGGCGCCGGTGGCCGAGGTGCTGGGCTCGACTCTGAGCGGGCGGTCGGTTGGGTAGTCGAATAGTCGTTGCTACGATTGTGGAGTCTTTGCAACTTCATGCAGGCGGCGTTCGACGACGGCGCCTGCTTAGCCTACGAGGGGGTGTCCAGGTGCGGTCGAGTCGGCGTTTGGTGGTGGTGTTGGTTGTTTCTGTTGTTTCCGTTGTCGCCGTGGGGGCTTCGGCGTTCGCGTCCGGGAGTCCTCCGCCGCAGCGGGTCGCGGTGTCGGGTGTGGAGGTCGTTTCGGGGCCTGGTGCCGGTGAGCTGAGCGTCACGTGGGATGTCCATGACGCGGGTCCTGTGAATTATCGGGTGTCGTGGAGGCCTGCGGGCGAGCGGTTCCGCCGTGCCGCCGACGTTGAGTGGAACGCGTTCCGGTCTGGTGCTGAGCATGTGATTTCGGGTTTGGTGCCCGGTGGGGTCTATGAGGTGAGGGTGCGGGCGCGGTTCGGGGGTTCGGGGTCGCGTTGGAGCGATGTCGTGTCGGGCGCCGCCGCGGCCCACACGGCTCCGGCGCAGGATCTGCCGGTGCCGCAGTCGATCGCCGCGCCGGTGCCTGAGGAACCGCTGGAGCACGCCCGAGGCCACCAGAACCCGCTGCCCGAGCTGCGCTTGGAGGGCGTCCTCAGTAACGAAG
The DNA here is from genome assembly GCA_965205465.1 of Candidatus Aldehydirespiratoraceae bacterium. Classification (GTDB taxonomy): domain Bacteria; phylum Actinomycetota; class Acidimicrobiia; order Acidimicrobiales; family Aldehydirespiratoraceae; genus VXYK01. The sequence continues at coordinate 1,637,631 of OZ242187.1, read as the reverse complement.
GTGACGAGCGTCTTGGGTTCGAGGTGATATTGGAGCCGGTGCCGCTCCACGATGTGACCTTCACTTGGAGCACCAGCATCGAATCCGACGACACAGCAGAAGCGGACGACTTCGAAGCCGTCACCGACCGCGCTGTCACAGTTCCCGCCGCCGTCAACCCTAACCTTCCGTACGAATCGGTATTTTTTTCCTCCACGGTCATGGACGATGATGTGTACGAGGGCGACGAGACGGTGACGGTGACGATCAGCAATGTGGTGAACGCGACGATTGTGGATGCCACCGTGAAGACCACGATCCTCGATGACGAGTCCGAGCCGACGATCAGCATCGCGGACGCCTCCGCCGACGAGCGCGACGAGTTTTTGGACTTCGAGGTGACGTTGAGCGGCCCGTCGGAGCGTGTGGTGAGTTTCGGTTGGGGCGTGAACGTCGAGTCGGGCGACACGGCGATCCTAGGACAGGATGTGGACCGTGTCGTCGGCTTGTCCGGCGGGCTGAGTTCTGGCAGTACCCGGATATTTCTTCGTGTGAATACCATTGACGATTCTGTGTTTGAGGATGACGAGACGTTCACGGTGACGATCAGCAACCCGACAAACGCGACGATTCTCGACGGCGTCGCGAAGGGCACGATTCTCAATGACGAGCAGGTGCCGACAGCGTCGATGTTGGCGTCGGGACGTATTGCGAGCGAGGATGGGGGGACGCTTTCGCATGTGGTGGCGATCGAGCTGAGTCATGTGGCTGACCGGTCTCTGAACGTGAGGCTGGTGACGTCGGGGACGGCTGAGAGCGGCGTGGATTATATCGCGTTGCCTAACAGGGTCACGTTCGGCTCTGGCAGCTCCCTGGTGCGGTTGAGCGTGTCGATCCTCGACGACCTTATTTATGAGCGTGACGAGACGATTGACATTGCGATGGTTGCGGTGGGAAGCGACATCAGGGTGGACCCGAATGCGGGTTCGATGCAGATCGTGATCGAGGACAACGATCCTGCGCCGCGTTTGTCGGTGCGGGGCGGCACGGGCACCGAGGGCGGCCAGAACCACGGCACGAGCCCGGTCGCGGGGCAGGACTTCGCCAATGTGGTGTTCGAGCTGGAGCTGAGCAATGTCATGATCTATGACTTCACGGTCCAATATGAGACGGTGGACGGCACCGCTCGGGCAGGCGCGGACTACACGGCGGTGTCCGGGACGGCGACGATCCCTATGGGTGAGACGTCGGCGTTCGTGCTGGTGCCGGTCATCGACGACGGCGACTTCGAAGGCTCGAACGCTGAGACGGTGGGCTTGCGGCTGTTCGGCGCCAGCGACGCTCACGCGCTGGGCTTTGACCCGTTCGGGTCGGGCTTCGTCGCGGACGACGATGAGCTTCCCGAGGACGCCGATTATGTGGGTCAGACGGTCGACACTGAGGAGTCGGTGGCGGTTGGGGAGTCGTGGTATCACGGCCGCACTGCGGTCAACGGCCGCATCGAGTACCGCATCAATGCCCGCCGCGATGTGGACTGGTACCGGGTGACCCTGCCGAGGGGCTCGTGCTATCAGATCGACGTGCGGGGCGCGACGACGTGGCAGCGCCACCTGGACGGGGACTTCCCCGCGCAGTACGCGCCGACCGAGCCGCTCACGCTGGCCCATCCGTTCATCCAGGGCCTCTACGACGCCGACGGGAACTACGTCGAGGGCACCCAGGACAAGGGCTATCTGGGCTATCCCGAGTCGACGGTCACGCTGCGGCCCCGCCAAGGCGGCACCTATTACATCGCGGTGACCAACCGGTTCCCGTTCGAGTCGGGCACGTTCGACCTGTCGGTCATCGACTTGGGCAGCGCAACCCTCTGCACCTACATCGACTGACCCCTCATGGCGAAACGGCTACCGCGCCGTGCGCCCCAAAGAGTTGCGCCTGCGGCTAAGCTTGGTCGGGCAGTTTTGTAACTAATGCGCGGGCAATTTTATAATTATCTTGAGGGCAATTTCTAAATTAGTGCTACCGTCGCAACGTGAACACCGTTGACCGACATCTGCAACCGCGGCTCGAGCGGGCTCTGGAACGTTCCCGCGTCGTGATGCTCCACGGAGCGCGCCAATGCGGGAAAACCACACTTGCCAAACTGCTGGTCAAAGCCCGTGGAGGCACCTACATCTCATTGGATGACGAGATACACCGTCAAGCGTTGCTCGATGACCCCATGACCTACTTGGCCCACCAAAAGCGTCCGCTCGTGATCGACGAAGTCCAACTGGGCGGAGACCGAGTCGTTCGCTCCATCAAACAACTGGTGGACGCAGATCCGGCCCCTGGGCGCTTTCTGCTCACTGGTTCCACCAACTTCTTGACGGTCCCCAATATCAGCGAGTCCCTGGCCGGGCGAATTCAACTCTTCCGCCTGTGGCCATTCTCGGAAGCTGAGTTGACCCGAACCAGCGCCGACATCATCAACCGTTGGTTTCAGGGAGATCCCGGACCGGTGCCAACAGAGAGCCTCACCAAAGCCGACTACCTGGAGTTGATTTGTCGGGGTGGTTATCCCGCGGTCGTCAACAGCGACCCCGATGAGCGTCGAGACTGGTTGCAGAGCTATGTGGAGACTGTGATTCGGCGCGATGTTGCGCAGCTAGCCGACATCCGCAAAGCCGCGTCGCTTCCCCTCCTGTTGCGATGGGCTGCCGCGCTCACCAGCAACCAGATCAACGTATCGGCAGCTGCCCGCGATCTAGGGATCAGTCATCCGACCGCGGTCTCCTACCTGGATTGGCTCCAGACGGTTTTCTTGTTGCACGAGATCCCGGCCTGGTCCCGCAGTCTCTGGCCGAAGGCAGCCCGTCGCCCCAAGTTCCACCTGACCGACACGGGACTTGCAGCCCGCCTGCTCGGCCTGGGCCCTGATGCGCTTGCGTCGCCCACATCCCCGGCAACTGGGCCGCTTCTCGAAACGTTCACCGTCAACGAAATCATCCGTCAACTCGGCACCGCCCCGAAGGGCCGCAATCTGTGGCATTACCGCGACCGTCAGAACCACGAAGTTGACCTTGTTCTTGAGGGTGACGACGGGAAGGTGGTGGCGGTGGAGATCAAGGCGACGAGTTCCCCCGCGCTCAGCCACATCAACAATCTCCGCTGGTTGCGCAACAAACTTGACGCGGTCAACCCCGGGTCCTTTGTTGCTGGGATCTTGTTGCATACCGGCACACACTGCGTCAGCCTCGACGACCGCCTCCACATGCGACCCATAAACTCCCTCTGGTCTGATTAGACGCTTGGGCATACCCCGGTGGGCCACCGTTCCGTCTCAGGGGCAGTTCCGAGGACAGGACTCCGCGGGCAACGCAGCGGGCCCCTTCAGAGAACAGAATGTGAGCAACAACACCCCAGCGGGATGAGTGAGCGGGCGGTCTATTGGGTAGTCGAATAGTCGCGGCTATGATTGTGGAGTCTTTGCAACTTCATGCAGGCGGCGTCGACGGCGCCTGCTTAGCCTACGAGGGGGTGTCCAGGTGCGGTCGAGTCGGCGTTTGGTGGTGGTGTTGGTTGTTTCCGTTGTTGCTGTTGTTGCCGTGGGGGCTTCGGCGTTCGCGTCCGGGAGTCCTCCGCCGCAGCGGGTCGCGGTGTCGGGTGTGGAGGTCGTTTCGGGGTCTGGTGCCGGTGAGCTGAGCGTCACGTGGGATGTCCATGACGCGGGTCCTGTGAATTATCGGGTGTCGTGGAGGCCTGCGGGCGAGCGGTTCCGCCGTGCCGGCGACGTTGAGTGGAACGCGTTCCGGTCTGGTGCTGAGCATGTGATTTCGGGTTTGGTGCCCGGTGGGGTCTATGAGGTGAGGGTGCGGGCGCGGTTCGGGGGTTCGGGGTCGCGTTGGAGCGATGTCGTGTCGGGCGCCGCCGCGGCCCACACGGCTCCGGCGCAGGATCTGGCGGTGCCGCAGTCGATCGCCGCGCCGGTGCCTGAGGAACCGCTGGAGCACGCCCGCAACCACCAGACCCCGCTGCCCGGCCTGAGCATCGGGCATGGTGAGCACTTCGAAGAGGGTGCATTTGAGATGATTTTCGAAGTGGGTCTCAATGCGATATCGAGCCACGAAGTGAGCGTCACCTACAGCACCAGCATCGAAGACGGCGACACCGCAGAGGCGAACGACTTCGTCCCTGCGGCCGGCACCGTCACGTTTCTTCCCGGCCAGGATTACGCCGAATTTGGGGTCGCCCTCAATAACGACAATGTGTACGAGGGTAATGAGACGTTCACGGTGACGCTCACCAATGCGATGAACGCGACGCTCCCCTCCCCATCCACGGCGACGGGCACGATTCTCGATGACGAGACCGAGCCGACGATCAGCATCGCGGACGCCTCCGCCGTCGAGGGCGACGATTTGGACTTCGAGGTGACGTTGAGCGGCCCGGCGGAACGGGTGGTGAGTTTAAGGTGGGCGGTGAGCGTCGAGCAGGGCGACACGGCGATCCTAGGACTGGATGTGGTCCATCTCGACGAGCCCGGCGGGCTGAGTTCTGGCCGTACCCGGTTATTGCTCCTTGTGGATTCCATTGATGATTCTTCTGCTCCTGTGTTTGAGGATGACGAGACGTTCACGGTGACGATCAGCAACCCGTCAAACGCGACGATTCTCGACGGCGTCGCGAAGGGCACGATTCTCAATGACGAGCCGGTGCCGAAAGCGTCGATGTTGGCGTCGAGCCATAATATGCACGAGGGCGAAAACCCGGTTCTTGATGTGGTGGTGATCCAACTGAGTCCTAAGGCTGACCGGACTCTGGAGGTGGAGCTGGTGGTGTCGGGCACGGCTGAGCCCGACGTGGATTATGCGGCGTTGCCTGCCACGGTCACGCTCCACAGTGGCGTTACCGAGGTGGGGGTGCCCGTGAGCATCTACGAGGACGATGTCTATGAAACCGTCGAGACGATTGACATTGAGATGGTTGCGGTAGGCAGCGACATCAGGGTGGACCCGGATGCGGATGAGATGCAGATCATGATCGCGGACAACGATCCTGCGCCGCTTTTGTCGGTGCATGGCGGCACGGGCACCGAGGGCGGCCAGAACCAAGGCACGAGCCCGGTCGCGGGGCAGGACTTCGCGAATGTGGTGTTCGAGCTGGAGCTGAGCGGTCAGATCGGCAGCGATTTCACAGTGCAGTACGAGACGGTGGACGGCACCGCTCTGGCTGGCGCGGACTACGAGCCCGTGGCCGGGACGGCGACGATCCCTGCGGGTGAGACGTCGGCGTTCGTGCTGGTGCGGGTCATCGACGACGGCGACTTCGAGGGCTCGAACGCTGAGACGGTGGGCTTGCGGGTGTTCGACGCGAGCCATCCCCTTGTGCTGCAGGGGTCGACCCCTGGGAGGGGCTTCGTCGCGGACGACGAGGAGCCTCCCGTGGGCGCCGATTATGTGGGTCAGACGGTCGACACTGAGGAGTCGGTGGCGGTGGGCGAGTCGTGGTATCACGGCCGCACTGCGGTCAACGGCAGTATCGAGTACCGGATCAATGCCCGCCGCGATGTGGACTGGTACCGGGTGACCCTGCCGAGGGGCTCGTGCTATCAGATCGACGTGCGGGGCGCGACGACGTGGCAGCGCCACCTGGACGGGGACTTCCCCGCGCAGTACGCGCCGACCGAGCCGCTCACGCTGGCCCATCCGTTCATCCAGGGCCTCTACGACGCCGACGGGAACTACGTCGAGGGCACCCAGGACAAGGGCTATCTGGCCTATCCCGAGTCGACGGTCACGCTGCGGCCCCGCCAAGGCGGCACCTATTACATCGCGGTGACCAGCCGGTTCCCGTTCGAGTCGGGCACGTTCGACCTGTCGGTCATCGACTTGGGCAGCGCAACCCTCTGCACCTACATCGACTGACCCCTCATGGCGAAACGGCTACCGCGCCGTGCGCCCCAAAGTCGAACGCAAGCTCGCGCACCTGATGCGCCGAAAACACGGCGGCCGCCACGCCCGCGTGCGCGGCCGCGCCAAAGTCGACGCCGACTTCAACCTAGTGCGACACTTAATGTGTTCGTGCGACAGGTTGTGTAGTCATGGGACAGGTTATGTAGTCGTGCGACAGGTTATGTGCTAGAGTGGTGTTGTGTTACACCCGTTAGCTTCGATTGGCGAACTCCCCGACAACCCGTTCACGCCTGATTTCGGACAGCAGCCGAGCCGGTTGGTGGGCCGGGACGACTTGGTCCGGTCGTTGCGGCGGGGGCTGGAATCAGGACCGCGCGATCCGCGATTCACATCCATATTGCTAGGGCCCCGTGGTTCAGGCAAAACGGTCATCCTGAACCACCTCAAAGACGAAGCCCGGGCATCTGGGTGGATTGTGTTGGCTCTCGACACGACCACCGAAGGTGTCCATGAACGCATTAGTGAACGTATCGACTGGGCGCGCAGCGAACACGAGTCACTGCCCGAAAACGACGACGTAACCACACGGCGAGCTACGACGATCAAAATGCCGCCTTTCGTGTGGCAGCGCGAAGCCATCCGCACGGCGCGTCCAGAATGGGGGCTTCGCCGTCAGCTAACCACTCTCGCTGACCACGCGGCGCAGAACGATACAGCGGTGCTGCTGGTCATAGACGAAATGCACAGCGGTGACACAACCGAACTTCGTCGGCTAGCAGCCGACCTCCAACACATCACTAAAGGCGAACGCCTCCCCTTAGGTTTCTTAGGGGCCGGGCTTTCTGAGATGAAACACACCCTGCTCGAAGACAAGCGAATGACATTCTTCGCTAGATGCAACCGTCACGACATGCCCCCGTTGAGCCGCGTCAACGCTCAACGGTTTCTAACCGCAACCGCGGCGGATGTTGACGGTTCATTCGAGGACATAGCGTTAGCCACGTTGGTTGAGGCAGTCGGGTCGCTGCCTTACAAAATGCAACTCCTGGGGCACAACGCGTGGGAAGCCGCTGATGCGCCCAACAACCCAATCGACGAAACCGCCGTTGCTTCGGCTATCACCGAAACGGATCGTTTGATGCTTGAACGGGTTTCGTTACCGGCATGGACCGCTCTCAACGAGACCGAACAAGGCTACTTGAGTCAACTAGCTAGATTCGGTGGTGAGGCCACACCACAACAAATCGCGCAAGCCTTGTTAGGCAACCCGAAAACCCTTACACGAGCATGGCGGCATCTAGAGAACGCCGGATGTATCAAAACGGGCTCCGACGGCATCGTCCGAATCGCGGACGTGATCACAGTCGACAGCATCGTCCAGATCACCACGGAGGAAGCCATGCACTCATCGAGCAACGCCAACTCTTCGCAGCAAGCATCCTCGACAACCCGATGCAATTTCTGGATGCCGCGAGCACACGCACCTTGTATCTTGCCGCTTGGTCACAGCGGCGGACACAGATCGCGATGAACCACGATGCAGCGACGACTATCCGTCACGCCAACAGGGTGGGACGTGTGTTGTGTCTGTTGTGTCTCCTTTGGTCATTCGGCGCATGCCAGCGAGCGCAGCACGCGCCCGATGTGCCTGAACCCGACGAACCGACTGCCACGACCGAGGCCGCGCCCGATGTGCCTGAACCCGACGAAACGACTGCCACGACCGAGGCCGCGCCCGATGTGCCTGAACCCGACGAAACGACTGCCACGACCGAGGCCGCGCCCGATGTGCCTGAACCCGACGAAACGGCTGACGCCACGGACGCAGCGGCTGCCGCAGAACCCGACACAGCCGACGCCGCCGCAGCAGACCTGTCCACCTGGTGGCTCGCGGAGTCCCTACCATAAGGGTTACGACAGTTTCGCCTTCTCCCGTACTGGCGGTCTTGATTGACGGCCTGGCCCCCCGCCACATCAACCGCGCCACCATGCCCGCGCTCAACAACCGTTCGGCAGAACCGTTGTCGGGGGACCGGACCGATGCTGTCCATTCCACCGCCCGCCTAACCGGGACCGATTGATGGTGCCAAGCAGCAGAATGGGCAGTGTCGCGGTTGGTCTGTTGGCGGTTGTGGTGTTCATACCCGCATTCTCTGCCGCTTTCTTGTGGGACGACACGATCATCATCGATTTCCACGATCAGGTGAGCGGCTTTGCAGACATCTGGTTCAATCCTCGCCTTATCGAATCTGAAGTGCACTACTGGCCGCTCGTCTACACGACATTCTGGGTGGAGCACATGCTGTGGGGGCTGGACCCGGTGGGATACCATGTGGTCAACGTGGTGTTGCACGCGGCCAACAGCATGCTCGTACTTGCGTTGTTGCGGCGCTTGGGGATGCCCGGCGCCTGGGTTGCCGCGGCGGTGTTCGCGGTGCACCCGATGCATGTGGATTCGGTGGTTTGGGCTATCGAGCGCAAGGACGTGCTGTCTGCGCTCTTCTACTTGTTGTCGGCGCTGGCCTATCTCCACTGGGACGAGCTTCAGCGAAGTGTCGGGACTCCGAACAGGGCACGAGGCGCGTCGAGGCGTCGGATCCGATCTGGATCGGGAGAGGCACTGTATGTGGGTTCGTTGGCGGCGTTCACTCTGGGGCTGTTGAGCAAGTCGATAGTGGTGACGCTGCCGGTGATGCTGCTGGTCTATCACTGGTGGCGCAACGGGCGCGTCTCCAAGCGCGAATTCATCCGCACCTTGCCGTTCTTTGCGGTAGCGGCAGTTGTCACCGTGGGCGATCTGGCCTATTACACGGCCAGGGAATCGGTCTCGCTCGACATTCCGCCGACTGAGCGGGCGCAAATCATGGCCCGGTCCATGTGGCACTATGCGCACAAGCTGTTGTGGCCTGCGGATCTGTTGCCGATCTACCCCCGATGGGATGTGAACGGTGGCGACTTCGTGGGCTGGGTCCTTATTGCTGGGGGGATCGCTGTTGTTGTCGGGTTGTGGATGCTTCGTCACCGCATCGGGAGGGGAGCGTTGGCGGGAGTGCTGTTCTTTGGTGTGACGCTGGCACCGGTGTCGGGCCTCGTGGATTACGGGTATATGGACATCAGCTACGTGGCTGACCGGTTCCAGTATCTGGCAGGGATCGGGCTGATCGCTTTGGTGGTGGGCTCAGCAGCATGCGCAGCGGCCAGGCTCCGGGCCGGACATCGGCTCAGCGGAACCCGTGTGTTGGCCGGGTTGTGTGTGCCTGTTGTGGTCGTGTTGGGGGTTTTCACATGGCGGCTGGCTCTCAACTACGAGAGTCCACACCGGTTCTTCACGTACATCGTTACGAACAATCCCACAGCTCGGGGCGGTGCCTACATGAATCTCGGCAACGCCTACCGAGGGTTGGGAAGAATAGAAGACGGCATCAAGATGTATGAGCAATCGCTGGTGAATGATGCGCCGAATGTGTATCTTCCGCTCTACAACTTGGGGGTTGCGTACTCTGATTTGGATGACGTTGAAACGGCGGAATCGTACTTTCGGCAGTCATTGGAACTGCAGCCGTCGTACGTGCCGGCTATGGGCAACTTGGCTGTGCTTTTGGCGGATCGCAGCGAGTTCGATGAGGCTGAAACGCTGATACTGAAAGCGTTGAGACTGAGACCTCACTGGACCCAAGTGCACAACAACGCGGCGCTTCTGTATGAAAAGTCAGGGGACCTTGAGCAAGCCGAAGAGTACTTCAATCGGGGTATCGAATTACATCCCGACGATGTGAGTCTGTTGTCAAACTACGGGCTGTTCCTGCACACGAATGATCGTCTGGTTGAGGCGGAGCCGATTCTACGGCGTGCGCTTGAAGCCGACCCGCAACGTCAAGACGTAGCGCAGTCACTGGCCACTGTGCTTGTCATGCAGGGCCGCAACGACGAAGCCGCCGAACTTGTCGAGGGGGGCTACATAGAGACGTTGGCCCCGTCCGTCGCCATCGCGGAGGTGGAGCGCGGCAACGTCCTGTTGGAGGCGGACCGATACGATCAGGCCGCGGAGGCGTACGAGGCTGCCATAGTTGCGGATCCCGACTCTGTGGCCGCTCACGTCCAACTTGGGGTGGCGCTTGAGAATCTTGACCGACACGAACAGGCACTGAGCAGCTACCGGCATGCCTACGAAATCAACGACGAAGACATCAGCGCCGTGTATTTCCTGGGGTTGCTGTCGGCTCGACTGGGGCACAACGACGAAGCACTCGGGCTGTTCGACGAAGCGGCGAGGTTGTTCGACCAAGGACTGGTACCGACCGCCACACCTGGGACGGAGTTGCCGGACCTCGCGGATGTGTATCTCAACAGAGCTGTCGTGAACGTCGGCATTGATCGCCTCGACGATGCTCTCGCCGACACCGAGCGGGCCTTGGAGTTGGATCCCAGTCTCGAACTTGCCGCCCTGAACAGGGAGCAGATCCTGGGAATGATCTCCCTGCGAGACCAACAAGCCGGATGAAGATTCTCCGAGCGTGCTCACCGCTGTCATCTCCATCCCTGTGTCCGTCCCGACCTTGACGGCTATCCGCCCGCATTGTGTTGTGTCTGTTGTGTCTCCTTTCGTCATTCGGCGCATGCCAGCGAGCGCAGCACGCGCCCGATCGGATGCTGTGATCGCAGCACGACAGGCGGCGTCTCATCTGAAGCGCACATGGCGATCAGCGCTTCGCCGACGCATGTGGACTCACGTGCCTCGAACAGCGAGCGAAGCGGCCACGCGACCGGCTCCATCGTGGTCGGCGGCTGCGCATAGCGGAATCGCACCCAGTCGGTCAGCAGATACTCAAAGCGCACATCACTTGGCCACGCACCGCTGCCGTCGACCCCGAAGCGCGTAGCGGCAAGCTGTGCCTCGAATGTGCTCCTTGGCAGGTTGCGGAAACGCAACGCGTTGCCGAGGTCCGGCAGCAAATCGGGCGTGTCCTGCCAATGCATTGTCACATCGCCAGCCCAGAAGGTTACGGAGTCAGACTGCTCGACATAGGTGAGGTTGGCTTGGGCCTGTTCGGCGGTGATGCCGCTTCCGGGAAGCCAGCGCCCGATCTGCTCATCAGTCATCCAGCCGGTAGCGATCATCCGGCCGTCCACCTCGGCCGCCTCTGTGTCCCAGCCTGCCCAGGTGATGTCAAATCCATCGAGCAGATCAATGAGACCCGACGGCCACACTTCTGCAGGGCAGTGCGCCCACAGCGGCAGGTCGATCAGGGCTTGGTGGTCCCAGTAGCGGAACTCGAAGGCGGCTGGTGTGGGTGCTTGGACGCGTCTGAGGGCTCTGGCGAGCATGGTGGCCATCTCCGATCGTCTGCCGGGGTCGCTGGTGCAGTACTGCAGCGGGTCCCTGTTGCAGCCCACGGTGATTCCAGACGCGGCCAGCGCGTCGATGTCGGCTTCGTGGACGCTGCCTTCGGTGTCGACAAAGCCCGCGGGTTCAGCCGGCTCCAAATCGAAGGCCCGCACCAGGATACTCGCCATCTGGCCGCGGCTCACCGAGGTGTCGGGGCAGTAGCGCAGCGGCTCTTGGCTACAACCGACGGTGATCTCGAGTTCTGCGAGTCGTTCGACGTAGGGCGCCCACCACTGGTCGGCGTCGACGTCTGCGAACCGGGTGGTCCCAGCTGGGGGAAGCTCCTCATCTCCGAGGGCGCGTATGAGCCACACAGCCATGTCGGATCGCTTGATCGGCTCGCCCGGACAGAACATGCCCTCGCCGCAGAGTGTGCCCTCGAACAGGCCCATCTCCCCCAGAATGTCGATCGCCGGCTTGTGCACCCCTTCGGTCACATCAGAGAACACATCCTGCTGCGCGGGATGTGTGGGTGATTGGACGAGTCCGAGGGCTCTGGCGAGGAAGGTGGCCATGTGGGATCGTCTGCTGGGGTCGCTGGTGCAGTACTGCAGCGGGTCCCTCTTACAGCCCCCGGTGATTCCAGACGCGGCCAGAGCGTCGATGTCGGCTTCGTTGACGCTGCCTTCGGTGTCGACAAAGCCCGCGGGTTCAGCCGGCTCCAAATCGAAGGCCCGCACCAGGATACTCGCCATCTGGCCGCGGCTCACCGAGGTGTCGGGGCAGTAGCGCAGCGGCTCTTGGCTACAACCGACGGTGATCTCGAGTTCTGCTAGTCGTTCGACGTAGGGCGCCCACCACTGGTCGGCGTCGACGTCTGCGAACCGGGTGGTCCCAGCTGCGGGAAGCTCCTCATCTCCGAGGGCGCGTATGAGCCACACAGCCATGTCGGATCGCTTGATCGGCTCGCCCGGACAGAACATGCCCTCGCCGCAAAGTGTGCCCTCGAACAGGCCCATCTCCCCCAGAATGTTGATCGCCGGCTTGTGCACCCCCTCGGTCACATCAGAGAACACATCCTGCTGCGCGGCCGCGGCCGCGGGAACAGCCGCGATGATCGACGCGACCATTGCGGCTGCAACCAGACTCCTCACAGCAGCCTTGCGCCAGCTCGTCCCTCGCGGCGGCACGGGCTGCAGCCGGCTACGTCGACGCGCAGATCACCCGGGACAAAGTTCTCCCGTGGAGAGCCTTATCCCGGGGTTCAGTGCGCACGTCTCCGCCAACGTCGGGAATGTCGCCCCGCAGTCCACCGTACCGCCCGGGACACAGTGGTCCCTATGCCACCGATTCCACGCAGCGACTAGCGTTCCGTAGCGCGCCCCCTCCTCCCCTGACGTCGCGTCTATGACTTCCTGCCACGCCGTTGATGAGTCCATCGCCGCTTGCGTCGCGATGTCAAGCGGAGTGGCAGTGGGTGTGCACACTGCGTAAAAGTTGGCAATGGGGGCAGGATGCGACCTGTCGTCGTCGCCCACTTTGAAGTACTTGTCGTCATGGCGTTTCCACACGCCGTTCTCATAGCTGAACCCGTCCCTCGTGGTTTCCGACCGGCTGATCGTCAGCCACTCCCTAACGCTCCCCGGCCTGCCTGGTATTGAATCGCGGGCCGCGACGAGCTCAAACTGGTACAGCTCAGGCCCGTCATTCTGGTACTGCATAGACCCGTCATTGCAGAACTTCCTGACCTTCGGGATCGGCGGGTTCGTGAGATTCACAGGGTCCGTGGCTCTAACCACCGGAATCGTCGGGTTCACGGGATTCACGACGGCTCCCGCGGGCATCGTCAGCAGTGCCGTCAGCAGTGCCGTCAGCAGTGCCACCCTCACGACGGTGAGGCCCCCCCGTCGCGGTCTCATCATATGTGCATCCTGTGTCATCATGTGTGCATCCTATGTCGCGCCGGGCGCATCTCAACGCATTGGACTCTCCAATGCGATAGTCGTTCCAACTATAGTTAGTGCGGCGTCGAAAGCAAGCCCTGATTGTCATGAGTCTGGTGGGTTTGAGTGTGTGAGTCCGCAGAAAAGCCCCTCTGATCTGCGACGATGCGTGTTGTCGAGGCACGCGGTCGGCAGTTCAGGGGGGGGCATCTCCGAGGTGAAACTTGGGCAAACTCTACCGGTCGTTGCGACAGCCGGTCCTCGTTGGTCTGCTCGTTGGTGGGACGCTGCCACGGCGAGCGCGGCTCACAAGAACACACCTTCCCGGCTCGTGGCCCGCTGGCGCGTTGAGGAAGACGCGGCCGTCTGCGCAGAGCCCTACTCGGTTGCCTTGGAGTGGCCCGCATGGCACCGGTGGCGGGGCAACTCGCTCCCTGCGCTTGGCCATCGTCCTCAGCCGGCTGGTACAGCGACGATGTCGCCGACAGCCTCCAGGGGCTCGGTGAGCTGTCGAGCGAGTTCGGGATCGGCGTAGATCTCGGCTGTGGCCTTCCATTCGCGCACTAGTTGCGCGACGGACCTGTAGAGGTCTACCGAGGCTGCCGCAAGTAGTGTCCGGGTCAGTTCCTCAGCGAAGCGGTTGCGGGCGCCGCTAGGCAGGAACTCCACCCATGCGTAGGCCTCCTCCAGCGCCGCGACCAAGGCCCCAGGGCTGTGGGCCGCAAGGTAGCGCAGCAGCCGGGCGGTCGCCTCGAAGGCCTCCCGACGGTCCGTGTGATGGTCGGCACGGGTCAGCCACAACGCGGGGGCGTTACGCCGCCGCAGCATCACATCATGCTCAGCCAGTTCGGCCACCACATCGTTGGGGTGCCGCAAGAACTCCGAGAAGGGACGCTCGACGACTCGCATGATCCAATGATATCTGCACTACTTCAGAAGTCAATCTACGACTGCGTCAATGCGACCGTCGGATGGTGGTAGCGTTGCCGATTGAGTTAGTCGATCCCGATCACAGCCATGACCTGTGGTCTTTCTCGTTGTCGGCCGATGTTGTGGCAGACTGGCCCTGTGGGGCGCATCCGTGCTCGCGGTTGCGGCGTTTGGGTATGCCTGGTGCCTGGTTCGCCGCGGCGGTGTTCGCGGTGCATCCGATGCATGTGGATTCGGTGGTTTGGGCCATTGAGCGCAAGGACGTGCTGTCGGCGCTGTTCTACTTGTTGTCGGCGCTGGCCTATCTCCACTGGGACGATCGCCCTGCGAGACCAACAAGCCGAGTGACCGAAGGGCAGTTTTGTAACTAATGCGCAGACAAATTTGAAATTATCTTGAGGGCAATTTCTAAAATAGCGTCAGCAACCAAGGGTGCGTCGTTCAAGCTGGTGCGAATTGCCAAGCCGCCAGGAAGACCGAGCCGCAGATGGACACAGTCACCACAGTGATCGCCACAACGAACCCCCAGACATCTCTGCTGCGTTTGTCCGACAGCTCCGCGAACCGGGTGTCGACCGCCGCGAACCGCGTGTCGATCTGCGCGAACCGGGTGTCGACCGCTGCGAACTGCTTCTTAATCTCCGCGAACTGCTCAGCGAGTTGTTCGCGGAGCTGCGCGAACTGGACGTCCATCTTGGCGTTGAGTTCAACGAATCCGGCCTGTGTCTTGACCTCAAGGTCTGCCAGGTCACGTTTCGTGGCGAACTGCTCCCATCCTCCAGGTGGTTGCTGTGCCATAAGGAACTCCGCAATGATCGAGTCAGGGGGGAAGTGGCTTACGGGCATCACAGTATCACCAAAGCCATTCAGAGATACTAGTTCTGCTTGATATTGGTTCTACCGCAGGTCTGGTGATATGGTGCGTCCACTCGCTCAGCAATGGCGGCAACTTCCCGAAACAAGAAACTTGACGAAGGGAGCCTTGCCATGGCGGAAGGCGAGCAGGAGCGTTTTGAGCTCCTCAACAGTTTGATCGAAGTACACGGAGAGGATGTGGCCAGGAAACTCATGGACTCCCTACCGCCATTTTCTTGGGACCAAGTCGCAACCAAAGACGATCTCAAGGCGCTGTCCACAGCGATAACCGCGAAGTTCGATCAAGTCGACGCTCAGTTCACTGCGGTGGCTGCGGAGTTTGTGAATCTGCGAGGGGAGATCTCGAAGGTCGAGGGCAACCTCTTCAAAGAGATCGCAGGACTATCGATAAAGATCGGACAGCTCGACAGCAAAATCGGAAAGCTCGATAGCAGTTTCTCCAAGAAGATCACGGAACAGACTCGAGTAATGGTGCTGACGATGGCAGGGTTCTCGGTGACCGTGTGCGGGGCTATGGCCGGCGGCATCCTGTTCGCCTGACCGCACAGCTCAGAGTTCCAGTGTCTTGGGCTAGCGGGTCGGCCTTAAGCGGGGATGAGGTCGTAGTGTCGCTTCTTCTGGGACCATCTGACGGGTGTGCCGAATTGCTAGGCGGCCAGGAAGACCGAGACGCAGATGGAGACCGTCATCACGGCGATTGCCACAACGAACGCCCAAACGTCTCTGCTGCGTTTGTCCGACAGATCCGCGAACCGCGTGTCGACCGCCGCGAATCGCTCAGCGAGTTGTTCGCGGAGCTGCGCGAACTGGACGTCCATCTTGGCGTTGAGTTCAACGAATCCGGCCTGGGTCTTGACCTCAAGGTCTGCCAGGTCACGTTTCGTGGCGAACTGCTCCCATCCTCCAGGTGGTTGCTGTGCCATAAGGAACTCCGCAATGATCGAGTCAGGGGGGAAGTGGCTTACGGGCATCACAGTATCACCAAAGCCATTCAGAGATACTAGTTCTGCTTGATATTGGTTCTACCGCAGGTCTGGTGATATGGTGCGTCCACTCGCTCAGCAATGGCGGCAACTTCCCGAAACAAGAAACTTGACGAAGGGAGCCTTGCCATGGCGGAAGGCGAGCAGGAGCGTTTTGAGCTCCTCAACAGTTTGATCGAAGTACACGGAGAGGATGTGGCCAGGAAACTCATGGACTCCCTACCGCCATTTTCTTGGGACCAAGTCGCGACCAAAGACGATCTCAAGGCGCTGTCCACAGCGATAACCGCGAAGTTCGATCAAGTCGACGCTCAGTTCACTGCGGTGGCTGCGGAGTTTGTGAATCTGCGAGGGGAGATCTCGAAGGTCGAGGGCAACCTCTTCAAAGAGATCGCAGGACTATCGATAAAGATCGGAAAGCTCGATAGCAGTTTCTCCAAGAAGATCACGGAACAGACTCGAGTAATGGTGCTGACGATGGCGGGGTTCTCGGTGACCGTGTGCGGGGCTATGGCCGGCGGCATCCTGTTCGCCTGACCGCACAGCTCAGAGTTCCAGTGTCTTGGGCTAGCGGGTCGGCCTTAAGCGGGGATGAGGTCGTAGTGTCGCTTCTTCTGGGACCATCTGACGGGTGTGCCGAATTGCTAGGCGGCCAGGAAGACCGAGACGCAGATGGAGACCGTCATCACGGCGATTGCCACAACGAACGCCCAAACGTCTCTGCTGCGTTTGTCCGACAGATCCGCGAACCGCGTGTCGACCGCCGCGAATCGCTCAGCGAGCTGCTCGCGGAGCTGCGCGAACTGGACGTCCATCTTGGCGTTGAGTTCAACGAATCCGGCCTGGGTCTTGACCTCAAGGTCTGCCAGGTCACGTTTCGTGGCGAACTGCTCCCATCCTCCAGGTGGTTGCTGTGCCATAAGGAACTCCGCAATGATCGAGTCAGGGGGGAAGTGGCTTACGGGCATCACAGTATCACCAAAGCCATTCAGAGATACTAGTTCTGCTTGATATTGGTTCTACCGCAGGTCTGGTGATATGGTGCGTCCACTCGCTCAGCAATGGCGGCAACTTCCCGAAACAAGAAACTTGACGAAGGGAGCCTTGCCATGGCGGAAGGCGAGCAGGAGCGTTTTGAGCTCCTCAACAGTTTGATCGAAGTACACGGAGAGGATGTGGCCAGGAAACTCATGGACTCCCTACCGCCATTTTCTTGGGACCAAGTCGCAACCAAAGACGATCTCAAGGCGCTGTCGACAGCGATAACCGCGAAGTTCGATCAAGTAGACGCTCAGTTCACTGCGGTGGCTGCGGAATTTGTGAATCTGCGAGGGGAGATCTCCAAAGAGGTCGCAGGACTATCGATAAAGATCGGACAGCTCGACAGCAAAATCGGAAAGCTCGACAGCAAATTCTCCACAAAGATCGGCGAGCTCGACAGCAAAATCGGAAAGCTTGACAGCAGTTTCTCCAAGAAGATCACGGAACAGACTCGAGTAATGGTGCTGACGATGGCAGGGTTCTCGGTGACCGTGTGCGGGGCTATGGCAGGCGGCATACTCCTCGCCTGACCGCACAGCCCAGAGTTCCAGTGTCTTGGGCTAGCGGGTCAGCCTTAAGCGGGGATGAGGTCGTAGTGTCGCTTCTTCTGGGACCATCTGACGGGCGTGGTCGAATTGCTAGGCGGCCAGGAAGACCGAGACGCAGACGGAGACCGTCATCACGGCGATTGCCACAACGAACGCCCGAACGTCTCTGCTGCGTTTGTCCGACAGATCCGCGAACCGCGTGTCGACCGCCGCGAAATGCTTCTTGATCTCCGCGAATCGCTCAGCGAGCTGCTCGCGGAGTTGCGCGAACTGGACGTCCATCTTGGCGTTGAGTTCAACGAATCCGGCCTGTGTCTTGACCTCAAGGTCTGCCAGGTCACGTTTCGTGGCGAACTGCTCCCATCCTCCAGGTGGTTGCTGTGCCATAAGGAACTCCGCTTCCTGTTGACCTACCGTGTCGGCGAGGCTGCTGTAGATCTCCGCTCGCTGCTGCTCTGTCAGGGCCACCATGGTCTCCCATCCAATTCGTAATGATCGATTCAGGGGGGAAGTGGCTTACGGGCATCACAGTATCATCAAAGATATTCAGACACAATCGAATCAGATTGACAGCAGCCAACGCACATTTTGGGTGTTGTGGCGCGGGTACTCGCTCAGCAATGGCGCCAATTCCCACTAGAAGCAACTTGGGATCGGGGCGCTACGGTTGCGGGGGTGCTCCTCTACGACACGGCGCGTAACTCGATAGTTCCCTTTGAGCCGGGCGAAGAAGTATCGATTTATGTCTGCGGTATCACACCGTATGACTCGACCCATCTGGGCCACGCCAACACCTATCTGACCTACGACCTGTTGATCCGACGGCTCGAAGAACTCGGCCACACCGTGAGACTCGTCCGCAACATCACCGATGTCGACGACAGCATCCTTGGCAAGGCACGGGAGCTAGGCGTCGACTTCTTAGAGTTGGCGGCCGCCGAAACCGCCCGCTTCCACGGTGACATGGCCGCGCTCAACACCCGAGAAGTCACAGCCGAACCCCACGCCCGCGTATGGGTACCGGAGATGATCGAGCTGATCACGACCCTCGAAAAAGGCGGCCACACCTACACCGTCGAAGGTGCCACATTCTTCATCTCCGAGGGCGCGTATGAGCCACACAGCCATGTCGGATCGCTTGATCGGCTCGCCCGGACAGAACATGCCCTCGCCGCAGAGTGTGCCCTCGAACAGGCCCATCTCCCCCAGAATGTTGATCGCCGGCTTGTGCACCCCCTCGGTCACATCAGAGAACACATCCTGCTGCGCTCCCGCGGCCGCGGGAACAGCCGCGATGATCGACGCGACCATTGCGGCTGCAACCAGACTCCTCACAGCAGGCTTGCGCCAACTCGTCCCTCGCGGCGGCACGGGCTGCAGCCGGCTACGTCGACGCGCAGATCACTGGCGGGAACAATCCTCTCCCGTGGAGAGGACTAAATCGGGGTACAGTGCGCACGTCTCCGCCAACGTCGGGAATGTCGCCCCGCAGTTCACCGAACCGCCCGTCACACAGTGCTGGCTATGCCACCGATTCCACGCAGCGGTTTGCGCTGCGTAGCTCGTCGCGTTGACGACTTGCTGCCACGCCGTTGATGAGTCCACCGCCGCTTGCGTCGCGCTGTCAGTGCGTCTGCACACTGCGTAAAAGTTGGCAATGCTGGCACGAGGAACAGGGACGTCCATGGTGGCGGTCTTGACGTACTCGTCGTCATCGCGTGTCCACACGTGGTTCACATAGGTGAACGCGTCCTTGACCGTTATCCCTGTCCCGAAATCCAGGACCGCGGTCCCGAGGCTGACCCTCAGCCACCTTGTCCTGCCGAGTTGGACGACCTCGAACTCGTACCCGTGACCCCCGTCGTGGAGGCACACCTTCTTGACCTTCGGGATCTCCGGGGTCACGAGATTGTCATTCGGAATCCTCGGGTTCACGGGATTCACGACGGCTCCCGCGGGCATCGTCAGCAGTGCCGCACTCAGGACGGTGATCAGCAGTGCCGCACTCAGGACGGTGAGGCCCCGCCGCGGTCTCATCATATGTGCATGCTGTGTCTTCATATGTGCATCCTGTGTCCCGCCGGGCGCATCTCATCGCATTGGACTCTCCAATGCGATAGTGGTTACGACTATAGTTAGTTCGGCGTCGAAAGCAAGCCCTGATTGTCATGAGTCTGGTGGGTTTGGGTGTGTGGGTCCGCAGAAAAGCCCCTCTGATCTGCGACGATGCGTGTTGTCGAGGCACGCGGTCGGCAGTTCAGGGGGGCATCTCCGCGGTGAAACTTGGGCAAGCTCTACCGGTCGTTGCGACAGCCGGTCCTCGTTGGTCTGCTCGTTGGTGGGGCGCTGCCACGGCGAGCGCGGCTCACAAAAACACACCTTCCCGGCTCGTGGCCCGCTGGCGCGTTGAGGAAGACGCGGCCGTCTGCGCAGAGCCCTACTCGGTTGCCTTGGAGTGGCCCGCATGGCACCGGTGGCGGGGCAACTCGCTCCCTGCGCTTGGCCATCGTCCTCAGCCGGCTGGTACAGCGACGATGTCGCCGACAGCCTCCAGGGGCTCGGTGCACCGGTTTCGGTTGTCGGGCTCTTCGGATTCAAGCGGGGAGTGGGTCCGCGGTGTGGTTGGGGCGCTACCGTTGCGGGGTGCTCCTCTACGACACAGCGCGTAACTCGATAGTTCCCTTTGAGCCGGGCGAAGAAGTATCGATTTATGTCTGCGGTATCACACCGTATGACTCGACCCATCTGGGCCACGCCAACACCTATCTGACTTACGACCTGTTGATCCGACGGCTCGAAGAACTCGGCCACACCGTGAGACTCGTCCGCAACATCACCGATGTCGACGACAGCATCCTCGGCAAGGCACGGGAGCTAGGCGTCGACTTCTTAGAGTTGGCGGCCGCCGAAACCGCCCGCTTCCACGGTGACATGGCCGCGCTCAACACCCGAGAAGTCACAGCCGAACCCCACGCCCGCGTATGGGTACCGGAGATGATCGAGCTGATCACGACCCTCGAAAAAGGCGGCCACACCTACACCGTCGAAGGTGCCACATTCTTCGATGTGACGACCTTCGACACTTTCGGAGCGGTCTCCGGCTACGACGAGGTAACCATGATCGAACTGGCTGCCGAACGCGGCGGTCATCCCGACGACCCCCGTCAACGCAATCCGCTCGACTTCGTGCTGTGGCAACCGTCGCTGCCCGACGAACCCGCATGGGAATCGCCGTGGGGGCCGGGCCGCCCTGGATGGCACATCGAATGCAGCGCCATGTCGATGGGTCTGCTCGGCACCACCCTCGACCTACACGGCGGCGGAAGTGATCTGATCTTCCCGCATCACGAATGCGAACGAGCGCAAAGCGAAGCCGCCACCGGCACAACCTTCGTGCGCCACTGGATGCACTGCGGGATGGTCGCCTACGAAGGCACAAAGATGTCGAAGTCGCTCGGCAACCTCGTCTTCGTCAGCGAATTGTCGAAACTCGCCGACCCGAGAGCGATCCGTCTAGCCCTGATGGCCCACCACTACCGCGACGACTGGGAATGGTTCGACGACGACATCCACGAGGCCACAGCGGGACTTGATTTGCTGCTAGCGGCAGCCAACGCCAGCGCAGGACCCGACCCGGCCCCCTTCGCAAGCCGCATGCGCGCCGCCCTTGACAACGACCTCAACGCCCCCCGAGCACGAAATGAGTTGCTTGGACTCGCCACAGCCATTCTCGCAGGAGGCGACGACCCGACAGCACCAGCCGTGCTGGGAGAATTGGCCGGTGTGTACGGCATTGAACTCGATACCCCGGCGGCTCCGGTCGCCTAACCGACCCCCCGACCCAACCCGATCCGACCCCCCGACCCAACCCGATCCGACCCCCCGACCCAACCCGATCCGACCCCCCGACCCAACCCGATCCGACCCCCCGACCCAACCCGATCCGACCCCCCGACCCAACCCGATCCGACCCCCCGACCCAACCCGATCCGACCCCCCGATCCGACCCCCCGATCCGATAGTCCCTTGATCCGCTTATACGACACGCTCTCCATGAAGGTTCGGCCCCTGGCCCAGCGAGACCCCGGGAAGGTCTCGTTCTACGCCTGTGGGCCAACGGTCTATGACCACCCGCACCTCGGTCATGCCCGCCAAGCCCTCACCTACGACGTCCTACGCCGCTACCTCGAATGGCGAGGCGTTGAGGTTCGTCACGTCGCCAACGTCACCGATATCGACGACAACATCATCAACCGGGCCAACACGGAAGGCCTCACCGAACCTCAAGTGGCCGAACGATGGGAAGCGGTCTACATCGAAGTGATGGACGAACTCAACATTCTGCATCCCCACGACCGACCACACGCCACCGAATTCGTCGACGAGATGGTTGCGTTCATCGAGACCCTCGTAAGCAACGGATCGGCCTACACCACCGAATCGGGTGTGTATCTGCGGGTGCGTGCTGTGCCGGGATACGGCGACCTCGTGCACCGCAGTTTCGATGAACTCGCGGCAGGCTCAGGGGCTCGGGTGGAGGTAGACGAGTTCAAAGAGGACCCGCTCGACTTCGCACTCTGGAAGTCGGCCAAGCCCAACGAACCAACCTGGCCCTCACCGTGGGGACCGGGACGCCCGGGCTGGCACATCGAATGCGTGGCCATGAGCCTCGGCCTCCTCGGTGACGGATTCGACCTCCACGGCGGAGGCGACGATCTCGTCTTCCCTCATCACACCAACGAACGGGCAGAAGCGATCGCTGCGGGTCGGCCGTTCGCGCAGCACTGGCTGCACAACGCCATGCTCAATGTCGGCGGCGAGAAGATGGCAAAATCACTCGGCAACTTCCGCACCGTTCGCGACCTGCTCGACGAGCACCCGTTGAACGCCCGGGCCCTGCGCCTGCTGTTGCTGCAGACTCATTACCGCAAGACCATGGAGGTCAACGCCGAGGTGATGACTCAGGCCCGGGCCGGCATCGAACGCATCGACGCCATGGCTCGCAGGGCCAACGCCGCCGGCACTTCTCTCGACGGAACCAAGCGAGATACCGCGTCGCTGGAGGCGTTTGCGGCTGCGATGGACAACGACCTGGGTACCCCCGAAGCCATCGCCGTCATCTTCGACACGGTTCGGAAAGCCAACACAGCCCTCGACGCAAGCCGCACCAGCGACACCGCAGAGGTTGCTTCCTTGGTTGCCACCGTGATCGATCTGGCTGGAGCGCTCGGTATCGGAGTCGGCGGACCTCGTGGCGCCAGAAGCGCTGGTGGTTCGGCTAGCGATGATGAGATCGAGGCGTTGGTTGCGGCTCGTTCTGCAGCACGAGAAGCCAAGGACTTCGCCCAAGCCGACCGAATTCGCGAGGAACTTACAGCGTTGGGCATCGTGGTAGAAGACACCCCCAGCGGTTCCAGTTGGCACCGGCCGTAGTTCGCCCAAGGCTCGGCCCCGATCAACCGCGGCCGGGTGGCTAGCCAGCGTGCATCGTCGTTGAACTCAGCCGACAGCGAAGATCTGTCCTGAACGGGTGCCGACGATGATCCTGCCACCCCAGACAGCCGGAGTTGACTCGATGCACCCACCGAGGTGGATCTCCCACAGCTGGGCTGGTTCGACGGATGTGTCAGACACATCGAACGCACGCAAGAAACCCGCGCAATCTCCCTGGATCCACACGTCATCGACGATCACCGGGGACGACCAGGTCGGTCCTTGGAGTTTGATCGACCAGCGCTGTGCACCGGTGGCGCGGTCGAGCCCCAACACGGCGCCTGTGTCGGTGGGCACGATGACGATGTCCTTGTACAGCCCCGGTGTGGCCCAAACGCCGGCACCGATATATGGACGCGCGTCGACCTTCCAGACGAGCGGATCATCCGGGCGCGAAGGGTCGATCTTGAAAATCTGACCGACTTCTTGACTGCGAGCATTGCCCCGCTCGTATTCGGCCGCCGCGTAGATCATTTGGTCGCTGTCGATCACCAGGGAGGCGTCGACATCATCGCCGGCCCAGAAGCGGAACACTCGTGTCGGATCGACGCCATCGGCCAGATCGGTGATGTCCCACCCCTGAATCAACCCTCCAGAATTCGCGAAATAGACCAGGTTGGCTGAAATGGCCACCGAGTTCTCGATCGAGACGTTCCCGCCGACGGCTGCAATCAGTTCGTCGTCCCATCCCGGGGCGTTGAACACCAGGTGCGGATCAACTGTGACCCTGCCCTCGGTGTCATAGTCCCGGTTTAGTTTGACGATATGGAACTGAGAATTCTCTCCGCCAACAAAGAGGTAGTCGTCGAGGACCAACCCCGCCCCATCCCAATCGTCGTTCCACATGATCGGAAAGACATCGCGCGCAGACAGTTTCCAGAGTTCGACGGGTTCGTCGCCGTCGAAGGAGAGGACTCGGTAGTAGCCGTCGCGACTGCCGGTGTAGAGCAGCGGGAATCCGTCGGGGTCGATGGTCACGGAACCTTTGATGATGTCGCCTGTGACGAAGTCGGAGAGGATCTGGGAACCATCGTCGAAGTTGAGGAAATGGACGTTGCCGCTGTAGCTACCCAGTGTCACCCAGGTTTTGTTTTTGTACTCAAAGACGGCAGGTTGGCCCGTCCACCCTGATCCACACCAGGTTGTGGTCACACCGCCGGTCGTGGAAAGCGAACACAAAGAACCTTCTGTGGGGAACTTCCAGAGTATTTGTGGCGCAGACGGCACCGGACCCTCTCCGTAGTAGGTACGAGTTGGATTGCCGCGAAATGTCAGCAACCCCCGAACCTCGGTACCCCACGGCATGCCCGACGATTCGGGATCCACCCAACCGGAGTATTCAGGGATCGTGGTCGTGGTCGTCGTGGTCGTGGTCGGGGTGGTGGTCGTGGTCGTTGTTGTGGTTGTGCTTGTGGCGTTCACGTCACCAGCGAGATTGTCGGTCGGCTCGGCCAACAAGGCGGTGGTCAACAACAGCATCGCCGACGCGGCTAAGACCACGCTGATGCGAACTTGCATCTTCAGACCGAAGAACAGCGGCAGGATGTCGCGAACAGTCTTCAAGACGCCACGCGGAAGTCGAATACGATCGTGTTGAACATGAGACGATTAGAGGGACCTGAAATCCAATCGTACGATGTTCTCAGCCGTGAGTTGGCTGAACGGGTGCGAATAGTGCGAGTGCCGGTGCTTCCGTTCGGTTCAAGCGGAATGGCGGTCGGTCGGTTCGTACTGCTGCGGACCGACAATGACCGAAGCGGCAATCGCAAATTGTTGGCACACGAACTCATCCACGTTCGACAATGGCACGAGGCAGGTTGTTGGGCGTTTCTCTGGGCTTATCTCGGCGACTATTTCCGTGAACTGCGAAGCAGTCGTTGTCACCGAGACGCCTATTTCGCCATCAGAGCCGAGCGGGAAGCCTTCGCCGAAGCCAACGATTGGGAGAGACGTAAGTAGTTGAGAAGTTCCGCGGCTCCGGTTGCGCCCGGCGAAAGCAGAGCGTCGTAGAACCCCCACGGCTCCGGTTGCGCCCGGCGAAAGCAGAGCGTCGAGAAGTTCCGCGGCTCCGGTTGCGCCCGGCGAAAGCAGAGCGTCGAGAAGTCCCGCGGCTCCGGTTGCGCCCGGCGAAAGCAGAGCGTCGAGAAGTCCCGCGGCTCCGGTTGCGCCCGGCGAAAGCAGAGTTCCGCGGCTCCGGTTGCGCCCGGCGAAAGCAGAGCGGCTCAGTAGTCGTAGAAGCCCTTGCCGGACTTGCGTCCGAGGTGACCTGCAGACACCATCCGCCGAAGTAGCGGTGGGGGAGCTAGGAAGCGTTCGTTGTATTCGTCGTACAACGACTCGGCGGTCCACAACATCACGTCAAGTCCGATCATGTCGCACAACGCCAGCGGGCCCATCGGGTGACCTGCCCCGAGTTTCATCGCCTCATCAATGTCCTCGGCTGAGGCATGGCCTGCCTCAAACATGGCGATGGCCTGACACAGAAAAGGCACCAGCAAGGCGTTGACAACGAAGCCGGCCCGATCCTTGCAATGCACGACCCGTTTACCGAGCACATCGGTAGCGAAACTCGCAGCGGCCTGTGCCACAGCAGCATCGGTGCGTTGCGTGGAGATGACTTCCACGAGCCGCATGACCGTTGCCGGGTTGAAAAAGTGCATCCCACATACTTGCTCGGGACGCTCGGTCCCCATGGCAATGTCGATGATCGGTATCGACGAGGTATTGGTCGCCATAATCGCCCCGTCGGGCAATATCGCATCGAGCTGCTTCAAGATGTCGAGCTTGAGATCAAGGATTTCCGGCGCCGCCTCAACGGCTAGTTGGCATCCGTTCATGTCTGCGAGGTCGGTGGTCCAGGTGATTCTCGCGGTAGCGCTGTCGCGGGCGGATTCGTCGAGTTTGCCCCGCGTGACCGCCTTGTCCAGCGATCCCTCCACCCTCGTCTTGCCTGCCTCGATAGCTGCGGCGTTGATGTCGTGGGCAACGACAGCGACTCCCGCCTTAGCCGCAACTTCGATAATTCCACTGCCCATCGCGCCGGTGCCGATAACGCCGATTGTCTCGATAGCCATGTCAGTCTGACTCACTGATCGTGACCGATGAGATGACCACATCGGTCAAAGGGCGGTCGTTGCGGTCGGTTTTGACCTGCTGCATCTCGTCGAGCACATCAAGACCGGACACGACTTTGCCAAACAACGAGTACTGCGGTGGCAAGCCCACGCCGTTCGCCCCCGAAACGATGAAGAACTGACTGCCGTTGGTGTTGGGACCGGCGTTGGCCATCGCCAAAGAACCGATCTCGTAGCGCCCGGGGCGGGGTAGTTCGTCCTCGAAGCGGTAACCGGGGCCACCACGGCCCGTACCATCGGGATCACCGCCCTGACACATGAAACCGTTGATGATGCGGTGAAAGGCGACACCGTCGTAATAGTGGTAGCGCGACAAGGTCACGAAGTTGTTGACGGTCTTGGGAGCGGACGCGGCGTCGAGGTGGATGGTCATCGTGCCAAGCGATGTTTCCATCGTTGCTGTGTAGGTCTTGGTCGTGTCGATGAACATTGCCGGCGGTTCATCGAACCGCTGTTGTTTGGGACTCGAGCCATCGCTCTCTGGGCGAGGGGTTGGGGCCATGGAAATCTCCTGATTCTGCTCAACGCAGGCTAGAGCGCCCGGCTCAAAATCCGACAGGTGGCCGGGGATCACCCCCTTGTCATGGTGGGTGTGCATAGTGTGACATCTGTGACCGATTTAGCTTCAGTCTCCCCGGCGATCCACGGAGTCGAACGGCGACTGCGCTGCATCCGTTGCGATGTCACCTGGAGAGGAACCAGCGCGGATGCTTGCTGGAATTGCGGCGTCCCCGGAGTGCCCCTCGGCAACGTGCGAATAGTTGAAGACGAATCGGCTGCCTGAGGACCGCTCCGCCGCTACGATCTCGGTGTGACTCCGTCTGCTCCAACGCCGTCTGCTCCAACACTGTCTGCTCCAACGCCGTCTGCTCCAACGCCGTCTGCTCCAACGCCGTCTGCTCCAACACCGTCTGCTTCAACATCGTCTGCTCCAACGCCGTCTGCTCCAACACCGTCTGCTTCAACATCGTCTGCTCCAACACTGCACTGGTCTGATAGCCGCGTTGAGGTGCACCGCCTCGTCGTTGGCCCCGTGGACAACAACGTCTTCGTAGTCCGTTGCCGCGAGACAGGAGAAGGTGTTCTGCTTGATGCAGCCAACGAACACGATCGACTGTTGGAACTGTGCCGTGCACTTGATGTGCGCACCGTGCTCGAGACTCATGGCCACTGGGATCACATACAGGCTGTGCCGGCCGTGCGTGAAGCCGGTTACAAGGTCGGTGTGACCGCTGAAGACGCCGCCATGCTGCCAAGCTACGACTACCTCCTCACCGATGAATCGGTGATCGAGATCGGCAAGCTGCGAATCCATACCCATCACACACCGGGCCACACCCCGGGATCCATGTCATTCAGCGTGCAAGACACGCCGCTGCTGTTCACCGGCGACACGCTCTTTCCCGGCGGACCGGGAGCTACAAGCTTCGAAGGTGGAGACTTCCCGACCATCCTGCGCAGCATCGAAGACCGTATGTTTCGGGTATTCGACGCAGACACGATCGTGCTGCCGGGCCACGGCGCCGACACAACCATCGGCAACGAAGTCCCGAGTTTCGACGAATGGGTGGCGCGCGGCTGGTAACCAACCTGAACACCGGTTGGGAATCACCGACGAAGCGGCGAAGGGATAAAGCGATGCGGTGCCTAGAATAACGATCGTTAACTTTTTGCTTCCTGCCCGTTTCGGCAGGTTCTAACACCGGAGGGGATATGGGAAAGCTGCTTGAGGGCAAGGTCGCTCTCATCACCGGCGCAGGCCGCGGCATCGGTCGCGACCACGCCATCATGATGGCCGAACACGGTGCCAAAATCGTCGTCAACGATCTCGGTGGCGACGAGTTCGGCGGTCCCGGCAGCTTGACCCCGGCACAAGAGGTCGTCGCTGAGATCGAGGCGATGGGTGGTGAGGCCGTTGTCAATGGCGGCAACGTGGCTAAGTTCGACGAAGCCAAGGCCATGATCGATCAAGCGATCGACACCTACGGCGATATCAACATCGTCGTCAACAACGCCGGAATCTTGCGTGACCGCATGGTGTTCTCGATGAGCGAGGACGACTGGGACGCAGTGCTCGCGGTCCACCTGAAGGGCACGTTCGGACCGTCGCATCACGCCGCGGTCCACTGGCGGGCCCAGGTCAAGTCGGGGGGCGAAGCCTACGGCCGCATCATCAACACCGCCTCACCCTCCGGAATCTACGGCAACGTCGGTCAATCCAACTACGGTGCGGCCAAAGCTGGAATCGCGGCCTTTACGATCATCACCGCGCAAGAACTAGTGAAGTATGGCGTGACAGTGAATTGCCTGGCTCCCACGGCTGTTTCTCGCCTCACTCTGCCGTTGATGGGTGGCGCGGAGAACCTTACCGAGTCGGCCATGGAGGCCATGTCCCCGCGTTGGATAGCGGTGGTCACCACCTGGTTGGCCAGCCCCGAGGCGGGCAAGGTCACTGGCCGGGTCTTTGATATTCGCGGGCGCCACCTCGGGATCGCCGAAGGTTGGCATCTTGGTCCGACCGCCGAGCAGCCCGACGATCCGACCGAACTCGGCCCGGTGATGGCGGAGTTGATGAGCGAGGCCCGCCTCAATGCAGGCATGGACGGACTTGATCACGAAGGCCCCGGTTTCCCGAGCCAGTCGATCTGATCAACCCCTTGATCTGATCGGCGGACTGATCGGCGCCTGACCCAACCGGCTGGTCAGGCGTAGCGGACCTGGCAGACGCCGTGGTTGCAGTATCCGCCGGGGTTCCGGTGGAGATACTGCTGATGGTATTCCTCGGCAAAATAGAAGACCGGCGCGTCCACCACGGTGGTGGCGATCTCGCCGTATCCGGCCCCGTTCAGTAGCCCTTGGTATTTGTCGAGGCTGGCCGCAGCCGCGGCTCTCTGAGCCTCGTCATAGACGTAGATCTCGCTGCGGTACTGGGTACCGATGTCGTTGTGTTGACGCATGAACTGGGTGGGGTCGTGCACCTCCCAAAACACTGCGAGCAGATCTTCATAGCTGACGACTTCGGGGTCGAACACGACGAAGACAACCTCGTTGTGCCCGGTGCGCCCAGAACAAACCTCCTCGTAGTACGGGTTCGGCGTGTAACCGCCCGCGTATCCCACGGCGGTCGTATAGACACCATCGAGTTGCCAATAGAAACGCTCTGAACCCCAGAAACAGCCGAGTCCGAACATTGCAGTCTTGAAGCCTTGCGGATATGGACCCTCCAGTGGTGTGCCGAGAACGAGATGTTTCTCCTGCACAGGTAGTGGATCGGGCCGCCCCTCAAGCGCCTCTTCGGGGCTGGGCATTGTTTGCTTGTCTCGTCGAAACAGCATTGTCAGTTTCTCCTCGGTTAGATCCTACGCTTTCAGAAACACCGTCGCGCTTCGCTGCGTTCCCACAACCCGCCTAAATCTGCGCGATAAACCACAACATATGTAGTTAATCGCGCAGATTTAGGAGCAGGGCGAGTCTATGCGTTGAGATGTGCTGCCTCGCCGGTCAAAGTGAGCACCGCTGTACCCGAGAAATCGCGAGAAGATCGACCAGACACGATCCGGTACTCACCCGGGTCCACATACCAACCTGCCTCGGTTCGATGAAGCCCCTCTCCCTCGGCGGGCACCGGACCAGCGTTCCTCAACTCGTCCCAGATCGGGTCGCCGATGTCGTAGTAGGCAAAGGCACGAGCGTCCAGATCAAGTCTGACCGTCGCCGTCTCGCCGGGATCAAGGGCTACCTTCTGGAACGCCTTCAGCTCGCGTACAGGCCGAATAATCTCAGGATCCAGCGGCTCGACATACACCTGCACGACCTCAGAACCGTGCCGATCACCGGTATTGGTCACATCAACTTCAACAGCGACAGTGCTACCAGTAGTAGCGCTCGGCCCAGACACGTTGCTTGCTTCAGACATGATGCGCGGCTCAGACATTGCAAAAGTCGTATACGACAAACCAAACCCGAGTTCCACCGCCGGTTCAAGCCCCATCGCGTCGTGGAAACGGTGACCCGTGAACAAACCCTCGCCATAGCGAACAATCGAATTGTCACCCGGATAGTTCAGGTAAGCACCGAAATGCTCGTAACGAGTCCCGACAGTGGTCGGTGCCCGCCCGCTCGGCTCAACCTCGCCGAGCAACATGTCGACGATGGCATCGCCGAGTTCCTGACCAGCAAAACCAACTGACAGCACCGCGGCGGGGTCATCGAGCCAACTCAGATCGTGAGGCGAACCAACATTGAGGATCACGATTGTTCGCTCGTTTACCGCGGCCACACGGCGAATCAACTCGGGCTGATCACCCGGGAGTTCCCACAGGTCCCGATCTCGCCCCTCGGTCTCCCAATCATCGTTGGTACCAACCACCACGACTGCTACGTCACTGTTGGCAGCCAGTGTCACGGCCTGACCGAGGAGATCCTCCTCCTCGGTTGACCGCAGACCCAGTTTCAGGCCCGACAAGAGCGTCGAATCGCGGTTTGAGAACTCGGCGGTCACCTCAATCGGTTGCCCCTCGACCAGATCGACCGTGGCAGGGAGCTCCTCGGTACCAAATCCAAAGAAAGCGCCACCTCGCGGATAGTCGCCAGTGGTTGCGTCGAGCACCACCTCACCGTCGACCAAGACACGAGCCCGTCCGCACTGAACCAGGCGGAACTCATATCGCGCAGTTGATGTTGGCACAACCGTTGCTGTTGCTCGTAGTGAGTAAGTCTCACCGGACACCCCTGGAGCGGGTGGCCCGAAAGCCATGAAATCGAAGCTGCCGGCTTGGATCGTCGCTTTGGCTTTGGTGGCTCGGCCTCCGGTTTCGGCGTCGCCGGGGTGGTCTAGATCAAAGCCATCGAAGTACTGAACGGTAACTGGCCCCTGCACCAGCGGTTCCGTCAAGGCTGGGCAAGTGCGGTCAATGTCGCAACCCCTCTCCCAGACAACCTCGGCATCGGGCAATCGTGCGCTCAGAGCATCCACTGGCGAGGTCGCGCGGTAAGCCTTGACCTTGGCGGAACCGCCGCCCATCACCTTGGCGTTGAAAGCATTGGGACCGATCACGGCCAACTTGGTGATCGCGGCGGGATTGAGCGGCAGCACCCCGTCGTTGCGCAACAACACCGAACCGGCCGCCGCGGCACGACGAATCAAGGCCCGGTCCTCGGCTCGGTCCAGTTCGGTCTCGGTGAAATCGTTGTCGTGGTCCAGCGCGCCAGTACGTTCCATCAGTGTCAAGACGTCTGCGGCGATGCGATCAAGGGCGCTGGGGGACACCTCACCGTTGTTGACCGCATCGGTGAGCAGATTGCCATACCAGCGACCCTCGCCGGGCATCTCCAAACTCAACCCGGCGTTCGCCATGTCGATTGTGGAACGCGCCCCGAACCAGTCGGTCACCACGAAACCGTCAAAACCCCACTCCTCGCGCAGCACGGTGGTGAGCAGCCAATGATTGTCCGCACAGAACGTGCCGTTGAGCCGGTTGTAGGCCGACATGATCCCCCAAGAACCGCCATCTTTGACGGCGTGCTCGAAGGGCACCAGATACAGTTCGCGCAGGGTTCGCTCATCGACTTGGGTGTCGATGCTGTTGCGTTCAAACTCAGAATCGTTGCCCACAAAGTGTTTGGCGGTTGTTGCTACGCCACGCGACTGCACCCCCCGCACAAAAGCTGCAGCCATACGCCCCGTAAGGATCGGATCCTCGCTGAACGACTCAAAATTGCGTCCGCCTTTGGGGGAACGGTGCAAGTTGATCGTGGGGGCCAACAACACTTGTGAACGTTTCGACAGGGCTTCGTCGCCCAACAGCTCCCCCAATTCCTCTACGAGACCCGGATCCCAGGTTGCGCCCAAGACAGCACCGCTCGGTATGCATGCCGTGCGGCTGCCGGTACCCATGAGCCCGTCGCCGCGAGCACCGTTGGGGCCATCGGTCACCTTCAGTTTTGGGACGCCGAGTCGCTCAATGCCTCGGGTGTGCCACATGTCGCCACCCGTCACCATGGCCACCTTCTCTTCGGTGGTCATCTGCGCCAGGAGTTCATCAATCCGTCTGCTCATCGCCGCAACCTACATGGTCGCACTTCAAGGCTCCCAGTTCTGCTGGTGTTTGCGCTCCTTCGGTGCTGAGAGTCCACTCGGAACCCTGACAGCCCTCCAATTGGTAGCGTAGAAACCCTCCAAAAGGTAGCGTAGGTGGTCGCGACCAGCCGATACCGCGGCTGTCACATCCGGCAAGTATGCTTACCGTCGCCGCGATGGTATTGGTGTGATCCCTGCAGCACTGCTCGGGGCTCGAACCGAATACGGTGCCCTTGAGGGGGACGAAGCGATGCTCGACACGCAAATCAGAGCTGGGACCATCGTTGATGGCACCGGTGCAGCACCGGTGGTCGGCGATATCAGCATCAGAGACGGCTGGCTCAGCCTTGACGCCCTCAACCGCTGTCGCCCTGTCCACCACCTCCAAGCATCTCCTGTTGTCCACCTGAGGGATGGACAATTTCGCTGTTCGACGCGTTGCAAAGGCAATGCAATGCTACCAGACTCAAATAGAGTAGAGTTATATCAAATCCAATTAGATTCATACGGGGCAGCGGATGGAAACGCCGGTTAGGTCGAGCAGTCTCAAAGACCGAGAGTCAGGGTGGGAAGACCCGCCGCGTATGGTTTCTGCGGGTGAGGCTGGTATCTACGATGAGCGGACGCTGTGCGCGGCTGCGTGGATGCTCGCTCGCGGTGGCGCACTTGTCGAGTTGAGCGAAACCGAAGCGTCATTGGTGCGTGACGCAGCGGATACGCCGACTTCTGGGACGCTGGAGACTTGGCGAACGGAGATTCGGGCAGGGGGCGATCCGTTGGGCAACGCTCTAGTACGCCTGCGTTCGGCTGAACGTCGCCGCAGCTTGGGTGCCACGTACACACCGGCGGCGCTGGTGCAACCTATGTCGGAGTGGCTGGCCGGTTTTGGGCACCCGGGACGTGTGGTGGACCCGGGGGCGGGTTCGGGGCGGTTCCTATGCGCGGTGGGTCCGTTGCTGCCCGACGCGGAGTTGGTGGCCGTCGAGCTTGATTCCCTTGCTGCGCTGATCACACGTGCGAACTTGACCGTGCTGGGTCTGGACACGCGCTCGCGTATGCATGTATGTGATTACCGCTCGCTGCGGTTGTCGTCGGTATCTTTCTCAACGGCGTTCATCGGCAACCCACCGTATGTGCGTCATCACGGCATCACCCAGGAATGGAAAGACTGGCTACGCCGTCGTGCCGCTGATCTGGGTCTGAAGGCGTCCGCGCTCGCAGGCATGCATGTGCACTTCCTGCTCGCGACTGCACATCTCGCCCGTGTAGGTGACTACGGCGTCTTCGTCACTTCGTCGGAATGGCTTGATGTAGCTTACGGACGGTTGGCCCGTGAACTCGTGGCTGGCCCGCTGGGTGCTCTGTCGATACACATCGTGGATGCCCGAGCGCCTGCCTTTGCCGGGGTCATGACCACGGCGGCGGTGACTGCGTTCGAAGTCGGCCAGCAGCGGCACCCGGTCCGGGTGTGCAAAGTTGACTCAGTGAGTGAGCTACGAGGCTTACGCGGTGGTACACCATTCGGCCGTGCCCAGCTGCGGTCAACGCAGCGTTGGTCTTCGCTGTTGGAGCCGCGAGTCGCGGTGCCGAGGGAGTTCGTGCCGCTAGGAGAACTGTGCCGGGTCCACCGCGGAACCGCCACGGGCGCGAACGCGGTGTGGGTGACCGGCCAAGGCGATCCCCGTCTGCCTGACTCAGTGCTTCGGCCCGCGGTGACCAAGGCGTCGGAGCTTTTTGCTTTGGGTTCTGCTGTGCTCGATGACTCCGGCGCGCTGCGAGCGGTGATTGATCTGCCCGCCGACCTTGACACTCTCGACGAGAAGTGTCGCGCGCTGGTGGAGCGATTCTTGGAGGTCGCTCGACGCGATGGTGTTGCCGACGGTTACACCGCCCGGCACCGAAACCCGTGGTGGGCGGTAAAGCTGCGCGACTCGGCGCCAATCCTGGCCACATACATGGCTCGGCGCCCGCCGACGTTCGTGCGCAACTCGGCTGAGGCCCGCAATCTCAACGCGGTACACGGCATCTATCCGGTTGACCCTATGTCCGACGCGGCGCTGCACCGGTTGGCATGCTCGCTCCGTGATCGGGCCAGCCTGTCAGGGGGCCGCATGTACGCCGGCGGCCTCGCCAAGTTTGAGCCCAAAGAGATGGAGCGGATCATGGTGCCGCCTAGGAGTTGGCTCGAATCGGGCGAGTCTCTGGCATCCTTGGGGCTGAGCGAAGAGGCCACAGGCCGCCGAGCGGCGGCACGAAGGGGCTGCTGATGGAGACGGAAGACCGGGACGGACCGGTGCTGACGGAGCCGCGAACCGACATGGCGGCCGCGTCCGATGGAAATGGGATCGCCGCGATAGATGTCTTCTGCGGCATCGGGGGGCTTTCCTACGGCTTGGCAGCAGCGGGCGTCGATGTAGTAGCGGGCATCGATGTAGACGGGTCGTGCCGGTTTCCTTTCGAAGCGAACGTGAGTCGCGCTCAGTTCATCGAGCGCGACGTTCGAGACATCACCGCTGAGGAACTGTCCAGCCTATGGCCCGAGGGTGCCACGAGGCTCTTGGCCGGGTGCGCGCCGTGCCAGCCGTTCTCGTCGTATCGCAAGGGCGTGAGTCCGTCAAGTGACGGCCGATGGGAGCTCTTGCGCGAGTTGGGCCGACTGGTAGCCGAGACACAACCGGAATTCGTCACCACCGAGAACGTCCCTCGTATTAAGCGCAAGGCGGTGTTCGGAGACTTCGTAAAAATGCTCGAGTGCCTCGGCTACTCCGTGGACATCGATGTATGCAGGTGTACCGACTACGGACTCGCTCAGAACCGTCGCCGCGTCGTACTGGTCGCTTCCCGGCTGGGCACTGCGACGGTGCCGGAGGGAGACCAGCGCAGCCAACCCCCAAAGACTGTTCGACAGGCCATTGGGTATCTTCCGCCAATCGAAGCTGGCCACTCCCATGAAGCTGACCCGGTGCATCGCAGCCGCGGCCTGTCGGAGCTCAACCTGAAGCGAATGATGGTGTCCAAGCCGGGAGGTACATGGCACGACTGGCCAGCAGAATTGCGGGCCCAATGCCATCGGCGCGCCAGCGGGGCCGCGTTCAAGAATGCGTACGCCCGCATGGGCTGGGACAAGCCGTCCCCGACAATCACGACCTACTTCCACAACTTCGGAGCCGGCCGCTTCGGTCACCCCGAACAGAACCGAACCATCTCCCTGCGTGAGGCAGCTATTCTCCAAGGCTTTCCTGAGAACTACCAATTCACGCCCGACGGGGAATCCGCGCCTCTGACATCGCTCGGCCGGCACATAGGAAACGCTGTCCCGCCGCCGCTCGGAGAAGCCATCGGACGCAGGTTTATCCAAAACTTGGGGCAACTTCATGAGTGAGAGTAACGCTCATCCGTTCACCATGACCATTGATATGGGAGCCCTTGAGGCGCTCGGTATCAAACTGTACAGCAACGCAGCCGCGGTGCTTACTGAACTGGTTGCAAACGCTTACGACGCTGACGCAACACTCGTTAAGATTCGGTGGAATGTGAAAGAATCCAGCGTCGAAGTGTCGGACAACGGCAGCGGGATGACTCAACAAGAACTCAACAACCGATTTCTCGTAACCGGATATCAGAAGCGGCAGGTTGAGGGACCGCACTCCGACGTGTGGCACCGTCCGTTTATGGGTCGAAAGGGTATCGGTAAATTGAGTGTTTTCTCTATTGCAGATGAGATCTTCATCTATACGACTAAGGGGCCGCGCGGATAGGTGACCATCCACCGGTCGTCGGGTTGCCCGAAGTGAACTTTGGGTTGACCTAACCAACGACGACCAGGTGGAGGTTTCTGTCATTATGCGCGCGCTGGAGCCGGAAGTGTTTGATGCTGTATGGGCGGCGGTCAAGTGGTTGTTGCCGCCGCCGGATCGGGGCCATCCGTTGGGTTGTCACCGACCGCGGATCCCTGACAGGGTGTGTTTTCGGGGGATCATGATCCGGTTGGTGACGGGGGCGTCGTGGGTCGATGTGGAAGCGATCATGGATTTTGAGGTGTCTGACACCACGCTTCGGGGCCGCCGCGACGAATGGATCGCGGTCGGGGTGTTCGACCGGGTTTGCGGCGAGGCGCTGGAAGCCTTTGACCGGATCGTGGGCCTCGACTTGTCTGAGGTCGCGCTCGACGGGTCGCTTCACAAAGCCCCCTGCGGAGGCGAAGGCACCGGCCCAAACCCCACAGACAGAGCCAAAATGGGATGGAAATGGTCAGTAGCGTCGGACCGTCACGGCGTTCCAGTTGGCTGGGCCATCGACGGCGCCAACCGCAACGACATCCGCCTGCTGGAACCCACCCTTGCAGCCGTTGCCGACAACAGACTCCTTGACGACATCGAAACGCTGCACCTAGACCGCGGCTACGACTACCCCGCAGTGCGCGACCGGCTCGCCGCGCTGGGCCTTCACGATGTGTGCATCCAACGCCGCGGCACCAAAACCCCAGGGACCCAACAACCCATACACCTCGGACTGCGCTGGATAGTCGAATCCACCAACTCCTGGCTGTCCAACTACGGACAACTCCGCCGTAACACCGACCGCCGCAACACACACCGCCACGCCGCCCTATGCCTAGCCACCACCATCATCATCGTCGGCAAACTACTCAACTACCGAGACCGATGGTGCCCCCGCTGACCGCCTATCCGCGCAACCCCTAAGAACGAAGAGAGCACTGGATGCAGAATTGTCGCTGAAGATCTCAAGGAGCGAATTACCTCACGCCAAGAATATCATCCTGAGAAGGTTGAAGTTCCGGAGGACCACGCTGGCGCGGGTACAACAATCGTTTTGAATCGTCTTACCAGCACGCGTGTCTCGCTGACCGCGGCTGCTCTCCGCAAGCGGCTCGCCCGCCGGTTCGACGTTTTAGACCAGACACCACAGGAACAGGGTGGATTCAAGATCGAAATCGACGGCAAGCAACTGACATTTGAAGACCGACAGGAATTGAAGCGGCTCGAATTCCTGTGGGAGTTCGGCGAACAGCGGTTGCCAGATCATGCGTTGCCAGACGATACAAAAAGGTTTGTTCTTGACGAGTGCAACGTCGAAGGCCGCGACGACTGGGAAGTGCGCGGCTGGATCGGCACGGCCCGGACCCCGTCGGACCTGGCCGACGATGGCGAAGGGGGCTCACTCAAGAACATTATGGTACTGGCCCGCAAGCGCCCGATCCATGAAGGAATAATCGACAAACTGGATTTCTCGCGAGTCTTCGGCAGCTATGTCACGGGTCAGATCGAAGCCGATTTCCTTGATGTTGACGAAGAGCCCGACATCGCCACTAGTGACCGACAGAGACTGATTGAAGACGACCCGCGGGTGCGAGGATTGCACGCGTTTCTGCGAGACGCGTTTCAAGACGCATCAAATGAATGGAATGCCGAGCGACCTAAACGCAAATCCAAGGATGCGTTTAAAGAGTTCCCTGCGCTAGAGACCTGGCGAGACGCGCTACCTGATTGGCAACAAGACCCTGCTACCAAGATGATCTCCACGATCGCGGCATTGACATTGGATCAACGCCACGAGAGGGAAAGCCGAGTATCGCTATATCGATCCGGTGTGCTTGCCTTCGCGCGGATCGGCTTACGGGAGAAATCTGATGAACTTGACCAGTTGAGCACACTCAATGCCGAACACCTGTTGCAACTCTTTGGGGCCCAAGACGATTATGAGGCAAGTCTTTGGGCTGACATACTTCGCGGGCGCGTGGGAGCAATACAGAAACTCGAAGACCTCACCGACGACAACGAATACGAACGCGTTGTGCAAGAACATGTCTTTGACCATCTTTGGCTCTTGGATCCTTCTTGGGAGAGAGCCACTGAAGATGCGCATATGGAACAACACCTTAACAAGATCGCGCCGGGCATATTTCCAATGGACCGCAGAGGCGAAACGATCCGTGGTTATCCTGACATTAGATATCGGGAGGCAGCGGGCACACATGTGATCGTGGAACTGAAGCGATACAATCGCTCTTGTAACATCGACGAACTCATCGAACAGGGATCGAAGTATTATGACGCGGTGACTTCGGTATTGGAGCAAGACGAACGTGGCGGAGAGCGTATAGAAGTTGTATTCGTACTCGGTAAGGCACCGAAAGTAAGAAGTAGTCGCTCATTCCGTGACGATGACGAGTTGATCGCCAACCGGTTGCGAGAAATAAATGGCCGCTACAGGTTGTACCGTCAACTCGTTCGAAACGCCCGCGAACAATACAACGATTATCTTAATGCCACTCACCAGGCGCATCGGTTGGAGCAACTACTGGCCTCGCTAGACGCTGAGTAGACCGATCTGAACGTCATCCGCGTCAAGAGGTCATCAGTCCGTTTACTCATCGCCGGATACTGCCACGCCCAAACCGCCAGCTTGCAACTGGGCGAAACGCACGCGGTTCCTTTTCTTTTTGCTGATTTCGCTCCTGCGTGTGCTGCTCCGGTGCCGAGAGTCCATTCGGAACCCTGACCCCCCTCCCCACTGGCAAGTATGCTTACCGCTGCCGCGATGGCATTGATGTGTTCCCCCAGCACTGCCCGGGGCGGGGCGCTACCGGATTCCCGTCGGAATTTCCCGAGATCAGACGAGCGCCATATTGAGGTTCGGGTTGCTGGCGATAACGGTGGCGTGTCGTGGCAGCTTGTCCTGAAAGTCAAATCCGGTGACTATCTTCGCTGCGTTGTTCATCTCGTCGATAATCTGGGCCACCCGCCTCGGTGCGCTGTCAGCGGCCGTTTCGTGGCACACCGGAAGCATGAAGCGGACTTCCAGGTTCCCGGTTGATGCCTGCCCCCACACATCGGGTTCGACTAGGTCGGCTCTTGAGTAAAGGTGATCGGCTATGGCCTTGAAGACTCTCGTGAATTCAGCCTCAGTGGCCGGTCGCGCCCCCTCTTCGTCCATGGTCCGCACCGTCGCGGTGAACGTCACGTCGCAATTGTGGGTTGCTATGTCCATCAGCGGCCCTCCCAGCCAGAGCAGCGTTTGAACTGCGCTTGCTTGTTGATCAGTGTACGTTGCGCAGACGGGGTGAGGGGTACGCCGCACAACGGCCCAGCCCTGACCTTCAGCGGATTGGAGCAACTTTTCGAAGTCCTTTTGTGGGTGCCTGACCTCTGCGGTTGACGCCGACGGCTTGGTGGTCTGCCCTGGGTTCGTCGACCCGCACACCCACTACGACGCACACGCGATGGCATGGGCGGTGTTCCGGCAGCCCTAACCGCGGCGTAACCTGAGTGCCGGTACGATGCACTTGAACAGCTATTCGATTGTTGCGGCTGTGACCGTGGGTCTGCTCACTGCAGGTACGTATGTCGCGCTTCATCGTTTAGCTGATCGATTGTCACGACGAATTGGGCTGATCCCGACACTGAGCGTGACGTTAGCGGTTAGTGGTTTTGCTAACGGAGTCGCGAGCCTTTTTGCGTTAGTCGTATACGGGTTGAGCAGCTTTACAGTTATTCATGTCACATATTTGTGGGTCACACTGGGTATTCCGCTCGCGGCTTGTCTGATATACATTTTCGATAAGGTTCGGTCTAGGCTCCTCCTGATAATCACACTCGTCTGTACTTCTCTTGTGCCGATTGGTCTTTATTCAACACATATCGAACCATTCTGGTTACGAACGGATGTGCAGGAACTCAGTGTGGCAACCATCAATGAGGCATTCACGATAGGTGTGTTGTCAGACTTACAAACGACATCGATAGGCGATTACGAACTCGAATCTATCAGAAAGCTGTTGTCACACGATCCAGATATTGTCCTGCTCCCCGGTGATCTGTATCAATTGCCGGCGGATCAATTCGATGAACGTGTTGGCGAGTTCCAACACGCTATAGAGTTGATAACCGATAACGTCCCCTTGGTGATCCTGGTTAGTGGCAACACCGACACTGTTTCTGGGTTGCGCAAGATCACTGGAGGAACGCCGGCCATCGTGTTGGACGACGAATCGTTGATAACTGAGGTCAATGGGAACACGGTGAACATCGTGGGCATCACACTGTATGGCAATCAACACAGCGCGCAGCGAGCACTTGAATCACTCAACCAAGAGGAAGTTGACATGACTGTCCTGTTGGCGCATCAGCCTGATGAGATTCGACGAATTCGTGAAACTCCTGTTGACTTGCTCGTGGCAGGCCACACCCATGGTGGCCAGGTTGCGATACCCTTTATCGGTCCGCTGGTCACTGCGTCTTCAGTCCCGCGTAACGTAGCCGCCGGGGGTCTTCACACGCTCCACGAAACACCGGTTTACGTTTCGACCGGTGTCGGTCGAGAACGAGGCACCGCCCCACAAGTCAGGTTCGGTGTACGCCCTTCAATCGGATTGATCAAAGTCCTCCCGTCTTTGAAATAAGTATCATTGGCATTTGCCTCCAGAGAGCAGCAAGAGTAGCGCGAGTATGGTAAAATATCCAGTGATACCGATCACGACGATGACTCGTGAAAGACCAAGCAGTTGATGGAGAAATGCTCCTACACCAGCAGTGACTACAAGAAAAAGACTTACAATAGTCCAGCCCAAGAGTGTATTAGCAGATTCGTGAGACACATCGCACGTATCTAGGAAAGCGCCAAAGATGACATCGAGGGCGATCGCACTGGTGAGTAACAGTACACCGAGGATACCGAGCCAAAGTATAATCACAATAAATTGATTGATGGTGTTCATTAACATCACACTATATCGCTACTAGTGGACCCGCCTTAGTCTCATGACCGGACCTACTTGGGACCTTGAGGGGAATCGCGGAGCCGAGGGGAGGCCTCGGTTTCCGACGGTTCGCCCACTACCGGATCCGTGCGTTGCTCTACGCCGGCAAACCCAACTGGGCCCTCCTCGCCACCATCACTCCCCGCCAATATCCGAAGAGCCGCTTTTGTAGCGCCACGACATGGGCAATAGCATCAGTGTCCGACGCGTTAGCCAGCCGGGTGCAACGCTAGGAGGACGAAGCGATGCTCGACATGATTATCAGAGGTGGGTCCGTCGTTGATGGGACGGGTGCGGCACCAGCGGTGGGTGACGTCGGCATTCGCGACGGACGAATCGTCGCGGTTGGCACAGTTGACGAGCCTGCGGCGGAGATGGTTGACGCCGACGGCCTGGTGGTCTGCCCTGGATTCGTCGACCCGCACACCCACTACGACGCACAAGTCTTCTGGGATCCGCACACAACCCCGTCGAATCTCTTTGGTGTGACCTCAATGATCGGCGGCAACTGCGGTTTCACCCTGGCACCGCTCGGCGACGAATCCGACGGCGAATATCTGAAGAAGATGATGGTCAAGGTGGAGGGCATGGCGCTTGAGGCGCTGGAGTTGGGCGTGCCTTGGAACTGGCGCAGCTTCGGCGAGTATCTCGACCGTGTCGCCGAAAACGGCTCGGCCATCAACGTTGGCTTCTTGGTGGGCCACTGCGCTCTGCGTCGACTGGTTATGAAAGATGACTCGGTGGGGCACGAAGCCAGTGCTGAACAAGTCGAACAGATGCGGGAACTGCTCAAAGAATCTATCGAAGCGGGCGGTCTTGGTTTCTCTACCGGCCGGTCCTTCACCCACAACGACTGGGACGGCAACCCCGTGCCGAGCCGTTGGGCAGCCTGGGACGAAGTGCTGGAACTCTGCCGCGAAACCTCAGCCCACGCGGGTACGACCCTTGAATGGGTGGCCGACGGTTGTCTCAACGGATTCGAGGACGACGAAGTCGAGTTGATGACGAGAATGTCGGTTGAAGGCCAACGGCCGCTCAACTGGAATGTGCTGACCATCGACTCGGCCCGCCCTGAGGCCTACCGCAACCAGATTGCGGCTTGCGAAAAAGCCAACTCACAGGGAGCGAAGATCGTCGCCCTCACGATGCCGATCCTGGTCGGCATGAACATGAACCTCGGCAGCTTCTGCGCGTTGCATCAACTCCCGGAGTGGAAGACAATCTTCAGCCTCGACTACCCCGAGCGGATGGCGAAACTGCGAGACCCCGAGGTTGTCACCTGGCTTGAGAATCAGGCCGCTCTTCCCGAAGCGGGTGTGTTTTCCCGCCTCACCGGCTGGGACAACTACCAAGTGGGTGACACCTACTCCGCTGCCAACGAGGGACTCAAGGGCCGCACCCTTGGTGACATTGCCCGTGAACGGGGCAAACGGGCCTTCCACACGATGGTCGAGATCGCACTCGAAGATGATCTCGCCACGGTGTGGTGGCCCCTGCCGACCGATGACGATGCCGAGAGCTGGCGTTTGCGGGCACAAGCCTGGGAACACGAAGCGGTGATGATCGGCGGCTCGGACGCGGGCGCACACCTTGATCGCATGGCCGGTGCCACCTACACGACCGCTTGGCTCGCCGATTGCCTGCACGGGCGGCAGCTCACCAGCATGGAAAACGCAATCCGGCATCTCACTGACGTGCCCGCCCAGCTCTTCGGTTTGCGAGACCGAGGTCGTATCGCGGAGGGCTATTTTGCCGACTTGGTGCTGTTCGACAGCGAAGAGGTTGGAGCCACCGACGTGGAGTTGGTATTCGACCTGCCAGGTGACAGCAAGCGCCTCTACGCCGAGGCAACCGGCATCAAACAGGTGATGGTCAACGGTGTCACAACCGTGCTCGACGGTGAGGCTACCGACGCGCTTCCGGGCAAGGTACTGCGCAGCGGCGCCGACACCGCCACCGTTCCCGTCCCCTGAGCATTACCGCCAACCCAGACCCTTCCGACCACGGGTTGCGGGTCCATTACGAGTTGCGCAGGTTAGTGCCCGCACCGTGGGCAGCACTCTGTCTCCCGCTCTTGTTCGCTTCGCTCACCGGGCCGCTCGGGCCACGGGCGGGCCGCTAGGCACGCAGGGCAGTACCCGCATCGTGGGCAGCGAAGATCACACGGCCAGCCCTCATATCGCCGACCACGTCAGATTTCATGCGGTTCATGGCGTAACAGACAGTGAGTGAGTTCTCGACGTCTACCACGGCCATCGAACCACCCCAACCGGCCCAGAACAGGGTGCGATCATTGATCCCGAGCGGCATTGCCGGCGAGCTGAGCCCGTAACCGATACCAAAGGTCATGTTGTGACCGATTATCAGGTCGGGTCCCGATGCCTGGACTTCGAAGATCCGCTCGATCGTGTCCTGACCGAGGAAACGAAGCCCCTGTGAT
Source organism: Candidatus Aldehydirespiratoraceae bacterium (assembly GCA_965205465.1). Classification (GTDB taxonomy): domain Bacteria; phylum Actinomycetota; class Acidimicrobiia; order Acidimicrobiales; family Aldehydirespiratoraceae; genus VXYK01. The sequence continues at coordinate 1,594,186 of OZ242187.1, read as the reverse complement.
TCACCACCTTGGGCCAGGATGGAGACAACCTGCACGACTGAGCGGGCGTTGCCGTGACCGTTGGAAGCGGGGAATTCGGCTCTGCGCCAGCGGTCAGTGTTGACGAACTGAGTATGTTCAGCTTCTCCTTGAGCCTGACGGGCCGGGATCGGGTCGCTGTGGTTGCCGATGCCTTCAGCTTCATCGGTGCGCACTTCTGCTACACGATCGAACTCCGCATCATCGAGTCCGATGTGAAAGTCGGCGCCCAGAGGGCCGGCGATCTCTTCGCGGAAGAAGGTGCCGAGTGTGCGCCCTGTCACCCGTCGCACAACCTCGCCGAGTAACCATCCCTGCGTGGATGCGTGGTAGCCCGAAGCTGTGCCCGGTTCCCACCAAGGACTTTGAGCTGCGAGGTTGGCGCAGCAGAAGTCCCAGTCATACATCTCTTCTTTGGTGATCGGCGGGTCGAACCCAGGTACGCCGGCGGTATGGCTCATCAAGTGACGAATGAGCACTCCCTCTTTGCCGGCGGCGGAAAACTCGGGCCAGTGTGCCGCGACTGGGTCATCTACCGAAAGCATCCCGCGGTCGTGCAGCACCAACACACACAGCGCGGCCAGCATCTTGGTGGTCGACCAGACATTGACGATCGTGTCGTGTTGCCACGGTTTCGTTTCGGCGACGTCTCGATGCCCGCCCCACAAATCGACTACCAACTCACCCCGGTAGACCACAGCACACGAAGCACCCAGGTCACCTTCATCAAAATTGGTCGAGAAAGCCTCCCGCACGCCTTCAAATCCAAGCTCACAAGTCCCATGTATCTCAGCCACAGCCGTACCGTATCGGCTTCAGCGGGCGTGGTGGGGTGTTGAGGTTTCGGGGACTTCGGATGCTTGGGCACGGGTAGCCCAGGGGAGATCGAATCGGGTTGGCGTGCGCGGGCCGTTGAGAATCCAACCGATGGGCGTGTAGCGGACGAACAACTGATAGCTGGCCAGCAGGATCGCCGTAGCGACCACGCAGATCCCAAGGAACTTGAGTGACGCCGGGAGGTCCCAGTCTCGGACCCAGTCCTGGCCCGCGATCACCAGCGGCAAGTGCATCAGATACAGCCAATAGGCCGAGTCGCTCAGATAGCGAACGCCCGGTCGGTCGACCGCGAGGAAGCGGCGGGACAGTCCCATCAAGCCGACGATCATGGCCCAGGCGAACGTGACCTGAAGCGCTGCGGCCACAGGCCAGATCGGGTCATCTGCGTAGGTGACGCCGAGCGCTACGGGCAACACGATGATGACCGTCAGTGGCAACAGGACTGCCCAGTGGCGTCCGATTGTGTCAACAAGCAGCTCACCTGAGCGGTTACGTCTGTCGTACATGAGCGCCCCGAACCCAAAAAAGACGGCGTAGTAGGCAAGGACGTGAAAGTCGGGTACGAGGGCGGTTGACGTGTCGGGTCCGAACACTCGGAATTCGCCCCATTCGCCCATGCGGAGCTGCGGAAGGAACGTGAATGGGATGAGCAACCACATAACCGTCCAAGCGACACGATCAAGCGGGATTCGATCCGCGAAGGAGCGCTCTAGGAACTCGACGATTCTCGCCACCACGACGAAGCCGACCACGAACAAGCACAGGAACCACAGGAACCACAAGTGGTGGAAGCTCGCAATCCATGTTTCGGGCCCCTCGAAACTGTCGTCGTCGGCAGTCTCGTCCGTTTTGGGCGCGTCTTCGGCGCCGAAAGCCCACCATGGGACATCGTCCCAGTCCTGGCCCCCCACCCGAGGGTCGGGCGCTCCCGCCGCGACGAGCAGGTCGGCGGCTTCCTCGTTGCCGAACACGAAGGTTGAACCCACAGGCGTGTTGCCAGCGTAGTCGACAGCGGTCGGGTCCGCCCCGGCTTCCAACAGCAGCCCCACCACCTCCGGATCACCCATGAACGCCGCCCAGTGCAGGAAGGTGCCGCCGTCCTCGCCGCGGCTGTCAAGGTCGGCTCCGGCCTTGATAGCCCTTTGCGTCGCTTCGGAATCACCTTCCGCGATCGCAACGAAAAGGGCAGTCCCCGGGTCGTCCGGTCGATCAACGGCACGCTCGACGACCCAGTCGACCAGCGGCACGATCGTCACAACTCCGATCGCCAACGGCACGACGATCCGCTTGACTCTTTGACCCAGCAGTGACGACATGCCCCGACGACGCCACACCATTACGGTGAAGAAGCCGGACAGCAAGAAGAACAAGGGCATGCGGAAGCCGTGTACGGCGAGGAAGAACTCGTCGTAGCCCGCGTCGAGGTCGGCCTTGTTGTCGGTTACCGCCCAGAAACCGGGAAAGAAAGACAGCGACGCATGCAGTCCGATTCCCAACAACATCGCAAACCCGCGCAAAGCATCGAGGTCATGGCGTCGTTTTCCACTTGATGGCGTCGCATCGGGCGAGGTCATGGCGTCGGCCGCGATGGGCTGTATCATCAAGTGTTTGTCTAGCAGAGACACTGCTATAGCAAAATGAACCAGCCGAGGACCCAGGCAACGAACCGCGTGGCTACAGCGGAGGCGCGATCGTGTCGGCGACGAGTGCGTCGACGACGGCTTTGAGCGCTTCGTCTTCGCTGGCACCGTCTTCGAGCGCACTGTGATACACCGCCAGCTGGCGATCCGCGGAGGAACCTCGCTCGCAGATCGTGAGCGTGTGCTCCACCTCGGTAACGCAGTCCAAGGCCTCGGCGTCTGGCCTGACCAATTCGACCAGTTCCGTTACCAGATCCGAGAACGGCACCAACTCGCCCTTGCCGAAGTCGATCAGTTCGCCCCCGGTCCCGTAACGCTCGGCCCGCCACAGGTTCTCCGACACCAAGAAGTTGGCGTAGCTGCGCCAGCGGCGATTCTCCAGCTTGAGTCGCCAGAGCATCCTCAACACACAGACATACATGGCGGCCACCGCGATCGTGTCCTCCATCCTCGTGGGCAGGTCGGTCACCCGCATCTCCAAAGTGGGGTAGCGCTCCGACGGGCGGATATGCCACCAAACCTTGCTGGAGTCCTCAATGATTCCCGCGTTCACCAGCACATCCACATGGCGGCGGAAATCAGACCACGAGTCGAACTTCTCGGGAAGCCCGGTGCGTGGCATGCTCGCGAACACCGCCATTCGGTAGCTCTTGAGTCCGGTGTCGCTACCCTCCCAGAACGGCGAAGATGTCGATAGAGCCAACAGATGCGGCAGAAAATATGCAGCCTGGTTCATTAGATCGATCCGCAGGTCGGGATCTTCTATACCCACATGGACATGCATCCCGGAAATGATCAGTCGCCGGGTGACGCCCTGAAGGTCCTCGGCTATGGCTCGGTAGCGTTCTCCTTCGGTGTACTCAAGCTGCTTCCACTTCGCGAACGGATGAGTCGAGGCGGCGATCGGTGCCAAACCGTAGTCGGCGGCAGCTTCAGTAACCGCCAAGCGCAACAACCCGATGTCGGCGCGAAGCAGCTTCATGTCGGTGCACACGCCCGTGCCGATCTCAATCTGGGAACTGAACAATTCCCGGGCCACCATCCCGTGGCGCAAGTCGGCCACTTTTTCGAGCAACCCTGGAGGCTGTTTGGTGACGAGGGCCCCGCTGTCGCGTTCGACGAGCAGATATTCCTCTTCGATTCCTAGCGACCAGGCAGGCTCGGTGGACACCACTTCTCCTCTCCCATTATCGCGGTGAGTGTAATCCCCCCTGACTGCCAACAACCCCGCACCAACAGCGCAACCACACGCCCAACTGGCGGGAAAATCTTGCTTTAGGCTCGTGTTCAGTCAGCTCGGACGATATCGGTCACTGTTTTGCGACCGATCCCGGACACCTCGGCAATCTGGCGAAGTGAGGCGCCGACACGATACGCAACACGGATCATGTCATCACGGATAGCGGCTTCTTTGTCTGCTCGCTCAGCGCTAAGCCCCACGACCGCCAACACAGCCCCGATTTCGTTATTGAGACCACTTCGGTATTTTTCTATAGCAGCATCAACTGCAGACACTTCCGCTTCGCTGTAGCTCATTGCATCTCCCTTAGACCGGTGGCCAATTTGTCACGAATTGTCATCAGGGTCGGAACCCGTGGTGACAAATCGCCGACCGCCTCGGCGTTGTTGAGGTGGGCGAGGACCATCCCTAAGAGCTCTAGGGCCTCGATTCGTTCCAACTCCACATGTACCATTGGCTCAATAGTAGCCATAGATGGTCTAGTTTGGACCACAATCAGGCACCAGATTGTCTTTGATCACGGCCGAGACTCAGCAGTCGAGTCAGCCATTAGATGTGGCTGCGGTCCTCGGGGGCTATATGAAGCTCGAAAGCGGCGTGAAGTTTCGCCACCGCCTGCTCAACCTGGGCCTCACGAACCACGCACGACACCCGAATCGCCGATGTCGAGATCATCTCGATGTTGATGTCGTTGTCAGAAAGAGTCTCGAACATGGTGGCCGCAACTCCCGGGTTGGTCTTCATACCAGCCCCAACAAGGCTGACTCGAGCGATTGCGTCGTCGGCCACAACGCCGGCCGCGCCGAGCGACCCGAGAATAGAGTTGACCGCCCTCAAGGCTGCCTCAACCTGATCATGGGGCACAGTGAAGCTGATATCGGTATGACCCTGCGCCGACACGTTCTGCACGATCATGTCGACGTTGATATCAGCAGTCGCCAATGTGCGAAACAGCAACGCCGCCACACCGGGACGGTCAACAACCCCCGAGACGGTCATCTTCGCCTCGCTGGTGTCATGCGTTACCGCAGATATGAGTGCACCTTCCATGGGACCCTCCTCGGTTACCCAGGTACCGGGAACCCACGAGAACGCGCTGCGCACATGCAACTTCACTCCGTAGGCCCGGGCCAACTCGACAGATCGCATTGCCGGCTTGGGGCAGCCGGTAGCGGTCATCTCGAGAAGTTCTTCGAATGAGACTTGATCGATCCGTTGCGCGTTGGCCACCAGCCGAGGATCGGTGGTGAACACGCCGGGAACATCGGTGTAGAGCTCGCAGGCGTCGGCATCCAAGGCGTGGGCGAGCGCCACTGCGGTGGTGTCAGAGCCACCGCGGCCCAGAAAAGTGACATTGTTATCGGTCGAAACTCCCTGCGAACCCGCGACTACAGGTACACGACCAGCTTGGAGCGCCTCGCGGATACGGTCGGGACGCAGCTCAAGGATCTTGGCGTTCTGGTGGGTTGCGTCGGTGAGGAAACCCGCCTGGCTGCCAGTGAACGAATCGGACTCAACCCCCAGATCGTGTAAGGCCATCGAAACCAGCGCGCAGGCTTTGCGCTCACCTCCGGTGATGAGCATGTCCATTTCCCGCCCCGGTTTTGTGCCGGATACCTGATCGGCGAACCGCAGAAGCTCGTCGGTTTCTTTGCCCATCGCCGAAGCGACCAGCACGATTTGGTCGCCTCGCCTGTGGCTACGAGCCACATAGTCAGCGACCTCACGGATGCGATCGGGGTCGCTCACCGAGGTGCCGCCGAACTTCTGAACAAGGAGTGCCACGACCAGTAAGGCTACCGTCGGCCAAACCGCTCTCGCTCGTGAGATACTGACCGCTGTGGCTTCCCCCAACGCCGAAGGTGTTTTTCTGCGGATTCCTGCGCTTGCGCCGTACGCGCCAATCGTGCGAGTGGGAGCGGCCGCACTGGCGATCCACCTTGGCATGAGCTTTGTGGAGATCGACGATCTGAGATTGGTGATCGACAAGGCAATGATCATGCTGCTCGACGGACTCGACGGGTTCGAAAGCACACCGGGCGTGCGAGGCGAAGCAGCAGGAGAAGCGGACCCTTACATCGACGTGGTCTTTCGTATCGCGGAGAACCGCTTCGAGTTCGAAGCCACTCGCAGCGCTACCGGAGGTGTGTCTGAAACGGCGGTACGTCTCTTCGACGACACCGCTCGTGAACTTGTCGACGAACTGCGCGTCGACGTCGATACCGGAGCGATCTGGCTGGGTAAGGCTCTCGCCGACGTACGCTGAGACCATGCTGGCCTGGATGGATCTGGAAATGACGGGGCTGGATCCCGACCAAGACACGATCTTGGAGATCGCAACGCTTATCACCGACGACAACCTTGAGTTGATCGCCGAGGGACCAGACTTGATCATCCATGCCAGCGAAGAGGATCTGACCGGCATGGACGATGTTGTCGTCAAGATGCACACCCGAAGCGGGCTGCTGTCTGAGGTTCGAGAGTCGACCGTGAGCCTTGCCGAAGCGGGAGCACAGACTCTGGCCTTTTTGAAACAACACATCGACCAGGCGCGCACGGTTCCGCTATGTGGCAACTCAATTGGTACTGACCGTCGTTTCCTGGCCAAACACCTCACCGAGATAGAGGAGTTTCTCCACTACCGCTCAGTTGATGTGTCGACCATCAAGGAACTCGTTCGCCGCTGGAATCCCGAAGTCTTGGCGTCTGCCCCTCCAAAGGCCACAGGCCATCGGGCCATGGACGATGTTCGAGAGAGCCTGGAAGAACTACGCCACTATCGCGCGACTGTGTTTCGCCGGGCGTAGCCGGAGCCGCGGGAGTCCTCTAGGGTGCCAGGGTGACAGATTTGGTCTACCGCAAACAAGAACAGGAACCTGCCTCGACGGAAGTTCGTGAAGTAGCCCCTGGGGTGTTGCGGATGCAACTGCCGATTTCTATGCCCGGGTTGGGTCATGTGAATTGCTACGCCCTTGAAGACTCCGACGGTGTCGCCCTGGTCGACCCGGGTCTCCCCGGCGAGGAGTCTTGGCAGGCTCTGATGGATCGTTTGGCGACGGCGTCGATACCCGTCGAGCGGGTCCACACGGTGGTGGTGACTCACAGCCACCCAGACCACTTCGGAGGGAGTGACCAACTCCGAGAAGTCGCCGGGGCCGAGGTGCTGACGCATGAGGCGTTCCACAGCCGAATTCTGGAGGCCGGAGACGACTTCGACCTGGAACTGCTCGAAATGGACAACGAGGAGATTGTCGAGCTCTGGAAACAGCGGATTACCGAATCCGAAAGGACCCCGTGGGGCGAGGTACGTCAGCCGCCACCAGACGAAGTGATGCTCAAATGGTTGCACATGGACCCCGCGGGCCACCGGCGTTTCCTGGCGCCTCACCCCACAATCCGAGTGGCCGACGGCGACCCCGTTCGGCTCGCCAATCGTGACTGGTTTGCGGTTCACACACCGGGCCATACCTTCGACCATCTTTGTCTGTTTGATCCGGAAAATGGCGTGCTGCTCTCTGGGGACCATGTCTTGCCGACAATCACGCCTCACATAGCCGGAAACCCTGATCTGGGCGATCCCCTAGCCACATTTTTTGGTTCGCTCGACAAGGTAGCCGCCTTGGACGGTCTCACTTGTGTATTGCCAGCTCATGGACATCCTTTCGAGGATCTAGCGGGTCGCTGTGATCACATCCAAGAGCATCACGCGGATCGCTTGCAGTTGTTACGCGACTCTGCTGTTGATCACCCTGACGCACCGGTTGAAGCTTGGATGAGGGTGCTGTTCAAGGAGCGTTCTTGGGGGGAGATGGCTGCCAGCGAAACCTTTGCCCATCTCGAACATCTGCGTCTCATCGGCGACGGCGACGTTCGCCGCGACGAAGACGGTCTGCTGCGCTTCACGTTGTCGTCTCGGTGACGTGACGACTGGTTGGATCTCAGCGGGTTGGGGGTTTGAGGGGCCGGACCCGGGCGACGCTACCGGCTATGCCGTTAGTTGTGAGCCAGGTGTCTACGCCTCCGTCAAGAGCCAGCCAGCGCAGGTGCACTTCGCTGTCGGCCTCGACGCCGGGTCCGTGCTCAAGCTCAGCGCGGATTGATCCTGGAGTCCATCCAGAAAGGTGAAGAGCTTGTTCCACGGGGGCCCATTGGGCGGCGTTGTTGACATGTCCGAGCAGGTCAATATCGGTGAAGCGCAAAGGCCATGGGTCGTCATTTGCATTGTCGGGCCAAGCCGTTGGCAAAGTCGTGCGGGCCGAGACCCGGCGATTGCCCGCGCTCTCACCCCAGATCTCAAAGAAGTCGTCGTTGAGCCTTGCGGGTCGCAAGGTTTTGCGATCGATGTGGACCCAGATAGTGACAGCCTCGACGTCGGCGCCCTGCTGACCACGGACTTGGGTGCGCCGCTCGGCCCAGCGACTTCCGTAACCGCTGCACCAGGTCGACAACTCGATCCATTCTTGAAAGACGGGCGCGGTCCGAACCTCCACCATCGTGCGCCGCACGATCCAATTCATCGGGTTCGTCAGGTTGCTGTCGGCGGAATCGTCGCGGGCGACATCTTGTAGATGCCGCACCAGCGCGTCCAGGCGACATCGTCCCCGAGGATCGACGTCAGCGAGTCGCACCCGACGCCCGCGCTCAAAAACTCGTCCACTCTTTGGGCGAGGCGTGATCTCTGTAGCCCCTGGCTCAGCCACTTGCCATTCCCATTCGCGCGATTCCCATTCGCCTTATTCCCATTCGATAGTGCCGGGCGGCTTTGAAGTGATGTCGTAGGCAACACGGTTCACTCCGGGCACTTCGTTGATAATGCGGCTGCTCATCGCCTCCAACACTTCGTGTGGGATACGCGCCCAGTCTGCAGTCATGGCATCTTCACTGGTGACCGCGCGGATGATGACGGGGTGGCCGTAGGTGCGCTCATCGCCCATGACGCCCACAGTGCGGATATCTGGAAGCACAGCAAAAGACTGCCAGATCCTGCGTTCAAGACCGGCGTTGCGCAACTCCTCGCGCACAATGAAATCCGCCTGTTGAAGGGTGGCAACCTTGTCGGGAGTGACCTCGCCGATAATGCGGACACCGAGGCCTGGACCGGGAAATGGTTGGCGTTCAACGATTTCATCGGGGAGACCCAGTTCGCGGCCCACCTGGCGAACCTCGTCTTTGAACAGGCTCCTCAGCGGTTCAACCAAAGAGAATTCGATGTCGTCAGGCAGTCCGCCGACGTTGTGGTGGCTCTTGATCGTGGAAGTATGTTTTCCTCCCGACTCAATGACATCGGGGTAGAGCGTTCCCTGAACCAAGAAACTGGCCTTTCCCACCTGAGCTTGTGCTCCTTCAAAAACACGAATGAAGAGCTCACCAATGGCCTTTCGTTTCGCCTCAGGTTCGGTGATACCTGCTAGAGCAGCGAAGAAACGATCCTGTGCCTGCGCATGCACGAGTCGAACCCCGAAGTTGCGTTCGAACGTCTCAACCACCTGGTCGCCTTCATTGAGTCGCATCAGACCCGTATCGACAAAAACGCAGGTGAGTTGATCGCCGATCGCTCTGTGCACCAGCGCGGCGGCGACCGCCGAGTCGACCCCTCCACTGAGCCCGCAGATAGCGGTCTGGTCGCCGACCTGTTGACGGATCTGGGCGATAGCGGTATCGATGATCGAGTCCATCGTCCAAGAGCCTGAACTCCCGCAGGCGTCGGTCAAGAAGCGCTCAATCACGTGTTGGCCGTGCGTGGTGTGAACCACCTCAGGGTGGAACTGCACGCCGTAGAGCTTCTGATCGTGGTCCTCAAAAGCAGCTACCGCAGCGGCTGACGTAGAAGCCGTCCCAGTGACACCATTGGGGGGTTGCACAATCGCGTCGAAGTGGCTCATCCACACCTGTTGGGTTGCGGGAGTGCCCCCGAGCAGACAACCACCGTCGGCGTCAAGCGCCATCGTGGTTCGGCCGTACTCACCGCGACCGCTGTGATCCACCCGGCCCCCGTTCTGCTGAGCGATCATCTGCGCGCCGTAGCAAATCCCAAGAATGGGCACACCCAGGTCGTAGACCTCAGGATCGATCAGGATTGCGCCTTCGACGTGAACCGAGGCTGGACCTCCACTGAAAATGATCCCCGTCGGGTTCTTGGCTGCTATCTCCTCCGCGGTGATCGTAGGCGACACGATCTCGCTGTAGACGTTGGCCTCCCTCACCCGCCGAGCAATCAACTGGGCGTACTGAGCACCAAAGTCGACCACGAGAACCGTCTCAGTCGGTGACGCTGTTTGGTTCACTTGGCTTGTTCGTCCATTGCACCGCTTACTTCCCCGCCTGCGAGAAAGCACGAAGTCTAACCATCCAAGTCAGCATCGCGGAGCACCTGGCAAGGTCACGGTAAGACGAGAATGACTGGAGTTGGGCCAACTCAAGCTGATGCCTCGCTGCGTTCACAGGCTCATACGTTTGGCGGCCAGTCGAAGGGCCATCGTAGATCGTTGCCCTCCGAGCGCTTCCACCAACCCATGTGCTGCAGACGGCCGACAACAATTCCCGGAGCGATGCCGATTGACGCTGCAAAACGTTCAACATCTTTGTCTGTGTGCAGCGTTCCAAATGCAGCCTCGTGTTGACGGGGAATCAGCACCTGCTGCGCGTAGGCGTCGGCTTCTTTCTCTACGCCTCCGGCCTCCTGCTCCTCCCCGTCGTTTATGAATGTGTCCTTCTTGGAGTGCAACACGAGATGCCCGATCTCGTGAAACAACGTGAACCAAGCGATGTCATGTCGCTTGTGCCGGGTGCTGATCTGTATGAGTGCCTTGCTTGGGGAAAGCCATCGTGTGGCACCGTTGAGTCGCGTCTTTGCTATCTCCGGTTCGACGACGAACGCAATGCCGGTGCTCGCGCAAAGAACTTGGGCCTTCGGCACCCACGTTGCCGGGTCGCGCTCGTGGGTGAGTCCGCGAAGTTCGTCAACGACATCAAGGAGTGTTGACTTATTGAAAGGGGCGCAATTGATATTGGTCGCCTCGATCTCGCCTATCCGCAGCCACGCTGCTACTGCGCCGGGATCTCTCACGAATGCCTGCGATGCTCGGTACGCCGCATCTGGTTGTTGCCACATTTTGCGCCAAGCCGCAGGATTGGCCACACCGAAGAAAGCGCAGATTCTGCTGACTTGTTCCGGTACCGCTACGCTGCGTTCGACCCTGCCTCGCTTGACAAGTTCGCTGACTGGCAATTGTTTTAACCACTCGGCATCATTCGCCAATCGTTCCTGTTCCGCAAGGCGTGTGAGATGTGAACGGTAGGACATCTCCAAGTTGTTCCAGACGTGTGCCGGTATGCCGGTGACCCGCTCCAGCCCCAGCGCTGTCTCGGTAGTGATCGGCGCTGCGCCCTTGACTATCTGATTGACGTGCTTGGTGGACAGCCCCGCACGAGTAGCAAGCTCGGTCTGGGTCATACCGCGTTCATTGAGCCATTCCGCCAGCGTGTCGCCCGGCGGGAACACTACGTCGGGTTCGTATATATAGCGCGCCTTGCTCTGAACACCCATGCTCGTTTCTCCTGGTTTAGTGGTAGTCGGTAACGTCTGAAATCGTCACGCTGTCGACGGCTGACCAGTCAAGGCTTCCGTCGGGGCGACGTGGCGGAGGTTCGGTAGTTGGTCGAAAGATCAGGCGATGTGGTTGCACGAGGTCGCATGCGAGCGATCCCCGGAGGTCGCCTGTCAACTCGTGCCAGCGGCCGGGCAGGTTGCGAAGGTCGTCTAGGCAGCGGGCAGCTTCCATCTGCTGCAACCTCAACCCGATCTTCTTCGCCATCACATCGCCGTAAACCTTGCGCGCTTTCGCTGTCGAGTTGAGTTGCCGGTGCAGCTTGCCCGTTGCGAACAGCACTTCCAAGGTGGACTCCTCCGAACGGTGGCGGACCGACCGGCGAAACGTAGCTGGAGTGTAACGCTGTTATTTGAGTATTCGATTGGTGACGTCGAAGGCCATGATCGGCCAGCGAAACGCAGGCAGAGCGGAACACTGTGATAGCTGACAATGGTACAGAATTCATCTGTAGTATAATATACCTAATAGGTAACATAATTTGAGTAGTAATTCATGAACTCACGACTAACAAGAAAGATAGCACAATGACAGCTTTGATGCAGCTTGAAGAACTTCGCATGAAAGTTGCCGCTGACCCTCGGTCACTTCGAGAAGCCTCCGATCGGTTAGGGGCCGTTCTCGGCGCGGCGGGCAAGCACCCCGACGCGCTGCGCTCGTATCGCGCCGGCTCGCTTGCCACTCGCTTCACGAACCGACCCGTCGCTGACGCAGACGGCGGACTCGTCGTAGACCGGCGCAAGCACCCGGCTCTCGGTCCAGACGGAGATGGCGAACTGCCGCAAGAGCTCGTCGACGATGTCCACAGTCTGATCCGGCCGTCGCTCGTTCGGCGATATCCGTGTGTCCGCATCAAAAAGATGAAGCGGGGCCTAATGGTGTGCTTCAACGAACCGCTCCCTTCGGGCGAGGATCCCACGGTCGACTTGGTGGTCGCTCTCAACCGTGTCGAGGCACCTGGCCTTTGGATCCCCAACCATGCCCGCAACCGATGGGATCCGAGTCATCCCGAACGCCATGTCGAACTGTTCACGTCGGGCTGGGAACAGTTGAGAAAGACCCGCCAGCATGTGGTGAGAGTGGCCAAGGCACACGCGAAACAGTTCAGCGAGCCTGCTGTTTGCTCGTTCAACATTGCGGCGCTCGCTTGGGAGTGCATAGAGTTTGCCGAACCGCTGGATCGAGCGCTGCGACGATTCTTCGACTATGCCGCCACATCCCTGGCTCAGCACCTGACTGCGGATCCTGCGGGAGTCAGCAGTCGCATCAAAGTCGTTGACCGCAATCGTGCGGTGCAGCGCTTCCAGACGGTCGCCGACGCTCTCGATCTTGCCATTGAAGCTGGCGACGATGACGACAAGGTCTACGAGATATTGGCTACTGAGGGAGTGTTCTGGAAGCTCATCAAGCCACTGGAATCCCCAGTCGCCAAGGTTCATCAAGCCATCGCAAGCGGTGAACCCGTGTCGATCACCAAGACCGGCGCGCTGGTGGCGGGGGCTACTTTTGGCGCAACCTCCATCAACTCAACTCGTTCTTATGGTGGTCGTCACGTCACAGCGTATCGTCGTCGGCACTCAGGGCCGTGGTACGGTCGCTTTGCCGATCGTCTTCGATTCGAAGGTGGCGTAAGGCGCCAGTCAGTGTCTGCTTTGTGAGCGATCTGACGATATTCTCAATCCGCTGAACGAACTTGGGGTGACGACCGCAGCCGCGGCAAGCGTTGATCCGTGATGGGGCAGGTCCGTGTGATGTGGTACAGCGATTCGTCGTTTTCAAGACAGTATCCCGACAATGGCGTTTTCAGCGATATCGGTACCCGTGGCGATTGAGAGCAGTTGGCGCAGGATGGCGGCTGTGGCACGGTCACGAAGGGTTCAGCCAGGGATGTTACTGGCTCGTCCTTTCTAATTCGCGCGCGGCTTTGAGTATGTCGTCGAGTTCAGTCCGTGTGTCGATCAGTGTCGAAATGTCGTTGATTCCTATCAAGACGTCAATCAGACCGACTCCGAACGTGCCCAGCTTTAGTACGCTACCGGATAGGAAAGCCCACTGTAAGATGAACTCGACTGGGCCCGGTGTGAACTTTTGTATGATGTCTCGGTAGACCTTGAGCCTGCCACAAGCAGCCAACTGTAACTGTGCTATCTGAGAATAGGTCTCTGAGGACGGGGTGCCCTTAGGGTAAACGATCTCGTTGGCTGATCTCCGGGCATTGGAGGGGTTCAGACGGCACTCGAGGAAGTCGTTGTAGAGCGAGTCGTAGAGGTTTTCCTTCAGCCGTTTCGCGGCGTAGCTGTACTCAGAGGTTCCGTTGTAGTTACACGATTCGTGGCCTCGGCTGTCGCACGAAATTTCATCCCCGGCGGACAACACGACGTTGCCAAACACCCTGGCGTAGCCACCAATCCTCGCGTCCCCAGAAACCCTTACGTTGCCATATACGTGAGCATCGCCATAAACCTTGGCGTTGTCAGAAACCCTTGCGTTGCCAAATACCCATGCGCTGTTATTGACTTCTGTATCGCCAGATAGCTGAGCGTTGTCAAATACTCGCGCGCTGTTATTAATTTCGGTATTGCCAGATACCTGAGCGTTGCCATATACCTTGGCGGAATCAGACACCCTCGCGTTGCCCGAGATCACCGCGTTGCCCGAGACCTGTGAATTGTCTTTGACTCGGGCATGGTCAACAAGCACCGCGTTGCCTGATACTTTGCCGTTGCCCTCCACCGCCGCGTTTTCGTAAATCCACGCGCATCCGTCCTGCGAAAGGCTCTCATCGTCGAACACCACCCCGCCTTTGTAACCCTGCTTGATCTGCCAACCGTTGGGCACGAGCTTGAAATCCTGAAGTGCATAGATACGCCAATGTTCAGGAACCCCGGAATCGCCGCCTTCGCGATTCGTCCGGTACTTTCTTCCATTAATACACCCAATGGTGATTTTCTGGGTTGTCGTCGCCTCGCCGCTTCCGAAGCTGTTTCGCGCTCTCACCCACACTTCGTAGGTGTAACCGGGGTCACCATGATCGAACTGGAACGATCGATCTGTGACCTCATAGGAGTGCCTCCAAGCAGTTACTGACGGCGAAATACGCGGATGTGACACGGTCACCGTGTATCCCTCGATCGCCGAGTCGCCCTCCCGGTCAGGAGTATCCCAACGAACCGTGAAACTCCCCCGGCCATCAACACCATCACCAGCAGCTTCCACCAACAAGTTCAGGGGAACCCCCGGACGAGCAGAAGGATCTTCCGGTAAATCGTAAAGAACCTTCACTTCCGGGTTGCCGTCCAGTAACACATCAGAGTCGCTTCCCCTGACGGTTGTGATTTTCGGAAGGTTGTGCAACACCAATATCCTTAAGTTGTTGAATCGTAGATCCACGTGACTCAGCTCTGTAAAGCCGTCAAGTTCCACCTCAACAAGCTGATTACTGTGCAAGCCCAGAGTCTCCAAAGCCGGTAGTTTCGAAGACTCCAACACAACCGACGTCAACTGATTGGAGGAAGCGGTCAAGGTGGTCAGCTTCGGCAAAAACGGCAACACCAACCCCGACAAACTGTTGCCATGAACATTGATCGAAACCAACTCCGGGAGATTCTCCAGCACAACCAACTCCGACAAACTGTTGTACTGAACGTTGATCGAAACCAACTCCGGGAGATCTTCCAGCACAACCGACTCCAACACCCTAATAGAGCGAAACTCTTTAGAGAGATTCAAAGTAGTCAACGCCGACAGGTTGACCGCGGTGAAGTTCCTCGGCTCGCTGTTGTCCAAGATCACGGAATGCACCGGTCCCTCCAGTGCATCAGAGTCGTAGCTCCGGTTGTTGACGGTTGTGATCTTCGGAAGGTTACGCAACACCAATGTTTCCAAGGTGCTCGTGGTTGAGTTGTTGAATCGTAGATCCACGTGACTCAGCTCTGTAAAGCCGTCAAGTTCCACCTCAACAAGCTGATTACTGTGCAAGCCCAGAGTCTCCAAAGCCGGTAGTTTCGAAGACTCCAACACAACCGACGTCAACTGATTGGAGGAAGCGGTCAAGGTGGTCAGCTTCGGCAAAAACGGCAACACCAACCCCGACAAACTGTTGCCATGAACATTGATCGAAACCAACTCCGGGAGATTCTCCAGCACAACCAACTCCGACAAACTGTTGTACTGAACGTTGATCGAAACCAACTCCGGGAGATCTTCCAGCACAACCGACTCCAACACCCTAATAGAGCGAAACTCTTTAGAGAGATTCAAAGTAGTCAACGCCGACAGGTTGACCGCGGTGAAGTTCCTCGGCTCGCTGTTGTCCAAGATCACGGAATGCACCGGTCCCTCCAGTGCATCAGAGTCGTAGCTCCGGTTGTTGACGGTTGTGATCTTCGGAAGGTTACGCAACACCAATGTTTCCAAGGTGCTCGTGGTTGAGTTGTTGAATCGTAGATCCACGTGACTCAGCTCTGTAAAGCCGTCAAGTTCCACCTCAACAAGCTGATTACTGTGCAAGCCCAGAGTCTCCAAAGCCGGTAGTTTCGAAGACTCCAACACAACCGACGTCAACTGATTGGAGGAAGCGGTCAAGGTGGTCAGCTTCGGCAAAAACGGCAACACCAACCCCGACAAACTGTTGCCATGAACATTGATCGAAACCAACTCCGGGAGATTCTCCAGCACAACCAACTCCGACAAACTGTTGTACTGAACGTTGATCGAAACCAACTCCGGGAGATCTTCCAGCACAACCGACTCCAACACCCTAATAGAGCGAAACTCTTTAGAGAGATTCAAAGTAGTCAACGCCGACAGGTTGACCGCGGTCAAGTTCCTCGGCTCGCTGTTGTCCAAGATCACGGAATGCACCGGTCCCTCCAGTGCATCAGAGTCGTAGCTCCGGTTGTTGACGGTTGTGATCTTCGGAAGGTTACGCAACACCAATGTTTCCAAGGTGCTCGTGTTTGAGTTGTTGAATCGTAGATCCACGTGACTCAGCTCTGTAAAGCCGTCAAGTTCCACCTCAACAAGCTGATTACTGTGCAAGCCCAGAGTCTCCAAAGCCGGTAGTTTCGAAGACTCCAACACAACCGACGTCAACTGATTGGAGGAAGCGGTCAAGGTGGTCAGCTTCGGCAAAAACGGCAACACCAACCCCGACAAACTGTTGCCATGAACATTGATCGAAACTAGGTTGACGAAGTGTTCTATCCCGGTGAGATCGGAGATCTCTAGGTTGGGGATGTTCAAGCTGTTGATGCTTCGACCGTCGCGGACGGTGATCTCCTGGGTTGCGGACTTGCTAAACAGCTTTTGCAAGGCGGCTTTGAAGTTGGCGTCGGGAATGTTGATCGCCGAGTCGAGGACCGCGTCGCTGATCGGCTGGTCGGTGATCCGAACTGATGAGGTTGCGGCACTACCGGTGACCACACCCTCAGGGAGCGCCCCAAAACCCAGAACCAGACCTTCACCGGCATCAGCCACGGTATCGCTATAGGCCACAACGGTGAAGGTGTGAGAAGTAACGCCCGAAGGCACCGTCACACTCGAAGGCACGAAATAGTCGGCCGGGTCGGCCCCACCCGAACCGGATGCGGTGATCGGGATCCTCACCGGCTGCTCCAACGCAGCGCTCAACACCAGTTCGACCGCCCCAGACCCACCCTCTGTCGCTGAGTACGGGCCCGCCCCGAAACTCACCTCCACACTGACTCGGGGTTCCTGCTCGGATGGCGGACATGTCGGTGCGTCGGGATCGATCGTCACCGTTGGGCTGTTGTTGTAGCGATACAAGAACGTGATCAACTGGGCGCGGGTCAAAGTCCCGTCAGGCGAAAACATGGTAGGCGAAGTGCCGGTAGTGATACCCCTGCTAGCCATCCACGAGACCGGGCCTTGCTGCCAGCCGCTCAGCACATCAGCAAACGGATGGGCGGTGGCAGCCGGTCGGCCGGCCAAACGCCACAAGAACGCAGCCGCCTCCACACGAGTCAATTCACGATCCGGCGAGAACGTACTGTCCGAAGTGCCGGTGGTAACACCCTCACTCACCATCCACGCAACAGGCTGCTGCTGCTCAGCCGCGGTGACGTCAACAAAAGAATGCGCTGGTGCTTGAGACCGGTCTTGCATACGCCAGATCCACACAGCAGTCTCACCACGGGTCACCGGTTTATCCGGCGAAAAACAAGTCCCATCAATACCAGTGATCCCGTTGTCAACCGACCACTGCACCGGATCTGCGAAATACCTACCGCTATCAACGTCACCGAACCCCGCAACCGCACCAACCGGCGATGCCGGAACCAACAACGCCGCGACCAACGCCGCAACCAACCCACACCACTTAGCAGCAATCAACCTGACCAACATCAAACCATCCTATGACAGTGGACCCAAGCAACATCAAACCATCACTTTTCGTTCAGCAACCGAAGCTCGCCATGATATCGATGTGAGCAAAACAACGAACCACACGCCTTGTCAAATCGGAGCGAAACGGTGAACGCTCCGTCGTCGTAGAGTCGGCCCGCCGACAATAGCGTTTTCTGGCGTGTCGGTACCGGTCGCGATGGTGAGAAGTTGACGGAGCATCGCTCCGGTGGCACCCCAGACAGTGTCGCCAACAAGTTCAAAAAAGGTGATCGCTCTCGGCCCGTCGAACTGTGGCAAAGGCCAGAACTCCTCGCGCCACACCTCATCAAGAAGAAGTTCGCGAAATGAGACATGACGGATCAGTTCTACTTCGATCGGGTCTCGTTTCAGGGTCGGTTTCTGATCGGTGACTGCCACGAACGGGGTGACCAGGGTGCGGGAACCAACAGTCACGAAGCTGTCGAGTTCACCGATCCGTCGAATCGTCGAGGGATCGATTCCGACTTCTTCTTGTGCTTCACGCACAGCAGTTGTCCAAAGGTCGGCATCGCCTGATTCGCGGCGGCCACCGGGAAACGCGACTTCGTGAGCGTGGTGACGCAAGCGTGGCGAGCGCCTTGTCAAGACCATGTAGACATCGTCTGCGCGTTCGTACAGCAAACAGAGCACGGCGCTGTGGCCGATGCCTTCGCTGACTGTGCCCACCAATTGTGGAGTCCTACTGCGAGAGAATGCCGTGGTGATATCGGAGAGGGTGACCCGGCGATCTCGGCTGGGGATATGCGCCCAGGGTGCTGGCCCACCCATCTTTGCGCCCTCGGGGCGTGGTATTTCCTGAGGGCCACCCCGTCCAGCGGGAATCAGCGCAAACGGTTCGGTCTGCGGGGTCTCAAGCGAAGACGCATTGGCGTGATCGGTTGTCACCGAATCGACGCTATCCGCCCAAGCCCTGTATTTGGCCAGCGCTGCGCGGCTAGACGCCGAACTGACGAACGTGCATGGCTCCGCTCAGCCGGGGATGTCGAGAATCAGGCCCAGGACTTCGCGGATCTGCGCGAGGCGGGCCGCTCCGACATTGCCGAGTCGGTCCTCTATTCGACCTGTGGCTACCGCTCGGACATGCTGGCACTGGGCCGCCGAGCGGAGATCGAGACCGTTGGAGGGATCGGCGTCGACCGTCACCTCCGAGGCGAAGCCGCGCACCCGTGAACTGAGCGGCACCACCTGCACGACGGAGGCACCGCCTTCGATAACTCGCTGAGCGGTTACGACCACCGCCGGGTGACGGAAGCCGGCCTCGTGCCCCGTCGGCGCGCCCAGATCGATCATGACGATGTCACCCGAGGTCAGCATCGAGCCATGCAGTCTCGGCTTCGCTCAGATCGGCCCGCAGGTCGGCGCCCATCCGGTCCTGGCGCAGGCATCGCACCGCGATCGCAACGGTGTCACCCACAGTGGCTCCCAACTCAGCCGCGAGCCTCTTGAGTTCCCGGTGGGTGGAGACATCTATGCGGACACTCGTGCTCTGCATGCAATTATGTTAACAATAATGCGTGCACGTGCCCAGTTCTCGCTTCGCTAAACTGGTGGTGTGACGAGTTCCTCCGCACCCCCACCCTCGGATCCAGACGACAAGTCATGGTGGCAGCGCATGGTAGAAGCCAGCGCCGATTCGGATGAAGACGAAGGGCCGGACCTCCTCAGCCACGGCGAGAAGCTGGAATCTCTGCTTCATCTGGCGGCGTTCCTTCCTTCGAATTACAGCGAGGACCTTGAGTTCCCACCGTTCAACCAGCGATCAAGAACCAACCGATGAGGTATGAAAACGGTTTGCCTCCCCGCGGGCGTAGAGGCCCGAGCGTCGAGTATGGAGGGGGAAGCGGTTAGTTGATGGTGGTGTCGAAGATGCCGGTGTAGTTGGCGACTTCCCAGTTGGCCGATGCGGTCGGGCCTACGCGGTCAGCAGGGCGGCGGGGATGACTCCTATTCCGTCTTGACGGCGGTAGGCCTCGGGGCCGGTACTGATCACTGCGGCGTCGAGCAGATTGTCGCCGAGCCGGTCCGACAACCAGCGCAGGTGCCGGACGTCATCGTCGTCGACGGTAGCAGTGAGCTTCACTTCCAGCGCGACCACTCTGCTGTCGAGCACGCGTCGGTAGACCGCCACTGTGGCCATCGACGGGGGGTCGTTTCAGGCAAGTATAGGAACTGGATGGTCTGAATTGTGTGAATTGGATGGTCTGAATTGTGTGAATTGGACGGTGTGAATTGTGTGAATTGGACGGTCTGAATTGTGAGAGTTGGCCGTCCAGTGCTGGACGCGAAGCGGTCCGGGCCTAAGACCCGGACCGTTCTTTGAATTACCGCAGCTGACACGCTGGGCCGGGCATTACATCATGCCCATGCCACCCATGCCGCCCATCGGATCGCCGCCACCCATTGGCATGGGCGGTGCTTCCTCGGGCTTGTCGGCTACGAGAACCTCGGTGGTGAGCAACAGACCGGCGATCGACGCGGCATTCTGCAAAGCCGCGCGGGTGACCTTGACCGGGTCGATCACACCAGCTTCGATGAGGTCGACCATTTCACCGCGGGCGGCGTCGAAACCAGTCGAACCCGACTCGGCCTCCACTCGCTGCACGATGACTGCGCCCTCATGACCTGCGTTGGCCGCGATCAACTTCGTGGGCGCATCAAGCGCAGCACTGATGATACGGGCGCCAGTGGCTTCGTCGCCGTCGAGGCTGTCGGCCACTGCGTTGACCGAAGCACGGCAACGAAGCAGGGCTGTACCGCCACCAGCAACAATGCCTTCCTCGATAGCGGCGCGAGTCGCAGAGAGAGCATCCTCAATGCGGTGCTTCTTCTCTTTGAGCTCGACCTCGGTAGCAGCACCGACCTGCACGACAGCCACACCACCGGCCAGCTTCGCCAGACGCTCTTGGAGCTTCTCGCGATCCCAGTCGGAGTCGGTGTTGTCGATTTCGGCTTTGATCTGGCTGACACGACCCTCAACGTCAGAGCGCGTTCCTGCACCCTCAATGATGGTGGTGTCATCCTTGGTGACGACGATCTTGCGGGCCTTGCCCAGCAACGCCATGTCGATGGTCTCAAGCTTGAGACCTACTTCTTCGGCGACGACCTGGCCACCGGTGAGGATCGCCATGTCGGCCAGCATCGCTTTGCGACGCTCGCCGAACCCCGGTGCCTTGACGGCAACCGAGTTGAAGGTGCCACGAATCTTGTTGACCACCAGAGTGGCTAGAGCTTCGCCTTCGATGTCTTCGGCCACGATCAACAGTGGCTTGCCCGACTGCATGACCTTCTCAAGCAGGGGCAGAAGCTCCGCAACATTGGAGATCTTGCCCTGGTTGAACAGGATGTAGGGCTCTTCGAGCACTGCTTCCTGACGCTCGGGGTCGGTCACGAAGTAAGGGGAGAGGTAGCCCTTGTCGAACTGCATCCCCTCGACAAAGTCGAGGTCCATGCCGAAGGTGTTGGACTCCTCGACGGTGACTACACCGTCTTTACCCACCTCGTCGATGGCATCGGCGATCACCGCGCCGACAGCGGTGTCAGCAGCAGAGATCGAAGCGACCTGAGCAACCTTGTCCTTGCTGTCGTCGACTTGAACGGACTGACTGGCGAGGTCTTCGACCGCAGCGGCCACAGCCTTCTCCATGCCTCGCTTGAGGCTCATGGGGTTGGCACCGGCGGCTACGTTGCGCAGACCTTCGCGTACTAGGGCCTGAGCCAACACGGTGGCGGTGGTGGTGCCGTCACCAGCGATGTCGTTGGTTTTGGTTGCCACCTCCTTCACCAGTTGCGCTCCCATGTTCTCGAACGGGTCCTCCAGTTCGACTTCACGGGCGATGGAGACGCCGTCGTTGGTGATGGTGGGTGCTCCGAACTTCTTGTCGAGCACAACGTTGCGACCCTTGGGTCCCAGCGTCACTTTGACAGTGTCGGCGAGTTTGTTGACGCCCGCCTCGAGACCGCGGCGTGCGGACTCGTCGAATTTTAGGATTTTTGCCATGGATGTGACCTCAGCCCATCTTCGCGAGCACGTCGCGAGCGTTCAGGATGAGCAGTTCTTCGCCTTCGACGGTGATTTCGGTCCCGCCGTATTTGCTGTAGACGACTGTGTCGCCGACAGCGACGTCGACGGGGATGATGTCACCGCTTTGCTCTGATCGACGGCCTGGGCCGACGGCGATGACTTCACCCTGTTGGGGCTTTTCCTGTGCGGTGTCGGGTATGACCAGGCCGCTGGCAGTGGTGGACTCCGCTTCGCTGGAGCGGACCACGATGCGGTCCTCAAGGGGCTGCAAGTTCATTCGATCCTCCGAGATCGGTCGTGAGTTGCTGATGTGTAGGTCTCTGAATCGCGTGGGCTAATCGTTAGCACTCTCGACCAGAGAGTGCTAACGATAGGAGCGTCTTGCCACGTGAACAACCCGCGGCAACCCAGTTTTCGAGCGACCAGATTCATCGCCTGCGGAACACGCCAGATGACGACGAGCCGAGAGTTGAGCACTCGTCGCTCCACACAACACTGAACGCGAATGATCCACCCGGCTACGGTAATAGTTTCGACGACAGCAGATAGTTTGACTCGTGATCCTTAAAAACAAGTCCATTGGTCTAGATCGATTGGTCAACATCGGATTGGCGAGAGTCTGTATCGCAATCGTTGTGATCCAGATTGCTCCGTTGCCAGATCTAGTCGGGCTGCCGTTGTTTGTGGCTTTGACGCTGTATGTGGGGTTCCTTTCGCGCTACTCGGTGCCCAGGACGGCTGCCATTCTCGCGGCCACCCTGTATTCGGGGTTGGTGCTTGGATCAATCATCTACTGGGACCCCACAGTGGCATATCTGAATCTGCCGGACGCGCTGTGGATGGTGCCGACCATCTACTTTCTGGCCTGGACCAGCAGTGTCTTTTTTGTTGCAATCGGCAAAATGGTTCGAGCAAGGACACACCCTGTTTCCGAACCGCCATTCAGCGATAATCCTGGACTGCCGATCGCGGATGATCCGCGTTTCAAGAAGTTGACAGGTGCCGGCTCTGTTGCCAATGACGTTCAGCGGAGAAGATTCACCGCAACAAGCGTGGTGAACATCCTTCTCGTGTCTGTACTGGTCTTTGGGGCGGGATCATGTGCGGTCCTGATGATCACCAGAATGGCTCCAAGTTCGCCAGGCAACGCGTCCATTCGAGTAGATATCACCCCGCAGACGGTCGAGGCTTTAGTTGAACTCGAGCAGTTGGCGGAGATCGCCGCTGACCACGATCCACGCGACTTGGAGCGTATTGACACGCTCATCGACGTGATGGAGTCGACCCGGGATTGGGCCAGTATGGAATGGCACTGGATGTTCTTCCCGAATCCGGGCGATCGACCGATCCCAAAATACTCTGCCGACACGATTGACGAATTGGCGTCGGATTTGCGAGGTAGTGAGTTTGCCGAAATGTGCGAGTCTGTCACCGATGTTGAACAATGTCGCTCAATAGTCGATGGTTTGGCAGACATGTTCCACTCGATCGCGATAGAGATGCGAAAGCTATGAGGCCAACGGAGACGGCTTTAGCAACCGCTGGGTGCTAGGTGCTTGGAAGTTGCAGGGACGGGTCTGCGCCGGTCGTCAGAGGTGACGGGCCGTCGGCTCGTAACCGGTACCAAGCGACCGCAGCGACCATCGCCGCGTTGTCGGTACACATGGACCTGCTGGGGATCACCGCCCTGATGCCGTCGGCCTCACACACCTGCGCGGTTCGAATCCGCAACCGAGAGTTCGCCGCCACGCCACCGGCCAAACAGATGGCCTCAGCGCCGATCTCGCGAGCCGCGCGGCGGGCCTTGTCGACAAGCACATCAACCACCGCCTCCTGAAAAGACGCGGCGACATCGGCCGTGGAAACACCGGGATTCTTGCGCACATGGTTGACAACCGCCGTCTTCACCCCGCTGAACGAGAAGTTCCAGCCGTCGTTGGCCATAGCCCGCGGGAAGGCAATCGAGTCGGGGTCACCCTGCACGCTCAGCCGATCGATAGCAGGCCCTCCCGGATAACCGAGACCCATGAAACGGGCCACCTTGTCGAAAGCCTCGCCAGCGGCGTCGTCGACCGTGGCACCAAGGGTGCGGTAACGCAGATGATCCTCCATCACCACGAGAATCGTGTGGCCACCAGAAACAAGCAGCACCACCATCGGCATCTCCAGATCAGGTTCCTCCAAGAACGCGGCATAGAGATGAGCTTCGAGATGGTTGACAGCAACAAAAGGCACGTCCCAAACCAGAGCCAGAGACTTGGCTGCCGACACGCCCACCAACAGCGCGCCGACCAACCCGGGGCCGTGCGTTGCCGCGACCGCGTCGATATCTGTGGTTTCGAGCCCGGCCTCAGACACCGCGGCTGAAACAACCGGCACGATCAGATCCAAATGAGCTCGGCTGGCAACCTCAGGGACCACCCCTCCGTAACGGGCATGAAGTTCCACCTGGCTCGACACAATCGACGAACGCACAACGGAACCCGATTCCACCACCGCAGCCGCAGTCTCGTCACAGCTCGTCTCAATCGCCAAGATCTGCTCAGCTTGGGTGGTTTGGATAGCGCTCATTGCAGTGCCGCCCGTACCCGGTCGATGCGGTCTGCAACCTCAGGTTCGTCGAGAAAACGGATCGACATCACCAGGGCGTCTTCGGAGGGCTCGGTGTAGTAGTCGGGCGTGATCCCCAATGGCTGAAACCCGAGACGAGAGTACAGGCGATGAGCACGCTTGTTGGCGGCACGAGCCTCAAGTGTGACCGCAGTAGAACCGTGCTCGCGGGCCTGATCAAGAAGCTCAATGAGCAGCCGTGTAGCGACGCCTTGATGCTGGTATTCGGGGTCAACTGCGACGTTGCTGACATGAGCCATGCCGACCAGATAGAGAAGACCAGCATGACCCACAACACGTTCGCCCTCCCCATCGCTCCCGTCGTTGTCGCTGGTTTCTCTGTCGGTGATGGCGACTAGATGGAGGCGATCAACATCACGCATCTCTTTGTGCCATGTCGTGGCCGACCAGGGATCGCCATAACCCTGTTCGTCGATAGCCATGACCGCGGAAATATGGTGAACGGTCATTCGCTCGATGCGCACGTCAACAGGCACGTCAACAGACACTAGGCAACAATCCCGATTGGTTGTGCGTCAGGTCCGCGAAGGTAAAGCGGTCTAATCGTGTCGGGACTCACTACCTTGTCTGCCGCGACCGCGGCGGCGGCCAACTCAACGATGGTCTCAGCACTCGGATACACGGAACTCCCCCCGGTACTGAGACCGGCCTGGGTGAATGCCTCTGAGTGAGCCTCGACTCCGTCGCCTACAAGGAGCGTCTCGGGAGCTTCGCTAGCCAGCATCACCGCGAGATCGTGAGGGTCGAGCACCGCCGGCTCGCTGATCCAGTCGCCGTTGGATGTGAATGCCGCGTGGAACAATTCGCCGCGACGCGCATCAATAACCGCATCAATCCGTCGGCTTGTGCAGCTACGCCGGGTTGCATGAGCCACCAACTCCAGGGAAGTCACCGAAACCATCGCTGCGCCGAGTGCATGCGCCATAGTGATCGCGGTAGTGATGCCAACGCGCAAACCGGTGTAGAGACCCGGTCCGACATCGACCGCGACCACCCCGATATCTGCCATAGCCACGCCGGATTCTTGGACGATTTCGGCGATCTGAGGGACCAGGGACTCGGCATGACGACGGGGTCGAGCTGACTCGCGTGCCGCCAATACTCCATCCGGTCCACCAATGGCGCAGCCCACTCTCGAGGTCGCAGACTCGATCCCCAATATCAACGGCCCTCCCATCAGCGACGCTCCTGTTGCCGGTCAACCCAAGTCTGTATGGCAGCTCTGAGAGCGCTGACCCGGTCACCCCAGCGGTCGCCCACCGTGCGGAGTTCTATGCGTCGGTCGTCGTCGCCATCACCAAAGGTGATGCTCACATCAAGACGGTCGGCTGGCAGGGCGGGGAGGATCATCTCACCCCACTCAATCAGCGTCACCCCCTGCTCCAACAGCTCCGGAATGGCAAGATCACGGGCTTCAGCGAGATCCTCAAGCCGGTAAACGTCAAGATGATTGACGATCAACCGACCCTCATAACAGTTGGCGAGGGTGAAAGTAGGGCTGGTAACCGGCCCGTCGACCCCGAGAGCCGCTGCAAAACCCTGAGTGAAAGCCGTCTTCCCGGCGCCGAGGTCACCGACCAGCACCAAAAGGTCACCGTCGTCAACCAGGCCGGCGATAGCCCCGGCAAGCAGCCGCGTCTGATCCACCGCCGAGGTCAGGCACACGACAGGAGGGGGATTGAGTTGCTGAGTCACAACGGATTATCCCTCAGTTTTGACTGATCTGCGCACAGCCTGTTCGGTTGCAACAAGCGCCAAGGCGCGCACCTCGTCGACATGAGCATCGAATTCTCCGGTGGCGGCTGCAACAAAGGCGTCACCATCGGATCGAGTGTGAGGAGGAAAGATCGCACGGGCCAGACCATCGTGCGCTCCTTGAGCAACCACTTTGCATCCAACGGGGTCTAAGCGGGCATTGGTCATGACAACACCAATCACTGTGTTGCCGCCATCTGTAGCAAAAGAGTCACCGCCGAAAGACTCGGGCCAATCCTCGAAGGTACCCTCGGCGATTTCGGCGGCGACGGTTCCGTCATCGATATCGCCTGCGGCGTTGTTGGCTACCAGCACAGTCACCACCAAATCGCCTTTGCGGACGGTGAACATCCCGATCCCGCCAGGGGATGGGTCATCTGGCTGTCGCCACTTGCCCACGGTGGCTCCTACGCCGGCGCCGAGGGGGCCAACCCCAGGATCGGTGCTGCACGCAGCCAACGCCCCAGCTCCCTGTATTGGACCGGGACGGACCGCTGCGTCACCGACACCGAGGTCATACAGGCTCAGCGCCACGACGATCGGCACGTTGGCGCTCTTGGTCTCGAACCCTCGGCCTTGAGCCTCAAGCGCTGACACAACACCATCGGCGGCGGACAGCCCGAAAGCCGACCCCCCGCTCAGCACCACTGCATCCACATGGCTGACGAGTCGAGTTGGGTTCAACAGTTCGAACTCTCGGGTTGCCGGCGCACCCCCGCGGACTTCGCCAGAAGCGGTAGTCGAAGGCGGCAACAGGACAACCGTGCAACCAGTGCGCGCTGCTGAGTCGGTCCAATGTCCGACAGTCACACCCGCAATTTCAACCTTCACCCCCCGAAAACTACCGGTGTTTGACTTTCGTAAGCCACCACAATCGTATTCCTGGGATTCCTTGTTGTATTTTCAGATATATCATGTATCTTCACCTCGACGGGACAACGACTCACAGGCGGGCACAATGTTGCGAACAACTAGCGGGACGAGAGGCGGACTTTTCCCACGCCGTGTTGAAGCACCGTTGAGCGGGTTGATACTGCGATCCGTTGGCGGAATGGTGAGCAGGAAAATCCCGTGTCGCGTCAACGATGCACCGGGCGGTTCGGTGCGTCGTGTCAGCGGAACGTTAGGCAGTTTG
Organism: Candidatus Aldehydirespiratoraceae bacterium; assembly: GCA_965205465.1. Classification (GTDB taxonomy): domain Bacteria; phylum Actinomycetota; class Acidimicrobiia; order Acidimicrobiales; family Aldehydirespiratoraceae; genus VXYK01. The sequence continues at coordinate 1,566,894 of OZ242187.1, read as the reverse complement.
GTGCTGCGGTGTGTTGGTGGGATGTTGTGTGCTGTGCTCGTGGCCTCCGGCTGCAGCGACGACGGCAGCAATGCGGCTGAGTCGGTCACGACCACAATCCCACCAACCACCGCAGCACCGATTAACACTGCACCCGCCCCGACCAACGTGTCGCCGACTACGACTACGGCGACACCTTCAACCGTGTCTTTGGTTCCGACGACACCTCCAACTTCGGCGGCTCCCACCACCACCACCACCACCACCACCACGGGGGTTCCCTTGAGCGAAGAGCAGCAGATCTTTGCTGCTATTGAGCGCTACTACGAAGTGCTGATCGAGGCCAATGATCCTCCAGATCCGGCCAGCCCGCTTTGGGACGAGGTAGCAGTGCCTGAGTTCGCTGACAGACTCAGGGCGAAAGCTCGTGAGAACCTTGAAGTCAGAAAAGCGGTTCGCTGGGCCGAAGATCGACAACCGTGGGTGAAATCACCGCACATCGTCTGGAGGCAAGGATCCATCGCGGTAGTCGACCTCTGCTTGCGCAACAACGGTGTGCTGTACGACCTTGGCACCCAGGAGATCATTGACGACTCGGTTGGCTACTACTGGCGACAGGTGACTGTTTCCAACCGCTACGGGAATTGGTTGGTCAGCGGAAACCAGACAGTCCAGAAGTTTGACGCGGAGGAAGCATGTATCGCTTCATATCAATAACTGTCGTCTTGGTTCTCGCATTGAGCACCGGGGCGTCGGCCGATGGTACCAACGTCGAGGAGACAGTCGATGGCGTGGTTGTTACGGCAGGTTCGTCGGGGTCTCTTACCACCACCTCGAATCCAGGCCGGCCAGGAACTGGTCCGACGATCTACTGTGGTTGGTTCCACTTCACGGGTGGTTTCGGTTCAGAAGTGTTCGATCTCGTCGGAGATCCCGTCAGTCCAATAGTTGGCCATGTCTATGCCCTCAACTGCTGGACCGACGACCTTGACGACCCCTACCCCGGATACCCCATAATCAGGCAATACCCTGGGAGACGCGAGATACCCGGAGAACCTGTGTCGACCGGGGAAGCAGCGCGGTTCGCGATCGCTCACATCGACTTCGAGCTTCCAGAGATTGAACTGTCGCCACCCCGTGAGCAAGTCGTGGGCGTCCCGACTTGGCTCGCAATTACGAGTCGACTTCGGTACGACCAAGTCTCGGCCAACGCCGGCCCGGTGTGGGCCACCGTTTGGGCATCATTTCGTGATGTCACCTGGGACTTCGGCAACGGTGCAAGTCGCGTGTGCACCCAGGACGTCTCCAAAGTGTGGGACTCGACAACAAACCAATCTCAGACCAGCCGCTGCACCTACACCTACACAAACAGCAGCGGATCACCGTTCAACCTGACAGCCACTGTCCGCTGGAACATCTGGCAACAGACCAACACCAATCCCAGTTGGCATTGGTGGGGAACGATCAGCCGCTCAACCACGATCCCCCTCCAGGTAACCCAACTCCAATCCGCGATCCGCTGACTGGCGCCACGCGGTGAGTAACGCTCAGGTCAGCTTGCGGATTACTGAACTGAGAGTGTCGGGAAGGTCACCAGCGATCAGACCGGGGCCTAGTCGTGAGCCCGCGGCGCCGTGCACATGAGCGGCGACGGTTGCGGCGTTGAGAGCTGTCAAACCCTGAGCCAGTAGAGCGACAACGAATCCGGCTAAGACATCGCCGGTTCCGGCGGTCGCCAAAGCCGATGTTCCGGAGGTGACCACTCGGATCTGTCCGTTCGGCGCGGCGATCACCGTCGACGGCCCCTTGCGGATCACCGTGACAGCGTGTTTGACCGCAAATTCTCGGGTTCGTTCGAGACGGTCGGGGCCCCCGTCACCGCCCAGTCGCTGCCATTCCCCGTCATGCGGTGTCAAGATTGTGGGTGCTGAGCGGACATCAAGCGTCTCCGCCACCTCAGCGGTCAGAGCATCGCCGTCGATCACCAGCGGTACTGACACTTCAAGCATCGCCAGAACGCTTTGGGGGTCTGCGTGGCCCAGGCCAGGACCCATAAGTACGGCTCGGACACGGTCGTCGAGCCCCTCAAGAGCGTCACCAGCCCAGCCGAGAGCGGGCAACGGCAACAGAACAGCCTCGGTCGGCCCTTCGTTGCCGCGCGCGCCCGGCATGGCCAACTGCACCATCCCGGCGCCGACGCGCTGTGCCGCGCGGGCAGCCAACCAAGCGGCTCCCGTCATGCCGCCGGAACCACCGACAATGCGCACACCTGAACGCCACTTGTGGTCTTCGGCTGACGACTTCGGAACAAGAGCTGCCACATCGGCGTCTTCAACCGCGTGCCGTGAGGGATTGCCCACATCCAAGCCGATATCGACCACCCGTACTTCGCCGGCCAGCGAACGTCCCGGTTCCAATACGAGCCCCGGCTTGAGTGCCGCGAAAGTAACCGTGCGCTCCGCTGAAAGCGGAACACCGAGACGCTCACCTGTCAAACCGTCAACACCCGACGGTATGTCGACAGCCATGACACGCTGAGCTTGTGCGACTACCGGGGGCAGGTAGGGACGGGACAGGCCAGTTCCGAAGGCGGCATCAATCACCAGGTCAACCGGCCGCAGCGATTCCGGGGCATCCAGTGCGTCAATCACCGAAACCCGCACTCCTCGGCGGGAAAGGTGCGCAGCCGCCACCCGTCCGTCGGCGCCGTTGTTGCCCGGCCCAGCGAGCACGGTCACGCGACGTCCGTACACCCCGCCCATCAAGTCGATAGCCTCGCGGGCGACGTGGCGTGCTGCCCGATCAATCAACACCTCAACCGGCTCGGGCGCAGCCTCGTCAATCGCGGCCATCTCCTCGGGAGTGACAATCGCCAACATCAGCCGCAGCCCCCCTGAACCAGGGTGCTGGTGGCCTCACAGAGGTGAGTCGCGAACGGAGTCATTATTCGGCTAGGGCTACGACCACTGCTTGCGCCAACTGGTCGGTGTGGCTGAGCGTCACCGCGAAGCGGTTGGCACCGAACGCTTCGGCCTTCTCGCGAGCGCCGGCATGCAACCGCAGTTCGGGACGGCCATCATCATGGTGAAGCACTTCGATGTCGCGCATCTTCATCGCGCCGAGACCGCAACCCATCGATTTCAGAGTCGCTTCTTTGGCAGCAAAACGAGCAGCCAAGCGAGGCACCGGGTCGCCAGCTTGGTTGGCGTAAGCCAGTTCGTCGGCCCGAAACACGCGATCAATCAGTCCAGGCGTTCGTTCCAGTACGTCGCGGAAACGGTCGATGTCGACGAGGTCGGTTCCGATACTGAGCACCCCCGCAGCCTACCGCGCCGCCCAGACGCCGGCCGAGCGCCGCCCACGGCGGGTATTCAGGTGGATCGCCAGCGATCGGCGAGCACGTTGATCGGCAAGGTCAACAAATCTGCGACGTCCTCAGTGGCGAGAAGGTCCTCACGGAACACCTCTTCGGTCTCCACGACCGCGTCATACAGGGCCGAATAGCGATTGCGGTAGCCGCGCAGCACGCCACGAGCCGCGGCTGCGGTAAGAGAGTCGGCGAACTTGACCTGAAGCAGCGTGAGGCCCGTCGTTACGTTGTCTTTGAGTTCGGGGATGATGATCACGCAGCGGTCATCGGAGCGGCCGCGGGCAACAAAAACCCGACGCTCAAGCGCAACCTGGTGCTTGGTTCCCCGCAATCTCGGGAAACGATCTGTGCGAGACACAATGTGGCGTGAGATTCCACCGCGATCAACGACCACCACGGTCGCCTCACCGGCACCATCGGCATCAAGGCCTTCGACTCGATACCGGGTATGGCCCAGAACTTCATCAACCGCAGGATCAAGATCGGCCAAAGTGCGCAACGAGGCGTAACTGAGCCGGTCGCGGGGAGCACCTGCTTCTAAGGCCGCGAACGCCAGCGGCACCTCCAACAGCGTCTCATCGGAGCGAGAAATACCGACCGTCACGGTCTTGGCTTGGTGCTTGATCGCGTCTATCGGCCTGGTCAACTCGTCGATCCCGACGCTGAGAGCCGCCGCGAGATCATCGAGAATCACCGCAGGTGTGCCGACCTTGCCGTACTCAATCTGATATGCCTCAAGTGGTGAAGAACCCAATGCGAAGCGGAACAGCGAAGCCAACTTGACAGCAGTCGCCGCTTCGAGATGACCGTTGTAATCACCTGTCCGAATGCCATCAAAAAATGTCGCCGCAGATCTTTCGATTACGGGTTCCACCCAAGCCAGGGCTTGCTCCCCATTGAGAAAAGAACGAGCCGCGGCCTGCTCGATGGCGCTGTGGGCTTCGCGTAGTGGTTGCGCCTGAGCGTCAATGGCCAAAGCCGCCTCGTAGCCGAACAGGTGTCCGACCATCGTCGACAGAATGAATCCGAGCCGGCTATCGATGGCAGGGACCGGAATCACCGCCAAAGCAGCATCGAAGCGGCCTTCGCCCTCGTCAGCGATCACGATCGGTGCTGCTTTGTGAGCTCGAAAAATCCCGACTTCTTTCGCCACGTCGTCGGCCGTTGAACCCGAGAGTCCAGCCGCGCACACAATGATCAGTGGTTCCGCCGAGAGATCAATGTGCTTTTTGTCCTCTGTCGCATCAGCGGACATCGACTTGTAGCAGAGTTCTGAGAGCTTGATCCGCACTTCATTGGCAGCGATGCGGTTTGCGCCGTTGCCGACCAGAGCCCAATAGCGGCGACTCGGAGCGAATTGACGGGCAGCTTCGCCGATGATGTCGCGGCGGCCCAAGACAGTTTCCATAGCTTCGGCCACATCGTGGATTGCGCTCAGCAGCGAGCGACGGTCCTCGGCGCCCTCGTCGCCTTGCAACTCGTCGGCAATGGAAATGGCCAACAGCAACCCGGCGGCGATCTGCGAATAAAAAGCCTTGGTCGAGGCGACGCTCATCTCCACATCTCGACCGTCAGAGGTATACAACACGCCGTCAGCCCGATCCGTGAGGTCGCTGCCGCGGCGGTTCACGATGGCAATAACTTGCGCGCCCCGATTCCGCACAATGTCGACCGTGCGGTTGGTGTCGGTGGTAGTACCCGACTGGCTCACCGCCACGACCAGAGTGTCGGACATGTCGGAACGAAGTAAGAACCCTGACAATTCCGTGGCCAAAATCGCCTCGGTGACTATCTGGCCCTGCCGAACTAGCGCATCAAGCGTTACCGCGAGGCTTTGACCGGCCACTGCAGCAGTGCCTTGACCGATTATCACGACCCGTTTGATCGATCCGTCGCGCAAACCTTGGCGAACCTTGTTGGGGACGATCTCCGGCCCGAACGATACTTCCGGGCCGTCGACGCCATCGACGATCTTGCCCCGCAGGGTCTTGCCGAAAGACTCAGGGGCCTCACCGAGCTCTTTGAGCAGGTAGTGAGGGCTGTCGCCGCGGTCAATATCACGGGTGGTGATCTCGGCTGTGAACACGGCATCGTCGGTGACCTCCAGCTCAGTGCCGTCATAAGCCCGGCGTAGCATGCCCGCCGCGGTGCCTGCATTTTCGCTGTCGAGTTCAATGATCTGGCCGCGGCTGGCATTGGGATTATCCGGGTTCCCCGGGGTTTCACCATCCATGCGCACATAGCGAGATGTTTCCTCAACCACGCCGTAAGGCTCACTCGCCACGATGTAGGCATCCTCAGCCAAGCCGATGTACAGAGCTTGACCACTCCCACGAAGGGCCAATTGAAGACACTGCGGTGCTGTGGCGGTGCTAGCCGCAATTGCCACTGATCCTTCGAAGGTGGCCACGGTACGCCGGAACGCCTCTGCGGAACTGTGCCCCTCGGCTAGCCGCTGACTCATCAACGACGGGATGACCTTGGCGTCGGTGGTGATCGCCTCTTGAATGCGTACCCCCTCCTCGGCGATGAGATCGGCGAAATTGTCGACGTCGCCATTGAGAGCGCCCACGACATAGGGGCCGACCGTTGAGACCAATTCGCTGTTGAGAGGATGCGCGTTGGATTCAGAAATGATGCCGACCGAAGCCCACCGAGTATGCGCCAACACGACAGCTTGAGCTGTGTCATTGGCCAGCGCGGCCGCCAACAGGTCGTCTTGGGTCAACGCCTCTCGCAGCGCCGCAGTGTTGTCGCCCAACTCGCCGATCTCGGAAGCCACCTTGTGAACCACGCTCACAAGACCGTCAACGACCCTTACGCTGCCCGAGCCGAAATTATCGTCGTTGCTGCGACGTGCGATTTCCGCCTGAAGCGCCGGATCATCCAGATCAAGCGCGTGGTCGCGAACAAGCAGATGTATTCCCGCCGAGTCACGACCGCGGACTTCGAGGCGATCAAGCGACGCCAACGCCTGATGAACCGACAGGAACGCCTCAAGCGCGCTGGCTGTTGTTGCGCCGTTGCTCAATTGGGCGACGCTGTCGGCGGCACGGAGTCGATCCCGAGTGATCGCCCAAAGCGCATCGCGAATGCGATTCAGTTCGTGGTTGCGTCGTTCGAGATCAGCGGTATCGAGTGTTGGGTTCGATTCCAGTGTTGTTTCGATTTCTTGCACGGCGGCCAGTATCTGATCGCAACTGTGAGCCAATATTCCAACTACTGAACGGTCTTGCAACAGCAGCCGAAGCCCGGGAACACCGCGCAACTGCGTATCGACGTCGGCCAGTTCGTCACCTGCTTCGCGCAGGACAGAGAAGGCAACGCCACCATCAAGATCCGAAATCGACTGCTCCACAGCCGCGAGCGGAGCAAGGATTTCATCTTTGAGCGGAGTCGGCCGCCTCGACGGTCGCCGGACGATTGCGATGATCCCGCACATGGGTCCTCCAATTCGAGGCCGAGCGTATAGGTCGAAGCTTCTCCAAGCCGAAACTGCCAAATGAGTTTACCCTCGCCTGCGCCGGTCGGTGACCAGTGGTGTCAACCGAGCAACAGGGCGACCGCGCCGGACAGAGCATCTGCTTCCATCTGTGCTTCGGCTGTGGTTTCGGCCTCCACCATCACACGAACCAGAGACTCGGTACCGGAGGCCCGAATCAGAATTCGGCCCTTCTGAGCTAGACGAGCCATCGCCGCGTCGATCAACGGTGCACACTGTCGGTCAAGCAACTGGGCTTCCTGGTCGGAAATCAGCTTTGGCACCGCAACGTTGGACAACACTTGAGGCAATCGAGTCATGGCCTTCGCGGCCAACTCGGCCAGGCTTGCGTTGCGGCGGACCAAGACGTCCAGCAGTTGGACCGCGGTAAGGAGTCCGTCGCCGGTCGTCGCCAGGTCACGGAATATCACATGCCCCGACTGCTCCCCGCCGAGCGAGAGTCCTCTGGCATTGAGTGCTTCGAGCACGTAGCGATCACCGACTCTGGTGTCGACAACTTCGATCCCGGCGGTATCCATAGCGAGTCGAAACCCGAGATTGGTCATCGCGGTCACCACCACCGTGTTGTCGGTGAGTATCTGACGTCTGTGTCGGTCAAGCGCGCAGATGGCGATGATTTGATCGCCGTCGACGAGTTCGCCTGCGGCATCAACCGCCAGCACGCGGTCGGCGTCGCCATCGAACCCCAGGCCAATATCGGCGCGCCTCTCAACGACCGTGTCTTGCAAAGACTTGAGATCAGTGGACCCGCAGCCGTCGTTGATGTTGTGACCGTCGGGTGAATCGTGGATGACCGTCACCTCCGCGCCAGTTTCGGTCAATGCCCGTTCAGCAACGGTTGTCGCCGCGCCGTTGGCGAGGTCAGCTACCACCCTCAACCCCCCGAGAGTACGACCGTCAAGGCTGGCAACGACCGCACCTAGATGACGTTCAACCGCCTCGCGATGTCGGTCAACCCCAGCGGATTCAACCGCTGTGCCGCCCGCCTTGAAGTAGTGATCGAAGCGCTGCTGGATCTGTTGCTGTGAATCCTCGGACAGCTTCATGCCGCCAGTGGCGAAGAACTTCACCCCGTTGTCATGCCACAGGTTGTGCGAAGCCGACACAACGGCGCCCGCAACGTCTTTGTCATGACACCAGCGCGCCACCGCAGGTGTGGCCACAACCCCGAGATCGGCTGAATGACCACCAGCGGTAGCTATCCCGCCGTGAATCGCGGCAGCAAGCTTCGGGCTCGACGCCCGAGTGTCACGTCCAACCGCAAACCCCGTTGCGCCGAGTACTTCCGCTCCGGCGCGGCCCAACGCGGCGACAGCCTCCGCAGACAACAGCGTACGCGTATCGCCACGCACACCGTCGGTCCCAAAACGCAAGCTCACGAATTCTCCTCAACACCCAAGGACCGAATGAGTCCCGAGTGTGCGCCCAAGAGATTAGCGCTTGCTGTACTGAGGAGCCTTGCGGGCCTTCTTGAGGCCGTACTTCTTCGACTCCTTCTTGCGAGGATCGCGAGTGAGGAAGCCGGCCCTCTTAAGAGCATCGCGGTACTCGATATCAATCTTCACGAGACCTCGAGCAATTCCGAGACGGAGCGCTCCAGCCTGACCGCTAGTGCCGCCACCGTGAATCGTGGCGTCGATGTCGTATGTCTCGTTGGTTTCGGTCACTACCAATGGCTGCGTTGAGAGCATTCGGTGGGTCCGAGACGGGAAGTACTCGTCGAGAGTCCTGCCGTTCACGGTGACTACCCCGTTTCCAGACCGGAATCGCACACGAGCGACGGAGCGCTTACGACGGCCAGTGGATTGCATAATTGGGGCAGACATCAGCTTTGACCTTGTTGGGCTTGATCACGCGCCACGGCATGAGCGATCTCCAAAGGTTGCGGTTTCTGCGCTTCATGAGGATGCGTAGGGCCCGCGTAGACCTTCAATTTCTTGATCTGAGCACGACCGAGACGAGTCTTGGGGATCATGCCCCGGACGGTATCGAGCACGGCCTGCTCGGGTTTGCGAGAGAGTTTGTGTCCGTAAGTTTCGGCGCTAATGCCACCGGGGTAGCCCGAGTGGGTGTACACGATCTTCTTTTCGGCCTTGCCACCGGTAAGTACGACCTTGGCGGCGTTGACGATGATGACATGGTCGCCAGTGTCGAGATGGGGGGTATAAGTGGCCTTGTGCTTACCGCGCAGAATGTTGGCGACCTCGGTCGCGAGCCGACCAAGGACCAACCCCTGGGCATCAACGACATGCCAACGACGTTCGATCTCGCTGGCCTTTATTGCGGTGGTGGACACGGAACTCTCCGAGACAAATACGGGACTGTATGAGGCTACGGCCCTGAGTCCCGAACGACACATTTCTAGGCGTAACTTCGCCTGATTCCCGGCGCTGCTCAGTCGTAATGGGCACGCCAAAGCACCAGCCCGCGGCTAGGAGCGGGGCTTGGGGCAGCGTCTCGGCGCAAGGCTCGTAGCACCACGCCCATATCTGCGACGCAACGCCGACCTCGCCCGATCTCAACACACATGCCCACCAGGTTTCGCACCATCTGATGAGTGAAAGCACTGGCCGTGATTTCAAAGGTGACTATGTCACCGGAAACAGTGTCGCCGGGAACAGTGTGGCCGGAAACAGTGTCGCCGGATCTGCGCCACTGCGCTTGGCGAACCGTGCGTACGAACAGTTGCTGTGGCTTGCTCTTGTTGCGCTTCGAAAACGAAATGAAGTCGTGCGTGCCGATTATCGCTTCGCTAGCTCGCTGCATCGCGTCGATGTCTAGTCGGTCGCGTACATGCCAGGTGAAATGCCTGGTAAGAGGATCAATCACGGCGCGGTTGAAGACGTGGTAGCGATAGCTGCGTCCGGTGCAACTGAAGCGCGCGTCGAAGCTGGGCGGTGCCGTTTCGATCTTGTCGACCGCGATCGTTGGTCCCAACATGCGGTTGAGGGCCCGGCTCAGCGCAGCAGGCTCGAAATGAGACTCATCGGCGTCGAACGAAACGACCTGGCCGCGGGCGTGGACTCCTGCGTCGGTACGTCCGGCACCGGTGACTGTGACCAGGTGGCGCAGCACCTGCGCCAGCGTGTTCTCAAGTTCGGATTGCACCGTGACTACGTCTGGGTTACGAGCAAAACCGTGAAACGGGGTTCCGTCGTAGGCAACGTTCATCCGCACCCGAACAAAACCTTCCGGCGGGGGCACCGCGGCGGGACCAACCGCTTCAGGCATCGCCCGCCAACGCGTTCACAGAAGGCATCAACTGCAAGCCTAGTTGCGATGCGCGGCTGGGCCCCCGAACAATTCTGTCCGGAGGCCCAGCGGGCCGCGGCGCAAAGGCGAGCGGCGTGTGCGGACGAGTTAGCGACTGCTGATGCGGCGGGCGATGTCGATCAGGCGGGCTAGTTCGTCGGTTTCGTCGTTGCGCAAATCGTCGGCAACCTCGTTGGCCTGGAAGCTCAACTCTTCCATGCTCCGGTCGTGCACGAAGGGACTGGCGCGGAGCACCTCTGCGAACTCGGCTGCAACCGTTGCCAGCCTGAAGTGGGGACTGGCGCTGCGGAAAGAACGTTCCACATCGTCGGCGGTGAGACTCTGCCAAGTCTCGGTGATCCGTTCGCTAGCGGGCCTGCGATAGCGCAGCGTCGCTCGGGCGAGCGGGTCGCGGCTGCGCTCCCAGCCTCTTGCCAGCGTCAGTTCATAGAGGGCGGTGGAACTCTGCCCGGCGCCGACCTCGCCTGCGTCGCGGCTGTCGTTACGGAAATCCTCATCAGCGATATCGCGGTTCTCGAAGCCCAGCAAGCGGTACGAGTACACCAATTCGCGGTCGAACTCCACTTGGATTCTGGCATCGCGGGCAACCGAGGCCAACAAACTGGTCAGGTTGTCCACGAAGATGCGCCGTGCTTCATCGGGCGTGTCAACGTAGTTGTAGGTGCCGTCGGCTTTGTTGGCCAGTTGTTCCATCAACTCGTCGTTGAAGGGCCCGAGACCCACACCGATAGTCGACAATCCAATGTCGCCACGCTCACCGATCTCGAAAAGGATGTCATCGGTATTGGTGGCGCCCACGTTGGCAACACCGTCCGATAGCAGCAGCACCAGCGCGGGCCGCCCGTCATCTGCTTCCCGTAGTGCCATGTCGTAGCCAAGCACCAGGCCGGCCTCTGCATTGGTGCTACCCCGTGGGAAGACCCGTCGGCGGATTTCGTGCATGATCTCATCGGCGTTGCCCGAAACCTGCGTTGGCTCGAGGATTGTTTCTGCAGTGTCGTCGTAAGACACCACACCGACTCGAGTGCTGCCACCAAGACCCGACAACAGCAGTTCGACTGAGCGGTGTACCAGATCGATCCGTTCCATCCGTGCGCCGGCAGGACCAGCGCTCTCACCCATCGATCCTGAGCGGTCGATTACCAGCACCACGCTTTTTGGGATCACCAGGTCCGATAGCACCTCGGGTGCCTGTATGCCCACCCGCATCAGCACCCGGTCGGGGTCACTGAACGGTGACGGAGCCGCTTCCAAACTGACCACGAACTCGTCGATCTTTGGTTCGTATCCACCGTCGAAGTAATTGACGAATTCCTCGGTGCGGACCGCTTCGATCGGCGGGCGTTGGCCGCCCTCCAGATAGTTCCGTGTGACCACGTAGGAGGCCGTGTCCACATCGAGAGCGAACGTCGAGAGCCGGTCCTCGTAGGTGTCGACGAACGGGTTGACGCCATAATCCTCAAAGATGTTGCCTTGACACTCGACGCACTCCCGGCGCGGGTGTTCGCGGTCTGTTGTGATCGTGTTGCCAGAGGCTTCAAAGGTGATACTGCCCGACAGATCAGACGTCGGCTCGTATTCACCCTCCTGCGTCTGCCGTGGCGTTGTCGTCGTCGCCGTCCCTTCGTAAGACGAGTCCGCTTCGGGCTCGTCGTAGTGGTAATCCCCGTCGTCTGCTGCCATGTCGTCGCCGTCGTATTGGTCGGACATGTCGCCGTCGTAGTCGGCATCATCGCCGTCGTCTGAGAGTTCGTCCGCCGAGATACCGGTACTCCTACTTGAGTCCGCTCTGGATGCGGAATCATCGTCGCCGCCACAGGACATTGCCAGCAGACCGAAGGCCAGTACGATGCCGAGCCACGCCGAGGCCCTCCGTCGGCTGTGCCGGCCGCTCTGTGTTCCTGTAAGGCGTTCGAATCGTCGGATTGAACTCATGGTCACCCTCCTCTAGGTGGCGGACAACGTTGTGTCCGTTCACCCCATCCGACGACGAGAGCCGGCCCCCAGTTCCCGGGCGCGCAAAAAATTCGGCGGTCCGCCCTTGCCTGCCCGCCTCTTAGACCAGTTCGATGCGGGCCATCGGGGCGTTGTCCCCGGAGCGATTATCGAGCTTGATGATTCGCGTGTAGCCGCCGGGGCGGTCCTCGTAGCGAGGCCCGATCTCGTCGAACAGCTTCGAGGCCATTTCCCGGTCACCCAAGAACTTGACTACCTGACGGTGGTTGTGAACCCCGCCCGCTTTGGCTTTGGTAATCATCTTCTCTGCGACAGGGCGCAGGGCCTTCGCCTTGGCCTGCGTGGTAGTGATCCCCTCAGCAGCGATGAGCGACGAAACGAGGTTGGCCATCATCAGCTTCTGATGTTGAGAACTACCGCCGAAACGACGCCCCTTGCGCGGTTTACCTGGCATTGTTCAGCCTTGGTTCAGAAGCGAGAGACCCCGCTCGTCAAGCTTGGCGACGACCTCGTCAAGGCTTTTCTGTCCGAAGTTGGTGATAGCCAAAAGGTCCATCTCAGATTTCTGCAGGAGTTCTCCGACAGTGTTGACCTGAGCTCGCTTCAGGCAGTTGCGAGGACGCTCAGACAGTTCAAGGGCATCGATCGAAAGATCCATGTCGGGCCCACCCGTGGTCACCTGTATGGCCTCACCAAGTTGCAGACCCTGCGGCTCGTCGCTCATCTCCTCGATGAGTTGCACCAAGGCACGCAGCGTGCCACCGGCCGAAGCAAGAGCCTCGCGTGGGGAAATAGAACCATCGGTTTCGATCTCGAGAATGAGACGGTCGAAATCGGTGGACTGCTCAACCCGGGTCGGCTCAACCAAAAAGGCGACACGCCGAACTGGCGAATAGATCGAATCGACCGGAATCACGCCGATTGTCGTGGTTGTGCTGTTTCGGTCGGCAGACACATAACCGCGGCCGCTCTGCACGGTGATGTCGAGAGCCAAACGGCCTTTCTCGTTGACGTTGGCCAAAGGCAGATCACCGTTGAGCACTTCCACATCAGGGTGAGGTTGAATGTCGCCCGCTGTAACCAGAGTCGGGCCACGAGCGTCGAGCCGCAGAGTTACCGGCTCTTCACTGTGGACCTCGAGTACCAAATCCTTGAGGTTCAAAATGATGTCGGTAACGTCCTCGGCCACACCAGTGATGGTGTCGAACTCGTGGAGGGCTTCATCGAAGCGAACCTGCGTTACCGCGGCGCCGGGGATCGACGAGAGCAGTGTGCGGCGGATCGAATTGCCGATTGTGTGGCCAAAACCGGGTTCCAGCGGGCTGATAGCAAACCTCTGAAGGTTGCCTTCGGCCTCGTCAATGGATTCGACGGTTGGGCGCTGAATGACGAGCATCGGGTACCTCGGCTACTTGGAGTAGAGCTCGACGATGAGCTGTTCGCGTACGGGGATATCGATCTGCTCCCGAAGAGGGAGCTCACGAACGGTAATCTGGAACTCTCCGCTCTGGTCCAGCCACGCCGGGGGCGTGCGATCCAAGACATCGGAGTTCCATTGGACGACGGTGAAGCTCCGCGCTTTTTCGCGCAGCTCAACGACATCGCCTTTGCGCACACGGTAACTCGGGATGGTGACCCGGCGACCGTTGACATTGACGTGCCCATGATTGACAAACTGACGAGACTGAGGACGAGTAGCACCCCAGCCCGCGCGGTAGATCACGTTGTCGAGTCGAAGCTCCAAAAAGCGCAGCATGTTGTCGCCGGTAACACCTTGACGACGACTCGCTTCGGTGAAGATGTTACGGAACTGACGCTCCGTCAAACCGTAAGTGTGGCGAGCCTTCTGCTTCTCCTGAAGCTGCAGAAGGTACTCAGAAACGTTGCCCCGGCGACGGGAGCGGCCGTGTTCGCCGGGAGGGTAGGGGCGCCGATCGAGAGCGATGGTTTCACCCTTGGTCCCCCAGATGTTGGTGCCCAAGCGACGCGAGACGCGTGCTTTGGGGCCGGTATAACGTGACATTGCTTAAGCCCTCCGCCGCTTGACGAGGCGGCAGCCGTTGTGGGGGATCGGAGTGACATCTTTGATACCGGTTACTTCGATTCCCGCGTTTTGGATCGAACGAATTGCAGTCTCGCGGCCAGAGCCGGGACCCTTCACCTGCACATCAACCTTGCGGACGCCGTGTTCCATAGCCCTCTGAGCGGCCTGTTCGGCGGCGAGTTGAGCAGCGAACGGGGTTGACTTGCGAGAACCGGTAAAGCCCACATTGCCAGCAGAAGCCCAGGCAATGATGTCGCCTTTCTGATCACTGATGGCAATGATTGTGTTGTTGAAAGAACTCTTGATGTGTGCCACACCGTGAGTGACGTTTTTGCGCTCTCGTTTACGAGGCCGACGCCCTCGCGCCCCTGCAGTAGCCATTACTTCGTGACCTTCTTCTTGCCGGCAATAGTCTTCTTGGGACCCTTGCGTGTACGAGCGTTGGTGTGGGTGCGCTGACCCCGAACAGGCAGGCCCCGGCGATGACGCAGACCCTGATAACAACCGATCTCCATCTTGCGTTTGATGTCCTGGCTGACTTCGCGGCGCAGGTCACCCTCAACTCGAAGGTCGGAGTCGATGTAGGTACGGATCTTGGCGACCTCGTCGTCTGTGAGGTCGCGTACTCGCGTGGCCGAATCGATGCCGGTGGCCTCGCACACGTCAAGCGCGGTGGATCGGCCAATTCCGTATATGTAGGTGAGCGAGGTGCCCACCTGCTTCTCTCGTGGGATATCTACGCCGCTGATGCGTGCCATCTCAGCCCTGCCTCTGTTTGTGACGGGGATTGTCGCAGATCACCATGACGCGGCGGCGACGTTTGATCACCTTGCACTTGTCACAGATTTTCTTGACGCTGGTTCGAACTTTCATTTCACTCCCGACCGCATTCTGCGGCCGCTAGCCGGCTGAAGCCGGGTGCTACTTGTAGCGGTAGGTAATACGACCCCGCTGCAGGTCGTATGGGGTTAACTCCACCTGGACACGGTCCCCAGGAAGGATACGGATGTAGTGCATTCGCATCTTTCCGCTTATGTGTGCGAGCACCTTGTGGCCATTTTCCAAATCGACCCGGAACATGGCGTTCGGGAGCGACTCGATGACGGTGCCCTCGAGAACAATCGCATCTTCCTTAGGCTTCGGCAGGGTGCAACCTCCTAGACGCGTTCAAGCCCTGTTGCTCGCACGCGGAAAGACCCGGTTGCCCAGGTCAGACAACAACGCTACCGGACTCACCGAAGGTGACCAACCTGCAAAGACCGCACTTATCGGGTTCATTGGTTGCGGGCGGTGATTGCCGCGTCTATGCGGGCAAATACTTCGTCTTCGGTTCCCACGCCGTCGATGGTGCTGAGCAAATCCCGCGAGGTAAACCAATCGAGCAGGGGAGCGGTCTCCTTCTCATACAGCTCCAGTCGCCGCTGTATCGCTTCGGGGGTGTCGTCTTCTCTGCGGCGATCCAGCATTCGCTGTGTGACAATCTCGATTGGCACGTCAAGGTTCAAGGCGATGCTGAGATCCTGGGAAAGACTCACAAGAATGCGTTCGAGGGCGTTCGCTTGCTCAACAGTGCGGGGAAAGCCGTCGAGCAATACTCCGTGTTCGGTGATGTCGCGGTGACTTAAGCGTTCGGCGACGATGCCGTTGATGATCTCATCAGAGACAAGCCCTCCTGCATCCATGATCTGCGATGCCTGGAGACCCAACTCGGTGCCTTGCGCCACCGCAGAACGCAACATGTCACCGGTGCTGACATGAATGCAGCCGTGGGCTTCGCAGATCCGCAGTGATTGGGTGCCCTTCCCCGAACCTTGGCGACCGAGGATCACCATTCTGAGAGTTGACATCTACTGAAGGAACCCTTCGTAGTTGCGCATCGTCAACTGGCTATCGATCTGCTTCATCGTCTCCAGAGCCACCCCTGAGGCGATCAACAGAGAGATACCGCCGAAAGCGAAACCACCGGCGCCGGCACCGGCACCCGAAGTCGTGGGGTCGGTGTCGAGCGTGATCTTGATGAGGATTGAGGGAATCAGCGCCACTCCGGCGATGAACAAGGCACCTGGGAAGGTGATGCGGCTCAAGATCCGAGCCAGGTAACGCTCGGTTTGAGGTCCGGGACGAATTCCAGGAATAAAGCCGCCCTGCTTGCGGATGGTGTCGGCCTGTTTTGCCGGGTCGAAAGTTATTGCAGTGTAGAAATAGGAGAACCCAACGATCAATAGACCGAAGAACACGAGATAGGTGATTGCGGTTGGTTCGGCGAGGTTGTTGTTGACCCAACCCTGGATGCTCCCGCCGATTCCCTCGCTGGGCAGTGCTACGGCGATGAGGTTGGGGACATACAGGACCGAACTGGCGAAGATGATGGGGATCACGCCGGACTGGTTGACCTTCAAGGGGATGTAGGTGGACTGACCGCCGTACATGCGGCGACCCACCACCCGTTTGGCGAACTGCACGGGTATCCGACGTTGACCTTGTTCCACGAACACGATGCAGGCGAGCAACCCAATCGCGACAATAATCAACCCAACCAGAGCAGCGTTACCGTTTTCGGCCTTAACGGCTGCACCTTGAGCGGGCATAGTCGAAACCACGCTGGTGAAGATCAACAACGACATGCCGTTGCCGACGCCCCGCTGGGTGATGAGTTCACCCATCCACATCAACAGGGCCGTGCCGCTGGTGAGCGTGAGCACGACCACGAACACGGTCCAAGCGTTGAACTTCGGCAAGAGGTCCACCTGGACGCCCAAACCGCCATTGTGGAACAGGAAGGCGAAGCTGGTGGACTGGACCACCGCAATGGAAACAGTCAAGTACCGGGTCCACTGCGTTATCTTGCGCTGACCCACTGCGCCCTGCTGCTGCCACTGTTCGATCTTGGGAATGACCACACCGAGGATCTGCATGATGATCGACGAGGTGATGTAGGGCATGATCCCCAACGCGAAGATCGCGAACTGGGTGAGCGCGCCGCCCGAGAAGAGTTGCATGTAGGCCAGGATTCCGCCCTGGTTGGCGCTGTCACGCAGCGTTTGAACCGCTTCGATGTCGACACCGGGTGCGGGGATGAACGACCCGAGGCGATATAGCGCGATCATCGACAGGGTGAAGAGAATCTTCAGCCGTAGGTCTGCGACCCGGAAAACGTTCAGAACCCGTGAAAGCACGGCGATCCTCTCTGAGGGTTAGCGGTTGGTGTGTTGATTGAAGCTACCGTGCGGAGGACGGCGGTCGCCCCAAGGCAGCGCCAATTTCTCGACACTACCGCCCGCAGCGGTGATGGCTGACTCGGCCGATGCAGAGAAGGCGTGAGCCTTCACGTTGATAGCCTGCGAAATTTCACCACGTCCAAGGATTTTGATCAAGGCGCCCTTGTGGACGAGGCCCTTTGCCAGCAGTGACTCGGGTGACACCTCGGTGAGACCCGACTCTTCAAGGGTGTCGAGATTGATTGCCTGATACTCAACCCGGAACGGGTTTGTGAAACCGCGAAGTTTGGGGACGCGTTGCAGCAGTGGCATCTGACCGCCCTCGAACCCGACAGGGACTTTGCTACGGGCGCGTTGGCCTTTGTGACCGCGACCAGCGGTCTTTCCGGCTTTACCGCCGATACCGCGTGCCTTGCGCTTGGGGCGCCGGTTGCTGCCTTCGGGGGGCTTCAGATCGTGGAGTCTGATCATTGGTCGACCTCGGTGACTTCGACTAGATGAGGGACCCGAGCAATCATGCCGCGGATCTCGGGACAGTCCTGGTGTGTCCTGCTGGCACCGATCCTGCGAAGACCAAGAGCCCGCAAGGTACCCCTTTGTTTGGGTTTGGTACCGATAGTAGAGCGGATCTGAGTGACTTTGAGAGCCATCATCACACCTCAGCAGGAGTGGTTGGCTCTGGACCACGCTGGTTTTCCTGGTACGCAGCCCAGAGACCGGCCGGAATAAACTCTTCGGGGTCGAGGCCACGCAGGCGAGCGATCTCGTCGGGGCGACGGAGGCCCGCCAGAGCATTGATGGTGGCGCGAGCGATGTTGATGTTGTTGGACGAACCCAGCGATTTGCAGAGCACGTCGTTGATGCCGGCTTCCTCGAGGATGGCGCGAGCAGCGCCTCCAGCGATAACGCCGGTACCGGGCGCGGCGGGTTTGAGCATCACACGACCAGCACCCATCTCCCCGATGGTCTCATGAACGATGGTCGAGCCGGCCATGGCAACGCTGAACAGGTTGCGGCGAGCTTCTTCGGTGCCTTTCTGGATCGCCAGTGGCACCTCTTTGGCTTTGCCGTAGCCGAGGCCGACCTTGCCGGCACCATCGCCGATCACCACCAGGGCGGTGAAAGAGAACCTGCGCCCACCTTTCACGACCTTGGCGACACGGTTGATGTTGATTACGCGAGACTCGCGCAGCCCCTCCCCACCGTCGCGTGGGTTGTCTGGATTGCGCTCTCGGTCATTGGATTGTCTGGTATTGCGTTGATTAGCCATCAGAACTCCAGTCCTCCCTCACGGGCTGCATCGGCAAGGGCGGCAACCTGGCCGTGGTAGCGGAAACCTCCACGATCAAACACCACCGTGTCAACGCCTGCCGCCTTGGCCCGCTCCGCGAGCAGAGCGCCGACCTTTCCAGCAGTTTCGGTGTTGCTGTTGCTGGCGGGTCGTACCGTTTTCTCGGTTGAAGCCGCGGCCGCGAGTGTGTTGCCTGCCGAGTCGTCAATGATCTGGGCGGAAATGTGGCGGTTGGAACGGTGCACAGCGAGGCGCGGCCGTTGCGCGGTGCCACTCAGGGTCTTGCGAATTCGGTAGTGGCGGCGACGGCGGTCCAATCGGCGCTTCTTGACGGTGTAGGTCATTACTTGGCTGCCTTTCCGGCCTTGCGAATCACTCGTTCATTCGCATAGCGGATGCCCTTTCCTTTGTAGGGCTCAGGCTTGCGCCACTTGCGAATGTCGGCGGCGACTTGGCCGACGAGCTGTTTGTCGATTCCTTTGACGAAAATCTGGGTCTGTTGCGGTACCTCGAACTCGATACCTTCTGGGGCTTCGATGTTGACGCTATGGCTGAAACCGAGCGCCAACTCAAGTTTGTTGCTGCCCTTGGCGATGGCCCGGTAGCCAATGCCTTGAATCTGGAGTTCCTTGCTGAAGCCTTGCGTAACGCCAAGGATCATGTTTTGGATCAAGGAGCGTGAGAGACCGTGAAAGGCCTTCGATTCACTGCTGTCATCGGGGCGTTCGACTACCAGGACTCCATCGTTTCGGCTAACGGTGATACCACCGGGCAACTTTTGGTTGAGGGAGCCTTTGGCACCTTCGACCGTGACCGAGCCCCCGTTGATCGAAACGTCTACACCGTCGGGAACGGTGATTGGTGTTTTACCGACGCGACTCATATTTGCTCCTCACCAGACAAAGCAAAGGATCTCGCCGCCCATGCGGTTCTTCCTTGCTTCTCGATCGGACATGAGACCCTTGTTGGTCGAAACAACGGCAACTCCGAGACCTCCCTGAACACGGGGGATCTCGTCACGCCTGCGGTATATGCGAAGACCGGGTTTGGACACGCGCTTGAGTCCAGAGATGACTCGGGCCCGTTCAGGGGAGTACTTCATCTCAATGGTCAGGGTCCTACCGGGACGATCACCGTTGTCGACCTCAGCGAAAGAGCTGATATAGCCCTCGTTCTGCAACAAGCCGGCTAGCGCCAATTTTTGTCTGGAGGAAGGCATTACCACCTCGTCGTGCATAGCAACATTGGCGTTGCGGATGCGGGTGAGCATGTCTGAAATGGGATCGGTCATTGTCATAGCAGCGTCACCTCCTCACCAACTGGCCTTTTTGACACCGGGCAGTTCGCCTGCGTGGGCCATGTTGCGCAGACATACTCGGCACAGACCGAAGCGGCGGTACACCGAGCGTGGTCGCCCGCAGCGACGGCACCGTGTGTAGGCGCGCACTTTGAACTTCGGGGTGCGCTGTTGTTTTTGTTTAAGTGCTTTTTTTGCCATGGGTCATTGCCCTTCGCGTTGGAACGGGAAACCGAAAGACGAAAGCAGCGCCCTGCCTTGGTCGTCGGATGTCGCCGTCGTAACAATCGTGATGTCCATGCCTCGGGTGGCACCGACTGTGTCGTAGTCAATCTCGGGAAATATGAGCTGTTCGGTCACACCGAAGGTGTAGTTGCCGTTGCCGTCGAACGACTTCAGTGAGAGTCCCCGGAAGTCGCGTATTCGCGGGATGGCCAGTGAGATGAGCCGGTCGAAGAATTCGTACATGCGGTTGCCTCGGAGGGTGACCTTGCAACCGATGGCCTGGCCTTCGCGTAGTTTGAAGCTGGCGAGAGACTTTTTTGCCCGAGTGATGACAGGTTTTTGGCCTGCGATCGTGGTCATGTCTGCAAGTGCGGATTCGAGCAGCTTGGCGGAACCGACTGCTTCGCCGACTCCCATGTTGAGCACGATCTTTTCGAGCTTGGGAACCATCATCAGGTTGGGCAAGCCGAGTTCGTCCTTGAGGGCCGCGCGGATTTCCTCGTTGTAGCGGGTGTGGAAACGGGGTGCGTAGGTTGTGCTGGGCATTAAAGTTCCACTCCCGTACGGCGACAGACGCGGACTTTTGTGCCTTCTTCAGTGATCAGGTAGCCAACGCGAGTGGCTTTGCCATCTCCGGGACTCACCACCGCGACGTTGGAAACGTCGATCGGCATCGCTTTGTCGATGATTCCACCCTGCTGGTCGCCGCGAGTCGGGGCTTGGTGCTTGCGCGCAACGTTGATCCCCTCAACGATCACCTTTCCTCTTTCAGGAATAGCTCGTTCCACAACACCCTCGGCGCCCTTGTCTTTTCCTGACAAGACGACGACCCGGTCACCTGCATGAATTTTCATTGAGGCATGCTTTTTTCTGACGCTCATCACAGGACCTCCGGGGCCAGTGAAACGATGCGCATGAACTGTTTGTCACGTAATTCGCGGCCAACCGGGCCGAAGATACGTGTGCCGCGTGGTTGGCTCTGATCGTTGATCAACACTGCGGCGTTTTCGTCGAAGCGGATGTAGCTGCCGTCGGGGCGGCGTTTCTCTTTCTTGACACGGACGACGACGCAGCGGACGACGTCGCCTTTCTTTACCTGTGCACCCGGGATGGCGTCTTTGACGGTGGCCACGAATACGTCGCCGATCGACGCATAGCGGCGCTTCGAGCCGCCGAGGACCTTGATACACAAGACCTCTTTCGCTCCCGAGTTGTCGGCGATCCGAAGTCGCGACTCCTGCTGGATCACTTGGCACGCTCCAGAATTTCCACGAGCCGCCAGCGCTTGTTTTTGGAAAGCGGACGAGTTTCTTGAACACGGACGCGGTCGCCCACATTAAGAGTGTTCTCCTCGTCGTGGACATGAAGGCGCTTGGTGCGCTGAATTGTCTTTGAATAGCGACGGTGCTGGACACGATCAATAGCTTCCACCACCGCGGTCTTGTCCATCTTGTTGGACACGACTAGGCCCTCACGGACTTTGCGGGCGTTGCGCTGCTCAGCTAATTGGGTCATTTTCAGGCCTCCCCAGCCGCTTCGAGTGCCTCTGCATCAGCGATCTCACGTGCTCGCAACTCGGTTAGTACGCGGGCAATGTCTATTTTTACGGCTTTCAAACGAGTCGAATTGTCCAATTGGTTGGTGGCGAACTGGAAGCGCAGGTTGAACAGTTCTTCTTTGTAGTCGGCGAGACGCTCTAAGAGGTCTGTGTCGTCCAGTTCGACCAAAATGGTCTTCTTGGCCATCAGAAGCCCTCCTCACGGGTTACGAAGCGGGCTTTGATCGGCATCTTCTGGATGGCGCGTTCGATCGCGGCGCGGGCAACGTCTTCGTCGTGGTAGGACAGTTCGTAAAGAATGCGACCGGGTTTGACGACGGCGACCCAATGCTCCGGGTTGCCTTTTCCTGATCCCATCCGGGTCTCGGCGGGTTTGCTGGTTACGGGCTTGTCTGGGAAGACATTGATCCAGACCTTGCCACCGCGTTTGATGTGGCGGGTCATGGCAATACGGCCAGCTTCGATCTGACGGGCGGTAATCCATCCTGGCTCAAGAGCCTGGATGCCAAAATCGCCGTAGGTCACTTCGGTTGCGCCCTTGGCAAAGCCCTTGGTGCGACCTCGGTGCTGTTTGCGATGTTTGACTTTTTTTGGCATCAACATGACGGCAACCTTCAGTCGTTCGCGCGGAAGTGGGGGGTCTCGCTCTGCTCGCGAGTTGACGCTTCGATGGCGTCTTCTTCGTCGAGGAGCTTTTCGAACTCAGGGTCGGCTTCTTTGATGAGCGGTGCCGGTTCTTCGTCGATCTCTGGCTCACGATCAGTCGTTTCGCGGCGGCGGGCGGCGGCCGAAGAAACGATCTTGCGGGACCTTGACTGGCCTGATGTCTCGCCGGTCGCCATAGCGGCTTCCAGCGTGGCCTTGTCTTCGGTTTGGGTCTTGTAAGGCAGGATGTCGCCTTTGTAAAGCCATACCTTCACGCCGATTCGCCCATAGGTGGTCGGGGCTTCGCGAAATCCGTAGTCGACATCAGCCCTGAGCGTGTGCAGCGGCACGCGGCCTTCGAGGTACCACTCGTTGCGAGCCATTTCTGATCCACCGAGACGGCCTGAGCATTGCACTCGGATGCCGAGGGCACCCGCTTTTTGAGCGTTTTGCACGGCCCGCTTCATGGCACGCCGGAACGCCACCCGACCGGCTAGCTGATCGGCGATGCCTTGGGCAATCAACGCGGCGTCGAATTCCGGTTGTTTGATCTCTTGGATGTTGAGTTGAACTTTGGCGTTACCGGTGATCTTTGTCAGCCCGGCGCGTAGGCGGTCTGCTTCGCTACCGCGGCGACCAATGACAATCCCGGGGCGGGCAGTGTGAACATCCACACGAAGACGGTCGCGGGTGCGTTCCACCTCAACCCGGCTGATAGCCGCGTGGGGGAGTTCGGTAAAGAGGAAGTCACGGATCTGCCAGTCCTCGATCACGTTGTCGGCGTACTCTTGGCGGTCGGCGAACCAGCGGCTCTTCCATTCCGTTGTGACGCCGAGGCGGAATCCGTAGGGGTTGACTTTCTGTCCCATCAGTCTTCCTCTCCGGTGCCTTTACCGGGTTTCTCGGCGTCGCTGTCTTCGCTGGCGTCTTCGGTATCGGTGGCTTCGATATCGGCGTCTTCGGTATCGCTGTCTTCGGCGGCGTCTTCGGTATCGGCGTCTTCGGTATCGGCGTCTTCGGTATCGCTGTCTTCGGCGGCGTCTTCGGTATCGGTGGCTTCGGTATCGGCGTCTTCGGTATCGCTGTCTTCGGCGGCGTCTTCGATATCGGTGGCTTCGGTCTCGCTAGGAGCATCACTTGATGCCAGCGCTTTTTCGGTCGCGGCCACGATCTCAGCGGCTTGTTCTTCGACTGTTTGTTCAGGCTCTGGTGCCTCTTGCGTCTCATCTTCAGTCTCGCCAACGTGTGTGCGTTCGCGGCTTCGCTGAACTCTGCGTCGGCGTGCCTCGGCGGCGTTGCTGCTGACGCTGCGACCGCTGACTGCCTCACGTTCACGGAGCGCTTCAAGTGTGGCTTCGTCGTACTGGCTCACGATCACGGTGATATGGCAAGTTCGCTTGAGAATAGGAGTGGAACGACCACGGGCCCGCGGCCGGGCTCGTTTGAGGGTCATCCCCTCATCGGCATAGCAGGCTGAGATAAATAGATCTTCGGCCATCAGGTTGTCGTTGTGCGTAGCGTTGGCCACAGCGGAATCCAGCACTTTGGCCACATCTTTGCTGATGCCGCGTTCGGAGAAGGTCAGAATTTCAGAGGCCTCCCCATAAGACTTGTTGCGGATCTGGTTGAGCACCTCGCGTGCCTTGGAGGCCGATGATCGGACATACTTGGCCTGTGCCCGGGTTCCGGGGTGTTCGTTGGTCTTGGGACCGGTCATCAGCGACGGGCTCCCCGTTCTTGGCCCGCATGGAACCTGAAGGTGCGGGTTGGGGCGAACTCACCGAGTTTGTGACCGACCATCGACTCGGTGAGATAAACGGGCACGTGCTTGCGACCGTCGTGGACGGCGATCGTGTGGCCCACCATGTCAGGAATGATGGTTGAGCGTCGAGACCAGGTCTTTATGACCTTTTTGGCGCCCGACTCGTTGAGAGCATCCACCTTCTTCAGGAGATGGTCATCAACGAAGGGGCCCTTTTTTAGACTGCGCGGCATAACAATTACCTCCGCGAACCGCGCGTCCGGCGACGGCGCACGATCAGCTTGTCGGATTCCTGCTTCTTTTTGCGGGTTCGGCCTTCCGGCTTGCCCCACGGTGACACCGGATGACGACCACCAGAAGTCTTGCCCTCGCCGCCACCGTGCGGGTGATCGACCGGGTTCATGGCGACACCGCGGGTTTGCGGGCGCTTGCCCTTCCAGCGGTTGCGTCCGGCTTTGCCGATTTTCAAGAGTTCGTGGGCCGAATTGCCGACCTCACCGACCGTGGCGCGACAGTCGATCGGTACCCTACGCATCTCCGTGCTGGGTAGGCGCAAGGTTGCATAGTTGCCTTCCTTGGCAACCATGTGGATGGCGGCGCCGGCCGAACGGCCCATCTGGGCACCCGCACCGGCTTTGAGTTCCACGTTGTGGACCACGGTACCGACCGGGATGTAACGGAGCGGCAGAGCATTGCCGACTCGAATGTCGGCGCCTCTACCGGACTGCAGTTTGTCGCCAACTTGAAGATCACGGGGAGCGAGGATGTAGCGTTTCTCGCCGTCGTGATAGTGCAACAGAGCGATATTGCAAGTGCGGTTGGGGTCGTATTCGATCGATGCGACCGTCGCCATCACGCCGTCTTTGCTGCGGTTGAAATCGATCACTCGGTAGAGCCGTTTGTGGCCGCCTCCGCGGTGGCGAGAGGTCTTTCGTCCGTAGTTGTTCCGCCCTCCGGTGCTGGACTTTCCGCTGACAAGGCTGCGTTCGGGCTTTGTTGTGGTGATCTCGAAGAAGTCCGAAGATGTCTGGAAACGACGCCCTGGACTGGTTGGCTTGCGTTTACGAATGGCCATGTTACGCCTCGAACAGATCTATTGAGTCACCCTCGGCGAGAGTGACACGGGCACGCTTTTGATCGCTGGTGCGAACCCAACGATTGGAGCGCCGTTCGCGCTTGCGCTTACCCTTGCGGTTCAGGGTGTTCACCTTCAGTACCGAGACATCGAAGATCGTTTCGATGGCATCGCGGATCTCGGACTTGGTGGCTTTGGGAGCTACAACGAAGGTGTAGACCCCCTCTTCAAGCAACCCGTAAGACTTCTCGGAGACAACCGGGCGCAGGATTACATCACGATGGTCTTTCACTGCTCCTCCCCGCTGTCTTTGGTTTTCTTGTCTTGAGTTGGCGGTCCGCTGGTTGCGGATTTGAGTGTCGCTTTGGTGAATATGACGACATCGGAATCCAAGATGTCGTGGGTGTTGAGTTCAGCTGAGTGCAGGCAGGACACGTGCGGAAGGTTGCGGAAACTCTTGGCGGCGTTGCCATCGCCATCGTCGAGGACTACAAGAACCTTGCCCTGCGCACCAATAGCCTCAAGCGCTGCTGAGGCGTCTTTGGTCTTGGGAGTCTCGAAGCTCCATTCGTCAACCACGATGACGTTGCCCTCGCCGGCCCGGTCAGACAGTGCTCCGGCCAAAGCGAGCTTGATCATCTTCTTGGGCGTCCGCTGGCTGTAGTCACGGGGTTTGGGGCCATGGGCTATACCCCCGCCTCGCCAAATCGGCGAGTTACGTGATCCGGCTCGGGCGCGGCCCGTGCCTTTCTGCCGCCACGGTTTTGCACCGCCGCCGCGTACTTCGGATCGGCTCTTGGTGCTGTGGCTACCGGCTCTTTTTGCAGCTAGCTGTGCGGTCACGACCTGATGCATCACGGCGATGTTGGGCTCGACCCCGAAGAGTTCGGGCGAGAGCGGTGCCCTGCCTGCGTCAGTTCCGTTCTGGGTCTTGACGGCGATAGTTTTGGGCGTTTTCTTGGAGGCTTTCTTGGCAGCTGCAGGTTTGGCGGGGGCTGTGGTTTTCTTCGAGGTTGTTTCAGCCATCTCAGGCACCCTTCACCGCGTTGCGCACGATCACCGTGCCGCCGGCAGGACCGGGCACAGAGCCTCGGACCAGGATCACCTCGGCACCAGGGTCGCTCTTCACGACTTCGAGGTTCAAAGTAGTGACCTTCTCATTGCCCGCCCGGCCCGGCATTTTGCGGCCCCTGAAGACACGCGACGGCGTGGCACACTGGCCGATTGCTCCGGGTTTGCGATGCACCTTGTGAGCACCGTGAGAAGCGGGCGCGCCCTTGAAGCCGTGCCGTTTCATCACCCCGGAGAAGCCCTTGCCCCGAGAAATTGCGGTCACATCCACGCGTTCGCCCTGAATGAGCAGGTCGGCGGCGATTTGTTGACCGACGGAATACTCCGAGACATCGTCGAGACGCAACTCGACGAGTTTTTTGCCCGCTTCAACGCCTGCAGCGGAGAAATGGCCTGCCTCGGGCATGGTGAGCTTTGCGGGATCCTTCACGCCGAGCGTTACCTGGATCGCCGAGTAACCGTCATTTTCGGGTGTCTTGATCTGCACGACGCGGCAAGGCGAGACACGCAGAACAGTGACTGGAACGACACGGTTCTGTTCGTCCCAAACCTGCGTCATGCCGACTTTTTCGCCGACGATCGCCTTGCTGGCCATAGTTGCGTCCTGTGGTCCTAGTGTGAGCTACCGCTCACGCGAGCGCTCCGCTCGGGCGGACCCGGCGGAGCGTGTTTCGGTTTTGCGATGTGGTTCCCGTGGGCCTTCATCGACATCAATTGTTGTGGCGCGAGTTCCATAAGGAACCTTTGCCGAACAAGACTTCGGAGCCTATCGGGAAATCTACTCATACCAACCGGGCTACGAGGTTCGCGACGTGGTCGTCTTGGACTGCTGCGAAAGCTGGTTGCGACGCGTCGAGTGCCGGGCGTGCGGAACCATCGATTGCGGGTTGGTTTCGGGATCCCTGTCTGAGTTGCGTATGTGACTAGTGTCGCGTCCTCATGAGTATTTGGGTCTTTTCAGTGTTGTTGGGGCACGTGTACGGCGGCAACGGAGTTGACCACCTCGACGGCGGAGCCGGCACCGACACCTGTGCACGGACCCATACCACAACACGATGCGAACGCCAAGGCCGCAGCTCATGAACATCCCCACAGCCACACGGCCGGTAATCCAGTCGCTGCTTGCTGCGGCAGCCCTTCGCGGTGGATCAGACCGCCACGGGCGCGGGTTGATGAGTCGAAGCAACTGCTGCGACGGTGGCAGCGCAGCCGGAGGAAAGGAGCAGAGATGGCTGATTCCATAGAACCCGTACGACAGGTGAAGCGCGGCGTGAACGGCGGTAAGACTGTTCTAGACGATGGTCGCACAGTGGAGTTGGCGGACTTCCCTGAGCGTGCGGCTGCCCGCTTTCTGGATCCTGTCACCGTGTTCTTGTTCGTGCTGGGCACCTTTGTCATCGTGATCTATGGTTTTTTGGCGACAATTTCCTTTGTCGGTTCACCACTGTCCGACGACTACCTCGCCCAGGCCCGCGAGGATGTTCAAGGACTCAGTCTCAGGGTGTCGTTGGTGGTCTTTGTCATCCTCGCTCTGTATGAGACCAATACAACGTCTGGACGGACGTGGGGCAAGGCACGGAAGCGTGTGCGGGTGGTGAGCGTTGATGGCGCGGCAGTGCTTTCGCCGGTGAGAGCGTTCGTGCGGGGCCTTGTCGCGCCGGCAGCCGGTGTGGGCGGCAGTGTCGCTGCGGTGGCCGCGGATTTCCGGTATCCGCCGTTGGGAGGTTTGGTGCTGTGGTTTGTGGTGTATGCGTCGGCGATGTGGGGCAAGGCCGGTCGTGGATGGCACGACATAGCCGCAGGCACCGTCGTGATCAACGACCCAGAACCCCGCGCTGAATGGCGGCGACGTGGGACGCTACATCGGCGCGAATCCTCGGTACCTCTGATGAGGGTTTCATAGTTGATCAGACGACTGGTGTTGTCACCTATACACCCCCGCCGGGGTTCTACGGCACAGCGGTGGGTTCCTATGCTGTGTATGACACTTGGGGTGTTGGCGTTCGAGCCGACGTCACCGTCACTGTCGCGTCGGGTTGCACGATCACCGGTATGGCTGGGGTTACCGAGATTACGGGTACTGAGGGGGATGATGTGACCTGCGCCGGGGGTGGCGACATATTCGTTGGCGGCCCGGGTGACGGCACCCTCGACGGCATCGACTACCTGGACGGCGGGCCTGGCACCGACACCTGCCGCCGCGGCGAAACCACGACTAGTGGTGTGTCGTCAAATTGGCTAGGCCAGCGCGGAAGGCCCAAGCCCCAGCGTGGAATCGCTCTGGGTGCCCCAACCAGTTCCTCGACGGACCACTAGTGGAGGTGTCAAGCCAACGGGGGACACTCAGACCGTTGATGCTGGCATCGCCCCGGTCTGTGGGGACTCGAGGTGTTGTACGGATGTGGGCTTGTGATGCGATATGTGGTGCTGTGGTGGTTTATATCGTGCAGTGTCACACCCTTTGGTTAGGTTCGGGTCATGTTCGATTTGATGATCCAGCAGGCCCGGGAGGTGGCGACTTCTGGGCTTTCGCGGGTGGAGTTGGAGGGTCTGGTTGCGGGTTCTGGACGGGTGATGGCGGCGTTGTCTGCGTTGCAGACTCGGTGCGCAACTGAGATCGAGGCTCTTGGTGATGGTGGGGTGAACTCCAAGACGGTTTTGCGGGAGGCTGGACGTATGTCGACACGTGCCGCGAACACTGTCGCTAAAACCGCGGCCGGGTTGGCTGAGATGCCTAAGTTGGCTGAATCGTTGGCTGGTGGTGCTATTACTGTGGAACACGCCGCGGTAGCGGTTGGGGCTGCCGCGAAGACTTCGGCTGAACAAGTTGACGACGAATTGTCACAGCTGGCTGAGACTTCGTCTGTTGATGTGTTTGCTGAACAGTCACGGCGTTGGGTGAACCGCAACCAACCCGATGACGAATCTGAGCTGTATCAACGTCAACGTCGTAGCCGGTTGTTTAAGAACTGGGTGAACGAAGACGGCATGGGTGTGCTGTTAGCAGAACTCGACCCGACTAGCTATCAACAAGTGCTCAAAGCAATCAATGTTGAATATGACCGTCTGTGGAGAGACGACGGCGGACGCGACGACACCCCTGATGATGTACGAACACCACAACAACGCAAAGCAGACGCGTTCGTCGCGTTGATCACCGACCCGGATCGTCGTGGGCCGGGCAGCACAAGGATGCAACTCATCGCGGTAGCCGACATTGAACGGTTGCGCGGCGACAACCCGACAGGTGTCGCTGAAATCGTCGGTGGTGAAGCGTTACCACAAACAGTGCTGGAACGCTTGATGTGTAACGCAACAGTGGCCGGTGTTGTGTTTGACGGTAAAGGCGAACCGATCTGGGTGGGACGCGACCGCAGATTCCCCACCGAAGCTCAAATCAAAGCCATTATCGCCCGCGACCGGCACTGCAGAGGCAGCGGCTGTGCCGCTGGCTCTGAACGATGCGAGATCCATCACATCGTCCCCTGGGAACAAGGAGGACTCACCGACATCGACAAAATGTGTCTCGCCTGCCCACACTGCCACCACAACATCCACGACCGCGGCTACATCGTCATCAAAACCAAAACCGGCTACAAAATCATCAACCCCAACAACCCACCAAACGGCCCCTAACGGCAAGACAGGCGTGGTTGGCATGACAAAGTAGCAGGCACGATCGTTGCAAGAGTTCCGCGCCCGGACTCGACGGTTAGCTGAGATGAACCGAGGGTGACCGCCGTGCACTCGGAGCATCCCCGGATCGTTGGCCGCTTCGATGTAGCGTCCGCATCGATGACACCTGATGAGGCTGGGCTGACTCCAGAGGGCGACAGCGGTGTTGCCGAGCACCAAGAGAAGGCCAGTTCTAAGGTGCCACCTTGGGTCGTCAAGGCGATAGCGCTGTTCTGGTTGGGCTGGGTTGTCGTCTATATCGGCACCGGCGCAGTCCGGGCGTTGCGCTCGTTCTTGGTCGTCATGCTGATCTCGGTGTTCATCAGTTTCGCGGTGGAACCGGCCGTGAACCGGATGGAGACATGGAAGATTCGGCGTGGCGTGGGCGTGTGGATCGTCTATCTCGGTTCGTTCCTCGCCATGGCAGGTTTTTCGGCGGCTATCGGAACGGCTCTAGCAGACCAGGTCGACAGCCTCATCGATGAGGCCCCCACGTACCTTGATGACCTCGAAGGCTGGCTGCAGGACAACATTGACGGCGACATTGACCTGCAGAGGATTCAAAACGAGTTCGTCGAAGGCGGCGGAATCAGCGATCTAGCCGGGCGGTTCGCCGACGATCTGGTCAACCTTGGCACTGCCCTGCTCAACATTGTGTTCCAAGCGTTCACCGTCTTGTTGTTCACCTTCTACCTGGTTGCCGAAGGCCCGAAACTGAGGCTCACCATTGGCTCGCTTCTGGCACCCAAACGCCAGGAGATGTTGATGAACATCTGGGATCTAGCGATCGAGAAGACAGGAGGGTATGTGTTCTCCCGCACGATCCTCGCGGTGGTCTCGGCTTTGGCCCACTGGATCGTCTTCGAGATAATCAATATTCCCTTTCCGATCCCGCTAGCACTCTGGGTCGGTGTGATCTCGCAGTTCATCCCGGTCGTCGGCACATATTTCGCGGGTGCCTTGCCGGTGCTGGTCGCTGTGCTCGACGAACCACGCGAGGCGTTGTGGGTGTTGGTCATGATCGTGGCGTATCAACAAGTAGAGAACTATCTGCTGTCGCCGAGAATCACCGCCCACACCATGGAAATCCATGTGGCGGTCGCGTTCGGGTCGGTGGTGGTGGGCGCGGCACTTCTCGGCGTGGTCGGCGCCTTGCTAGCACTTCCGTTTGCCGCGACCGTTCAGGCGTTCATCTCCGGCTATCTTCATCACCGCGACCTCGACGAATAGCTGGCCGCAACGAATAACCCCGAAACGAATAACTGGAGCGCGTTGTTTGGGCTCGTCTCGTTGAGTTCGCTCGTTCGGCTCGGTTAGTTGACGAAACCTTGTACCTGGGCGAAGTCCCCTACCAGTGATTCAGGTGCGGGTACCTCAATCGAGATGCTCTCATCGAAATCGTAGTACTCGATGATGGTCTGCCGAGTAGGCAGCTCCATGTCTGCGTCATCCCCACCGAAAGCTTCTGCGAACCCAGCGAAGATTGCCCCAAGGTCCACGGCCAACATCCGCAGCAACATGTCGTCGTCGATCCACACATCAACGGCGATGGTCCCTTCCAAGACACCGCCGAGGTCACCACCAAGTCCGTCCCCGGTGGCACCCGCCGAAGGCAGATTGGCTATTGAGACCACAAATCGAATGCGTTGCGTGGGTACTCCGCGTACCTCCTCGTCGCCAACGACTGTTACTTCTTCGGCCACATCGACAAGCCCTCGCAAGTCGCCTGCGGGATCGCAGCCGGTGGGTTGTGAACTCAACTGAGCCAGCGGTGAAACACAAGCAATCGCAAACGCTTCAGCGTCCTGGCCAGTGACGGTGAACCACGCGGTTTCGCCTTGGAAATCGGGGAAGAACTGTGCAGCCATGACCCCAGGGAACCCAGCGTATGTCTGGCCGTCAACGATTCGAACCGTCACCGGCGGGGCTGAAGGATCGCCGTCCGACAACATTGCCTCGATATCTCCCTCAGCGTCGGATTCGAAATCAATAGCCAGGGCGTCGCCGTTGGCGTCGACCATGTCGCCCTCAACCCTCATCTGTCCGCGCACCGCACGGCCCGCTGAGGATTCGATGGACCCCAACAGAAGATCCGAAGCAGAAGCAACTGGAGCGGGTGCTTCCGTCGTAGTTGTCTCGATTTCGGGCGCGGTGCTTTCGGTCGGGGTTTCGGTGCCTTCTGGAGCCTCGTTAACGGTGACAGTGTCGTTTCCGCAACCCGTCGCAATGAGAGCTAAGAGTGCGGCTACCGCTGTGAGTTTGGCCATGGTCGTCTCCTATGACTGTGTCTATTATAACTTAACGACGCTCAGGCTGGCCGAATGGTTCCATCCATAACTCTGAAGAATCACGCCAGATCAAAAAAGAATCACAGAATCTGTGACAGGCCCTCGTTTAGGCCTGTTGGATCTTGATTTCGATGTCGACGCCGGCAGGCAGGTCGAGGCGTTGCAGGGAATCAACGGTCTTGGGAGAAGGCTCGAGGATGTCCAAGAGGCGCTTGTGAATGTGCATCTCGAAGTGTTCCCTGGAGTCCTTGTCTTTGAACGGACCCTTGATGACTGTGAAGCGATGCTTCTCTGTTGGCAACGGGATTGGACCCGACAAACGAGCTTGAGTTCTTTTGACCGTTTCAACGATCTTCTTTGTCGACTGATCGATGATCTCGTGGTCGTAGGCCTTGAGCCGGATGCGGATCTTCTGTCCCGTTGCCATAGTCAGCTCGTTACTTGATGATCTTCGTAACCGAACCGGCACCGACGGTGCGGCCACCTTCGCGGATTGCGAAGCGAAGGCCTTCATCCATGGCGATCGGGTTGATCAGTTCGACATGCATCGCGGTGTTGTCACCGGGCATGCACATCTCGGTACCTTCGGGCAACGAAATGTTGCCGGTAATATCGGTCGTGCGGAAGTAGAACTGCGGTCGATAGTTGGTGAAGAAGGGTTTGTGACGGCCACCTTCCTTCTTTGACAACACATAGACCTGAGCTTCGAACTCAGTGTGGGGAGTGATGCTTCCCGGAGCTGCGAGCACCTGGCCACGCTGAACTCCGTCCTTGTCTACGCCACGCAGCAGCGCACCGATGTTGTCGCCTGCCTGGCCCTGGTCGAGCAGCTTGCGGAACATCTCAACACCGGTACAAGTCGTCTTCGAGGTTGGCTTGATGCCCACAATCTCGATCTCATCACCTGTGTGGACAATGCCCTGCTCGACCTTGCCGGTCACCACGGTTCCACGGCCTGTGATCGAAAAGACATCCTCAATCGGCATGAGGAAAGGCTTGTCAAGTTCACGCTCGGGGGTCGGCACGTACTCGTCCACCTGTGCCATCAGATCCATGACGGCTTCGGCCGCTTCGGCATCTCCCTCTAGAGCCTTGAGCGCGGAGACGTGGATGACTGGAGTGTCATCACCCGGGAAGTCGTATTCATTGAGGAGTTCGCGGACCTCGATCTCAACGAGCTCCAAGAGCTCCTCGTCGTCGACCATGTCGACCTTGTTGAGCGCGACCGCGATTTTTGGCACACCGACCTGACGAGCAAGCAACACATGCTCACGGGTCTGGGGCATCGGGCCGTCAGCTGCTGACACGACGAGGATGGCCCCGTCAACCTGAGCTGCACCGGTAATCATGTTTTTGATGTAGTCAGCGTGACCGGGCATGTCGACATGGGCGTAGTGACGGTTGTGTGTCTCGTACTCCACATGGGACACGTTGATCGTGATGCCACGTTCACGCTCCTCTGGAGCGTTGTCGATGTTCTCGAAATCGGTGAAGGCTGAACCTTCAACGTGTTCGGAGAGAACTTTGGTGATCGCTGCAGTCAGCGTTGTCTTGCCGTGATCGATGTGGCCCATCGTTCCCACGTTGACGTGCGGCTTGTCCCGCTTGAACGTCTCCTTGGCCATAACTGCCTTCCTTGCTTATTCTGTGGTTTGGCTTACTTCTGTGGTTGGGGTTCAGAGACGATCATGCGCCGCGGACGCGAGCGACGATCTCTTCCTGGACGTTTGCAGGTGTGGGCTGGTACGAATCGAATTGCATGGTGTACGTTGCCCGCCCCTGCGTGCGCGAACGCAGGTCCGTACTGTATCCGAACATCTCAGATAGCGGCACTAGTGCGTTCACGACTTGATTGTTTCCTCGCTGTTCGGTGCCTTGCACGCGACCACGACGAGAGTTGACATCACCCACAACATCACCGAGATGGTTGTCGGGGGTGACAATTTCTACGGCCATGACCGGCTCGAGAAGTGTTGGTCTCGCACGCGGTGCGACCTCTCGGAACCAGGCATTTCCAGCGATCTTGAAAGCCATCTCCGAGGAGTCCACATCGTGGATCTTGCCGTCGTTGAGGGTGACTTTGATATCGACGGTTGGGAAACCGGCCAGTACGCCGTTGCTCATCGCCTCCCTGATCCCTTCGCCTACCGGCTTGATGTACTCCTTGGGGATCGCACCGCCGGTGATACGGCTCTCAAACTCGTAAGAACCACCCGGATTGGGTTCGAGGGTGGCTGAAATAACCGCGAACTGGCCGCTGCCACCCGTCTGCTTCTTGTGTTGATAGGTGTAGTCAAGCACCGGGCGGGTAATGGTCTCGCGGTAGGCAACCTGCGGCTTGCCGACGCTGGCCGCAACCCTGAACTCACGCATCATGCGCTCGACGAGAACTTCAAGATGCAATTCGCCCATGCCGGCGATAATGGTCTGAGCTGTTTCCTCGTTCGTGCTGACCTGGAAAGTGGGGTCCTCTTCTGCGAGAGCCTGCAGGGCTCTACTCATCCTCTCCTGGTCGGCCTTCGACTTGGGCTCAACAGCCACCTCAATAACCGGATCGGGGAAATCAAGGTTCTCAAGAGTGATCGGATGCCTGGGATCACACAACGTGTCGCCGGTGCGGGCGTTCTTCAGTCCAATCGCGGCGGCGATGTCGCCGGTGGCGACGCTGTCTTTGTCGAGACGGTCGTTGGCGTGCATCTCAAGGATGCGACCAACCCGCTCCCGGTTCGATGTGCGGGTGTTGAGGATTTGGGTGCCCTTGTCGAATGAGCCGGAATAAACCCTGAAGTAGGTGAGGCGACCGACGTGGGGGTCGGTCATTATCTTGAAAGCGATCGCAGAGAAGGGTTCGTCGTCGCTGGCTTTACGGCTGGTTTCGTTGCCGGAGCGATCTTCGCCAACGATCGGTGGAATGTCGAGTGGTGAGGGAAGGAAGTCGACCACAGCATCGAGCAAGGGCTGAACGCCCTTGTTCTTGAAGGCGGTGCCGTTGAGTATCGGCACCAGTCCGTTTTCGAGGGTGCCCTTACGGATCGCGGCTTTGAGTTCGGTTTCGCTGATCTCTTCGTCTTCGAGGACTTTCATCATGATGTCTTCGTCTTGATCCGCCGCAACTTCGAGAAGCATCGTGCGGTATTGTTCGGCCTGATCGGCCAGTTCAGCGGGAATCTCGACTTCATCCCAGCTCGCGCCGAGGTCTTCGCCCTGCCAGATGAGAGCCTTCATCTTCACCAGATCAACAACACCGACATATTCGCTTTCGGCGCCAATAGGTAGCTGAAGCACCGCAACATTACTGGTCAAACGGTCCTTGATGGTGTCGAGCACGAAAAAGAAGTCGGCACCCGTGCGGTCCATCTTGTTGATGAAACACATGCGGGGAACGCCATAGCGGTCGGCTTGACGCCAAACCGTCTCAGTTTGTGGCTCGACTCCGGCCACGCCGTCGAACACCGCAACCGCACCGTCGAGCACCCGCAAAGAACGCTCAACTTCAACAGTGAAATCTACGTGCCCGGGAGTGTCGATGATGTTGATGCGGTGATCGTTCCAAAGACAGTGGGTAGCGGCCGAGGTGATAGTGATGCCTCGCTCTTGCTCCTGTTCCATCCAGTCCATCGTCGCCGCGCCGTCGTGAACTTCCCCGATCTTGTAGGAGCGGCCGGTGTAGTAAAGAATCCGTTCGGTGGTCGTCGTCTTGCCCGCGTCGATGTGGGCCATGATCCCGATGTTCCGTGTCTTGGCGAGCGGGGTTCGCTTCGTAGCCATAGCTGTTCCTCGATGAGTTCGTCAGAGCACTACCGCTGCGTTACCAGCGGTAGTGAGCGAAAGCCTTGTTGGCCTCCGCCATCTTCTGGACATCTTCACGTCGTTTGCATGACGCGCCGATCCCGTTGCCGGCGTCAATGATCTCGTTGGCGAGGCGCTCGGCCATGGTGCGCTCGCGACGCCCGCGGGCGTAGCTGACGATCCAGCGGATCGAAAGTGTGGTAGCCCGGCGGGGGCGAACTTCAATGGGCACCTGGTAAGTCGCTCCACCAACCCGGCGGCTTTTTACTTCAAGCTGAGGGCGAACATTGTCGACCGCTCGCTTGAGCGTGCCAACGGGTTCCGCTCCGGTCTTTTTTTCGACGGACTCGAGGGCGTCGTAGACGATGCGCTCGGCCAAGGTGCGCTTGCCCCGCTGAAGGATCTTGTTAATGAACTGTGTGACCAGCACCGAGTGGTAGATCGGATCGGGGCGGGTCTCCCGGCGCGGCGCGGGACCTTTGCGAGGCATCGTCAGCCTTCCTTCTTGGTGCCGTATCGGCTGCGGGCCTGCTTGCGGTCGCGGACACCGGAAGTATCGAGCGTACCGCGGACAATTTTGTAGCGAACGCCAGGAAGATCCTTCACGCGACCACCGCGAACAAGCACAATCGAGTGCTCCTGAAGGTTGTGGCCTTCACCCGGGATATAGGCGGTCACTTCGACACCGCTGGTGAGCCGAACACGGGCCACCTTGCGCAACGCAGAGTTTGGCTTCTTGGGCGTTGCGGTATAGACACGAGTGCACACTCCGCGACGTTGGGGAGCGCCTTTGAGCGCTGGTGTCGCTTCCTTGCGACGTTTCGATTGGCGACCCTTGCGGACCAGTTGCTGAATTGTGGGCACGGAGATTTCCTGGGAATTAGTTGATCTACATCGGCAGCTAGCGACTAACTGGCGCGCTCAGGCCGACGGCAAAGCATACGAGCGAGATGGAGGAACCTCAACCTGTCTGGCTCTTGAGGTTGAGCAAATTGATTTGTGACTACTGGGTTGCGGCGTCGGCGCTATCGACGGCCGTCTGCGAAGCAAGCCATGCGGCTAGATCTTCTTGCGGATCATCGCTGGAGTAGTAGTCCATAGGCTCGTACTCGGGAGCCTTGGGTGCGATGTTGCGATACTCGCCCATGCCGGTGCCGGCGGGGATGAGTTTGCCGATGATGATGTTCTCCTTCAAGCCGTGCAGTGAGTCGCTCTTCGACTCGATGGCGGCCTCGGTGAGGACACGAGTTGTTTCTTGGAACGACGCCGCGGACAGCCACGACTCGGTGGCCAGCGATGCCTTGGTAATCCCCATCAACTGCGGGCGGCCCTCAGCAGGCTGCCCACCCTCTTCGATAACCCGACGGTTGGTATCGGCGAAAGTCTTCTGGGCTACCTGATAGCCAGGCAAGAAATCGGTGTCACCGGGCTCGTTGATCAGGATGCGCTTTGTCATCTGACGCACAATCAACTCGATGTGCTTGTCGTGAATCGACACGCCCTGGTCGCGGTATACCTTCTGAACCTCGGTGACGAGATACTGCTGCGTCTCGCGCACCCCTTTGATTTCAAGAAGTTCCTTGGGGTCGCGGGCTCCTTCAACCAGTGCATCACCGGCTCGGATTTCTTGACCGTCCAGGACCTCCAAGCGAGAACCCGAGGGGATCGTGTAAGACTCTTCCTCGCCGTCGTCTGCCACGATCACAACCTCACGCCCGCGGCCGTCATCCTCACCGGCTCGAACCACCCCAGAGATGCGGGCCAGCGTGGCTTTGCCCTTGGGAGTGCGAGCTTCGAAGAGTTCAACAACACGCGGCAAACCGCCGGCGATGTCTTGAGCGCCGGCGACACCACCCGTGTGGAACGTGCGCATGGTGAGCTGGGTTCCAGGTTCGCCGATCGATTGAGCGGCGATCACCCCGACTGCTTCGCCGAGTTCAATCATTCCTCCGGTAGCCAGAGACATCCCATAGGAATTTGCAGAGATCCCGAAAGCTGAATCGTCGGTTAGCGGCGATAGCACTCGCACCCGATTGACCTTTTCGTCGTCACGTAGCGCGGCAAGCTCATCGTCACCAACCATGGTGCCCCGCTCGATCACCGATCCGTCGGACAACTCGACATCGTCGGCGAGTACCCGACCAAAAAGCCTGGTTTCGAGGTGGGAGAGCTTGTCGGGCGTGTCGGGTTGAATATCGTCAAGCCAAATCCCGCGTATCACACCGGGGCGATCGAATGGGTCTTCTTCGTTGATTATGAGTTCCTGAGCGACATCGACCAGACGACGTGTGAGATAGCCGGAGTCGGCGGTCCGCAACGCGGTGTCGACCAGTCCTTTGCGGGCACCTGGAGTGGCGATGAAATACTCAAGCATCTTCAGACCTTCGCGGAAGTTGCTCTTGATGGGGCGGGGGATCATGTCGCCGCGAGGGTTGGCTACAAGCCCGCGCATGCCGGCAATCTGGCGCACCTGGGTTATGTTTCCTCGGGCACCAGATGAAACCATCATGTTGACCGGGTTGAAATCGTCCGATTCAAGATCGGCTTTCATGCGTGCCGTTACTTCTGCGGTGGCGCGAGACCAAAGTTCGACCTCCATCTGGCGGCGCTCGCCGTCGGTGATGACACCGCGGCGGAACTGTCCTTCGATGGTGTCGGCCATCTTCTCGTGACGGTCCAGAATCTTGGCCTTCTCGCGAGGTGTTGCCACATCGTCGACTGAGATCGTTAGACCTGACTGCATTGCGTAGAAAAAGCAGAGATCCTTGATGGCGTCGAGGCTCACGGCAACGTCCTGCTTGGCGTAGCCACGCGCCAAGTCATCAACGATCTGACCCATCACTTTCCTGTCGACTTTGGCGTTGACGTAGGGGTACGCGTCGGGAAGAGTTTCGTTGAAAAAGACGCGGCCCACTGTGGTGGGCTCGTATTGGGTAGGTTCACCGGAAGCACTGACCAACAGGTCAGGTACCCGGAACTGGATTGGAGCGTGAATAGCCAGGTCGCCACGTTCATACGCGGTGTGGACTTCGCGCTCATCGCGGAACACCCGACCCGCACCAATGGCGTCAGCAACCTGCTCAGTCAGGTAGAACGCGCCAATGATCATGTCTTGGGTAGGTGTCACCAAGGGGCGGCCGTTGGCCGGACTCAGAACGTTGTTGGCACTCAGCATGAGCACCCGGGCTTCAGCCTGGGCTTCGGCCGACAACGGCAAATGGACCGCCATCTGGTCGCCGTCGAAATCGGCGTTGAAGGCGGTGCAAACCAACGGATGCAAGCGGATCGCCTTGCCTTCTACCAAAACCGGTTCGAAGGCTTGAATTCCTAGACGATGCAGGGTTGGGGCGCGATTCAAAAGCACTGGGTGTTCTTGAATGACGTCTTCGAGGACGTCCCAAACCTGGGGCTTGCGACGTTCAACCATGCGTTTGGCTGATTTGATGTTTTGCGCCAATTCGGCATCAACCAGCTTTTTCATGACAAAGGGCTTGAAGAGTTCAAGGGCCATGATCTTGGGCAGGCCGCATTGATGGAATTTCAGCGTTGGTCCGACCACGATGACCGAACGGCCTGAGTAGTCGACACGCTTGCCGAGCAAGTTCTGACGGAACCGGCCCTGCTTCCCCTTGAGCATGTCTGACAGAGACTTCAGGGGGCGATTACCGGGACCGGTGACGGGGCGGCCACGACGTCCGTTATCGAACAACGCGTCAACTGCTTCTTGCAGCATTCGCTTCTCGTTGTTGATGATGATGTCTGGAGCACCGATGTCGAGCAGACGCTTCAGTCGGTTGTTGCGGTTGATGACCCGTCGATAAAGATCATTGAGATCCGACGTTGCGAAACGACCACCGTCGAGCTGAACCATGGGGCGCAGCTCCGGTGGGATGATCGGGATGGCATCAAGGATCATGGCTCGGGGACTGTTGATCCGGCGGCCGTGGTCGTCGCGGCGATTGAATGCAGCCAAGATCTTGAGGCGTTTGATAGCCTTCTGCTTGCGCTGCGCGGATAGACCCCGCTGACCTTCGGGCGGGTTGATCTGCTGTCTGAGGGTCTCTTCTTCCTCGTCGAAATCGAGTGTCTCGGCGAGGTGGGCTATAGCGCTGGCTCCCATGCCACCCTCGAAGTACTTGCCCCAGCGATCCTGCATCTCGCGCCAGAGCATTTCGTCTTCAACGATTTGTCGAGCGAAGAGACCCGTGAACTCTTCCCAAGCTCGGTCGAGGGTGTCGAGTTCGATCTCGTACTGCTCGCGGATGTCGGCGAGTTCCCGGTCGGCTTGGCGGCGCAGGGCTTTCAATTCGGAATCCTTGGCACCGCTCTGCTCAAGGGATTCGAGTTCGCCTTCGAGTTCCTCGTTGCGCCTCTCGAGTTCTTCGTCCATCTCGGAGTTGATGGCTTCGCGCTCGGCTACAACCTCGGCTTCAAGCTCGCTCAGATCGGCGTCGCGCTGTTCCTCGTCGACCGATACCACCAGGTTGGCAGCAAAATAGATGACTTTCTCGAGCTGCTTGGCCTTGAGTTCCTCACGGGGCTGCGTCCCCATGAGCAGATAGGCCAGCCAAGAACGGGTGCCGCGCAGGTACCAGATGTGCACGGCAGGCGCGGCGAGTTCAAGGTGACCCATGCGCTCACGCCGCACCTTTGAGCGCGTTACCTCAACGCCGCAACGCTCGCAGATGATGCCCTTGAAGCGTACGCGCTTGTATTTTCCGCAAGAGCACTCCCAGTCCTTGGTGGGGCCAAAGATCTTTTCGCAGAACAGCCCGTCTTTTTCGGGCTTGAGCGTCCGGTAGTT
Organism: Candidatus Aldehydirespiratoraceae bacterium; assembly: GCA_965205465.1. GTDB lineage: Bacteria > Actinomycetota > Acidimicrobiia > Acidimicrobiales > Aldehydirespiratoraceae > VXYK01. Next base: position 1,526,072 of record OZ242187.1, on the reverse strand, counting down.
GATGGTCTCGGGCTTTTTGACCTCACCATTGGACCAGGTGCGAATGCTGTCGGCGGTGGCGAGCCCAATTTTCAGGTTCGAGAAATCGTTGACATCGAGCATGACTGTCCTCTCAGCTCTCTAGTTCTGTCGCTCAGCCGCGGGCCGCACGAGCCGCGGCGCGGGCTGCATCTTCTTCATCCGAACCTCGTTCGGGGCGCTGGAGATCAATACCCAGTTCCTCGACGGTTCTGAAAGTTTCTTCATCGAGCTCCTGCATCTCGATTTCCTGGCCCTCTTTGGAGAGGACCTCCACGTTGATGCACAAGGCCTGCATTTCCTTGATGAGCACCTTGAAGGACTCGGGGATGCCAGGCTCGGGAATGTTGTCGCCCTTGACGATGGCCTCGTAGACCTTGACGCGGCCCAAGACATCGTCGGATTTGATGGTGAGCAGCTCTTGGAGGCAGTAGGCGGCGCCGTACGCTTCCAGAGCCCACACTTCCATTTCGCCGAACCGCTGCCCACCGAACTGGGCTTTACCGCCGAGCGGCTGTTGCGTGATCATCGAGTATGGACCCGTTGAGCGGGCATGGATCTTGTCGTCGACGAGGTGTGACAACTTCAAGATGTAGACGTATCCCGTCATGATCGGGTTGTCGTAGGGTTCGCCGGTGCGCCCGTTGTAAAGCACCTGCTTGCCGTCGTTACCGATGAGGCGGGAAGTGCCATCGTGGCTCTCAGGATTGAGGTTTTTGAGAATGTCGACGATCACTGGCTTGTCGCCCGCTAGTTCTTTTTCGTCCCACTTGGCGCCGTCAAACACGGGGGTGGCGACAAAAATCGCGGGTTTTGTGGTCGGGCGAGTTTTGGTTTCAGTTCCCCGAGGAGCCTCGACACCTACTTTCTCCCCGTCGGTTTCCCAACCCCAGCGAGCGCAGTAGCCGAGGTGAGCTTCGAGCACCTGCCCCACGTTCATGCGCGACGGTACGCCCAGCGGGTTGAGAATAATGTCGACTTGCTGTCCGTCGGCGTTGAAGGGCATGTCCTCAACAGGCAGGATTTTGGAGATGACGCCTTTGTTGCCGTGGCGACCGGCGAGCTTGTCGCCAACGCTTATCTTGCGTTTCTGGGCTACATAGACCCGGACTAGCTGATTGACGCCAGGCGGAAGTTCGGCGTCGTCGCGGCTGAAGGCCTTGACATCGATGACCTTGCCGCTCTCGCCGTGCGGAACCTTGAGCGAGGTGTCGCGCACTTCTCGGGCTTTCTCGCCAAAGATCGCCCGCAACAGGCGCTCTTCTGGCGTCAGTTCCGTCTCACCTTTGGGTGTGACCTTGCCGACCAGCACATCTCCTGGTCCGACTTCGGCACCCACGCGGATAATCCCGCGTTCGTCGAGGTCAGCAAGGATGTCGTCGCTCAGGTTGGGGATATCTCGGGTGATGTCCTCGGCCCCGAGCTTGGTGTCGCGGGCATCTATTTCGTGCTCATGGATATGGACCGAAGTGAGCACGTCGTCTTTGACAAGCCGCTCAGAAAGAATGATGGCGTCCTCAAAGTTGTAGCCCTCCCAGGGCATGAAGGCCACGAGCAGGTTCTTACCGAGTGCCAGTTCGCCGTTGTCGGTTGAAGGACCATCGGCCAACAACTGGCCAGCCTTCACCTTGTCGCCAACCGCGACTCGCGGCTTTTGGGATATGCAGGAGTCCTGATTTGAGCGCTCGAATCGCTTGAGCCGGATGTTGCGTTCGCCGAGCTTCTTGTAGTCGATGATCATGTGGTCAGCGTCGAGTTCGAGCACGGTGCCGTCATCTTCGGCGAGCACCATGTCGCCTGCGTCGGTAGCGCAGTCGGTTTCAATACCGGTACCGATGTAGGGCGCTTCGGAACGCACCAATGGCACAGCTTGGCGCTGCATGTTGGCACCCATCAGGGCACGGTTGGCGTCGTCGTGTTCGAGGAAGGGGATCAGCGCAGTGGCAACCGAGATGATCTGTTTCGGCGAGACGTCCATCATCTGGACTTCGGCGGGGGGTACCGATGAGATTTCAGTGGTTGCGCCGAAGAACACATCCTCGTCGAGCTGGGCGCGTAGTTCTTTCAGAGACACTGCATGCGGTGAACGCCTTACCAGCACGCGGTCGTTGATGAATTTGCCTTCGTCGTCGATGGGGGCGTTGGCCTGGGCGACCACGAACTCTTCTTCTTCATCGGCGGCGAGGTAGACGATCTCGTCGGTGACTTTGCCATCGGTGACCACCCGGTAGGGGGATTCGATGAAACCGAAGGGATTAACCCGGGCGTAAGAGGCCAGACCACCGATAAGGCCGATATTGGGGCCCTCAGGTGTTTCGATGGGGCACATGCGGCCGTAGTGCGAGAAGTGAACGTCGCGCACTTCGAAGCCCGCTCGCTCTCGGGACAAACCACCGGGACCGAGTGCGGACAACCGGCGGCGGTGAGTCAACCCGGATAGCGGGTTGACCTGATCCATGAACTGCGAAAGCTGCGAGGTCCCGAAGAACTCTTTGATCGCCGCGACGACGGGTCGGATGTTGATCAACGTCTGGGGAGCGATTGCTTCCACATCCTGGGTAGTCATCCGTTCGCGCACGACCCGCTCCATACGCGACAAGCCGATGCGGACCTGATTCTGGATCAACTCACCGACGCTGCGGATGCGGCGGTTGGCGAAGTGGTCCTGGTCGTCGAGGCGGTAGCCGGGGGTGGCATGAGCCAAGTTGAGCAGGTAGGTGGTTGCAGCCAGCATTTCGGCTTGGGCCAACACCGACTGGTTCGGGTCGGGTCTTTCCAGATCTAGACCGAATTGCTGTTCGAGGAAGTCGATCTCTGGACCGAGCTTGCGGTTGAGCTTGTAACGGCCCACCCGAGACAGGTCGTAGCGACGCGAATCAAAAAAGGCGTTGCGGAAGTATGAACGAGCCGATTCAACCGTGTGCGGTTCGCCGGGGCGTGCACGCTTATAGATCTCAAGGAGTGATTCTTCGCGGGTCGGGGCGATGTCCTTGTCTTTTTCCCACTGGCCTTCGAGAAGGTAGAAGTGATCAACTAGCCGGTCGAGGAAACCCGGTTCGTTCTCCTCGTCGTAGCCGAGTGCTCGCAACAAGGTGAACAGTGAGATGCGACGCTTGCGGGCGACCCGGGCGCCGGCGGTCGTGTCCTTGCCTGGCTTCTGCTCTACGTCGAACTCAATCCATTCGCCCCGGTACGGATGGATCGTGCCGGTGACGATCTGATGCTTGCTGCGGTTGCGCAGTCGGTAGCGTTCGCCGGGTTGGAAGATGACTCCGGGGGAGCGCACGAGTTGTGAAACCACCACTCGCTCAGTGCCGTTGATGATGAAAGTCCCCTTGTCCGTCATCATCGGGAAATCACCCATGAAGACGGTCTGTTCTTTGATTTCACCAGTGTTGGCGTTCATGAACCGGGCGCGCACGAAGATCGGCGCGCTGTAGGTCATGTCCTTTTCTTTGCATTCTTCAACGGTGAACTTCGGCGGTGGACACAGGTCCTCGTCGTCGGGATCAAATTCAAGTTCAAGTTGAAGCGTTTCCGCGAAGTCGCGGATCGGACTGATGTCTCGGAAGGTCTGAGCCAGCCCCTCCTTGAGCAGCCAATCAAACGACTTTCGTTGAACGGCAGTCAGATTCGGCAATTCGAGAACCTCTTTGAGGTTTCCGAATGAATAGCGTTCGCGTGGTTCGGCGCGTGTTGTCACCAGTGCTCCTGAGTTGCCAGTGAACGAAGACAGAGCGCGGCCACCGGAGCCCGAGAAATCGATGGGAAGTTAGTCGGAACAGGCGCCAAGGGGACCACGCTGTCTCGAAGGCTAGTGGGCGGTGAGCTTGGCGGCAACTTGGGCAACAAAAAGCCGCGCCTGCCCTTTATATAGGCGGCACGCACCCGGCCGGTCGACCAGCCGAAAGATACGCGAAGAGTAGAACAGTTACCTGCCAAGGTCAAGTGCCGAGCGCGCAGCAGAGGATTCTCAGGCGGCTGTTGTGCACAGATTGGAGCGAGCTGCTGCGATCATTTCATCGCTCACGCCGATCGATTTGAGGTAGTTCGCGTGGTCTCCCCAACGTTGCTGTAGCCCCTCTAGCGTCTGTCGCATCACTGCTCTTGGTGATTGCCACATCGTCTCGAAATCGTCTGGGTTGAAGCCGGCAGATCGGATCTGCTCTCGGAAGGGTGATTCGGAGTTGGGTCGCCGGTATTGCTGGCTTATCTCGTAGTCATCGAGCAGATACGGTGCGGATACTCCGGCGAGTCCGAGAAGCACCATCGCCATGACTCCGGTTCGGTCTTTGCCTGCTGTGCAATGGAAAAGGATGCGGTGTCCCTCGATTATCTCATTGATCACTTCTATGAAGTAGTCGCCGAATCCTTCGAGCATGCCCAGATACCCAGAAGACATGTCGTCATTGTCGAACTTCAAAAGAGTGCCGTCGAGGATGCGCGCCAGCATGCTGCGTTGTTGTGCCACGTCGCTCGACATCGGAAGGTGAACGTGTTTGACCGCGCTGGGCAGTCGATCTGGTGCCATCGCGACTTCGCTGTTGCTGCGCAGATCAAACACGGTGGAAATATTCAACGACTCGATTTGTGCCTGATCGTCGGTGGTGAGTCCGTCAAGGCGGTCGCTGCGAAACAGCCGTCCCCAGCGTGAGTACGAGCCGTCTGCGGTCGGGTAACCGCCGAGGTCTCGAAAGTTGTCGGGTCCGTCCATCTTCAGGCACCTCTCGGCCCCGACGATGAACCCTTGTTCGGGTTCGAACAAGTGAATGTACTGTCGGCGCGCGGTGCGAGCGATCACGGTGCGGCCTGCCGTATCGGGGACGCGAATATCGGTTCCAGGATCGTCGGGATCAGCCGAAACGAAGACCGACAACGACGGTGATCCACCTCGCCAGGCAACGATCAACTCGTCGTCATTTGAGACAACGTTGATGTGGGTGACGGTCACCTATTGGAGTTCGACGCTGGCGCCTGCTGCTTCGAGAGCTTCTTTGGCTTTCTCTGCGTCTGCAACAGCGATACCTTCCAAGATTTTGTTGGGGGCACCGTCGACCAACTCTTTGGCTTCCTTGAGGCCCAGGGAGGTGAGAGAGCGCACCTCTTTGATGACCTGAATCTTCTTTTCGCCTATAGCGGTCAGGACGACATCAAACTCAGTTTGTTCTTCATCCTCGGCTGGACTTTCACCGTCGCCGGCAGGTGCTGCGACTGCTGCGACGGCGGGCGCCGCGGCGGTGACACCGAACTTCTCTTCGAATTCCGACAGCAACTCGCTGAGTTCAAGGACACTCATGGCGCCGATTGCATCAAGGATCTCTTCTTTGGTTGCCATGTCAGGCCTCCTTTTCTTGGCTGGCTTCGCCAGACGTGTTGATATCAGTGGTGGATTGGGGGCCGCCCCGGTCTTCGATCAGAGCGTTGAGTGCATAGGCGAACTGCCGTGGCACCGCCGAAAGCAGCCCAGCGAATTTGGTCATTGGTGCTTGGAACGTTCCAGCCAACTGCGCCAACAAGACATCGCGCGAGGGGAGCGCGGCCAGGGCTTTGATGTTGTCTGAGTTGAGCGGTTTGTTGCCGAGCACACCACCCTTGATCACCAACATTTGGTTGGTCTTTGCGAATTCCCGGAGGGCTTTCGCGACCGCGGCAACATCTCCGTCTGAACCGTCTGGCCGTTCTCCGACAAAAGCGAGCGCCGTCGGTCCGACGAGCAAGTCCTCAATCTCCAGGCCAGCGTCTCGCGCAGCTATGCGCACCAGCGTGTTCTTGTAGATTTTGTACTCGCCACCTGCTTGGCGAAGAGCGTTGCGCAACTCGGCCATAGCGGAGACGTCAAGGCCCCGATACTCGGTGAGGATCGTGCCGTCGGTGTCAGCGAACTTCTGTTTCAGTTCGTCGACGACCGCAACTTTCTCAGGTCTCGGGTCTTTCATTTCGCTCCTCCTTTCAACTCGAAAAAACTCTGGGGTAAAAAAACTCTGGGGTAAAAAAATTTTGGGCGCTCACCGGATCGGCGAACGCCCAGACGAACCTCAAAATTTTTCGGGCAATTTTGGGGTAATCAGGAAGCTCTCCTCGTCCGGCGGGCGGCTGCCCATTGGTGCTCTTGCTGAGCGCACCGGAGGTCTTCGGTGAACAAGATCTGTAGTTGTGTCGGAGAGGATACCAAGACGCGCGCGGTTTGACTCAGTGCCAAACACAGGCGACTAGGCTTCGCTGCCGATCAGGGCTGGATCTACTTGAACACCGGGGCCCATGGTCGTGGAAACCACGATCTTTTTGACGTACTTGCCTTTGGCAGCGGCAGGTTTGACCCGCTGAATTTCGGCCGTGAGCGCACGAAGGTTGCTCAGCAGAGCCTCTTCGCTGAAAGAGATCTTACCGATCGGCACATGCACATTGGCAAAGCGATCCGTGCGGTACTCGACGGTGCCACCCTTGAATTCTCCGATCGCCTTGGCCACATCGGTGGTCACGGTGCCGGTCTTCGGATTGGGCATCAATCCCCGAGGGCCAAGGACACGACCGAGTTTTCCGACTGTGGGCATCATGTCGGGCGTAGCGATCGCCACATCGAAATCAGTCATGCCACCTTGCACCTCTGCGGCGAGTTCGTCACCGCCAACATGTTCTGCGCCAGCTTCACGAGCGGCGGTCGCCGCTTCACCTTGGGCGAACACTGCGACGCGGACATCTTTCCCGGTACCTGATGGAAGGGCCACTGTGCCGCGGATCATCTGATCGGCCTTGCGGGGATCAACGCTGAGCCGGATTACAGCATCGACGCTCTCGTCGAACTTCTTCGCACCAAACGATTTGATGATCGAAAGCGCGTCAACATCAGAATGCAGATGGTTGCGGTCGAACTTTGCGCTGTTGTCGTGGTATTGCTTGCTTTTCGCCATGGATGGCTCCCTCTCGTTGGATGCCGCCCGGTGAGGTCTTCCGGTGCGAGCAGTTGGCCGGCTATCAGCCGGTTGGTTCTTTCAGTCGGTTGGTGTGGTTAGCCAGACACCTCAACACCCATCGAGCGGGCGGTGCCAGCCACCTGAAGCTTGGCGCCCTCAAGATCAATAGCGTTGAGATCAGGCATCTTTATTTCGGCGATTTCGGCAACTTGTGCGTCTGTGATCGATCCGACCGTCTCACGTCCGGTGTTGTTCGCTGCCAATTCGATGCCGGCTGCCTTCTTGATCAGATAGGTGGTGGGTGGTGTCTTGAGGATGAAGGAGAATGAGCGGTCTTCGAAGATGGTGATTTCCGCTGGGATGATCTGACCGCGCCGGTCCTCGGTGGCGGTGTTGTAGTCCCTGCAAAAATCCATGATGGCAACGCCGTGAGGGCCAAGAGCCGTGCCGACGGGCGGCGCGGGTGATGCTTGACCAGCGGGGATTTGGATTTTTACGACAGCAGCGACCTGTTTTTTGGCCATGTGATTTCCTGATAGACGGGGAGCGATCCAGTGTGGGCCGGTTGAGCCTCCGCGACAACCTCAAGCGTCACAGAGATCGGCATCAGAACGCGCCAATTGTTAGTTGTTGGTTGGTTGGAGTTCGCCGAACGACGCTGTTAGAGCCTGGCGACTTGGGCAAACTCGAGTTCGACGGGGGTTTCGCGGCCAAAGATGTTGACCAGAACCTTGACACGGAGTTGATCTTCGTTGATCTCGATGATCTCTCCGGAGAAGTCGGCAAATGGACCTTCCCGAACCCGCACGGTTTCACCCATGCCGTACTCGAACATCGGCTTGGACCTTTTGGCCGCTTCCTGGGTGCGGTCAGCTTCAACGCCGAGAAAGTTCTCCACGTCCTTGCGCCGCATAGGCGATGGTTTGCCACCCTGGTTTACGAAACCGGTGACTCCAGGCGTGTTGCGAATGACATACCAGGAATCATCGTCGAGTCGGGTGCGGCAGAGCAGGTAGCCGGGGAACAGCTTTTTCTCAGTGATTACCTTTTTGCCGTTCTTGAACTCGGGAGTCTCACGAGTTGGGATCACAACCTCGTAGATGCGCTCTTCCATGTTCATTGAGGCGATACGAGCTTGAAGATTCTGTTTCACTTTTTTCTCGTAGCCCGACTGGGTGTGGAGGACGAACCAACGACCTGGACGGTCGTTTGGAGAAACGTAAGGCGGCTCTTCTTCAGCCAAGATGTCATCTTCGCTGAGAACTTCGGGTTCGCTGGACTCCTCGGATTCCTGCGCTACCTCCTCGTCAGATTCGGCCGAATCGGGGCTCTCTTCGGTCTTGACGTCGCTGGTTACGGCAGAAGACTGCGTCACGTTGGCGCCTGTCCAGGCGTTGGCGAGACCTGCTCCTGTTGGTGCTGGGTCGGTTTCTGTTGGGGTTGCGGTTTGGTCAGACATCAGAACTCAGTTATCGAACAGATCAAGGATAAACACGGAAAACACCCAATCGAGCCCATAGATCATTGAGCCCAGCACAATGATGGTGACGAGAACGACGATCGAGTAGTTGACGGTTTCGGATCGAGACGGCCATGCAACCTTGCGGAGTTCGTTGCGTACCTCACGCAGAAACTGGAATAAACCGGTCCGTTCTTGAGGAGGTCCGGTACTTGGCTGTTTGCGGCGCGCGTGAATCGGCTCGCCATCGGCATCAACCTCACCTTGCCTTTGCAACATGCGTTTTTGCTGTCGGTTCATCGACATGAGCGAATTCCTTGGATCTTGACGACGCCGCCAAATTGGCGACAGGGCCACGCAGGGGCGGCAGGACTCGAACCTGCAACCGCCGGTTTTGGAGACCGGTGCTCTACCAATTGAGCCACGCCCCTGAGAACGCGCACCAAGGCTAGCATCCCCTTGGAGATTTTGGCCCTAGTTTGCCGCCGTCGGTTAGATTGCCAGCCGGGTGGCGCGGCGCTGCCGTTTAGCCAACGCGATCACACCCGCAGCCGCCGCGATACCTCCGAGAGTGGCAGCGGCACGGGCCGGGATCCGACGCGCAGGTGCCTGGTCCAGCTGGTCGAGTAAGTCACAAATCTCGTGTTCCAGGGTGGGGTCGAGATCGATCGGAGCGTTCGCCAGCGTGCGCATCATCCGACGCAACCGGCGGTAGCTCGCCAATTCGGCTTGGCATCGAAGACACTCGGCTACATGGACCCGAGTCGGCAACGAGAGCAACGACTCGTCTGTAGAGACCAGTTCGTCAACAAGGTCCCGGCAAGCAGCCTTGGCTGGCAGAATCTTCTCAGATGGCATGAGATTCCTCTCCCTGATTGGGGAATACCTGCTCGCGGAGCCGTCGGCGAGCGCGATGAAGGCGAACTTTCGCGGCGCTCACCGAGATACCCAGTTCCTCGGCGATTGCCTCATGAGGCAGGCCGTACACGTCTCGCAACACAACGACAGAGCGCAGACGATGCGGAAGATCCTGAACTGCGACCTCCAGTTCGTCTCGAAGAGCGACGAAATCGCCGCGCAAGGCGGGGTCGTTGTCGGGTCGGGTCTCGGCTAGGAGCGCTTCGTCAGGCAGTTCGACATGACGATGCCGACGTTTCTTGGTGCTCTGGGTGGAGGCACAGTTAGCGACGATTCGATACAGCCAGGTACTGAAACGTGCGTCGCCCCGAAAGCGATCAAGCCCTTTGTAAGCCCGAAGGTAAGCGTCTTGAACCACGTCTCGTGCGTCTTCCTCGTTGCCGGTAAGTCGAAGTGCCAACCCGAAGGCGTCGCCATGGGTGCGGCGCACCAACTCGTCGAACGCTTGGCGTTCGCCAGACTTCGCCCAAGCTACGAGCTCGTCTGGTTCGGCGGTGCGCATATTGGACCTTGCAGGCTGCGACGGGTTACGTGACGGGTCCGTGACAATTCGCAACTTCGATGAACGCTTAGGCTTTTGGCCCATGGGTGCTCCCTGTGGTGCTTGTAGCGACGGACAGATTCGAACTGTCGACCTCTCGATTATGAGTCGAGCGCTCTCACCTACTGAGCTACGTCGCCGCCCCGAAGCGGTTTCCCGCTTCGTGAGCTCCCTGTCAGAATCGAACTGACGACCTTCTCCTTACCATGGAGACGCTCTGCCAACTGAGCTAAGGGAGCCTGCTACCCGCGAAGCGTGAAGCGTTGGCAATGATGCCACGGCAAAAGCCCCGCTCCAACTCCTTTCCGTCATAGTATTCCCACCGCTTCGGACCTCGCCCGACTTTCACTGTGCCAATGGATCCTCCAACACCCGAGTCCAAGACTGCCAACCCACGGCTTCTTCGTCGCGCCTTGTTGGTGAGCTTCGCTCTCTATGTCACCTTGGGGTTGCCCGACGGTGTGTTCGGGACTGTCTGGCCGAGCCTGCGTGACGATTTTGGGCGGACCGACAGCAGCTTCGGGCTGTTGATCTTGTGCTCAGCGGTGGGTTACACGTGTTCCAGTATCGGGGCTGGTCACCTAACTCAGCGATACGGCAGCGGTGTTGTTTTTCGGAATGCGTCTTTCGCTGCTGTTTTGGGGTTGGGATTACTTTCGGTAGCTCCCACTTGGTGGACTTCGATGATTGGCATTCTGATCCTAGGGGCGGGATGGGGGCTGTGTGATGCTTCGGTAAATGCCTGGGTGGCGCTGACCCAAGGGCCCCGGGAGATGGGGTTGCTGCACGCTGCGTACGGTGTGGGAGCGCTTCTCGGGCCTTTGTTGGCCACTCCGTTCATTGCCAACGGCAACCTGTGGAGAGGTCCCTTCATGGTGATTTGCGGGATCGGTGTGGTGCTGGTTGGTGTCATTGCCACTGCTCGCCAGGGTTTCGACACTGCACCGGTATCTGGCGAGGTTGCGGGCTCGCCAGCCCCCGCCCGCGGGTCACGAAAGCTGCTGGGGTTGCTGATTGTTTGGTTCTCGATTTATGTCGGGATTGAAGTCACGGTGGGTCAATGGAGCTTCACCTTGCTGACCGAGAGCCGTGATTACAGCAACGTGAAGGCGGCGGCGTTGGTTACTGGGTTCTGGTGCGGATTGACGCTCGGACGTTTCCTGCTCGCAGGCTTTGGTGATCGTTTCTCTCCGGAGCGAGTCCTTGCCGCCACGATTGGCATCACCGCTCTCGGCGTGGTTTTTTTCTGGGCCGACCCTGCTGGTGCTGGTGCTTACGCACTGCCCTGTATCGGGCTCTCGCTAGCGTCAATGTTTCCTTTAGTAATGGGGCGTACGGCGGTCTATTTGGGTGAGGCACGAGCAGCGCGAGCGGTCGGCTACCAAATTGCCGCCTCATCTGTGGGGTTCGTGATTCTGCCTGCTTTTGTGGGGGTACTGGCTGACTATCACGGTGTGGGAGTGGCTCTTCCGGTTGCCTTCACGGCTAGCTGCGTGCTTGCTCTGCTGTGGTTCCTTATCCAGCTTCAGTTGACTCGCTCAACTCATCCGGAATCCGCTTGAGTCTCGATGGTTTGAGTTGACGCTTTGGGGAAATCGGGGGTCAGAGAGGTGACATCGCTCGCGCGTAACACGCCTTGCCAAACGCCTGTTCCGTATGCAAGGTCATCGGCAAGCCTTAAAGCGAGCGAGCGAACCAGACCCGCGGGCCGAGACCCACGAATCCAGTCGAGCAACGATGGGCCTAAGAAGGCGGCGACTATCAGGGGTCGAGTACGAGGGCGGATCAATACGATCAGAACCGCTAGAGGCCACCACACTCGTGCCACAGCACGAGCAATGCCATAGCCGGCATGCAGGTGCCCGATCCCTGCTATGCGAGTCGTCATAGCAAGCGAGTCCGGTAATGGATCGAGCTTGCGCCCTAACGCTGCGGCGGAACCAACAGCCACCCCGAGGCCCAGGATTGGATGCCCCGCCGCTAGCGCAGACCAGGCCGCAGCGCTCCAGCGAGAACAGCGCGCTGGTGCCACGCGGGAGCCGTGTCGGGTTCCAAGCGCAGCAGCAGAGGAACCGTAGTTGCGCCTTTGATCGAGAAGGGCTCTCCAACTGTCACGGGGTCGGTGTTCGACATCCACCGCAGGGTCGTAGCGAACGATGCCGCCGCTATCAACGAGCCGCCAGATCAGATCGACATCTTCGCCGGTGCGCATCTCAGCATCGAACCCGCCAACTTCTGAGATGGCATCGACCCTGGCGACCAATGCCGCCGCGGGCACGTAAGAAACCGGGTTTTTGGGAGCGACAAGAGCCCTTCTGTCACCAAGGTCCAACGGCGAATGGTGCTCTTCGTAGCTCTCCCGCAGGCTGTCGCCGGGCCGAGACCGAACCCTCGGGGCTACCGCCACGACACGCTGATCTTCAAAATGCCCGACGAGGTGGTTAAGCCACCCCGTCCACAATTCCACGTCCGTATCGACGAACGCCACCAAGGATGTCTCCACCGGTGCCAGTCCCGTGTTGCGTGCTGCGGCTGGACCTTGGTTGATGTAGTGGCGGATCAACTGCGCTCCGTGGCGTTCACACAACGTTGCGATCTCGGCGGAGTTCTGGGAGGCGTCGTCGACTACAACGACGGGTAGATCACCGAGAGAAGCGAGGCAACAGGCGAGACCGTCTGCGTCGTTGTAGGCGGGGATCACCACCGTTATGTCAGTGAGGTCACGGTCGGCGACCGGATCAACGACAGGATGTACGACGCCGGCGTCAAGCAACCGACGCGCCAGTCTCCTGGCTTGGGTGGTATCGGCTAGCGGTTCGCCGCTCAGCCACGCTTCGAAGATCTTGGCGCCGGTATCTGAAAGCCGGATGATGCGCAAAGGGGCACCTCCGATGAGCAAGCGCCCATCGTCGCGGCGGTCGAGGGCTGTGTCGGCGACAAGACGGATCCCTGCCGGTGGTAGCGCTTCGTCGGGCCGGGTGTCCACGCCCGCACGGTAGCGCCCACAAACCCAAGGCGCATCGGGGTTCGGTGTCGGGGATCAGGCAAAAACTCGGGTGACGGCGGCGGGGATGGCGGCCGGACCGTTGATGACCGCAAAGCGGGCACCGACCTTGGTTGCGAACTCCTTTGCGTCGTCGGCGTCATCAGCAGGGGCGAGCACCGCTAACTCATCAAGACGCCGCGCAACAGCCACGGGATCAGCTCCGGTGGTTGCCCGACAATCTGACAACAAAATCACAACCCGGCGTTTGGCTCGTGAACGATCAAGTTGATCAGCCGCAGCAGCCAAGGCTCCGGCTAGATCGGTGGTCCCCTGACCTCGGAGGCGTAACAAGGAATTGACCACCTGCGGAGCGGCCTTGGCTTCTTGCTGGGACTTCAGAACGAGGATTCGGTCAGCAAAAACCAGCGCCGACCAGTCGGTCGGGACCCGGTAAGAACACGCTGCCGCGGCCACGGCCGCGGTTGCTAGACGTTGACCGCTCATCGAACCGCTGCGATCAACAACCAGAGCAAGGGCGGTCATCGGCTTGGTCCAATGCCTGACCCGCAAATCAGCCATATCGGCGCTGATGCCTCCGGCCTCGGCTGCGACTAGAGCGTCGATCGAGCGGTCGATATCAAGATCTCCGTCGAAACGATCCGCCCCGGATGAGACCATCCGCCCGACCCCTCGTGCGCCAACCGGTCCGCCACGGGCAACATCAAGCACTAAGCGCCCGGCGATGCGTGCTGCCAGCGCGGCCAAGCGACGATCAGTGGCAGACGACATCTCTGTCAAGAGAGTCAAAGCAAGGTCAAGGTCTTGATCGACCAGTTCCGCGAGCGCCTCTTCGTTGATCTCGCCCACATCACCGCTGATGTCGGCGAAACCTTGGTAGCGGCTCAACTGGCCGCGTGGAATCGTGCGGCGGTTCTCCTCAGCCAGCGCATCAAGTGCGTCACTGCCCTCAAGGGTGAGGGGAGTGCCGTGGTTGCCCCCTACGGGGCTAGGGCTTTTCCCGGGTCGTGGGTTGCGCTTTCGGACTGCTCAGCGCTGATGATCCGCTCCCACAGCTCGGTGACGATGTCTTCGGGAGTGCGGTCGGTGCCCTCGTGAAGACGAATGCGCCCAGATATAGCGACCAACGCAGCGTCAAGACCAACCGATGAATCATCAATGTCAGCGGAGCGAATCGTTGCTAGCCGGGTTGCCACCTCAACCAGATCAATGGCCCCGCGGACCGATGAACCGATACGCAGGTCTGGGTGCCTGCGGGTCGCCCGAGAAATTGCAACCGCACGGCGTAGCAAGGTTTCGCCCGCTCCACCGGGCGCAAGTGGCTTCACGCGCAAGCAGACAATGTCGCGCTCCTCGTCGAAAGACTGATAACCCAACGAAATCCGAGACATCCTGTCGTAGATGGCGCTCGAGACTCGCGCAGTTCCAATGTTGTCGAACGGGTTCATAGCGGCGACCAGACGGAACCCTTCGGCAGCTTGAATCCGGCCAAGCCGAGGCAACGTGAGTTCCCCCTCTGACATCACCGTGATCAGGAGATTGATTGTCTCCTCCGGCACCCGGTTCAGTTCCTCGACGTAGAGCAATGAGCCGGTTCTCAGAGCCTCCACCAACGGTCCGTCCACAAAGACATGAGGCACGTACCCCTCCGCCATCACCCTGGATGGGTCGAACTGTCCTGTGAGGCGTGCGGGAGTCAATTCGGCGTTGCCCTCCACGAACACTAAGTCGCTGCCCGCCGTGGCAGCGACGGTGCGCAGAATCGTGGACTTGCCGGTGCCCGGCGGACCCTCGAACAACACATGACGGTTTGCGCCAAGCGCTGCTACGAGCAACTCAAGCTCACGGCGGCGACCAACAATCGCGGTACGTAACCCGGCGAGAAACGCGGGATCGTCTAGCATTTTGTCGGGTTTCATCGTTTTGTTGGTTCTGCTTGTTGATTGCTGTTTGTTGCAGACAGCTCAGACGAAGGTGATGACGCCGCGCACGTTCTTGTTGTTGAGCATGTCTTCGTAACCCTCGTTGACTTGATCGAGCGTGTAGGTGTTGGTGATCATCTCGTCGAGTTTGATCTGACCGGCCTGATACATCGACAAGATATGTGGGATCTCCTGTCGCGGCGAGGTGGAGCCGAATAGGCACCCTCGGAGCTGCTTGTTCATCATGGCGAACTCGAACAAGTTGAGCTGCACGTCCATCTGCATGGCGGGAGCTACAGCAGTGGCGACGATGGTTCCGCCTTTGCGGGTGAGGAACTGAGCCGGCGCGATCATGTCGCCGGTGAGAACACCCGGGGTCAAGATGACACTGTCGGCCATGACTCCCAAGGTCATCTGACCAACGAGTTCGGTTGCTTCTTCCATTGATCCGGCACGATGAGTGGCACCGAACTCCATGGCACTCTCCTGTTTGAACTCTGAGGGATCGACCGCCACCACGTTCTTGGCTCCCGCGACTGCCGCTCCCTGAATTGCGGCATGACCAAGACCCCCGCAACCAACGATCACCACTGTGTCGCCTGGTTTCACCTCGGCCCGGTTCACTGCCGAGCCATAGCCGGTGGTGACACCGCAGCTGACCAGCGCGGCTGGTCCCGCGGGGATGTCTTTGGCGACCTTTATTGCTGAATCGACGCTCACCACCATGTGCTCAGCGAATGTGCCCAGCTTTAGAAAGGCACACAGGTCTTCGCCCGCTGCACTGTGATGACGAAAACCGCCGGCCATCATCTCCGGCTCCATCAGATGCATTCCGAGGTCGCACAGGTTTTGCTGACCTGAAGAGCACCAGCGGCATTTGCCGCACGAAGGGATGAACGAACAGGAGATGTGGTCTCCGACTTCGAACTCAGTCACACCTGGGCCTGTCGCCAACACCACACCTGCGCCTTCGTGTCCGCCTACGAGAGGCATAGGTGCCGGCATCGTGCCGTCGTGGGCATGTTCGTCTGAATGACACATACCTGCGGCGAGAGTCTTGACGAGGATTTCGCCTTCGATCGGATCGTCGAGTTCTATCTCCTCGACGCTCCAAGGGGTGTTGGGTTCGCGGAGAATGGCAGCCCTAGTCTTCATTGCGGTTCCTTTGGTGGTTCTTTCGAGATGGTTGCTCGGAATGGTCTACAGATGGTTTACCGAGGTAGTTGTAACGTCGTTGAACGTAGCAGCCGAACGTCGTAGCAACCCCACTGGCTCTAGTAGGGGAGGCCGACTGCTGTGGTCAGGAACTCCGCATATGGCGAGGCTGCGCGGCAGGCGTCGGCGAACTCGTCGATGAAGCCAGGGGCCGTAGTGTCCTCCTCGGTGAACGAGACAGCGGCGATGTGATCCTTGCGTTTGAGGTCTTCGATGGTGGGATGATCGGGATCGAACCCTCTGGGCGGTCGTTTCAGCGAGTCCCCACCCAAGGCAAATTCTCCGGCGAATCCGGGAGCCTCCAGCGCATCGCGCCAAGCAGGCGTGTCGGCCACGATCCGCTCGCGAATGCGGGACACGGCGGCTGAATCCGGTCGCCAGATGCCGACCCCAGCGAAGATGTCGTCGGGTCCGAGGTGGAGGTAGAAACCCGGCGCGTGGGCCGACTTGCCAGCCTCGTGGCGGAAGTGAACTGCACCATGGGTCTTGTAGGGGGTCTTGTCTTTGGAGAAACGTATGTCGCGATAGATACGGAACATGGAGCCGCCGTTGGCTCGTGTGTCAGCGACGAAGTGCTCGCTGATCGAGTGCAGGTGCGGTTCGAAGTCTGCGATGAACGACAACAGCGGTTCCTTGACGTCACGTTCGTATCGTGCCTTGTTGTCAGCGAACCAGCCGCGATCGTTGTTGGCCTGCAACTCAAGCAGGAATTGGAATAGTTCGGAACTGAAGTGGGTCTGCACAACCACGGTCCTAATTCATAGAGACGGGCGAAGCTAATTTCAGGGTCTGTCGGGTGCGACGGTCCGGCCCGTCCGTCGGGTCTATTAGTTGTTTTGCCGCATCGCTACTAGTAATTTTGCCGGTGTTCTGGATTCGGTGGGCTCAGCGGATCTGCTTGATAGAGCCGGAAGATCCCCAGTGCCTGTCGGCGGTCAGCACGTCGGCGTCGGCACGATCGGCCAGCGCCAGACACAACCGGTCTGCCAGCGACAGCCCTTCGCTTCGTGTCCAGCGACGGGCGGCCCACTCCGCGTCAGCCACGACGACGGGTTCGATTCTGAGGCCGTAACTTTGCAGCAACGCGCGCGCCAGATCCCAGTCGCGGCCGGCGCTGAGCACCTTCTGGGCCACCTCCGACCAGTTCACAGCACCGCACAATGCACCTGCCTCCAAGGCCGCATCCACTTCCGAGGCGCCGTCCTCTCCCTGGAGGAACGCCAGGATGGCCGAGGCGTCGAGAACCATGCTCACGCCTGGTCCTCCCGTTCCGATGCAAGCCTACGGTCGGCCAGAAGTTCACCGACAAGATCAAGGCCCTTCAACTCTCCCCGCACACGTTCGAGCATCTGCTGCCGGGTCATCAGCACCAGCCCCCCCGGGGTGGGCAGCATCACTAACGGTGTCCCCTCAGCCAGATTCTCGCTCTCGCGGACCTCGGCCGGAACGACGATTCGTCCACGATCTCCCACTACAACAGTATGTATCCCATCCATGTATCAAGTGTACCATGCCATGTTACCGAGTACCATCTAGAGCCGCACTGTGCCACTCCCCTGATAATGTTTCCCACCTGTCCGTTAGTGACTTTGCCGATCGGGAAGCGCCTGAGCTGATTCTCAGCCGAGACAGCGGGAGACACTGCTGCGGTTCAGCCGTAGTGACGGGCGACGTTTTCGGGGTAGCTGCGGGAGAAATAGTTCCAGAGTTGCTCGCCGTAGGTGGAGGGGCGGTAGCTGCTGGCTATGTCGCCGACGCCAGCCTCAGTCTCCTCTTTGCGGGCCATGAACCCAGCGCTGGTGTGGTGTGGACTGGCCGCCACCGCCGCGGCGAACCGGTCATCGAGAGGCAGCGGGGCCAGTGAAGCATCCAGTGACGGGCCATGGAAATAGCCAGCCGAGTAGCGTTCGCAGGTGGTGATCACCCGGTGAGCGGTCGCCACCAGATAATTGCCGGTCATGGCCTGGAGCATCTCTCCGAGATTGATGACAAAAGACCCCTCCACGCAGGGAACGTCTATCCACTCGCCAGCTTGGTTCTGTACCTGCAAACCCGAGGTGGGGCCCGGCGCAAGCACAGTCAAGAACCCGGTGTCGTGGTGTGCGTTGACCCCGGCAGCACCATCAGGGGTGGGTGGATAGTGAATGAACTTGGACAGCGACATCGGGCGGTCCCCGAAATAGCGCTTCATGTGGTCATCGGGCAACCCCAGGCCCGACGACAACGCGCTGAGCAGCCGGTCAGCCAAATCGCCCAACTCGTCGAACCATTGGTTGGCAAGCTCTCGTTGCCCGGCCAGAACCTCCTCGGGTAGCCACTGGTTGGGTCCCAGCAGACGCAAGTAGTTGGGTTCGGTGCCTTTGGGATGGGCCGGCCACTCGGTCCACCAGTCAATCTGTTCGCGGATATCGGGGCGGTTGTTGGTGTACTCGGCCCCCACTGGCTCCCAACCCCGGAAGTGACGTGACTCGACCTTGTCGATCAACGTTTTCTGATCGTCGGGAAGGGCGAAGAAGCGGTGCATCATCTCGAACACGTCATCACAGAGCCCGTCGCTCACCCCGTGGTTCACAACCAGGAAAAAGCCGACCTCATGGCAGATCCGGCAAAGTTCCTCCGCCAACTCTTGACGCGCCTCCAAAGACGCCGAAGGTTCCGACAACGGCCCCAGATCCACCACCGGAATCCGATCAAACAGCGCTTCGGCCATGCCCCCACCCTACGGTCTCGGACTCCGCTCAGCCAGACCACTAGAGATGGATTAGTCAAAGACGATTACACCGCGGATGTTCTTGTCGTCGCGCATGTCTTGGTAACCCTCGTTGATCTCATCAAGCGAGTAGGTCTGGGTGACCAACTCATCAATCTTGAGCTGACCAGCTTGGTACATACCCAGCAGATGGGGCACTGCCCGGCGGGGACTGTCGGAACCGTAGATCGTGCCCCTCAGTTGCTTGTTCATCATGGCGAACTCGAACAGGTTCAGTTGCACATCCATCTGCGTCATCGGGGCCAGACCTGTGACCACAATCGTGCCGCCCTTGCGTGCCAGAAACTGGGCTGGCGCCAACATTTCGCCCCTAACCACACCTGGTGACAGAATCACGCTGTCGGCCATCACCCCATGGGTCAGGCCCCCGACCAACTCCATCGCTTCTTCCATCGACGAAGACGTGTGGGTCGCTCCGAACTCGAACGCCTTCTCGCGCTTGAACTCGGCTGGATCGACCGCGACGATTGTTTTTGCACCTGCAGCCTTCGCGCCTTGCAGGGCGTTGGAACCGATGCCGCCGCAACCGACCACCACGACAGTGTCACCCGCCGAAACCTCAGCACGGTTGACGGCTGATCCGTAACCGGTAGCTACACCGCAGCTAACCAGCGCCGCAGCGATCAACGGTACGTCCTTGTCGACCTTGATCGCCGAGTCTTCGCCGAGCAGCATGTGCTCGGCGAACGTACCCAGTTTGGCCATTGCGGAGAGAGGTTCACCGTCGGGGCCGATGTGGGCGTCTCTCCCGTCGGTGATCATGCCCCGGCCGAGAGTGCCTGCTCCGAGGTCGCACAGGTTTTGCTGGCCCGAAGCGCACCAACGGCACTTGCCACAAGCCGGCACGAACGACACCGCAACGTGATCGCCCACCTCCAAACTGGTGACTTCGGGGCCTACTTCGATCACCACACCGGATCCTTCATGTCCGCCGATTACAGGCAGCAAAGAGGAGCCGCCTGGGGCATCGGCTGAGCCGAGATCACCGGTGACCATGTGTTCGTCGGAGTGGCACAGGCCAGCCGCGTGGGTCTTGACCAAGACCTCGCCTCGCTGAGGATCGTCGAGATCCACATCTTTGACTAGCCATGGCTGGTGGGCTCCGTACAGCACCGCAGCGCGAGTCTTCATCGTTGTTTCTCCAACCTTGTTCGGACCAAGTGAATTGCGCGCACAGTAGTAAGAGCCGACGTCACAGGCGAATTCCGCCCTTGCCCGCGAGTGTGTGGTGCCCGCAAGTGTGGTGCCCGGGTGCGTGGCAGCCTGGCGCCGACCCAACTCAGATGGTGCTGGTCATCCCGCCGTCGACTGGGACGACGGTGCCGGTGATGGCGCCGGCCCCTTCTGAGCAGAGCCAACGGATGGCGTCGGCGACTTCGGCCGGTTCGACGAGTCTTGCGATGGGTCGTTGATGGGCGGCAAACTCGTTGATGTCAGTATCGAATGCCGCGGCTGACGCTTCCAGAATGGCGGTGCGGGTCGAACCCGGTGCCACCGCATTGGAAGTAACCCCTGTACCTGCTAGATCAACGGCGAGCGCTTTCACCAAACCTACGACTCCGTGTTTGGCAGCAACGTAAGGAGCCATCTTCGACAGCCCGATAGTGCCCGCCGACGAGGACACCGCCACGAAGCGACCTCGTCGGGGCTCTGGGGACGCCAATATCCGTGGGATCGTTGCACGTGCCGTTTGAAACACCCCGGTCAGGTCGATATCGGTGATCGTGTTCCACTCGGCGTCGCTGACCTCCCAGAGTGGCGAACGGGCCTTGAACACGCCGGCTACCGCAACCGCGGCATCAAGACGACCGAAGTGCGTGACCGCTGCTTCTGCCGCGTCATGTAGCTCGACTTGATTCCGTACATCTGTCTGCATTGTCAGGACGTGGTCGCCACCGGCGGTTCCAACCGCAGCAAGTTCGTCTGGGGTCGCCAGCGAATACTCGATATTCGGGACATCACCACAGATATCGACAGCGACCACAGACCAGCCGTCTGCAACTAGCTGTGTGACGGTTGCAGCGCCGATACCGCGGGCGGCTCCAGTAACAAGGGCGACAGGTCGATTCATGGCAACTTGTCTAGCTTGTCCAGCACCGGTTTCCCGCAAATTCGCTGCCAGTTGTTGGCTAGGCGCTCGTTAACTGGTTGACGGCGTCGTCGATCAAAGCGGCAAGGAGCCTGGTTCCCTCGGCTGCATTGGCGCCGCTGGGATCGCCGAGAACACCATTGGCCGATACCTCGCGAACACCAGCCTCGAATATCTTGGGGAGCAGTTCGTCGAGTGGTTCGGTGGCCCCCGATTCGGCCTGGTCGAGCTGAACAAGGTCCTCGGCGATCGCCAGCATCAGCGACGTCTCGGTCCGTCCGGCATGTGCATCGGCGCCGGGGAGTCTTACCGACCACACTTCGAACGCCTGCCCCCGTGCCTTGCACACTTCGGTCGCGGCGCGAAGCGCGTAGGCGTTCCCGCCGTGACCGTTGATCGCCACGATGCGTCCGAATTCGGGGCCGGCATTTCCGACGATCTCGATGAGCATCTCCGACAACACCCGGGTACCGACCGAAAGAGTGCCGGCAAAGCCTCGGTGCTCATCGGAGGCGGTGATGCTGATAGCCGGCGCGACCCGGACCGATTCAAGTCGATGGGCTACCCCTGCCGCTACTGCCTGTGCGATCCGCGTGTCCGTGTCGAGAGGAAGGTGCGGTCCGTGTTGTTCGGTGGAACCCAGAGGAAGCAACAAGGTCAACGCCTGCGCCTCCGATGATGCAGCGGCTACGTCTGGAGAGGTGCATGAGCCGAGTTTGGCCATGTTCGAAGCGTAGCTGTGAGGGCTCAGCCCAACGCGGGCGGGGAGAAGTCTCTTGGCACGACTACGTCATCGGGTGTCAGCTCCGCCACGGAGTTCTTGCCTATGCCGCGCAGTGTCGCCTTGATTCCAGCGTTGAGAATGTCGAGCACGTTCTCGACGCCCGCTGCACCGTTGGCTGCCAAGCCCCACAAGTACGCCCTGCCGATCAGCACCGTATCGGCGCCGAGGGCACATGCCTTGACCACATCGCTACCCCGACGGATACCGCCGTCAAGCACGATCTCTATATCGCCGCTGACCGCCTCGGCGATCTCTTTGAGCACTCGAATCGAGGCGGGGGCGCTGTCGACATTGTTGCCTCCGTGGTTCGACACCGAGATTGTTGTGGCTCCGGCATCGACTGCGCGACGGGCTTCGTCTGCTCGGGCGATCCCTTTGACCATGAACGGGCCGTCCCACTGTGAGCGCAACCAGGCGATGTCTTCCCAAGTCGGTGGTGGTGTCGTCATCCAGGTGCCGTAGGCCTCAAAGAACAGCGGCGCTTGCTCGTCGACACCGGCAAAGTTGGGGACCCGGAGACGAGGGATTGTGCCCTCACGCAACCACGACCAGCACCATGCCGGTTTGGCCAAGACCTCAAGCGCATGCGGCATTATTTCTTTAGGGGCGAACGATTGCGGAATGTGGGGGCTGCCCCAGTCGCGGCCATGGGAGAACGACCAGTCGAGGGTGAGGATCAGACCTACCGCCCCTGCGGTTTTGGCGCGTTCCATGCGGGCGAGCATGAAGTCACGGTCTCCCGCCCAATAGATCTGAAAGAAGGTTTGCGGGTTGGCAGCTACCACTTCTTCAACTGGTTTGCCCCCGAAGGAACTGAGTCCCATCGGGATCCCCCGGTTCGCTGCTGCTCGAGCGACCGCCACTTCGCCCTGTGGATGAACGGCTTGCACGCCAGTGGGGGAGATCAGCACAGGCATCGCCGAGGTCTGGCCCATGATATTGACGGCGATCTCGGGGTCGGCCGTTTGGCCTGCGGTCACCGGCCGGAACCCCAGTTCGTCGAACGCAGCGGTGTTGTCGCGCATCGACACGCCGGCCTCGGCGCCTGCTACCAGGGCACCGTAAACCGACTTGGGGATGCGCTTGCGGGCACGCTGCTCGGCGATGGCGACGGTCTCAAACCACTTGTTACTCACGATTTGTGACCGTACCGCCCACAGGTCGCAACTGCATCAATCGATGTAAGCATCAATCGGCCCGAGAGTGCTGCCATCGGTGATTCTCGAGCGTTTAGGATCGCCGCGGGTGTCTTACCGACTGGTTACAGTTGGGTATCTGAAGGAAGGACTCAGGATGGCACCTCAGTTGGCGGATATTTCTCGTCACGGCATGGACTCTCCACCCGGTGATGACCGACTGGGTGAGGCGATTATCTATGTTGCCAACGGCCTTGAGAACGACCCGTCTGGGCGCGGTGCGGTCAAGCTGAACAAGGTTCTGTGGTGGGCAGACTTTGAGAGTTTCCGCGAGCGAGGTCGCTCTGTCACCGGCAGTGCCTACCAGAGGTTGTCGGAGGGTCCCGCTCCTGCGCGTCTGTTGCCGGTGCGCAAGCAATTGGAGCGGTCCGACGGAATCAAAATCGAAGAACGATCCAGCGGTGCGTCGTTGCCCGAACAGGTGGTTTGCCCGAGACGCTCTCACCGTCCGGTCTTCGATAGCGATGATTTGAGTTTCTTGGACCGTTCGCTGGCCAAGTTTCGAGGCTGGTCGGGCAACAAGTGCAGTGAGTTCTCGCATCGGGTGTCCGCTGGATGGCAGTCCGTTGAGGACGGTCAGATCATTCCTTACGAAACCGCTTTGGTGGATACCAGACCGGTTACAGATGATGATCGAGCTTGGGCACGATCGGCGGCCGTGGCGGCGGGATTCATCCTGGAGTGACGAAAGACCCTGAACAATCTCCAGTTGAGAGGACCGCCGCCTTCGAGACCACCGTGGCTGGTATTTTTCCGCGCGAACGGCCGGGAGACGGCACCCGCCCCTCCCTGAGTGACTTCGAGAGTCTCTATTGGCCGGATCTTGAAGGGGTCCTCTCGACTTCGTGGCGAAGCGCCACCGCCGTTGAGGAGGACCACCCCGAACTCATGGTGCTGGTTATGCGGGCGGTCAAAGGGACGTTCCCGCCAGCCCGGGTCGTTTTCGCCAGATCATTGGCCGAACGATCAGATCCAGCGACATTGCGCGTGATCGGCATTGAGTTTGATTGGGACTATTGGCCGATCGACGATCCCTAGGCCATAAGTCCGTGTTAGGACACCACAGTCGTGGGAGTCTCGTTGACTTCTTTTGGCTTCGTCGATCTGAGGTTCAATCAGCCTGGGTTGCGCGGTGATTGCGTTGCAGGAACTTGACGGGGGACGGGTGGGAATGATCGAGAGCGGGCGAGGGGCGGGCTGCGTTGGCGGCGTTGACGAGTGGTTCACCGTGGCCCAGGACGCACTCGGGGTCGGGTCCATCCAGGGGGATGCCGGTGAAGAACTTGGCTGCCATACAGCCTCCCTGGCAGGCATCGAAATGGCCACACGAGGCGCAAGCCCCGGCTGATTGAGGTTCGCGAAGCTCGGCGAAGAGTTCGCTGTGTTGCCAAACTCGCGCGAAGCCACCTTGATCGCGGACACTGCCTGCCCGGAACTCGTCGTGAAGCACGAAAGGACAGGCGTAGACATCGCCGATCGGGTCGATCAGGCAGACCACCCGACCAGCCCCGCAAAGGTTCAGACCCGGTAGCGGCTCACCGAGGGCAGACAGATGAAAGAAAGAGTCGCCGGTGAGCACTTCGGGCCGGTCCAGCAGCCATCGGTACAACTGGCGTTGCTGAGTATCGGTGGGATGAAGTTCATGCCAGCTGTCGGCGCCCCGCCCAGAAGGACGAAAGCGGGTAAGCCGCAACTCCGCATCGAGCTTTTTGGCCATCGCTTCGAACTCATTGACCTGGTTGATGTTGTGGCGGGTCATCACCACCGAGATTTTGAAACCGGTGAACCCGGCATCGTGCAGGTGTTTCATGGCCTGTTGAGCCACCTCAAAGGAACCTTCACCGCGCACCGCATCGTTGGTTGCCGCGTCTGCCCCGTCGATCGAGATCTGCACGTCTACGTAGTCCATGGCCGCAAGTTCGCGGGCAACCGCGGCATCGATTCGTGAGCCGTTCGTTGAGAACTTCACGCCGACTCCGTGACCTGTGGCGTAGTCGACGAGATGCCAGAAGTCGCTGCGGATGGTTGGTTCGCCGCCGCCGATGTTGATGTAGAAGACCTGCATCCGCTGAAGTTCGTCGATTACGGCTTCGGCTTCTTTGGTGGTGAGTTCGCGAGGGTCGCGCCTACCCGACGAACTGAGGCAGTGAATGCACTGCAGGTTGCAGGCATACGTCAACTCCCAGGTCAGACAGATTGGAGCATCGAGCCCCGCCTTCATCTGGTCGGCGAGGCCGCCGCGTTTAACCGGCGACAACACCAGGCTGTCCGGTGCTGGCGTAGCGGCGAACGCAAGCGGCGAGATTGCAGTGGCGGTCATCCTGCGACCAAAAAATCGGAGGCGGCAAGCGATGCCAGGGCCTTCTCGAATGACGGCCAACGACGATCTTCGAGACCCGCTGAGGCGAAGGCCTCACGTACGCTTTCATGCTCGCCAAGGCTCGATACGAGCGCCACAAGCTCGGGCGCCCTCAGGAAATTCAGGCGTCGGTTGCCGTAGTGGTAGGCGAGCGCACCGAACGGTTCTGGTCGAAGAGCTACGCGTTCATGCAGGCGGTAGCGACGATTCGCGTCAAACTCCACGGACTAGTAGACCCCGCACATGCCGTCGATAGAGATTTCCTCCACGAGCAGTTCCTCTTCGACGAGTCCGCCGTGGACGTTGGACTCGGGTTCGGTTCCGGTCGGTGCTGTTGTGTTGAGGGGCTTCACAAGTGACTCCTTTTCGCGCGGGTAGCTGGGTCTTGGGTGACCCGTTCAGGACGACGTAGTCACCCATGTCACCCTAGGGGATAGCGCCTAGATGGTTCAATCCTGTGTCGGTGACCTACGTTTGGGGGCGGCTTACGAACAGGGAGGCATTGTGGAACTCGACATCATGTCTGGGGCGCTTGAGTTGCGAGCTATGCAACGACATGCCCGAGCCGTTGAGAAGGCCGGTTTTGACACGATGTGGTTGACCGAGTCAGGCCGCACTGCGTATCTCTCGGCTGCTGCGGCTGGGTTGGTAACCGAACGGCTGAGGCTCGGAACTGCGGTTGCTGTGGCCTTCCCGCGCAGTCCGATGATCACCGCCTCGGTGGCCTGGGAATTGGCCGAGGCCACCGGCGGTCGTTTCACGCTTGGCTTGGGCACGCAGGTCAAAGCCCATATCGAACGCCGGTACTCCAGCAGTTACGCGCCCCCCGGACCGCGGATGAAAGAGTACGTCCAGGCTTTGCAAGCGATCTTTCGGGCTTTTCGGGGTGAGGAGAAGCTGTCGTTCGAGGGCGATTACTACTCCTTTTCCTTGTTGCCTCAGCAGTGGTCGCCCGGTCCGATCCCTGTGGCGAACCCGCCGATCTACGTGTCTGCGGTGCTGGGATGGATGTCGCGAATGGCGGGTGAGGTGTGCGACGGGATTCATATACATCCGTTCAACTCCGCCACTTATGTTCGTGATGTGCAGCGGCCCCGTGTGCAGGAAGGAGTCGACCGGGCTGGGCGCGAGCTTGTCGATGTCACCTTTGAGATCCCGGTGATGACACCGGTCGGCGACACCGACGAGGAGATGGCCGAGTCCCGTGAACACGCCCGACAGATGATTGCTTTCTATGGATCGACTAGGACCTACTCGCCGGTCTTCGAGACCCACGGATTCACTGGCCTTGCAGATGAACTCCATCAGTTGCAAAGGAGCGGCGATGTGGCGGCGATGGTCTCGCTGATCAGCGATGATGTTCTCGACCACTACACGGTGTCGGGTACCTGGTCGAACCTCGGGGCGAACCTGGTTGAGCGCTACCGCGACGTTGCCCCGAATGTGTCGTTGATGACCTACACCGCTTCGAGCCAATTGCGTCGCCACCCCGACATTCTCGACCGCTGGTCCGACGTCGCCCGCGACGTTGCTACTGCTTCTGCAGCCGGGTAGTGAGCCGCACCGTACCATCGACCCCCTCACGCTCGGCCCGCCGTTCCACCGCCAGCCGATCTGGGTGTAATCGATAGACTCACGACAGAACCCAGAATCAGCTATTGCCTTACACTTTCCAGTTCAAAACTATAAGCATTCCCTCGATTCAAGCGGGATATTTTGATTTATTTCAATCAGTGACAGTATTTTATAAGGGTTATTGTCACAGGGGGTCAGTAGGGTGTGACTGCAAACCCATGAGTTTCGTCTCGAAATAGGACCTTCTTGACGACGCCGAAGCTAGCGGCCATGACGCGGTCGGCGGCGATGACACGACCACCGGCGGTGACACGGTTACGACTAGGTGTGACAACCCGAGACGTTGTCACACCTAGTAGCCCACCGCATCAACACCGTACTCGGCTTGCGCTGGTGTGAACCCTTCAAACTCCAACTGACCGATCAAGCCATTGCGAGAAAACGCCGAGTACTCCAAGTAGTCAGCAGCGCTCAACGCTGCCTGCTCGTTCCAATCAGCATCCACGGCATCAACACCGTACTCGGCTTGCGCTGGTGTGAACCCCTCAAACTCCAACTGACCGATCAAGCCACTGCGAGAAAACGCCGAGTACTCCAAGTAGTCAGCAGCGCTCAACGCTGCCTGCTCGTTCCAATCTGTATCCACCGCATCGACGCCGTATTCGGCTTGCGCTGGCGTGAATCCTTCAAACTCAAGCTGACCGATCAAGCCATTGCGAGAAAACGCCGAGTACTCCAAGTAATCAGCAGCCGTCTCTCGTGCATTCCTCTCACCAACAGACTCGGCCACCGTCGTCGTGGTGGTCGTCGGTGCCGCTCGCGTGAGGTCTAAACAGCTGTCCATGATCTTCTCGTAGGACACCCAGTATCCGCCGGACCAGTCGTGGATACCGTCGATGGACCTGTCCCGTTTCATTCTCAACATCTCGGCGTGCGAGATTGTATCCCAGTTGTCAGCGCAGGCTTTCTCGCTGGCTGTCAGCTCCGAGTCTGAGGTGCCGGTGCCTGTGGTGGTTGTCGTCGGTGCCGTGGTGGTTGTCGTGTTCGTGGTAGTTGGCGGGGTGGTGGTGGTTGTCGTGTTCGTGGTAGTTGGCGGGGTGGTGGTCGTTGTCGTGTTGCTGGGATGCTCGGGCTGATCGCGGCACCCTCGACCGTCGCCGGTGAACAATCCCGAGTCGAGATGGTGCGGGTCGTCGGACGGGTCGTGAAGGTACACCCGGTAGCCGATGTCCGAGCAGTCAACGTCCCCGCCGTCTCGATGCGGGACACACGGCGGCGATTTGTAGGCGGGGTCACAAGGCATGTCGACTGTCGTTGTCGTCACCGGTGCCGTGTCATCCTCCTCATCACCGCCTATCAACGCGCCAACGACGCTGAGCGCCACCACCACGACCCCGGCACCCATCACCCATTGCAATACCCGGGGCCGCCGTCGGTACCACCGAAACACTTGGCCGGCAACCCCGCCAGCTTCGCCGTCCTGCTCGGCGGTGCTTGGTGGCGGCGGTGGGGGTGGCGGCGGCATTGGCATACGGGCCGCACGTTACCTCTCCCTCTGGGGAGTGATCCAGCCCGAGCCGATCTGGTCGCGATGAGAGCAACTGCTGGCGATCAAACCGGCTTGATCCAGGCCGTTGCGGAATGGTCGCTCGTAGCTGGGCTCTGTGTCGGGAGGACACGGCGATGCCGTCGCCGCAGCCAGCTCAGCGGAGGCCAAAACGGGCCGTGACTCCCCAGAACGCGGTCCACGCTCCAAGGCGACACCCGCACGCGGTCCAGACACGAGCCGCGGTCAGCGACCCTGCGCTAACAACGGTCGGTGTCGCCCCATTCGCCGAAAAACCCCACGATCTCGTCGCGTTCTTGGCTCAACAGACCACGGACCACCCACCCGCCAAAGCGGGCATCGTCGATGGTTCTTTCGACGCGGCGCCGCGGCCAGCGCCATACCCAGCCGCGGTCAACGCCCTCCACCATGCATACACGGTCCAGGGTCCAGCCAACCTCGGTGGAGTCGTCAAGCTCGACAGGTGGTTGAAACTCCACAAGGACGATCGACTTTGCGTTCCCCCCGCACCTGAGGGAACCGATGCGGACCCTGTAATCGTCTGCACCATGGGTTTCAGAGGCTGACGGACTCTGTGCCACTCAGGATATTTTGATTTATTTTATGTAGTGACAGTATTTCACAGGGTCATTGTCACAGGGGGTCAGTAGGTTGTGATCCATGAGTTTCCTTTCGGGATCGGAGCTTCTTGACGAGGGCACGGCCAGCGGTGGAGCGTTGCGGGTGCCGTTGGTCGATGAGGCGAAGATGTCAGATGAGGGGTTGCGGTCGCACCTGAAGGTGTTGGGCCGAGCCGAGTCCCGATTGACCGCGATGAAGTCACGGGCGTTGGCTGAGCTGAGTCGCCGTCACAGCAAAGGCGACGCCCAGCGTCTGGTTCGTGACGAACTGCAGGCCTCGAAACGTGAGGCCAAACGCGATGTTGAGACCGCGGCGCGGTTGTCAGAGTTGCCGACAACTAGTGAGGCGTTGGAGTCCGGTGAGATCCCTGTGGGTCACGCCCGGTTGATTGCCCGCGCTTCCGGTGAGAGCCCGATTGATGAGTCCGTGTTGGTCGAAGCGGCCGGCGAGCAGCCTTTTGATGAGTTCGCTCGGACTGTGAAACGTCATCAACAAGACGTCGTCGGCGATGACGGTAAGGGGTTGTTGGATCGTCAACGTTCCAAGCGCAAAGCCAGGATCTTTGAGTCATCTGATTCTGGGATGTTTGTGCTGAGCGGCGAGTTTGATCAGATCACCGGAGCACGCATCGCCACCGCGTTGACTGCTAAAGAACGACAGCTGTGGCATCGCGAGGATCCCAAGGCGCGTGCCACACCGCAGCAGCGTATGGCTGACGCGTTGGCTGAGTTGATCTGCGAACCCGCCAGCGGCCGGCCTGCTGGCACTGATTTGTTGGTGATCGCCGATTTCGACGTGCTCAAACAACAACTGGACAATCCCCGGTTGGCTGATGGTTCACCGATACCGATCGTGGAGCTCCACCGCCTGGCGCTTGAAGCGAACTTGTTGCCTTCGATCTTTGACACCAAGGCTCAAGACATGTGGCTGGGGCGCAGACAACGCACCGCTTCTGAAGCTCAACGGGTTGCGTTGATCGCACGAGACCAGCACTGCATCGGTTGCGGGGCAAACCCGTTGTGGTGCCGAGCTCATCACATTGTCTGGTGGTCAAAGAACGGACCCACTGATCTCGACAACCTTGTGTTGGTGTGCGACGACTGCCACCACAAGATCCACGACCACAGTTGGCAGGTGTACAAACACCCCAAAACCGGCAAGTTCCAACTCAAGCCTCCGGCCAATCCGTCGGGTGAGCCCACAAGCAGCCCATCGGGTGAGTGCTCGGCTGTCTCGTCGGGTGAGTGCTCGGCCAACCCGTCAGGTGAGCCCTCGAGCGGGCTATCGGATGAGTCGTCGAGGATCTTGTCGGGTGAGTGCTCGGCTGTCTCGTCGGGTGAGGTTTCGACTGTCTCGTCGGGTCGGGCAGACCGTGCTCGAACTCGTGCAGACTCAGCTCAACCGGTTGCTAGCGACGCAACCCAGTCGACTTCCCAGAATGCACCCGGGATTGCGTATGGGGAGGAAGTTCAGCGGGAGAACCAGCCAAGCTCGGACACCGAACAGCAACGCCCTGCTGCTCGTTCCACCGGCCACGACCCGGTCGACGGCATCGATACCTCCTAGTCATGTCCGGGTCAGCGGGCGTGTGAGGTTGGCCGTCGCGGCACTGGTCGGTAGTTCCTGAGGGTCTTCTAGTGGGGCCTTGGTCAGCGGGTGGTTGCAAGGTTGGTTGTTGCGGCACTGGTCGGCAACCCCTCAGGGCCGCTTTGGTCAGGCCGGGTCTGTGGGTGTTGCGAGGTTCGCCGCCGCGCTGCTTGGCAACTTCCTTAGGACGCTTGGTCGTGTCCGGGTCAGCGGGCGATACGAGGTTCCAGCCACCTCCACAGAACCGAATCACCGGATAATCGCACCTGACGGTGGGAGACAACACCGGAAACGGGGATGCTCGCGGTTTGTGCGGTTCAGTTGTCGGCGTCGATGGCGTGGGTTCGTAGCATTTGTAAGGGGACGACTTCTAAAGCCCGCTGATGTGTTGCTGAGAGTCGTACTGGAGCGGCGGCACCGGCGAGGGCAGCTTCGAGCCAGCGAGCAGCGCACACGCACCAGCCATCGCCGGGCGAGAGCCCCTCAAATCCCCACTCGGGACGCGGTGTCGATAGGTCGTTGCCAGCTTCTTTGGAGAAGTCCAGAAACTCGCGGGTGACGATCGAACAAACGGTGTGCGAACCGATGTCCTCATCGGATGTGTTGCAGCAGCCGTCCCGAAAGAAACCGGTGACGGGATCAGTTCCGCAGTCGACGAGTTTGGTCCCCAAAACGTTTTGTGCCATGCCTCATCAAAGCACGGGGCCCAGAGGTTGAGCGGTTTAGTCGAAAATTTGTTGATCGTGACTGTTGATAGCGAGACCGGGGCCCGAGCGGCACGCCCGTGGCCCGAGCGGCCCCGTGAGCGCAGCGAACAAGAGCGGGAAGTGGAGCGTAGCGAACAAGAGCGGAAAGCGTCCACTATCGACGCGAGGGCTTTTTCGTTATGAACGGTGAGATACATTTCGTTGCGACTCATTGCGCAACTCCAGACAGGAAAAACTTGATGCAACTCCGCTTGGCCACTGTTGCCGATGCCGAAGATCTTCGCCGGATCTACAACCACGAGGTTGAGAACACAACGGCCACATTCGATATCGAGTCGCGAAGTCTTGAAGACCAGCGCCAATGGATCGTCGAACGCCAAGGTGCTCTTGGGGTTCTAGTCGCCGAACTCGAAGGACGTGTGGTCGGCTTCGCCAGCCTCAGTCCATACCGGAACCGCGCCGGTTATCGCACGACAGTCGAAAACAGCGTGTACGTGAGCGAAGATGCCAGAGGGCTCGGTGTGGGCCGGGCGCTGATGGACGAGCTCATTGACATGGCCGTCAAACGGGGTTTTCACAGCATGGTCGCTCACATCGTCGACGGGCACGAAGCGAGTATGGCTCTTCACCGAGCTTGTGGGTTTGAGATTGTTGGCACAGAACGCGAGGTAGGCCGCAAGTTTGGCGCCTGGCTCGACGCGGTCATCATGCAACGAATGCTTGCCTAGCTCTGCTTGCACTGCGGACGGAGCCGCAGACGGCCGATAGCCGTTGCTGGAACTGACAAGGCCCGGCACCGTAGCGCCGGGCCCCATCTCCGCTGTGGGCCGAGAAGGATTTGAACCTTCGTAGGCATAAGCCGACGGGTTTACAGCCCGTTCCCTTTGGCCGCTCGGGCACCGACCCGCGGACCAGAAATACTACCGGATCAGCGCCGCGACCGGTACAGATTTGCGGGCTGAGCTAATCAAGAACGACCGCGGCTTGATACGGTTTCGCCATGCCGACATTCGATGTGGTTTCAGAGCTTGACGGCCAAGAAGTGCGCAACGCCGTCGATCAAGCCTCCCGCGAGGTAACGCAGCGCTACGACTTCAAAAACACTGGGTCTTCGGTGAAATTGGGAGACAACGTCATTGAAATGGCGTCGTCATCTGAAGATCGTCTCACTGCGCTGCGACAAGTTCTCGAAGAGAAACTGGTGAGACGCAAGGTAAGCCTCAGAGCGCTCGACTACGGCAACGTAGAACCGGCCTCGGCAGGGACCGTTCGCCAGACCGCTCGCCTGCAAGCCGGAATCTCACAAGACAAAGCCAAAGAGATAAACAAGTTCATCAAAGGTCTCGGCCTCAAGGGCATCCAATCATCGGCACGGGGCGAGGAACTCCGCGTGCAAGGCAAGAAGCGCGATGACCTACAAAAGGTGATAGCGGCACTCAAAGAAGCCGACCTGAAAATCCCCCTTCAGTTCATCAACTTCCGCGACTGAGCCGGCTCACATCGAGCGCAGGCGGGCGATTCTTTCTGCGGTGGGGGGATGGGTGCTGAACAGCTTGCCACCGCCGCGGCCGCGAGCCTGCGCGCTCAAAGGGTTGATGATGTAGCTGCTGGCCTGGCTCGGGTTGACATTCACGGGGATGGCGTGAGCGCCGCGTTCCAGCTTCTCAAGAGCACTGGCCAGCGGTTCACCGCTACCGATGAGCTTGGCTGCTGAGGCGTCGGCCTGGAACTCGCGACTGCGACTGATCGCTGCCTGGATCACCATCGCCGCGATCGGCGCCAGAAGCGCGAAAGCGAGTTCGCCAATCGGATTGCGATCGCGGCCACCGCCTCGGAACATGGCGCCCCACATCACGATGTTGGCCGCGAATGTGATCGCCATGCCGATCGCGGCGGCGACCGACCCGATCAAGATGTCGCGGTTGCGGATATGCGCCAGCTCATGGGCCAGCACACCGCGAACCTCGTCCCAGCTCATGCGCTCCAACAAACCGACGGTCACCGCCACCGCGGCATTGTTGGGGTTCCGTCCTGTTGCGAAAGCGTTCGGCTGCGGGTTGGGTGAAATGTAGAGCTTCGGCATTGGCATATTGGCCCGCATCGTGAGGTCTTCCATGATCTCGTAATACTGCGGCGCCTGTTCGCGGGTTACGGCTTGAGCACGAGCGGATTTGATCGCCAGCTTGTCGCTGAACCAGTACGAACCACCGACCATGACCAAAGCGATCACCAAGCCGATCACCAGGCCTGTCGAACTGCCGATGGCACCACCCGCCACGATGATCAGACCGCCGAGCATGGCAAGCAGAACAAAAGTCTTTGCTGTGTTGATCATGGGGTTATACACCTCCGGTTTGTTTTGGCTCAGTGCAGAGCCGGCCGCCAAATTGTTGCCCTCAACACTAGGGCCAGTCTGATGCTCGCGGCTACGCCGATTTCTGCGATTCGGCTAATCCTCGTCACTGTCCGCGGCGCCCTCGCGAATGGCTGCAACCACATCGGGGTCGGCGAGCGTGGTGGTGTCGCCCAAGACTCGCCCGTCGGCCACATCGCGCAGCAACCGTCGCATGATCTTGCCGGAACGGGTCTTGGGAAGGTCTGGCACCAAAAACACGGCTTTTGGTCGTGCCGTCGGGCCGAGTTTCGTGCCCACATGCCGCCTGATTTCTTCACGCAGTTCTTCAGAGCCCTCAACCGAGCCGATGAGAATCACGTAACCGACGATCGCCTGGCCGGTGATGTCGTCTTTGGCTCCCACCACAGCGGCTTCGGCGACCGCGGGGTGGTCAACCAGGGCGCTCTCCACCTCGGCGGTGGAAATGCGGTGGCCTGAGACGTTCATCACGTCGTCTACACGACCAAGCAGCCAGATATAGCCGTCGTCATCAACCCGGGCTCCGTCACCGGCGAAATAGCGGCCCTCATAGTGTGACCAGTAGGTCTCGTGGTAGCGCTGCGGGTCTCCCCAAATGCCGCGCAGCATCGATGGCCACGGTCGAGTGATCGTCAGATAGCCGCCGCCGATCTCAACAGGGTCACCACCGTCGTCGACGACCTCGGCGTACACCCCGGGGATAGGCGTGGTGGCGGTGCCTGGCTTGGTTGTGGTCACCCCGGGGAGCGGAGTGATCATGTGGGAGCCGGTTTCGGTCTGCCACCAAGTGTCGACAATCGGGCAGGAACTACCGCCGATGTTGTCGTGGTACCACATCCACGCTTCGGGATTGATGGGCTCGCCGACGGTGCCCAAGACCCGCAAACTCGAAAGGTCACGCCTTTTGGGCCAGTCGTCTCCCCACTTCATAAACGTGCGAATGGCTGTTGGTGCGGTGTAGAGCTGAGTCACCCCGTAGCGCTCCACGATGTCCCAAAGCCGATCCTTGTTCCAGCCGGCCCGGTCGCCGCTGCGCTCGTCGGGCCTCGGTGTGTCTGGCGTGCCCTCGTACATGACCGAAGTGCAAGCGTTGGTCAACGGCCCGTAGACGATGTAGGAGTGACCGGTCACCCAGCCGATATCCGCGGCGCACCAATACACATCGGTTTCGGGTTTGAGATCGAACACGTATTTGTGGGTGAACGCCACCTGTGTCAGATAGCCGCCGGTGGTGTGCATAATGCCCTTGGGTTTGGCTGTGGTACCCGAGGTGTAGAGCAGATAGAGCAACTGTTCGGCGCCCATCGGCTCTGGAGGACAACTCGATTCCGCGGTCGCCATCAGCTCATGCCACCAATGATCGCGACCTTCAACCATGACCGGGTCGGTCCCGCAGCGGTCAACCACGATGACGTTCTCAACACTGGGCGCACCTGCCGTGAGCGCAGCGTCGACGTTGGGCTTCAAGGCAGATGGCTCGCCCCGCCGATAACCGGCGTCTGCGGTGATAATCAGGCGAGCCTCAGCGTCTTCGCAACGGTCGGTGATGGCGTCAGGCGAGAAACCGCCGAAAATAACTGAGTGGGCCACACCGATGCGTGTGCAAGCGAGCATGGCGATCGGCAACTCGGGGATCATCGGCATGTAGATGGCGATGCGATCGCCCTTTGACAGGCCGAGGCTCTTCATGACGTTGGCGAATTTCTCCACCTCGGCCAGTAGCTCTGAGTAGCTGATGGTGCGGGTGTCGCCGGGTTCGCCTTCCCAGTGATAAGCGATCTTGTCGCCCAGTCCGGCCGCGACATGGCGGTCGAGGCAGTTCTCCGAGACGTTGAGCTCTCCGTCTTCGAACCATTTGGCGAAGGGAAGATCCCACTGAAGCACGGTGCTGAAGTCGCTGGACCAACTCAACAATTCACGGGCTTGGCGCGCCCAGAAAGCCTCGTAGTCGGCGTCGGCTTCGTCGTACAGCGAATAGTCGTTGGCCAGGGCCCCAGCAACAAACTCTGCTGAGGGTTCGAACGTCCGCCCCTCACTTTCGTAGACCTCGATTGATCCCTGAGCCATGGCACATCCCTTCGCGTTCACTTCGTAGCGAAACCATACCCACGGTGGCTATCGCGTGCTGCATGGGGAAAGCTGGTGAGATGTCGGATCAACCCGCGGCCGCGACCTACCAACGAGACGGCCACATCGCCACCATCACCTACAACCGGCCCGAGGCGCTCAACGCTGTCAACGGGGCGATGCGCCAAGCCCTGGACACTGCCTGGACCGAATTTCGTGAAGACGACGAAGCCTGGGTAGCCATCGTTACGGGCGCCGGCAGGGCCTTTTGCGCAGGAGCGGATTTGCGCGACGGAGCGGGGGCGACCGGTACTTGGCCGGGTTCGTTTTGGGAATGGCCCACGATCACCACCTTCGAGAGCGGGTTGGAAATCTGGAAGCCGACGATCGCCGCGGTCAACGGACCGTGTATTGGTTACGGGCTCACCGCGGTCCTGGCATGCGATTTTGTGCTCGCCAGCGAACGGGCGAGTTTCGCATACCCGGAAGTGAGACTGGGGCAGGCGACGATCGTGGGAGCGCTGAGGTTGCCGGACCATGTGGCGATTCCCGATGCTTTGGAACTGCTGTTGACCGGCGACCCAATCGACGCTGATCGCGCCAAAGAGATAGGTCTCGCCTGGCAGGTTCATCCCCATGACGAATTGCTGGATGCGGCACACGGTTTGGCCGAGCGGCTTTGTCAGGGAGCGCCGCTGGCTGTGAGAGCCACCAGCGAAATGGTCAGGCGAGGCCGCAAGATGGGATGGACCGATGCGGTGCGGATGGGTGAAACGATGCGCCGGGTCGTCGGGCAATCCGAGGACTCCGCGGAGGGCGGCCGTGCCTGGGCCGAAAAACGCGACCCCCAATGGAAGGCCCGATAAGGGCAGCTGACAGATCTGTGGGCCATGATGAGCCCATGGAAATCCACGGAAACTGTGATCCCGCGTTCTCGGCGGTGCGGGATGCCTTTGAGCAGAACTTCGCTGACGGTCTTGAGTTGGGAGCCGCCGCTGCGGTGACCCTAGACGGTGAATTGGTGGTCGATATCTGGGCGGGAGACGCGAATTCAGCGGGCAATCCGTGGCAACGCGACACGATCGTCAACGTCTACTCCACGACCAAGACCATGGCCGCAGTGTGCATGCTGATGCTGGCTGACCGAGGCGAGTTGGACTTTGATGCACCTGTTGCGCGTTACTGGCCCGAGTTCGCCCAGCACGGCAAGGAGGGTGTGCTGGTACGCCACGTCATGTCTCACACGGCTGGTTTGCCGGGTTTTGTCCCACCCGTTCTGCCGCCGATGTTGTACGACGTCGACCGTGTGGCCGCTCAACTCGCCGGTCAACAACTGTGGTGGGAACCGGGCACCAAGTCCGGTTATCACGCCATTACCCAGGGGAACCTTGAGGGCGAGATCCTTTATCGCATTACCGGCGTGCGCATGGCCGAATGGTTCGCCAGGGAGGTGGCGGCCCCGCTGGGTGCCGATTTCTGGATGAGCCTCCCGGCTTCTGAAGACCACCGAGTGGCCGAGTTGCAACTTCCACCTCCTCCTACGGGTATGGAGGTGAATGGCGTGCCTGTCAGTTTGGATTCAATTGCGATGCGCACCTTGATGAGTTGTCCGCTGAATGCAACGGAGCCGCGTACCCGCGAGTGGCGTGCCGCGGAGATTCCCGCCGCGGGTGGACTTGGTAGTGCTCGCTCCATTGCGGCGGTCCATTCGATGCTTGCCAACGGTGGCGAGGTGAACGGTGTGCGGCTTTTGTCTGAGGCTGGGGCTCGTCGCGCTCTTGAGCCTCAGATAGATGGCGTTGACGAAGTGTTGATGCTCCGTTTGCGTCACGGCCTGGGTTTTGCTTTGGAGATGGAAGGTTGGGTGAACAGTCCGAACCCCAATCACATGTTTTGGGGTGGTTGGGGTGGTTCGTTGGCGACGGTGGACTTCGACGCCCGCATGACCGTGTCTTATGTGATGAACCGCATGGATGCCGAACTTACCGGCGACCCTCGTGGTGGCCGATTGGTCAACGCTAGCTACGCCAGCCTCAGCTAGCGGCGGGTCGCTGACTCCCTTTGGTGCCAGGACCCACAGCGGCTGTGATTTTTCGGACCAGGGGTTCGAAGTGGTCCAGAGGGAGCGTGTCGTAGTCGGGGTCGAAGGCTTGCTGGTCCCAGTCGTCGGTGAACTCTTCGCACAGCGCAAACCACGATTCGTTACGAAACTGCTCCCGCAAATCTGTAGGAGCATCGAAGTGGTGGTAATAGTGCCGTCCCTGGAAATCTTGATGGTTGAGGATCGTCTGATAGACGTCGTCACGCACGTAGGGCTTGATGATTTCTGCTGAGATGGCACCGTGATTGGGTACCGAGATCGCTTTGCCTATGTCGTGGCAGAGGCTGGCAAACACCATCTCGTCATCTGCGCCTGCTCGCTCGGCCATCGTGGCGGTCTGAAGGCTGTGAGTCAGCTGGTCGGTGAGGAATCCGTCGCGGATATCGGCCAACGACTCCAGCAACATCAGTATCCGATCTGCTACTCGAGGTTGGTTCATAGCGGTGTACCGGCTGATGTGTGCCCATTGTTCGGCGGTGGACTCATCCATTCGCCGGAAGCTGTTGTCGGCTCTTGTGGTTGCGGACTCGGTGACAGTCATACCCCGATATTAGCCGCGTTGGGTAGTGATACAAAGTACAAAGTTAAGTGTAGGACACTCAAGTTTTCTGCGCTATACTGTAGCTACTAGCTCCATACCGTCAACCAGAAAACAAACCTGAGACAAACATGGCCCTCGACCCCAACCGCTGGACGCTCAAGACCACCGAAGCCCTCTCAACCGCCACCGAAATGGCCCGCGGGGCTTCTCACCCCGAAATCACTCTGCAACATCTGTTGATTGCCCTACTCGGTCAGCAAGACGGCATTGTGCAACCGCTGTTGCACAAGGTCGGAGTTGATGTCCTCACGGCTAGAAGCAAGGCGGAATCGGCACTGGAGCGGCTTGGAAACGCCTACGGATCCGAACCGCAGTTGGCAAAACCGCTGATAGCCGCTCTCAACGAGGCCGATCAACAACGTGCCGAACTGCACGACGACTATCTGTCCACCGAACACGTACTGCTCGCATTGGCTGAACTCATCGAGGTTGATCGCAAAGCGCTGCTCACAGCGCTGAAAGAGGTCCGCGGCACTCATCGCGTGACCACTCAAACTCCAGAAAATCAGTATCAAGCCCTGGAACGATTCGGCCATGACCTCACCGAAGCCGCCCGTTGTGGCGAACTTGATCCTGTCATCGGGCGCGACGATGAGATTCGCAGGGTCATACGTGTGTTGTCGCGTCGCACCAAGAACAACCCGGTACTCATTGGCGAACCGGGAGTCGGCAAAACCGCAATCGTCGAGGGGCTGGCGGCTCGCATAGTCGAAGGAGACGTGCCCGATTCGTTGCAGCACAAGCGGTTGATCAATCTCGATATCTCGTTGCTCGTGGCCGGTGCCAAGTACCGCGGTGAGTTCGAGGAACGCCTGCAGGCGGTGCTCAAAGAGATCGAAGATGCCGACGGCGAGATCATCACGTTCGTTGATGAAATGCACACGGTGGTTGGCGCGGGAGGTGCTGAGGGGGCGATGGACGCCGGCAACATGCTCAAGCCGATGCTTGCCCGCGGTCGCTTGCGAATGATCGGCGCCACCACGCTCGACGAATACCGCAAACATGTGGAGAAAGATCCGGCACTGGAGCGACGCTTCCAGCAAGTCCTGGTAGCTCCACCGTCGGTTGAGTCCACCATCGCCATCCTGCGTGGCCTCAAGGAGCGCTATGAAGTCCACCACGGCGTACGGATCCAAGATTCAGCGCTCGTAGCCGCGGCTGTGCTGAGCGATCGTTACCTGACCGGCCGTTTCCTGCCTGACAAAGCAATTGATCTAGTCGACGAAGCCGGGAGTTCGCTGCGCATCGAGATCGATTCTGTTCCGACCGAAATCGATGTCGTCGAGCGACGGATACGACAATACGAAATCGAACGTCTAGCCCTAGCCAAGGAGACCGATGCTGCTTCGGCAGAACGTCTCAGCGACCTTGACCGAGAACTAGCCGATCTACGAGAAGGTCTCGCCGCACTCACCATCAGATGGCAAGCCGAAAAAGACGCCATCACTGCCCTACGCGAAATTAATGAGCAACTCGAACATTTGCGCAGCGAAGTTGAACGCCAGACCGATCTGGAACGTGCCGCGGAACTCCGCTACGGCCAGATCCCCCAGTTGGAGCGTCAATTTGAGACCGCCAAAGCAGAACTCGACAAGCTCCAGGCCGAAGACCCAATGTTGAAAGAAGAGGTAGACGACCAAGACATCGCAGAAGTGGTCAGTCACTGGACCGGCATACCTGTATCGCGGTTGATGGAAGGCGAAGTCCAGAAACTGGTCCGGTTAGAGGAGCACCTACAGCGGCGCGTCGTGGGCCAAGACGATGCGGTTTCGGTGGTCGCCAACGCCATCCGTCGTTCCCGGGCGGGACTCGGCGATCCTCGTCGGCCCATCGGCAGCTTCTTGTTTCTTGGGCCAACTGGTGTCGGCAAAACCGAACTGGCTCGTTCGCTGGCCGAGTTCCTCTTCGACGATGAGCGCGCCATGGTTCGCATCGACATGTCGGAATACATGGAGAGGCACAGCGTCAGCCGTTTGATCGGGGCACCTCCCGGCTACGTCGGCTATGACGAGGGCGGACAACTGACCGAAACCGTCAGGCGGCGTCCCTATTCGGTGGTGTTGCTCGACGAAGTCGAAAAAGCGCATGCCGATGTTTTCAATGTCTTGTTGGCGCTGCTTGACGATGGCCGACTGACCGATGGTCAAGGTCGCACCGTCGACTTCTCCAACGTGGTCTTGATCATGACCTCCAACCTCGCAGGTGAGCCCAGAGACTTCTTCAGGCCCGAGTTCATCAACCGAATCGACGACATTGTTCGTTTCGGATCGCTAACCCAAGACGACCTCACCATCATATTCGACCTCCAATTCGCGGATCTTGCGGCCCGTCTTGCCAGTCGCCGGATCGCGCTGGAAGTGACCGGTGAAGCTCGAATTCGCATGGCAAAAATGGGTTATGACCCGGCTTTCGGGGCGCGCCCGCTAAAG
Organism: Candidatus Aldehydirespiratoraceae bacterium; assembly: GCA_965205465.1. GTDB lineage: Bacteria > Actinomycetota > Acidimicrobiia > Acidimicrobiales > Aldehydirespiratoraceae > VXYK01. The sequence goes on along the minus strand of OZ242187.1, from coordinate 1,485,257 downwards.
CGCCTGATTCAGCGCAGCATCGGCGACCCGTTGGCCATAGCCATACTCGAAGGTCGTTACCTCGAGGGCGACACGGTAAAGGTCGATGTCGAAGGACCGACAGACAACCCGCAGATCGTTCTTCGCTAAATCCCGGTACGGATCGCTGCGAGTTCAGGTTAACCTTTTTCGGTAACGCAAATCCATCAAGGGAGAGCGCCGTGCCAGCGACCATAGTCGTCGGTACTCAATGGGGTGACGAAGGCAAGGGGAGATTTACCGACCTCCTGGCAAAAGAGATGTCCATGGTCGTCCGCTATCAGGGCGGCCACAACGCAGGCCATACGCTGGTCGTTGACGGTGAGACATTCGCCCTGCAACTTGTTCCCAGCGGAATCCTGTACGACTACATCACTCCAGTGATCGGTAACGGTGTTGTGGTCGATCCTCGTGTCCTCATCGCTGAGATTGACATGCTTACCGGGCGAGGCGTCGATTGTTCAAGGCTGAAAGTCTCTGGCAACGCGCATCTGATCATGCCCTACCACAGCGAACTGGATGCTCTCCACGAACGCCACCTCGGCGACGCAAAACTCGGAACTACCAAACGTGGCATCGGCCCCGCGTACGCAGACAAGGCGATGCGCGTCGGATTGAGGGTGCAAGATCTCGCTGACCCCAAGATCTTTCGCCAGAAACTCGAAGCTGTCCTCAGTCACACAAATCAGGTGCTCACCAAGGTTTTTGGCCGGCCACCGGTGGATGGCGAGGCCATTGCGGCCGAATATCTCGACGAGTGCGCCCCCAGGATCCTGCCTTTGATCACGGATTCGGTTGGATTGTTGCATGACAGACTCGAAGCTGGGCAGGAGGTGCTGCTCGAAGGTGCGCAGGCCACGTTCTTGGATCTCGATCACGGCACCTATCCGTTTGTCACTTCGTCCAACCCGGTTTCGGGTGGAGCATGCACCGGTTCAGGTATCGGACCTCGGCACATCAGTCGCGTAGTCGGAGTAGCCAAGGCTTACGTAACCAGAGTCGGATCTGGGCCGTTCCCTACAGAGCTCCACGATGACATTGGTGATTATCTGGTTGATGTCGGACGTGAGTACGGGGTCAACACCGGCCGTCGGCGCCGCCCCGGTTGGTTCGACGCAGTGATGGTGCGTCATGCAGTGCGGGTCAACTCGCTCAGCGAAATCGCGATTACCAAACTTGATGTGCTTGATGGGCTGGATTCGTTGAAGGTGTGCGTCGCCTATGAGATCGGCGACGAGCGTTCTACCAATCTGCCCTACCATCAATCCCAGCTCCATGCTGCAAAACCCATTTATGAAGAACTACCGGGCTGGAAAACCGACATCAGCGCGATAACAAACCCGAACCAACTGCCTTCTGCAGCTGCTGGTTACATCGACTTTTTGGAGGATCAGGTGGGTGTGCCTGTGCGTCTTGTGGGGGTTGGTCCGGGCCGCGAACAATACCTTGACCGCAACGACAGGAGCGCCTGATGACTGACGCTACGGCCAATGTTCTTTCTGATCGCTATGCCAGTGAAGCGATGAATGAGATCTGGTCGCCTGAAGGCAAGATCGTTCAGGAACGCCAGTTGTGGCTTGCTGTGCTGCGTGCCCAGGTTTCGCTGGGGCTCGAGATCCCTAGCGGAACGATCGAAGCCTACGAAGCGGTATTGGATCATGTCGATCTTGCGTCTATAGCGGCGCGCGAGGCAGTCACCCGTCACGATGTGAAAGCTCGAATTGATGAGTTTTGTGACCTTGCTGGTCACCAACACATCCATCGGGGAATGACTTCACGCGATCTAACCGAGAACGTTGAACAATTGCAGATCCGCCAAGCCCTCGTCCTGGTGCGAGATCGCTTGGTCGCGCTGCTTTCTCGTTGCGCCACCTTGGCTGCAACGCATGTCGATTTGGTGATGGTGGCCCGCACTCACAACGTAGCCGCCCAGGCCACCACCTTGGGGAAGCGCTTCGCAGATGTAGCCGAGGAAACCATGATCGGCCTTGAGCGTGTCGAAGAGTTGCTGGCCCGATACCCGCTTCGGGGCATCAAAGGTGCGGTCGGTACTCGTCTGGACCAGTTGGATCTGTTGGGAGACGCCGACGCGGTCGATCAATTGGAACAGCTGGTTGCTGAGCATCTCGGTTTCGAGCGTGTTCTCGACAGTGTCGGTCAGGTCTATCCGCGGTCGCTTGATCTTGACGTGGTTGCTGCATTGGTACAAGCCGTGTCAGCGCCGGCGTCGGCTGCGACGACTTTGCGACTCATGGCTGGAAATGAACTGGCTACTGAGGGTTTCAGTCCCGGACAAGTCGGTTCTTCGGCTATGCCTCACAAGATGAACAGCCGCAGCGCTGAACGTATCGGCGCACTGCGCACGATTCTGGACGGTTATTTGACTATGGCGGCCAATCTCGCTGGTCGGCAGTGGAACGAGGGTGACGTGAGTTGTTCGGCCGTCCGCCGGGTGATGCTTCCCGATGCTTTCTTTGCTGCTGATGGATTGTTGCAGACGGCTATCGGTGTCTTCGATGATTTTGGTGCTTTCGATGCCGTCATCGAAGCCGAACTGCAGCGGGAACTACCGTTTCTTGCCACCTCCCGCATACTCGGTGACGCGGTAGCAGCGGGACTCGGTCGCGAAGAAGCCCATCAGCTGATCAAAGGCCATGCTGTGGAAGCAATGTTGGCGCGCCGTGAAGGCACCAGCGGGCCCGGTTTCGTTGAACGCATAGCTGCAGACGAGCGAATACCGCTGAACTCAGCGGCGATCCAAAACTGCTTGGCTGATATCGGTGACTTTGCGGGTACTGCTGTGAGTCAGGTACAGCGCGTTGTGGCCCGCGCCAATAAGGTAATTTCTGAGCATCCACAAGCGGCTATTGCACGCGCTGAAATACGGGTCTGATAGAGCATTCACTCAATGAGCTATTCGCTCAGTGAGCTCTATGCAGAACGAGAGACCCCGGCACGCTTGAGAATGACAGCGGAAACTCCAACTGCACGCCAAGCTGAGTAGCTGATTCCGTTGCTTTCGCCGTAGGCGCTCGCGACATCGACAAACTCGTCTTCAAGAGCCGAAATGTCGATAGTTGTCTCAGCCGCCTCGATCTTGGCTGAAAGATCCATCCTCTCTTGAGTGAGGTGCAGGCGTTGCATCGGTTTTGCGTCACCGATTTCGTTGTCGATTTCGTCAATTCGCGCACGCATGGTTTCTGGTGTACGCCTGCGCCCCCGCTTTGGACGGTGCGACTCCAGCGCCTCAAGGTAGTTACGGACCGCTCGGCCACGGGCTCGGCCGACCGATAGCGCTTCTCGATGTTCGTCGGACATTTCTCTTTTGGGCATTCAATTCTCGACTTTCTGATCTCATGTTCGGGTGAAGCCTGGATAAACGCTATCTGTTTCTTCTTATATTGGTCAATGCTGTTGGATCGGCGATTCACCGAACCGCCCGATTGAGGCATCAGTCGCGTCACTGAATAACGTTCTCAGCGTGCAGAACGCTCCAACCGCCGCCTATTCCATCACCCTCAAGATCTCGCTCGACAATGTTCCCGGCACGCTCGGTCGCTTCGCGGCCGCGGTTGGCGACGTTGGGGGGAACATCGCCGGTATTCCCGGCTTTGAAGCGAAGGGTCCCACGGTGGTGCGGGATATAGACGTTCATTGTCGTTCCGAAGCGCACGCCGCGCAGCTAGCCGCGGCGGTCAACGAGCTCGACGGTGTGTCAGTGCTCGACTGGTGGGACCGTACCTATGCCCTCCATGAAGGTGGCAAGATTGAGGTGCTTCCGCTTTGTTCGGTTGGCGATGCGGATGACCTGTCTATGGCATACACGCCTGGTGTCGCGCGGGTCTGCCTGAGCATTCGCGACGACCAATCACTAGCGCACCGATACACCATCAAGAAGAACACGGTGGCGATAGTCAGTGACGGCAGCGCGGTGCTCGGGCTCGGCAACATAGGCGCACATGCGGCGATGCCGGTGATGGAAGGAAAGGCCCTGCTATTCAAGGAATTCGGAGGCATAGACGGCTTCCCGATCTGTTTGGACACCCAAGACACAGAAGAGATCATCGAGACGGTTATGCACATCGCTCCAACGTTCGGTGGGATCAACCTTGAAGACATCGCCGCGCCGGCCTGCTTCGAAATCGAGGAGCGCCTTAAGGCGGCCCTTCCGATACCGGTCTTTCATGATGATCAGCACGGCACGGCCATCGTTGCTTTGGCTGCTCTTACCAACGCGCTGAAACTGGTCGACAAGAAAATCGGAGATATTTCGGTTGTTATCTCTGGGATGGGAGCTGCGGGAGTGGCCGTGGGCAAGATTCTGCTTGACTCGGGGGTTGGCGAAGTCATAGGTGTTGATCGAATGGGAGCGGTACATGAGGGTCGCGACCATCAAAACCAGGTCAAGGAACGCTTTGCCGCGATAACCAACCGTGACCGCAAGGCGGGCACGCTGCCAGAAGTGCTGGTGGGAGCGGATGTGTTCGTGGGTGTGTCGGCACCCGACCTGATCGATGCTTCAAACCTTCGCAAGATGGCTCGTGACCCGATCGTTTTCGCTATGGCCAACCCGGATCCAGAAATCCGTCCTGAAGCAGCCGACGGTATTGCGGCTGTCATGGCTACGGGCCGCTCCGACTTCCCCAACCAGATAAATAATGTGTTGGCATTTCCGGGGATTTTCCGGGGAACCCTCGATGTTTGCGCGCATAGCGTGACCGAGAATATGAAGGTGAGTGCGGCCGCTGCAATAGCTGCTTGCGTGCCTGAATCGGAGCTCCGCCCCGATTTTGTGGTGCCGTCGGTCTTTGATCGTTCCGTCGCTCCGATGGTGGCCAAAGCGGTCGCCGAAGCGGCCGAGCGTGATGGTGTCGTTCGTAGCCGGCCCAAAGCCTCTGGAAGCTGAACCGATTGGAGTCTGAATCGATGTTTGAACACCTGTTGTCGCCGGTCTCTGTCGGATCGATGGAGTTGCGAAATCGGATGGTCATGGCCCCGATGGGAGTCGAGATTGTTGGCGATGATGGATTCGCCAACGACCAAATCATCGCCTACTACGAGGAGAGGGCTCGTGGCGGAGTTGGGTTGATCATCACTGAGGTGTGCGCCATGGCGTACCCACGGGGAGCCAACTCCGTGCACCAACTCGGGTTGTCAGACGACCGCTATACCCCGGCTCTGCGCCGACTCACCGATCAGGTGCACCGCCACGGTGCCAAGATCGCGGTGCAACTCGTGCACCACGGCAAGGTCTCCCGAGTCGATATCAAAGAGGGGCGTCCTGTTCTTGTGCCGTCGATTCCTCAATGGCACGGGTCGCTCGACATGATTCACGATCTGACTCCCGAGGAATTGGGGCTGATGGCAGCGGCCAATGGTGGTGGGGCTCCGAACTACCACGAGATGACGGCGGCTGACATTGCTGCGTTGACCGCAGATTTTGCCGCCGCCGCTCGTCGGGCTCAGGAAGCCGGATTTGACGGTGTGGAGATCCATGGCGCGCACGGATATCTGATCTCTGGGTTCCTCTCCAAGCAGTGGAACCACCGAACCGATGAATACGGCGGAGATGTTCACAATCGTTCACGGCTGCTGTGTGAGGTCATTGCTGCTGCCAAAGCTGCTACCAACGACAATTTCGCGGTCTGGTGCCGCCTCGATGCTCTGGAATATCGCACACCGGACGGCATTGTCTTCACAGACACCGAAGTAACCGCGCAACTCGCCCAAGAGGCCGGAGCTGATGCGATTCACCTCAGCGCTTATGGCGACCAGACTTCCGGTCCGGCTTTCACCGAGGGGACCCTGCCTCACCGTGAAGCAACCCATTCGGCGCTGTCGGGCCAGTTGAAGAGCAAGCTCAACGTACCGGTCATCGCGGTTGGCCGGATCCGACCAGAAACCGGCGACGAAATGATCGCTCACGGCAAAGCCGACCTGATCGCTATGGGCCGCCAGATGCTCGCCGACCCCGCTACGGCGCTGAAAGTCGCTGAGCAGCGCCCTGCCGATATCCGTCCGTGCATCAACTGCTACGTCTGCGTGGCTCAGCCGTTCTTTGATAGACGGGTGCGCTGCGCTGTCAACCCGGTTCTAGCCCACGAAGTCGAGTTGCGCGACATTGAACGCACCACCGCAGCGGCGCCGAAGTCGGTGCTTGTTGTCGGCGGCGGACCAGCGGGTATGGAGGCGGCTCGGGTTGCTGCCACACGGGGACACACAGTCACGATCTTCGAGGCCAGTCCACAACTCGGCGGTGCTCTGAGATTCGGCGCGCTGGTGTACGAGCCGAATCTTCGGCTCTTGAAGTGGTTGACCAGGCAGATGGAATCGCTTGGTATTGATGTGCGGCTGAGCACGCCGGCGACTGTCGAGGCGGTCCAAGCACTGGGGCCGGACAGCTTGATTGTGGCCACGGGAGCTTCGCGTGTCCGACCAGACATCGTTGGCATCGACCTGGACCACGTGCTTGATGGCGACGACCTGCGGGCCATGCTGACTGATCCATCCGCTGACGCTTCACGGAAGCTCTCGTTGACCGGGAGAATTGCGGTTGCTGCGGGTAAGCGACTCGGGTTGACAGACGATCCGGAACGGTTGGCCTCTTTGACGCATCACTACATGCCGATTGGTAAGCGGGTCACGATTCTGGGAGGTGGCCTTGTCGGCATCGAACTCGCTGAGTTCCTAGTGGACCGTGGCCGCACGGTCACGGTGCTGGACGCTGTAGCGACGTTGGCCACAGAGATGGCTCACCCGCGGCGTTGGCGTGTTCTGACTGATCTGCGTTCCCACGGTGCCGAGTTGTTGAGCAACGTCGATGTGTTGGAGGTGACTCCCACGCAGGTGCGCTACCGCCACAACGACAGTGACCATGCTGTTGACGCCGATTGTGTGGTGATCGCGTCCGGCCTCACCGGTGATGAGTCGGTCGCGCAGCAACTGCGCGCTGCGGGTCTGGACCCTGTAGCGATCGGAGATTGCACCGGGGTCGGTTATCTCGAAGGGGCCATGAGCGAAGGTTTCCACGCCGGCTACGCCGTTGGCTGAGCAAGGGGTCGGCTGAGCAAGGGGTCGGCTGAGCAAGGGGTCGGCTGAACAAGGGGTCGGCTGAGCAAGGGGTCGGCTGAGCAAGGGTGGGCAGACGCGAGCGACCCGGCAGAGATGCCGGGCCGCTGGTGGTGGTCGGGACCGGCGTCGATCCGGTGACCTACCGCTTTTCAGGCGGCCGCTCTGCCAACTGAGCTACCCGACCCCACAGCATCCTCGAAAGGATGCGTGGCGGTCCTGACGGGATTTGAACCCGCGGCCTCCACCTTGACAGGGTGGCGATCACTCCAAACTGATCTACAGGACCCTTCGCTCGGACATGCCGTGCGAACCTGGAACGGTATGCCACCCCACCGATATTCACAACCTGTTTTAACCCCCGAGCAATTCCAGACCGCGCAGTAGTAGCCCTCACGGGATTCGAAGCTTCGGCGATGCCTTCTGCCCGAGCTGTTGTTGGCATGACTAAGTGTGGACAACATGGTTAGATCACGTTGCGCTCTCTCAGCGCAGCGATCTGGACTTCCGAAAGTCCCAGCAGGGTGGAGAACACCTCGTCGGTGTGTTCCCCCAACCGCGGCGCGCCCACTGGGACCGGCAGCCGGTTGTCGTCGAAACGGGGGTAGGGGGCCTGCTGGCGAACCGGTCCGATGACGGGATCATCGACGGTACACACATCTCCTTGGTCGAGTACATGGTCGTCGGCAACCACGTCCGACACGTCGTAGACGACGCCAACGGGCACGCCGTGGCGACCGCAGCGCTCCTCAATGGTGGTCGCGTCCAGCCCGGATGCCCACTCGGCAATGGTCTGGTTGACAACCTCCCGATTACGCTGTCGCGCCCGTGGCGTGGTGAAGCGCTCGTCGGTCAGCAACTCGGGCCGGTTCATTGCCTTACAGAGGCCCTCGAACACCGCTTGGCGCACAGCCACGATGCACACATACCGGCCGTCCCGACTGGCGAAGTTGTCGAGCGGTGCAGCCTGGTCTGAATGATTGCCTGTGCGCTGGCGCACGGAGCCCAGACGGTCGTAGGCGGCAATCGTCCACTCCATGATCCGCAGCACCGATCCGTAAAGGTAGGCGTCTACCACGCCCCCGGTTCCGGTGCCCTTGGCGTCGCGCTCGTAGAGCAGGCTCGTCACGGCCTGAGCCGCGAATACCCCGGTCAGGTAGTCGGAAATGGGAAGGCCCGGCCGTACCGGGGGCTGGTTGGGGTGCCCGGTGAGGTGTGTCAGCCCAGCGAACGCGGTGGCGTTGTGGTCGAAACCGGTGTGCAGGGATTTGGGTCCCTGCTGGCCGTACAAACTGATGCGGGCTGTGACCAGTCTCGGGTCGAGCCGGGACGGGTCGATATTCCAGCGCTCCAATGTGCCGGGTCGGAAGTTCTCACACACCACGTCGGATACCGAAGCCAGACGCCGGAACAGATCCTGGCCCTCAGGGTCTCGAAGGTTGATGGTCACCGACTTGCGTCCCCGGCCTTCCACCGACCAGTAGAGGGAGTAGAGGTTGTCGTCGTCATCAGTGGTGAAGGGCCCGTTCACGCGGGTTTTGTCGCCGAGATCGGGGTCCTCGATCTTCAGCACCTCCGCTCCCTGTTCGCCCAGGATCCCGGCGCAGAACGGGGCCGCGATCCGAGTGCCCACATCAAGCACCCTGAGCCCGCTCAGAGGCTGCCTCACTGAGTCACTCGGCGTCGATCTGGGGGAATGCGGCAACGCTCATGCGCGCACCCTAGATCACCCAGTTCCCCCGGCCAAGCCGTTCCCCGGCCCTCCAGCCGCGCCATCGATCGCAACCGCCCCTTCGTCGAACCCCCAATTCTGTCGGGAATAGTCGAATTGGGTTGAACAGCCAACTGCACGGCGTTAGTCTGGCACCAATCTTCCTCGCCATGCCCTGCTTGCAGGGCGTGGCGGGGGTTTATTTTTTCGGGGGTTTGGGGTCAGTGCCTGACACGCGAGTCGTCGTCTACATCGACTACCCGAACGTCTACCACGGTGCACGCGAGTTGTTCCGTGAGTTGAACATCGGCCGCGGTGGTCGGGGTCAATAGGGACTCATTGAGGAAACAGCAACACATGGTGGGAAAACGGAACTACGGCCGCCTTCGGCGACCGTAGTATGTGGCGTTCGGTTTTAACCTAAGCGCCGATGTTGGTTACCCGCTCAATCATATTCATCAACAGAATTTGCACAACGAACCTCGCTGTAATTCCTTTGCGCGGTGGTGGCGGTGCGGACATGATCGTGCCGTGCATTCTGTTATGGAGTTGATTGCGTCGGTTGATGCTGCGTTTGTTGAGACGGGCCGAGGGTTGGCCGGGTGGGAGCATCCGCACCCTGACCGGATGCCTTTGGAAGAGGAGTATTCCCGTTTGACGAACCCGCAGAAATGGCGGATCTTGCGTGCCCGGGCTGAAGCCTGGTTGAAGGCGTTGGATGCCGGGGGCTTGGCCGAGATCGCCCCGGACGTGGCTGTGGTGTGGGAGGAGCAGCCGAGCGTCGATGTTGTCGGGGTTCAGCGGGCCTCGCCGCTGGGCTCTGGTGCAATCCCGCTCACCTTCGCCTGGACTCGCTTCGATGATGCCACAGGATTGGTGATCGGCGTCGGCGACCCGACAGTGGTCGTGGCGGTGGTCCCAGACTGTGGGTGCGATGCGTGCGACTCCGGGTCTCAGGACGCCCTCAATGAACTGGACGAATACGTGCTCGGTGTGGTGACCGGCGAATACCGCAGGCTCAGGCGAGGCAAACGGCAGATAATCGTCTACGCACATGATCGCCAAGGCTGGTCGGGTTTCGACGGGCCATGGGAGAACCTCGGGAGGTTTGTACCAGCCCGGCATGAGCTAACCAACCGCATGCGGGCCTTCCGCCTTCCAAGAGCCATCGCCCGCATGACCAGACTCCGCCGCGACAGACAGGTGGAGAAGGCCCTAGCGCGCCCCAAAGGTTGGCACGAGGTCAGCGGATCGTCCTGGTTCGAAGCCGACAACCTGCAGTGACTATCCACTCGACAGGCCTAGCCCCTCGAGTTCAACCCAGCTAAGTCAACTGCGGAGTTCAGTCCTCAGTCCATATTGTTTCGGAAGTCCCGCATGCTTCGCAGTCGCGCAAATATGTTGTCTTGTCCTTGCGAACCCGAACCTCTTTGTTCCGTTTACCTTCAGCGCCACATCCAGAGCACACCACAGGCATCGCCGTGTTCTTTTTGCACATGCCGCACTGCCAGTAATAGCCGTACCTGCCCGATCGCGCGGTGAGGTCTTTTGAATCGCAATGCTTGCATTTCGCTTTCGCCGAGTGTCCGGTCCTGGCGGGTTTGTCACGGGATGATCTGCGACTGCGGTTGGGAGCAGTCCGTTTAGACAGGGTTGGCGAAGCGCCCGAGCGATCCACATGCTGCGCGGCAAGAAACTCAGCCACCTGCTCAACTTCCAGCGCTTTCATGCTCCACCTGCCGTACTCGCCAGCAGATTCAGCATTCATGCTCGCGCTCTTTTTATGCCGCTTGAGCTCTTGGCCGATCTTGTCGGGGACCAGATCGGCCTTGGTCACAAATACCCGAAATGGTTCGCTGGGTTCCTTCCAGCCACCAAGCCGTTTGATCTTCCCCTTGTCGGACACAGCAATCACCAGTTGGATCGGTGCCGTCTTGAAACCGCGCTGATCTGTTCCTGTTGCGAGCTTGGCGATGGTGCGGAGTCCGATAGCTCGCTTGCCGAGCAATTCTTCCCGGTGTCGTTGCAAGAACGCCCGCAGAAAATCCGCTTGCCGCTTTGCCTGCTGAATTGGAGAGGGCATTCCCAACTCCTTGCCTCGGTACACGCGGCTCCACTCATCTCCACCCGAGTCGTCGGACCGGACCCGCACCTCTTCGGTCACCGACTTGCTCTCGATGATGAACAGCCCCCAGCGATGCACGAGCAGATGATCGATCTGGCACACCCCGGTGGAGCCATCGTGCTCCGGCTGGGCGTGATCTTCGAGCCTCACATCGTGTAGTACGTAAACCTCTTGGTCTTCCTTGAAGCTTCGGTGCAGATAGTGCGCTATTTGCCTCTCGGCGGCCGCACCCGCTTGCTGACGGGGGTCTTTGAGTACGGTCGTTTGTTCGTGCGGCTTTACGATCATCCTGAAGTCCTAGCCGAGCGAAGCAGCGTGTCGCTTCCAGAAGTCTAGCTGTGACGTTCACCAGGTCAAGGTGCTCGGTCTAGTTGGCTTTTTGCAGTGCATTGATCGGCGCCGAGAAGGACTGGCGCAGCTTGCCGAGGGTTTCGACAGCCCAGCCTCGATACGTCGGCCAGCTGGCGCGATCTGCTGGATCTGCGGGGTCGAGGTAGATCGCGACTCGCGAAGCTCGTGCATTCTCAAGTGGCTCCCACTTGAGCTCAAGATCACATGAATCTTCGATAGCCGAGCGTTGAGCCTTCAGCGCCGGGTACACCGACTCGCCGTCATCGATATACACCTCGGCTCGGAGGCTGCAGTTCGAAGCGCCGGTGGGATAGGCGAAGCTGAGGCCGTAGCGAACGCCGCTCCTCCCACTGGGAAAGTTCATCCAGTTGCCGGATGATGGAGTCTGAGCATTGCTCCAACCAGGGTGCGCTTCATGAAAGGCAGACAGGAACTCTTCCCACCAATCCATATAGCGGGCGTTCACCTCGGACAAAGTCTTCACCTCGGCGCGTGCTCGCCGTGAAAAATCGTCGGGCTCGACAACTACGTCCAGTCGGACCGCGGCGGGCGAGTTGCCGATGCGGACTGCGTGCACCTCGATTCCAAAAAAGCCGCTCCCCTCGCCCGAGATCGAATTTAGCCAGGTGAGCGCAGACCGGTGCTCGGGACGAAACGACCTCGCTACCAGGACAGCCCAGCGTGCTTCCAACCCTGCAGCGTACGTGATCAGTTTCCCGAGGTGGTCATGGTCAGTCGTCACCAAGAGGTTTTCTACGACGACACGTTGCCCGGAGTTCGCATCCCGTAGAACCACATCTGCGGAGAACGGCCCAACAGCAAACTCTGAACCTTCGAGCTCAAGATCCATCTGGAGCGCTTTGCCGATCTGGTCTGGGTTTGCAGCCAACCATGGCGTGAAGTCTCGGGCTTCATCTGGCCAGACCTCGCGCAACGGGACCTCGTCGAGCGATGTTCCAAACACCAAGGGTGGTGCTCTGACGGCTTGACGCGACACAAGTAACAGATGTTGGACACGATCCAACAAGGATCGAGAGATCGGGTTGCCCGCAGGAGCGGAGGCTGCTATTCTGTTTTCACTCTTCCCCGCCTGGCCTGCTTGCAGGGCATGGCGGGGGTTTATTTTTTGGGGTTCTTGAGGTCAATGCGTAACACGCGAGTGGTCGTTTTCATCGACTACCAGAACGTTTACCACTGTGCGCGGGAGTTGTTCAGTGTACCAGGGTGGGTCTCTCCGTCGACCGGGAACGTTTACCCCTTGGAGTACGGGAAGATGCTGTGCGACCTCGGCTTGGAGAAAGACCCCAACCGGGTGCTGGCTGGCGTACGCGTGTACCGCGGCCAGCCGGTGCCTGGAAAAGGACACGAGAAGGTTTGCCGATCATTTGACCGGCAGGTTGCCCTATGGAAGAAAACCCCGGGCGTGGAGGGATTCACCCGCCCTCTGAGATACTTCCCAGCCATAAGTGAGACTGGGAGCGGTACCAGCGAGGTGAAGAGAAAGGCGTAGACGTGATGATGGCACTCGACATCGCCATCGGTGCAATGAAAAACAGCTACGACGTTGCGATCGTGGCCACCGCCGACACTGACTTCCTCCCCGCGGTCGAACACGCTCTAGCCGTCAACAAGCGGGTCGAGACCGCCACATGGTGGACTCCTAAATCACCTCGAGGCCAACTCAAGGTCCCGAACCGCAACATCTGGAACCACAACCTCGACAAGAGCAAATTCGATCTGGTGCGAGACGACACCGACTACCTGACCACTCCGTGAATCGAACACGGCTGCGGTGGTCGATGTCGAGAGGTCTTGCGTGTGGTTCTCCGTCGGTTGATTCCGCGTTTGTTGAGACGGGCCGAGGGCTGGCCGGGTGGGAGGATCCGCATCCTGAACAACGCGGTCATCAATCACGGGACGAAAAAAGTAGCCCCGCCATGCCCTGAAACCAGGGCAGACGGGGAAGAATACGACCACAGTACACGAGGGAAAAAGCTCAACAACTCCTTTTGCCAGAGGAACAAACTATTCAAGTCTGCGTCGGCCCAGGTTCTGCAATGGTGCGAAACGTGATCGAAACGCGTCGTTGGCGCTTGGTCTTTTGGCCGTTCCAAGTGTCGGAGTGCCGTTTGGCGATGCCATGACGCCACCTGAAGCGGGCATCGCCGTAGAGAAGGACGAGACTGCGCGGCACCAAACGCTGCACGTATTCGTTCCCAGTCGAATCGCAGCAGAAATCCATGTTGACCGCCGATCCCAAGCTCACGGTCGCAACAATGGGGCCGAAGCAGTCCCTGTCGATGTGGGGTGCGATCCCCTGTCCAGGCAGGTACTCGTTGATAATCGCCTGTTCGAACGGTTGGTGAGGGTCGAGTAACTGCTTCGCTTCCTTAGATGCAGCTTCACGCACCATGTTCGACAGTTGCGTCAGCCACTCGGGTAATGGCCCGATGCGAGCCGTTTCGTCGAGCCTGCGGTTGGTGTAGTCGTACCTGTAGCCGAAGTGCAGCACACGCCGGGAGAGGTCCGTGAGCCAGTCAGAGTTGTCGATATGCGCAAGCAGCCCTTCCTCCTCGGAGGCAGCCAAGAAGTCGGGTCGGTACTCAAGTCCCTCGGGCGCAGTGGCTGGTTCTGTGGGTATCAGCGATAGTTGCAGGCTCATTTTCTCAGAATCCAGTGCTCTGCTTGTAGTTTCCACAGGTTACTTTGCTTGTCCCAGCATATCCGACCGTCACTTCCGACATGCCCTGGGAAACGCCGCCGCACCTTGACTCTCACGGGCTTGTGCTTCCTGATGATCGCGGCTCGCTGAAGCCTCCGCTTGAGATGAAAAAGGGCGCCTCCGCTGAGGTTCGCCGTGGTGTAGATAAGCTCGACAGCTCGGTCCACCTCGTCGACGGCTCGCTTGATGAGGGAAGCCCATTCATCTATGTCAGCTTGCGTGACAGCGTCTTGGTGGGCGACATAGCTGAAGGTGAAGAGCAACCGATCTGTGTCTGTGAAGTCAACGTCTTCAAGCGACTTGATGTACTTGGCTGATCTGAAGTCGGCATCAAGATGCTTAAGGATTCGCCGCCCGAGTTTTCGCATCATTGGGTGCGGGTCGAAGGCCAGATAGTCGATCCGTTGGCGCTTGCTCCGCCCGAGAGCCTCGCCCAGTGCAACGGCCACCGTCGCCGCCCCGGCACCGATATCAACAACCAACAGACGCTCGCCCTTCCGAGGTGGAGCATGGGACGCCTTCTTGTACACCTGCTTGTATACCTCGCGGAAGACATCGACATGACCCCGTTGGTAGTTGTAGGAGTCATGCAGCGCATAGGAATCAGGGTCACCCGGTTCCAGTCGTCCTTTGCGGTCTGAGGACTCGGCTTCACTCCGCTGCTCATCTGGAGTCTCATTCCAGCGGTTCAGGATGACCTTGGTAAATGCTCTCCTGTAGTCCACCGCCATGTCACATACCTCTAGCACATCCGACTGGGCTTCCTGAACCTCCCCGCCAAACAGCTGCCAGCCCGCCGTGACTGGCCGTCATGTGTCACTATTTTCCGTAGTGAGGCTTGGGCGAATTTGCGAAGGGAGTCCATCATGAGTGGCGGTGATCTGTCTGCTGTGGAGAGCGAGGTGCTCGAAGCGTTGCAGACCAGCAACCGGCGTGCCGCGGACGCGCTTGCGGCGCTTGAGCCGCGAGGCCTGTTGCGCTTCACCTCCGGCCTTCGTAAGCGCCGCTGTCAGGCGGGGTCGGTAGGCTAGCAATCATGGGAGCGAGGGTCGCCAGAGACGGGTTGCTGACTCCAGTCGAAGTAGCCGAGTGTTTCGGCAGGACGCAGTTCGACAGCTTGGCGCGCTACATACGGCGTTGCAACGGCTCTCTCTTCCCCGCAGTGACCAGGTTCAACGGTGACACTCGGCGCTGGTTCCGATCGGACAGTGATGCTTGGCGCCTGACGCGTGACGGAAGGCGCTGATGGACACCCTCAGCAACCCCATCCTCAATTCGCCGTATGAGGCGCCGGAGCGTCACTTCGACCTAGGTCCCAACGGGCCAACGGGCGAAATCTTGCTTGGCCGCCGGTCGAGCGAGTCGTTCATCCCCGTTCCGGGTAGCAAGAAGGGGCGCGGCAAGAACGGTGGCCCTGAGCAGGTGACCCTCGATCTCTTCGACTCTACGCGCGAGCGTCGGGAGCAGAACAGCCTTATCAATGACATGAGGCGGCGGGTCGAACTGTGGCGGGGTCGTGGCTACCCGCACGTGACACCGATCAGTCGCAAGCTCATGCAGCACTGGGCCGATCCGACGCGAGAAGAGCGGGTGTTGTTCTGTCAGCGTGAAGCCGCGGAGACAGCCATCTACCTCGCTGAGGTGGCCGGTCGCCACGGCGAGCCCGACTTCAGGACGCGAATCGACCCGGAGAACGACCTCCACAACAACGGACTTCCGCGTATCGCTGTGAAGATGGCCACTGGTACGGGGAAGACGATTGTGATGTGCATGCTCATCGCTTGGCAGGTGTGCAACAAGGCGTACAACAAGCGGGACGCCCGCTTTACGAGCCGGTTCCTTGTCATTGCTCCCGGTATCACGATCCGCGATCGTCTCCGGGTGCTCTTCCCCCACGACGACGGCAACTACTACGACTTCCAAGGCCTCGTCCCGAACGACCTTCGCAATCTGCTTGACGACGCCGCGATCGTCATCACGAACTACCACACGTTCCTTCCGAAGCTGGCCAAGGAGTTCGGCGGCGTCTCTAAGAACACCCGCCGGATCCTCACAGGCGGTGAGGACGACGGTCGATTCCACGAGTCTGACGAGGATGTGGTCGACCGCATCATGAGAGACCTCTCCAGCCGGGGGAAGGGCGAGGTCATCGTCATCAATGACGAAGCGCACCACTGCTACCAGGACAAGCTGCTTGATTTCAGCACCGGGGCCTCGCAACCCAATAGGGACGACAAGGAGCGCAACGAACACGCTCGAGTCTGGTTTCGCGGCATCGAAGCAGTAGCCGAGCGAGTAGGCGTGAAGGCCGTCTATGACCTCTCGGCTACGCCGTTCTATCTCAGCGGCTCGGGCTACCACGAGGGCTTCATCTTCCCGTGGGTTGTCAGCGACTTCTCCCTGATGGACGCCATCGAGTCCGGCGTCGTGAAGGTGCCCCGCATCCCCGTCGACGATGACGTAGACAACACCGAACAGCCGACCTACCTGGCACTTTGGCAGCATGTCGGTGATCAGCTTCCGAAGAAGAGAGGGCGGAGAGCGGAGTCGGACTCCGACTGGGTTCCGCCACCGGTGCTCGAGGGGGCTCTGAGGTCGCTGTATCGCAGCTACGAGAAGCGACATGAACAGTGGAAGGAAGAGCTCGAAGTGCTCGGAGAGCCTCCACCGGTGATGATTGTCGTCTGCCCCAACACGATCGTCTCAAAGCTCGTGTACGACTGGATCGCTGGACAGGAGATCGGGTCGCCCGACGGCAGCGAAGACATACGCCCGGGTCGACTGCCACTGCTCAGCAACGTCGACGGCGACGACTGGATCGACCGACCACCCACGATTATCGTTGACTCTGCCCAGCTCGAGTCCGGCGAAGCTTTGAAGGGAGACTTCAAGGACGCCGCGGCGAAGGAACTCGAAGTCTTCAAATCCGAGTACCGTGCCCGCAATCCCGGCGCTGACGTCGACCAATTGACGGACCAGGACATCCTGCGCGAGGTCCTCAACACCGTCGGCAAGAGGGGCAAGCTTGGGGAAACCATCCGCTGCGTTGTGTCGGTTGCGATGCTCACCGAGGGCTGGGACGCCAACACCGTCACCCACATCCTGGGCATTCGGGCGTTCGGGAGTCAACTGCTGTGCGAGCAGGTAGTCGGGCGTGGTCTACGTCGCCGCAGCTACGTCCCAAATGAGGAAGGGAGGTTCGAGCCTGAGTACGCCGAGGTCTACGGCGTGCCGTTCGCCTTCATCCCCACCGATCGCGAGGTGCAGCCACATAAGCCTCCGAGGTCGCCCGTTGAGGTCTTCGCTGTCGATACTCGCCACGATCTCCGCATCGAGTTTCCGAAGCTCGATGGTTATCGCGTCGAACTTCCCGAAGCGCCGGTGGTGTTCGACTACGAGAACACAACGCCGATATCCGTTGACGAGTCGCTGGTAGCGACATGGACCGAAGCCCAAGGCATCGTTGGTAAGGCCGATGAGGCCGAACTTGAGATCGTTAGGCACGCTCGTCGGCAGGAGATCGCCTTCAACGTGGCAGCCGAGGTGCTGACGCGCCATTTCCCGGGCCACGCTGGTGCGTTGAAGCCATGGCTCTTCCCCGAGCTACTACGCATCACAAAGCAGTGGTACGACGAGAAACTCACTTTCGCGCCCGGCAGCGAGCCCGGTCTCCTTCTGCTTGCCGAACCGAAGGCTTGGGCAGCCGAAGCCATCTACAACGCCGTCGTGCGGTACCCCGATGCTAGCAACAAGGTCTTGCTCCCTCTATACCGCCGGTTCGACAGCGAGGGCTCTACCGACGATGTCGACTTTCTCACCCGGAAGGTTGTCGTTGAGGCGAAGAAGTCGCCCATCAACCTAGTGGTGCTAGATGGCGTGCGAGGCAACACCTGGGAGGAGAAAGTTGCCGCGCTGCTAGAAGCAAACGACGATGTGCACTCGTATGTCAAGAACGACCACCTCGGCTTCGAGATCCCGTACGTCCATGCAGGCAAGAGTCACCAGTACATCCCGGATTTTCTCGTGCGCCTCAAGCGGCAGGAAGAGGAGGACGTCGACAGGACCCTCATCATCGAGGTGTCCGGTGGCCAGAAGAGTCCTGGCCCTACCACCGCGAAGGCTGAGACGGCTCGCAACCAGTGGTGCACCGCGGTGAACAACGACGGCGATTGGGGCCGCTGGGGCTACGTCGAGATCGACAACATGGCGAACGCCGAGCAACGCATTGCCCGTGCGATCACGCTGCTCTACGCCGACGCACCGATCATCGGCGAGCCGGTGATCTGAAGGAGAGACCCGTGACACGTAAGAGCGCATCCAAAGGACCCACACCGGTGGAAGCCATCACACACAACGTGACCCGCACCAACATCCCAACGGCTGACGCCCACGACTTGGTCTCGCCCGAGGTGGAGGAGATGGTGCAGGTTGTCTACCCGCGCGAGCTCCGCTCCCCGATGCTGGTGTGGAAGGGCAAGGAGGAACTCGACGAGACCGACCTCCAGGTCGACGCCCCGCCGCTGTACATCCAAGAGAAGATCGACCCTCGGGTCCTGATCGAGAACCTTCGCAAGACGGCGAAGGAGGGCGAACCCGAACCAGAACTCACTCTCTTCGAGACGTTCGACGGACTTGACGAACTCGATCTCGTCGAGTTCTACAAGCACTCCGCGAACTGGTCGAACCGCATGATCCTGGGTGACAGCCTCCAGGTCATGGCGAGCCTTGCCGAGCGCGAACGGCTCCGCGGCAAGGCCCAGATGATCTACATCGACCCGCCCTACGGCATCAAGTTCGGGTCGAACTGGCAGGTGTCGGCACGGAAACGCGAGGTCAAGGATGGCAGCCCTACTCAAGTCTCCAGAGACAGCGAGCAGGTCAGAGCGTTTCGAGACACATGGCAGCTCGGGATCCACAGCTATCTCACCTATCTGCGCGACCGCGCTTCTGTGAGTCGGGACTTGCTGACCGACAGCGGGTCCTTATTCGTGCAGATCGGTGACGAGAACGTGCATCTGGTCCGTTCCGTGCTTGACGAAGTCATGGGCGCTGAGAACTTCGTCAGCATGATCTCTTTCGTGACAACAAGCGGGTTCACACAGGCATCAGCGCTGCCACGAACCGGCGACTACATACTGTGGTACGCGAGGAACTCTGATCACTTGAAGAGCCGCCAGCTGTGGGTGGAGGCCAGGGATCGCCAAGGCTACGACCGGCTGTATTTCGAAAATGGCACGTACCGGGCACTCAAGAAGGGGGAGACCCCAGAGAGCTTCAGAGGTGAGGCGCGCCTGTACAAGCCTGACAATTTGCAGAGCCAGGGTTCCGCAGCCGAGCCGCAGCCATATGACTTCGAAGGGAAGCGCTATCCTCCGGGTGCCAACTCACATTGGAAGGCTTCCTACCCACACGGCATGGATCGCCTAGCCTTGGCCAACCGAATCCATGTCGCACGAAACAGCATCAACTATCGGCGCTTCGAAGACGACTTCCCGTACAAAGCTCAAACAAACTTCTGGAACGATACCGGCACGGGCAACTTCACAGACGACAAGGTGTATGTCGTCCAGACGAACACCAAGGTGGTTGAGCGTTGCATCCTGCTAGCCACCGACCCGGGTGACCTGGTCCTTGACCCGACTTGTGGATCAGGTACAACCGCGCTAGTCGCTGAGCGATGGGGGCGGCGGTGGATCGCGATCGACTCGTCACGGGTGGCCTTGGCAGTTGCACGTCAGCGGTTGTCCGGAGCGCTTTACCCATATTTTGTTCTTGCGGATACCGAGGTTGGGCGAGCGCTTGAGGCCGAACTGACTGGATCCGTGATGCCCAGCACCGTTACCGCAGGGGATATCCGGCAAGGGTTCGTCTACCAGCGCGTTCCGCATATCACGCTGGGGTCGATTGCCAACAACCCAGATATCCACGAAGGAATGTCCCAAGGCGAAATTGACGAGGCAATCGCCGCTCACGCCGACACAGAGCTTCTCTATGATCGACCACACGAGAACAAGTCCCGTGTTCGCGTGAGCGGGCCGTTCACGGTGGAGAGCCTTTCTCCACATCGGACCAGGCCAGCCGAGGCTGAGACCCGTCTGGGCGATGCGAGCGACGACTCGAATCCTGATTTCGTGGGCTCCATCATCGAGAATCTGCGCGAGTCGGGTATCCAGAACGGCATGCGCGCGGAGCGGATGGAGTTTGACCTCGTTGAGCAGCACGCCGGCGCTCACATCCAGGCCGTTGGTTCGCGCGACACACCTGGCCCCGACGGTGTGAGCCGAGCCGGCATCTGTATAGGACCGCAGTACGGAACTGTCGGAGCCGCCTTTGTCAAGGATGCTGCCCGGGAAGCCGCGAAGGACAAGAGCCTTGACCTGTTGTGCATACTCGCGTTCGCATTTGATCCGCAAGTGCTCAACTCGGACGAGGAGTACATCGCGGCGAGCGAGAGCTTTGATGTAGCTGGGATGCGGTCGTTGGGCCGGGTCCCAGTCCTGCTTGTGCGGATGAACTCGGATCTTCTCATGGGTCAGGAACTGGCCGCGAAGGCTGGTGGAAACCTCTTCACCACGTTCGGTGAGCCCGATATCGACATCGTTGTCCGCAAGGAGAACGTCACGGTGGAGCTTCGTGGCGTCGATGTCTATGACCCGAACACCGGGATGGTGCGGTCAGACAAGACCGACAGAGTGGCGCTCTGGATGATCGATACGGACTACGACGGAGAGAGCTTCTTCGTCCGCCATTGCTACTTCACCGGCGGCCGAGACCCGTACAAGCGCCTGAAGACCGCTCTGAAGGCCGACATCAATGAGGAAGCCTGGAAGAGTCTCTATTCGACAGTCAGTCGACCGTTCCCAAAGCCGACGACCGGCCGCATCGCAGTGAAGGTGATCAACGACTACGGCGACGAGGTCGTCAAGGTCTACAAGGTCGCGTGAGCCGCATCGACTGGGCGACTGTGCACGGGTCGCAGGTCTGTCGGTCCAGCGGCGGGACGGCCGACTCGGCGCCTATCGAACCCTCGCATTGCAGATAGTGCGGACCTCGCACGCACGGCATCTCGCACCTGGCGAGGGCTTGAAGTCCCGGTTGCGCATCCTCGCCGCGGCGGCGTCGACGATCCCCTCAGCCGACTCAATGCTGCTGGTGTCCACAGCAATAGCGTCACGCCTGCCGTTGAGATCGTGGAGGTACGCAGCGCGAACGTCTAGACCTTCTCGGCGACCAGCATTGGCATACACCTGCAATTGCAACTCGTAGGGCGCGATGTCGCCGTCGGTTGACGTCTTGTAGTCGACAATCGCGAGCCCTGTGGGCACGCCGCCCTCCTTGTCTAGGATCACATCGGCCCGGCCGGACACCGTCACGCCGTCAAGATGGAGTTCGAAGGGCCGCTCGGTCTCCCACACCCGGTGTAGGTCCGCCTCGTGGTTCTCGACGTAATTCCCGATGAGGCGCCGGGCCGCGTCCTTCATCATCCGATGCCCAACCTTGTTCGCCGTTGGCAAGAAGAAGTGATTGTCGAGCATCTTGTCGAGCCCGTCCTTGGTAGGGACAACCCCTGTCGCCTGGGTGTGCTCCGCTACCTGCCGGAGCAGATGATGTACGGCTTTGCCGTAACCCAGTTCGGGCGCCATCCGCGGTTGGAAACCAACGAGAGTGCGCAATCGGTACGCCAGGCCGCAGTCAAGGAAGGACGCCATCTCACTGAACGTGACGGCCAATGTCTCCTCATCACGGTCGGACTGCGTCTCGATCGGAGGAAGCACGATGTCGCTCGGATCGATGTGGAGTTCCTCGAGTTCCTCCCAGTAGGGGCTTGGCCGCACCGTGTTCGTTGTAACTCGATCATGACGCGAGACGGACACCCAGTCGCGCGCCCGCGTAGCGGCGACGTAAAAGAGCCGCCGCTCGTCGGCGTCGGACCCTTCGTACCTGGATGCATTGAAGAGTGTGCGCGGGAGAAGCCAGTCCTGCTGCTGGCCCGTGCGGGACGAAGGAAACCGTTTCGCGGTCAACGACGGGATGAAGACAGCCGGCCACTCGAGACCCTTGGCGCGGTGCACAGTGCTGATGTCGACGGCGTCGATGGTCAGATCCGGTTCACCGTCGAATCCCTCGTACTCGCCTTGGGCGTAGTTAACCATGTGGATGGCGAGATTCTTGTAGTACCACTCGCCGCCCCACTCGCCCCCAACCTGCTCACCGTGGACATCAGCGTCCCGCCGGGCCCGGCGCCGGACACTCTCGTAGTCGGCTAGGAGCGAGGTGAATCTAGCCAGCGTGCCGACTACGTTGAGGCGGATCGGATCGTCGAAATCCCAGCCGCGAACTTCCAGCACATCGAGCAATTCGTAGAAGTCACCGACCAGATCTGCAGTACGGTCCTCGCGGACAGAGTGGGTCCGCCACTCCTTGAGAACCTTCTTGACCCGGTTCTCGTGGGGCTTGCCCCGCAGCTCAAAAACCTCCATGTACTCCTCAAGTAGTGGCGCAAGTTCGACCGGTTCGCCGGGTTGGAAGCGCTCCCGCCAGGCGATATTACTCAACCAGCAGTAGGTCTTGGCCAGGACGATCGCTGCGGGCTGGTCAAAGAGGCCCGTGCGCCCGCCCGGCTGAACCGGCACTTCGAACGTGCTGAATTGCTCGAGTAGACGCCCGTAGGCGGCCCGTGACCGAACCAGAATGCCGATGTCCCTGTAGGGAACGCCAGCCTCGTTCAGATCAAGTACAAGACTCGTGATCCAGCCAGCTTCTGTCATCTCGTCCTCTTCGCGCCACACGACCACCCTCGGACTCGACCCTTCGGTCGGACGAGTCGGGTTCATTTCCTTCGCGAGACGGTTGGGGATGGACTGAGCGAACCCGTTGGCCGCTTCGATGATCTCGGGACGACTTCGACGATTCGTCGTGATCTCAAAGGTCGTTACAGGCTCGTACCTGCTTGCGAACGTGACGATGTTGTTCACGTCGGACCCGCGCCACTGGTAGATGGCCTGATCGTCATCCCCAACGACACAGAGTTCGGTGTCGGAGCCGGTGAGTCTTCTGATGAGCTCCTCCTGGGCAGGGTTTATGTCCTGGTACTCGTCAACGATCAGGAATCGGAGCGTCTCATGAACTGCGCCAGCGACGTCGGGCCGCGGAAGCTCCTCGACTGCGGCGCGAATCTGCTGACCGTAGGTGAGCAGCCGGTATCGAGCGAGGGTGGCGTAGTAGTTCTCGAGGACGATCCGGAAGTCATCAGGCAGATTCTCGGGATCAAGCAACTCGTTGTCGACGACCTCGACGCTCCTCAGGAATGTGCGAATTGAAGCGAACAGTCGGTTCTTGGGATCGAACTGACGAACATTGAGCCGGCGCGCCTCCCGGCTGACGAAAGCGGCGAGTTGGTTCTCGTCGAGCACATCGTACGTCTCGTACTTGGGCACATGCTGCTGAAGAAGCCGGAAGCAGTAGGCGTGAATCGTGCCCACAAAGAGGCCGTTGAGCCGGTCGAGAGCCTCGCGGCCTAGCCGTGACACGACCCGTGCCTCAATTCGTTCCTTCAACTCTGCTGCGGCGCGTTCGGTAAAGGTGAAGGCAACGATGGCATCGGGTCGAACGCCATCGGCCAAGAGATCGGCGACCCGTTGCGAGACGACCTCGGTCTTGCCCGAACCAGCAGACGCGATGATCTGCATGTGGGACCCACGATGTCGAACTGCTCTGAGTGCGTCGCCTTCAAGAGTTGGTGCTTCGCGCAATCCCCGAACCTCCCAGAGCGTTGCCGACAACTCGGCAAACTTCCCTCGTGTAATTCTTAGCCTATCGAATCGAGGTTGCTGGCCCAAGGAGAATACTCATCCACCAGTTGCAAGGGGGTGCGGGCGTATTCGTCAATTGCGGGATTGAACAGGTTGGGCTCGGGTCAGCTCATAAGAGCAATGACCCAATGTCGAAGTGATCGCTTCGTCCGATCTTCCCCACAGCGCACTTGCCGTCGGCCCGGATCGGTGAGTGGTGGAAGTGGTGGGATTCAACCTGATCGACGAGGGCATATACGTCGAAGTGCTTCCCTCCGATGTTCTCAAGTTCTGCACTGTCTCCGCCTAGCCCAGTCAAGGTGAGGATTTCCTTGGCGCCCTGAAGCACATCAGAGGGGTTCTTGCAACCTGGGAGCGCGATGGTCACCCGATTCTTGCTCATTGCCGATAGGGCCGCCTCGTCGCTGCTGGCCCTGTCCGGCAAGCCTGAACCAATCCAGACTTTGTATTCGTATCCTGCGGCGCTTAGGTCTTCTAATTGGTCGGTTCCCAAGGCTTGAGCCGGAGCGAAGGTGAAGGACAGGCCGTCAGTTTGGTCACCCAGCAGGACTCTCTGGTGGTCGCGCAGGCGGACTCTGAGTCGCTCTGTTCCTCCATCTCTGACTGTTTCAATCCACCGCTCTCTGACTGGCAAGTGCTTCCTTTGGACTGCGGTCACTTTCTCTACAACCCACTGGGTACGGCCCAAATCGGGTAGCAGCCTTTGGGAGTCATCGAGTGTGGTGGTGTCGTCATTGTCGACCTGCCCAAGCTCGCAGAGCGCCAATCCTGCCAACAACGTTGCCGTTGCGCCTGAGGGGTGTTCTTGCACCTCCCAAGACCCTGCACCCAGGCCGGGCACTGTGATTGAGTCGCCAACGAGCAGATCGCCAGCTTGGAAGCTCTTTTTGTCAGTATCCGTCACTTCTGTCTTAAACCGCGTTTCTGGGAGTGGTCTCAGTGCGAAGCCTCCTTCGGTGCTGTCCCATACGAGCTGTTCATCTGCGCGCCTAAGGCTACGCATGATGGCCTCCGCATCTGGACGTTCAACGTGCCCAGCGGTTCTTCGACCACGCAGAACGCGTTCCGCTTGCGCGTAGGTCGGCTGGGACGGAGGATCGATTTGCGTCAGATCTTCCATCTGCCGGAGCGCATCTTGTGCTACGTCCTCCAGCGAACTCCTACGAATTGGGGGCATGTCCACTTCATGCAATGCGTCACGGTCCGCTGCTACAAGCAGGTCAATCCAAGAGGGAAGGGGATTCTCCAGTGAACTTAGCCAAGCCGCCCACTCATGACCCTCCGAAGTGAGCTGCGGCCACATGTCATTGAAGAACCAGCGCAGGCGGGAGCTGAGCGAATAGCAGCTGCTCGGCCCTCCCATCCTGCCTTCCATGTGCGTCATGATGTGGCAGCACGCGCCATGCCAGATTTCCAGCATTGTCCAAAGGCTGAGCATCGGCACGCGCTCTGGCTCAATGAGTAGGTAACGCCATTTCATGTAGCCGTCTCCGCCGTCGCTGATGTGTTGGATGAATTCTTCGGCCGTGTTGTGAAGCGGCTTAACCAAGCAGTTGTTCCAGAGGCTCGCGTGTTCTCTGTAGTGATGCTCAATGTGCTCTCGTGCGTTGAGAAAGGTGCTCTGACTCTGGCATTCCACAGTGCTCTGACAGCCGTTCTCGCTATGGCAACCGTTTGCACACCATTTCAGTCGGTTGAAGAGGTTGCCGATGTTGTGGCCGTACTTCCTGCTCCGCAAATCGGACAGGCACGCTTCTCGGTCGAAGCTGTCGTCGCCATCTCTGGATGCCTTCAACAGAATAATCTGTTTCAGTGCCTGCTCGATACCGCTATATATCGTTGGGGCAAACAACCACGCTTGGACTGCTTCGTAGTCCGCAGCCAGATCAGGCTTCGGCTGGTTGTCGACGTATAGCCGTCTGGTCAGATTGCAGGCCTCGTACAGCTTGAAGCTTTCCATTAGAGTTTCTCGGCTACTGCTTTGAGACAACGCGCTCGCCTCCTCTCGTGTGTATCGGGCTGAACCAGTCAAGTGCCCTGAGTTCGTGTTGGAGCCTTCAGCACATCGGGGGCAACTGCGGCCCGACCATCCTTGCAGAGGTCGGGATCACTAGAGAAGTGAATTACGGCCAGACCGGCCAGTTCATTCGGGTGATTGCGCAGCTAGATAGATCACCAGGCTATTCCTGAATGGACTGGCGTGCACTCGATAGCGCTCGGTGGTGCCCCTTGAGTCTCGGGGCAAGTCAACTGGACTCACCGAACCTAGTCGTCATGATACCTGCGTGTGCTGGTTCGTGTTGAACTTGTTACCGGTCGGTCTTCGATGACCTGCGTTGCGCGGAAGTTGAGTCGCGTCGTTGGTTTGGTTAGGACGAGGTACTGCTCGATGGTTTCTTCGGATTCCGTTGGCGCCTCCCCAGACCGGGCAAAGTACGTAGCAACATCGGGACTCGTCCCTGAAGCGGGCGCAACCGGCGTGAACGCAACGCGCATGATGTAACTGGGGTCAGCGAGCAGATCTGCTGCTGCTTCGTGGGCGCGGGCAAGCACTACCTCAGCATCGAGCGGCAGCGATGCGTTCAGCGATGGTCTAGGGGCTTCCCGGGGGAAGTTGAGGAGTGGGTCGTGCAGACCGGTTGCGTGCGCAGTTCGTTTGCCTTGCCTGGTTGTCGACAGCGACAGATTGAGCGGTGAGCCTGTGGGCGTTGGAGTGGGCAGTGGATTTCCGGCTCGTGGCGTGGAAATTGTCTGGGCTTGAATTCCATAGCTGTGATTTACTGTTCTGATGTCGGTTGGCGATCCCACAGGCAAAATGGGCAATGACGGTCCTGGGTTGGCTGCGCGTGTGGATGCGGCTGTTTCGGAGTTGGCGGAGGCCAGCCAGCGTTTGTCGATGTTCTTTCTGGCCGAGCGTTTGAGCCGAGATCTGTTGGACCATGACCCCTTAGGGGATGTGGCGTTCGCCCTTCGATACCGTTTCATATCCGATCCGGCATCTGAAGACCGGCGATTGTACGGTCCATACGGCCCGACCAGAACAGGCTCGGCCGAAACCGGCGAGACATCCCGGTTTCCGCCGGACCCCAAAGAGGTCAGTGAAGACATTGTTGGAGTCTGGAGCGCGTGTGCCATAGAGGACTTCCATCCCTTCGTTCGGGCACGCCTAGCGGATCTCTTATGGGAGGCGAAGGAAGGATCATCGCCTCACCGTTGGGCCCACATGGCAATCGACTGCTTTGTCGAAGCGACTAGAGCCGTGTGGGATGACCATTTTGAGATCCGGGCCGGTCTGTTTCGAGCACTGGAGTTGTGCCGTCGGCTCAACTTGCCGGATAAGGAGGGCCCCGTTTTGAGCGCGCTCACAGAGATGGCGGAGGTATCTCTGCAGCAGCGAGCGAACGGCCCCGGTCTTGTCGCCCCGATCCTTGAAGTGTTAGTCGACAGAGAGGAGGACTCGGTCGGGCAACTGACCGAGAGAGCCCTAGAACTGTATGCAGATGACCCCTCGTTCATGGAATCGTTGCTGGAGATCGCAGCACAACTCCGGCCGCCACAAGACCGAGAAGCGATCTGGGAGCAACAGGTCGCCGGATTCGTAGCAGAAGCAGACAAATCGACGGGCATGCGCAAGCACGCCTTGCTGCACAAAGCCTCAGAACTCGCCGCCTCCAAGGGCTTGGCTGGCACCTTCCGAGATATCGCCACAAAGCTCGAATCGATGGATGCCGACGACATGGGGTTCGTGACAGCTCAGTGCGAGGCCGAGATCGACGCCGAAACCGTCGATCCGTGGGTGGCGGCCATCGTCGGCAACGACAACCTCGATTTGGCCCTGATTCGTTTCGGGTTGGAGATCCCAACCGGCGATGTTGCCGACAATCGGGCATTCGTCGAGGAAATGGCGCAAGAACACCCGCTCCAGCGCTTGATTCCCCTCAAAGTCATGGGCGAATTCAACAGTGTCTTGAAGGAGGTTGCCGACCCCGAAAGCCATCAAGACTACGACATGTACCATTACGAGCAGCAGCGGATCCTGTTCTACGCGCACCTGCCTGGACTTCTTGCTCTGCGGGGGATCTTCTCCCGCTACCTAGTATCAGCCGAGGAGTTGGCTGCGTTGTTCGCCACACCGCTAATAGAAGTGGAGGTAGCCGAGCGCATCGCACGGTCAATCGAACTCTGGCAACAAGGAGATCCCGACAGCGCCGTGTCAGTACTTGCCCCGCGCATCGAACGGATTATCCGCTTCGCATGCCACTTGAGCGGGATTCGAGTAACCAAGCAGGCCAACGCCAAAAGCGGCGCGACAGGAGGCGTGCTGGGGTTGGGATCCCTGCTGTCGTCGCTCAAGGGCATGATCGGCGAGTCAGAACGCCGGTATCTTCTCGGCGCCCTAGTCGAAGTGACCTCGCTGAATCTCCGAAACCGAGTCAGCCATGGCCAAATCGGCCGAGCTTCAGAGTCCGACTTTGTCGTCTTGTTCCAAGTCGCCTGCTGGCTTCGCCTGCTCAGAGTATCCGCCCATGAGAGCTAGAAAGGACGCGCTCGCCAGGGAGAACTGAGCGGACATCGCAGCTCTTCGTCGCCTCCTACAGCACCGTGAACCGTTGGCCGGTTGCCATTTGTGTCCTCCGCCAATTTAGACTGCTCGTTCTCTGAGTGGACTCACGACCTCGCAGGAGATTGACGGAGCTGTCACCGCTTCCTCGTAGTATCGAACCGGTGCACGTCAGTTCAGCTCGGTTCACCAACTTCAAGAGATTCACAGACCTCAGGATCGAGGGTCTACCCCGGTCGGCAAGGCTCGTAGTCATCACCGGCCCCAATGGATCTGGAAAATCAGCCATTTTTGAGGGTTTCAATTGGTACCGGAGGAACGCCGGAGGTTGGGGTCAGTTAGTGGATTCTACCTACTTCCCCAAGTCTGACCGCAGCGGTCAACCAAGCGTCTCACACCAGGTGAAGGTTCAGTTTCACGAGGGGGATCCGCCTGACCGGGACGCTCGACGCAGATCTTTCTGGATCCGCTCTGCATACCGTCACGAGGCCGATTTCCAAATCAGTCGACTGCAGCGACAACTGCCAGCATTGGACGACCCTGGCCTCGACAAACTAATCCAGGTTGAGGAAACGGTTCGGAAGAACTACGAGCGCCTTGCCAGCTCCATATTCCAGTCTCTTTTTGATCACTCCAACGACCACACGCCCGCCGTCGATCTACGCGAGAGGCACATTGGGCAAATCCGGAGGACAATGCAAGCGGTATTTGGCGACCTCATTCTGGAGAGTCCAGGAGACCCACTAGAGGACGGGACGTTCTTCTTCAAAAAGGGAACAGCGAGTCTGTTCCACTACAAGAACCTGTCTGCTGGTGAGAAAGCAGCGTTCGATTTGATCCTCGATTTCCATATTCGCGCCGAAACCTTTAACGACACCGTCTTCTGTATCGATGAGCCCGAACTGCATCTTGGGACCAAGGTTCAAGCACTCCTCCTATCTCACCTCTTCAATGGGATGCCTCCCAGTTGCCAACTATGGGTCGCCACCCACTCGTTAGGCATGATGAGACAGGCTGTCGAACTCCACCACCAGAATCCCGAGCAGGTCATTTTCTTGGACACTGGAGATGTGAACTTCGACGGACCCTCAGTCCTCAGACCCACTACGCCCAGTCGCGACTTCTGGCGGCGAGTGCTTAACTTCGCCCTCGGCGACCTCGCCGAATTGATAGCACCTAGAAAGGTAGTCCTGTGTGAGGGAGTTGACCCGGCGTCTGGATTCGACGCGAGCGTGTACCGGACTGTCTTTGCTGATGAACTTCCAGACGTTGAGTTTCTGTCTGTCGGGAACTCCGGCGAGGTAAAACGCGACCATCTGGGCGTAGCGAACGCCATCGAAGTCATTGCACCTGGAACGCAGATCGTCCGGCTCATCGACCGAGATGAGCATTCAGATGAGGAAATAGCTCTTCTCCGACAGCAAGGAATCCGAGTCTTGCACCGTCGGAACATTGAGTGCTACCTGCTCGCAGATGACATCCTCCACAAGTTGTGTGAATTTGCTGGGCAGCCAGAGAAGGGCGAAGCAGCAATCCAGTGCCGAGACCACGCAGTTCAAGATGCTGCCAACCACCGCGGATGCTCACCCGACGACTTCAAGTCAGCGCGAGGAGCTATCCAAGTATTTGCCCAGAAAGAACTCGGCCTACGTCAATCAGGGAGTGATGCCGACCAATTCCTGAGAGGAACCGTTGCGCCACTCCTCCCCGACACCGACATATACAGTGAATTGCGAGCAGATATTTTTGGATAGGCCTAATAAGGAAGCTTGGCCCCACGTTTAGCGAAATGGTTGTCTTGATTCTTCACGGGCGGGTCTGCCAGGTATTCACCAATGCTGTGCCAGGAGGCTTAAAGGCTGCCTGTGCTTGAGTGGGCGGCAAACATTGTCATTTCCCAGTTCAGGATCTCTTGCTCGGCGCCAGGAGAGGTTCGTGGGCCGTCGGAGGCGCGTGGCCCACCACCGACACTGGCTACAGGAATTGCAGTAGCGGGTATATCGATGAAATCGGTATCTCCTTTAGCGAGGTCGGCGGCTACGACGCAGTACCTCTTGATCCGTCTAACTGGGGTACGTGGTGCGCGAGAGGCAGCCACGTTCCAGGCTGACAGATACCCCTGTTACGCTGGGAATTGGGAACAACTGGGACCCGTTGGAACAACGGAAGACAGCGCAGTGGTACCCCGTACGGGATTCGAACCCGTGTTACCGGCGTGAAAGGCCGGCGTCCTAGGCCGCTGGACGAACGGGGCCCGACCAGAGAACCGGCCGAACGACAGCATAGGCCGTCTGATCCCGGAGCGTGCGCGCATAAACGCGCAAGCAAGTACGGTAGCGCCGTGGCGAAGGGGACGATTCCTACCCGAGGCGTGACCATGCGTCTGATGGCCGCGGCAAGCAGCGGTTATCTGCTTGGCGTGATCCCTTCGGCTGATATCGCGGCCCGCATCACCCGACGTTCCGACCTGCGCATGTCTGGAACGGGCAACCCGGGTGGCATGAACGCTAGTCATGTGCTCGGCAAGTCCTGGGGGGCGGCGGTGACGGTGGCCGATATCGCCAAGGGTGTTGCCGCGGCTCGTCTCGGCCGAGCGCTGGCAGGCGACGCCGGTGCAAACCTGGCATCGACGGTCGCAGTCGGGGGCCATTGTTTCCCGCTCGGCCGCACCGGCGGAAAGGGAGTGGCGACCAGCATCGGGCAGGTCATCGGCACGTTCCCCGTCTACCTACCGTTGGACGCGGCAGTGGCGCTGGCCACTTCCTTAATGCCGCTCAAGCAACGGACGCGAACCGCGACGACGGTAGCCAGCGTCACCTGGGTGCTGACGGCGGCGCATTGGTGGTGGCATGGCTGGCGCAACCCGGGGGGAGTCACTCCTACGGTTTCACTACCGCTAGCGGCAGCATCCAGCTCAGTCATCATCGCATTGCGGTTTGCCGCCGGTGCCGAAACGGTTGACGCCTTCAACCGCCAAGAATCGGCACAGCCGGCACAAGATGCTCAAGATGCTCCTGGTTGCCAAGATTCAGCATTTCCTGAGGGGCGCAACGGAAAGTGATAGCGCTCGTCACCGATTCGGCCTCCCAGCTACCTCCAGAACTCGCTGCTGAGTTCGGGGTCCGAGTTGCCCCGATCATCGTCAATATCGACGGTGTGGAATATCGCGAAGGAGTAGACCTCACCGCCGATGATTTCTGGGCACAGGTGAGCAACGGAGAAGTCCCCGAGATCACGACATCACAGCCGAGT
This sequence comes from Candidatus Aldehydirespiratoraceae bacterium, assembly GCA_965205465.1. Taxonomy (GTDB): domain Bacteria; phylum Actinomycetota; class Acidimicrobiia; order Acidimicrobiales; family Aldehydirespiratoraceae; genus VXYK01. Next base: position 1,453,637 of record OZ242187.1, on the reverse strand, counting down.
CCAGGAACGTTCAGCGAGATCTATCGGTCCGCAGTCGAACAAGGTGCAACCGACATCGTCTCGGTGCATATCGGAGCCGAACACTCTGGAACGATCAACAGCGCACGGATAGCGGCACAAACAGTCGATGTTGATGTTCATGTTGTTGACTCCGGTACAGCCTCCTTCGGCGTGACGTGCTGTGTCTGGGAGGCCGCCTCAGCGATTGCCGCGGGTGCATCGGTAGCGGAGGTGGTCGCCCGGGTTGAGCGGATGCGCCCTGCAATAGGCACGGCGTTCATCCTCAGCGCGTTGGACTTCGCTCGTCGGGGCGGCCGCTTCAACCCGGAGTTGCTGTCCGACAGCGAACAAGACGACAGCGAAGGGGTCGCAGTCCTCTCGGGTTATGGAAGCGATCTTGAGGTTGTGGCACTAGGGCACAGCGTCGATGAGTTGTGCGATCAGATGGTTGAGTGCTTCCTGGCTGCTGGGCGACCGATACGGGCCGGCGTGTGCCTAGCCGACCCGGCAACTCTGATGTTCACCGAAGGCATTGAGGCCAGATTGTGGGCTGCCTCTGTCGAGGTGGAGATGGTTCGCTACCGCCTGGGGCCGTCAATCGCCGCGCACACCGGACCCGGCACGGCCGGCGGCTTCTGGTACTGCACCGACATCTAGCAGCCGGTCCAGCAGCAGACCTACAGTTCGGGATGTTCGCTTGCGGCGGCGATGAGTTGTTCGAGGAGCCAGCCGATCCATTCGTAGAGGGCGGCCGAGGCGGTATCGGGCATCGCGTCATCAACAAGATCGACACCAGCGAGGGTGAGTTGCTCACCCAGCACGAGACGGAGACTGTTCAGGCTCTGCATCCAAGCTGCGACAGCTGATGTGTCGAGTTCAGCTCCTGAAAGTGTCGACTCGACTGTCTCGATGGCTTCAAGGCGGCTGCGTAGAAGATCGTCGTCCACGAGTTCTCGGAAGGAGGTTTCGGCTTCGGCGTTGTCCGGATGAGCGGGAGGCTTCAGTCGCCTCAAGGTGTCGTCACCGCCACCGATCAACAAGTCGCGGAGATCCGACAGCACCTGGGAAAGCACTTCGCGTTCTCCGGTAGGGAGTTCCACGATGACGACATCACCGTCGTAACGAAAACGGCTCATTCGTCTTTCTCCATGGTCGCCCAAAGGCCGTGTTCGTGAAGCCGAACGACATCGAACTCGGCTTTTTCTCTGGTTCCCGAAGACACCACAGCCTTGCCGTCGATGTGGACTTCCATCATCAATCGGTGGGCTTTCTCGGTGGAGTAACCGAACAGTTTCCGAAACACGAATGCTACGTACGTCATCAGGTTGATCGGGTCGTCCCAGACCAGAACCTTCCAGGGCCGCGCATATTCGACCGATTCGTCGATCTTTGTCTCGGGGACCATCACTGGGGCCGTCATGTCACGAGTTCTCTCGATTCAGCCCGATTGACGAGAACCGCGGTGTGGACAGTTGTCGATAGATGCAGCCGGACGATAGCGATCCAGCTCAAAGAGGCCCCAAGGATGTGGACCCCGACGAGCAGCACGGGAACACCAGCGAAGTATTGCCAGTAGCCAATAACACCCTGGGCTATCAGCAGGCTGGCAGCGGCCGTGGCGCGCCAGCGGATCTCCGGTTGCTGTTGGCGGTGAGCGGAGCGGATGAGCCACACAACCCCAGCCAGCAACACCAGCGCGATGATGCTGTGAATACGGGTCACTTCGCGTACGAGGAACGGCAGGCGCTGCGCTACCTCTGCTTCGTCGCTCCCGCTGTGGGGTCCTGATCCGGTGACGATTGTGCCGCTGACCAGCAGAATTGCACCGACTGCAGAGATCATGCGCGCGGCTGGGGTAAACGACCCTCCTAAACGGCGCGCCGCGCTGTCCTGGCGCCCCGCTAACTCAACGAGCACGACGGCGTTGGCCAACAGCACCATGCTCAATAGGAAGTGTCCCATCGTAAACCTGGGGTCGAGTTCGGTCTTGACGAGCACCGCACCCAACACGATCTGGGCTGCCACACCGGCCACGAGTCCCCACGACCAGACCGTCAGATCCCCTCGCCGAGGCGAGCGTCGCAGAGACCCGAGCACAGCCAAGATCACGGCCGCCGCGACGACACCGGTGAAGAGGCGGTTCACGAATTCGATCAAGGCGTGGTACTCAAGGTCGGCCACAAATTGGTCTTCTTCGCAATTGGGCCAGTCGGAGCAACCAAGCCCCGATCCGGTCAAGCGAACCGCTCCGCCCGACACCACGATTACGGTCAGTGACCACAGCGCGCCGCGGGTCCAACTCAAGTAGCGCGCGGGGCTGACCGGCCCGAAAGTAACCGCTCGCAGCGACGCCGAAAATGAGGACACAATCAAAGGGTAGGGCGTTGCTAGCCGCTCTTGTTCGCTTTGTTCAGAAGCCACGGGCGGGCCGCTTCAACCCGGGTGGCGTGGTCTTGGTTTTGGGGACGTAGCCTGACCGACGTGAGTGAAGTAACAGAGGTCCGATCTCGGTCTCGTGTCGCCGCCTTCGTGGCGTTGACCAAGCCGCGGATTATCGAGCTTCTGCTCATTACCACGGTGCCCACCATGGTCGTGGCCGATTCTGGAATTCCCTCACTCTGGTTGATCGTTGCCACCGTGCTCGGTGGCACGCTGGCTGCGGGCGGGGCGAACACCTTCAACATGTACATCGATCGCGATATCGATGGCCTTATGGAACGCACCAAAGGTCGCCCGCTTGTGACGGGCGAAGTCTCCCCGCGCCAAGCTCTGGTTTTTGCGTTCGTGCTGGAGATAGGCGCGTTCGGATGGCTATGGGGATTCGTCAACTTGCTGTCGGCTGTTCTGGCCGTCTCGGCCACCCTTTTTTACGTCTTCGTCTACTCACTGTGGTTGAAGCGAACATCGAAGAGCAACATCGTTGTCGGCGGGGCCGCTGGGGCAGTGCCGGTTCTGGTCGGCTGGTCTGCGGTCACCAACCAGCTTGACTGGCCGCCTTTGGTGCTCTTCGCGATCATCTTTGTTTGGACGCCTCCCCACTTCTGGGCGCTGGCGATCCGCTACAAGGAGGATTACGCGGCTGCGGACGTGCCGATGTTGCCTGTTGTCGTGAGCCTCAAGAAGACCGCAAGCAGGATTTTGCTCTACACGCTGCTGCTCTGGGGTCTCACCTTGGTTTTTGCTCCCGTAGCCAATATGGGCTGGCTCTATCTGTGCTCTGCGGTGCTGCTCGGAGCCATTTTTTCGGGGCTGGCCGTGAGAGTTTTTCGTAAGCCTGAGCCGCAGCGGGCCATGCGGCTTTTCGGGTGGTCTATCACTTATGTCACGTTGTTGTTCGCGGCGATGGCAGTCGATGAGGTGATTCGCAGTGGGGTCTGACAAACACCTTCCGCCGGGTTTCTATTCTGGTGCTCGCATCCCTGTAGGCTCATCGGCTGGTAACGCAACTCAGGTATCAGCAGAAACACGTGCGCGGTGCTGTGCGCCGGGGGCGCTCGGAGGACATTTGCCAACATGACGATGACCGATTCACCACCAGCTGCGAACACCGCGCTGGCGGCAACCTCGCCCCGAGTTGTCGGCCTCTTCGATGCTCTCACCACCACAGACCACAAGCGCATTGGTCGCTTGTGGCTTCGGTCTGGCTTGCTCGGGTTGCTGGTGGCCACCCTCATCGGCGTTGTCCTCGCCATTGAGAACAGCAATTCGTCGCCCGATGACATCTTCGGTGGGGTCAACAACTACTTCCAGTACTTCAGCCTGTACCGCTTCGGTTTGGCGCTGTTGGTGGTAGCTCCGTTGTTTGTGGGACTTGCCACGGTGGTAGTGCCGATGCAGGTCGGTGCGACAAATGTCGCTTTTCCGCGCGCGGCTCATGGTGCGGCTTGGTTGTTCATGATCGGTGCGGGAATCACGGTTGTCTCGGTTGTGGCCGGCGGCGGTTGGGGGGCGTTGGACGGCATCACGGGCAACGAGCGTGATGCCATCGCTTTGACCTTGGTCGGCACCGGGTTGGTGATTGTCTCGTTGCTGGTGGCTTCGGTCTGTATTGCCACCACGGTTGTGTCGCTGCGCACACCGGGCATGAACTTGCTGCGAGTTCCGTTGTTTGCCTGGTCGATGCTGGTCGCGACCAGTGTTTGGTTGTTGACCTTGCCGGTTGCGCTGGGCAATCTCGCCGTCGTCTATTTTGATCTGCGCGGCGGACCCGGAGAGTTCGGTATCGCCGAGGGGTCGAACGCCATCTACACGCAGCTTGGCTGGTTGTTTGAACAACCGCAGATTTACGCCTTCGCGATTCCCGTGTTGGGTGTGCTGGGCACGATCGCACCCGTTGTTGCGAGGCGCCGCCATGCGCAGCACGCGGCCGCTGCCGTTCTGATCGGTCTCTTTGGTTTGTTGTCGGTGGGCGGTTGGAGCCAGCCTTGGTTCCAGGGCGACAACTACGACGAGAAGTTCGTGTTTATTCTCTTCGGGCTTTTTGCAGTGCTTCCAGTATTGGGCTCTATCGGGGGTGCCGCTGACACAATCGCCAAGCGCGGGTCTGCGGGTGCTTCAGATTCGGACACCAGCGCTGGCGGCGGGGGCGTGATCGCAGAACTCTTGTCGGTCCATGGCGTTGGTGCTGTCGGCGCGGCTCTGTTGCTTCTGGCGGGCACCGGGGCAGGGCTGGCCCGAGTCATTCAACCATGGGATCTGGGTAGCCGGACGACCGTCAGTGCAGTGATGAACCTGGTGCTGTTCAGTGCGGTTGTTGCCGGGATTGCCGGTGTCTGGTTCTGGGCCCCGAAAATAGGCGGCAAGCAACTCTCGGTTTCGATGGGCCGTCTGGTCATCTTGGATGTAGTCGTTGGTGCGGTTCTGCTCGGTGGAGCGGATTTTGTGAGCGGGTTCCTGGAGGCTCCCGCGTTCGGGTATCAAGTGGTGGGTAGCTCTACTCCGCTAATGGCTGAGCCTTCGAATCAAGACTTCATTGAGGTGATGAATGTGGTCGCCGCGGTGGGCGCGGTGTTGATCGCGCTGGGTGTGTTGGGTGCGCTAGCGGCGCTGGCGAAGGCCATGAGATCAAGCGATGCGGTCGCCGATAATCCTTATGGTGGTCAAACCTTGGAATGGACCACCTCGTCGCCCCCGCCACCCGGTAACTTCTCAGAACCACCGGAGCGCGTAGTCTCTGAAGCTCCGTTGCTAGACACTGTGAGCGAGAATGGAGAGGAGGCCTGATGGTTGCCACCACCGGGCTTCCAGCCCCCGAAGTATCCCGCCCACGCACCCTGTTGGTGGGCACCATGTTCGGGACCGCGGCTGCGTTCATGTTCTTCTGTGCTGTGGTCGGCATTTACGTTCTTGAACGCGCCGCGGCTCGCGACGTAGGAGTTGAGTGGTTCCCCGCAGGTGTCGTTGAATTAGGTCCCCCGGGTTTCATTTTTTGGACGTTTATCCTGTCGGTGTTCACTGTTCAGTGGGCCGTGCAGGCGATCAATGCCGATGACCGCATCAATGCCTATGTTGCTTTGGCTCTCACGGGTCTCTTCGGCGCAGCAATCTTCAATCAACTGTGGTTCATTATCAACGACACCGGGTTTGCCTCGGCTGCGGACACCGGCCAATTCCTGTTCTTTGTCGTCAACGGAACCTTCATCGTCTTTTTGATCGCTGCGGTCGTATTCATTGCGCTCACAACTGTGCGTGCACTAGCCGGCCAGTTCGGCCCACGAAGAGCAGAAGCGGTGTCTTCCGCGGCTCTGGTCTGGAACACCGTGGTGTTCATGTGGGCGATCGTCTACTACCTCATCTACATCACGAAGTAAGGGTCAGATGTTCACCACGGGCTTCAAGTTTTTCTTCGGAATCGGGATGGCATTGGCGACTGGCGCGGTGTTCTACGGATACACGACGGGTGGCAACCATCTGGGGCCGTTCTCGATGGGCTGGAAGGGCAGCATAGGCGAACACCTCGGCTACTCGCTGCTCTTGGGGCTCGGCGTCACCGCTATGACGGTGGCGCTGTTCCTCGTGTTCTTCAGGGACGCCGACCCCGCCGCGCAGGCCCACTACATGGGAGTCGAGCAGATCCCGACCAACAGTCTGGTTACTGCCAGCTTCTGGCCGGTGGTTGGTGCCTTTGGTGTTGGCGCTATGGCGATCGGTCTGGTTCTGCACACAGCGGTGTTCGTTACCGGGTTGATCATCTGCGGTGTGGTCGCGGTCGAGTGGCTGATGGACGGGTGGGCGGACAGGGCGACGGGTGACCCCGAGGCCAATCGGGTCCTACGCAATCGGGTGATGGGGCCTATCGAGATCCCGGCTTTGGGCGCGGTGATCGTGGCGTTGGGTGTGTTGGCTACCAGCCGGATTTTGTTGGCCACCTCAAAACTCGGGTCTGTGGTGGTTGCCGGTGTCCTGTCTGTGTTGATTCTCGGTATCGCGGTGTTGTTCGCTAGCAAACGACGGATCAACAAGAACATTCTGGCCGGTTCGGTCCTGGTTATGGCTGTGGCGGTGCTCGCCGGCGGAATCGTTGCGACTGTTACCGGTGAACGAGACTTCGAGCACCATGAAGTGCACACCGATGACGAAAACGGCACCGATACTGTGGAGGGACACCAAGGTGAGTGACCTCATTCGTTCGCGGCGTCGGCGTTGGCCGGAGGGTTTGATCCTGGGGCTGGCGTTTGTGTTGGCTGGATGCGCCGGCGATGCGGAACTCGACACTTTTCAGAACAAAAGCGAGACCGCCCGCCAAATCAACGACTTGGCGATCCCGGTGTTCATTGTTGCCGGGGTCGTGTTGGTGCTCGTGTGCGGTGCCATTCTGTGGATGTCGATCAAGAATCGCGTGCCGGCCGACAACGATTACGAAGGTGAGTTCCCCACCCAGATTTCGCACAACAACAGGCTGGAAATCGGTTGGACGATCGGCCCCGCCGTGATCATGATTGTCATTGCCGTGGCCACCTTGGTTACGCATCTGGCAGTCAACAGCACCAAAGCCAACGCCATTGAAGTCCAGGTTGATGGTCACGTTGAGACGTGGGAGCCGAGGGTGGTCGTGGTGGGCCAGCAATGGTGGTGGGAGTACCGCTATTACTTGACCCAGGACATCACTACCGCAGACCTTGGTGACCCGTGGAACCTTCCTGAAGCCGACATTGTCACTGCGGGCCAGATGGTGATCCCAACAGGCGAGGAGGTTGAGCTGATCATCACCTCGCGAGACGTCGTCCACTCGCACTGGATCCCCGCGCTCAACGGCAAGAAGGATGCCGTGCCCGGGAAGTACACGCCGTGGAAGTTGGAAGCCGACGAACCGGGCGTCTACTTCGGGCAGTGCACCGAGTTCTGCGGGCTTTCGCACAGTCGGATGAGAATGCAGGCCGTAGCTGTGACACCGGGCGACTTCCAGGATTGGATCGATGCCCAGATGGCTCCGGCAACATTACCGACCGACGAAGACTCTGCTGAGTACCGCGGCATGGAGGTGTTCTCGAACTTCTGCGCCAGTTGTCACCTGATCAGAGGGCTCAACACAGAGGATTACAACGGGGCCGAGACCATCTCTGGATCCGCCCCGGATCTCACACACTTCGCGAGCCGCACCACGTTTGCGGGTGGTTTGTTCAACATCTACAACCCGGACGGTTCGCTCAACGACGACGATCTTGCTGCCTGGATCCGCAACCCCAACGACGTGAAAGAAAACTACGCGGATGACCTCCCCGAGGGTGCTCTACCGCGCGGGATGCCCGACATGGGGCTGTCCGAACGACAGATTGCCGATGTGATCACCTTGCTGGCCACGCTCGGCCCCAAGCCGACCGCTGCCCAGATTTTGGCGACAGAGGTGGAGTGAGATGACCATCACAGACAAGCCCATTACCGAGGGTCCTCTAGAACTTGAATCCGGTCGCGAGGCCTTAGCGGAGCGGCCGCTCGGGGTGCTTACCCGGCCGCAAGGAGGCAGGGGCTGGCGGGACTGGTTGAGCACCGTCGATCACAAGAAGATCGGGATCATGTATGGCGTGTCCGCCATGGTTTTCTTCGTGGTGGGTGGTATTGAAGCCCTGCTGATTCGCTTGCAGTTGGCGGTACCCAACGGCGGCGTGCTGTCGGCCGATGTCTATAACCAGGTGTTCACCATGCATGGCGTGACCATGGTGTTCCTGTTCATCATGCCCTTGGCAGCGGCTTTCTCGAACTACTTGATTCCACTTCAGATCGGCGCCAGAGATGTGGCGTTCCCGCGGCTCAACGCGCTCTCGTATTGGATCTGGCTGTCGGGGGCGATCTTCTTGAACAGTTCTTGGATCGTTGGTGGAGGCGGTGCCGACTGCGGTTGGTTCTGTTACTCGCCCAACAGCGGCGTGACCTTCTCGCCGAGCCACGGTGTTGACTTCTATGCGATCGGCTTGTTGATCGTTGGTATTGCCTCGTTGGTCTCGGCCATCAACCTGATCGTCACCTGTCTCAACATGCGGGCACCCGGAATGGACTTGTTCCGTATGCCCGTCATGACCTGGATGCTGCTGATCACCCAGTTCTTGCTGCTGTTCGCGTTGCCGGTTATCACCGTCGCTCTGTTCTTGTTGATGTTTGATCGGTTGTTCGACGCCAGTTTCTTCAACCCCGACATGGGCGCCGATCCGTTGTTGTGGCAGCACTTGTTCTGGATATTCGGGCACCCGGAGGTCTACATCATCATTCTGCCTGCCTTCGGAGTCGTGTCTGAAGTGATTCCCGCGTTCAGTCGCAAACCCCTGTTCGGCTACACGTTCATGGTGTTCTCGGGTATCGCCATCGGCTTCATGGGATGGGGTGTTTGGGCGCATCACATGTTTGTGTCGGGTATCGGTCCGATCTCGGTGGCGGCGTTTTCTTTGTCCACAATGTTCATCGCAGTGCCGACCGGTGTGAAGGTCTTGAACTGGTTGGCCACGATGTGGGGCGGACAGATCCGTTTCACAACGGCAATGCTCTTCGCGGTGGGAACCGTGGCGATGTTCACCATCGGTGGGCTGTCGGGAGTGACCCACGCTTTGGCTCCGGCCGATACTCAACAGACCGACACCTACTACATCGTGGCTCATTTCCACTATGTGATTTTCGGTGGTGGTGTGCTCGGGTTGATGGGGGGTCTCTATTTCTGGTGGCCGAAGATTTTCGGTTACATGCTCAACGAGCGCCGCGGCAAGATCCACTTCTGGTCGATGCTTATTGGCTTCAACCTGACTTTCGGGCCTATGCACATACTCGGTTTGCAGGGGATGAGTCGTCGTATTGACACCTATTCGGCCGGGTTTGGATTCGAGTTCTGGAACATGGTGGCGACCATCGGCTCGTTCATCATTGCCTATTCAGTTCTGGTCTTGTTCCACAATATTTGGAAGTCGAAACGTGAGGCAGCCGATTTGCCGCCTCCGGGTCCCGATCCTTGGGATGCCCGGACCCTTGAGTGGATGATTCCTTCGCCGGCTCCAGAGCACAACTTTGATGAGGTCCCCACGGTTGAGGGTCTCGACGAATGGTGGCACCGCAAATACGGTTTCGATGACAACGGGCAGGTCGTGCAGATCGCCACGGTTGAAGAAGCAGCCCAAGACGGTTCGGCCAAGGGTGTGCATCTGCCTGCGCCATCGTTCTGGCCGCTGGTACTGGCTGTGGGCCTGCCGTTGATCGGCTATGGCCTGATCTTCAACCTGTGGCTTTGCGTTCCTGGCGGTCTGCTGGTCGGCATGGGGATTTTCGCTTGGGCTCTTGAACCTGTTGATGACCCCGACGCAACCCATGACCACCACCACGATGACCACGACGGTGACGACGGTGACGATGGTGATGACGCTGACCCTGCTGCCGCGGCTCCGGCTGCGCCCGGCGATAACGGTGACGACGGTGCCGCGGCTCCGGCTACGCCCGGCGATAACAGAGTTCCGGCTGCGCCCGGCGTTAGTAGCGCTAGCTCTGCCGCGGCTCCGGCTACGCCCGGCGACCAGCAAGGAGGTGCCTGATCATGGCAGTCGCAACCGCAGAACCCGCTGCGCCAGAAGCGCACGACGATCACGGGACTTCCACCGGGATCTCCAACACCAAGTTGGCGATGTGGGTCTTCCTCGGTTCGGAATGCCTTCTTTTCGGTGGCCTGATTTCGACCTACCTGCTCTACAAGACCCGTCGCGGTCCAGACAACCGGGCGATCCCAACCGACGTTTTCGACATCCCGTTCACGTCAATCAGTTCGTTCGTGCTGTTGATGAGTTCGCTGACGATGGTGCTGGCTCTCGCCGCGCTTACTCGGGGTGATAACCACGGTGCGCGTGTTTGGCTTTTGGCGACGAGCATGCTTGGCGGCGTGTTCATCGGTGGACAGGTGTATGAGTTCACCAGTTTCTTGCGTGAGGGTGTCGGCTTCACCAACAATCCGGCTAGTTCAGCGTTCTACGCCTTGACCGGGTTCCACGGGGTTCACGTCAGTCTCGGCATCATTATGTTGATGTCTTTGGTGGTTGCTTCGTGGCAGGGCAAGCTGCGTCCAGAGCACGCCGAGACCGTAGAGGTAGCAGGTCTTTACTGGCACTTTGTTGACGTTGTCTGGATCTTCATCTTCACTGTCATATATCTGGTTCCGGCCTAGAGTTTGGAGAGACGCATGAGCACGACCACCTCCGGACACGAAGGCACCGCTGACACCGAGCACGCGGAGCACGTCGAGCACGCGGAGCATGTCGAGCACGCGGAGCACGTCGAGCACGCGGAGCATGATCACCCGTCAGATTGGGCCTACGTCAAGATCGCGCTGATCCTCGGTGCTATCACCGCGGTCGAGGTGCTCACCTACTTCGATTTGGGGTTTTCCTGGGGGAGTTTTCTGATCCCGTCGCTGCTGCTGATGATGGTCGTCAAGTTCTGGCTTGTGGCGACCTGGTTCATGCATCTGAAATTCGACAATCCGATCTTTGCCAAGTTGTTTGTCGGGGGATTGCTGCTGGCTGTCGGCGTGTATGTCGCGGCACTCGCGGCTTTCGAGTTCTGGGCGTGATCTGAATGGACGGGCCTTGGGAGTTTGAGGCCCATCCCGCCGTTTGGATGCTGATCGCGGGGATCGTCGCGCTCGGCTACTACGCGGTTCGCCATATCGGCCCCATGGTGGTGCCTGCGGGGCAAACCGTCGTGACGAAACGACAGAAACGCTGTTTCGCGCTTGCTGTGTTCTTGCTGTGGGTGGCTGCGGACTGGCCGTTGCATGACATCGCTGAGGAACACCTCTACTCGGTCCACATGGGTCAGCATCTGCTGATCGCTTTTATCGTCCCGCCACTGATGCTGCTGGCGATACCGGAGTGGTTGGCCCGCTTGATAGTGATCGACGGTGGCGTGGTCTCGCGAGCGTTGCGAGTCCTTACCCGGCCGGTGGTGGCAGCGGTCATATTCAATGCTCTGCAGATCCTTTCGCACTGGGCCGCGGTCGTTAACTTGTCGGTCGAGAATGGGGTGTTCCACTACACCATCCATCTGGCGGTGTTCTTCTCGGCGTTGTTGATGTGGTTCCCGGTCGTCGGTCCGCTACCCGAACTCCAAATGAGCGAGCCAGGAAAGATGGTCTACCTGTTTGCCAGTTCGATCGTGCCGACCGTCCCCGCAGGGTGGTTGACGTTCGCGGAAGGAGTTGTCTACTCGGCTTATGACCATGCTGAGCCACTCTGGGGAATTTCCCCGACCGACGACCAGCAAGCCGCTGGTGCGGTGATGAAAGTCATCGGAGGCTTCTACCTTTGGGCGCTCATCACTTTCCGCTACTTCCGTTTTGCCTCCGGACGCCGCGAGGCCGATCTTGTGGCTAGAAGAACCCGCAAACAACCCCCTCCAAAACCGGAACGTGTTGGTGCGGTTGCTATCACGCCCGATCTGACGTTCGACGATGTGCAGCGGGCATTCGATGAGAACCCCGAGCCCCCACGCGAAGCCCCCACTTGATCCCACCCCCTTATTCTGAGGGAACGGTGCTGATGGGGCGCTACCGTCAACGGCCATGCTCGACATCAAGTTGATCCGGTCGGACCCCGAAGCTGTCAAGACAGCTATCGCGCGTCGCGGGGAGCCCACATCGTCGATCGACGACATCGTTGAGATGGACGCGCAACTGCGAGCAACTTCCACCGAGCGCGACGAGATTCGCTCAGAGATTCGGCGAACCTCCAAGCAGGTTGGTGCGCTACACGCCCAGGGCAAGGCAGGCGAGGCGCAGGCTCTGGCCGATCACAGTCGTTCTCTCGGCACGAGTGAGAAAGTCCTTGATGAGCGCTGCGAGCAGTTGGTAGCTGAGCTTCGAGGTCTTCTGCTCAACGTCAGCAATATGCCTTCGCCCGATGCCCCCGACGGGTTGACCGAAGAAGGCAATGTCGAAGTCCGAAACTCTGGCTTGGACCTGGACGCTTTCGGTGATCACCAGAAGGTTCCCCACTGGGAGATCGGTGAACAACTGCAGATACTCGATGTTGACCGCGCGGTGCGTCTCTCGGGCTCGATGTTCGTGATGTACCGCGGCGACGGCGCGCAGTTGTTGCGAGCGCTGATCGCCTATGGTCTCGACCGCAACCGTGATGCCTTTGAAGAAGTCCGCCCGCCGACCCTGGTGAAGACCGACACGATGATCGGGACTGGTCATCTGCCGAAGTTCGCTATTCAGGCGTACCACATTGAACGCGACGACCTGTGGGCGATTCCGACCGCTGAGGTGCCGCTGACCTCGATGTTTGCTGGTGAGGTCCTGAACGAGGACGAACTACCGATCAGGCTGATGGCTCACACCTCGTGCTACCGGCGCGAGGCTGGTGCCGCGGGACGTGACACCCGCGGCTTGTTGCGGGTTCATGAGTTCGACAAGGTCGAGATGTATGCGTTCTGCACACCGGAGCAGGGTCACGACATGCATATGGAGATCCTCGACCGGGCCGAGAGCGCTATTCGTGACTTGGGGTTGGTTCATCGGGTGCTTGACCTGGCTTGCGGCGATATCAGCGGTGCAGGCACACGCACTTTCGACATCGAGGTGTTCGCTCCCGGCGCTGATCGTTGGCTTGAGGTTTCCTCGGTTTCGTGGTGCACCGACTACCAGACTCGGCGCGCCAACATTCGCTATCGGTCTGAGGGCACAAAGGGCACCCAGTTCGTCCACAGCCTCAACGGATCTGCCCTGGCAGTCCCACGGGTTTGGGCCGCGATCGTGGAGACCTATCGCCAACCCGACGGTTCAATCGAGATGCCCGAAGTCCTACACCCCTACCTCAGCGGCCTCACCAAAATCACGATCCCGAGCTGATCAACCGGTCTAGGCCAGCGAGATGGCGAGCAAAGCGGCGCCTACGCCGGCGATCAGGGTCAACGAGCCGTAAGCCACGGCGCGCTTGTGGGAGCGGGGCCACATCTCGATGAGTTCTCCGGCCAACGCCGAGAAGGTTGTGAAGGCTCCGAGGCCACCGATTCCGACGATGATGAATTCGTCGGGTCCGGCTGCGTGCAACAGTCCAAAGGCGAACGACCCGGCAATATTCGCGACGAAAGTTCCCTGCGGTGATCCGAGGCGTACTCCCAGTTGCCAACGCGCCAGTGTGCCGATCAGAGCGGCGGCGCCGAATGCCATAATGGTCATGTGCGCCTGCTCTCCAGCTGAGCGCCCAGCTGGCGTCCGGCCACCACAGCGATGAGTCCGACGCCGACAGTGATGACGGTGAATCCGAACGCCCCGGGATATTGACCTTGGTTGATGCGCTCGGCTATTTCGGCTGCGAGTGTGGAGAAGGTGGTCAGAGAACCGCAGAAGCCGACTCCCAGGCAGAGCCGGATTGATGAGTGCTCTGCGTGAGTGCGCAGCAGCAAGCCCAAGATGAACGCTCCGGCACTGTTGAGCAGCAGCAAGGTCCACAACGGGTTGTCGATGATTTCGGTTGCGGCCCATCGCAACGACGCACCTGCGACTCCCGCCATCGCCAAGCCTGCGATTGCAAATAGACGACTAGCGCTCACCCCGCAAACAGTAGGCTCCGGCAATGGACATGGCCGCCATGCGTGAAGAGTTTGGACGCATTGGACTCGACGTCTCAGATGTCGCCAAAGATCCCATGACGCAGTTCCGCGCATGGTTCGACCTTTGGGTGGACGTCAACCCCTACATCGCCGACACCATGGTGTTATCAACGGTAGACGCCGATGGATGGCCCGATGCCAGGGCCGTTCTGTTGAAAGGCGCCGACAGCCGCGGATTCGTGTTCTATACCAACCGGATGTCTGCCAAGGGCACCCAACTTGAAGCCAACGGCCGTGCCGCGCTCACGATGGTGTGGCGTGAGATTGAGCGGCAAGTACGTGTTGTCGGCGAGGTGAGCCATGTTCCCGAGTCGGAATCCGACGCATATTTCGCGGGCCGTCCTCGCGGCGCCCAGATTGGTGCTGTTGCTAGCGAGCAGTCGGCAGTGCTCGGGTCGCGGGCCGAACTCGAGGATCGCGTCGCAGAACTGGAAGAGCAGTACCCAGGTGAGATACCGAGACCGCCCCACTGGGGCGGGTACCTGGTTACACCCCGATGCGTTGAGTTCTGGCAGGGCCGTCCGGACCGTCTTCATGACCGGGTCCGTTACCGCCGAGAAGCGGACGCCTGGATAATCGAGCGTCTCGCCCCCTGACCGCGGCTAGTTGTCGGTTCCCGTGAGGTTGTCAGCAACTGAAGCGGATCGGGAGCGGAGATAACGAGCAAACCGCCGCCAAACGAGCCAAACGACCAGTGCCGTGAGTGCAGCTTCGATAGGCACGCCGAAGCGCAACGGGTCGCTGAACCAATGAACAACCCGCAGCGGCCATCCTCCGATGAAGCGGAGCAGTGGCAAGAAAATGAACTCTCCCTGGTTGAACAGAAACTCAATGATCAGGTAGCTGCAGATAAAACCAGCGCTGACACTGAATCGCTTGATTCTGTCGGTTTCGAGATCTCGCCAACCGATGATCAGCGCGCCGATCACCCCCAGAACACTGATCACCGCGATGCGCTCCGGGGTGGTGTCCTGGATCCAGTTGTTGACCGCCGCTTGCATCTCCAGAAAACTGTCAACCCTCGGGCTTGAGTAGTTGCTGCCCGACAACAGCCGGATCTCGAAGTAGCCGTAGTCGATCAGATAGAGACCCGCGACCAAGAGCACCAGGCCCGAGAAACGGCCCACGTAGGGCAGTACCTGCCGCATCCCTTTGGCCACGTCGGTTTTGGCGAGCGCCAAGCTCATTGTCAAAAAGGTGATCAGAGCGCCCATACCGAGCGCATAGGCGAGGAAGTTGCCGAATCCTTCCAACCATCCGTCGGTTGTGAACGAGGTTGTGACCGACGACAGAAACAACCCGATAGTGCACGACAACGAGACGACCGCGTAGCTCACACCAAAAAGAAATACCGATGAGAGATCCCGACTGCCGGTTCCCAGGTTCAGTTTCGGGAGCCGCAGCACGAAGTCCTTGCCCAGCGCCATGAAGACACCCAAGGGAAGCATCAACACGCCGATCGCGATCGTCACATAACCCGTGTACTCAAATACCGTGCCTTGGTTGATGAACGTTTCGAATGCCACGCCGCAGATCCCGAACACGGCCACAAATCCCGCAGTCATCACCAAGCCCACCACCAGGCCCCGCACAATGGTGGCTAGCCGACTGGCTTTGTTGTCACCGTCGACACCCAAAAAATACGACAGGTAGACGGGCAGCAAGGCGAAACCACACGGGTTGAACGCGGCAACCAAACCCAGCGCGAAAGGAAAGGCGTAGACACCCATCAGCGGACCTTACTGTGCTTTCGCCGGGTGTAGCCGGAGCCGCCCTGGTTGATACCCATTAGAGCAGGTGCTCCGTGATCAGGTCGCGTAGATCTTCTGTGGTGAGCACGCCGGTCCACTGCTCCACAACTACTCCATCGCGATCAACCATCAGGGTGCTGGGCATGCCAAACAAGCGTAGTTCTGGGAACAGCGACCCGTCCCGGTCCCATCCCGATGGATAAGAGACTCCAGTATCGGCCAGCAATTCGAGCGACGGCGCGGCGGATTCGTCGCGGCTGATACCGATGAAGTTCACCTGATCTTTGAGTTCCTGGTAGACGGATTCAAACTCGGGCAGTTCGGCCCGGCAGGGACCGCACCAAGCAGCGAAGAAGTTGACTACCAGCGGCTTGTCGAGATGGCTTGCGAATGTGTCTTGGTGATCACCAACCAGTGAGGCGAATCCAAGATCGCGAATAGACCCGTCGACAGGCGCGGTTTGAACGTCCTCAGTTTCGGGACTGAGTGCTCCGTTGCTGAGATCGATGGTATTGGCGTCACCAAAATCGCTGGAGGTGTCGTCACCACAAGCAGCGACCAACACAACGGTCAACAAGACCGCGGCGAATTTACAGAACAAGGGCATCAGAACTCCGGCACGAAGACTCCGCCAAACGCTACCTCGCAGAACGCCCCAGCCACCCTCGGCCTAGCGGCCGCTCGGGCGCTGATCGACCAAGAACCGAGGCTCGCGTAAACCGTTGCCCGGGTTCTCAGAGGAGTGGTCGATCAGCGCCTTAAGCGGTCCGCCGTTCCGCTCGTTCCCGAAGATGCATCGGCACCGGAATCACCGGCATCAGATCCTCGGGGCGAGCCACCTTGGGAGGACGACCCCGACGGCGTTTGACGGTCAGCATCTCGCCGTTCATGAAGAGCTGCCCACCCCATACTCCCCATTGCTCTTGGTTGTTCAGAGCAGTTTCGAGGCATGGTGCGATCACCGGGCACTCGGCGCAGACACGTTTGGCAGCAGAAATCTCGCCTATGTCGTCGGAGAAAAACAAGTCATAGGCGTTATCCACCGTCTTGCAGGCCGCGTGCGTCTCCCAAGTGGTGTTGTCGGCTGGGAGTTGTTCAGTGATGTCGACGAGGGTGGACATGACCCCGTCTCCTTCCGTGTCTTGGGTTTCAATGTGTCGGCGGTTTTCGTCTTCTGTCGGTTTCTTGTCTGGCAGTGCGGTGAGAACTGGTTGGGCAACGCAGAAAGGCCGCTGGGATTACCAGCGGCCTTTCTGCGTACTTCCCGTTGTTGGGTCTAGTTACCCAGAGGGAGCGCCGAAGGGCCGCGGGTTGAAATACGGCTTCGTGGTAAACCAAGAAGCTGGCATGACCGTCTGCACATTTACGCGCGCGGCAATGTCAGCTTGAAGCTGATGTTCGGTGCGATGAATGTTGCTCATGTCGGTCCTGTCCTGCGGCCGGAAATTCGGCGAAACCAGAGTGGCGGACTTCAGCCTATCTGTCAACCGAATTATTTCGGACTTGTCGGGCCTGGGAGGGCGACACCGGCATCTGCGTAGGAATTTTAATAGCATTTCATGTTATTGAGTTGACAACTCTGACGAATCGACTAGGTTGCACATATGGACGCGGCCTTGTTGGCGATGATCTCGACAATCTTCGTGGCGATGCTCGGCAACTCTTGGCACCAGTCTCGTGAGAACTCCAAGACCCGTGACCTCGTGATCCAACTCAACAATGACACCCGTTCTGAGTTTCGTACTGAGTTGAAGTCTCTCGGCACCGAGTTGCGCGGAGAGATCAAGGCTCTCGACACCAAGCTGAGCGGGGAGATCAAGGCTCTCGGTATCGGTTTGGGCGACGTCAGGGAGCGGTTGGCTCGCATCGAGGGTCATCTGGGGATCGGCATCACACGACCACCTGAATTGCCGACCGACGAATAGAGCACCGCCCTGCCGGTCTTGGCCGGCGGAAGGTTCACCGGGTGTTCACTTTCGGTTCACCTGTTTGGGGGTGCGACTTCTCGTAGCTCCCGTAGCTTTCGGTCAGGAGCAGGGTTCGCGCAACGCGGACCCGTCCTCATCGGAAGGAACGCCTATGAGTCGCTTGAAGCGTGTGGTTCGGCTGCTGGTGGTGGCTGTGAGTGTGGCGCTCGCAGCATCGGCGTGTGGTGGTCCATCCGATTCCGGCGGTCCTTCCGGCGAGATCTTCATCTCCGGTTCCTCGACGGTTGAACCGATCTCTTTGCGTGTCCAAGAGTTGTTCAATGACATCCACCCTGATGTCTTGATTGCTGTCGACGGCCCCGGGACTGGTGATGGTTTCGTCCTGTTCTGCAGCGGTGAGACCGAAATATCCAATGCCTCGCGGGCGATCAGAGACAGCGAAGCAGCCCAATGTGCAGCCAGCGGGATCAACTACGTGGAGTTGCAAGTCGGCATTGATGGCCTGGGCGTCATGACCAACGCCGCCAATGATCTGGTCGAGTGTGTGTCGTTCGCTGATCTCTATGCCCTTACCGGCCCTGAGGCAACTGGCAGTGGTTCTTGGGCTGACGTGAATGCAGTATCGGCCGAACTCGGCGGTGCCGGAAATCTCCCCGACGTGCCGCTCGACATTTTCGGCCCAGGGGAAGAGTCTGGGACCTTCGATACGTACGTTGAACTGGTGATTGAAGATCCGGCAGAAGAGCGGGGCCAAGAGGGCACTACTCGACCCGACTACAACCCATCCGGTGATGACAACGTGATCCTGCAAGGAATTACCGGTTCGGATAATTCGCTCGGCTGGGTCGGCTTTGCGTTCGCCAACGGCGCGCAAGGGGTCAAGCTCCTCGAAGTTGACGACGGCGAAAGTGGATGCGTTGCAGCCACGCCCGAGACCATCGCTTCGGGTGAATACCCGCTGAGTCGCCCCTTGTTCATCTATGTCAACTCTGACAGGGCTGCAAACAACCCGGGACTGGAAGCCTATGTTGACTTCTACATGGGTGTCGGCCTTGATCGGGCTGTGGGCGAAGTTGGCTACGTTGAGTTGACCGATGCTGCCAAGGCCGATATCCGCGCGGCATGGACCGAGCGAACCTGAAGGTGGAAACTCCTGAGTCCGTCTCCGGCCAGTTGAGCCTGACTGCCCTCGCAGGCTCACCTCGCCGCGTACGCAAGGAGATGTTCATCAGCCGAGTGATGTTCTGCGCGGCGTTGGTCTCGGTGGTGGTCTCCGCGCTGATCATCTACGCGTTGATTTCAGAAGCATGGATCTTCATGCGCGACGTTGATTGGTCCGATACCTGGGGTCAGATCGGCTGGTTCCCACGACGCGGAATCTACGACATGCCGACACTGCTGGTGGCGAGCTTATGGACCACCCTGATCGCCATGATCGTGGCCACGCCGCTGGGGATGGGCGCGGCGATCTACCTCTCGGAATACGCGCGGCCGACGCACCGTGCAATTATCAAGCCGATCCTGGAAATCCTTGCGGGAATCCCCAGTGTGGTTCTCGGGTTCTTCGCACTGTTGTGGCTCGCTCCCAACGTGGTAGCCCATATCGGTGGTGAAGGCGGCCGAGGCTCGATGCTGACGGCCGGCATCGGCGTGGGGATTCTCACGGTTCCTTTGGTGGCATCGATATCGGAGGATGCGATGGGCGCGGTCCCGAAGTCGCTGCGCGAGGCTTCCGCGGGATTGGGTGCGCGCAACGCGGTGACGACATTGCGGGTGGTGTTGCCTGCCGCTATCTCGGGGCTGGTCGCCTCACTGATCGTCGCGGTGTCTCGTGCGCTTGGCGAGACGATGGTCGTGTTTATGGCGGGCGGCGCGGCTGATGCGGCAATCAAGACTTACTCACCTTACGAAGGCAGTCTCACCATGCCCTCGGCAATGGCTTCGCTGGCATCGGGCACGGATCAAGTCGTTGGCGAGGGTCTGACCTTTCAGAGTCTGTTTTTTGTCGGTCTGGTGCTCTTCTTGTTGACTTTGGGACTCAACCTGATCGGTGACCGCTTCGTGTCTCGTATCCGGGAGCACTACTGACATGACTTTCGCCACGATAGGAACGGTTGCCAAACGAGGTGCGACCGGATTCGAGAAGAAGCAGACGGACGTAGCCGGTGGACTCTTCAGAGTGCTGATTCTTTCAGCCCTGGTGTTGTCGTTGCTCATACTTGCGGTGCTGATCGTCGATACCGTTGCTGACGCTTGGTCCCAGCTTTCAACTCGGGCTTGGGACTTTTTGAACGGGTCCCTTCGGTCTCGTTCGATTGACGACAAACTCGGTGTGAAACAAGGTTTGTATGGATCGGTCTGGATCGGTGTTTTCGTCGCGTTGACGGCGTTCCCCATCGGTGTCGGTGCCGCCATTTATTTGGAGGAGTATGCGCTGAAGTCGCGCCTAGCCGCGATCATCGAACTGATGATCAGGAACCTCGCCGGTGTGCCATCGGTGGTCTACGGGCTTCTTGGCCTGTTCTTGTTTGTCGAGCGCAGCACCATCTTCGGTTTCGTTGGTCTCGGTTGGCTGGCTGACGCAACCGGTGGCCGTTCTGTTCTGTCAGCAGGGTTGACTCTGGCGGTGTTGGTGTTGCCGATCGTGATCATTACTGCACAAGAAGCGGTGCGTTCGGTGCCTTCCGGACTCAAGGAGGGCGCGTATGGTCTTGGCGCAACCAAGTCCGAGATGGTCCGGACTCAGATTCTGCCCTACGCAGCGCCGGGGATCTTGACAGGCACGTTGTTGGCCATGTCGCGCGCCATTGGCGAGGCCGCTCCGCTGATTCTTGTTGGCGCGATCACTGGTGGCCTTACCCGCAACCCTGAGTTGTGGGACACCTCAGGGCTGCGTGAGAAGTTCACTGCACTTCCCATTGTCATCGTTGAGTGGGTGAGCGAACGCGGCCGGGATCCGGGTTTTTCTGAAGCGGCGGCGGCCGCCATTGTTGTGTTGCTGGTGCTGGTACTGCTGCTGAACATGACAGCAATCCTGCTTCGTAACCGTTTCGAGAAGAAGCGAGGCTGACTCATGACGTACACATATGGGACAATGCTTGACGAAAACAGTGAAAGCTCCGAGGAGCCTGATATGACGGTGATCGATGATCTGACTGAGGGTTCCGATTCAGAGCCAGTCCTGGAGATGGACGAGGAGAGTCCGTCGGTGCCCCATGTGGTCTTTGATGTTGAAGAGTTGAACGTCTACTACGGAGAGTTTCGGGCTGTTCGAGATGCCAGTCTCAAAGTTCACGAAAATGAGATCACTGCCTTTATCGGCCCGTCAGGCTGCGGCAAGACCACTCTGTTGCGATGCTTCAACCGAATGAACGATCTGATTGAGACGGCTCGGGTCACGGGCTCGCTGCTCTACCACGGAGTTGATCTTTACGATCCGAAAGTTGATGCGGTTGAAGTGCGCCGTCGGATTGGGATGGTTTTTCAAAAGCCCAACCCGTTTCCAAAGTCAATTCGGGCCAACGTCGCATATGGTCCGAAGGTCGCCGGGTTGGCCAGAAAAGGTCCGGCGATGGACGACATCGTGGAGAATTCGCTGCGCAAGGCCGCGCTCTGGGATGAAGTCAAGGACCGGCTCGATGAGAATGCCCTGGGTTTGTCTGGTGGGCAGCAGCAGCGCTTGTGTATCGCTCGGGCGATTGCCACCGACCCCGACGTGTTGCTTATGGACGAGCCGTGCTCGGCGCTGGACCCCATTGCTACAACCCGTATCGAGGAACTGATGCACGGACTGAAGCACGACTATTCGATCGTTATAGTCACTCACAACATGCAGCAAGCCGCTCGGGTCAGTGATCGCACTGCCTTCTTCTCGGTGGAGGTAAATCCAGAGTCCGACAGCAGAACCGGTGTATTGGTGGAATACGACTGGACGCAACAGATATTCTCGAATCCCTCCGATGAGCGAACCGAGAACTATGTGACCGGCCGCTTCGGATGAGATGAGAGGAATACACGGTGACTGAAGAACTCCGCAAGACCTATCACGAAGAGCTTGAGTCGATCCGTGAGGCCATCGTTCGCATGGCGGGTGTTGTCGGTGAGAGCATCCCGCGCGGAACAGAAGCGTTCTTGTCGGGAGACCTCGCCGAGGCGCAGCGAATTATTGAGGACGACGACGCGGTTGACGCAATGTCAGTGGAGCTTGAGGAACGCTGTTACCAACTTCTGGCTCTGCAGCAGCCAATGGCATCAGACTTGCGAGCTATCACGACGGCTTTGTGGATGAACGCGGAGATCGAACGTTCCGGCGATTTGATGGCCAACATCGCCCAAGCGACTCGCCGCGTTTATGGCAGTTCCTTCGGCCCCCGAATCCGGGGTTTGATTGCCCAAATGGCCGAGGAGGCCGCACGTCTGGTGCGGTTGGCGATCGACAGTTACGCAGAAGGCAACAGCGGGCTGGCGGTCGCTCTTGATGACATTGACGACCGACTTGATGAGCTTCATCTGGATGCCATAGGGGCGATCTTTGAAAGCAACCGCGAGCATGCCTTTGATTTGCAGGTGGGAGTGCAATTGGCGCTTGTTTGCCGGTTTTACGAACGGATCGGCGATCACGCGGTGAACATGGGTGAACGCGTTCGCTATATGGTCGATGGTTGGCTGCCCGAACACTCGGGCGCCCTGCGGGCGAAGGCTCGACTGGCCGAATTTGGCGTCGTTTCCGACGAGACTTGATAGGAGCGGTTTGGCATGACAGCGCTGTTGGTCGCTTTGGCAGTAGCAGCGGCCGGTGCGCTGGGGATTCTTGTCGTTGGACTTCGGCAACGGCGCCTTGTCAACCAGCATCTTGACCGCATCGCCAATCGTGTTTCGGGTGCCGTCGCACCAGCGTCGAAAACACCTGTGGCTGCGGTGAAGCGTCTTGAGATGGTGCTCGAGGCCAGCGACGCGCAGCGACAGTTGCGGGGAACTGAACGCCGCTATGAGGCCGCCCTTGAGGCGATTGATATGGGCGTTGTTGTTGTCGACGAAGGCGAGGGGGTCGTTTACAGCAACAGTTCTGCTAGTTGGTACCGCGAGGGCAGGCACGGCGAAGCTGTCATTGCTCAGAAGATTGATGAGTTGATTCACTCCGCGGTAAGAGGCGAGAGGGTTGAACAGAGCGTTGCGCTGTATGGGCCGCCGCGGCGCGTGTTGTTCGTCTCGGCAATGCCGATCCTTATCGAGGGTGACCTTGTGGGAGCCATTGCGCTCATTCACGATGTCACCGAGTTGGAGCACAGCAATGCAATTCGGCGCGACTTTGTGTCCAATATCAGCCACGAACTCCGCACACCGATTGGGGCAGTGTCACTGCTTGCCGAAACGCTGATCGGCGAGCATGACCCCGAAGTGATCGACTCGCTCGCCAGTCGCCTGCTTGTTGAAGCAGAGCGGCTGGCCGGCACGGTGCAGGATTTGCTTGAACTCAGTCGAATTGAACACAGCGACGATTCTGAGTTTTCCCCGGTTGCTATTCGAGGCGTGGTTGGTGGAGCGCATGATCGGGTGCGCGCGGCGGCTTCACAACGCGGCGTAATGATCAACGTCGAAGCGCCGGAACTCGATTTTCTGGTGCGCGGTGACCGCCGTCAGCTCACTTCAGCTGTGTTCAATCTGCTTGACAACGGCATAAAGTTCTCGAACCCGGGTGGCGGCTCCATATCGGTTCGCATCCGCGAGATTCACGGTCAGGTTGAGGTTGAGGTTTCTGACAGTGGTATCGGGATCCCACGTCAGGATATGGACCGCATATTCGAACGCTTCTACCGAGTCGATCGAGGACGTAGCCGCATGACTGGTGGTACCGGCCTTGGTCTGTCGATGGTGCGCCACATTGCCGCCAATCACCGAGGCCGTGTGTCGGTTGAGTCGACCGAGGGAGAAGGAGCAACCTTCACCATGGAACTCCCATTGATCCCAGACCACGGTGAAGACGACCCCGACACTCTCAATGACCATCTGCCCTCCACGGCTCCGGCTACGCCCGGCGAAAGCACCGTGCCCGGCGCAAGCACCACGGCTCCGGCTACGCCCCCGAACAGCACCGCGGCTCCGGCTGCGCCCGGCGAAAGCACCGCGCCCGGCGCAAGCAACGTGCCCGGTGAAAGCACAGCATGAGCAGCACGGCTGCTCGGATTCTCGTCGTGGAGGACGAAGAGTCATTCGTGGAAGCTCTCCGTGTCGGGCTTCAACGAGAGGGGTTCCTGGTGGACGTTGCACGCGACGGCGCAGAAGCCTTGGACCGATTTGCACAAAGCGAGCCGGATCTGGTGCTCCTAGACGTGATGTTGCCGGGGATATCCGGGATCGACGTTTGCCGAGAGATCCGTTCTTCATCTTCGGTCCCGATCATCATGGTGACCGCCAAGAGCGAGGAGATTGACGCAGTCGTGGGTCTTGAAGTGGGGGCCGACGACTATGTGGCGAAACCCTATCGATTGCGGGAATTAGTCGCTCGAATACGTGCGGTGCTACGTCGTTCTGCGATCAGTCGTAGGTCTGGCAGCGGTGGTCTGGGGAATGACTCCAACGATCAGGTTCTGCGGGTCGGAGGACTGCAGTTGGACCGCGAACGCCACGAAGTCACCGTGGATGGTGAAATTGTCCAACTCCCGTTGAAAGAGTTTCAGATTCTGGCTCTGCTGATGCTGAATCAGGAGATGGTTGTGACCCGCGAAACCTTCATCGACCGGGTGTGGGGCTATGACTACGTCGGCGATACCAAAACGCTTGATGTCCATATCAAGCGTCTCAGAGCGAAGATTGAGCCGAACTCGGATCGTCCCGAACGCATCATCACGATCCGTGGCGTTGGTTACAAACTAACGGCCTGAATGAGGCGTTATGGCTCGTTCGTTGTTGGCTTCAGGGCGTGGCGGATGCGGTGGCGGGTGACCCATAGGCGCAGCAGCACGAGCGCTGCCAGCAAGGTTGCGGTGACCCCGTAGACGACAACCGGTGAAGCTTCGACGAGAACGCCGAAAAGGCCCCAGAGGATGCCTTCGAGCGCCACCAGCACCCACGACAGCGGCGACACTCCCACCGGCACATGAGACCTCCAGGCTGCGACCACCGACGGCCCGAGGTAGAGCCCGTTGGACAGTCCCAGCACCGTGCCCAGCACCGTCCAGCCGGCCACCAGTTGAACCACGACGCATGCCACGGCAACCACAGCGGACAACAGCAGTCCGGTTCGCACGCCCGCATGGTTGCGATAAAGCAGATATAGAACTACGCCGTAGCTGCCCGCGCCGGCGAGAACTGCGGGAATGGTGACCCACAGTTCCTCGGCCACCACGTAGGCGATCCAACCGATGTTGACGGTCGTGCCGATTGCTGCCCATACCGGCGACACACCCTCGGTGCGACCTATCCGCAGCAGCCGTGCAATCTGGGGCAGGATCTGGACGAACGTGACGGCTGTGGCTACGACGCCCACCACCACAGCGATCTCAGCCTGGTTCACCGGGCCAATCTACTGGTGGGGGGTGGAGGCCGACAGCGACTTGGCAATGCAGGTTGGGTGAACGGCTGAGTGGATGACAGTCGTCGTGTCAGTGCACACGGGTAGGGTGAGCCGATGCCCGAAACATCGCCTCTTTTAGAGGGCTTGAACCCGTCCCAATACGACGCGGTGCTGCATTCAGGCGGCCCTCTGTTGGTCGTAGCGGGCGCCGGTTCGGGCAAGACCCGGGTGCTCACGCACCGGATCGCCCACATGATCGACGAAGGCATGTCGCCGTTTGAAATCCTCGCCATCACCTTCACCAACAAAGCTGCCGGCGAGATGAAAGAGCGAGTCTCTACCCTCGTCGGCCCCGTGGCCGAGAGAATGTGGGTTTCGACGTTCCATTCCGCGTGTGTGCGGATCCTGCGCCGGGATGCCGACCGGCTTGGATACCCGGGCCGGTTCTCGATCTACGACCAGGCCGACGCTCGGCGCTTGACCGGTTACGTGATTCGAGACCTCAACATTGATCCCAAGAGATTTGTGCCACGATCAGTCCACGCCACGATTTCAAATGCCAAGAACGACAATGTTCCGGCGACCGCCTATGCCGACGGAGCTGACGGTTTTTTCCAGAAACGTGTCGCAGACATTTACCTGGAATATCAGCGGCGCCTGGTTGCCGCCGCGGCGATGGACTTCGACGATCTGCTGATGCGCACCGTTGAACTGTTCCGAACTCAACCCGACGTGCTGCAACACTGGCGCGAACGCTTCGCTCATGTCCTCGTCGACGAATACCAGGACACCAACTCGGTCCAGAACGAACTTGTCTTGATGCTCGCCGAACAGCATCGGGGGGTCTCGGTCGTCGGCGATGGCGACCAGTCGATCTACGCCTTCAGAGGTGCTGATCTGCGCAACATCTTGGAGTTCGAGAAAGCCTTTCCAGACGCCACAACGATTGTGCTTGAGCAGAACTATCGCTCGACGCAGTCCATCCTCGACGCGGCCAACGCGGTTATTGCCCAAAACATGGGGCGTGTCCCGAAGGATCTGTGGACTGACCGCGGACGGGGCGACAAGATCGTGCGCTATCACGCCACCGATGAGCATGACGAGGCTCGTTATGTGGCTCATGAACTGGCCCGCTTGAACGCTGATGAGGGCATGCGCTGGGACGAAATGGCGGTTTTTTATCGCACAAACAGCCAATCACGGGTGCTTGAGGAGCACTTGGTGCGGGTCGGGATTCCGTACCAGTTGGTGGGTGGTGCTCGTTTCTATGACCGACGAGAGATCAAGGATGCGGTGGCGTATCTGCGCGCCATCGTCAATCCGACCGACGAAGTGAGCGTCAAGCGAGTCCTCAATGTGCCCAAACGGGGCGTGGGCGATTCCTCGATCGGCAAGCTGGATGCCTGGGCTGCTACCAACGGTCAGTCATTTTCTGCAGCATTGCAGGACTATAGGAACGCCGGCGTGAGCGGCCGGGCGACAACCGGTATCGAACAGTTCTTGCAACTCACAGCAGACATCCGCGAACTCGACGCGGGTCCCGCCACCATCATCGAAGAAGCTCTTGAACGCTCCGGCTATCTCGAAGAACTCCAGGCGACCCTGGGGATCGAGGCTGAAGGCCGGCTCGAGAACCTCAATGAACTGCTGGGGATGGCCCGTGATTTCGAAACGGTCGACGAGTTTCTTGAACGGATCAGCTTGGTCAGCGACACCGACGCCATGGATGACAGCGAGTCGGTGGTCACGCTGATGACTCTCCATTCGGCCAAAGGGCTTGAGTATCCGGTCGTCTTCCTCACCGGCATGGAAGATGGGGTTCTCCCCCATATTCGCACCCTGGGTGAACCCCGAGAACTTGAGGAAGAGCGTCGCTTGGCGTATGTCGGCGTCACCAGGGCGATGCAAATGCTCCATCTGACGTGTGCTTGGAGCCGCATGCTCAACGGCATGACCCAATACAACCCGCCTAGCCGTTTTTTCTCAGAGATCCCGGAAGATTTGGTCACCGAGATCAGCGGTCAACGCCGAAGTAACCGTTTCGACCGCTCGTACCCGAGCGGCGGGCGCACCTTCGGCGGCAGCCGAAGCGATCAGCAACGCGGCCAGCAACGCGGTGGTGGCCGCAGCGGGGGGTCTCGAATTGATGAGCACCGTGATCGTATTGTCGACCGCGTGTTCGAGAGCGAGAGTCGTCCCCCTACGAAGTCGCCTTTCGCGTCGAAAGGGGCTGAATCACTCGACTTGAAGATCGGTGACGATGTTCGTCACTCGCAGTGGGGCGAGGGAGTCATTGTCGACATGGGCGGAAGCCCCGACAGTCCAGAAGCGACCGTGAACTTTGCCGGTGTCGGACAGAAGACACTGCTGCTGTCCTTGGCCCCGTTGGAGAAGCTCTAGGCAGTCAACGTTGGGTGGCCTCACTCAGGGTCTTCGTTGAGTAGAACGTGGATGTTGCCGTCGCGAACCTCGACACGGTATTGAAACAGGCCGGTACCTGCAGCGTCGGTTGTGACCTCGTCACAGGTGGTGCTGCTGCCCACGGCGGTGGTGAGGAAGAACTCTTCGGTTGTGGCGTCCCACGCGAAGTAACAGTCTCGGGGGTCTTCCGCGCGCCGCGCGGCGAAGGCGAGCCACCCCTGCTCAGGATCCGCGCCGATGTGATTAACGATGATGTCACGCTGCCCGCCACCTCCCACATCGGAGTAAAGAATCGGACCCCTGTCTTGAATCTCGCGACTAATAGCTCCGACTTTGCCGGCGTTGAAGTCTCTGTCGCCAAGGAGGACCTCGGTGTTTCCTTGCGACGTTGCGAACCAAACCATCAGACCGAGCAGTGCCGCGATGACCACCGCGGTGAATCCGAGGAGCAGGACATTGCGGGCGTTTATCTGTGGACCTCGGGCGACGGGCATAGCTCCTCGCGTCTGATTGTGGCGGACTGCTTAGCAGCAGTGAAGGTGTCACAGCATTGGGACCCGCCTAGTATCGCCTGAGTTCACGCGAACTTTGGAGGTGCGGTGGATCTTTTTGAGTATCAGGGAAAGGAGTTTTTCGCCGGTTACGGAATGCCGGTCTCACCCGGCGAAGCAGTTTTCAGTGTCGACGAAGCCGTAGCCGCAGCAGAACGGCTCGGCACACCGGTCATGGTCAAAGCCCAGGTTCATACGGGTGGACGGGGAAAGGCGGGCGGTGTCAAGTTCGCCCCAGATATTGACGCGGTCCGCCAACACGCCGGCAATATCTTGGGACTCGACATAAAAGGCCACATCGTTCGCCGGGTCTGGATCGAAAAAGCATCAGACATAGCCGAGGAGTACTACGCCAGCTTCACCCTTGATCGCTCGGCAAAGAAGCATCTCGGGATGCTCTCGGTAGAGGGTGGAGTCGAGATCGAAACGGTCGCAGAAACCAACCCGGATGCCATCGCCAAGATCTGGATAGATCCGCTGGACGGACTCGACGAAGCGACATGCCGGGACTGGGTAGCTGCAGCAAACCTCCCTGCTCCAGCAGTTGAGGGGACTGTCGACGTGTTGTTGAAGCTTTACACCGCCTACACCCGAGGCGATGCCGACCTCGTCGAGATCAACCCGCTTGTGCTGACACCCGAAGGCAACGTACACGTGCTTGACGCCAAGGTAACCCTCGACGGCAACAGCGAGTTCCGTCACCCCGACTACCGCCAATACGACGCCACCCAGAGCCGAGACGATCGTGAAGAAGCAGCTCATGCCAAGGGCCTGCAGTACGTCGGTCTCGAGGGCTCGGTCGGGGTGATCGCCAACGGCGCGGGTCTAGCCATGAGCACGGTCGATGTGGTCAACCAAGTTGGCGGAAGTCCGGCCAATTTTCTCGACATCGGCGGTGGCGCAAACGCTGATGTCATGGCCGGAGCTTTGGAGGTCATCAACAACGACCCCGCGGTAAAGGCCATATTCATCAACATCTTTGGAGGAATAACCCGAGGCGAGGAGATCGCCGGCGGCATCCTCGAAGCGATGCAACGCGTGGAGATTGATTCCCCCATCGTCATCAGGCTTGATGGCACCAACGCCGATGAGGGCCGAGCGATCCTGGAACCTCACCTGACCGACAAGTTGATGATGCAACCGACAATGCTTGATGCGGCTCGCCGCGTAGTCGAGCTTGCAGGCTGAGCTGGCGACGAAGAAAGGAAACCGACAATGAGTATCTTCGTCGACGAGAACACGAAGGTGATTTATCAGGGGCTCACGGGTTCACAAGGCAGCTACTACGGCCTTCTGAACCGTGATTACGGCACGCAGGTGGTTGCCGGCACCCACCCGACCAAGGCAGGCACTGATGTTGATGGTGTACCCATTTTCGCCAATGTGGCTGAGGCGGTGCAGGCAACGGGTGCCACTGCGAGCTGTATTTTCATTCCCGCCCCAGGAGTGCGCGGTGCGGTGCTTGAAGCCGCGCAGGGGGGCGCCAAGTTCATTGTTGCCATCACCGAAGGAGTACCCGCCCACGACGAGATCTACTTCTACAACGCCTTGAAGCGGGACTTCCCAGATGTCTTGTTGCTCGGTCCGAACTGTCCCGGCATTATCAGCCCCGGAAAGTGCAACATAGGCATCACCGCGGGGCATATCGCTGAGCCGGGAGGTCCTGTGGGAATCGTCAGCCGTTCAGGCACTCTCACCTACCAGGCGCTTTATGAGCTGAAGCAGAAAGATGTCGGGGTGACGACATGTGTGGGTATAGGTGGCGACCCGGTGCCCGGTACGTCGTTCATTGATTGTTTGCAGGCCTTTGAAGACGACCCTGAAACTCTGGCGGTGATGATGATCGGCGAGATCGGCGGTTCAGCCGAGGAAGAAGCCGCTGACTTCATCAAGAACCACATGACCAAGCCCGTTGCCGGCTATATCGCCGGGGTGACCGCTCCGCCCGGCAAGAAGATGGGCCATGCAGGAGCAATTGTCTCAGGAGGCCGAGGTACCGCTGCTGCCAAAATCGAAGCGTTGACCGATGCTGGTGTTCACGTCGGGCAGAACCCGACAGAAGCCGGCGAACTCATGGCCGACATTGTTGCCGGTCTGTAAGGTCGCCGGCTTGCTAGGTTCAGGCAATGAGTAGCGTTTTGGGTCGGCGCCGTGCGCTGTTGTCCGTTTTTGACAAATCGGGGATCGTGGAGTTCGCCAGAGGACTGGTTGACCTTGACTGGGAACTGATCTCCAGCGGTGGCACCGCCGAGGTCATATCGGCCGCTGGTATTGCGGTAACCGATGTTGCGGATTACACAGGCTCACCGATCATGTTGGGCCACCGTGTGGCGACGCTTCACCCCCGTATTCACGGGGGCATCCTCGCGGATCGACAAGACCCCGAGCATCAGGTTGATCTCGAAACCCACAACATCGAAGTGATCGACCTCGTAGTCGGCAACCTCTATCCGTTTCGCTCCCAGCCCGGAATCGAGATGATCGATATTGGTGGGCCGACTCTGCTGCGATCTGCGGCAAAAAACCACGCCTACGTCGGCGTTGCCACGAATCCAGCCGACTACGGACCGATCCTGACCGAACTGCGCGACAATCACCGCGATGAACCGGGCAGCAGCCTCGGCCACAACTCAGGTTTGTCCGCAACCACACGGCGTCGTCTAGCCCGAGCGGCGTTCGCCCACACCGCCGCTTATGACGCGGCGATCGTTGACTGGCTCGACAGCACCGAGCCGGAGCCCGCGGCGTTGCCCCCCACGATCCACTTAGCCCTCGAACGTGCCGAAGTGTTGCGCTATGGCGAGAACCCACACCAAGACGGGGCGCGCTACCGCTCCATGGGCCAGACCAGCATGTGGGATCAAATCGAACAATATTCCGGCGTGCCGCTCAGCTACCTCAACCTGTTTGATGCAGATGCGGCTTGGCGTCTCGCCCACGAACTGGGCGATCTCTCCAACGGCTGTGCTGTCGCCATCATCAAACACGCCAACCCTTGTGGCGCGGCGCTGGCCCTCGACCTTGCCACTGCTTACCAACGTGCCTTCGAGTGCGACCCTCGAAGCGCGTTCGGCGGGATCGTTGCGGTGAATCGAATCGTCGAGGAGTCCACGGCGCAAGCACTGGAATCGGCGGCTCAGGCGGATGTGATCATTGCTCCGGGCTACGCCGACGGTGTTGTTGAGCGTCTGATTGCCAAGCGCCGAAACACCCGTATTCTGCGCGCTGAGGCTCCCAAGGAAGCTTCTGTGGCCGGTGTCAGTCTGCGCCAGATCACCGATGGCTTCCTGGTTCAGGAGGCTCAGCGTTTCGCATCGGTGCCCTCTCAGTGGCAAGTGGTCACAAAGCGTGAACCAACCGCCGCTGAGCTGGCCGACGCAGCCTTCGCATGGCGCGTTTGTGGTCATGTCAAGTCCAACGCCGTGGTATTGGCTCGTGACGGCGTGGCCTTCGGGATCGGAGCGGGTCAACAGAACCGGGTCGAAGCAGCCCAAATAGCTGCAAGCAAGGCGGATGGGCGAGCCCAAGGCGGTGCCTGTGCCAGCGATGCCTTCTACCCGTTCCCCGACGGCATTCACGCAGCCGCAGATGCTGGAGCAGCGATAATCGTGCAACCCGGTGGATCGGTCAACGACCAACAAACAATCGCCGCGGCCGACGAGCGCGGTGTCGCCATGGTCTTCACCGCCGAACGACAGTTTCTTCACTGACCGGTGTGGTAGGAGCCAAGGACAACCCATTCGGGTCCGCTCCGCTACGCTCGCGACATGCCCATGCCAACGAACCAAGGCGCGGTTCAGCGAGATCGACCACGGGTTGTGTCACTCACGGTGGAGAACTTCAGGGCGCTGAGAAAAGTTGACTTGAAGGATCTGACTCCACTGACGGTGTTGGTGGGACCCAATGGCAGTGGCAAGTCCACTGTGTTCGACGTGTTCGCGTTCCTGTCCGAGTGCTTCGAGACTGGATTGAGACGTGCCTGGGACCGACGAGGGCGGGCCAACGAAATAAAGTCCAGAGGAAGTTCTGGCCCGGTGGTGATCGAGATCAAATACCGTGAGGGTCGACCCGTTGGTGGACCGGCAGGAAACCCGCTGATCACCTACCACCTTGAGCTCGACGAACTCAGAGGTAGACCAGTCGTGGAACACGAATGGCTGAGTTGGAAACGCCAGAGTTACGGTCGACCGTTCAAGTTCCTGGAAGTCACGCATGGCAGAGGAGAAGCGGCGAGCGGAGAGGTTCCCGACGAGTCCGATGAGCGAATCCCGGTCCGGCTCAAGAGTCCTGACCTCTTGGCAGTCAGCGCCCTGGGACAATTCACCGAACATCCGCGAGTTGTAAAGTTGCGCGACTTCATAATGGGTTGGCACACCTCCTACCTGTCGGCTGACGGCACTCGTGGTCAACCCGAAAGCGGACCACAAGAGAACCTGACTCGATCAGGAGACAACCTCTCCAACGTTGTGCAGTACCTGAACGAGAACCACGGGCAGTTGCTCCACAAGATCGTACGAATCCTTGGTGAGCGAGTACCCCTCATTTCCGAGGTGCAGGCTGAAAGGATGCAGGACGGACGTCTGCTGCTGAAATTCCTGGACGCTCCATTCGACGAACCGATTCTGGCTAGGTATGCATCCGATGGCACCCTCAAGTTGCTCGCTTACCTGGTACTTATTCACGGACCCAACCCGTACCCGTTCATAGGCATCGAAGAACCCGAGAACTTCCTCCATCCTCGACTGATTCCCGAGTTAGCCGAAGAGTGCCGTTCGGCTCTTGATCGCACGCAACTGCTCGTGACCACACACTCACCGTTCTTTCTTGACGGTCTGAAGGCCAAGGAAGTGAGAATCCTCTGGCGAGACGATGACGGCTACACGCGTGTCCGTCGCGCTTCGGAAATTGAAGGGATCCCACAACAGATCGACACAGGAGGACGGCTCGGCAACCTGTGGACAGAAGGGTGGTTCGGAGTCGGTGACCCTCTGGTTCGCTCGTGACCGCGACTGGAATCGATCCGTTCGACTCCGACACCGTCAAGCGTCTGCTGTTCTTTGTCGAGGAACGCTCAATGGAGGATTTTCTGCGTGGGTTCCTTCCCCGTTTTCTGCCCCATAACGTGGATATCGACGTTCGAGAGTTCCGCGGCAAGCAAGATCTTCTCAAGAACTTGGAGGATCGCCTGCGTGGTCTGACATCGTACTTTCCGCCAGTGGATCGTCTCTTCGTGCTGATCGACCGCGACCAGCAAGACTGCCATGATCTAAAATCTCAGTTGGAAACGACCGCTAAGGAAGTTGGGCTCGTGACCCGCACGATGGCAAGCGGACAGAGATGGCAACTTGTCAACCGCATCGTGATCGAAGAACTCGAAGCCTGGTACTTCGGTGATTGGGACGCGGTTCGGGCCGTCTATCCCCGAATCAGTGGTAATGTCGCGCGGAAATCGAAATATCGGGATCCCGACGCCATTCGGGGAGGGACTTGGGAAGCCCTAGAACGGCTGTTGAAATCGGAGTTTCCTGAGGGGCTGCGAAAGAGCGAACTGGCTCGCAATGTCAGCAAGCACATTGACCCCCGACGATCCCGGTCTCATAGTTTCAAGGTTTTTTGCGATGCGGTGCGGGACGCCGTGCCAAACTCCCGCCTATGAACCAACAACCCGCGAGTCCCCGGCGCGGTAGGCCAGAGGTCTCGGAGGATAAAGCGCCGCGAGAAGCGAAGAGTTTGGAATGGGCTCTCGGCGTTGGCCTGCAACGCCGCTCGATGGTGTTCTATTACACGATCCGATTTCTCATCCGGACTTTGCTGTGGCGGTGGCTCCGGTTGCAGTCCCGAGGGACAGAGAATATTCCTGCGACCGGGCCCGTGATTATCGCTCCGGTTCATCGCTCAAACCTCGATGCCCCGCTGGTTTCGGGCTGCACCAAACGCCGGTTGCGGGCTCTGGGTAAAGAATCGTTGTTTGTTCATCCGGTCGGTGCGTGGATTTGTGCGGCGCTTGGTTCGATACCACTGCGACGCGGTGAAGCTGACCGAGAAGCCATACGTTCGGCTCGGGCGATCCTCGACTCGGGCGCCATGTTGTTGGTCTTCCCTGAAGGCACCCGCCAGAGCGGGAACCAGGTCACCGGAGTCTTTGATGGGATGTCATATTTGGCTTCCAAGACGGGAGCTCCGATCGTCCCGGTGGGGATCGCCGGAACAGAGGCCGCTTTAGCTGCGGGAGCCAAGTTCCCCAAAAGGGTGCGAACTGCGATCGTGATAGGTGCTCCGATTCAAGCCCCGGAAGGCCGCCTGAGTCGTTCAGCGCTGGCTGCTTTGAGCACCGAAGTCGGCACCCGCCTCCAAGCCGTGTTCGACGAAGCACAAGCTCTCATCACCTGACGCTGAGACCCGGACTAAGTCCGCACCGATCAGCGTGGCTCATCGGCGTTGTATCTGATGCTTAAAGGTGCGGCACTCTCGGGGTTTGTGCTCTACGTGGCTCGATGTTGCGTTGGTACGGCCGCGGCTCATGCCGGTCGCTAAGCGACGCCGGTGCCGACACTGACCACGCCGCGCAGACGGTGCGCGAACGTCTTGACGCGCCGAAAGTGGTCAGCCTCTGACTCGGTAGTCTCGCCTGTTCCTAGCCTACACCGGCGTTGTGAGGTGCGATATTACTGTAAGCTACATGTAATATTATTGTGAGCTTGTTGGGAGGAGTCCCGAACGAGCCTGAAATACCACACGATCAGACGGGCTTACTCAATGACCGAACCGCCGGAAGATGAAGAAATAGCCCGAGCCAAAGCCCTAGCCAAAGCGAAGGCCGAGGCTGAGGCTGAGGTGAGAGCGGAAACCCGAGCCAAAGCCCTAGCCAAAGCGAAGGCCGAGGCTGAGGTGAGAGCGGAAACCCGAGCCAAAGCCCTAGCCAAAGCCAAAGCGCAGGCCAAGGCCAAGGCCACCGAGATAAGAAAATCGGCTACCGAGAAACTTGACGAATACAATACAAGCGAGCACAAGCAGCAACGCCTAGAACTCAAGCGTGAACGTCAGCAGCAGAACCTTGAACTGGCCAAGATGCGAGAAGAACGCCTTGCCAACAAACGCTCAAGGTTCAGCTTGTTCGCACCCGTAGGCGCTCTGATGTATCTAGTCATGATCGCCGTCCTGATCAGTTTTCTGCTAGCCGCCATCCGCGGCTGGGGCTATTGATTGCGCGTACGCGCCGACACTTACTTTGAGCAGATTTCACAGGCGTACATCACTTGTTGAGGTTTACGCCATGAGCGCTACTCGCGCGGGAGCGTCGTGACGCACCGACACACTGCAACAGGCGCCAACGCCTGCACAGTCACTAGGCCGCGAGCTACCCGCCCCCTCGAAAGAGATCAGCCTGTATCTCGGTAGCTTCCCCGGTCCTAGCTGGCCGGGGAGTTCCGATCGTCCCGGTGGGGATCGCCGGAACAGGAGCCGCTTTAGCTGCGGGAGCCAAGTTCCCCAAAAGGGTACGAACTGTGATCGTGATAGGTGCTCCGATTCAAGCCCCGGAAGGCCGCCTGAGTCGTCCAGCGCTGGCTGCTTTGAGCACCGAAGTCGGCACACGTCTCCAAGCCGTGTTCGACGAAGCACAAGCTCTCGTCAACCCCCACCCGGCCCTCTGAGCGCACTGCTCACACGGGTCAGCCCAGTTCGGCGAGGTCGGCGTCTTGGCTATCGATCACTGTGAATTCACCGTCGATGAACTCGGCGATCAGGTAACGACCGAATCCCGGGTCGCCGACTTCATCGAGCTCTAGCGGACCAGAAATACCCTCGTAATCGATGTCGGCGCCATCGGCGATCAGGTTTGCGCACTCGCCGTAGTCGAAGCACTTCTGGCCACCACTGGTAACGGCTTGCACTTGTTCCATGATCGCGGGGCCATCGGTAGAACCAGCCGCCAGAGCCGCCAGTGCCAGCACCATTACGCAGTCGTAGGACTGGCCCCCGTAGATCACGTTGCCATTGGTCAGGGTGCCGAGGCGGGTGCTGAACTCATCGCTACCGCCCGCGGCGATGACTACAAACCCGTCAAGCACGTTGGGATTGGTCGGGTCCACCATGGTCGGCAGACCCAGGTCGTAGATGCCGTCGCTGCCGTACATAGCGGTTGCTGGAAACCCAGCTTCGAGCAGTCCCCTGATGATCTGTGCACCCTCGGCGAAAGTAAGCAGCACCACTGCGTCTGCCCCCATGCCTTCAATGGCGGCGACGGTGGGATCGTAGCTGACCGCGTCTTCGTCGTAGGAGAAGATCTCGTAGTTCACGCCGAGTTCGTCGAAGTTGTCAGCCAACAGCTCGGCTAGGGCGTTGCCCCAGTCGTCAGCTCGGGCTGGAATGGCTACGTTCGTGGCGCCGTCGGCGGCGACGAGGTTGGCCAGAATCAGCGCCACCGCCTGGTCGGGGGGGACGGTCCTGAAATAGAAACCGGCGTTTTGTTGGGTGGAGAACGACGGCGATGTGTTGGACGGGGAGCATTGTGGAATCTGGGCGTCGTACAGGGTCTGGATGAACGACTGGGACACCCCCGACGCGGCGGCTCCCACGATCACATGGACTCCTTCGCCCAACATGCGGTTGACTGTTTCGGGGGCGACATCGGGATCAGTGGCGGAGTCGCCGGTCAGCAGTCGCACGTTGCCGCCAGCGGCCTGAATGTCTTGCATGGCCAGATCGATGCTCACGATCATCGGCGCATTGAGAAACGCCAGCGCGCCGGTCTCGGGCATCACTTGACCGATGACCAGTTCAGGATCGTCGGCAACCGGTGCAGGTTCCTCGGTTGGCGCTTCGGTTGCGTCGGTAGCGAGCGTGGTGCTGGTTGTGTCGCCGTCATCGTCGCCGCCGCAAGCCGCTGCCACCAGCATCAGCGCAGCGCAAACCGCCAGCATGCGCGGCAGGTACTTCGATCTCATTGTGAGTCTCCAATAACCACAGATGAAAATAACCACAGATGATTCTTGTGCTCATTTCACCATACCCAACGAGACCAGCGCTCAAGTCCGAACGCATGAGACCCGTGTCGGGTTGTATCGCAATATGTGATACATTGACGGAGTGACACATGCGGTCTCGGTTCGGCTTGATGATGAAGCCACGAAGGCGTTGCGCGTCTTGGAGGCGTCTGGTTTGAACCGCTCGGAGGCGATTCGTTCCGCGTTAGTTGAGGCGGCGAGGCGGAGACTCAGTCGCGCTGCTCTAGCCGCTGAAGCGGCAAGGCTTGAAGCCGACGAGCTTGATCGATCCGAGATGCTTGCGGTAGCGGAGTTGATGGAGTCAATGCGTGCTCCGCGGTGACATTTTTCGGTTCAAACTTCCAAAGGGAACTGGGCACGAACAGCACGGAGATCGTTTCGGCGTGGTGATCCAAGCTGACGAGTTGCTTCCTCGGTCAGTCGTCGTAGTGGCCCCGACATCGCAATCCGCACGAGCGGCTTCGTTTCGACCCGAAATAGACCTCGGCGGGCAGAAGACCAGGGTGCTCGTCGAGCAGATCGGTGCCGTTGATGCCTCCCGGTTAGCAGACTTGGCAGGCCACCTCACACCCGAAGAACTCTGGGGCGTTGACGAGGCCCTCCTCACCGTCCTCGGACTCCGCTGAGAATTGATGGCACCTGCGGCGTGGCGGCTACAGTCAACGCCATGGCAGACAAGATTTCGATGCGATCAGACGGCACGCTGGCGGTACCCGACAACCCCATCATCCCCTTCATCGAAGGCGACGGCACGGGAGTCGATATCTGGCCGGCCGCAAAGTCGGTGCTCGACGCGGCAGCCGCCAAATACGGCAGGACCATTGAGTGGCGCGAAGTGCTTGCCGGTGAAAAAGCCTTCAACGAGACCGGCGACTGGCTTCCCCAAGCGACAATCGACAGCTTCACCGAGCACCTGATCGGTATCAAGGGTCCGCTCACCACACCGATCGGCGGCGGCTTTCGAAGCCTCAACGTCGCCATTCGCCAGATCATGGACCTCTACGTATGCCT
Organism: Candidatus Aldehydirespiratoraceae bacterium; assembly: GCA_965205465.1. Lineage (GTDB taxonomy): Bacteria > Actinomycetota > Acidimicrobiia > Acidimicrobiales > Aldehydirespiratoraceae > VXYK01. The sequence goes on along the minus strand of OZ242187.1, from coordinate 1,415,381 downwards.
CCGCCCGGTTCGCTGGTTCACCGGCGTACCGTCGCCCGTAAAGGAACCGCACTTGGTCGACATGGTGATCTTCCGTGAAAACACCGAAGACATCTATGCCGGCCTTGAAGTCGAATCGGGCACGCCCGAAGCCCGCAAGATGATGGACCTCCTCTATGACGCGTTCGGTTGGCAGATCCGTGAGGACAGCGGTATCGGTGTCAAACCGATCTCCAAGACCGGTTCGCAGCGGCTACAACGTGCCGCGCTCGAATATGCGGTGCGCCGCAACCGCAACCGAGTCCACTGGGTACACAAGGGCAACATCATGAAGTTCACCGAAGGGGCGTTCCAGAAGTGGGGCTACGAACTCGTCCGTGAAGAGTTCTCCGAAGTGGCTGTCGGTTGGGATGAATGCGGCGGGGACCCGGGAGACAAGATTCTGGTGCAGGATGCCATCGCCGATATCGCGCTGCAGCAAGTGCTCACCCGCCCGGCCGAGTTCGACGTCATCGCTACCATGAACCTCAACGGCGACTATCTCTCCGATGCGCTGGCCGCTCAGGTTGGTGGTATCGGCATCGCTCCGGGAGCCAACATCAACTATGTGACGGGTCACGGCGTGTTCGAGGCCACCCACGGAACCGCCCCGAAATATGCTGGTCAAGACAAGGTCAACCCGTCATCGGTGCTGTTGTCGGGAGTGATGATGTTTGAGCATCTCGGTTGGCAGGAGGCAGCAGATGACATCGTTGCTGCGGTGGAGAGCACAATCGCCGACAAGGTCGTCACCTACGACTTCGCCCGGCTGATGGACGGCGCGACTGAAGTGAAATGTTCAGAGTTCGCGTCGGCAGTCGTTGACCGACTCTGAAATCAAGCCCGTAGCCCGATTCTGGGCAGAGACCTATCGGTGCGTGCTCTGTGAGTGAAGTCCTAATCCTTGACGATCACATCTGGCGCCGTGGCGGGCGCTTGATCGCACGGTCGTTGCGCGCCCATCCGGGACCTCACACGATTGCGATGCTTGGAGCGACGCTGTTCGTGTTCGCTGCGGTCGGGGGCGCCTGGGTGCTGCGCGGAGTCACCGATGAGCTGATCGTTCCAGCTTTCGAAGATGGAGCACTAGCGGGTGCCGGTTCAGGCGGTGGTGTTTCAGCGAACAGTGTTTGGCTGGCAATGGCCGCGCTGATTGGTGTGTCTTTGGTGCGCGGCCTGAGCGTTGTCACCCGCCGGTTCTTTCTGTCGATGGCTGAATTCCGGACCCAGCGAGATTGGCGACGCGGGCTGCTGTGGCACTACCTCGACGTGCCTTTGCACTTCCATCGCTCCAAACCCACCGGGGAGTTGTTGGCTCACGCCGACATCGACGTACAGATGGCCACGGTGGTCCTGAAGCCTCTGGCCTTCTCGGTGAGCGTGGTTCTGCTGGTGGTCGTCTCGGTCATCAGCATCGCGTTGGTCCACCCGCTGCTAGCCCTGATCGCCGCGATCCTTTTCCCCGCGTTGGTCGTCGTAAGCCAGAAATACACGTCATTGGTGGAAGAACCCGCGGCACTTGCCCAACAGCGTGTCGGCGACGTATCTGCGATCGCGCACGAGAGTTTCGATGGTGCTGTGATCGTGAAGACGCTGGGGCGTGAAGCCGCTGAAGTTGAGCGCATGCTCAAAGCTTCGGATCGGTTGCGAGAATGGCGGGTGCGGGTTGGCCGGCTTCGGGCGAACTTTGAGCCGGTGATTGATTCGCTCCCCAACATTGGCATCATTCTGCTGATCTTGGTCGGTACCTGGCTGGTGTCTCGCGGTGAGGCCAGCGAAGGCGACCTGGTTTTGGCGGCCACTCTGTTTGGGCTGCTCGCGACCCCCTTGCGTGTATTGGGGTTCTTTCTCGAGGAACTGCCACGTTCGGTGGTGTCCCTCGAACGTGTCGATCGGGTGATGGCCCATCCACTCCAAGATCGCAGCGGCACCGCCACACTGCCTGATGGTCCGTTGGGAGTCGTCGTTGACGGGCTGACGGTGACCTACGACCGCAGCGAAGCGGTCTCGGAAATGTCGTTTGTCGTTGATCGGGGCGAAACGCTTGCGTTGGTGGGGCCAACCGGGTCTGGGAAATCCACGCTGCTTGAATCCATCGCGGGGCTACTCGAACCTTCCGGTGGAAGTATCAGCATTGGTGGGATTGTGGTCGAAGACCTCGCTCCCGAGGAACTGTCACGAGGGGTGGCTCTAGCGTTTCAAGAGGCTTTCCTGTTCGCATCTTCGATTTCAGAGAACGTGGCGATGGGCCGATCAGGTGTTGATGTTGACGGTTCGCTTCGGCTCGCAGAGGCCGACAAGTTTGTCGCGGCGCTACCGGCGGGCTCTGCAACGGTGGTGGGAGAGCGTGGTCAGACGCTTTCGGGAGGGCAGCGACAGCGGGTGGCTCTGGCCCGGGCTCTGGCTCGCTCGCCGCAATTGTTGTTACTCGACGACGCCACGAGTGCAGTCGACCCGGTGGTGGAAGCCCGCATTCTCGACAACCTGGGTCACGATCTCGACACCACAATCATTGTGGTGGCCCACCGCATCTCCACCATCTTGTTGGCTGATCGGGTTGCGTACATCGAAGCCGGCAGGGTTGTGGCTGTAGGCCGACACGAAGATCTCTTGGAGCGTGAGGATTACCGCTCGCTGGTGATGTCATACGAACAGGCCGATCTACATGGCTGAGCCCGCGTTTTCTTCGCCGGGCGCAACCGGAGCCGCGCAACCTGATGCGGTGTCTTCGGGCCAGCAGAAACCTGACAGTGCCCCGGCTGCGCCCGGCGATGGCACCGGGCCTCCGGCTACCGCGGCTCCGGCTGCGCCCGGCGATAACACCGTGAAGTCGGGGGTGGAGGAGGCCATCGCCCTGCTTGATGGCGAAGCGGTGCCGGATGTCGGCGCTTTAACTGTGTTGCGGCGCGGGCTGGCGATCAGTCCGGAACTCAAATCCGGCTTGCGTGTGACTCTGGCGATGGCCTTGACCGCGGCGGCTGGACGACTCATCGTTCCCATTCTGGTGCAGCAGGTTCTGGACAAGGGTTTGTTGGGTGAGGGCGGTTATAGACCCGGATTTGTGCTGCTTGCTTCGGGTTTGGCGCTCGGGATCGTGATCGTGGTCTTCGCAGCGGCTCGGATCACTCACATACGTCTGGTGATAGCAGCCGAAGCGCTGCTGTTGGGGTTGCGGGTTCGTGCCTTTGAACACATCCACAAGCTCTCGATGGCCGACCACACGGGAAGCAGGCGTGGAGTTCTGGTCAGCAGAGTCACCTCTGATGTGGAATCGCTGGCCCAGTTCACTCAGTGGGGAGCGTTGAGTTGGATAATCAACGGCTCCATCGTCATCGGAACCTTGACGGTAATGACGGTCTACAACTGGAAGCTGACGCTTCTGGTCCTGCTGTGTCATGTCCCGTTGATCCCGTTCCTACGTTGGGTGCAGGTTCGCCAGTTTGCGGCCTATGGATTGGTGAGGACCCGGGTGTCGGAAACACTGGGAGAGACCTCGGAGGCGGTCTCGGGCGCGCCAGTCATCCGAGCTTACGGTTATGACGCCAAGTTGCGAGGTCGCCTCGATGGTGTGGTTGACCGCCAATACGGGGCTCAACTTCGTTCAAGTATCTGGTTCGCTGGGATGCTCCCCGTGGTCGACTTCTTTTCGTCGTTGTCTTTGGCCATGACGGTTGGTGTAGGCGTTTGGTGGAGCGGCAGCACCGATATCGGCGTGGGTGAGTTGGTGGCGTTCTTGTTCCTCGTCAACATGTTGGTGAACCCCATTGCCGAAGTGGGCGTGGTGATGGATCAGACCCAGACTGCTCTGGCCGGTTGGTGGAAGATCCTGGCTGTTCTCGACGTGCCGGTTGAAGTTGAAGAACCCGAAGATGGGGTGGACCTGCCAGCGGGTCCGTTGGCGGTGACCGTCACCGGTGTCAACTTCCGTTACCGAGACGGTGAGCAGGTGCTTCACGATGTCGATCTGTCCATCGCTGCGGAAAGCAACGTTGCGGTGGTCGGTGAAACCGGCAGTGGTAAGACGACGCTGGCACGTTTGTTGACACGGCTGGCCGACCCTACCGAGGGCAGAATCCTGGTTGGTGGAGTCGATCTGGCTACCGTCGATCCCGTAGCGCGGCGGCGGACGATCCGGATGGTTCCCCAGGACGGATTCCTGTTCGATACTTCGATTGGGGAGAACATTTGCTTCGGTCGCCCTGATGCGACGAGGGCCGATGCAGTCGCGGCGATCGACGCCCTTGGCCTTACTGGTTGGCTGGGGAAGGTTCCGGGTGGTCTCGACGCGGTGGTCGGCGAAAGAGGCGGCCGACTTTCGGTTGGCGAACGCCAACTTGTGGCGTTGGCCCGTGCCCAGGTGGCCGATCCTGGTCTGTTGCTTCTTGATGAGGCGACTTCAGCCGTAGATCCCGAGACCGAGGAGGCATTGGCCGCCGCGCTGAGCCGTTTGGCGGTCGGCCGTACCATGATTTCGATCGCACATCGCCTGTCCACCGCAGAGCGAGCCGACCTAGTGGTTGTATTTGACGCGGGCCGGATCGTTCAACAGGGAACTCACCAGGAATTGGTGGCCGTTGAAGGCGTGTACAGCGCCATGTACGACTCCTGGATCGGCAACACCCGCGCCGATGCAACCACCTAACCGTGACAGTCGCTGAAGAGCCGATGGAGAATGTCGCACTATTCGCTATGCCTGGTGGTCTCGCTGCTAGCGTTCAGCGCGGTGCGCCAATTCCCCGCATTCGGAGACCCCACGTTGCTCATGAATGAGGATGTCCATGAATACGTTGCCCATGAATGAACCTGTCCGCGTTGCTGTAAGCGGTGCTGCCGGCCAGATCGGTTACAGCCTTTTGTTCCGAATTGCGAGTGGTTCCATGCTGGGACCCGACCAGCCGGTAGTCCTGCAACTGCTTGAGATCCCGCCAGCCATGAACGCCCTCGAGGGCGTGGCTATGGAACTCAACGATGGCGCGTTTCCATTGCTCGCCGGTATCACCCAGAGTGACAATCCCAATATCGCATTTGAGGGCGCCAATATTGCGTTGCTGGTGGGTTCTCGCCCTCGCTCCAAGGGTATGGAACGCAAGGATTTGCTAGAAGCCAACGGAGCGATCTTCACCGTGCAAGGCAAGGCAATCAACAACAACGCAGCCGATGATGTGAGGGTACTGGTTGTTGGCAACCCAGCCAACACCAATGCACTCATCGCCATGAACAACGCGCCGGATGTTCCCGATGATCGTTTCACGGCGATGACTCGTTTGGATCACAACCGTGCCATGGCTCAGTTGGCGAGCAAGCTTGATGCGTCAGTCAACGACATCAAGAAGATGACGATCTGGGGTAACCACTCGGCCACCCAGTATCCCGATGTTTTCCACTGCACGGTCAACGGTTCCGACGCTTCGACAGCAATCGGAGATCAGACTTGGCTCACAGATTCGTTCATTCCGACGGTTCAGCAACGCGGGGCGGCCATAATTGAGGCTCGCGGACTGTCATCGGCGGCTTCGGCGGCTTCGGCCGCGGTGGACCATGTTCACGACTGGATGTTGGGAACCGACGATGGGGATTGGGTCTCGATGGCGATTGCCTCTGATGGATCCTATGGAGTTCCGCAGGGTTTGATGTCGTCGTTCCCGGTTACTTGTGGGGGAGGCGAGTACTCCATCGTCGATGATCTTGAGATCAATGAATTCTCCCGAAGTCGTATCGATGCTTCGGTCGCCGAGCTGGCAGAAGAACGCGAAACGGTTCGCGAACTCGGATTGATCTAACCCACAACCCCAGACATTGAACGCGGGGCCGGATCTGGACCGTCGCGATCAGCTATGACAGACTTGATCGCCAATGACCTGGTTTGTGGCCGTGTTGGCCCAGTCCGACAGCGCAGTGCTGCTGGACGACCCCCTGACCGGCGGGGATTGGATCAGGGCGGGAGCGGTGCTCATCGGTTCGGCGATGTTGGCGGTGGTCGTCTCCAGAGTGCTGCGCCGTGTGATTTCCCGCGGCCTCGGGGCTGGTTTCGCGGCGATCATTACCGGGCGCCTAATGGCCTATGCGGTCTTTCTTGTCGGCCTGTCGTACGCGCTGACGAGTCTCGGCGTGAGGGTTGGCCCGCTACTCGGGGCCTTGGGTCTTGGTGGTTTGGTGCTGGCGCTGGCGCTCCAGGGGGTAGTCGGGAACTTCGTATCCTCGCTGATCCTCCAAGCACGCAGGCCGTTCACCGTTGGTGACACCGTCGAACTCGAAGGCCGTATCGGGGTGGTCGAGGACATTGACTCGCGCACCACGCAAATTCGCGGCCTTGACGGCACTCATATCCGTGTCCCCAATGCCAACGTTGTGGATGCCACCATCGTCAATCTGACGCGCGAACCGGTGCGCCGTAGTTCGTTGGCGGTAGGCGTGGCCTACGACACCGACCTCCAGTTGGCAACTGAGGTGATCTACCAGGCCCTGGAAAGGGTGCCAAGGGTGCTGTCCGATCCTGAACCGTGGGTGAACCTGGACGGATTCGGCGACTCCAGCATCGGCTTCACCGTGTTGTATTGGCACGCCAGCGATGTTCCCTCCGAGCTGTCCGCGCGTCACGACTTAGTTGTCGCGATCCATCAGGCGTTCGCAGCGGAGTCCATCACTATCGCCTTCCCTCAAGTGGTCGTTTGGAGCGGCCAAGCCAAGCCCGACCAACTTTATGAGGGCAGTGTTGGTGTGGTGCACAGGCCCGATGTGGATCTGGAGCAGCCGGAAGCCGATAAGGAGCGCCGCATGCCGCAATGGCGACTTCGAGGTCTGCGCCGCAGCGATCAGCCGCAGAAGCCGAGCGAATAGGGTCTGGCGTATGCCGGAGTTGCCGGAGATTGTGGCTCACGCCGAACGACTGGCAAGGAACTATCAGGGTGCGGAACTCAGTGCTTTCGTTCCCCTTCATCTCAGCGCCCTCAAGACCTACGCACCTTCACCGCGTGAGGTTTATGGCCGTTTGTTGACCGCCACGGGCAGCCGGGGAAAGTACCTGTTTTTACATTTCGGCGACTTCACGTTTGTGATCCACCTGATGCAGGGCGGTCGCCTTCGGCCCGACCCGAAGCAATCACGCAAGCCGCGTTCGGGGATGGCCCGCTGGGTCTTTGCCGACGGCACAGCGTTGCTGCTCACCGAGGCCGGTACTGAGCACAAAGCGGGCGTTTGGCTCGTCTCAGGCGAACCAACCACCCAGGAACCGGTTGATCATCTCGGGCCTGAAGCACAGAACATCAGCCGGCCTGACTTCGTGGCAGCGCTTGGATCTGACAACACCCGGGTACACGGGTTTCTGCGCGACCAACGCCGAATTGCGGGCGTCGGCCGTCTCCTTTCCAACGAGATTCTCCACGCCGCGAAGCTCTCGCCCTTTGCTATGACCACAAAGTTGTGCGACGACGAAATAGACCGACTCCACGCGGCGACGCTCGCAGTGATCGACCGGCATCTGGAATTCGAACGGAGGCTCGACGATATTGGCCGTTCGGCGGATCGGCCCAACGAAGTCCACCATCGGGTCGGGTCGCCGTGCACCTCATGCGAAGCGGTCGTGCGCTCGGTCGAGTACCGGCGCTACACGGTGGCCTACTGCCCGACGTGTCAAACAGGCGGCAAGATCCTGGCCGACAACACCACCAGCAAGTTCCTCAAATAGTTGCCGCCAGCAACGCGGCCACTTTTTCGAGTTGGATGTGGCTTTCCAGAAGCGTCGCCATGTTCCCGCCGACCTGTAGTTCACCGTCCAAAAAAGCCCGCTGCGCCGACTTCTCGCCGCTACGGATGGCGTCGGTAGTGGATCGTGAACCTGTCAGGGTCAGCGTTGGATTCGGGTGTGGACCAGCACCGAACGTGATCTTTCCCCCCTCAATCACAACATGCCACGTACCTTCGTCGTTACCGCTGATCCGATGCTCAATTGTCAGCGTCAATTCAGGCGTGACCTCTAGTTCGGCAACTTGTCGTTGGCGTTCCTCAATCCATTGCGCAGACGCGACGTCGCTCATGTCACCCGTCGCCATACCCAGTATTCATGCAACCCAGGATAGAACGTGCCAGGAGACGACGTGCCAGGATAGAACGTGCCAGGAGACAACGTGCCAGGATAGAACGTCGTGGTGAGAACAACCCTGGTCGGACTGCTCGCAGTGCTGACACTCATCCTGGTGGCATGATGCTTGAGCGGAATGGATTTCAACCGTGTTCCTTCGCGGGGAGGTTCTCGCTCGCCTTTGCCAAGCCGAGTACGACGAGACCAGCCACAACCGCAAGGATCGCTGGTGCGGGCAACTCGCTTGATGCCGGCCAAGCCAACCCAGTGCCGTCGACGACGTCTGCATGTCGCTCCGAGATCACACCCACCCCGTTGGGCCAGGGCCATAGCACTCGTAGCGAACCAACCATCAGCCCGATCATGGCTGCTGTCACCAGATCTCCATGCTTGTCAATGATCCACCCGAGCGCCGACGAAAACACCGCGAGGCCGATGGCCGCGCCCAAAGCGACGAAGGTGATGTCAGCGAAATCACGTTCGCTGATCGCTTGGATCACGGCGCTGTACATGCCGATCATCAACAAGATGAACGAACCGGAGATGCCGGGAAGGAGCATGGCGCAAACGGCCAGAGCACCGACTCCAAGCAAAATCATTGGAGGAGGCTCGGACACCGGCCCTGACTGAAAGCCAAGCAACATGAACACGACTGCACCAACCGCGGCCATGAGCTGGTAGTGAACCAATGTTGGCCGGCTGATGAGTCGTAACGCAACCACTATTGAGGCGGCGACGAGGCCGAAGAAGAGTCCGGCCATCTCTTCTGGATTGTCGTGAAGCTGCGTTTCGATGGGTCCGGCCAGCGATCCGACGGCTAACACAATGCCGATTCCCAGAGGGACCAGAAAGACGAAATCAAGCGCCCTCAAGCTCGCCCAGAACCCTCCGAAATCGCCTTTTGCCAGCGGCACCAGTGTCTTTGCGGCCTTGCGAATGGCTTCGATCAGGCGTTGATAGATACCCAAAACCAAAGCAACGGTTCCTCCGGAAACACCGGGAACGACATCTGCTGCTCCCATCAACACGCCACAGCCGAAAACCCTCAGAAGTCTTCGGAATGAGCCACCGGAGATGGACTCTGTTGCTTTGGCTGTCACGTCGGAATCACCACAGGCACGTCGGAAAAACTACAGGCATGAGGGCAAAACTACAGGCGGGGTGTCCCGAGTGGGACACCCCGCCTGTCGAGAGAGGTCCTCGTCACGCTGCTGCGGCCTTTGGGATCTTCTCTCTAAGCGCTTCTCCGGTTGCCTCTTGGGCACATCGGGCGCGAGAAGCTTGTGGGAGCGGTCCCGTCCACGGTGCAACGTGGGTTCGTATGGCGAGAAAATTGCAGGCCCCTTGGCGTATTGCTTGGTGCCCGCTTTTATCGTACGCCTCCTCCCTTCTGTCACGGGTAGAACGGATGACAGGTCAAGGCGGGTGCTTCGACCGAGCGGCGTCAACCGATCTACCGAGGTGTGACACCGGTCACTGTGGCACAGAAATAGGGACTCGTCAAGCAACCCCAACGAGGTAGACGGCCTCACAGATCGGCCAGTCAGCGCTATTGGCTGGCGAGACTGCGGTTCTTACTTTTTGACTTGATGTAGTCGCGGTTCATGAAGGCAATGAAGTCAAGCGAGATCTCTTTGGGGCATGCTTCGTGGCATTCACCGTGGTTCGTGCAGGAACCGAAGAAGTCCTCCATCGTCTCCACCATGGCCTCGGTGCGCTTCCATCTCTCCGGTTGACCTTGTGGCAATACGTTGAGGTGGGCGAGTTTGGCGGAGGTGAATAGTTGAGCTGCCGAGTTGGGGCAAGCAGCCACACATGCGCCGCAGCCGATACAGGCCGCGGCGTCCATGGCGGTGTCAGCCACCTCTTTCGGCACAGGGATCTCGTTGGCGTCCTGTGGCGTGCCGGTAGGGGCAGAGATATACCCGCCTGCCTCGATGATGCGGTCGAAGGCACGGCGGTCAACCATGAGATCCTTCAATACCGGGAAGGCAGCGGCACGCCACGGCTCGATTACAATCTGGTCGCCGTCGCGGAACTTACGCATGTGCAGTTGGCAGGTGGCGGTGGCTTTCTCAGGTCCGTGAGCTTGACCGTTGATCATGACGCCACAGGTACCGCAGATCCCTTCGCGGCAGTCGTGGGGGAACGTGATCGGCTCAACGTCGTCTTCGATAAGCCGCTCGTTGACCATGTCGAGCATCTCCAAAAAAGAGGCATCGGTGGGTATTTGTTCAGCATCAAAATCAAGAAAGGACCCTTTGGCGTGGGGCCCGTCTTGGCGCCAGATTCTCAGTTTGAGGTTCAGCACTTTGCTTTTTTCGGCACTGCTGCCTTTTTCGGTACTGCTCATCTTGTAGCCCCTACTTGTAACTGCGCTGAGTGAGTTGGACGTTTTCGAAGGCGAGATCCTCTTTGTGCAATAGCGGATCGGCGTCGGGTCCCTGCCATTCCCAGGCGGCGACGTAAGCAAAGTTCTCGTCATCGCGCAGCGCCTCGCCCTCGGGGGTCTGGGACTCCTCGCGGAAGTGCCCGCCGCAGCTTTCGGTGCGGTGCAGAGCATCGCGTACCTTGAGTTCGGCGAACTCCATGAAGTCGTCAACCCGGTTGACCTTCTCCAGTTGCTGGTTCACCCCGTCGGGACTGCCCAGCACCTTGACATTCTTGCGGAACTCTTCGCGCAGAGCGGGAATCTCCGACAGGGCCTTCTCCAGACCAGTTTTGTTGCGGGCCATACCGCAGTACTCCCAGACGATCTTGCCGAGTTCGCGGTGGTAGTGCTCAACGGATCGGGTGCCCTTCACCTGAGTCCAACCCCTGGTTCGCTGGTCCACTTCGCTTAGAGCTTCGTTGAAGACCGGATCTGTCGTGGGCACTGGAGTGTCACCGAGCTTGGGGGCCAGATGATCACCGATCGTGTAAGGCAGCACGAAATAACCGTCAGCGAGTCCCTGCATCAGCGCCGAGGCACCGAGTCGGTTGGCGCCGTGGTCAGAGAAGTTGGCCTCGCCGAGACAATAGAGCCCCGGCACTGTGGTCATCAAGTTGTAGTCCACCCAGAGTCCACCCATCGTGTAGTGGGTGGCCGGGTAGATGCGCATGGGCAACGTGTATGGGTCTTCGCCAGTGATGCGTTCATACATGTCGAAGAGGTTGCCGTATCGTTCCCGCACTGCTTCAACTCCGTCACGGGCGATCGGGGCAGCGAAGTCGAGGTAGACCCCGTTCTTGAGCGGGCCGATGCCGCGGCCTTCGTCGACCACAGTCTTGGCGTTGCGGCTTGCCACATCGCGAGGCACCAGGTTGCCGAACGACGGGTACTTCTCTTCCAGGTAGTAGTAGCGCTCTTGTTCGGGGATCTCAGCAGCGGAGCGGGAGTCGTCGATTTGGCGTGGAACCCAGATACGTCCGTCGTTACGCAACGACTCCGACATCAAGGTGAGCTTTGACTGGAATTCGTCGCTGACCGGGATGCAGGTCGGATGGATTTGCGTGTAGCAGGGGTTGGCGAACAGGGCACCTTTGCGATGTGCACGCCATGCCGCGGTCACGTTGCAGGCCATGGCGTTGGTCGACAGGTAGTAGACGTTGCCGTAGCCACCTGTGGCCAGCACGACTGCATGGGCACTGTGGGCGTGGACCTCGCCGGTGAGCATGTCGCGGGTGATGATGCCGCATGCCTCTCCGTCTTTGATCACGACGTCGAGCATGTCGGAACGGTTGTAGAGGGTGACCTTGCCAGCTTTGATTTGAGCAGCCAGGGCTTGGTAGGCGCCGAGCAGCAGTTGCTGACCGGTTTGGCCTCGGGCATAGAAGGTGCGGCTGACTTGAGCACCTCCGAACGAACGGTTGGCGAGCAGGCCGCCGTATTCCCGGGCGAAGGGCACTCCTTGAGCGGCGCACTGGTCGATGATGTTGACCGAGACTTGCGCCAAACGGTAGACGTTTGATTCTCGCGATCGGTAGTCGCCGCCTTTGACGGTGTCATAGAAGAGGCGGTACACCGAGTCGCCGTCGTTGCGGTAGTTCTTGGCTGCGTTGATGCCGCCTTGAGCGGCGATTGAGTGGGCCCGCCGCGGCGAGTCATGAAACGTGAATGCCTTGACGTTGTAACCGAGTTCGGCGAGCGAGGCCGCAGCAGACGCCCCAGCCAGTCCGGTGCCCACAACGATGATGTCGAATTTGCGTTTGTTGGCTGGGTTGACCAGCTTCACCGAGAACTTGTGATTGTCCCACTTCTCGGCAATTGGTCCGTCGGGGACTTTGGCATCAAGTACAACCATCAGGAGCCCTCGTTGTTTGTGCCGGGCACGGTGTCTTCGCCGGGCGTAGCCGGAGCCGCGTTGTTGTGAGATTCGGTGTCGGGTGTAGCCGGAGCCGCGGTGGTGTGGGGTTCGGTGTCGGGCGTAGCCGGAGCCGCCGCGGTGTTATGCGGTTCGGTGTCGGTGTTGAATTCTCCGACGGGTACGGAACGGTTGTCTTCGTTGATCAAGCCCGCTTGAACTGCGATTGGGAAGCTCAGGTTTCCGATCAGGATTACTGCCGCGAGACCCCCGGCGATACCACGGCGCAGATCGTTGAACTTCGGGTTGTTGAGTCCCAGGCTCTGAAACATCGACCAAGTGCCGTGGAATATGTGGATCGCCAACGCAATGTTGGCCACGATGTAGATGATCGCCACGGGCAGCGAACTCATCGACTCAGTCACGTTGTGGTAGATGTCGCCGCGCACGTACTCATCGCCGAGCCACCAGCCCCAAGTTAGGTCTGCTAGGTGAAATAGCAGGTAAAGCAGCACGATTGGGCCGGTCCAACGCATCGTGCGGCTGGCGAAATTAGCGGCGGTGTAGTTGCGTTTGCCGGCATAGGCGTCATCTGCTTTGAGGCTCATGCGGCTGAGCGAGTAGGCGCTGTGGATGTGGATAGCGAACATGGCCATGAGGCCGAGGCGCATCAGCCACAACAGGAATGTGCGAGGTGCCAGATGACCGCCGAGATCACGCAGAGCTTCGCCGTATTCGTGCACCTGCACGGGGCCTTCGTAGAGGTGAAGGTTGCCGATCATGTGGACCACCACGAAACCGAGCAGACCAATGCCCGAGATTGCCATGGCGTACTTCTTGCCGACCGCAGACTGGTAGATGTTCAGTGGCCACGGAAGCTGCCTCGGTCGCCGATGGACGGGGCGAACCTCGTGTTGTCGCTCGGTGTCATGTTGTGGCGTGGTGGTCTGCGCCATGAATGTTGCTTTCTGGTCGCTTAGCTTGCGAGAACGGTACCTCTCCAACCGCCCCCTGGCTACGAAGAATTCCCTGGCTTCGGTGAGCCCTTACTCCCGAGAGCCCGTACCCCAGAGAGTCTGCCGACAGCTAGCGGGATGCGCCAAGTGCGGCAATCTGAGCAGGTTCAACTTGAGAGCACCGCGCTGACGGGCCAGTGGTCCGACCCATGACCTGCTTGGCGGACTATCTCGACCGAGTGGACCCGCCAGTGCTCCGATACGAAGATGTGGTCAATCTGGGAAGTGTGCGAGTTCCGTCCGAACCCGTGCGACGTGGGTCCGGTTTCGGGGTTGAGCACCGGTCGCAGACCCAGCGCCAGCAGCGGTTCGACCGGAGACTCGTCAAGGGTGCAATTGAGATCGCCCATCACGATCGCCGGCCGCCCGCGGTAGCCGGCTTCCAGCCAGCGGGCCAACTGCTCCAAAGCTTCGAGTTGTCGTTTCTCAGACCGTTCGTCGAGGTGGGTGTTGGCGATTACGAAGCCGTCACCGCCTGCGCCCAGCCGGATCTGGACCAGAGTGGCCAAGCGAGGAAACCGGGCACCGGGGAGTCGGGTGCCCGGCTGAGTAGGGGTGCCGCCGTACCAACGGGTGGTTGCGGCGGTGATCTCCAGGCCGTTGTGTCGCACCCAGACAGGGCAACTCTCGCCGCCACCCCGGCGGTTCCGACCCTGGCCCCGGTAATCCCAATCGTCTTTGAAAATGTTGGCGCTCAGCCATTGGTTCTGAGCGTGGTACACCTCCTGCAACCCCCAGATGTCGGCGTCGATACCCTTCACCACCTCCCCGAGTCGGTTGCGGCGCCGCCACCACCACGAACTCCGGTCCAGAGCTCGGATATTGCGGATGTTGTAGGTGGCTACCCGGATCTTGGTGGCGTCAGACATGGTCGCGCCCGAAGACGGCGCTGAGGCCGCGACCTCGCTCGACGTGGGGCGGGTCTTCGCCACGCAGCCACAACCGGTGAATGAACAGCTTCCAGCACACGATCACGAACAAGGTGAACAGCACACCGCCGATCCCGGTACGCAGCAGCACTTCGCCAACTCCGGCATCGGACAGGTCATTACCTACCACCCACGAAGGACCACCCCAGCGGAGATCAAGCGGAGCATCGGCTTGAGAGCTGCGAGCGTAGATGAACCAAGCAACCAACCGGCCGAGACCGTAGAACATGAACCCCCAGTACAGCAGTAAGAGTCCAGGTTCGCTGATCCGCAGACGCCTGTGCAGCCAACCCCAAACTTTCGGATCGGCGGGGATCACGACGTCGCGGAAGTAGGAAGGTGCCAGGGCGCGACGGGCGAAGAGCAGCACCATTACCAGCCAGAACAAGTCCCACACGCCGCCGAGGCTGGAGTAGTAGGCGGCGGCATCTCCGTGCGCCCCCTCGACTGCAGCGTGCTTCCACATGTTGATGGAGACTGGTTCGAGGGAAAACGGGAAGAACACCATGGTTCCCGCAGAGTCGGCGAAGTCGGTCACCACATGAGCCCAGTCGCCGATCAGCACACCGACCGCCCAACTGCGACTACGGGTGACGGCGAGGATCAGAACCGCAAAAAACAGACCAAAAATGAGCGAGTGAGTGAAACCCACCCCGGGCCAACCCCGATGGAACTGAGCCGGATCGTCGGCAGAATAAACGAAGCCCTTGGTGAACAGGTCCGAGAGTTGTGTGCCGAGAACCACACCGAGGAAAGAGGCCTTAAGGCCAACGTGGCGCTGGATGAAGTAGTTCTCGAACTCATGCGCGGCCCAGCTCACTGATCGACCACACGGCGCCGCAGGACACGAATCGCAGTCGGCACCAAATACAGTGTCCCGAACAACCAGAGCGGACCGACTATCCAGTTCAGCACCGGGCTTTTGAAGATCAGTCCTGCCACGATGTACAACACCAAAGAGGCAGCTACCCATCCATATGCAGGCGCATGCTCGGCAGGCTGGATCTCGTCCACCGGCTCACGGTAACACTCCGCCCTGCCGTTCGAAGCAGCGTGCCGTTCGTTGGCCTGATATTCATACGTTTACAATGCGCGCACCTGAGTTGAGTGCGGTCAATAGGCCAGCGTGGCGACGACGGGGGAGAAGGAGGTGATGGTTTCGGCCAGGCCCTCCGCGGCGGTGCGGCGGGCAGTGGCGGCAAGGTTGAGGCTGACGCTGGTGAAACCCATGTCGAGCACAGCTTCAAGCTGCTGCGCGCACTCGTCGGGGGTGCCGACGATGGTGAAAGCCTCCACTAGACGGTTGTCGATGAGCTGGTCGAGGGCATCGTCGTCGGTTCGGTTGTGGTCGAAGTACCAACCCTGGCTGCGCTCTAGAGCAGCCTCGACAGCGGTCATGCGATCGGGGTCCACCTCCAGTTCAGCGGGGCGAATCAGGGTGAGGTAGTGAGCGACATAGCGTTTGACGCTGCGTCTGGCCAGATCGCCGTCAACAGAGCAGCACAGGGTCAGGCGGGGGGCCACCTCCAAGTCCTCAAGCGTGCGCCCCACGCGTCCAGCACCCTCGGCCAGCCAAGATCGGTATTGCGTGGCCAGACCCGCGGAGAGATAACGCCCCCCGACCAAGGCGATGTCGGCCACTTCCCCGGCCAAGCGCATCACTTGAGGGCTGCGCGTGCCAATGGAGATCGGTATCGGATGGGTTGGCGGACGGATCAGGCGCTCACCGCCCACTTCCCCGCCGTCTAACAACGTGCGGATCTCGGTAACGGCTTGGCGTAGCGCGGCAACTGGTTTCGGGTAGTCGATCCCCAATGGCTCCAAACCGGCCCCCACACCCAGCCCGCAGAATGCCCGACCACCAGCAAGGTCGTCGAGCGTTGCGAGCGCTCCGGCCAACACGACTGGGTGACGTGTGTAGGGGTTGGTGACCATGGCCCCCACCGCGATGCGGCGGGTGGCCTGAGCGCAAAGCGCTTGGACCATGAATGAGTCGGGCCAAAACACCACATCGGAGATTCCCAGCCTGGTAAAACCGGCTTCTTCGGCGAGTTCAGCCAACCGCACCGCAGCCGCGGTGTTCATCCCAGGGCTGATCTCTGCTTCGAGGACGACGCTCATGATCGCTTGCCTAACCGATTTGATTACCGAACCGGAAATCTATACGGCCAGGTTGTGAACCGGGCTTCGGTAGTCATTAGTGACGGTCAACTGATCTGCAGTCAACTTGAGACTGACAACAAGTTCGTTGGCGACCCCTGGCACGATGGCCTTGACCCTGCCGATAAGCGAACAGTCGTCAGCAGGGATCGTCCCGCCCCAACTCTGCTCAGAAACGATCGCAGAGCCGCCACCAGTGATATTGGCCCGCACCGTCGCCCGCACCTGCGCCTCGCCGATAGGCGCGCGCTCATCAGACACAACATGCACAGCCAAGTTGATCTCTTCACCCGGCGATAGCAGAGCAGGCAGAGGGTCTGCCACGACGATGACTGGGCGACAGGCATCGATAAGGGCCTGCCAGCCTGGCTTGGCCCGCCGCTGGCGGTCGAGAACACCGAAACCACCGGCATCAGTGGCGTCAGCTAAGTAAAACAGTGAGAACCCGCCGGTCGGGTGGTATTTCAACCGGCGCAACAATTCGATGGAGGTCTTGATGACTTCGGCTTGAGCGAGACCGGTGCGCGCTGCCCAGTCCGCTGCGTCGCGTCCACGTTCAGGCGCTACGAGGTGCAACAGTGACTCGGTGGGAGCACCGATCGACGCGGCGATCTGTTCCCAGTCAAGTGAAGGCCACTGAGAGTCATGGGGAATGGAATCTTGGAGATGCGGGTTCTGGGGTTCAACAGTGGCTGCTCCAAATGCGGTTACGAACCTGGCCATCCGTGGGATCCGGGCCGCGGCGGCAGCGAGATCAGATGCTCTGCCATGGTGCCAGCCGAACCAGAGATTGCTGGTGGTGCCGTCGAAGTCGGGAAAGGTCGGCGGCACCGCGGTGTGCGCCACTACCGGACGGGAACCATCGGTGCGAGTGAGCACTCGGCGCACCGAACGGTCCAGCACGGTGCGGTTCCATGAGGGCGTTTGTTGGCCCAACAAAGGGGGTGTCGGCGCAGGTGTGTCCGGCTTCTTGAACGGTTCGTCATGGGCGCACCAAACGGCCACCGATGGGTGATGACCCAATAGGTCGACCGCCTCTCGGGCCTGGCGTGTTGCCTGGCCGCGAACGCTACGCGCCATCTGTCCTCTGAGAGGCAAGTCCTGCCACAGCAGCATGCCAATCTCGTCGGCTGTTTGGTATACCTCAGGGCGGGCGATGTGGGTGATCACACGAATCATGTCGAGACCAGCACGTTTGGCTGCAAGCACGTCGTCGGCCACTTCCACAGCGCTGGCGTCGCCGGGACGAGCTGACGTCGGAAGCATGCCGATGCCCTTGACAAAGAGTCGTTCGCCATTGACCCGCAGAACCCAGTTGCGCATGCGCACCGAACGAAAACCGACACGGGTCTCATGTGAGTCAGAAACCTCACCGTCGACGACCACCTCGCAACGCAGGTCATGCAGTGGCTGCTTGCCCAGCGAGTGCGGCCACCACAGTTCCGGTTCGGGCACATCGACTGTCCACTCGACCCGATTCTCACCGGCGGCGGCGGGATGCTCCAGTTCGTGCTCGTGGCCGCAGACTGTGGTTCGCAACACAACTGGTCCAGCGACCGGGGAATCGAACACGCAGCGCATGGCGAGGGTTGCGCTGGTTTTGTCGGCGTCCAGGCAGACGGTGCGGGAGAAGAGGATCGCGGTGCCCCCGGTTTCGCGAATGCGGACAGGCCGCCAAATGCCACCGGGGTTTTCTCCCGCAGTCCCAGAAAGTTCTGGGTCGATAAGTGCCCCCATCAGAGATGTGCAAGCAGCGGTGCCCTTGAAAGGAGCACAAGTCACATCTACGGCCAGCAGGTGATCACTGCGGTCCTCGAGGTGTTGGGTGATGTCGAAACCGTGGGAAATGAAGTAACCGTCGGTGGTACCGACGTAGCGACCGTTGAGCCAGACATCACCTTGTTGACAGACACCGTCGAGCCATAACCAACAGCGTCGTTCAACCTCTGGTGCTTTGAGCGCAAAGCGGGTTCGATGCAGCACCGAGTGGGCCTCAGCAAACTCCCGGTGGCTCGACCAATGGCCGGGAACTGTTATCTCTGACCAGGCACGATCATCGAGCTCGGGTTGATGAAACGTCCGACGCATCTCGTCGTTGGCGGTGGTGGCACGCCACTGGCCTGTCAATTCCATCTTGTGGAGCGTACCCCTAGGGCGTTCTGGCGGTGCCGTGCGCCGGTTTCCGACTCATGGCACCGCCAGAACGCCGGTGTACAGTTCGGGCATGTCGAGACCAGAGACCATAGGGGCGCTCCGTAAGAGCGGGTGGGAGTCAATTCCTGTCCGTCAAGAACTACGAAACAACACCATCGAGCGCATACGCAGCGCCGAGCCGCTGTTCAGCGAGGTGATCGGTTATGACAACACCGTCAACCCCCAGCTTTCCAACGCCTTGATAGCTGGTCATGACATCATCTTTTTAGGTGAACGGGGGCAGGCCAAGACCCGCATGATTCGCGACCTCACCAACCTGCTCGATGAATGGATGCCGATTGTTGCGGGTTCCGAAATCAACGATGACCCCTACAAGCCAATCTCCCGCTACGCCCGCGACCTGATCGCAGAGCACGGCGACGACACACCGATTTCATGGGTGCACCGCGATGATCGCTTGGGCGAGAAGCTGGCCACCCCAGACACTTCGATCGCTGATCTGATCGGCGAGGTCGACCCCATCCGGGTGGCGGAAGGCCGCTATCTTTCCGATGAACTCACAATTCATTACGGCCTTGTGCCGCGCACCAACCGTGGCATCTTCGCTATGAACGAACTGCCCGATCTCGCGGAGCGCATTCAAGTCGGTTTGCTCAACGTGTTGGAAGAACGTGACGTGCAGATCCGCGGTCACAAGGTAAGGCTGCCGCTCGATGTCGTGCTGGTGGCGTCAGCGAATCCAGAGGATTACACCAATCGGGGTCGGATCATTACCCCGCTCAAAGACCGTTTCGGCTCACAGATTCGCACCCATTATCCCCTCGATGTTGTCACTGAGATGGCGATTGTTGAACAGGAGGCCGATGTCGCTTTTGCCGACGGGATTGAGGTCTCGGTCCCGTCGTATATGAGTGAGATCGTGGCGACCCTTACTCACACGGCTCGAGCCAGCCAGCACATCTCGCAACGTTCGGGTGTGTCGGTTCGTCTGTCAATTGCCAACGAAGAAATCATGGTCGCCAACGCGGTGAGACGCACCTTGCGTGCAGGTGGCAGCCATGTCGTGCCGCGAATTGTCGATCTTGAAGCGTTGCCCGCGTCGACTTCTGGAAAAGTTGAGATGGAAACTCTCGATGAGGGACGCGACGGCGAGATCCTCAACAATCTGGTGCGCGCCGCGGTGCTCGCAGTGTTCAAGCAGCGAGTGCCGCCGGACACGCATCTCGCCGTGGTTGAGGCGTTTGAGGGCGACCTTGTCGTCGACACCGGCGAAGATGTCACCGACGAGGCATACGCGGCGATGCTGGAGCAGATTCCGGCTTTGATTCCTCCGGTACAGGCGCTGTTGTCTGACGAAGATCAAGCTGAATCGCCGGCTTTGGTGGCCAGCGCCACCGAGTTGATTCTCGAAGGTCTCCACCTCATGAAGCGTCTCAACAAAGACGGCTACGGCACCAAATCCCAATTCCGCAGCCGCGGCTGAGCTGTTCACTGGGAGAGTTCGGTTGTGGCCGATGACGAAGTGTCTGCGGGGTTGCAGCGGCGGGCTGATGGAACACTGGCTTGTTGGTGGGGTGAAGGCCACGACGACTACGCGACGTATCACGACCGAGAGTGGGGCGTGCCGGTCCTCGATGATGTGCGGCTGTACGAGAAGATGTGCCTCGAAGGCTTCCAATCGGGTCTTTCCTGGTTGACGATTCTCCGCAAACGAGAGAACTTCCGTGCCGCTTTCTGTGGCTTCGACTTCGAGCAGGTTGCCCGTTTTGATGCTGCGTATGTGGAGCGGTTGCTCGGCGATGCAGGCATCGTTCGTCACCGGGGCAAGATCGAAGCGACGATCAGCAACGCCCGCGCGGCCATAGACACTGTGAAGACCCACGGCAGTCTGGCCGCGTTTTTCTGGAGTTTCGAACCCGATCCGACTGCCCGCCCAGCGCGGATAGATCACGCCGCTGTGGCAACGATGGCGACAACCGCCGAGTCAACGGCGCTGAGCAAAGCGCTCAAGAAGCTGGGCTGGCGCTTTGTCGGACCCACCACCTGCTACGCCCTGATGCAAGCGGCCGGGATTGTCAACGATCATCTTCACGGCTGTCACCGCCGCCAAACGATCGAAGAAATGCGGTCGCTAGTCGAGCGTGGCGACTTGGCTCAAGGGCACGACTTGGGACTCAGCCGTGGGCACCGGGGCGTTGGAGCGGAACCAGCGCAGGCTCAGTGATCCCTCGGGATTGCCCGCAGTGTCAAGCCAGTTGGGGACGCCGGGACTCCAGTTTCTGCTTCAGGTGCTCGGGTGTGAGCATGGGTGTGAGCATGGGTGTGGGTTCCGGCGCTGGAATGGCTTCAATCGTCGGTTTCCGATGAGCCAGCCGGACTTGTAGATCAGTGAAGTATGTGCGGATCAGCACCGAGGAGGAATCGGGATCCAATCGCAGTTGATTGGGATCGCTGGGGTCTGGGTCGGGGGTCAACAGCAGTTCGTATGTGCCGTCGGTGTTGAGTTGCAAGGAGGTGTCCTCCACCGCGCTGACCAGTCGCCTACCTTCGCTGTTAGCTCCGAAGTCCCCGGCGTACACACTAATTTCGGTGGCCACTGTGCCCGCTGCCGAAGCTTTGACGCGATAAGAACGGTCGCCGCTCACCACGGCAGAAAAATAGGTCTGATCAGGGTTGTCGCCCATATATTTCCGAATCGGGGTTTGTACGTCGACGAAAGCAGGCCGGGTTGGGTCACCCCGCTCCAGGCACCGTTCCAATGCGAACGTGAGGTATCGGCTCAGCGTTCGAATTCCCTCGGCCCGGACGTTCGGATCGTCGGGTGCGAGCACCATTTCTCCGGCGTCGGCCATGGTCTCACAGAATTCGCGCCAGGCGGCTACCGATGGATCTTCGTTGGTCACTTCACACCCCTAGGCTCGGCGGCAAATGTTTGGATTTGGTGATGATGGGTCATTGCAGAGTCCGGAGGTCCCAAAAGCATGTGGGCGCGCAGGTTGCGGCGATGAAACAATCTCACTAGCTCCTCGTCGTGGACATGGGTGTCGGCGTTGGCGAGCACGAAGCGCTCGAGTTCTGCTTCGCCTTCCCGCCAATCGGCGGGTTTGTGGCCTACAAGGCGGTGAATGTCGTCGAGGTTGGGTTGCGCGGTGGCGTCGCCGATCTCGTCGATGCGCGCGAGGTGACGTGCCAGCCGGAAGGCGGTACGGATTTGGTGACGCTGCACCTCATCATCAATCTGTTGCGAGCGCAGCATGCCCACGAGGTGTTGATGGCCTGCGGACGCCTGGGAGCCTGCAGGCTCCGGCATCTCAACTTGAGGCAATTCGATCTCAAGCATCTCGGCGAGTGCCTCGGTGGCGAAGAGGTTGGTCTCGTAACACCATTGCAGGTTGGTCATGAGATCCGAGTTGGCCGACGGCTCTTTGATAGCGGCGCTGAAAGCCAGTTGGTTGGTGAGTGTGAAAACAAAATGGTGGTGCTGAATAGCCTCAATATCGATTGATTCGCCCCGCAGCTCCTCGTAGCGGGCATACAGCGTAGCCATGTCGCCGTAGCCGACGATGGTGTCGCGCATCCGCCAGGCGGCGAGGTCCATCATGGGGTCGCCAATGTGTCCGAGTTCAAGGTCGAGCAGGGCCACGATCTTGCCGTCCGCATGATGAAACTGACCCGAGTCCCACACTATGGGAGCTTCACGTCCTTTGGAGTCGGGCGGGTTGCGGCGGAGCCAACCAAGACAGAACTCCAGAAAGGGATCTGGGTGTACTTTCTGGGATCTGTAGACCTCTTCGTAGCGGGCTAGGCCCACGGTTCCTGATGCAGCAGGGTTCTTTGCTCGGGTGATTCCCGCGGCGGCGAAGGGTTCTGGATCGAGCGCGTGGAGCCGGGCGAGATGGCCGAGGTAGTCGTCGACTGCTGCTGCTCGTTCGTCGTCGGGGGTGTCACCGAAGTGTTCCTGGCCCCTGACTCGGTCCATCACGTAAGCGTAGGGAGAATCGATCATTCCGTGGACCGCGGCGACAGGGATCCCGCGCTCCTCCAGCAATGACTGGAAACGCATTTCGTGCTCAAGCGGGAAGATCAATGCCATGTCGGACCGCTCGGCCCTCACGCACAGTTCCAGGGTCTCGCCATCACGCTCAAGGTCGGCGAACCACACCGGCCGCCAGCGAGGCTGCTGCTTGATTTCTATGACTTTGCCGCTTAGCTCACGCTCAAGCCATGCGCTGATCTGCCCAGTGTGTCCAGGCGCGGGAACATACATTGACCCGACGTTACATGAGTCGCCTAGCGGGGAGTAAAGACGCCGGCGTCGAAGACAACCCGGTCGCCGACCCGGGTCTGGAACAGGGTCCGACCGTTCACATCCCACATGTGGACATCGAGCCGCTCGCCGGGTATGACCGGGGACTTGAAGCGCCCGCCCATCGACCCGAAGCGGCTGGTGTCGCCCCCACAGCGTCCGTGTAGCAACGCCCTCCCGGTGAAACCGAAGGTGCAGAGGCCATGCAGGATCGGCTTGTCAAAGCCCGCCATACCAGCGAAGGAGGGGTCACTGTGAAGCGGGTTGCGATCGCCGTTGAGGCGATACAACAGGGCTTGATCGGTGCGGGTGTCGTAACCGACCACGGTGTCGGCATCGCGTTCGGGCAACGCCCAGTTGCTGGCCGGACCTCGGTCACCGCCCCATCCGCCTTCACCAGAGATGAACAACCCCGAACGGCTGGTCCACAGTGGCGCTCCAGAGGTATCGGTAACGGTGGTTTCGAGGCGAACCAGAGCGGCTTTGCCTTTGTCGTAGATGGCTGCCACCTTGCCGGTGCCGATGGCCGAACCTGCTGCTGGCAGGGTTTGGTGCAGTTCGATTTCTTGTTCGCCGTGTAGCAGTGCCGCGAGGTTGTAGTCACCGAATTTGGGCATCTTGCCGGCGCCCATGACCACGACCTGGGTGGGAAGTGCGGTTTGTGGCGTGTCCTTGGTGTTTTCGGTGGTGAACTCCAACTCAAAGCCGGTCGGGTCGGTCATGCCCGCGCCGACGCCGAGGGCGTAGAGCAGGCTGTCGCTAGAGGACCAGGTGAACGTCGTTGGCTCGCTGGTGTTGCCGACGGCTTCGGGGTCGATGGGCATTGCTGTTTCTCCTGTTGCTGGGATTATTCGATGGGTGCGTGAAGCGTTGCGATCGCAATGGTTGTTAGTCGGTTTTGGGTGCGCTGATCGACTCGAGCGTTGGTAGCTACCGATGTGATCATGCCGATAGTTGCTGTGACCAGCAGGTTGGCTTGTTCGTCGGTTAGCTCCGGCCGGACCGAAACCAGCACGGCAGTCCAGTCGTTGATCCAGGCTCGTAGTCGTTTCGACATGGGGGAGCGGCGCTGTGCCGAGAGGTGGCGGGCTTCGCTGGTCCACACTGCGATGAGCGCCGAACGACGCAAGGCGGTGCGTACGTAGGCGCTGACATAGCGCTCAAGCAACGGTTCATCGGCGGAAACTTGGGTGGCCTGGATTGCTTCGTGAACTTCGTTCGCAGCGAGGATCATGGCCTCAATCAGGATCTCTTCCTTGGATGAGAAATGGCGGTAAATAGCGGGTCCGCTCACATCAACCGCACTACCGATGTCATCGACGCTGGTTGCCGGATAGCCCCTTTCATGAAAGAGCTTTATCGCCGCTTCGAGTATCAGCGCCCTGCGGTTGGGGGGTCGACGGTTCGGTTCGTCGGCAGGCGTTGGCGATTCTTCTGTTTCAGCGACAGTTCCCTCACTCATTGTTAGCCAACGTTAACAAGATCACCAGACGTAGCGAACAGGGAGCGGCGTCTAGGTGTCGGGGTAGTCCGACGGGTTAGGGTTTCGCCATGGTTCTCCGTCGGCGTCGTCGCCGCAATCGTCGCAAACCACCGCACTTCCGCTACTCGGCATGGGACGGCACACAAAGCGGGTTCGAGGTTGACGCGGATCGCCTCTTTGACGAGTTGGCAGACGACTTGCTGTATCACGGCGATGTGAACAGTGCACTGCGCCGGATCATGCAGGGCGGAATGACGGATCGCGACGGACGCCACCTGAAAGGAATTCGCGAGATGCTTGATCGCCTCCGCGAACGGCGCCGTGAAATCCTTGATCAGCACGACCTCGGTGGCGTCTTCGATGAGATTTCCGACGCGCTCAACGATGTGGTCGACACCGAGCGCAGAGCTTTGCAAGACATGGTTGACAACGCCAGCGAGTCGGGTGACGAAAGGCGTTCAGAACTCGCCAGCGACTCGGCAACGATGAAGAACATGGAGCTTGACATGCTTCCGCCGGACCTCGCGGGCAAAGTCAAAGGCCTCCAGAGCTATGAGTTCGAAAGCCGGCAGGCGCAGCAACAATTTGAGGAACTCATGGAATTGTTGCGTGAACAGCTCATGCAACAACAACTTGATCAGATGGCCGAGGGTGTCAACGACATGACCCCGCAGGACATGGCTCGCTTAAAGGACATGTTGGCCGAACTCAACCACATGCTCGAACAGCGGGCCAATGGCGAGGTTCCTGACTTCGATGGCTTCATGGAGCGCTACGGCGATTTCTTCCCGGAAAATCCGAGAACGCTCGACGAGTTGCTCGAAGTGATGGCACAGCGGATGGCCCAGGCTCAGCAGATGTTGAATTCGATGACGCCCGAGCAACGAGCGCAGCTTCAGGCACTAAGCGATCAGTTGATGGAGGACATGGATCTGCGCTGGCAGATGGACCAGCTCGCTGGCAACCTCCGTGAGCAATTCCCGCAAATGGGATGGAGCCAGTCTCACGACTTTGAGGGCTCCGACCCGCTCGATATGTCTTCAGCGATGGACATGATGGGTGAACTCGGTGACATCGATCAGCTCGACAATCTCTTGCGGGGAGCCAACAATCCTGGAGCTTTGGCCGAGGTCGATATCGACCGTGCTCGAGACCTGCTCGGCGATGAATCAGCAGAGAGCCTCGAAAGGCTGGCGGAGTTGGCCCGAATGTTGGAAGAGGCTGGTCTCATCGAAAATTCTGAGGGTCGCTACGAACTCACCCCTCGAGCCATACGCAAGATCGGCAACGGTGCTCTCGAAGAGATTTTCAAGCGCATGTCGGACGACATGATGGGTCAACATTCGCTGTCAGAGGTGGGCTTGGGTCACGAACGAGAGTACGAAACGAAGCCTTATGAATACGGCGACGCCTTCAATCTCGATATACCGCAGACGCTACGCAACGCCATTTCTCGCACCGGTGGCGGTGTCCCGGTTCGCCTTCACCCCGACGACTTTGAGATCGAACGGACCGAACAGCAGGTCCGATCAGCAACGGTGTTGATGCTTGATGTGTCGATGTCGATGGCGATGCGGGACAATTTCTTGCCGGCCAAGAAGGTGACCATGGCACTGCACTCGTTGATCTCGGGTCAGTACCCTCGTGATTTTCTTGGCATGGTGTCTTTCTCGGAGGTGGCCCGAGAGTTCAATGCCACCACCTTGCCGCAGCTGTCGTGGGACTACGTGTACGGCACCAACATGCAGCACAGCTTTCAGTTGGCGCGCAAGATGCTGGCGCGACAGACGGGGACCAAGCAGATCATCATGATCACCGATGGCGAGCCGACGGCACACATCACCAAGTCCGGTCAGCCGTACTTCAATTATCCGCCGTCACGTACAACGGTCGATTTGACGCTTGCTGAAGTGGTGAAGTGCACCCGCGAGGACATCCGCATCAATACCTTCGTGCTGGATGTCACTCCGTATTTGCGGGGTTTCGTATCTGAGATTTCTCGGTTGAACGGTGGCCGAGCCTTCTTTACGACCAACCAAGATCTTGGCAACTACGTGCTTCACGATTTCGTCGATAATCGACGCAGCATCGTCCGCTCAAGACGCTGATCGGCTGTTGTAAGCGCCTGTGATGGGGGCTAGACCCCTGATTTCTCGCGCGAATCGAAGAAATTCGACTGGAAATGTGGCACGCGGGCTTTACAATTCGAAATCACAGTGTTGTAATTCCATTAGTGCGACTAGCGGACTGAATCTAACACAAGTTTATGCGCCACGGAGGGACCCATGGCCGTTATCGAGATAGAGAGTGAAGAGATGGTCTGGCAGAACTATGCCAACTGTCTTGGAGTCGACCCCGACCTGTTTTTCCCTGAGCGCGGCGCCTCAACACGCGAGGCCAAAGAGGTGTGCCGTGGTTGTGTGGTGCAAGACGAATGCCTCGAATTCGCGCTCAGCAATGGCGAGAAGTTCGGTATCTGGGGCGGTAAGAGCGAACGTGAGCGTCGCAGAGTACGTCGCCAGCGAGCGCTGGAACGCGCCGCCGCTGCCGGCCAGGCTTAGTTCAGACACGCTGGCCAGCTTGGAAGAAAATGCCGGGCTCGGGCGTATCCAAGCAGTCTCAGCTAAGCTGACCTCATGTACGGTTTGATTTCCACCCCGTCCGCTTCTGAGTTGATTATCGTTCTCGTCATCGTCTTGATCGTGTTTGGTGGGGCCAAACTCCCGAAGCTGGCGCGCTCGCTTGGCCAGGCACAAAAAGAGTTCAAGTCAGGGTTGACAGAGGGCGCAGACGACGAGGAGTCAACTTCCTCGAAGTGATCGCGCGTAAAGCGGTCCTCTTGCTCCGATAAACTCAGGCCGCGCCGATTTGCGCGCACTGTTGTGAAGACAGCATGGATCGAAGTTGTAGGAGCTGTGATGACCGATACCGCAGAAGCCGAATATGACGAGTCGCCAGTAGGCCAAGCGATGATCGTCTACCTTGGACCCACCGCTCCACACTGGGACATCCGCCCAGTATTTGGAGAACGCGAGCTGATGGACGGTTTCCGTGACCGAGTGAACGCCCGGTTGTTGCTGCTTCCGCCGCACGATCCGCAGTTCCGACGAAATCGCGAACGGGTCAACCGTGACGGAGAACGCGAGCGCATCGTCGTTGAATGGGACCTTGGTTACCCGGAAGACGATGTGGTGAGGGCGTGAACCCACAGCAAGGTTCGGGGGAGCGGTAGATGGCGTCGATCGGCATTGATCTCGGAGGTACCAAGATCTTGGCGGTGCTCGCCAACAATGGCGAGGTACTCGACAAGCACAAGCTACCCACGCCGAGTAGGGAGGGGCCTGAGGCCATTCTCGATGCGATGATCGTTGCTGCCCGCGAAGTCGATCCCGATGGCATCGCTTCGGGGATAGGTGTAGGGGTACCCGGTCCGGTGGTACCGGGTAGCGGGGTGCTTCCGCTCGCCTGCAATCTCTTTGGCTGGACTTCCCCTGTTGATGTCGCTGGCGAACTGTCCGCTCGATTCGACCAACGACCGGTTTTTGTCGATAACGATTGCAACGTGGCGACACTCGCCGAACACCAGTTGGGGGCGGGCCGAGGTGTAGACAACCTTGTCGGCGTGTTCATGGGCACCGGTGTTGGAGCGGGGCTGATTCTCGACGGACGGTTGCGTCGAGGACCGCGTGGAATAGCAGGCGAAATCGGCCACACGTTCGTCGATTTCTTGGCGAAGGAGAACCGGGTAAAAGCAGACAATGAGTACTTGGGGGAGCTTGAGGACTATGCCGGACGCTCAGCACTTGAGCGCCGCGCCCGAACTCTTCATGCGCAAGGTGAGTCGTCGGCTCTGATTACGCTTGCCGGTGAGGGTCCCATGAAATCCAAACTTTGGAAACGCGCCCTTGACGAAGGCGATCAACTGGCGTTTCATCTAATCGACCAAGCCGCCGAAGCACTGTCTGCAGCGCTGGCTTCAGTCATTAACTTGATCGATATTGAGATGGTCGTACTCGGTGGTGGGATGGCCGAGAGACTTGGGTCGACGTTCCGACATGATGTTGCCGCAAGGCTTGGGACCCGTGTCTTTGCCGGGAGCGTGGCGCCGATCCGGGCTGCGTCCACTGGTGACTCCAGTGGAGCGTTGGGCGCGGCCCTACTCGTTGAGGAGGGTCAGATGTGAGTGTTCGGGTTGGTGGCTGGGACGTTAACGACACCGCTGTGCTGAACCGCGAGCTGAGTTGGCTGGCGTTCAACGGCAGGATCCTAGAACTTGCCGCCGACTTGAAAGTTCCGCTCCTGGAGCGGGTTCGCTACTTGTCGATTTATGCCAGCAACCTCGACGAGTTTTTTCAAGTTCGGGTGTCCGGGCTTCATGATCAGATCGCCGCGGGTATCTCCACAGTAGGTCCCGACGGCCGTACTCCTCGCAAGCAAATTGAAGACATACGCTCGGTGGTGCTTGAACTTGGTGCACGTCAGGAAAAGATCTTTGCCACTCAGATTCTGCCCGCTCTGAACGAGATGAATATCGAACTGCTTGAGTTCGATGATCTGACCAGCGACGAGCGAGACATGATCGCCGAGAGGTTTCGCAGCCGTATCTTCCCGATACTTACGCCGTTGGCGGTTGATCCCGGTCACCCATTCCCCTACATCTCGGATCTGTCGCTCAATCTTGCTGTTGTTGTCCGCAACCCAGCGGATCGTGAGAAACGTTTCGCGCGTGTCAAAGTCCCAAACACTCTCGAGCGGTGGATTTCGCTTGACCAGGGCCTTCGCTTTGTTTCGCTTGAATCGGTCCTCGCCGCGCACCTCGACCAGTTGTTCCCCGGAATGGACATTGTTGAATCGGCGCCGTTTCGTGTCACCCGCAACGCCGACTTGACTCTCGGAGAAGAAGCCGAAGACCTGCTCGCGGCAGTTGAGATCGAGTTGCGGCGCCGCCGCTTCGGACGCGCTGTTCGCCTTGAAGTTGCGTCATCGATGTCGCGGAAAACGTTGGAACTGTTGATCCGGGAGCTTGATCTCGAACCGGTTGATGTCTACTCGAGTTCAGTTCCTTTGGACGCGACGTCGCTGAACGCCGTGGCCGACATCGACCTTGGGCGCCAGAAGTGGGGGCATTGGCGCGGGATCACCGAGCCAGGACTCAAGTCTGAGAACGAGCCGAGCAACTTGTTTGATGTGCTGGCCCTTCGAGATGTCCTGCTCCACCATCCGTATTCGTCGTTCAGCAGATCGGTTGTCCAGTTCGTTCGTCAAGCCAGCCGTGACAAATCGGTCCTCGCCATCAAACTCACGCTCTATCGCACATCCGGCGATAGCCCCATCATCGATGCGCTGATTGATGCGGCCGAGCGCGGCAAACAGGTGGCGGTGTTGATTGAGGTCAAGGCGAGGTTCGACGAAGAGGCCAACATCGGTTGGGCTCGGCGACTCGAACAAGCGGGAGTGCACGTGGCCTACGGCATCGTCGGTCTCAAGATTCACTCCAAAATCGCCATGGTTGTGCGCGAAGAATCTGACGGGATCCGCCGCTACTGTCACATTGGCACCGGCAACTACAACCACCGCACCGCTCGTCTCTATGAAGATTTTGGTGTGTTGACAGCCGATCCTGTGGTGGGTGATGACTTAGCTGATCTGTTCAATTACCTCACCGGCTACAGCCGAGCTCGCGACTATGAGCGCATTTTGGTTGCTCCCGAGATGCTGCGCTCACGCCTCTACGAGTTGATCGACGCTGAAATCGCCAGCGGCCAAGGCCGGATGATTCTCAAGATGAACAGCCTTGTCGACACCGAGATGGTCGAAAAGCTCTACGAAGCTTCCAGCGCTGGAGTTGAAATTGATTTGATTGTGCGGGGCGTTTGCTGTTTGCGTCCGGGTCTGGCGGGCTTGTCGGAGAACATTCGGGCCCGCTCGATTGTGGGTCGCTATCTGGAGCATTCGCGGATCTTTCACTTCGCTAATGGTGGAGGTGCGAATGGCGGTGGCAAACCGCAGAGCCGTACCTACATCGGCAGCGCCGATCTCATGCGTCGGAACCTTGATCGACGGGTCGAAGTGCTCCTCGAAATGAGCAATCCGGATCTAGAGAATCGGCTCATTGAGGTGCTGGACGCGAACCTAGCGGATGATTGTCTGTCGTGGACTCTTGATGGGTCCGGTGTCTGGACACGCCAGAACGGTACTGTCGGTATTGATGTCCACGAAACGCTCCAAGAGCTTGCGAGGGTCCGGGCCCGTGGGTGATCTCTACGACCGGCTTTCGCGCAAGTTCCCCAAAATCGAGGTATGGGCCGCTGGAGGTGTGGTGCTTCGCGATCACCGTGGCATCACAGAGGTTCTGTTGATCCATCGGCCCGTTCACTGCGACTGGTCGTTCCCCAAGGGCAAACTCGACCCGGGTGAAACTCTGGGCAAGGCCGCCTGGCGCGAAGTGCACGAGGAGACTGGATTTAAGTGTAAGCGCCTTGAGCGCTTGCCGCTGATTCGTTATCGAGACGGTCGTGGCCGTCGCAAAGCAGTCGTGTATTGGACCATGCAGGTGCTCGACGGGCAATTCGAGCCGAATTCTGAGGTGGATGCCATGGGTTGGTTCGATTTGGTGTCAGCACGGCGGGTTTTGACATACGAACACGATGTTTTGTTGCTTGATTCCGTGACAGGGGTCGTTCCTTCGCTCAGAATGCTTGCGTGAACACTGACGACAAGCGACCGTTTGCTCCCTTTGAGTCAAGGTCGCGCGAGTCGAGGTCGCGCGGTGCTGAAAAAGCGATTGTCACGCCGTTCATGCGGTTGGCGCGTTTGCATGCGATGAGCGCCGCTGCTGACGGGGCTATCGCGGCTGCTCTAGCAGGTTCAATCTTCTTCGCTATCAGTCCAGAAGAGTCACGGGGACGGGTGGCGTTGGCGTTGTTGTTGACGATGGCTCCGTTTGCTGTAGTTACGCCGCTGATCGGTCCAGCCATCGACCGCATACATGGCGGTCGTCGCATGATGATCATTGTCACGACGATAGGTCGGGCGTTGCTCGCACTGTTGATGATCCAGCATGTCGGCACGCTGCTGTTGTTTCCAGAGATTTTTGGCGTCCTTGTGCTGCAGAAGAGTTATTCGGTTGCCAAGAGTGCAGTTGTTCCCCGTTTGGTGAGCTCTGATGAAGATCTGGTTGGAGCCAACAGTCGATTAGCGCTGATCAGCGCAATATCGGGCCCGATCGGTGCGGGTTTAGCAGGACTCTTCAGCATTGTTGGTGGCCCGGCTGCATCTGCAGCGGTGGGTCTCGTGGGTTTTGTGCTGGCCACGTTGCTGGCCCTGGCAATCCCGTCGATTGTCGTTGCCGCGGTCCCGCCTGAGCAGTTGGAACGGGCGGAACTCAGGGACAGAAAGATCCTTCTAGCTGCGACTTCGATGATGATCGTTAGAGGCATTGTCGGGTTTGTGACGATGCTGCTGATGTTCGAATTGAGGGGTGGCAAGGATGGTCTTGATGTGAGCACAGAAGGCGCCGCGTTGGGTGGTGCCACGGCGACGGTGCGAGACATTGACATCACCGGCGATCCCCGAGCGCCCGTGTGGCATTTCGGGATTGTGGGGTTGTTTGCTGTGGTTGGGACTCTCGGTGGCGTGCGTTTCGCTCCAACGTTGCGTCGGCGTTTGACTGAAGAACAAATCCTGCTTGGGGCGATTACTGTGCTTGTGGCTGGAGCGGGTTTTGCTGCGCTGTCTGGGGGCCTGTTCGGCACGGTCATCTTTGCGTGCACGGTCACGGCTGCGGCTGGCACCGGGAAGCTTGCTTTTGATGCGTTGGTCCAACGGGACGCGCCGGTCGCCAACTATGGGCGTTCCTTTGCTCGATTTGAAGCGCGCTTTCAGCTTGCGTTCGCGACAGGGGCCATGGTGCCGGTGGTCATTCGGTTGAGCGTTCCTGTTGGAGCGGGTTTGGTTGGTGCGGTAGGCGGAGTTGCCTTGCTGGTCTATGTGTTCGGTAATCCGGGACGCTTGTTCAAACTTCGACGGGCCTCAACAAACAAGCGTCCATCCGCTGACCGGACAGCCGGGCGAGCTGACAGTGACGTGGAGTTGGACGAGGAGATCCGTGCATCTCAACCAGCGCCTCCAGCAGGGACAAGCGACTATTCCAGACCGAAGACATGGGACGAGAGCACGCCTTATGTTTCGTCGATAGATGGTGTCGAAGTTGACCCAATCCCGTCCGACGGTTCGCCCAGTGAGCAAAACGAACTAGACGACACGCCGCCCCGTTAGCCCAACAGGGTTCGTTAGCTAGACGGCAGATCGATCCTGGCCAACCACAATCCCGGCGCATCAACTTCCGATGGCGTGGGGAGATGGGTGGGGTCGTCGAAGAGACGGTTGAGTCCGGTAGTCCCGGCCCGCTCAATGACGCCCTCGACGAATGCTGTGCCGCGATCGTATTGGTTCTGATCAAGTTCTAGGCCGAGGATGCGCTCAACTAGCCGGTCAGAAGCGTCGGCTTGAGTCCTGCGTCGGCGGAGTGCTTCGGTGACCATGTGGTAAGACCCAATGATGCTCCCCCCAGTCTGATCCATCACATGGTCGACGTATCCGGTGATGGCCGCGACCAGCGCGGTGATCTCAGGTTCGAGCGCCGCTTGCGCTGGGGAACGGACCGCACCGAAAATCATCTCGGGATCGCTGAGCGTCTTGTTCAACTCTGCGAAAGCCTCTGGACCTGCGCTTAGGTCGAAGCTGCCGAGGCGGTCGTTCAGCACCTCGGGATTGCGCTCAAAAGCACTGGCATGGCGTTGCAGCAAGTCACTCAAGCGCTCGTTCACATGGGGGACTCCCAGCACAGCCCGGTGAGCTGTCTCGTGGAGGCACACCCAGAGCCGGAGATCGTCGGGGTCGAGAGACCATTCCTGCCCGAATCGGTCAACGTTTGGAAGCAGAATCAGTAACGGAGCGTTCGTTGGGCGCGGGAGCGGTAGGTGAAAGCCTCCGAAAGCAATCCGCGCCAGTTCACCAACCATCGAACCGGTCGTCATAGTAAGCAACATCGATTCGAGCATCTGAGAAAGTCCTGCCATCATCTGGCGCATCGGGTCGTTTTCAGAGAGGTCGTCGGGTGTTGGCAAGCCTGTCGATATCGATGAGGCGATTGCTCCTAGCAATGGTCGATAGTGCTCGATCGTGCTGTCGACCCACTGCGTGCGGTTGACAACGTCTACTCTCAAGGCTGCGCCGCGAGCCACCACTAGTTGTGTCTCCGACTGGACCTGCAACTCAGCTACGCGCACCAACTCCTCGATCGTGATTCGCTCGCGGGGATCGATATTGGGTTCGGACTCTCCACCGGTGGCGATTGAGCGGGCGAGATCACGCGCTGAGTTGGGTGAAGAGCCGCTTGCACCGGACAGCATCTTCATCATCTCACCAAGAAACGCGCCGAGCGATTCGCCGTCAGGTGGCAGATCGTCGCTCATGCGGGCATCGTAGATGCGTGACGGTGTCGATCCTCCCTTATTGGTGTGGCTGCTGATGAACAAAATCGTTGTCACGGGCGCGGCTGGAGACGTTGGGGCGCGGGTCGTAGCGAAACTAACCAGCGCGCAGCCGCGTTTTGACGTGCTAGCGGTTGACCAAACGAAACTGCCCTCGCTGCCACCGGGAGTCGAGATCAAGCGGGTTGATCTGGAGTTCGCAGACCTCAGATCCTTATTTTGTGATGCCGATACAGTCGTGCATCTAAGTTCTCGGGGTACTCCGGGTAAAACGAATCCTAAATCTGATGAGTTGGACTTGCTGATAGCCAAGCGGATCCTGGACGCAGCGGCGGATTGCCGGGTCGGTCAGGTCGTGCTTCTGTCAACGGCGCTGGTCTATGGCGCTCGTACCGCCAACCCGATTCCGCTAAGCGAGGACGCTCCATTACGCCCCAACCCCGACTTCTCGTGGGCTGTGGCGCGAGCGGAGATCGAAAAGATGACAGCTGAATGGAAGACAGCTCATCGGTCCACAGCGGTTTCGGTTTTGCGTCCAACAGCAATCGTTACCGACGACGATTTGGGGCAATTAGCCCGGGTGCTTCATAGCGCTCGACTTGGAGTTGCTGCCGATGGCGACCCCCCCGTGCAGTACCTCCACATTGACGACCTGGTCAGTGCAGTAATAACCGCGGTTGTGTGTCGTGCTGACGGCCCGTTGAATGTTGCACCCGATGGTTGGATTCCACCTGACTCGCTCCGTGATCTCGAAGGACCCAAACCGAGACTGCGTGTCCCGTTGTGGATGGCTCGAGGTCTTGCCGCTGTCCGGTGGCAGGCGGGACTGGCTCCTATTCCGCCCGGTGTCGTGCCCTACACGTCGCATTCTTGGGTGATCGCCAGTGATCGCCTTCGAGCGCTCGGTTGGGAGCCGGCTTACTCAAATGAGGAAGCGTGGGTTGTTTCGCACAATCCGGGTCCACTCGATTGGGTGCCGGCGCGTCGGCGTCAAGAGTTGGCCTTGGCGGTCGCGGCGTTGGGAGTACTGGGAGGACTCGGGGTTTTGGTGTGGTTGTTGCGGCGAGTAAGCAGAGTCCGCCGCACCGGATCGTGACGGACCCAGGGTTGGAGCCGTACCATTACAGAATGCCGGCTCATGGAATGCTCGCTCCGCCAACCGACTCCGCTACTTGGCTGGGACTGACCGAAGAAACGCTTCCGGTGGGTCGAGCCGTCGATTGGGCGGTACTTCCCAGTTGCGGTGCAGTTGTCTTGTTCAGTGGAACAGCTAGAGATCACGCTGAGGGGCGAGAATGCGTTGAACGGCTCGAATACGAAGCTTATGATCGCTATGTTGTGCCGATACTAGAAGAGATAGCTGGGCAAATGCGTCAGCGATGGTCCGCTCTGGGGAGGATTGTGCTCTTGCATCGAGTGGGCGTGGTGAAGCTGGGTGAGTCGTCGGTTGTGGTGGTGGCCTCGTCCCCTCACCGACCTGAGGCGTTTGCTGCGGCCCGCTATGGAATCGACGCCCTCAAGGCAACCGTGCCGATTTGGAAGAGGGAGATTTGGGCTGACGGTGAGTCTTGGGGACTTGAAGCGCAACATTTGACAAAGCTCGACTCATGAGTAGCGCAGTCGGTTTTCTTGTGGTGGCCGTTGCGATTGCGATCGTAGGTTCACTGATTCTGTGGTTGTGGCATCGTGCCAGGACGACCCCCCCGCCTACTTTCGGTGAGCATTTGAGAGCGCTCGCTCCGCGTAATAGCTCAGCAACGGTTGAACAACCAACCGGGATCGTCCCATTTGATCCCGATTCTGGCGAGGAGTTGAGTTCTGGCACGTGACTTAGCGATCGACTTGGGCACCGCGAACACGCTGGTGTACGCCCGAGGGGAGGGCATCGTCTTGAACGAGCCGTCCGTGATCGCGGTGAATAGTCGCACCAAGAAGGTGCTCGCCACTGGCCGCGAAGCGTGGCAGATGATCGGGCGGACACCGAGCCATATCGTGGCGGTACGCCCTCTTCGTCAAGGCGCGATCACCGATTTCGATGTTACGCAGCGGATGATCCGTCTTCTCTTGCAGCGCGTGGGGGTAAGCCGCCTTAATCGCCCTCGCGTGGTGATTTGCGTGCCTTCTGCGATCACCGCTGTCGAACGACGGGCCGTAACCGATGCTGCCCGAGGAGCGGGAGCCGCTGATGCGCAACTCATTGAACAACCGGTCGCGGCTGCAATTGGTGCCGATCTTCCGATCAATGAACCGATTGGCAGCATGGTCGTTGACATCGGTGGTGGAACCACAGAATCTGCCTTGCTGTCTCTTGGCGGAGTAGTTGCGCTTGAAGCGGTGCGGGTTGGCTCGTTCGACATCGACAGCGCGGTGCAGGCATATGTCCGCCGCCAGTATGGAATTGCGATCGGAGAGCGTACCGCGGAAGACATCAAGATTGTCTTGGGTTCGGCTGCTCCAACCGAAAACGAAGTCAACGCGGAGGTACGCGGTCGCGAAATGATGAGCGGGTTGCCGAAGACCATCGTTTTGACGCCAATGGAGATCC
The DNA here is from genome assembly GCA_965205465.1 of Candidatus Aldehydirespiratoraceae bacterium. Taxonomy (GTDB): domain Bacteria; phylum Actinomycetota; class Acidimicrobiia; order Acidimicrobiales; family Aldehydirespiratoraceae; genus VXYK01. The sequence goes on along the minus strand of OZ242187.1, from coordinate 1,378,916 downwards.
GCAGGGCGATAGAGGAGCCGGTTGCGGCGATGGTCGATTCGGTGCTCTCCTGTCTTGCTCAGGCGCCGCCTGAACTCGCTCAGGACCTCATTGTGCAGGGTATTCACTTGGTGGGTGGCGGTGGAATGTTGAGGGGCATGGATCAGAGGCTGTCGCGCGAGACAAACGTTCTGGTGCAGTTGGTGCAGTCCCCGCTTGAAGCCGTTGCCGTTGGAGCGGGTCGGGTGATTGAGCACTACGAGTCGGTTCAGGTGATGTTCATGAAGGCTGGCAGCGCTGACGGGCGAGGTCGCTGAGGACATCGGTCCTCTCTCGTCGGTCCTCTCTCGTCAGTCCTCTTCGACGGGTCCCAGCAGTTCTTCGACTGCGTCGCGGACTTGGCGGTCGCGATCTTTTCGTGCTCGTTGGTAGGCAGCTGCGACTTCGGGACCTTCAAACGCGGCCAGCGCGATGACAGCCCTGCGTCGAACCGCCACTTTGTCCTGGGTCGCATCAAGGATCGCGGGCAGGCCTCGATCATCTCCGATAGCCCCGAGCGCGGCGACGGCGCTCTCCCTAGCAAGCGGATCGTGGTGATTGCGAGCGACTTGCGACAGCTGATCGATAATCGTTTCGCTGGTTGTCTCACGTTCCCCGAGCGCCCACGCGGCGGTTTCCACAACCGTCGAATCTCCGTCGTTCAGTAGGTGCTCAAGCATTGGTTGTGCATGGTTGGCTGCTATTTCGATCGCCGCGATGCGAACCGTTGGTTCGGTGTCGTTGAGGGCTTCAGTGAGCTGCTCTTCGGTCGTGACTTCAAGCCTCGCGAGAGAGCGGAGCGCGGCGATACGTACCTTCGGATCGGGATCGATTTGAGCCGCCTCGGCTGTGCCGATGTCGCCGCGATATCCGGCCAACGCCGCAGCTTGTCGTCGTTGCGCAGCGTTGGACCCCGTCATGATGGTCAGGAGATCGCGTTCTCCAACAAGAACGCGAGCCCAACAACGATGACGCCGATCACAACGGCCACAGCGATACCCAGACCTACGACGATCGCGGCTAGCACTATCAGCGAACGCAGACGTTGCCAGAGTCGAACATATGCCTTGGGTCCGACAACGGGACGCTCCACCGTTCGCCGCAAGATTCCCACGGCTCGCAGTGAGCTCACGACCAGGTCGGATGGCTGGTTGTGACGGGGTCCTGAGTGTTCATCACCACGGTTTGAAGTGGCCAACCAGACGGCGAGCCGGATGGATTCCAGTTGGGTCGGGCGATGCGCACTGTCATAGTTGGTTGTGGCTTTGGCAGGCTGAAGTCTCAATTGTGGTCGCGCAGCGCGGCTAACAAGATCTACCGTCGCTAGGACGAACACAAACACGATGAATGAGGTGAGCACGTCCGTTCCAATGCTACCGGACGACCTGGAAGGCTCGACGCCGGGTCACGATGTGGCGATGCCTGCACGCCGGCAACGGCGCCGCTCCTGGTTGAAACGGGGCTTGTTGGGATTGCTGACGGCGATCGTGCTCGTTGGAGCGTCTGTGGTCGTTTCGGCTCAAACGCTGGGGCGGGTCATTCCGGGCCAGGCGCTCATTGACAAGGGAGCGGCAGTCACGAGGCCCGGGTCGGCACGACCCGTCAGCGACCGAGTGGAGATCGGGGGGCACCGTGTGTTCCAACCCGAAGGTGACTTTCTTTTTACCACCGTTGCGGTTGATTTGGATGTTTCGGTGTTCGAGTGGATTGAGGCTGAGATCAATGACGACTTTGAGTTACAACCGTTGGAACACATTCTGGGTGACCGAACTCCGCAAGAGAATCGGACCCGCAACCTCGAAATGATGAGCCGGTCCAAAGACGATGCGATTACTGCTGCTTTGGAGCATCTAGGGGTGCCAATCAACGAAACCGGTGTGGGGTTCAACGTCATCGTCAGTGGTGGCCCGGCTGATGGCCTGCTGACGGTCGGTGATGTCATCGTTGCGGTTGACGGTGTCGAGATTGATTCGCTGCAATCACTGCGTGATGAACTGACCAACAAGATTCCCGGGGAGACCGGCATTGTGACCGTGGAAAACAGCGACACGGTTGAATCACGAGACGTCTCGATTGTCTGGGCTGAACACCCCGAGGGGTTCGAGGGCGCTTATATCGGTATTGGTGAGATTGTCCCGCGGATTGAAGATCTGTCGATGGGGATTGATGTGAGTATTGACACTGGTTCAACCGGTGGACCATCAGCCGGACTCGCTTTCGCGCTTGCCATCATCGACTCGTTGACCGAGGGTGAACTCACTGGTAACCAGCGAATCGCGGTCACGGGCCAGATCTTTGTGGGAGGGGTGGTTGGCAATGTCGGGGGTGTCGGTCAAAAAGCTGTGGCGGCACGCTCCGCTGGGGCAGTTGCCTTCATTGTCCCCGAAGGCTTGCTTGAAGATGCACAAGCCCAAGCCGGCGATATGAGAGTCTTCGGGGTGTCGACTCTTGACGAGGCGATCGAGGCTCTTGCCGAACTCGGTGGCGACACCAACGACCTCCACCTTGACTTGTAGAAATTGCTCACTGAGAACCGAGTTGGTTGAGAACTGATCGTTGGGGTATTCCCCAATAGTGCTAGCCCGGCTCCTACGATATTGGGCGTGACCGAGACGCCGGACGCCGAGCCTGAGAGCGCGCCTCCAACCAGTGACTCGCTCAGCGATGAGGCGATCGACCCGGGTGACCTTGAGTCGAGGTCTTTCCCGATCACCAGGCGGGGGTTCGACCCCACCGAGGTGCGTTCCCAGCTTCAAGCAGCGGCATCAGAGATCCGTCGACTACAACGTCTCTGCAACGAATTGAGTGGGAGGCTGACCGAATCCCAACAAGCCGGTCGGGGCGATACGGATGCACGACGGGTCACCGAGATGCTCGGAGTCGAAGTGAGCGGCGTGCTTGAGGCAGCTCATAACGCAGCAGCAAGTCGGATTGAGAGAGCTGAAAGCGAAGCTGAGGCGATGAGCCACGAGGCGCGCTCTGCTGTTGAATCTGTGCTTGCAGACGCCACCGCCCAATCCACTGAGCTAGTAGCGTCGGCGCGGCTTGAAGCTGAGGAAATCGTTGAAGAAAGTCGCAATCATGGCCGTGAGATGGTCAATGAGGCCCAGACGGTAAGAGAGCGCATGTTGCGCGATCTTGCCCGAAAGCGACAGACCGGCCGTACCCAGATCGAGCAACTTCGAGCCGGGCGGGATCGGCTACTCGATGCTTTGACCACGGTTCAAACCAGTCTCGATACAGCTATCGAAGATTTGGTGACTTCTGTGCCCGAGGCCCGCACGGCCGCGAATCGCGCCGGCCTGCGGATTTCTTCAGAACCTACGCCCACTACCGATGATCTTGAGGCTGAAATCGAAGCGGGCAGGTTGGTGGGGCATCCATTGGTCGCCGATTCCCCGCTCCCCGGGCCGATCAGTGACACCTTCACGACCGGTGAAATGGAGGCTCTGGACCATCTAGATGCTCTCAGTGTCAACACCGAGGAAACCGCTGCGGACGAATCCACCGCTGACGAATCCGCTGAGTTGTCACAACCCGAAGCGGAACCCGACCCGCAACCCGAACACGAACCCCGCTCAGAAGTCGAAGCAGAGGCCGAAGCCGAAATAGAAGCAGAAGTCGAAGCAGAGGCCGAAGCCGAAATAGAAGCAGAAGTCGAAGCAGAGGCCGAATCCGAATCTGTTTCCGAGACCGATAGCTGTGACCTTCCCCGAAACGCCAGAGACGTTTTTGCTCGTCTACGCTCTTCGCGAGCAGCAACCGAGTCGGAGTCTGCTCCCGAGCAGGTTGCAGAGCCTCCCCGGAGTTCGAAGTCCGAGGCCACCGGAGATCCTGAGCCCACCGCCGACGCAATGGCTGATTCAAACGGTGCCGTTCGCAAACGCGCGGCCGACGCGGCGGCAAAAGCCATGAAGAAGGTTCTGGTTGACGAGCAGGGTTCATTGCTTGACGGAATCCGGCGCAGCGGAGCGGCTGCAATGACTAGTTTCGACGAAGCAGCAAGCCACAATGCTTCATACGATGAAGCCGCTATTCCAGCCCTCCGAGAACAGTGCGTCTCCCTTGGAGGCCCTACGGAACTCGACCTGACGCCAGCGCTGGCCAACATTCATGTGATCGCACTTGAGCCTGTACGACGACGGCTCGCGGACATCGCTGAGCAATTTGACGGCGAAGAAGAACTCTCCGACGCGGTTCGAGCGCTGTATCGCGAGGCCCGTTCTCGGCACCTGAACGATGCCGCTTCGGCGGCTTCGGTCGCAGTCGATGGCCTCGTCAAGATCGACAAAGCCCACCAAGACAAGGCCAATCGAACAGTGCGCTGGGTGGTAAACGCTGACGGTTCCTGCGGTGCGGATTGTGCAGACAATGCCTTGGCCGGCGAAGTGGTCGCTGGCGACAAGTTCCCGACCGGTGACCGATTTCCTCCAGCACATCCCATGTGCACCTGCCAACTCGAGGTCTAGGAACTGATCGGGCAGGCCATCGGCTGATTGAGTGATTGGTTCAATAGCTGGTTCATTAGCTGAATCACTGCCTGATTCAACTGATCAGGTTCGGCTCAGGTTTCGAGACGCTAGCCTCAGGTTCGATGACTGACGTTGAGGACATAATTAACCCAAGGGCTGGACGGTTTCGTCGCAAAGGACGGTTTATCGTCCTAGGAGTCGTGGTTGCTTTGCTGTTCGGGCTCTTGTCGCTGCGCGGAGTCGCCAGCTTCTACACCGATTACCTGTGGTTCGATGCGCTCAACCGTGCCTCTGTCTGGCGCCAGGTGCTCGCTGCCAAGGTCATTCTGACGCTGATATTCGGCGCGGTCTTCTTCGCGCTGATGTGGCTGAACCTCTTCATCTCCGATCGCAGCGCGCCCACGCACAGACCTCCGGGGCCTGAAGAAGAGTTGATCTCCCGGTACCACGCCGCGGTCGGGGGGCGTTACTTCTTGTTGCGCACGGCCCTTTCGTTCTTCTTTGCGCTGATGGCCGCGGCGGGAGTGCCGAGCCAGTGGGAAGAATGGCTGCTTTTTGTAAACCGCAAGGAGTTCGGGATTTCCGATCCTCAGTTCGGTGCCGACATCGGATTTTATGTCTTCCAACTCCCGTTCTTGAGCTATGTGGTCGGCTGGGCCTTCGCGGCTTTCGTGATCCTGCTGATCGTTACCGCGATCTCGCATTACCTCAACGGATCGGTTCGCATCAGTGTGATCGGAGGCGAACGAGCCAAACCGATCGTGAAAGTGCATCTCTCAGCGATTTTGGCGGTCCTGGCCGTCATCAAAGCATTGGACTACTGGCTGGCCCGATATGAGCTGACGACATCTACTCGCGGTGTCCTCGATGGAGCGTTCTACACCGATGTCAATGCGCAGATTCCAGCGTTGTACTTGCTGATGGCTATCTCGTTGTGTGCAGTCGTCTTGTTGGTTGTCAACTTGTGGCGACGGGGGTGGACTCTTCCGGTACTTGCTGTTGGCCTCTGGGCGTTTGTGGCGATTGTGGTGGGTGGTATCTACCCGGCGTTTGTGCAGCGGTTTCAGGTTGACCCCAACGAGACCACCCGCGAAGCAGAATTCGCGGAACGCAACATCGAAGCCACCCGCAATGCTTTTGGTCTTGAGGACATGGACGTCAACCCGTTCGATTATTCCGAGAATCTCACCGCAGATCAGATCCGCAACAACGCGGTGACTGTCCAGAACGCCCGCGTGCTTGATCCGGTCACGGTTCATCCCACGTTTGAACGCTTCCAAGCCGAACGCGGCTTCTATCGGTTCCTTGGTGAAGATGCGGTGCCGGGGAGCGGTGCACTGGAGCCGACGCTCGACACAGACCGTTATGTGGTCGGTGGTGAACTGCGCCAAGTGATCATGGGAGCGCGCGAGTTGAAAGGTGAAGACTCAGCCAACTGGGAGCGACAACACGTCCGTGTCACTCACGGATACGGCTTGGCGATGGCTAGTGCCAACGCAACAACCAACGAGGGGCGCCCAGATTTCTTGGTTTCCTCAATCACCAACGATGTCGACGACTCAATCGAACTGGATTTCGGGGTTCCGCAGATCTACCACGGCGAGGACATGGGCGGTTACTCCCTGGTAGGTACAACGGTTGCTGAGGTCGACTACGTCGCCAACGATGGTGGTGATGTCCTCGGCAACTATCAGGGTTCGGCGGGGGTCAATCTCGGTGGGATTTTGCGTCAGCTGGCGTTCTCGTTCCGCTTCGGTCAGATCGAGCCGCTGATATCCAACTTCGTTGACAACGACACCCGAGTGATCTATGTGCGTGACGTGCGTGACCGGGTGGAGAAGCTTGCACCGTTCCTGGAGTACGACAGCGATGTGTACCCGGTGATCTTGGACGACCGCATCCACTATGTGATCGACGCCTACACCACAACCGACAGATACCCGTACTCGCAGCGATCTGAGAACGACAGGCTGCAGCGGGGTGGCTTGGCTGGTCCGCGCTTCAACTATGTGCGCAACTCGGTGAAGGCCGTGGTTGACGCTTACGACGGTGATGTGGCGTTTTACGTGATGCCGATCGAGGATCCGATCATTGAGGCTTGGCGATCGGCCTTCCCGAGCTTGTTCAGCGACTTCTCGGAAATGCCCGATGAGTTGAAGGAACATCTGCGTTACCCGCAAGACCTGTTCCGGGTTCAGACCAACATGTACTCGACTTACCAGATCGAGAATCCTGTGAGTTTGCTCGTCGGTACCGAACTCTGGGCGGTGGCTCAGGATCCGGGCCGATCGGTTGAGGCTGGCGGGACGGTGGAGTCCTCAACTGACGAGCAGGGGATCGTCAGCTTCCGTGAACAGCGGGTCAGTCCTTACTACACATTGTTGCAGTTACCGGGCGAGGACGATCCGTCCTTTGTCACGCTCCGATCTTTTGTCCCGTTCGACGAGAACGATGACCGCAAAGAACTTGAAGCGTTCATGGTGGGTGAGACGCGCCCCGACGGATCTTCTCGTCTTGTCACCTACGAACTGACGAACTCAGCTGCGCCGGGTCCAGTTTTGGTGGCTTCAGGTATTGCTCAGACCCAGGAGATCACGACCCAGATCACTTTGTTGGATCAGGCCGGCTCGCAAGTTGATTTCAGCGATCTCGTAATGTTGCCGATCGACAACTCGATTCTGTGGGTGCGTTCGTTGTACGTGTCGGCGGAAGGCACGAGTGTGCCGAATCTAGAGTTTGTGATCGCCGCGATCGTTGGTGAGACCCAGCAGATCGGCATCGGTCGAAATCTCAACGAGGCATTGCAGCAGCTATTCCCCGGGGAGGACTTCTCCGATGTGGTCGGAGTTGCCTTGGGTGACGTGAACGGCGAAGGTGTCGCGGATGGTGACGGCGTTGTGGATCGCCCAGCCACACCTGCTCCTGATGACACATCCGATCCTGATGACACCTTGGACGCCGATGACCCATCCGTTCCCGGTGATGAACTCCCCGACAACCTCGTGGACTTGCTCACCGAGTTGGATCGTCAGTTCCGCTTGTCACAGGAGGCGTTGGCCGCGGATCCTCCGCAACGCAGCGCCTGGGCCGCAGCCCAAGACCGCATCGACGAACTGTTCGCGCAGTTCCGCGAGCTCGCTGACGGCGGTTAGGAAGCGCTTACCAAGATTCGGGCGGAGGCAAATCCGCCTACGACTACGGGGGTTCCGCCGATGACGACTGTGGAAGTCCCGTCGGGAGATTTGGCGCTTACCTGACCGGTTGATCCAGGGACGATCGACGACTGTTCGAGGAAGTCGAGCATTCCTTCGGTGAACTCGAGTTCTTCGGTGATGCGCCGGATGGTTAGGTTCTGGCCGATCTTGATGGTGTCGAGTGCGACAAGATCTGGTGTTTCGTAGTCCGAACCTGGAATGGGATTGCCGTGTGGGCAGGTGGTTGGTTCGTGGAGCAGCGTCATCATGGCTTTTTCGACGGTGGGAGAGATGATGTGCTCCCATTTCCCTGCTTCTTGATGGGCCTGAGCCCAGTTCAGGCCGAGCACATCAGTCAGGAAGCGCTCGGCGAGACGATGCCGACGCACAACCGTTTCGGCAAGGTGCATTCCCTGTGGGGTGAGGGTGATCTGGTCGCCGATCTGGATTAAGCCTTCGGCTTCCATGCGCTTGACCATCTCAGACACCGAAGGGCGCGACACCTCAAGACGGTCTGCGATTCGAGCTTGGATTACATCCAGATCGTCTTCGTCAAGTTCGTAGATCGTCTCGCAGTATTCCTCGAACGCGGGGTGCCACTCCGGAGACTCGTAGTCGTCCATACTTCGCAGTCTAGAACATCAGAACCCCCCTGTTTCCATAACGATTTGGTGTCTATGACTGGTTCCGGTAAAGACAACAAGGTGGGTTGGGCCGGCTAACGTGCAGGGATGGTCGATCCGCTGCAGCGTTTCTCGGAGCCGGTCCGGGACTGGTTATCCTCGCCCCGACCGGATCGGGTAAGACTCTTTCGGCGTTTTGTGGGCTATTGACCGCCTATCGCTTGAGCCCTTGCTCGATGATCGCTTGCAGCGCACCCGCGTGTTGTACATATCTCCGCTGCGAGCTTTGGCTTGCGGTCCTTGGAAATCGCCAAAGTCGATGGTGTCGCAATTCGTGAAACTCCCTGGGCCGCCCGTCTCCAATCCGCCGGGCGAGTATCTCCGCGATGAACTCAACGAGCGCGGATGGACTGTCACAGAGTTCGCGGGAATTATCGACCGTCCCCTACAGGCAGTGTCGGAGATTCTGAATGGGAAGAAGGCGATTACTGCCGAGACAGCTTGTTCTTTTGCTGAAGCGCTCGGCACCACTGCGGAGCTGTGGCTCAACCTTCAGAGCGCCTATCGTCTTCACGGATTGCGCTCAACGGCCACTGAGGATCATCCGAGCCCGGTGGCTCGGCGAGCGCGACTCCGAGAGGTGATTCCGCTAGCGGAGGTGAGGTCTCGCGGTTGGATACCGGTAACCGATGCTCTCGATGTCACCGAGGCGGCAGTGTGCGAACTGCTTGAGATCGACACTCTCGACAATGATCCAGAGTTTGAACTGGCGGCGAGGCGTTCGAATTCCGCCGACCAGATCAGCATTGAGCAGTCAGCGTGGCTTGGCGATGTTCGACGAATTGCTGAGGCTCAGACTGTCGCAGACTTTGACGTAACCGGGCTAGGGGAGGTCGCGGCGGGTCTTCCCAGACTGTTCAAAGACGGTCCAGGGAAACTCCCCGAACTTCCTGCACTACTAGGAGCTTGTGGTGTCTGTCTGGTCTTCGCCCAAGGTCTTCGAGGCGGCAAACTTGATGGTGCCGTAACTTTTCTTCCCGACGGCCGCCCGGCAATTGGGCTGACCACGCGAGGAAATCGTTTCGACAGCCTCTTGTACACCCTTCTCCATGAATGTGCCCATCTGACGCTCGGTCATATTGATTCACACACCGGCACGATTCTTGACGACGATCTGAGAGTGCCTCGGGACGATCCAGCCGAGGTAGAGGCCGACGAGCAAGCTTCGAAATGGCTCTTCCCAAGAGGTTTCCAGATCAAATCGGCATCGGTGCCGGCAATCGTTGATGCCTCGATGCGATATGAGGTGCATCCAAGTGTTGTTGTTGGACGCGTTCAGTACGACGCCCAGAACTGGAGTCGTTATCGCAACCGTATTCCAAAGGTCCAGTCCGAACTTCAAGACGCAGGACTGCTCTCATGACCGCAATCACCGAGTGGGGCTTCCATGACCGGCCGGCTACGGGCAGCCGCAGGAACTGCTGTTCTAAGCTCGGGGGAGAGGGACCCGGCCCGATGCGGGTCGGTCCCAATCCCAGACCTGGCTACGTTCTGCAGTTCTACGCGCTGAAATCGCGAAAGTCCTAGCGCTCGATTGCTTGACGGACGAGGCTAGGTCGGCTGCGCCGGAGATGGGACCTCTGCCGCGTTGAGCGCATCGACCATCGAATCCGGCAAACGTTCGGTGATCTGAGCCCACGGAAACTCTGGGTTCGCGTGGTGAAACAATTATCAATATATTTCATGTTGACCAATGTCATATGCTTATGTAAGAGTGTCATCATGTGTATTAGATGCGAGGGATACGGCGAAGAGCAGATCGGGCGGATGCACGATCTGATGATCGATGTGCATGGGTTCGCGATCACCCAGGTGCGAGAACATGGCCAGTATGGCTGGACGTACACGATGGGACTCCGAGAGGGGTTGGACCATCCCGATCTGCTGGTCGTGCAGTTGAAGCCGGATGTACAAGCCGAGTTGGCATCGAAGTTGGGGCAGATGGTGGTGGACGACGGACGGCTCGACCCTGAGGTGTTGGCGGTATCCGACATCGAACTCGTGCCAGTAGATCCGAGGCATTTCCGTGATGGGCTGGTTGCTGAGTGGGTCAACCGCTACCGCCGGTTCCCCGAGGAGGGCGATTTTCTACAGGTCATGATGGGTCCAAGCATGTTGTGCGAATGCTGCCAGCACAGGATGCAGCGTCTCGATGATCCGGCGCCGCTACGCCTGCATCACAAGAACAGACAACAACGCCGAGCCGAGCAACGGCACCGGCCGAAGCCACCAAAAGGTCGTCGGAAGTGAATGACCACACCCAGCAGCACTCGGGCGTAACAGCAACCCTGAACGGAGACCCGTTACGGTTGGGATATGAGTCTCGCTGTTGAACCAACCGATCTAGCCGGTATCGCGCAGAAGCATGGTTCGGCTGCCTATGTGCTGACTACCGGTGCCGATGGCAGGCCTCGGGTTATTCACGTAGCGGTCGATGTCGCTGATGACGGCACTATCTCTGCGGCTGTTGGAAGGAGCGCTGCGGCCAATGCGATCGACCGCCCCAACGTATGCGTGTTGTGGCCGCCCGCTGCCGACGGGTTCAGTCTGATCGCCGATGGCACAGCCATAGTCAAAGGCGAACCCGCTCCCGGCACACCGATAACCATCACCGTGACTTCCGCCGTTAGACACCGCCCTGCCCGCCCCCAGAACTAAAGAACACCCACCCGGGGACGGGCTGAGGGCACCATCGGGCGGGCGGGGAGTAGCTGACGGGGGCGTAGCGCACAGCGAAACCGGCGGGCGCTGTTGCTCAACTCGATCGGTATGCGTCTCGGCGATGGGCGACGCGAAGGACCACTACTTCTCGTTGGGTGTCGTTGATCCGGTAGAGAATGCGGTACGTGCCTCTGCGGGCGCTCCACAGTCCCTCTAGCTCGTTTCGCAACGGCACGCCCACCCGTTGGGGATTTTCAAGCAGCGCCCCGGTGATCAACTCAATCACCGCGGCGGCGACTGCTTCTGGGAGTTCTTCTGAGATTGTGTTGGCTGCTGGGCGGGTGACGACGATTTCGTACGGCTCGTCGGTCATGAAGGCAGCAGCGCCCGAACGGCGTCAACTCCGCGAGTCACGTCGCCTTCAAGATACGAGCGGTGTGCCTCAGCGAGCTCTTCGACGGCTTCGGTGTCTGCTAGCACTGCCAGGGTCTCCTCAAGCGACTCAAGATCTTCGGGACTCATGAGTACTGCTGCAGGTGAGCCGTTTCGCGTTATGACGACGCGTTCGTGGTGGGCGCTGACCCGTTCGATGAACTCCGAGAAACGGTCCCGTACCGTACGAAGTGATTCGCTCGACATGGCCACAATTGTGCCACACCTGAGCGCTAAGTCAACACCCTCACCACCGAATTCGGTGCGTCGGTGGCCCACAAACCTTCTCGTACCTTCGCGAGATGGCGAACCGTCACGGGCGGCAGACGCGCTGTCCGGCCAGGGGTGCTGGTTCACCTCCGTTGAGGTGCCGCAGAGCCAGGGCCGGGAGGCCGAGCGTGTCGGCTAGCGACGACCAGGAGGATCCAGCGGACGCTTCGACGCAGGTGACCGAATCCACGGCTCGCACCGCGACCTCCCCAACCGTGAGCGCCGAGTTGACATGAACCGTGATCGCCTCAACGAGGGCTATTCCCGCCGACTCATTGGGGTTCTGGTCGGTCATCACCGTCATGGCGTAAGCCCCACCGTTACCATCCCGAACTATGGCCGCTGACGACATCACAGTTCGCAAACGAGTCGTCGGGTTCGCCCGTTGGGCTCTGCGGGGTTTTGAGCCAGCGCCAGACGAAGGTGATGAGTTCTGCCCAAGTCACCGCGGTGTCCGGGTCGAAATGTGTAGTTGAGCGTCCTGTCGTGACTCCCTGGGCTGTCATCCAGCCGACCGGAGCGACTTGCCAGTCTTGCTTGACGTCGACGAACGAACTTGGCCTTGCGCTAGGTCGTCCCGATGCGCGCCAGAGGAATGCGGCCACTTGGGCTCGGGTCGCGAGCGCGTCGGGGCTGAACGTCGTCGGCGAGGTTCCTTGGGTGACTCCGTTGTAGGCAGCCCACGCCACGGGTATCTGCAACTCTCTAGCCCTGATGTCGAGGAAGGGATGACGGACCCGGGCCTCCGGCTCGCCGAGCGCTTTGTGTATGACGACGATGACCTCACCTCGCGACATGGCAACGCCGAGCGGTACACAACCTGTCACCACGCCGGCACCTTGCGCCCACGCCACCGCATCGCGGTAGTAGGGCACAGAGTCGGATTCGCTTTGGTCCGCCGACACAGGCGATGCGGCAACGGCTGAGGTGAGCACGCCAGCAACGATGATTGTGGTGAGCAGCGCGATAGCAGCCCGGAGCCTCATGGCCGCCGAGCCTAAGCGGTAGGTTTCGGTCGGGGCACGCAGTCAGGGTGTTCGGTCGGGGCACCTAGGTTCACGTTCTGAGGACCGTGTTCAAGGCCAGCCGTTGCTGGGTGATCTCGGTGGCTATGCGGGCGATGGTAGGGATGTCTTCGGTTTCACAGATGTCGTGGGGCGTGAAGCCGTCGTAGTCGTCCACCGAACGGCTGTCGGAAGTAAGAATTTGTTTTGTACGTTTGTCTTTGCCCGAACTCAACAAATTTTCGATTAGACCACAGCAAAGTGCCAACAAAATTGTTTTGTACGTTTGTTTATTCTGAACTCAACAACATTTCAGATAGCTTCTTATTATATTTCAGTAACGGAAGATGACGCTATTTCCACAGAGCCAAGAGGTCGGGGTCGTCCCACGCACGGTGAGTTGTACGCAAGACTCCGTGTTCAGGTTGACGAACTTCATAAGAACCTGGGTGGCTTGCCTCTCCCCGCAGAGGCTGTCGATATCTGGCGCGGCATCTGGTACGAGGAGGCTCACCACTCCACAGCCATTGAAGGTAACACCCTTGTCCTCAAGCAGGTAGAGCAGTTGTTGGCTGAGAACCGCGCCGTTGGAAACAAGGATCTGCGCGATTATCTGGAAGTGAAGGGCTACGCTGACGCCGCGGACTGGGTGTACAACCAGGCCATTCGTCCCATCGGTCTTTCGCAGCACGGCAAGATTCTGACCTTGTCGGAGATCCGGGAGGTACACCGCGCGGCGTTGTCCCCGGTGTGGGAGGTGTCGCCTCATCCAGACGCCGATGACCAAGAAGCTCCAGGACACTATCGCCGACATGACATTGAACCCTTCCCTGGACGCATGACAGCGGTCTCGTGGCCGCTCATTGACTCAGAACTCACCGCTTGGACCGACGATGCCAACTCGCTTGATGATCACTCTCCCAAGTTTCCCGAGGCGCTGGGGATGCTTCACTGCCGCTTTGAGCAGATTCACCCCTTCCTTGATGGCAACGGTCGAACCGGTCGACTCGTGCTGAACCTGATCTTGGTACGCCTCGGCTATCCTCCGGTGGTCATCTACAAGCGCAATCGAACCAAATACCTTCGGGCACTGCGCCACGCCGATAGTGGGGAAGCCGGTCCTATCGGGGAGTTGTTGGCGAGGGCGATGCTCGAAGGCCTCTACCGCTTCGTGCTCCCCGCTGTTGCCGGTCCGGCTCGACTGGTACCACTGGAAGCTCTGGCCTCGCCCGATACAAAGGCCAGCGCCCTTCGCGCCGCGGCGAGTCGAGGCAGACTCCAAGCGAGCCGTGGCAGCGACGGACGATGGCGCAGTTCGCGCCGGTGGGTGGATGATTACATGAAATCCCGTTACCAGCGGCAATAGTGATCGAAGGTCAGGCTGAGACTTGTCTGTTCTGCTCGCCGGTATGGCATCGGCTCTGTTGGGTTTTGGTGACTTCTTCGCAGGTGTCGGTGGCCGTCGAACGGGCCACGCGGGTGCGGCGATAGCGATTGCCTGGGTGGCTTCGCTTGTCGGCGGAATTGTGGCTGGTGTCTATGTGTTGATCTTTCAGCCGAAAGCCTTCACTGTTGACGACCTGCTCTGGACGCTTGCAGCGATCTTGTTCTTTTCGTTGGCGCGCCCGCTGTTGTACCTGGGCATGGAGCGGGGGCCGATGTCGATTTTTGCACCGGTCATTGGGGTGGTCGGACTGGTCGTGCCGGCACTTGTTGGACCCTTGACTGGTCAGGCTCTCACCGGCTCGGAGTTGCTGGGAGTGCTGGTGGCTGTTCCGGCGGTGGTGCTGGTCGTAGCCGAGGGCAAGTTTCCGTCCATCGACTCTGTCCGCCATAGCCCGGCGTTGGGGTTGGGAGTGATTACTGGTGCTTTGATTGGCGCTACCAGCTTGTGTTTTGGCCAGATCGATCCTGACGCGGGCGCCATGCCAGCTTTCTTAGTTCAAGCTGGTGCAGTGGTATTGATCCCGCTTGTCGCCAGGACGTTCAGGCCCATGGCACCTCTGCGAGGCGATGTTCTCCGTTTCGGTTTGCTGGTCGGATTTGTTGATGCGGGTGCCATCATCGGCAGTGTGATTGCATACCAACGCGGCAACGTAGCGGTGGTTGCGGCGATCATTGGTTTCGCGCCAGTGGTGACGATCTCTTTGGCGTGGCGGGTGTTTGGAGAGAAGGTCTGGCGTTGGCAGTGGGTCGGCGCCGGGTTGGCCACCGTCTCAATCTTGTTGTTCGCCACTGCCCTGTGACCAGCGCGCTTACTGTTATCTTTGGCCGAGCGCTTCGTCGCCCACCGCCATCTCGCCTTGATCTAGCCGTTAGGGAATTCAAATGACGCCAGCACAGCTCCACCCGTTCGCCTCTCCGGCCAAGGCAGCAGGTGACTACCTGTCGCTTGTGCGTGGAGAGGGCAGTCGCGTCTTCGATGCCAGCGGCAAGTCCTATATTGATGGCCTCGCCAACCTTTGGTTGTGTCAGGTGGGTCACGGACGCCGTGAGATTATTGATGCCGTGACCGCTCAGATGAGTGAGCTTGAGTGCTACAACACCTTCAACCCCTTCACGAACCCGGCTGCTGATGCTGCAGCAGAATCGGTCAGGGTGCGCTCACCACACCCCGATGGCCGTGTGTTCTTCGGGCTTGGCGGGTCCGATGCAGTGGACACAGCTCTCAAATTGGCGCGCATGACGATGCAGCGCCGAGACGATGCCGACCGTCAGGTCATTATCCGCCGTGAGGGTGGTTATCACGGAACCAATATGGGAGGTACGAGCGCTCAGGGCATCGCTTTGAATCGTCAAGGATGGGGTGATTTGGTACCGCACTTTGTTGAAGTTCCCCGCGACGACATCGAGGCGATGGCTCGAGCATTCTCGGATCACGGCGAGCGTATCGCTGCGGTGATAACTGAGCCGGTGCAGGGCGCCGGAGGGGTGTGGCCACCCTCCGATGGGTATCTGCAAGCTCTGCGGAGACTTTGTGACCTTCACGGTTCGCTGCTGATTTTCGATGAGGTCATTTGCGGATTCGGCCGGACGGGAGAGTGGTTTGGTGCGCAGCGGTTCGGTGTCGTGCCCGACATGATGACCTTCGCCAAGGGCGTGACGTCGGGCTATCAGCCGTTGTCAGGTGTGATCGTGTCTCGCGCGTTGTGCGCGGAGATGGAAGATCCGGACTTCATTTTGCGCACCGGTTACACCTACTCGGGTCATCCGGCGTCGTGCGCGGCTGCTATCGCCAACATTGATCTGATTGACAGCGAAGGTCTTTTGGGAAGGGCAACCGATATTGGCGCGCAATTCGAGACAGGTCTGAAAGCCCTCGCCGACGATGGCACTATCGAGAGCTACCGTGGTATCGGGGCGGTGTGGGCGGCCGAACTTGGCTACGACACAATGGCCGTCTGGAATGCGCTGCTAGATCGCGGGGTGATCGTGCGGTCTATGGGTACTGCGCTGGGGATATGCCCGCCTCTAGTCATCTCAACAGATGAGGTTGACACCATTCTCGACGCCATCAGCGACGCCGTGGCCTCAACCGCCAAGCCCGGCTAGCACACCAATCCCAAGAAGCGAACCGGTTAACTGTCAGCCCGACCCCTCGGCCGCGAACTCGAAAACTATGTTGTTTTTGCTGGCCTCGATGTCGGTGTGGTCGAGGTGATGGATGACAGTGACTTTTTGCACGCCGCAGTCTCCAAAAGCGTCGCAACTGATCGTGCCGATGGTGCCCTGGTAGCCGCTCACGGCGTTGAGATGCTGGCGTATGCCGGCTCGGTCGATCACCAGGTTGTCGTCGATGATTTCTGAGGCTGCTCGGATTGCTTCGAGGAGTAGCGTCGTAGCGTCATAGGCATGGGCCCAGTAGGCAGCGCTCGGCGACTCCCCGTAGCTGTCTTGGTAGACCTGAAAGATCTCAGCGGCGGTTTTCCCGGTGCTTTCGTTGGCTTCGTTGCCGAATCTGGTGTCTGGACCCGAGATGAAGATGCCTTCAGACTGCGGTAGCGACATGAAACCGTCGATGAGCAACGCCGCGTCGGTCAGCAATGTCACGTTCTCGAGGCCCGATATTCTCCGCGCTTGGTCGGCGATGAAGTCCCCGGCGGGTTGAAATATGGGGAAGAACAATGCTTGGGGGCTTCCCGAAGCGATCTCGGTGAGTATTGGCACCATGTCGGTGTCTTCTTTGTTGACGGCGCTAACAGCTGTGACCGATCCGCCGAGTTTCGCATAGCTGTCGGCAAAGGCCTGCGCTATCGATTGGGTGTAAGGATCGCCGTCGTGAATTGCCGCAGCCGTCGTTAACCCGAGCTGGTCGTACACCATACGGGCCATGGCTTCTCCCACATAGAGGCCGTTGTTTGAGGTGCGGTAGTAACCGGGGCTGTGATTCGGACCAGCATTGCCGGCTAGATCCGAAGTGAGCAACGGCGAGGTGTTCGACGGGGCGATCATCGTCATGCCCGCGTTGGTGATCAGCGGTGCTGCGGCGGTCGCTGCAACTGAACAGCTAGTGCCGATCACCCCGACAACGTCTTGGTTCGCGACGATGGTCTGGGCAGCGGCCTGCCCGCCGTCGCTGGAGCAGAACTCGTCGAGTCCTGCTCCGAGGTTCACATCGAAGCCGTGTATTTGACCGAAGTCGGCTATTGCCAACTCAACACCGCGTTGGTTGGGGATTCCCAGAAAGGCGACGTCGCCGGTGATGGAGTTGAGCGAGCGAATCTGGATGGCGTCATCGGGTGACACGATCACGGTTCCGAGTGAGTCGTCGCCGCTGGTTGGTGAATCGCCCGTGCTGTCGTCTCCACATGCCGAAAAGGCTGCCAGGGCGATTGCCAGGATTGCGTATCGAAAGGTCCGTCCTACGGGTTTCGTGCTCGCTTGTTGCATACCGAACATGTCCATGTGTTCAGTATGGCGGGGCCACGGGAATCTGTTGATGTCTTCAAGCGTCTAAAGCGCGTTTCACAGTAGTCGGGCGTCTATTGTTGGATGATGAACGACGAGGTGTTTGCTGGTCACGAAGCCCTCACCTTCGATGACCTGTTGGTCGTGCCTGGCTGGAGCGAAGTGCTTCCAGCCGATGTTGATTTGTCTACGGTGCTAGCTGGGATTGAATTGCGAGTGCCTCTCATGTCCGCGGCGATGGACACAGTCACTGAGGCCCCCCTTGCAATCGCTATCGCGCGGGCGGGTGGAATTGGTGTGCTGCATCGAAACCTCACTGCCGTGGAGCAAGCCAACCAGGTCGAACGGGTGAAACTAGCCCAGGCCGGAATGATCGCGTCACCCATCAGCCTTTCACCTGAGGCCACGCTGAACGATGCTGAGGAGTTGATGGCGCGCCACAAGATCAGTGGAGTGCCGATATGCGAATCGGGCGGGCGTTTGGTCGGCATCTTGACCAACCGCGACGTCCGTTTCTGCACCGCAGACGAGTACTCGAAACCTGTCACCGACTTCATGACATCCGAACCGTTGGTGACCGCGCCGGTGGGAACCGATCTGGATGAGGCGGTGGCGATCTTGCACCGTCACCGGATCGAGAAACTCCCCTTGGTTGACGACGACGGGATCCTTGGTGGCTTGATCACCGTTAAAGACATCGCCAAGCGAATCGAGTATCCCGACAGCACTCTCGACGACGCGCGGCGGCTCAGAGTGGCCGCGGCGATCGGGGTCAATGACACCGCCGAACGGGCAGAGGCTCTGGTCGCTGCCGGCGTAGACATGCTGGTCGTCGATACTGCTCATGGACACACCGCGGGCGTGGTCAACGCGGTACGCACGATCAAATCGGCATGGCCTGATGTGGTAGTAGTGGGCGGAAACGTTGTCACCGCCAAGGGTGTGGAGGTGTTGGCATCCGCTGGTGCCGATGTCATCAAGGTCGGAGTTGGAGCGGGCAGCATCTGCACGACTCGGGTCGTCTCCGGTGCGGGTATGCCACAGATGACTGCTATTCACGATTGCGTTCAGGTTGCCCGCGAGCTTTCGGTTCCCCTCATCGCTGACGGTGGAGTTGTCGCTTCCGGCGACATTGTCAAGGCCTTTGTTGCGGGTGCTGATTGTGTCATGCTCGGCAACCTGTTGGCAGGAGTGGACGAGGCCCCTGGTGAGCTTGAACTCGTTGAGGGCGCGATGTGGAAGACGTATCGTGGCATGGGCTCGGCTGGGGCGATGCGTGGACGTGCCAGCGACCGTTACGGCAGCGGGCAAGGCGCGGGAAAGCATGTGGCCGAGGGGGTTGAAGCCCGCGTGCGCTACGCAGGGCCGCTCTCGGAGCTTGTCGGTCAGCTAACCGGAGGTTTGCGTTCCGGTATGGGTTACGCAGGCGCTGCTGCTCTTGCCGACCTGCAACATCGCACGCGCCTTGTGCGGATCACCGGTGCCGGTCTGCGCGAGAGCCACCCCCACGACGTAGACATCCTCCGCGACGACTGATTCGACGCTCGGTTCGGTTAGCTCAGCCTTGAGCGATGGCGTCCAAGATGTTGAGACGGGCCGCGCGGCGGGCCGGGACGATAGCTGTGGCGATACCCGCGATGGCGGCGACAACCAAGTACGACAACAGATCTACAACGGGAATGTCGAGCGCACGGATGAAATCGTCGGGCATGACCGAGACAGCGGCGCTGCCGAAAGCCGTTCCCAACAAGATCCCGAGAACGCCGCCGAAAGCCGCGATTATCGCGCCCTCGAAGAGCACCATGCGCAACATCTGCTGGCTGGTCATGCCAACGGCCCGTACCAGCCCAAGCTCGCGTGTCCGTTCAAATACCGACAGCGCCAAGGTGATGGCAATTCCAAGCAAGGCGATCACGATCGCAACGCCTAACAATACATTGATCACGAGGAGGGCCTGATCGATCTGGCTTGCTTGGCGATCCTGGAACTCATCTCGGGTTTCGGCGTTGAGCGTCGGATAGTCGTCGGTGAAGGTCTGCAACGCCGCTCGGGCCCGCTCCTCGTCGACTCCGTCGCTGATATTGATGGAAATGAACTGGTCTTGGCTCGTCGGGAACTGATCCGTCCACATTTCCAAGGAGATGACCCTGTTCCCGTAAATGCTCGAATCGGTGAAGATCCCGGCCACGGTCACGGTCTCAGTGCTCAGATCGGGGAACTCGATATCGAACGTGGAGCCGATGGTGAAGTCGTTGTCGTTGGCCATGTCCTCGTGGATCCAAATGCTGTTGCGGTCGAGCAGCGACTCGTCGAGCGCAACAAAATCAGGATCGACATGGCCTATCGAGGTGGCCATGTCGGTAGCCGAGGAGTCTCGAACGTCGCCGTCAAAGACGGTCCGGTATGCCTCGAACGCGAACCGGTACCGCACCACCGTCTCGACCTCGGTCAGCAGCTCTAGATCATCGGCCAACTTGGGGCTGAAAGATGCATCCGGGCCGCCCCCGCTGCTCGGCGAGATAAACCAATCGGAGGTGACCGACTCTTCGAGTACATCGGCGAAGGTGGCTTTGAAGGAGGATGCAATGACAGAAGCAGTGCTGACCAGAGCCAAGCCGATCATCAGAGCCGCAGCTGCCGAAGCGCTGCGCCTCGGGTTGCGACCAGCATTTTCGCGGGCCATACGGGCGTTTGACTTGAGCGTCTTGGGCAGCCAACGGCGTACCCAGACGACCAGCGCCAACACCACAGCTCCGATGGGGATCAAGACTACCGAAGCCCAGTCTGTGGTCAGAATCGCAACCAGACCGGTCAGAACCATGACCGCGCCGATCGCACCCACAAAAAACAGCACGATTCCTGCTGCCACCCAGCGGAGTTTCCAGCCCATGATGAATGCCGTATCGACTCCTCGCACTCCCACGACCACGACCAGCAAGGCCAACGGAATCAACGCCAACAACCCGAGCAACGCAACGATTCCAGCACTGTCGAAGTCACTGACGAGATCGATAACCGAGAGGATCACCAAAAACAGTGCAAACAACGTGGCTGCAGCCCCTGCCAGAGCAGTCATGACTCCGGCGATCCCCAACAGGATCGCCAACGGCCAGCGTCCAATGAACTGGCTCAGAGGACGGGCCAGAATCGGGCTGACGCTGTTGACCCCCAAGAAGATTGTGAGCGCCGCGATACCCACCAATGCCAAGACCGCGGCGGTCCCCAAGTCGAGCAGCAGCGCCAGCACCATCAGCACGACGCCGAAGCCGAGTGTCGCATAGCGTCCCAACGTTGGTACCAGCCGTCGGACCCCGAAGGCGTTGCCGACTGCCGCGACCGCGCCCAATCCAAGGATCAAACGCCAATCGTCGGTGGTGATGCCGATGACCGCCACGATCCACGAAACAATGGTCACCGACCCGCCGATTACGATGTGCGCTTCGGGAACGTGGCGTGACAAGCGGGCGTCTTCACGAAGTGCTGCCATTGGGCTGATCCGGCGGGCACGCAACGCCGGAGCGATAGCGCTTGCCATGGTCACGCCGATCCCTACCGCGATACCCCATAGGAAGGTTGATGGTTCGAGCAGAAGTTCGTTTCCGCTCGGGCCGAAGTCGAGTAGAGCCAATAACCAACGCAAACCCCAGCCGAAGCCGATCCCGAGTGCGGTGCCGACCACGGTTGCGAAGATACCAACGAGCAGGGCCTCGCCCAGCAGGGCCTGGGTGACTTGAGTTCCGCTCGCTCCGATAGCTCGCAACAGCCCGAGTTCTCGTATGCGTTGGCCGATGAGGATCGTGAAGACGTTGAAGATCACAAAGGCCGAAACCAGCAAGATGACGAAGGCGAACACCAACATGAAGGTCTGGAAATTACCTATGAACTCGTCGAATTCTGCAGTCTGTTCGTCAACGAGTTGTTCACCGGTGACGAGTTCAATCCCTTCAGGCAAGGCTGCGGTTACCTCGTGCGCGATCGCTGCTGAATCTGCTGAGCCGTGGGTCTCAAAGGTGATCTGGTCGTAACCGGTTCCGAGGTTTATGACCTCACGGGCGGTGGCCGTATCGTAGGCGACGAGCTTTGCTCCTACCAGGGCGTTTTCGTCTGGTGAAGCATAAGAGAAAGTGCCTACTAGCTTGAATTCGCCTGGTCCGGCTGGGTTGATGACGGTGTAGGTTTCGCCGACGACAAAGTTACCGGCTTCGAATGCGTCGGTGTCGAGGGTGAACTCGTCGGGGCCTTGTGGTGCACGGCCCTGCTGGATGTACAACTGAGGGATGGAACTCTGATCGGGCCAATTGACACCGAGATTGGGGGCGGTGTTCGCTGTCTGGGCCTCACCGTCGCCGTTGATCGGGACAGAACCAAACTTGAATATTTGCGGCTGCACTCCGACGACGCCGTCGATGCTGTTGAGCAAGTCAATGACGTCGTCGCCGAGTGGCGCGCCAACGAGTTCCCGTTCACCGAAATCCACTTCGGAGCGGACTGCGTACTCTGTGTCGCCGTCGATGTCTTCGGCGATGTTTCCGAAAGTGGCGTGCAGCCCGTCGGTGAACACGAACACGCCGACCGTGAACATCACCCCGAGCGTCACCGCGGAACAGGTGAGCAGGAAGCGGAAGGGCTTACCTGAGATGTTGCGTCGGATCAGCTTGAAGATCATCAGTGAAGCTGCTTCATCTGGTCCAGCACCTTCTCAGCGGTCGGGTCGAGCATTTCGTCGACGACCTTGCCGTCGGCAAGGAAGATCACCCGGTCCGCGAAAGCGGCCGCTAGAGGATCGTGGGTGACCATGACGATGGTCTGCCCCATCTTGTCGACTGCGTCTCGCATGAACTGCAGAATCTCATTGCCAGACGTGGAGTCGAGGTTGCCAGTGGGTTCGTCTGCGAAAATGATCTCGGGACGGCTGGCCAAAGCTCGGCTCACCGCCACCCGTTGTTGCTGTCCTCCGGACAGTTCGCTTGGGAGATGCGTCAACCGGTCAGCCAAGCCAACGGTGTTTATGACATGGTCAAGCCATGCTTCGTCGGGGTCGTTTCCAGCGAGGTCCATGGGCAGAGTTATGTTCTCGAGCGCGGAGAGAGTTGGCACAAGATTGAAGGCTTGAAAAACGAAACCAACTTTGTCGCGGCGCAGCAAGGTCAGATCCCGTTCGCTCAAACTCGACAGGTCAGTCGCGCCAATAAAGACTTGACCACCGCTCAGCGTGTCGAGCCCCGCGAGGCAGTGCATGAGCGTGGATTTGCCCGAACCCGACGGGCCCATGATGGCGGTGAACTTGCCCTGCTCAAAGTAGGCGTCGATGCCATCGAGGGCTCGAACTTCGGTGTCGCCTTCGCCATAGATCTTCTTGGCTTCAACGGCGAGGGCCGCAGTGTTAAAAGAAACGGGTGCATCGCTCATGAAGGTTCCGGTTCACTAGGGAGAGGATTCGCAAAGCTCCAGACGAGGTTATCGCTGCGCGAATCTTGAACTACCTCAGTTTTGTGGGGTTCCGGTGTGCAACGTGACAAAGTAGTGCGATTCTGTGGGAACCGAACCGACTTGTGCCACCTGGACTACCCGAATTCCCGAATACATGATCGACGAACGCAAGCAATGAACGAACGCCAGAAAATGAAGGAGCAGATATGCGCCCTGTGAAGATCGCTACTTGGTCAGAGGTCCCTGATCGTGAACCGATTGGGGCGTTAGTCGACGGGGTCGACCTGGTTGTTGTTCGCTTCGACGACAATCACTCGGTGTTGTATGGACGCTGCTTGCACCGCGGTGCGCTGATGGCTGACGGCAAAATCAGCGGAGACAACCTGATTTGCGGACTCCATGGCTGGGACTACGTGTTCCACACCGGCGTTTCGAGCTACGACAACAACGAGCGACTCGCCAAGTTCGCGTCGTGGGTAGAGAGCGATGATCTGCTTGTTGATCTCGACGAGATTCAGGCGTGGACCAAGGAACATCCTCAACCCTTCGACAGAGATTCCTACCAGGGCGAATTTCAAGATCCGCACGGAGATCCGGCCGAACCCCATGTTGGTCTGATCCGACGGTTGGCCAACGAGGGGTTGGATTATCTCGGTCATCACGGACCGGTCGTTTCGATGGGTGTCGAGCGAAATCTGCTGCCGAAATGGGACGACATCCAGTTTGTAACGGCCCAGTTGGCACGCAAGCCCCAACTCGATCATGTGGAGGTGGGCACCGAGGTGATCGTAGGGCCCAACGCCGCCAAACCGATGCGCCTCGACATCCCTATGTTCGTGAGCGATATGAGCTTCGGGGCGCTCTCGGAGGAAGCCAAGGTGGCACTGGCACGTGGCGCAGAGATGGCAGGAACAGGGATCTGTTCAGGAGAGGGTGGGATGCTGCCCGAGGAGAAGGCAGAGAGTTCGCGTTATTTCTACGAGTTGGCGAGTGGAAAGTTCGGCTGGTCGCTCGACAAAGTCGCCGACGTACAAGCCTTTCACTTCAAGCTCGGCCAGGGTGCCAAGACCGGGACAGGAGGACATCTGCCGGGCATCAAAGTCCAAGGCAAGATCGCCGAGGTGCGGGGCCTGGTGCCAGGCACCGACGCCATCTCCCCGTCCACGTTTGTCGAGTTCGACTGCGAAGACGATTACCGACGATTCGCCGATCAGGTCAGGGAGGTCTCCGGCGGGGTGCCGATCGGGGTGAAGATGTCGGCTCAACACATCGAGGACGACATCGACGCGGCGCTGCGGATCGGAGTTGACTACATGATCCTTGATGGCCGCGGCGGAGGAACCGGCGCTGCACCAGTGGTTTTCCGTGACCATATTTCGGTGCCGACGATCCCGGCGCTTGCCCGGGCGCGCCGCCATCTCGACAGCCGCGGGCGGCGCGACGTAACCCTGGTCGTGACTGGCGGACTCAGAACTCACACCGATTTCGCCAAGGCTCTTGCGCTTGGCGCTGACGCGGTGGCTGTCTCCAATTCAGCTATGCAAGCAATTGGCTGCATTGGCATGCGGGCTTGTTCCACCAACAACTGTCCGGTAGGAATCGCCACACAGAACCCCGAGCTGCGGGCCCGCCTTCCGGTACAAGAAGCAGCACACAGGCTCGAACGGTTTTTTGCTGCCAGCGCAGAACTCATGGGTGTTCTGGCGCGGGCCTGCGGGCACACGCATCTGCGCGAGTTCTGCACCGACGATCTCACCACCTTTGACTCAGACATGGCCCAACTCACGGGTATCGCCTACGGAGGAGTAACAAAGTGAGCGACTCAATTGACGACAGTCCATCGATTGAGGATCCTCCTCTGCCACAAGAGCAGTTCTCGTGGCATCGCCTGGTGAGCCTCGACGAGTTGCCTCAAGGTCGGGTCTCGACCGTCACCATCGGCCACGAGAGCCTCTGCGTAACCCACACACCCGAGGGTGGCTACGGCTGTTTGGCCAATGCCTGCCCGCATCAGGCCGGTCCGCTTGGCGAAGGGTCTATCGAGGGGGGATGGCTTCGCTGTCCTTGGCACGGCTATGACTATTCACCCAAGAACGGGAAACCACCGGGCTCCTTCTCAGACGCGCCGGCAGCCTTTAGGACTGAAGTTCGCGACGACGGCGTGTATGTCGCTCTGCCCCATGAAATGACACGGCCACGGAGTGTCTCTGATGTGATGGTTGAAACGATGGTCAACTGGGGCGTAACCCATGTCTTCGGCATGGTCGGACACTCAAATCTCGGTTTCGCGGATGCTTTGCGCGCCGCTGAGGCACGCGGCGACCTTGCCTTTATTGGCATCCGTCATGAGGGTGCCGCTTCGTTTGCGGCGGTCGCTTACGGCAAGCTCACCGGCAAGCTTGCGGCATGTTTCGCGATCGCGGGTCCCGGCTCGACAAACCTCATGACCGGGCTGTACGACGCAAAAACCGATCGGGCACCGGTGCTTGCGATTTGCGGGCAGGTTCCCAGCAAAGTCCGTGGTCGTGGCGCTTTTCAAGACACCGACCTGTCTGCGGCATTCGCGGATGTCGCCCGCTATTCCCAAACCGTTCAGGCAACCTCTGACCACGGCGAGTTGATGACGCTGGCATGCAAGACGGCGTTGGTTGAGCGCGATGTGGCTCATTTGGTGTTGCCCGACGAGGTCCAAGTGCTTGCGGCTGGCGACAACTCCCGCGTGGGTTCCCCCGAGGGTCGCAGCGGAGATCGTCAGATCGGGCCTCCCGCAGAGTCGTTGAGCGCGGCCATCGAAGCGATTTCGGCTGCTGACCGGCCCCTGGTCATCATCGGCAACGGTGCCCATGCCGGGATTGACGACATCGTTGCTTTCGCTGAGGCCATTGATGCACCGGTCGCCACCACCTTCAAAGCGAAGGGTCTGATCTCAGATCAACATCGCCTGGCGGCAGGAGTGCTGGGACGCTCCGGAACTCCTGTGGCGAGTTGGTTCATGAACGAGTCCGACATGATCGTGGCGTTCGGGGTGTCGTTCGCGAATCACACCGGAATCGCCGATTACAAGCCAATCGTGCAGGTTGACTTCGATCCGATGGCTCTTGGCCGTTTCCATCCTGTGGCGGTTCCGGTTCAGGGCCATGTCGGGGTTGTCGCCAAAGCGCTGCTTGAGGGGCTTGATGGCCTCAACGGTGAGGGGGTTACCCGCTCCGGTGCTGCCGACGAAATTGCGCAGCGTTGGGCCATCTGGCGCAGCGAGAAAGCCAGCCGACGTCAAGACGATCGCGGCGTAGGGATCAACGCCGCGGCGTTGTTCGACGCTCTCAGTGATTGCGTGCCAGCGAACGCCATCATGCCGGTCGATGTTGGCAACAACACCTACTCGTTCGGTCGCTACTTCGAAGTGCGCGAGCAGACCGTGTTGATGTCTGGTTACCTCGGGTCGATCGGCTTCTCGTTGCCGGCCGCGATGGGCTGCTGGGCTGCGACTCAGAGCCAACCGGAATACGCTGACCGCCCGGTCGTGTCTGTTTCTGGTGACGGAGGTTTCGGTCAGTACGCCATGGAGATGACCACAGCCGTGAAGTACGGCATGAACATCACCCATGTGCTGATGAACAACAGCGAACTCGGCAAGATCTCCAAAGAACAACGAGCAGCCGACTTCGATGTCTGGCAGACCTCCCTGCACAACCCGGAGTTCGCGGCCTTCGCCGAACTCTGCGGCGCCAAGGGCATTCGTGTCACCGAGCTCGACCAGTTGTCCTCCGCGATTGCCGAAGCCATTGCCTATGACGGCCCTGCATTAGTCGAGGTCGTAACCGACGCGCTGCTTGTCTAACCAGTCGCCCGCCTACCAGCCTGATTCAATTCGACCGTCCCATTCTTTGAGGTAACTATTGGGCACGGTTATGCGTGGGTTGATGAGAATTCTGTGTAATCAGTTGGGCGGCGGGTTTGATTCCAGAATCGCTCGTTCCAGCTCGTCTAAAATTTGGTATTCGTCATCCACGTATTCCGATACACAGCCGTATGAGACAGTCGCTAGTTCAATTTCACGGGCAGTAAAGTCACGATAATCGGCAGCAGAGTCATCGTCTAACGCTGTCAAGAATTCCCAGGAGCGGGGATTTTTTGCCTTTAGATGTCTTACAAGATCTTCGAATCCATCGTTCAACGAATCGTTGAGATCTAGTTCTGAACTCCAGTCATCGTGACCCATTGTGCTCATACAATTTGACCACTGCTGATCAAGCCTCTTGAGGCGTTGATCTGATTCGGCGGTATCAAATAGTTCATCCGACACCTCCATCAGCCAATCAGCGTGAGTGATCCACAGTGGAGTCTCTAACGAAGAATGGGCTTCGGCCCTACACCCGTTGGTTCCGTTGGCTCCATCTTCAGATGATTCGAGCGAAGGGTCGCCTTCTAACGCGATCTTGTAAGCGTCAAATTCTGCCGGTGTCAACGAATTCAAGTAATCTCGTTGTTGATCTTGCTCTGTTTGCGAAAGGCTCATTTCCTCGGCTGCTACGGCACCTCGTGATATTCCGAATCCGAACTCACTTGCATATTGTTCTCGCGAGAGTCCAAAGCCGAACGCTTCAATATATTCGTTCGGATCTGTGTATTGAACAACGTATTCGAAACCACTCTCCTGCATACACTCACCGATCAGATCATTGATCTCGTTGGTGTGGTTGATTTGGGCAATGAACTTGTCGATAACAGTACCAGGCCAATCGATCGCTTCTACGAAAAGCGTACCTGCCTGCCACCGTGTTGAAGACGTATCGGAATCACTCCCTGAACACGAAACCAAAATGACCATAATTAACAATACTGAGAACGTGATGACACGGGAATCAAACATTTGCGTCTCCTCAGTTTGCTACTGGACACAGATCGTACCAGGACGTTCCAGCGACTCAGTGGCCAGCGACAAATGGGTCGGGATCGCAGATCAACGACGCGTCGCCAACGGGTGAACCGACTAACCGGCGCTTCGGGTTTCGGGTGGCGTGAGGGTGTCGTGGAGCGTCCAGTTGGGCTTGCCCGCGTAGAGCAGGACTCGGAGACGATGCCAGTCGCCCAGGCCTTGGTTCGGAACCATCCCCGCCTCCACATCAGGTGTTCGTCGAGGCCCAGCGCCCGCGTGTCGCCGATCCTGGCGGTGTCAGCGGCCAATAGCGCCTCGCCCCCAGCGTCTCACCGACATGTTCACCGGATGCCAACTGCATCCCAGCTCCCAAGCGACTTCTTGAGCCTGCGCGTAAACGTAGGGTGGGGGGTGGTTGAGGGTCCCTGAGTAGGGGTCGAGGCCCTGCTGGAATCGGTGATTGACACACCAACGATCCAGGAGGGCCCCGATGGCTTGCGATGTTATAACAGTTCGGCTGCACTTGGCGCAGATTCGTGTGTTGGAGGTGGTCGAGGACACTCCGGGCGCGCTGGTGGTGAGCGTCGAGTCGACGTTCAGGCGGCTGCGCTGTGCGCAGTGCGGGTTCAAGTGCCACCGGGTGCATGACCGCCGCGCCAAGAAGGTCCGGGACCTGGAGGTGTCGGGGCGGCGTATGACGTTGGTGTGGCAGCGGCGCAGGATGGTGTGCGACAACTGCGCCAGCCGGTTCTTGGAGGAACATCGGGCCTTCGAGGGCGCGCTCACCGCGCGTTTGTCGCGGCGGGTCGTCGCTGACGCCAAGGTGATGACGTTCAGCGCGGCGGCGCGCCGCCACGGTGTGCACTGGCACGCGGTGCGCGCCCTGGTGGACACTTGGTCGGCTCTGGTCGCTGAGCGGCGCCGCAGCCGCCGCTGCTCGGTGCTGTTGGTCGATGAGACCTCGATGCGCAAACGGCACCGCTATGTGACGGTGATCGTCAACGGCGACACCGGCCGCACCCTGGCGATGGTCGAGCACCGCAGTTCGGCTGCGCTGTCAACGTTTTTGATGCAACAAGGCCACAGATGGTGCAAGGGAGTCAAAGTCGTCGTCAGCGACGGCTCCAAGGCCTACAAGGCCGCCATCGACGCCCACTTGGGCCACGCCCGCCATGTGCTGGACCGCTTCCATGTCATCAGATGGTTCGCGACGGGGCTCACCCAGGTCCGCCGCGACTATTGCTTGAGCGGCCCACCTTGCGCGACGCGAAATCGGCGTGATGTACCGCCAGCTACTCGGGCGTTTTCCCAACATTGCGGCCACCGCCCCTCCCGAACGCCTGCGCTCCAACTTCATCAACGGCATCAAACACCTCCACTGCTCAGTCAGCTAATCCCACGGCGAAAACACGCATGTCGATGAGCGCTAGCCTCGTCTGCCAGGCTCGCGGCTCTCTCGTGAGCTTGCTCCATCTCGTTCGCGTGGGCGTGATCGCTGGCTGGAGGGACTTCGCTCCAGGCCAGCAAGGCAAGGTAATGCGCCTGGTTCTCGATCCATTCGGATGCACGAGCATACGTCTCACGGGCGAGTTCGCAACTATGGTCGGTGGAGTTCAGGTCGTAATGGCTGAGATCGTATTCGACTGAGCGCAAGCCGGTGCTAAGGAGCCTAGAGTCCCGGGCCAACAACCGGGCTGTTTGTACAGCGCTTCGCACGTCCAGATGGCCTCCGTTGAGACGATCGCTGATCTCGTCGATCCTGCGTTGATGGCTATTAAGGATCACGCTGATGCCGTCGAGGAACTCGAGGGGCTCCGTCGGAGGGGAAGGATCGCGCGGATCGACCGGAGGTCCTAACGGCTTAGGATCGGGGAGCGGTGTCGGCGCGGGAGTCCTTGATGCTTGTTCGGGGATCGTCGCTTCCTGGCTTCGCAGCAAAACGAGCGAGTCGACGAGCGATTCGCTGCTGATCGCCCAGCCGATGCCGTCGACACCCAACTCGTACCACTTTTCGACGATCATTCCAACGACTGCCCCGCACTGATTTATAAGAGGGCCGCCACTGTTCCCAGCGTTGATACCGGCGTCGGTCTGTATGAGCAACCTGCGCTCGGCGTCGTATTCGTGGCGCGACACAACTCCGGTCCCGATGGATGCGGGGAGGGACTCAAAGAGCGGATAGCCGATCGACCCGACCGCTACGCCGGGGGAAAGCGGCGCAGCGGCCCCGAATCGCAATGCCAAGATATCCGGAACGCTGGCCGTCAGTATCGCTACGTCACTCTTCGCGTCGCTCGCTAGAACGGTTGCCGTGAAGTCGTGGGAACTGTTCCGCAATCTCACCGTGCTGCTTTCTGTGACGATGTGCGCCGCGGTGACGAACTCATTACCACCGATGTAGAAGGCGCTTCCCAGACCGAGTTCACCGGACACGTAGACAAGTGTCTGGAACACGGAACCCACTACCGCGTTGAACGACTCACTGAATGTGCATGGGGCCTCCACGTCTTCCGGGGTGGGATCGTCCGGACTCTGTGTGAGTGGCCGTTCGACTCCTGGTTGCGCTTGTTGCGATGCCTCGCCGGTACTCGGGGGCTCGTCGTCCCCGCTCCCGCACGCCGCGGCGATAGCCATAAAAACGATGAGCACCGCTGAGGTGCAGACCCGCCTCGATGCCGTCACAACATTTCGCAGCCCGGAAAAAGGGCCGGTCTCCTCCCGCACAGGGTTCATCCGATGACGGTGATGGTTGCGATGGCCACTGAGGGGTCCGGGGCGCCACCGAAGTCGCTCTCAGGGTCATCTTGGTGGCTGTTGAGGATGTTCTCAAGCACATCGAGGCCCTCCGTTACCTCGCCGAACACAATGTAGGTGCCCTCGCCGTTCAGCACTGCCGCATTCTCGGTGACAGTGAAGAAGAACTGGGCGTCGCCGCTGTCGGATCCAACGCTGCGGGCCATGACCAGTTGTCCGGGTCTGTAGGTGAAGCCTACGCCCTCGTCCCACAGCCCATAGCCGGGGCCGGGGTCGCTCGCGTCGTTTGTATGCGGCGAACCGCCCTGCAAGATGCCGATGCTCGGGTCGCTGCGATGGATGAGGGTGCCATCGTAGTAGCCGAAGCGAGCCAGGTTCACGAAGCTGTTGACCGTGCCGGGCGCGTTGGCAACGTCCAGAGCCACCACGACGCGCCCTTTCGAGGTGTCGATCACGGCCTCGTACACCGCATTGAGGTCGATGCAAACGCCCGGCGGGCCAGCGAAGTCCAGCACCGGCGCCTCCACTCGCTCTATCGGGGCGCACGGCCCGCTTCCGTAGTCCGCCGTGGTGTACGGAAAGTAGACGGGGCCGGCAGCCGAGTCGTCGGGTCCCTCTTGGAGGCTGCCGCCGGCAGCCGAGTCGTCGGGTCCCTCTTGGAGGCTGCCGCCGGCAGCCGAGTCGTCGGGTCCCTCTTGGAGGCTGCCGCCGGCAGCCGAGTCGTCGGGTCCCTCCTCAATGCCAGGCTCGATCGTGTCGCCTTCGTTGCTGAAGTATCGCGCACTCAAATAACCTGCTCCAACCCCCGATGCTATGACGGCCACCGCAATTGCGGCAACGATCACCGCCCTCGCGCTTCGACTGCGCCGCGGCGGCGGCGCACTAAGGTAGTGATGCAGTTGCTGTATCTGCTGCTCGCTCAGACGGGGTTGGGGCTGCTGCTGGGTTGGCGGGGGCTGGGGTGGCTGCATCTGCTGCTCAATCTGGGGTTGGGGCTGCTGCTGGGTTGGCTGCTGCTGGGTTGGTGGGGGTTGGGGTGGCGTTGGTGGGGGTTGGGGTGGCGTTGGTGGGGGTTGGGGTGGCGTTGGTGGGGGTTGGGGTGGCGTTGGTGGGGGTTGGGGTGGCGTTGGTGGGGGTTGGGGTGGCGTTGGTGGGGGTTGGGGTGGCGTTGGTGGGGGTTGGGGTGGCGTTGGTGGGGGTTGGGGTGGCGTTGGTGGGGGCTGCTGCTGGGTTGGCGGGGGTTGGGGTGGCGTTGGTGGGGGTTGGGGCTGCTGTGGCTGCATCTGCTGCTCACTCAGACGGGTTGTACGAGCACTTGAACGTAAGTACTCGCACCCATTGCGGGCGTGACTCGGCGGTCACGGCTTGCCAGAGTTGGCAATACGGGTCCTCTCCGTCGGGATTGAGGGTTTGGATGAAGAGGTCGCCCGCGTTGGGAACGTTGCCGCCCAAAAGGGGGTTGTTGTTCCCAACGAAGACAGAAGTGCCCTGCAAACCCGGCGCGCCCTTACGCCCCTCCACACCCTGCGGACCGGCAGGACCAGCCGGACCCCGCAAACCTGCCGGACCCACCGGACCAGCCGGACCACCAGCCGGACCAGCCGGACCAGCAACACCCTGGGGACCCTGCAAACCCGGCGCGCCTATACGCCCCGCAACACCCTGGGGACCAGCCGGACCAGCAACACCCTGGGGACCCACCGGACCAGCCGGACCAGCCGGACCCCGCAAACCCGGCGCGCCTATACGCCCCGCAACACCCTGCGGACCCTGCAAACCTGCCGGACCCACCGGACCAGCCGGGCCGCCTGCCGGACCAGCAACACCCTGGGGACCAACCGGACCAACCGGGCCCGCCACACCCGCTACACCCCGGGGACCAACCGGACCCTCAGGGCCCCGCACACCCGCCACACCCGTCTCACCCTTCTCACCCTGCAAACCCGGCGCGCCTATACGCCCCGCAACACCCTGCGCACCCTGCGGACCCTGCAAACCTGCCGGACCCACCGGACCAGCCGGGCCGCCTGCCGGACCAGCAACACCCCGGGGACCCTGCAAACCCGGCGCGCCTATACGCCCCGCAACACCCTGGGGACCTGCCGGACCAGCAACACCCTGGGGACCCTGCAAACCCGGCGCGCCTATACGCCCCGCAACACCCTGGGGACCTGCCGGACCAGCAACACCCTGGGGACCCACCGGACCAGCCGGGCCAGCCGGACCCCGCAAACCCGGCGCGCCTATACGCCCCGCAACACCCTGCGCACCCTGCGGACCCTGCAAACCTGCCGGACCCACCGGACCCACCGGACCAGCCGGGCCGCCTGCCGGACCAGCCACACCCTGGGGACCCTGCAAACCCGGCGCGCCTATACGCCCCGTAACACCCTGGGGGCCAACCGGACCAGCAACACCCTGGGGGCCCTGCAAACCCGGCGCGCCTATACGCCCCGCAACACCCTGGGGACCTGCCGGACCAGCAACACCCTGGGGACCCACCGGACCAGCCGGGCCAGCCGGACCCCGCAAACCCGGCGCGCCTATACGCCCCGCAACACCCTGCGGACCCTGCAAACCTGCCGGACCAGCCGGGCCGCCTGCCGGACCAGCAACACCCTGGGGACCAACCGGACCAACCGGACCAACCGGGCCCGCCACACCCGGACCCACCGGACCAACCGGGCCCGCCACACCCGCTACACCCTGGGGACCAACCGGACCCTCAGGGCCCCGCACACCCGCCACACCCGTCTCACCCTGCAAACCCGGCGCGCCCTTACGCCCCGCCACACCCGCCGGACCCGTCTCACCCTGCAAACCCGGCGCGCCCTTACGCCCCGCCACACCCGCCGGACCCGTCTCACCCGTCACACCCTGCAAACCCGGCGCGCCCTTACGCCCCGCCACACTCGCCGGACCCGCCGGACCCGTCTCACCCTGCAAACCCGGCGCGCCGTTACGCCCCGCCACACCCGCCGGACCCGCCGGACCCGTCTCACCCGTCTCACCCTGCAAACCCGGCGCGCCTATACGCCCCGCCACACCCACCGGACCCGCCGGACCCGCCGGACCCGTCTCAGCCACACCCGCCACACCCGTCTCACCCTGCAAACCCGGCGCGCCCTTACGCCCCGCCACACCCGCCGGACCCGCCGGACCCGTCTCACCCGTCTCACCCGGCGCGCCCTTACGCCCCGCCACACCCGCCAGACCCGCCACACCCGCCGGACCCGCCGGACCCGTCTCACCCGCCACACCCGCCGGACCCGCCGGACCCGCCGGACCCGCCGGACCCGCCGGACCCGCCGGACCCGCCGGACCCGCCGGACCCGCCGGACCCGCCGGACCCGCCGGACCCGCCGGACCCGCCGGACCCGCCGGACCCGCCACACCCGCCGGACCCTGCAAACCCGGCGCGCCTATACGCCCCGTCTCACCCGTCTCACCCTGCAAACCCGGCGCGCCCTTACGCCCCGCCACACCCGCCGGACCCGTCTCACCCGTCTCACCCGTCTCACCCTGCAAACCCGGCGCGCCCTTACGCCCCGCCACACCCACCGGACCCGCCGGACCCGTCTCACCCGTCTCACCCGGCGCGCCCTTACGCCCCGCCACACCCGCCGGACCCGCCACACCCGCCGGACCCTGCAAACCCGGCGCGCCCTTACGCCCCGCCACACCCACCGGACCCGCCGGACCCGCCGGACCCGTCTCACCCTGCAAACCCGGCGCGCCCTTACGCCCCGCCACACCCGCCGGACCCGCCGGACCCGTCTCACCCTGCAAACCCGGCGCGCCCTTACGCCCCGCCACACCCACCGGACCCGCCGGACCCGCCGGACCCGTCTCACCCTGCAAACCCGGCGCGCCCTTACGCCCCGCCACACCCACCGGACCCGCCGGACCCGTCTCACCCGTCTCACCCTGCAAACCCGGCGCGCCCTTACGCCCCGCCACACCCACCGGACCCGCCGGACCCGCCGGACCCGTCTCACCCTGCAAACCCGGCGCGCCCTTACGCCCCGCCACACCCACCGGACCCGCCGGACCCGTCTCACCCTGCAAACCCGGCGCGCCCTTACGCCCCGCCACACCCGCCGGACCCGCCGGACCAACCGGGCCCGTCTCACCCTGCAAACCCGGCGCGCCCTTACGCCCCGCCACACCCGCCGGACCCGCCGGACCCGTCTCACCCGTCTCACCCTGCAAACCCGGCGCGCCCTTACGCCCCGCCACACCCGCCGGACCCGCCGGACCCGTCTCACCCGTCTCACCCTGCAAACCCGGCGCGCCCTTACGCCCCGCCACACCCGCCGGACCCGCCGGACCCGTCTCACCCGTCTCACCCTGCAAACCCGGCGCGCCCTTACGCCCCGCCACACCCACCGGACCCGCCGGACCCGTCTCACCCGTCTCACCCTGCAAACCCGGCGCGCCCTTACGCCCCGCCACACCCACCGGACCCGCCGGACCCGTCTCACCCTGCAAACCCGGCGCGCCCTTACGCCCCGCCACACCCACCGGACCCGCCGGACCCGTCTCACCCTGCAAACCCGGCGCGCCCTTACGCCCCGCCACACCCACCGGACCCGCCGGACCCGTCTCACCCTGCAAACCCGGCGCGCCCTTACGCCCCGCCACACCCACCGGACCCGCCGGACCCGTCTCACCCTGCAAACCCGGCGCGCCCTTACGCCCCGCCACACCCACCGGACCCGCCGGACCCGTCTCACCCTGCAAACCCGGCGCGCCCTCACGCCCCGCCACACCCACCGGACCCGCCGGACCCGTCTCACCCTGCAAACCCGGCGCGCCCTTACGCCCCGCCACACCCACCGGACCCGCCGGACCAACCGGGCCCCGCAAACCCGGCGCGCCCTCACGCCCCGCCACACCCACCGGACCCGCCGGACCAACCGGGCCCCGCAAACCCGGCGCGCCCTCACGCCCCGCCACACCCACCGGACCAACCGGACCAACCGGGCCCCGCAAACCCGGCGCGCCCTCACGCCCCGCCACACCCACCGGACCCGCCGGACCAACCGGGCCCCGCAAACCCGGCGCGCCCTCACGCCCCGCCACACCCACCGGACCCGCCGGACCAACCGGGCCCCGCAAACCCGGCGCGCCCTCACGCCCCGCCACACCCACCGGACCCGCCGGACCAACCGGGCCCCGCAAACCCGGCGCGCCCTCACGCCCCGCCACACCCACCGGACCCGCCGGGCCCCGCAAACCCGGCGCGCCCACCGGACCCGGTACGCCTTTACTTCCTGTCTCACCTCGCGGACCCGCCGGACCTACCGGGCCTGCCGAACCCAGGGGACCAACCGGACCCTCAGGACCCTGAGGACCAGCCGGACCGCCCCCCGCCGGACCTGCCGGGCCCACCGGACCTGGTACGCCATCATTTCCTGTCTCACCTCGCGGACCAGCCGGGCCCTCAGGGCCCCGCAGTCCCGCTTCTCCAGTGCGCCCTTGGAGACCGACCTCACTCTGGGGACCGGGTGGTCCCGCTTCTCCAGTGGGCCCTCGCGGACCAGCCGGGCCCTCAGGGCCCCGCAGTCCCGCTTCTCCAGTGGGCCCTTGGAGACCGACCTCACCCTGGGGACCCGACGGCCCGACACTCTCCGGAACGGCTTGCGCTTGGCTCGGCCATGGGCTTTGTAAGGTCGGGACATAAGCAATTCTGAAATCGTCAGCACGGGAGGAGAGCTTCCCGCACACGCACAGAAAAAATAGAAGCAGCAAAAGAAGGAAGACGGCGACAGCCACGGCGACAGCCGCGACAGCAGCAACGACATGCCTCTGCGGACGAACTCCTTGCTCGCGCTCATCGTGCGCCGATGACGCTCGAGGCTCCACGCCACCAGTTGTCGCGGCTACGGAGTCAGACGCGGTCCAGCCACCGTCACCACCACTTTCAACAGACCCTGTCACGCTGCCCACTCACGAAATGCTCTATGCGCGGGCGCGTGTGCCGCGGGTGCTATCCCACGAGTGCTAGCGCCAGCGTCACCGGAACACGATCTTGTCGCCGGGACTCGACCTTGGTCTGATCCTTCGAACTCAGCCGAACTCAACCGGCGGGGGGGGATCCAGCCAACAGGGGGAAGCTCACTGATCCGTCTGGTTGCTTCTCGCTGTTTGCTCATTTCTCTGTTCCCGTAAGCTCGGTTGCCAAGCTCAAACCACACTCATCCGACTGTGTTCAGACACTGTTCTGGGCTTCTCCGTTAAAGGAGATCCTTAGTCCCCTTAACCGCAATATGTGACGGCACCATGTGAAACCTATGACCGTATCATGAAAAATGTCGCTATATCGTGGAACGTCGAGCAGATTGCATATCTGAGTTACAAGCAACACGGAAACGGGTGGAACTGAGGCCTGAAATGATCGAGGTGTTTGAGTGCGGCACGGGCTTGCGGGGCAACTACATCAGCAACGAGTTCATGTAGCGCTGACCTCAAGCCACAGTTCGGCTTACGAGAGCGGACTCGTAACATGGGAGAGTCAGCGAACCTGGTTATAGTTCGGCCTCAATGAGCATCATCACGACGAGTGGCTTGACGATGCAGTTCGGGGCACAACGAGCCCTCGACTCGCTCGATGTGGATGTGCAGAGCGGCGTGACTGGCTTGGTAGGTGCCAACGGTGCCGGCAAGACAACGCTGATGAGCCTGGTCTTAGGTCTGCGAACGCCCACAGCAGGCCAAGCACTGGTCCTCGGACTTGATCCGCGAACCAATGGCGCAGAGTTGCGTGCGCAGATCGGCTATGGGCCGGAGCACAAGATCGTGCCGGAGGACATGCCCGCCTCAGACTTTGTGAAACACATGGCTGAAGTACGAGGCATGCCCCGCAATGAAGCCAGGGGCCGTGCCAGCGATGCGCTGTGGCTGGTCGGACTGGGAGAGGAGCGCGCCAGAGCACTGGGAACCATGTCCACTGGTCAACGCCAGCGAGTGAAGCTTGCTCAGGCCATTGCCTCCGATCCCGCGCTGTTGTTATTGGATGAGCCGACTGATGGCCTCGACCCGGTACAGCGCGATGAGATGCTCTCACTGATCCGCCAGGTGAGCCGTGAATACGGAATTGATGTGATGCTCTCATCGCATCTACTCGAAGAGGTCGAACGGATCTGTGATCACATTGTGGCCCTCGACGCCGGCCAACTCGTCGCTCAGGGGCGGCTTGCCGATCTCATCGGAGATGAGCTAGGCGTAGTGATCGAACTCGCTGAGATTGCTGATCGGCCTGATGCCTTCAACGATGTGGTGAGCCAGTTGTCTGAGTCCGGCCTCGACGTCCGTCACGGCGAAGTGGCATCTCGCATGGAAGTAATAGGGCCCGACGCCGATCTGGTCGCCGACCTGGTGCGTGACGCAGTTGCCGATGCGAACGCCAGAGTCATCCGGATCGAGCGTCGTCGGCGTCGTCTCGAAGATCTTTTCTCGTTGGGGACGTCATGAACGGCAACGGCAGAGTGAGCGCTGACGGCACCGAGATCCACGACCGGGGTTACCGCAAGTATGAAGGTGCCCGATCCGGTGTGGCCGGGGCAGTCCGTTCGTTGACCTGGCAGACGATCCGCAGCATCTTGGGCTTGGGTCGCCCTGCTCGTCACAAGGTCTTTCCGGTGATCGTGGTGGTGATAGCGGCTCTGCCGGCTGTGATCTTCGTGGGCTTCCCCATACTGTCCCGTGATCTGGGACCACCAGCCAACTATTCGGATCTGTTCGTTTTCTCGGTTATCGCGATTCTGGTATTTACGGCGATGGTGGCCCCGGAGGCTCTGGTTCGCGACCGCCGCGACGGCATGTTCTCGTTGTACCTGTCGACACCGCTGACCCGAAGTTCGTATGTGGGTGCCAAGGTCATGGCTGTGCTGGCAGTGTTGATGATCATCACGCTGGGGCCGGTGTTGCTCGCCTTGCTGGGATACACAGTGGTGGGTGTCGGACCCGATGGAACTGTGGAATGGTTCGGAGTATTCTTGAAATTGACTGCGGGCAGCTTGGTGATATCGGTTGTCATGGCGGCGGTCTCAATGGCGGGTTCCAGCGTCACTGATCGCCGGGCTTTCGCGAGTGCCACAGTTGTTCTGGTGCTCTTGGGCGGCGCGATCGTCAGTGCCATCCTCGTAAACAGAGCAGAGTCCTCAGACGCATACGGACTTCTTGATCCTCTGGGCACGGCGGTTCAAATGGCGATTCGGATCCTCGGGGAAGCCCTCCCGGAAGGCCAGTCGGCGTCGGGGTTGCCGGAGATTGATACCGCAGTCGTGGCTCTCGGCACTGCAGCTTGGTTCGTCGCGGGAGCCGGCATTGTGGGATACAAATACCGGAAGCTTGAGGCGACCTGATGAGTGTTTCCGAGTCTTCTCTGGCACCGCCACCGGCCCCACCGCCTCCACCAGATCCGGCGACGCCGATCGTTGACGTCCAAAACGTCACCAAGTCTTTCGGCGATGTGGTCGCCGTTTCCGATGTCAGTTTCACAGTCGGGCCCGGTGTGACCGCCCTGTTGGGACCGAACGGAGCTGGCAAGTCAACGTTGTTTCGCATCCTCTGCGGCCTCACGCCTCCGTCGCGGGGCACGGTTCGGGTGCTCGGCGAGAATGCTCGCGAACACCGCAACGTGCGCGGCCGCATTGGACTCGCACCGCAGCAAGAAGCTCTTTTGGACCGTTTCTCGGCCTATGAGTTCGTAGAACTAGCAGGCAAGACCCACGGAGTTCCCGACCCATCGGGCCAAACCCTCCAGAGTTTGGCATATGTCGATCTGGATCCTAAAGACCCCAAACGGATAGGTGCCTACTCCAAAGGGATGAGGCAACGAGTGAAGCTGGCCGCAGCGTTGGTCAACGATCCCGACCTGCTGATCCTCGATGAACCGCTCACCGGTCTTGATCCGGTTCAGCGCAACCGCATGATCAGCCTCTTCCACGATCTCGGCAATAGCGGCAAGTGCCTGCTGGTTTCGAGCCATGTGCTCGACGAGGTCGCCCGGATCGGCTCCAGAGTGCTTGTGATCGCTCAAGGGCGACTGGTTGCGTCTGGCGATTATCGGCGTCTACGTGACCTTATGGACGACCGTCCCCATAGCATCAGATTGCAAGTAGATGATCCCCGCAAACTAGCCTCAGCGCTGATCGGACGGGGAGTGGTCGTCGGAGCTTCGGTGCGAGACGACGCTGTGTTGATCGACACGCTCGACGTCGACCGTTTCGGTCGCAATATCGCTGCGATATCGGCCGAATTGGGAATCAGGCTTCGTGAGGTAGTCCCCACAGATGACGACCTCGAATCAGTGTTCAGGTACCTGGTGGAGCGACGATGAACGGATACGTCTCTGGCTTGCGTGCCATCGTGATCACACATCGGTTGCTTGTCCGTCAGTTGGTCACGATGGGGCGAATCGCGGCACTACTCGGCGTGGGGATCATCGTTTCGTTGGTTGTGGCGCTGGTCTCAAGCACCGTTCGCGACGACGAGTCAGCGCAAGTGGCTCTCAAACTCGGAGTCGAGTTGATGTCCAAACTGGGCTTCACGATTGTGGTTCCGATCGTGGCTCTGGTGTTCGCCTCAGCGGCATTCGGTGATCTCAAAGAGGACGGCACGCTTGTGTATTTGTGGTTGCGTCCCATGGACCGCTGGCCGATGGTTGTTGGAGCCTGGCTGGCCTCGGTCACGGTCAGCCTTCCGTTGACTCTGGTTCCTTTGACGGCTGCGGCGTTCATCGCCAATGTTGGTTCTGATTTGGTATTGGCCACGATTTTGGCCTGCGTGGTAGGCAACCTCGCCTACTCAGCGGTGTTCATGCTGCTCGGCTTGCTGACGAAGAACTCGGTCGTGTGGGGTATCGCATACATCCTCATCTGGGAAGGACTTGTAGCGGGAATCAGCGGTGTGGGGGAGAAGCTCGCAATCCGTGGATACACGCGGTCAATCATCGCCGAGCAGACAGGTGTTGACCTGTATCTCGGTGATCTCTCAATGGGTGTGGCCGTAGTCGTGCCAGCACTCGTAGTCATCGCCTCGATTGTGTTGTCCACCCTGCGTTTGCGCTCTCTAGACGTCGCCTAACCCAGAACGCAACCGATGGGCACTCAGCGGCCGGTGAAGGAAGCTTTGCCGGGGCCGTTCTGCAAGAAGCTCTGCACGCCGATGACGCAGTCTTCGGTGTCGAAGCAGTCGGCGAACAGTTCAGACTCGATCTTGACCGCTTCGTCTAGGGGAAGGTGGTAACCGCTCAGCACAGCAGCCTTGGCCTGTCGCAGTGACGCTGGACCGGCGGCATAGCCCACGGCCATCTTCATCGCCTCAGCTTGCACAACGTCTGGTTCGAAGATTGCTGAGATCAGATTGCAGGCCAGGGCTTCTTCGGCGCCGATCGTACGGCCCGAATACACCAGATCTTTGGCCTTGGTGACGCCGGCCAACCGGGCTAGCCGTTGGGTGGCCCCACCGCCTGGGATGATGCCGAGGAGAACTTCGGGGTTCCCGAGTTGTGCGTTGCTAGCAGCCACACGGAAGTCAGTGGCAAGAGCCAATTCAAGCCCGCCCCCGAGGGCGTAGCCGTTGATTGCGCTGATGCTGATCTGCGGCAGCGCCTCAATGCCCAGAGCAATGTTGTTGAACTGCACGGAGAAGGCGAGTGCTTGGTCGCGATCAAAGGTTGGGAACCGTTCTATGTCGGCACCCGCCGCGAAGTGACGGGATCCTCCGGTCAACACCACGGCTCGGATCTCGTGGTCGTCGGCCAGGGCGTTGCAGATAGCGCCGAGTTCTTCGAGCATTGCTTCGTTTACAGCGTTCACTTTGGGGCGGTCGAGCCGGATTGTGGCGACCCCTGTGGTGGTGTTGCGTTCGAATTGGACTACTGAAGGCATGAACCGAGATCTTATCTTTCGATCCAAATTTT
Organism: Candidatus Aldehydirespiratoraceae bacterium; assembly: GCA_965205465.1. Taxonomy (GTDB): domain Bacteria; phylum Actinomycetota; class Acidimicrobiia; order Acidimicrobiales; family Aldehydirespiratoraceae; genus VXYK01. The sequence goes on along the minus strand of OZ242187.1, from coordinate 1,337,284 downwards.
CGGGGCCACCGATGGGCGTTTCGGATCCAAAGCTGCAAGACTCCTAGCCCTTAGCTAGTCGAGCAGTCGCTGGGGGATTCAATGTCGACGGTAACCGTGCTTATGCCGCACGAATCGATTGAAGTAGAGGGACAATGTGTCGATGATTTGGTGCTCGTTGACCGATCATCGCTTACCGAAGTTCTCGGCTGGGAGCTGAAACCTCAAGGTCTGTGTCGAGAAAGCGCGTGCATTCCGGTCACCGAGAGCGACCTGCTACACGGTGACTGCGTTGATCTTCGCGCCTCTGCGACAGCCGTCGGCGTTACTTCCCTGCTTGCAGACGACACCGATCTTGTGGCTTTGAGCGTGCCGTCCCAGGCCCGCAGCGACGTGCTCACCCGACGTCGTGCCCCCAATTTTGTGTTGCCTGACCTCGACGGGGAGGATCACTCCTTGGAGCAGTTTGAAGGCCGGAAACGACTGTTGGTGGCTTTCGCAAGTTGGTGAGGTTGCGGATATGAACTGCCCGGGTGGCAGGCACTCAACGATGAACTGAGCGACAGCAATTTCATGGTGATCGGGGTTGCGCTCGACGAGTCAGCCGACCATGTTCGACCCTTAACCGAGGGTATTTCGTTTCCTGTGCTGCTTGATCGAGACCATGTGCTCGCCGAACTCTACGCCGTCAGCAATGTGCCCACGGTGATTTGGATCGATGAAGACGGTGCGATTGCCCGCCCCAACTCAGCCGAGGTCGGCACCGACATGTTCCTCAAATTCACGGGTGTGCGCCCTGAGCAGCACATGGACCAGGTGCGGGAGTGGGTGCAGTCTGGAACGCTTCCCGCAGACGCAGCTACGGAGATTCCTGATCTCAACGTTGAGGAGATCGAGGCTCGCCTGGCTTTTAGGATTGCTGTTCATCTGCGTCGTTTGGGTGAACCGTCAGCGGCCGATTGGTTCGCGACGGCCGTTGAGCTCGCCCCTTTGGATTTCACGGTGCGACGGGCGGCTATGCCTCTGCAGGACCTCGACCCCTTCGGTGAACAGTTCTTCGAGTTTTTCGCTGAGTGGAACGACGCCGGCCGTCCCTATCACGGCATCCCTCGCAGCTAACGACATCTCCGAAATCTGCGCGTTCAGCTACAACCAGTGTGGCTAGACGCGCAGATTTGCCGAGAACCGCGCTAGAGGCTGAAGGTTCCAGAGGTGACTTCGATTGGCTTACCGACGCATTCGACCTCGGTGCAGGTGCGCATGAGACTTGGGTCGGTGCTTGTGGCCCAGGTCCGGGTGCCGTTGGCGAAGCGAACCAGGCCGATGGCTCGCAGTGGGCCTTTGCGGTCGTAGGTGACTGTCACTCCGTCGAGTGTTGCCACGCCGCTTGTGTCCGGGTCGGCGGCTTGCCGGATAGGCGCATTGTGTCCGATGGTCTTGGTTTGGTGGGGTTGGTCTGGTGGCGTCGTTGAGTAGGTGGCGAGCGCGTGTTTGGATACGTGGCCACCATTGCCCTGAACAAAGCCCACAGAGCCGGGCTCAGCGCGTAGTCGGCGGACCATGCCGATGACGCTCTCGCCTGCAGCGAAGTTGAGCGGGGCACCCGCAAAGGCCAGCCCCCCGGTCACGGTGAGCGCACGATCAGTGCTGATCCCCAGTAGTTCTGTCGTGAGCGCCACCATCGACGGAAAGCACGAGTAGAGGTCAAGGTGCTCAACCTCGTTGAGGTCGCCGATCATCGTCTGTAGCGCTTCCCCCGCGGCAGCAAGGCCCGGGGCGGTAGATACTTCATATCGGCCGATAAGGCTGGCAGTGTCGCTCGATATCAGACACTGCTGCGGGTACACCCGTTGATCGATGCTGGCGCCCAGCCGGTCTGCGGCTTCGACGCTGGCGATCACGATGGCGCCGCCGTGATCGACGTTGTTGTTGGCGCACATCGCCTTCGTGTAGGGCCAGCTCACGAAGCGGTTGTTGGCGCTGGCCTCGCGAATCTGCGCCGCGGGCATGCCTTGGCGATCAGCTGCGTATGGATTGTCGACGGCGGTTGCCGCGTAACCGGCCCAGAGCGAAGCAGATCGCTCTCTGGACTCTTGGAGGGTCTCGCCTCGGCGGTGGCGCAGGGCGCTGTCAAAGATCGCGTAACTGTTGCGGGGCATCTCTGCGCCCCTTTCGATGGCGGTTGCGTTGCCCATGTCGAGCGGAGGCCCAAAGTTCTCCACTGGGCTCGTGTCGGTTTCTTCTCGGCGTGCAATTTTGATCCCGAGCTTCCTTTGCGCCCGTCGCGACAGGTTGTTCTCCCCGCAGGTCATCACTGCGACCTCAAGTTCGCCAGCACGAATGCGATCGCCAAGAGAGCCGAGCAGGTGAATTGGCATCTGCCCACCGAACGAAGAATGAATGGTTCGGCGCGGTGCGATGCCACACTCGTCGGCGACCAAAGCAGCCGGGTCTCGGTAGCGCCACAGACCACCCACCACAGCCATCGTGTCGACCGCGGAGCGCCAATCGCCGGTCCCACAGTCAGCCAAAGCAATCTCAACAGCTTCTGCCATCAGCGCCACCGAGTCTGCTGCGTTGCCGATCTCATGGTCGCTGACAGGAAAGCGAGCAATCTGTCCAACCCCGACAATCACAGGTGTGCGGGGATCAAGTTTCGCTTTTGAACCCATTCAGGCACGATAATCGGTGACCGATTCGCTCGGTCTCGTGCGCTTCAAGAAAGGTGTGATCGCTGATGACTGTTACTCCCCAAAGTATTCTCCTGACTGATCGAGTGGCGGTGGTGACTGGTGCCGGACAAGGCATCGGAGAAGCCACGGCGCTGGCTCTGGCACGCTTTGGCGCCGATGTTGCTATCTGCGACATGCGCGGCGACAGGTTGCCGTCGGTAAAGGCCGCTATTGAACAAACGGGTCGACGCTGTCACGCGACCGAACTCGACGTACGTGACGCCGACGGTGTTGACCGATGGCTCGGCAATGTCGTCGAAGAACTCGGCTCAATCGATGTGCTGGTCAACAACGCCGGGGGAGGGTTTCACTCGCTGTATTCGGGAGTGTCCCCCAAAGGTGAAGGCGTGTTGATAGCGGAGAACTTCTCCACTGTCAGCAACTGCGTGCGCTTCGGGGTTGATCGCATGAACGACGGGGCTTCGATCATCAACGTGACTTCGGTGGAGGCCTATCATGCCGCCCCTGGTTTCGCTGTATACGCGGCGATGAAGGCTGCTGTAGAGCAGTTCACTCAGTCGCTCGCCCTCGAATTGGGTGGCCGCGGTATTCGGGTCAACTGCATCGCGCCAGACATGACCCCGACTCCTGGCGACCGGAGTCTGTCGGAGGCGAGTAGCGCCAAGATCGACGGAATGGCACCCACGCCGCTGCGTCGCATGGGATCGACCGACGAGAACGCCGCTGTGGTCGTTTTCTTGGCTTCCGATATGGCGAGTTTCGTTACGGGATCGTCGATTCCTGTAGATGGCGGCACTATTGCTGCTGCCGCCTGGAAAGTTCGAGACAATGGCACCTTCGCCATGTAAGCGAGATCGGCAGAGACTTGCCGGTTCTGGGCCAACTGGAGGCCGGAGATGACCGAACAGGATCTATATCGAGATTGCGATCCGGTGTACGCCGGGCGACGCGGTGAGAACATAGTCATCAAATCCGCGAATCCGACCAACTATTTCCAAGCAATCACCGCGCCCGATTCCTGCGAACCGATCGACATCGATGCCAAGCTCTTTCTGCCTGCTGCTCGAGGACCGTCGCCTGCGGTCATCCTCGCGTCGGGCAGCCTCGGAGTCGGAGAGAACATAGAAGCCCATGCCGCCACGCTCCTCGACGAAGGTTTCGCTGTGTGTGTGATCGATCCGTTCGGCGCTCGGACAGTTTCATCGACTGTTGCCAACCAAACCCAGTTCAGTTTCGCGGCGAGCGCTTTTGACGTAGTAGCCACCCTTGTAGCGCTGCAGCAGCGTCCAGAGATCGACCCCGCTCGGATCGCCACGCAAGGGCACAGCAGGGGAGGTTCGGCCGTGCTGATCGCGGCGTGTCGCCAATTCGCCGATGCGGTGGGGTCCCCGGAGGCCTCCTTCGCCGCGGTCTATGCCGTCTACCCGTGGTGTGGTCATCAATTCCGTGAACCACGCGTCGGGGAGACGCGAGTGCGGGCGATTGTTGGCGATCAAGATGAGTGGTGTTCTGCCCAGGAGATTCAGGGACAGATCAACGCCATGCGGATGGGTGGCGCGGACGCTGAGGTTCGTGTTGTCCCAAGTGCCCACCACAGCTTCGACCGAGCCGAAGAGCCCAATGTCATTGCCGAGGCACGCGTCGCCCGAAGCGCTCCCACTGTCATGCTCGACAACGACGGCGCGATGTTCGACCCGCGAACCGGTCAAGTGGACCCGTCACTAATTGATTTTGACCTGTTCGTGTTCGCGTTGAAACAGGGCTTCGGCACCAGCGGCGCCACCATCGGCAGCCTTGAGGGTCAACCTGAACTGTTCACCGCCGACATGCTCAAGTTTCACCGACAACTTCTCTGAACGCAGGACTTGGGTCAGAGCACCGCGGCAAGGATTTCGGTGGCGGCTCGCTGGGGGTTTTCGAAGGGGCCGAAGTGGGTGTTGTCGGGCCAGCTAACACTACGCGCGTTGGGCAGTTCATCGGTTATCTGCTTGGCGACCGTTGAGGGGGGATTTCCGTCTTGAGATGTGGCGACCGTAAACGGCGCGGCCACTGATCGGAGTTGCCCGAACAGTTCAAGGTCAACCCCTTCGAAGAGGCGCGCCTCGGTTTCTCCAGAGGTCTTCAGGGTTATACCGGTGTCGGTCTCGAAGAAACCACCGACCACGTAGTCGCTGATGACATTGCGGCTGACCAGCGCAAATGGCGCTGCTTGCGTGTACCGCTCGATGGCTTGGTCGAACGAATCGAAATCGTGTCGACGAAGCCGCGCAGACTCTGCGAGCTGGTTGCCTCGGCTGGCGGAGGTTACCGCGGTCGGCGAAAAAATCACTGGTTCGAACACCCAAGCCGCCGAGACCAACCCGGGATGCAGGTAGGCGGTTTTGGCGGCTACTGCACCGCCCATCGAATGCCCGGCAACCGCCCAAGAATCAACGCCGAGATATTCGCTTATCGCCAGCACATCGTTGGCCATCGAAGCCCAGCCAAGCTCTGTGTCAACCGGTGTGATCGAGTCGCCGTGTCCACGCAGATCCGGTGCCCAAATATGGAAGTGGTCTCGGAGCTGCTCGGCTATGGCGCGGTAACAGCGACCGTGGAAACCGGTTGCGTGCAACATCAGCAACGGTGGGCCGTTGCCTCCGAGGTCGTGTAGCGCGACGCGAACGCCGTCGCTGGATTCGATCAGGGTTGTCACGATGGTTCAGTTGGTGCCTTCTGGCAGCAGATAGAAACCGTCGTCGTCAGCGGCGATGTCGAGCACCGCCAGAAAACGCCCGTTGCCGACTGTCATGGCGCACAAAGCCGTCAACTCGATTACTTCTACATCCGAGAAATGTGTGCGAACCTCGGCCATGAACTCGTCGTCGATCGAGTGATGGTTTCTGGCGAAGCGATCAGCGAACTCGCCGGCGAGCCGTTCACGTTCGGTCAAGCCCTCGATTGCGGGTGGTGTGCCGATCGAGCAGGTCATGACTTCTTGCACTGCGTCCTCGTCGAGTCCCTGAGCCGCGGCTTTCGGTGAGCGGGTGTTGAGGCACACCCCGCAGCCGTTGGCAACCGCTACCCGGAGACGGGCGATTTCACGCAGCCGAGCGGGCAGCGAAGTCTTCTCGTACACCGCGTTGGCGAAAACCCACATGCCCTTGGCTACGTCGGGTTGCATCATCAGCAACCGTTCCCGCTCGAGACCTTCGCCGTCTACTACATCAATTCTTGCCATTGTTCGATCCTAGAAGCGTCGCAGCGTGACTTACGTCAGCACGTTCGGGCGGGGGAGGCCTTGGGCTTCGCACATTGCCATGTAGGCGGCGTAAATGCCTTCGGCGTCGGTGATCGACTCGACGTTGCCGTCGGCGTCGAGGTTGAGGTTGGAGCCATATATCTGGAACCACACGTCGGTTAGTTCGGTGTTGTCGTCGGGCACTGTGAGCGTGTGCTCTGAGCCGGCCGGTTCGTACAGGAACGACCCGGCACGGTTGATGTAGTCATATTCGGCGTACATCCAGGCACCGGTCAACGTGTAGCCGTACACCTGACCGGTGTGCTTGTGTTTTTGGACCACAACACCGGGCGCGAAACGGTTACGGACGATCCAAAGACCGGCCTCGATATCGGCTTGCACCAGTTTGAGTTCAACACCTGTACCGGTGTCGACCCAAGGGATCTCTTCTTCGCCTAGGTGGAATGCTTCTGTCATGGCGCGCCAGCGTAGATCGCCAGTCGTTGGTTAGCGAAACGCGTCAACCTGAGCGGCCCGAACGGCGGAGACGCTGAAGCTAGGCGACCCCGGCGGCGTTGAGAGCTCGTTCGGTGAAGACTCGTGCCAGATGACGGCGATAATCGGCATCGGCGTTGAGGTCCGAGGGTGGTTGTAGCCCTTCGGCGGCTACGGCGGCGGCATCGGCAGCAGAAGCGCCTGCTGCTACCGCCGCTTCGGTGGCAGATGCGCGCAACGGGGTGGAGCCCATGTTGACCAAGCTCACACCGGCGCCCGCGTTGGCTACTGCGACACCGACGATTGCCCAGTCTTGCGCTCTACGGTTGAACTTCTGATAGTTCCAGCCGGCGTCGCTAGCAGGGACTCGCACTTCGACGATCATTTCGTCATCAGCGAGCGCTGATTCGAAATAGCCGGCGAAAAAGTCTGTGGAGGCGATCTCACGATCACCGCCCGGACCGCGAGCCACGATCGCGCCTCCTAAGGCGAGCACTGCAGCGGGCAAATCCGAAGCCGGATCAGAGTGGGCCAGAGTGCCACCCAACGTGCCGCGATGGCGTACCGCGGGGTCACCCACCAGCGCCGCTACTGACGCCAGCATCGGGCAGGACTGCGCCAAGAGCGCTGAATGCTCGAGTTCGCTGTGGCGGGTGAGCGCGCCGATGGCGATGGTGCCGTTGTTGGCGTTGATGTAGCGCAAATCATCCAACCGGCCCACATCAACAAGCACCGTTGGTGTGGCCAGACGGAAACGCATCATCGGAATGAGGCTGTGGCCTCCGGCCAGGAGTTTGGCTTCGTCGCCATGCTCAGCGAGCAGTGCCACAGCGTGTTCGGCCGATTCGGCCACCTCGTAGTCGAAACTTGCGGGAATCACGACGCACCTCCTTGGGCCTCGTTAATGGCTCTCCAAACAGTTTGGGGTGATGCCGGCATCGCCATGTCGGTAATACCCATGGGCCGCAAAGCGTCGACCACGGCGTTTATCACCGCTGGTGTTGCGGCGATGGTGCCGGCTTCGCCGATGCCTTTCACGCCCATTGGATTGGTTGGGCTGGGCGTGACGTGGCTGGCTACCCGGTATGTGGGTGCTTCAGCAGCCGACGGCACCAGATAATCGCCCAAGTTCACTGTCACGATCTGACCGTCTTCGGTATAGACGGCGTCCTCATAGAGTGCTTGGGCTGCGCCCTGCAGCACGCCTCCGTGTACTTGACCCTCGACGATCATGGGGTTGACCTGATTACCGCAGTCATCGACGGCCACATAGTCGATGATGTCAACATCACCGGTGTCGGTGTCCACCTCCACGACAGCGATGTGGGTGCCGTTGGGGAACGTGAAGTTGGGCGGGTCATAGGTGACGTGCGCTTCAAGGTTGGGTTCCATCCCGTCGGGCAGGTCATGAGCGGTGAAAGCTGCGAATGCGATCGCCGCGAATGGTACTGCCGCGGCTGGAGTGCCTTTCACTTGGAAAGTGCCGTCGACATATTCGAGGTCGTCCTCGTTGGCTTCGAGTTGGTGAGCGGCAATCAACCGGGCTTTGTCAAGCACCTTGTCTGTGGCCATGAACACCGCGGTGCCGCCGACTGAGAGCGACCGTGATCCGTAGGTGTCGAGACCCGTCGGACTGATCGCGGTGTCGGAATGCAACACCTCGATGTCGTCGGGGTCGATGCCGAGTTTGTCGGCGACGATCATCGACCAGGAAGTCTCATGGCCTTGCCCGTGTGGTGTCGAACCGGTGATGACTTGCACTTTGGCAGTTGGCAACACCCTTACGGTGGCGGCCTCCCAGCCGCCGGCACCGTAGTTGAGCGATGCCAGCACGCGGCTCGGCGCAAGCCCGCACATCTCCACGTAGCTTGAGAAGCCAACACCGATTTGACGGTTTGACCCGTCAGCTCGCCGTTGGGCTTGCTCGGCTCGCACACCATCAAGACCCGCCATCTCCACAGCTTTGTCAAGCACTGCCTGATAGTCGCCGCTGTCGAAGATTAGTCCGGCGCAAGATTCATACGGGAACGCGTCGGCTGCGATGAAGTTGCGGGACCGGATCTCTTCTGGGGTGACCCCGACAGCCACCGCCAGAGAATCCATGGCCCGTTCAATCGCGTAGGTAGCTTCGGGCCGTCCGGCTCCCCGGTAGGCATCGGTTGGTGTCTTGTTGGTGAACACCGAGGTGCATTCAAACGAATAGTGGGCAATGTCGTAACAGCCGTGATACAGGAACCCGCCCAACAGCGGTACACCCGGGGTGACCAACTGCAGATAGGCGCCCATGTCGGCAAGCAGCTTGACTCGCACTGCGTGCACTTTGCCATCGGCGTCGGCAGCTAGTTCGATGTGTTGCACCTGGCCACGGCCCTGGATCGTGGCCGTCGCGGCTTCGCTGCGGCTCTCAGTCCAACGCACCGGCACGCCTCGGTCCATAGCCAACGCGCAGCACAGGATCTCTTCGGCGTAAACGTTGAGTTTGCAACCAAAGCCACCCCCTACGGCGGGTGCGATGACCCGGATTTTGTGTTCGGGGATACCCAGAGTCACAGCAGTCATCACTTTGAGAATGTGTGGGATCTGCGTGGCCGAATACAAGGTGAGTTCACCGTTGGCCACCCCTGGAGCGGCTACCACACCGCGGGGTTCCATCGGAGCGGGTATCAACCGTTGCTGAACGAATCGTTCACTCACCACGTGCGTGGCGTTGGCGAAGGCCTCGTCCACTGCTTCGGGGTTGGGGATCAACGGCCAGGTGTAGCTTTCGTTGGTGCCGAGATCGGCATGCACCAGCGGCGCACCTTCAGCCGCAGCAGCTTCAATGTCGACAACCACAGGCAACGGGTCATAGTCAACGGAAACAGCAGCAGTGCCGTCGGCCGCTGCGTAGCGCGAAGTGGCAAGCACTACGGCCACTGCGTCGCCCACATATTTGGCAACGCTGGTAGCTACCGGCAGGTGAGCAGGGTTGCGCATGTCGTCGGTTACGGGCCAAGCGCACGGTAGGGCGCCTTCACCCCACAGGGGCGCGAGATCGGCCCCTGAAAGCACTTCGGTCACACCGTCGATTTCGAGCGCGGCGCTGCCGTCGACACCGAGAATCGTGGCGTGAGCTTCGGTGGAGCGCACAACCCCGACCCAAATCTCGCCGTGCAAACTCATGTCGTCAATGAATTGCGCTTCGCCGGTCAACAGCGCGGGGTCTTCACGCCGTAGCCGGGGCGTTCCCATGTGAGTGGTTACGGGGTCATCGGTCATCGTCATGATTCACTCCTGTTCTGATCCGGAGCCGGCCACCGCGAGGACAGCGTTCACAATGTTCTGGTAACCGGTGCAGCGGCACAGGTTCCCTTCAAGCCCGTGACGCACACCGTGATCGTCAAGGTCGGGGTATTCCTCGACCAGGGATATTGCGGCCATCACCATTCCGGGTGTGCAGTAACCGCATTGCAGAGCGTGATGTTCATGGAACGCCTGTTGCATCGGATGCATCGTGCCGTCAGAGTCGGCGACACCTTCAATGGTGGTGACATCGGCCCCGGCAGCTTGTACTGCAAACATCGTGCAGGACTTTGCGGACTGACCGTTGATAAGCACGGTGCAAGCACCGCAACTGCTGGAATCACAGCCGATATTGGTGCCTGTCAGCCGTAGATCGTCGCGAAGCGCATGCACCAGCAGGGTGCGTGGCTCCACTTCGAGGTTTCGTTCGGTGCCGTTGACGGCCAAAGTAATTGACTCCATGCGTTTCCCCTGATCGTGGACCATTGAGGCTGAAATGTTGCCGCGTCCAAGCGCACATGTCCAGCGGCCCTGTTACTTCTCTTGATAAAAACGCGCTCGGGGCTAGTCCGGCGGATCGTTGTCGTGTTGACGAAGGAAGCGCTCAAACTCAGCGGCGAGATCATCCGAGGTCGGAAGACTGGATTTTGCCTGTGTGTCATAGCGCTGTTCGAGGGCGCGCACGTATTGGACGATTTCGTCGTTTTCGGTCATGGCTTCGTTGACCTGCGACTCCCACTGGAGAGTTTCTTTGTCGAGCTTGGCCCAATGGGTTGGCAAGCCGGTCACTCGCTCGAAACGTTCGAGCAGAGCGCGGGATGCTTTGGGGTTGGGCGCGCCCGACACGTAGTGAGGCACGCTCACCCGCAGCGACACCGCTGGGATATCGGCGGCGTCGAGGCGTTGGTGGAGAGCTCCGACGATTCCGGTCGGACCCTGATACGAGGGTTGATCGAGGCGGAGCAGATTGCCGAGTTCCGCGTCGGTGGTTGATCCGGTGATCGTCGGCGGGCGGGTGTGGGGGACCTCGGCAATCATCGCTCCGAGCGTGACCACAAGTTTCACATCGAGCCGTTCGACGACCTCTAACACCGCGTCGACGAAGGTTCGCCAACGCAGGTGGGGCTCCACACCCTCAATAAACACGAGGTCTCTTTCCCGGTTGTCGAGCGCCAAGCAATGCACATCGTTGGAGGGCCATTCGACGATGCGCCGACCGTGCGGGCCGATCCGCAAGTTGGGTCTGCGTTCGTTGAAGTCGAAGAACTCATCCGCGTCGATGCTGGCTAGATGGGTGGCGTCTGGGCCTCGCATCGCCTCGACAGCACCAGTCGCGGCACCGCCGACATCAAACCAGCCGTCCCAAGCGGTGACCAGAATGGGTGAGCGAAGTAGCCGCGGCGGGTCGCGATACCAGAGGAGTTGCTCCATATGAGCTTCAGGATATGAGCTTCAGGATATGGAACTGTTGACGGCGGAGATGATGGCCCGCAGCGAGGCGCTGACGATTGACTCGTGCAGACCCACGCCCCAGACCAGATTCCGAGCGCCAATGTCGATTGCAACGTAAGCGGCGGCTGTGGCGTCGGATCCGAGACCGAGGGTGTGCTCGGTGTAGTCCGCGATCTTGCCTTTGAACAGGCCGGCCGAACTGAGCGCGTGGACGAAAGCGTCAATTGGGCCGTTTCCTTCACCCGAAACCATGCGCTCTTCGCCGTCGACAATGAGTTTCGCTTCCAAAGTCGTGAGTCCACTGTCGATGGTGTCGCTTGTGGCCCGATGACCGACGATCTCGACCCGAGGGTTGGCGGGCTCCATGTAGTCGGCCATGAAGCGGCGGTGAATCTCATAAGAGGTGATCTCCGTGCCGGTGTCTTCGGTGACCTGCTGGATCGTGTTGGAAAAGTCAACCTGTAGGCCCCGCGGCAAGTCGAGGCCGTACTCGTGCAGCAACACATAGGCGACTCCGCCCTTGCCTGACTGACTGTTGACTCGAACAACGGCCTCGTAACTGCGACCCAGGTGGCGGGGATCAATCGGCAGGTAGGGGACATCCCAGGCGTCGTAGTCGCCCTTGAGCACCTCGCCGGGGCGCACATCGTAGATGTCTGCCATGCCTTTCTTGATGGCGTCTTGGTGACTTCCCGAAAATGCGGTGTAGACGAGGTCGCCCACGTAGGGGTGCCGTGGATCGATGGTCATACGGTTCGAGAACTCGTACACCCGGCGCATCTCGTCTATGTCGCTCATGTCGAGCATCGGGTCGACGCCTTGGGTGAAAAGGTTCAGAGCGATTGTGACCAAGTCAACGTTGCCGGTTCGCTCGCCGTTGCCGAACAAAGTGCCCTCGATGCGGTCAGCACCGGCCATGAGGCCCATCTCCGCGGCGGCCACTGCTGTGCCGCGGTCGTTGTGGGGATGCAGCGACAACAGCACCGTGGACCGGTCGCGGATCATGTGGTCGAACTGCTCGATCATGTCGGCGTAGAGATTCGGAGTCGACATCTCCACCGTGGCGGGCAGATTGAGGATCAGCGGATTCTCTTGTGTTGGTTCGAAGACATCCATGACGGCTTCGCAAACCTCGACAGCGAAGTCCGGCTCGGTTCCGGTGTAGCTCTCGGGGCTGTACTCCCAGCGAATCGATTCAGGATTGCGTGATCGCTCAAGTCCTTCCCGACATATCTTGGCACCGTTGACGGCGATGTCGACGATGCCCGCGCGGTTGGTTCCGAACACCACACGGCGTTGTGTGGTCGACGTCGAGTTGTAGAGATGCACGATCGTGGATGGGGCACCTTCGATCGCCTCGAACGTGCGGTTGATGAGGTCGGCTCGGGCTTGAGTCAACACCTGAATGGTGACGTCATCGGGGATTTCGTCGCCTTCGATCAGCTGACGCACGAAGTCAAAGTCGGTCTGCGACGCGGCTGGGAACCCGACCTCGATCTCTTTGAAATCCATTTGTACCAACTGATCCCACAGGCGCTTTTTGCGGGTGGAGTCCATCGGATCAACCAGGGCCTGGTTGCCGTCACGAAGGTCGACCGAGCACCACACCGGGGCCTTCTCAATGCGTCGAGTCGGCCAGGTGCGGTCAAGAAGCTCAACCGTGGGGAACGGGCGGTACTTCTCAAACGGCATCTTGGTCATGTTCGTCTCCATTGTGGGTCGGGTGGTTGGCGGGTTGGGGTTCGGTCCTGGTAGTTCGTGCCCTAAAAGCACGAAACCCCCCGGCACGAGGCACGAGGGGTTCGGCGAGCGCCGGTATGTGGCGCTCGCCTACATGAGAAGAAGCAGGGTGGTGGTGCAATTCACGCCCTCAATGAAACCAGATTCCCCCACCAATTGCAACCCCCGGGCAGCGCCGGAGGGCCCTAGGGTGGGCTTGCTATGACTGAACCGGTGATGATCGGCGATATCGCGAACGCTCTTGGTCTGGGTGATCACGAGTTGGTGTCGCTCGTTGGGGGTGGCGGAAAGACGACGGTGTTGTTCGCTCTCGGCACCCAGCTTTTCGGCACGGTTGTGATGACGACCACAACGAAGATGGGCCGTGACCGAACCGGTGGACATGAGCCGCTCTTGGCACCCAGCGACGAAACGCTGCTGGGCGGATTGGCAGATCGGCGGGTGGCGTTGGCATGGCGGGCCGTCTCAGACCACAAGGCTCTCGGTGTGCAACCTCAGGTCTGTGATCGCTGGTTCGGCTTGGCCGACCATGTGGTGGTCGAGGCCGATGGTTCTCGGCGGATGCCTTTCAAGGCTCCGCTCGAATATGAGCCGGTGGTGCCCTCTCGAACCACAACTCTGGTCGCTTGTGTGGGCGCCGCTGCACTTGGTGTGGCCATTGCCGAGCAGTGTCAACGCCCAGAGCGAGTTGCTGAGATCGCTGGCTGCTCACCTGAGGACCGGCTGACCCCGCAACGCTTGGCAGCGGTGCTGTTGAGCGATCAAGGATCCCGCAAGGACAGTCCGCCGTCCGCCCGCTTCGCGGTCGTCATCAACCAGGTCCGGCCTACGCATATGAGCTTCGTCGGTGAACTTGCCGAGATCGTTGACGATGCTGCGACTCTGGTGTGCATCGCGCCCTTTGCCCAGAAAGGCGTCCCGAAGGGGCCGTCGATCGGTAGTTGAGTTAAGCGCAGAGGTGCCTTTCGGCGATGGCGAACGACCGCGAGACAGAAAACGCCAAATCAACGAAAGGAGTCGAGTCATTGAAGTCCAGTACACCTAGTCCCGATGTGTTGACCCACCCATTGGGAGCGTACAGCCACCACTCGGTATCAACTTCGTCTGCATATCTGGCAGGTTCGCTTGGACGCTTGGTAGGCGGGAGACTGTCATAGCCCGTTAGTAACGTGGGTTATTGTGAGTGATCGACTATTGCAATCAATTGACGGGGATCGACCGTGTGGGGAGCGACGCGAAGTACCGTCGGAGGTGATGATGCGTTTGCCTGGACTTGTTGCTGCGTGCCCGTATCGGCGTGTGAACTCGAGCGACGGAGTGCCGCAGGGTGAATTGAATGAGTCTCTGCTGATATGCGGGGCGGCTTCAGATGGTCTCGATCTGTTGCCGGATCGCAGCATTCGCACCGTGGTCACTTCTCCGCCGTACTGGTCGCTGCGCGACTACGAAATGAAGGACCAAATCGGCCGCGACGATGCGCTGGTGGACTACATCAAAAGCATCGTGGTGACTTTTGACAAACTGCGCCGCGTTCTCAGCGACGACGGCACCGTGTGGCTCAACGTGGGTGACAGTTACACATCGGGTAACCGCCGCTATCGAGCGCCTGACCGGAAGAACCGGGCGCGGGCAATGAGCGTGCGCCCGGCGACCCCGGAGGGTCTGAAGCCCAAGGACCTGATCGGGGTTCCATGGCGCCTAGCATTCGCGCTGCAAGACGCAGGGTGGTGGGTGCGTTCTGAGGTCATCTGGAACAAACCCAACGCGCATCCCGAGTCGGTGCGCGATCGTCCGACCAAGGCTCATGAGACGGTTTTCTTGCTTTCCAAGAGCGAAAACTATTACTACGACACGGACGCCGTTCGGGGACCGAATGGGCGCAGGCTACGCACGGTATGGGATGTCAATACCGAGCCTCGTCGCCGCAGCGACAGCGGAGTCGATGATCACCCTGCGGTGATGCCTATGACGCTGGCCAATCAGTGCGTGAGCATCACCAGCGAGCCCGGCGACGTCGTGCTTGATCCCTACGCCGGATCAGGCACGACGCTACTAGCGGCAAGAAAGCTCAATCGCCGCTGGGTTGGTATCGAACTCAACCCGTCGTTCGTCGATCTCATAGAATATCGCTTGGCGTTGTGAGTGATCGCGAGGCCGTCAAACGGCGAATCGACGAGTTGTCGCCAATGGGTGTGCGGTTCGTCGCTCGCATGGTCGACGCAATGGCCAAACCACCACAGCTGCAACTGGCGTCGCAACCCACATGGATTACCGCAGAAGCTGACTGGATTGAGTACTTCGGGTTGGTGGTTTCGGCTCACCACGGTCACACGGTCGAACCGTTGGGGTTGCTGAGTTTTGAAACTGGGTTTCGCAGCGCGTGTGAAGCTGTCGGCTGGCAGGTTGATCCACCGGGACCAGCGACGCAGCGCTTTGTTGACCTCACCGTCCGTACCACCAACGGGCGATCAAGAAAGCTGTCGCTGAAATCGACCGCAGCGCGGAACCTGTCCAAAACCTCCGTCCACATCTCGAAACTCACCGAAGCGGCATGGATCCAGGACGTTAGGTCTGCACGCGATCGCAAGACAGAGACGCTGAAGCTATTCAACGACTACTGCCAGGCTGTTGACGCGATCGTGATGCTGAGGGCGTTTCGCTCCGGCCCGAATGCCATCCCCCACCGTTATCAACTCCTCGAGATTTCGAGTGCGATCTTCGCTTCGCTCGCGAATGCCAAGGTGTCGGCATTCAAGGCCGACGGCCCTACTATCGATTGTGCGTATCGTGGGCACGACGTGGCGGCTCGTGTTTCGCTCGACAGATCCGACGCCAAGATCACTGTGAAGCAGATACTGCTTGCAGCCTGCGACGTACACGCTGAGTGGGAACTCACCTGATCGGAGCGATCAACTTTCGGTCTGTTTCAGGGCGCGGCGGCGATCAGAGTCCAATCGAGGACTTTGGTACCGTCGCTCCCAGTAATGGGCAACCCTTCGGTGTCGGGGCGCTGAGCGAAGCCTTCGACCTGCACCGCAAAGGCGCGGCCTCCTACCGCGGGCATCACGTCGAGCAGCGTGTGGCGAAATGACAACTGGTCGCCTTCGAATGCCGGGCCGGTGTGGTCACATTGGTGCCAGCCGACAACGGTGGCCATCCCCGCCAACACCCGCGACAGAGACGCTTGGGCGAGTCCGACGGTATGCCCGCCATAAACGAGTCGCTCCGGATACGGCGACAGGTCGGCGTCACGATGAATCATGGCCAGGTTGTGGGTCAGGCGCACTAGTGAGGTGGCTCCATCGATCACGTCTCGGGTGGGATCGCTGATCGTCTCTCCGACGCTCCACTCGGTGGGTGGTCCCAAGGCCGCGAAGTTCCACTCCGGCACCAACGCGACGTAGGAGCCAAGGTCGAGATCGCTGGTTGTGCCCAAGTCGTCGTTGTGGCCAGGCACGGCCTCATCGTCGAGTTGGGGGAGCATGGGGCAGCGCTGGTAGACCACTGCGGGTTCGCCGTTGGCGTAGGTGACAACATTGATGAGCACCTTGCCACGCCGTGCACGGCCTTGTTGGTGCGAACCGTCGGCCAGGCCGGCAACGGTTACCGCCGTCTCTATTGAGTCGCCGATCATCACCGGGCGTAGCAGGCGCACGTCGCGGTAAAACAGGTTTGCTATGGCCCGACGGCTGACCGTGGTGCTCTGGCCGATAGAGAACTGCATCACCAAACCCGGACTGGTGAGTCGACCCTCTGTGGAGGTGACGGCACGGCTCAGGTGGCCGTCCAGCACCATCGCCAAACGTTCGCCGACCAGCGACTGGTAAAGCGCGGCGATACCTTCGTCGATGGTTACCGGCGGTTGGCGCGGCAACTCCTGACCGACAACGAGTTGGTCATAATGCGGGCCGTCAAGAGGAATCACAGATTGGCTATTTCGTTTTCGATTCGGGCTTCGATATGAGCTCGGGCACCCTGCATAAGGCTGGGAATATGGGCTGAGGGCCAAAGCCCATCGTATGGCTTGTATTGCTTCAGGACCGTTTTGGCAATGGTGTTCTTGTGCACCTCGGTGGGTCCATCGGCAATGCCCATAACGGGCACCGACATCCACATGTTTGCCAGCGGCATCTCGTCGGTCACTCCAAGCGAACCGTGGGAGTGCAGCGCCCGGTAGACCACGTCCATCAACACCTTGGGAGTCGCCACCTTGACCCCTGCGATGTGTTGACGGATCTTGGCGTAGTCGCCCTCCTTGTCGATCATCCAGGCGGTGTGCAAGACCTGAAGCCGGAATTGTTGGATCTGGATCCAAGAGTCTGCAACCCAATGCTGAATCGACTGTTTCTCAGCGATCAGTGAGCCTTTCGTTTCCCTCGACAGCACTCGTTCGCACATCATGTCGAGCGCGCGCTGCGCCATACCGACCGAACGCATGCCGTGATGGACCCGCCCGCCGCCGAGCCGTGTCTGGGCGATCTTGAAACCGCTGCCCTCGTCGCCGAGCAGGTTCTCGGCGGGCACCCGCACGTCGTTGAATCGCAGGTAGGCGTGACCAGCGCTGTCAGCCGATGCACCACCTCCGATATGGCTGTTGCGTACCAGTTCAAGGCCTTCAGCTCCGTGAGGAACGAGCATCATCGACGAACCCTTGTACACGGGCACGTCGGGGTTGGTGATCACCATGGCGATGAGGAAGTCGGCGAACTTGTAGTTCGAGGCGAACCACTTCTCGCCGTTGATGACCCACTCGTCGCCGTCTCTGCGGGCTTGGCATCTGAAGTAGGCGGGGTCGGACCCGGCTTGAGGTTCGGTCATCGCATATGTGGTGGAGATCTCGCTTCGCAACAGCGGTTCGAGGTAGCGGCGCTTCTGTTCGTCTGTCCCGTAGTGGGCGAGAACCTCAGCGTTGCCCGAATCGGGCGCTTGGCAGCCGAACACTGAAGGCGCCCAACCTGAACGGCCAAGGATCTCGTTCATCAGCGCCAGCTTCACTTGCCCATAGCCACGCCCGCCGAGTTCCGGACCGATGTGGCAGGCCCACAGTTCTTGTTCCTGCACCTGCTTCTGCAGCGGTCGAACCAAAGCCTGGGCGGTTTCGTTCTTCTTGTCGTACGGCGACGCTTCACCGCGGAAATAGAGGTCGAGCGGTTCGACTTCTGACTTGACGAACTCTTCAATCCAGTCGAGTTTTTCTTGAAACTCGGGTTCAACTTCGAAGTCGATGGCCAATGTGTGGACCTCCTCGCGCGGCCGCGTTGTCGGCGCTCTCCTCAGCAGCGGACATTACCGCGGGTTCGGGTTGCAAGCCTTTTCCAGCCGGGTCGATTCAGCTGGGTTCAGTTGATGAAGCGTGTTCGGTAACGTTCAAAGGATCGCGTCATGTCGGCGCTGTTGAGGCCGAAGTCGGCTGGTTGGTATTTGTGTGCGCCTGCGGCGTCCTCTCGTACTTCTTTGGCGACGATGCTGGCAGAAGCTTGGCTTGCCGCGGCGTCTATTCCGAGGCTTGTGCAGACAGTGGCGACAGCTGTCGGGGTGTCGGCCACCAGGTCTTTGAACGCCACATGGATGGTGCGCTCGGTTGGTAGTACACCCTGATCCACATGGTCCACTAGAGCGTTGAGGCTCCGCTGGTAGAGGTCTTGGTGGTAGTGGCCGATGGCCACTGCGTCGACCGAGTTGCTGAAGGCCGAACGCAGCGTTGCCACCAAGCTCGACACCGAAGCAAGAAACTCCGCCGGCTCGCGGTGGGTGACGATGAAGCTCGCACCCGGGTAGGTGGCGACCAGGGTTGGCACAGCCTGGAGGTGTACCGGCGACTTCAGCACCCAACGGGCTGATGGCATGCGCTGTTGCAAGACGCGCAGGATCCGACGATGCATCGCATATGCGGGGGCCATATCACACGCCTGCAACCATTCAACGTATGCAGGCACGTTGTAGCGGCTGATGAACTCTTCTGAGCGTGCCGCGAACGACATGGCCGACAGACACTCCTTGGGCATCTGCGCGGAGTAGGTGTGAATCGAACGGAGCCCAGTCGCGACTGCTTGAGGGAACTCCAATTCGTCGGCGGTCTCGAGGATTCTCGGGTCGTTGTAGTAGGTCTTTGGGTCTGGTGGCGGCAGTGGACGGGTGAACTCCCATCCCCGTGCCACTCGATGGCCCGCCACAGCCCCGAGATGTCGGTGCAGCACCGTGGTTCCGCTGCGGGGCGGGCCGATGACGAAGATCGGTTCGACGATGGCCTCGTCGTTCAGTTCGAGATGAGCGGCTTCGTAGGCTTCCAGCTCGAGCCGGACATCAAGCAGACGTCTGAGGTAACGCTGCGTGGCCCAGCGACCCAGCGGAGTGAGTTGGGCCGTCGTTTCGAGAGCCTCGCAGAAGACACTGAGCGGTTCAGCGAAGTCGTCGTCTGCGAATTGGTTGGCTACGAATTGGTCGGCACTGTGGGAACGCTTGAGTGCGTCTTCGATCAGCGCGCCGGCGTTGAACGGTCCAGGGATCGGCCGGAACTCGGGGCGTTCGCCGCGGTTGGCTTCGGCAACCCACGATGCTTGTGGACCCACCGACCATGTCATGAGCGTTACGATACGCGGCGTGAACAACACTGGCGCCTTCGATTCGGCTGGCGATATTGATTCGGCTGGCGCCTTCGATTCGGTTGGCGATATTGATTCGGTTGGCACCTTCGATTCGGCTGGCAATATTGATTCGGCTGGCGATATTGATTCGGCTGGCGATTTTAGTCTGGCTGATCGGGTCATCGTCATCACCGGGGGTACGAAGGGAATCGGGATCGGCCTTGCGCGGTACCTCGGTGGCTGCGGTGCCAGTGTCGTGGTGACCGGGCGCCGACAGGTCGCGGTCGATGCGGCAGGCGCTGAGTTGGCGGGCCTCGGCATCGACTATCTGGTTCGGTCGGTCAACGCGGCCGATGCCGACGCCACCGCCGAGCTGATCGCCGATGTCATCCAACGTTGGGGACGGGTTGACGGGCTGGTCGCCAATGCTCAGAGCTTTCGACCCACCACACCGCTTGTTGAGGTGAGCGAGTCGGACATGGACCTGTTGTTCGACACCGGCCCGAAAGGGACGCTTTGGGCGATGCAGGCTGTCTACCCGCACATGCGCCAAGCGGGGTTCGGCCGGATCGTCACGATGGCCACTTCGATGGGTTTCACCGGAGCCGCCGGTTATGGACCCTATGCAGCTTCCAACGAGGCGATTCGCTCGCTGACCCGTACCGCCGCCAACGAATGGGGCCGCGACCAGATCACGGTCAACTGTGTGCTGCCGGCTTCGGCTGCGCATCGGCTCGACCCTGATTCCGATAGCCGGCGTGCTGCTGCATTCGCGGCAATGTACGACAACCATCCGCTTGGACGTGATGGCGACCCAGACACCGATATCGCCCCAGCCGTGGCGTTTCTGCTCTCGCCCGGAAGCCGTTATGTCACCGGTCAGACGATCAGCGTCGACGGCGGTGGCCTCTTGCGGTCTTGAATTCAGGTTTGAAATCGCCGAAACCTGACGGCGGCGGACCAGCGGTTGGTTAGGCCCTCAGCTTCGGAAACGCCAGCGAAGGTGGGCTTGCCGGGCGTCGACCTCGGTGTGGCGTTGGGCTGGGGTGAAGGTGGGTGTGTCGGCGGGAAGAAACGAGCGGACCTCGCTGAGGGGGACGACTGTGGTGACTGGTTCGGGCCGGGTTTCGCTGTGTGGCCAGAACCAGCGCAGAGTGCACAGGCCATTGCGTCGCCCCGCGATATCGAGCCAGTTGTGCACACCTGGGTCGGTGGTGCTCAGTACAAAACGCATCCGTCCATCGGCGGAAATTTCAACCTGGCGGTGGTTGCGACTGCTGATGTGGGTGTAGGGGTCGACCGGCTCAAAGTTGTGCATGGTGTAGAGATGTGTCGACCAGTAGCGGGCGTCGGGTTGCTCGCAGTCGATCACCAATGCCTCGTGGTCGGCGAGATCCCAGAAGCAGAACTCGTAGCGGGCGGCCGCCAGTCCCTTGCCGACGTCGACGGTGTGGTCGGCGAAGGAGTTGTCGGTTCGCCGAGCCCGATTTGTGACCAGGTAGTCGTTCCAGTAGCTGATCGATTCTTCGATCTCGTTGAGTGTCTCGTTGAGTCGTGTCTCGAAGGTGGTGGCGGTGAGCGATACGGGGGTCTCGGGGTCAAGGCACTCGATAGTGAAGGTCGCTGGTTCAAGCGGGCGCCAGTCGTAGTAGTACTCACGGATGGAGACCATCACCGCACTGTCGGGCAGTTCTATGGCGCCTTCGCTGTCGCCCCCCAGTAGCAACTCGAAGTCGTCGCCTTCGTTGATTTTGTGATCGGTGGCGGTGAGCTGCGCCACGGTGCCCCACACGGGCCGGTGCATGAAACCGGCACGGATTGCCAGCAGGAACTCCTCGCAAGAATTCATGCGACCGACTATCCGGTAGCGCTGGGCGGGGTCGATGCGGGCGTGCCGGTAGGTGTTGTCGTTGTTGGGTCCGCCCCATTGGCTGACGAGATCGTTGTGACGATGAAAGAAGGGGCGTGTTGGATCGGCGTGCAGTGTTTCCCAGGCGAGCCAGAGCGTGAGTTGATCCGCCAGGTGTTCAAAACCTTCGAGTTGACCTTCAGGATCGGTGGCGAAGGGAGCTTTGGTGAGCCGTTCACCCATAGCTTTCAAGCGTTCGCATGCCGCGTGCCAAGCGCTGAGCGGGTCGCTCATGTTGGTCTTCTACTAGCGGAGCGGATGTTGCACTGAAGACAGATGCCGCTGACGTTGGAAGCTTCGTCGGAGGCGAGCCAGGCGACCGTGGCTGCCACCTCTTCGACTTCGCTGAGTCGGGCCAGGTTCAGGTCCGCGGTGTGCGCTTCGATTCCGCCGGGTTGACCTTGGAGGTAGGCCAGCAGCGGTTCTGTGGCTGTAGGCCCGGGGGTGAGTGAGTTGGCGCGAATACCAAGGTGCCCGTATTCGGTGGCGACGGTTTCCATTAGCGAGATAACACCTGCTTTGGCTGCCGCGTATCCACCGAGTCGGTACTGCCCGCCGATTCCCGCGCCAGACGAGATCGACACGATGCTGCCGCTGCTTTGGCGCACCATGTGGCCCAGCGCTGTACGGGTTGCAAAAAAGGCGCTGTCGAGCGTGAGTAGTTGCTGAAACCGCCAGTCGTCGTCGCTGAGATCTCCGATCAGTCCGGTTCGGGAGACGCCGACGTTGTTGTAGAGCACATCGATACGGCCGTGTTGCGCGGCGGCTTCGTTCACCCAGTGTGTTGCGAAGTTGGAGTCGGACATGTCGCCCGCGAGTCCACCGCCACCGGTCTCGGCCATGATTGCGTCGAGAGCTGTGGGGTTGAGGTCGTTGAGCCACAGAGTCGCGCCCTCCGCGGCGAATCGTTTGGCGACGGCTGCGCCGATTCCGGCGCCTGCGCCGGTGATCAGCGAGACCTTGCCCTCGAGCAGCCCGCTCATGTTGGCAGCGATCCGTTGTCGCAAACTTCGTGTCGTGAGTGTCTGCGGGTTGGGTTCGGATGGAGTTGCGAGTCTGGCATGAGGGTCTCTGTCAGCGGGTGGGGGGACGGGTGGACAGCACGCGTGGTCCGCCGTCGGTGACGGCGATCACGTCACGATGATCGCCTTGGCTGACGCTCAGCACCATTCCGGCTTCAAGAACTTCGCCGTGTCCGTGACCTGGATCGAGTACCGGGTGCTCGAATCCCATACCGAGTCCGCGCACCAACCAAGGCCCGGTGGCCGCGTTGGCGAGGTCGGTGTGGTTAGCCCCCCCGCGACATGCGTCGACTAGCGCCGGTCGTCGCCGGCGTTGTCCGTTGCTAAAGATACCCCCCACTCCTCCCTCGTAGCCGTCGAGCAGAACGCCCAGGTCAATGACCATTTCGTTGCCGTTGTTCCGGAATCTCGGCGCGGATGCGGGAACAGTGGTACCGGCTTCTGCCATCGCCGCAATGGCTGTCCCTACTGGGTTGCTGGGCGCTTTGAGAGCTGTTTCTACGCCGGACCAAGCCACCGCGCAGGCAGCGGTCACGCGGTCGATCTCTTCGTCGAACTTGACTCGGCGCGCCGTAGCCATCAGATCATCGGCCGGCACGATGCCTGCGCGCGGCGCGATCCGCGCCGCGGCTCGCTCGAACGATGGTGAGACTTCGTCGACTCCAATAAGAGCGGATTCGGCAAAACCATCGATGGCTGCTAGGTGGCCAGCCATGATTTGTGGGTTCCAGGTGAGGGGATAGAGGTCTTCTTTGGTCATCGTTTCGGGAAGTCCAGCGTCTGAGGTGGACAACACATGGGTTCGGCGGGTTTCGGCGATGACCACGCAACCAGCGCCGAACGGGCGGGTGCCCGCGGTCCACAACCCCTTCATACCGCTGGCGTAGTAGGTGTTGTTGGCGCGGCCCAGCACGAGCGCGTCGAGTCCGCGGCGAGCCATTGCTTCCAGTACCCGATCTCGGCGGCGGACAGTCAACGAGTCGGTCATGGGCCGAAGGGGGCATAGCCGGGAAACGATGACAGGATCCGGTGTCCGTCGTCTGTGACCACGACGATCTCCTCAGCGCGGTAGCCGGCGATGCCATCGTCCCAAACCACTGGTTCGAGCACCAGGATCATGCCGGGTGCGAGTACGAAGTCGTTGTCGAACTCGTCGCCGAGGTCGGTGCCGATCATTGGCATTTCGGCGCTTTCGAGACCTACCCCGTGGGCGATATAGAAGTAGGGCAACCATGGTCGGGTTCCGCCATTGGCTGCTATGGCTTGCCGCGCCACATCACCCAGTGTCACCCCTGGTTTGATGGCGTCGTAGCACGCTTGGGTGATCGTCAACCAGCGGTCGAAACAGGATCGTTCCGCTGGTGATGGTTCGCGGCCTACGATCCAGGTTCGCCCGTAGTCTGAGGCGTAGCCCTGGTAGCCGTGACCAGAATCGACCCACACCAAGTCGCCCTCTGCATAGGTGGGGTCGCCGACGCCAGTAGGGAAAGCTATAGCTCCAGTTGAGGTGTAGGGTCCGTCGCGTTGTGAGCGCGGCATGGGTTGGAAGATGGGGTCGATCTCGTTGTGGTCGCCGCCAAAACCTCGTAGTGCTTTGAGGAACACTCCGGCGACGTCTCGGCGTGTGGCACCGACGACGCATGCTCGGCGCGCCGGCTCCATGGCCCACTCAGTGAGGATCTGCGATCGCTCGATGCAAGCAACTTCGTCGGTGGTCTTGACGAGGCGGGCACCTCCGAGCACTCGGTTGGAGTCAACGAGTTGGGCATCGTCGAAGAGGCCCGCGCGGGCCATCGCCCCTGTCACGGAGTCGACCGCGATACGACGACCTGCGAGGTCACCGATTACTTCGTTGAGCGCCGAGCGCGCGGCTTGAATGTCATCGTCGAGTTCGGGCCACAACGGTGAGCCGATCTCGCATTCAAGACCCGCTGTTTGGTTGTGCGCATGTAAACGCACACGGTCATGAGTAACTATCGCGACCGCCCGTTGGTATGTCATATGGCTGGCATCGATCGCGTCGGCGACGAACCCGGTCGCGTAAGTCACATTCGGCCCGTGCAACAGAATCGCGGCGTCGACATCCTGATTTGCCATCTCGGTGCGCAGACGTGCCAAGCGCGCGGCACACATTCGTTCGATGTCGCAAGTCGGCAGTTCGACAGTCATCGTCAACAGCATGCACCATGGCTCCGACATCCGCCTTTTCAGCGCCCTGTCAAGCTCACTGATGTAAAACAGGGTTTGTGACGCTCGACGACATAGACCGCTCTTCGCATTTCGTTCAGGCCCGCGAGGCGCTTGACAACTCTGACACCGATGCGGCAGGCGATCAGATCAATCGCGCTGAACGGCAAGCCGCTGCGCTCAAGGCGTACTCGATTCGTTGGATCGCGGAGTTGTTGTCGTGGGTGGGGGAGACCGAGGGTGAGGCTGCGATTGAAGATGTGCTTCGGCGTTTTGGCGAGCGCAACCTTGCTGATCGTGCGCTGCCCGACAATGACTGGTGGTCGGTGCCCGCGGAGGTGAGGGCGAAGGTGGTTGCCCGGGCGATGCTGGCGAATGGGGCTGAGATTGAACTAGCTGAGGATGACGAGAAGATTGTCATGTCGTTTCGGTGCGGAACCGGCGGGATGCTCATCGACTCGGGTGCTTACGAGGGTGAAGCGGCCCTGATGAAACTGACCGAGTCTGGTCCTCGTACTTTTGGGCGGGATTCGCTATGGGTGTATTGCGCTCATTGTTCTGTCAACAACGAGATCCAGGCTGTGGAGACGACGGGACGCCTCACAACCGTCGAGTTCCCACCGGAGCGTGCCGGTGAACCATGCGTGCATCACGTGTACCGACGCCCGCAGGACATTCCCGAAGAGATTTACGTCCGCATCGGCAAGTCTAAACCGGCGCTCGATCGCTGAGCGCCCGACCCTGGGTTCGTTGGGCAGCGGTCATTCGGCCTGGAGTTCGGCGACGATGTCGGAGATGAGTTCGGTTGCGACTTCGGTGGGCTCCCCGGCAGCGGAGCGTGCCACATACATCGAGTCGGGGAGTGGGGGAATCGACTCGGCCCGAGGCCAGCGGATCAGCTCGCCCTTCACCGAACTCTCGGCGAGAACGGCTACCCCAAGCCCTGCCTCGGCGGCACCGATAACGCTGGCTGCGCTCGGTCCCGAGAAGGTGATTTTGTAGGGGATGCCCGAGTTGGTTAAGGCTTGTTGTGCGAGCGGGCGATAAAACCCACCTTCACCGAATGTGATCAGGGGTACGGCACCTTCTTCGTATTGGCAGTCTGGGGCACAGACCCAGATGAGTGGGTCTTTCCAGAGGATCTTGTCTTCTGGTCGTCGGTTGTTTTCGAGCACCTGCAGCACGGCAACATCGAGTTCGCTGAGGGCCAGCATTGAACTGAGCCGAAATGAGCGGTCGACGAAGAATTCGATCGACGTTTTGGGGTGAATGCGGTTGAAGCGTGAAAGCACGGCGCACATGCGCGCGGTGCTGATCTCTTCGGGGGTGCCGACTTTGACTGTGCCGGTTAGTTCTGAGCTTTCGAGACGACGAATGGCGTCGTCGTGGGTGCCGACGATGGCTCGGGCGTAGTGGAGGAGTTCTCGTCCGTCGCGCGAGGGACGCAGGGAATGTCCTTCACGAATCAGCAGGTCACGGCCGACTTTCTCTTCGAGACGTTTGATTTTCCAGCTGACCGCGGACTGGCTGACCTGTAGAGATTCGGCCGCTCGGGTCATGCCGCCCAGATCGATGACGGAGATGAAAGTTCTTAGCGATTCAATGTCGAGTTGCATTGGTTGAGCACCCTAGTTGAAGCATGACAACTATTGGTAGAAAGTACAAAGAATATATGGTTGTGTCATGGCTATTGATGCCCGATAATACAGTCATGAACACCAACCCGAATCCATCCATCGTTACAGCGGCAGTACTTCGCTCGGCTTTTGGTCCGGGTTATCAGTTTGGTGGCGTGTCGGATTACACCCTGCGCGTCATCAGCCGATCCCCGGGTATCCACTAGCTCTCAGTTTTAGATCTGGCGGTGGATTGCCCCCCAGCCCACCGCCAACAAAGGTAGCGCCTCGCCGGTCCGCCCCCAGCCAACCGGCAGGCGCT
Source organism: Candidatus Aldehydirespiratoraceae bacterium (assembly GCA_965205465.1). Classification (GTDB taxonomy): domain Bacteria; phylum Actinomycetota; class Acidimicrobiia; order Acidimicrobiales; family Aldehydirespiratoraceae; genus VXYK01. The sequence continues at coordinate 1,310,783 of OZ242187.1, read as the reverse complement.
ACCAGTATCTCAGGGCGCTACCAGATGCGGCGGGCAGCGGCCCAGCGACTCAGTTCGTTACGGTTTGAGAACTGAAGCTTGCGGAGCACGGCGGAGGCATGGGTCTCGACCGTCTTGATCGAGATCGACAACCGGCGGGCGATTTCTTTGTAGGTGTAGCCGCGGGCCAAATGCCGGAGAACCTCTTGTTCTCTTGGTGTGAGGCGATCCAGGTCATCGTCGGCTGCTTCGTCCGTCGGGCCCTTGCCGACTGTGAAGGCGTCGAGCACGAATCCAGCCAAGCGAGGCGAGAAAACCGCGTCGCCGTTGCTCACCCGGACGATGGCGTCGACTAAATCGTCGCCGGATATTGACTTGGTGACGTAGCCACGAGCGCCTGCTCGCACCACGTTGATCACGTCTTCTGCTGCGTCAGATACCGACAGAGCCAAGAATCGGGTGTCGATTTGGCTGGAGGCAACCGCTTCTATGACTTCCCGCCCCGACCCCGACGGCAGGTGGACGTCGAGCAACACCACATCGGGCCGCCATTGTTCGATGACCGATACCGCTGAGGCCACGTCGTCGGCCTCAGCCACGACATCGACTCGATCCCCGAGCTCAACGCGTACACCGCTGCGAAACAGCCGATGGTCATCAACGATGACGACCCTCGGAGCTGCAGCAACCATCCCCCCACCGTAGCGGCCTGTTGCCAGCGGACCGGCGGTAGAGGCGGCTCAGGTTCAGGGCGAGGCTGGCAACTGTTGGCCGTCTTCGGTGTCTCCGATCAGGGGAACGAAACGAACCATGCTCAGGGTTTCAGTGGTCCTTTGGCCGCCAGTGCTTCTTAGGAGGGTGAGGTGTTGGACCTGGCCTAGCGGTCCGAGAGGGACTATCAGACGCCCTCCATCTGCGAGTTGCTCAACCAAGGGGACCGGGATATTTTCGGTGGACGCGGTGACCACCACCGCCGAATAGGGAGCGCCGGCGGCGTAGCCGAGCGAGCCATCGGCTTTGACCACCGTCACGTTGTCGTAGCCAAGTTCGGATAGTACCTCGGCAGCCGCTTCAGCCAGTTTCTGGTGGCGTTCGACTGTGACCACCTCACCGGCCAACTCTGCGAGTACTGCGGCCCCGTAGCCCGAGCCGGTTCCCACCTCCAATACACGGTCGTTCGGTGTTATTTCTGCGGCTTCGGCCATCAACGCCACGATGTAGGGCTGCGAGATCGTCTGACTGGCCGGGATGGGTAACGGGTGATCCTGATAGGCCTGGTTGATCAGCATTTTGGACACGAACCGATGTCGCGGAACGGCCGCCATGGCAGCCAGCACCCGAGGGTCGACCACGCCACGCTTATTGATCTGTTTGTCGACCATGGCCAAACGCCGTCGTCGGTGGGCTTCCTCACCTCCAGCGCGGCCAGAGTTCTTGCGCCTGCCCCGTCGGCCTCGGTTCGGCTTGTCGTCCTCGCTGGGCATGCTCCATCTTCGCCGATCCGCTCGGCTCTCGCCGGGCCTTTGGGCCGTCAGTTGCCGGTGAGACGTGGGCGGTCTTCGGGGCTGCGACCCGACATGTCGGAGATCGTTGCGGGTGGAGTGGTGTCGCCCGCTAGGTCGGCAGAGACGACCGGTGGTTCAAATCGTGTGGTGATGGGCACCACGCCGGCCCACCACGGACCGGCAATGTCGTCGGGTTCGTCGATGGGGTCTCCGCTGCGAACCTTGGCCGATGATTCGGTTAGCGGCATCTGCAACACCAGCGTCTTGTGCAGGTCGATTTCTGAGGGCGGACGACCCGTGTCCCAGATCTCGGCAATGTGGTCGGTGACGAGCTTCAGTGCTGCGAGTTTGTGTTCGTCGTCAGTGATGCGCTGGGCATGTCCCCGCACCACCACGGAGCGGTAATTCATTGAGTTGTGGAACGGTGTTCGTGCCACCACCAGCCCGTCGAGGCAGGTCACGGTCACGCATATCTCTTGACCTTCACCTGAGCCGAGCAGATGATTGGCGACCGCGCCATGAAGGTAGAGACGATTGCCGTCATGTCCGTAGGCCATAGGCAGCACCAGCGGGCCGTCGGCTGTGGAGACCCCGACGTGGGCTATCAGTCCGGCATCGAGGATTTGCAGCACATCGGCCAGGTCATAACGCCCCCGATCAGCACTGCGCCGTACCTTCACCCGCTCCGAAGCCGGCTCCGTTCCGCTCTCAGCCTGCGTTTCATCCATCCCCGCGAGGTTACTGACTCACCGGTGTCGGTATGGCTGAAAAAACGACTAACACGGGCAAAGGGTACGATTTGGGCTGGTCGAATCGGGAGAGTGAGCGATGCGTGGATGGGTTGAGGGTAAGGGTGAGGGTGAGGTGGCAAACCCGTGACGCTTGCGTTCGACGATCTGGTCGCGGGGATGCGACTAGAGGGCGTGGTTGCTGATGGCTACGTGATGGTGGTGGCCGTGGAGATGCACGGGCCGAGTTCAGCAACCCTCACCTACCGCACGGGTGACGGGCGGTTGGGCGACCGGATCATTGCAGCGGCTGACCTGGCGGGCTTTGGCGAGCCGGAGCAACGGAGGTGGAGTTTCGATGCCGACGGTGCGATGTTCAAGCTCGCGGCGGAGGCTCAGCGGTTGCAGCAGGCCCATCTGGCTGATCCATTCGCAGCGGTCGACACATCCAACATCGAGCCCTACCCGCACCAGATTGATGCGGTCTACAACCGGATGCTCGAGCTGCGACCGTTGCGGTTCGTGTTGGCGGACGATCCGGGTGCGGGCAAGACGATCATGTCGGGGTTGTTGATCCGCGAGTTGATGTTGCGTGGCGATGTGGTCCGTTGCCTGATCGTGGCACCGGGGAGTCTGGTGGAACAGTGGCAGGACGAGTTGTGGGACAAGTTCGGACTGTCGTTTGAGTTGATGTCACGTGGCGCTGTCGAGGATTCCCGCACGGGTAACCCGTTTGTGGAGAAGAACCTTCTGATCGCCCGGGTGGATCAGCTTTCTCGATCTGAGGACATGCTTGAGCGGGTCAAGGGCTCGCAGTGGGATCTGGTGATTGTTGACGAGGCTCACAAGATGTCGGCGCACCGTTACGGCGCAGAGTTGAAACGGACGAAGCGGTTCATCTTGGGTGAGGCGCTGCGAGAGCGTACCCGGCATCTGCTTTTGCTGACGGCCACGCCCCACAACGGCAAGGACGATGACTTCTTGGCTTTCATGACTCTGGTTGATCCAGATATGTTCGAAGGCCAACTGCGAAGGCGTGGTTCCGGTGACGAACGGCCTGAGATGCCTGACACGTCACAAGTGATGCGCCGGATAGTGAAGGAGAACCTGCGTACTTTCGAGGGTCGTCGCTTATTCCCTGAGCGAAATGCACACAGCTTGAATTTCGAGCTTTCGGCACCTGAGACGGAGTTGTACGAGGCGGTTACGAACTACGTGCGCACGGGAATGAATCGGGCTTTGCGGATGCAGGAAGGCGGCGACCGGCGTGGGCTCATGGTCGGCTTCGCTCTTGCAGGTCTTCAGCGTCGGTTGGCATCGTCCCCGGCTGCGATCTATCACTCGTTGCGCCGCCGTCGGGACCGTTTGGCCGAGCAGGAGTCGGAACTGCGTCGCCTGGCTTTCTCGGGAAATCCGGTTCCTGTTGTTGATTTGCCGCGTGGTGTGCGGATCGCCGATCTCGAGGATTTCGATTTCGACGACTACAACGACGATGAGTTGGAGCAGTTGGAGAGCATCGTGATCGACGCTGCCACCGCTTCGGGTACCGCCGACGAGCTTGTGGCGGAAATTGCGGAGTTGGAAGAGTTGGTTGAGTTGGCCGACGGAGTTCGCTCGAGCCGGGAGGACACCAAATGGGTCCAGCTTCGGGACTTGCTGCGCTCCGATCGTTTTGCGGCTGGGGCTGATCTAAGCGGCAATGGCCAAGACTCCGTTGAGCATGAAGCCGTACCCAAGTTGATCGTGTTCTCTGAACACAAGGACACGCTCGCCTATTTGGAGGAGCGGATAACGGCTGAGTTGGGCCGTCCCGAGGCGGTCGTCGTCATCCACGGCGGGGTAAAGCGCCATGATCGCAGGGCGATTCAGGACCGTTTCCGTGTGGACCCGACTGTGCAGGTCATGGTGGCCACCGATGCGGCTGGCGAGGGTATCAACTTGCAGGTCGCCAACTTGATGGTCAACTACGACTTGCCTTGGAACCCGAACCGTATTGAGCAGCGATTCGGGCGCATCCATCGAATTGGCCAGAATCGGCCTTGTCACATGTGGAACCTGGTTGCTCATCAGACTCGGGAGGGTCAGGTTTTTCGGCGTCTGTTCGAGAAGATCGAACAGCAGCGAGGCGTGTTCGGTGATCAGGTGTATGACGTGCTTGGTGACTCGCAGATCAATGTTTCGCTGCGGGAACTGTTGATGCGGGCCATTCGCTCTGACGCTGATCCGGCGCATGCGGCGTTGATGAACGAGGTGATTGACGGTGACATCGGACCCCAGCTCAACAGTGTGTTGAAAGAGCGGGCTCTGGTGTCGGGTCTTGCCGATACGGCTGCCAACGATGAGATCCGCCGAACGATGGCGCAGGCTCGTGCCCGCAAGTTGTTGCCGTGGTTCGTACAGACGTTCTTCTCGACGGCGCTGCGTCGGTACGGCGGGCGGATCACGGGCCGTGAGCATGGTCGGTTTGAGATCACCCGTGTGCCGGCGGCGGTACGTGCGGCCGCTGATCCTTCGCTCGGGGCGGTGCATGACCGTTACCAAAGGGTGACTTTCGACAAGGCCCACATCGAGCCGGATCGGCCTCGTTCTGAATCTGGTGGACTGAGTACTCGTCCAGGGGTTGGAGTCCAGGCTGAACTCGTGTCGCCTGGGAGTCCGTTGCTTACAGCTGTGCTTCGCAAGGTTTCCGCCGACCACGGCGAGACCCTCCAGCGCGGAGCGATTCTGGTTGACCCCAAGAATTCGTCGGTGGAGCCCCGGTTGCTGGTGTTTCTTGACCATTCCATCACCGATGGGCGCCTGGTTCACGGGAGTCGTCAGGTGGTGTCTCGGAGGGTTCAGTATGTGGAGATCGACCGGCACGGAAACGTTCGTGATCCGGGCGGTCAGCCTTATCTCAACTATGCGCCTCTGGCCGAGGAGCAAGCGGATTTGCTCGATGGGCATCTTGATCTCGATTGGGCTGGTCACGCGGCCGAGGTCGGTGCGCGTGATTGGGCGATCGAGCAGATGGCCACCCCACATTTTGAGGGAGTTCGTGCTGTGGTCACCAGCCGGGTTGCTCGTGTTTCAGAGGCGGTTAGGGAGCGGCTGGAAGCTGAGATTCGCTTTTGGGACCTGCGAGCTGAGGAGATAAAGGCTCAAGAACTCGCTGGGGGCAAGCCTCGTTTGAATTCGGGGAGGGCGCGTGCTCGTGCTGAGGAACTGGAGGCTCGTTTGGCGCAACGCCGTGCCGATCTTGCTTTGGAGGAGAATCTCCATAACGGCCCGCCGACAGTGGTCGGGGCTGCGCTCGTGGTCCCGCAGGGCCTGATCGATCAACTGCAGGGGAGCCCGCCTGTTCTCGACGCCACCGCCGACAAGATGGAAACTGACCGACGTGCCGTGGCCGCGGTGATGAAGGCTGAGAGGGCTCTGGGTCGCAGACCTGAGCAACAGGAACACAGCAACCCTGGTTTCGACGTGTTGTCGTTTGATTCTGACAAAGGCGTGTACTACCTGATCGAGGTCAAAGGCCACCTGCCGGGTACCGAGCAGATCAGTGTCAGCAAGACCCAGGTCGGTCAGGCTCAGTGCAGTCCCGATGTGTGGCGCCTGGCCGTTGTGTCTGTCCCCAACGAACCCGACGTCGAACCCGAGGTCCGTTACCTGATCAGGCCCTTCGAGGGCGTGACAATGCACGAAGCCCAAACCAGCATCCCCCTTCGCGTCTCAGATCTCCTGGCCAAATCGCAACCCCCACACTGACCCGGGGCGTTCAGCGATACAGAACCGCACCAGCCCGCGTGTCAAGAAGCCACGGAGTTAAACGTGTCGCGCTGGGTTTCCAAAACTCTGAGGATTGTCAGCAGTCCGACTAACTGGAGAATGAGGGAACCTATTGGCATAACCAATCCCAGCGCGTACAACCTTGCCTTGCCGAATAGATCTTCCACCCAACCGAGTCCCGTAGTTGGGTGGAATGTAAAGACAAAAACGCTGATTAACAAATAAACGGCGCAAAGAATGAAAACAAAAGTCACTGGGTCCTTGAACCCGGGCCAGGATTTCACCTTTCTCCGCATCCACGCATAGGCAACTGCCAAGGCCACGAACGGAGTGATCGCTACTCCGGTTGCCCAGCGTCCGGCCTCGGTCCACACCTTGGCTGGTGGATGCTGTCCAGGGCTCAGCTTATTCACAGCCCATACAATCACTATCAGCGAAATCGCGTTGGCGATCCAAAGAAAACTCTGGAAACAACACGAGAACGTTTTACCGTATGTCTGATCTTCTTTGCTCATGTGTGGACGATAGTTCCCGTTTACAGCCTTGCCAGTTTTCGCAGTACTGTGCGGTACTGCTGAATGAAGTCGTCGGGTTCTGCAACATCCTCATAAAACACCGGGGAGTCGATGCCGTGCGGTTCGTCGAGTTCGAGTTCGCGCCGGATCTTGTTGAGCGTATTTGGTTCGACCTCGGTGCCGTCGCCGGCCCAGGCAACATAAGTCTTGAGGGTCTTCACCCGCTTGCGACCGAGCGGACCCCTCCGCTCTACTCGGCGCTGGATGTCGAGTTGGCTGCCTTTTCCAGCGGTTACGGTCTCGCAGCCAAACCCCTTTAGGATTCGCCTCAATCGGCGCCAAGGGATTCGTCTCTCACCCTTCTCTACCCGCCTGCTATTGCTTCGGATCCACTCGGCGATTTTGAGCACCTCTCGATCTGCTAGTTGGTCACAGCACAGGGGTACGAGGCCGTGTTGGGCTACGAGGAGCGTGAACCTGTACAGGTCGTTTTCGTCACACGTTGCGATCACGTTGTTGCGATCCAAGAAAGCGAGCATCGAGACTAGCCCGGTCCGTTTGTTACCATTGTGGAACGCATGATTTTGCACGACCGAGTGGAGTAAAGCGGCCGCTGCCATCTCGACTGTTGGATACTTGAAGTGATTTCCAAGGGTGGTCTGAGGGCGACGGGTCGCGGAGCTGACGAGGTTTGGTGACTTGATACCAGGGGGAGAAATGGGGTCGTGGTCAGCGGCGAAGTCCTTGACGAGGGCGTCGTGGATGTCCAGCAAGTCTTGCTCTTCAAGATAGGTGAGTTCCCGAGGAACTCCGATGTCAGCCCACTCGAACGGAGGGCAGTCTTCAGCGTGTGTTGCGGGTTTTTCTGATGGGGGAGCTTCGGGTTCAGTAGGAGGTGTAAACGCGAAGCGTCTGCGGACCCGACGCAGTCCTCCCTTCGGCAAGGTTCTTACGTTGGGTTTGATGTGGACACCGATCTGGGCGACGTCCTCGACGAACTCCTCTCGCGTCATGCCAGTTCGTTTCAGCCAATAGTCGATTCGGGTCTGCCTTCGCGGGTTTTCGATTCCAAGAGCTGATTCGGCGCTCTTCAGCAGTTTTGGCGGCACGAGGTCGTCCGGGTCGACGACATTATCGATTCCGGCGTTCCATAAGCTCACAAGCGCGTCGTCTAGATCCAGTTCCGCTCGCTCCGCGAGCAGCGCGACCGTGACCGGCCTACTCATGAGATTCCTCCAGAAGCGCATTTCCGTGATCTGACGTGTGTCGCATGTCCTCTCCTGTCGATCACTGTAGTGAGTTGCTGTGACAGCTCTCCAAGCGTCCCTTTCTAAAATCATTTAAGTGCTGCGCGGTTCCTTCAAAGGCCCGGTCCCCTAGCTGATTCCCGGTCCTTACCGGACGGCTAGCCGAAGGGGTAGGTGATGGTGAAACGTTCTTGCCGCTCCAACGACATCGACATGCGGACGGGAATGGGACGCTGGGTCCCGTCACCGCTGATCCTCATGATCCAGCGACCCCATAGGTACCCTGGCATAGATGGTGCGCGTTCCAGATCCTTGCCAACGGTAACGAACGTGGCCCGCACCGTTTTCTACGCTTGGCAGGCGGATTGTCCATCGGGGACGAACAGGGGGTTCATCCGCAAAGCGCTTGACCAGGCTGTGAAACGACTCAACGATGATGGCTACGAGATCGAAGTCGATGAGGGAACAGCGGGTGTTGCTGGCATGCCCGACATAACCGGCGAGATCCTCAAAAAGATTGATCAGTGTGCTGTCTTTGTCGCTGATGTCACTCTTGTAGGGACGGTGAACGAACCTGGCAGCGCGAAACGGCTGTCGAATCCCAGTGTGATGTATGAACTGGGGTATGCGCGGAATGCGCATGGTGAGAACCGGCTCGTGGCGCTCGTGAACACGGCGTTCGGGCGCGTGGAGGATCTTCCGTTCGATATCAAGAGTTCCCGCGTCAGTCCGTACACGCGTCACAAGCCGCCAGAGGAGGGCGACACCGAGCGTAGACAACTTGTCGCTCTCCTGTGCGAGAGCCTTAAGGCGGTGCTCGACAGACCCCTACCCGAGAACGGGTCTTCAGAGGCCAGTCCCGTGGACGCACTCAAGAGGCTACTTCCCGACACAGCCCGTGTGATTGAAGTTGAAGACTTGACCAATTCCGAGACTGAGGCTCTAGTCTCCGAGATAACGGACAAGGAACGATTTCCCCCCTCTAATTCCCTAGCCAAGATTGACACCGAAGGAGTTCGGTATATCGCTGATCAGGCTAATCGGTACGTTCGTGTCTGCTTGCCTGCGTGTGAGTTACTCTCTACGGGCGTCGGCTACGGGAAAGACGACCACAACGATATTTGGCGAAGAACTATCGAACGGGTCGGAAATACTGCTAGCGAGGAGAAAGCTGGCAACGTTGCGCTTCTCGAACTTCGGAGCCTGCCCATGCTGATGCTTGGATACTCAGCTCTCATCGCTGGCGTGCATCGCAACAACTATCAAGCGATCCGAGCACTATTGGTTGACGCGATGGTTCGCGACGACAGAATGTCGAAGATCCCGGCTATCGGATGGGTCCATCCGTGGGTGCCGTTCGGAAACGCTGTAGTGGTCGCCAGTGTGGTCGCTATCGAAGCCAAAAGCTCCAATCCCTGTGCTCTCGACCTGATCACTAATCTAATCAATGGTTCACAAGGTCGCCTCTATACACCAGGATCCGACTTACTCCATAAGATTTTGCGGGAACCGCTGCGACCCATGATTCTCGACGACGATGACTACACGGAAACCTTCGATAGATCCGAAGTTCTTTTGGCGCTCATGACAGCGGACGCAGAGAAACACACCGATGCGTACACCCCGTCCCCTTACTACGGCGCGTTCACCTGGCGTTATCGCCGCACCCACATCCAGCAGACACCCTTCGAACAGAGTTTCGTTGACGATGCTCTCAATTCGGAGGGCGCGTGGCCGCTACTGTCCGCTGGGCTCTTCGGTGGAGACATGGCCCGTTTTCGTTCTGCCGCTAAAACCGTCCTCAGTGGAGCGAAAGAGGCACGCGGACGACGCAACTAGTTAGGAATCACCCAAGGGTCGGTAGGCGTGTCGACCAAATCTGCGAGGTGCATCAACCAAAGGGCCCGCGATCAACTCGATGACGGCTGACGCAACGGATTCTGGAAGGTGCTCGGCAATGGCAGTTGCTGCGGAGCGCGCGACCGTCAATCCGTACCGTTGCGCATTCACTGTGGTCGCAGTGCTCTGAGGGCTTCGACGCCATGAATTACGTCGCCTTCGGCGACCTCACGCTCGGCCTGAGCAATCGCTTCCAGGGCACCGGGGTCGGCCAGGATCGCTAGCGTTTCCTCAAGCGATTCAAGGTCCTCAGGACTCAAGAGCACGGCCGCGGGCGTTCCGTTTCGGGTAATTACAATGCGCTCATGCTGGCGATTCACCCGTTCAACGAAATCAGAGAAACGATCCCGCACGGTCCGCAGCGACTCAGTCGTCATGGCCACTATTGTGCCACACTCTCCGACAGGGGCGACCTCGCCCCCGCTTTGCTTTGGTCGGTGACCGGGGTGAGTACGCAGGAGTTCGCGCAATCGTTGAGTTCGGTGGCCGACCGATGCCCACGGTCCGGTAGCACGTTGACTTGCTTGTGGGGTTAGGGCGAGCGGTTGTGAGTGGGGTGCGGCCGAAACTGATTGGGGAGTATCGTCCCAAAAAGTACCAGGGGGAACCGTCCCTGTTGGAACGACTCCCCCTTCGTAGACCTAGAGGCAGCATACACGGGAACAATGTTGGCGGGAATTGAATTCGAGCGTCTTCATGCCTCTTACGGCAACTTCCTGACCGACAGGCTCCGCCGTCACCGTTGAGTGATCAGACAGTGAGCGTATAGCGGCGACGGGGTTACAAGCCGAAGCTCAGAAGTGGTGTTGCCGGTGACGTGGCAGGCGCTGAGCGGGCTGAATTGTCGTTACTGACGGGCGGGTTCGGTGGACTTTATGAGGGGAGCGTATTGGTCTTGGGCGGCTTGGGGGTGGTGTTGAGGATCTGGGCGATGCGGGGCCAAGGTGTTCCAGCGGCTCTGGCGGCTGAGACGGCTTCTACGAGTTGCGTTTCGCCTTCTGGGGAGGCCTCGTAGACGCACTTGAGGTAGAATTCGGCGGTTGGCACCCCCACAGCCGTTGGCCAGTCGAAGGCTTCGCACCAGTCAGTGACAGGATTCCAGTCGCCGCTCAACTTGGCTTCGCCTATGAGGTCTCGAAGGGATTCGGACATTTCTTCTACCTCAGACAGAGTCACACCACGGAAAGCATGTCAATGCGATTGGTGATTGTCTTGGCGATGTCCCGCGACCATCCACTCATAAAACTGAGCGATAGTTGATATTCCTGAAATGCCGCGGCCGCGTCGCCGCCGTCGATTCCAGAATTGACCTGGTACCGCATGGTGAAATTCTCTTCGTCAATGCCTAGGAGACTTCCATTAGTGTTAAAGATGTCGGCATACAGGGCCAAGCAAAACAAGATTCCCTCTAACAAGCTCAGACCTTCGTCGGCTACTGACGGACGGTCCGCACCGTTTGGCGTAAGTGATTTGCGCACTGCGGCGATCACTTTGAATCCGTCGATCTGGCCTGTTGTGATGCTTCGGTAGGCATCATGGTCAAGTGCGCGGAATACGATTAGAGCCGCACTGGCCAATTTGATGCCCTCGAAGGCTAACGGATTCTGATCGACCGATGCTAGGACAGCGCTGTAGTGGTAGGTCGCTTGCTGGATATCGCGCAACCCGCAGTTTTTGGCCTCGCTGACGAGTCCTAGTATCTTCAGAATTCTAGAATTGGCATGGGAAGATAGGTCGGTCTCTTTAAGCAGTTGCTGGAAGAATGGAGTCAGTTCCGGCTCGCTTGGTGGGAGAAGTTGGGCGTGCAGGTCTGCGAAGCGGAGGAGGTAGCGGTCGGCGCTGAAGTCGGGTCCGTAGATGGCTTTAACGCTGTGGGCGAGTTCGGCCCTGTTGATCGCTAGTACAACGACTACACCGTCGACATTGAAGAGATGTCGGACAGTTGCCAATAGTTCCAGCGCATAGGACGGGTGGCACCGGTCTAGTTCGTCGATGAGGACTAACAGGGGTCCGTCATCCTCGTTTGCTGCTTTTGCAAGCTGTTCTCTGAATTGCACAGTTCCCTGTTCAGCTTCCTTCCACGTGGTCGTCAGGTCCTGGCCCTTGTCACCAACCAAAGCACCTAGATCCACAAGGCCGCTCGTGCCAGCTTTGACCAACTGAGTCACGACTCTTGCCGTCACCTTGAGGACAGCCTCAGCCAATCCCTCCATGGTCGTGTCGTCAACCTGGGAGCGTAAGGCCGACACCAGATCCACCAGTGGGTTGCCAGTGTGGCCTTGGTGCCATGCATTGAACTCAACAACCCGGACCTGCTCGGTCTGAAGATATGCCGCAGACATCCTGACAAAGGCGGTCTTTCCTGAACCCCAAGGTCCGTCAAGAATCGCCACCGCATGACCTTTCACGCCGAGCAGCATCCGGCAGAAGCCCTCAACCTGCGATTGCCGGCCCAGCAGGTCGTTTGCGAACGGATCATCAGGTTCCGCCGTGAACTCAGGTGGTTTTAGCTGCATAAGACCAGTTTAAGGGCATGGCAGCATCTACACAGGTCGCTGTGCGTTGTGGCGGGATACAGTGACGGGTCGTGAGTGGGGTGCGGCCGAAACTGATTGAGGTGGCGTTGCCGTTGGCGGCGATCAACAAGGCGGCGTCAAGGGAGAAGTCGATTCGGCATGGGCATCCTTCGACGTTGCATCTGTGGTGGGCTCGTCGGCCGTTGGCTGCTACCCGGGCGGTTATTTGGGCGTCGTTGGTGGATGACCCGTCCGGCGATGAATCGTTGACTCCCGAGGAACAAGAGAAAGAGCGGCAGCGGTTGTTCGGGATCCTTGAGCGGCTGGTGGTGTGGGAGAACTCCAATAATCCTGACGTGTTGGCCGAGGCCAAAGCCGAGATCGACCGGTGCTTTCCAGACGGGCCACCACCGATTCTTGATCCGTTCGCCGGAGGTGGGGCGATTCCGTTGGAGGCGCAGAGGCTTGGACTCAAGGCGCTTGCAGGGGATTTGAATCCGGTGGCGGTGTTGATCAACAAGGCAATGATCGAGACGCCGCCGCGTTTCGCGGGGATGGCACCGGTCCATCCCCGCATTGAGAAGACTCTGACCACTTGGGGGCGGGCACAGGGACTGGCAGCCGATGTGGAAGCCTATGGACAGTGGATGCGGGACGAAGCGCAACGCCGGATCGGGCATCTGTACCCCGATGCCACAGGTCCCAACGGGGAGAAGCTCACTCCGATCGCCTGGATATGGGCGCGGACAGTGACTTCGCCTGATCCGAGTTGGTCGGGTCACGTGCCGCTGGTGGCGTCTTGGACGCTTGCTAAGCGGCCAGGCAAACCCAAGGTGTGGGTTGAGCCGATCATTGACCGTCATACCCAGACGATTAGCTACGAGATCCGCGAAGGCGGCGAACCAACCCATGAGCGCACTGTCAACCGAGGCAACGGAACATGTCTAGCGACCGGTTCAGCGATCCCAGGGGACTACATCAAGTCCGAGAGCCGCGCCGGGCGCATGAACGAGCAGTTGATAGTGGTCGTCGCCGAAGGAGAACGCGGACGAAGTTACTGCTCGGTCGAGTCGGTCGACGCTGCGGCTGCGATTTGTGGTGAACCTGCCTGGAAACCGGTGGGCAGAAATCCAAAAAAACTGACAGGCGGCACGGTGTACGTGTATGGGCTGGACGAGTGGTGGAAGTTGTTCACGCCACGGCAGCTTGTGGCGTTGACGACGTTTTCAGACCTTCTTGTGGAGGTTAAAGAACTGATTCTGGCGGATGCCGCAGCGGCCGGTTTGGCTGACGATGGGAAACGGGTACGCGACGGCGGACGAGGTGCCGTCGCCTACGCGGACGCCATCGTCACCTACCTAGCGTTTGCAATTGATCGTCTCGCAGATCGAAATTGCACGATCTGCTCCTGGGATTCTTCCCGCCAACATGCCCGAAATGTGTTTGCGCGCCAAGCGATTCCCATGTCTTGGGACTATACGGAGAACAATCCGATCGGACCGTCGTCGGGGAGTTGGAAGAACTGCATTTCGGGGATTGCGAAAGCGCTTGAACACTTACCCGCCTCATCGGTAGGTGAGGCTCAGCAACGCGATGCGCGAGCAAGGGTTCAGGAATGTTCGGGCGCTGTGCTCTCGACTGATCCCCCGTACTACGACAACATCTCCTACGCAGACCTGTCGGACTTCTTCTTCGTGTGGTTGCGACGGAATCTTGGTGACGTGTGGCCGGTTGAGTGTTCGACGCTCAGTACCCCAAAAGCCGAAGAACTGATCGCTAACAGCCACCGCGCTGGGTCAAAAGAGCAAGCCGAGAAACACTTCGAGTCTGGTATGGCAAAGTTCATGGCGCAGGTCGCTCAGAGTCAACCGGGCGATGTTCCGGCGACGATCTACTACGCCTATAAAGCAACCGAGACCAAAGACGGCGAGATTCGTACCACAGGATGGGACACGTTCCTTCAAGCGGTTTTGGATGCGGGGTTGCAAGTCAACGCCACTTGGCCGATGCGAACCGAGTTGGGTAACCGTTTGTTGGCATCGAAGAGCAACGCGTTGGCGTCATCTATCGTCCTCGCGTGCCGTCCCCGTTCGGTGTCGGCATCGCTGGCAACACGTGGAGAGTTCATAGCCGCGCTTCGCAAGGAACTGCCGGAGGCCGTTCGCCTCCTGCAGTCGGGCAATATCGCCCCGGTGGACATGGCCCAGTCCACCATCGGGCCGGGGATCAAGGTGTTCTCGCGGTACGCCCGGGTGGTAAAGGCGGACGGGTTGTCCATGTCGGTGTCGGTGGCGTTGCGAATCATCAACGATGTGCTCGGCGAAATACTCGACGGCGAAGAAGCAGAACTCGACACCGACACAAGGTTCGCGCTCAGTTGGTTCGCACAACACGGCTACAACCCTGGACTCTCAGGTGACGCCGACAGCGTCGCTCGGGCCAAGAACACCTCGCTGGAGGGTATCGAGGAATCCGGTATCGGTGAGGCGCGCCAAGGCGAGTTCCGTCTCTTCGAACGCAGCGAACTGAACCAGGAGTGGTCACCGATAGAAGACCCCCGCCTCACCGTTTGGGAGGTGTTGCAATACCTTGTCGCTGCCCTGGAGAAATCAGAGTCAGACGCCGCGGAGCTGTTACACACCCTCGGCGGTAACGGCGACAGGGCCCGTCAACTCGCCTATGTGCTGTACCAGAAAGCCAACGACAAGGGCTGGACCGCAGAAGCCGGCGCCTACAACGCCCTCATCACCGCATGGCCCAACTTGACCACAGCCGCCGCCGCAGCAACACCAGTCCAGGCGCAGATGTTCTCACCATGAGTAGCAGCCGTCGTTGCGTCCCGAGCCCGAACTCGGTTGCGGGTTGTCACACCGCTTTGCTTGACTGGACCCATGGAGTCCGCCGCCGAGTTCGGATCATGTCAGTTACGACCGTGATGGAGCGGGTTGCATGAGGCGCGAGATCGTCCTGGCAGACTTTTTCTCGGGTTGCGGGGGGACCGCACGGGGGTTCGCCTCCGCCGGGGTGCGCCCGGTGTTCGCTACAGACTGGGACGAGGAGGCTGTCCAGACGTTGAAGCTGAACTTCCCCACCGTGGACGCCGCCCAACGCGACATCCGGGAACTGGAGACTGACGAGGTCGTGTCGGTCATGCCGCCCGCGGACGAGGCCATCCGCCTGCTAGCGGGGTGCGCGCCGTGTCAGCCATTCGCCGGCCACCGAAACGCCGCGACACAGGAGGACGAAAGGTCCGAACTGGTCCTTGAGCTTCTTCGCTTTGTTGAGGCGCTACGTCCGCAGCTTGTCTTTGTTGAGAATGTGCCGGGGATGCGGCGAGCATCCAAGTCGAACGGCCCGCTCACGGAATTCGTCGAAGAGCTGAAGAAGACCTATCACGTAGCTCTCGACACCATCTCTTGCGCGGACTACGGCGTGCCGCAGACCCGGCGCAGGCTGGTGCTCATCGCCAGCAGTTTTGATCTTGGCGAGATCGAGTTGCCTAAGCCGACACATGGCCCGACGACCGACCAACCGCACAAGACGGTCCGGGACGCCATTTACTCTTTGCCCCAAGATCTTGAGGGGCCCGACGCGGGCAAGTTCAGCAGCCACATCGCGATGCGCCTGTCGGCGCTGAATCGCAAACGCATCGAAGCCACATCGGAAGGCGGAGATCGACGCGAATGGCCGAAGCATCTCTGGCCGTCCTGTCACGCAGGTGGATTCGGGGGTCACACCGACGTGTATGGACGCCTCAGCTGGGACAAGCCAGCTCCGACGCTGACGACAAAGTGCGTCAGTTACAGCAACGGCCGCTTCGGGCATCCGAGCGAGCACAGAGCGCTTACCGCACGAGAGGCAGCGCGCCTGCAGACGTTCCCAGACTCATTCGAGTTCGCCGGGGGGCTGACCTCACAGGCGCGGCAGATTGGCAACGCCGTCCCTGTAATCCTGGCGCAGCGGTTTGGCGAGCACTTCGTCAAGCATGTCTCCGAGGCCGACCGTACTCCCAACGTTGGGTCCAGCGATCCACCCTCAGCCTCGGATGGGAATCGTGCCGTAGCAGCGAGGACGGTGGCATGACGGGTTTTCGGGCCAGAGCACGAGCGGTCGACATGCTCGGGAGGCAGCAGATCGCCAACCTACCCACCGCGTTGAGCGAGCTGTTCAAGAACGCCCACGATGCGTACGCCACATACGCCATCGCCGACTACTACCGCACGCTCGATGCGCTCGTGGTGAGCGATGACGGCGTGGGAATGGACCTTGATACGTTTCAGGAGTCGTGGCTCACGATCGCCACGGAGTCCAAACTGGATCGTTCACCCGTGGCCAAACCGCGGGGCATGCAGCCGAGGGTGCAGCTCGGCGAGAAAGGTATCGGCCGGTTCGCCATCGGGGGGCTCGGCAGTCAGGTCCTCATGATCTCGAAGCGCGCAGGTTGCCGGGCGATCGCCGCCTTCGTGAACTGGCAGATGTTCGAGTTGCCTGGCATCGACCTCGACGAAGTGCCTGTCGGCTTGATCGAATTTGATTCCGACGCGCTGACGGACGCGGATGTACAGCGTCTGAAGACCCCCCTCTTCGAGGCAGTGGAGCGATTCCGCAAGAAAGATCGTTCGACGGAATGGGAAAGACGACTTGACGGCATACGTGCAACGATCGACTTGTTGCCCGATGATCCTTGGCGAGATGGCTCTGACATGGCGCCGCTCGGTGAGAACGGCACGATCTTTCTAATCTCACCGGTGTCTGAGGTTCTCTCGGCCGACCTCGAGTCCCAAGGATCGAAAGAGGCCCCCTTGTTCGATCAGACTCTGCACGGATTCACCGACGTATGGATCGGAAGTCCGACAGCACCCGAATTCTCGGTTGACTTCATGGATCATCGCGGAGGAGGCGACAACGAGAGCCGACTCGACCCTCGTGACTTCTTTGTGGCGAGTGATTTCGAACGGGCCGACCACCACATCCGCGGTGAGTTCGATGAGCGCGGGAAATTCTCTGGCACTATCCGGATTTTCGGAGAAGATCCGGCTGGCGTGGAGATACCGTGCGCGCTCTCGTCGCCCCCGCGCTGCGGCCCGTTCACCTTCGAGACCGGAGTGGTGCAGGGCATGGCCAGCGAGTCTATGTTTGACCCCGAAGCGTTTCATGTCATGAACACGAAGCTGCGAAAACTCGGCGGTCTGTACGTCTACAAGGACGGCATCCGAGTTCAGCCATACGGTCGGCCAGGCGTGGACTACCTCGAGGTCGAGGAGCGGCGAAGTCTCGGCGCCGGTTACTACTACTTCTCCTATCGACGTATGTTCGGTGCCATCTGTCTCTCCAGCGAACGAAACCCTGAGCTGAGGGAAAAGGCGGGCAGAGAGGGCTTCACCGGCGGTCGTGCCTATTCCGACTTTCGCCGCCTGCTCATCGACCTCCTCATGGAACTGGCCGCAACGTATTTTCGATCCGACGGGTCCGAGGTCCGTGCCTATGAGCAGGGCCGGGAACGCTTGGTCAGAGAACACCAGCTGCGCAAAGAACGAGACAAGCTCGCCACTGCTGGGCGGCGAAGGCTCAGAGGTCAGCTTGTCGCCGCGGAACGGCATCTCAATGGCACTGACATCGGGCTTGAGGCTTCGAGAGTCGTGGAATCACTTCGTGACGACCTGGCCGCTACCGATCGCCTGCAACCTGCCACGCGGCGAGTTGCTGATGCCAAGCGCACGCTCCAGCGGCTTGTCGAACCTTTGGCGTTTGACGAGCCCGAGGGGTTCGCTCCGACCGAGGCGATGCGTCGCGACATGGCCCACATGGAGCGCGCAGTCACCGATATCGAGCAGTCACACATTCAGCCCGCGCTGGAGGCAGTCGACGAATTGGCTGCTGAGGCCGAAACACGGCTCGTGGCAGCGGAATCGGACGAGCGCGAGCGCAGGCAGTTCGTTCGAGAGCGAGTCGATTCGGCAAAACGCGGAGTGCGCGATAGCGAGAATGAAGGGGCGCAAGCACTGACCGCCATGAGCGCCAGTGTGAAGTCCGTGCTGCAAGGACTTCGCGCTGACTTCGAGGCACGACTGGAGACGGTGGCTGAGCCGAGCGCAACGGGAGGTCGTGGATGGATCGAGGAGCAGGCCGAATTCGAGCGAGCAATCGACTCGCTCGCGGCCGATTCGAGCAGGGCGTTCATCAGGGTCGCGAATCTCGTCCGGTCGAACAGTGCAGTGTTCGACGCGAACACCCCTACGCCGACCGAGCTTGCCGCGGCTGCCGATGCCGAGATCGTGGAGCTTCGAGAACAAGCGGATGCCCAATTGGAATTCGTGCAGCTGGGTATGGCACTGGCCGTAGTTGATCACGAATTCAGACAGACGGTGTCCAACATTCGCAGCGATGTACGACGGGTCGGTTCGTGGGCCAAGAAGAACCCGCAACTGGTGGGCGTGTACGACAATCTGCGACGCGACTTCGATCATCTCGACAGCTACCTCACGCTGCTGACGCCGATGCAGCGGAGGATCCGGCGCACGAAGACGACCATCAAGGGCAGCGATATATCTCGGTTCCTCGGCGAGCTGTTCTACGAGCGGATGCGCTCCGCAAACGTCACGCTCGACACCAGCCGTCAGTTTCGTACCCTCAAGATCGAGGGCTACACGTCGACGTTTTATCCGGTCTTCGTCAATCTTGCCGATAACAGCCTGTACTGGATCGGCCAGTCCAAATCCGAGTCATCCGGCGCTATCGAACTCGAATGCCGCGGCCAGACGATCGTCTACCGAGACAACGGCCCTGGCATCGCAGAGGACATCGCCGACCGAGTGTTCGACTTCGGCTTCACGACCCGACCGGGCGGGAGCGGTCTTGGTCTTGCGATCGCCAGTCAAGTGCTCGAACGGGCAGGCTGGTCCATCAACCTCGGTGACTGCCTCGACGGCGTCGAGTTCCTCATCAGCCCGAGGGGTCGGCAACGATGAGTGCCGTCAGCGACTACTTCCGTACGGCTCTGCTGATTGATGATCGCGTGGCTGCCGACTACCGCGGGCTGGAGGAACTTGAGGGCGGATCGACTGGCCGTCCATATGAAGAGCCGACCACGGGCCTCGATGAGCCTCCCGCTGAAGACGAAACGCCCGTACATCCTTCGGATCTAGTCCGAGCGTTCCTCGCATCCGGTGTGGTGTGCAGCGTGCTTGAGGCCAGCGAAGAATCAGAGGATTTCCCAGGGTTGGTGCAGCAGGCGGTGCAAGGAGCGCAGATAGCGGACTTGCTGATTCTTGACTGGCTTATCGATGGTGATGAATCGGCGACTGTCGAGGCGATCGAGGCGATCGCCACGCAGGGTCTCGAGCGGATCACCGTTGTCGTGGTGTTTACCGGCGCCCACAGCCTCAACGATGTCGTGCAACGCCTGATCGACGCCGCTGACTTTCGAATCGACGAAGGCGCTGATGACTTCATCGTGCGGCGGGGCAACACGGTCGTGCTCGTGTTCGGCAAACCAGGAGTGCAGCTGACCGGTGGCGAGGATCGTCGGCAGCCAAATGGCTATGGCGAGCTGCCGGGAATGATCCGCGATGATCTCGAGTTGATCTACCGCGGGTTGATGCCCGAGTTCGCGTTTAGCGGCATCAATGCCCTGCGCGAGTCGGCACCACGGATTCTCGCAACCTTCAATGAGGAGTTGGACGCTGGTGCTTGGATCCACCGAGCGCTCTTGCCGGACCCCGAAGAGGCGGCCGCTCAGTTCATTCGCTTGCTCTGCAGCGACATGGAACTTACGCTGCGCGATGCAGAGATCTCCAACATCTGGGATGTCGATGCTTCGTCGGAGTCGCTTGCGAGTGTGACCGCAGCCGGCGATGCAGCACCGCTGGTTGAGAGGTTGCGACGCTCGCCGAAAGTTGCAGATGATCTCAAGGGTCTCAATGACGACGAACTGGCGTGTGAGGCGATCTCGCGCGGACTCACCGGCATGGGGCTGGGCGATTCGAGAGTTACGGAGGCGTCGGCTGACTTGGTGGCAGCGATAGCTGACGCCCGGCCGTCCAGCGAGAACCTCGCAGTTCTCATCGACTCGCACGGTTTCGGCAGTGCGCCGCCGCGGCTTGAACTTGGAGTTGTACTCATGCGTGAGTCAACGGCGGAGGAAACTGAGCAGGTCGGTCATGATGCCGACCAGGGCTTGTGGCTGTGCGTTCAGCCCTTGTGCGACAGTGTGCGGTTGCGGGAGCCGCGAGCGTTTCCGCTCGTTCCGATCCGCGTGGACGCTGACGAACCCCAGGCGATGATCCGCCTTCCTGATGGTGCGCCCACTGGCATCTCGTTCGACACGAATCTGCATCGACTGAAACAAGTGCGATTTGCGCCCAGTGAGGCTCGGGCGGTAGTCGCTCACGGCGGTCCTACAAACTGGCACTTCACCGACATGGGCGGCATTCGCTATTGGGTGGTCACTCGCTTGAGAGCTGAGCTGGCGGCTCAAGTGGTCCACAGCTTCGGCTCGACCGCCACGCGCACCGGGACTGACCAGTCCGAGTGGCTAAGGCGAGGCGCGCGGTCATGAGCGGGATCCAATTCGAGACGCTTTCGGCCGGTCGAGTGTCGCAGTTGTATGCGACGTGTCTTTGCCGGGGGTGTTCGGTGACTGCGACGAATCCACATCTGAACGCTGCTCATATCGCGTCGACATAGACATGCTCTTGGTGCCAGGCGAGGTATGTGTTGTCGGGTGAGGCACAGTGGGGTGGACGTAGTGTCGGCCGTAGCGTGCTACCGAAGCCGTGGTCGACGCCAGCGTCGACTGCCAAGCTGTGCCGCAAAGATCCTGCCCGGTGCACCCGAAGGCCGCCGTTGACAGTGATCAGGCCGACATCGAATGCGGCATCGTGCATCGGGCAGGAGGCGATTCCGTTTGCGGCGTCAAGCCGTTCAGTGTCATTCGAGACCGCCCACGGTTTGATGTGGGATGCAACCAGTAGCTTTTGGCGCGGCAGTGAGCGTGGTGCGAAATCGCAAAACCCGCACTGATGGCCGTAGTTCTCAAGCACACTCCTTGCGAACCGATGCTGTCCGAGTCGGATCTTCTGCTCAACTACACGGAAGGTTTGCGCGTCATCTGCGGCCAACTGCCTCACTCTGAGCCGGGCCGCCGCAACCTCCACCGCTTCCATCAAGGCCCCGTGAGGCAAGCTGTCTTGGCCGAGCATCACGGCATTGCCCGCCGTGTCGCGCTCGATGAAGTCAGGCAGGCGACTTGGACCGATTCCCATGTGTCTGGCTGCGAGCACCACGCATTCGTAGAGAGCAGTGAAGTGCACCGGGTCCGCAGCCATCGCGTCATAGAACGGGACATCGCTAGCGGCGCCATTGGGACGTGATCCATCGAGATTCAGCATCTTGATGTTGATTGATCGCGTCGACCGCTTGAACAACTCCGCCAGATGCGCAACTTCCTCTGGAATCAAGTGGATGTTGCGCCCACCAAAGCGATGTGGATCGACGACGCGGAATAGCGCACAACACAGGACAACTTCAACCGGGGTGTACGGTTCCTGCCTCGACTTGTCGACCCGCTGCAAAATGCGTCCCCACTGCCGACGCGCTTCTTCATCGGTCAATTCCAGAAGCGCTGCCAGCGAAGGCACCTCACGATCCTAGTTACGGCCGTTGCAGCGCGGCTAATTCGCGCTGTCGACATGGCGAAGTTCGCTCAGGTTGGACCGGTAGCGGCCTAGAGTCTAGGTCGTGGACCCGAAGCAGCGAGCGACTGACCCCGTAGGCACAAGTGACGCCGCAGATCCCGAGCATGATCTTGCTTCGGGGCGCTACACCCGTCACGCGAGTTCAGAGGAGTTTCTAGCCTCTTTGGAAGACCGTGAATCTCTGACTTACGATCTCGGTTCCTTGGCGGAGACGCTCGACATTGAGCGCGATGTCGAGCTGGTCGAGTCGCTGCGCAGGTCGCTTCGAGAGGCCGCCGAAGGGGCATCTCTGCCACTCCCTGCCGAGTTCTGAGCCAAAGCCGTGTATGAGGCGAGGATTTTGCCCGAGGCGATGCGCAACCTGGTTCGAGTGCCTGACAAGGCGAAACACGCCGCAACGGCCCTGATCTCCGGGCCATTGAGCGAGAACCCGCACCGGTCGGGGAAGCCTCTCGTTTGGTGAGCTTGAGGGACTCTGGTCTGCCCGGCGGGGCGACTATCGCATCATCTACGTAATCTCGGAAGCGGACAAGATGGTGGTGATTCACCGGATCCAGCACCGCCGAGACGTTTACCGGCCCAGCTAGGCGGTTTTGCAATTGGTCGGCAGGCAACGATCTGAGCGGAAGGCTCCCCACCTGTGTCACACGGTCGGGGTAGCTTGTTTGCATGATTCTTGGCCGTCTTTCGCCGTCGCCCTCTAATGGTTCGGGCCATACCGAGCGGCCCCGTGCGGTATGAGCATGTCGGATCGGCGTAGGCGCGGAACGTCCACGTCCAACTTTGGAGTCGGACGGCGCGAGGGACATGACGCGTCGGCGTTCTATGCCCGGTTCCCGGTACCGGAGATCAGCAGCGACGACGATGTTGTCTCGCCTTCCTGCGTCGACACACTCTGGGAGGGCGACGCGCGTGATATGGATGCCTATGGTGATGTAGCCGACGACTCGGTAGCGCTTGTAGTCACGTCGCCGCCTTACTTCGCAGGCAAAGAATACGAAGAAGCGGTGGGGTGTGGACATGTGCCGGCCGACTACGTCGCCTATTTGGAGATGCTGGAGGCGGTGTTCGCCGAATGCGTGCGAAAGTTGGAACCCGGTGGTCGCATCGCCGTGAACGTCGCCAACCTGGGGCGGCGCCCGTATCGATCATTGTCGGCTGATGTGGTGCAGATACTCCAGGACCGTCTGCGGCTGCTGTTGCGCGGCGAGGTGGTCTGGCTCAAGGCACGGGGCGCGGCGGGCAGTTGTGCATGGGGTAGCTTTCAACAGCCGGCCAATCCGGTTCTGCGAGATCTGACCGAACGGGTTGTGATCGCTTCAAAAGGGCGCTTGGACCGGGCGCGTCCGGCCGCGGTGCGCGCTGATGAGGGGTTGCCCTCGGTGAGCACTGCACATGTCGACGAGTTCATGGAAGCCACAACCGATGTGTGGGAAATCCCTCCGGCTTCTGCCACGCGTGTGGGTCATCCCGCGCCGTTCCCGGTGGAGTTGCCGCAGCGTTTGATCGAGCTCTACACCTACCGGGGCGATTTGGTGCTGGACCCGTTCATGGGATCTGGAACCACAGCTGTGGCCGCTGTGCGCTCAGAACGTCACTATGTCGGCTTCGATACGGACGCTGGCTACATTGATCTGGCTGAGCAGCGCATCGCCGCAGAGCGGCAGAAACCTGTCGAGCCCTCGGACTCGCTTCGCTGGTCGGTCACGGCTCCTCGCCCAAAGGGGCGCAATGGTCAACTGAGTTTCTCCGAGGAACTGCTTGAAGCGTCGGGATCGCAGAATGGACGCTCTGGTGAGTCCAATCGCACCGCCTCTCCTCAGAAGAAAGACTCTGAGACCGAAGACTTCCAGGCTCGGGCGGGGGAGGAGGGCCGCAAAGCCCAGGAGATGGCCCTCGCGGTTCTGCACCGTTGTGGTTTCAGGGAGATCCAGGCGAAAGTCGCCGGGGGCTGTGGTGTGGAGATCAACTTCAAGGCTCTCGACAAGAAGGGCCAGTCATGGTGCTTCGATGTGTCGGGAGCGTTCAGTGTGACCCAGCGTCCGGGTCTCCGCCGTACCGACACTCTCTGGAAGGCGCTCGGCAAAGCTTCCGTGCTGCATTCGAAGAACCCAGAAACCCGACTGGTCCTTCTCACCACCGACCGCCCCACTCCGAACAGCGCAGGGGACCGTGCCCTCAAGGAGCTCACCGGGCCCGAGAAAGCGGTTCGAGCCGTGATTGAGATGGACTCTCCCGAGGACCTTGAGCGCCTTGCGGACTTAGCGAGTGGTGAAAGTCCCTGAACGCGCTGCAATGGCATTGTCATAGGTTCGTGGCATTGTATGGGGCGTGAATCCAACGATTCCTGCTGACGAACGGAGACGCCCATGGTGATGGCCAACACGGAACGCATCGCTAAAGCGCTCGACTTGCTGCGAGACGGGTTGCGTCCGAAGTGCGAAGAGACATGGCAAGGGTTCTACGGGGACGACTGGCTCCAAACCGTCAACCAGAGGCTTCACAATCCCCTGCGCGAACCCTCCACCGAGGATGCCGCGTTCCTGTTGACGGGAATCAAGCTCACCTGGAACGAAGTGTTCGGTCACGGCTTCCCCGCCGGGGTGCGCTCAATGGTGTTCGAGATAGCCGACGCCCGCAACAAATGGGCGCATCAACAGTCAATGTCCACCGACGACACCGTACGGGCGCTCGACTCGATGGAACGAGTGCTCGAGTCATTCGGCAACGCAACCGAACGACACCAGATACGCGGTCTGCGACAGGACCTCATGCGCCAGATGGTGGACGAGCAATCCCGCTCCGAGCGCCGTCGCACCGCGGCCAAACCGGCCGAAGGCCGGCCCGAGACCGGGCTGACCCCATGGCGCGAGATCATCACGCCACACGGCGATGTTGCATCCGGGCGCTTCGACCAGGCCGAGTTTGCAGCCGATCTATTTGAAGTGTTGCGCGGCAACGCCGAGTCGGAATACCAAGATCCCCGCGCCTTCTTCGCCCGTACCTTCATCACTCAGGGTTTGGACGACATGCTCGCGGGAGCGGCACGCCGACTCTCAGGCGAAGGCGGCGACCCCGTGATCGAACTGCAAACCAACTTCGGCGGCGGGAAGACCCACTCCATGATCGCGCTGTACCACCTGGCATCAGGCGAACCGGCCGCAGAAATGCCCGGTGTCGGCGATGTGCTGGCAGCGCAAGGAGTGTCGCTTCCGCCACAGATCAACCGGGCGGTACTCGTCGGCCAGATGATCTCGCCTTCAAAACCCGAAGTCGTGGAACGTGGGGTGAGCCTCCACACTCTGTGGGGCCACCTCGCCTACCAACTCGGCGGGCGGGAAGCCTACGAACTGGTGCGCGTCGACGACGAGGCCGCAACCAATCCCGGTGCTGCGCTGCGAACACTGTTCCAGCAGTTCGGCCCCGCCGTCGTGCTGATCGACGAGTGGGTAGCGTATGCCCGCCAACTCAACGACAGCTCCGCCGAGAACGCGATACGGCTGGCCGGAGGCGACTTCGACACGCAGTTCACGTTCGCCCAAGCGCTTACCGAAGCGGCGGCGGCCGTGCCCAATGTGGTGGTGCTCATCGCCATCCCTGCATCAGACATCGAGACGGGTGGTCCCCGGGGGCGCACGGCACTCGAGAGGCTCAAGAACGTCGTAGCCCGCAAGGCGGCGCAATGGCAGCCGGCATCACCGGACGAATCCTTCGAGATCGTGCGCCGTCGCCTGTTCGACCCGATCAGCGCCGAGCAGGCCAAGGTCCGAGACGGGGTGATCCGGGCCTTCAGCGAGATGTACCGCAAGCACGCCAAAGAGTTCCCTCCCAGAGTCGGAGAAGGCGAATACCGGCGTCGCATGGAACTCTCCTATCCGATACATCCAGAACTGTTCGACCGTCTGTTCGGGGACTGGTCGGCACTTGAGAAGTTTCAACGCACCAGGGGAGTGCTGCGGTTGATGGCGCTCGTGATATCGCAGCTATGGCAGCGAGACGACCGATCGCTCATGATCATGCCAGCTAGCTTGCCGATGGACTCCGGGCCACTGTTGAGCGAGATGAAGAAGTACCTCGACGAAGGCTGGGATCCAGTCATTAAATCCGACGTAGACGGCGAAAACGCTCTGCCGTTACACATCGACAGCGAGTTCCCCCACTTCGGACGACTCTCGGCTACTCGTCGTGCCGCGCGCACCGTGTACATGAGCTCTGCGCCGCGCTCTGACGGCAAACGCGGGGTCGATATCAAGTCGGTGGTACTGGGCTGCGCGCAACCCGGCGAGTCCCTCGGCCAGTTCTCCGACGCACTGCGACGGCTCTCGGACCGGGCGACACACCTGTACGTCGACGGCTCCCAGTACTGGTACTCACTTGTTCCCAACGTCACCCGAATTGCCGAGGACCGAGCCTCAAACTTCGACGAGCGTGACGCCGAGGATCTGGCGCGGAGGATGGTGGCTGAGCAGCGTGACCGCGGAGATTTCCACGCGGTGCAAGTGTTTGCGGAAGGTCCGGGCGATGTACCCGACAACGACGACGGCGTGCGGCTTGTTGTACTGGCGCCCGAGTTCACACATTCCGCGGGCGACGACAGATCCAAGGCGATCGAGATGGCGGAGAAGATTCTCGCCAAACGAGACGCTGGGCCGCGGCTGAACCGAAATCTGTTGGTGTTCGTTGCACCGGGCACCAACCGTGTCGGTGAGCTGCTGGATGCCGCTCGTGCGCACCTCGCCTGGCGTTCGATTGCCGAAGGCGGTGACGATCTGCAACTGACGCCGCATCAACTTCGCCAGGCGCAGACCAAGCTCGACGACTCCAAGAAGCAGGTTGAGTCGCTCATCGCGGAGACTTTCACTCTGGTCCTTACACCAGCACAATTGCCGGGGACCTCTGAGATCGTGTGGCAGACAAGCCGCGCTGCGGGAGAAGACACAATTGCGGTTCGTGCCAGTCGCAAGCTGCGAAGCGAGGAGAAACTCATCTCCAAGTACAGCGGCGTGCGGGTGCGTATGGACATTGACCGCGGCGAACTGTGGTCCGACCGCGGAGACTTGGCGGTCGGAGAACTCTGGTCCACTTACGCCCGCTTCTGTCACATGCCGAGATTGGGGTCGTTCGAGGTGATGGCCGAGGCACTCTCAGGTGGGGTGGCAGACTTTGACTGGGAGAAGACGACGTTCGCCTATGCAGACGTGCATGATGGTGAAGGCTGGCTCGGTGTCCGCACAGCTCAGCATGTGACGCCAACACACAGCGGGCTGTTGATTCGCCCAGACAGCCTGCCCCCTCCCGCAGACCCCGAACCCGACTCGGGTGCTCCGGCAGAAGAAGGCTCCAGCGGTGATACCGGTGCCAAGGCCGGTGGCACTGATCCTGCTGGTTCAGCGGAAGGCGCAACCGGTGTTACCTCTGGGCCGACCGAGTTCTACGCCGAGTTCCAATTGGACCCGGTTCGCTGCATCAAACAGCTAGGCGAGATCGCCGAACACGTGACCGCCCGACTCGGCCCGAATGTGGAAATCACCCTGGAAGTACGTGCCAGCAACCCCGACGGGTTCGACGAGGCCACCCGACGCACGGTCTCCGAGAACGCAACCAACCTCGGCTCCCGATCCTCCGAATTTGAATAACCCGCCGTAATCGAAGGTTTAACCCGCCGACACTGCACCACCGTCGGGCTCGCCCGGACCGCCTCCCGCTTCTCCCCGTTGTGCCATGTCACAAGTCTGTCCATGTCAGTACTCACAGGTTGCTCCATTTTGGCGAATTGCAGGGTCGGCGTGTGACGAATCGCCCAAGCCAGGAGATTACCCGGGTCACACCTTTTGAAGGCGTTGCATTGCATCGAGCCAGCCTTGGAGCAGTCTGTCCCCGCGTTCGACGTGATATCGGGATTTTCGCTGCCGATTCCGATATTGCGGTTGACATTTCTCGTGGTGCGGCGGCAGAATGTAGGGGCCTAGAGCACTAGCTTTGGGAAGTGGGGCCCGGTACTTCTCCGGACGGAGAGGAGCCGGGCCTTGCGCTTTCTCGCAATCAGACCCTCTTGACATAGCCGACTTGCGGCTCCACGAGCGATCGCCATTCTCCACCAGCTCCGTAAGCCCACGCGATCGCATCCGCCACCCACAACAATGGCTCCTCGTGCGGCCTCAGGTGGTGATAGATCACCTGTGGTGCAGCGCCGTTCCTGATCGCCGCAGCTATCTGACTGCGTTCGCGTGTGTCTGGGTTCACCCCGCGACTCTCGATGACCAATCGTTCGCACTGTAGTGGGATCAGATCGTTGAGCAGATGGTCTAGGAGGAACTTGCGAGCGACAGATTCGTTATGGGGGGATGCGTATATCCGTGCTTGTACGGGCAGTTCGGCCATGGCTGTCAGGCACTTCTGGCGACGTTGCTTACTCTCATCGACAAAGTGCAAGCGACGCTGACCGGGGAGCAACAACTTGTGTAACGAAGTCCGGACTTGCGCAAGATGTTTTGGGGAGATGATTGCTGCACAGATTATGTAATGCTTGCGTTGGGACTCGTCGACGAACACTTGGACACGCATCGCTAACGGATCCTCCTTTTTGTCGATCTGGCGGCGCGGCCCGATCTCAGTCCGCCGTTTCTGCCTCCATTTCAGGGTATATCGTTTGTTGATCAACGCGGATGGATTGACAGTCTGACGCGATCAAGGCTTTGGGCCATCTTCCTTGCTTGATGGAGAATCGCCATCCGGCTTGCGCTCTTTCAGGCCGAGGGCACGATGTTGTGTTCGGGGCCGTAGGGGAAACTTGTGATGTTGTCGACCGAGCCGTCGTGGTTGATGACGAGAATGTCGTGCTCGCGGTAGCCGCCAGCGCCAGGCTGGCCTTCGGGGATCATGATCATCGGTTCCATTGAGACGACCATGCCGGGCGCAAGGACCGTCTCAATGTCTTCCCGCAGCTCCACACCCGCCTCGCGCCCGTAGTAGTGGCAGAGCACACCGAAGCTGTGGCCGTACCCGAACGAGCGATACTTGAGCAGGTCGTACTCGCGGTATATGTTGTTGAGCGTCGCCGCAATCTCGCTGCACTTGACGCCAGGTTTGATCAGTTCGAGGCCGGTTTCGTGCACCTCAATGTTGATGTTCCAGAGCCGCAGGTGCTCGTCAGAGACCGATTCGGCGAAGAGCGTGCGTTCGAGCGCTACGTAGTATCCAAAGAGCATCGGGAAACAGTTGAGCGAGAGGATGTCGCCCGACTCAATAGCTCGGTTGGTGACCGGGTTGTGGGCACCGTCGGTGTTTATACCGGATTGGAACCAGGTCCAGGTGTCCATCAGCTCGGAGTATTCGTAGGTTCTTGCCAATTCTCGGACCATGGCCTGAGTGGAGGCGAGAGCGACCTCGTGTTCGCCCACACCAACGGCGATCGTCTCACGGCAGGCTTCGCCGCCGATGTCGGCGATGGCACTCAGCTTTTTGATGTGGGCAATCTCCTCAGCCGATTTGATAGTGCGCATCCACATCGTTGGGGTCCCGACGTCAACCAACTCAGCGTCCAGCAAGGCCGCCCTCAGTTTTTCAACCATATTGAGGCTTACTTCATCGAACTCGATGCCGATGCGCTCAGCCCCACGCGTCAGAGATTGGACCGCATAATAGAAGTTGTCTTTGCGCCAGTCGGTGTAGATGAGATTGTCGCCGTGGGTTAGACGCCAAGGTTGGCCACCGTCGATGCCGGCGCTGACGGTTGTGGCGTTGTCGGCGGTAACGACCAAGCCGTAGTTGCGGCCGAACGCGCAGTGCATGAAGCCGGAGAAGTAGCAGATGTTGTGATGGCTGGTCAGCACGCTGGCATCAATGTCGTGTTCGGCCATGTGGAGGCGCAGCTTGGTCTGACGATCTTCCATCTCTGCCGGCGTGAACGGCTCGAGGGTCTTCTCCCCGTTGTGCCCCCTCACAAGTCGGTCCATGTCAGTAATCACAGGTTCCTCGCTGTTGTTGTGTTGTCCCTCCGCTCAGTCGGCGTTGAGGGACTCTTGGGAGATTTGGACGGCGTCGGCGGGGCGTGAGTCGGGCCCGGAAACCTCGACGTGGCTGATCGTACCGTTCCAGGCGGAAGGGGGTTCGTAGTCGTCGAAACATCGGTGACCGATGCCCCGATCGTGTCGTTGAGCGGCTCGATTCGCAAGTTTCCCCCTTGAGGTCAGGCCTCGGCGATCCAACGTACCCCAACGGTAGCGGGTCACCAAAGCTGCGCTAGGTTGCTGGGTCGCGGGGCTGCTAGGCCGGGCTGCGAGTTACGTGCGCGTTAGGCAGAGCCGTACTTCGGTGCCTTGCCCGGGGGAGCTGATAATTTCACAGTCGCCGCCCACGCGTTGCAGTCGGCCGCGGATTGAGTCGCGGATGCCGTGGTGATCGTCGCCGACAGCTTCGGGGTCGAAACCGACACCGCGGTCGCGAACAAATACCTCCACTTGGCTGTCGGTCGCCTCTACATAGACCCCGATATCGGATTGGCCGGACCATCTCGCGGCGTTGGTCATGGCCTCACCGGTCGCAGCAACCAGAGACTCCATCGCCGCGTCGAGTTTGGTGTCGCCCACGACCACCACATCAATCATCGCCCCGTGACGATCCTCGACCACGCCGGCCAGGTGCTCCAAAGCCACCTTCACTGTGGTTTGCTGCGGTCCGTACTTGTCGTCGTACAGCCAGCCTCGCAACTCCCGTTCCTGGCGCCTTGCCAAAGCCGACATGTGGGCGGGGTCGTCTGAACGCTGAACCAGAGCCAAGGTTTGCAAGACCGAATCATGAAGATGTGCCGCGACTTCGGCGCGCTCGTCGGCACGGATTCTTTGCTGACGCTCAGCGCGCCGGTCGCGCATCAACACCGCCACCCAGGGCCCGAGGATCAAAGCCAACCCACCGACGACTAACACCGTGGAAAGCAGCCCGTCGAGCACCACCCCCAACGAAACGTTGGCCGCTACCAGAACCCCGATCCCGAAAGCAACCAGAATCGTGCCGCCAGCCATACGAATGGCGAAGGCCCTTCCGACCGAAGCAACCGGCTGAACCCTCCAGACCACGACACCAACTCCGAACGCAACGCACAGAGCCGGCCATATGAAGGCGTCCGGCAGTGTGACCTGGAGGTGACGTGCCAACAACACCGCGCCCAATGCGGTCAACACCAACCCCAAAGCCCGTCTCATCACAGTGCCCGCCGGTACGGCGACCGCCGGAGGGCCATCGGCGGTGGCCCGTGGGAACAAAAGCCAAGCCAGCAGATAGATCGGTATGCCGACCCACGCCAGAGTGAGGGCGACAAACGCCACCCTCACGATGGTCACGTCAACGCCGAGACGGTCGCTGATGCCTCCGCAGACGCCCGCAATGATCCGGTCACGGTCAGACCGTGCAGGCAAGGCCGAGCGACGCCAGATCATGGTCTTGATGATGGCACGAGCAACCCACCGAACACATGGGGGATAACCCCTAATTGTCGGAACTGACTCAGGGAAAGTTCAGGGTCATCCCCCATTTGTGGAGGCATCAGACTGCTCCACAATGGTCCCATGGCCAAAGACCCTCCCTCCGACGAAGAGGCACCAACCTCCGACGAAGAGGCACCAACCTCCGACAAAGGTGACACGGAATCTGAGGGCTCCGAAACAGGGCCTGAAGATGCCGCGCCGCCCGACACGGAGGTTTCCGACACGGGGGGTTCCGACACGGGGGTTGGGGACACGGAACCTGAGGAACCCGCCGACAAACGCTCAAAGGGAAAGCGCGAGTTCCGCTGGCCGGAGTTGCGCCGCAGTGCTGATGATCGATTGATCGCTGGCATAGCCGGCGGACTCGGGGATTTCTTCCGCATTGATCCCGTGATCGTTCGCATCGGCTTCATCGTTCTTGCTTTATTCGGTGGAGTCGGACCGGTGCTCTATCTTGTGAGCTGGCTGATCGTGCCGCTTGGTGACTCGGGCAGCATCCTTGCGAATGCCTTGCGAAGCGGGGCCCGTAGGCGGTTCCGCAACCTTGTCGGCATTGTGTTGATCGCTTTCGGTCTGTTCGTGACCGCAATCTTGAGTCGCAACGTTTTTGAAGTGTTTGCGAAAGTATCGAGCACAGCTCCGTATTTGGCGCTTGCTTTGATTGTCGCCGGTATTGGGCTGGTCTTTTGGCCCCGCCGGTCGGCGCCCCCCCTGGACACTCCGGCCGAGCCGCTTGCTGCACCGACAACAGCAACGGTGCCGCCTCCTCCCTCGGCGGCTGGTTCGGAGTGGCCGGGGGCGAACTTGGGAGACGAACCATCACAAGCCAAACCGAGTTGGCGTGACCGCAGAGCCGAACGACGCGCTCAACGTCGTGGTCAATCAACAGTCACTTTCCTGACTCTCGCCGCTCTGCTTGTCCTGACGGGCGGTGCAATCCTCTTGGATCGACTCGATATAGAACGGGTGCTCCTCGGCGAGTTCTTTGCCGTTGCCCTGTTGGTTGTTGCTGCAGGTCTGTTGGTCTCAGTCTTTGTCGGCAGGAATTGGGCGCTCATAGTTCTCGGCGTGTTGCTGCTCCCCCCATTGGTCGTGTTCTCAGGTAGCGATACCTCGTGGTGGTCGGGGTTCGGCGATGTTAAGACTGTGCCTGAAGACATCAGTTCATTGGATCGTGACCTGAAACACGGGATAGGCAACCTGGTCGTGGATCTGAGGTCGTTGGACCGCGACTCATTGCGGTCAACCGGACGAGCGTCTATCGACCACAATATTCGTTTGACCGTCGGTGAAGTCAACATACTAGTTCCAGCAGATCTGAGGGTTAGAACCAACGCAAGTATTGGTGCGGGTGCGATGCGTGGCGGCGAATTCGTGACCATCAGAGAGGTGTTGGAGCCGAGAATTGAAGATGGCCAGTTGTACTGCGTCAGTGCGCAGTACAGCTACAGGGTCGACGAGGAGATACCGGACTTCAGTAAAGAAAGCGCGCTATGCGGAGATAGTCCGTATTCAGGCCCCGCCTTGGGCGTGGCTTATTTCGGCTTGGTTGATTTCGACCGTTTCGAAAAGGGCGTGGGTTTAGAGGTCGAGCACACCACGCACGGTGAATACGACCTTGAAGTCAATGTTGAAATCGGGGTGGGCCGAGTCCGAGTAGTGCGTTACCCGACATACCAGCGTTAAGGAAGCAAGATCATGAACGAAGAATTGACTGTGGAGAGTTCCAGACACCACAAGTTGGCGTCTGTCGACTTGGTCTCGTTGGTGGCCGCGTTGATATTCGCAGCGGCGGGAGCCATTGCGTTGGCTGGTGAATCGCTAGCCGACGTTGATCCCGTCGTGTTGGCCGGTGTCGCCTTGATAGCGATCGGCGTGGCGCGCTTTGTGGCGGTCCCTGTCCGTTCTCGTGCCCGTCGCCGGGCTCTCGAGGCTGAACCTCCAGAGGAGGCTGAACCCCCGGAGGAGCAAGGCCGAGAACAGGACCAGGATCAGATCAGCGAGTCTTGACGGAGTTCTTGTCTCACGGGTCGCGGTGTTCGGCGAACACTTCGGCCATCGAACCCTTGGACTTGCGTTCCTCGAGTGCGCCCAGTGCGGTTGCGGTGTTGTGCATCCAATGGTGTGCCTGAAAGTGGTAGTCCCAAGCGTCGCGCTGGCCTTGCAGGTCGAGCGTCTTGTTGATCGAACGCTTGACAACCTGAGCTGTGGCCGGAGGAACCAAGGCGATCTTGTCGGCGAGTTCTCGGGCTGCCGTGGCTAGATCGTCTCGGGGAACGACCTGATTGACCATCCCCAAACGCTCGGCTTCTGTGGCAGAAAAGCTCTCGGCGGTGAGTAGGAACTCCTTGGCTTTTCGCACCGGCATCTCCCAAGGCTCGACCAGGATCTCAACACCGGCTCCTGTCATTCGCAACACCGGATTCTGAAACGACGCATCGTCGCTGGCCACGATCAAGTCGCACATACAAGCAAGCATCACCCCCGCGGCGATGCACTTGCCTTGCACCGCGGCGATGGTTGGCTTGCGAAAATCCCTGATCCTCAGGCAGCGATCGAAGTACATGACCTTCTCGTGATGCCATTTGCCCTCGGGCGTGTCTCGCATCAGCCGCCACTCATCGGGTTCTACGTCGCCCACCAGCGCTTTCAGGTCGTGCCCCGCTGACCAATGCTTGCCGTTGCCAGCCAGTATCACCACACGCACATCGTCGTCGGCATCGGCCAGGTCGAAAGCGGCGTCGATCTCATCGAGCAGTTCGGTGTTTTGAGCGTTGGCGACTTCGGGACGGTCCATGGTGATGACACACACCGCCTCGTCAACTTCATAGGTAATCGACGAAAATTCGGTCATGTCTTGATTCTCCCAGGATCTGCCGACTGAGGAAAGCGCCGATCTTGCGGACCTTCGGCGGCTGCGGCTGCGGTGACGGGTTCTCGGGGTAGGCCCAAGGTCCGCTCGGCGATGATGTTGCGCTGGATTTCGTTGGTGCCGGCAAAGATCGAAGAGGCCAGGTAATACAACCAGGATCGTTGCCAGTGCCCGTCGGCGGGATTGTCTTTCGCACCGCGCCACAACGGTGCCTCATCGCCGAGCACCTGCATGGCACAGCGATGCAGTCTTTGGCTCATCTCGCTCCAGTAGAGCTTCGCGGCGGCCGCTTCAGCGCCGAGTTCGCGGCCGTGCTGCAGGCGTGACAGGGAGCGCCAGTCCTGAAGCTGAAAGAGCCGCAGTTCGACAAAGGCTTGGGCCAAGTCTTGTCGGGTGTTCGGATCGCTCAGCAGG
Organism: Candidatus Aldehydirespiratoraceae bacterium; assembly: GCA_965205465.1. Classification (GTDB taxonomy): domain Bacteria; phylum Actinomycetota; class Acidimicrobiia; order Acidimicrobiales; family Aldehydirespiratoraceae; genus VXYK01. Next base: position 1,276,163 of record OZ242187.1, on the reverse strand, counting down.
CCGCGCTCTTGGGCTAGGGCAAAGAGTTCGTCGAGCAACTGGCTGTGGATGACAAGCTGGCGTGGGTTGGTTCCCCGTTCGTGGTTCAACGTGGAACCCGCAACGGTCCAGCCTCCGTGCAGCGGCCCGATGAGTTGGTCTTGCGCGACGAAAACACCGTCGAAGAACACTTCGTTGAAGTCGGATTCATCGGTTATTTGACGCAGCGGACGGATCTCGACACCATCGGCTGACATGTCGATCATGAACACCGAAATACCGCGGCGTTTAGGGGCATTCACGTCACTGCGGGCCAGACACAAACCCCAGTTAGCGAATTGAGCATACGAGGTCCAGACCTTCTGGCCATAGAGCTTCCAGCCCCCGTCAACGGTGACGGCACGGGTAGTCAGCGAGGCCAAGTCAGAGCCGGCATCAGGTTCGGAGAACAGCTGGCAGAAGAGTTGGCGGGCGTTGAGGATGTCGGGTAGACAGCGGGCCTGTTGCTCGTCGCTGCCGTAGGCCAGAAGCGTGGGACCCACGAGGTTGACACCAATACGTCCCACCAACTCCGGGGCTCGGGCCCGGGCCAGTTCTTCCTGCAATATGTAGTGGTGAAGCGGGCTGGCGTTGCGTCCGCCGTATTCGCTTGGCCAAGTGACGCCGACAAATCCGGCATCAGCCAACCTCCGCTGCCAGCCGCGCAGATACTCCACCTCGTCGGCGAGGTCGTCGAACTGCGGCGGAAACCCGACCCCGTATTCCCAGTCAAGGTTGGCCTTTAGCCACTCGCGGCACTCATGGCGAAACCCCGCCTGCTCAACAGTCGGCGACAAATCCACACCCGTTGGTCTATCAGGCTGAGCCACCACAGTCGACGGAACGCGACATGCGCGCACAGACTAAGGACGTTAGCGAATAGGCGCTGACCTGCGGAAGGTCCAGACTCCTGGTTGCGGCTGCGATCACCTTGACGTGTGTTTTTGCCAGCGCCCATCACGGTCGGAACGAAATCCACCGAGACCCGAGTCACCTATCCGCGCGGCCCCTAATTCGGATGGATCGTTCGAGGCAGATTGAGTTTGTAGCGGTTCTCAAGGCCTAATAGGATCAACTTCCCTCGTCGCAAGACATCAAGCCCGATCAGCACCTCCGGAGTTCCGAGAACCTCCTGCACTACGTAAGCGCTGACTGGGATCGGATCGGGTCTATGCTCCAGTCTCCAGGCGAGTTGCAAGGTGACGTCGTAGATGGCGCTCCCGCTCAGCCCCGATCTTGAGTGCAAAGGCCTATGGCTTATGGGGTCGAGCAGCAGTTTGTCCACGATGTTTGCCTGGATGCATGTCCTTTGTGCGGCAGTGTCGATGATCCCGGTTGTGCGATATGGATCTATTCCCACTAAGCGCCCCTCTTGGCGCGCTCGATCCAGTTCTCCCGGGGGCAAACGGATCTCCACCTCGATGGTCGGGCCTCTGGATTCTATGGGTCCGGTGATGCGTGAGTAGTCGCGCTCGTCAGGGTTGATCGGCCAGCACCGCCCACGGGACGCTGATGACCCGATCAATTTCTCGTACTTCTTTGATCAGGAAGCGTCTACCGATGGTGCTGCGGTAGCCAGCCTCGCAGGCTTGATGTTCGTCATCGAAACAGTCGATGAACTGGGGTCGAAAGCGCCTGTCAATCGGCTGCACGAACAGCGCCCAACGGCCGGCGTTCGTCTCCAACAATCCGGCCCGCTGCTTTGAGAAGGCCGTTTCGAGCCGGTCGAGGACAGGATCGAGAGCCATATCGCATTATGGCACGAAGCAAAGGTTCCTCAACGGATAACTCATCGAGAGATTGCTGCTGATACCGACAGCCTACGATTGAAGATGATGGACTTTGATCTCTCGGCTGATCAGGTGGCGCTGCAGAGCGCGGCGAGGGAATTGCTGAGCGCCGAATGCTCGATCGAACGGGTACGGGCCGCAGCACAAACCGGAGGTTTCGACGCGGCGCTGTGGGCGGCAATGATCGACCAGGGGTGGACGGCGATAGCAGTGCCCGAATCCCAGGGCGGCTTGGGGCTTGGCACGGTAGAAATCGCGGTTCTGCTTGAGCAGGTTGGGGCGCACCTGGCACCAGTCCCTCTCACCCAGCAACTTCTTGGCGTGGCGGTGCTCGCTGAATCGCCGTGGGGAGCGAAGCTGATCAGCGGCGAGGTGATAGCGACCGCGGCTCGAACACCGCTGACCAGAAACTCAGATGGCTCGGTGTCGGGTCGGCTTGAACCAGTGGTGTACGGCGCGCGTGCCGATGTGCTGGTCGCGTCATGCGCGGACGAGTTGGTGGCCGTTGACCTCAGCGCTGTGGAGCGAACGCCGGAGCCGGCCATGGACCAGACCCGCGAACTGGCTTGGGTCAGCCTCGACCACGCATCAGCGCAGACCGTCGGCGACACCGACGCGGTCAACAATCACCTGGATCGAGCAGCGCTGTATCACAGCGCTGAGATGCTGGGCGGAGCCACCACGGTGATGAACCTCGCCGTCGAATACGCCAAGCATCGTGAGCAGTTCGGTCGCCCCATCGGCAGCTTTCAGGCGGTCAAGCACCGCTGCGCAGACATGCTTGTTGACGTCGAAGGCATGCGCTCGGCCGTCTACCACGCAGCCTGGGCCGTCGGCACCGAAGACCCCGAAGCTCCCGTGGCCGCGGCCACCGCCAAGATCTGGTGTAGCGACGCCGCGCTGCGAGTCGCCGAGAGCGCACTACAAGTACATGGCGGTATCGGCTTCACCTGGGAATCCGACGTTCACCTCTATCTCAAGCGTGCTCAACTCGACCAGACAGCGTTCGGCGATGCTCGTCATCACCGTGAGCGTCTCGCGGCGATGTTGACTAAACGGCTCGAAAGTGGCGGTTCGGTGCTGACTTGAGGCACGATTGGGGTAGAGAAGAAACGCCACCAGGAGGTTCCCGTGTCGATTGATCGCCGCTCCCGACTCCAACAAGATGTTCGCAATATCGAACGTGACGAAGTATTCGATTCGCTGCTGCCCCAAGCAATCTCTGAACACGGCCCTCTGGCTGGTCGTGGCGTGACGTACAAGGAACTCCCACCGGTGAGCCTGCGGGTAGACGACCGAGCAGTCACATTGCGTGCGAAGGGCAACACGTTGGTACTCGAAGAAGGTGACGAACCCACGGGCGTGACCGCTGAGATGCCCGCCGATGCCATGTCGGACCTGATCCAGGACCATCAATCAACGATGGGTTTGGCAATGACCTCGCGGGTGAAGCTGACCAGCGGCAACATCAACGAATGGATTGGTTGGGAGCCAGCGTTTCGAGCCCTGCTTGATGGGCGCAGGGTCCACGAAACCGGCGATGTGACATTCCGGGATCTCAACGGTGACGAACTCAACCTCAACCAGAGGTTCAGCATTGACGATGACCGTGAGGAGTTGGCCCACTTCCTGCGCGAGGCCGGGTTCCTGCACCTGACGGGCATCTTTGAAACAGACGAGATGGATACGGTCGGCGCCGACATTGATGAGTGGATAGCGAAGGCCACCCCGGATGACGGCGAATCTTGGTGGGCCAAGAACAAAGACGGGGTTGACCAGGCTGTGCGGGTTCTGTTCTTTTTGGAGAAGTCAGCCGCGTTGCGAGAAATCGTGCAAGATGAGCGCTACCAGTGGCTTACCGAATTGACCGGTGACGGTCATCGGCACAACGGCGGTGCTGAAGGTTTGGTCAAGCCGCTCGGGATAGTTCAGGGGCTATCGGATCTTCCCTGGCACAAGGACTGTGGCCAGGGTCGCCATTCCTACATGTGCAACGGAATGACCACTGGGATCAGCGTCACCGGAGCTGATCGGGTAAGCGGCGCGCTCGGGGTGATCCCCGGGTCGCATCGGGCCAACACCATGGCCACCGGGCGCGACCCGAAACTCGATCTTGAACCACAGATGTTGGAGACGGACAAAGGCGATGTCACGGTCCATTGCAGCGACACCCTGCATCGGGCACACCCACCGATCGAGCGACCCCGCAAGGTTGTCTACTCCTCGTTCGGGTTGCCGCCTCTGCCCGGTGACGTGGCTAAGCCCAACCCGCGCTACAACCGTGAGGCACGCGCCGAGTTGACCGACGTGACCGATCGCATTGCTGCCGCCGACAACGAAAACGACCCCAAGCGTTACCGCGCCGGCCGGTAGTGGACAGTTACGTAACCGTCGACACGTAGCAGTGGACACGTAGCAGTCGACTAAGTGGCGAACTCGAAGTACTGGACTTCGACCATCATGGGCAGCAGGTAGCCGACATAGAAACTGTGCAGCTTCAACACGCCGTGGTCTTCAACTTCGTTGTTGATGATCTCGATTCGGTCGTCGCTTTCGGCCAGAGCCTTGGCCCGGTTCAAGACCTCGTGTAGTTGCTCAATGCTGTCGACAGCAAGACCGAAATGGTCCAGGCGTGGGGCTCGCATCGGCTCCTCGTCGGCGATGAGGAACACAAACTGGTCATAGGAGTGAACACCCATAACCAGCCGTTTGCGGTCCTCGGTCATGCTCGGGTGCTCCTGCCACCCGAAGACCTCAGAGTAGAACCGGCAAATGTCCGCCCTGCCAGCTTCGTCAAGCGAATCGGCGGGCATGCTCATGGCCACATGGTTGAAGCGTGTCGGCCCAGAGAACTCTGTCATGGTGTGACCAGAACCTTTCCTGCGATCTCGCCTGAGCGTAGTTGTGTCATGGCGTCGAGCATTCCCTCAAGGCCCACCGTTTCTGGGTGGATCAATAGGTCCAGCGGCAGTGTGCCCGATGCGATCAGGTCCAGCGCGGCCCCGAATCCGTCGGCGTCGTAGTTGAAGGCCCCGGTTATGTGGAGTTCGTTGAGGATCACCCGGTTGGTGTCGAGCCTCGGGAAGTCGAGTCCGGTGCCGACGATCACCAGCGTGCCACCGCCGACCAGTTGAGTTAGTCCTGTCTCGCTGGCCGACCTTGCGCCTGACGATTCATACACGACGTGGTAACCCGGTTCCGGCGTCTCTCCGGGATGGTCGGGAATCGTGAGTTCGTCGGGTCGAAACACGGTTGCGCCGAGTGCCGCGGCAAGCTCCAACCGCACCTCCGCAAGTTCAACCGCGGCGACGCTGATGCCCCGCGCCACAAGGATGGCGATTATGGCCGCACCGATGGGTCCGGCGCCGAATACGAGCGCACGCTGGGAATCTGTGATCTTTGAGTTGGTCACGGCGTGGAGTGCTACGGCCAGCGGTTCGGTGTAAGCAGCTCTGGCTTGTTCGATCCCGTCGGGAACCGCTACAAGCCGACGGGGATCGGCCAGCAAATACTGCGAGAACGCGCCTCGCTCGAGCGAAGTGCCTGCATCTTGCCGTCGTTCGCAGAGACTTGGGCGAGCGGAGCGGCACGGCTCGCAAGCTCCGCAGCCCGCCGACGGAAGGCCGACCACTCGGGTTCCTTCTACCAGGCCGGAGTCAGCGGCGTCGATGACACGGCCCGACCATTCGTGGCCGAACACCGAGCCGGGCGTTCCCCAGCCGTCCAACATCATGTGCAAGTCGGTGCCACAGATCCCGCAATAGTCAATTTCGATCAGCGCCTCGCCAGCGTCTGGGACCGGCACCGACACCGCTTCAATCTCAACTTCCCCTGCCCTGCGGTAAACCGCAGCTCGCATCGTCTCGCTCACGGCTCCAGCATCGCGCAGTCCACCGGTTCAGCGCAGCCTGAGTGATGATTTGAGGCCCGGGCATGAGCCTTTGCGAGGTGTCAACGGCTAAGGCTCAAGGCGAGGGTGGAGCGGTCGAATTTGCCGGAGGCGAGCACGGGCATCTCCAAGACGTGCTCCAGTCGTTCGGGGCAGATGTATTTGGCCGCACCTCTGCTTTGGAACCACTGTTGACAAGCGGCCAGGTCGAAACTGCTGTCGGCTACCACGAAGGCAGCGACTCGGGCGCCTAGCCGATCGTCGGGTTCACCCAACGCCACGGCTGCGCTGACCAACCGATGGGCTTCGAGATGGTTCTCCACTTCTGTTGCGGAGATGTTCTCGCCGCCGCGGATGATCTGTTCGCCTAGACGGCCTGTGATGATGAGCCAGCCGTCGTCGATCACCCCAAGGTCACCGGTGCGGAACCAGTCGTCTGCGAAGGCTCTGGCCGTATCGCTCGGGTCAAGGTAGCCGCGGCAGATCTCGGGCCCCGACACCCATAACTCACCATGCTCGTCGACTCGGATGCGGGTCTCGCCGAAGGCCCGGCCGTCGGTGCCGATCATCTTCTCGGCAGGGTCGTCGAAGCGGCTGGTGGTGACGCTCGGAGCTTCTGTGGAGCCGTAGGTGCGTTTCACCACGGCGCCGAGTTCTTGGCTTGCCCGCTGCGCGAACGCTGGCGTGACGCCGGCACCGCCGCACGATATGAGCCTTAGCGAAGCCACGCGCCCGCGATCAAAGGTCGGGTCGTCCATCAAGTCGATGAAGAAAGTCGGCGGCCCCACCATCCACGTCACCTGCTCACGTTCGATGGCCTGCAACGCAGCACCCGGGTGCCACTGCTCCATGAGCACTGTTTTGGCGCCCAAGGCCGCGGGGACCAGCACTCCGTGAAGCAAACCCGAGACATGTGCCAAAGGAGCGGGCATGAGCACGCAGTCGTCGCTGGTCAGGCCGTGGATTTCAGCGATTTGGCGGGTTTTGACTTCAAGGCTGGCGTGAGTGTGGACCACCCCCTTGGGCCTGCCGGTCGACCCGGAAGTGAATATCACCAAAGCGTCGTCTGAGTCTCGGCACTCAACCGCTGGTGCCTCACCACCGCTGAGATCTTCGATATACAACGTGCCCGGTTCATCAGCGAGCGCAAAACCCGCATGAGAGACAAGCAGGCTCGGATGCGCTTGATCGATCATGTCGCCAATTTGAGCCGCGCCGGCTCTCGGATGTACCGGCACGGCCACCGCGCCTATACGCCAACACGCCCGGTACAGCGCGATGGCATCGATCCCGGTGGGCATCTGAAACGCCACAGGATCGCCGTGGCCGATCCCACGAGCGTTGAACGCGGCCGCAAAGCCCAGTGCCTGCTCAACTATCTCCGTGCTCGACACCCGCCGGTCGCCGCAGACGATCAGATCGTCTCGCTGCGGAGCCTCGGCAAACAGCTCGATCAACATCTACGAAGCCTCCCATCGCAGTCAGTTGACAGCGAAGCCACGGCGCGGCGGGTCACTGGTGGCGCATGATTTCTTCTAGGAGTTCGTTGAAGGCAGGTAATTCGGGTCGACCTGCATCAACCACTACGCGTACTAGTGGGTCAAGGCGAAACGGTGGCGAATAGGCGTCGTTCACCGGGAATGGAGCGCTGTAACCCACCGTCAGCCAAATCCTCGATTCGTTCAGCGTCAATCCAATATGTGTGTCTGCGTCGCTCATGATCGGTTCAGGATTTGTAGCGGGTTCGGCGGGTGTAACGCCACATGTGGTCGAGAGCGGTTACAGCTTCGTCTCCCGCCGCGTGACAGAAACGCCCGGTTGCACGCACCGTAGCGGGGCCGGAGTTGTCCGGGTTGGTGATCGACAACTCGGTGGCTGCGATAACCGGTTTGTCGGCGGCACGGCTAGCTGCGTCGGCTGCTTCGGCGAAGCGGGTGTCTTGGCGTCGGTGATATTCGACGACTCGCTCCAAGCCGTGATCGGGGTAGAAGCGGCCGGCCTGCTCCATAGCGGCAGTATTCGACTGGATTCCGAGCCCCAGGTAAATCACTGCATCGACCTGCCGATGAGCGGCGATAATTGGCAACAATTCCGGGATCGTGTCGCGGGTCTCGCCGCCGGCAAGATCGATCGGGTTGGCACGGCTCCAACGGGGCGGCACTCGCTTGTCAATTTCGGCCAGTAGATCAGCGGGAAGATCGATTAGTTCCAACTCGCCGGCCTCGACCGCGTCGGCGGTTACGACACCCCACCCTCCGGCGGTGCCGAACACGATGGTTCGGGGGCCTTTGGGCAACGGCTGGGTGGCGAAGGTTGCCGCGACTCGGTATGCCTCTGTGACGGTGGCGACAACTGTCACGCCCGCTTCGCGCAGAGCCTCATCTGTGGAGTCGTTTCCCGCCTTCGATCCGGTGTGAACAGACACGGCACCGGCGCCCCGCGTACTGCGTCCGCCGCGCACGACAACGATCGGCATTTCTTGGGACACCGCGGCAAGTCTTTCAATGGTGTCGGGAGCTATGTCTTCGATGTAGCCGAGGCCGACGTTGGTCGCAGCGTCGGCAGCGAACCATTCCATGAAGTCGACCACACCGACCTGAGCACTGTTGCCAACGGAGACCGCCCGGCTGATCCCCACTTGAGATTGGCGTGCGAGGTTGGCGAAGGTCGATACGAACCCTCCGGATTGGCTTGCAATCCCGATCGATCCAGCGGGGGGCATCGGTGCCACGATCTGCGCGCACAAGTCAACCGGTGTCGAGATCAGCCCTTGGCCGTTGGGCCCGGCTAGCAGGATCCCAAGGTCATCCGCGAGTGCGGCAAGGTCTTCTTGGCGCCGTCGCCCATCGCTTGCGACTTCGGCGTAGCCCGCTGAAGTGCAGAACGCGGCGGAGATCCCGCGATCAGCGGCTTGACGCAGCACCTCAGCGTTGGCTGCGGCTGGAACACACAAAAAGACGAGGTCGAGTTCGGCTTTAGGTACATCGGCCACAGAGCGGAAGGTGCGCTCGCCGAGAACTTCAACGCTTTCAAGGTTGGTGCCATACAGAGCCCCGCGGTAGCCGCAGGCTCTGATGTTGTGATAGGCCACGAAGCCGAATTTGCCGGGATGATTGGCAACCCCGGCGACCACAATTCCCCGCGGCTCAAAGAGTGCCCGAAACCGTTCGTGGGGTTGAGGTGTGTTCATGTGATCTGCAGGTGGTGACTGGCGCTGCGCGATCACTCGATTGCGTGGCGTTCGAGGAGTTTGCGGGCGATAACCATCTTTTGGATTTCGCTGGTGCCCTCACCGATGATCATCAGCGGCGAGTCCCGGAAGTAGCGCTCCACGTCGTATTCCTGGGTGTATCCGTTGCCGCCGTGGATACGTAGAGCGTCGGTGCAGATCTCGAACGCTGCCTCAGAAGCGAACAGTTTCGCCATGCCCGCTTCGAGATCAATTCGTTGGCCGGAGTCGTATTTTTCAGCGGCGTCGTAGGTCATCAGTCGAGCCGCTTGGAGCTTCGTGGCCATCTCGGCGAGCATGAACTGAATGGCTTGGTGCTCAAAGATCGGCTTACCGAATGTTTCACGTTCCTGGCTGTACTTCATCGCCGCGTCGAAAGCCGCTTGGCCGACCCCGACGGCGCGTGCCGCGATGTTGATCCGCCCCAACTCCAATGCCGACAGGGCGTAGCGGAGTCCGTTGCCCAAACCGTCGGAGCCGCCGAGCAGGTTGGCATTGGGCACCCGATGGTCGACGTAACTCATCTCGACCGTCTCGAGACCCTTGTAGCCCAACTTGCGGATGTGTTTCGAGGAGCTGATCCCCTCGAATCTGCTGCCCGGTTCTTTTTCGACGATGAAGCAGGTCACACGATCGTCGGGAGTGCGAGCGAGCAACATCACCACGGATGCTCGCTCACCGTTGGTCACCCACATCTTCGTGCCGTTGATAATCCATTCGTCGCCGTCTCGCACGGCTTTGCAGCGAAGGGCGCCGGCGTCGCTGCCGCTGTCCGGCTCCGATAGGGAGAAAGCAGCCCGATAGTGGCCGTCGACCATTCTGGGAAGGTGGTTTTTGCGCTGCTCAGGTGTGCCGTACCGTTCGATCATGACGGTGGCGATTTTGTGGCTGTTGAGGATTCCCGACAGGCTCATCCAACCCCGACTGAGTTCTTCGATCAGGCGGGCGTAGGTCTTGCCGCTGAGTCCCAGGCCTCCGTATTCGGTGGGGATGGTCGCTCCAAAAAGGCCGAACTCGCACATCTGGCCGAACATCTCTTGAGGGAACTCATCGGCGTGTTCGAGTTCGCTTGAGCGAGGGACTACTTCACGGTCGATCCAGGTGGCGACCACCGAGATCAGTTCATCGGCAATGTCTTCATCGGCACTGTTTTCATGGGCAACGTCGGGGCTGGTCATTCGGGGCGGTCTCCTGTGAAAACAATTTCTCGACGCTGAAATCGCCAACCCTTGGTTTGCCGGACGATCCGGTCCTGGTAACGACCACTCTGGTCGACAGTTCCCTGTTTGGAAACCCACGCGAAGTCGGTGGTAACCGAGGCGTTGTCGCCGTCGATCACAATCCAAGGTTCGCTCAGCATGTGTTTGCCACGCGCTTCGGCTTGCTGGTTGGGCTCGACGAAGTTGCGGACCTCTTCGCGACCGTGCTTGTGCATACCCATGACCACAAACTCGATGTCGTCGCTGAACAGCGTGATCCATTCATCGAACGACCCGTCGTCAAGCAACTGACAATACTGTGCCAGTAGTCGTCTGATCTCTGCTTCGTCGTCAGCCATGGCGAGGTCGATAGGTGTCGTGGATTTGCACGTGACCAAACTAGATCAGTTCGTTACCGACGACTCCCCTTCGGAGAACTCGATCGAGTCAAGCCCTCCGAAAGGGGTCGGCGGAGATCCTCAGCTGGAGGGGAGTTCGAGCACCCAGCCGATCAGGATCAGATTCGGGTTGGTGAGCCGCTGTCCGTCGGCTTGGGTCCTGCCCATGTTCAACTCGTAGATCTCCCTCCAACGATTGCCGGCGCCCAGATGGGTCCTTGCGAGCCCCCACAGCGTGTCCCCGCGCACGACGGTGATCGTGGTCGGCTCGGGCTCGGGTTCCGGCTCTGGCTCGGGCTCTGGCTCCGGCTCTGGCTCCGGCTCTGGCTCGGGCTCTGGCTCCGGCTCTGGCTCCGGCTCGGGTTCTGGCTCGGGCTCAGGAGTAACGGCGACGATTCGGTTGTCGCCGCCGACCGGGTAGTCGGCCGCGGTGATTTCTCCGCCCAAGTCGGTCGAGATGTAGTCGGCGAGGGCCTGCTGGTAGCTGACGCCCATCTTGGTGAACTCCAAGTCGCCGAGCGGGTAGCAGTCTCCGCCGCCGGCCAGGAAGTCGATGGTGGTCAACACCACGGGATCACCGGGCACCACAGCCCCGTCTTTGACGATGACGGTTCCGTCATCGAGAACCACATCGCGCACCCGAGACCCGGGGTCGCCGATAAGCGAGCAGTCGCCGGCGCGGTCGGTCTCGCGTGCAGTGGCGGTTGGGTCGTAGGACAAGGTGAACCCTGAGATCTGCGCGAACTGCCCGCCGGCACCCGGTATCCGGTCGACAGCCTGCTCCAGCAGCACATGGAAGGTGTCCCGCGGGACTTCGAGCACTACCACGAAGTTCCGGAACGGGGCGATGTCCCAGGTATCGCCGGTGGTGATGTCGCCAGCCGGGATCACCGCATCGTTGCGGATGCCGCCGCCGTTCTGGATGGCGACATCCGGTGCTGCGATCCCAAAGGAGTCCGCGAGGTTGGTGGCGGTGGCTCGCAGTGAGTCGGTGTGGAGGTTGCCCTGGTTGGTGGAGGTGGTGCGCACCATGGCGCGGCGACCGTCCAAGTCAACTTCGCTGGTGCCGATGACGTCGGCATCAACTTCGGCCACCGCTTCGGCGAGCGGTTCGATCACGTTGGCCTGCACGTCTGGATCAGGTGTCACCTCGAAGCTGACACCGACCGACCGGCCGCTGCTGTTGATGATGTTGCCGTCGCCGTCGAAGGTCACGCTGAGAGCGCCGATACAGCGGTAGCCGCCGGGCGCGGTGATCACCGGCACCTCAACATCGTTGGCGTCGGTCACCAAGGTTGGGTACAGGCCATCTGGCTCTTCATCAGGCATACAGGTGTCGCCGTCATTGCGCAGCAGGTCGTCGCCTCCCCCGGCGATGACCACGTCCACGTCAGTCAGCGAGGCCACTAGGGCGATCTCCTCGTCGACATCCTGAAGATGGCTGACCAGGATGATCTTGTTGACACCCTGCTCGGTCAGCGAAGCGGCCTCGGCCGACACTGCGGCCAACACATCGGAGATCACCACGTTGCGAGGCGAGGAGATATTGGGAAGTAGGGGTGTGACGGCCCCGATCACGCCGATCTTCTGCCCACCAGTCTCGATGATTGTGCTCGCCGCAAGCGTGCCCGCGTCGACGAGTGCTTGGAGCACGGGCTCGCCGGAGAAGTCGGCATTGGCGGACAGGAACGGGATTGCCGGTGTGAACCCTTCAATGAAACGGGCTGTAACCTCGGGACCCAGGTCGAAGTCGTGGTTGCCGAGGGCCATGGCGTCGTATAGCCCGCTGAGGGCGATCGAATCGTAGAGGGCGCCTTCCCGAGCCAAAGAGACGCCGAGTTCCTGCGAAGCTAGGAAGTTGTCGCCCGAAGTGAGCGTGATCACAGCGTTGCCGTTGGTTTCAGCATCGGCTTGCATCAGCTTCATCTGTGCCGCGAAGCGGGCCACGCCGGGGAACCCTGAGTCCTCGTCGGGCAACAGCTTCGACTCGCCGTCGTTGTTGTGGAGGATGGTGAGCGTGAAGGTCTCAGCGCTGATGGGTGCGGGGGTTTGTGCCCCTGCTGAAGCGGTCAACGATGCAAGCAGCGCCGAGACCAGGGCCAGTACGGCTAGCGCTGCGATCGGCTTCTTGGGACTTTTGCTGGCCATCTCAGGGCCTCCTTGCAGGATGACAATTCACTCGTGCGGATCGTAGCGACGCAGCGGGGCTCATTGCCAATGCGAATTCAACTACCGAAACGATCGGCAAGCAGTCGACCCAGCGCGGTCAGGTCGATTTTGCCACTGTCCAACCATGGGAGCTCGCTCGGTGAGCGGAACACCGCGATGTGACGCGGGACTTTGTAGCTCGACAACTCCTGTTTGACCCGGGCCTGAAGCTCGGTCGGTTCACAGGACTCATCGGGTCGCAAAACAACTGCCGCGGCCACATCTTGGCCATGTTGCTGACTAGGGACACCCATCACGTAGGCATCGGAGACCTCGTCCTGTTCCGCAAGGACGATCTCCACTTCGCGCGGTGTGATGTTCATCCCCGAAGACTTGATTTGGTCGCCCATACGACCCTTGAAATAGAGGTGACCATCTGCATCGAGGTGCCCGGCGTCACCGGTTGGGTACCAGCCGTCTGACGTGAACACATCTTCGGGGTCTGTCTTCAACAAGCCGAGCATCAGCGAATAGCCCTTGATTTGTATCTCGCCCATTTCGCCCAGCGGTTGCTCGGTGCCAGACGCGGGATCGACTATGCGATGCTGAACGCCGGGTACTGAACGACCAAACGAACCCCGCTTGGTAGGAGGCAATTCGCCGCCCATCACCTCGATGGAGTGCGGCCCCAGCGACTCGGTCATTCCCAAAGCGTTAGGCCGAAGTTCGGGATCGTCGATGCGGATGTGGGTAGGCAAGAACTCTTCGATACTGCCCGAGCGCACCGAGGAGAGGTCTCGATGCTCAGCGGTCGGGTGCTCAACGAGTGCCTTGGCCATATGCGGCCAGCCGACAACATGGTTCACTCGATGGTGTTCGATCAACTTCAGGGTCGCCTCCGGCTCGAACTGATGCTCGAAGATGATCGTTGTCCCCGCGTGCATGCTCGCGATCAACACATAGGTCATCCCGCCAACCCAGAACAGCGGCATCGGGGTGTACACCACCTCACCAGCTTGGCGATCAAGGAACTGCAACAAGTTGTAGGGGTGACCGATCACCCCCGCATGCGAATGAACCACACCCTTCGGATTGCCCGTGCTGCCAGAGCTGTACATGACGATCATGGGGTCGTCAGGCGCCACAGCGGTTTCGGCGGCAAACAACTCAGCGTCGGCCGTCTCTGTGGCTGACGCGACTAGATCGCCTACACGTCCCGCCCAGGACGGGATGTGATCTCCCCACATCCACACACTGCGCAGCGCCGGGTGACTGGCGACACCTATTTCGCCGGCAGTCGCCTTGTCGAGTCCTTCCACGATCAATTCGAGGCGTTCGACGTAGTTGTTGCCAAGATGGGAGTCGACGGTCAGCAGTACCTCAACATCACTGTGCTCAAGCACCCAGTTCAGTTCGCGGGGCTTGTAATAGGTGTTGAGCAATACCACCACGGCGCCGATTCGCGTCGCCGCGAGCCAAGCAACGATCCAGTCGCCGCCGTTGGGTGCCAGTAGTCCGACATGGGTACCGGCCCGCACACCCGAGGCCAGCAACGCCTTGGCCAACGCTGTTGACTGCGTGTGGGCCTGCTTGAAGGTCAGCGCGTCCTGCTCGATCACGCAGAGATTGCGGTCACCCCAGGCATCAGCCACCTGTTTGATGAACTCGCTCGCGGTCAGGCGATAGCCCGGTTCCTGGAAGCGGTGTTCGCAGAGGGTCACGGTTGGCAGAGGGTCACGGTTGGCAGAGGGTCACGGTTGGCAGAGGGTCACGGTTGGCAGAGGGTCACGGTTGGCAGAGGGTCACGGTTGGCAGAGGGTCACGGTTGGCAGAGGGTCACGGTTGGCAGAGGGTTACGGCGTGAATATCTTGTAGCGAACCGGTAGGTGCTTGGGTCCGACCACGAAGCTCGATGCCACGTAGTCCGCCGGACCCGCATGCTCCATTGATTCGATTCGCGACGCCATCTGCGCCAGCAACGCCTTGATGCTGGCCCGGGCCAGATGGGCACCCAGGCAATAGTGCTCCGCCCAACCGAAGCCGAGATGCCGGTTGGGGCTACGACCGATGTCGAAGCGGTGCGGGTCTTCGAAGACCGCCTCGTCGCGGCTGCCTGAAGCGTAAAACAGCGCAAGGATCTGGCCCTTTTTGATGTTCTGCCCGTCGTAGACAAGATCACGGGTTGCGGTTCGTTTCATGTAGTTGACGGGCGCTGTGTAGCGGACCACCTCTTCGACAGCGGTCTTGAGCAAGCTCGGGTCTTCACGGAGGCGTTTCAACTCACCGGGATGGTCGAGGAATGCCTGGAACGCACCGGTCAGTGAATGGCGGGTGGTGTCGTGCCCGGCGTTGAAGATGATCAAGTAGTAGCCGAGCGTTTCGATGTCTCCCAAAGGTTCGCCGTTCTCGAAGGTGGCGTTGGCCAGCATGCTGGCGAGATCGTCGCGGGGGTTGGCACGGCGATCTTGAATGATGTTGTTGAACATGTTGAAGAAGTCCATCATCAAGTCAAGGCTGGCTTCGTGACGATCATCGCCCTGGCGTCGAAGCTCAGGGTCGTCGCTGGCGAGTAGCTGGCTGGTCAGCTCCAGCAACTGCTCTTCTTGATGCGGTTCGATCCCTAGAATTGTCGCCAAGACTCGCAGAGGGTGCTTCTGGGCGATGCTTTCAACGAAGTCGGCTTCGCCTTCGGGGCCGAGGCTGTCGATGACGGTGCGGGCGCTGGTCTCCACGATCTCGTCGAGCCGTTCGATACCTCGCGGCGTGAAGTAAGCGCTGGCCACCTTGCGAAATATGCGATGGTCAGGTGGGTCCATTTCGATGATCGTTTTCATCTGGACCGGATAGCCCTTGGCCCGTCGCTCCACTTGTTCGCTGGTCAACACCACGATGCCGTCGCTGTTGCCGAAGTCCTCGGGGCGACTTGAGATCTCAGTAATGTCGGCGTGTCTGGTCACAGCCCAGAACGGCTCACGATCTTCAGTCTCGAAATACTGCAATGGCTCTTTGCGAAGCTGCTCCCATTGCGCGTGGGGTTGGCCCGACTCGCCGTAACGAACCGGAGAGATGAGATCGAGTCCGTCGATGACCATGGCCGAAACGATAGATCAGGCGCCACCCGCAGCGCATAATTCCGTGCCGGGGTTTTGAGACCCGGCGGTTCGTCGGGTTATCCGCCCTCGTGGCTGAGGGTGGCGAGGATCGAATCTTCGAAACCCCAATCGACGGCCTGAGTGTGGGCCAGACCGGCGTCGTGGTACCAACCGAAGGTGTGGTCGACCATCGACTCGAAAGTGTGTCGAGGCTCCCAGCCGATGTCGTTGCGGAGACGATCAATCGAAAACACGGTGCTCTTGTTCCAGTGATGAATATTGGGCGCAAGGTGCTGCACGAGTTGTGCCAACTGAAATCGTTGCGCACCGCGAGACACTCTGGCGGTGTCGGACGCTTTGACTGTCGACCGAGTCTGTAATGGCCCAGGTGGTCGGCGAACAACTCAATCATGAGTTCAACGTCTTGGGGGTGGTATGCGGTGATGTCGGCGATCACGTCCCATTCGGTTCCGGCTAGAACCGCGCGCACAGTTTCGGGTTGGCTGCGGTCAGCGACGAGACGGCTCACCGAATCCGGTATCTCAGCGGTGCTTCGCCCGCGGTTCAACACGGTCACCTCGTGACCTTGTCGCACAAGTTCATGTACCAGCGCCAAGCCGTTGAAGTTTGTCCCACCCATGACCAGAACCTTCACGCCGACAGCGTAGGCAGCACTCCGGCGTGCGCTCCATTCGAGCCCGAGCGAATTCGCCCGGTTACGCTAGCTGATCTGTGACTTCCTACGGCGAGAGCAGCGCGCCACTCGATGACCTCTTTCTCCCCGATCCATCACCCGCGGAAGTGCGCTACACGGTTGTGTCTGTCGACGATCATGTCGTCGAACCACCTCATCTCTTTGCGACCTATATGCAGCCGCGCCTGCGTGATCTCGGGCCTCAACTGATCGAAACCGACCAGGGCCATCAAGTTTGGGAGTTCGACGGTGAGCGTTACGTGCAGATGGGCATGAATGCGGTGGCCGGTCGGCGACCCGAGACGGTGAAGATCGAGCCTTTCCGCTTCGAGCAGATGCGTCCGGGTTGTTACGACATCGAGGCTCGTGTGCGCGATATGGATCTCGGCGGGATCTGGGCGATGCTCAACTTCCCGAGCCAGATCACCGGTTTCTGCGGCTCGGTGTTTGCCGGGGCGAACGATCCCGCTGTCGGCATCGATTCGGTGAGGGCCTGGAACGACTGGCTCTTCACCGAATGGTATGAGCCATATCCGCAGCGGGTCATTCCCGGCGGCATCACCTACCTCGGCTCGTCGGAGGGCGCGGTGGCGGAGATTCACCGCAACGCGGCTCGGGGCTTTGTTTCGGTGACCATGCCCGAGCGCCCTCATGCCATCGGCGTTCCCAGTCTCTGGCAAAGGGATTTCTGGGATCCGATCATTCAGGCCTGCGTCGACACAGACACCGTGATTTCTTTGCATGTCGGCAGTTCCGGCATGTACCCGATGCCTGCGGGGTCTCCTGGATTGCAACTCGGCGCAACGATGTTCGGTCAGCTTTCGTTGGGGTCGTGCGCTGAATGGCTCTGGTCGGAGTACCCGCTGCGTCAACCGCGTTTGAAGATCGCCATGAGCGAAGGCGGTATCGGCTGGGTGCCGATGCTGATCGACCGGCTCGACAACCTCGTCGACCGATCCGGCTATGGCAAGGGCTGGGCTGAGCGGCCCGCCGATGTGCTGCGCCGCAACTTTTGGTTCTGCACGATCGACGATCCCTCGACGATCCGCTGCCGCGACGTGATCGGCGTCGAGAACATTTGCATCGAAACCGACTATCCCCACGGTGACTCGACTTGGCCCGATACCCAGCAGGTGATTGCAGACCTGTGGGGTGACCTGCCAGCGGTTGAACTACGCATGATGTGCAGCCAGAACGCCGCCGCTCTCTACCGTCACCCACTCCCCACCCCAGTGCTCCCCCTCAACGAAGACACCGAAGACTAGAACTGCAGCTACCGGAGACGCTCAGCCGTTGGGGAGTAGGACCGTGCGGGCCTCGGTACCGGTCTTGATGGCGTCGAAAGCGCCCTGTAGTCCGTCGAGGCCAGCGGTGTTGCTGATCAGTTGATCGAGTTTGAGCTGCCCTTTCAGGTAAAGGTTGGCCAACATCGGGAAGTCCTTGCGGGGCCGAGCACCGCCAGCCCTGATACCGAGCAGGTTCTTGTTCTGGTGTAGAGCCTGGAACGGGTAGGTGACTTCGGCAGTGAGATCGGGCACTCCCACGGCGCAGATGTTGCCGCCGGGGCGGGTCATCTGGAGACAGTCGGTGAGGAGTTTGGTGGAGCCGACCACCTCGAAGGTGTGGTCAACGCCGCCGCCTGTCATCTTCTTGACCTCGTTGATCACGTCAACGCCCTCGTCAGCCAAAATGAAGTCGGTCGCACCGAAGTCGATGGCGAAGGCTTCCTTCTCCGGCACTCGGTCGACGGCAATGATCTGGCTGGCCCCACAGAGCTTGGCAGCCTGGATGACATTGAGACCGACACCGCCGGCGCCGATAACCACACAGGTATCGCCGAGCTGTAGCCGTGCCCGGTTGAAAACCGCGCCGGTGCCGGTGATGACACCACAGCCGATCAGCGCCGCGGCGGTGAGGGGCATCTCGGACGGGATTGGGATGCACTGGTTCTCGCCGACGATTGTTTCCTGGACAAAGGCCCCGATCCCAGCGAAGTTGTAGAGCGGCTGGTCGCCTTCACGGTAGGGCTGGGTGAGGTTGCCCATAGACACGCTGCAGTTACCCGGGTTGCCTCCCTCACAATCACCGCAGTGTCCGCAATTGCTGAAGGTCGACAAGATGACATGGTCGCCAACCGCGCAGTAGGTGACCGCGGCTCCCGTCTCCACAACGACACCGGCGGCTTCGTGCCCGGGGACTAGGGGTGTGGGCATGTAGTACTTGCCGTGCACACAGCTCAGATCGGATCCGCACACGCCAGCGGCTTTGATTTCTACACGCACCTGGCGGGGTGCCAGATCGGTGTGAGCGAGTTCGACATCAGCCGACAGGCGAACCGAGTCTTCGGTGGTTCCTTCAAGAATCAGTCCTTGCATCCCGTCAGTTTCGCGCACGCGGCAGGCCAATGAACAATGCTGCGATCGATGACATCTCGTTATTGGCAGCGCGCTAGACATGGCGGGATGGAAAACGACCTGAAAGCCGTATGGGAGCGGCTCTGCGACACACTCAAGGAATCGGCGGACTACATATTTGATCCTGCGCTGGGCGTTGATGCCTCCGAACAAGCTGAAGGGCTGCGCCATCATCTGCGGCTGCTCTTCGGGGCCACCGACCGCTTGTTGGAAAACACCGACCCTGATCACCCCGAGTTGGGCTGGACATATCCAGCCAAGATGGGTCAGGACAACCCCGACGCCTTCTATATGTCTGCACCGATGGACCTGCACCGCAGCTACCGGCTCACCGGGCGTATCGACACACCGCGTTATCTCGGGTTTTCATTGATGGAATTCCGGTTCGGACGGGGCAAAGTCACACAGATCCTCAACATCGGCACCCCCGACTTGATCGACGTCGGGGGCGGACGCATGGATGTTGTGTTCAGCCCTGCCCCCGACCCGGGCGACCACCTAGGCAATTGGTACCAACTGGAGCCCCGAGAGTGCCGCCTGCTGGTGCGCCAGTTCTTTTCCGACTGGGTTGCCGAGGAGCGCGCAGATTTGCATTTGGAGTGCCTCGACCCGGTGGATCCGCCCGCCCGACTAGACCCGGTAGAGATCACCGCGGCGCTCAACGAGATAGCCGCTGAGATGAGGATCGTGCCGAAGTTCTGGACCGATTATGCGGTAAGTCAACGTGATCGGGGTGAGATCAACTCGTTTGAGCACATGACCGGCCGCAAAGTGAGCGGGGTTTCCTATGGCGGCAGCGACCAACAGGCATATGGGCAGTGCTGGTTCGAGGTGGGCCCTGATGAAGCCCTCCTGTTCGAGGTGACCCCACCGAAGTGCTTGTACTGGAACATCCAGGTGGGTGACACCTGGTTTCAGAGCCTCGACTACGTGAACCTGCCCGCCACCCTCAACGACTCGCAGGCTCAGATCGACCCCGACGGCGTGCTGCGGGTAGTGATCTCGCACCGTGATCCTGGAATCGACAACTGGATCGCTCTAGGCGGCTGCCCCCAAGGGGCTGTCACCTACCGTTGGAACAACGCCGACACCGTGCCAGTTCCCAGTCTGTGCCGTATGTCGGTGTCCGAACTGGCGGACCAACTCCATCCCGACACCCCACGCGTGAGTCCCCAAGCCCGCCGTCAGCGCCAAATCGAGCGTCGCCGCCACGCCCTGAACCGCTTCACCAGATAACCGTCTTTGGTCCCACCCATAGCCCGAACGGAACTGCTAATCTCCATAGCTTGTGCGCCTGAGACTGTTGCGTGAGTCAGCACCGAGGGAGAATCGCGTAGCGCTCGTTCCCGACGGCGTGGACGTGTTGGTACAGCGGGGATGCGATGTGTTCGTTGAGCGGAGCGCTGGTTTGGGCACGGGCTTTGACGATGACGCCTATCGGCGTGCCGGTGCGACCATCGTCGATCAGTTTGCTTCAAACGCAGGCGTCGCCGATGTGGTTGTCTCGGTGCGGGACGCTCCGATGGGTTCCTCCTCTCTCAACCCGGCCGCGGTACCCGTGACGGTGTTCGTGGGCGTCTTCGACCCGCTGTGGGCGCCTCACAGAGCACAGCGCCATGCAGCGAACCGTGTTTCGGCATTCTCTTTGGACCTGGTGCCGCGCGTCACCCGTGCCCAGACAATGGACGTGCTGTCATCGATGGCGACGATCGCCGGGTACGAGGCTGTGCTGCTTGCCGCGAGTCATCTGCCCCAGATGTTCCCGTTGATGATGACTGCTGCGGGCACGCTGGCTCCGGCCCGAGTGTTGGTGCTGGGCGCAGGCGTGGCCGGTTTGCAGGCCATCGGCACCGCGAGGCGACTCGGTGGTGTGGTGGATGCCCACGACGTGCGCCCCGAGGCGGTTGAGCAGATTCGTTCGATAGGCGCCCGTGCGTTGAATCTCGAGGTTTCACCGGAGGCTGTGGGATCTAATGCCGTGACGAGCATCAACGGCTACGCGGTTGCCCAGAGTGACGATGTCGCGCAAATCCAGCGGGACTTGCTGACGCCTCATGTGGCTGGCGCTGATGTTGTGATTACTGCTGCATCCGTGCCAGGCCGATCATCCCCGCTGCTCGTAACCGCGGAGATGGTCGACGGCATGGACGCCGGGTCGGTGCTGGTTGACTTGGCGGCCGAGCGCGGCGGTAATTGCGAGGTAACCGAAGCCGACGAGAAGGTGGAGCGCAACGGTGTCACCGTTCTCGGCCCGACTGATCTGGCTTCGCGGTGTGCCCGCCACGCCAGCCAGATGTTCTCACGCAATCTTGTGGCGTTTCTGGAGTATCTCGCTCCCGACGGTGAGGTGGAGATACGCAGTGACGACGAGATTCTCTCGGCCATGCTGGTCACCCACGATGGTGCGGTTGTCCATCCAGAAGTCCTAGCAGTGCTTGGGGAGGGCTGAGAACGTGGAGCTGTTGATTGCCGTCACCCTGCTGGTGCTGGCCGTGTTTCTCGGGGTGGAGTTGATCACCAAGGTGCCCCCGACATTGCACACCCCCCTGATGTCGGGTTCCAACGCCATCTCGGGCATCACGATTGTGGGGGCATTGTTGGCGGCCGGTGCAGACCATTCGACCTTCACCGCGGTCTTGGGATTCGTTGCGGTCACCTTGGCGATGATCAACGTGGTGGGAGGCTTTTGGGTGACCCATCGGATGCTGCACATGTTCGGTCCAAAGCGGCGTCGTGCTGCGGTGGATCAGTCAGATACCGACGGAGACGGTTCGTGATGGACGATTGGGCCGCGCTCGGTTACCTCGCGGCGGCAATACTGTTCATCTTTGGTCTGAAACGGCTCAGTCGGCCCCGCACCGCGGTGCGAGGCAACCAGTACGGAGCAGCGGGAATGCTCGTCGCCGTGTTGGTCACGCTCACCGACAACTCCATCATCGGCTTCGGGTGGATCATCGGAGGGGTGATTCTGGGAGCGGCTGTCGGAGCGCTGCTGGCCGTACGCGTTCAGATGACGGCTATGCCCGAACTGGTTGCTTTGTTCAACGGCTTCGGCGGGGGTGCGTCGGTGCTCGTTGCGTCTGCGTCTTACATCCAGGCTGTTGATTTGGCCACCGATACCTCCCGACTGTCGTCGTCAGCGGCGCTGGCGTCGCTGATCGGGGCGGTGACGTTTACAGGGAGTCTCGTCGCCTTTGCCAAGCTCCGCGAAGTGACGCGTTGGTCGGGGTTCAAGGGCATCACGGTGCTCAGCGCCCTTGGAGCGGTAGCAGCGGTGGTTTTCGGTGTGCTGATGGTCGTCGACGCCGAAAATGCTCTGTGGTTGTGGCTGCTGGTTGGGGTTGGGGCGGTTCTTGGACTGTTGGTGGTAGTGCCGATTGGCGGAGCTGACATGCCAGTGGTGATCGCATTGTTGAATTCGCTGTCGGGCATGGCTGCGGTGGCGGCTGGTTTCGTGCTCGACAACTCGCTGTTGATCATTGCCGGCTCGCTGGTGGGGGCGAGCGGCTTGATCCTCACCCTGATCATGTGCGTGGCTATGAACCGCACACTGCTGGCGGTGATGTTCAGTCCTGCGCCGTCGGGAGTCAGCGGAGATGATGTCGACGATATCTATGCAGGTAAGGTCCGCTCCACCTCCGCTGATGATGTGGCCATGCTGCTTGAGTCGGCTGAGCGCGTGGCTATCGTCCCTGGTTACGGGCTTGCAGTGGCCCAAGCCCAGCATGCGGTGAGGGATCTCACCCGGCGCTTGCAGGACCGCGGTGTGGAGGTGGTGTTCGGCATCCATCCGGTTGCGGGACGGATGCCGGGTCACATGAACGTGCTGCTCGCCGAAGCGGAGGTCAGCTACGAACGTCTGATCGAGATGGACGACATCAACCCGACTTTCGAGCAGACCGACGTGACTATTGTCATCGGCGCCAACGATGTCGTGAACCCGGTGGCTCGCACGGACCCGTCGAGTCCAATAGCAGGAATGCCGATTCTCGATGTGGACAAGAGCGACGTTGTGGTGGTGATCAAACGCAGCCTCAGTCCGGGTTTCGCGGGGATCGCCAATCCTCTTTTTGCCGCCGACAACGCTCTGATGCTTTTCGGAGACGGCCGCGAAGCTGTAGTCGCCATCACCAAATCCCTCCAGTCCCTCTGATCGCAATGTTGATCTGGTCGACCAACAGTCCAGTTGGCCGTGCCCTTAGTTGACTGGGATCGTTTGGACCAGTTCATGGGATGGATGGGCTCGCTCAATTCGCCGGTCCGCGGTGAAGCATCTACGACTACAGTTCCGGAGTTCTTCTGCGGCCTTTGTCGATGTCGTCGAGCAGGGCTTCAATATCGAGTCTGACTCCCTGGGTTTCGACGAAGCGCTCAAGGTCGTCGAAGATCTGGTCGTCGTCGGGTTGTCGCGCCATACGTTCGATAGTATCGCAGAGCCGCTCTTCTGGCCGGTGCTGTTATAGGGGGATGGCTTGTAGGCGGACGCCGAGAGCGCTCATTACTTTGAGCACAGTGGCGAATTCTGGGTTTCCGCTCTCTGACATTGACTTGTAGAGGCTCTCACGGCCCAACCCGGAGTCGGCAGCGACCTTTGCCATCCCCTTGGACCGTGCAATGTCTCCCAGCGCTGCAGTCACCAGTTGGGGATCATTTTCCGCCAGTGCCGCGTCCAAATACGCGATCACGTCTTGTTTCGCCGTTAGGTACTCGGCCGCGTCCCACGGTTCTATTCCTCTCTTTCCCATGATTCTTTGTTCCTTGTTCTCTGTAGTGCACGCGAATCGAAATCTAGCGATGGGGTTGGCTACGGTCGGGGGGTGACTGAACTCGTTTACAATCCGTTTGGGTTTGCGCATCACGACGATCCGTACGTCACCTACAAGCGGCTCCGTGACGAAGCTCCCGCTTATTGGAATCCAGAGCTCGAGTTCTGGGCTCTCAGCCGCTTCGAAGATGTCATGGAGGGCTTTCGCGACACGGCGTTGCTCTCGTCTGCTGGAGGGGTCGCGCTTGAGAATCGTCGGCCGGTGGGCCAAAGCGTCGGCTTCGATCAGATGATCGAGTACGACCCGCCAGAACACACTGTGTTGCGCAAGTTGGTGAGCCGGGTCTTCACCACCCGCACGGTTGCGAAAATGGAACACGAGATCCGCAGGATCTTTACCGTATACCTCGATGAAGTCATCGAGGTGGGTCGAGCTGAGGTGGTGAACGACCTCACGAGCCCCTTTCCGATGGATGTGATCTCGGCCATATTGGGAGTACCCGCGCCGGACCGTCCGGCTTTGCGGGCAAACAGCGACAAGGTGATGATCCGTGAGGACGGTGTGTTCGCGATCCCACGCGAGGCCGCTGACGGGATGCTGGGCCTTGTCACATATTTCAACCAAGACCTGCCGAAACGCAAGGCCGGGGAAGGAAGCGGGCTCATCAGTGATCTTGTCGGGTTCGAGTTTGATGGGCGGGTGCTCACCGACGAGGAACTTCTCGGTTTCTGCATCTTGTTCATCATCGCCGGCCACGAGACGACCACCAAGATGGTGGCCAACGTCATGGAGTTGTTTTCGCGCCATCCGGATCAGAGGGCCGCGGTGATCGCGGAGCCTGCGCTGATCCCCGACACGATTGAAGAAGTGTTGCGATACCACAACTCAACCCAATACATGCACCGCACGCTGACGCGGGATTTCGAGATTCATGGACAGCAGATGCGTGAGGGCGACTCGGTATTGCTGCTCATCGGAGCGGCCAACCACGACGAGAGGGAGTTCGGCCCCACCGCCGAAGAGTTCAACATCTTGCGTCGTCCAGACAGGCACCTGGGATTCGGGTACGGCGCGCACTTCTGCTTGGGCGCCGCGCTCGCCCGCATGGAGGGGAAAGTGGCAGTCGAGGAGATTCTGCGACGAATCCCCGACTACGAGGTCGACCACGACGTCAAGGTGCGCTTCCACTCATCCAACGTCACCGGCTGGCGCTCGTTGCCCGTCACGTTCTCTCCCGGACCCAGAGAAGGCACTCCCGGCCCCCAAGAAGGTTGACGTTCTATTGGTTTGTGGGGAAACCCAGGTTGACAGAACTGCCGGCGGGGTCGGGCCAGCGAGTGGTGAGCACCTTGGGGCGGGTGTAGAAGTGGATGCCCTCGGGACCGTACATGGTCGTGTCTCCGAAGGCTGAATCCTTCCAACCGCCGAAGGAGTGGTACCCGACGGGCACCGGAATCGGCACGTTGATGCCCACCATGCCCGCATCCGCGTCCTGCTGGAACTGGCGTGCCGCGCCGCCATCTCGGGTGAAGATCGCCGCGCCGTTACCCCACGGATTGGTGGCGATCAACTCAGCGGCTTCACGATAGGTATCGACACGCACCACGCTCAGCACCGGGCCGAAGATCTCATCTTGGTAGACGGTCATGTCCGGAGTCACATGGTCGAGCAGGGTGACGCCCAGAAAGAAGCCGTCGTTGTCGAACTGTGCTTCTCGGCCATCAACAACCACCGATGCTCCCGACGCAACGCCTGCGGCCACATATCCAGCGACTTTGTCACGATGAGCACGGGTGATCAGCGGCCCCATTTCCGAGGCAGGATCGGTGCCGTCGCCGATCGTCAACTTCTCCATGCGCACCTTGATGGCATCGACCAGCGGATCAGCCACATCGCCGACCGCCACCGCCACTGAGACCGCCATGCAGCGTTCTCCGGCAGAGCCGTACGCCGCCGATACCGCGGAGTCCGCAGCCAAGTCGATGTCCGCGTCGGGAAGTACGACCATGTGGTTCTTGGCTCCACCTAGAGATTGCACACGCTTGTGGTTGGCGCTGGCGGTCTCGTAGACGTACTCGGCGATCGGTGTTGACCCCACGAAGCTCAGCGCTTTCACATCCCGATGGGCAAGCAGGCGGTCTACTGCGACCTTGTCGCCTTGCACCACGTTGAGAACACCCGGCGGGAAACCGGCTTCGCAGAACAGTTCGGCCATGAACAATGGCGCCGATGGATCACGCTCTGAAGGCTTCAATACGAAGGTGTTGCCGCATGCCACAGCGTTGGGCACCATCCACATCGGAACCATTGCCGGGAAGTTGAAGGGAGTGATGCCAGCGACCACCCCTAGAGGACGTCGCACCGAATAGACGTCGACCCCAGTGGACGCGCCTTCGCTGTGGCTGCCTTTCAGATGCTCGGCAATACCGCAGGCGAACTCGATGTTCTCGATGGCTCGCGCCACTTCGCCGGCGGCGTCTGAGGTGACCTTGCCGTGTTCGGCGGTAAGCCGGGCCGCTACTTCGGCAGCGTTGTCTGCGACAAGGTTGCGAAACGTGAACATCAGCTTGGTTCGTCGGGCGATGCTCACCTCGCTCCACTCGGTGAATGCCGCTTTGGCAGAGGCGACCGCGGCATCGACCTCTGAGGGCGAAGCCAGAGCCACATCCGCAGTTTGTTCACCGGTCGCGGGGTTGAAAGTGGGGGAGGTGCGTCCGGATGTGCCGGCCACGGACTCGTTGTCAATGAGGTGGGTGATTTGTTTCATGAGCCTTTCCTGTCTGTAGGTGCTCGTCTGTCTGTAGGTGCTCGTCGGTTTCTAGGTACTCGTCTGTCTGTAGGTGCTCGTCTGTCTGTGGGTGCTCGTCGGTTTCTAGCTGATCTCTTCAATCGTCTCGATGAGCGCAGAGATTCCTTCGTTCAACTCATCTGCGCTGACATCAAGCATTGGGGTGATGCGAATGGCGTTGCCGTAGAGTCCGCCCTTTCCAACAAGGAGACCTCGGCGTTTGCAGCCCTCCAATATCGCACCGGCTCGTTGGGCGTCGGGTTCGGTTGAACCTGGGTGAACAGTTTCGATGGCTTGCATCAAGCCTTTGCCGCGCAGTTCGGCAATCCACGGCGTCGTGGCTGCGACCGGTGCAAGCGCGGCAGTCAGTTGTTGACCCATTTGCAGCGCATTGCTTTGCAGGTCGTTGTCGAGCACATAACGCAATGTGGCCAGACCAGCTGCAGACGAGAGCGGATTGCCGCCGAACGTGCTGAACGAGAGCACACTGATGGTGTCCATGATTTCGGCGCGGGCAACGATCCCGGCGAGCGTGGCACCGTTGCCGACCCCTTTGGCGAAGGTGAGCATGTCTGGCACCACATCGTGGGCTTGATAGCCCCAGAAGTGCTCGCCGGTTCGTCCCCAGCCGGTCTGTACCTCATCCACCACGAGCAGGATCTGATGGTTGGCCAGCACCTTGTTGAGTTCACCGAAGAAGCCGTCGGGCGGGGTGGCGAAGCCTCCAACACCCTGGATCGGCTCGGCTATCAGGCAAGCAACGTCTCCAGCGGTCATCATGTCGATCACTTGCACGAGATCGTCGACGCAGGCGTTGGTGAAGTCTTCGTCGTTCATGTGGCCGAACGGGCTGCGCAGTCGATAACCACCCTGGATGAAGTTCACCGACAAACCCGAGAGGCTGGTCGACGACCAGGAAGAATGCGCAGTGATTGCTTGAGCTGTGAACGAACGACCGTGGTAGCTGTTGCGCATGGCCAGGACCTGGTTGGACTTGCGATAGCTGGTCGCCAACAAGATGGCGGTGTCGTTGGCTTCGCTGCCTGAGGTGGTGAAGAAGACTCGGGCGTCGGGAATGCCCGATATTGCGGCGATTTGTTCAGCCAGTTCGATCATCGGCTCCGAGAGATACAGAGTCGATGTGTGCATGACCTTTGCGGCTTGGCTTTGCACCGCGGCCACGACCTCAGGATTGCTGTGGCCGACCATGGTGGTGAGCACGCCGCCGAAGAAGTCGAGGTAGCGGTTACCTTCCACGTCCCATACGTAGCCTCCCTCGCCGTGTTCGATGGAGATCGGTTCGGCGTAGAGCGGATTCACATACGACGGCAGGATCGCTCGGTAACGTTCAAGCAATTGGGCGTTGGTGGTCATTGTGATGGAGATTACTGTTTGGCGCGAAGAGTCGCGCCGAATCTTGCCTATAGAACCAGAACCAATTCAGAACCAGAGGAACAGCAATGAACTACCCGTCAGACCCGCAAGCAGTCGATTTGATGATCGGGTTCCCGTTTGCCGACAAGAACGCCATCTATCAGTACCTGCGAGCTGGTTTCAAAGACGCCGAATCAGCCGAGGGCGGCGACCTGGTGATGCCGGCGGGATACATGTTCACCGACACTCCACCCGAGGCTGCCCCAGACGAGGACCCCATGGAGACGACCTTTTCGAAGATGGATCGTTGTGGCGTTCGGGCCGGCCTGTTCGGTCTCAACAAGGTGTCGATCGAGGCTCGCCGGCGTCACCCCGGGCGGGTGTATTTCTCGTTGGAAATCGACCCCAACGATATTGCCGGCACCGTGCGGAAGATCCGCGAAGAACACAGCGAACACGGTCTCAGCGCGGTTACAACTTTCCCAGCGGGTTGCATCCCGCAAGTTCCGGTCAGCGATCGTCGCTACTACCCGATCTACATGACCTGCATAGATCTCGACCTGCCGATCATCTCCAATGCCGGTATTCCAGGCCCACGAGTGCCGGCAGACTGCCAACACGTACGGCATTTCGATGATGTGTGTTATGACTTTCCCGAACTACGGATCGTGATGCGTCACGGAGCTGAGCCGTGGGAGGCCCTAGCTGTGAAGCTGATGCTCAAATGGCCGGGCTTGTACTACATGACTTCGGCTTTCGCGCCGAAATACTATCCCAAGGCCATCATCGACTACGCCAACACCCGTGGCTCCGAGAAAGTCATGTACGCGGGCTACTACCCGGCCGGCCTTGATCTGGAACGCATCTTCAGTGAGCTTCCCGAGGTGCGGTTGCGGCCCCATGTCTGGCCGAAGTTCCTTCACGAAAACGCCGAGCGGGTCTTCAAGATCCCGGCGCTTGCCGGCTGATGGGACCTGTGTCGGCGCCCCGACTGGGTTTGTATTTCGATTTTCGCAACCCTGAGCCTTGGCGACGCGACCCGGCGGCCTACTACGGCTGGCATCTTGATCTGATCTCCGAGGCAGACCGACGTGGGATCGGATCGATCTGGGTGAGCGAGCATCACTTTGTGGACGACGGCTATATGCCCGTGCCACTAACCGCGCTCGCGGCAATAGCGGCACGTACGAAACGGGCGCGCCTGGGTACCGCAGTGGTGGTGGCACCTCTGCAACACCCGATGGCTATTGCTGAACAGGCCGCCATCGTTGATGTGATCAGTGGTGGCCGTCTTGAGTTGGGTCTTGGCGCTGGCTATGTAGCGCCCGAGTTCGAGGCTTTCGGAGTCGATCTTGGTCGCCGTTACCACGATACGGATCATGCTCTCGGCGAGATTGGCCGGATCTTTGCTGAGGGTCGCTGCAGTCCTGGCCCGGTGCAGCAACCCGTGCCGTTGTGGGCCGGATATTTGGGTCCTGTGGGCGCGGCTCGCGCCGGGCGGCTTGGTGTCGGCTTGTTGACCCACAACCGGGACAGTTTCGGTATCTACCGCGATGCGCTTGAGGCATCAGGTCATGGTGTCGAAACGGCCCGTATGGGCGGGGTGGTGGACTTCTTGGTGGCTGATGACCCTGAGCAAGCCTTTGAGAGGATCCTTCCTCACCGCACTCATCAACTCAACAGCTACCGGCAGCAGGCCGCGCTTGGTACTGGGCGGACTCCTCGCTGGCTGACCGAAGACGAGATTCGTGAAGGCCGAGGCTCGGGCGTGATCGGGGCGTTGCAGATCCTGACCGTTGACGAAGCGATAGCTCAGATCGCTGAGATTTGCGACGGTTTGCCCGTTGAACATTTGTACTTGTGGGCTTCAATTGGTGGCATGCCCGAAGACTTGGTTGAGCGTCAAATGGAGTTGCTCATCGATCAGGTGCAACCGGCTTTCTCGTCTGTGTAAAGCGTCAACTGGCCTTGTACGGGGCGATGACTTGTTCGCCGCAGCGTTGCAGTGCTTCGGTGGCGTGGTTGATCGAGTCCCCCGGCACGGTCACTGATGCCCAAGTGACACCCACTGCGCTTAGTTTGGCGAGTCCCGCGATGTGGGCATCTGCATCGAAGGTGTCGTCAGCCAAAGATCCCCCAGCAGAGGTGCCGAAGCAGACGTCAATCTCTGATCGGTTGCGCCCAGCTTCGTCAACTTGTTGCCACAGATAGTCGAGCATCTCCGCCAGGTCCTCGGAAGTTTCCAGCGGAGGGGTCTTGGTTGTGTGGGCTAGGACTCGTGGCGCGGGGAACGGGACCCATCCGTCGGCTACCGCCGCAACCCGTCTGCGTGAGAGTTTGCTGTTACCGCCGATCCAGATCGGAACCCTGCCGGGCTTGGGGTTGGCGGTTTGCCCGTGGGCCAGGAAGTTGCGGCCTTCGTAAGCGAAATCATCCTGCTCCCAGACGCCGCGCAGAACCTCGATAGCCTCGTCGAACAACTCGTTGCGCTCATTGAAGTCAACTCCCAACGCTTTGTATTCGCCTTTCAGATAGCCGGTGCCGGTCGCCAACACGAACCTCTGGTTGCTCAAGGCGGCGATTGTTGCGATCGATTTCGCTACCACGAAGGGGTTACGGTAGGGGAGGACAACAATGTTGGGAATCAACAACAAGCGTTCGGTGACTGCGGCAACGAATGCGAGCGCCGCGAAGGGGTCAAGGGCGTCGTGGCCCCCGGCGCTGAGCCAACGGTGGGTGGGCGCGGGATGGTCGGTGAAGCCCATCGCATCGAAACCGGCGCTCTCGGCGGTTTGAGCGAACCGGATCAAGCTCTCTTTGGTCAGGAGTTCGGGGTTGTAGGGGTGGCTGACCAACGGATAAGTGACGGAGAATTTCATGGTTCGACTGGCTTCGACATTGCTCATGCTCCTAGTCATAGCCGACTGCATCACCGTATGCAGCGTCAGCAGAGCGGGCGCGGGTCTGCGGTGCCGTCCGCAGCGTTAGCGCAGCGTGCTCGGGCTGGTCAGGGTCCGGTAGAGGCGGGCGATGAATGCTGCCATTTGTTCGCGGCTGACGGTTTGTTGGGGGGAATAGGTGGTCGGGTCGGTGCCCTTGGTGATGCCGAGTCCGAAAATACGACCGATGTCGTCATAGGCGAACGAGGTGAGCGGCACGTCGGTGAACGGTGTATCTGATAGCGGAGCGGACTCTTTGGTGATGGCTTTGTAGAGGCGGGCGATGAATGCTGCCATCTGTTCGCGGGTGACGGTTTGTTGCGGGGAGTAGGTGGTCGGGCCGGTGCCCTTGGTGATGCCGAGTTGATAGATGCGACTGATGTCGTCGTAGGCGAACGAGGTGAGTGGCACGTCGGTGAACGGTGTGTCTGATAGTGGAGCGGACTCTTTGGTGATGGCTTTGTAGAGGCGGGCGATGAATGCTGCCATCTGTTCGCGGGTGACGGCTCGGCCGGGTGAGTACGTGTTTGAACTGGTGCCTCCGGTTACTTCCAACGCAACTAGACAACCCACATCGTTGAATGCGAATGAGCTACCGGAGAGGTCGCTGAAGGGTTGTGTGGAACTACTGAGGTCTAGTTCGCAAGCGGCGACCCGAACGGGCCTGTCCGGCGTTTCCGGCTCTGTCACTTTCGGATCTGTGTCTTCCGGTTCTGTCTCTTCGGGTTCTGTCTCTTCGGGTTCTGTCTCTTCGGGTTCTGCCTCTTCTGGTTCTGTCTCTTCTGGTTCTGTCTCTTCTGGCGGTGGCGGCGGTGGTGGAGGCGGCGGTGGCGGAGGTGGCGGCGGCGGCGGAGGCGGAGGCGGAGGAGGTGGTGGTGGCGCACTTTCGGTAACGGTGACGACCACTTGGAGTTCGCCTGTATTGCTGGTTTGGTCGGTGGCCCGAACGGTGACGAAGTATTCGTTGTTGCCGTTGGTGTCGTAGAACGGCTGGTTCTTGAAGGTGAGCTCGCCGTTGACGAAATCGAACTCGCCACTATGGGCGCCGCCAAGATCCCAGTTGATTACTGCCCGCTCTGGGTCAACAGCCTGGTACCTGGCCACCGTATCGGTGCGATTTTGGCCATAGGTGACTTCGTCGGGACCAGTGATCACGGGGGGCTCGTCAAAATTGGTGACGTTGATGACGACTGCAAGGCTGCCCGTGTGGTTGGTTCGGTCCCTGGCCTGCACAGTCACCTGATAGACGTTGTCGCGATTCGAGTCGATGCGCGTCTCGTGGTCGGGTTGCTCCTTGAAGGTGAGTTCGCCGTCGGTGATTTCGAAGTGGCGGCTGTCGGAACCGGTGAGGCGCCAGTCGGCCACATACGCGCCCTCGGGATCGGTCCCGCGGTACGTGTCCACGCTCAGATCGGTGCGGTCCTCGCGGTAGTCGACGTTGTCGGGACCACCGATGACCGGTGGTTCGTCTACGTCGTCGACGATGACGGTGACATCGAGGCGGCCCGTGTTGACGGGCATGGTGTCTGGGGTGTCGGATTCAGTTGCCACGATGGTGACGAGGTATTCGTTGCCGAGCGCACCGGAGGGTTGTTCGTAGTCCGGTGGTGGATCGTTGAAGCTGAGCACTCCGCTGGTGCTGATGTTGAAGGCCGTGCCGTCGGACCCGGACAGGCTCCAGGTGACGGTTTCGCGTTCTGGGTCGGTCGCTTCGTAGGTGGCTACCGAACGCATGTTGTTCTCGTCGAACCTCACCGTGGTGTCGCTGGTGGAGGTCACGACCGGGTCTTCGTCCACATTGCCGACGTTGATGATGACTTGCTGCGTGGCGGAGCGGCTGGATGGGTCGGTGGCAGTGATGACCACCGTATATTGGCGACGAGACTCATAATTGAGTTCAGCTTTGGTCCGTAGCTGTCCTGAATCTTCTACGATGTCGAACAGCAGAGCATCGGAGGCGCGAAGCGTGTAGGTCAGTATGTCTCCGGTGTTTTCGTCAGTGGCGACTACAGGGTTGCCGATGTCTACACCCGATAGCGTGTTCTCCGGCACCGTTCGGGTGTAGTCGCCGCCGCTTGGGAATACTGGTGGTTCGGAGATTACGGGTGCTGCTTGCACGGGGTTGTCCGAGATCGCCCGTGCGGTCTTTAAGGGGTCGTGCCCGTCGGTGTAGGAGGCGGTGGCCCGCAGGTCACAGTTGTCGTCTCCTGCTACGGGTGTGTATGTGCTGGTCGTCGCTCCGTCGATCAACGACCAACCAGCTTCTCCGTTTACACAGTTGCTGGTCCCGTTGCGCCGGTGCCATGTCCAGGTGATCGTGGAGGTGATGATGTTGTCGGGGTCCGATGCGCTGGCTTGCAGTTGCGTATCCACTTGAGGCTGAACCGACGAAAGATCAACTGAACCGTTCTCATCAACGTTGTCGACGGTGATCGTGTAGCTGCTTCGGCTTGTCTTTGTGCCGTCGTCGGCTTCCACAGTTACCTGGTAGATGTTGTCGCGGTTCGAGTCGTCTGGGGTCTCGTAGTCGGGTTGCTCACCGAACGTGAGTTCGCCATCGGTGATTGCGAAATCTAGGCGGTCGGTGCCCGATAGGTCCCAGGTGATGGATTCGCCCTCCGGATCGGTCGCGCGGAAAGTCTCCACCGAGTCGGTTCTGTCTTCGTCGTACTCGATTTGGCCGTCTTCGGGGCTCAATTCCGGGGGTTCGTCAAAATTCGTTACAACGACGGTCAGCATGAATTCTCCCGTGTTGTTGGTTTCGTCCGTCGCTTCGACTGTTACTTCGTACTTGTTGTTGTTGTCGGAATCGAGTCGCGTTTCGTAGTCGGGTTGGTTCGCGAAACTGAGCACACCGCTGGCGTTGATCTCGAAGTCGTCGTCGTCGTCACCTGAGACGTCCCAGCTGATCATGGCTTTCTCAGGGTCGGTTGCTGTATAGGTGGCCACCACTGCGGTGCTGTCCTCGCGGTAGTTGATCTCGTCGTCTCCTGGAGTGATCTCTGGAGGTTCGTCGAAGTCGTCGACGCCGACTGTGACAGCGAATTGGCCCGTGTGACCGTTTTCGTCTTCGGCTTGAACAGTGATGAGGTATTGATTGTCGCGGTTGGCGTCGGCCGGGTTTTCGTAGTCGGGTTGGTTCTTGAAGGTGAGCACGCCATCGTCCTCGTCGATTTCGAAGTCACTACTGTCGGTACCAGTGAGGCTCCACAGGATTTTGGCGTTCGAGTCCTCGGGATCGATCGCTGTGTATGTCGTAACCGGTCCCGTTCGGTCCTCGCGGTAGGTCGGGTTGTCCAGGCCGACGATGTCGGGAGGTTCATCGACCTCAATGACGGTCACGACGACATGGAGAGCCCCGGTGTAGGTGCCGTCCGTTGCTTCTATAACGACGTGGTACACGTTGTCGTCGTTGGCGTCGGCAGGGTTTTCGTAGTCGGGTTGGTTCTTGAAGGTGAGCTCACCGCTGGCGTTGATTTCGAAGTCTTCGAAGTCGTCACCCGCAACGCTCAAAGTGACAGACGGTGCGCTGTTCGGATTGGTCGCCGTGTAACTTGCGACGGCAGTCGTGGTGGTTTCCAGGTAGTCGATTTCCTGGTTGCCCGACACCCGAGGCGACTCCGGCTCGAGCGGGATCGCGGAACTGGAATCGGACCATGGGCCTGCGGCGCGATCGTTGACTGCCCGCAGTGCTATGTCGTAGGAGACATTGTTCGACAGGCCGGTCAGGCTGTACTCCAACGCCGGGACGGGGTCTGCTGTAGTCCAGACACCTTCAAGCTCGTCCCAGTTCGAGTCGTCCCTGTTGGTTGCGTCGGTGCGGATGTAGCGCAGGTCATAAGAGGTGATCTCCGAAGCGCCGATGTCGCTGGGAGCTGACCATGTCACTGCGACGGATTCGTCACCGGCGGTGAGTGAACTCAAATTGGGCTCAGCCGGCCGGGACCGGTGCCCGTAGACAGTAATGCTCCAGGAACTCAACGTTCCCTCATCGCCAGGTAGCGAGTCCTTGACTCTCAACTCCCAATCACCGGAAGGATCCTCACCTAGATGCCGAGCCGAACCAAAGCGATACGTACCCTCGAATGCTCCATCCACTTCGTCGTTGGAAGTGACGAGTTGAGATTCCGCACCTGACGGTGAGACGAGAACGATGTCCAAGTCTCTGGCGTTTTGGTGGGTGAAGTTGACGTTGATTTCGACGAATTCGGTGAAATCGATACTGGAATCGACGGTCAAAATCTTGCTTGTATATGTGTTGACATTGTCGGGAATGGTTTCAGGATCGAAACGAGAGTTCACAGTCGTTTCCCGCATCGACGGAACATTCGTCCAGCCGTCGGCCAGGTCGACCGCAGCTTTTGCATCGACCACGCCGAAGCCGTATTCGTGGTTGAAGTGATAGCGCTCTGAATCGGAGCCGTACAGCAGTCCCGCATCAACCCAACCAGCGTTGTCCGGGTCGTTCTTGCGCGCCGAGGCTGCCAGGATCAGTTTGACGTCTCGCCAAGTCAGATCCAGGTTCGTAGAGCGTACGAGAGCTACGACTCCCGAAACTATCGGCGTGGCCGCCGATGTCCCTCCAAAATATAGAGTGTATTTTCCGAGATTGTCCGTAGTTGTTAAACTCGGGACTCCTGATCCACTTGAAGGAGCACAAACCCAGAGGTTCGCCCCTACCTCGGAATAGTAGCTCCGTGCATCGCTATAATCAACTGCGCAGACAGCAGTAATACCATAGAAATTGTTGTATCCGTCCAAATTGGAATTATCCATTGAACCGCCATTGCCTCCTGCCCAAACATAGACGGTTCCTTTACCGTCGAAGCCGTCCGTGATACCCTGTTCAATCGACCTTTCCCAAAATGTCGGTGCAGGCGAATAGGTACCGTGGTCGGGTGAACCCCAACTATTGTTGGACACTGAAGTCGATTCTACGTTTCGCACCATTGCATCGATTGTGTACGACAAGAAAGTTTGATCGCCCGTCGTGTTGGCACTGAGCAGATTGTATCCGTAGATTTTCGCTTGTGGCGCAACACCTCGCACTCCAATATCATTATGGCTGGCAGCGATAAGCCCCGCTACCCTTGTTCCATGGGTTTGATAAGGATTGAAGATATTGTCGTGGCCATTGAAGTCGTAGTTGTTCGCGGTAATGACATTGTCTTTTAGATCTGGGTGCTCAAAGTCAAACCCTGTGTCGACAACTGCAACATTGATTCCTTCTCCAGTTGCGGTGGGCAACCTTGCCGTGTCCCAAACTGATTCGACATTGATGTCCTGGGCTCCACCTGTACCAATACCAAATTGGTTTGTATTATTTAGATGCCATTGGCAGCCGTAGTATCTATCATCGGGAGCATCAACGCGAGAGTCCCGGTCACTACAGCTAGCATCGAACCTCGTGTATAAATTATCAAATACCAATTGTATGGCGTAGGAACCGTGGCCTTCTGTAGACGTCAACTTGATGTAATAGTCACCCTTATCCAATATTCCGGTATATTGAAACAGTATTTCTGGCCGTCTAAGATTTTCAAAAATTGTATTGGATGCATGATAGATGTTATCAACTTCAGTTTCAGATGAATTCAAAAATTTTGGTTCAATCGTCAGTTGGTTTGTATCAGAACTCAAGCCGTTCAACGTAATGCCATTGCGATCGGTTAGGGTAAATTTAAAATAGTTGACGTCGCCCAATGTAGATATTTCACCCGTGGAGATGTCGGATTCACCCGAGATGTCGTCTAACTCCATCGGAGTAGCGGTGTCGATAGTCGAGGCAATATCGGAGGTCGTCTCAAAGTAGATGTTATAGTATCCACCAGGAGGTAGGTTCACTCCACTAATAAAATGTTGGTAACTTTTGATCCTAATAAAATATGTTCCAGCGTCGAGGGTGGAAACGATCATGGCGTTAGGAGGCTGTAAACCGTCATCATTAGAAAAAATTGTGGTACCGGAGGAATTCAAAATATCGATAATTGAATCGAATCTGGCTCGTGTGTGAATGTGTACGCTGGTTGGACTGGCGAGTTCTATCCGAAAATAATCTTCGTCGGTAACCAGTGGGTCAATCTCGGAGCCAAGCACACCGCCTCTGAATTCTCCCAACTCCAAGGTTCGCGCATTGCTGATACTGGTGCTGTCTCGACTGGGGCGATAGAAGAGTCGATAGCTCCCTGTGTGATTTACTTCAGATTTCACACTTACATAATATGTACCGAGATTTAGCGTTGTTGGGATAAAAAGATTGTCCCGACCGTGGCCTAGACTGCCGTAATCTGAGTATTGGATCGGCGTTTGATCACTGTCGTATAGGGTTCCAGCAGTATCAACGGTTCCAGAAGTGAAAAATCCGTCGGCATCGTAAAGCCCAGCGGTGAAGAGGATCACTTCAGATTTTGTGCTTAATTCGAATTTGAAGTAATCAGAGTCGCTCGAAGAGTTGAGATGCCCGACCACAGCGACGTTGGGTGTGAGTTCGGTTGCAGTCGCGAAACTGGTCCCGGGCCCGGCGGGTGTTCCGGTGGATGTGGAGGACCAAGTACCATCTGCGTCCGTTACCATTCGAGCCTGCACGTCGTATTGAGTCCCGATGGTCAGTCCCTCAAGAATGCCCCAGGTTCGGATGCTTGTGAGATCTTCGGTCAGAGTCCAGTTGGTATCATCGGTCTTGTCGGTGGCGTCGCTTTCGATGTGACGTAGTTCGAAGGCGGTGATGTCCGCGGCGTCCACCTCGGACGGTATTTCCCAACCGACGCTCAGAGATTGGTATCCAGGCGTGATCGAAGTGATCGTGGGGGCGGCGGGCGGATCTGATTGTGCCCAACTGATATTTGCGGCGCTAAGCACCAGCAGGCAGGCGGCTACCGCCAGAATCCCAAATCGTCTCATTTGGTAACGGCGCTGAATGACCAGTTCGGACTCGCCAGCAACCACTCGGCTGAGGTGGCCAACCGGTTTGCCAACTCCAAAGCCGGGAAACCAGGCTCAGTCAAAATCTGGAATGCGTTGTCAAGCAGCATAGGCGAGACCCGATCTTCGGAAATGCCCTGCTCGGTAAAGAATTTGCTGATTTGGGCGTCGTCGAGTTCTGAATCAAACAACACCAACACACCACCGGGCAGAGTCATCAGGTTGCCGCTTGATTCTGAACGAAATACCGGCAGCGCCTGTCGGTTTGCCTGGGTACCGGTAACCGCGCTTCGTGCAACGACCTCGTCGCCTTGCCCATCGGATCCGGTCTGGACCGTTAGATCAGACTGCAATAGGACTCGCCGCGTTCTATCGCCGTCATACCAAACGTAGACCTGACCCTGCTCGGAAGCCTCTGTGGTGTCGGCTTTCGGCGCGAGTGCCTTGTTGGCGTTGGCGTTGGCGTTGGTTGTGGTGTCGACAACCAACTCGACTCCAAGCGGTTCTGGAGCCAAAGACGTGGGTGTCGGCTCGGGCGTCGACGTCGTGGTGGTCGTTGTCGAGGTTGTCGAGGTTGTCGCGGTTGTCGTGGTAGTGGTGGAGCTTTCAGACTTGGAGGAGGCCGAAGGATCAGACGAGACGGCAGCAGATGGTTGCGTCGCCGCAGCAGAAGAGTCGGTGGGAGTGTCCTCTACCCCTGAAGCCGGCAGATCGGCTGCGGTTTGTGGATCCGCTGTTTGAGTCGTGACTCTGGATGATGGCTGGGGATCAGCGGCGAGGATGACCATGCTCGCCACACCAATTGTGGCGGCGATCAGCAACAACAGGGGTCTTTTCACCACAATCTTCTTTCGGCAGACTTCTCGAACGTCCATCCGTCTCTCGCGGGTTGATGTGCACAGAAAACCACAGCAACGATATATTAAATTTATAAAATAGCACACAATCAAGATGTGTGGGGGTGACCGCGACGCGGTCCGTCCCCGTTTATCGTTCGATTGTGTTGCGGAAGTGCTGGTATCTGGTGTCGGCTGCCTCAGCCGCTACGACGCGTGGTTCGACCCGATGGCTGATCCGGGCCCAACGTCTACTCTCCGATGAGTCAGCTTCCAGACCGGCACAGACCCGCGCGGCGTAAGCCGCCCCGAGAGCTGCACCCTCAGGATGAGCAGAGACATCAACCGGAAGATTGGTGCAGTCGGCCAAGGCTTGCATCCAGGCGTCGCTCTGGACCCCGCCCCCGGCAGCCACGATCCTCCGCGGAGAAATGTTGGCGAGATCAAGGTGATGCCGTACCACAAATCCAGCAGCTTCGTAAGCGGCCGCGGTTATCTCGACGGGCCCATGGTTGAGTCCTAATCCGAGCAATTCTGCTCTGCGACCCGGGTCGTGCCAGGGGGTCCTCTCACCCCGCAGATACGGAACCCATACGGGTGTCGATGGCACCCACCCCACATAAAGCATGATTGGCAACTGCCTGTGCAGGCCACAGCGCGGTGACTTCGGGTTGAGCGGCGATCCAAGCAGCAAAACCGGCGACTTCGCCGAGACCGGTCGTCGGCACCTCGATCACCCCGCGCGTTGCGCCGGGCGTGCTGTAACGGCCTCGGGCATCACCATAAAGAAGGCCGGCCGTTACCGGTTCGCCACGATTGTTGACACCGCACAGTGACGGAACCATCGCCGAGACGCAGACCCCTGCTATTTCGTGGCTCGCACTCACCGCGTTCCAGGCGGCTACAACCCCATCGATCCACGCAGATCTCGGGTCATGTTCAAAGCGGTCGGACCTTGCAGCGATCAAACGATGACCGATCCGCGCACGAGCAACGATTTCGCCGTCGGCATCCGCGGCCACGGCCTTGACCGAAGTGGTCCCGATGTCGATTCCCACGGTCACCTGCGCCACAAGTACTTCCTCCGGCTGACCATAGACGTTGCTTGCCTCTCTTGCTCGCTGCGCTCACGGGCCGCTAGGCCCACGAGTCTGTTTTGGCAGCGCTCATGTTGCTAGTCATAGTTGACTGCGTTGCTGATCGGCGAGTCAGGTGCTCGGGCTGGTCAGCGTTCGGTAGAGGCGGGCGATGAATGCTGCCATTTGTTCGCGGGTGACGGTTTGTTGGGGTGAGTAGGTGGTTTCACTGGTGCCTTTGGTGATGCCGAGTCCGAAGATGCGGCCGATGTCGTCATAGGCGAACGAGGTGGGTGCCACGTCGGTGAACGGTGTCTCTGATAGCGGAGCGGGTTCTTTGGTGATGGCTTTGTAGAGGCGGGCGATGAATGCTGCCATTTGTTCGCGGGTGACGGTTTGTTGGGGTGAGTAGGTGGTTTCACTGGTGCCTTTGGTGATGCCGAGTCCGAATACACGACTGATGTCGTCATAGGCGAACGAGGTGGGTGCCACGTCGGTGAACGGTGTCTCTGATAGCGGAGCGGGTTCTTTGGTGATGGCTTTGTAGAGGCGGGCGATGAATGCTGCCATTTGTTCGCGGGTGACGGCTTGGCCGGGTGAGTAGGTGGTTTCACTGGTGCCTTTGGTTACTTCCAACGCAACTAGACAACCCACATCGTTGAATGCGAATGAGCTGTCGGAGAGGTCGCTGAAGGGTTGTGTGGAACTGCTGGGGTCGAGGTCGCAGGCGGCGACCCGGACGGGCCTGTCCGGCTCTGCTTCTTCGGTGTCTTCGGGTTCTGTGTCTTCGGGTTCTGTGTCTTCGGGTTCTGTGTCTTCGGGTTCTGTGTCTTCGGGTTCTGTGTCTTCGGGTTCTGTGTCTTCGGGTTCTGTCTCTTCTGGCTCTGTCTCTTCTGGTTGTGGTTGTGGTTGTGGTTGTCGCGGTTGTGGTTGTGGTTGTCGCGGTTGTCCACTTTCGGTGACGGTGACGATCACTTGGAGTTCGCCCGTGTTGCCGGTTTGGTCGGTGGCCCGAACGGTGACGAAGTATTCGTTGTTGCCGTTGGCATCGTAGAACGGCTGATCCTTGAAGGTGAGCACGCCGTTGACGAAATCGAACTCGCCACTATGGGCGCCGACAAGATCCCAGGTGATTACCGCCCGCTCGGGGTCAACAGCCTGGTACCGGGCCACCGTATCGGTGCGATCTTGGCTATAACTGACCTCGTCGGGACCAGTGATCACGGGGGGCTCGTCAACATCGGTGACGTTGATGACGACCGCAAGGCTGCCCGTGTGGTTGGTTCGGTCGGTGGCGTGCACAGTCACTCGATAGTTGGTGCGCGTTTCGTAGTTTGGTTGCTCCTTGAACGTGAGTTCGCCATCGGTGATTTCGAAGTGGCGGCTGTCGGAACCGGTAAGGCGCCAGTCGGACACATGCGCGTTCTCGGGGTCGGTCCCGCGGTACACGCCCACGCTCAGATCAGTGCGGTCCTCCCGGTAAGAAACGTTGTCGAGACCGCCGATGACCGGTGGTTCGTCTACGTCGTCGACGATGACGGTGACAACAAGGCGGCCTGTGTTGATGGGTAGGGTGGTGTCGGATTCAGTTGCCACGATGGTGACGAGATACTCGTTGCCGATTGCAGCAGAGGGTTGTTCGTAGTCCGGTGGTGCAATGAAGCTGAGGACTCCGTTGGCGCTGATGTTGAAGGCCGTGCCGTCGGACCCGGACAAGGTCCAAGTGACGGTTTCGCGTTCTGGGTCGGTCGCTCGGTAGCTGGCTACCGAACGCGTGCTGTTCTCGTCGAACCTCACCGTGGTGTCGCTGCTGGTGGAGGTCACAACCGGGTCTTCGTCCTCATCGCTGACGTTGATGGTGACTTGCTGTGTGTCGAACAGGCCGGAGGGATCGGTGGCAGTGACGACCACCGTATATTGCTGGCGAGACTCATAGTTGAGATCAGTTTTGGTCCGTATCTGTCCTGAATTTTCGACAATGTCGAACAGCACAGCATCGGCGGTTCGAAGCGTGTAGGTCAGAGTGTCGCTGGTGTTTTCGTCAGTGGCGGCTACAGGGCTGCCGATGTCACGACCCGCTGGTGTGTTCTCCAAGACCTCTCGGGTGTAGTCGCCGCTTGGGAATACTGGTGGTTCGGGCACTACGGGTGCTGCTTGCACAGGGTTGTCAGAGATTGCCTGTGCGGTTTTCGATGGGCCGTGCCCGTCGGTGTAGGAGGCGGTGGCTCGCAGGCCACAATCAACGTCTCCTGTCACAGGTGTGTATGTGCTGGTCGTCGCTCCGCCGATCAACGACCAACTATTTGTTCCGTTCGGACAGTTGCTGATCCCGTTGCGCCGGTGCCATGTCCAAGTGATCGTCGACGTGATTTTGTCGGGGTCCGATGCGCTGGCTTGCAGTTGGGTACCCTCTTGAGGCTGAACCGACGATAGATCCACCGAACCGTTCTCCTCGATATTGCCGACGGTGATCGTGAAGTTGCTTCGGCTTGTCTTTGTGCCGTCGTCGGCTTCCACAGTTACCTGGTAGATGTTGTCGCGGTTCGCGTCGTCTGGGGTCTCGTAGTCGGGTTGATCAGCGAAGGTGAGCGTTCCGTTGTTGATCTCGAAATCGCCGCGGTCGGTGCCTGAAAGGTCCCAGGTGATCGATTCGCCTTCCGGATCGGTTGCGCGGAAAATCTCCACCGCGCCGGTTTCGTCTTCGGGGTAGTCGGACTGGTTGTCTTCGGGGCTCAAATCCGGGGGTTCGTCAAAATCCGTTACAACAACGGTCAGCATGAATTCTCCCGTGTTGTTGGTTTCGTCCGTCGCTTCGACTGTTACTTCGTACTTTCTGTCGCGGTCGGCGTCGGCAGGGTTTTCGTAGTCGGGTTGGTTTGCGAAACTGAGCACAC
Organism: Candidatus Aldehydirespiratoraceae bacterium; assembly: GCA_965205465.1. Lineage (GTDB taxonomy): Bacteria > Actinomycetota > Acidimicrobiia > Acidimicrobiales > Aldehydirespiratoraceae > VXYK01. The sequence goes on along the minus strand of OZ242187.1, from coordinate 1,233,698 downwards.
CGCTGGCGTTGATCTCGAAGTCGTCGTCGTCGTCACCTGAGAGATCCCAGCTGATTTCGGCTCCCTCGGGGTCGGTTGCTCTATAGGTGGCCACCGTTGTGGTTCTGTCCTCGCGGTAACTGATCTCGGTGAGTCCAGGAACGATCTCTGGAGGTTCGTCGAAGTCTTCGACGCCGACGGTGACAGCGAACTGGCCCGTGTGACCGGTTTCGTCTTCTGCTTGAACAGTAATGAGGTATTGGTTGTCGCGGTCGGCGTCGGCCGGGATTTCGTAGTCGGGTTGGTTTGCGAAGGTGAGCACGCCATCGTCCTCGTCGATTTCGAAATCACTACTGTCGGTACCAGTGAGGCTCCACAGGATTTTGGCGTTCGAGTCCTCGGGATCGATCGCTGTGTATGTCGTAACCGGTCCCGTTCGGTCCTCGCGGTAGGTCGGGTTGTCCAGGCCGACGATGTCGGGAGGTTCATCGACCTCTATGACGGTCACGACGACATGGAGAGCCCCGGTGTAGGTGCCGTCCGTTGCTTCTACATCAAGGTGGTACACGTTGTCGCGGTTGGCGTCGGCAGGTATTTCATAGTCGGGTTGGTTTGCGAAGGTGAGCTCACCGCTGGGGTTGATCTCGAAGTCTCCGCTGTCTTGACCCGAAACGCTGAATGTGACAGACGGTGCGCTGTTTGGATTGGTTGCCGTGAAACTTGCGACGGAGGTTGTCCTGGTTTCGAGATAGTCGATTTCTTGGTTGCCTGACACCCGAGGAGACAACGGGTCGAACGGCATTGCGGAACTGGAATCGGACCATGTACCTGCGGCGAGATCGTTGACCGCCCGCAGTGCTATGTCGTAGGAGACATTGTTCGACAGGCCGGTCAGGTCGTACTCCAACGCCGGAACGGGGTCTGCTGTCTCCCAGATGTCTTGGACCAGGTCCCAATTTGAGTCGTCCCTGTTGGTTGCGTCGGTGCGGATGTAGCGCAGGTCATATGAGGTGATTTCCGAGGCGCCGATGTCGCTGGGAGCCGACCATGTCACTGCGACGGATTCGTCACCGGCGGTGAGTGAACTCAACTTGGGCTCAGCCGGCCGGGTCCGGTGCCCGTAGACAGTAATGCTCCAGGACCTCAACGTGCCCGTATCGCCAGGTTCGGAGTCCTTGACTCTCAACTCCCAATCACCGGAAGGATCCTCACCTAGATGCCGAGCCGAACCAAAGCGATACGTACCCTCGAATGCTCCAGGCACTTCGTCGTTCGAAGTTGCGAGTTGAGATTCCGCCCCCGACGGAGAGACGAGAACGATGTCCAAGTCTCTGGCGGATGGGTGGGTGAAGTTGACGTTGATTTCGACGAATTCGGTGAACTCGATACTGGAGTCGACAGTCAAGATCTTGGTCGTGTATGGGTTGGCGTTGTCGGGAGGTTTGTCGGGAAGTGTTTCACGGGGAAAACTAGAGTTCACAGTTGTTTCTCGCATCGAGGGAACATTCGTCCAATCGTTTGCCAGTTCGACCGCCGCGTCTGCATCGACCATCCCGAAGCCGTATTCGTGGTTGAAGTGATACCTATCTGTGTCGGAGCCGTACAGCAGACCCGCGTCAACCCAGCCGGTGTTGGTCGGGTCGTTTTTGCGTGCCGAGGCTGCCAGGATCAGTTTGACATCTCGCCAAGTCAGATCCAAATTCGCAGAGCGTACGAGAGCTACGACTCCCGAAACTATCGGCGTGGCCGCCGATGTCCCTCCAAAAGATGAAGCATATTTCCCGAGGTTGTCAGTAGTTGTGATGCCTGGGGCATTTCTTCCATCTGAAGGAGCACAAATCCAGAGGTTCGCGCCTACCTCCGAATAGGAGCTCCGGACATCGTTATAATCAACTGCGCAGACCGAAGTAATTCCATAGAAGCTGTTGTATCCGTTCAAATTCGAGTTATCCGTTGGACTACCATTGCCTGCTGACCAAACATATACGGTACCTTTACCATCGAAGCCTTCCGTGACACCCTGTTCAACCGCTCTTTCCCAAAGTATCGATATAGGATAATAACTACCGTCATCGCCTGTACCCCAACTGTTGTTGGACACTGCTGTCGATTTCATGTTTCGCAGCATTGCGTCCACTGTGTGCGACAACTCAATTCGGTCATGCGTAGTTGTACCGTCAAGTAGATTGTATCCGTAAATCTTCGCCTGTGGTGCAACACCTCGTACTCCAATATCATTATGGCTGGCAGCGACAATCCCGGCTACAAGTGTTCCATGGTAGCGAAAAAGATTGAAGACATTGTTATTGCCATTGTAGTCGTAGTTGTTCGCGGTAAGGATATTGTCTTTTAGATCTGGGTGTGCAGTGTCAAGCCCTGAGTCGACAATTGCAACATTTATTCCCGCGCCAGTTGCGGTGTTCCAAACCGATTCGACATTGATGTCTTGGCCTCCACCTGCACCAAATTGATTGGTATTATTCAAATGCCATTGGCATCCATAATATCTATCATTGGGAGCATCAACGCGAGAGTCTAAGCCACTACAGAAAGTATCGAACGCCGTAGATGAACTATCAGGTATCAATTGTATGGCGTAGGACCCAACGCCTTTCGTAGATGTCAACTTAATATAATAGTCGCCGGCATCCAATATTCCATTATAATGAAACAATTGTTCTGGCTTTCCAGTATCCTCAAAAATCGAATTGGGTGCGTAGTAGACGTTATCAACTTTAGTTTCAGATGAATCCAAGAATTGTGCTTCCATCGTTAATTGGTCTGTGTCAGAGCTCAATCCGTTCAACTCAATGCCAGTTCGTTCGCTCAGGGAAAATTTAAGATAGTTGACATCGGCCGAGGTGGCCATTTCGCCTGTGGAAATTTTGCTGAGTTCGATCGGAGTGGCCGTGCCGATAGTTGAACCAATATCGGATGTCTCCTCGAGGTATACGTTATAGAAACGACCGAAGAATTGACCGAACCTGCTGATCTTGATAAAATAGGTTCCAGCATCGAGGCTGGACACGATCATGGCATGAGGATACTGGAAGCCATCATCGTTAGAAAGAACTGCGGTACCGACGGAATTCAAAATATCGATTACTGAATCGAATTCGGCGTGTGTGTAAATGTAGACGCTTGTTTGACTAGCGAGTTCCAACCGAAAATAATCTTCGTCGGTAAACGATAAGTTATTACCGGGGCTACTCACTCCGCTGTAGAATCGTCCCAACTCCACGGTACGCGCGTTGCTGATACCAGTGGTCTCATTAAAGGTGCGATAGAAGAGTCGGTAAGTCCCGATGTCATTTACGTTAGAATTTACCTTTACATAATATGTACCACTATTTAGTGTTCTTGGAATAAAGAAATTGTTCATACCGTGGCTAATGCTGCGTTCTGAATCAGCGTTCTGAATCAGCGTTTGAGAACTGTCGTATAAGGTTCCAGCAGTATCAACGGATCCAGAAGCCAGGGTCCCGTCGGCATTGTAAGGTCCAGCAGTGAAGAGGAGCACTTCAGATATTGTGCTCAACTCGAATTTGAAGTAGTCAGAGTCGGTCGATGAACTGAGATACCCGACCACGCCGATGTTGGGTGCGAGTTCGGTTGCAGTCGCGGAACTAGTCCCGGGGCTTGCGGGTGTTCCGGTTGATGTGGAGGACCAAGCACCATCTGCGTTGGTGACCACTCGAGCCTGTACGTCGTATTGAGTTCCGTTGGTGAGTCCCTCGAGAATCCCCCAGGATCGTCTGCTTGTGAGATCTTCGGTCAGAGTCCAGTTGGCATTATCGGTCTTGTCGCTAGCGGCGCTTTCGATGTGACGTAGTTCGAAGGCGGTGATATCCGCGTCGTCAACATCGGACGGTATCTCCCAATCGACGGTCAGAGATTGGTATCCAGGCGTGATTGAGCTGATCGTGGCGGCGGCGGGCGGATCTGATTGTGCCCAACTGATGCTTGCGGCGCCAAGCACCAGCAGGCAGGCGATTCCGGCCAGTATTCCAAATCTTCTCATTTGGTGACGGCGTCAAACGCCCAGTTTGGACTCGCTACCAACAACTCGGCTGAGGTGGCCAACCGGTTTGCCAACTCCAAAGCCGGGAAACCAGGCTCAGTCACAATCTCGAACGCGTTGTGAAGCAGCATTGGTATGACTCGATTTTTGGAAATTCCCTGTTCGGTCAGGAATTTGCTGATTTGGGCATCGTCGAGTTCTGAATCAAACACCACCAACACCCCACCGGGTAGAGTCATCAGCTTGCCGCTTGACTCTGAACGAAAGACTGGCAGCGCCTGTCCGTTTGCCTGAGTGCTGGTAACCGCGCTTCGCGCAACGATCGCGTCGCCTTGCCCATCGGATCCGGTCTGGACCGTTTGATCAGACTGCAATCGGACTCGCCGCATTCTATCACCATCATACCAAACGTAGACCTGACCCTCCTCGAAAGTCTCTGTGGTGTCGGCTTTCGGCGCGGGTGCCTTGTTGGCGTTGGCGTTGGTTGTGGTGTCGGCAACCAACTCGACTCCAAGTGGTTCTGGAGCCAAAGACGTGGGTGTCGGCTCGGGCACCAATGTCGTCGTTGTCGTCGTTGTCGTGGTAGCGGTGGAGCTTTCAGACTTGGTGGAGGCCGAAGGATCAGACGAGACGGCAGCAGATGGTTGCGTCGCCGCAGCTGAAGAGTCGGTGGGAGTTTCCTCTACCCCCGAAGCCGGCTGAGCGGCTGCGGTTTGTGGATCCGCAGTTTGAGTCGTGACTCTGGATGATGGATTGGGATCAGCGGCGAGGATGACCACGCTCGCCACACCAGCAGTAGCGGTGATCAGCAACAACAGGGGTCTTTTCACGACAATCTTCTTTCGGTAGACCGTTCGAACGTCGATCCGACTCACACGAGTTGGCGTGAGCAAGAAAATCATACAAAGCGTACATCCAAGCCAAATAAAGTAGATAGTCAAGACGTGTCGGGGTGACCGCAACGCGGCCCACCCTCCGTTTATCGTTCGATTGCTTTGCGGAAGTGCTGGTATCTGCCGTCGGCCGCCTCAGCCGCTACGACGCGTGGTTCGACCCGATGGCTGATCCGGGCCCAACGTCTACTCTCCGATGAGTCAGCTTCCAGACCGGCGCAGACCCGTGAGGCGTAAGCGGCCCCGAGAGCTGCACCCTCGGGATGAACAGACACATCGACTCCAAGATTGGTGCAGTCGGCCAAGGCTTGCATCCAGGCGTCGCTCTGGACCCCGCCCCCGGCAGCCACGATCCTCCGCGGAGAAATGTTGGCGAGATCAAGGTGATGCCGAACAACAAATCCAGCAGCTTCGTAAGCGGCCGCGGTTATCTCGACGGGCCCGTGGTTGAGTCCTAATCCGAGCAGTTCTGCTCGGCGCCCCGGGTCGTGCCAGGGGGTCCTCTCACCCCGCAGATACGGAACCCAAACGGGCAGGCTTGCAGCGCTCGCCTCGAGCAGATCGGCTTCGTTGACATCGCCGACCATTGAACGCACGCGGTCGATGAAGAGGCCGCCTGCGTTGCTGGCACCACCAATTGCGATCCTGTTGTCAACCGCGTAAGGGATGGTCCACAACCCCTCAACTTCGCGCCATTCGTCGGTAAGACCCCAGATGATCAAGGTGGTGCCACAGACCACCAGCACATCACCGATGGCGTGAGCGTCGGCCACGGTCTGTTCGGCCAACGCATCAATCGTGCCACCCGAGATAGCCGTGGTCGCTCCGATGATCGAAGTTGTCCTTCGAGAGGTGTTGCGCGGTATCGGGGTTTGCCCTGGGCATGTCAACGGAAGCTGGCTGGGCTTGACGCCGAGCATCTCGAGCACCTCGGCGTCCCAGCCTGTTAGGCCGAACAGTGGCGTCATCGTCATAGCGGTAGCTGTGTCGATGGCACCCACCCCACATAAAGCATGATTGGCAACTGCCTGTGCAGGCCACAGCGCGGCGACTTCGGGTTGAGCGGCGATCCAAGCAGCAAAACCGGCGACTTCGCCGAGACCGGTCGTCGGCACCTCGATCACCCCGCGCGTTGCGCCGGGCGTGCTGTAACGGCCTCGGGCATCACCATAAAGAAGGCCGGCCGTTACCGGTTCGCCACGATTGTTGACACCGCACAGTGACGGAACCATCGCCGAGACGCAGACCCCTGCTACTTCGTGGCTCGCACTCACCGCGTTCCAGGCGGCTACAACCCCATCGATCCACGCAGATCTCGGGTCATGTTCAAAGCGGTCGGACCTTGCAGCGATCAAACGATGACCGATCCGCGCACGAGCAACGATTTCGCCGTCGGCATCCGCGGCCACGGCCTTGACCGAAGTGGTCCCGATGTCGATTCCCACGGTCACCTGCGCCACAAGTACTTCCTCCGGCTGACCATAGACGTTGCTTGCCTCTCTTGCTCGCTGCGCTCACGGGCCGCTAGGCCCACGAGTCTGTTTTGGCAGCGCTCATGTTGCTAGTCATAGTTGACTGCGTTGCTGATCGGCGAGTCAGGTGCTCGGGCTGGTCAGCGTTCGGTAGAGGCGGGCGATGAATGCTGCCATTTGTTCGCGGGTGACGGTTTGTTGGGGTGAGTAGGTGGTTTCACTGGTGCCTTTGGTGATGCCGAGTCCGAATACACGACTGATGTCGTCATAGGCGAACGAGGTGGGTGCCACGTCGGTGAACGGTGTCTCTGATAGCGGAGCGGGTTCTTTGGTGATGGCTTTGTAGAGGCGGGCGATGAATGCTGCCATTTGTTCGCGGGTGACGGTTTGTTGGGGTGAGTAGGTGGTTTCACTGGTGCCTTTGGTGATGCCGAGTCCGAAAATACGACCGATGTCGTCATAGGCGAACGAGGTGGGTGCCACGTCGGTGAACGGTGTCTCTGATAGCGGAGCGGGTTCTTTGGTGATGGCTTTGTAGAGGCGGGCGATGAATGCTGCCATTTGTTCGCGGGTGACGGCTTGGCCGGGTGAGTAGGTGGTTTCACTGGTGCCTTTGGTTACTTCCAACGCAACTAGACAACCCACATCGTTGAATGCGAATGAGCTATCGGAGACGTCGCTGAAGGGTTGTGTGGAACTGCTGGGGTCGAGGTCGCAGGCGGCGACCCGGACGGGCCTGTCCGGCTCTGCTTCTTCGGTGTCTTCCGGCTCTGCTTCTTCGGTGTCTTCCGGCTCTGCTTCTTCGGTGTCTTCCGGCTCTGCTTCTTCGGTGTCTTCCGGCTCTGCTTCTTCGGTGTCTTCCGGCTCTGCTTCTTCGGTGTCTTCCGGTTTTGTGTTGGCTGGTTTTGTGTTGGCTGGTTTTGTGTTGGCTGGTTTTGTGTTGGCTGGTTTTGTGTTGGCTGGTTTTGTGTTGGCTGGTTGTGTGTTGGCTGGTTGTGTGAATTTCGGCCGTGGCTGTGGCGGCGGCGTGTCGGAGTCATTGTCTTCCCCCGCGATTTCTGGGCAGTTGGGGGAGGCGCTGTCGCCGGTGCCACTCTGATCGTCTTTGCCGTGAACCGTCAATCCAGCTTGTTCTTGGGCGGCTAGAGGGGCGAAGTCGGTGATTTGGTTGCAAGTGAGGCCCAATGTTGTCAAGTTTGTCAGACCAGTCAGTCCTTTCAGCGAGCCAATGTCAGTGATGCGGTTGAACGAGACATCGAGGTGTGTGAGTTGGGTTAGGGGGGCGACATCTATCGTGGAAAGCTGGTTGTGGTCGACCCAGAGTCGTTCGAGTTGGGTTAGGGGGGCGACGGCGATCGCGGAGAGTTGGTTGCCGCTCAAGTCCAGGGCGGTGAGTTGGGTTAGGGGGGCGACGTCGATCGCGGAGAGTTGGTTGCCGCTCAAGCTCAGGGTGGTGAGTTGGGTTAGGGGGGCGACGTCGATCGTGGAAAGCTGGTTGTGGTTGACCGAGAGTCGTTCGAGTTGGGTTAGGGGGGCGACGTCGATCGCGGAGAGTTGGTTGCCGCTCAAGTTCAGGGTGGTGAGTTGGGTTAGGGGGGCGACGTCGATCGTGGAAAGCTGGTTGTGGTCGACCGAGAGTCGTTCGAGTTGGGTTAGGGGGGCGACGTCGATCGCGGAGAGTTGGTTGTCGCTGAGGTTGACGCTTGTGAGGTTGGTGAGCGCGGAGACTTCGATTTCGGTGAGCTGATTGTCATAGATCCAGAGTCGTTCGAGTTGGGTTAGGGGGGCGACGTCGATCGCGGAGAGTTGGTTGCCGGTCATCAATAGTTCGGTGAGTTGGGTCAGGGGGGCGACGTTGATCGCGGAGAGTTGGTTGCCGCTCAAGCTCAGGGTGGTGAGTTGGGTTAGGGGGGCGACGTTGATCGCGGAGAGTTGGTTGCCACTGAGGTTGACGCTTGTGAGGTTGGTGAGCGCGGAGACGTCGATTTCGGTGAGCTGATTGTCATAGATCCAGAGTCGTTCGAGTTGGGTTAGGGGGGCGACGTTGATCGCGGAGAGTTGGTTGTCGCTCATCCATAAATCGGTGAGGTTGACGAGGGGGGTGACGTCGATTTCCGAGAGCTGGTTGTCGTAGGTCCAGAGGGCTGTGAGGTCAACGAGGGGGGTGACGTCCATTTCTGAGATTTGGTTGTGGTGAAGCCAGAGGGTGGTCAGGTCGGTGAGGGGGGTGACGTCGATTTCCGAGAGTTGGTTGTCGCCAAGTTTCAGGGTGGTGAGGTTGACAAATGGGGTGACGTCGATTTCCGAGAGCTGGTTGAAGCCCAGATTGAGGCTGTTGAGATTGGTGGCGTATTCCAATCCGGTTGTGTCTCTAATGCCCGAATCTTCTGCTGTCAGGGTGGCCAGGGTCCCCATGTCGGCCCGGGTGATGACTTCGTCTGAGGTCTTTCCCAACTCCAGTTCGATGGCAGCCCGGAGGTTGGGATCCAGGATGGTCACCTCCGGGGAGATCTGCGCGGATGCCGAACTGGAAAATCCGAGAATTATCACCGCAAGAGTAGCCACGACGGTCGCCCAATCGGCGGATGCCTTAGTCGTGGCACGCACATCTAGGGAACTGTGCCGAGGGCGCACCGGCGGAGCATATACGAGTTTGGAGTTCGAGAATCGGATCGGGTAGCAATTTCTTGCCGCTCTTGTTCGCTGCGCTCACAGGCCGCTAGGCCCACGAGTGTGTCTCGACCCTCTAACGTGGGGGCCATGTCTCGACCCCGTGCGTTCGTCACGGCACCGCTTCGCGGCCCGGCGCTCGACGAGCTCCATGACCTTGCCGAAGTCATCTTCGATCCTTGGCTCGAATACACCCCGATCAGGCTCTACGGCCCTGATGATCTGGCCGCGAAGCTCCAAGAACTCGGTGCTGAGATATTGATTTGCGAGGCGGATTTCTGTTCCGGCGCGGTATTTGATCTTCCGTTGAAGATGATCGGAACGACGCGAGGCGCTCCCGCAAACGTCGATGTAGCAGGTGCTACAGCGGCCGGAATTCCGGTTGTCTGCACCCCGGGGCGCAACTCCGATGCAGTGGCGGAGATGACGGTTGCGCTGCTGATGGCTCTTTCGCGCAGTGTCATTGCGGGGCACCGTGACATGGTGAACGGCACGGTTTTTGGACAGACGTTGCCATACCAGCGATACAGAACCTGGCAGCTGGCAGGCCGCACGGCCGGACTGGTGGGGCTCGGTGCCGTGGGCAGAGCAACAAAATGGAGACTGGAAGGCCTCGGAATGACTGTTATCAGCCATGATCCATTCGTGCCCGACGCCACCCATGAACTTGATGACTTGCTAGCCGAAGCCGATGTTGTTTCGATGCACGCTGTCGTCACTCCCGACACCCATCAGATGATGAACGCTTCTGAGTTCTCGCAGATGAAACCCAAGGCTCTCTACGTCAACTCAGCGAGAGCGGGACTCCATGATGTTGATGCGCTGATCTGTGCGCTTGAGAGTGGTCAACTTGGTGGCGCGGCCCTCGACCATGTTGACGGCGAATCGCTTCCCGTCGAGCACCCGCTACTGAAAATGGACAATGTGGTGCTCACCCCTCATATCGGCGGTGCAACCTACGATGTGGAGATACGCCAGACCGAGATGATCGTGGCGGACGTGAAGGCGATCCTGGCCAACGAACATCCTGTGAACTGCGTCAACCCGGAGGTGTTGCCGTGAGCGACAATCCCGACGTGCGCCAAGCGGTGGTCGACACCGCTAGCCGCATGTACGACATTGATCTTGTCGTCGGCACGGCGGGAAATGTGTCTGGTCGACGAGCCGACGGTTCAATCGTGATGACACCGTCGTCGGTGCCTTACGCCGACATTGCTGTTGACAACCTTGCGGTCATGGACCTTGACGGTGAAACGGTTTCGGACTCAGCCCGCCCATCGACCGAGAAAGCAATGCATCTAGCCTGTTACAACGCATTTTCGGAGGTCGGCGGAGTGGTTCACTGTCACCCTCGTTACGGCTCGATGTTCGCCTTGGCCCGCAAGCCGATCCCGGTATGCATAGAAGAAGGGATTGTCTATCTAGGTGGCGATATAGCGGTCTCGGAGTATCGCATGACCGGCAGCGATGAGCTGGCTGTCGAAGTGGTCCGCCACCTCGCTGACCGAGGCGCGGTGCTGATGGCCAACCACGGCCTGCTCTGCGTGGGGCGTTCGCCAGCAGATGCCTTGCACACCGCAGAGGTGGTGGAACACACGGCCCGGGTGGCGCACGGTGCGGAGGCTTTGGGTGGGGTGGTGCCGTTGCCACCCGAGATCGTTGAGAGTTTCGCCAACGTCTACAGCCTGATTCGCAGCGGGTGGTAACAAACGCTGGTCCCATATTGAGTTGGCAGGTGAACCGAAACGTCAGCAGTCAAACCTCAACAACTCCTTGAAACACCTACCCGTGCGACGCACGCACATTGGCTTCGGGTGGTGCTTTGAGGCGTTTGAGCGTTCGTGCCCGTTCGCCATTATCGAGGATGATCTTGCGCATTCTGATCGCTGCCGGGGTGACCTCAACGCACTCATCACTGGTCACGGTTTCAAGCGCCTGCTCCAGCGAAAACAGGCGGGGCGGGGTAAGACGCACGGTGTCATCACTTGATTGGGTGCGGATGTTGGTTTGCTTCTTCTCGCGGCACACGTTGACGTCCATGTCCTGGCCGCGGCTGTTTTCACCGACGATCATCCCTTCATAGACGTTTACCCCGGGGGCGACATAGAGCGCTGAGCGTTCCTGCAGAGCCGCGATCGCATATGCGGTGGTGTCGCCGCTGCGGTCGGCGACAACGGCGCCACGGGGGCGCATTCCCAAATCTCCGGCCCATGGCGTCCATCCCTCGAACACATGGTGAAGCAGCCCGGTGCCGCGCGTCTGGGTGAGGAACTCCGTGCGGAAACCAATCAGCGCCCGAGCAGGCACCACATATTCGAGCCGAACCCATCCGGTCCCATGGTTGGTCATGTCCTGTAAGCGAGCTTTTCGCCCGCCTAGCAGTTGCGTGACCGCGCCGGTGTGTTCCTCGGGCACATCGATGGTGAGCCGTTCGGTGGGTTCGTGGCGCTGGCCGTCGACCTCTCGGGTGAGCACTTCGGGTTTGCCGACGGTGAGTTCAAACCCCTCGCGCCTCATGGTTTCGACCAGCACCGCCAGTTGCAGTTCTCCCCGGCCCTGGACTTCCCAGGTATCGGGGCGATCAGTGGAGAACACCCGGATGGACACGTTGCCGATCAGCTCTTGGTCAAGCCGGGCCTTTATCAGCCGAGCGGTCAGATTAGAGCCGTCACGACCGGCCAGCGGTGAGTTGTTGACCCCAATCGTCATCGCTAGCGAGGGTTCGTCAACGGTGATGGCCGGGAACGGGCGGGGGTCGTCGGCGTCGGCCAGCGTCTCACCGATGGTGACCTCGTCGATTCCTGATACTCCGATGAGCTCCCCCGGCCCGGCCTCGTCAACATCAACACGTTCCAGCGCTTCGGTGACCGTCAGGGTGCCTACACGGCCTGCTGCTATGGTGCCGTCGGCTCTGCACCAGGCAACCGTCTGCCCTCTGCGTATGGTGCCGTGTTCGACCCGGCATAAGGCGATGCGCCCAACATAGGGAGAACTGTCGAGGTTGGTGACCCAAGCCCGCATGGGATGGTCCGGATCGTGTACAGGTGCCGGAACGGTGTTGAGTAACGCCTCGAACAACGGCTGAAGGTCTGTAGCAGCCACATCGGGATCAAGGGTGGCTAAGCCATGTCGGGCAATGGTGTAGACGATCGGGAACTCAATCTGCTCCTCGTCGGCGTCGAGATCCAAAAAGAGTTCGTACGTCTCGTCGAGCACCGCTGAGATGCGGGCATCGGGACGGTCGATTTTGTTGATCACCAAGACGACCGACAACCGCAGTTCCAAAGCCTTGCGCAACACGAAGCGGGTTTGCGGCAGCGGTCCCTCCGACGCATCCACGAGCAGCACCACGCCGTCGACCATGGTGAGTGCTCGTTCGACCTCGCCCCCAAAGTCGGCATGGCCGGGAGTGTCGACAATATTGATCTTGACTCCCCCATAACGAATGGCGGTGTTCTTGGCCATGATCGTGATGCCCTTTTCCCGCTCCAGATCCATCGAGTCCATCACTCGGTCTGTTAAAGCGGCACCTTCACGAAAGGCCCCTGTCTGTCGCAGCAACGCATCAACGAGGGTCGTCTTCCCGTGGTCGACATGGGCGATCATGGCGATGTTTCGAATGTCGTCCCGGCTTTGTTTCACCGCCGAAGGCTATCCACCCCAACAACCTCCACCAAGGGCCACCCGGCCCCAAACCGACGATCCCACAAACCCGTCGGTGGATTCAGGCTTAGGATTCGCCCGACTCGAACAGTCGGTTGACAACGACCTCGGCGGCCTCGGTGGTGGATCCCTGCCAGGCAACTCGTCCGTGTTCGAGTAACACCACATCGTCACACAGATCAAGGGCATGCCCGATGTGTTGTTCTACGATCAGCAGAGCGGTGCCCGAACTGCGAATCGCCTCCAGAGTGGTGTAGACCTCGTCGACCACGATCGGAGCGAGGCCGAGGGAGAGTTCATCAGCGATGAGCAGGCGGGGTTGCACCACCAGGACACGGGCCAGTGAAAGCATCCTCTGTTCTCCGCCAGACAGAGTGCCGGCCATCTGTAAACGACGCTCCCCCAGGCGGGGGAACAGATCGAAGGCTTTTGCCAACGATTCGCGGACCTTCGCTTTCCCCAGAAAACTCCGAAACGAAAGGTTGAGGTTTTCCTCGACCGTAAAGGTGGCGAATATTGAACGTCCTTCGGGGGCGTGAACGATGCCGGTCCGGGCGTAGGCATAGGTCGGGCTGTCGGTCATCTCGCTGCCGTCGACGAGCACTTGGCCTGCGCTGGCTTGCACTAGCCCAGTGGCCACGCGTGCCACGGTTGTCTTACCGGCGCCGTTGGCGCCGAGCAGCGCCACCGCACCCCCGGGCTCGATTTCCAGCGAAACGCCGAAGAGCGCCCGAAACGGCCCGTATTCCGCCCGTACATCCCGAAGCTCCAGCAACGCAGTCACAGCTCGCCCTCTTTGGGTTCGCGACTGGGACGGGCCTGCGGCGTCGTCGCGGGGCGGGACGGATCTGTGGCACCGTCCGCAGCGCTAGCAACGCTATCTGCGGCACCGTCCGCAGCGCTAGCAACGCTATCTGCGGCACCGTCCGCAGCGCCAGCACTGCCGAGGTAGGCGTTGCGCACGGCTGGCGCGGCGAGGGTTTCGGTGGTTGGTCCCTGTGCGATCAACTGCCCGAAGTCGAGCACGTATAGCCGCGTTGTGAACTCGGCCACCAACTCCACATCGTGTTCGACCAGCAAGATGGCGAACCCGCGCTCGCTCTGGATGGCTCTGAGGGTGGCAGCCAAGGCGTTGGTCTCCTCCCGATCAAGCCCCGAGGATGGCTCGTCGAGCAGCAAGATCCTGGGGTCGGTCATCAGCGCCCGTCCCACCTCAACGAGACGACCCTGCCCCAGACTCAAAGACTCGATCGGCACCTCGGCGACTTCGGCGAGTCCCAGCAATTCGAGCACGGCATCGCAAGCGCTGATCTCAGCCGCGGTAGGCCTGCCCCGCCCCAATAGATCCTTCCAGAAAGCACCGTTGCCGTTGCGGACCCGCTCAGCGATGAGCAGGTGTTCTCGTACCGTTGTGTCGGTGAACAGCTCGATTCGTTGGAACGTGCGGCCCATTCCTGCTTGCGCTCGCTTGTGAACGCGATGGCCTGTGACATTGACACCGTTGAGTTCCACTGTTCCCGCGTCGGGCCGCAAGATTCCCAGCAGACAGTTGAACAAGGTGGTTTTGCCTGCACCGTTGGGGCCGATGAGTCCCACTCTTTCGCCCGCTTCGACAGTAAGACTCACGTCGTTGAGCGCGATGATGCCCGAGAAGTTCTTGCTGATCCCAGACACGGCCAACACCGTGTGCGGTCCCTGTTCTCTGCCAACGGTCGTGGGCCCAGTCACGCTGCACCACCGCCAGAGTCTGTGCCGTCGGAATCAGCACCCTCGGTGAGGTCGCTACTTCTGAGACGCTGGTTCAGACGGGAAGTGAATCGTCGTTTTCCGTGCTCAACCAATCCCTCGGGATGTCGGGCAAATTGCATAGCTGCGAAACCGAACAGGATCAAACGCCACTTACCGGAGACGGGGAAGAAGCCAGGCAAACGATCTTCTGCTCGCAGAATCCAGTTAAAGAGTTCGCCTCGTAGAACCAGCGGTTCAAACATCGAATACGCTGCTCCGGCCTGGGCGGCGCCTTCCACCGTACGCACACCGAGGGCCACCACCAGGACCAGCCAGAACAGCGACCCGACGGGGGAGAAGTTGTTTTGATAGTTGACGTTCTCCTGGAGCATCGTGAGCATCGAACCCCCAAGACCGGCGATGAAGGCTGAGGTGGCGAAAGCGACGATGCGGGCTTTCGCAGGTGAGATGCCAATAGATTCAGCGGCTACTTCGCTACCGCGAATAGCGCGCAGGGTCCGACCGATGGTGCCTTCGCGAAGCTGGATCACCGCCACAGAAGTGATCACGAATACGATTACTGCAAGCGCCAGAAACGATTTGTCGTTACCGAAGTCGATCGGCCCCAGAATGGGACGGGGCACTCTGGTTCCTTGAAGAAGTGCGGTGTCTCCACCTCCAATCCACGATGTGCGTACTAAGACAGCATCAAAGAACAAGGCGAAGGCAAGAGTGGCGATAGCCAACCAGATGCCGCCGAGGCGCAATACTGGGAGCGACAGAATTGCGCCCACAAGAGCCGCAATAGATGCCCCGATCAAAGCCGCGACGAGCACCGACAGGTCGTAACGGTCGGCCGTCTGAAACACGGTGAAACCACCGATCGCCGCGAAGGCGCCCTGGCAGAGGCTTATCTGCCCGGCGAAACCAGTGATGACTGTTATCGAAAGGTAGATCGTCGAAAGGATCACCGCGGTGGTGACGATGAACACCCAACTGCGGTCAGCCCGAAAGAAGATCGTGAGTCCGACGAACAGAAAGAACCCAAGTGCAAACAGCCGTGTGAAACGGGTCAGTTTCGGGTGACGTTCCGCAGCCGCCGGTGCCGGCGGTGGAGGGTCGACCCCTGCCAGAGGATCGCCTGCGTCGAGCGACCTCCTTATGGCGGGCCAAAAGACCAATATCGCGAACAGCACGACAAAAGGCAGAGAGTTCGAGAAGTTGTCTCGCAGCGGCCGTAGCCAGGTGTAATCGTCCACCCAACGGGGCAGAAAGGTGTTGAAGACAGCAATGAACCAGCCGAGTCCGATTCCCCCGGCCAACGCTCGGGGAATGCTGACAAGCCGTCCAATGGCCGCTGCGGCGATCGCGACGACAACAACATTGAAGAAGTCGTTGGAGATGAGCGTGTTGAAACGAATCGGTGCGATCAACACACCCGCCATACCCGCAAACGTGCTCGACAAAGCCCAGGCAACTGCAGAAACTCGATCCGCGGCGATGCCGTTGAGTTCGGTCATCCTCGGACTCTCCACAACGGCCCGCATTGACAGCCCGATCGAGGTGAACCGAAAGATCGCCCCGAGCACGACCACAGCGATCAGAATGACGCCCATGGCCGCGAGTTCGTCGCGGCTGAACGGGTACACGCCGAGCGGGTCATAAAAGACCGAACTCCCCTTGGGCACGATGCCTGTAGGTGCCCGACCCGCTACCGGCGCGTAGTCAGCGAAGATCTCGAACACCGCAGGGAGCGCCACGCTCAGCCCGATGGTTACAACCAGCTTCGCAACCGCCGAGGCGGTCCTCAGCCGGCGAAACAAGAACCTTTCCAGGACTAAGCCGATCGCCGGTGCCAGGACGAAAACTGACACCAACAACGACAAAGGGATCGACCAGTTCCACTGCGTGCGAGCCTTGAAGAACATGGCTGCCGATATGTAAGCCTGCGCACCGAAAGCCAGGTTGAACACTCCAGAGGTCTTGTAAGTGAGTACGAAGCCGATGGCGATCAGCGCAAATACAGCACCCGATGGCGTTCCCTGAAGAACACTGCGCAGCAGGTCTTCGAGGAAGCTGGACGCGAGGATCACCGGCGGCGGTTACCGATCAGCGGTCGGCGAAGTTGACCGGCACAGGCTCGGACCAGTCAGTTGTCTCGTTGGACCAGCACATGAAAGGGGCCTCTTGGAAACCGACGAAACCGCCGTTGAGCATCTGCACCGCCGAGACGCACTCAAGTTCGTAGTCATGGGTGGGGTCACCCTCAGTCGGCGATTTGTGCTGTCTACCGAACTCGAGCGGATTGATGAGACCATCGGCGTCATAGACGATCGAGTTGAGCGCGTCGATGAGCTTCTGGCGGTCGAAGTCTGGCCCTGCGTGGAGCAGACCGGTAACCATGGCGTCGGCGTTTATCCAACCAATCATTGTTTGTTCCGCCACCGGACCGCCATGGCGTGGAACCCACTCGTCGTACAACGCCTTGAGTTCGCTGCCTGTGTCGTACTCGAAGGCTGCGAACTGAGGGATGACATAGTCACCGTCGAAGAGGCTGCCGGCCTCGGCCACAAACTTGGAGTCATAAGTGTTGGGGTGATACATCGTTACCTGATCGCGCGCACCCTGGCGTAGCAATTCTTGCGCCAGGGTCTTCATCCCGTTGAGATCCAGACAGGTAGCAATGAAGTCGACTCCGGCATCGATCATCCGGGTGACTTCTGGGGCGACTCCGCTGGTCAGCCCATAGGAAAGATTGTCGTTGACGTAGCCGACGGAGATGCCGAGATCATCGCTGTACAACTCCACCGAGTCAGCCAGCGAGTTCGCGCAGACCTGACTGTTCTCCGACACTCCGTAGCCGAGCGTGGCGACCGTGGAGGCCCCCGAAATAGACACCAGCCAAGGAACTGCCCGCTGGGAGCAAGTGGGGCAGCCGAATGCGAAGTGTCCGAAGATCGTGTCGCGGTCGACAGATTCGGTCGAGTGGATGTTCCAGGTGAAGCTCGGGATCCCGGCTTCGTGAAGGTCTCCCCACCCCGAGGCTATGAGCGTGGCCTGAAAGGAGGCGAAGCTGTCGTTGTCGGAGATGATATCAAGTGCTGCCAGTTGGTTCCCGAAGAGCTGATCGTCGTGTTCTTTGCCGATCACCAATTCACGGCCGTAGATGCCGCCACCGTCGTTGATGTGGTCGAAGTATGCCTGCACACCAGTGACGTAGCAGTCGAGTATGCAGGTGCCCAAAAGGTTGCCTTCGCGAATACCGACCACAATGACGGCAATCTCATCGTCGCTCACGCCGGGTACGCCATCAATCGCGATGAACTCGTCTCGCCCAGCCCATAGATCTTCAGCATCGTCTTGAGCGTCGCCGTCAGCGCTGTCGGTAGCGTCGGTGCTATCAGTGCTCTCGCTGCCGCCGTCAGAGTCCGCGTCGGTATCGCTGTCGGGCTCTTTGGTGTCGTCGCTGTCGGCGCTGTCGTCCGCTCTGTCGCCAGCGCTGTCGGTAGCGTCGTCGCTGTCGTCACCGCTGGTGTCGCTGGCCCCTCGATCGCTGGAGTCACCTGGATCACCGCTGTTGCCGCATGCTCCTGTGAACAACACAAAGGCGCAGAGCAAAGCGACGATGGCTTGCCGTTGTCGATTCATAAGGCATCCCCCTAGGACGATCGAGTCAAGTATGTGGCCGCGAGGCGTTAGCAAGCGAGGCTAGTTCACCCGTCATGGCCCGCCCCAATTCCCCTGTTCGCTTGGCACCTGGGGCGACTAGAGGATCGCGCCGGATTCTTTCATGGCGATGATGTCGGGCCAGTCGAAACCAAGCTCGTTCAGAACCAACTCGGTGTGCTCGCCGAGTTCGGGGGCTCGCTCAACCAATATCGGTTGTTCATCGAATTGCGCGGGACTCGCCACAAGCTGAACTTCTTCACCGCTGCCGTGCTCCATCGAAGGCAGGTAGCTGTTGGCAACGACTTGGCGGTCGGAATAGAGCTCGGCCAGTGTCTGAAAAGGCGTCCACACACCGTCGAAAGTCTCCAGCCGTTCCTTCCACTCGTCAAGAGTCCGCTCGGCGAACGCCTCGTCGATGATGTCGATGCATGCGGGACCGTTCTGCGCCCGCGCAGATGAGTGATTGAAACGCTCATCTTCGACAAGGATCGGGCGTTCCAAACGAGCGGCGAAGTCCTCCCAGTGCTTGTCGCTCTGCAGCAATATCAGGCTGATGAAGCGGTTGTCTTTGGTTCGGTAGACACCCACTCCGGGATTCGGTGACAGTCGACGGTCGCCGCGGGGCAGCGAAGTCATACCGAACAGTTTCGAGGCAACGACCAAAGGCGAGATCTGCCACAAAGCTGTGGCCAGCAGGCTTACATCGACCACACTCGTTTCTCCGGTTCGCTCCCGTTTCAACAGAGCCGCGGCGATTGCGCCCGCGGTGGCAAGGCCGCCGATGACGTCGCCGAATGCAGGCGAACTCTGCGCCATGGGCCAACCGTCGCTGTCGGGTGGGAATACCGACCCCAACCCTCCACGGGCCCAATATGAAGCACCGTCGTAACCGCCTTTCTCGGCATCGGGACCGTTGGGTCCCTGCCCAGTACCTCGGGCAATGACGATCTTCGGGTTGCGGGCCAGAATGTCGTCGGTGTCGATCTTCAGCTTGCGCCTGATCGGCGGCAGATAGTTGGTGAGGAAGACATCAGCCGATTCGATCAGCTTCATGAATGCTTCATGGCCGTCGGGGTGTGCGACATTGATGGCCACTGAGCGTTTGCTGCGGTTGGGTTGTTCGATCATGAAGTTCACGCCACCCGCCCCGCCTGGAACCAGCCCGGAGGTAATCAGCCCACGCTGTGGGTCGCCGCCTTGAGGATTCTCGATTTTGAGCACGTCGGCCCCCCAGTCGGCGAGCACCGAACCACCCGACGGGACAAACATCCAACTCGCTATCTCCACCACCCGGATCCCCTCAAGTGGGCTTGTTGTGCGAGCGGCAGGTGAGTCTTCGTTCATGATCGGGTGGGCCACACCAATTCAAGATTCTCGACGCTGCGCAGCCCCATGGTGTAGCGCGGAGTGGTACCAGGCTTCAGTTCATAAGACGGCACTCGTTTGTGCCATTCCTCGAGACACACTCGCATTTCCATGCGTGCCAGATGCGATCCGAGGCAGCGGTGAACACCGCCGCCGAAGGCAATGTGTTTGTTGATGGAGCGGTCGAAATCAACGGTGTCGACACTGTCCCAAAACCGCTCGTCGGTATTGGCCGAACCCAGGTTCACCGAGACTTTGTCGCCCGCTTTGATGGGGCAACCCGATAGTTCGGTGTCCTGGACAGCAACCCGAACCACCCCAGCGACCGGGGTCTCCCAGCGCAAGAGCTCTTCCATCGCGGCACCGATGTCGGTGGGTTGCGAAACGAGCCGCCGTTGATGCTTCGGGTGCTGAGCCAGATGAGCAAGCATGCAGTCGAGCGACGCTGTAACTGTGTCGAGTCCAGCCAGAAAAAACAGATAACCGATATCGAGAACCTCATCGACGGTGAGCTGAGTTCCGTCCACCTGCGCGTCCAGAAACTGCGACAGGAAATCGTCTTGTCGGGTTTCGAGGCGCTGGTCGACCGCCTCCTGCAATACCGCATATATTCGCTTGCCGGTAGCTACTCGGTACTCCGCAGCTTCGGTCGAACTTTTCACCGGTGGACGAATGATGCCGTCTTTCAACTCAATGAACTCGCGCGTGCGCTCAACTGGGAGGCCGAACATTGTCAGGAACACCTGGCTGGGCAGCGGCTCGGCGATGGCCTCGTGAAAGTTGCAGTGACCATCATCGACCACCGCTTCGATAAGGCTTGTAGCCAATGCTCTGGTTGACGGTTCGAGCAATGCGACCCTGCGAGGCGCGAACAGCGGATCTAGGAGCTTGCGATACTTGGCGTGCTCCGGGGGGTCGATCTCCAACGGAATGAGAGGACGAATCTGGCCGATTTCTGCGGCTCCGTCGGATGAGAAGATCTGCGGGTTCTGCAGCACCGTCATGACGTCGTCGTGGAGCGCCACGCTGGTGCCGGCCATCAGTTCATGATCGACCGTCATTACCGGCATGTGATCGCGCAGAAACTTGTACATCTCCTGAGGCGGACCTGAGATGTCGATGCCAGTGGTGGTTTCTGCCGGCGGTTCGGCCGCCGCTGTTTCGTCACTCATTACTCTCTCAGACTTTTAGCAGCGACTTGAGATTTCCGCCCATGATCTTGGCGACGTCATCGTGGCCCAGAGACGAGGGCAAATCGTCAACGAACTCAATTGGATTACCGAGCCCCTCAGGATGGGGATAGTCGGACCCGAACAGGAGACGGTCCGGAGTCATGATTTCGAGCAAACCTTCAAGAGCATCCTCCCAGAACGGATTGACATACACGTTGCGCTTGAAAGCGTTGACAGGATGCTCGCTGAACTCTTGAGGCATTTTCTTGTAAATCTCCTCAAGGCTCTTGACAAAGGGTGCCACCCAAGTGCCACCGTTCTCGATCGTGCCGATTCGCAGGTCTGGGAACCGGGCGAAAGCGCCGTGACACACCATGGCGCTCATCATGTCGGTGATCGGCCGGTTGGACATGAGCAGACTGCGCAACGGATTGGGCTTGAATGGCAGCATTTCCCCGCTTCCTTCCCAAATCGAAACCAAATCGGCGTAGCCCGAATCTGAACTGTGCATGCCGACCATCACACCTGCTTCCTGCACTCTCGCCCAAAACGGATCAAACTCCGGTAAGCCGGGCGAACGGGGACCACGCAACCCCCAGGCGGGTGCGGGGCGGATCAGAATGCAGCGGGCACCTCGGTCCAGACACCACTCCAGTTCCTCGATAGCTTTTTCGACGATCGGCAGGGTAATCACCGGCGTGGCGAAGATCCGTCCCTCGTAGTCGAAACGCCACTCGTCATAGATCCACTGGTTCAGGGAATGGACCGCGGCATGGCAGAGATCGGGATCGTCGCGCATCCGCTCTTCGAGCAGGCTGGCCAACGTCGGAAACATGAGCGAGCCATCAAGCCCCAGTTCGTCGAGATGGGGTAGCCGGGCTTCGGCATTGCGAGCCCACTCAGGACATTTGATCGGTTTGCCGAAGATCTCTCGTAGCGTCTTTCCCTCGGGATTACCCGAACGGTAGAACTCTTCCTGTGCTCCGGGAGCGGCCACGACTTCGAATGTCGGGTTGGGGATGAACTCGGAGATTTTGTCGTTGATGGCGATTTTGGTGCGGCCCTTGACCTGGACGTACTTGATGGCGTTGGCGTATTTCGGCGGAAGATAGCGGGTGAACGCATCCTCTGTCTCATACATGTGGTTGTCGGCGTCGAACACCGGGAAGTCAATCGTTCGCTTCGTCATAGCGGTCGCCTCGCTGTTGAGTGAGATGCTGTTGAGTGAGATGTTGCTGCCAAGTATGGCCCAGGGGGCATACTGTCGCCTAGCCAACATCGCAAAGCGCCTAGCCAACATCGCAAACCAGGAGCCATGACACACGCAAGTGAACTATTCGACCTGACGGGGCGCACCGCCGTAGTCACTGGCGGCAGTCGGGGACTCGGACGTGAAATGGTTCTGGCCTTTGCCGAACACGGAGCCAACGTTGTCATCGCCAGCCGCAAGCTCGACAACTGCGAAGCGGTTGCTGATGAAGCTCGTGCCTTTGGTGTCGAAGCCCTGCCGCTCGAGTGTCATGTTGGGTATTGGGACCAGGTGGAGGCGCTTGCCGATGCGGCCTGCCAACGGTTCGGTGACATTGACATCCTGGTCAACAACGCTGGAATGGCACCTTTGTATCCCTCAGTTGGAGAGATCAGCGAAGCGCTGTACGACAAGGTGATGGATGTCAACCTCAAGGGAACGTTCCGTTTAACCGCCGTGGTAGGCGACCGTATGAAGGCGCGCGGCTCAGGCTCGATCATCTTCGTCAGCTCGAGCGCGGCAACCAAACCGACACCGGGCGAAGTCGTATACGGGATGGCCAAAGCGAGCCTCCACAACCTGACCGAAAGCCTGTCCAAGGCATACGGACCCGAGGTTCGGGTCAACTGCATCCAACCAGGCCCGTTCCTGACCGACATATCCAAGGCTTGGTCAGCTGAGGCGATCGCTGGGCTCGGCGACCAGATCTCGCTCGGCCGGGCTGGTCAACCCGACGAGGTTGTCGGCGCGGCCCTCTATTTCGCGAGCGATGCCGGCGTTTACACCACCGGCGCCATCCTGCGTCTCGACGGAGGTTTGCGCTAACCGTCAGCGGCCTGAGGCTTTGGCCGCGAAGTCCTTCAGCGAAACGTTGCCGCCAGCTTCGTAACGGCCTGTCGACAATGGCTTTTCCGACACGTCGTGGTCGCCTGCGGCGGCGCGCAACGCGCCGACGGTGCAATCCTTCTGGTCGAGCAATGCGAACGGATCGTAGGAATACCAGTCCATGGCGTTGAGATGGGTGATGCGGTTGACTTCGTCGTCGGGTACCCCGACCAACACCTCAGCCAACTCCTCGGGTGCGTTGGGCCAGTTGGAATCGGAGTGGGGATAGTCCATTTCCCAACAGATGTTGTTGATGCCGATCTCGTGGCGCAGGGCCACACCAACCGGGTCGGTGATGAAACAGGTCAAGAAATTGCGGCGGAACACTTCGCTGGGCAGCATGTCGCCGAAATCCTGACCAGTCCAAAGATGGTGCATGTTGTAGGTCTTGTCGGCCCGGTCCATGAAATAGGGAACCCAGCCGGCACCTCCCTCGGAGAGGGCGATCTTGAGTTTCGGGTAGCGGCGGGGCAGCGTTGACCACAACAAATCGGCTGCCGCGGTGGAGATGTTCATGGGTTGCATCTGGATCATCACGTCCATGGGGGCATCGGGTGCGGTTACCACCAACTGCCCTGAGGAACCGAGATGGATCGACAACACCGTGTCGCAATCCACCAGAGCGTCCCACAGCGGGTTCCAGTACTCGTCATGGAAGCTCGGCTCCCCCAGCGGCACCGGATTCTCGGTGAAGGTCATTGAGTGGCACCCCTTGGTGGCCACTCGGCGAACCTCTGCAGCGCATTCGTCCGCCGACCAGATCATGGGCAGCGCCATGGGGATGAAGCGTCCCGGGTAGCTACCGCACCACTCGTCTATGTGCCAGTCGTTGTAAGCGCGGATGAGATCTGCTGCGAACTCCTTGTCGGGGTGAGCAGCGAACAGGCGTCCGGCGAAACCGGGGAACGAAGGAAAACACATCGAGCCGAGCACACCGCCTGCGTTCATGTCTTTGATGCGTTCATGAATGTCGTAGCACCCGGGACGCATCTCTTCGAAACAGGTCGGCTCGATCCCGTATTCTTCTTTGGGGCGTCCAGCAACCGCGTTGAGCCCGACATTGGGAATCACCGCCTTGTTGAACGTCCAAACATCGTTGCCTTCGTTGGTCCGAATCAGCTTTGGTGCCTCATCAGCCCATTTCTTCGGCAGGTGAGCATCGAACATGTGCGGCGGCTCGCACAGGTGATCATCGACACTCACCAGGATCATGTCGTTCATGTCCACGGCGGTCTCCCTTGGCATTGTCCCGTGCAGCAGAAACTAACACCTGTGCTGGTTGCGTGACCAAGAACGCCTGGGTGGGCTACTCGAAGCCGAGTGCTGCGAGGTCGAACTCCATCTCACCGGCGATCATCTTCACGAGAGGTGCGTCGAAGGAGTCAACCAAAGAAGCGCTCACATGGCCTTGGTCGACCAGCAAGGTCACGCCGTTGATCCCGCTGGCGGCTGCCGAGCACAAGAAGATCATGGTGGAGGCCATCTGGTCGGGCTGCAGAGTCGGTGAGTTTGTTGCTTCGCGGTAGTCGGCGCCGAAGGTGAGCCAAAGATCGGCGTTTGCGCGTGCCAGGGGAGTATCGGTCGGGCCCGGCAGGATCGCGTTGATGCGGATTCCCTTGGTGAGCAAAGGGAAACCCTGCTGGGCGACGTAACAGTTGATCGCCTCTTTGCTGAAACCGTAGTTGTCGGTAACGGGATGAGCTTCGGTCCATGCGGCTGCCGCGGCCCAGTCCTCATTGGAGAGAAAGTCCTTCACCTGTTCGATGTTTTTGCGCCACCCCAGTCCGGCCACCGATGAGACCAATGCAACCGAACCCCCTGGCACCAACCTGTTGTCGGCCACCATGCGTTCGATCAGGTGGCGTTGGCTGGTGAAGTTGATGAGCATTATGCCGGGCGTGCCGTCGGCTACCCCGGCGCAGGCAAACACCGCGTCAACAGGCCCAGCGATCGCGTCAACAGCGGCGTCGACCTCGGGCTGGTTGCGAAGGTCAACTTGAATCGTCTGAGCACAGTCGTATGCGACTTCGGCGACATCAATCACGATTACTTCCGCACCGAGATCGGAGGCCATACGCGCAGTCGATGCCCCCATGCCGGTAGCTCCGCCGACTACCACAACCCGTTTCCCGTCATAGCGGAATAGGTCCATAGTCATTGCATTTCTCCCTGCGATCAACGAGAACCGCTTCTGTTATCCAGTTTGAGCATAAGCGCTTCATTGAGAGCACTACGAGGTCGAAGTCTGCCATGACGCTTTTATTTGGATGTGATGATCCACCGGCCGGTGTGATCAATGTTGCAATTTCTCGCGAATTTCTCTCATGAAGGTAAGAGAGTTACCGAGGGTGCTTTCTTGAGCGACCTTGCGAACGATGCGACCGAGTGCTGCGTCGTCGTTGATGTTCTCCTTGGCGTATCTAACGGCTTCGTCAACCTCGACGCTACAGTCCAACTTCGGGTCGCTGTGCTCGCCGCTGGCTGGTGCGACGGGCTTGGCAGCTTTGCGGGAGCGAGATCGGTTTACCGGCGCAGGTGGCGGTTCGAGGTTGTTTCCGGCACCGAGAAACCTCACTGCTGTCCGCCGTTTGATGAGAAGTGTCTGGCCGAAATCGGTCCGAACCCACTGCCAGGCGAAGTCGTTGCGGGGCGTACGCACGGCGCTGGTTTCCAACTCCGTTACCGGACCGAGACCTTCCACCGCGAGTCCTTTATCGTCTCTCACCAACGCGTCGGCTTGAGTCTGGGGCGCTGCCCAAGTGAGAGTGTCGGGGTACCGTTGGTTACGGACGGTTTGGCACTGCGAGATGGCTACCAGTCGGTCGGATTCGCTCAGCAAGTAGTCACTGTCGAGGGGTTCTTCGGGGGGTTGACCGGCTCTGTCACAAGCACCAAGCAATGCTCCGGCCATTGTCGCGATCGTGTCGGTGTCGGTGCCGACAGCATTCGCGGCAGCGATGATGCCTTCGTGGGCGCTCTGAGAGATTGCAGCCGATGCAATTGCGGCGACGGTCGTGAGAATGCCGCTGCCCCGCTGGTTTGCTGCGTCTAGTCCGAGACGATCACAGATGTTCTGGTAGGCCCCGGTTGTGCCGTCGGCCGTGTTGGAGTCAGACGAAACCTGGCTGATTGCCGTGTGGAGTTCGTCAACGGTGGAGTTCCAAACTTCTCGAAACTGCTGACCGGTCTCTCGTTCCCAAAGGCCGATCCAAGTGGATCCGAGAGTCGGGTGATCCTCAATTAGGTGGACGACGTCGCGCATCCCCGCGGCGATTTCGTCGCTTGTGGTCAGGTCGGGAATAGTGCCGACCCGTAGACAGTGCGCCAGTGTGGAAGCGTGGAAACACGCTCCGACGATCGCACGGGGGTGCCCGTGAGTGCAGACGCTGTCCACGATCACATCAAGCAGGTAGTCGTCTGTGAGGTTTCGAGAGGACCAGACATGCGGCTGAATTCTCATGGCGGCACCGTTTCCGCCCGCGTTATTCCATCCAGGAAAGGTGTTGGCGTACCACAGAGCCCCAGGCTTACCGAGGTTCTTGGCCGCCGCCTTGGAAGCGCGGCCACCTCCCAGGGCGTAGGCGGGCCATACGGGCAACTCAATGCGGGAGAAGGTTTCAATGTCGAAGCCATGGTGAGTGATCGTTCGGCTCACAGCCATGCGCAACTGGGTATCGTCGGACCAGCACCCCGCTGGCAGCACGACATCAACGCCTCCTCGCCCCCCGACTCGCCGCCTCCATTCCATGAGCCGGTCTAGTTCCGCGCCTTTGGTTCTCCTCTTGAGACCTTTGTGGTCCACGAGTTCACTGATGAATCCGAGAGCGTCCGCATAAGCAGCCCACAACATGGAATTGCGAGTCTGTGCACAGCGGCTGTTGTCGGCCTGAGGAGATCGGGGCACGACGCCACCAGCGTCCTGAAGGCACGACTCCGCGCTGGAGTGGTCGTCGTTGGAATCGTCGAACAGAGGTACCTGTTCTTGGGGCGTTGGGTTTGTGTTGGTCGTTGTCGTGGTCACTGGAATGCCTCCGGGACACAAGCAATTCTAGGATTGGGGGGAAAGGGGGACAATGCGCCCTCAACACTGTCGTAGGTGTCTTCATCACTCACAGTAATCGCGTCAAGGTGCTCAAGGGAGAGCCTGAACGGGTAAAGAACCTCTGCTTGTGGATTGGTTGGCTGATGCGACCCTCGACCGCGGCGATAACTGACGGTACCCAGGTAGCCCCAGGGAACCTCCGATGCGAACATTTGGTTGAAGCCCTCAAGCCCAGTAGCGCGATGAGATACGTCATAAGCGTTGTTTGTTGTGCTGAACACCACACCTGGATGAGTCAGGATGTCTGGGTCGAACTCAAGGATCACCCATTCATCGTTTGGGTGCCACGTCACGGAGCGCTGGAACATATGAACGTTGATCTCCGACACGGACAGATTGACGTAGCCGTGCCAAGGCAAGTCCCGGCTCCGGTCAGTCGCGTTCTCTCCGTAGACGTATTTTAGCTGACTATCCTTTGGCAAGTCACGTCGGGCCTTGACGGCCGAACTAGCCAATATGCCCACGAGTCCGCTTATGCGGGTGAAATGTACGATCCTGGTAATGCGGCGTTCATTGGCCGCCATGGCGATCTCTGGGCAAGACGGAGCTCGGCTTGACTCTTCGGCAGTTTGCGGTTGAGCTTCGGGAAGCCACGCCATGGCGCTTACGCCTCAATCAATTTGTAGGTGGAGGGGTCTAGGAGCCCGATCAAGGAAGACTCCTCACCAGGTTTGTAGCCGACCATTACTGACTTTCGCGCCCGGCCAACTGCCATCGCCAACATGCGACGGAGCCGGTCGAGGTCTGCGTCGCCGTCCTCGGGACCGTGCGGTGTGACCTGCTGGCTGAGGCCGGGAAGAAGCACATGGTCAAACTCGAGTCCCTTGGCGGAATGGATGGTGCACAGTGCCACGACCTCATTACCCGAAGGCCATTTGTTTTGTCGGGACAACTCGCAGAACGGGATACTTCGGGCATCGAGTATTCTGCGGGCCTCGTTGAACCAGCCACCGCCGCGTGGTTGGAGCAGGGCCACGGATTCGCTGGACAGGTCGGCGCGGTGTTCAAGCCGATCAAGCATGACCTTGAGTTGAGCGTTGTATTTACCGACAACGACCACCGGCTTGGCACCTTTGCGATTGCAGGCGGTGAAGTCTGGCAACGTTCCATCGTCTTCAACAGGGAGGTCGGCAACGAGCGGGCGGGCGAACTTGGCGATAGCGGAGGTATTGCGGTAGTTCTCCCGGAGCGTATAGATCATTTCGGGTCGGGCGGAGATGCCAACTTCTTTCCATTTAAAGTATTGCGGGTAGATGCGCTGGACAGCGTCGAGCACGAAAGTTGTGCTGTGCAAGTCTCGCAAGTGGCGGGTTACTGCCCGGACCTGATTGGCAGAGAAATCTTGTGCCTCGTCAATGATTACGATGTCGTAGAGCAGGCCGGTTTCAGCCTCGGCCGCCAACAGTGCGAGATCATTCCAGTCGACGACACCACGTTCAGCTTTAGCCTTAGCGTATGCAGGAAGAACGTCCTGGAGCAATACTTCGCGTACCGGGCGATCCATGCGGGGCGCGGCCCCCCGACCTTCTCGAACGACAGTGAGATAGTCGGAGAGTGTTCCCGGCCTGAAACGACCGAGGACATATTGAACCTCGTCGACCATGAACTCGTGCTGGCGTGAGGTGGTGAAGGTTTGAAGGTGCAGTCGGAGTATCGCTGACGAATCGTCGCGCCCAGCGATGTCGACGTTTCCGACCAGTGATTTTGCCCAGCGGCTAAACGTACTGATCTCGAGATGAAGCGCATCATCGTTCGGCGACGATTGACGAGCGAGTTCCGCAATATAGCCTTCCAGGGTTCGATTGAACGTCAGCACCAGAGCCCGTACTGGTGCGTCATGCCCGAGGCGTTTTCGTCGGCTCAGTCGCGACGCGACTTGGGCGTGCAAGCGCAGTAGAGCGGCGGTGGTCTTGCCACTCCCGGCCGCACCCCTGATCAAGAGATGGCCGTGCTTTGCGTGCTTAAGGATCTTGAGCTGCTCGGGAGTGGGCTCAACAGACGGTAAAATTCTCATCTCGAATTCCTAGGTTTCGGCCCCGCTGCCCGGGACCACGTGGAGACAACCGTAGCGCGCTGCGACAAGAAGTGAGTGATGGTCGAAACCGGCTGAGCGCGTAACCGAAGCGTGTCGTGTTGGTGAGTGGAGTGTCGGGCTGCGATTGCGCGGGGTGGGGGATAGGGCGAGACTGGCTTAGAGGAGGTGAACCCGTGAGCGACGGTCTAGGGGTTGAGGTTGACGTTGACCACCAGGAAGCGGACTTTGTCGCGCAGCGACACCAGCGCTACGCGGAACTACGCGAGACTTGCCCGGTCGTACACAACGCGGCGTACGGCGGCTTTTGGATGGTTACCGACTACGCCTCGGTGGCGCAGGTCGCCCGTGACAACGAAACGTTTGCGCATCGCTACGACCCGGAGTCTGAGGAGGGAATTGCTTACCGGGGAATCTGTGGGATCCCCCGACCGCCGAACCTTGTCCGCATGGGCGTGTCAGAAATCGATGGTCGCGAGCACGCCGATCTGCGTCGGGTAATAAACCCATTCATGGTCAGCAAAGCAGTTGAAGCCAATCGAGATCGCATGGCTCAGGTATCGGGCTGGTTCCTCGACGAAGTGATCGAAAGCGGCGCATGCGACCTAGTAGATGACTACGCCACCCCCGTACCTGCAGTTATGACCCTCGAAATGATGGGAATGCCCAGCAAGAACTGGCGCTACTACGCGGACTTCTTTCACGCCACCTCGTCGTTCACTAAAGACGACCCACGCCTGCATGCCGCGCTCGCCAACTGGTCGACGATGTGGGAGGAATTGGCTGATTACACCCGGTATCGCCGGGCCAATCCGTCAAGCGATCTCACCTCGGCGATCGTCACCAGCGTTCTCGACGGCAGCGTTCCGAGCGATGACCAAGTGGTCGGAATCCTTTGGAATCTGGTTGCGGGAGGAATCGACACGACCACATCGCTGGTGTCTTGGGGGTTGCATTACCTGGGTACGCACGCGGCGGACCGGCAGCGTCTCATCGACGACCGGACGCTCATCGTCAGCGCAGTCGAGGAGTTTCTGCGCTTCTACAGTCCTAGCGAGTCGTTGACCCGCACGGCCACCCGAGATGTCGAACTAGGAGGTCGACAAATCAAGCGCGGCGATGTGATTCTTATCTCCTGGGTTGCCGCCAATCGTGATCCCAGCGCCTTTGAACGAGCTGGTGAGGTAGTAATTGACCGCGAGGTCAATAAACATCTGGCCTTCGGGTTGGGCGGCCACCGTTGTGTGGGTTCAAGCATCGCCCGGCTCCAGTCCGAGTTGATGATTGCCGATGTGTTGGACCGAGTTCCCGACTACCAGATCAACCTCGATGGTTTCAAGCCGTATCCCGGCAACTTGCTGATGACGGGCGTTGTCACTATGCCGGTTACATTCTCGCCAGGTGAGCGTTGTGGTGTCCCCGCTCCGTTCGCTGATTGACTCAACCCCAGACCCAGACCCAAGGAGAGTTTTGCTGTGGCTTTCATGATGATGCGGCTCAACTTCGTGCATCCAGACCCGACCGACCCAGCGCAGATGAGTGACCGCTATCGAGCCGGCTTCGACCTCGCCGAGTACGCCGACAAGAACGGTTTCGCGATGGTGAGCCTTGAGGAACATCAGGCCACCGAGATCGGTTGGAGCCCCACGCCGCTGCTCAACGCCGCGATGATTCTCAACCGCACCGAGAACCTGTCCGTGGCGATCACCGCGCTGTTGGTACCGCTGCACGATCCGGTGCGTTTGGCACAAGAGCTAGCGGTGATTGATCTGATAAGCAGGGGTCGGATTGCGATCACCACGGGGCTTGGTTACCGCCCCGCCGAATACGCCGCGGTCCAAAAGGACTGGAAACGTCGCGGCAAGATCCTCGACCATGCCCTCGAAACCATGCAGAAGGTCTGGTCAGGTGAGGAGTTCGAATACAACGGCGCGACGATCAAGGTTGGTCCCATGCCTTACACCCGCCCGCATCCGATGGTGATGATCGGGGGTTCCGGCCCGGCTGCGGCGAAGCGGGCGGCGCGCTTCGGTTTGCCCCTGCAACTCCCTGCGGCCAACCCAGAGGTTGAGGCACTGTATTACGCCGAGTGCGAAAGGCTGGGAACGCAGGGGTTCTGCATCTCACCGGAGCAGGTAGCCATGGTCCATGTGGTCAACGATCCTGATGAGGCTTGGGCCGAACTTGGCCGACACTTCTGGCTGGAGGCCTCGGTTTATGACTCGTGGCAGCCCCCTGGCCAGACTTCTGCGGTCCATACCCATGCCACCAACCAAGAAGAACTGCGTGCAGAAGGCATCTACCAGTTCTTGACGCCAGAGCAGGCGGTGGACCGGGTTCGCCAGACGGGCGCGCTCGCGCTGCACCCGTTGGTCGGGGGTATGCCGATCGACTCGGCCTGGGAGTCCCTGGAGCTCACCGTTGATCGTGTGATCCCCGCCCTCCAAGACGAGTGATCGGCTAGTACCCGGCGAAATCCCCGCAAGACTGACCTTCCGCGGCTCCGGCTACGCCCGGCGAAAATCCTCGCGGTTCCGGCTACGCCCGGCGAAATCTCCGCGGTTCCGGCTACGCCCGGCGAAAGCAAAGTTGGGCTAATCCGGGCGCTGGTCTTATATGGGGGGTTTGTGGTGGCGGTGGTGGTAGGAGCAGCGGGTGGCAGCGTTGGTGTGGACGGTGGTGCCGCCGTGTTGCCATTCGGTGATGTGGTCGATTTCGCATAGTCGGGCTGGTAGGTCGCAGCCGGGATGGCGGCAGGTGCGGTCTCGGGCTTGGATGGCTTGGCGTAGCGCTCCGGTGAAGAGTCGGGTGGAGCGGCCGTAGTCCAAGATCACGCCGGGTGATTGATAGACGAGGCGGCGGATGTGGCCTCTGAGGGCTTGTTCAACGCCTTGGGTTGGGGTGATCACCGCCCCGCTGTCAGTTTCGCAGAGTCTGCCGGTCAACATGTCACCGCGGTCAGTTTCGCAGAGTTTGCCGGTCGAGGTGTCGCCGCGGTTGGTTTCGGGGGGTGGGGGTTGGTTGGGTGGTGATGGGTTGGTGTACAGGGTTGGGCCGAGGGTCTGGTTGAGGCCGGTTTCGAAGGTTGGTTTGTCCATGTGGATGATCACCAACGGTTCAGGGGTCTTTGCGCCTTCGGGTACTGCGGTGGCGCGTCGTGCCATCTCGATTAGGGCGTCAGCGCGTCTTTGTGCGGGTGTGCGCCATAGTTCAGCGGCGTGTTTGTCGGCGTGGTCGGCTTGTGCATCTTTTAAGTCGTTGTTGAACAGTTCGGCTTCGATGCGGTCCAAAGCGTTACGGAACGCCTCGAAGCTGATCGGGTCGAGCCATCCGTCGAGGCGTCCCATCCCGTCGAAGGTCATCGACGCATGGAACTCGCGGCGTTGTTCTTTGAACGTCGCGTCATGTTCGGCTGCGTTGGTGTCGATGAGGTGTTCCCAATATGACACCGCCTTGTCAAAAGCCGCGTAACTGAGTCCGCGGGCATGGTCGCACAACAACGGTTCAACATCGCTGAAACTGTTGCGTGTGGAGGCTTTGGCCAGCCGACGTGCGTGACAGAGACTGATCTCACCGTTGCTGAGCGCGTCAGACACGAGGGGCATTGCCTTGAGCGAACGCGCCAACTGAACCGTCTGGTTGGCTTCTGAGCGCCGTATCCGAGCGCGGTGCGTCAACGCTGCGCCAACGGTTCGGTAACCTGAAACCTGCCAATCGCCTGAGGCGTCATAAGCGGCAACGATCTCAGATTCCAACGCCGCTAGTTGTGCTTTCAACTCTGCGACACGCACTGTTGAATCACCCAACACAGCACCAGGCAAACCACCATATTCGAGTTTGGCTGCTATTTCTAAAGCATCGCCTACATCGTCTAGTTCGACAACATGGAACGAGTCTTCGGTGCTCGGTTTTGGTTGGGTTACCACTGTAGATTTCATTAGTTTTTATAGTATCAAATGGCTATGACAATACAGGGAACATCATAGATAATATTGAAATATTATACCGTCAAACTATGGTCCAATTAGGTATCTCGCGTCTTGGTTCGCCAAGCCACTACACGGCACTAAGCCTGAATCCACCGGTCAACATCCCCGCAAGACTGACCTTCCGCGGCTCCGGCTACGCCCGGCGAAGTTGACGCGGCTCCGGTTAGGCCCGGCGAAAGCAAAGCACCGCTACGGTTGAACCCATGAAGAACGAGTTGACTCAACGGTTTGGTATTGAGTTCCCGATTTACGCGTTCACGCACTGCCGTGACGTTGTGGTCGCTGTGAGCAAGGCGGGTGGATTGGGCGTCTTGGGCGCAGTGGGCTTCGGTGTGGAACAGCTCAGGATCGAACTCGAATGGATCGACGAACACATCGGTGACAAGCCCTATGGCGTAGACATCGTGCTGCCAGCCAAGTACGACGGTGCCGACGAGATGGACCTCAACAAGTTGACAGGCCAACTCCAGTCGATGATCCCAGACGAGCACCGGCAGTTTGTACGGGAGATGCTTGACAAGCACGAGGTTCCAGAGTTACCGACCGACGAAGAGCTCGGTAGCGGGCTAATGGGCTGGAACGCAGCAACCGCTGTTCCCCAGGTCGAAGAGATTTTGCGTCACGACAACGCGGTTATGGTGGCCAACGCTTTGGGGACTCCGCCGCCAGATCTCGTCGAGCAAATCCAGGCAAGTGGTCGGGCGGTCGGAGCGCTCTGCGGCACACCCGCTCAAGCGAGTCGCCACGCTGCGGCCGGCCTCGATTTCGTGATCGCCCAAGGCTACGAGGGAGGTGGCCACACCGGAGACATCGGTTCGATGGTGTTGTGGCCCCAGGTAATCGATGCGATCTCGCCGATTCCGGTGCTCGCCGCTGGGGGGATCGGCTCGGGTCGTCAGATGGCTGCTGCTTTGGCCATGGGAGCGGCAGGAGTATGGACCGGTTCTTTGTGGCTGACCGTGGAAGAAGCGGCGGGACCACCAGCGCAAATTCAGTCCTTCCTTGATGCCACCAGCAAGGACACGGTGCGCTCCCGCTCATATACGGGAAAACCGTGCCGAATGCTGCGCAACGACTGGACCGAGGCATGGGAACGGCCTGAGACTCCCGACACTTTGGGAATGCCGTTGCAGATGATGGCAGTACGCGAGGCGATGGTGAGAAGCGGTCGTTACCCCGACAAGGCCCAACAAGTTGCCTTCAACCCTGTTGGTCAGATCGTCGGATCCATGAACAAAGTGAAGCGCAGCGCGGATGTCGTCTTTGAACTAGTGGAGGAGTGCATCGACTCCCTACAACGCTCCCAAGCGTTGCTTGCTATCGACTAAGGACGACTCGGACTTGCTCTAGGCAGGTTTGCGGGCGAGCGCGAAGTACATCGGGGTGAAGATCCCCAGCCGACCGGCCTCGGCGAGGGCTTTCGCGCCGATGTTCAAGAGCCTCGAAACCTCCGACGCTCCAGCTGGGACGACCCTGAGCGCTTCTAGCGCACGCAAGGAACGATATGTCGCCTGTCGGCCGACACTTGAACTGCGGAATCTCGAAAGAGAAACACCGGAACCGACCAAGGGCTGATACCACGGAATTCCAGGCGTAGTTTGTTCAGCTAAGTCGCGCGTTTCCAGCAATTCGAAACCGGCTTCACGGAACGCCGCGTCTACATCGTGTTTGTATCGCATCTCTTGCGTCGCTGCGCCCAGCTCAATGTCATTCTTGAGCTGAACGTGATACGGGTCGTTGACATCAAATTGATCCGTCAGGCACCACTCGTACGTGGCGAAGCAACCGCCACCTTTCAGCAGGCGCAGAGCTTCGCTGAACACGCGGACGAGATCGGGCGCATGAGGCGTCGCCTCAATCGCAAAGATGGCGTCGAAAGAGCTGTCGGGCGCGTCAACGTTCATGAAGTCGCATTCAAGAAACTCCGCCAAATGACCAAGTCCGGCTTCATCGGTGTATTTCCGCGCAAGTTCAAGTTGGTAGGAACTGATGTTGACGCCGACCACGTTGGCGCCAGAAAAGCTGATGATTTCGCGCAGTGGACCGCCGACACCACAACCCAGGTCGGCGACCCGCATGCCGGGCTGAAGGCCAAGCTTGTGGGCAATGAAGTGCTGGTGGCGGGTGAGAGAAGCTTGAAAGCTCTCGTTTGCATGCCGCGGGGCACAATGGAAGGACTTGCCCCAGCCGTACTCATAGAAGTCCGTGACGAGTTTGTAGTAGTCGGTGACAAGATCGTGGTAGCCGCTTTCTCTCGGGTCTTCGTCTCCGACGGTGTCGAACCGGCCCTCGTGTTCTTCAACTGTGCGCGCCACAGCATCGCCCGAGATTGAGTCCTTGAGAAGACTGAACAATGTGGATGACATCCGGCCATGATACCTTTTGCCGCAGAGCCTCAACGATGTGGGCATCGACGACGGAAAGCAATACTGTGCAGGGAACTGTTGGTTTACGGTCGCTGGCTAAACCATGCAGGCTCAGGGTTCTAGCGCTGGTTGCCGGGTTGTTTGTTGTGGGTTGTGGTAACGGCGAAGACGGTAGTGGAGAGCCGTCTAGTTCTGAAACGCCCTCAACATCGGTCGAGCCGTCAACGACTACAACCACGACGGTGACATCATCGACTGTGGATTCGACGACCTCCACAACACAAGCGCCCGCGACGACGACCACAACGAAGGCCCCCTCGACCACGACCACCGAGGCACCTCGACCGGATGCGCCGACTCTCGACCAACTCCTCGAACTTGATCGCCCCCTGGTTATTGCCCACGCGGGCGGCGATCAGGACTATCCACACTCGACGATCTACGCGTACGCACAAGCAGCAGCGGCCGGTGCCGACATCCTCGAACTTGATGTGCAACTCACCGCCGATGGTGTACTCATCGTGCAGCATGACGACACCGTGGACCGCACTACCGAAACCACCGGTCGAGTAGCCGAATTGACGCTGGCCGAGATCCAGGCGCTTGATAGCGCACATTGGTTCCTGCCCGGCCGATGGGGAGACCAATCCCAGCCGGATGAGGAGTATGTATTTCGCGGGGTGCGCACAGGGGAGGTTGAACCACCGCCGGGTTTCGAACCCGACGACTTCTCGGTGGCGACGTTCACCGAGGTGGCAGAGCGCTTCCCGAATCACGTGCTAGACGTGGAGATCAAAATCCAAAGTGGCCCAGACGGCGAAGCAGACCCTCGTACCGGTGTTGCCGCAGCGGAGGTGCTTGCTGCGGAGATCGCCGAGTTGGGTCGCGAGCAGTCGGTGATCGTGAGTTCTTTCAACGACGAGACGCTGGCCGCGTTGAACGAACTTGCTCCCAGCGTGGCCACCAGCCCCGGACTCGAAGCCATGCTCGCATGGTTCTTGTCGGGGGTACCTCTCGATTCTCGCTACCGCGTGTTACAGGTCCCGTTGACCTTCGAGGGAGTCGAAGTCGTTACCCCAGAACTCACCGAGAGGATCCACAACGAGGGCCGCTACGTCTGGGTTTGGCTGAGTGGAACCGATGTGGTTGAGACCCGCGAGTTCTACGCCGAACTACTCGGTCGAGGTGTCGACGGTCTGATCGCGGGCCGCCCCGCCGAAGCGGTCGCTGCAACATCTCGATAGCACCACGCTGAGGCTCAGCGAATTGCTTACTGGCCGGTGGTCGACCAGTGCCAAGGCTCGCTCGGCAAGTTCACGAACCCGTAGTCCGGGGCGATTCGGGCCATGGCTTGGAACACGGCTGTGTTACGGCTGCGGATGATCCTGCCGTTGTGTGTGAAGTCGACGGCCAACCCGACCTGGTGTTGCGAGAATCCGGGTCGGGCCGTGGGTGGACTGCACTGGGACGCCGGCATCTGGTAGACCGCGTATTCAGAGGTGCCGCAATGCTGGCGTCGCAGTTCGATCTGCCTGGAATTGTCTCGATATCCGCCACCGCCAAGGGTGAATCCCTCGGCTTCCATTGCGACCAGAAGCCCCTCAAGCTCTTCGACGATCAGAACATTGACAACTATCCCCCAAACGGATGCCAGCTCAACCGGTGCGTTGGGAGGCACGGTGACCCCTTGAGCCCGCCTTCGGGCCGCGGCGGCGATGGCGGCTAGGCGATCAACTTCTCGGGTGATTCTGTCTGCCAATTCGGCGCTCTGATTCTCGAGAGATTCGAGTTCGGTGATGAGATCAATCCGGCGGTTTTCGATCGTCGCGAGCGCGTGGCCCTCGCGGGCGACAGCTCGGTTGAAATTGTCCTCCCGTTCAAGTGCGTCGTTGCGCAGTTCT
The DNA here is from genome assembly GCA_965205465.1 of Candidatus Aldehydirespiratoraceae bacterium. Taxonomy (GTDB): domain Bacteria; phylum Actinomycetota; class Acidimicrobiia; order Acidimicrobiales; family Aldehydirespiratoraceae; genus VXYK01. Next base: position 1,196,542 of record OZ242187.1, on the reverse strand, counting down.
TCGAGTTCGTTGATGTAACGGTCCGATTCTTCACGTAGCGCTTCGAGTTCAGCTGCTTGGCCTCGAAACGCGTCGAGGAGATCCTCGGTGCTGCGGTTGGCGAAACGGCGCAAGGACTGGCTGCGTGCCTGCTGCCAAGGGTCCGAACTCAACGCCGTCTGCTCGCTGTTGGGTCCTTGAAACGACGTGTAGGCGCTGATGGCTGATTGTTGCAACAACAGTTGGGTCTCGGCGATCTCGGCTTCAAGTTCGGCGATTCTCGTTGCCGTCCTAGCTTGCTCTGCCTGTGCGTCGCTCAATTTTCTGATGGCGGCGTCAACAGCTTCATCGGCGCTGTCTGCGGCCGCGACCAGATTGTTGAATGCGATCTCCAGGTTGTCGAGGTCCCCCAAGAGTTCCTCGATCTCCTCTTGTGTTTCGACCTCTTTCTCTTTGACTTGCTTTCGTTCCTCACGGAGTTCGTCAGGTGGTTTGTCTTGCGCGACCGCTATTGGGCCTGTTGCGGCGATCGCGGAAAAAACCAGGGCCGCGGCTACGACGCGAAGCTTCCGGTTGCGGCGATTTCGTGGGGGAGCTACAGGTGATCGCGACGTGCCGGGCATTTTGTCACACAATTGCAATGAACAGGATTCACGGTATCAAAGCACCAACCACGAACGCGCCCGCTTCAGTCGTTCTTCATGGTCTGTCCGCCATCAACCGCGGCAGTGGCTCTACCCATTCCCGAGGCAGCACCAGTAATGAGCACGACCTTGCCCGCAACTGATCGGCTGAGTTTGCTGAGTCGTCGGGTCATGTCTGTTCCTCGAATGCCTACTCGATCGGGTTGAGGTCGCGCCGCACCAAAGTATTAGCGTACGGCCCTACGCGACCTCTCACCCGACCTCTGACTGACCGCTATGCCAACCCCTTCTGACCTGGCAAACGGATTGCTTGAACTTGTCAAAGCAGTGCTGAGCGATTTTGAGGCCGAACACGCTCCCGGTCTCGATTTGCCACGCGTACATGGTGGCTACGTCGTTGGCCCCGACGCTCGAGCCGATCTCGCATTCACGCTCTCGTTGTTGCACGAGGCGGGTGTAGAGCAGGTCGCAGGACTGCAGTGCGCGGATGTCGCGCTCGATATCGTGCGACAGCTCGACGGCAGAATGACTCACAGTTTCTACAGCTACCGCACAGCTGAAACCCTGTTGCGCTTTGGAGGACTTGACGACAACCCGGCGCTCGGAGCCTGGAACGAAGCAGATCTGGCTAATGCAGCAGAGGCAGCAGGACACTGGTACAGCCGCAGCTTGTATGACCCACTCGGCGAACGGGTGGCTGACCAAGAGGCGACCTGGTTGCTGGACGACCCCGCTGCGCTCTGCGAATTCGACGTGTTCCATTTGCACTGGCCCGAGTGGTCCGCAGGAACCGACCCGGCTCGAACCCGCGAAGTGATCGCCAACCTGCGTGCCGCGGGCATCCCTATTCTGTGGACTCAGCACAACCGCAAACCTCACCTTTTCCCGCAGGCGCGTGAGAGCTACCAAATCTGGTGTTCGGAAGCCGATGGCGTTGTCCATCACAGCCGTTATGGCCGAGCGGTGATGGAATCTGACTACGGCTACGGCGATCACACTCGTCATTTGGTCGCGCCCCACGGACATTGGGGACCGCGTTTGGAACCGCTCAGGCCCGCTGGGGGAAAAACCGAAGCCGAAAAGAGCCTCGGCCTGGCTCCGACGCAAAACAAGCCGATACCGATTGGTCAGTCATCGCGGAGGCGACCTACAACTTCATCGAGGGTTTGGTCGCCGACCACTGAATTGACCACTGAATTGAGGAGGAAACCGTGTTGGATCTGGGATTAATCTGGGGTTACTGGGGTCGGGGGATGCCCGACAACTTGGTGGAGTTGAGCGTGGAAGCCGAAAAGCTTGGATTCGACGCTGTTTGGTCCGCTGAGTCGTGGGGTTCGGATGCATTCAGCCCCCTTGTGCTGATAGCGGCTCACACCGAGCGCATCAAGCTCGGAACCGGTGTCGTGCAACTCTCGGCTCGCACGCCAACAGCGACTGCCATGCATGCCATAACCCTCGATCACATTTCCAACGGACGCACGATTTTGGGTCTCGGCGTGTCTGGCCCCCAAGTCGTCGAAGGCTGGTACGGCATGCCCTCGCGCAAGCCCCTCGCCCGAACTCGCGAGTATGTGGAGATTTTGCGCCAGGTGTTTCGTCGTGAGGGCGCGATGGAGTTCCAAGGGGATCATTTTCAGATGCCCTACCAGGGTGACGGTTCGGAGGGATTAGGAAAGCCGTTGAAGGTGATGACCCACCCGTTGCGTGAGATCCCCATCTGGATCGGCGCCGAAGGACCAAAGAACATTGCCCAAACAGTCGAAATCGCTGACGGTTGGATTCCGTTGTATTACTCGCCGTTTCGACCCGAGGTCTACGCCAGCGAGTTGGCCCTGGCGAGGCCTGATTTCGAGATCGCAGTCAATGTCTCGGTGCGCGTCCACGACGATGTCCAAGAGGCGCTGTATCCCACCAAGGCTTCGCTAGGGTTCTACATCGGTGGGATGGGTGCCAAAGGGCAGAATTACCACACCAAGTTGATGGCGCGAATGGGATATGAGGAGGAGGCCTACAAGATCCAGGACCTTTTCTTCGAGGGGAAGCGTGACGAGGCGATTGCCATGGTCCCTACCGAATTCGCTGATGAGATTTCGCTTGTCGGTTCGGTCGATCGGATCCGCGACCGTCTTCAAGCATGGGACGAGAGCCCGGTCACAATGCTCAACGTGTCAGCCCGCACCCCAGAGGAACTGCGAGTCATCGCGGAGTTGGTGAAGGGCTGAATAGAACCGCTGGTCGGGATCGTTTCAGCTGCTGTTCATGGGCAGTGTGGTTCATGGGCTCTGTGGCTTGCGGCGGAGGCTCCATTGGTGCCGTTCGTCGTCGGCCAATTGGTCAAGTGTGGGAACTCCGTGACGTCCGCCGAGGTGAGCGGCCATGGAGCGTTTCGCATGGGGTGCAATGTTGACAATGTCGACGTTGAGACCAGCGTCGACAGCGTCGTCCACAAGCTCTGCCAACTTTGCTGCACCCCCGTAGTCGACACGCCCGACGTTGGCGAAGTCGATGCGCAAATTCTGGAGTTGGGGGTGCTCGGCTCGGGCCGCGATGAAGCTTATTTCGAGATGCGGAGCAGTAACGAACCAGATCACGCCGTAGGGACGCAGTACCAGCGTGTCGTCTTCAACCTCGTGTCTGTGGTCGACACGAAGCTCGCGAATGAGATGGACTATGAGCGCAAGACCCACTCCTGCAATGACGCCGCGCTCAACGTTGGGCGCTGATATCAGCGTCGCAGCGAAAGTGCCGAAGACCACGAGACCCTGCAGTCGCGAACCACGGACGATCCACAGCATGGCCGGCACGTCAATAAGGTGATAAACCGCGGTCAACACGATCGCCCCCAACACCGCCGTGGGCAAGGACTCCAGCATTGCCGACAACGGGATAGCTGCCATCACGAAAGCTCCTGTGATGGCGCCTGACCACTGCGTCTGCGCCCCAGCGAAGCGGTTCAGCGAACTGCGAGAGAAAGATCCGCCAACGGGAAAGCCGCCCGAAATCCCCGATGCGATGTTGGCGACGCCTTGACTCAAGAGCTCTCGATTTGCCGACCAGGGGATGCGATCGGCGGTAGCGAAGGTTCGGGCGATGGATGCGGGTTCTGCGAACCCAACCAGCGCGATGACGATCCCGGCAACGAGCAGCGATGGGGTTTGACTGTAGGGAAGGTCAAGACTGAGGGTTATGAAGCCTCCGGGAAGGTCGCCAACGACGGTCCCGCCGTAGTTGGTGGCTTCACTCCACAACACGGTCACAACGACCGCTATCAACACGCCGGGGAAGAGTTGGTGAACTCGGCGTGCTCCCAGCACCACCAGAACCGTGGAGATGCTGAGCACTATCGCGGTTGCGTCCCACTCGTTTGGCCGTAACAGCACCCACAATGCCCGCTCGATAACTCCCTCGGTGTCGGGATTTGCGTCGAACATTGAAGGTACTTGCGACGCCACGATCAAGATCGCTGCGCTAGCGGTGAAACCGGTCAGCACTGGTTGTGACATGACATAGGCGACAATGCCCCCCCGCAGCAGACCGAGGATCGCACGAGTAACCCCTACAATCAGCGCCAATAACGCAGCAAGCTCGATATATGGCGCGGTTCCAGCGCTTTCGAGGCCGGAAAGGGCACCGAAGGTCAGCAGCGAAGTAAGCGCTACTGGACCCGTTTGGAGATACGGCGAGGAAACAAAAGGCGCCGCCAGCAAAGGAGGCAAAGCTGCGGCAAAAAGACCCACATGTGGCGGAACGCCCGCGATCTCGGCGTAGGCCAGTGATTGTGGCAACAACACCAGCGCGACCGAGATCCCAGCAACGAGATCGCCCGTCGTCAGTGTGGGAAATCGGCTGCTCACATCTCTGAGCTAACCACGCAAAGGGCCGAGAGCGGCAGTTTTGAACGAAAGTCGATGACTGCTGGATTCACAAGTTTTGTTGACGGGCGGCCTCGATGAGGTCACGAGCTCTATAAAGAAAGGCGGCCATTTGGCCGCGGGTGACGGACTCGTCGGGACAGAAAGTAGTTGGCCCGCAACCCGTGGTGATTCCGGCTTGTCGGAGGCGGTTGATGTAGTCTTGGAACGTCGAGTTGTTGCGTCGTTGAAATAGTCCTGGTCCGCCGCGGGTAGTTGCAGTGCTCGGCTCAAGAAGGCGGCCATTTGGCCGCGGGTGACGGATAGATCTGGGCAGAATGTGTCTTGTCCGCAACCTTGGGTGATTCCGGCTTGTATGAGGCGGTTGATGTAGTCTTGGAACGTCGAGTTGTTGTCGTCGTTGAAATAGTCTTGGTCGGCGGCGGGTAGTTGCAGTGCTCGGCTCAAGAAGGCGGCCATTTGGCCGCGGGTGACGGGTAGATCCGGGCAGAACGTGTCTTGTCCGCAACCTTGGGTGATCTGTTGTTCAGCCAGCCAGTTGATCGCTTCGATAAAGGATGTGTGAGAGATGTCACTGAAATAGCGGTCGGGTTCGACGGGTTCTGGCTCGGGTTCTGGTTCCACTGTCACCGGGTCGATTATCACGGGGTCAATAATGAGGGGTTCGGTCACGGCGCGGTTGATCTCCGCGGCAAGCAGCGGATGGTCGAGGATCGCGTCCCAACCAGCACCACGCCTGCGTATGGTCGCGCCGTTACCGACGATCGAGTCCTGCTCAATGCTGATGCCGTCATCGTCAGTGTCGTTTGCCACTGTGTATTCGAAATCAACGACGCTGACACCGTTGCTCGTCAATGTCGACTTATATACGGCCTGACGCACTTCGGTTCCCACCTGCAACTCAAGGTATGGCTTTCCGTTTGCCGTATCAACAGATACCGGAGCATCAAAAGAGACAGCCACCGTGACTTTTTCGCCTGACTTGTAGGCAACCGAGGCCGGCATAGACGTAAGGGAGAGTTCCGACACTCGGGGATACAGCGACGGCACTGACTGACGTACAACACCGATGGGATGTGCGCAGTCCGATATTGATTCGACGAAATCAGGTTGGATTCCGCCCGCAGAGCTGAGGTCGCCCGGCCCGAAGAATCTCAACGATGTCACCTGTATTGCACCCAACGACGTACCATCTGACGCCTCAGCGGCAAATGTCTGCTGCCCCGTGTGCTTGCCGAAAGTGGTGCTGCCAACGATCTTTGCTCGGCTGTTCCCGCGCATTGCCAAAGCAAAAAGCTCAGAACCCGAGGCTGAACGACCATTGACGGCTATCGCCATTGGAAACGCGATCGCATCTGCAGCTATGCCATCCCCGCTTGAATTCGCGGATTGATCCGAGTGAACCGAGGCAATGCGATATACAAGGTCACCATCATTGAGGAAAGCAGCGGAAATCAGGCTCGTTTCAGTGAGGTAACCGCCCGGGTTGTTTCGAAGATCCACCACGATCGCCTTGGCTCCCGCATCGATCAGACTAGTCAAGTGCGCCAGAAACGTCTCCGGAGAACCGGTCGCGAAAATGTCAAGTTGGATGTAACCGACGTTGCCGTCGACAATCTGACTGAATACCACTGGATCGATGACTTCTGCGGTCACCAAGTCAAAATCCATGGCTGTGCCATTGCGAAGTATCGACACCGACACGGTGTCTCCAAGGTCGTGGCCGTAGTCCAGACTTCGTAGATCCCTGCAGGGGTTGTCCGCAACTACTTTGCCGTACGCGACGATTACATCACCGACCATCAAACCGGCTGTTTCTGCGGGACTCGGTGAATAGACCTCCAGAATTAGCAGGCGGCAGGTATCGCTCGGGGTTGTGCAGGGATTCCCGTCAGTGTCCAGCAACGCAAACTCGATACCGATTCCGATTCTGGTGATTTCAGGACTCAGGATGTCGTCGAATGAACGGTGCTGGGCCGGCGTCAAACGACGGGTCCGCGCCTCGTTGAGCGATGCCAACATCGCATCGGTCGCGGCGACCGCGGCAGCGGTGGTGTCTTCCGCCTTGTCGATCTCGGCGCACATGTCCTCAAACTCGGGCGCTGGTAATGCACAGGGCGGCGTATCAGTCGTTCGCTCAGCAAGGTTGGCGTCTATCACGCCTTGTTTGGCGGCGTCTGCCAAGTCCACTACAACTACGCCATCCACAAAATTGTTGACCACTGCCTCGAAGGCGAGGCACAACAGCACGAAATCATCGGTGGCGTCGCTGCATTCAATCCGGTTCGTGACTGGATCCTGCGCTGAACTCGCCGACGCGAATAAGAATACCGATGCCAACGTGAGCGAGACTCCGAGGAGCAGGGATACGGGTATCAGCCGTTGGCGAAATCGGTAGTTCTCAATGGCCTGTGTGGACGCTCGCGCGCCGGGAGTATGGGAAGCGCTTCCGCTCACACCGGTGACTCTAGCGCTCAAGCCCGATATGGCTTTCGCGGTCCCGCAAGTGTGCTGTGTGGGGCCGGACTGTATGGTTCGTCAGCGATCAGGAGAGGTACCGCATGAGTAGATGGAGTCGCCGCACCGATGTCCAACCCGGTGCCGACTACGACAGTAGGTGGGCCGCATTGGAAGCCGCCGGTCAGTCCATTCACGGGGAAGCCGACCTGGTTTGTGCGCTGCTCGAGTCATACGGATTCGGTCCGGAGGCTTCAGTGCTCGACGCGGGGTGTGGCACAGGTCGCGTCGCCATTGAGCTTGACCGGCGGGGAATATCTGTTGTCGGGGTGGACCTGGATCCAGACATGCTTGCCGAAGCCGAATCAAAGGCACCCGGGCTCTGCTGGTTTCAAGATGATCTGTGCCTGCTGGACTTGAATCGACGGTTCGACCTGATCGTCATGGCCGGCAACGTGATGATCTTTGTGGAACCGGGCACCGAAGCCACAGTGTTGACCAACATGGCCCGTCATCTTGAGCCAGGAGGGCTCGTGTTGGCCGGTTTTCAGCTCGGGCGGCTCAGTCTTGCGGACTACGACCGTCACGCCGCCGCAACAGGACTGAGACTCCACCGGCGTTGGGCGACTTGGGAGCAGGATCAGTACCGCGACGGGAACTACGCGGTGTCGCTGCACCGGCTCGAGGCCCCGTCCGGCTGAGATCAGCGGAGTTCTACAACGACTTGACTTCCGCACATGCGGAATTAGCTGTAAGGATCAACCAATGCGCGAATTCAGTGGAAAGACTGCGGTGATAACCGGTGGCGCCAGCGGCATCGGTCATGGGGTGGCTACACGATTAGCGGTCGAGGGCATGAACCTGGTCATTGCCGACATCGAACAGTCGGCGCTCGATTCCGCGGTGGCGGGATTGGAAGCTGACGGCGCGAGCGTGTTGGGCGTGCGAACCGATGTTGCCGACAATGATTCAGTCAAGGCCCTCGCCGCGGCTGCCAACGAACACTTCGGAGATGTCCACATCCTGTTCAACAACGCCGGAGTCGCGGGTGGAGCGCCGATCCTCGAACCGGACGACATCGGGGTCTGGGACTGGGTGCTCGGTGTTGATCTGATGGGAGTGATCTATGGAATCAAGGCCTTCGGCCCGGCCATGGTCGCGCATCAAGAGCCGTGCGCCATAGTGAATACAGCTTCAATGGCCGGTCTGCTTCCGACGCCGTCAATGGGGGCGTACACGGTGGCAAAGTACGGTGTTGTTGCAATGAGCGAGGTGCTCTCACTTGAAACCCGAGAGACCACCAACCTGCGAGTCTCGGTGTTGTGTCCCGGATTTGTGCGCACCCGCATCGCGGATTCGGATCGCAACATCCCTGAACACCTGGTGTCGTTGGAGGAGCCGACCGAAGAGAGCGAGTTCAGGCGCTCCGCAGTGCGAGACCTGCTTGCTTCGGGGATGCCGCCCAGCGAGGTCGCACAGCGGGTGTTCGAAGCGATCGTGGAAGAGAGATTTTATATCCTCCCTCATCCTCAATACGGAGAGCAGATCGTTGCCCGTGCCCAACAGATTGCCGCGTGTGGTCGCGTCGCGAACTGGGAGATCTGAGTGGGTTGAATGGCTGATTCGTCTGATCACGCCTTGGCGTTTCGTGTCGCCTCTGAGACCGGTGAGCTTCTGGAGCGGATGCTCGACAAATCAGGACATGCACAGCGAGGCTGGAGATCGTTTGAGTACGAGGCCGATCGGGCTGCACATAATTTCATCGTCAAAGAACTGGCCGAGCATCGCCCGAATGATGCGATCCTCTCCGAAGAGGGACGCGATCTGAGTTCTCGCCTGTCCGCTGATCGGGTTTGGATTGTCGACCCGCTGGACGGCTCCAGTGATTTCGGATGGAGCGCCCACTGGTCGGTGCATGTGGCGCTAGTCGAAGCAGGCAGACCTACAGCGGGAGCCGTGGCGGTACCGGGATGGAACACAACCTGGGCAACCGAACCGACGCCGGTGCCGATCATGTCGCGTGTCGGAGATCAACCTCGGGTCTTGGTCTCTCGCTCGCGTCGTCACATTGATGGCCGTGTGTTGCAACGAGCGCTCGGCGCGGAAATATTGGCTGTGGGTTCAGCGGGGGTGAAAGCGATGGCGGTGGTGCGCGGTGAAGTCGATGCTTATGTGCATGGTGGTGGACTCTACGAATGGGATGTGTGCGCTCCAGCCGCGGTGGCAGAGGCTGCGGGTCTGGTTGCTTGTCGGCTTGATGGCAGTGAGCTTTGGTTCAACAAGGCCGACCCATGGTCGCCTGGTCTCATTGTCTGTCAACCGGATCTACGTGACACGATTGTGGATGCTATGTCGTCTCTGAGGTATTGATTCATGAACAAAAAGCACCAGTCTCGTTCGCTTGAGAGGCATGTCAACGCGCCCCGCGAACACACTTGGAAGGTCTTGAATGACCTGATCGAGAAGCTGACCGGCGGTTATGTCACCGAGGGTGATCCAGCACCGCATGGTCCGGGAGCGGTACTGCATCTGAAACTGCCGGGTCAGCAGGAACTGCTTGGTTCAGACGAGCTATTGGTGGAAACGGTGTTGTCGTTCGAACCACCGTGGCGGCGCGCCTATTCGGTGACCGGGCCCACGGGCCTTGACTTGTACCACGCCACGTTTGTGCTGCGTGATGACGGACCCGAGTGCCACCTTTGTTGGGGGGTAGTCGTCGATCCGGAGCCGACCCCACAAGGGGCGGTATTCTTGGAGTTTGCGGTAGCCACGATCGACCGTTTCCTCGACCACGTTGTCGTTGTCTCAGAAGCGGAGGGAGGGTCTTAGTGGCTGATGAAATGACAGCCATTGAGCAGACGGTGGCGCGAGACGAGATCCGGCAACTGGCCTTCGCGTATGCCGACGCTGTTGACCGTCGAGATCTCGAATTGTTGGTTTCGCTGTACCGCCCAGACGCGCGTTTTGGGCAGTACGGCGAGGGTGCCGGCGGAGCACGAGCGTTTTTTGCTGAATCGCTCAGCCAGATCGGCATGGCCGTGCTGCTAGTCGCGAATCACTTGATCGAGTTTGACGAAAAAACCGACAGCGACGATCCTTCCGACAGCGGCACACCAACTGCACGGGGCACGGTTTGGGCTCATGGATTCATCGACGATGCTGACGAGGGCTTCATTCAGCAGCTGATCAAGTACGAAGACCGTTACATACGTGTCGATGGAGTTTGGAAGTTCACGCGCCGGCGCCATCTACTGTGGCTTGGCTGGCGACACGATGAACCCAACCCGTTGGTGCAAGCGCCGGCCAACTGGCCAGACAAGCAGATTGGCCTAGGTTCGATTCCCTACGACGGCGAACACTGGCAAGAGTTCTGGGCGCAAGGCTGAAGAGCCGCCCCAAGAGCCGCCCTAAGAGCCGCCCCAAGAGCCGCCCCAAGAGCCGCCCTAAGAGCCGCCCCAAGAGCCGCCCCAAGAGCCGCCCTAAGAGCCGCCCCAGGAGCCGCCCCAAGAGCCGGCTAAGAGCCGCCCCAGGAGCCGCCCCAAGAGCCGGCTAAGTCTTCTGGAGCAGGGTTCCGGTTCCTAGACCACCGCCGCAACACATGGTGACGATGCCGTACTCAATGTCGCTGCGTTGCATCTCGTGCACCGCTTTGGTCATCAAGATAGACCCGGTTCCCCCTAGGGGGTGACCAAGAGCAATGGCCCCACCGTTGGGATTGACGGTGCTCATGTCGGGCGACAGCTCCCGTTCCCAAGCCAACACGACCGAGGCGAAGGCCTCGTTGATCTCGACGAGACCGATGTCGTCGATAGTGAGGTTGTTATCGGCGAGAAGCTTTTGGGTGGCATCGATGGGCCCGGTCAGCATCAGCACCGGATCGGTGCCGACGAGACAGGTGTCGACGATCCTTGCTAGGGGTTTCAGGCCGAGTTCGTCGGCCTTTTCGCGGGTCATCATCAAAACCGCGCCAGCACCATCGCTGATCTGGCTTGACGAGCCGGCGGTGTGTATCCCGTCGTCACGAGCAACCGGTTTCAGGTTGGCGAGGGCCTCCAGGGTGGTCTCGCGCAGACCTCCGTCTTTGGTTACTGAGTTGTGTTCGCCGTTGGGTTTGCCGTCCTCGGAAAGGACCGGGACTTCGACGGGAACGATTTGCGACCCGAAAGCGTCTTCTTCCCAGGCTTCAGCTGCTAGTTGCTGGCTTCGTAGACCGAATTCGTCGGCTTCGGTCCGGGTGAGGTCCCACTTGTCAGCGATACGTTCGGCCCCTTCGAACTGTGAGGTCCACTCGTAGCTTTTCCAATAGCGGGAGTTGACCGGTACGCCGGTAGTAGCGGGATCGGGAATGGTCGAGCCCATCTTGATCTGGCTCATCAACTCGATTCCACAGCTCAGTGCCACCTCGACAACCCCAGACTTCACGAGTGAATAAGCGAGGTTGGTTGCCTGCTGGCTCGAACCACACTGAGCGTCGACTGTGGTCGCAGCCACCGAAAGCGGCAGCCCGGCAGCGAGCCAGGCGTTGCGAGCCGTATTCATGGCTTGCATACCGACCTGGCCGACGCATCCTCCAACAACTTGGCCAACTGCGGCCGGGTCCATCCCGGTGCGCTCAAAGATCGCCTTTTGTACATCGCCTAGCAAGTTGATGCTGTGCATGGTGGACAGTTCACCGTTCCGTTTGCCGATTGGGCTGCGGACGGCGTCGACGATTACGACTTCTGGTGTGCTCATGCGCGCAGTGTACCCCAAGCATGTGAACGGTCGCTAACTTACCGGTATGGTCGGTAGTGAGAGTTGATAGAGGATCCGCAGATGCGCAACGACGTAACGAAAATGTTCGATCTTGAATTCCCGATATTTGCCTTCAGCCATTGTCGAGACGTGGTAGCAGCGGTTTCGAGGGCAGGAGGTATGGGAGTCCTCGGTGCTGTCGGCCACACGCCTGAAGCACTTGAAATCGATCTTGAGTGGATTGAGGACGCGGTTGGCGACAAGCCATATGGCGTCGACTTGATTATCCCGGCCCGCTACGCCGGTGACGACTCCGGCGGCTTCACGACCGCGGATCTCGTCAAGATGATCCCGCCGGAGCACAGAGAGTTCGTCGACGACATCCTGGCCCGTTACGAGGTGCCAGCGATGCGGCCTGATGAGAGCACACTTTCTGGGAGCATGGACAGAGCTGGGGCCGCGCCCTTCTCCGCGAACGCGGCGGCTCCGCAAATCGATGTGGCATTGGCCAAGCGGACCGCTTTTGTGGCCAACGCTTTGGGTCCGCCGCCCAAAGAGATGATCGAGGCGGTGAAAGGAGCCGGTCGCATGGTGGGTGCGCTAGCGGGTCGACCGTCACACGCCGAGGCGCACGAGCGTGCGGGTGTTGACTTGATCGTCGCACAGGGTTCTGAGGCTGGAGGCCACACAGGCGAGATCGGATCCATGGTGTTGATACCCGAGATCGTCGACGCCACATCGCTTCCGGTGCTAGGCGCCGGTGGCATCGGCCGTGGCCGTCAGATGGCTGCGGCGATGGCGCTCGGTGCGCAGGGTGTGTGGTGCGGGTCGGTCTGGTTAACCACTGATGAGGCTGAAACGCACCCGGTTGTGAAGGAGAAATTCCTCGCGGCCACATCGGCCGACACGATCAGATCACGATCGCTCACCGGAAAACCCGCGCGGATGTTGAAGTCGGCATGGACGCAGGAATGGGACCGAGACGACACCCCTGACCCGCTCGGCATGCCATTGCAGCCGATCCTCACCGCAGCCGCTCAGCGACGAATTGATCGGGCAGCCCACCAAGCGGGGTCTGGAGCGGAAAAGTTGGCCAACTATTTTGTCGGGCAAGTAGTCGGCAACATGAACCAACGAAAGTCCGCGAGTACAGTCGTTTTGGACATGGTCGAAGAGTTCATCGAGGCTGTCGAGGGTTTGCAAGGCCAACTCGAGTCCTGAGTGCCTTGTTGGCGTGGCGCTCGGTTGGTCGTTCAGCGCCAGGTTGGTTCGGAATCTCTGATGTAGGTCAGATTGCCGTCGATCACTTCGTCTGGGTGATAGGTGATTCTTTGCGGGTTGGTGCCGTCGGCGTCAATGATCCAGATTTCAGTACCGAACCCGGTACCTGCAAATGTTGAGTAGGCGATTTGTGTGCCGTCATGTGACCAGGATGGCTGTGTCGAATAGCCGGCCACGCTGGTTAGTCTCATCTTGTTGGTGCCATCGGCGTCCATAACCCACACTGCTGTGTCGATACCTCCACGGCCCCCGGTGTAGGCGATCTTGGTGCCGTCCGGTGACCACTCGGGATGAGTGGCATGATACTCCGTGCCGTACGTTTGAGGTTCCTTGTCGACGCAGGCAGGTTCAGTGCTGGAATCGCGTCCGGTAAGTTGCGTTGCCACTCCGTCGCTGACGTTCATCACCCAAATCTCTGCATCTCCCGAAATCGGAATCCCGTCCCTACACTTGGAGTCGCCGTACTTGGTGAAGGCGATCTTTCTGCCGTTTGGAGACCACGAGGGTTCCGTTGCTTTGTGATACGTGGAACTCACTCGTCGCTGGTCGGTCCCGTCCGCGTCAATTATGTGCAGGTCAAGATCGGCTGTGCCGTCGGCGTGGCCGCGAAAGGCGAGTTTGGTGCTGTCAGGTGACCAGGTTGGGTTGAAGTTGAACTCCCAGGGGGCGGTTGACGGGGCGCTTGTGATCTGCCGTGCGTTGCTGCCGTCGGCGTTCACCACCCAGATCTGCGAGTCGCTGCCGTTCAAGCCAGGGCCCGTGTAGGCGAGGTAGGCGCCGTTGGGTGACCATGCGGGATGCTTGCTTCCGTCATTGGTGTTGGTGAGTCGGCAGAGATTCGTGCCGTCTTCGTTTGAAATCCAGATCTCACCGATGGTTGAGACTTGTAGGGTGCCCTCGCTGTGGGAGAACGAACGGGCGAAGGCGATGGCGTGACTTGAGATACTACTTCGAGTGCAAGTCGCGGGGTTGTTGAGTGGTGGAAGCGTTGCGGTCGGCGGTTGTGTGATGGTCGGCGGTTGTGTGATGGTCGGCGGTTGTGTGATGGTCGGCGGTTGTGTGATGGTCGGCGGTTGTGTGATGGTCGGCGGTTGTGTGATGGTCGGCGGTTGTGTGATGGTCGGCGGTTGTGTGATGGTCGGCGGTTGTGTGATGGTCGGCGGTTGTGTGATGGTCGGCGGTTGTGTGATGGTCGGCGGTTGTGTCGTTGACGCAAGGAGGCTGTTTCTCCGCAATATCTCCAGCTCGCTGGGACTGGGAAGCAGTCGGTAGTAGCGCGCCAAGAATGAAGCCATTTCCTCACGTGTCATGTGCCTCTCGGGTGAATATTCCTCTGGGCCAGTGCCGGTGGTGAGCCCTAGTCCATAGATTCGTGCGACATCGTCGTATGCGTATGAGTCGGTTGGTACATCGGTGAACGGTGTCTCCACGATCGGTGCTTCGCTCCCACTGATTGCTCGATAAAAACGAGCCATGAACGAAGCGATCTCCTCGCGGGTCACAAAAAAGTAAGTAGAGTATGTGGTGGGGCTGGTACCAGTGGTTATCCCGAGTCCATAGATTCTCCCCAAGTGTTCGTATGCGTACGAGCTAGTCGGCATGTCGGTGAACGGAGTCGGCACGATCGGGGCTTCCAGACCAGTAACAGCCCGATAGAGCCGTCCCATGAAAGCGGCCATCTCCTCGCGGGTCACATAGCGGTCAGGAGAATATGTGGTGGGGCTGGTACCCGTGGTGACTCCGAGTAGATAGATACAGGTCACGTCGTCGTATGCGAACGAGTCTTCAGATACGTCGGTGAAAGGGTGAACTGGCGCTTCGGGACTCGGGCAGACTCGCAACTTGATGTCGTTCGCGTTTACTGAAGCCAGGACTAGTCCGCCAGCAATGAGAGCACAGACCAGCAGCGAAACGAATGGTCCCAACCTGGCCCTGCGATCGTTGACGATGGCTGTGACAGGGCGACCTAAAGCATTGTCGAAAAAATGTCGGACCACAGGGACAAAATTATTTCAGTATTGCCGTTTAGTGGTGGATGCTTCCCAGGTCCAAGTCCAAGTACTTATGAGGGGGCATCAGTGGCGCTTGATGACCATGTGGGCTGCCTGTCCAACTCATTGCGGGCGTCGCTGGTAACGGCTTGTTGGTTAGTGCCATCGGCATCCATGATCCAGATCTCTTCTTTGACATCGTGACCTCGATTGCTGACATAGATGATGCGTCCGTCTGGTGACCAAGCTGGTTCTGAGTTTGAGTAGCCGTCGCCGGTGATCTGTGTTTGGTTGGTCCCGTCAGCGTCCATCACCCAGATTTGTTCTGTTTCGCCACTTTGGTGACTTGCGAAGGAGATTTTTGTGCCGTCAGGGGACCACGCCGGATCATTACTAGAGCTGGACGCAGAACTGAGATACTTCAGGTCGGTGCCGTCCGCGTCGATTACCAGAACACTATCTTTGTCGCCGTTGGTCCTGGTGAAGGCGATGCGCATGCCGTCGGGTGACCACCGGGGCTGTCGTGGATGCAGATAACTGCTGGTGATCTGTTGCGGGTTGGAACCATCCGCATTCATGACGAATATTTCGAAAGCGTGATTCGAGCCGTAACTCACGTAGGCGATTCGTTGGCCATCAGCTGACCAGGACGGATCAACACTAAATTCGGCTATTCGATCTTCAGGTTCCTCGGTGATCTGGATCGGGTTGCTGCCATCCGCGTTCATGACCCAAATCTGCAGGATGCTTGTGGCGCTCGCAGCCGTATAAGCGATGTATGTTCCGTTGGGTGAAAACGTCGGGTCCTCGGCGGAGTTGTTCGTGCTGGTGATTTGTTTCAGGTTGCGACCATCTTCGTCCATTACCCAGATCTCGCCGGTGCTGTTGGAACTCGTGCGGAGAAAGGCGATATCACGTGGCGAGGTTGCTTCGTGGTCGCTGGTGTCCTCGTCGCTGGTGTCGTCTTGGGGTGGTGAAGGCGGATCAGTGGTGTCGTCTGCGTTGATGTTGATGTTGATGTTGATGTTGATGGTGGTTGTGGTTGTGGGTTCTGGGAGTTGGCGGAAACGCGCCAAGAAAGCCGCCATTTCCTCGCGGGTCACATTGAGGTGGGGCGAATAGGTGGTGGTTGTGGTCCCGGTGGTGAGACCCAACCCGTAGATACGTCCAATGTCGTCGTATGCGAACGAGTCCAACGGCACATCAAAAAACGGTGTCAACACAACCGGCGCCTGCTGGTCATAAACAGCTCGATAAAGCCGTGCCAAGAAAGCCGCCATCTCCTCGCGGGTCACAAAAAAATAGGGCGAATAGGTGGTGGTTGTGGTCCCGGTGGTGATGCCGAGTCCATAGATTCGCGCGATGTCATCTTGTGCGAACGAGTCGCTAGGTATGTCAGTGAACGGTGTCGACACGACCGGAGCTTCGGTACCGGTAACGGCTTGGTATAGCCGAGCCATGAACGAAGCCATCTGTTCGCGGGTCACGTATTCGTCGGGTGAAAACGTGGTGGGCGTGGTGCCGGTGGTGACACCCAGCAGATAGATACAGGCCACGGCGTCATACGCGAACGAGTCTTCACCCACATCAGAGAAAGGGTGAGTCGGCGTCACCGGCGGTTGGCACGAATACGTTTCGGATTCGATGGCGTTCACCGACCCAAGAACCAATCCACCAGCAAAAAGAGCGCATACCAACAGCGAAACAAACGACGCCCAACGCAACCCGCGACCGTGAACAAAATCAGTAACAGGACGACCTGAAGCCGACGCCGAAGATTGCTGAGCCATATTCGCAACCTAAGCGAACCTCCTTCGCGAGTGGGGGATGCTCGACCGCTCTACGTCAGTGTTCTGAGGCCTCGATCGCGGCGACTATTCGGTCTGTGTTGGCACGGTCCTCGTAGACCAAACGCACCAGCCAATAGGATAGAACGGTGACAGAACCGGACTTTGACTTCAGTTTCAGCAAGACTGAACTCTCAGATTGGGCAGACGCAGTCACCAAAGTGCTGCGCGGCAGGTCATTCGACGAGGTGCTCGTCTCGACGACTCGCGACGACCTTGATATTCAGCCGCTCTACACCGCAACGGACTCGCTTGAGCCCGCGACGTTTGTACCCGTTGACGCGCAACGGCTTGAGCGCGGTTGGAATGTGCGCCAGCAGTTCAGCGCAGACGACCCCGACGCTTGCGGTCGCGCGGTTCTCGAAGAACTTGAACGCGGCGTCACTTCCGTTGAGTTGGTCCCCCCGAGCCCGAACTGGACCCTGGATACGCTGCAGCGGGCTACTGCGGGGGTTTTGTTCGATTTGGCCGCGGTGGTCTTGGCCCCTCATGCCGACATCAACGCCGCGCGCGCGCTGGCTGCGGTGATTCAACAGCAAGGCAATTTGGCCACCACCGCCAGCTGGTTTGGACTGGACCCCATTGGCGAGGTGCCGCGCGGTGGTTTCGCCAACGCAGCCGATGTGGTGAACGTGGCCGCTTCGCTGGTGTCGTTCTTGCCATCAGGTCGGACATTGAGTGTCGACTCGACTCGCTACGCCGAGGCCGGTGCCAGTGAGGCTTGCGAACTTGCGTACGGCATCGCTACTGGGGTCGCCTATCTCCGCCTACTTGAGTCCTTTGACGTCGACCCCCTGCTTGGGGCGAACACCATCGGTTTCAGGCTGAGCATTGGCGCCGACCAGTTCGTCAATATGGCCAAACTGCGTGCGGCAAGACGTCTCTGGGCACGGGTGTTGGAGGCGTCTGGTATTGATCCCACCGCTGCGCCGCAACTCCAACAGGCGGTCACCAGTCGGGCGATCTACAGCCGCCGCGACCCGTGGGTCAACATGTTGCGGGCGACGGCAGCAGCCTTTGCGGCTGGTGTCGGAGGTGCTGATGCGGTCACAGTGTTGCCTTTCAATGAGGCGTCTGGTCCACCCGACGACTTTTCTCGACGTGTTGCTCGTAACACCCAGACGGTGCTGATCGAAGAGTCACATCTCGCTCGGGTAGTGGATCCTGCCTCGGGTGCGTGGTTCGTTGAGTCTCTGACCTCTCGACTCGCTGCTCGGGCTTGGTCTGAGTTTGTAGAAGTTGAGGCTGCGGGCGGGATAGAGGCGGTCATTGCCGATGGTTCGGTGCGTTTGGCGATTGACCGCTCGTGGCAGCGAAGACTTGAAGCGCTGCACACCCGTAGTGAGGTCATTACCGGAGTGTCGGAATATCCATACTTGGCAGATGAAGAACAATCGGGACAAGAACTCAGCACACCCGAGGCGTCGGCGGGGGCGGGGCTTCCGCTACGCCGACTGGCAGCGCCGTTTGAAGCTCTGCGAGACGCCGCTGACCGCCATCTGTTGGCTACCGGTGAGCGCCCCCGAGTGCACATTGCCGCGCTTGGGGATTTGGCGACCCACACGGCTCGCAGCACCTGGGTCTCCAACCTCTTGGCTGTGGCGGGTCTGGTCGGTTCGGGAGCACAGGTGCACGGCTCTCAATCGCCGTTGGAAGCCGAAGCTCGCTTCAGCGAATCTGGTGCGGCGGTCGCGGTGATCTGTTCATCGGATCCCGTTTATGCGCTTCGAGGCGTCGGTACAACATTGGCGTTGCGTGAGGCGGGCGCCAAGCGAGTGATTCTCGCTGGTCAGCCAGGTGATCTTCGCGGCGATCTGGAAACCGCCGGTGTCGACGAGTTCTGGCATCAGGGAATGGATGTAGTTGAGGCCCTGACCCGCCTCCAATCCGACCTCGGCCTCTAGTCCAGTTGGCTGAGGGCTTGGTGGAGGTGTTCTTCGATGGCAGCGGCGATGATCGCTGCTCCGTGTTCGTTTGTGTGGACGAAGTCCCAATAGACCGATGACGGAACAGACCGTAGTCCCAGAAACCGGCGTCTGGATCATTGCTGTTGGCGCTGCGGTGGCCGCTACGGTGAAGCAATGAGCGTGATCCCGGATTTCACGACGGTTGACCTTGACGGCGGTGAATTCACCGGTCTCGACAACGAACAGATCGCCGCGGGACGTGCCCATATCAGCCGAACCCCGGAGGGAATCGATATTTCTGCGGTCGCGACCGCGGCAGACATCGCTGAATTCGATTTCCCGCATACGTTGCCGGGATTCGCACCGTTCCTTCGAGGCCCGTACCCGACGATGTATGTGAACCAGCCGTGGACCATCCGCCAATACGCCGGGTTTTCAACCGCTGAAGAATCCAACGCCTTCTATCGCCGCAACCTGGCAGCCGGTCAAAAAGGCCTCTCAATCGCATTCGATCTGGCAACACACCGCGGCTATGACTCCGACAACCCCCGCGTCTCGGGCGATGTGGGCATGGCTGGGGTCGCAATCGACTCGATCCTGGATATGCGCCAGTTGTTCGAGGGCATCCCACTGGATCAGATGAGCGTCTCCATGACCATGAACGGCGCGGTACTGCCGGTGCTGGCCCTGTATGTGGTGGCCGCTGAAGAGCAGGGGGTGAAACCACCTCAGCTTTCAGGGACCATCCAAAACGACATTCTCAAAGAGTTCATGGTCCGAAATACCTACATCTACCCACCGGCTCCGAGCATGCGGATCATCTCGGACATTTTCGCTTTCACGTCGCAGCAGATGCCGAAGTTCAACTCGATTTCGATCTCGGGCTACCACATCCAAGAAGCCGGAGCGACCGCTGATCTCGAACTGGCTTACACCTTGGCCGACGGTATCGAATACGTGCGGGCAGGGATTTCCGCCGGGTTGCCGGTTGACTCGTTTGCCCCACGTCTCAGCTTCTTTTGGGGCATTGGCATGGACTTTTTCATGGAAGTGGCGAAACTCCGTGCTGCCCGCTTGCTGTGGGCGAAGTTGATGGCGCAATTCGGCCCTGAAAACCCGAAGTCGCTGTCGTTGCGCACGCATTCTCAGACCAGCGGTTGGAGCCTCACCGCCCAAGACGTCTACAACAATGTCGTTCGCACTTGTGTAGAGGCGATGGCCGCCACCCAGGGCCATACCCAGTCTCTTCACACCAACGCCTTGGATGAGGCACTCGGACTGCCCACCGATTTCTCTGCCCGAATCGCCCGCAACACCCAACTGTTCTTGCAACAGGAGAGCGGTACAACCCGCACGGTCGACCCTTGGGGAGGCAGCTATCACGTTGAGAAATTGACCCACGATCTAGCCGAAGTTGCCTGGGGCCACATCAGCGAAGTGGAAGGTATGGGCGGCATGGCGGCAGCCATCGAAGCAGGAATCCCCAAGATGAGGATTGAGGAAGCAGCCGCACGAACCCAAGCTCGTATCGACTCTGGTGCTCAGGCGGTGATCGGTGTCAACAAATACCGGCTTGATCCGCGACTAGGACAACACGAAGATGTTGAAGTCCTCAAGATCGACAACGCCGATGTGCGAGCCGCCCAGATTGCCAAGCTGGAGCAGTTGCGAGCCGAACGAGACGACCGCGGCGTGGAGTCCGCCTTAGCGGCGTTGACCACGGCCGCGAAGACCGCGGAGGGCAACCTTTTGGCCCTCGCTATAGACGCGGCCCGCCAGAAAGCAACAGTGGGGGAGATCAGCGACGCCCTAGAAAACGTCTACGGTCGTCATGTAGCGCAGATCCGTACTATCGAAGGGGTGTACCGAGCCGAAATGGGCGCCAACGACGATTCCATCACCAGAGTCAGAGAACGAGTCGAGGCGTTCGCCGAAGCCCGTGGCCGTCGCCCCCGCATTCTTGTGGCCAAGATGGGCCAGGACGGTCACGACCGGGGCCAAAAGGTTATCGCCACAGCTTTTGCCGACCTCGGTTTCGATGTCGACATTGGTCCTCTGTTTCAAACCCCCGCCGAGGTGGCACGCCAAGCCGTTGAGGCCGATGTCCATGTGGTGGGGGCATCGTCATTGGCAGCCGGCCATCTCACACTGGTGCCCGAGTTGATCCGCGAACTCGAACGACTAGGCCGTTCAGACATCAAGATCACCGTCGGCGGGGTGATTCCTCCAGACGACATTGCGACCCTGCTGGAGATGGGCGCGGTGGCTGTCTACCCCCCGGGAACGGTTGTTGCCGACGCCGCGGTGGAACTGCTCGACTTGTTTTAGTTTCCTAGTCTCGTTCGGGACAGACGAAACGGTAACGTCGGCAGTGATGTCAAGCGCAATCCCAGACGATGAAGGCGAACCAACCGCACGCGACGGAGACCTCGCTGCCGCGGTGCTCACCGGTGATCGCAGTGCCATTGGGCGCGCCATCACGCTTGTTGAATCGACCAAACCCAGACATCGTCTGCGAGCCGCGGCGCTGCTGGAGGTGTTGCTGCCGCACACCGGCAAAGCCGACCGGATTGGGATCACCGGTGTTCCCGGTGTCGGCAAGTCGACGTTCATCGAAACGCTTGGCACCAGACTCACTGCGGCAAATCGCCGTGTCGCGGTTGTAGCGGTTGATCCTTCGAGTTCGCGTAGCGGTGGTTCAATCCTTGCCGACAAGACAAGGATGACGAAACTGTCTGCTGACGAGGGGGCTTTCATCAGGCCCGCACCGTCGGCTGGCACCCTCGGGGGTGTGGCCCGCTCAACTCGTGAGTCGATGCTGGTACTGGAGGCAGGTGGCTACGACACCATCATCGTTGAGACTGTGGGAGTCGGGCAGTCAGAGACGGTGGTCCATTCCTTGGTCGACATCTTTATGGTGCTGATGTTGGCAGGGGCGGGCGATGAACTGCAGGGCATCAAGAAAGGTGTTTTGGAGTTGGCCGATCTTGTGGCTGTCAACAAGGCCGACGGGGACAATTCGCAGCCCGCTGAGCTCGCCGCGGTTGATTATCGCCGAGCGCTGCACCTGTTGGCGCCGCAAAGCCCCGATTGGAGCACTCCCGTCGTCACTTGTTCTGCGCTTACTGGTGAGGGACTGGACGAGATCTGGACACTTGTGCAACAGCATCGCCACGCGCTTGGCGAAACAGGTGAACGAGAGCAACGCCGAAGAGATCAACAACTCAATTGGATGCGCGACATGGTGCGCGAACGGTTGTTGGATCAAGTCGCGGCTGATAGTGCTTTCGCTGCCCGCAACGCCGAACTGGAAGCCGCAGTTGCAGCCGGTAAAATAAGCCCGAGTGTCGCTGTCGACCGTTTGCTCGACAGCTGACCACACCCGCGAAACTGAATCCGCCCAAGAGCGGGGCCGGTGTTGTCGTTTTGTCTTTCTCCGCGGCAATATTGAGTACAGCGGTATCGATTCGGACTCTGAGTTCAAAGAACTACCGAAGCTTGATTGCAGCGGCCACTTGCTAAGAACATCGCTAGAACAAGGGAGAGAATACCCATGGAAATCGCGCCCCCCGGACTCAAGGGCTTGGCGGTGGCTGACACCATGCTCGGCGCGGTAAGAGGCCAAGAGGGATTCTTCCATTACCGACAGTACGACGCCGCGGAGCTCGCTCGTACCCGGTCGCTCGAAGATGTGTGGACTTTGCAGATGAGCGGTGCGCTGCCTCCCGAGGTGCCGCGTCTAGATCCAGGCCAATTGCGAACGCTCCCTGAGCCGGTGTCGCGGCTACTTGACGAGAGCGCCCGTTGGGTTGGCGATCCAATGGTGGCTCTTCGTATCGGCATGCTTGCGGTGGGTGATCACGAAGCCCGCGGCCCGCTGCTTGACCGCAGCGCTGAAGAGATACATGGCGACGCGATGCGTCTCGCTGCGGTTGTGCCCACGATCCTCGCTCGCCACTATCGACAGCGGCGGGGGTTGTCGCCGGTAGCTCCAGACCCTGCCATCGGCCATGCCGCTGACTATTTCCGTATGGTGACCGACTCGGTTCCGAGCGCAGAGGTTGAACGTGCCGTTGAGCAGTACCTTGTGGCCACGCTCGACCATGGTTTCAACGCCTCGACTTTCACGGGTCGAGTGGTGGCCAGCACGGGAGCGGATATGGCCGGGTCGCTGGTTGCCGCGGTGGGAGCACTCACGGGTCCATTGCATGGTGGAGCGCCGAGTCGTTGTATGCAGATGATTGATGAAATTGGCGATCCGGCTACTGCTGCTGACTGGACCCGCGCTCGTCTCGGCGCGGGCGACAAGATCATGGGATTTGGTCATGCCGTCTATCGGGCTGAAGATCCTCGCGGGGTTGTGTTGCGCGAAGCCGCAGAGCGCCTTGGTGGCGAACTCGTGGACCGCGCTGCGGGAATCGAAAGTGAGATCCTAGCGGTGTTGGCCGAGTGGAGACCCGATCAGCGGATCGTTACCAACGTCGAGTTCTGGGCCGGTGTGGTTCTGGAACTGGTTGGTTTGCCCCGCGAGATGTTCACCCCGACGTTCTCGGTCAGTCGATCGATTGGTTGGGCCGCGCATGTGGTTGAGCAGCACGCCGAGGGCAAGATCATGCGGCCCAGTGCGCGCTATGTCGGGCCTGAGCCGGTTGTCGCTCCCGCAGTTTGATTTTCTAATCGGGGTGTCCTTACTCTAAAGTTCCTTCGTAGGAAGGCAAAACTAGGAGTGAGCATGACAGTTACTGATGGTGTTGATTTGTGGGACATGGATGCGTTCCAGCGCCAGGAACACCACGACATGCTTGAGCGCCTGCGTGAGACCGACCCAGGGATTCATTGGATCGATGAGGGAGACAGGGGTCCTGGGTTCTGGGCTATCACCCGGCTTGAGCACCTCAAAGAGGTCAACCGCAACGCCGAAGCGTTCTCGTCCAATCGCGGTGGCACTCAGATGACCGAGCGGAACCGCGCAGATGCAATCGACGAATTCAGGCATGATTCGATGATCTCCTTGGATCCCCCTAAGCACACCCGCTATCGCCGGATTGTCAGTCGCGGTTTCACACCGCGGATGATCAACTTGCTGGAGGACTACCTGCTGAATCGCACCGACATGATCATCGACAGGGTGTCTGAGCAGGGTTATGCCGACTTTGTGGACGATCTGAGCGCCGAACTTCCGTTGCAGGCGATCGCGGAGATGATGGGCATCCCACTGGAGGACCGTCTAAAAATCTTCGACTGGACCAACGCCATGATCGGCGGCGACGATCCTGATGTCGTCGCTTCCCGGGAAGATCTGATCGCATCTTCAATGGAGCTGTTCGCGTACTCCAATGCTCTGCAGAAGGAACGCCGGGACAAGCCCGCAGACGACATCATCACCACCCTGCTGTCTGCCGATATCGACGGGGAAAAGCTCAGTGAGACCGAGTTCGACATGTTCTTCCTGCTGCTCTGTGTGGCAGGCAACGAAACCACCCGCAACTCGATGACCCATGGCATGCACGGCTTCTTCCAATTTCCCGACCAGTGGGAGAAGTACCGCTCAGATCCCGACCGTTACGCCGCGACCATGGCCGACGAGGTGGTGCGCTGGGCTACGCCGGTTCTCCATTTCCGCCGTCAAGCCATGCGGGACTATGAAGTGGGTGGTGTCAAGATCAAAGAAGACGACAAGGTCGTGATGTGGCATATTGCCGCCAACCGCGACCCCCGGGCCTTTGCTGATCCTTGGCGTTTCGACATTGAGCGGACCCCCAACGACCACATTGGTTTTGGAGGCGGCGGACCTCACTTCTGTCTTGGAGCCAACCTGGCTCGCATGGAGATTCGTCTGATGTTCAAGGGCATCGCCGAGCGCTTGCCAGATATTCGATTGGTCGGAGACCTCGACTACCTGCGCTCCAATTTCATCGGTGGTGTGAAGAAGATGCCCGTCGAGTTCACGCCGACGCCATCTACTCACACCACGCCTTTGCAACGCCTCGGTGCTGCCGCGGGTGCCTCTGGCACCACCGGCTACGGCGGTTCAGTCGACCGCTGAGCGCGCTCTAGGTCGCCGAGATTCGGTAGAGCTCGCCTACTAGGTCGTCGTAGCGGCCGATAGCGACTGTGATGGCGTAGAGCGCGCCGAATCCCATCCCGATGACTCCGAGCGCACGGTGGTTGAGGATCTTCTCGCTGGCTGGTACGGCGTGGCTGAGAAGAGCGAGTAGCAGCATCGGGAGCAGCGCCCCGACCGTGTAGACAAGCATCAGCGCCAAGGTGCGAAGTCCTTGGCTAGTTGCATTGTTCAAAATGTCGCCGAGCTGAGTGCCCACGCAGGGAAGCCACATCCAACCCGCGAGCGTACCGCCGATGACTCCGGCGCCGATTAACCGGCGTTGATCTGCACGTTCGGCTGATCGGGCTGCCACAAACGTTGCCGCTACCAGTATTCCGAGAGGGACGACGATCGCGCCGCGGCTCACGATTGACCAGTGCCCCGCGGCCTGGGACCACATCAACACGGCGGCGAAGACGGTATAGCCGAGCGCCAAGGTGAGTCGACCGCGACGAGCAACCAGCACCATTGCCAAACCGGGCAGCAGCACGACAAGGGTGCACGCTTGGGTGATCGCCTCGACCCCTTCAACAAACGTAGCCACCGCGACCTAAGCCTCGCCGTCGAGCAGTCGCTCTACGTACTCGTAGAGCAGGGCGTAGTTCGAGGAGCGGTCGCCGCGCTTGTCAAGCCGGATCTGGTTGTCGCTGTCGATCAGGTAGACCCGCGGCCAATACGCGGTGGGCCCTTCCTGCCAGCGGTGGAAGTTGCGCTTGTTGGTGTCGAGTGCGATCGGCCAGGTAACACCGAGTTCCGCGGCGGCGGAAATAATGTTGTCAACATCGGCTTCGTAGGAGAACTCCGGGGCGTGAACCCCGATGATCTCCACGTCACGGTCACCGAAGTCGGCGTATATCTGGGCTAGGGCATCAAGGGTGTTCTTGCAGTTGTAGCAGCCGAAGGTCCAGAACTGAACGATCGTCAGTTCGTTGTCGGCACGAATCTGTTCCAGCGAGGTTGCATCGGTGTTGAGCCAGCCGTCGAGCCCAGTGAGCGTGTCGGCTTGACCCAACACCGGGATCGGTTCGGGGGTCTCGTCGACTGACTCGGATTGGCGCTGCGCAAGCACTTCGGTGACGGACTGGGGCTCGTCCTGGTCGCGCACCGACACCCAGACGATGGCACCTATTCCGGCGACCACTAGCAGTGTCGCCGCGATCCGAGTTACCACACCAGTCATGGTATTAGAAACGCCGCGACACGCCCATCGATTCCCGCTCTTGTGGGTGGGTCGCTAGAAATCTTCGTCGAAAGAGACTTCGCCCTCAACACCGACCTGGTATGCCGATACCGTCCGCTCGAAGAAGTTCGACAACTCCTGCACATCCTGCAACTCCATGAAGGCGAACGGGTTGCGGGAACCGAAGCGCCGGGGAAGGCCCAACTGGACGAGTCGCTGATCTGCAACGAACTCAAGGTAGTTGCGGGTGTCGGAGGTGGACATACCCGGCACACCTTCGCCCAGAAGATCTTGTGCAAACAGGAATTCGGCCTCGACGGCCTCCTCAAGCATGGCGGTGATGCGTTCGCCGAGTTCAGCGTCGAAGAGTTCTGGTTCTTCGGAGCGCACCGTGTTGATCACCTCGAGGGCGAAGTTCATGTGCATTGATTCGTCGCGGAACACCCAGTTGGTGCCCGCTGCCAAACCGTTGAGGAGGCCCTTTGAACGCAGGAAGTAGACATAGGCGAAAGCGGCGAAGAAGAACAAGCCTTCGATGCAAGTGGCGAAGCAGATCAGGTTCATAAGGAACCGCTGACGATCCTCCGCAGTCAGCAGCGGACCTTTGCCGACAGAGTCCATCCACTTGAAGCAGAACTCTGCTTTTGCCCGTATCGAGGGAATGTTGTCGATTGCGCAAAAAGCAGCGGCCCGCTCGTCGGCGTCGGGGATGTAGTTGTCGAGCAGGTTCAGATAGAACTGGACGTGCAGTGCCTCTTCGTAGAGTTGGCGCGAAAGATACATCCGCGCCTCGGGTGAGTTGATGTGCTCGTAGAGATTGAGGACAAGATTGTTGGCCACGATCGAGTCACCCGTAGCGAAAAACGCGACGAGTCGGCTGATGAGGTGCTTCTCGGCGGGCATCAGCTTGCGGTCAAGGTCGGTGAGGTCGTCGGAGAAGTCGATTTCTTCGACGGTCCAGGTGTTCTTGATCGCGTCCTTGTACATCTCAAAAAACTGCGGATAGCGCATTGGCCGCAAGGTCAAGTTGAAGCCAGGGTCCAAGATGTTGGATTCGGCATTGGCCGGTGTGGCGTAATGACCGGCATGGCCTTCTGAAGGCTGTGCTGGATCAGTGGCCGGTGCCGGATCAGTGGCAAAACTCAGATCGTCAGTTAGGGCCATCAGTCGCATGCCTCGCATGTCTCGGGATTTTCAAGTGAGCAGGCGAGAGCTTCGGCGTCTGTGGAGGTCTTCTTGTCCCGGGAGCCGTTGGTCGGACCACCGGTTCCCGGCGCGCCGGCCGTAGTTTTGTTGATACGTGTTGCTGGGCGACTCCGCAGGTAATAGGTGGTCTTCAGGCCCTTCTCCCAGGCGTGCATGTACATGGAAGACAGCTTTCCGATAGTCGGGGCCTCCATGAACAGATTCAGTGATTGGCTCTGATCGACGAAGGCGCCGCGGTCAGCGGCCATCTCAATAAGAGACTTCATCGGGATTTCCCATGCCGTTCGATAGATGGTCTTGAGGTCGTCGGGTACACGGTCAATTGTTTGGATTGAGCCTTCCGCCTTCTTGACATCGGCGATCATGTCGGTGTCCCACAGACCCCAGCGCTGAAGTTCTGCGACGAGGTAGCGATTGATCTGCATGAACTCTCCTGAGAGGGTTTCTCGTTTGAAAAGGTTGGATACCTGTGGCTCGATGCACTCGTAGCATCCGGAGATCGAAGCGATGGTCGCGGTTGGGGCGATGGCGATCATCAGCGAGTTGCGCAGACCGTGCTGGGAGATGCGTTGGCGCAGGGTCTCCCAGCGCTCGGGGTCTGATGGCTCGACGCCCCACAGGTCGAACTGCAGGTCGCCTTGGGCCGCTCTGGTTTCGGCGAAGGCGGCGTGCGCTCCGTTGCTCTCGGCCAATTCCGTTGAGGCCCATAGGGCGTTGAAGTAAATCTCCTCGCTTATACGGCGGGAGACTTCGCGCGCTTCGGGCGAATCGAAAGCCAGACTCATTTTGAAGAAGACATCTTGCAAACCCATCAATCCGAGGCCGACGGGTCGCCAGCGGTGGTTGGATGTGCCGGCCTCTGGGGTCGGGTAGAAATTGATGTCGATCACTCGATCAAGGAACGGCACAACTTGGCGCACTACCTGCCCGAGCCTCTGGTAGTCCATCGTTTTCACGTCAGTTGGGGCGGTTCGTGCTGTGGCTGTCTGGTCGGGAGTTGCGCCGTTTGTGCTGGTAGCGCTGTTAAGCGTCGGGGGCGTTTCGGAGGGGATCGTGGTAACGAACTTGCCGAGGTTGACCGAGCCGAGGTTGCACACCGCAGTCTCGCTTTGGCTTGTGACCTCAAGGATCTCGGTACACAAGTTGGATAGGTGCACGACTCGGTCGCGGGCGTTGGTTTCGCCCGTTGAACCGGGACCGGTCTGGTTGCACTTCCGGTTGGCGGAGTCCTTGAAGGTCATCCAACCATTGCCTGTCTCGGCCAGTGCCCTCATCATGCGTTGGTAAAGCTCGCGGGCTTCGACTTGCTTTTCTTGGAGTCCGTCGGCCTCTGCTTGTTCGTATATGGCACGGAACTCGTCACCGTACGTGTCGATCAAGTCCGGGACTTTCTTGGGGTCGAAAAGGCTCCACTTCCAGCCATTCTTGACTCTCTCCATGAATAGATCGGGGATCCAGTTAGCCAAGTTGATGTTGTGCGTCCGGCGGGTGTGGTCGCCGGTGTTGTCTCGCAGTTCGAGGAATTGCTCGATGTCGGCATGCCATGCTTCTAGGTAGACGCAGGCTGCGCCTTTACGACGACCCCCCTGGTTGACAGCAGCGACAGAGGCATCAAGGGTCCTGAGCCATGGCACGATGCCGTTGGACAGCCCATTGGTGCCGACGATGAGACTGTTCTTGGACCGAACTCGATGCCAGGCGACGCCAATTCCTCCAGCAAACTTGGAAAGCTGAGCGATATCGGTGTAGCGCTTGTAGATGCCTTCGAGTGAGTCTTCGGGGGAATCGAGCAGGTAGCAGCTCGACATCTGCGGGTGTTTGGTGCCGGAGTTGAAAAGCGTGGGGCTTGAGGGCAGGTATGCCAGCGATGACATCAGGTCGTAGAAGTAGATGGCTTCTTCGGGGTTGTTGGAAAGTCCGCAGGCGACACGGAGGAAGAAGTACTGCGGGGTTTCGATGACTTTTCGGGTCTCGGGGTGGCGTAGGAGGTAGCGGTCGTAGACCGTGCGGATCCCGAAGAACTCGAAGTTCCTGTCTCGTTGGCTGTCGATGGCGGCGTTGAGTTCTGGGGCGTGCTCGCCGACGAACTCGAAGACTTCGTCGCTGATAAGGCCAAGCTTGTGGCCTAGTGTTACTGACTCTGAGAACCAGGGGGCGTTTTGGTTGCGGACCTCTTTGTCGATGTAGGTCGAGAGCAGGCGGGCAGCGAGTTTGGAGTAGTTGGGTTCCTCAACGATCAAACCCGCGGCGGTGCGGATCGACAGTTCGTCGAGTTCCTGGGTGGTGGCGCCGTCGGCTAGCGCGGCAATAGTGCGTGTCGACACGAACATGGGGTCGACGCCGTGTAGTCCTTCGGTCGCTCTGGCGACTGCGTTGACAATTTTGTTGACGTCAACGGGTTCTAGCGTGCCGTTGCGCTTGCGTACTCGCATGCTGGTAGTGACGGCTGAGGCTGCAGGTGTGCTCTGCACGGCGCTTAGCCGATCCTGTTGCATCACCATTGCGTGACCTTTCCGTGCCCGGGGAGGGTTTTGAGGATCAGTAGTTCCAAGCGGTTCTTCTTAGACCGACTGATCGCGCTCATGTAATTACATGAGCGTAATCAGTGCGCAGTGGCACTTGCAAATGAGTTGGTACATTTCGGCTAATTGCCAGTTCAGGGCTAGTGTTTTTGGATGGAGATACTGGACGTTGACCTGTTGGCGTTTGAACGGGGCGACCGTGCTGCCCGTCAGGGCGTTGTCGATGGGGTGATGAAGAGCCTGGTGACAGGCTTCGTTTACGTCGAGCACGACATGAGTATTGACATGATCGACGAGGTCTACGGCAAACTCGAGGAGTTCTTCTCGTTGCCGCAAGACCGCAAGGATGCGTACATAGTGCCTGGTAGCAACGGGCAAACTGGCTACACCGGGCTGCTGGTGGAGACTGCTGCGATCGCCGATGTGCCCGACTTCAAGGAGATGATCAACTGGCATGCTCCGCGGCCCAACGGTCATCCGCTTCGCACCCAGTACCCCTTCCGCTATGGGCCGGCAACGCTGCCCGACGATGACATCGCCGGTGTGGGCGAACTACTCCTTGATTTCCACGACACGGTTGTGGAGCTACAGATTCGGGTGTCGCGGATCATTGCGGTTGGTCTGGGACTTCACGAATCCTTCTTCGAGCAGATGCTTGTCGACGGCGCAAACCTCACCCGGGCAATCCACTACCCGGCGATGGAGCAGGCACCCGATGAGACCCATGTGTGGGCCGCTGAGCACGCTGACATCAACCTGATCACTGCGTTGCCCCGCGCTACCGCGGCCGGCTTGCAGGTAAAAGTCGAAGACGGCTGGATTGATGCCGTGCCTCCAGACGACGGAGCGATCCTCAACACCGGATTGATGCTTGAACGGTTCACCAACGGGCTGATCCCACCAGGATTTCACCGAGTCGTCTCAGGCCAGGGGCAGCAGGGTGACCGCTATTCGGTGGTGCAATTTGCCCATCCGGAACCATGGACGATTCTGGCTCCGGTTCCAACGACAGTGACGCCAGAAAACCCCTTGAGGTTCCCAACGATCACCGCTGGCGATGCCCTAGCGAAGGTGATCTGGGAGATCAACCTGGTAGAAGAAGGCCGCCGACTCGACAACTAAGAGGCCGAGCGGTCCTTGGATAGCCAGTTGAGGATGGCACGGACTAGTTCGTCGGAGTGATCTCGGTTAGTGAACAGATGGTCGGCTCCCGGGACCGTATGAAGCGTCGCAGATCCGGCTTCGGCCAGCGCTTCAGTTTGGTCGTGTCCAACCACGGTGTCGGCTCCAGCTTGTACCACCAACATGGGTCGGTCCAGTTCCGCTGCCGCTGCGGTCACGTCGTGTCGGTGCAGGTCGGCTAGGAACTCCCTGCCGATGGTTACCGGTCGTGGACCAATCTTGACCTCGGCTTGACCGTCGCTGCGGATCTGCTCAAGGGCATCTGCGTCAAAGAGGTGCTCGACATGGGCGACCGAGGCTGGAGAGGCGACTGCCACGACTGCGGTCACGGTGTGCAGGCGCGACGCAGCCAGTACCGCGGCGGAGCCACCAAGACTGTGGCCGACCAGCACACACGGGCCGACGCCGCGCCGGATCAACGCCACCGCGGCTTGAGTCAGATCAGCCACATTTGTGGCAACGGTTGTGGATGCCATTTCTCCGCCGCTGTCGCCGAGTCCGGTGAAATCGAAAGCCATCGTGAGGTATCCGCCACTGGCCAGACCCTTGGCAATGCGGGTGGTCGTGAACAGGTCCTTCGAGCAGGTGAAACAGTGGGCTAGCAGGGCCGCTCCCAGAACCTCGGAACCGTCAGGCGGGCGATGCAACACGCCAGTGAGTTGCGCTCCCGCTCCGCCGGTGAACTCCAAGCGTTCCACGTCGGTCGCCTACTTGCTCGCTCGGTTGGCAGGCTGTGTCGGGATCGTGCGCAGCGAGAAACAATAAGGTTCGCCGTCGATTTTTGTCTCGTGGATGCGCAGGTGTTCAGGGGCTGGGGCGGTGCTGATCTGGGTGGCTAGTACCTGTTCAGACACATAGGCGTCGTGTTCTTTGAGCGATGTGACGGCAGTGTTGGCAGCAGCTGTGATCCAGACCTCGATACGGTCGGTGACCACCAGATCTTCGGCTCGGCGAGCGTTCTGGATCTCGCGGACCATGTCTCGGGCGAGACCTTCGGCTTCGAGTTCCGGGGTGAGGTTGGTGTCGATGCTGACCACCGCATCGTTGGAGCGCAGAGCCGCTGCCACGACGCCCTCGGGAGACTCCAGCACGAGTTCGTATTCCTGTGCGCTCAACACCTGATCGGCGACCGTTACTGTGCCATCTGGTTCGGCTTCCCATTCACCCTTGCGTGCCGCGGCGAACACAGCTTGCACCGCTGAACCAAGACGCGGACCGAGCGCTCTGCCGTCGGGTCGAAGAATCAACGTGGCAAGGCTCCCAATCTCGTCGGTGACTCTCACGGCCTTGACGTTGAGTTCATCCGCGAGCAGTTCCCTGAACGGTTCAAGCGTGGTTGCGTTCCGGCCCGCCACGGTGAGCGATGCCAGCGGTAGTCGAACCCGCAAACCTTCGTTCTCGCGCAACCGCAATGCTGTGGAGGCGACATCTCGAAGCCGGTCCATCGCGGCCACAAGCGCGTCGTCGGTAGGAAAATCGTCGAGCGATGGCCAGTCGCAGAGATGTACCGACGGTGCCATTGATTCGTCGTTGCCCGATAGGCCTAGCCAGATCTCTTCGCTGATCATCGGCAAGAAAGGTGCTGCTACCTGCACAAGCGTGGTTAGAACGCTGTATAGCGTGTCGAGTCCGCCGAAGTCTGCTCCGCTGCCGTCCACCCCCCAGAAACGGTCCCGGGAACGGCGGATGTACCAATTGTTGAGCGCGTCGATGAACGAGCGGATCTCCGTCGCCGCTCCTGCCAGGTCGTAGGTGTCCATCCGGGCTTCGGTTTTGGCTACGAGGTCGCGGGTCTTGGCGAGGATGTAGCGATCGAGCAACTCGGTGCTGTCGGTGCGAAAACTCGCCTGATAGTTCTCGACGTTGGCATACAGCGTGAAGAACGAATAGGCGTTCCAGATCGGCAGGATCACCTGGCGTACGACATCGTCGATGGCCTGATCAGAGATCCTGGCATCGCCACCTCGCACGATGTTGGACGACATGAAGTACCAACGCAAAGCGTCGGAACCCTGCTTGGAGAAGATGTCTTCCGGCTCTGTGTAGTTGCGCAGTTTCTTGGAGAGCTTGGCTCCGTCATCGGCCAGCAGGATTCCGTGGCAGATGACGTTTTGGAAAGCGGGACGATCAAACAACGCCGTGGCCAACACATGCAAGGTGTAGAACCAGCCGCGTGACTGGTTGATGTACTCGACGATGAAATCGGCTGGAAAATGCTCGTCGAACCATTCCTTGTTCTCGAACGGGTAGTGGACCTGAGCGAAGGGCATAGCACCGGACTCGAACCAGCAATCGAGGACTTCAGGGACCCGCCGCATCATCGAGCGGCCGCTGGGGTCATCGGGGTTGGGTCGTACCAACTCGTCGATGAAGGGGCGGTGGAGGTTGTCGGGGCGCACCCCGAAGTCGGCCTCCAACTCATCAAGGCTGCCGTACACGTCGGTGCGGGGAAAGTCATCATTGTCGCTGACCCAAATGGGGATGGGCGAACCCCAGAATCGGTTGCGTGAGATCGACCAGTCCCTTGCGCCTTCGAGCCACATGCCGAATCGTCCGTCGCGGATATGGCTTGGGACCCAGTTGATTTCCTGGTTGGTTTCCAGCAGCCGATCGCGGATCTCGGTGACTTTCACATACCAACTCGGCATGGCTTTGTAGATGATCGGCGTGTCTGTGCGCCAACAGTGCGGGTAGTTGTGGGTATAGCTGTCGTGACGCACCAGCTGACCTGTGTCGCGTAGCGCTTTGATGATCCCAGCGTTGGCTTCGAGCACGTTGATGCCCGCCCAATCGGTGACTTCTTCGGTGAAACAACCGGAATCGTCGACCGGCACTACCGTGCCGATGCCGGCGGCGGCAGCCACGCGTTGGTCGTCCTCACCGAACCCGGGTGCCATGTGCACCACACCGGTGCCTTCGGAGGTGTCGATGAAGTCACCCTCGAGAACGACGAAGGCACGGTTCTTGCCGTGATGCGACTTTTGTGGATCGACCTCTGCCATATCGGCGAAGAAACTGAACAGTGGCACATAGGTGCGGCCCACGAGCTCGGATCCACTGATAGTGCCGATGTGGGTTGCATCGCCGAGTTGGCGCTCGTAGGACGCGATCGCGGCTTCGCTCAGCACGTAGCGACTTCCGTCAGCATTGCGCATCACCGCGTACTGGAGGTCGGGACCCACTGCTAGAGCAAGGTTCGACGGCAATGTCCACGGCGTTGTCGTCCAAGCCAGAATCGATACTGTCTGGTCAGCACCCGTCTGGTCAGCACCCGTGTCGCCGACGCCCGTGTCGCTTGAACCGGGCAGTCCGCTTGGGTCGTCGAGTTCGAACCCCACGGTGATCGCCGGGTCTTGGCGGGGACGGGTGGCGTCATCAAGCCGGATCTCGTGGTTCGACAGAGGTGTCTCGGCACCCCAGCTATAGGGCAGGACCCGGTTCGACTGGTAGATCAGCCCTTTGTCCCAAAGCTGTTTGAACGCCCACATGACCGATTCCATGTAGTCGCGGTCCATGGTCTTGTAGTCGTTGTCGAAATCGACCCAGCGGGCTTGCCGGGTGACCGTCTTCTCCCACTCTTTTGTGTATTTGAGCACCGAAGTACGGCAGTACTCGTTGAACTTCTCGATGCCGTACTCGATGATCGATGCTCTGCCGGCGACCGGGAGTTCCTTCTCGGCTTCCATCTCGGCGGGAAGGCCGTGGCAGTCCCAGCCGAAGCGCCTCTCAACCCGACGGCCCTTCATCGTGAAGTAGCGGGGGACGACATCTTTCACGTAGCCGGTTAGCAGATGCCCGTGGTGGGGGAGCCCATTAGCGAACGGCGGGCCATCGTAAAACACGTATTCGGTGTCAACCGGGCGCTGCTCAACGGAGGTCTCGAAGGTGTCATTGGTCGCCCAGTATTCGAGAATACGCCGCTCAATGCCCGGCAGATCCGCTTTGCCGACATGTGGATAGGGAGCGTTGGCGGCGGCACTCATGGGGCCACAGGCTACCGGCGTAGGACGCTCTGCCTCCGAAGGTCTTGAGCTTGGGTTTGAGCACGTAGGATCAGCGGATGCGACGATTCTTGATTGACACCGATACCGCCAGCGATGATGCCGTTGCTTTGGTGATGGCTCTGAGCCGTCCCGACGTCGATGTCGAGGCGATCACCGTGGTGTCAGGCAACGTCGGCCTTGACCAAGCAGTACAGAATGCGCTGTACACGGTGGAATTGTGTGGTGCCGACGTGCCGGTATATGCGGGTGCGGCCAAGCCGATGATGCGGTCTTTGGAGACAGCGGAGTACGTCCATGGCAAAGATGGGATGGGCGACGCCGGCTATCCGTTGTCGGGTCGAGTGCCAACTGAGGGGCGCGGAGCCGATGTGATCGTGGAGACGATCCTTGGTGCGCCCGGTGAGATCACGCTGGTGGCTCTGGGTCCGTTGACCAATGTTGCTATCGTGGTCTTGCTGGCGCCTGAGATCGCGTCCGCGGTCGACCGTGTGGTGGTGATGGGGGGTACCGGAGTCAACGGCCCGGGCAATGTGTCGGCCATGGCGGAATACAACTTCTGGGCCGATCCCGAGGCAGCTGCGATAGTGACCCGCGCCGGATTCCCCATCGAGTTCGTGGGTTGGGATATATCGATTGCCTCCGCAGTGGTCGACGCCGCCCGCCACGAGGCGATGAAGGCCATCGGCACTCCACTGTCGAAGTTCGCGGTCGACATCGCGCAGGTGGTCCGCAGGTTTGCTATGGGGAACGGGTTGGCGGGAGATGATCTTCCCGACCCGATAGCCATGGCCCATGCCATCGACCCGAGCGTGGCAACCACCAAGCGTTTGCATGTCGATGTGATGGTTGGCGATGGACCGCAACGTGGAGTGATGGAGGTTGACCAACTTGGCTTCGGCGGTGGTGAACCCAACGTCGAAATCGTGACCCACTACCCCAGCGACCACTTCTTCTCAATGCTCCACGCGGCTTTGCTTTCCTAGCCGACTTGTTGCGCACCGTGCTCAGGAGAGGACTCGTGCGACCTCGATGTGTTGGCCGGTGCCGTATAGATCGTCGGCCAACGCCTGTACGTCGGCGGCAGTGAGCTTGGAGAGTTCGTCGGCGCGACGGCCTTGCGTGGCGATGTCCTTGCCTGGGGTGTGTATCCGTCGGGCCATCTCTTCGAGGTCCCCTATTTGTTGGCTGTAGTTCAGTTCGACGACGCTGATTGCGTTGCGCAGTTCGCTTTCGGTGGGTCCGTTCGTTGCCAGATCAGCGAGGATCCGGATGATCTCGTCACGGATTTCATCAATCGATTCGGGGGCGCCGCTGGCCTCGATCGCTGAGGTGATGGCTGACTCTGGCGTGAACTGCGGATGCAGCGACGCCGACACGCTGTAGCTCTTACCGATGTCTTCGCGGATGTCGTTCAGCAAGCGGGCATCGAGTACCGCCTCGAGCACCTCGAGTATCGCCTCGGTTTGAGGATCAATCGGTTGGAGCGCTTCGTGGAAAACGGTGATACCGGTGGACTTGGTGTCGTCAGCGAGCACCACCTCTTTGCGTACGATGCCTTGGGGATGTGCTGGTCTTCTGTTTGTGAATGTGTCTGCTTCGCCGGGCGGTAGCGTGCCTATGTAGCGGCGGGCCAGGCGTTCGATAGCGTCGTGTTCGAGATCGCCGGAGACCGCCACGAGCAAACCGTCGGCGTTGCCGAGACGACTCCGAAAGAGGTCGAGAAGTGACTCGGCGGTCACTTCACGAAGCACTTCTTGGGAGGCGACCGGACGGAACCAGTCAATCTGGTCTCCGAAGCGAGCCTCGTTGTAGGCGACACTTGTCTGTGACATCACGTTGGTTTCGGGTCGTGAGACCTGTTGCTGCGCGGTTGTAATAACGCTGTTGAATGCTTGGTCGTCGATGCGAGCTTCGCTGATCAGCAGATGCAACATTGCGAAAAGCGTTTCGGCCTCCCCGCTCGGAGCTAAACCGGTGAAACCCTCGGTGGTCTCTGCGATGAAAGGCGAGACAGAGACATGAGTTGTCCTCACGTGTCGGGCTATCTGTGCCGGCGTCAGACCAGCTAAACCGCTTTGTGCTACCGCGTTGGGAGCGAGGACCTCAGCGAGTGGACGATCACCGGGTTCGAGTGTTGACCATCCACCCAACGAGACGGCCCTGATTTCAAAGAAGCCATCGACATGAGAATGGCTGAAATTAACTCGTGCGCCATTGGCGAACGACCATTCGAACGGATCAATCCGGAATCCTAGTTCAGTGATCGGACCCTCTGTGATCGGTTCAACAGGATCGGGCGGCGTCATCAGTTCGTCGATCAGAGCCTCGGCTGGGGCCAGTTCGGTTGGTTGCGATGAGTCGATAACCGCTTGAATTTCCGCTGCGCTGGGGACCTGCGCCAAATCCGCGGCGACAACCGAGATGATGGGTCCGCTCTGCGCCAGGATTGAGCGTAGACGGCTCGTGAGTTCGTCGGGTTCGATTGTTTCGAGCAGGGCCGATACACGTTCAAGCCGCTGGGGCGACGTTTCGATCCTGGTGCCGCGTAAGAAGTGGGTGGCATATTGGAATGCGTAGCTGGGATTCTGGGTCACCTCAACGTTATCTGCCACCAACTGCAGGTCGGAGGTGATTTGTGCCTTCGCTTGGGACAGGTCGGCTTCGTCGAATCCCTGTGTTGCCAAGCTCAACAGAACGGTCCAGATGTCGCTGACCGCTTGGGTCATGTCGTCGGCGCTGGTCGTGGTTCCGTAGTGCCTTAAACCTGCAGCAGGGCTGAAAGTCAGCCAGACGGGTGGATCGGTTTGGGATAGTAGACCCTGGTCGTAGGCGGCGCGCAGGCGGATGTCGATGGTGTTGGCGAGCAGAGTCTCTAGTATCTCGTCCCGTTCGCCTTGCGGGGTCGTCGGATCCCACACTGGGATCTGCAAGTAAAGCGATAATTCAGGATTTCCCTGTCCGGGAGTTGCGGTTACTTCGATTCTGGGCTCGGGACTCAACGGGGAGTTCGTATCGGGGGCCGCTGGTGGGTCTTTTGCTTCGATCGAACCGAAGTACTCTCTGGTCAACTCCTCCAGCCGTTTGACGCTGAGGTCGCCGACCGCGATGACAGCCATGTTCGAGGGCACATACCAGGTGTCGTAGAACTCACGTAGGTCGGCTGCGGTTGCGGCTTCGATACTCGCGGAGCTACCGATCGGGGGATATTGTTCGTAGGGCGTGTCTGCCGTTGCGAGGCGCAAGAACGTGTCGAACGCCACGCCTTCGCTGGTTTCGCTGCGAAGTCGGTATTCGTCGCGGACCACGCCGCGCTCGCTCTCAACGGCAGCGGGTGTGATCGTCGCCGCATGCGCCCACTGCGACAAGACTTCAAACCCGGTTTCTACGGCATTGGCGTCATCGCTGAGTCCGATAAGGAAGTAGATCGTCTCGTCGAATGCGGTGAACGCGTTCAGGTCAGGACCCATTTCCAACCCGAGTTCTCGCACCTCGTCGTAGATCGTGTTGCCCGGGTATTTCTCTGTTCCGTTGAACATCATGTGTTCAACGAAGTGGGCGACGCCGCTTTCGGGTTCGGTTTCGTGGATAGAACCGGCTTTCACTACCAGGATCAATGTCAGCGAATCGTGGGGTGTCCAGTTGGAGTCCAGGTAGTAGGTGAGTCCGTTGTCAAGCTGCCCGATATGCACATCACCGCCGCCTCGGCCAGCGAATTGCGATGCGTCTGAACAACCGGCGGCGACCAACAGAAACGCCACCAGTAGCAACGGCGAAGTTCTCCAGATAGTCAACCTTCGCTTGGCAGGTGCCATGTGTTCCACGTTCTGCGAGTGATGTGTGAACTGCACTCTAGGGTTGACCGGGCGGGTGTCTCGCGCCGACAGCCTCATCTAGGAGCATGGGTGCTGATGAGGTAGGGTCGGCGGCTATGGATGTGGGCGAATTGCGGTCTCTGTTCGATCTCACGGGCCGTACTGCGGTTGTTACTGGTGGCACACGCGGCATCGGACGTGCTGTTGCCGAAGGATTCGCCGCGGCGGGAGCGAACGTTGTTGTCGCCAGCCGCAAAGAAGCTGCCTGCCGACAGACGCAAGCTCACCTTGAGTCGATGGGGGCGAGCGCCCTCGGTATTGCGGTCAACATGGGCGATCCCGACAGCGCCGAGACCATCGTTGGCGCAGCCGTAGAGCGTTTCGGTGGTCTCGACATCGTCGTCAACAACGCTGCCAATGCCTTGGCTGCTCCGGTCGGTGGCCAGGAACCGGGTTTGTGGCAGAAGTCTTTTGAAGTGAACCTGCGGGGACCGGCTCTGCTCATTGGCGCCGCGGTCCCTCACCTTGCTGCCAGTGGCCACGGTGCGGTGATCAACGTGATTTCGGTGGGGGCGTTTCAGTTCGCCAGAGGCGTGTCGGTGTATGCATCAATGAAGGCTGCCTTGTTGTCGGTCACACGTTCTTTTGCCGGTGAACTCGCGGAGCAGGGCATCCGGGTCAACGCTTTGGCGCCGGGCCCGGTCAACACCGACATGGTACGAAACGTGGGTGAAGGCGCTGCGGAGTCCATGGCTGCACAAACCCTTCTGAAACGCTGCGCTGAACCCGACGAAATGGTAGGTGCGGCGCTCTTTTTGGCCAGCGACGCCTCGTCCTACATGACCGGCCAAGTACTGGTGGTTGACGGCGGGATGCACCCGCACTAGCCGGTCGCCGGTGGTCCCCCCAGTTGGCGTAGCCGTTCCACTCGTGGATCATCGACACCGAGGTGGTGCATTATCTCAGCCACGACGCTCTCAACGTCAAGGGTGCCGGCTTCTGCCATTTGCCCAAGGTCGACCCAATCTTGGGGCCGATCGAAGAATGCTTTGAATACGGCCAAGTCGCCGCAGGCGAGGAACGGAATGTTGTGACCGCCGAATCGTTCGGTGCGCGTCCGGGTTGCGACCTGCTCGTGGAAGTCTGTTGTATTGAAGAACAGGTCGACAGGTGTCTGGTCCCACCACAAACGGGTCTGGCCGTCGGCAGCGATGGCTCGGCGGTGCGCGTCGCTGACCTCGATGTGGGGCGACAAGAGCTTGAGAACTTCGTCGGCCTGGAGATGACTGACGAACAAGTTGACGTCGATGTCGATAGTGCCTCGTGCTCGTTGCGTACACCAGGCCAGGGCCAGCGCGCCTCCGAAGGCATGGGGGATGTTGCCTGATTTGAGCATGTGGTGGAGTCGGACAATGCGCTCGACAGGCCCGGTTTCTTGAGTGCTGGTCATGGTTGGCTGCCCTCACACTCGGGCGGGTCGGGTGGGAAGGACTGGCCGGGTAGTCGTCCGAAAACTGGGGTGGGCGCGTCGGTGGAGTAGCGGGCGGGAAACTCTGCGGCCAAGGTGAGAACCGCTTCGAGTTCAGCGCCTCGGTTGTCCGATTCGCCGAAGATGCGCCGCTCAAGCGCGCCGTCGAGCGCGAAGCCCGCGGCTCGCACTATCCGGTTCAAGGTGTCCACGGTAGGCGACATGCGTCCCTTTTCGTAGGACGAGATGGTGGAATGAGAAGTGCCGGCCCGTTCTGCCAAAGCCCTCAACGTCAGCCCTGACCTGGCGCGGGCTTCCCGTATCACCCGTGATGCGTCCATGACAGTAATGGTATCGGATTCGACACCAACAATCTATCTCCTGTCGCTGACGTGCAGACGAACAGGTTGTCGTCGTTGCGGGTGGTGTGGTGTAGTCGTGGGTTGAGTCCTCGAAACGACCTAAGGAGTGGTGATGAGCGGTATCAAGATCTCGCTGGCGACGGCACCTGGACCGCAAGCCGAAGAACTTGCGGTGCTGGCCCAGGAACTGGGTTTTGAGCGGTACTGGTTGTACGACTCGCCTGCGATCTACGAAGACGTGTGGATGACACTGGCACGCCTGGCTTCGGTAACCGACAAGCTGGGCTTGGGCACGGCGGTGTTGGTGCCTCATTCGCGGCATCCAATGGTGACCGCTTCGGCGATCGCCACCATGGAACGTCTCGCTCCAAGGCGTTGTGCCTATGGGTTCGGAACTGGGGCCTCGGCGCGTTGGTGTTTCGATCAGCCTGCTTTGACCTGGAACTTCATGGGCGAATATCTGGCGCAGCTCAAGGCTCTGTTGGCTGGTGAAACAGTGGAGATCGACGGCAGAGCCTGTCAGATGATGCACCACCCGGACTTGGCGGTCGCCCGTCCGATCAAGGTGCCGCTGTTGTTGAGCGCGTTCGGCCCCAAAGGGATCAGCGTGGCGACCGAGTTGCAAGCTGACGGGATCATGAACATGTTCTCGCCCGCGGAAGGGTTCGGTGAGCGTGTGCAGATGGTTTCGGGCACTGTGCTCGACGAGGGCGAAGTGATCACCGACGCGCGCCCTGCCGCGGCTATCGGACCGTGGCACCTGGTTGCCTACCACGGCATTTATCAGGCTGCGCCTGAAGCGGTCGACACCATGGCCGGCGGTGCCGACTGGCGAGCAGGAATCGAGGCCGACCGCCCGGCTGGTGAGCGTCACCTGGTTGTCTGGGAGGGCCATGTCACCCACCTTGTTGAACGCGACGCACCGGTGATGGCAGCAAGCGGCGAAGCTATTGCAGGCATGTCGTGGGTGGGAACCGCTGATGAGATTCGTGCTCGGGTGGAGGCGGCCGCGCAATCCGGTGTCACCGAAGTGATGTACACCCCTGCCGGTCCAGACGTTGCGCGCGAACTCCGCGC
Organism: Candidatus Aldehydirespiratoraceae bacterium; assembly: GCA_965205465.1. Classification (GTDB taxonomy): domain Bacteria; phylum Actinomycetota; class Acidimicrobiia; order Acidimicrobiales; family Aldehydirespiratoraceae; genus VXYK01. The sequence continues at coordinate 1,154,911 of OZ242187.1, read as the reverse complement.
TTTCGCGTCGGCCACTCTGGGGAGCTGATCAAGATCCGGCCAACCCTAAGTCGTTTAAGCGGAGCGGTCTGTTTCTGGGCTGGTAGCTAGACCGGTTGGTCGGATCTCCAAGATGAGGTCGCCTGGTTCGAGCAGTCCACCTAGTGATGCGGTGATTTTTTCGATCGTGCCGGCGATCGGAGCTGAGATCGACGATTCCATTTTCATGGCCTCAATGACAGCTACCACCTCGCCGACATCGACTTGGTCGCCGACCGTTACCGATACGGTTACCGCGCCCCTGAAGGGCGCAGCTAGATGACCGGGGTTGGTCGGGTCGGCCCGTGCAGTTTCGGGACGGTCAGAGGCGACAGAACGGTCCACGGTGTCGATGTCGCGGGATTGACCGTTGACGCGGAATGCGACGGTGCGGATCCCCTCGTCGTTGGGTTCACTAACCGATTTGAGTCCCAGCAACAGTCGCACTCCTTGCCCGAGGCTGACTGCGGTGTCGTCTTGGTGGGGGTCGAGTCCGTACCAGAACAGCAGCGACGGCAGGACCGACAGGTCACCGTATCGGTCACGGTTTTCGAGTTGTGACGCGGCGGGTGTTGCGAACAGTAAACGGTTGAGCGTGGCGCGGCGGTCAGTGGCCAGTCCTTCTGTGTCTTCGCTGGTGAGTGTTTCGGTGTGGGGTTCCCAGGTTCGGTCTTTTGTCGCCCGTGAGCGGAACGGTTCGGGGAACCCGCCCGGTGGAGTGCCCAGTTCGCCGTGCAGGAAGCCGACCACACTGTCGGGCAGGTCAACACCAGCCGGGTCGTTGAGGAGTTGTTCGGGTGTCACACCGGAGGCGACGAGGTGTAAGGCTAGATCGCCGACGACTTTGGATGACGGTGTGACTTTGATGGGTCGGCCCAACAATTCGTTGCAGGCTGCGTACTGCCTTTCGACTTCTTCGAAGCGGTGCCCAAGACCCAGCGCGTTGGCTTGTGTGCGCAGGTTTGAGAGTTGCCCGCCGGGTATCTCATGGCGGTACACGGTGCCTGTCGGCGAGGCGAGTCCGGCCTCGAACGGGGCATAGACACCTCGGGTTGCTTCCCAGAACGGTTCAAGATCGCCAATCGCGTCGAGACTCAACCCTGTGGCCCGCTCGGTGTCGTCAGTCATGGCTACGACCGAAGCGATCGAGGGTTGCGATGTCATGCCTGACAAGGGAGGGGCGGCCGCGTCCACCGCGTCGACTCCGGCGTCGACAGCAGCCAGGTAGGTGGCGAGCTGGCCGCCGGCGGTGTCGTGGGTGTGCAGATGCACGGGTTGATCGAATCGTTCACGCAAAGCGGCAATGAGCTTGCGCGCCGCTGTGGGTCGTAGCAGCCCGGCCATGTCTTTGACACACAAAATGTGCACACCGGCCTTGGTGAGCTGTTCGGCGATTTCGAGGTAGTAGTCGAGCGTGTACAGATCTTCGGTAGGGCTGGTGAGGTTGCCGGAATAGCAGATGGTGCCTTCAGCGACCGCCCCGGCGTGGAGCACTGCGTCGATGGCTGGGCGCATTTGTTCGATGTCGTTGAAGGCGTCGAACACCCTGAAGATATCCATCCCCGTGGCGGCGGCCTCGGCCACGAAATGTTCGGCGACGGTGTCGGGGTACGGCGAGTAGCCGACGGTGTTGCGGCCCCGTAACAGCATTTGGGTGCAAAGGTTCGGGGCTGCGTTGCGAATGCGTTCGAGCCGTTCCCAAGGGTCTTCGTGCAGGAATCTCAATGCCACGTCGAAGGTGGCACCGCCCCAGCATTCGATGCTGAACAACTCGGGTATTCGGTGGGCGAATTGGCGTGCACCGGTGACTAGGTCGATGGTGCGGAGTTTGGTGGCGAGTATCGACTGGTGGGCGTCTCGCAACGTCGTGTCGGTGACAGCCAACGCGTCGGCCGCCCGTAGCTCGGCCGCGAACTCCTCAGGTCCCAGCTCCAGTAGTCGTTGACGTGAACCGGCGGGGGGTCTGCCTGGGGATTGGGGCGGTAGTTTGGTGGCTGGATCGATGCGTGTCGGGGCCGCCCCGTTGGGTTGATGCACGGTCACATCGGCTACGTATCGCAACAGCCGGGTGGCCCGGTTGGTGCCAACCGAAGCGGCCGTCAAGTCTGGTCGGTCGTCGATGAAGTTGGTGGTGACCGGCCCGGTTTGGAATTCTTCGTCGCTCAGGATGGCTTGCAGGTATCGCTGGTTGGTGGACAGGCCGCGGACCCGATATTCGGCGAGTGTTCGGCGGGCCCGGCGGATGACTGTTTCGAAGTCGTGGCCTCGGCAGGTGATTTTTTCGATCATCGAATCGAAATGTGGGGTGATTTCAACGCCTTGATAAACACAGCCGTCCAGGCGCACCCCGGCACCGCTGGCTGGCCGGTAGGCGACGATCCGGCCAGTGTCAGGACGGAAATCGTTGGACGGGTCTTCAGCGGTGACCCGGCATTGCATGGCGTAACCGCGCACGGTGATGTTGTCTTGGGTTAATCCCAAGTCTTCTAGGGTGCTCCCGCCCGCGATCAGGAGTTGCGACTCGACCAAGTCGACGTCTGTGACTTCTTCGGTAACGGTGTGTTCTACTTGGATTCTGGGGTTCATTTCTATGAACGCGTAACGGCCGGTTGCGTCCAACAAGAACTCGACCGTGCCGGCGTTTTCGTAGCCGATGGCGTTCGCGAAGCGCACCGCGTCAGCCAACATGGCGTCACGCACCGCCGGGTCGAGCTGGCGCGCTGGGGCGATTTCGATCACTTTTTGGAAACGGCGTTGCACCGAGCAGTCCCGCTCAAACAGATGCACAATGTTGCCCAATCCATCGGCCAGTATTTGGGCCTCAATGTGGCGAACACCAGTCATCGCTTCTTCAAGAAAAACGGTTGGGTCCCCGAAGGCGCTTTCGGCTTCTCGACGAGCAGCATCAACAGCGTCGCCGATGGCGTCTTGATGGCCGATCCGGCGCAGCCCGCGACCGCCACCGCCAGCCGCGGCTTTCACGAACAATGGAAAACCAATCGTCTCAGCATGAACCAACGCGTCGGCGCCATCCTCAATCGGCGGTGACTGGGTCAGCACCGGAATCCCTGCTGTGTCGGCGACTTGACGGGCCCGCATTTTGTTGCCGGCCAGTTCCAGCACTTCTGGGCTCGGTCCAACGAAAGTCACTCCCGCGGAACCGCAGGCCTCGGCTAGGTCGGGGCTTTCGGCCAAGAATCCGTAACCGGGATAGATTGCGTCAGCTCCGACCTCGACTGCTTTGGCGACGATTGCCTGGTAGTCAAGGTAGGCGCGCACCGGGTATCCCGGTTCACCGATCACGTACGCTTCGTCGGCTTTGATGCGATGCAACGCGCCGCTGCGCTCGTCTTCGATGGGCAGGATGGCGACGGTTCGTATACCGAGTTGGTTCGCGGCTCTAAAAGCTCGGATGGCGATTTCGCCCCGGTTGGCGACCAAAAGTTTGCTGACCGCCACTAGTTGTTCTCAAACAATAGGCGGGTCATGAACCCAACCATATGTCATCGTGCAGGATGTCGGGTTTGGTCGCTCAGAGCGGTGGTTGCGGTGTCGGCTATTCGTAGTGCGGTAGCTATTCGTAGTGCAGGGCGGGCCTCGATCCTGCGCGCATGTCGTCGATGGCTTGGGTTACGTCGACGATCGCTTCTTCGAGTTCGGCGGCAGCGGTTTCGGCGTCGATGCCGAAACCCAATGTTTCTACTAGTTGATTCAGGCGTCCGGATGCCCGCCAAGCGGCGTGGCGGGTCCATTCGGTGTAGAGAACTTCGGGGTCGTCGATCCCGATGAGGTCGCGGGTGCGGGTTTGGTCGTCTCGGCTCCGGTCGAGGCTCACGTAGCCGCTGACCATGGTGATCCGCTCGGCGGGTTCGGTGAGTTGAGCGCCGCGGTGCACCACCATGTTTCCGTGGAGCGCCACGGCGTAACCAGGTCCAGCGAACTCGGGGACCACGACGCGCTCGCGCGGCGGTGTTTCGCCACGAGTTGCCAACTCGGCGACTTCGTGTTTTGTGCCGTGGAACCACTCGAATTGGCCGCCAGGGAGCTTGGTGGGGTCGCTCACCATCATCACGTAGTCCAAAGCGACGGTGTCGTGGTGCCACTTGTCGACCGGTTGGTCCGGTTTGGCTGTGGGTTCGTAGTTGATGTGACCGACATGCACCGGCATCGTGTGAGGCGCCACCGGGGTGCCGAATATGGCACTCATGAGTTCGGTGAAGTCTGGACTGAAGCACAAGTCTCTCAACCAACGCGACCGGTAGCAGCCGCCCCGCACCGCGTTTTCGATGCGGTTTCCGGCGCGTCGCTCGTGGATCCGCAGCTTGCGCGCCACCGCTAGCAGCACCTCAGCGCCCTCTTTCGACAAGACCCTGAACGGAGCCGACACTGCCATCGGTGTGGCCGTGGGGGCGATGTCGTCGTCGCTGTAGCCGAGTTCTTTCAGTGTGGTGATCGACGACGGGGGTTCGAGTTGAAGATGCACACTCGGATCGAAGATCGGTTCGTCCGCGATCCAGCTGTAGCTCCGCGGTAGTTCGTCGGGAAAAGAAACGGCCAGCGTCACTAGGCCAGCCTAACCCTCGAGCCGATTCGAGGTCACATGAACCTCGTCGGTTGCAGGTTTATTCGGCGGGTTTCTCGCTCGATTCTGACTCGTCGCCTGCTTCGGACTCAGCGTCTTCTTCGGCTTCTTCGGCTTCGTCGTCGGCGTCAGCCTCCGCAGTTGGTTCGGTCTCGGTGCTGACTTCTGCTTCTGTTTCGGTTTCAGATTCGACCTCTGCCTTTGCTTCCGGTTCGGCTTCAGGCTCGGTCTCGGGTTCGGCTTCGGGTTCGGCACTGACTTCTGATTCAGGTCCGGTTTCGTCGGTGGCCTCGGGTTCTGTCGCAGGCTCGGTTTCGGTCTTGTCGTCCGTTTGTGCTTCGGCTTCGTCCTGTGCTTCGGGTTCTGTCGCAGGCTCGGTTTCGTCCTGTGCTTCGGTTTCGTCCTGTGCTTCGGCTTCAGTCGCAGGCTCCGTTTCGTCGACTTGTGCCTCGGTTTCCTCGACCTCTGCCTCGGCGTCGGCCTCTGGCTTGGCAGATTTTGTAGCTTTGGTGTCTTGGGAATCCGCGGGTGGTTCCTTGCCGTCGCGCATGGCTTTCCACTTCTCGGCTGCGGCGCGATATGTGGCTTCGGCTTCTGACCATTCCTTTGACGACCCGCCTTTGGACAGCTTCTTGACCAGTGCCGCGGCGTCGTCTTTGGCTCGTTCGGCCTTCTTCAACCGCTTCTCGCGCTGGGTGCGTTCGCGATCAGCGGCCACGTACTCGTTGAAGAGTGTCAGCGCCGCGGTTGTCTCGTCGTCAAGTGTAATTTTGGCCATTGGGCCCATTCTGTCGTGTCTGAAGCGAACTCACGACGTTTCTCGTACAGTCGATTGCCCAAGAACCACGTACGCAGAAAGAAAAATGTCCGATGACTCTAGCTCCTGCGAGGGCAACGCCGGGTTGTGCCGCGGTTCTCGGCTACGTCACGAGGTGGTTCTAAGCACCTCGTCCATATCAGCGTTGCCGTCAAGCGCCTCAAGAATTTTTTGTGTTACCTCAGGGCTGGCGTCCTCTAGGTCGTCGGGCATGACATGGTCAGCCCACTCCTCCAAGTTTTTTGTGCGCTCTTCGCGGGTACTGTTCAGTAGATCCATTTTGTTCCCAGGAACTTACGGCCGTCGGCGGCGTTCGTTGCGAAGATCGAAGGCGATCTTGACGGCGCCGCGACTCCCGGCTTCGGCCGCGTGTGTCAGGGCGTCGCGGTAACGGTCGAGGGGATAGGTGGCCGACAACATCTTGTCGAAAGGCACCTTGCCGGCGAGTTCGATGGCCGCCTCGAAGCTCGTGATTGAGCGCCCGTCTCGCAGCTGTTCGCTTCCGTAGGTGTAGCTGCCGACGAGTTCTGTCTCGCGATGCCACACCGGCGTGAGGTCGACATCGATCACACCGGGCATTCCTAGCAGCACCACACGACCTCGTGGTCTGCACAGCCCGATCGCCTGGGTGATCGACTCTGCTGAGCCGACCGCGTCGATCACCACATCGGCACCCCCGGAGAGTCGTGATCCGACCATGAAGGAACCGGTCGCGCGCCGCACCGCTCGACTCAACTCGTCGGGGGAGCTCACCACATCAGCTCCGAACTCGGCGGCGAGATCACGCTGCACCGGATACTTGGCGCCGATCATGATCGATCCGGGATCGGTGAAGTTGCGCAGTGCCGCCACAGTCACCAAACCCATCGGACCAGCGCCGATGACCGCCACCGTGTCGCCATCTTCAACGCCGGCTCGAAGCGCGGCGTGTACGCCTCCGGCCACGGGCTCGACGGTGACGGCGATCTCATCGCTCATCCAGTCGGGCACATCGTGGAGTTGGCTGTCGTGGGCAACGAACTCGGTTGCCCAGCCTCCACCGGTGCTTTCGCAGAAACCTGTTTGCAATCCGGGTTCAAGGTGACCGCAGGTGAGGTGCCGGTAGTCGTTGCCATCGGCGGGGGCGGCACCATCAAACGGCAGCGGGAAGCCACGGGCGGCGTGACCCAGCACGGGCTCGATCAGCACTCGACGGCCGTCGGCCATCTCGCCGACGATCTCATGTCCGAGCACAAACGGGAAGGAGACGAAATCTTCGAAGTAGCGCGACGAATGACCGTCGATGGTTGCCAGATCGCTGCCGCAGATGCCAGACAGACGGGGCCAGACACGGTGCCATCCTTCGCCTGGTAGTTCGGGTGCGTCATCTTCGACGAGCGACAGCGGGCCGATCCCCGCGCCAGCGCCGGGCCGCCAGCGCGATGCCGCCATAGCCGCCACATAGCGGACTTCTTTGCGGCTGAACCGGAGCGCCTTCACTCTGGGAAGGCTAGCGCGCCGGCCGCCAGCGAAGTTGTTCGGACACCTGCCTGGGTACGAGCGAGTGGCCTCATCTGTTGATGTGGTTACATACAAGCTGATAACGTGACTACATGAATGTTGGCATACGAGAACTCAAAGCAAGACTCTCTGAACATGTCGCTAGGGCTTCCCGAGGAGAGCGAATAATCGTTACGGACAGGGGCAAGCCGGTAGCGCAACTCATCGGACTGGAGGAAGAATCGGCGCTGGATCGCGGCATTGAAGAAGGATGGATCACGCCCCCTTCTTCTCTGGGATCCCTACCAAAGGCCTTGCGGTACGCCTCGCCTCTGAGCGTATTAGAGGTGTTGGACGAAGACCGTGGTCGGTAGGGCTGAGTTCCGCCGATGACACTGTATGTCGATAGCAGCGCGTTGATGAAGCGTTACCTCTCCGAACAAGATTCGGAAGTCGCCGAACGTTTCATCGCAGGCGACCAGCGGAGGGCAACATGCCATATTAGCGAGGTAGAGATTCGGCGCAATTTGGCCCGGCTGTTGAAAGGAGAGGACCTGATCGGCGCGCGGCGACAGTTCCAGTCTGATCTCAACTACTTTGCGATCATCAATATCGACTCAGTCACATGCGCTAGAGCCGCGAGTATCGCAGAACAGACGCAATGCAGATCGCTGGACGCGTTGCACGTAGCAGCGGCCCTCCTGGTTGGCAAGTCAACAACCTTTCTCACGTTCGATATCAGGCAAGCCCAGGCAGCACGATCCGCTGGGTTAGAGGTCGTCGGCGCGTAACCCGTGGGCCAAGGGGATCGGATAGTCATCATGGAGAGAGGCAAGCCGGTAGCGCAACTAGTCGGACTGGAGGAAGAATCGGCGCTTGGTTCGTGTGCGATCTGTCCAAATTGGTTATTGAAAACAGGCCAAGTTGGTGGTTGAAAATTGGCCAAACTGTATACTGACTATTGGCCAAGCTGTCAATTCGGCTGTTTCGATAGGAGCGGACATGAGTGAAGTTGCGCCAACACCAGGTTATCGACAGAGAATCGCAGAAAGCGGAATCGCCGCTGGACTTGGAGCCACGGGTGCGGTAGTGGTGGAAGGACCGAGAGCTTGTGGGAAAACATGGGCCGCCCGTCAGTTCGCTGGCAGTGAGGTGTTGTTGGACGGAAGCGACGAGCAGCAACTCGCGTTCAGCTTGAATCCCGAGAGCATCCTCATCGGGGAACCACCTCGGTTGCTTGACGAGTGGCACCTAGTACCGGGTACATGGAACGCGGTACGGCGTGCTTGTGATTCACGAGCCGAGAAGGGACTGTTCATACTCACCGCATCGGCCGTGCCACCCGATGACATCACGCGACACTCAGGTGCCGGACGTGTTCGACGCGTGCAGATGAGACCCATGACACTGAGCGAATCGGGCGACTCGACAGGAGAAGTATCGTTGGGATCTCTTTTCGGCGGGAATGTCGTTGCGGCTCCCAAACCAGGGGTGGACTTCAGTGAGATTGTGGACCTGTCGGTGGTCGGCGGATGGCCCGATTTGATCGGCTCCTCTGTGATCGGCGCTCAAGAGTACCTGCTTTCTTATCTTGATGAGATTGCAAGAACCGACGTGTCCTTCGTCGACTCTGTTCCCCGCGACCCGATCGGCGTGTCTCGTCTGCTGCGGTCGCTGGCTCGCAACGTGTCAAGCGAGGTCAGCCGTAGCACGCTGGCTGAAGACGCCCAAGTCAGCCGTCAAACCGTGAACGCCTATCTGCAAGCGCTGGAGCGGTTGTTCATCGTTGAGAACATTCCGGCATGGCAACCGAGGTTGATGTCGCGCGTGCCTTTGAGACAAGCAGCCAAGCGCTACCTTGCTGATCCGTCTCTGGCTGCCGCGGCGCTAGAAACAAGCCCGACCAGGCTGAAAGCAGACTTGGCATACTTTGGGCTGTTGTTCGAAAACCTTGTGGTGCGCGATCTAGCCGTTTATGCGACATCCAACGGTTGTACGGTTCACCACTATCGCGACAAGAGAGGCTTGGAAGTGGACGCGGTCATCCAGCGCAGATCTGATGGTGCATGGATTGCCGTTGAAGTGAAGTTAGGAGGTGCCGCTGGGATTGAGAAGGCAGCTCAGTCCCTGTTGCGTCTCCGCGATCTGGTTGATGTCAGCAAAGTCGGCCCTCCATCCAAACTCCTGGTGATTACGGCGACCGGTTACGGATACGAGCGACGTGACGGAGTAGCGGTAGCCCCGATCACCGCCTTGTCACCCTGACCACGACAAGCGGAAAGTCGAAGCCGACCACCAGATCGGCAAACCCGTCCAGAACAACCGACAAGCCCGACAACCGAACATCCATAACAACCGGACCAACTAACGCGCAGCGGTTTGCCAGTCGTTCGGTGTCCACGGGATGCCGACAACCGAACATCCATAACAACCGGACCAACTAACGGGTCCCCGTCAAGTGGTTCACTGTCGTCTTCGACGAACAGCGGCGCAGCGATCGCTGACGCGTCGTCCGCGTTTATGAAGGTAGGCCGTGTTGGTCGTAACCGACGATGTCGTCGGGGTCGCGATCGTCTAGCAAGGGCAACTGGTTGAACCGTTCCACGATGTCGCCCAAGCCTCGTGTCCCTCGCCGCTCGTGAACCGATTCGCGGATCTTCTGGTTTCTCATGGGAAACACCATAGAAGAACTCACGTCATTGGTTCGGTTCTGTTAGTCCGGTGGTCGGGCGGGGCCTTCCAGCCATGAAGCAGCGCGGCGGCGGGTTCGGAAGAGGTGCAGGGCTGAGGGGACAGTGATGGCGGCGATAGCTGCGGCGGCTGTGGCGGCCCAGGCGTAACCGTCACTGAGAGCGCTGACGAGACCGGCCGGGACAACTTTGGGTTCATCGCTGAGCAGGTCGCGCACGGCTTCAACATTGCCGATCCGGTGGTTGACGACGGCGAGTGTGATCGCCGCGACTGCAGCGATACCGATGGTGAGCGAGATTGTTCTCAGGAATTGGTGAGCGCCGTTGAGGCGTCCCATTTCGGCCAGTTCGGTGCGATTTTGGAGCAGTGCGGCACCGGTGGAGGTGATCGTTCCGACGCCGAGGCCCATCCATGCAAAGATCAGGTACACGATTGGCAGGGCTGCGTCGATGTGGATGACCGCAGCAACGGCCACCGTGGCCGGGAAGGCAATGATTGACCCTAAGAAACTGACTGTTTCGCCTCGCCAACGATCTTGAAGCTGACTTGCGATCCAGGCGCCGGCGGTCCAGCCGACGGTCATGTACAGCACTGAGAAGGCGGCGACGGTTGTGCTTTCCTGGCGCACCCCGCGGATATATAGCGGCAGCAGCGAGTTCACCCCAACCCCGGCGGCGAGAACTGCCATTGAGGTGATATGGACACTGCGATACCGCGCTGCGCTCAGGTGGGGCAGACGGAGGATGGGTTCTGGGGTTCGTTGCGCCCAGAAGCGGTAGAGGACGACACTCACCGGTATGGTCACAGCACCTGCGATTATGATCCAAGGTGTTGTCGTGGTGAGGCTGAGAGCGGCAGCGGTGATGATGGTGACGAGGACGAGTCCAACTCCGTCGATCTTTCTATTGCCGGCGTTGGCATTGGCGCTCTGTTGGTCGGGTAGTGCGTTCCAGCCGAACAGCAAGGCGATGGCGGTCACAGGGATGTTGACAATAAAGATGGCGCGCCAGCTGGAGACTGCAACTAGGAGCGCGGCGATTGCCGGTCCGGCTACCCCCATCACCCCCCACACGGTTGATATCGAAGCGAACGCTCGGGGTCGAAGTAGCGACGGTATTGCGACACCGATCCCGGCGGTGGCGACGGTCATTACTCCGCCTGCGAATATGCCTTGGGCGGCTCGGGCGGCAATGAGGGTAGGCATCGTTGGGGCTGCGGCGACGATGATTGAGGTGATCATGAACCCGATCCCTGCGATCCGGAAGGTTTTGCGTACTCCCGCACTGTCGACGATCGGCCCAGCCGCCAGCACTGCAACCGCGGAGGTGAGCAGTTCGATGGTGATGACCCAGGGCAACAGCTTGATACGGCCGAGGTCGTCGCCGATGTCGGGTAGGACTGCGGTTGCCGCCAAGTTGTTGTACGAGGCGATGGCGATGATCGAGACCAACCCAGTCATAACCGGGCGATGCCGAGGCCCCCACAGCGTGTCCGGCTTAGTCACTGGTCTCTGCTGTCGGGATTGGCGGTGAGTCGGTGTCCGGGTTGTGCGGGCGTGTGGACATCAATTGCGCACGCTACCCACACGACTCGTAAGTTATGAACTGTGAAACTCGGTTTGGGACTTGATCTTTATCGTGCGGCGCATCTCGAGGTGCCTGTTGGGCGGGTGCAGTTTGTTGAACGGCTCGGCTATCACTCGGTTTGGACCGCTGAGGCCTATGGTTGCGATGCGCTGACTCCGCTGGCGTTTCTGGCTGCCCACACCGACCGGATCAAGTTGGCGACCGGAGTTGTGCAACTAGCGGCCCGCACCCCTGCGGCCACTGCCATGGCCGCAATGACGATCGACGCTTTGGCTGGGGGCGGTCGGGTCATTGTCGGTCTGGGTGTGTCGGGTCCACAAATCGTGGAGGGTTGGTATGGCCAGCCATGGGGTTCACCGGTCAAAAGGTTGCGTGACTATGTGGCGATCATGCGCAAAGTTATTGCACGTGAAGCTCCGGTAAGCCACGACGGCGCTGAGATCTCGCTTCCCTATGAGGGGCCGGGTGCGATCGGTCAAGGCAAAGCGCTGAAGTCGATTCTGCATCCGGCGGGCAACATCGAGATTTGGATCGCGGCAGGTGCGCCGCTCAACACTGCGCTGGCTGCTGAGGTGTGCGACGGGTGGTTGCCGATGGGTTACGGATCTGATGGTTGGCAGGTCCACGGACCGAATCTTTCCAAGGGTTGGGCTCGCCGTGGTGGCCGTCCCGATGATTTCGACATTATGGGCGGGTTGACGATTGAGATTACCGACGATGTGAAAGCCGCGATTGAGGCTAAGAAGCCGTTGACTGGGATGTATGTGGGCGGGATGGGCAGCGAAAGCAAGAACTTCCATAAGGAGGCCATGGCCCGGAGAGGTTTCCCCGACGCCGCTCAACGGATTCAGGATTTGTGGTCGGCGGGCCGTAAGGACGAGGCGATCGCCGCGGTTCCCGATGAGTACATTGATGCTGGTTCGCTGTTTGGTTCGGCGCAACGCTGCCGCAACCGCTGGCATGAGGTGGTGCCGGCGGGGGTGACAGGGTTGATCGTGCGCAGCGATTCCGATGAGGCTCTTGAAGTTGCCGCTGACATGACTGGAAGCCGAGAGACTGTGCCCACCGATGGCACTGCCTCCGATGCCGACGAGAGTGAGGAAGTCCGATGAGTGAGAAGTTAGTGACGGTTGAACAGGCAGCGCCCCAGGTTCGTTATGTGACGTTGAACCGTCCCGATAAGCGCAACGCCATCTCCACACCTCTGCGCGCCGAGTTGTTCGCCACGTTGCAGGAACATGATCGTGACTCCGACGTGCATGTGTCGATTGTGCGTGGTTCTGGTGTTTGTTTCTCGTCGGGATATGACCTGCGCAGCCCGCTGATGGACGACACGCCGTATCATTCGGCGCCCGGTGACGGAGCCTGGAGCCGCCAGGCGACTGATGGATGGTTTTCGATTTGGGATTTGGCGAAACCGGTGATTGCCCAGGTGCACGGTTATGCGATGGCCGGGGCCACTGAGTTGGCTTCGGCGTGTGACCTTGTCTATGTCGCCGCCGACGCACAGATCAGCTATCCGGTTGTGCGGGTCGCGTCGCCGCCGGACTGGCAGTATCACGAACCGTTGCTGGGTTTGCGTCACGCCATGGAAGCAATGTTGACCGGCGACGTGATCGACGGGGTCGAAGCGGCTCGTGTCGGCTGGGCCAACCGGGCTTACCCCGCAGCTGAGCTCGAGGCCTCGGTGCTGGCGATAGCGGAGCGTGTTGCCGCGATCCCGACGGATCTGGCTCAGCTGCATAAACGCATGGTTCACCGCCAGTTCGACGTCGCTGGTGGGCGTGCCGCGATGCGTGCCGGCCAGGAATTTCAGGCCCTCGCCGCTCATCAAGGGTCGGTACAAGCTTTCAAGGCAGACCCGCTTGGGGCGATCAAACGAGAGCTTTCAAGCTGAACCGACCCAGCGAGTCATTGGTTTTTAAGATTTATTGGATTATTTAGTTGCTTTTCAAGCTGGAGTCTGCGAGTGTCTGCTTCGGCGGATTTCCCCGATCCATATTTCCCCCTTTGTTAACCCTGTAGTTAAGGAGGACATATGGCGGGCGACATGCTGGTCATGAGCAAGTCACAAATGGAGCAGCTGGCAGGCAACTTTGCTCGGCAACAGCAAGCGGTGCAAGACGTGATTCGGGCGATTCAGTCCAGACTCGAAGGCACCACCTGGCAAGGCAACCGTGCCGACCGTTTTCATCAGCTTTGGAACACCGAGTTTCGTCCGAACCTGATGAATTTGTCTGAGGCGCTGGGTGAGCATTCTTCGTTTATCACCCGCGAGCTTCAGGCTGGCGTTTCTGCACTCGACACAGTTTGAGGTTGTCGGATTCTCGGTGACAGCACCGTTGGTGTGGCAGGTTCGGCGTGCGGATCGTTCACCGTTGTGAAGTTGGCGAACGGATCGCCGAACTTGAGATCGGCGACCCGAACGCCCCGGTTGAAGATCTACTATCCGCGCTTGGCGTGTCTGGGCCTGCGATTCTTGATGGACAACATCTGAGCCTCGACGCGCCATTGTCGTCAGTTGCTCTTTGCGAAGGTTCGGTGCTGGAAACAGCAGCGAACCAAGCTGCAGCCACCCCCACCGCCCGGACGCTTGCCATTGTCGGTGGCGTCCGGGCCGGTGTGGCCTACCCGTTCCCGCTGTCGGGAACGGTGTTGGTTGGACGCGACCCCCAAGCTGGCGTGCGTCTTGATGATCCGACAGTGTCGGCTCGTCACTGCAGCATCTCGATCACCGAGATCGTTGACCACGGCTCGCGCAACGGCACCTCCGTTGACGGCCACGCTGTTGTGCCGGGCCTCCGCGCGGTGTTGCCGGTCGACGGGATAGTACGCATCGGTGCGACTCGCTTGATGATGCGCACCATCTCAGATGACCGGCCGGTGGCGGTCACTTCGGCGCTGGGCGCTTCGGGCGGCACGATCCCTTTCAACCGCCCACCGCGGCGCCTTCCTGATGTGGATCTTCCCGAGCTTGATGCACCTTCTGAAGCGCCGGAGTTGGCCAAAACCGAGGCTTTGTCGGTGGCAGGGATCGTGTTGCCGATCATCGCTGGGCTGGTGATCGCGCTTCTGTTGAGCCCTTTGTTCGCTATTTTTGCGGCGCTCGGGCCGGTGATCACGATCGGCACCTGGTGGGAACGGCGTCGCCGCAACCGTCGCGATCATCGCCGTGCGCTGGCAGATCTAGACGAGAAGTTGGCTGGATTGGTCGCGACCCTACCGGTGCGTCGTGTTGCGGAGATGACGCGTCGACGCGGATTGCATCCTGATCCGGCGGAGGTTGTGCGACGGGCCGAAGGCCCATCGGTGCGTTGTTGGGAACGCCGCCCCGAACATCCCGACGCTTTTCGGATTGCGATAGGCGTAGCCGATCAGGCGTTTTTGCCGACTCTTGTCACGCCCGAGGGTGAACCGCCCGCAGAACGAGCCGTGACCTTTGTGACGGATTTGCCGCTGATGAGCGATGTGCCGGTTGAAGTAGATCTTTCTGCGGGACAGATCCTTGGTTTGGTGGGCGACCGCGATGTCACGGTGGCGGTAGCGCGGGCTCTTGTTTTGCAGGCGGCGGTGCATCACGGTCCCGCCGATCTCGCGGTGGCTGTCGGCGCGGATGACACCGAGGTTTGGGATTGGTGTCGTTGGCTTCCCCACACCGCTGATCACATCACTGCCCAGCGGGGCGCGACCGTTGTTTCCACCGTCGAGGTTGGAACCGCCGACGCGTTGCTGGCAGTCGCTGCTGAACGGATGATTCTCGCCGTGATTGACGGCGCGGACCCGTTTCAAGGCCGTTCAACAGTCGGTCGACGGCTGCTCGCGAGTGAACGAACTGCGGCAATTGTTTTGGTCGAAGACGCTCATCGCCTCCCCGCGGGATGCGATCTGGTGGTGACCGCCGATGATTTGGGTCGGCTTCAACTGGTTGATCCACGTCAACATGGGGCTGGGCAGCATGCGTTGGGTTGGGGTATCGACGCGGCGGCGGCTCAGCGGGCGGCTCGGCGTTTAGCTCGCCTTGATGATCCCGAGCTGCCTTTGGTGGGCGCTGGCGTTCCGGCCGCGTGCTCATTGTTGGGGTTGCTTGGTGTGAGCGGTGACGACGAGCGTGAGATTCGGCGTCGTTGGGGCCGCACGCGGGGGACCGCTGATTTGGCGGCACCGATCGGTGCAGATGCGCAGGGGCCGGTGGTGCTTGATCTGATCGCGGACGGTCCCCATGTGCTGATCGGCGGCACTACCGGCTCAGGAAAATCCGAGTTGCTTCGGTCGCTTGTTGCTGGGGTGGCTGCGTCGGCTGATCCGGACCATGTGGCGATGGTGCTCGTCGACTACAAGGGCGGTGCAGCATTTGATTGTTGCGCTGATCTCCCCCATGTTGCCGGGCTCGTCACCGATCTAGACGAACATCTCGGGGCTCGGGCGTTGCGTTGTTTGGAAGCGGAACTGCGCTATCGGGAGCAGCGCCTGCGCGCACTGGGTGCAGAGGATCTCGCCGCATACCGGGTTCGCAGCCGCACGCAGGGTTCTTCGATTGAGCCGCTGCCCCGTCTGCTGGTGGTGGTTGACGAGTTTGCTTCTTTGGCTGCTGACTTGCCTGAGTTCTTGGATGCTTTGGTTGGTATCGCCCAACGGGGACGCAGCCTCGGTGTTCATATGGTGCTCGCCACGCAACGACCGGCTGGGGTGGTTACCGACGACATTCGTGCCAACGCAACCTGTCGGATCGCGCTGCGGGTAAGCGATCCCCGTGAGTCGGTCGACATCATCGATGCTGGTGATGCTGCGGGGATTCCTCGTAGTCGTCCTGGTCGGGCGATCGCCCGTTTCGGACCTGGCGAGTTCACTCCGTTTCAGTCGGCGTTGTCGACCGGCCATTCGAGCGCCGAGGCCACCGTTTGTGTGCGGGAGGCCGCAGAGATTACAAGCTCACTCAACGGCGCGACCGACCTGGAGCGTCTGGTCGCCACGATCCGTGACGCCCATTTGAGCGCGGGTGGCCGAGCGCCGCGTTCACCGTGGCCACCTGCGCTGCCCACCGATATTTGCCGATCCGAGCTGAGTCAACCTTCGGGTTGGTTACTTGTCGATGAGCCCGATGAGCAGCGCCAGTCGGTGTCTGGCTGGATGCTGGATGACGGTCACCTAGTGGTAGTCGGCGCGCCCGGGGTGGGGGCGACGACAACCCTTGCCACAGCGATCTTGGAGGTGACTCGTTGCGCCGGAGACGCAGCTCCCCATGTTCACATCGTTGACCACGACGCTGGTGGACTCGGCCCGTTGGTTGGATTGGCGCATTGCGGTACGGTCGTGGCGCCTACGGACAAGGAACTCCGTGTGCGGTTGCTGCGCTGGTTGGACGAAGAGATCGTGCGCCGCCGAGCCAGCGACCATCAGACACCCCAGATCTTGTTGGTGATCGATGATCTTGGTGGTCTCAGTCGGGCGCATGATCCGGTTCGTGAGCAGAGCGTACATGAGGCGTTGGAGCGGATTTGGGCTGATGGACCATCTGTTGGTGTGACGGTGGCAGTGTCGCTTCGACGTGGAGCTGATCTGCCCCCGGCGCTGGCCGCAACGGTCGGGACGGTGTTGTTGCACCGTGTGGGTGATCCCTCTGACGCTCTGCGGCTTGGGGTCAAGGAGTCAACTGAAGCGTTCGGCGCCGGGCGGGTGTTGCGCGCCGGCGACCATGCCATCGCCCAGGTGATCAGGGATGCGCCGTCTTTAGCGGAGTCGGTGCTGGCACGTATTGATTGTGTCGCTCCGTCGGTCGTTCCCCATGAAGTCGGTGTGCTCGCTGCGGTGATAGCGGCTTCCGCTGTGGGGGCATCGGCTCAGGTCGGGCCTGTGGAGACCGAGTTGTTGGTGGCGCTCGGGGATCGCGACTTGAGTATTAGCCCGTTGCGGCTTCACCGTGGCGAACATGCGCTGATTTTGGGTCCGGCGCGTTCCGGGCGGACCAACGCTTTGGCAGCTATCGCAATGGCTTGCGGGGAGTTCTGCGTCATTGTCACTGACGGTTCGGGTAACGACAGCGAACTTGCTGCTCGTGCGGGTCGCGAACCTGTCGGGGTTGAGTCATTGGCCGAGGCGGTTTCGTCTGGACCGATGGTCGTACTGATCGATGATTGTTTGAACATCGCTGACGTAAACGGGCACCTAGCCGACTTGGTGGTGTCACCACCGGTTGGAGTGCACATCGTGGCTTCTGCACGCCCAGACCGTTTTCGTTCGGCTTACGGCCATTGGGCCGCGGACATTCGTTCGTCACGCCTCGGGATCTTGTTGAAACCCGACCCGATTGACGGCGACCTTCTCGGCGTTTCCCTCCCCGCCCGCCTCGAACTTCCGAATCTCCCCGGCCGCGGCGTCCTAGTTGCAGATTCCGAGTCCGAGGTGGTCCAAGTGGTGCGCGCCGATGGTCCGGTTCAGTCGCTGGCGTAGCGGACGCCGAGTTCGGCGCGGACCGCGTCGCAAGCTGCGATCATGGATCGGCTGGTGGCCCAAGTCATGCGAGGGCTCTGTTGTTCACCGGCGGCGAGGCAACGGTGGACTTCAGCCACCTGATAGTGCAGCGACGGGAGTGATTCCTTGATCTCTTCGCGTTCGGGTCCGCTTTGCACAATGACGGTGTCGGTGGCGTGGGCTGGTGCGGGAAACTCCACGAATCCACCGGTGCCTTCGACTCGGGCGTCGAGGGTTCCAAACACGTCGATTCCGCTTGTCAGGGTGGCTGAGGCTCCATTGGACCAGCGGCACAACAGGGTCGTTTCAGCGTCGACGCCAGATTCGGCGATGTGCCCGGCCGCGGAGATCGAGGCGGGTTCGCCGAGAATCCACCAGGCGAACGTGAGCGGGTAAACGCCGAGGTCAAGCAGCGACCCGCCGCCTGCTTCGAGGTTCCAAAGCCGGTTGTCGGGGTCGAAAGGCATGGCGAATGAGAAGTCGGCATGGATACGGCGGACTTCGCCGATGGCACCGTCGTTGATGCGCTTGACGGCTTCAACGTGGGCTGGGTTGAAGCGCATCCACATGGCTTCCATCAAGAACCGGTCATTGGCTTGCGCGGCGGCGGTCATCCGGTCGACCTCTGCCACATTGAGGGCGATCGGCTTCTCAACCAGTACGTGTTTGCCAGCTTCTAGGAACATCACGGTGTCGTGCACATGGGCGGGTTGCAAGCTGGCCACATAGACGACATCGACATCGGGGTCCACTGCCAAGTCAGCGTTGCTGCCGTGTGCTCGGGGGATTTGATGGGTGGCCGCGAACTGAACGGCTTTGTCCTGTGTTCTTGAGCCGACCGCCACAAGCCGTCCGCCTTCTGCGTGGGTGAACGCGTCAGCGAACTGAGTGGCGATATTGCCGGTGGAAGAGATGCCCCAGCGAACCATTCCTTGGTGTTGCTCCATGATGTCTCCGTGTGATTGGCGATTGCATCAGCAAGGATACGCAGATGAACACCCCGCAGATGTCCGATGAGCGGTCCTTTCCCCGACGTCATGCGCTGACTCGGGGTTTCACGCTCGGCGCTCCCCGTAACATTCGGGTTTCCGCGGATGGTGAGCGGGTTGCCTTTCTGCGTTCGAGCGGACCTGTCGACTCGGTTAATTCTCTGTGGTTGTTTGATGTGCTGGCTGGCACCGAGCGCCTTGTGGTTGACGCGGCGGAGTTCGGCTCAGATCTCGCTGATCTGCCACCAGCGGAGCGATCTCGTAGGGAGCGGGCCCGCGAGTCCGGGGGTGGCATTGTGGCCTACGACGTTGACCGTGATCTGACGGTCGCCGTTTTTGCTATCGGATCCCAGATTGTTCGTGTGGATCTACACAGCGGCGAAGTGCGTGTGCTCGACACAGCCGAGGGTGCGTTCGATCCGCGGTTGTCGCCCGACACAGAAAAGGTCGCCTATGTGGCAGGCCGTGAGCTGCGAATGGCGACCGACGACAAAGACCAATTGCTGATCGGGGAGGCAGATGAGACCGTTTCGTGGGGTGCTGCCGAGTTCATCGCGGCTGAGGAAATGGGCAGGACTCGCGGGTTTTGGTGGGGGCCGGACAGCGATGCGCTGTTGGTCCAAAGAGTTGATGTGGCTCCGATCGATACTTGGTGGATTGGTGCGCCGGTTACCCCTTGGGAGACGCCAACCGAGGTTCGTTACCCAGCAGCCGGTAGCGCCAATGCCGATGTGGCCCTAGCCATTATCGGTCTCGACAACAGCCGCGTTGACGTGAACTGGAGACACCGCCAGGCTCCGGGTGCGCCCAGTGGTAGCACCGCTATCTGGGAGTATTTGGCCAAAGCCGATTGGACTGACGACGGCATTTTGTTGACGGTGCAGAGCCGGGATCAGCGCACGCTCGGGGTGCTGGACGTTGACGCAGCGACGGGGGAGTGCTCCCAGCGCTACCAAGTGGTCGATGAACATTGGGTTGAGTTGATCGCTGGAACTCCCGTGTTGCATGAGGGTCGGTTGGTCACGGTTGAGGATCGCTCGCCGGCTCGGCGTTTGTGTGTTGATGGCGTGGCGTTGACCGGTGACGGGGTGCAGGTGCGAAGCGTGATTGATGTCGGCGACGACGGCATCGTGATTACCGCTTGTCGGGAACCAACTTCTGTGCAGGTTGCGACGGTGAACTGGCATGGCGAACTGCGCTGGTGGGACAACTCTCCCGGCATCAAGAGCGCGGTCGTCGGCGGTGCAACCGAAGTGCGTGTGAACCGCAGCCTGGCTCATCATGGCACCGGGGTCGAGGTTCGTCATCAGGGGCGTGCTGTGTCACGGATCGCCAGCCATAGCGAGACACCGAATATCGCACTCAACTTGTCGATGCATCGTCTGGGGAGGCGTGAGTTGGCGACCGCTTTGCTGTTGCCGAACGAGTCTTCTGAAGCGGATTCAGAGACGAAATTGCCGGTGTTGCTCGACCCTTATGGCGGCCCTCACGCGCAGCGGGTGCAGCAGGCTCGGTCGTTGTTCTACGTTTCGCAATGGTTCGCCGATCAGGGTTTCGCGGTGCTGGTGACTGATGGCCGCGGTACGCCGGGTCGTGGTCCGGGCTTTGAGCGAGAGGTGCGAGGGGATCTGGCAGGCCCGGTGCTCGACGATCAGATCGAGGCTCTGTATGCGATGTCCGAGTTGAATCCCCGCCTTGATCTTGACCGTGTAGCGATTCGGGGTTGGTCGTTCGGCGGCTATTTGG
This sequence comes from Candidatus Aldehydirespiratoraceae bacterium, assembly GCA_965205465.1. Classification (GTDB taxonomy): domain Bacteria; phylum Actinomycetota; class Acidimicrobiia; order Acidimicrobiales; family Aldehydirespiratoraceae; genus VXYK01. Next base: position 1,134,535 of record OZ242187.1, on the reverse strand, counting down.
CTGCGTTGGCTGCGCTACGCCGCCCCGACGTGTTTCACGCTGCTATCGCCGGAGCACCCGTGACCGACTGGCGGTTGTACGACACCCACTACACCGAGCGCTACTTGGGTCACCCGGAAATCGAGCCCGGGAACTACGAGCGCAGCGACGTTCTCTTTGGTTCTGTGCAGGTTGACGACGCGAGAGGCGCGCCCCCGTTGCTTTTGATCCACGGCCTAGCCGACGACAACGTGGTGGCGGCCCACACTCTGCAGAGGAACGTGCAGCTTTCTCGCGCCTTGCTCGAAGCCGGCCGCCCCCACACCGTCCTCCCTCTGTCCGGCGTTACCCACATGACCCCCCAAGAAGAAGCCGCCGAAAACCTGATGCTCCTGCAACTCGCCTTCCTCAACGACACCCTACGTTGTACGAACAGGCCGCATGATTCGGCAGAATGAATACACGCACGTTTACCGGTAGCGGTGCGCTCCGCAGATCCAACGAAGCCCCAATGGTAAGAGTCGGGCTGGGTGTCACTGTCGCCAGTGACACCCAGCCCTGAGTTGTCTGCAACCAGGAGCGTCACCAGAAGGGAGAGGCCCACATGGAGCGTACAAACGAAACAGTATCAGTAAATGCGGTAGGACGCACGTCGTTGTACTTTGAGTACGACGGGATCTCCCTCGCGGCGCTCGACGGGTCTTTCTCTGCTGAAAGGCTCCGAACGTACCTGAAACTCGCTTCGGGTAATCACGGTGATGCTATGCGCATGTATGCGCAGAACGTGGCGCTCGGGAGTGCCTTCTACGGTCCCTTACAGACCCTTGAGGTCGCTTTGCGAAACGCAGTCAACAACATATTGGCGGATAGCCATGGGGACTTCTGGTTCGAAGACTTCGCCTTGCTGAAAAGGAGCGAATTGGCGAGCGCAAAACGCGCGACCCAAAGTGTCAGAAAGCAACTTACCGCTGGTCGCGTGGTGGCCGAACTCAATTTCGGTTTCTGGGTGGCATTGTTCGCCAGGCCCTATGAAGCACGCCTCTGGCGCACGAACTTGCACCGACTCTTCGCGCCTCAACCGAAGCGACATGAACTTCACGGGCAACTCGACAGACTTCGCACCCTACGAAATCGCGTAGCACACCATGAACCGATCTTGCAGCGTGATCTCCAGACTGACTACGACAAGATCATCTGGATTCTCAAGATGTTGTCTCCCACAACGGCGGCTTGGACGAAGCACCACAGCCGTGTACCTGAAGTATTGGGTGTGAACCATCGCGAGGTCACACGTTTCTAGCCCTCCCGCAGCGACCAAGGCAGGAATCAGCGGGGTTCCCCGGGGCGTCAGATACCCGTCAGGCCGGGGGACCGGTAGTTCTCCGATTCTGGGATTAGACGAGGGTGCCGAGGGGGGCTGCGGCGATGCGGTCGTCGAGGCGGAAGGCTGTGGTGGACGGATGGATTACCAGTCCCGCTCGGAAGGAGTCGCCGAGCCGGTCTCGCAACGAGGTGAGGTGGCGGGCATCGGCGGTCCCCACCGTTTCTGACAGCTTGACTTCGAATGCGATGACGCCCCCGTCGGGTAGGTCGGCGACCAGGTCGACCTCGTGGTCGCCACCCGCGGTTCGCAGATGTCCGAACCGCCATCCCAACCCGAGAGCCTCGGCTGTGGCTCTGATCTGGCACACGACGACGCTCTCGAACAGTTCGCCGAGGCGCGGGCGCCGTTCACTCAGTGAAGCAGCGGTGTCGTAGTGGTCTGCTGAGGCGAGCGCGGGATCGATCAGATGGCGTTTGGGCCGTTTGGTCAGGCGTTTCAGCCGGTTGTGGGACCATCCTGGAAGTTCTTCGATCAGACCCAGCCGGTCCAGCAGGTCGTGGTAGGTCTCGCCGGTGGCCTTGGACACATTCGCGGCCTGGTGGATGGCGGCGTGTTCTGTGTTGGTCCCGACGGCGGCGCTGTAGGCGCGGACGTAGCGTCGGAGTTTGCTTGCGTTACGCGGCGTGGAGGTGGTCTCGGCAAGGTCTCGTGAAACTGCAAGGTCCAGGTAGGAACGAAGGGCCTCTTGATGATCGAGCTGTTCCATGCCGAGATACCCGGGCAGTCCCGACTCCATCGTTGGTGCGATCTGTTCAGCGGACGAGAACGGTGAACGGGCACCGCGTACTGCTTCGATCCCTTGGTCAGCGAGATCTTCAAGCGACACCGTCAGGGCAACTCCCTGTCTTTCGCTCAAGGTCATCGGTCGTAGCCGTAAGGGCAGAATCCGCCCGGCACCGGCGTGGATGTCTGCTGTGACCGCGGCGCGTGACGAACCGCTCAAGATGAATCGGCCCGGGGACCGGTCTTCGTCGATCATTCGTCGCACGGCGTCCCACACCGTGGGGACTCGCTGCCACTCGTCTATGAGTAGAGGATTTGGTAGCGATGCGCAGACTGCTTCGGGATCGTTGGCGACCATCTGGGCGTGAGGTGGGTAGTCCAAGCGAAGCGTGGCGGCAGCCAACCGCGATGCGGTGCTTGTCTTGCCTGCCCCTCGCACTCCTTCGATCAACAGGGCCGGGTGTATTCCTAGTAGCCGCGAAAGCCGACCATCAACGCGCCGGGACAAATACTCCATACATAAAAGACTAACATGTTATCCATAATATGGCTAATGGATTAGGCTTTTATGTACTCAGCTGTTACTGGTTTCAAAGACCTCGGGGCAAGTTTCTGGCTCAAGACCCGCTGAATCGCTTTTTGGGCGCAGGCGCTTCAAGGCGGAGTAACCGAGCCACGGCGCGCACCAGAGCACCATTGCGATGAGCAGGACAGTCTCGTCGCCGGGGCTCAGGCCGGGGGCGTAGAAGGGTTCCACGAAATAGTGCGAGATGAAACCTCCCTGGTACGGGGTTTCGCCGGCGAGGCGCCAGAAATACTTCTCCCAGACCGTCAACGGACAGGGCATGCCCAAGATGTTCACCGCGGCGGTCGGCACCAGCATCGCCAAGTACCAGCGCATCACCAGGGGCTTGCGTGCTGCTACCGGTGCACCGAAGACCAAGAAGACGGCCAGTAGCCCGTGCGCCAAGGCCATCGCGATTGCCAGTAGCCACGGTCCCATGGTCCAACCCTACTCGGGAGAGTACCCGCCAAAGGTAAAGTGATCACAGCTTGAGTTCAGGGCTGTTGGCGAAGGTCGCGCCACGTCCACGTAGCATTGGTCACGAGAAGTTCTGGGTCACCTGTCCACAGCGTTGCACCGTGTGCTGTGGCCGTGGCAGCGGCGAAGGCATCTGCGTAGGCCATGGCGTAGTCCGATTTGATGTGGGCGGCCTCTAGCACCCGACGTTCGGTAGGCAGTTCTGCGCTCACCACATCCTGGAGGTCGCGAACGGTAGCCCTAGCTTTGACGTCACCTTGACGCCTGCGGATGACGTAGAATACCGCGCCGAGGTTGATCCAACTGATAATCGGACGCTGCGTGTCAAGCATCACGGCCAGAGAGGACGCGGCCGGCTCGTTGTCCTCGAGGTATTCGAGAATCGCCCAAGAATCGAGTACAACACTCACCGCAGGGCTTCACGCTGACGCTCGGCGTGGCGCTCGGCTTTCAGATCTTCCACAAGCCCAGAACCGCGGAATCGACCCCGGAGCGGTGTTGGGTTGCGGTCCAGGCGGACAGGTCGCATCGCCAAATGATCGTCGCAGTACCAGAAGTTCACCTCGTCACCTGGCTTGATGCCGAACCGGTCACGTAGTTGCTTGGGAATAACAACCTGCCCCTTTGGTCCAACCGTGTGAGTCATACTTCTGAGTATAACTCCTAATGTTCAAGTCCGCAGCGAACGCCAGAGTTGGGGCGGTTTGCCGCCGTGCGGGTTTCTTCGCGATGCTCTGACGCAGTGAAACTTGAAGCGTTACGGCTGGGGGCACACATATGAGTGAAATCACTGACGAGCGTCGGGCGCGCCTGCTTGACGGCCGGGCCTGGGATGATTTCTGCGACACGTTGAAAGCGGCCGGTCGCATCGTCATTCGAGAAACCCCCGACAGCGACCCACAAGACCGAGTCGAGGGGTTTCGCTACCTGACCCGGATGATGTTGATGGCCAACGCCCGTGTGATCGAGCAGCGCACCCCGGGCACCAGAGCCCAGCGCATTGGTGTGATTCCGCCGCCCATGCAAGGGGGCATGGGGGTGCAGTCACCCAACCAGGACCACATCGTCCAAGCCGTCAACCCGAAATATCGCTACCGGATCACCGGCACGGTCGGAGACGTCTACACCCACTTGTCGGCGTGGAGTCCACCGGTGCCAGACGATGTTGGAGCCACCGCCGTAGGCCTTGACGCTGAGGATCACCTGGAGACTTTCAACCCCAACATGGCGCTCACCCCCCACACCGCCTATCTGCATGACTTCGCCGACGCAGATGGCACCGTCGACTTCATCTTGTCAGTCGAAGAACCCACGGACGGGTCGCGTTGGATGTCAATGGCAACCACCACTCGTGAGCTGATGGGCCGTGTGGTCTATGACGACCGAGCTACCCAAGCCCGTCCACGGCTACAAATCCAATGCCTCGACGAGCACCCTCAGCCGCTCACCCCCGAACCTGAAGACATGGCGGTGCGTCTCGCGGTAGCAGCGCAACTCATCCTGGGTCTGCAATCCGACTACGGCGGTTGGACCCGTGACCTTCTCACCCGCGAAAATCAGACCGAGTACACCAAAGAGTGGTATGAGCGCATCGGCGGGTCCCCCGATGATCGCATCTTTGAGTTCGGCTACTGGCGAGTGCCGCAAGGCAAGGCGCTTGTCGTCGAGTTTGAGGAACCACAAACGCAGCATTGGAACTTCCAACTTTGCAATCACTGGATGGAAAACCTCGCCAACTACGCAACCGGTCAGGGGTATATCGACAAGGAGAATGTGGTACGTGACGGCTCAACTGTGCGCATTGTCGTCGCACACTCCGACCCGGGCATTCCCAACTGGATCGAACCAGTCACTCACGACCACGGAGTGATGGGTTGTCGCTTCGTGCGACCGGCAACCGAACCCGAGGTTTCGTGCCGTCTTGTCGACCTCGAAAACCTGGTCTGACATCGGCGGTCGAGATGTCGCTTGACGCTGAGCGCATTGTGGCGCAACATGTTGCATCCGTCATATGTCGGTTTTGGTCTGAGAGTTCTGGGACCTACGGGCTCCGAGAGCGCGGGGCGGTGGTGCGCATCCTTTGGGGGAGGAGGTGTGCTCCACCGCCAGCGCAGTCCAAATACTAGGACCACACGCGGCGCGAGGTGGGGACGATTCCCTTGACGCAAGTTGTGAGACAAGCTGTGAGACAAGACTTCCCGAGGTGTAGCTCAACTGGTTCGGGGTGACCATCCGGCGATGAGGCCGTCGACAACGCGTTCGACGAGTCTCTCGGCGTCAAGACCCGGAGCCATTCTGGCGACGGTTGCAACACCGTGCACTGACGCCCACAGCGCCATGGCGTAGTCGAGCGGTTCGGCCGCTGTGAGGTCGCCTTCGGTGATGGCTTTGCGCAGGTTGTCGACCATGGCATTGAACACCGCCGATGCTCCACTGTGTTCGCTGCCAATGTCGATTCCGAGGGAATCGGGACGATAACGAAACATGAGCTGGAACAGTTGCGGCTCGTCCGTTGACATCTGCACGTAGACCAGACTCGATTGTCGGAGCATCTCAATGGTGCTGCTGGCTGGAATGTTGGCAAAACGGTTGGCAAGGTCGTCGTAGCAGACTTGCGCGCAAGCCCGCATCAACTCGTCGCGGGACCCGAAATAGGCATAAAACGCGGGAGCGGTGACACCCATGCGTGCCCCCAGAGTCCGCATTGATAGCGCTTCGATTCCCGACTCACGCACAACCGTGAGAGCTTCGGCCACGATCGCATCAGCGCTCAGCGCCGCCCGGCTCGTTTCTGCGCTCATGTGCCCACCACCATGTTCTTGCGCATTCCTTTGCTTACGCCTCTGGTTCTCAGAGGTCTTGCTCCGGTGATCCCGGATGGGAACTTGACCGCTACGACTATCAAGAACAGTCCGTTGAGGGCGAATTGGTAGCTTGAGGCATCGTCATTGAATTGGTCCAGCGTGACGGTGAGCAACCCGCCTTCGGTGAGTGCTCCAGCCACAAGGGCGGCGATCGGCGTTGCTATCCCGCTCAAATACGCAATCGCCACCACGACTAGTGAGTCCAAAGCGCCGAAAGACGCAGCTGACACGAATTGTTGCTGGTAAGCCAGCAGTGTGCCGCCAACACCGGCAAGGAACGCGGCCACTGCGTTGGCGCTGAGCTTGACTCGCACCGCGGAGATCCCGATTGCTTCAGCGGCACGCTCGTTGGCGCGCACTGCCAGCCATTGGCGACCCGTAGCACTGCGCCTGAGGTTGACGACGAGCCACATCGACCCAGCAAGCATGGCCAGCGTCAGCACCCCGAACCAAGCGCGCGGGTAGCCCGAGCCGATGGCTTGAATGTTGAAGTCAACCCCGGCGAGCTGGGCGGGTTCCACCGGAGAGCCACCTAAGCCGCCGGTGAACCAGCGCCATTTGAACACGAGTTCTTCGACAGCCACTGCCGCGGCAAGCGAGGCGATGGCCAGAGTCAAACCGCGTATTCGTATCGCCGGTAGGCCGGCGATAGTTCCGACCGCCACAGCTACCAACACCCCCAACAACGGTGCCACGGGAAACCCGAGGCCAAGTTCGTCTTGCGCTCGAACCATGCCGAACGCGGCGATTCCGGCCAACGCGAAAGTCGCCAACGAAATCTGACCGACGAATCCCGTGAGCACGATCACCGACAGGGTTATCACCGCGGCGATGGCAGAGAGCATGATGCCGAGCCGCCAATGCGAGCCCAGCAAGAACACCGCGGCTCCACAGGTCACGACCACCAAGACGGTGATTCGTATGGCGTGGCGAGGCTCGGGCGCGGTTGGCAAGGTGATGTTTGTGCTCAGATCACCGCGCCTGATCCGCCGGTCGCCTCGCAACATCAGGGCCAATACCACCAGCGCGAAAGGCACGCCTTGTTGCAATCCGATGGCAGGCAGCCAGTCCCACTCCGATTGGGCGTGCAGGAGTTCGGATTGGAGCATTCCGATGCCGAAGCCGGCAGCAGCGCTCACGCCTATCGATCTGAACTGGCCGAGTAAGGCGGCTCCGAGGGCAGCCACGATCAGCAGCGGCGTGGTTGTCGGCTCGATCCGAGTGATCGGCGCGGCGAGAATCATTGCTGCGCCAGCCGACATCGTGGCCAGCATCCAGTTGACAACACCGATCCGGTCCGCGGAGATACCAACCAGAACAGCTCCGGTTTCACTCTCGGCGCTTGCTCTGGTGGACAGCCCGAAGTTGCTGAAGCGATATAGAGCCCACACTGCCAGCGATGCGAGCACCACGATGACGGTCAGCCAGTAGCGGTCGGCGATGTTTCTGACCCCTGCGATCTCAACGATGTTGGTGGGCAACGGGCCGTCGATGTTGAGGGTGGCAGAAGACAGGGTTGAGAAGCGCAGCGCCATCACGCCGATCAGATAAGTCATCAACCCGAGCGACGCCACGATGCGGGCCAGCGGTGGTGCCAGTCTCAACGGCCGAAAGATCAGCAGGTAACAGAGCGCCCCCACGAGTGCTGCCAGCAACATCACGATGATGAAGGCGCTGGCCACCGTGGGGCGCGGGAGAAGATGAAACCGCTCCGGCACGAACGGGATCAGGAATGGTTGTACGACATCTCCGGTGGCTCGGAATTCGTAATAGACGAGGGCCAGGTAAGTTCCGAGTGCGGCGTGGGCGAAGTTGATTACGTTGCTGGCCCGGTGGGTGACCACCACCCCGACTGCCAAGGCGGCGATTACCGCTCCGCTTCCCAGGCCGAGCAACAGGTTGCTGAGATGTCCGCTCACGTCATTGGGTCTATCAGCCCGCTACGACAGGCACCGGCATTGCCGCGGCGTACGGTTCGACATCCTGGTGTTACGGTCCCGCACCGCTGGCGGCGAACAGTTCGGTGGTGTCGATCCAGCCGCTCACAAACTCGACCTCGCCCACGGATTCCATCATGAACAGCGTCTGTTGCGGGGCACACAGGGCGGGCAGTCCCGGCACCTGTTGACCGTCGCAGGTGTAGGGGTGGCCCCAGAAGCTCTCGTGGTCGACGGATTGGCGCAGCGTGTCGATGATCGCTTGTCTGGTGATTTGGTCGCCGCCGAGTTCCACGAGTACGCCGTAGAGGTTCATCATTCCCCTGAACCCGACGGTTCCCGCGGCTTGGGCTGGGCCGGTGTTGTATCGGTTGGTGACTTCGTCGAATAGTGTGCCCTCGACATCGGCGTCGTCGGGGGGTCCCTCGGAGTTGAACACCACTCCAATGTTGGCGCCATCCGCGGCCTCGATCACGTGATCAGCAGCGCAGGCTCCCACGAGGTACAGCTGGGCGTCGATTTCGAGTTCCTTGAAGGTGTTCATGATGCTGACGCAGGAGCTGTCGACGGCGGCGATCACTACGGCGTCGGCTTCGAACTCGATGGCTTGGTTCAGCACCGGTAGGAAGTCTGCGGCGATCACCGGGAATCGCACCAGCTTCACGTCGAGCCCGAGGTACTCGCCGACGACGGCTCCGTAGTCGGCTGCGGCCACCTCGAAGGCGTCGAACTCACCGTAGGCGATCACTGCTTTTTTGGCGCCGTTGTCCGCCGCGTGTTTCATGAAAGCCGCGAGACCGCCAGACGATCCGCCGGAGAACGTGAAGCTGAGTGCGCTGCGCTGTTCGGTGAGTCCCGCGGGGATTCCGCCGACGACGGGAATGCCGTTCTGCTCAAGGATCGGGAACGATGCCTGACTCATCACGTTGATACCGCCGACCAGAGCGTCCACCTCTTCCTGCACCATTTCTTGGGCGCAGACCTGGGACTGTTCGGGGCTGAACGGGGTTATGCACCAATGAAACTCGAGTGGGCGGCCGTCGACTCCGCCGAGTTCGGCGTTGATCCAGTTGACGGCAGCTTCGGCCGCGAAGCGCACTTCTGGGAACGAACCGATGGGCGTGTCCTCTTGGTTGATCATGCCGATCTTGATCGGATCCAAGCTGGTGTCCGCGGCGACGGCCACAGAGGGGATAGCTCCTAAAAACCAGGGTTCACCTCCGTGTTGCCAGACGATGCTTCCGTCATCCGCGACTGCATCTGTGGTGCCGTCAGCGCCTGTCGCTGAAGTGTCAGATTCGTCTGTGCCGGCACCGTCGTTGGTGCTGGTGTCGTCGGCGGTATCGGCGCTGCTCTCTGCGTTGTCCGGTTCGGTGCCCGGGTCGGCATTGTCAGTGTCGCCGTCTTCGTCGGATTCAGAACTGGACAGGTCCGCGGAGTCGTCGGCATCGTTGCCGGTGTTGTCTTCGAGTGGTTCGCTGCAGGCGGCGAGGAGCAGGACTATGGCCGCCAAGGCGAGCAGCAGGCGGTTACGTTGCAACTCGGGCACTCTGGGCAATTTTGGCACTCTGGGCAACTCGGGCACTCTGGGCACTGTAACAATTCCGTATCTCGCGTATTCCGTTGGTCACTTAACAGTGTTAACCGAATCGGGTAAGGTACACAAACCGAATTGAACCGGGGGGACCGCATGACTATCACCGAAGACGACCGCACCACCAGCGCCGCGGAGGCCGCCGAGGCCGACCCCCGATGGCATCTGAGCGGCAACTTTGCCCCGGTCACCAAAGAGCTGGACGCCGGCGACCTCGAAGTCGAGGGGACGATTCCCCCCGAGCTCAACGGTCAGTATCTGCGTAACGGATTCAACCCCGTCAACGGCGAAAGCGATCACTGGTTTTTTGGCCATGGAATGATCCACGGCATCGATCTGGCCGACGGTCGGGCCTCTTATCGCAATCGCTATGTGCGCACCCCCTACTTTGAGGCTGGTGGCACGAGTGTGTCGCTTGACCCGGTTGCTTCCCCGGCAAATACCCATGTCGTGCAACACGCCGGGCGGATCCTGGCGCTTGAAGAGGTCCACTACCCGTGGGAGATCGACATCAACCTCGACACGATCGGTGTGCAGACTTTCGGCGACCGCCTAGCCGGCGCATTTACCGCTCACCCGAAGATCTGCCCGACCACCGGTGAGATGCTGGCGTTCGGGTACAACGTGCTGGGACCGGAGTACCTGCGTTACTACCGTTTCTCGGCAAGCGGCGACCTGGTGCAAAGCGAACCGATCACGCTTCCTACTGGCGTGATGATGCACGACTTCAACATCACCACGAACTACGTCGTTTGGATGGACCTTCCGGTTTGTTTCGACCTTGAACTGGCAATGAAGGGGGAGAGTCCGTTTTATTGGAACCCTGACAATGGCGCTCGCCTCGGGGTTATGCCACGCACCGGTACAGACGCCGATATTCGTTGGTTCGATATCGACCCCTGTTACGTCTTTCATCCGGTCAACTCGCATGAAGAAGGTGACAACATTGTGCTGACTGTGTGTCGATCGGAGCGGGCGATGCAGGGTGGTTTCAACGACATTTCAGCAAAGGCGTCGCTGTGGCGGTGGACGATCAACCTCACCTCGGGCACCGTTTCAGAAGTTGAGATCGACTCCCGCAAGTCCGACTTCGCCCGGGTGGACGATCGCCGCCTTGGCTTGCCTGCGCGCTACGGCTACACGATGCAACTCGGCACCAACCCCCACAATCCGGAGATGGGTACCGAGATCTACAAATACGACTTGACCACAGGCATCGCTGAGGTGCACGACATGGCGCCTGTCACAGGAGGCGAAGCGCTCTTTGTGCCTCGAAGTCCTGACTCCGCCGAAGACGACGGCTGGGCCATGTTGCTCACCTACGATCCGTCCAAGGACCGCAGCGAATTGCGCATCATCGACGCCCAGAACTTCAGCGGTCCCCCAGTTGCGCGTGTGTTCACCCCCCAACGCGTCCCCTACGGCGCCCACGGCTCCTGGCTCGGTCGCTAACGCTGGTTCGCTTTCAGCTAGCGGCTAGCTCAGGTAGCTGGCTTGTATCGCCGACGGGTTGGCTCGCAGATCAGCGGTGTCTCCTTCTAGCACCACAGATCCTTTGGCCATCACCACGGCCCGGTCGGCGAGTTGCAGAGCCAGATGAACGTGCTGTTCAACCATGACGACGGCGGTGTTTTCTTCGTCGGCAACACGGCGCACGACCGGCAGTATTTCCTCCACAATCACCGGTGCCAGACCGAGGCTCATCTCGTCGACCAGCAACAGGTTCGGACCAGAGACAATAGCTCTGGCCAGCGCCAGCATCTGCTGTTCCCCACCCGACAACAAGCCCGCCTGACGGTCCATCAAAGGACCGAGGGCAGCGAAGATGTCCACAGCCCGGTCATAGGCAGCGGAGCGGTGACGACGGCGTAGACCGGGTGCCATGCGAAGGTTCTCGCGCACGGTCAGACCAGGGAATAGTGAACGGTCGTCGGCCACATGTGACACTCCCCGGCGCGCCAAGCCATGGGGGCGGCGACTGTCTGTTGGCTTGCCGAGCACGTCAATGGTCCCGCTCAGCAATGGGAGCAAACCCGAGATTGTGCGCAGCGTGGTGGTCTTGCCCGCGCCGTTGGGTCCGAGCAGGGCAACGATCTCACCAGGCGCAACTTCGAGGTTGAGTCCGCGCACCACCGGAACACCGAAATATCCGGCGTCAACCCCGGCTATGGCCAAGGCTGTTTTGGGCCGCTTGGCGGTCGCTGGTTGCGTGGTGGTCACTGGCTCTGTGCGGGGTTGCCCAGGTAGGCGGCGACAACGGCGGGGTTGTCTTGGATCTGCTGAGGCGAACCGCTGGCGATGATATTGCCGAAATCGAGCACATGAATGAGTTCACAGACATCGAGTACGAGGCCCATGTCGTGATCGACCAACAAGATGGTCACACCTGTCTCGGCGATGGCACGGATCTGTTGGCCGAGGATGAGACTTTCGTTCGAGTCGAGTCCGGCGGCGGGTTCGTCGAGAAGCAGTAGTTGTGGGCCAGCAGCGAGGGCTCGGGCCATGCCCACGAGTCGTCGTTGCCCGTGGCTGAGGTCGGCGGGGAGTCGGTGGTGTTCGTTGCTCAGGCCGACGAGTTCGAGTGATCGGCCGACGGTGGCGTTCGCCGAGGTTGATTTGCGGGGGCGAACCGCGTCGCTGATGAACTGCCACCAACCCGTGCGTTCGGCTGCGGCTAAGAGGTTTTGCTCGACGGTCAGATCTTCGAATAGTTCCAGCGTTTGAAATGTCCTGACCAGGCCCTTTTCGACTCGCTGGTGGGTTGCGTCGTGGCTGATGTCGACTCCGTCAAACAAGACCCGTCCGCTGCTTTGGACCATCCCGGTCACGGCATCAATGAAGGTTGTTTTGCCCGCTCCGTTGGGCCCGATCAGCCCGGTCAGAGTGCCCGCTTCAAGTTCGAGGTCAATGTTGTCGAGCGCCAGCACGCCCCCGAACTCAACCGATAGCCCTCTAGTCTCAAGCAACGTCACCCCGGCCAAGGTACTGCAAGACGCGTGGGCGTGGCGGCCTCAGCGTAGGGCGACGGTGTTCTTTGAGGTGAGATTGAGGGTGGTGTTGGCGAATTTGGCGTCGTTGGGGTCATGGGTCACCCAAACGACGGTGCGGTGTTCGGTGTTGATCAACAGGTCGCGTAGCGCCTCGCGGCTTTGGTCGTCTACAGAGGCCAGTGGTTCATCCAACAACAGCACCTGGGCTGGTGTGGCGAGTGCCCGGGCGATGGAGGCTCGCTGGCGTTGACCACCCGATAGTTGTGCTGGTCTGGACATGGCCACTTCGGTAAGGCCGACCGCGGTGAGATAGCCGGCTGCGCGGGCTCGGGCAGTGTTCCGATTCAATCCGGCCCGACGCAGTGGATAGGCCACGTTGTCGACCACCCGCAGATGCCCGAACAGCCGGTGATCTTGAAACGCCACCGCCACGCTCCGTTGATGCGCAGCGATGAATGTTGATTCGCCGTTGTCAACGACCTGCCCGTCGATCATGAGTTCTCCGCTTTCGAGGCGTTCGAGTCCTGCAATAAGGCGCAGCAAAGTCGTTTTTCCCACGCCGTTCGGGCCTATGACTGCGGTGCGTTCTTGGTTGATGGCAACATCGAGTGACAGCGCGAAGTCTTGGCGTCTCACTACTCCGCGAACCTCAATTCGGACGGGACCAGCCGTCGGCGAAGCCAGAGCGCTCATCGGGTCAGCCAACTGCCGCGTAGGGCGATGAGCACTCCGAGACTGACCGCTAGCAGCAGCACGCTGATCGCCACCGCGGATTCGGGGTCGGTTTCGAGGGCCAGAAACGTTTGTAGTGGCAGCGTACGAGTCCGCCCGCCGAGGCTTCCCGCGAAAGTGATCGTGGCCCCGAACTCGCCCAGCGCGCGGGCCCAGCCGAGCGCGAAACCAGCACCGATTGCACCTCGAATTGACGGCACCGTGACAGTTGCGAAAGCCGTCATCGGCCCCGCGGCGTTGACCGCGGCCGCTTCTTCGAGGTCGCGTCCCTGTGCGACGAGGGCGCTTTCGACTGTTGTGACAAAGAACGGCAAAGCAACGAAGGTTGCGGCCAGAATCGTGCCCGCCGTCGTGAAGGGAAGGGTCACACCGAACCAACTGTCGAGCCACTGGCCCACGAGACCACGACGGCCGAGCGCGAACAGCAGGGCCGTTCCAGCAACAACTGGTGGCAGGACCATGGGCAGCAACACCAAGGCCCGTACCAGTCGGGGGAACGGCAAATCGACTCGGGCCAGAACCCAGGCCAACGGCAGACCCAAGACCAGACAGAGTCCCGCTGCGCTGAAGCTGACGATGAGCGAGACCCTGATGGCTTCAAGGACCGCGTCGTCGAGGAGTCGGGAGACCAGCGACGACCACGGAGCGCGCTGCAGTAATCCCACCAGTGGAATGACCAATAGCGCAACGGCCAGCGTCGCCGGGACCACCAGAGTTACGGGGGCGCCCCGCAGCCGGATCATCGGCAGAGCCCCAACTCGAAACCGCCTTGTTGCAGTGTCTCGGTCAGTAGGTATTGCTCAACCTGCACTTCTGGGCGGCTTGTGTCGCTGTCCGATCTTGTGTCGCTGTCCGATCTTGTGTCGCTGTCCGATGTTGTGGCGAGCGCGGCGATTCCGTATCTCGTGACTGCCGGGTTGGAGCAGTCGTCGCCTTTTGCGATGCGGGTGTCGGCGATCGTGGTGAGTCCAAGGCTGTGGGCGTCGGTGGCGTAGACGAGACCGGCGTCGAGCTCCCCGTTGGCGAGTTTGTGTGCCAGGGCGCGGACGTTGGGTTCGGCTGTGTCGGGGCGCATGGTGATGCCGAACCGGTCGGCCACTCGCAGCGCGGTTGCTCCGCAGGGGACTTCGGGTGCACATAGGCCGATCAACGGTGCGTCCAGGCTTAAATCGTCGATGCTGGTTATCTGTGCCGGATTACCGTCGGCCACCGCCAACACCAGCCGGTTGGCAATCCGCGGCTCGTCGACAACCACATAGCCGAGGTCGAGAATCTCTTCGAGCTGTGACGCATCGGCGGAAATGATGATGTCGGGTCTTGCTCCGTCTCTGACTTGTGCGATGAGTCGGGAGCTTCCTGCCAGCACCCATTCGGGCACAGAGACGCTTCCTTCGGCTTCTAGCGCCGCGTCGATGTTGTCGGTGACCGCGGCCAGCGATGACGCCGCGAATATCACCGTCTCTGTGCTGTCGGACGAACATGCGGGGAGCACCCAGACCAACACGATCAGAGGTATGACCTTTTGCGCGTTCATCTTCTGCAACATCGGCATGGTTCGTGCGATCAGGCTCGTTCGATTATGACTGCGGTTGATTTGATTGAGGCCACGGCTCTTACTCCGGGTTCAAGGCCGAGGTCGTTGGCTGCTTCTGTGGAGATGAGCGACACGACTCGGTGAGGCCCGGCTTGTATCTCGACTTGGGCCATGACGGTGTCGCGCACCACCCGGGTGACTAGTCCGGGGAATCGGTTGCGTGCCGATACGGAGCGGGTTTCGTCGTGCGGTGTTTCCCCGAGCTCAAGCGCTAGACGGGCTAGTTCCGGCCCGGCGATTTCTCGTTGTCCGCCCGGCGTGCGTTGAGTTTCGAACCGTCCTTGGTCTGCCCAGCGGCGAACCGTATCGACGCTGACTCCCAGCAATTGCGCTGCTTCGCCCATCCGAAACTGGTGCATGCTGCTAAATCATATCTAAAACCTATGATCTGCGGTAATCAAGTCACGGTAAGTGTTCTACTGAGAAAGTCCACTAAGGGTCCGCGCCTCCCGTAGTCTCAATCCATGACAAATTTGCTGGCACAAACCGACGGCTTGTTAGATGCCTGTGGAGCCGAGGGCTCCTACATCTGCGAGAAGGTCTACGAATGGAGCAATAACGAACTCCTTGCAACTGGCGCCGACTGGCTGCTCGACCGACCGATCCGAATTCTGCTGATCGTAATCCTTGCCTGGATCGCTTCGAAAATCCTTCAGAAGTCGGTGCTGAAATTCGCCCAGACCATCGCCAACTCTCCGACGGATCCCCGTCTGCGAACTCTCCGCGAGCGAGGACCTGGCAAGTTGTTGATGGAAGAACGCGAAACAAAGCGTGCCTCGGCGCGCGCCGAAACCATTGGACTGGTCCTGCGAAGTATTGGTGTTGCGGCAATCTGGATACTGGCCTTGTTCATGATGCTCGGCCAGCTCGACATCGACTTGGCACCTTTGATCGCCGGTGCCGGCATCGGTGGTTTGGCACTGGGTTTCGGGGCTCAGTCAATCGTCAAGGATTTCCTGTCGGGACTGTTCATGCTGATCGAGGATCAATACGGTGTCGGTGACATTGTCGATGTCGGTAGCGCTTCTGGCACCGTCGAGAAGGTGTCTCTGCGCTCGACGACCATTCGCGACGTGAAAGGAACGGTCTGGCATGTGCCCAATGGCGTTATTTCAAGGGTCGGAAACTCTAGTCAGCTCTGGTCGCGTGCCCTTTTGGATGTGGAAGTGGCTTACGACACTGATCTCGATTTGGCCCGCGACGTCATCCAGCGCGTCGGCGACAGCCTGTGGGAGGACAAGGAATGGGGCGGCGACGAGTTGATGGAGCGTCCAGAAATCTGGGGCGTCCAGGACCTTGGTGCTTCGGCAGTGTCGTTGCGATTAGTGGTCAAGACTGAGCCGTCCAAACAATGGGCCGTCGAGAGAGAGCTTCGTTTGCGACTCAAGGTTGCATTCGACGAGGAGGGGATAGAGATCCCCTTCCCGCAGCAGACTGTCTGGCACCGAAATGTGGACGCCGTAGGTCATGAGGCCAAGGCGGCCAAGCCCGCCAACAAGACCGAACCCGAAGATAAACCAGAGTCTGAGAAAAAGCCCAAGGTTGACTACGATTCTGAGAGCCAAGTTGAGAGCTAGGCCGGCACTGGCATAGCAGCCCGGACGGACGGCGTGATTAGCCCCACTGGATCGGGTGGTTCTAGGGTTCGGCGATGACTGACGATGCCAACCGCGAACTCCATGACGATGTGGTTTCGGGCAAAGCCTGGAACGATTTCTGTGATGCCTTGAAGACCGCAGGGGAGATGATTCTCGAGCGTTCTGAATCCGATCTCGACCGAGCCGAAGGTTTCCGTTTTTTGAGCCGGCTGACCAGGGGAGGTTTGGCCAGCTTCGTGGAAGGGGGCGACATCCGCTTCCCGATCATCAAGCCTTTGCCTGACCAGGTCAAGATCGGTTCGGACAACCCGGACGCGGCTTACATGGCCTGCTCAATCGACGGACGGCTCAACTACAAGGTGTCCGGCAATCGCGGCACCGTCCACTATCTGTCGTTCAGCGCGTTCGCAGGAAACTACGGTGCTGCTCAGGAGCGTCTAGGCGTGATGGGCTTCATCGACGGCAGTGATTTGTTGCTTGATGAGGAAGGCAATTTCGAGCTTTTCGTGGGTCCGACTCCTCACGACCACAACTGGGTCAAAACAGATCCCGAACCGGGCATGCTCGCGATTCGCCAGTTTTTTCTTGACCGCAGCACCGAGGTGTTGCCGACTTTACGCATTGAATGCCTGGACCACGACGAGTTGCCGCCTCCGCTGAGCCCGACACAGTTCGGCAAGCAATTACAGGGAGCGATGATGTTCGTCGCCGGTTGCTCGCAGATGTTCACCGATTGGGCTGATGAGTTGATGACCGAGGTTCCCAATGGGATGCATACCAAGGCAGGTCCCGCCCAAGGTGCCTGGGGCGACCCGAACCAGATTTTCTATCACGGTGCTTATGACCTAGCCGAAGGCGAGGCGCTGCTGATCGAGTTTGTTCCCCCCGAGTGTTATTACTGGAACTTTCAGGTCGACAATCGTTGGATGGAGAGCCTGGATTATCGGTGGTTGCCGGTAACGGTCAACAAGCACACGGCACATTATGAACCTGACGGATCAGTGAAGATCGTGGTGTCGAAAGAAGATCCCGGTTTTGGCAACTGGATGAGCACCGACGGCCATTCCCAGGGCCTCACCGGCTTGCGGTGGAACCAAGCAACCGAGGACGTCGAACCAACGCTCACCGTGATCCGCCCCTTCGATTAACCTCGCGCCTGCTTAGCGGCGGCGGATCAAGGTGACTCCGTCGCCGATCGTGAGCAACACGGCTTCGACTCGTTCGTCGGCTGCGACATGGTCGTTGAAGGTTCGCAGAGCCACGGTGTCGGGGTCTTGCGCACCGGAATCCTCAAGGATCATTCCGTGCCAGATTGTGTTGTCAACCAATATGACCCCCCGCGGCGACAGGCGCGGCAGGATTTCCTCGTAGTACGACAGGTAGCCGGTCTTATCGGCGTCAATGAACGCCAGGTCGATCTTCGGTTCGGGTGGAAGGGAGCGCAGCGTTTCGATTGCGGGGGCGAGCCGCAAATCGATCCGGTCAGCGACGCCGGCCATTTCCCAATGCTCTTTGCCGATGCTGGTCCACTCCTCGCTGACATCACAGCACAGCAGCCGACCACCAGGTGTCAATCCCCGAGCTATGCAAAGAGCCGAATATCCCGTGAAAGTTCCGACCTCCACCGCGAATTCGACTTGCAGAACCGTGGTGAGCAGGGTCATGAACACACCCTGGTCGGTTCCGATCTGCATGCCGGCGAAACCCTCTGTCTTTTCGTTGGTGGCCGCGATCAGGGCTCTTTGGACTTCATCTGGTTGGGTCGAATGAGCCGCGGCGTAAGCAACGATGTCTGCGGGCATCGAACTGTTTCGTGACACTCAAGTCTCCTTGCTGATCAGAGCTGGGGTCAGCTCCTCGACGGTCGACGCGCCGCAGAGCGCCATGGTACGGCGCATGCCGTCGTCGAAGAAGTCCAGCAGCCAATCAACACCGAGTTCGCCTGCGGCGCCGAGGGCGTAGAGGTACGGGCGTCCGGTCATGACCGCGTCGGCGCCCAACGCTCGGGCTTTGACGATGTCTGAGCCGCGCCGCACTCCACCGTCGGCGATGATTTCGATGCTGTCACCCACGGCGTCTCGGCACGGTGTCACCAAACTAATGGGTGCGGGAGCGCCGTCGAGTTGGCGGCCACCATGGTTCGATAAACACGCGGCGTCGACACCGCGTTCCACGCAAAGCAGAGCGTCTTCGACGGTTTGTATGCCTTTGACGACGATTTTGCCGTCCCATATTGAACGGAACCAGTCGATGTCGTCCCATGACAGTGACGCGTCGAACTGTTCGCTGAGGTGATCAGCGAGAACGATGGCACTTGACCCGTCGGGACTAGCAACGTCGCTGGTGCTGGTTGTCACGTTCGCAAACACGATCGGATCGTTGCGCAGGAACTGCCAGGTCCACGACGGGCGCAACATCCCGTCAAATATTGTGCCGAGCCCGAGCTTGGGGGGCAGTTCCATCCCTCGCCGCACATCGCGTTCGCGGCGACCCAAACGAGGCGTATCGACGGTCACTACGAGTGCTTCGTAACGTGCAGCGGCACAACGCTCGATCATGTCGCGCATCAACTGACGGTCTTTCCAAACATAAACTTGGAACCACAAACGTCGCTCGCCGTCGCCACCCCAAGTAACGCTGTCGCTGGCTGCGGCCATTTCCTCAATGGAACGCGTGCCCATCGTGGAGAGCGTGTAAGGGATCCCGAGCCGAGCAGCCGCCCGAGTGACCGCAAGTTCGCCTTGGGGATGGGCGATACGGGTGAATCCGCTCGGTGCAAGCACCAACGGCAGTGGTGTTGGCCGACCCAGGAGTGTGCAGGTGGGATCAACTGCGGACACATCGCGCAGAACTCGGGGACGAAATCCAAGCGTTTGGTAGGCCCGCGCGTTTCTGACGAGTGTGAGTTCGTCTTCCGCGCCTCCGTCGATGTAGTCGAAAACCCCAGCAGGTAGCCGTTTCTTGGCTAGTCGACGAAGGTCATCGACATCGGCAGATGTCGCGAGCCGTCGCCGGTCCGGGTTCAGCTCAAATTTGCGGAACCGCAGTACTGACCGCAGCGAATCAAACATGGCGCCTACCGTTTCACACCGCTGCGCTTCGCCGACCCTACTGTGACCTGAATCCGTGACTGTTCAACCATGAAGCTGATGTCGGGATTGCCGTTCTCGCGCAACGACCGCTGGGCTAACGGGATCCCGAGTCCGAAACGCTGCGCGAACCCCAAGTTGGCCATCAACTCGGCAACAAGCTGGTTTCGGTAGTCGGTGGCGCCTTGTTTCAAGCTCTCGGGAGTAATCGTTCCGAATAGGCCACCGGGACTCTCAATCTCCACACGGTCAGAAAACCATCTGAGACGGGAGGGAGCATTCGTGCCCTCATAATTTCGGTGCATTATTGCGTTGTATGAGAGCTGGCGCAGTGCCTCAATCGGGTAGTCGGGATATCTCTGCTCCCTTGGACCAGAGATCACGTCAACCTTGGATTCAATGTTGATCTCCAGCAGTTGGTTGAGACTTCTGAGAACGTCTTCCAACTGACCCGAAAGCATGTGGTGGCTCTTGATCGGGTCGGTGATTTCAATGCCGTCGTGCCGGACAAACTGAACGTAGGCGCCGGGCAGCCACTGTTGAGGATCCCGGCCGAACGCCAACAGAGAACCCCAAGTGGGTACGCCCTCCCGTAATAGACGCAGCGAGTGCATCTGCTCTTCAAGAGTGCGCTGATTCTGCTCCAGCACATCGGCAGCTACCGCTTGGGGCAGATATTGGCGTTCTATGTGGTATAGATCAAGATCGGAGAGCTTGGAACCGCTTGCGGGCCGCAAGTCGAACGGTGCGTCCAATGCCCGACGTCGCTCGGCTAGACGCCGCTCGTCGGCCGGGGTTGCTTGGCGCACAGTTGGGCCAACACGCACCCACGCTCGACCTTTGTATCGAACAGGAGGATCCAGGGCCGGCTGCACCGCCACCACGGCAACATGGCAACCATCGAGCACTCGTTGTTGTACGTCCACTGAGGGCCGAGGGAGCAGTAGGCCGTCGTCGCGCAGATTTGCGAGGTTTTTCAGCAGATGGTCGGTGATGTCGATCCCTGCACAAGATCCGTCGTCATATGCACCGACAAAGAACACTCCTGGGGCGTTGTTGCCTGGAAGGTCGTTGGCGAACGCACAAATGTTCTTTCGAACCTTCTCGGCAGTGCTACTTGACCATGACTCCGTGCGTTCTACGAGGTCAGATTCAAGTCCAGACATCATCGCGGCTAGCTCGGAGTCGGTGTATCCGCTGGATGTCACCCTTGCAGGGTAGCTTGATCGAGATGTGACATCAGGCAGATTCGTCTCAGTCTGGTATCTCTCAACCGGGACTGTCAGATTTTTTTAGGCGGCTGTGATGGTTTCTATTTGATTTGGTCGGCGATCCGGTTGCCGAGGACAGCGTCACTACCGCGATGCCGGTGATCCGCGGATGGGTGCGGGTGGGAGCTACCCCCTGGCTGCGGATGTGTCGGGGGTTTCCGACGCTGACGGGCTTACCGCTGGATGGTCACCGATTTGGGTGCCGAAGTTCGTCTTTCTGATCATCTCGCAGCGGCATTTCGCTCCGCTGTGAACCAGTACCGCGATGAGGAACCAGGTGTGCGGAACGGAAGTACTGAGTGACCGACGGATCCGGTGAATCGAGAACCGAGGCGCTGGATTCAGCAGGTCCGTTCAAGAACAGGGCGCTTTTCACGAACGACGATCGTTCCCGTGCCTCCAGCGCTACTTGTACTGATTCGCGCACCGTTAGCTCGGGGAAGAGTGTGGCTGCTTGGAAGGTTCTCCCCAAGCCTACCGAGGAGCGTCTTGGCGGGGATAAATCTGAGATGTCAAGTCCGATGAGTTCGACCATCAGGTGATGAAGAGTCGTGCGGACCAATCGGTGACCCTCTTTGGCGTTCACGGATTTCGGAAAATCGAGTGTGTCCCACACCGGCGCCACTGAACATGACGCGCGCCCTCTTGGACCGGCTCGCCATACGAGAATGTTGCTCGTCCATCGGGTGCCCATGTCATCTCAAACACTCCGCGGGTCCCTTGCACTCCTTTGACCCTCAGTCCGGAACGGAAGTTTTTCCGTGTTCCTGCTTCGATAGCAAGTAGGTCAGCGATGAATATCTCAAGAACGGAGAAAAACCGCTGCTTGTCTTCTGATTTCAGCCTCGCGAAATCGCGACGAAACGAGTCGGT
Source organism: Candidatus Aldehydirespiratoraceae bacterium (assembly GCA_965205465.1). Classification (GTDB taxonomy): domain Bacteria; phylum Actinomycetota; class Acidimicrobiia; order Acidimicrobiales; family Aldehydirespiratoraceae; genus VXYK01. The sequence continues at coordinate 1,112,865 of OZ242187.1, read as the reverse complement.
CTCATCATGGGTTGGCACTTTGGAGGCTTATATCCGCTTTTTCAAGGAGGTCAGAAACTCCTCAGAACTCGCGTGGCGGGTGTACCGCTCTGACGCAAGGTCGCCTTCGGGATCGGCAGTATCAAGTTCTTCCGCCGAACCCGCCGCGGGCGGCTCTTGAGTTTCATCCGATAAAGGCTTCCGCTGTATTGACGAGCGCAGGGGCATGGCCAACCTCCAGTTACACCCTATCCCAGTTGAGCGCTGAGGGTCAGGGAGAATTCACTTCCACCATGGCTGTGATGATCTGGGTTTCATTGGTCGCTGCGATCTATGGCGCGCTCGTCGGTGCCCAAATAGCTGGCTATCACGGCGGGGTTGTTGCGCACCGTCTCGGGTTCACCGGCAGCGATTACGGCACCGGATTCGAGGCAGAACACCCGATCGCTGATGCTCATGATCAGCGGCATGTCATGCTCAATGATCAGCATCGAAGCCCCTAGTTCTTTGCGGATCTCGACAATCAGCGGACCGAATGCTTCGGTTTCGCGTTGCGCGATCCCCGCTGTCGGCTCGTCGAGGCACAACAGCTCGGCGTCAACCGCCAGCAACCCGGCGATTTCAACGATGCGTCGGGTGCCGGTCGAAAGATCCGAGATGAAGTTGTCGGCGTAGCGTCCCAAGCCGAGAAAGTCGATCAGGTCGTCGGCGTCGTTCCGTTTGCGGCGTTCAGCAGGTCCGTTCAAGAACAGGGCGCTTTTCACGAACGACGATCGTTCCCGTGCCTCCAGCGCTACTTGTACTGATTCGCGCACCGTTAGCTCGGGGAAGAGTGTTGCTGCTTGGAAGGTTCGCCCCATGCCTTCCGAGGAGCGTCTGGGCGGGGACAAATCTGAGATGTCGAGTCCGATGAGTTCGACGGTGCCGACCGATGGTACATATCCGCCGATGGCGTTCATGAACGTGGATTTTCCGGCGCCGTTGGTGCCGATCAGGCCTACGATTTCATCGCGGCGCACATCAATGTCCACATGGTCGACTGCGATGTTGCCCCCGAAATTCACGGTGATGTCATGGGTGCGCAAAACCAGTTTGTCGTCAGAGTCGCTTGGCTTCGTCTCGTTGACCCGCGCTGCTGAAGCCAAACGCCTTTCGCTGGGCAGCCAGTTGCGAATAAGAAATGGCCAGATGAACGGGATGCCCGGTACTTCGAACAGCAACAACAACGTGTAGAGCGTTTTTTGGCGTACGGAACCAACGATTTTTGTTGGGGCGGGGGCTAACAGATAAAGCAGATGCGCTGACCAGAAACCTGAAGCAGCGATCGCCAGAAGCACGATTCCCCAGCCGAAGGAATCACCGCTGAATAGTTGCGGTAGTGCCAGCACCGCGATGACAGCGGACGCTGACGCTTTGACGATGGCGACTCCGTAACCCAAGAAACGAGCAAGATCAGGTGGGGGTGCGGCGGAGCTGGTGGGGGTCGCGGCGTATCCGGTCTTGTAGTGCCACCGGTGGCCGGGTGGTGGACTCGCCAGAAGTTTGGTCGGCGCGTCGGCGTTCGACGACACCGATCAACGTGTTGCGGGTTGTGTAGGCAATTTGCACGAACCCGCCCGGGAAGTACATGAGCACGAACAGGAATCCGATGCTGGATGTCACAAGTCCGATTACGGGCTGGTCGGGAAAGAATTTCGGTAGGCCTTCGATCCACAATGCGCCGAGTAGCGGCCCGGTGATTGATCCGAGCTCGACCGCCGATTGGCCGGCTCAGGAGTGCGGGCCAATGCTGTGCACCCGGGAATGATCATTACCGACCTGGCCCGTCATATGGATTCTGACGACTTGGTCGAGTTGCAGCGCCGGGCCGCGGCGCGTGCCGCTTCGGGAGCAGGGCCGGGCCTTCCTAATTTCAAGTCCGTTGAGCAGGGCGCCGCGACCAGCGTGTGGGCAACTGTTTCAGCGGATATGACCGACGTAGGTGGCACCTACTGCGAGGACGCGGCGATCTCGGTAGCCGCCGATTACGCCACCGATGTCGACTACGCCACTCGTCTCTGGTCAGTGTCTGAGCAACTGGTCGGCGAGTCGTTTTCGTGTGACTAAAGGGGGATCTCGGGGAGTTCGAAGACGGTCAAGTCAGGACCCGGACCCGTGGGATTGGTGCGGGCATAGGACTTGTAACGGCGGAGAGCGAACCACCAACGACCGTTGTCGTCACGCTCGAAGTGGTCGTGGTAGACGCCGAAGGTGTCGCAGCGTTGGCCTGTTTCCACACTCTGACGGGCCTCCTGTATGTACATCCGCGCCGTGGCTCGCCCGGCCTCGGCGTCGATCTCCATCACAGTGTTGAGGATCACAAACTCGAAGAAGTCGAACTGCTCGATTTGAGCGGCGATGAAATCGCCAATCGCGGTCGGCCCATCGAAGTTGATCGCCCGGTCAACAAGATCGACTGTGATCACACAATCGGGCTGCATTATCTCGGCTAATTCGGGCCAGGCCCGTCGGGTCACTATGTCGGCATAACGGTTCTGGAGGCGCCGAAGGGCGACATAAGCGACGGTCTCATCAAGTTCAGTTCCATCTGAAGTCGGCATCAGACGTACGGTAGACGCAATATGCGCATCGGTATCAACTTCTCCAACCCCTAGCCGGCTTGGAGCGATCCGTCGTGACCGAAGGGCCGTCGTGACCGAAAGGCTGCCGTGACTGAAAGGAAGGTGCTATGAGCGAACCGCAACCCAGCGCTGACGCTACGAACCCGCAGAGCCCGCAGAGTGTGCCGCCAATCGATGACTGGAACCGACTCCTCGACGGCAAGGTGGCGGTGGTCACCGGTGGTGGTGACGGGATCGGCGGGGCTGTCAGTCGCCTGTTCGCCCAGCACGGGGCCATCGTTGAGATAGCTGAAATAGACCGCGAACGAGCCGAGACCGCAGTGGCGGACATCGTGTCGAGCGGGGGATCAGCGCAGGCTCATCTGGTCGACGTGCGGCGCCCCGAAGATGTCGAGCGCCTTCAGACTGCGGTGCTGTCGGCTCACGGCGCGCCTGACGTGGTAGTCAACAACGTTGGCGATTACCGGCCGATCGTGCGTTTTCATGACTCCGGGCTTGAGTCTTGGACTGAGATGTATGAGATCAATTTCTTGCATGCGGTGATGGTCACTCATGCCTTCTTGAACCCGATGATCGACAATGGGGGAGGGTCGATTGTCAACGTTCATTCTGTTGAGGGCCAGCGCGGTTATCCCGGTGAACCGGTGTATGGGGCTATGAAGGCAGCATTGGCCCACTTCACGACATGTCTGGCCGCGGGATATGGGCGCAAAGGAATCCGGGTCAACGGGATCGGCCCGGACCTGACCCAAACTCCCCAGGTTGACTATTTGACGGGCTATGAGTCATCGCAGCACCTTTGGGAATCCTGGGCACCGGTAGGTCGCTTGGGCTGGCCTGAGGATCAAGCCCGGGTTGCGCTCTTCTTGGCGAGCGATCTCTCCTCGTTTGTGACCGGCCACAACATTCCCGTTGATGGGGGAACCAAGACCGGTGGTGGCTGGTTCTTCTCGCCGACTGCGCGCCGTTTCGTGAACCGCCCGAAAACCCTGTAACGGTTTCCGTGTCGGGTCAGGCCTCAGATGGGCATGCCGTGGTGGGGTGGGACGTCCTTGTTGCCGATGGCGGCTGCTCGGCGTTGCAGCAGATCGACGGTGTCGCGCAGGTCGATGGTGATGATGAAACGGCGTGCAGCGGTCTCGGCCACCACGAAATCTCCTAGCGCGTCGAGGTCAGCTTCGGTCACGTCTCGCCCTGCGGCGTCGAGCATGCCCTTCATTTCGTCGAAGGTCATGCTCTTTCGACCGGTGGCATCACCGACCCGTGCGAGGTGCGCGGGACGATTGCGGCTCGCGGTGAACAGGCCGGTGCGCAACAATCCACCTGAGGGGTAGAAGACCGAAGCCCGGAGTTGTGTGTTCTCGCTGACGAGGTTGTGGTGCAGCGCTTCGGTGAAGCAACTGACGGCCGCTTTGGAGGAGGCGTAGACGGAGGCGGCTGGCACGGGCGCGAACCCGCCGTCGCCAGAGGAGGTGTTGATGATTTGGCCGGCTTCGCCCGATTCGAGCATTCGGGGAACGAATTCGCTCACGCAGATGGCAACGCCGAACACGTTCACCCCGAAACACCAGCGCCAGTCGTTCGGTTCCTGTTGCCAGGGTTTGCCGCCTCCGCCGGAGGTCACGCCAGCGTTGTTGTACAACAAGTTGCATTTGCCGTGGGTGTCATACACGTAGTCGGCGAGTTCGCCGACCGATGCTTCGTCGCTCACATCGGTGCGAATCCCGGTTACGGAGCCCAGACCTGACAGTTCTTCGACGGCAGCGTCGATAGCGCTCTGTTCGATGTCGGCTATCACAACTGTGGCCCCGCGGCGCAAAAGTGCCCCCACGATGCCTTTACCGATCCCGCCTGCTCCGCCGGTGACGACTGCCACGCACTGTGTAATGTCGATGTCGGCGATGCTGCCGTTAGAACCGGTCATGCGACCTCCTGGACCTGGTTGAGCGGGTTCATGCCGGGGCAGCCCTTGGCGCGTTCGGGGATTTCTGAGTAGTCGATGGGGGTCGCCACGAACTCCTTGGTCGGGCAGTACTTCTCAGCGAGGGGCGCGAGCGCGTCGAGATCGAACTTGTAGACCTTGGCTGCGGTTTCGGTGAGGATCGTGGTGGTCTCCTCGGGTGTCATCTGGGCGAAGGTGAGCCGCAGGTGTTCACGGGTGTGCGGGTAGGACCCTTCGATGTGGGGGTAGTCCGAGCCCCACATGATCCGGTCAACGCCGATCGAGCGGACGATGTCGGTTTCGGCGGGGCGCAGGAAGGATGCGCCTATGTAGCACTGCCGGTTGAAGTACTCCGCGGGTGTGAGCGACATCTTGGCCACGGCTTGCCCGCCGAAGATCGACTCGGAGCCGTAGCGTGAGTGCTTCATCCGGTGGTAGAAGCTGTCGAGTTTGCCCAGTGTGTCGGGCACCCAGGCAGTGCCGGTTTCGGTGATGACGTAGTTCAGGTCGGGATAGCGTTCGAACACTCCCGAGAACATGAGGTGCCACAGCGCCCGTTGGGTCCACCACTGCACTTCGAGCATGAACATCGCCAGCGAGGCCGGGAAATAGTTGCCGAAGTTTGGAGTGGCACCGCCGGCGTGGTGGTTGAGTGGCAACCCGGCTGCCGCGGCCGCGGCCCAGATCGGTTCGTAGGTGTGTGAGTAGAGGGGTTCGAAGGGCGAATCCGGTGGTGCCCCCGGCACTAGAATCCCGCCTCGGAGTCCCTGTTCGGCGGCCCATTCGATTTCTTTGACCGAGCCTTCGACGTCGCCGAGGAAGATTTGGATGATCCCGGCTCTGCGTTCGGGAGCTTCGCTGACGAAGTCGGCGAGCCAGCGGTTGTGTGCCCGCAACCCAGCCCAACGGTGCTCGAAGTTGTCGCAATAGGGAGGGGCTTCAAACGAAGTAGCCGCGGGTGGAGCGAACGGCGGTTGGGTATTGGGGAACAGCACTGCGGCGATGACGCCGTCTGCTTGCTGTTCCTCCAGGCGTTTGGCCGATGATGAGTTGCGGTACGAGAACACTTCGGGGTCGCCGTCCACCCCGACTTCGAGCGGTGTCCGTTCCATGTCTTTGAAGAGCTCTTTGCGCGCCTCGTTGTCCTGCTGCATGAATTTGGCCCAGTCGTCGAACTCGTCGAGGTACTTGGCGTCGAGGTACTCGCGGTAGCTCCAAAGACCTGCTCCGCAGTGCGTGTCCGCGCTGATGACTGTGTGGTGTTCTTTGTGGTGTTCGTTGCTCACCGTTTCAGTTTGGCGCGTGTTCGTCAGTCTTGCGAAACGAGGCTGGCTTTGTGGCGTAACCCGTCGCGGTCGTTGCGGTCGAGGCAGTCGTTGAGGGCGCGGATCTTGGTACTGGCGGTGGTTGGAAACAAGAACGGCATGAGCGCGTGCGTGAAAGCAGCGAGTGCCGCCACCACTAGTTGCCAGCCGACTCCGAAGGCGATACCGAGGTGCTGGCCGTACGTCTCGCCGTTGGCGTGAGGATGCGCGGTAAACGGATTTTGAGCCATGTGCATGACATTACGGCAATGGTTGTCGAAAATCCTCCCGATCCAAGGAGTTGTGTCCGCGTCTTTTTTCTCGGGCAGCCCAGCGACTACCCTCGCATGGGTCGGGGTGACGCCGGGTACACCGAGGAAGGAAATCGTGCCGAAAAACGTGCCAGCAACAGTCGGTTATATAGGGCTGGGAGACATGGGCGGCGCCATGTCTGAATCCATCGCCGCTTCCTATGACTTAGTTGTCTTTGATCTCAGCGAAGCCGCCATCGCCAAGTTGGTGGAGAAAGGTGCACGGGCAGCGACCTCCGGCGCGGCGCTGGCTGCACAGTGCGCGCACATCAGCATCTGCGTACCCGACGATGCGGCTGTCATGGACGTGGTCTCAGGTACTGACGGAATCCTGGCTTCGTGTCGACCGGGTACCTCTATCGCGGTGCACTCGACCGTTCACCCCGACACGATTCGGGATCTTCACGTTTTGGCCGCGGAGCGTGATGTGACCTTGTTTGACGCGGGTGTTGCGGGTGGGTCTTGGTCTGCTCGCGAAGGCGGCCTGGTGATCATGCTTGGTGTCCCCGCCGATGGGATCGGCGAGTTGGCCCGGGCCGTGATCGACAAGTGCGCTGGGGCGGTGTTCGAAGGCGGTGGTATCGGTGCGGGAATGGCGATGAAAGTTGCCTTCAACGTAATGACCTATTTGCAGCAGGCTGCGCTCAGCGCGTCGCACCAGATTGTCGTCGGAGAGGGCAGCGACCCTGACATGTTGCTTGAGGCCTGGCGACACGTTGGTCAGTTGGGAACTTTGACCGAGCGTTTCTACCCGTTGGTTTCTATGCCACCCGAGGCGAAGGGAGGTCCGCTCGGTTCCTATCTTGCGACCACCATCGGGATCGCCGAAAAAGACCTTGATCTCGCCGTCAATCTGGGCCTTGAAAGCGGCCGCAGAATGCCGGTTGTGGAGGCTGTGCGCGATTCGATGCGTCTGGTGTACGGCATGCCGAAGAGTTGAACCGAAAGCCGAATCAAACGAGACCAGAACAGAGAGGAACGAGATGAGCGACGACATCGATGACATCAACGACGCGAGATGGAAGATAGGGGCCGAGAAGATTGCTGACGTTTATCAGGGGATGGTGCCTGCGGTCCCGCCGGGTCTGATGGAGTTCTCCGACATCATGATCCGAGACCTCTTCGGAGGAATCTGGACCCGCGAGCAACTCGATGTTTCGCAGCGGCGGCTGATCGTGATGGGTGTTATCGCCGCTATCGGCGGCCCCAATACTTGGAAGCTGCAATGCAAGTCTGCGTTGAAACGTGGCGAGTTGACCGAGGAGCAGGTACGGGAGGTGTTGATTCAGGCCACCTCATATGTCGGCTATCCGAGGGCTGCGGAGTTGGTGGGCACAACTGAGGAAGCGATCGGCGAGTGCCGTCGAGAGGCTGCCGATGCAGAGGCTTCCCCCGACGCAGGAGACGAGACGAGCTGATGGCGGCGATCACTGCGCCCGGCGACTGGTCCTTCGGTGTCCAGTTGCCTATTCAGACCTTGACGCGCACGCTGGTTGATCCGTGGGAGGACGCGGCGCCCGTCGATGATCTGGTCACCATCGCCCAGCGGTGTGACGACCGTGGTTATGACTTCGTCGGGGTTTGCGATCATGTGGCGATTCCCGACAATGAATACGCCGCTCGGATGACCACAACCTGGTACGACACGGTTGCGACCCTGTCTTTTCTGGCTGCCCATACCCGCAATGTGCGGTTGCTGTCGGTTGTGTGGATCGCCGCATACCGGCACCCTCTGCAGACCGCCAAGTCATTCGGCACGCTCGATCACCTCTCAAAGGGCCGCGCCATTCTCGGTGTGGGTGCTGGCCATGTTGAAGCCGAGTTCGAAGCGTTGGGTGTCGACTTTTCGACGAGGGGCAAGCGGCTCGATGAGACCCTCGATGCTGTGCGCGGCGCATTTGCTGACACCTATGTGAGTCACCACGGCGAGATGTATTCGTATTCTGACGTTGGTGTGGCGCCCCAGCCAAGCGGCGAGTTGCCGATCTGGATTGGTGGCATGGGTAAGGCGGCTTGGCGACGTACCGGCCGGATAGGCGATGGCTACATCCCGATGGGCAACGCCAAAGAGCAGTACCCCGAGATTTTGGAGACGATCGCGACCGCTGCGGATTCGGCGGGACGCTCCGGGGCGGGCTGCGACGTTGGCTACATGCCGCCGTGGACTTATTTGCTTGGCGATGTTCCTGAGGGGGTGATGGCGCTGTCGGGGGGCACCGAAGCACTCGCGCAAGACATCCGCGCGGCGCGCCGAGTGGGGGCCAACACTTTCCATCTCAAGTTCCGGGCTCGTGACCTGCCGGAGTATCTCGAACAGATTGATGCTTTCGCGGAGCAGGTTGTGCCGATGGTCAACGAATCTTGAGACTCGCCGCCGTGGCGCTCAGTGCATGAGCTCAGTCTAAGAAGTTGGGGGCGCGGCCCTCGGCGCGGGCTTCGGTTGCTTCCTCGAAGTTCTTGGTGGTGAGGCGCACATACAGCTGAGTGTGGCTTTCCATCTCGATCGCGGCTTGGAGGCTGTTGGTTTCCAACCCGGCCCACATGAGTCGTTTGGTGAGAGCCACCCCCTGGGTTGACCAACCGTTGATCTGGTCGGCGAGGTCCAGCGCTTCTTCGATCAGGCGGTCGTCGGGGACAGTGGCTGACACGAGGCCGATCTCGGCGGCTTCGGTGGCGCTGACGTCACGCCCCGACAGCATGAGTTCGAAGGCCCGAGTGGCGCCGATAGCCCGGGGAAGCAGGAACGAGAGCCCGAGTTCGTTGGCTGTCAGGCCGTTGTTGATGCCTGCTGCACGGAAATAGGCCGATTCGCCGGCGATACGGATGTCGGCTCCGAGCGTCAGGCACATGCCTCCGCCGATGGCGGCGCCGTTGATGGCTGCGATCACGGGTTTGTTCATCTTGCGCATGCGGGGAACGAGATCTGACAGCGTGGACATCGCCTTGGTGGCGATTCGGCTTAATGTCATGCCTTCGATGTTGGGCGGTGGCATGGTGTCTCGGGTGTCGGCCCCGGAGCAGAAGCCTGCGCCGGTCCCGGTGAGGATCACACAGGTCGTGTCGTTGTCTTCGTCGACTTGATCGAACGCTTCGGCGAGCGGGACCATCAACTCGAAAGCCATCGAGTTCATCCGCTCGGGACGGTTCATGCGAATGATGGTCGTGTGAGGCCTTGGAGATTCGATCTCGATTAGTTCGCTGTTATCGCTCATAGGCCAAGCTTGCCCGACAATGAGGCACCGCACAGAATCGTTGCGCGTCTACGATGCGGCCATGCCCGAAGACTTTCAGCCAACGGCGGACGAACTGCTGGCCAACAACGCGGACTACGCCAAGACTTTTGACTTTCGGGGCATGTCGGTTGCGCCGGCACGTCGAGCCGCGATTGTGGCTTGCATGGATTCCCGTATGCCGATCTTCGGAATCCTGGGACTTGGCCGCGGTGAGGCCCACATTATTCGCAACGCTGGTGGGGTGGTGACCGATGATGTGATCCGCTCACTGTGTTTGTCGCAGAGGGCGATGGGCACCAAGGAGATCATCTTGTTGCACCACACCGATTGCGGTCTGCAGAAAGTGTCCGAAGACTCCTTCAAATCCGAACTGGAAGAGGAACTCGGGATACGTCCGCATTGGGCTGTCGAAGCCTTTGAGGATCCCTACGCCGACGTCCGCCAGTCGATTCAGCGGCTCTTGTTGTCGCCGTACATTCTAGAAAAGAACCACATCCGTGGCTTCGTCTACGACGTCACCACCGGCCTGCTTGAAGAGGTGAACGTCTAGGACGCGGTGCCTAGTCGCTCCGCATTCCTCTGCGTCGTTCTTTCTCGAACTCAATTTCCTCGGCGTAATCTTCGCTGGACTTGGGTGTCGTGGGCACTGAACGGCGGCGTGGACTCGATGGGCTGAGCAGATTCGTGAGGAATCTTTTCAGTCCCATGCCGTGACCCTAGCTCAGTGCAGCAGGCGTCACCGGTTGATGAGTTGATGCGCTATTCGGAAAGCGTTGGCCATCACGGTGAAGCCGGGGTTGACGCCTCCGTTGGTTGGGTGCAGAGAAGCGTCCGCGACAAAAACGTTGGTGGTCTGATGGACCTTGCCGAAGCGGTCGGTTGCCCCGAGGTTCGGGTCATCGTTCATGCGGCAGGTGCCTGCGCCGTGCTCGCCGGCGGTCGTTGAGCGACTGTAGAACCCGCGAACCCTGCCACCGATGTCGACGATGTCGGTGCAGTCCATGGCCTCGAGCCATTCCACACAGCGGGCGCTGAGGAATTCGTGCATCGGCTCATCGGCAGGGTGCGACCCTCCGCTGAAGCGCACCACGGGAATGCCAAGGGTGTCTTTCACAGCAGGGTCGAGCGTGACCCGCGCTGTCGCTGAGGGGATTTGCTGACCGCAAGCCATGGTGGTCAACAGTTGATGGATGCCGTTGCGCATGAACTCTGTGTGAGCGGGTCCGTAGCGTGGCACGCCGAAGAAACTGGCAAGGATGCCTGCGGCAGCGACGGGGAGGTTCTGGGTTCCGTCGTGAATGACGCCACCACCGATGACGCCGGGGTTGTGGTGGTTGAAGTCAAGCGTGGCCCAGGAGTGGCCGGGTCCGGTCCAGGCGTGAAAGCGGTCGCGGTGCTTTGCGTAAGCGAGCGCGTAGGTATGGGACTGAAGGTGACGACCCACCTGGTCGTTGCCGAGCCCTGACCACAGCAGCAACCGCGGTGTTTCCGCGGCACCAGCCGACACGACCACCCGCCCCGCTCGAATCGTGCGTTCACTTTCGGTGTCGCTGACAGTCACGCCCGTGGCGGTGGCGCGTTCAGTTTCGATCCGCAGCACGCGGCTGCCCGCAACGATGTCGAGCGACGAGCCCGGCCCACAGGCGCGACGCAACACCGTGTTGTGGCTGCCTGCTTTGGCGTCGACCGGACAGGAATGGCCGACGCATTGTTGACAGGCCACGCAAGCAGCACGCCACGATGGTGTCATACGTTTCGTCAGCGGCGGAGAGTGCGATGGTTGGCAGCGGGTCGGGTTCGATCGCTTGCACGCCTTCTGGGATCGGACTGAACCCGACAACTCTCCATCCGGGCGGTTCCTTGAGATGTGGTGCCGCGTAGAACCCTTCGTGGGCGATGCGTATCAGAGCGTCCTGTTGGGCCTGCTCCAACGTGCTCAGCGACGGGTGAGCGGTCAGCGAGCCCACCGCCGATGTCACCAGTTCATGAGCCCAGTCGAGTACTCCGTGCCATTCGGTGTCGAGGTATGACTCCACCCCGTCACGCCATCCGCCTTGATGGTCGTGTTCGGGGGGAATGATCTCATCGATCGCGGCCTGAAGTGCTGCCCGTTGGTCAGAGTCGAACGGTGCAGGCAACTTGTTCACTGTTGGCCGGCGCGCTCGCGGAGTTGGTATTTGAGAACTTTGCCGCTGGCGTTGAGGGGCAGTGCGTCGACGTATTCGATGTGGCGCGGGACTTTGTAGTTGGCCATCTCGCCGCGGCACCAGGCGATTAGCGCGTCGGCGTTGCGTTCGGATCCAACCGCGGGCACCACGAAGGCGTAGCCGACTTCCCCGAGTCGCTCGTTGGGCACGCCGACCACGGCTACCTGTCCGACACCAGGATGGTTCATCATCAGGTTCTCGATCTCGGCTGGGTAGGCGTTGAACCCTCCGTTGATGAACATGTCTTTGACGCGGTCGGTGATGTCTATGTTGCCTTCGGCGTCCATCACGCCGATGTCGCCGGTGTGCAGCCATCCGTCGGCGTCGATTGTTTCTGCGGTCTTGACGGGGTCGTTGAGGTAGCCCTTCATCACGTTGTAGCCGCGCACAACGATCTCGCCCGGTTCGCCTCTTGGCATTTCTTGTCCCGCGGGGTTGACGATTCGCACTTCGACATCGTCGATCGCCCGGCCGCTGGTGTTGGCGATGATCTCCGGGTCGTCGTCGTGGCGGCACATGGTGGCGATCCCCGAGGACTCGGTGAGCCCGTAGCCGGTGACGATCTTTTCGAAGCCGAGCCGTTTACGCATCGAAATGATCATTTCGACGGGGATAGCCGCGGCACCGGTTACCGCCAATCGCAGCGACGACATGTCCCATTGGTCGAGGTCTTCGGTGTTGAGGATCGTCTGGTAGATCGCCGGTGGTCCCGGGAGCATCGAGACACGTTCTTCGGGTATGCGTTTCATTACGGACGGCACGTCGAATACCGGATGGGGAATGATCGTTGACCCGGTCATCAGGCAGGCCAAAATGCCAGCGTTGAGCCCGAACGAATGAAAGAAGGGGTTGATGATCAGGTAGCGGTCGCGGTCGAGTCCGATCACTTGGGACCAGCTCAAATAGGACCGGCAGACAGCAGAATGGATCAACATGGCGCCTTTGGGGCTGCCTGTGGTGCCGGAGGTGAACATGATGTGGCAGAGGTCGTCGCCTTTGACCGCGGCGCTGCGGGCGGCTCGTTCGTCTTCGCTGACGGCTGCGGCACGGGCCATGAAATCGCTGTAACTGGTGGTGCCGGTCGGGCAGTCTCCTCGCATCACCACGATCTCGGCCAGTGACCTGGGCACTTCGGCTTGCTGCAGCAGTGCCACATAGTCGGTGTCGAGGAAGTCGGTGACGCAGAACAGCATCTTGGCCCCGGAGTTCTCAAGAACATAGGCGGCTTCGCGTCCCTTGAAGCGGGTGTTGATCGGTACTACAACCCCGCCTGCGGCGTGCACTCCGAGCGCGGCAACGGCCCATTCACAAATGTTGGGTGCCCACAGCGCCACGCGGTCGCCTGCGGCCACCCCTGAGGCCATCAGTGCACGTGCCGCAGTGTGGATTTGTGCGCGGAACTCAGAGAAGTTCCAGCGGATGTCGCCATCCACCATCGCTTCACGGTCACCGAAGCGATGCGCTGCGTCGTCGATCAGATCTGGAATCGTCTGCCAACGAGGGTCGTTCATAGCCCCCGAGAGTAGCCACGGTTACTGCGAATTTCGGGGTTCGAAGGTGAGTTCGGGGAGAACGACTTCCCATTTTTCGCACAGAACACGATCCAGGTACTCCGCCTCGGAGCGGTCTTTGCCCCAGGTCGCGATGGCTGCGACGGTGGCGTCGGTGCAAACCATGTTGTCGGGAGCCTCGAAGCTTCTGGCAAGCATCCCGACTGTGGTCCCGGCTTCGTCCAATAGTTTCCATGCCTGCCCGTTCTGCTTCGCTTGGAGCGCGTCGCCCGGCGACAGCGCGGCGATGGCCCTGTGCAGGTGGTCCTCAGGTGGTTTGTTGCCAGCGAAGCTCAGGAACACTTCGTTGAGGGCGAGTTGGCGATGGCGGCGTGTCAGTTCGGGTCCGGGGCGGGGCGAGGTGATCGTTTCGCGGAGCAGCACTGACGGTCTGTGTTGCAAACCGGTTTGGAACGGGTGCGATTCTTTGCGGCGTAACAGTGCAAGGGTCTGTCGGGCCCGGGTCATGGCAACGTAGTAGAGGCGGCGTTGCGCGTCAGCGTCACCTTCGCGGTTGCGCCGGTTCCAGCCTCCGTCGAGCACGACCACATGGTCGAACTCGAGACCCTTGGCTCGGTGTGCGGTCAGCAGCAGTAGCCCACGCTGGCGGCGACGCGCGTCGCGGCACCATTCAGCCAGCCATTCGATGAACGCGGTGCTGGGGGCCTCTGTGGCGCCAGTCTCAATCTGGTGTTCTTCCAGGGCTTGTTCAAGTAGTTCGAACCACGGGCTGGGGCGCTGTCGGAGAATCCATTCTTTGAGATCACCGATGTTGATCATGCGGCGTTCGCGCCGGGTTTGTTGGATAAGAGCTTGGGTTTCGCGCAGCCTCCATAGGCTCATTTCAGATTCGTTGGCTTGCTGGACCGGGATGTTCTGGTGTTCACAGATGCTGCGGACGGGTTCGAGATGGCTCCATTCGGCGGCGATCACCGCGCAGCGTGACCAGTCCCAGTCGGGCACCAACTCTGATAGTCGGTTCAGTTCGGTGATCGCACGTTGGGCCTGGGAATAGATGTCGTCACCCGAGGGCAGTATCTGGACTCGTCCACGTGCGATCGGGTCGCGTGCTTCCCACACGTCACCGGGTGGGTCGTGGGAGCGGTTGTGGTCTATGCGGATTTCGTGTCCGGTCTTCATCCGGTCGGATGCTGGGGAGATGACCGCGTTCGCGGCGTCGATGATGTGTTTGCTGGAGCGGTAATTCTCGGTCAAGTAGGTGGGTTCGGCGCCGTAGTCCTCGTGGAAGCGGCGGATGAACTCCACCGACGAGCCGTTGAACGCATAGATGTTCTGGTCGTCGTCGCCGACACCGAAGAGGCTGGGCCGGGCGTCCACATCAGTGATCGTTTGGCCGGCTAGTGCTGATATCAGGTCGTATTCTTGACGGCCGATGTCCTGGTATTCGTCGACGAGTATCCAACGGAATCCGGCGAGAAGACGCGCCCGGTTTTCTTCGATCTCGGCCTGCTCGGCTTCGGCCTGTTCGGCTTCGGTCTGTTTGGCTTCGGTCTGTTCGGCTTCGGTCTGTTCGGCTTCTACGGCGTCTTCTTCAGCGAATTCGTTCCCTTGCAGGTAGTCGATGGCTTGATCCATCACGTCATCCAGCAGGTTCTTGAGTTCTTCACCGTCACGCAGGTCCGAATTGCCGGAGAAGCTTGCGCCGACAAGCCGCATGGCGAGAGCGTGACAGGTGAGCACTGTCACACCGTTGGCGTCGTTTCCGATCAGGTCGGCGAGCCGGCGACGAATCTCGACCGCGGCGTGCCGGTTGTAGGCCAGAGCCAGGATGCTTCGGGGGTTCTGTCGGCGGACGCGTACCAGGTAGGCGATCCGATGCACGAGCACTCGGGTCTTGCCTGAGCCGGGTCCGGCCAACACCAGAATGTTGTCGGTTTCGCGGTTGTCGGTCACGAGTTCGCGCTGTGTGGGGTTGTTGAGGCTTTCGACGATTTTTTCCCACGACTTGGGTGTTGTCTCGCGGTTGAGTTCGTGCTGGCGCTCTGGCAACCAACGACGTATGAAGTCCTTTTCGCCGAGTTCGAAGTATTCGATGGACAGGCGTATTGCTTCGGCGATAGCGGTGCGGCCCTTCTCAGCGAATTCGGCCATTACATGGATTTGTTGGACGGTTCGGTCGTAGTGATGTTGGAGGTCTTGGAAGTCCCGTTGTTTGAAGCCTCGTCTCTCGGGTGTGAGTGTGATGGTCATCGCTGAACGGAACACCGTGAGTCCTCGGTTCAGCCTGATCACCTCTTGGTCGTGCAGCCAGAGCAGGGCTCGCTCCATAAGCAGTTGGGCGTTGTTGGTTTGGCTGCGTAGAGCGAGGTCACCTTCGATGATCTTGAGTAGTTGTTCGAGCGTGGTTTTGACGAGTAGGTCCTGGCCGCGTCGGTTCGGTGGTAGTTCCTCCAGCAGATGGCTGAGCAGAAGTCTGGCTCCTTGGCGGCGGCGGTCAGCTATCGCGGCAAGCGAGGACCAGTCTCGATTCAGGGTCAGCCAAACGTTCTCTGAGTTGTGATTCCTGATGGTGATGCTGCCGCCTGCGCGGCGTGCGCTGGTGCCGTCGTCATTGCGGCCGTCTCTGGAGATGCCTTGTAGTACGCGTGTGACGTGCTCGGTGCGGACATTGCCGAGGCCAGCGTCTTTGAGGCGCTGTGATGCGATCCGAAGATTCAGCGGTGCCGAGTTGTTTGTGCCCATGTCGGGTGCCATTTCCTGCATCAGTTCGATCAGCTGCTTCTCAATGGCTATTGCGTCGGTCAGTCGTCGACGGGAGGGAAGGCGTGTTCCGACGTGAACGAAGGCGGTCAGCACGGTGTCGGTTCTAGCGATACCGAACCGTTCCAAGTCGAACAGAGCAGTTCTGACCCGATTGGAGCTGAGACCTGACACTTCCATCATGGTGTCGGTAGTGATGCCCTCGTCTGGGGCCGCGTACAGCAGCGTTTTTACCATCGCTGTCAACGCTTCTCGGTAGGCGTCGTCCAATTGCTGGTTTTGTAGTATGGCTCGCGCATCGTCGACGCTGCGGATGCTCAGCGAACTGGGGAAGACCCGCACTTCGTTCTCGTCGCGGCGCAGCAGGTCTACTTCTTCGAGCCAGGCCACCGCGGTGCGTACGCGGGTGTCATCGGTTCCCTTGTCGCGCGTGAAGTCGCCTTCTTGGTCCTCAATCAGTATTTCGCCGGTCGTGGCGATGACCGGTTCACCCTTGCTGTGGCGGCGGTTGCGGAACTCCAAGGAACGCAACGCGCGTAGCACACCGTGGATCTCGCGTCGGGTCAGCCGGGACCGCGCCGACATTCCGAACTGTCGCTCGACGTCTTCTTCGGTGTAGAGCAGGACGCAGTGCGCCTGTTGCTGGTCTCGACCCGCCCGTCCCGCTTCTTGGAGGTAGTTCTCGAGCGACGCGGGGATGTCTGCGTGTATGACGAGCCTTACGTCAGGTTTGTCGATACCCATGCCGAAGGCGTTGGTTGCGGCTATGGCCCGCAGTTGACCGTTGATGAAACTCGCTTGGACATTCTTCTTGGTTTCGGGTGGTAGCCCGGCATGGAAGTGGTCGGCGTTGATCCCCTGATCTTTCAGGAAGTCTGCGACTTCTTCGGTTCTGCGACGTGTTGCGCAGTAGACGATGGCTCCGTCTGGCGTGGCTTCGGGTAGGTGCTCGTTGAACAGCGTGACGATGTCGTGAAACTTGTTGGCTTCGGTTGTTTCGCGCACGGTGAAGTTGAGGTTGGTGCGGCGACTGCCGCCGTCGAAGACTTCCATGTCGATATCGAGGTTTTGGTGGAAGTAGTCCAGGATTTCGGTTTTGACGTCGGGCTTGGCGGTTGCGGTCAGACACAACACCGGTGGTATACGTCTGTGGGTGGCTCTCTCGCGGATGAAACGCCCGACGTAGCGGTAGTCGGGGCGGAAGTCGTGGCCCCATTTCGACAGGCAGTGTGCTTCGTCGAGTACCCAGAGTCCGATCTCGCGTTGATCGAGGGCTTTGCGCACTGAGACACTGCGGAGTTGTTCAGGCGATATCAGCAGGATCGCCGTGTCACCGAGCCTGACCTTTTTCAGCGCTTCAGTGCGCTCGGGCATTGACAGGTTTCCGTTGACAGTGACACAGGTCGTGACTCCAAGCTTCTCTAAGCCTGCTACCTGGTCGGCCATGAGCGCCACAAGCGGCGATATCACGACGGTTAGGGCACCCGTCTTGTTGTAGCGCGACAGTGCAGGTAACTGGTAGCAGAGAGATTTTCCTGTGCCGGTCGGCAGTATCGCCAGTGCGTCCTGGTTCTGCATAACCGCCTCAACGATTACCTGCTGCATCGGTTGTTGTGTGTCGGGGTCGACGGGTTTGGGTCGGAATTGTTCGAATCCGAACCAGCGGTTCAGTTCAGAACTGGGGTCGTGGTGTCGGCGGCACCATTCACAGGAGCGCTGGCCGCAGGCTTCGTCGCGTAGGCGCCGCACCAACTGGGCGGCCGCAACGAAATTGTGGCGCACCCATGGGGGCATCACCGAGTTGCCCCCCGAAACCGAGATCCATGCCAGCGCGTAGGCAAGTGCCCAGCCGTGTTCTGCTAACGCTGCTGTGATTGAGCGGAGTTGCTGGTGGCATGAATGACCGTCGAGGGTTTGTCGGATCGCATCACGCGCCTCGCCGATTGTCGGCCTCGGCGAGTGGCGCAGGGTTTCGAACAACAGATCGAAGCCTGTCTCGCCGGATTCGCCTGTCTCGTTGGATTCGGTTGTGAGCCAGTGCCATGCGGTCAGCAGGTGCGGGGGTGTCTCGGTGAGTAGTTGTTTCTGCTGTTCGGAGAACACCTTGAGGGTGAGCCGCGCGTCCAGCTCGGGGTCGTTAGGTTTTTGGCGGTTGAGTTGTCCGTCCTTGTAGTGCTTGACGAGACGGTGGTACGGGTGCTCTGGGAAGGCCAGAGGGCTGAGCCACAGCGTGTCTATTACGGGTAGTTGCAGTATCTGCAGCGAGGGACGTTCTGCTCGCAGACGGGGCAGGTCGAATTCGATCAGGTTGTGTCCGAGAACGAATTCGGCGCCTTCGGCAAGTTCGTCGAGCTCCTCGAGCGTCGGTTCTGAGTTACGGCCTGCGTCGGAGTAGGTGACGCATTCGCCGGTATCGGAGCGCACTCCCGCAAAGGCGTGGATTCTGTTGGATTTCTTTCTGACCTCAAGGTCGATCGAGATACAGCGCGCAAGAGCGTCAGGAGAGGTGGTTGGTCCGGAACTGCTCACAGGCCCCGATTCTTCCACTCAGTTCGTCAGCGCGCGTAGAGCAGCTCGCCGTTTTATGTTTTCATCGTGTTTTGGCGATGATTACCGGCTCTAGTGTCGGCCATTGTTGCGGCTCGCACGAACGTCTGTTGCGAGTTGCGGTTCCGGTCTAACGCTCGGTATGTCCGTGGCGTTGGACGAACAGAGCCCAGGCCTCACCGATGATACTCTGGCTGCGCTCATCGAGACCAGCGGCCAGAGTCCGAGCATGTTCCCTTCCGTCAGCGCTCATTTTGGCCAGGGTTTTGGCCACAATGTCGGCCACCTTGGAGTCGTCGTCGAGCCGGTCAACCACCGGCCGCAGTTCCGTCTCCAGGAACGAGAGGCTCACCGCGTCCTCGAAGGTCTGCACCTCGTGGTCGGAACCCAGCCCCCTCTTGGCCACGATCTCTGCAGCCCTGGCTGACACCGACGCCTGCACCCCGGCAGCGCCGAGGATAGCGACCAGATCGCGCCCGTGGCGCTCTCTTTGGGCCCGCCGCCACCTCAGGTAGCCGGCCCGGCCCTCCGGGTAGTCGGAGCGGGGCAGTTCCCAACGACCTAGATGGTGGGCCCGGGCGGCCAACCGCAGCGCAACCGAAGCGTCCGGATCGAGGCGTGCCACCCATGCCTCGGCCTTACGGCCTTGGGCGAGGGCCAGCGGTTCGGTGTCGTGGGTTCTGGGATCGTTGGCGTTGACGGCGTCGATCGCCGCCCGAAGATCGTCCATTCCAACCTCCGCCCCGATGTCGTCCACTCCAACCTCCGCCCGAGAGTCTATTCTCGCGTCGACCCACAAGCATCACTTCTCTGGAAGCTCGCTAGTCCAGTTGGGTTTGCCGAATATCTTTGAAGTTTGCGGCACGAGTGGCGGCAATGATGTTGCGGTCATCGCTGCGGCGCGCCGGCTAAGGTCGCAGTCGTTCGCCGCGGGCGAGGATTAGTTTGCTGGGTCGTCGGTGGTGGCGGCGTTGGGGTCCAGCAACCTGCCGTTGAGGGCGGCTTCCACCTCAGCAGTCGCGTTGAGCGCGGCGATCAGTGCGGTGAGTTTCAGGTTGATCTCGTCGAGTTTTTCGTCTTGTTGGGCGAACCGTTCGTCGAATTTGGTGTCTTGTTGGGCGAACCGTTCGTCGATGCGGGTGAAGCCGGCGTCGACTTTGTCTTCTAGGCGGGTGATCCGGTCGTTGGTCTGTGTCAACACGAAACCGAACAAGAACGCGAGGACAGTTACGAGGAGTGCTTGCATCGGATTTTCGATCCATCGGCGGGCCGGGTTGGGTTCGGTGGTTGGCGGCGCTGCAATCGGGCCAGCGTCGGTGGTCGCTGCGACCGCGATCGGTGAAGCCGACGATCCCTCGTCTGGTGCGCGGGTTGGTGCGACCGTGGTCGGGCCAGCGTCGGTGGTCGGTGCGACGGCGGTCGGTGAAGCCGACGATCGCTCGTCTGGTGCTGGGGTTGCCGGGTCCGCAATCGGGCTAGCCCCGGTGGTTGGTGCGACCGCGGTCGGCGGTCCCGAAGATCCCTCGTCTGGTGCGGAGGTTGGTGCCTCGTTGGGGTGTGGGGGTTGGGGGTCCATGGCGATGGTCGTTTGGGGATCTGGGAGACGGGCTGGTTGGGCCACTGGGCCTCGCTGCGGTCGATAACTGGGTTGGTGGCGGCCGGTGATACTCGGCAGCGAAGCTGTTATATGACACTAAATTGCAATAAACGTCGTGTCAACGCCTGTCAGGGTCTGCTGGTGTCGGCTGTGTCGGGTTGGTCGGGGTCAAGTTCCCAGGAGTCAGTTTGCTGGGTTGTCGGGGATGGTGTTGGGGTCCAACAACTTGCCGTCGAGGGACGGTTGCTTGGGCCTTGTTGATGAGCAGGTGTTGCTACTTGGATCCTGCGTCTATGGACTCGTCGGCAGCGGTGGGTATGCCGATACCTAGGACGCCTTCAATGCGCGCTAGTCGCTGTCCGTTCTCGTTGATGCCTTCGCGGAGTTGGAGGTGCGCGGCGTTGGAGTCTTCGCGGAGTTTGTTGAGGTCTTCGCGGTGCTGGTGGTTCGCGACGTTGAAGTCTTGGCGGAGTTGGTGGTTCGCGGCGTTGAAGTCTTGGCGGAGTTTGTCGGTGTTGTGTTGTTGGTGCCAGACGATCGCCAAGGCCGCCGCTAGAACGGTGGCGAGTTGCACGACAGCGTCCAATTCCATGCTTCGGACTCTAATCGGCCATTTACCGACAAGCAATATAAAACCATGAAATGTCTTTGAAGTTTGCGACCCGAGTGGCGTCGATGATGGTGCGGTCGCCGCTGCGGCGAGCCGGATAAGGTCGCAGTCGTTCGCCGCGGGCGAGGGTTAGTTTGCTGGGTTGTCGGTGGTGGCGGCGTTGGGGTCCAGCAATCTGCCGTCGAGGGCGGCCTCCACCTCAGCGGTCGCGTTGAGCGCGGCGATCAGTGCGGTGAGTTTCAGGTTGATCTCGTCGAGTTTGGCGTCTTGTTGGGCGAACCGTTCGTCGATGCGGGTGAAGCCAGCGTCGACTTTGTCTTCTAGGCGGGAGATTCGGTCGTTGGTTTGGGTGATCCGGTCGTTGGTCTGGGTCAACACGAAACCGAACAAGAGCACTACGACAGTTATGAGGAATGCTTGCAGTGGATTTTCGAGGATTGCTTGTAGCGGATGTTCGAGGTACTTGCGGGCCGAGTTGGGGTTGGTGTTTGCCGGGTCCGCAATCGGGCCAGCGTCGGTGGTCGCTGCGACGGCAGTCGGTGAAGCCGACGATTCCTCGCCTCCTCTGGGGGTTGGTGCCTTGTCTGGGTGTGGGGGTTGGGGGTCCATGGCGACGGTAGTTTGGGGATCTGGGAGACGGGCTGGTTGGGCCACGAAGCCTCGCTGCGGTCGATAACTGGGTTGGTGGCGGCCGGTGACACTCCGCAGCGAAGCTGTTGTATGACACTAAATTACAATAAACGTCGTGTCTACTCCCGTCAGGGTTGCTGGTGTCGGCTGTGTCGGGTCGGTCGGGGTCAAGTTCCCAGGAGTCAGTTTGCTGGTTCGTCGGGGCTGGTGTTGAGGTCCAGCAACCTGCCGTCGAGGGACGGTTGCTTGGCCTTGTTGATGAGCAGAAGCTGCTACCCGGATCCTGCGTCTATGGACTCGTCGGCAACGGTGGGTATGCCGATACCTAGGGAGCCTTCGATGCGCGCTAGTCGCTGTCCGTTCTCCGTGATGCCTTCGCGGAGTTGGTGGTGCGCGGCGTTGGAGTCTTCGCGGAGTTTGTTGAGGTCTTGGCGGTGTTGGTGGTGCGCGGCGTTGGAGTCTTCGCGGAGTTTGTTGAGGTCTTGGCGGTGTTGGTGGTGCGCGGCGTTGGAGTCTTCGCGGAGTTTGTTGAGGTCTTCGCGGTGCTGGTGGTTCGCGACGTTGAAGTCTTGGCGGAGTTGGTGGTTCGCGACGTTGAAGTCTTGGCGGAGTTTGTCGGTGTTGTGTTGTTGGTGCCAGACGATCGCCAAGGCCGCCGCTAGAACGGTGACGAGTTGCACGACCGCGTCCAATTCCATGGTTCGGACTCTAATCGGCCATTTACCGACAAGCAATATAAAAGCATGAAATATCTTTGAAGTCTGATACCCGAGTGGCGGCGATGATGGTGCGGTCGCCGCTACGGCGAACCGGATAAGGTCGCAGTCGTTCGCCGCGGGCGAGGGTTAGTTTGCTGGGTTGTCGGTGGGGGCGGCGTTGGGGTCCAGCAACCTGCCGTCAAGGGCGGCCTCCACCTCAGCGGTCGCGTTGAGGTGGGCGATCAAAGCGGTGAGTTTCAGATTGATCTCGTCGAGTTTTTCGTCCTGTTGCGCGAACCGTTCCTCGAATTTGGCGTCTTGTTGCGCGAACCGTTCCTCGAATTTGGCGTCTTGTTGAGCGAACCGTTCGTCGATGCGGGCGAACCGTTCGTCGAATTTGGCGTCTTGTTGGGTGAACCGTTCGTCGATGCGGGCGAAGCCGGTGTCGACTTTGTCTTCTAGGCGGGTGATCCGGTCGTTGGTTTCGCTGATCCGGTCGTTGGTTTGGGTCAACACGAAACCGAACAAGAACACTACGACAGTTATGAGGAATGCTTGCAGCGGATTTTCGAGGAGTTTTTGCAGTAGATGTTCGAGGTACTTGCGGGCGGTATCGGGCTCGGTGGTCGGTGCGACAGCGATCGGCGAAGCCGACGATCCCTCGCTTTGTGCGGGGTTTGGATCCTCGTTGGGGTGTGGGGGTTCGGGGTCCATGGCGGCGGTCGTTTGGGGATTTGGGAGAGGGTCTGGTTGGATCACGAGGCCTCGCTGCGGTCGATAACTGAGTTGGTGGCGGCCGGTAATACTCGGCAGCGAAGCTGTTATATGACACTAAATTACAATAAACATCGTGTCAACTCCCATCACGGTTGGGAGGTGTTGAGCAGAAGTTGCTACTTGGATCCTGCGTCGATGGACTCGTCGGCAACGGTGGGCATGCTGGCAGCTAGGAAGCCTTCAATGCGCGCTAGTCGCTGTCCGTTCTCGTTGATGCCTTCGCGGAGTTGGTGGTGCGCGGCGTTGAGGTCTAGGCGTAGTTGGATGGTGTGGCCTTGTTGATGCCTGAGGATCAACAAGGTCATCAATAGAACATGGGAGAGTAGCACGACCGCGTCCAATTCCATGGTTCGGACTCTAATCGGCCATTTACCGACAAGCAATATAAAAGCATGAAATATCTTTGAAGTCTGAGACCCGAGTGGCGGCGATGATGGTGCGGTCGCCGCTACGGCGAACCGGATAAGGTCGCAGTCGTTCGCCGCGGGCGAGGGTTAGTTTGCTGGGTTGTCGGTGGGGGCGGCGTTGGGGTCCAGCAACCTGCCGTCAAGGGCGGCCTCCACCTCAGCGGTCGCGTTGAGGGCGGCGATCAGTGCGGTGAGTTTCAGGTTGATCTCGTCGAGTTTTTCGTCTTGTTGGGCGAACCGTTCGTCGATGCGGGCGAAGCCAGTGTCGACTTTGTCTTCTAGGCGGGTGACCCGGTCGTTGGTTTCGCTGATCCGGTCGTTGGTTTCGCTGATCCGGGCGTTGGTTTGGGTCAACACGAAACCGGACAAGAGCACTACGACAGTTATGAGGAATGCTTGCAGTGGATTTTCGAGGAGTGCTTGCAATGAATTTTCGAGGTACTTGCGGGCTGAGTTGGGGTTGGTGTTTGCCGGGTCCACAATCGGGCCAGCCTCGGTGGTGGGTGCGACCGCGGTCGGCGAAGCCGAAGATCCCTCGTCTGGTGCGTGGGAAGATCCCTCGTTGGGGTGTGGGGGTTGGGGGTCCATGGCGATGGTCGTTTGGGGATCTGGGAGACGGGCTGGTTGGGCCACTGGGCCTCGCTGTGGTCGATAACTGAGTTGGTGGCGGACGGTGATACTCGGCAGCGAAGCTGTTGTATGACACTAATTTACGATGAACTTCGTGTCAACTCCCTTAACAGGCGGAAATGCTGTGCTGAGTCGGGGTGGTCTCGCGCCCTCAGGCCGAACCGGTTGGGGCGCCATCGCTCTTGTGGAACACGTGGGCATAGTATTCCTTCCACTCCTTCGCGCTGAAAAACGGCCCGAATCTGAGCACGGCACCCATGATGAGGCACTCTTGAGTTCGGCTTTGCCAGTTACTGCTTGTTTGGCCGTCGCGGCGACGCCAGCAGCATGCCTTGATCGCGGCAACAATCAGTCGCGCAACGGCTGCAAAGAGAGCAGTGAAATAGACCGTGAACCACACAACAAATGCTATTTCCGGCAAGCTGAACTGTGGAGTCAGTATTGTGAACAACCCAAAGGGCCCCGGCACGAACAGCCCGAAGTAGATCCACATCACGAATCGGACAATCCTTAGGTCGGCCTTGCCCTTCTTGACACATTTTCTGATGTCGGTGTCGTCGGATTTCTCCGTACTGGGGCCGATTGGCATCGTCTGGTTGTTGTGGCACTCGGGCATCTGACCCCAGGACTTTGATGGTGCTCGGTAGTTGGATGCGGGCACTATCAGCCATAGGGCATCGGCCGGAACCTCTTTCTGTTGGCAGCGGTCCACGGTGGGTCCTTCGACTGACAGAGGATCAGCGGTGCGTATTACCACAGCGTGAGGGTCGCCTTCTTCGCGCTGCAGGGTATTGGAGTTCACGACTATGCATCGAACCCAAGAAGTCGGCTCTAACATGTCTTTTGCCGAGGCGATGACAAGCAGGCGGCGGGTTCTGCCCCCAGATTTGTCGGCATTCAACGATCGCTTGAGATGCGATCGGTTTTCGTAACGATGGAGACTCAGGCGAAGCATGGACCCGCCGGTGTAGGGGTAGTGCTTGGCCGGACCGGTCGGAGTAACCGGCTGGTATTCCCAGTCGGTCAACGTGAAGGCTGACTTTGGAATTGTTGAACTGGAAACGAAGAGGCTCCCGATTGTCCTCCAGAAGGACAGACGCCACGGACGGTGTCTATAACGGCCGATCGGTACCATGCCGGAAGACTGAATCGATCTTGCCAGCATCTCTGCCGTACAGTTGCCGTATGTCCTCGGTAGCTGCGTTGTTGGTCGCCGATACTGACGACGAATTTGACGCGGCGCGGCGCTCGCGTCGCCAGTGGTTTGGTTGCGCCGCCAAAATTTTGAACCGATTCGTGTATTACGCGCGCCTGACTGCAACGCGAGTCCGATCAAGCCAATCAAGACTGTCGACACGAGTTGAATCAAGACTGTCGACACGGTGTCAAACCACTCCATGCTTCAACTCCCTTGGGTTCATGTGGAAGGGTGTAACAGTCTGCAATGCGTGACCTCGTGTCAACTCTTGTCGGAGTCGGGGGTGGGGTCGGAAGCGGGGTCGGGGGAGGTTGCGTCTCGTGTTGCAGTGGGGCCGGGCTGTGGGTCGGGCGCGGGGTCGGGGTCTGAAGTGGGGGAGGGCTTTGGTTTGCGGGTGAGGGTGCGGGCGGCGGTGAACAGGGCGCGGTCGGTGGTGTCGGCGAGACGGGTGAGGGCGGCGGCTGCGGGTCGGGGGCGGTCGGGGTCGAGTTTCCAGCCTTTGCGCCGGTTGATGCTGGTCAACGGAATCAGCAGCAGCAGCGCCAGCGCGGTCAGGCTCACGGCCAACAGGTCGACGTTGTCTGGAACGTCCCAGCGCAGCTCCGTGGTGCCGGTGTCGGCCCAGACGACTAGATGTCCGGGGCCACCTTTGAGGGGTACGCCGTCGGGGGCGAACCACCATGGATCCCAGGGCACGCGCAGCCATACCCATCCCGGTGACTGCGCGGTCACGTACACCCGGTCCTGTTCGGTTCGCATTGTCACGCCTTGTGCTGCCCGGTCAAGTAGCGCGGCTGTACCTTCGTCTGCAACGCCGGGCCACAGCACCGGTATTTCAGGCACACCGCCAACTCGCAGCGGGGCGGACTCTGAGGCCACCGCCACCCACCACTCAACCGCGGCTTTGTGCCATGAGTCTTCGTCTGGATAGGCGACGATCTTTGCGCCCTCGGCTCTGATGTCGGGCCCTTCGGACACCGTGAAGGTGTCGTCTGCGTCGCATTCCACGTACCAGCGAGCCCCGATGGCGTCGGCGGCTGCGGTGCTGTCCAGTGACAACGCTCCACCCGCGCGCCAAGCGTCATCCCAGTGGGGGCGAGCCAGCGGGGTCTCTGAACGAAGGACCGTCTCTGCGTCTGTGAACTCCGCTGCCACACTGGTCTCGCGGTAGAGTCCTTGCAGGGTGCGTATCCGCCCCTCGGATCGTGCGGTGGCTGCCCACGGGCGGACCCACGTACAGGGTGCTGTGTCTCCTGCGTTGGTGTTGTACCAGCGATCAATGTAGACCGTTCCCTCCGCGTCGGGGCCACTTTCGGCGGTAACGGACTCCAAGATCGAAGACGATTCTGCTGGGGGTTGTGGAGGGTTGCGAATTAACGGCCAGAAGGGGATCCACAACAGCACCAAGGACCACGCCAATACGGTGCCCCAAGCCGAAATCCGCGGCCGCAGACCCCAAAGCGCCCACGCCGCTAGTGGCAGGAACTCCCAACGACCGAGCGTCGCCACCATCAACACCGCCACCAATGCGACGATCACCGAGAAACTGGGCCGCAACAATCGCGCTGAACCATGCCGAGGCTGCGGGCTGGTGGCTGCGGCTATTGCCACAGCGGCCACCAGAATGGGTAGTTCCAACCAACGCTCGGAGCGCAGATAGCCCGAGAGATCGGCCATTATGGTGGCCACTAGCGCCACAGCGGCCGCCATGCCCAAACGCTGAGAAGCACGGCCGCCATGTAGCGAGGCCCATACGGCCCCCACTGCCAAGGCCGCCAGTACCGCCAACTGCCACTCTCCACCGGAGGTCCAAGCTTCAGAAAGCGTGACTTGATAGCGCACCAGGCGGCTCGAGCCCGCTAGAAACGGTACTAACCACCAGGCGCAAACCGCAATTGCTGAGGCTCCTGCGGTGGCGGCCCAACGGATGATCTGGGAGCGCGACGCCCCGCTGCTGAGAATCAGAACCGTGCTGACTACCGCGATGCCTGGCACTACCGTGGCGTTGAGCAGCACCGCCAGACCAGCGAGCACACCAGCGACAGTGGGACGATCGCCACGCGCCGCGAAGCCGGCAATGAACAGGCCAGTAGCGGTGGACAGCATCGCGGGCCAGGAGCCGAAGAATGTGTCGCGATAGTGGAAGCCTGAGAGCACCCAGTGCATGTTGCCTGAAGCCGCGGTGAGGATGAGTATTGCCGCAACCGCAGCGCGCTGCGCCCGGAGATTCAAGTCCACCGCCCGCGCCAAGCGTAAGGCACCCCATGGCAACAACACCACTAATCCGATGGTTACGGCGAACAACTGCCCGTACGCTGGATGGGTGAAGCGTAGCCAGGCATGGCTTAGCGGCGGATAGTTGACGCCGATTGCCTGACCGCCGTAGAACCAGTCCGACCAACCCCGCCAGTCCCACCAGGCTAGAGTGTTGAACCATTCAGCCGTTGCCGCGTGGCCCACAGTGTCACCGCCGGGGGCCACGCCTCCGAGTTGTACAACTGTGTACCATCCAACGGCGGTCATTGCCGCAACCGCGCTGCCAACCGCCAGCCAGACCCAAAAGAGTTGAAGCCGTTGCGATGTCGGTGGATCGTCGGACTCGTTCGTCGGCGAGGTGCGGTTCGAACTGATGTCGCCTACCGTTTTGGGGGTCTTGGTGCTAGGCATGTGGCGAGGTGCGGCGGGGAGCGGGAGCCGGCTTTGTTGTTCCGGCCCCGTTGGGACTAGCGGTCAGCGTTGGTGTGAAGAATCCCGCTAGCGGACAAATCAAGAAGGTCCAGCTAGCGGGATTCAGTCAAGGACTACCCCAACGAACTAAGATTCGATGACGCAACCTTCGTCATCTCCGTCTAGTGCGGCTTGCCAATTTGTGATCTGCATCGAGGTTGTAAAGGGGCTGGGGACAACAGCGCCCTTCCAACTGACCGACAGATCTTCGACATCGCCGTAGGTGATCTCCAGCCGATTGCATGCGTCCTCGTAGTCGCCCATCAGCGCGATCCATTCATCTTCAGTGTCGGGAACGTCGTCGTGAGCATCTCGCGTAATCTCAATGGCAGCGACCTTCGCAGCGGTCGTGCGGGCGCTGGAGCCGCCGATTTGTTCGGCGGTCTGGTCGACGACGTTTTGCACCAACACGACGGCCAGGGCGGCTAGACCGGCGACGGCGGCGACGATGAGCAACCACTCCAAGGTGGTGAGCCCGTCCTCACCGCGGCGGAACAAGCCGCGCTTGCGAGGTTCTTGGACCTCCGTCTCATCCGCCTCGTGAATGCGAGAATCTGACATTTGTTTCTCCTGATTGCGTTAGGGAGTTGAGTTACGAATTACCGACAGCGAAGGCTAGCGGATTCGTCGGCACTCATGAGCCATGCATGAAAAAACAATGGTGTTCTTATGGATTTGTTCTGAGCAGATGTCAGCAAGACTCATGCTCGGCCCAGCCGCTTTGACCGGCGCCTCAGTTGTGTTCGGTGCGCGTCGGCATGGACGGTAGAAGTCACCAGTCGTGCGCTCTGTGTCTACATCGCGCCCGTTTCAGGCGGAGCGATGAAGCCGGACGCTCAGCTGTTGTTTCCTCAAGATCATGTGAAAGCGCTTTGGGCGGCAACGTAGGCAGCGACAAAAAACGAGACGAATACGCCGACGAACGCGAGATTCGCGTACAGGCGTGTGCTGCGCAGGCCGATCAGCGAGAGCAGCGCGCCGACCGTCCAGGTCACTGCCCTCACGGGTGCCGGCAGGTCTGGCATAAGCGTGGCAATGGCATAGAGCAGGCCGATGATTGCTGCTGAGCGTGTGAAAGAAAATGACTTCGGCAGCGCCGAGGGGAGGACCTTTTTGTGGTCGATCTGGCGCGGTCGGGGGGTCGGAACATGTGTACGGCTGTAGCTCTTGCCGTTCCAGTAGCGCTTCCAACCGGGACCCAGGTGAGGGGCGTCGTGCCAACCTCGCTTGCGTGCGAATCGGCGCGGCAGGTGTTCGTGCAACGCAGAGGGCTTGATCTCCAATGCGTCGGCGATTTCTGCAGTTGTCATTCCCCAGGCCGATGCCATCGCCACAGCCCGTGAGGTGGCCGAAGATGCGTGAGCGAGCTTTTCAAGTACTAGACGGCGGGTCTCGCGCAGTGTCTGCTCTTCCTCCCATGCGCTTTGCAGATCGTCGACCACCATGTCACGGGTTACGTGGTTGGCCTCGGGCGACGATTGCATTGCGCGGTTCCTTTGAAGGGGAGGGCTGAGACCGTGAGGTTACCCAATGACAAACCGCAGCGCCGCGTTGCTGCGCAGACACCGAGGGTTGGGTGGGCACCCTGGGTGTCAACTGGTGGGGCCTTCGACGATCAACAGGAAGGCGACCACCGCGGCGGTACCGACGACCAGACCCGGCGCCCAGCGGACGGTGGCGGTGCGTCCATGGCGGATCACCGCGACAACAGCGATCGGCCATTCTGCGAGCGCGCCGGTTCATGAATCAGCGTGGCAGCCAATTAGTCGTAGTCCAGGGCGACGGCAATGCACACGGGAATACAAGATTGAGCCGATCCATCGTGAGATACGCAGTTTGTCGGGGTTTAGAAAAGGGCAGCACGCCAAGGGCCGTTACATGGTCCACCAGTGGCTCGGGATTGCGTGGGATGAGTCTCAGCGCATGAGCGACAACAGAGGGTGGATCGAAAACCACTACCCATTGATTGATCGTCGGATGACCCGGGAAGACGCTTTGCGATGGATGGACATCGAGACTTCGGAGTTTCCGTTGCCGAAGCGTGCTGCGTGTGTTGGATGCCCGTTCCACAATGCTTCGGTGTGGGTCGAGCTTGACGCTTTGGTCCCAGACGAGACTGATATGGCGGCCGCCGTTGAGAAGACCATGATTCGAGCGACCGGTACGGAGCAGTATCTGCATCGACGGACGATCCCGCTTCGAGTAGCGATTGAGGAGGATCGTCTGACGCTGGCGGTGGTCGGTGGCGGTGGTCAGAGAAACTGATGATTGCGACAGCGGGTTTTTGTTTCGGCTGATGTCAGTCGTCGGGACTGGACGTGAGTAGTTGGTCCGGGTCAGTTAGTGGTTTGCGCTCGTTGTTTTTTGTCCACAGCAGTAGAACAAGTGTGGCTACGATCGCCAGGACGAGTAGCGCGAGCAAGTACCAGATTCCGAAATGACCGTACATTGAGGTAGCGGAGTAGCCAATTACCAGAACTAGTGCGACCCAAGTGGCAACGAGGCTCGCGATGGCAGAGACCGCGGTGATAGCGGCACAGAAGGGGTGACGAACATCGTTGAAGATGTTGCGACGGGCGAAGATCATGAACCCCGCAACGACGGTCAGCAGCCATATAACGCCAGTTGCCGTGATGATCGTGTTCAATGGCTCAGGAAGCATGGATTCAGGTAACGGCTCTATAGGTTCTGATTTCTAGGGTCAAGAAGCTGCATCGAGTATCGCGACGATGAACATCATGGTGAAGATCAGCAAAATAGTGTTGATGACGATACCAGCAATTGCGAGTCCCTTGCCTTGGCGGCCTTCAACGTTGGCGCGTCGCCATCCGACACCGCAGAAAACGACGCTCAGTACGAAGATGGCGATCCCGAAAAAAGGGATCAACGTGAAGAACGAGAGCACAAAGCCAGCGGTAGCTATCCCATTGGGCGGTTTCACCGGTGCGACGTGGACGACTTGGACGAATTCTTGGTGACTGTGGTCTGACATCTGACCGACTATAGGTTGATGTCGATTGTTGCGGTGGGTTCGGGTTGGTGATTGTCGATCCAGTCAGGGTCGCGTTGGTAGGCGGTGAGGTGGGGTTGGGTGAGCGCCCTGGGTGTCAGCTAGTGGGGCCTTTGCTCCACAACAGGAAGGTGAGGCCCGCGGCGGTACCGACGACCAGACCCGGCACCCAGCGGACGGTGGCGGTGCGTCCATGGCGGATCACCGCGGCGATAGCGATCGGCCATTCTGCGAGCGCGCCGACGCACGAATCACGGATGTGCCCGGCCGGCGCTGATTCGCAGGAGTTTCTTGTTCGGAGAGGGGCCCTTGTGGTCGATCAGCCGCGGCCGGGCTCTGGGCGGTGCATGTCGGCAGTGACGTGCGTAGCATCGCGCTATGCGGTCCCCGCAGAGAAACCGACCCAGAACCCCGCCGCACCTGCTGGAGGGATCGTGACCGAAATCAGCTTCGTCACTGAGTGGCAGGATGGTGAGGGAATTGCCGGAGAGGAGCTTTCTGCAACTTTCGCGTCTCTGCGGATTGATGTGCGCGGCGAACCGTTGACCAAGGTGCTCGACAACCGGGCGGCGACGATCCGGGATTCTATTTTTGTTCCGCTATATCCCGTAGCCGAGTGGTTGGTTTCCAATTGGTGGTTTCTCGCACACGAGCCGGAGAATCCGGCCAAGAAACGGACCCATGCGTTCAATCGCAGGCACTCATTGAGGACAAGCACCGACGGTTATGCGCTGCCAGACCTGACAATGACCACGTCTGGGGCTCGAACGACTCTCCGCTGGACTGCTGCTTCGTCTCCCTGGACCAGAACCTATTTTCTGAGTTCCGGTCAGGCAACAGTCGATACTGACCAGTTCATGCAGGACTGTGCTGATTTCATCGAGAAAGTGACTCGCAGGCTCGTTGCTTGCGATATCCGATCCACATTTCTTCAAGACGAATGGGCTGCCATCCAGAACGCCGACGATGATGAGTCGAGATTCTGCGCAATGTCGGCCCAGTTGGGTTGGGACCCCTATGACCTAGACGCATCCCTGCAAGATCAGCTCTTTACGCTCGCCGATCAGCTTGGAGAGTTGAGCGGGGAAGCGTTTCCAGTCATCAACGCCTCGGCGCCTGTGGAAGACTGCGCGGCGATTCTGGAAGCGATTGACGCAGCGAAACCGAATGAACTGGACCTACCGCTCCCGATTCAGAAGCTCTATGGGGTGCTTGAGGACGTTGACGGACGGCCCTGGGACGCTGGCTACCGCTCGGCCGAGGCTACAAGATCTCTCCTTGGTCTCAACGGCCAACCGATCTCAGACACGGAGTCGTTGGCTTCAGCACTGGACCAAGATATTGCGACGCTGGAACGGGTGACCGCACCTGTCGGCCCTTTAAGCCGCCTGAATCTCGTAGAGGGCGTGGTGACACGAGGTTCGTCGGGCAGTGCTTCCTTCGGCCTGAAGGCGAGCGGGGATGCCGGTCGACGGTTTCTTTTCTGCCGGACGTTGGCTGAAGCGATTACTTCGCAAGGAGACGCGCTCGTCACCAAAGGCAACACCGAACGCCAACAACGCAACCGGGCATTCGCTGCTGAGTTCCTGGCTCCGTCGGCTGGCCTGAAGGCGAAAATAGCGGACTCGGTGGTGGACGATGAACAAGTCGATGAGCTGGCCGAAGAGTACGGTGTGTCGACACGAGTCATCTTGCATCAGATCGAGAACCACAGGATCGCTGAGCTTGTTTGAAGGCAACTAGTTTCGGGTCGTCAAATTGGTTGGGGCAGCGTGGGGGGCCCTAGCTCCAGTGTGGGAGGCTCTAGCTCCAGCGTGGGATCGCTTTGGGTGCCCTGGTCAATTCCGTGACGGACTACTAGTGGAGGTGTCAAGCCAACGGCGGACCTCAGCAGATCAGGGCGTCAAGCCAACGGGGGACACCTCGGCGAATCTGGGTGTCGAGTCAGCGGGGGCGTTTGAGCGAATCTGGGTGTCGAGTCAATGGGGACGCGAATCTGGGTGTCGAGTCAATGGGGACGCGAATCTGGGTGTCGAGTCAACGTGGACGTCTGAGCGAATCTGGGTGTTGAGTCAGCGGGGGTGTTTGAGCGAATCTGGGTGTTGAGTCAGCGGGGGTGTTTGAGCGAATCTGGGTGTTGAGTCAGCGGGGGACACTCAGAGCGTTGATGCTGGGATCGCCCTGGTCTGTGGGGGTTGGAGGTGTTGTGCGGGTGTGGGCTTGTGATGCGATATGTGGTGCTGTGATGATCTATATAGTGCAGTGTCACACCCTTTGATTAGGTTGTGGTCATGTTCGATTCGATGATCCAGCAGGCCCGGGAGGTGGTGACTTCTGGGCTTTGCCGTGGCGAGTTGGAAGCTGTGGTCGCAGGCTCTGGGCGGGTTATGGCGGCGTTGTCTGCGTTGCAGACACGGTGCGCGACTGAGATCGAGGCGCTCGATGATGGCGGGGTGAACTCCAAGACCGTGTTGCGCGAAGCGGGGCGCATGTCGACACGCAGCGCCAACAGGGTGGCTAAGACTGCTGCTGGGTTGGTTGAGATGCCGAAGTTGGCTGAGTCCTTGGCCAACGGCAAGATCACAGTTGAGCACGCCACGGTCGCGGTTGGGGCTGCCGCGAAGACTTCTGCTGAACAAGTAGACGACGAATTGTCGAAGTTTGCTGAGACGTCGTCTGTCGATGTGTTTGCTGAACAATCACGGCGTTGGGTGAACCGCAACCAACCCGATGACGGCGCCGAGTTGTATCAACAGCAGCGTCACAACCGGTCGATGAAACACTGGGTCAACGAAGAAGGTATGGGAGTGCTGATAGCAGAACTCGACCCCACTAGCTATCAACAGGTACGCAAAGCAATCAACGCCGAATACGACCGCCTATGGCGAGACGACGGCGGACGCGACGGCACCCCCGACGATGTTCGCACAACACCACAACGCTTGGCCGACGCGTTCGTTGCGTTGTTGACCGATGTGGGCCGTCGTGGGCCGGGCAGCACAAGGATGCAACTCATCGCGGTTGCTGACATTGAACGGTTGCGCGGCGACAACCCGACCGGTGTCGCTGAAATCGTCGGTGGTGAAGCGTTACCGCAAACAGTGCTGGAACGCTTGATGTGTACCGCCACTGTCACCGGTGTTGTCTTTGACGGCAAAGGCCAGCCCATCTGGGTAGGGCGCGATCGTAGATTCCCAACCGAAGCTCAAATCAAAGCCATCATCGCCCGCGACCGGACCTGCAGAGGCACAGGCTGCGCCGCTGGTCCCGAACGCTGCGAGATTCATCACATCGTGCCCTGGGAAGACGGCGGGCTCACCGACATCGACAAAATGTGTCTCGCCTGCCCACACTGCCACCACAACATCCACGACCGCGGCTACATCGTCGTCAAAACCAACACCGGCTACAAAATCATCAACCCCAGCAACCCGCCACGCGGCCCCTAGGCCGCCTTGCGGAGTGACGGCAACGGTTGGGTGGTTCGGGTTGTGCAGTCAGCAACCCGCCACGCGGCCCCTAGGCCGCCTTGCGGAGTGACGGCAACGGTCGGGTGGTTCGGGTTGTGCAGTCAACAATCCGCCACGCGGCCCCTAGGCCGCCTTGCGGAGTGACGGCAACGGTCGGGTGGTTCGGGTTGTGCAGTCAGCAACCCGCCACGCGGCCCCTAGGCCGCCTTGCGGAGTGACGGCAACGGTCGGGTGGTTCGGGTTGTGCAGTCAACAATCCGCCACGCGGCCCCTAGGCCGCCTTGCGGAGTGACGGCAACGGTCGGGTGGTTCGGGTTGTGCAGTCAACAATCCACCGCAGCGTCAACTGGTGGGGCCTTCGACGATCAGAAGGAAGGTGAGGACCGCGGCGGTACCGACGACCAGCCCCGGCGCCCAGCGGACGGTTGCGGTGCGTCCGTGGCGGATCACCGCGACGATAGCGATCGGCCATTCTGCGAGCGCGCCGGCGCACAACGCCCACCAGGCCCATCCAAGACCCCACCAGGCGGCCAGCAGGCTGTTGACGATGATGAGCCGCACGTCGCCGAAACCGATCTTGTCGGGGCGCCAGCGGTAGATCACCTCGAAGAACAGTCCAACAGAAGCGGCTCCCGCCACAGCCCAACCGAGCCGCCACGGATCGTCGATCAACACTGCGGCACCAGCGAGCAGACCGCCCACGGCAAGGCCCGCAGTCCAGCAAGCCCGGCGTGGGATGATGGCTTCGCGCAGGTCGGTCACCGAGACGTAGATTCCCATCACCGCCCACACCCCAACCGCCAAGAACACCAAGACTTCGGCCACCACCGCACAATATTGGCACACCCTCGATGGGGCGCAGCAACCTCCCAACTCGAACCACAACCCGCAAAGGTAGCGGTTGGTGTAGCAAGGGGCTGAGTGCCACCTGTTCTGTCACCCACTCGCGCTAGCGTGGCGTTGTGCTCAACTTGTTGCAGGTGGGTGCCGACAGGAGACGAGATGAGCAAGCACACACGTAGGTTCGGGCGCGCCGAACGAGACGAAGCGGGTCTCGCCACGCTGGAGTGGTTGCTCATCGTGGGTGCGGTAGCCGGCTTGGCTGCGTTGGCGGTCGTGCTGGTGGCCAGTTCTGTGGAAGAGACCGGTGATCGTTTTGCGGCGCCTATCCCTCGCTTCACTGCTGCACGGGCTCAAGCGGCCGAATTGGTGAACGATGCGAAATCGGCCGCTGTCGACGATTTCGAGACTTGGGATGACTGGGAGCGCTACTTCAGCGGCAAGTGCGCACGGATCGAGATCACTATCAACGATGACCGGATTTCGGTCACCGACAATGAGTTCACTCGGGCGCTGGGAGGCACCGTTTTCGACTCCGACGCGGCGAGTGCGGCGTCCATTGCTGATGCTGCTACGGCGACGGCCACCAAAGCGCAAGCCTTGTGCGAGGTGGAGCAGGGGGTCTAGGGGCAACGGTCCAAGTGGACGGCCCGCAAACCTTGTGCGTGGTGGGGGGTAGGAACGGTCGCCTTGTGCGTGGTGGGGGGTAGGAACGGCCGCCTTGTGCGTGGTGAGGCAAGCCTTGTGCGTGGCGGGCGGGAACGGCCTAAGTAGACGGCTCAGGTGTCGTCGTTGGTGATGGTGCCGGTGGCGGTGTGGTCGGTGGGGGAGATGGTGGCGTTGACGGTGTACAGGTTGCCGGAGGAGCCGTCTAGGTGTTGGGCGAGGATTTGCACGGTGAATGTCTCGTCGGATTCGACGGCAGAGTCAGAATTGGTTGGTATCGCAATCGTTGTGGTCTTCTGGCCGGCGATGATCATGGCGGTGCCGGTGATCGCGATGTAATCGTTGTCGTCGACTGTGGCGGTGCCGTCGGCTGTGGAGTAGACCACGGTGACATCACGGCCGCTGGCGGTGCTGAGCGTTATGGTGAAGCGCACCCCAGCGAGGTCATCCTCATCGGCAGAGGCGTCGCTGATCGACAGCACGGGGAGGAGGTCGTCGTCCTCGATCGTGCCGATTCCGATCCGGTCGCCGAGTATTACGTTGGTTGGGTTGCTCAACACCACTTGGAAGGTCTCGTCTGCTTCGTTGAGGGTGTCGCCAGCCGATTGCACCACGATCTGTTTGGTGGTTTCGCCAAGATCAAAGGTGAGCGTCCCCGACACAGCGGTGTAATCGTCTCCGGTTGTGGCGGTGCCGGCAGTGTTGGTTGCGTAATCGACGCTGATCTGTTTGCCGCTGGGGGAGTCGAGGCCGACGATGAACGTGAGCGGCCCGCCTTCGTAGCTGCTGGTGGCGTCGATGATACGCACGTTGGGTTCGTCGTCGTCGTCGATGATCGTGCCCACCGCGGAGACGCTGGCCTGGTAACTGGTCGGCATGGATGAGTGCCAAGTCGCAGTGGCAGTGATTGTCTCGTCGGCTTCGTCGAGGTTGTCTTCGATGGCCAAGACTCCCGAGTAGGTGACTTGGGTCTCTCCGGCTTTGAATCCCAACACGGCGCTGGGTGTGGTGACATCACCGCTACTGGCGGTGTCCAAGCTGGTGCTGAAGATCACGGCTTGGGCTACATCGTCGCAGAACGGTCTGTCCAAAGTCACAGTGAACGACATGTTGTCGCCTTCATCCGCGTTGGTCGAAGCCATCGCCAGCGAAGGCGGGTTGGCATCGCTCAATTTGACACAGTCGTTCTCGAGAATCCGCCCCTGGCCTGTCCCGCGGACAATCGAGACGTTCACCGGATTACTCAAGATCAGGACAAAAACCCGGTCGCCGGACGCGATGCTGTCGTCAATGGTGTCCACTGTGATCGTTTGCTCGGGTTCTCCAGGCGTAAACACCAACTGTCCCGACGTAGCGGTGTAGTCCACTCCTGCAACCGCTGATACATCTTCAGTGGTGTAGTCAACGGTCACCTCGAACGCGGTGGGAAACGAGTCCCAGTAGGAGTTGGGCGGTCTGAGCACGACGGTAAACTCTGCTTGATCGCCTTCTTCTTGAGTGGAGTCCGAGATCTCAAGATCCGGTGGAGGGTCATTGTCCTGGATCGTTATGTCAACGGTGTCTTGCGGGCTCAGCGCTGCGCCCTGCGGGTTTGAGATCTGCACTTGGAACGTCTCGTCCGGTTCGTCGATGCCATCGTCCCAGATCCAGAATGCGATGTCGTCGCTTGTAGACCCGGCAGGGATCGTCCACATTCCCGATCCGCCTTGCCAGTCGTCGTTTTCGAGACTGAAGCGGTTGCCCGTTTGCGTTGCCGTACCAGCGATCGACTCGTAGCTCCCTGTGACAACCTGGGCGGAGGGCGCGTCCAAGTCTACCGATAGCTGCAATACCGTGCCCTCTTCGAAGGCTCTGGAGATGTGGTAGTTGGCGGGCGGGCGTATTCGCAGAGAGACGATTCGCTCGGTGGTATCCACGATGGAGCCCGTCGCAGAATCGTCCAATAGGCCGATAGACGAGTCCGGAGCCGTGGTCAGGCGCAGCTCGAACGCCTCGGGCTCTTCAGCTTCGGAGTCGCTGACAGTCGTGACCGTGACCACCGCTGAGCGTTGGTTCGCTGCGAATGAGATCGTTCCCGATGTCTCCACGTAGTCGCAGTCCGAGCAGCCGGCAAGGCCGCCGACGGCCGTGCCATCCACGGTCTCGTAGTCGATGTCTCCAGCGCTGAGGTTTCGTCCAAAGCGCTCGATGGTGAACGTCACATCGTTGCCCTCGGTAGCAGCGCTGTTGGATGCGTCGATGATGAACGACTCATCGTCTAGAATTACCCATTCCGCTGTAGCGTCGGACGGCTTGAGGACTGCATTGACGGGGTTGGACAGAACCAGCTTGTAGTACTCAGCCCCTTCATAGTGGTCGTCGTCGTGGTAGTTGACCACGATCTCCCCGTCGGTGATTCCCGGCGCGAAGGTAACGGTGCCTTGATCCGCATCGAAGTCGTCCCCTGCTGTCGCCACAGGCACCCCGCCCGGGGGCAGTTGTTCCACAGACCAATCTACAGAAACTTCCCGGTTGCTGACCGGAAAGATCGAGATGTGCAGTGTTGCCGGACCATCTTCTTCGTACAATCCGCTGGCACTACCCATGGTGAAGAATGGTGTTTGGTCGACATCGTAGATGGTTCCTGTGGCCCGGTAGGGATCCGGGTTGAGAACGGCGTTGCTGCTCGCGTTGCTGAGTTCAACAAAAAATGTCTCAGCTAATTCGTCAACGTTGTCCTTATATGTGAGGACAACAATCGTCTTGCGTGTTTCACCTTCGTCGAATCTGAGGGTGCCGCTATCGGACACAAAATCGAATGCACATCTAAATAAATAGTGGCAAGATGGCAGTGGAAGATGTGGAGCGCCTTCGGCGGTGTCGTTGACGGTTTCCCAATCGACGGTGACGTCGGCGTCGGCGGGTCGGCTCAACCGCACATCAAAGGTCATTGCAGCATAAAATGTGTAACTTGTTGCCGGGTCAGACTCGAGTTGGTCAGCGTCGCTGATGGTGATGGTGACAGGGACAGCGTTGTGGATAGTTCCGGTTGCTGTGTCAACTAGGATTCTGGCGCCGGAGCTTTGGTTGCTGAGCGTGAGGGTGAGGGTTTCGTCGGGTTCGTTGAGGCTGTCGCGGAGCGTGGCGACGCGAACGGTTCGTTGGGTGACGCCGGGCAGGAAGGTCAAGGTGGCGCTGTTCTCGGTGTAGTCGGCATCGGCGACTGTGGCAGTGCCGTCGGATGTGGCGTAATCGACGTAGATTGTTTCGCTGCTCTGCCGGTTGAGGGTTACCGTGAACTCGAGGTTGCCTCCTTCATCGGTTTCGGCGTCGGCTACACGGATTCCTGGCCGGGTCGCGTCGATGATGGTGCCTGTGCCGTTGTTGTTGAGGGTTGCTCCGACTGGATTGCTGAGGGCCAGCTCGAAGGTCTCGTCGTCTTCGATGAGGCGGTCGGGCAGGGTTGTTACGGTGATGTCTTGGCTTAAGGCACCGACACCGAAGACCACCGATCCGGCGGCGGATGCGTAGTCGACGCCGCCGGTGGCGGTGAGACTGTTGGTGCGGTAGTCGGCGGTGATCTGGCGTCCGCTGGGCGAGTTGAGGGTTGCGGTGAACACCAGCGGGGAGCCTTCGTCAGCTTCGGCAGGGTTGACCGACAGGGTGGGTTCGGCATCGTCGTCGAGGATGGTGGCCTCTCCGGTGGAGTCCTCGATCGTAAGGTCGCCTTGAGGGCTGTGGAGAACGAGTTGGAAGGTCTCGGCTGTCTCGGAGAGTTCATCATCCGTTGTTGGGACAGTCACGGTGAGTTGTTGGGTTGTGGTGCTTTCCGGGAATTGCAGGCGACCCGTTTGGGCGCTGTAGTCGATGTCTTCGCCGGCGGTGAGGGCGTTGGTGTTGTAGCCGATACTGACTGGTGCGTCGGTTGTGAGGGCACTGCGTGTCAACGTCACAGTGAAAGTGGCCGGGGTGCCTTCGGGGGTTTGAACGTCGTTCACTGTCAAGGTGGGGGCGAGAGCGTTCTCACGGATAGTGCCGAGTGCGGCGCCGTCCAGGATCCGGGCGTTGCCGGTGATACCGGTCAAGTCGATCAGGAACGTTTCGTTGGTCTCGACTTCGTGGTCGGCAACGGTGAAGACCGTCAGGTTTGCCTGCGTTTGCCCGACGGGAATCGTTACCTGAGTGCGAGGAGTCAAGAAGTAGTCGATATCGACCGAGGCTGTTGCCGCTATTGCTCTGTAGGTCACGGTCACGTCGGTGTCACTGGGGCGATCAAGGTTCAAGGTGAACACCATCGGGTCGCCTTCAAGGGCGGAGGAGTCGTTGATGGTGATGGCGGGGAGTTCTTGATTGCGGATGGTGCCGGTTGCGGTGGCGGTTGCGGCGGGGTTGCTGCTGAGCGTCGCGTAACGGGGATTGCTGAGCGCGAGCAGCAACGTTTCAGGTGATTCTGTGAGGGCATCGATGAGGGTGGTCGCGGTGATGGTCTTGGTGATTTCGCCGGGGGAGAAGCTCAACAATCCTGATGAGCTGATGTAGTCGTCTGCCGGCGTGGCGGGGTAGGGACCGTCAGTGTCGTCGATGGTGTTGTAGGTTGCGCTGACGGTCCGACCGCTGGGCGCGTCGAGGAAGGCGGTGAAGCTGAGTTGGTCGCCTTCGTCGGCGATGGAGGACAACACCGCCAGGGTGGGTTCGGGGTCGTCGTCGTCGATGGTGCCCGTGGCGACAGCTTCTGTGGGGCGCACGATGGCACCGACGGGGTTGCTCAAGCGCATGGTCAGGGTTTCGTCGAATTCGTCGAGGAGGTCGTCGTTGATGGGAACCGTGAGGGTCTGGGTCGTGGTGCCGGCGTCGAAGGTGAGGGTCCCCGAGGTTGGGGTGTAGTCCTCGGGTTGGGACGCGGTGTTGTCGAATGTGGCGTAATCCACGCTGGTGGTCTGTGCGCTCTGGTGGCTGAGCGTGACGGTGAACGCGATGGAACTGTCGGTTTCGTCGGCTCGGCTGTCGGTTATGACGAACCGTGGTAGACCGTCGTCGTCGATGATCGTGGCGATGGACTCGTCGTCGATGAGGGTCGCGCCTGAGGGGTTACGCAACCTGACGCTGAAGGTCTCGTCGGGTTCGGTGATGGTGTCGTCGACCAGCGCCACAGTGAAGGTGGCGCTGGTGGTGTTGGCCGCAACAGTGAGCATAGTGAGGCTCTCGTCGGTGATCGCGACGTAGTCGTCGGGATCCTTGGCAGCCCCGTCGATGGTGGCCCCTTCGATGGTGGAGTACAAGAAAGTGATCGGGGCAGTGCCGGCGTGGCTGAGGGTGACGGTGAACTCGGCCGAGCCGGCGCCTTCCACGGCTTCGGTATCGGCGATCGTCGCCCGGGGCAGATCGTTCTGATCGATGATCGTGCCTTCGGCTTGGGAGTCGGTGATGGCCGCGTGGGTGGCGTTGAACACTCGCACCAGGAAATACTCTTCATACTCAGAGATACTGTCGATGACAGTGTCGAGTTCGGCGGTCACTTCGGTGACTCCGGCGGGGATCAAGACCGATTTGGGCGCTGCGTCAAAGTCGCGCACCGGGGTTGCCTGGTTTTCCGGTACGGCTGTTGATTTCACTGTCGCTACATATTCTGCGCGTACGACTCGGCCGCTGGGATTGTCGAGACGCAACGCGAATGGCACAGGATCGCCCTCGATGGCTGTGGCGTTGTGGATTGACAGGTTGGGCAACGGGTCGTCGTCCAAGATGCTGCCCACACCGACCGCGTCGGTTACGTCGGCACCGGTCGCGGAGTCGGCATCGAGACGCAGCCAGAACGTCTCGATTCCCTCATTGAGGGCATCGTCGGGCACCGGCACTTCAACGGTCGCGGTCCGCTGTCCTTGGGGGATGGTGACCGTGTCCGACAGCACAGCAAAGTCCTGGGCGGGCACCGCAGCGGCTGTACCGACGAACGGATCGCGTTGGGTTTCATAGGATACGGTCACGTCGGTGTCGGCGGGGCTGCTCAATCTCACCGTGAAACTCGCCGGGTTACCCTCGTTGACGCTGGTGTCACCCACCGACAGGGTGGGAACACCGTCATTGTCGAGAATCCAAGAACTACCTCTGGTCGAAGCGAGTTGAGCGTTGACGGCGTTGGAGAACACCCAGTTGAAATACTCGGTGCCTTCGGTGTCGCTGTCGTCGAGAGTGGTCGTGGAGAGGGTCTTTTCGAGTGCACCAGCGGTCAAGGTCGTGGTGAGCGATTGAGCCACATAGTCGACTCCTGCGGTGGCGTCTCCGCCGCTGGTTTCGTAGTCAACCGACACAACAGCTGAAGCGGCAGCGCTCAACCGCAGCGTGATCTGCGCGTCGTCGCCCTCGACTGAGCCGTCACGCTGCTGTTCCACATAAAGGGTTGGCAACCCTTCATCGTCGATAATCGTGAGTCGGGCTGTGCCGGTGCCACCAATGGAAGCGTTCAGTGGGTCTGTCAACCCGATAGTGAACGCTTCGGCGCCTTCGTCAGCGTCGTCGTCGATCAATGCCACATCAAGGGTGGTGCTGAGGCGTCCCGCTGGGATCGTCAGCGTGCCTACAGAATCGCGGTAGTCGTCACCCGCGGTTGCCGTGTCGTCGCTGAGTGTGTAGTCCACAGCCACGCTACGACCGCTGATGGCGTTCAACCTCACCACCACAGCCATGGTTGTGGCGTCTTCGGCTGTGAAGACATCATCAACCAACAGTTGCGGCACCGAGTCGTTATCGACGATTGTGCCCGTGGCGCTGCTGTTTGCGAGGGTGCCGTAGTCGGGGGTGCTCAAGTCCAGTCCGAACACTTCTTGGTATTCGTCCAAGAGGTCATCGCTGGTAGGCACCGCCACGGTCACGGCCGTGCTACCCGCGGTGATGGTCACTGCGCCCGACACCGGGTTGTAGTCGTCGCCGGCAGTAGCAGCCACGTCGCCTGAGGTGGTTCTGGGCACAGTCGTGTAGTTCACGGTGACATCCCGGTTGGCTCGGTTGTTCAACGCCACCTGGAACAACACACTCGCGCCCTCCACCGCGTTTGTGTCGGTCACGCTGATCTCGGGAACACCCAAATTACGGATCGTGCCCGACCCGATGCCGACGCCTATCGACGCGTCGACGGGGTTTGACAACTGCAACAAGAACGTCTCGTCTCCCTCCAACGGCAGATTGTCGGCCAGCGCAGCCACCGTCACTGTCTGAGACGTCTCACCCGGCGCGAACCTCGCCACCCCCGAGGCACGCAGATAGTCGATGCCCTCGGTCGCGGTTTGGGCCAGAGTGGCGTACTCCACTTGAACGGGATCAATACCGGGTTGATCCAATGTCAACTCAAAGCTCAGAACCTGTCCCTCGTCGGCCTCCGCATCAAACACATCGAGCCTCGGTTGAACAACATCTAGAATCGTGCCCACAGCGGTCGCGACTGCGATTTGGCCACCATCACTCGGATCGCTCAACGTCACCAGGAACTCTTCATCGCCCTCAGTTGCGTCATCGGGGAGCAACCGCACCTCAATAAACCCTTCCAGCTGACCCATATCGATCGTCAGTGTCGCGGACTCGGGTTCGAAATCGTCCACGGGCGTAGCGAGATTATTCCCAGTTGATTTCGCCGACACCACGTAGTCGACCGTCAGATCGGCGCCGGCGCGCGCGCTGAGCCTTACCGGGAACCTCAAAACGTCGCCCTCGCGGCCCGATGCGTCAGCCACCGAGATCAGCGTCAAATCGTCATCGTCGATGATCTTGCCGATCGCGACAACCGGGTCCACGCTGGTATAACGATCCGGTAGAGGCTGGTACTGGTCAGTGGTAACGTCATAATACGAGGTCCAGGTCGCCCGGATTTCGAAAAACTCGTCACCTTCGGTTTTTCTATCGTTCTTTACGTTCAGGTCTATGAATATGCTCGTCGTCCGATCAAACAAAGAGAGTTTCAAATCTTGAAGGCTGGAGTTGGAGTTGGAGAAATCGCTCCTACTGGTGCTTTCATGGTGCAAAGCGACGTCCATAATCGCCAAGGCACCATTGAAACCACCAGCGGAGCAGAACGGTGGTTCGTAGGTGACGTCGAACTGGAAACTGCGACTGGGCGAGTCCTCGGTTAGTTCGGCGGGTTGGATGGTTACGGTCGGTGGGTCGTGTGCCGTGTTC
Organism: Candidatus Aldehydirespiratoraceae bacterium; assembly: GCA_965205465.1. Taxonomy (GTDB): domain Bacteria; phylum Actinomycetota; class Acidimicrobiia; order Acidimicrobiales; family Aldehydirespiratoraceae; genus VXYK01. The sequence goes on along the minus strand of OZ242187.1, from coordinate 1,069,045 downwards.
TCAGGGTCGACGCATTCACCTTTGATAACGCCGGGCGCGATGGGGTCGAGCAAGACTGCGTTGGCGGGGTTCGAGAGTTCCACCAGGAATCTCTCCTCGCCCTCAACGATGTTGTCGAGGAGTGTCGCAACATCGAACGACTGAGTGAGATCACCGTTCGGCAGAAAGGTTAGGGAACTTGATATTGCGGTGTAGTCTACGCCCTCAGTGGCGTTGCCTGAGCCTGGAACAGTGGCGTAGTCCACGGTGATCACCTCCGTGCTGGCTTGGTCGAGCGTCACCTCGAACTCTGCGGAGTCGCCCTCTAAAACCCAGGGGTCAACTGGCGTGACCGACAGCGTCGGGACTGTCCCTTCGGTGATCGTGCCGATCGCGGCGCCGACGCGCTTGGTGAAAGTCGGATCTGTGCTGTCGGGATTGCCGAGCACCACCCGGAACTTTTCCAGGGGATCAGGGTCACTGTCGAGTTCGATATAAACCTCAGCGTACGCTTCAATCTCGCCGGGGAGAAACTCAACCAGACCCGGCGGAGTCTCCGGAATCGCTCTGTAGTCCACACCCGCTGTCGCCCGCTCCGCTACGGGTCCCGTGCTCAAGTCATCGGTGTAGTAGGGGACTCTGATGTGCTTGCCGCTTGGAGCATCAAGGCGTAGCGAGAACCTCGCCGTCGAGCCTTCGACAGCGGACGTGTCAAATATCGACACGGCCGGTAAGTCGTCGTTGTCGACGATTGTGACCTCTGCTCTCGCCAGTTCCCCGCCTAGGCGGATGTGTTCGTCCAAAAACCACTGGTTCCCAGAGTCCCAACTCTCTATCACGACGACCATCGTCTCGTCGGGTTCGTCGACGGTGTCCTCGAGCACGCTGATCGTGTTCAAGACAATTTCAAAGCTGCCAGAAACACCTCCCCCATAGATCGCTCGAAAGTCTTCAAAGAGAGTCGCTGAACCCAAATCAGTTTGATCGTCGTAGCTCACATCGAGACTTTCACAAAGGGCCGGGAAGATCTCGAATTCGACCTCGATCAACCCGTCGCCTTCGTTGACGGTCGAGTCGATGCCGGTGATCGTCGGTGGGAGCGCGTCGGGGTCGGTGGGGTCGATGCAGTCTTCTTTGATGATCAGCTGTGCTGTAGCCGTGGTTAGGGTGCCGTTTATGGGCCCGAACAGTTCGGCTGCGAATTTTTCGTTGGGGCTTTCGTCTATTGAGGTGGCGTCTGCCACTGTTTGGACCGTGAACGATTGGAGGTCTTCGTCCTCGGCGAAAATCAAAGTTCCGTCGGTGGTGTGGTAGTCGCATGCGGTGCAGCCGGGGAAGCCACCGGTGGCGGGCCGATTAGCGGTGGCCAAATCAACGGTGCGGTACTGCACCGACGACTCTCCGCTCAAGTCTCCAGCGCGGCGCACGTTTACGGTGATGGGTTGACCTTCGTCTGCGTTTGCGTTGTCGATAGAGAATGTGGGTGTTTGATATGGGGTAATGAAACCTTCGCCAGTGGGGTCGTTAAGAGTGCCCTGGTCGGGGTCGTCGAACCAGACGTCAAAGAAGAAGTTCTCGTCGGGGTCGTCGTCGTCATCTGTCCAGGTTTGAACCGAAACGATCTTCTCCTTGTCACCCTGCATGAACTCCAAGAAAGCTGGGGGGTTGGAGGCGGTGTATTCGTAGTCGCCGCTGCCGTCGGGGCCGGAGAGGGCGGTTCCGTCTCGGGTCGTGTAATTCAAGTTGATCGTTTCGGGAGCTTCAATGTTGAGTTTGACAATGAACCCGGCCTCCTCGCCCTCAACGGCGTACGCGTCTGAAACGGTCACAACCAGCGGGCGAACATCGATGATGGTGCCTTCACCAACAGCGCTATCGTTGCTTAGCGCGGCGTTTTCGAGATTCTGCACAAACATCAGCAGTTTCTCGTTGGAATCGAGGATGCTGTCTTTGAACGTTGGAACGCTCTCTATGTGTGTGTCCTCTCCTGCGAGGATCGTTACGTTGGAACAGTTGTAGGGCCACTCGATTGAGCCGTCGTAGTCGACGTTTTCGACGCCACTGTTGCCTGGGGTTGCTGTTTGTGAGCGGGTGCAGACCTCGAACGTGACATTTAGAACCGCTGCTCGGTCCAACTCAAATTTGAAATTGAGATCATTGCCTTCGTCGACTTCGTCATCACTGACGCTGAGCAAAGGCATTCCTTCAGTGTCAAGAATCTTTCCCATGCCCACGGAATTGCTGCTGCCGAACCCTGGGCTTAGTGCCATGGTGTCGATGGTGAGGAACAGCGTTTCGTCGTCCGAATCCAGGTCGGGCACGGTGTCTGCGGCGACGGTTTTGGTTGTGTCACCGGCAGCGAAAGTGACCGAACCCGTGCCGGGATGAACGTAGTCGCCGGGTTCGGCGGCGTCGGCTGTGCTCGGGACACTGAGCGTGTAGTTGACGGTGACTACTTGGTTCGGGTCAGAGATCGGGGGGTTGAGGTTGATTGTAAAGATCAACTGGTCGCCTTCGTCGGTTACAGGGTCGTCGACGGTGAAATCGCGGGTGGTGTCCTTGATGGTGACAGTGACCTTGTTGGGGGTGGGGGTAGCGTTGTTGGCGTAATCCACGTTCAGTTCGAAGGTCTCGTCAACCTCTAGAATGGAGTCGGGTTTGGCTTCTATCTCGACGGTGGCCGGACCGCGGTTCCCAGCGGTGATCGTCAACGGCGACACTGTGTTCACGCTGTAATCATCGGTTAGGTGGGCAGTACCATCTGTGGTGCTGAACCCGAACTCGACATCAGCGCTGCTTCGGTGCGAAAGGTTGAAGTCGAGATTGAAGGTTTCGCCTTCGGACAGCGTGACCAGTTCGTATTCGGGTACCAACTTCGGTATTAGATCATTGTCTTCGATCACACCGATGACAGAATCAGCCCCCAGGATGCGAGCATTGGTGCTCGGAGGACTCAGCTTGACTGTGAGGGTCTCGAAGTCGGTTTCGTCGATGTCGTCGTCAAAAGTGTTGACGGTGATCGTCTGCGGTCCGTCCATGCTGAACGTCAAAGTGCCGGAGGGCATCGGATCAACGGTGTAGTCCAAGTTCGGGCCGAAGTTCGCAGCGTCTTCGGTGGGCGTGGCGGGGCCGTCCGTGACGGTGTAGTCGACCGTGACGCTCTGGCCCGACGCCACGTTCGCAGCGGTCACATCAAAGACTAAAGCCCCACCCTCGACAATTTGAGCGGGGTTCCCGGATATCTCGATCGTTGGATCGTCATCGAGGATCGTCCCGATTCCGTCGAGTGGATCCGAGGCGGTGAGTGCGTGTTGGACGTTGTTGATTCTCAAAATAAAGTGCTCGTCAGGCTCGGGGTCGCTATCAGGAGTAATTGGCACCGGGATCATGATTGCCTGCGGGGTCGTTTCGTTCGCGATGATCAACTCGCTTTCGGGCGGCGGGCCGTGTGGGGCGTAATCAGTGCCCGAGGTAGCGAGGGCCCCATGTGCTAGGTCGCCGAGCGCTGTCTGGTAGTCGAAAGTCACGTCCACAGCAGTTGGGGCACCAAGGCTTACCGTGAAGTTCATAGGGTTCATAGGACCGGCGTCCTCCGCCACGGTCGGGCTCGACACCAACAACTGGGGCGCCAGGTCGTCGTTCCGGATGGTTCCAACAGAAACAGCCCTCCAGTAGTCGGGGTCTACTGGCCTGCATGTGTCAGGATCGATTCTCGAATCGCTGGAGAGTCGGAATACATCTAGATGCAGTTTGGGAACAGTCCCGGCGCACGGGTCCGACGGAACGAACTCCCACACCAGGTACAAAGTTTCATCGCGCTCGTACAACGGGTCACCGGTCATCATGACCACAGCAGTGTCCGGCAATGTGTTTTCCCCGATGGTCCCAAAGGAGTTCACAGCGGTATAATCTGTTCCAGCCGTTGCCGCAACAGTGTCATCTGGCGGGTCGGGTAATCTGTCGGATGTCGGGCATTCGGGTTCGCCGGGGCATGTGTAGTAGTTGATCGTCACATCCTGTTCTGCCGGAGCGTTGAGCTGGAACAGGAACGTCAGCACCTCCGTGTCGTCTTCGTTACCTTCGTCTCCGCTGGCTTCCACAACGGACAACAGCGGTCGTGGGTCGACGGCGATGATCTCAGTGGCGTGGCCCGAGAAACTGACGGTCGGGAAAATATGGCGTGTGGGTCCGACCGCCCCGTCGGTGACACATTCCAAGCTCACCCCGATCACACCCACCCGCGGGGAGCCGCCCGGAACCTCAGGCTCGAAGGTCACCCACTCCTCGTCAACGAATCCGTCGTCGACGTATCCGTCGACGACGCCGTCATAGTCACGACCGCGTGCGCCGCCGATGCACAGAAAATCCAGGCCCGGTCGTGCCGACAGCACCTGCTCCACGACCCTCTCACGTTCAGCTGCATCGGCCTCGTCGTCGCTGTAGAGAGCAGCCACCGTCGCAGCCTCACCGGCAGCCAGATCGGTGATCAGACCAGCCCGACCACCCCGCCCCGCCCACAACACGAAGATCACCAACAACATCAGAACCGGCACCACCAACACCAACTCCAACGACGCGTTGCCGCGCTCACTCCGACCCCTGCCAAGGTCAGCGAACTCCGCTGAGTCGATCACAGCCTCTTCAGGGGAGGTGCCGCAGTCCACGTCCACCCCGCCTCAGTTCGTGAACACAGTGCGCGCCGGATCAGAATCGGGAGGCGTATCAAACTCCCGATCACAAGGATTCGTCGGCGAGCCAGGAGTCGTACTCTGGTTCAACCTCGCCACCTGCTCACTGCCCATCCGCACCCCGTCGGGCCATACCTGAGCCGCCGCCCAGCCGGCGTCCTGCCAATCTGCTGCCAATGCCGCATACACGGCGTTGCGAGTCTCCAGATTCCCCGAGATCACACAGTCGGCATCAGACGCAGTCAGCGCGTCGCTGTAAAACCCCTCCCAGGAGTTCGCCTCGATCCCCAAATAACCCAGGTCACGAAGCCAATACGCGCCGGCAGTCCCAGCGGGGTCACCTAGCAACAACTGGCAGGCATCCTCCAACTGGTCTCGTTGAGCTTCTAGGCGGAGCCGCTCCGCCTCATCATTCCAAGTCCCTAAGTCCAAGGGCTTGCAATCGGGAAGGAACCCTTCGAGTTCGCCGGTCGGCACATTGCGGCCGTCGCGCAGCACCACAGAGAACGCGGCCAGATCAGCAGCGGTTTCATCTATCGAGGACTCAGCGGCCAAACGCTGCGGACCTGCCATCGCGACCACCGCGGCGAACGCTGCGACCGGGGTCATGAGCACGACCCAGAGGCTGATAGCTCCGCCAGTCTGGTCGCGTCGGCGCAAGTGCGTTTTGAACAAGTGACTTCCCTGTTGGTGGTCGTGGCTGTGTCTGTTGCTGTTATTGGTTCTCGGGCAGGCTCCAGTCGATCGCTTCGATGTTGTCGCGGCTGGCGATTTGGGGTTGATGCACGACATGGCCGGTTTCGTAGTCGCCGTCGAGCAGGAAATCCCCACATGCGCTCGCAGCGCTAGCTGCTTGGGACGAGAGCCCTTGGGCGATAGCGGTTACGACCACTCCGTCCCGTATGTAGTTGGCCAAGTCCGCGCTCATGTGGAATCCCGATGTGTAGACATCGCCGTAGAGGGATCGGTCAGCGATCACCTCGGCTACCTGCGCCATACCGGCATCGGTGTGGAAAATCATGTCGACGTCGAGGTTCGCGCCCACCCAAGCGTCGGCTGCGGCGTAGACCGCTTCGGGATCAGTACCCAAAGACTCGATGTTGTGGTCGGGGCCGTTCACGAACTCGATGCCTGAGTGGATGTCGAGCAGACCCTCGATGAAGCCCTGCATTCGAGCCACGTAGCGGGGATCGTCCACGTTTGCGGTCAACACCGCGGCCTTGCGCATCAGAATCCGGCTGTCGGCAGCCCACTCACCGACCGTGGTGCCGACCAGTTTGCCGGTGGCTCGGTCATCAAGCCCATGGAACGCGAAACGCTTGGAATCAGCGCTGTCGCCCCCGACCGTGATTGTCGGCACCCCGGCGTCTACAGCACGATTGATGATCTCAACGAACGAGTCGGGATTGGCGGCTTCGACAGCCAGACAATCAATGCTGCCGGCACTGATCAACGAATCGATGGTCTCGATCTGAGCAGCCCGATCAGCGCTGTTGGGGCCGATCACCCGAGCATTGACCGAGGCATCGATATCCCCGGAGGCTTGCGCCCAGCCATTGCCCAAGAGTTCACCAGAACCCCCGGCACCGGTAGCGGTCACCGACAACACGAAATTCAGTTGCTGGCCGGCGGCAAGCTTGTCGGCAATACGATCAGCCAAAGCAAAATCGCCCCAGGGCAGTTCCGCCACATAAGGCGCACCCAGAGGTTGCGACGCCACGGTCGGCTCTGGAGCAGCCTCATCGGCGGCGCTGTCACCGGAACTGACGCTGCTCGACCCGTCGTCACCGCTGTCGTCGCCGGTGTCTACAGGCGTCGATGTCTCCGGCTCAGAAGTGTCATCATCACCGCTCCCGCAACCCGAAACCACCAACGCTGCGACGGCAACAACAGCCACCACCACCGACCACTTCGAACTCTGAATCACTGGTCTCATGAATCTCCTAAAGCAAAATCCCGTCACTAACGCAACGGGCTCAACGGATACTCACCGCTGGGCTCTACCACCCCGACGGCCCGCGAATTGTAGCAGTGGGTCAGATATATTCATGGACACACCATGAGATCATCATTTGAGACTCATAATCCTGATATCTGACATGAAGATGTTCAAGTGCCGTGGAGGCCGCAACGACAACGGCGAGACCTTGGCCTTCCTGGTGTTGTGGCCGGCGATGTTCGTCGCCATTCTACTGCTGTTGGTACACACCTTCATCGTCGTCAACGCCCAGGCAGAGGCCGAGATCGCGGCTTCGGCCGCGCTGAAGGCCGCGTGGCGCTCAGCGGCCGGTTCGGATTTCCTCACAGTGCCAGTCGCCCCGGGTATTCAGGTCGACGATACGCTTTACAACGACCCGCTAATGCCGCCCACGGAACCGCACCCCCAGGTGCTTGACATGTCCAATGCCGCTAAAGACGCTGCCGCAACAACCGCAGGCCAACAAGACGGATGGCGCTGGTGGACGCCAGGAGCGACCGAGGTGCGAAGCGACTGGTGCGGGTCGAATCCAGCCCAGTGGCCAAAGCGAGGGCAATCCGGCTGGGTGCAGATCACAGTCGAAGGCGAAGTGTTCGGACCGATGGCGGCACTGTGGCCGGGCCGTCTCGACCGGGTCTACGCAGTAGCCACCGGTCCGGCCGTACTGAACAACACCCTTCAAACCGGCGACGGCTACGCACTGCCAGACCAAGCCTCCCTCTCCGTTTGCTGAACCTGACCCTCGACCAGAGGTTTAGACTGTTAGCGGCGCATTATATTGCATCTTGCCGCTGTATCCAGTTCAGGATCAGGAGGAGGCGTCGTCATCGGCGGCTCCCAGTCGGCTGGCACCTCCACCACGTCGCTATATTCATTCGCGACCTCTTGGCAGCGCGTTAGGAAACCACTGTTCCTGTCGTTCATGTAAGCGTCGTAATCACTGGGGTTGGCCCGCACGTCCGCTGTGGCTTCAGAAGCCACGGTGGCCGCAGCGATCTCGGCATCGACAACACGGACATCAGGACGATCCGGAAGATCAGTAGAATTATCGATCGCGATCTGCACCGCCAAAACCGAACTGGCAGCAATGCCGGCGATTGCGCCGACGATCAACAGCCATTCCAGAGTCATCAAGCCAAGTTCGGCGCGGGACGAACCTCTGGCCCGCCAGGCCGAACTCAAGCGCCTAGATCCCGCCCACACTGCCGCCACCTGTGAGCGAAGTGAATGGGGGATACACCAAGATGCCGGCCAGGGCCAAGGCGATACCAGTAGCGGGAAGGATCACGATCTGAGCGCGACGACTCGCGGCCTCACGCTCACGCGAATTGGTGTCGTCCCAAAGAGTCTTGGCGGCAACGAGAACCGCCTCTGAAATGCGCGTGCCGCGCTCAGCGGCCAACCCCAAAGCCGAGACCACCGGCGTCAAAGTGTGGATACCGTAACGCTCAACAATGTCGAGCAGGCCCTCCCAAGCGGCGCGCCGCTCCTGCTGAGCAGAAACAAGAAAACGGTGCAGCAGTCTCCAACTCGGGCGCTTACCCGCCTGCGCTGCGTCCAACATTGCCACAGACGGCTCAACGCCGGCAGACACCTGCTGGGCGACAAGCACGATCCACACCCGGATGACCTGGTCCAATTCAGCGCGGGCCTTCTTTGCAGTGTCCCGGACGCCGAGCATAGGGAAGAACCAACCACCCGCTATCGCTCCGACAATCAGCACCACAGACCCGACTGGGCCCCGCCCCAACAACAAACTGCCGACAGGCCCAAGGATCAACCCGACGACCAACCCAACGAAGCGTTGCACGGCATAAGCCTCAGGGGTGATGCCGGCCAAACGCAGATTCTGCTCCTCGCCCTCCTTGATAGTGGGAAGCAACTCCAACAAGGACTCGCTGAAACTCGATCGCCCCTTGGTTCTCGCCGGTCGGGGCCCCAAGAAAGCGGCAATCAGTGCCCCCAAGCCGACAACAAACAACGTCCCTGCAATAACAGCCGCGGTCATATCGGATCCTTCGCTCTATTCCGCTTCTTGGGCATCACCAGAATCGAGTACTCCTCGCGGACTACCGAGTGGTACACCAAAAAGAAAGTCGCCCCCAACAGGATCAACGAAATCATCAAGAACACCAACTGCCCCGTTCCGCTGCTGTACGGATCGAAATAGGCAGGATTGTTGCGATACATGAGAGTCACCACACCCCCGGCCAAACTCAACAACGCGATCGTCTGAGTCCACAGTTCAACGATGGCCTCATTCTTGGCCCGGTGCAGATCAACCACATCATTGATCCTGCCGCACAGATCAAACAGCGGGTCTGCAATCGCACCGCCCGCCGTGGCTGCCATGCGCAACCCCGCGGCAATCTCCGGCTCCCAGACCTTGCCGGCTTCGGCCAACTCGTCCATGGCGATTCCCAACCCGTGAAGCTCCGCCGAACTGGCCACCTTCTCCACAACGTCCTCCAGTTCACGAGGAACATGCTCCACACTCCCCCTGATCGCCTCCACAAGCCCCGAACCCGAACGAGCCAACTCCGCGAGTTGACGCGACCACAACGCCCAAGCTAAAGCCTCGCGCATTTGGCGCCGCCGACGGCGAGGCGCCGCCATGAACGGAGGAAGCAACGCCCCCATCCCGCCAAGAAGCAACGCCATCCCCATCAAGCCCGTCGCCGACCAACCAATCAACCCCAGCGAGACAGCACCAACGATCTGAACGATCCCGACCGCACTGATGCGCCGCGCAGACTGAGCCTGCCGCGCTGCTTTCAGGCGCTTGGCCTCAGCACGCCCCGCAGCCGAACGACGCGAAACCTCCTCCCATTTCCGGTTCAGTTGCCCAGCAAAGACCAACAGAACCAAACCAACAACGAACAAAACCCCGCAAATCAGCGCCAGAACCATCAGCCGATCAAACCCCCCGAGACCAACTCGACATGTCGAGACCGGCCTCTTCAACCCTCTCGATAACCTCGGGGTTTCGCGGTAGTTCAAGCAGTTCCAAGGGACCGCCACGCTCACGGCGCCCAAAAATATCGTGCGTGTCGAACCGGTCGCCCTCAGAACCCAGCACCTCAGAAATGGTGTTCACACCCCTGAAACCCGTACGCGGATCGCCCCGCAAATGAACCACCAGATGGATCACCTCCGCCGCCTCCTGCACAAGAGCAGACTGCACACCAACAGCACCCGAAGCCAAGCAGTAACGCACCAAACGGCTCAGTGCCTGACGAGTAGACGACGCGTGGATAGTGGCCATCGAACCGTCAGAACCCGTGCCGCACGCCGACAAGAACGTAGCCGCCTCCGAGCCTCGCAACTCGCCCACGATCACCCGGTCGGCCCCCGACCGCAACGACCTCTTGGCCAACTCCTCCATAGTGATCTCGCCCGAACCGTCGCTGTTGGCCTCCCGAGTCTCAACCGAGAACGTCAGCGGATGCGACTGCTCAAGAAACAACTCGAACGTCTGCTCAAGGGTGCAGACAATCTCAGAAGTACCCACCTCGGCCAAAAGCGCCCGCAACAGCGTCGTCTTACCGGAACCCAAAGCCCCACACACCAACACATTCGACGGCGCCGGCGGCTTCACCGCGGCCTGCAAGAAATCCGCGGCCTCCACCGACAACGACCCGCTCTCAACCAAGTCCTCCAAGCGGATCGAACGAGCCCGATGACACCTGATCGTCAAGAACGGCATGCCACACACCGCCATGGCCGCGAAAATGCGTTCCCCGGAACGCAGACGCAAGTCGAGCAACGGCGCCGACTGATCAAACCGTCGCCCAGTCTGGCCATGCGTAGTGGCCAGATGAGAGATATAGCGGATCATGTCCTCGTCATCTTCGAACACCGGCTCCAACATGTGCTCCTGGCGACCACCCGACAACCCCAACACGGCATGGTTGGGACCGAACACGTAAATGTTCTCCACATCAGAACGACTCAAGAAACGTTCCATCGGACCAGCGCCGAGCAACGCCGCGAACTGGTCCCACATCCACTCCAAGTCCTCATCGGCGAGAACCCGGCCGTTGCTGTGCAACTCCCTGGCCTCGGAACTCCTGATCAAATCCTGGGCTACGCGATGGCAAACCGCTGACACATCTTCACCTTCAGTCGCCGCCGCCAACCTCGAGTCCTGAATCTGAGGCTTGACCGTCTCCCAGATCTCCTCGCGCAGCACCACTACTACAACCCCACTTCCCCGACACGCGGGGTCAGGAGACGAGCTGTCGCTCCAACGGGACTTCCGTTGGTGAGTGCCGCGGCCCCAGCAACGCCGCGATCACCCTCGGGCGCGCCGCTCATCGTCGGTGCGGACACCTGTGCACGGCTGTGTGGGGCGGGGTTCTCGTCAAGATTCGACAACTCCCAAAGACGCTCCGAAACCTTCTCGAACTCCTCAATGAACTCCCGTTCTTTGCGTCCACGCTGCAAACGAAGCAGCCTCTCGTCTGCAATCTGAGGCACCCTGCCCTCCAGATACAGCTTGGTGATATCCATAGCCTCGTTGTCTCCAATCGCCGCCGAATCGCCATCGATGACAAGAGCACGCTGCTGCTGAGGCGAGCCGCTCTGGTCCATCGCCAACAAGCCGCTCGCATCACAAAGGGACCGCAGCGAACTCGCCTCCTCACGCGAACCAGCAGGCGCCAAGAACGCCAAAGCCGGCAACGCCTTCAACAGCGACACCTGGGCATCGTCGGAAGACTGCAACGACGACGCCAAAATTATGGTTCGCTCCCGATCGATCTCGGTGAGTTCACTGACCCGCTCCTCGAGCCACCCCGCCGAAAAACGCCTACCCTCAGGATGGTCGGGCCCGAACAGTGCCCAAAGCGATCCCTTCTCGGTATCGAGGCTGAAACAGTGCTCAGCCATCAAACTCAAAGTCAGCGGCTTACGAGCCGCAATAAGCGACGGAAGACCGCAAATCTCAGGCCTGTACTCAGCGCGCATCACCGCGCCGACACGTCCAGCAAGCGGCTCGCCGACCGTGGCCGCATCAATGAACAACACATGCCGCCCAGCAGCAGCCCACAACCTGGCCATTGCCAGCCCCACCGACCCGGCATCGAGTCGAGCATTCTTGGCTGAAACAACACCTAACATCTGCTCAGCCTCCAGTGCTGGCTTGATTGATGGCTAATTGCCACTCAGCAGTCCATTCCGCGTTCAAACGTTGGCTCATATCGTCGATATCGGTCCCCGCGGGAATCGGCAGAACCATCGGCGATCCACCAAGCTCCCCAGGCAGAGTCTTCCACGCGACCCACTCCTCAGGAGCGACGAACAACCGCATCGCGGAACCGTCGAAATTCTCCAACTCAAGCGTTCGCAGAACCATGCGAGCCCTGCCAGGATCCTCACGCGAAGGTAGTTTCCCCGGGTCGATCATCAACACAGTGTTGCCTTCGTAAACACCCGAAGGAACCAAACTGGTATCGAGCGACACAATCACCTCGAGTTCACCAGGCCCGGGTTGCGGCCCCGACAACACAGGCGCAGCGCCCGCCGTATCCCGGTTTTGTTGCCACTCAGTCAGCCACACCTCGTCCATCAGCGAGCCGAACTCCTCGGCAGTACCCCCGATAGGCACAGGGAGAATCTTTGGAGTGCCTCCGAGAGCCGCGGGCAAACCCCTCCAATATGCCCAGTCCTGGGGTTCCAAGAACATCGTCATCGAACCATTGTCGTAGTTCTGAAGCAGAAGCGACCCCAGCACCGCTTGGGCCCTGCCGGGATCCTCAGCCGTCGGCTGCGCGCCCGGGTCAATGAGCAGCACCTCATCACCATCGAATACACCCGACGTAGCCAGGCTCGTATCGAAACTCACCTGCAACTCCAACTCGTTGCCCACCGGACCTGAATCCGGACGGATCATCATGTGGCCCAACACCACACCCCCCTGGGGGATCGCCTGGGTAGCGACAAGACCGCTCAACGCCAACGGTGCATCCGCCGAGTATGGGATGTGAGGGATCGAACCCATGACCGCTGAATCAGAGGTGAAATAATCCGGACTAACAACATCGCCCTTGTTGATGTCGACGGCGGCCACCAGCACTGGAGTGCGCTCGTCGAATGCATCAGAGGTGAGATAGAAGCCACCGACGCTGAAGACCAGGATGAAGACACCCGCGATGATAAGGAGGATCCGTCGGGTGGACTCCGGCATCTGTCGACGTGCCTTCTTGCCAGTGGCTACTGCGGTTGGCACCTCTGTGGGTTGTTCCAAAGGTTTCGTGTCCATCAAACTCCGTATCGGTACTCGAACTCTAGATTTCTTGGCGTTGGCTACGGTTTGGGTGCAGTGTCAATAGGTGCAGGTTTCGTTGCTGCGCCCTCTTTGAACCCGGTCGTAAGTCCAATACGGCGCAGCAAGTGAACAGGCTATGTTGAAATCATAACGCTGAACGCCCAATGTTGGGGTTTTTTCATATGCAGCGCACGGCCCACTCATATGTCGACGCAGACATCGGCCCATCCGTTGGGGTATCCCGAGCCTTGTCCCGACCCCGGTTCGGTCGTGTTATGGGTTCAGCCTCATCCCGTCAGGTCGGGTCTTGGCATGCGGTAGCCGACTCGGGGTACCGTGCCGATGAATCTCGCCTTGCCGACCTCGTCACCCAACTTCCGGCGCAGGTTCTTGACGGTGGTGCGCAAAGGCCTCGCGTCACCGGACTCAGCGCTCCCCCAGACTCGGAGCAACAACTGTTCGTGAGTCATCGCCGAACCGAGGTTGGTGGCCAACTCCACCAGCAACCGGTACTCAATCGGGGTCAACTCCACATGACGGCCGGCAACGGCGATTGAACGCTCGGCGTAGTTGATCACGAGATCCCCGTTCTTGAACGAATTCGGCGATTCCGCCTTCTTGCGGAGGGCGGCGTTCACCCTCGCCGCCAACTCCGTGGGCGAGAAGGGCTTGACGATGTAGTCAACCGCCCCGTTCTCGAAGGCTTTGGCGATCAACTCGTCCTGGTCATAGGCAGAAAGAAAGATGACCGGAGTGTCATGCGAAGCGTGAATGTCTTGCATCAGTTCAACGCCGTCGCTACCGGGAAGCATCAGGTCGAGCAAGACCACGTGAGGGCTGGTATCCGCGATCAGCGAAAGCACCTCGTCGGGATCACCAGTCACCACCGGGCTGTAACCCGCTTTGGAGAGAGCGTCCCGGACATGCTTGAGCAACCGGGGATCGTCATCCACCGCAAGGACCCGAGTCTGCTTACGGCTCGGCGATCCGCTAGCGGCAGCGGCATGGACACGTTCAACTGCCGCGCTCGGCGGCATATGGGCAGACGTCGGGACCGTGAACGTGAAGCGGCTGCCTAATCCCAGCCCGTCGCTCTCAGCCCAGATACGGCCCCCGTGAGCCTCGACGATGCCCTTACAGATAGCTAGGCCCAAGCCCAGATCTCGGCTCTGTTCGCGGTCCTCGGGGGTGTAGAACTTCTGGAACAAGAACGGCAACCGCTCTGCGTCGAGGCCCTTGCCGCTGTCGACGACGGAAATAGCGACATGGAGGTCCTCCACCACTGCATCAATCCGGATATGAGAACTCTCGTGAGAGTTGCGGGCGGCGTTGATCAAGAGGTTGTTGATCACCTGAGCTATACGTCTCCGATCCGCCATCACCGGCGGGAGATCAGCCATGAGATTGATGCGGACGTTGTCGCGACCACCAGCGCTCAAAAAAGAGTTCCTGCTCTCGTCCACCAGCCTTGCCACATCTGTCGGCTCAGGGTGAACCGACAGCGTGCCGGTCTCGATCCGCACGACGTCGATGAGGTCTGCGATCAAGTCCCTCATGTAGTCGGCCTGCTCATTGATGATCCGGTAGTACTGGTGCGTCTCGGCCGGATCCAGCGAACCCCCAGCCTCCAACAAAGTGGAAGCAGAGCCCTTGATACCTGCCAACGGCGTGCGCAACTCATGGCCGACCATCCCCAAAAACTCGGCGCGCAGCTTCTCCAACTCAGCGATCGGGCTCATGTCCTGCAAACTCGCAACCGCCGATTCCACCACCCCATCATCTGAGAGAATGGGCGTGACGTTCACCATCGCGGTGATGCTGCGACCGTCTTCGGCCTCAACAATTATCTCCTCGCCCATGATGACCTCGCCGGACCTCAGCACCTTCGCCGCAGGAAGGTCCCTAACCGGGATCTCCTGACCCTGGGCGCTGCGGTAAGTCGCCGAATCCAAGAAATCGCCCAACGACCCGCCCGGAACGATCAAATTGCCGAGCATCCTCTCTGCTTCCCGGTTGGCGTAGAGCAACCGAACGTTTTCAGGCTCGAAGACCAGCACCCCCACCGGAGTGGTGTTGAGCAGAGTCTCAAAATGGGCCCTGGCCCGCTGCTCCTCGCGATGGATTTGGGCTTTGGAGATGACCAGTGCAGCCTGAGCGGCGAACATCGAAATGGCTTCTTCGTCTCGGGCGGTGAACTCCGGGACCGTATCTCCGGCGGCCGTATCTCCGTCGGCCGTCGGCGACGGCTCCTTGTCGCCGAGATAAATGGCACCTACCCGGTCGCCCCGGTACAGGATCGAAACCGCCAAGAACGGCAGTACTGGGTTCACCGGAAACGGCGGCTGGAACTCAGGTAGACCCACAGCTTCAATGTGACTGTGCAAATCGGGGATACGAAACGTTCCCCCGAACTCATCCATGTGGCTCTGAAACGTCTCGGCGTGGGGCATCTCCCAAAGCTGGCGCGCTTGCTCAGCAGTGATCCCCGAATAGACATTCTCCTCGATCCGCCCCTGGCTGCTGACCAAGTAGATCAGGCCGTAACGCGCGCCCGCCAGCAACCTGGCGCTGTCCAGCACGCCCTGCAGCACTGTCTCCACAGCCAGGCTCTCGTTGATACGCAAACTGGCCTCGCTCAGCAGAGCCAAGTGCTTCTGCAACGCTGCGACCTCTTCTCTCAACTCGCCTTCAGTCAACTCATCGACTGGTCGCATTAGCGCACCTCCATTAGGGTCAAAGCATCACAAATGGCGTTCATAGTCGCCTTGTCAACGGGTTCCAAGCAATAAATCATAGCGAGAGCTTAGCAGCAAGACTTAGGTACTCATATTAACTTCACAAACGTAATTTTTAGTGGGATTCTCTGTTGAGCTGAGGAGTGTTGGCGGGGGGTTGTGGAGCGGTGGTCGGGTGGTGCGTTCACGCCGATGCGTCGAGCGCCGGTAGCCTGAGCACTTGACGCAACCGGCGCCGTTTGCTGCGCTCGTCGAAAGGTCCCGCCATCTACCCGACCTCGGCACGGAACTCAGAAACTCCGCCGGCTGATATGGCTGCGCCGGGTGGTTCGGCTGCGCCGGGTGGTATGGCTGCGCCGGGTGATAGGACTGCGCCGGGTGATAGGACTGCTCCGGGTGATAGGACTGCGCCGGGTGATAGGACTGCGCCGGGTGATAGGACAGCGCCGCGTGATAGGACTGCGCCGCGTGATAGGACTGCGCCGCGTGATAGGACTGCGCCGGTAGACGTCAAGCCGCGGCGGACAATCGTGGGGATGGCCGCGGTGCTGTTGCCCTTCTCGGCGTCTGGAGAGATCGACTGGTCGTCAGCGGAAGCACTCATAGCCCTAACCTTAGAATCTGGACTGACCCCGGCGGTAAATATGGACACGGGTTACGTCCAAATGCTTGATGAACCCAGCAAGCACCGAGTGCTTGACATGGCCGCCGAAGCCGGCAATTTCGTAGCGGGAGCCTTCGTCAACGACACCGAGGGTGACAGCCTCGATCTCGACGCCTATCTCGCCGCCGCCACCGAGATCACCCGCAGGGGCGGCACCCCGGTGATCTTCCCGTCAAACGGACTCAACGGCGGCAGCGAAGAAACCTGAGTCGAAGCGCTCAGCACCATCGGAGCCAACCTCGATCGCTTCCTCGGCTTCGAACTCGGACCCATGTTCGTGCCCTACGGACGCATCTACTCCCTCGATGCCTACCGAGCAATGCTCGACATCGATAGCTGCATCGGCGCCAAACATTCGTCGTTGGATCGTGAACTCGAATGGCAACGTCTGGCGCTGCGCGATGAGGTTCGCCCAGATTTTATGGTCCTGACCGGCAACGACTTGGCCATAGACATGGTGATGTACGGGTCGGACTATCTGCTGGGCTTGGCCACTTTCGCCCCCGATTTGTTCGCCGAACGGGATCGACTCTGGGCGCTCGGTGACCCGGGGTTCCATCAACTCAATGACACGCTCCAGTACCTCGGCCAATTCGCTTTCCGTCCGCCAGTACCCGCCTATCGCCACAACGCGGCGATGTTTTTGGCGCTACGTGGCTGGGCCGAATCAGACAATGTGCCCGCCGACGCCCCACGTCGACCCGACTCGGACCGAGCGGTGCTACGCGACATTGCTGAACGCCTCGGAGTGCTGTGATGCCGCGGTACCCCCAAATGAAAACATTCACCGATCAAGAGGCGTTACGTGACCATCTGGAAACCCTCGGCATCGAGATACCGATCGACGACGAAGTCGACCCGACCGGTGCGCTGGCAGCGCCCATGACCATCACCGACGGCGCTTTGGGGCGAACGGTTGTGGCCAATCGCTTCGCCGCCTTGCCGATGGAGGGCTGGGACGGGTTGGCAGACGGACGGCCCTCGGATCTGGTGAGACGGCGCTGGAAGCGTCTTGGCGAGAGTGGCGCCGGCTTGGTGTGGTGCGAGGCAACAGCGGTCCAACATGACGGCAAAGCCAACCCCAACCAGCTAGTTCTCAACGAAACGACAGTTGACGATATTGCTGAACTGCAGACCCTGCTGGACCCCACGCAGGCAACTGTTCTGCAGCTCACGCACTCCGGTCGATACGCCCGACCGATAGGCGACACGCCGACACCGCGCATCCTCTATGAACATCCACTCCTCGATGGTCGGGTTGACGGTGGTCGGGTTGATGGTGGTCGGGTTGATGGTGGTCGGGTTGATGGTGGTCGTGCTGACGGTGGTCGGGTTGACGGTGGTCGTGCTGACGGTGGTCGGGTTGACGGTGGGAGAACGGCCCTGCTGACCGATGAGGAGATCGACGAATTGATCGAACAGTTCATCGCTTCGGCAGTGCTCGCAGAACAGGCCGGATTCGACTTTGTCGACATAAAGGCTTGCCACGGATATCTCGGCCATGAGTTTCTGAGCGCGATGGATCGGCCCGGAAGATCGTTTGGCCGGCCTGGCCGACCACGCCCGCCTGGCCGACCACGCCCGCCTGGCCGACCACGCCCGCCTGGCCCGGCTGTGTTCGAAGCGGGCCCGGAGCAGCGCGAACACCTCGAGCTTTGGGCAAATCGAGCTATGGGAATAGAGTCGTGGGCCCATGGATCTTTGCTACAACGAAGACGAAGAAGCCTTTCGCGACGCACTGCGGGCATGGCTCAACAGCGTCTTGCCCGACGTAGGCGCACCCCCGGAAGACCACACGGATCTCGAAGCTCGCCGAGCCTACGACACCCGATGGCAGAGAACCCTCTACGACGCCGGTTACGCCGGAATCCACTGGCCCGCCGAATTCGGAGGCCGGGGATCCACCCCCACCGAGCATCTGATCTTCCTTGAGGAAACAGAACGGGCGGGCGCTCCCTATGTGGGCGTGAACTTCGTCGGACAACTCCATGCCGGCCCGACCCTGATCGCCGAAGCCACACCCACCCAGCAGAGCACCCACCTAGCCCCGATCCTGCGCGGTGATCACGTCTGGTGCCAGGGATTCTCAGAACCCGGTTCAGGATCAGATCTCGCCTCCCTGACCACGCGAGCATTCGACGACGGGGATCACTACGTGGTCACCGGCCAGAAAATCTGGACCTCCTTCGCGCAAGTGGCCGACTACTGCGAACTGTTGGTGCGCACCGACCCCGACGTCCCCAAACACCGGGGGATCACCTGGTTGATAATGCCCATGGACCTTCCCGGCATCGAGATCCGCCCGATCATGACCGCCCTCGGTGCCAGTGAGTTCGCGGAGATGTTCCTAGACGAGGTGCGAATCCCCAAAGTCAACCGCGTCGGCGATCACAACGATGGCTGGCGGGTGACGATGGTGACCTTCGCCTTCGAGCGAGGCACAGCCTTCATCAGCGAGATCATTGCCTCCCAACGGTTGCTGGCTGACCTTGCGGGGATCGCCCGGAAAGTAACGAGAGGTTCGGCCCGAGCCTCAGACGATGCAGAGATCCGACGGCAACTCGGTCGTCTGGAAGCCGAACTAGACGCACTGTGGTCTTTGACTAAACGCAATGTTTCTCAGGCGCAACGCACAGGCATGGTCGGTCCCGGCGGATCTGTCTTCAAGCTGGCCTATGCCGATGCCCGAAAACGCATGTCGGACCTGGCCGAACAGATACTGGGCCGGGCGGGTCTGGCCATAGGCGACACGCTGGATCTGAGCGAGTTGGACCATGTGGGGGAGCGGCTCTACACGTTGACCCTGACGATCGCCGCCGGCACTTCAGAGATACAGCGCAACATTGTGGGCGAACGCCTGCTCGGACTCCCCAAGGACCGTTGAGATGGACTTCGAGTTGAATGAAGATCAAGAGGCGCTCGCCGAAGGTGTGGCCGCTTTGTGTGCAGGGCGCTTCGACATTGAGACGGTCCGCTCGATGGCAACCGACGGGCTTGACCGTGGGCGTTGGGCGGAGCTGGCCGAAACGGGCGTGTTCTCGTTGACCCGACCCGAAGCCGAGGGTGGTCTGGGCATGGGTTGGGCCGAAGCGGTGGTCGTGTTTGAACAGCTTGGTCGTGCTCTGGTGCCCGGCCCGCTGGTAGCCACCACCCTGACCGCTGCGCTCGTCGGCTTGGCCAGTACTGATGGTGCGGCCAGTGCCGATGGTGCTGAGATTGCCGAAGGCGCAGCGCAGGGGACCATGGTGGTCGGTACGCAAGAGCGCTCGGAGGGGCGTTGTTACGTCGAGTTCCTACCGTGGATCGACACTCTCGTGATCAGCGATGATGAGGGACTCTGGTTAGTTGACGCCGCTTCACTTGGAACCGCCGCTGCTGCACCGGCTGCCCACCCGCTCGATCCGCTGACTCCCGTTACGGCAGTGACGGAGCTACCTCAAGGACGCAGAATCGCCGATGCCAAGACCGCCGACGAATGGCGACAATGCGGCGCGCTGCTCACCGCCGCGTTGCAGCTCGGCCTTGCCGTGGGTGCCACTGACCTCGCTGTCGAATACGCCAAGCAACGTGAACAGTTCGGCAAACCGATCGGTGCCTTCCAGGCGGTCAAACACCGCTGCGCCGACATGATCACCCGGGTTGAGGTCTTGCGGGCTGCGGTCTATGCAGCGGGCGTGACCGTCGACGGCAAAGGAGTCGACGATCCCGCCCACTCAGTAGCAGTGGCCAAAGTCCTAGCCTCCAGCGCGGCCGCTGCCTGCGGTAAAGACTCTGTGCAGGTCCACGGTGGCATGGGCTACACCTGGGAAGTCGACGCCCACCTCTTCTTGAAACGGGCTTGGGTGCATGACCTTGCCTTCGGCGATGGCGACCATTTCGCCGAACAACTAGCCAGCGGCCTGCTCAGCGGCTAGCCGGCGACGCAGAAGCGGCGACGTTAGGACTTCGATGGCGCAGGTTTCAGACCTCGGGTGGTTAGCGCCTGCCAGTACGCAAGATCGGTTTCATCGGGCTCATGACCCAAGTGAGTGACCGTGTCGACATCAGCCGCCTCGGCTCGCAGAGCTCCTGCGGTGCACTGTTCACGAGGTCGCACTGAAAACGGGTCGAAACCGAACTGTTCCATGGCATTGAGATGAGTGATCTTGTCGACGATCTCATCGCTGACTCCGGCAAAGCATGATTCGAGGCTCTCCGGGGCGTTGGGCCACGAACTGTCGCTGTGGGGGAAATCCGACTCCCAACAGACATGATCGATATTGAACTGATCAATCAGCGCCACACCGACCGGATCCTCGATGAAGCAACACAACATGTGACGATGGAAAATATCGCTGGCCAATTCCATGCCTGCCGGGAACTCGTGGCCGGTCCAGCCCTGATGTCGGCGCTGCACATGGTCGGCTCGTTGCAACAGATAGGGAATCCAACCGATGTCGCCCTCGCTCAAAGCGAACTTCAAGTCCGGGTAGCAATGCCAGATATCGGCCCACAACAGGTCGCCCATGGTGTACATGGTGCTCAACGGCGACAAAGTGATCGGTACCGGGGGCGGAGCGTCAAACGAAGTGTTCATCCCCTTCGACGACGACCCGATATGGCAGCAAATGACCACGCCTTCGTCGTTGCACGCGGCGAACAGTGGATCCCAGAAACCCGAATGCATCGATGGCACTCCAAGCGCCGCTGGATTCTCCGAAAAGGTGATCGCCCGCACGCCTTTGGCGGCCAAGCGGCGAACCTCCGCTGCGGCCAGATCGGCATCCCACAGCGGCACCATCCCGCAGGGGATGAAGCGATCGGGATAGCTGCCGCACCACTCGTCAACATGCCAATCGTTGTAGGCACGGATCATCACCAGGTTCACATCACGATCCGGACCTTCGCTCAGCACTTGGCCTGCGAACCCGGTCCAATTCGGGAAGTTGAGACCCGCGAGTTGGCCTCCCGCAGACATGTCACGGACCCGCTCGTCGACGTCGTAACAACCGGGGCGCATCTCATCGAAACGACTGGGGTTGATGTTGAACATTGAGGGCGGTTTGCCTGCCACCGCGTTCAAACCCAGATTGCGTCCGATCGCCTCGCCGTACCACCACTGCTGATGGCCGTTCTCGTCGGTTTCCACCCGTGGCGCACGGTCCCTGTAAGCGGCCGGGACGTGGGCGTCGAACATGTCGGCGGGTTCGCAGATGTGATCGTCGACGCTGATGAGGATCATGTCCTCTGCTTTCATGGCGCCCCCTTCTTGTTCTTTTGTTTTGGTTCTGGCCGGTTCGTGCCGGTTCTTGCTGGTTTCTCAGGCCGATCTAAGAATCGCACCTTGGGAGTTGAAAAAGAAACCCCCGGGAGTCACCAGTGCAACCTTGGCACCTTCAACCTGGCGTGCGCCAGCCTGACCACGCAACTGCACCACCGCCTCGCGCAGATGACCCGTTCCCCGAGTGGCGCCTTCCGACAACGATCCGCCGTGGGTGTTGAGCGGGATCCGACCGTCTATCTCGATTCGCTGACGTTCGTCATTCCAGTGTTCAGCCAGATACCGTTCGGCGCCGCCCATTTCGCAGAACCCGCAGTTCTCGAGCCAACTCAGGGCGATGATCGTGAAACCCTCATAGGGATAGAACAAGTCGACATCGTCGATCCACAAGTCGGATCGAGCCTTGAGATGATCGACTACGACATGCTGGCCGTGGCGTTTGAGGCTGGGGAGTTGGTCTTCGGTGTTCTCGCCGAACACACCTGTCGTAGCAGCGTGGATCAGTACCGGAGGTTGCGGGAGTTGCGCCGCTCGTTGCGCGGTCGTGACCACGAAGGCGTCGGCCCCATCGGCGGGGTAGTCCATGTCGAACATGTTGAGCGGCGTGCGAATCATGCGACCGGCGTGATACTCGTCGAATGACAGGGGTTTGCGCATTGCTGCGAGTTCATTGGCCGCGGCGTTGCTTCGCGAATTGATGGCAATCCGGGCGAAAGGGTCTTTTGAAGCGCCGAACTCGTGCATGTAGCGGCCGGCCCAGGTGGCGTAGGCGTTGGCGTTGGCTGAGTCTTCGGGAACGGGCAGGATGCTGCTGCGTGCCCCGCGCCGCCAAGGATCTGCGGCGGCTCGCCGCGAGTTCCACGACGACATCATCACCGGCGTGACGATCAGCACATGATCGGCAGCGCCTGCGAACACGGCTTGGGCTGCGTCGAGCAGCGAGAAGACAATCAGCGGGGCGGGGCGGCTGTGGTGTGACACCTCGGTCAGCCCCAACGATGAAACCAGGAAAGGTGCGCTGGCCGCGCCGGCTTCTGCGGTGGCTACCACACCGTCGATATCAGCGGCGGTGAGTCCTGCATCACGGATCGCCGCGGTGGCCGCCTCCAAAGCCAGTGACAACGGTGAGCGGTCACCCCGACTGAAACCGGTCGAGCCGACCCCGACAATCGCGATCTGGTCTTTCATTGGTGATCTGGCCATCAGTCTCGGCTCCGGTGGTCTCGCCGACTCGCCCGGCCCGGCTCGGTCGCGTGGCTCGGTTCGGTTGCGTGGTTTGGCCGGCTCGGCTGGCTCGGTTTGCTCGGCCGGTTTGGCTGGTGTGACCGGCTCGGCCGGAAGGCCACTATCGGCACCCCACCTCTATCAAGGAAGTCGAGTTCGACGGCATCACCGATGCTTGGCGCGTTCGACTCGGGTTCGCTGGGGTCATTGGTGGTTGGTGTGGTCGAGTCGAGTTCGACGGCATCACCGATGCTTGGCGCGTTCGACTCGGGTTCGCTGGGGTCATTGGTGGTTGGTGTGGTCGAGTCGAGTTCGACGGCGTCACCGATGCTTGGCCCGTTCAAGTCGAATCCGTGAACGGTGCCGGTGACACGCAGGTGTTCCTGTTCTTCGAGTTCGACCACGACCACGGGATGGCCGCCGTTGCGGTACTCGACGCCCTCGGCTGGAGGCCCCGCGTGAAGGTGTATGAGCAGATAGATCGTGCCTCGGCCGCTCACTGGTGTCGGAACAACGTCGAACGACCAACAACTTGGGCACATCGGTCTCGGGGGCTGGTGATAGCGGTCGCAGTCTGCGCACCGATTGATCAGCAACTGACCGTCGAGTCGGCCCCGGTACTGTGCGGCGTTGTCGCGGTACACGCCATGCCCCGCGAACAGTTCGAGAAGTTCTGCGTCGCTCAGGTTGCCACCGGCGGGTTTCTGTTCGGTTTGGATGGAATCGGCCACCGCGTGACATTATGCGCGGATGAGCGATAACCCCACACCACAGGCGACTGCCGCATTCGACGATCTGATCACAGCCTTGACCGAGATCCGCGACGGTTACATTCTCGATTCCGCTCGATGGGCTGAGCCGCTTGAGCAGGTTGAGGCGTTTCGTTACGTCGGCCAGATGCTCTCTGCGGTGTCGGAACTGTACTGGGAGGCGAATCCTGAGCACCCGCGATTTGTTGGAATCGTGGATCCGGGTCGCAAGCTCCAGGGCGACAATCCCGATGCGATCTACCACTACGCCCGTATCGACGGCACCAGAAAGTACCGGATCAGCGGCCGCATTGGCAAGGAGTGCTACACGTCGTTCACGCTGCATGCGACGGCCGAGGACGGCGGGATGGCTGGACCGCTGCGGGGCGATGTAAACGACCGAGACCTGACCGTGGCCGAAGACGGCACCTACAGCCTGACCCTCAGCGCCGACCCCGCCGATGCAGAGGGTGGGGATTGGTTGAAACTGGAACCCGACACGATTGTGGTGGTCGTGCGTGGCTACTTCCAGTTACCGGTGTCGGCCCAGAACGATTGCGAGGTCCATGTCGACATCGATATCGAATGCCTCGATGTGGACTCGCCCCCGCCACCGCTGAGCGACGAGTTCATTGCCGGTCGCATGAACGAAGGGATTGCCTTTCTTCGTCAGGTGACGGTTGGGCAGGGTCCCTTCGGCGGCGCTTCGGTTGTGCCCTTTGTGTCCGATGTCGCCAACGAGCTACCCAAACCCTTCAGTTTCAGGGATTCAGGATTACCGGTGCCGGGGGCGGCCGACATCCATTACGCCATGACTCGCTGGGAGCTTGAACCCGGTGAAGCCTTGGTGATGCGTGGGACCCTCCCGCCGGGGCCGTTCGTCAACGCCATGCTCTGGAATGCTCATATGCAGACTCTGGAGTATCGCGGCAGAACCTCATCGCTCAACGCCGATCAGGTCACCGTCAACGACGACGGCAGCTTTGAGATCTGGGTATGCGCCGAGGACCCCGGCCATCCCAACTGGCTCGACACCGATTCCCACCGCCGGGGCTCCATCTTCTGGCGTTACCTACTTCCCGAATCCGACCCCGACCTAGTCACCGCCGAAGTGGTGTCCCTCTGAGCCCTTGCGGCCTCCCCGGTTGTGTTGCACCCCTGGTGTGTCCCTGTTGACCTTCTCTTGATCTCGTCGATCTTGCGGGTTGGGTTGCGCCGCTGTTGACCTTCTCTTGATCTCGTCGATCTTGCGGGTTGGGTTGGGTTTCGCCCTTGTTGCGACTCTGTTGACCCTCCCGGGCCTCGCCGGTTGGTTGGCTTGCGACCGTGTTGATCTTCCCCGACCTCGCCGGTTTGGTTGCGCTCCTGTTGTGCCTGGTTGCTTCCGTTGGGGTTGGGGGGTTTGAGGTAGTACTTGCGGGTTTTTGGGTGTTGGTGGACGGTCCAGCCGTGTAGATGGATCTTTTTGTGGCAGTCGTCGCATACCAGCAACAGATTGTCGAGATCCGTGGGTCCGTCCTTCGACCACCAGATGATGTGATGGGCTTTGCACCACAACGGGTTGGCCTTGCAACACACACAGCCCTCATCGCGAGCCATCAACGCGACCCGTTGCGCCTCAGACGCCGTGCGGCGTTGACGACCCAGCCACATGTTCTGGGTCTTGGCATCAAATATGGACGGCAGAATGTCGGCGTCACGGGCCAGCAGACGCAGTTCACCAATCGGTATCGGAGAACCGTCGGCGAGGCGAGCGTTGATGAGTTCTTTCTTGATGACGTCGTAGTCGGCGATGACCAGCAGATTCGTGCCCTGCGTCTTGCCGTCGCCCGGTTCGCAAACTAACTCAGCGAGAGCATCCGCCATCCGCTGTTGAGGTGTCCGACGGGCATTGGGGTCTTCGCGATGCCACAACTCGCGTTCTTTGGCCGTCAACGCGGTAGCAATGCGGGTGCCGGTGATCTGGTCGAACTGGCCTGACAACACGAACATCCCGGTTTCGGGACTCTCGAAAATGCGTGCCGAACGGCGCTCACGATGCCGGTCCAGAATCGCCTGCCCGTCGTCTTCCGAGCAATCTTGTTGATGGCGTCTAACGGTCTTGACGAACTCATCGAAGGGCTGCTCGTTGGCAGCCTCGACAAGCAGTGCTTCATCAATGTTGCTCTCGCCCGACGCCCGAGCGATGAGACGCGCATGGCCTTGAGGAATCTCACCAGACTCCAAGGCCTCACTTGTGGCAGGCAACTGAGCTAGTTGCACCGCCGATTCGACATCGCGTTTGGCCTCACGCTTCGAAGACCGCAACTCATCACGAGCGATCCGTTGCGCTACTGCGTTGCTGTGCCGGCGACCGACCTCAGCAAGCACCTGGGCCTTCATTGCCGCCAACCGAGACTCAGCACGACCGATCTCACTCAACCGCAACGACAACCCCTCATCACGCAGCCCCTCGACGTCAACCGCCAGCACACAAACCGCCCCAGCCGGAACGCCCGTGGTGTTGCTGTCAAAGAGATCAGATGACGAAGCGGATTCCATGAACGAAACCTTACTGACCCCCTGTGACAATGATCTTTAAAATCACTGTAAAATCATGAAAAATATTTGAATTCTTGAGCTGGTGTCGGAATCTGGAGAGTGCATGCATGACGGTTCAGATCACCATTCGAGGCGTACCCGAGGAAGTCCGCGATGTACTGGCCACGAAGGCCGCCCTCAAGCGGCAGTCCATGCAGGAATTCCTCAGTGGTGAACTTGAACGCATTGCGGCGAAACCCTCAGTCGACACCCTGTTGCAAGAGGTTCGACGTCGTAAGGAAGCCGCCGGAACCCGAATCTCTTCCACGGAGATCCTTGCGGCACGCGATGCGGACCGGGCGTGAGCGCGGTCGCAGACGCCTCGGTGCTCGTGGCGGCGTTGGCGGACGCCGGTCCCGATGGCAAATGGGCAGAGACTGCGGTGTCCGCCGAACCCTTGGTTACACCGGAACTGGCATTGCTTGAAGCCACAAATATCCTTCGACGCCTTGAACTGTCTGGGCGGGTGTCGCCCTTGGAAGCCACCGCCGCGCAGCGCGACCTGCTCCGGTTGGACATCGAACTCTGCGGATTCACTCCATTCTCTGAGCGGGTTTGGGAATTGCGGACCAACGTGACCAGCCACGACGCCTGGTACGTGGCAGTGGCCGAAGCGTTCGGCTGCCCACTAGTGACCCTGGACCGAAAGCTCAGCAAAGCCGACGGACCGCGCTGCGAAGTGATCACCCCACCTGATCCAGCCGGCTAGGTCGTCGCCATCCCCTAGAGATCGATCAACGTATCGATGGCGGAAGGGGACTACTTGATTCGGGCGAGCAGTTCTCGAGGCGGCTAGGTGGGTTCGGTGCTCGTGGACTCGTCGGGAGCGGAGGGAGTGCCGATCCCCATGAAGCCTTCGATACGCGCGAGTCTCTGTCCGATCCCCGCGACGTCGTCGCGGAGCTTGTTGTGGTCTTGACGCAGTTCGCGGAGACCGGTGTTGATCGCGGTTTGGAACTCTTCTCGGAGTTTGTCGGTGCTGCGTTGTTGGTGCCAGACGATTCCCAGGCCGACCATCAACAGGGTGACGAGTTGAGCGATGGCATCAGCCTCCATGCTCCCTGAGACTAGTCGGAGTTGAATTGATATACAATATAAATTTATGAAATATCTCTAAAAGATCAACTTCACACCCCACCCGGATGGCGCTGTTCGAGGACTTCGGCCCGCGATGCGAGGTGGTCACGCCGCCCGATCCTGCGAGCTAGGTCACCCCTGCGCTGGACGGCTAGCCTCGTCCGGGCTACCAACTGATGCCGGTTCATCGGCGCGCAACTGAAAGCCTTCGATAGCGAGAGGATTCCGACCCATGAGCATTCCCAGCGACAACGACCAGCATCAGAACCCAGAACCGCGAGCGTGGGTCGTGCGGGCCGGACGAGAGGGAGAGGAAGAGCAATACAACCTTGACCACAGCGTTGTCAGCATCGGATGGTACGACTTTGAAGAACTCGACTCAATGACGGACCGTGACGAATTTGGAGAACGCCTTGAAGAGCGATTTCCAGAATGGGGCACGCGAAGTGCGAGGGATCAGTTGTGGCGCTTCGCTAAAGAAATATCAGTCGGGGACTCGGTGGTGATGCCCCAGAAGCGGCCTGAGCTTGGCCGAGAGCGCTTGATTGCGATTGGGCGCGTTGTCGGGCCATACGAGTGGGACCCCTCGCAACCCGAAAACGTACGGCACCGCCGCAAGGTTGAGTGGCTACAGACCGACCTGCCCCGCGAGGTTGTTCAGGACGACCTCGACAAATCGTTGAACGGCCTTGTCACCGTCTACTCGTTGAGACCCAACGACGCGCCGTATCGGATCAAGTATCTGGCTGAGCACGGTGAAGATCCTGGTGACCGCAATCCCGGCGACTACAACGACTCGCCCGAGATCTGGGAAGAACGCTTGGAGGAATACCTGGATTACCTGAGCACGATTGGCCGCAAGGCCGGCACGATCGAAAACAAACGGAGCATTCTCCGCCGCTGGATACGTCACATGTTGGGGCAAGGCCAGAGTCCCGTGCTATTCGCTCCAACCCTGTTGAACGCGTTCTTGGATGACATAAGAATCCTTGGTGAGGGCTCGCGCCGCGACTATTCCTCCCACATAAAGTCGTGGTGCGAGAACTGGGACATTCCAACCTCTGGGTCTCCACGCAGCACAGACACCCGATCACGGCAGGAACGTCTAGAGGGTGCCGCAGAGGAGTTGTTGTGTGAAGCCAACGATCTACAAGAGATCGTGGATCTGTTGGAGGACAAGGGGCAGGTAATCCTCTACGGGCCGCCGGGTACCGGTAAGACTTATCTGGCGCAAGAACTAGCCGAGGCGTTGGCACCCGAGGAACAAGCACGGAGCCTGGTGCAGTTTCATCCCGCCTACTCCTATGAGGACTTCTTCGAGGGCTACCGTCCGGTTACACACGACAAACAGATGACCTACGAACTGACCCCGGGTCCGCTGGCAAAGTTGGCTGAACATGCGACGGACAACCCGGAACAGCAGCACGTGATGGTGATCGACGAAATCAATCGAGCGAACCTTCCCCGGGTGCTAGGCGAACTGCTTTTTCTGCTCGAGTACCGGGACAAGTCGATGGCGGTAATGCACAGATCCGATGGCAGCTTCAAGTTGCCGAAGAACCTGTGGTTCATCGGCACGATGAACACAGCGGACCGATCGATCGCGCTCATTGATGCCGCCATGCGCAGGCGCTTTCATTTCGTTCCGTTCTTCCCCGAGCGAGAACCGACGAAGAGCCTGCTGCGCAAATGGACCCAAGAGCACGCTCCCAACCAAGCATGGGTTGTAGCCCTCGTTTCTGCGGTCAACATCGAACTCGAAAAGGCACTGGGCGGGGATCACCTGCAACTCGGACCGAGCCATTTCATGAAGACGGATCTGAACGACGGCGGATTCGAACGCGTCTGGAAATACAACATCGAACCGTTCATCGAGGACCAACTCTTCGGCAAACCCGACAAGATCAAACAGTTTCGCCTAGATGCGGTCTGGGACCGACACGGTCCCGAGCATTTCGAGAGCAGCGGTCCACTGGATGTTCCAGCGGCTCCCGTAGATGAGTTGCCGTCCAGTACCGGTCCGTCATCCAGCGGTGGGAGGGCCGCGGTATCGCCAGAGATGCGGAAGACCCCTTTAGTCCGCGGGCTTGAGGAAAAACTCGGAAACAAGTTGAGGTTTCACCCCGATAAAGCGCCCGCTGGTTGCTTGCAAGCCGACACCGTTGGCCCGAGGGGTTTCTCATTGCGAACATCACAGTCAAATGGAAACGTTTCGCTTCTGAACATAAGTGGTGGCAGACCAACCGTTTATTTCCCGCCGAAAGTCACGCTGGATAGGCTGGCAACCAGACGCGACGAAGTAGAAGCCTACGCGAGCGTTCTCTCAGCCCTCGGACTAGATATCAGCGGATTTGGACCCCGAGAAAAGCCAAGCCTCCCCCTTAGTGATGTGTTGGGAGCGCTTGATCAAATCGGCGAGTGCGTTGCTGCGTTGGCGTGATTGATACGGAGGAGATCGAGGCGGCCGTCGCTGAAGGTGGCGAGCCGGGCGAGTTTGAACCGGTCACTTTAAGGGAATGGGAGACTCGGCGGCTTGAAATGACCAGGCGGCAGGCGGGTCGCCTTGAAAAAACGCAGTGGCTGTCAGTGACACCTGACCCTGAGGACGGCTACTGGAACGTCAAGGCCAAGCAATGGGTCGGGGGCTTCACGATTGACGGGCTGCGGGTCATCGTGCGACCGAAGATCAACCCGCAGAACCTGTTCCTGCTGCTCGAGGTCGGTCTGCCGGACGACGCCTGGCTGCCAGAGGCAATCGACTACGCAGAGACTGACGATCTGCTGCCAGCACTGATCTCGTTCTTCGCCCGCACGGCAGAAACGACTCTGGCCCGAGGGCACTACCACTCCTACCGTCACGAAGAGGAAGACCTGCTGGCGTTGCGTGGACGGCTCGACTTCCAGCGTCAATTCCGCCGAGGCGGACTCCTGGTCCCGATGGCCTGCTCCTACGACGACTTCACAGCCGACGTCGACGAGAACCGCTACCTCAAAGCGGCGATGCAACGAGCAATACGGGTCGCTGGGGTTCCGCCCATAGACCGCGGCCGATTGATGCGCCTGCTCGTGGCACTCGAAGATGTGACTGATGCTCCGGTAGACGCTGATGACATCGAACGGATCACCTTCACCCGGCTCAACGATCACTACCTGCCGGCGATGCGTCTTGCCCGCCTGATCCTGGCCCATCTCACGCTGCAAGACCACCACGGCGACACCACCGCTTCGGCGTTCATGCTGGACATGAACAATCTGTTCGAGCGGTTTGTCACCGAGCGTTTACGAGCCGAACTGAGCGGCCGCCTCGAAGTCGGGGGGCAGACGCTCAGTTCACTCGACACCGCCGGGCGTGTGCGGATCAAACCTGACCTTGTGTTCAAACGCCACGGTGTGAGCGTCGGTGTCGCCGACATCAAGTACAAACTCCGCGACACCGAAGAGACTCCCGAATCAACCGAATCCTCGGTAGTCGCTGGTCCGAGCGATGCAGGTTCTGAGGTTTGGGCGAACAACGCCGACTACTACCAACTGCTGGCCTACACCACCGCTCTCGACCATCCCACCGGCACGCTCATCTACTGCGTTGACGCAAACAAGGACATGGCCGACAAGAACCTGAACGGCAGTACAGAAACGCCTACTGGGCCGCCGCTCACCGAGCCCGGCCCCGGTCGGATGACACAACTCGCGCATTCGATGATCGAAGTCAAGAACGCACGCAAGAAACTATACGTCGTCGGCATCGACCTGTCGGGTAGCCCCACCGACATACAGCAGCAGATCACGGCCCTAGCCGATCAACTCGCAGCGTCCGCGCAAACAGCACCTCCATCCATGTGACGGGTGTCCCGATTCCGCGAGCAGTCTTTCGGGCAGCCCCACCGACATACAGCAGCAGATCACGGCCCTAGCCGTTCACCTCGCAGCGACCGCACAAACAGCACCTCAATCCATGTGACTGGTGTCCCGATTCCCGCAGGCAGTTCTCGAAGCGGCTAGTCGGGTTCGGCACCGGTGGATTCGTCGAGAGCGGAGGGAATACCGATCCCCAAGAAGCCTTCGATGCGCGCGAGTCTCTGTCCGATTTGAGCGATGGCTTCTCTGAGTCTGTCGTGGTCCTGACGCAACTGGCGGTTCGCGGTCTGGAAGTCTTCGCGGAGGTTGCGGTTCGCGGTCTGGAAGTCCTCGCGGAGTTTGTCGGTGCTGCGTTGTTGGTGCCAGACGATTCCCAGGGCGACCATCAACAGGGTGACGATCTGCGCAACAACATCAACTTCCATGCATCCTGACGCTAGTCAGCAGCGGATCAATAAGCAATGGAAAATTATGAAATATCTCTAAGAGATCAGCTTCACAACTCACCCGGGTGGCGCTGTTCGAGGACTTCGGCCCAGGCGGATCGGCCGGTCGCACGCAGGCGTTCGAGATAGGCAGGCAAACGTCCCCGGCAGTGGTAAGGCCCGCCCTCGGCCAAGACGATCTCCATCGGATCGACCGGGCTGTAACTGCGCGCCATCTGCTCGTCTGTCCAAGCCTCCAACAACTCCCGCCCCTGCGCCACCACAGAAACATCCTCGCCGCCGACACAGAGATCGTCGACCTCATGCGGATCACGAGCAATGTCAAACAGCATCTCCTCGTTCCAATGGGGGTGATGGCCGTCGTGCCAAGTACGCAGATACAGATGATCGCCGAAGCGAACCCCACGCTGCACCGACCATGCACCCTGCGACACAACCAGATGGTCACGTCCGGCATCGGTCCCGCCCCGCAATTCGCCCGCCACGCTCTGTCCATCCCAATGAAGCGGCAACAGAATCCCTGCCAACTCAACAATGGTGGCACCCACATCAAGGTGATACAGCAGTCCGTCGAACACTCCAGGTTCAAGCCCCGGCCACGCCAAGACCGAAGGGATATGGCAGGTCGCTTCATCAGCACCCTGGTGATCCGCATACACCCCGAGTTCGCCGAACGCCTCGCCATGATCAGACGAGACCAACACCGCGGTGTCTTCTAGCACCCCAAGCCCAGCGAGCTGGTCAAGCAGACTCCCCACAGCATCGTCGGCATAACGGATCCCCACGTCGTAGCCGTCGATGATCCCCTTGATATTGTCCATCGACGACCCGTCATCGGGCTGGCGTGGCCCCGGCGGACCCCACTCATTGGGCACAAAACCCCACGGCTCCTGCGCCGAATGAGGCCCCGCCAAACCCCAGTTACGCGCACGGACCTCCTCGGTGTGCCACCCGGCAATCGGATCATCCGCAAACGGATTGCCGTAACCCTGCGGAGTGTTGTACGGCGTGTGCGGATCCCACAGATGAACATGCAGGAACCAGTCCTCTTTGCGACCATTCTCGGCGATCCACTTGTGGGCACTGGGCAGCACCTCATCGGCTCGTTCCCCGCCCATGCCACGCATCAGATTCAGGGCCTCCATAAAGCCGTAATTCCACCAGCCCGCAGAATGACGGAAAGGGAAACTGGAGATCGAAGCGGTGTGGTAACCGGCGTAATAGAACTTCGACGCCCACGAATTGGAGGCGAAAGTCCCGATGAAATGCCGCCCGGGACCCTCCGGGCGAAGCTCGGCCGCGACTCCGCCGTGGTTCACCACCCCGTTGCGGATCCCGAACATGCCCGAAATCAGCGCAGTGCGGCTCGGCAGACAAGGCACGTCGGAGGCGTACACCTTGGCAAACCGCACTCCGTTGGCGGCGATCGCGTCGATGTTGGGTGTGGTGTTGCGGTGATATCCAGCACATCCGAGATGGTCGGATCGCAGAGTGTCGATGTCGATATAGAGGATGCGCATGGTTGTATAGTCTGGCTCGTGAATGGCGTGGGACGGGTTCTTGGCACCGATGATGCTACGCCACTGGAGTTCTGGGTGGCGCTCGCACCCGAACAGCATCTACAGCTTGACGATGTGGTAGCGGTCGACCGTGAACTGCCCAACGGCGACAAAATCAAGCTGTACGGGATAGTCAGCCAGGTTCGTGCCGCCCATGAAGGCGCCCGCTTCGACAGCGATGTGTTCTTGATTGCAGACGGGATCCTGCCCGCGGAAGTGACAGAAGCAGCCCTCGTGCAGGTCACCCGAGTCGTGCCAGAAACGTTCGTACCGCCCCTACCGGGAACTGAGGCTCGGCGTGCTGTAGGCGAAGAGCGAGACGCCGCACTCGATTTCGATGAAGTCGAACGCCGTCTGCCAGCCGGGCTCAGCCGTGACGAAGATCCGATCTACCTTGATCTCGATTTCGTCGACGGCACCAAAGGCGCCCATATCAACATCAGCGGCATCTCCGGAGTCGCCACCAAGACCAGCTACGCCACGTTCCTGCTGTATTCGCTGTTCAACTCGGGTGTTCTCGGCGCCGCGGCCATGCACACCAAGGGCCTGATATTCAACGTCAAAGGCGAGGACCTGCTGTTTCTCGATCATCTCAACACCCGCCTCGACGACACTCAACGCTCCCGATACGCGGCACTCGGCCTGACCGCGGCGCCTTTCAGGTCGGTTGGAATCCTCGCTCCACCCCGGCCCGGCGACCCCAACGCCACGCCGGCCACGGGAGCTCGGATCACTGGCGTACGCCCATACTTCTGGACAATCGCCGACTTCTGCAGCCAGCGTCTGCTGCCGTTCCTGTTCGCTGATGCCGAGGATGAGCGCCAGCAATACACCATCGTCGTGCAATCAGTCACCGAACGGTTGGTGCAATGCGCCAGAGAATCCGACACATCGGCCGGAACGGTGCAGATTCAAGGAACCACGATCCGGACATTCAGGCAGTTGGTGGACCGGATCGAGACGATACTCATTCCCGATGACCCCGATGAGCCGGCAGACCCGCGCTGGACCGGCCGTGCCATCGGCAGCGGCACTATCAACGCCTTTGTTCGGCGCTTGAGTGCCTCGGTCCGCCATGTCGAGCATCTCATCCGGGCCGACCTCGCCGATGCACCCTCGCATGCCATGGACCTCGACTCGCAGCAGCTCACAGTCATCGACATCCACCTGCTCCATGACCGGGCCAAACGCTTCGTTGTCGGCGTGGTGCTGCGGCAAGCATTCGAAGACAAGGAACGCAGCGGGACATCCGAACCGTTGCAGTTCATCGTCTTGGACGAACTCAACAAATACGCACCGCGAGACAACAGCAGCCCCATCAAGGAGATTCTCTTGGACGTAGCCGAACGGGGACGCAGCCTCGGGATCATCCTGATCGGCGCGCAACAGACCGCCAGCGAGGTGGAACGCCGGGTGGTGGCCAACAGTGCAGTGCGCGTCGTGGGCCGGCTCGACAGCGGTGAGGCCGGGCGTGAGCAATACGGCTTTCTGCCCGCGGTGCAGCGTCAACGGGCCACGATCCTCAAACCCGGATCGATGTTTGTAGCCCAGCCAAGGCTCCCGGTGCCGTTGCTCGTGGAGTTCCCGTTTCCGGCTTGGGCGACCCGCACCGCCGAAGCGGACCTGTCACAAGCCCCGGCGGGCCAACAGTCAACACAGCCCGCCGACCCGTTCGAAGGTCTTGCGTGATCGCTGAGACGAGCCAACTAATGGTTGGGCCCGCCTGGAACACCAGGGACACCTGGGACTCCTTGGGCGGGGAGTCGGGCGAGTGAAGCTGCTTCACACCAGCGACTGGCATGTTGGCAAGACCATTCGGGGTCACAGCCGAATACCCGAGCATGAGGCGGTGCTCACCGAGATCGTGTCGCTCGCCGACGAGCATTCGGTCGATCTTGTGATCGTGGCCGGCGACCTGTTCGAGACCGCTACCCCGACCGCAGAAGCGGAATCGTTGGTCTATCGGACCCTGTTGCAACTGCTCGACACCGGCGCACACGTAGCAGTGATCTCAGGCAACCACGACAACGCCCGCCGCTTGCACGCGGTAGCCCCGGTATTTGAAGCGCTCGGTCGGATACATCTGGTCACCGAACCCACCCGGCCCGACGACGGCGGGGTGATTCGCCTGTCGATGCCGGGAGGCGAACAGGTGCGTCTAGCGATGCTGCCGTTCGTATCTCAGCGCGGCGTGGTCCGGGCCAAGAACCTCATGGAAGCCGCCGCGTACGAGAACGCTCAGGCCTATGGCGATCGCATACGTTTGCTGATCGAGACGCTGACCGCCGAGTTCGGCAGCGACACCGTCAACATCTTGGCGGCACATGCCTTCGTCTACGGCGGACAGCTGGGAGGCGGTGAACGAGCGGCGCATTTCATCGACGACTATGCCATCAGCGCGCAATCGTTCCCGGTAACGGCGAGCTACGTGGCTCTCGGCCATGTGCATCGCCCGCAGAAGATCCAGGGGAAGGCCCCGATTCACTACTGCGGCTCGCCGCTGCAACTCGATTTCGGAGAAGAAGACCAGCGCAAACAGGTCAACCTCGTAGAAATCGAGCCTGGAGTTCCCCCCGCAGTCACACCCGTACCGCTCAGCGGCGGTCGAGCGCTACGGACTTTGCGAGGCACAGTCGCAGAATTGGCCGCCCACAGCGAGGACGACCCGATGGTCGACGACGCCTGGTTGCGGGTAATGGTCCAAGAGCCGCGTCGGGCGGGCTTGGCCGACGAAGTGCGGGAACTGTTCGGCGAGCGAGTGGTGGATGTGCGCATGGACGACCCAACCCCGCAGCGCAAGCAAAGGGTGGCCCGCAAAGGGCGGGTCCCCACCGAGTTGTTCGACGAATTCCTCACCGAGCGAAATATCGCAGATGAACGAGTACGCGCCATGTTCGCGGAGTTGCTCGACGCCGAACTGGAATCGGCCTCGGCGTCGGCCTCGGCGTCAGCCTCGGAATCGGCCGCGGAGTCGGCGTCATGAGACCGCTGCGCCTTGAGATGAAAGGCTTCGGTGCGTTCCGCGAGAAGACAGTGGTGGATTTCAACGACGTTGAACTGGCAGCTTTCGTGGGTCCTACCGGTTCTGGCAAATCCACCATCATCGACGGCATAACCTTCGCCTTGTTCGGTGCGATCTGCCGTTATGACGACCGCCGAGCGGTGGCTCCGGCGATCAAC
The DNA here is from genome assembly GCA_965205465.1 of Candidatus Aldehydirespiratoraceae bacterium. Classification (GTDB taxonomy): domain Bacteria; phylum Actinomycetota; class Acidimicrobiia; order Acidimicrobiales; family Aldehydirespiratoraceae; genus VXYK01. The sequence goes on along the minus strand of OZ242187.1, from coordinate 1,032,803 downwards.
CAGATGGTCAACGAAGCTCAGGTGTTGCTCGAGTTCGAGGTGGACTCCAAGCGCTACACCGCGGTGCGGGTGGTGCGGCGAACCAACAACGGCGCCACCACCAAAGAAGCCCGCCTGGAGCACGACAGCGAAGTCCTTGCTGGCAAGGCCAGCGAAATGGAACCGGCACTAGAGCAGATCTTGGGCCTCGACTTCGACCGTTTCACCAAGACCGTGGTTCTGCCCCAAGGCCGTTTCGCTGCCTTCCTGCACGACAAACCCGCAGACCGCCAGGAACTCTTGCGGCAGTTGCTCGACCTGGGAATATATGGGCGAATGGGTGGGCAGGCCCGGCAACGAGCCAACACCGCCAAAGACAAGTTGGAGGTGCTTGAACCAAGACTTGTTGCGGAGGTACCCAGCGAGGAACAGATAGAGCGGTTCGCCCGAGCGCTCGACGCCGTGACAGCGGGACAGGCAACTTTGGATCATCTGTTGAACGACCTTGATCGAAGCACCAAGGATGTCGCGCTCGCCCGCGAGCAAGCCGACGGATTGGCTGTGCTGCTGCTTGCAGTGACCGGCGTGGATGTGCCGCAACAGGTACTGGCGCTCGGCGACGAACTGCAACAAGCACAGGCAGTGGCTTCGGATGCGAAAGAGGCGCTCGAACAGGCTGCGCAAAAGGCCCGAATAGCCGAACAGGCTGAACGAGAGGGTCCCAATGTCGAAAAGTGCACGCTCCTGATTGGAGAGCATCAACGTTTGGCGGACCTGGTTGAGCAAGTCACCGGCCTTGACGACCAGTGCGACCGATCCGATGAGCAACACCGAACCGCAGCCGAGAAGGCTTCGAAGATTCGCGACCGACTCGAACTCCTGAATGCGGCCGTAAACGAGGCGAGCACGGCCGCGGAAGTCGCACAACAAGCACTGGACGATGGTCCCGACTTGGTGCAGTTGAGCCGCTGGCGCGACCAACGCGCGGAGTTGGGCCATCTGAGCGGCCGACTCAAAGCGGCAAAAGAAGCGCTGGCAGTTGAGCAAGAACACGAGGCCGAAGCCCGGGAGAACTCTGAGCGGGCCCGTGCAACCCTTCGCGAAACCGGTGACCGTCTCGAACAAGCCCGTGCGGTCAAACAAGCGGAGGGCCTAGTGGCCCAGTTGATCGAAGGTGAACCGTGCCCGGTGTGTCGGCAACCGGTACACGAACTACCCGACCACGATCTCGACGCCGAGTTGGATCAGCTTCAGCGATCTCATGCCGAGGCCGAGTCCCAGAAGCACAAGCATGAAGACGCACTTGAAGCGGCCCGCACAAAGCTCTCCAATGCCGAAGCAACGGCCGAATCCGCTGCGACCCAACGCGATGAACTCGTCGAAAAGCTCTCCGACGCTCCCGACGACGAGGAACTCAAGCGGCTCTCCGTGGTGGCCGATGAACTTGCAGAGGCAGCCACCAAAGCCCAAGCAAAGCTCACCGCGGCTCGACAAGCCGAAGCCGACCTGCGCGACAGCACCGAGACCAAAGAGAAATTCAAGATCGTGCAGGACACCCAAGACGAACTGACTCGCTTGACCACTAAACGCGACGAGCGTTGTTCCCAACGCGATGACCTTGCTCAGCAGTTGACTGACAAACCCGACGTTGCAACCCTTGAAAAAGACATAGCTTTTGCCGAACAACTAGCTGCGACTCGTCGAGAGTCTCAAACCGCCGAGACTGAGGCGCAAGAGGCAGAACAAGCGGCGCGCAAAGTCCTTGAAGGACTCACCGAGACAGAACGTCAGGCGCGCAACGAGTTCGCCAAGACCCGTGACGGCTTCGCCGCTTTGGAACCACCAACGCCGGGTGCATCGCTGGTTCAGGATTGGCAGGCGTTGGACACCTGGGCGTCGCGACTCGCAGAGAAACTGATCCCCGAAATCGACACAGCCAACGAACACGTCAACAACACCGAGACACAAAGGAAAGAGCACGCTGAAGCGGCCCGCGTCGTGTGCGTCACGCACTTTGAGCCGACTGATGATCCTCAAACGTGGCGCACCGATATGGCCCTGGCCGTGCAACGGGCAGACAACGACCACCGGCAGGCACGCAAACAGCGTCAAGACATGGTCGACCTGGAGGCCGAAGTCGAGGCTCTGCGCGTTGAACAAAGTGTGGCGAGCGAACTGGGCCGCCTGCTCCGAGCCGACGGATTTGAACGCTGGTTGCTAGCCGAAGCCGTGGGCGATCTGGTGATTCGAGCCAGCGAGCGACTACATGCTTTGTCCAACGGTCAGTTTTCGTTTGATCCCGATGGGACCGACTTCGATGTCTGCGACCATCACAACGCTGATCAAGTGCGCCAAGCAAAGTCACTATCGGGAGGGGAGACCTTCCTGGCCAGCCTGGCTTTGGCGCTCGCGCTCAGCGACAGTCACGCGGATCTGGCTCCAGAGGGCGCCCCGGGATTGGCTTCCCTGTTCCTCGACGAGGGGTTCGGCACGCTCGACCCCGAGACGCTTGATGTGACCGCAGCCGCTATCGAGGAACTGGGTGCGTCGGGTCGCATGGTCGCCATCGTCACCCACATCCGCGAACTGGCCGAACGGATGCCCCTGCGTTTCGAGGTCTCCAAATCCCCCACAACCTCCACCGTCACCCGAGTGTCCGCCTAACCGCGTGAAATAGGTACTGACCTACGCGTGAATTGGGTACTCACCCCCGCGTCAAAAGGTGTCGATGTGTCAATGCTGATGTCCGGCAGCACATCGTCCGCCGGGTCCAGGATGCGGATGTTTGCAGTATCCTCGTTTCGTTGTGTTAGACACACCGCATTTGCCTAGTATTTCGGGCGTTTCGGGCTGCGGTGGTTGTGTCGATGGTTTAGCTGGTCTTGGATATGAGTGTTTTAGACGACGCGTAATGTTCAACCCGGTGGCTCGTCGAACGGCGATGGTCTTGCTCAGGTCAGCGACAACCGGAGAAGCTCTAGCGCGGCCCGGCAGCGTGTCGATAGCTTCCGTGAATGCCGCTTCGAGTCCTTCTGCAAGAACCTCAATCCGTTCAGATACGTCCGCATGAGGTACATTTAACTGGTTGGCTACACGCGCCCAAGCCGAGTCTCTGTCGGTTTTTTTGAGCGTGTAATCCTTGCCCATCTTCATCGCCATTTTCAATTTCGGAAGATGGGTATACTCGCCGTCTACGATCTTGTAAGGGATGAACGAGCATAAGTCGTACAACGGAGCGAACCTGACGTCGTCCCCGTTGAGCAGCAAACTGTAGTTCTTGGCGTGTGCGTCGGTGTTCACGATCAGCCAGCTATAAATCAGCGCGTCAAGGAACCGACGAACATCCTGCTCCGGCTTCGATGAGTGCTCACGGAGCAACGACGCTATGTCGTGAGGCGTTGGACCACCGTTGTTCTGATACTTCAAATGCGGCGGAACCCTCAACGCTTGACACAGGTCCTCTTGATGGACACGTACCCAATCGCCGTTCGATAGTTGTTCCCTGTCATATCGGTGTACGAGCAGTGTTCGTTCATCGTCGAAACTGACGCATTCAGCTTGAGCCGTTTGCAAACCGAGTTTATGGGCAACCTGTTGGCAGAGATACTCCACGATGTCTAAGTCAGCGAACCTCGCAGCGGCAGGTTTCAGAATATGCGTTGTGCAAGCTGCCCCTGCGGGAAGCGACCACTGTACTCCATCGAAACGCAACGCTGTTTTGGTCTGAGCGCCACCAAGACTGAAGGCCGTACGTGAACGGTTGTGATTCCAACCTGCTGGGTCTGTGCGGAGATCAACAATTATTTGAGCCACATCAGACTCGGTAAGCGGCTGCAAGGTGCCGCCTCTACCCAGAAGTTCGCTGGTCGACTCAGGTCTGCATATCTGCACAGCCCCTGCGCAATCTCGACCGACCGGCGTTGCTAGCAAATCCATCGGCTTCGTGGACTTCGCCCTATAATCCGCGGCCCATCGTCGTCGTACATCGTCGTTGTCTGCGAGCAGGCCATCTAGCCACGCTTCAACATTCTTCGCTCTGCCGTCAAGAGGCATACTCACAGAGAGCGGTGTAGGAGTAGGCGAATTGAGATAATCGTCGTTGTAGACGAACTCCACACGCCCGTTGTTTCGTTCGGTGACGGACCCTGCGACCTCTCCGTGCAGCAAGACATCAAGGCGTTGCATTGCTTGAAGTCCTTCTCAAGAGATTGTCGAGCCTGCCGCCTGTTTCGTCTAACGGATGGATTTCCAGTTCGCAGTCCAGTGCTCGTAGCAGCTCGAACAGAGTCGTTGTTCTAGGGCTGCACTTCGCTGACTCGATATCCGAAATCTGTGGTCGCGAAACCCCTGATTTCTTTGACAGCTGGTCTTGAGACCATCCCAGTTCCTTGCGGGCTTGCCTGATAGCTCGTCCGAGCCTATGCGGTGATGTAACCGTCTTCTTGGGTCGTCGCCTCATTGGAGCCTCCTACGCATCAACATCTGATTGTAGCGTCTACGCTACAATCATACAGGATTCGAGAATTGTCGTCAATACGCTACAATCATACAGGATTCGAGAATTGTCGTCAACACGCTACCTGTTGGTTGGCGACAGCGAGAGCGACATGCCTTGGAACGGCACTACACGTTGGGACAGTGACGGAGGCGTCGGGCAGACCTTCTTCGTCGGCGAAGACGGTGGTTTCAGCGTGATCTGTGCCCGCCTGGATGACCCAACCGCAGGACACATTGCGCTCGTGCTCGTGGCATCGGATAGTTGCATCGAGGCGACAAAGCACGAACCGGTCCTTGTGGTGGAATGTTCATCGGTTCGTAGCCTGATTCGATCTCGACGCGTTCAGCGACTGTTTTCGATGTGACAGCGCAACCGAACCCGATTTCGGTGTCGGGGCCCGCCGGGTTGTCGTGAGCGTTCAAGATTTTGATGCAGCCGTTGTTGATCAGCCATTGTTCTGCTGTTGCCATCTGTGCAGCGCTGACTGTGCTGGTGGCGAGGTCGCGTCGTGTGGCTACGCCGCCGTGTTCTGACAACGCCGTCAAGTATCTGCGTTCGACTTCGGTGAGGCTGTTGAAAGTCGGCCGGTATACGCGGTCCTGCATCACGGATGCTGTGACGCGGATTGACTCTGTGGCTGCGGCGGCGTTGATCTCAGAGTTTGGCGCGCCTGAGATGCGCCACGCATGATCACCGAGGAGTTGTATCTGGTAAGGCAAACCGCCGCAGGCGTCGGCGAGTAGTCTCGTCGCGTCAACGGTGCATTCACCGCCGGCGCTTTTGACGGACTCGGTGACGAACCAGAACGCGTCTGCTGCGTCGATTGGTGGCAAATCAACGGCATCGCATCGCCTGAAGAACGAGAACCTGTCATCTTCGAGATAGGTGTGTTTGATCTCCGGCAAACTCGCGCCTGCGAACGCCAACGGCAGTTGTTGGCGTTTCGCGACATGTTGTAAGTCGTTGGCGAGTCGCAGCAACGAACCGGAGTCGCAACGGTGCAGTTCATCAACTGTGAGCAGCACACCTCCGCCGTGCTCCCTAGCAGCAGATGCCATCTCGGTGAGTTGACGTCGAAGGCCCCATCCGGGTTTCACCTTTGACAGTGTTTCTCGGTGCGCGTGGAAGGGTCCGACACGAACGCCTTTACGGGTCGTGACCTGTTGGTTCTCGTTGCTGGGATCGTCGGTGTCGGACTTGGCCCAGTCGATCATCTCAGAGATTCGTTCGCTTACACCAGCGGTTCCAGCATCGACAGAGATGATGGTCCATCCACGTTGCGCGGCTTGGTCCTCGATCTCGTTGAGGAGCACGGTTTTGCCTGATCCACGCGGTCCTGTGTATAAAACGGAGTATCCGCCGCTGCCAGGGCCTTCTTCAAGAGCGATTGTTGATGCTGTGAGCAGAGCGTCCCTGCCGATGAGAACATGCGGCGCGAAACCGAACGTCGGAGTGAACGGATTCCCCGGATGTCGCTGCATAAATGTAACCATAATGCATTTATGCAGCGTTGGTGGGTGAAGTGTAGTCGATTACGTGTCTCTTCATAGACGGGACAGTCAGCGTCACAGCCATCCGTGTTCATCTACCGCGTCACGGATCGCTGCGGGGGCTACCCGTCGGACGCGGGTTGCGATCTCGACATTCTCTCTAACTGGTCTTCGATCCTGGTTAGGTGTTCTGTGTTCGATCCGACCATGGTTTCGAGACCGTCGAACCGTGTTCACCGCGCCAGCCGGGCGTAACGACTTCGGACACGCCACTGTCGATCGCAGTCGTGCCCTGCACGACCAAAAGGCGAGGATGGTTGAGCGAGGTTGATGTCACCGGGTTCGGTGTCGCCCAGGCACACCTCCCGACGACCATCAGCGTCGACCGCGTCGTCGAGACGACGGGCACGAACATCGGATCCGTCGCGCTGCAACAGATCCGAGAACTCATCGCCGACCTGCTCGGACTATGACCCAGCACCAGAGATTCCGTCTAATCGCGTGACGTAGGTACTGACCTCCGCGTGAGATAGGTAGCCATGTGCGCGTGAAATAGGTACTCACCCCCGCGTGAAATAGGTATTATCGGGATATGGATGACTATCTGCCGCGCTTGGCTGACTCTCTGATTGAGGAATTGCTTGAAGATGTCTCTGCCGTCATGATCGTCGGTCCGCGTGCTTCGGGGAAGACCACGACAGCGGCTCGCTTCGCCGCGTCGGTGGTCCGATTGGACAGACCCGAAGAAGCAGCCCTCTTCGCGGCCTCCCCCGATGCCGCGCTGGCAGCTATGCCTACACCGGTACTTCTTGATGAGTGGCAGGAGGTTCCCGGAGTTCTGGGTGCGGTCAAGCGGGCTGTGGATGGTGATTCTCGCCGCGGTCGGTTCCTTTTGGCGGGGTCGATCAGGGCTCAGTTCGAGGGAACTATGTGGCCTGCCACGGGTCGGGTGGTTCCCGTTGAGCTGTTTCCTCTCACCGTTTCTGAGCGTCTCAGATCCCGTACCAAGCCGTTGATCGATCGGCTCGTCGACGGTGATGATCTGGTTCCGTCGGCTGACCCGCCCGACTTGTTGGGCTATATCGATTTTGCCCTGGAAGGGGGATTTCCCGACGCGGTTCTGGGTGTGTCGCCACGCTCAAGACGACGGTGGTTGGAGGGGTACATCACACACATGGTGGCCCACGATGCTCCTACCGCACCGAGTGGAACGGGACGCGACCCAGAGCGGCTTGGACGTTACTTGCGGGCGTATGCCCTCAACACCGCCGGCGTGGTGAACGACAACACCCTGTACGAGGCAGCCGGGATCAACAGGAAAACCGCGGGATCCTACGAACAGCTATTGATCAACCTCATGGCTGTAGAGCAATTCCCGGCGTGGAGCAGCAACCGCCTGAAGCGTCTGATCCGATCTCCAAAGCGACATGTGATCGACACCGGTCTATGGGGTGCCATCGTCGGGGTTGATGCGACTGCAGTGATGCGTAACGACGATCTGCTGGGCAGGCTCCTAGACAGCTTCGTCACGGCCCAACTGAGGGCAGAGACAGTCGTCGCGGCACAAAGCCATAAGCTCCACCACCTGCGTACCGAACAAGGACGTCATGGAGTGGACATCGTTGCAGAGGTCGGAGCCCGCCGCGTCGTCGGTATCGAGATCAAGGCCACTAGCGCCCCCAGTCAAAGCGACGCATCACACCTGACATGGATGCGTGACCAACTCGGGGATCGTTTCGCCGCCGGCGTGGTCCTCCACACGGGACCTCACACCTATCAACTATCGGAACGCATAACCGCGGCCCCGATATGCACCCTCTGGTCGTGAGCAACGGGCTGAAGAGAAATTCCCGGCTGCCATGGACGGGTCCGCAAAGGTATACTCCACGGTATGCCTGATTCGACTACCATCAAGGTCTCGGTCCGGAACCGGGATGCCCTGCGTCTGCTCGCCGATCGCCAGGGGCTAACGTTCGATGCGCAGCTTGGGAAGATGATCCGACGGGAACGTCGTCGCATCATCGGGGCACAGCTCGCAAGCGCCCCACTCGATGCTGACGACGAAGCCGTGCTCGATGCGTCTGCAAGCGATGTAGTTGATGCAAGCGGGTGACGTCGTCCGCTGCGATTTCGGGACGCCGGCGAGGGGCGAGCCGGGGTTCATCCGACCGGCGATCGTCGTCACCTCCGATGACGTGCTCGAGTTCCGGCAACACGCGATCGCGGTCGTACCCTGCACGACCAGAAGGCGAGGATGGTTGAGCGAGGTTGATGTCACCGGGTTCGGTGTCGCCCAGGCACACCTCCCTACGACCATCAGCGTCGACCGCGTCGTCGAGACAACGGGCACGAACATCGGATCCGTCGCGCTGCAACAAATCCGAGAACTCATCGCCGACCTGCTCGGACTCTGACCCAACCCCCGGCGACACGAAATGCCATGCTCTCTGCGTGAACAATCAACGGAGTGAACAGACCAAGTCGAACCCACTCACCGACTGGACGGTTCATCTATAGCGATGCGAACCGGGATGCCTGAATCGGCGTTTGCACTGCCGCCCAGTTCGAGGCCCGATATATGGGCAGCGGGTGCGGCGCTTCCTGCTACCAGCCGTCGAAGGTCCTTCCGTGCCTAGTTCTGTTGAAGGGTCCGCCGTGGACAGCACCAGTTGATCGCGGCGGGCACGGACCAACGACTCGATCTGGTCTGGTAGCGCTGCGATTCTCGGGTTGGAAGTCACCGAGTCCGCCATGTCGTTCAACACCCCGGTCAACGCCGCTGGAACCGTTTCGCTGAGTTCTTCCACCCGGCGGATCGTGTCATCAGGCGACAACCCCAGCTCTTCGCTGCATTGCCGCCACGCGTTCATGTCGTTTATCTCGGAGATGGACCGTGCCGAGCCGATGGACATAGCTAAAGTCAGGTCGCTGAGGTTGCGTCCGCCGATATATGGAGCCATCGAACACACGTCGTAAAGCGGAGCGAGCACCGGACCGGCGGCGCTCAACAGAATGCTGTAGTTCTTCGCGTGGGCATCCGACGCGGCCAGCAACGCGTTGCATACAAGGGCGTCGCGGAACCGTTGAATGTTTGCTTGCTGGTTTTGGAGTTCGTCGGCTATGTCGCCGGGAGCGGGACCGCCGTACCGTTGATATTTCAAATCCGGTCCGAACCCGAGCGCTTGGCACATGTCCTCTTGGTGGATTCGTTGCAGCGTTCCGTCGCCGCGGCGGCGACGGTCGAAGCGTTCCACCGCGATGGCGCGTTCGTCGCCGTAATAGACGATCTGTGTGTTAGCGGCTGGGATGCCTGCTCGTCGCAGCGTCGCCATACATACATGTTCGACGAGGTCGTTGTCGGGATAGGCGGACATCGCGATCTTTACGATGTGGGTGGTTGGCGTGCCGCCGGTCGCGAAATGCCAACCGCTGTCAGTTAGGTGAAGCGCGGTTTTGGTTTGCGCGCCTGCGAGGCTGAACGGCGGCCACTCCTCAAGTGCTCTCAGCGGTGCTGCGACACCGGACCGCAACGCGGCGAGATGCGCTGCTAGTTCCTCTTCGTTGACAGGAACAAGCCTGCCGTTCCGTTGTTGCAAATCGTCTATCTGGTCAGGAGAACAGAACTGTACTGCCCCGGCGCAATCCAGGCCGATGGGGGTGGCCAACATGTCGAAAGGCTGCCAAGACGCTGCTTTGTAGCGTCGCGCCCATTGTTCGCGTACGTCTAGCCGGTCAGGTAGGAGTCCGTCCATCCATCGGCTGATCTCGTAACGGTCCTCGGTGACCGGCACAGTCAGAGACAACGGCACCGCGTTGTCTCTGGTGGTGTAGGACGGCGTGTACGCGAACCACGCGGTTCTGTCTCGGCCGCGTTCGACGCTACCGACGACTTCGTCGCACAGCAGAACAGCTAAACGTTCGTGGGAACTCATCTAGGGGTTGTCTCTGTGAACGACATGACATATTCGGTCAGGTCTTCGCTGCGACGCGCTGGGCGCAAGTCTATCTCGTAGTCCAGCGCAGCTAAGACGCGCAACAGGTTCCCTGTTCGTGTGTCTCGGTTCGTTGTTTCGAGGTCGCTGATGCAAAGACGGGAAACACCGGCCCGATGCGCTAGTTGAGCTTGCGTCAACCCGTTGCGGCGACGTAGTTTCTTGACCGCGGCGGCGATAGCAGCGGTAGAACGCATACGTTTGAAGCGACCTTCATGATCCATCCCTGTATTATAACGCCTGTTGTATGGCAAACTATGCAGCAGGTGTTATTTGTGTGGGGCGGGTGCGTAAGTGCCCGAGTGTTCGGCTCTAGGTGGTTCAGCCCCTGTGTCTGATGGCTTCGACCGGTGACCGGTGAGCGTGTTCACCGAGGGTTTTGTATCCGTTGTCGCGGGGAGTTAACAGCGGACCCTTGTAAGCCGTATTGTGCTGGTTGTTTCAAGTCGTGGGCGCGTTACAAGAACAAGGTATATAAGGAGAACCACTGTCATCTGTGCGGTAAGGACCGCGACGCGACGCTTCAGCGTCCGGTGTGTCGCCCATGCTTCAAGCGACACAAAACCTCCTTTACGTTCCCGCCCGGTTAGCACCTGTTCGGGAACTGTCGAATCGGATTGCGTCGCCCGTACGACTGTGCGCGTCATGATCAGGTCGAGGTGTGCCCGGATGGGTGCGACGGGGAGACCACGTAACCGCTAGCCGGTTTGGTTGGTTACGCTGACTCGTCTTCGGTCCACGGAGTCATAGTGGTGTTGATGCTCCGTGCAATAGTTTCCTGGTTTGCTGCTTCCCGAACATCGCAGTCGTACCCTGCACGACCAGAAGGCGAGGATGGTTGAGCGAGGTTGATGTCACCGGGTTCGGTGTCGCCCAGGCACACCTCCCGACGACCATCAGCGTCGACCGCGTCGTCGAGACGACGGGCACGAACATCGGATCCGTCGCGCTGCAACAGATCCGAGAACTCATCGCCGACCTGCTCGGACTATGACCCAGCACCAGAGATTCCGTCTAATCGCGTGAAATAGGTACTAGATTCCGTCTAATCGCGTGAAATAGGTACTGAGGTGCGCGTGAGATAGGTAGCCATGTCCGCGTGAAATAGGTACTCACCTCCGCGTGAAATGGGTACGCCTCGCCGGTGGAAGGGTGGACGTCGGATTCTCGCAACACAACCTGTCGCCAAAATTGCTAGACAGTTCTCACGCTTAGCCGTATCGTGTCGGATCCATGGAGGAATCCGAAACTAACCACTTCCAGATCGAGGGCACGATCGAGATGGCCGGTGGGGTCTGGGCCAACTTTGCTGCTGTCTCACACTCTCCCCACGAGTTCACCATCGACTTCATCCGCCTCGACTATCAGACACAGAATCCGACGAGGGGTGTGGTCGTCCAGCGCGTTAACATGTCACCACTATTCGTAGAGCAACTCATCGGCGCGTTGACAGACAATCTGGACAAGTACGCTAGGAGCACCCCGGACGGCGTAATAGTAGAAGGAGACGATTAGATGACAGCCCCCGTGCACCTTGAACTTCCACAAGGTGAGGCCTCCATCACTTGGAGAACGACAGAATCCGAACCGTTCAAATGGGACGTCCCTGCCGAGGCCGTACCGGGCGTGACGCTTGCAGAGATTGACGCGGCTACTGGGTTGATACCCAGCACGCCGGGGGGGACCTTCTATGAGAACACCGCTGATTTCTTGAAGTCCCTCGAAACCCGCGAATAACGGCTGACTGTCACAAGCAGGCATCTAGCGGAGTGCCGACCCACCACGAGAAAGAAGCTTTCCGACAGGCGTATCGTCGCTTGACGCCCGAACAACGCAGGCAATTCAGGACAGCGCTCCAGAAGTTCGTTGATGATTTGCGCGAAATGGAGACAGGGCAGAGACAACGGTTCCGTCCCGGCCTTCGGGTAAGTTCGCTCAAAGCAGACCCCCGCAAGTACGAGATGACCTGGGCTGGCAACGGTCGTGCGGTGTTCGCTTGGGGCACTCCACAACGTCCAGGATTTCGCCATGTCGAGTGGTTGGACATAGGCGGGCACGAGATCTTGCCATAACCATGCGCACATGGTTGACCGCAAGTCGCCAAGAAACCTACGCTCCTCTACCGTCACCAGTGTGTCGGTGTAGGAGCGCGAACTTATCCAACCCGGTGTAATAGTCAAGCTCATGACAGGACGCAGGGGAGAGGTGAGCGTGGCGATCAACAGCGCGATTGCCACCCTAGGAAAGGCCCTGCTAGCTGACAGCGGCGAGCTGCGTCACAAAATAGCCACCGGGAAAGTCACTGAGCAGGAGTTCTATCGCGGGTTGCTGCGCCTCACTTTCGGTCGGTTTTTTGAAGGTCTGAATTCTGCACCGTCCTGTGAACTGGTGACCGGTGCCTCGTCTCGGGAAGCTGCGGAACAGATATTTCGCGAGTTCAATGCTGAAGAGCTCGGCGCTGCGTATGAGTCGTTGCTGGAACTGAGACTCAGCGTCGACACGGACTCATGGGAGGTGGCGCTTGGTCGTGGTGAGATACACGACCGCAAAGCAAGTGGCAGTTATTACACGCCGACAGCGCTGGTGGAGAGCATTCTCGACTGGACGCTCGACCCGGCGATCAACGAAGCGCTGTCCGGCGACGAACCGGAAAGTGCGCTGCTCGATCTCAAGATCCTCGACCCTGCCTGCGGATCGGGTCATTTTCTGACAGCGGCAGCGGACCGGGTCGGCTTCGCACTGGCAACTCTGCGCGCTGCGCAAACCAACCCCGCAGCCGGAGAGATCGAGCGAGCGCGCCGTGATGTCGTACAGAACAGCATTTATGGCGTCGACATCGACCCGATAGCCGTGGAACTCTGCAAATTCGCACTTTCGCCGGGTTCAGATGATCAGCGGATCCGCTGTGGCAATTCGCTGCTCGGACTCACCCCGAAAATGCTCGCTCAGAGTGACCAACAACCAACACACCCCATCGACAGCAGCGCGTTTCACTGGCACCTCGAGTTCCCCGATGTGTTCGGGGACGGCCGAGCCAATCCCGCAACGGGTTGGCTCGGAGGTTTCGATGTGGTCATCGGTAATCCGCCATTCTTGAACCAACTAGAGACCACGACCGCTCAGTCAAAAGAACTCGCCACGTTCCTGAAACGGCGTTATCCCGGGGTTGCCAAGGGCTATGCGGACACCGCGGTGATCTTCGCGGAGCTCTCGTCGCAGGTCGTGCGCGCAGACGGTGGACGGTTCGGCCTGGTGCAACCGGCCAGCATCCTCGCCTCCGCCGACACCAAAGGGGCGCGGCAGGCCCTCACAAACCGGGGGACGCTAGAAACCCTCTGGGCAGCGCGAGAAGGCGTATTCGATGCTTCGGTACGCACCTGCGCAATCGTCTTTCGCAACGGAGAAGAACCATCAACGACCGAGCTTCGCCGTTTCACCGGACTCGACTTCCGCGCACTGGTGCCGCTACGAACCAACACACACGAAATCGCAGGCATGGAGACTTGGGCGCCGCTGATCTCCGATGGCTTCGGGATCCCCAGGGTCGACCTCGATGAGAGCCAGACGATGAGCGCCGTGCTCAGCGCCACCGCAGACTTCAGGGATCAGTACTATGGACTCGTCGGATTTGTCGAAGACGCCAACGGTCGAGTCCCAGACGGCGTCAACACCGCGGCGTTGATCACAACCGGGCTCATCGACCCTGTCGAACTTCATTGGGGCAACCGGTCAACCAAGTTCAACAAGACCGACTACACAGCACCGCTCGTAGACCTCAACCGGCTGCGATCCGAAAGCGACCTCGGTGACTGGGCAGCCAACCGACTGGTACCCAAGCTGTTGCTCGCCACACAGACACGGGTCATTGAAGTGGTCGTTGACGAGGCAGGCGTGCTGCTGCCATCGGTGCCGGTCATCACCGTCACTACCCACGGCATCAGCCTGTGGCACGCCGCCGCGGCGCTGATGTCACCCCCGATCACCGCTTGGGCGGCGGCACGATATATGGGCGCGGCGTTAAACATTGACGCCCTCAAATTGAGCGCGTCCCAAGTTCTCAGCCTTCCCCTGCCAGCGCGTTCCGTTACCTGGGACACTGCCGCGGCGATGGTCCGCGATGCCAGCCGCGCATCCTCGCCACAAAAGAGAACACATACGCTGCAAGTTGCGTGCTCGCTCATGTGCGACGCTTATGGCGTCACTGATGCCGATCAACTCAAGGCTTGGTGGCGTGGCCGCCTCAACAAGGAGCGCTCGTAGTGAAGTTCAGTGTGGAGACTTGGGCACCGGAGTATGGACTCGGCCTGGACCTCGAGCAAATGGAGGAATCGAAGGGCGATGTCGATGTCGATGTCGAAATCGACGCCGATGATTGGTCCCCTAAACAGCCCCAGTCGCCTGAGCTACCCGACAGTGTCCTGTTCGTTGACGGCGTTCGGCGAATCGATGTCAGGATCTGGATCACCGATGGAGAACTGGTGCGCACGGGTGTGTGCGCTTCAGTAGCAGCCGGTGCTGTCAAGTGCGCCCAAAGCGAAGCTCATGTTGTTGATCTTGCGGTGAAGCGAGCGGTCTACGCATCGGCGTCAGAGGCCGCAGGGCCGATCCTTACGAGACATGGCACCTACGAATTCGTGCCATGCGCAAGCGACGCACCAAATGACATCTACTACGGCATTCACGAGCAGATGACCCGCCTCGAGACCCAGTTCGGAAACGACGACGATGCCGACATGGTCATCTTCGACGGCCCGCTTCGTGGTCGCACGAACACCAACGGGGTGGGTTTCATCAAGACCCAGCACGTCCAATATTTGCCCGAGCCTCAACAAGCGATACTGCAACAACTCCAAGAGGGACAGCGGACACCGGTGTTCTTGATCAGCGGTATGGGCTTCACTCGTTGGTCCTGGTACCTGCGTTTGCCAGGACCCAAAAGCAATCCGCACGCGGGCATTGTCCGTTGCGAACTCGTCGGCTCCGGGACCGCATCGCAAGCGATCCAGCGAGCCGACGACGTAACCGCGACGCTGCAACGCTTCGCCAGCGAACCACACAAGGACACCCGTGCCCCACAGAACCTGTATCCGATAGCCGGCCTGGAGAACCGACTACGTCACCGCCTCGGAGACCAGCAGATACTCGAACGTGCCATGCGAGTTGCGGCTTCGACCTGAGATCGGTGGCGAGACAAGTTCCAGCTACGCGCTTGGCTACGGTGTGAGTGTGAACTCTCATCCAGCGAAGCTCGAGTGAAGCTCGAATGAAGCTCCCCAGAAGAAACCGGCAAGTCGACAGACACAAAGACCAGGCCGATCCGTGTGTGCAAGACCTGATCCGCGCGCTCGGCCCCGAACGAGTCCGCGCAGATGCAGCGGCCCGACATCTCGCCAGCGCCGACGCATCGATATTCACTGGCGGTGCCGCGGGGCCGGTGTGTTTCCCGGACTCCA
Source organism: Candidatus Aldehydirespiratoraceae bacterium (assembly GCA_965205465.1). Lineage (GTDB taxonomy): Bacteria > Actinomycetota > Acidimicrobiia > Acidimicrobiales > Aldehydirespiratoraceae > VXYK01. The sequence continues at coordinate 1,017,391 of OZ242187.1, read as the reverse complement.
CCGAACACGTGCAAACGATCATGGGTATCGCCGCGAGCCACGACCGGCCGGTCCTGCCCCGAGGCGCCGGATCTGGCTTGAGCGGTGGGGCCGCTCCGCTCGGCGATCCGATAGTGGTTTCCACAACGCGCATGAATCGGGTGCTTGAAGTCGACGTTGCCGACCGCGTTGCATGGGTTCAACCCGGCGTGATCAACCTTGATCTTTCCAAGCAGACCGAACCGCTTGGTTTTCACTTTGCCCCGGACCCGTCGTCGCAGCAGGTGTGCACGATCGGAGGGAATGTCGCCAACAATTCTGGTGGGCCTCATTGTCTCGCCTATGGCGTAACCAACGCGCATGTGCTGGCTGTGGAGGTGGTTCTGTCGAGCGGCGAAGCTGTTTTGCTCGGCGGACTCGAAGGCGAAACTCCCGGATATGACCTGCGAGGCGCTTTTGTCGGTTCGGAAGGCATGTTTGGGATCGCTACCAAGATTGCGGTGCGACTGACGCCCAATCCTGAGAGCATCAAGACGTTGCTATTGTCGTTTGACTCTGTGGCTGATGCGGCGGCCACTGTGGGTGAGGTGATTGCATCAGGTCTGGTTCCGGCAGCCATCGAGATGATGGACAAGCGCTGTGTTGCCGCGGTCGAAGACTTTGTGCATGCCGGCTATCCCCGCGAAGCCGAGGCGGTGCTGTTGATCGAGGTCGACGGCATGGAACGTGGCGTCGCCAAAGACACAGAAAAAGTCACCGAGATGGGGCGGGCACACAACGGCAACGTGCGGGTGGCAGCCGACGAAGCTGAGCGGGCTCTGCTCTGGAAAGGTCGCAAAAGCGCCTTCGGGGCGATTGCCCGGATCGCGCCCGACTACTACCTCCACGACACGGTGGTGCCTCGTTCCAAGCTTGTCGAGGTGCTTGAAGCGGTTTATGAGATCGCTGATCGTCGCAATCTCATGGTTCTTAACGTTTTCCACGCCGGTGACGGCAACTTGCATCCGCTCATGGCCTATGACTCGCGCCAGCCGGGCGCGAATGAGCAGGTAGCCGCGGCTAGCCGAGAAATCCTCGAACTGTCGCTGGCCGTGGGGGGAGTACTGTCCGGCGAGCACGGGATCGGCGTCGAAAAACGCGATTTTATGACCGACCAGTTCACCAGCGCCGATCTGGAACATCAGGCGCTACTGCGTCGGGCCTTCGATCCACACTGCCGCCTGAACCCCGGCAAGGTTCTGCCCTCCGCGCACAGCTGCTCAGACATCGCCGCTTTGTCGGCGTCGAAGGCCAACGGAGTGTGGGGATGACCACCCGGCAACTGATCGAAGAGCGTCGTTTGATCAAAGATGAGGCGCTGCATGAATTCGCCTCAGACGTCGGTGATTGTGACCCCGTCGTGGTCCGCGGCGGAGGCACGCAATCAGATGTCGGGGGTAGTCCCCAAAGCGATGCCCAAGAAGTTCACGCACCCGCTGGAATCGTGGATTTCCGGCTCGACGAGATGACTGTCTGCGTTCGCGCCGGCACCACCGTCGCCGAATTGCACACGACGCTCGCCGAAGCGGGCCAACGCACCGCCCTGCCAGACGGGTCTGGTCTGTCTGGTTCGCCTTTGTCGACAGTCGGGGGAGCGATCGCGGTCGGGCGCTCGCCGGTAACCCGACTCGGAGACGGACATATCCGTGACGCGGTGCTACAACTCCGGTATGTGGCCGCCGATGGTCAACTCGTGACCGCCGGAGGGCCGACAGTGAAAAATGTCAGCGGTTTCGACATGTGCCGGATCATGGTCGGTTCCTTGGGCACGTTGGGTTGCATCGGCGACGCGATATTGCGGACACGCCCGATACCTGAGCATGAGCAATGGGCGAAACTCGAAGACATCAACCCGCAGAGGGTTCTCGAGACGGCTCGGACTACAACGGCAATCTTGTGGGACGGATCCGCGGTTTGGGCCCGGCTCTGCGGACACCTTGTCGATGTACAAGACGATTTAGCGCGACTCGGTGCGCCGTCTCCAGATCCGCCACCGGAACTGCCACCATTTCGCTGGTCGCGTCGCCCCAAGGATCTGTACCGCCTCGGGGGCGGGACAGGACGTTTCGTGGCGGAGATCGGCGTCGGCGTCGCCCATTGCGAACAGCCCGATCCTGACCCGCCACAGGTCCCAGCCGGTGTAGCCGCCCTCAACCGCCGAGTGCGAGACCTCTTCGACCCCGACCGCCGTTTCAACCCCGGCCGATCCCCAGAGCAGCAATGACCGAATCCCTCGGACTCTTGGGAGTCGACCAGGCCGAACTCGACAGTTGCGTGGCCTGCGGACTGTGTCTTCCTCACTGCCCCACATACCGGGTGACCGGTGCCGACACCCACTCGCCGCGGGGGCGCATAGCGCTCATGCGGGTTGTCGACGAAGGCATCGCGCCGCTTTCCGATGAAATCGTTGAGTCCTTCGATTCGTGCATCCAATGCCGAGCTTGCGAAACCGCTTGTCCGGGCGATGTGCCTTTCGGGCATCTGCTGGAGGCCACCAAGGAGTTCGTCGAAACGACCCAGCGCAGAGCGCCGTGGTGGCTGAAGCTGGGCTTGCGGGGTTTGGCTCACCCAAGGCTCCTGCGTTTGGGTTCGAGCGGTCTCGCGGTTGCGCAACGGCTGCGGCTCGTTCCGTCGCGCCGCATGGGAATCCCGCAGCGACTACCGATCCGCCGCCGGGCGTTGCAAGCATCGGGCGACGAAGTGTGGCTGTTCACCGGGTGCGTAATGGACGCCTGGCAACGTGACATTCACCTCGCAACCCAAGAAGTGATCGAGGCGACTGGCACGACGGTCCGGCCCACCGGTGACGCGGCCCCTTGCTGTGGGGCGCTGCACACCCACGCCGGTCTCGGCGACGATGCCCGCGAGCTCGCTGCCCGAGTGATCTCAGCGCTCGACGGTGACAACGCGATTCTTGTGAACTCCGCTGGTTGCGGTGCGGCCTTGAAGGACTATGGCCGTCTGCTCGACAGCGACGAAGCTCGGGCCTTCTCGGCACGGGTGTTCGACATTCACGAGTGGCTCGCTGCCCATATTGATGAGCTGACGGCGACCGGTGCAGAGTCGCAGATCGGCGGACGGGTCGCCGTTGCGGACCCATGTCATCTGCGTCATGTGCAGGGCTCGCATTTGGCTGTTCGCCGCGTCCTTGAACCGTTCGTCTCAGAGCTGGTAGAGCTTGACGATGAGGGAATGTGCTGCGGTGCCGGCGGTGCGTACTCGCTGGTCCACCGTCAGTTGGCGCTTGATGTTCGCGCCCGTAAGACCGAAGCCATCAACCGATCAGGTGCCGACCTGGTGGTGAGCGCCAACCCTGGATGTTCCATGCACCTCGCAGCCGCGGGCCTCACCGTCCGCCACCCCATAGAACTGATCGCCGAAGCTCTGCGAGCACGCTAGGCGTTGCTTTCCGCTCTTGTTCGCAGGCTCACGGGCCGCTAGGCGTTGCTTTCCGCTTTTGTTCGCAAGCTCACGGCCGCTAGGCCTCGGGATCAACGACCGCGCGGGAGCCACCACGGGCCCACAAGACCAAACCGATGGCGACAGTGGTGTACAAGATGTTGCCGACAGCCATGGGTGTGACCGTGTCGTCGATCTGCCGATCAATCAAGCTGGCCAGAATCGAACCCCCACCGATTGTGATAACGCCGAACATGCCCGAGGCTGCGCCGGCGATTCGCTGCATCGGTTCCATCGCAATCGCGCTCGTAGTCGGAGTGAAGATCGTGGTGCAAGCGCCGAGCAAACCGGTGGCCGCGTACCAAACCCAAAACGACGGGACACCCTCGCTGGCTGCAGACCAGAAGGTGAATACGGCAGAGATGACCAGTAGACCAAGCAATGCCGTCATCGAGACGCCATCTGCGCCGTAGCGTCGGATGAACCGTTCGCTGGTCCAAACTGCGGCGGCGAAGAACAGGGCGGAACCCCCGAAAATGAGTGCGAAGTATTCGTCGAGACCGTAGATCTCGTCGATGATGGGAGCACTGCTTCCCAGGTAGACAAAAAACGCCCCGAACGTAAACATCAATGCCAGCGTGTAACCGATTGTCACTCGTGTCAGCAGCACGGAGCGTATACCGCGGCCGGTGGCACCAAGATCAATGGGACGGCGACTTGACCGCGGTAACGTCTCGCCGAACCGCACGGTCCAGAACACGGCGAGCGCTGCTAGCGGCGCAGCGGAGAAGCAAACCAAGCGCCAGTCGCCGATCAGCAAGATTCCCTCACCGACCGCGGGTGTGATTGCGGGACCCAACAAGAAGACGGCCATCACGAAGGAAACAACCCGGGCCATCTGGTCCCCTGAATAGAGATCGCGGGCGATCGCCAACCTTGTGGCGCTCGGAGACGCTGCACCCAGTCCCCACACGAATCTCATCGTCAACAACCCGGTCATGTTTGGGGCAAGACCCGCTCCGAGCGCTCCCAATCCATACAGCCCCAATCCCACTACCAGAATCGAACGTCTGCCGAAACGGTCCGACAGCAGGCCCCACAACAACTGGCCGGCCGCCATCCCCAGCAAATACCAGGTAATGACCAGGGAGACTTCGCCTGATCCGGGCTTTAGTTCAAACTGCTCTCTGATCTCGTCAAAAGCTGGTAGCACCGAGTCAACGCCGAAAGCGAGGATGATGCTGAGGAAGGCGAGGAAGACGATGACCTGGCGTTCGCTGTGCACCGTGGTATGCCCCGAAGCCTCGGGGTCCGACAAGGTACGGGCCACCGACTAGTCCGCTTTGAGCCGCGTAGACAACTCCGCGACACGGGCGCGAAGCGCATGGAGTTCACCGCCGAACTCTTCAAGCGCGGCAACAATCTCCTCTTCGAAAGCGCCCCAGCCAAATTGCAACGCTGTGGCAATGGCGACCTCGGCAAGTAGTTCTTCGTCAGTTTTCGAGCGTCCGCTGGCTTGGGCTTGACCGGCGACGATACGTGCGACGAGATCGGAGATCGGTGAACGAGACTCGTCGACTTCGAGTTTGGCGAAAGTGCGATAACTCGTGGCCTCTTCGCTGGTATTGACGGGCAGGATGCCGCCTTCGTCCCAGCGTTTGGCCATCGTTTCGGTTGCTTCGATCACTGCTTGAGCGAAGACGTTGTCCTTGGTCCCGAAGTAGTAGTGAATCAACCCGTAGTTCACGCCCGCGTACTGTGCTAGTTCACGTCCCGAGACCTGGCGCGGCGAACGCACGCTCGAAAGCGCCTTGGCCGCGTCTATGAGACTGCGACGGACCGCATCGGGCCCCCGTACGATCGGTGATGGTTCAGTCATCTCGCCAGAAAAGCTTGTAGCTGGCTCAGCCGGAGATTTGGCTGACATCACGCACCGCACCGCGGTCAGCCGATGTGGTCATAGCCGCGTAGGCCTTCAGAGCAGCCGAAACTGTGCGTTGACGCCCCAGTGGTCGCCATGCATCGGCACCCTTGGCCTCCATAGCGCGGCGTCGCGCTGCCAATTCGGAGTCGCTGATTCTGAGGTTTACAGTGCGGTTGGGGATGTCAATGTCGATCATGTCGCCCGTCTCGATGAGGGCGATAGCGCCTCCTTCGGCGCCTTCAGGGGAAGCGTGGCCAATTGAGAGACCCGATGTACCGCCCGAGAACCGGCCGTCGGTGACAAGTGCGCACTCCTTGCCCAAACCACGGCTCTTTATGTAGGACGTGGGGTAGAGCATCTCCTGCATCCCGGGTCCGCCCTTGGGTCCTTCGTATCTGACGATCACCACATCGCCGGCCTTCACTACGGATTCATCGAGGATCCCGGCACATGCGGAGTCTTGGCTTTCGAACACTACAGCCGGGCCGCTGAACTTGAAGATCGACTCGTCAACCCCGGCGGTTTTCACGATGCAGCCGCGTTCGGCAATGTTGCCGAATAATACCGCGAGCCCACCCTCATGGCTGTAGGGCTCGGCCACAGTGCGGATGCAGCCATCCTGGCGGTCGAGGTCGAGGGTCGGCCAGCGCTCTGCTTGGCTGAACGCCACCTGTGTGGGTATCCCGCCAGGACCCGCACGGAAAAACTCGAGGACCTCGGCCGACGGGTTGCGCATCACGTCCCACTGGTTGAGTGCCGTGCCCAGGGTCTCGCTGTGGATCGTCGGCAAGCTCGTATCGATCAACCCGCCGCGGTCCAGTTCGCCAAGAATCCCCATGATCCCACCGGCCCGATGCACATCTTCGACATGGTATTTGTCGGTGCTGGGCGCGACTTTGCAGATGTTGGGGGCCTGGCGGCTGAGCCTGTCGATGTCGGCCATCGTGAAATCAACGCCGCCTTCCTGAGCCGCCGCGAGAATATGCAGCACGGTGTTGGTTGACCCACCCATGGCAATGTCGAGGATCATGGCGTTCTCGAAGGCTGTCTTTGAACAGATCGAGCGGGGCAGCACCGACTCGTCGTCCTTGTCGTAGCGGCGCTTTGCGATGTCGACGATGCGGCGGCCGGCCTCCAAAAAGAGTTCTTTGCGGTCGGCGTGGGTGGCCAAGACGGTGCCGTTGCCGGGCAGCGCGAGCCCCAGGGCCTCGGTCAGGCAGTTCATTGAGTTGGCAGTGAACATGCCGGAGCACGAACCACAGGTGGGGCAGGCGGAGCGCTCCATTTCGAGCAGGTCTTCGTCTGATACGGAGGGATCTCCCGCCTTTATCATCGGGTCGATCAGATCAAGTTTCACGCTCACCCCGGCGAGCTTGGTCTTGCCAGCTTCCATCGGCCCGCCGCTAACAAAAACCGTGGGAATGTTGAGTCTCATGGTTGCGATCAGCATTCCGGGGGTGATCTTGTCGCAGTTGCTGATGCAGACGAGGGCGTCCGCGCAATGCGCGTTGACCATGTACTCGATCGAGTCGGCGATCAGGTCCCGACTTGGGAGGCTGTAGAGCATGCCGTCGTGGCCCATGGCAATGCCATCGTCGACGGCGATCGTGTTGAATTCTTTCGCTACGCCACCAGCTTCTTCGATCTCGCGTGCAACGAGTTGACCCAGATCCTTCAGGTGGACATGACCGGGAACAAACTGGGTGAAGGAGTTTGAAATGGCGATGATTGGTTTGTCGAAATCGTCGTCTTTCATACCGGTGGCGCGCCACAGGGCTCGAGCCCCAGCCATGTTGCGTCCTTGGGTAGATGTGCTCGAGCGGTAGTCAGCCATTTCGTGAGTCTACAAGGGTCGAGTTAGCCAAGCGGCCCAAAAATCTAGCAGATTTTGCCATCGGCTAAGCCTGAATCCACCGATTGGCCTTTGGTGAGCGCGGGATTCGCGGGCCGGTGGCGGGTTGGGGTCGCGTCGGGTTGTTGGGGGTGTGGTTTGGTGTGTTTGGTGTGTTTGGGCTAGGCGTGGGGGTGTGGTTTGGGTTGTTGACGCTGGGTTTGTGTGGGGGCGTCAGTTCCGGGTGGTGTCGTTTAGCCGGAGGGTCCGGGAAGGGCTCGCAGGGCTTTGAGTGTGGTGTGGAATTGTGTTGCCCAGGGCCAGCGGGCGGGGTATCGCAGGGTGGGTGTGCCTGAGCGGTTCACCAGCACGGCGGCGAGGGCGACGAGTCGGGTGCGTCGGGAGTGGTTGGTGGCGGGCGGCGCGCCGGCGAGGAGCGCGGTCCAGTGGCCGATGTTGTGGGCGAGCACTGCGCAGGCGAGCCATGCGCAGTTGGCGCCGTAGTGGCCTGAGGGGACGTGGTCGAGCCCGGAGCCTTCTTTGAGGTCGCGGATGGCGAGCTCGACGACGGCGTGGGCGCGGTGGAACTCATCAGCGGCGGCGGTGTCGTGGTCGGTGTTGGTGATGAACGCGTGGTGTCGCCAGTCGGGCCACATCTGTTGTTGGGTGCCCTGGGCGAGTCGGGTGCGGCGCACCACGAGGCGAACGGTGCGCTCGTGTTTGCCGCGGCCGGTGACGTATTGGGTCTCGGCGACTTGGGCGCGGCCGCCTTGGGTGTAGGCGATGTCGGCCCAGGCGTTGTCGCCGATCGCTTGGATCGCTGCGCGCACAGCGGATCCGAGCGCGACGGTGATCGACCACTTGACGTCGTGGGCGTCGAGGCGGTCGATCAGCTTGTGGGACCAGAACCCCGAGTCGGCGCGTACGGTGGTCGGCCCGGTGGCCCCGGCGCGTCGCAGGTTGGCGACGAGCTCGTCGACGAATCGCACCACTCCTCGCGCCGAGCCCGCGGAGCCTTTGCGCATGCGGGCGGCGAGCACTTCGCGGGTGTCGGCGCGTGCGGCCAGCAGCGGGTGATAGCCCAGCACCTTGGTGTAGCCGTACGCGGCGCCGCCCTTGTGCTTGCCGTGGACCTCGCAGATCGTGGAGTCCAGATCGACCGTCAGCGGCTTGTCGCCGGGGCCTGCGCCTAGTCCCCAGGCACGCGCCAGCGTGCGCGCCAGCACCGCTTCGAGCTGGCGGGCGTGGCCGAACGTGAAGGTCCGCAAGAACGACCCCACCGTGGAGGGCGCCATCGGGGTGAACCCCAGCACCCGACCGGTGCCGCCCGCGCGCAGCATCTCGACATGATCGATGTGAGTGGCGCCAGCGAGCATCGCCGCGACCAGCGTGAGAATCTTTCGGCCCGGGTTCGCCGAGCCGGTGCGCACCCACCGCTCGATCAGCCCCAGCAGACCCAAACGGTCCATCAGCGTGGCCGCCAGGATCAGGCCCGCGTTGGCGACCAGGCCCTCATGATCGAAGGTCGTTGCGAACCGGTCCAAACTGCGCGAAGATACAGACACAAAAAGTGCCTCCTGTTGTTGAGACGAACGTGCATATTGACATCACAATCGTCGCAGATCAGGAGGCCTTTCTGGTGGACGCGCCAACCCCACAAGCCTCACCGCGTCGGTGGATCCAGGCTAAGTACTTCAGGATCCGCAGAACTCAAAGAACAGTTGGTTACAGTTCGTTCCATGATTCTTGCTCAAGTTGGTAGTACTGGATACAACATCCTGCTGTTCCTGCACATCGTGGCGATCTTCGTGGCGTTGTCGCCCACATTCGTCTACCCGTTCCTGGCCCGTGACACGAACGGGGAGTACTCGGTTCGTAGAACGCTGTACACCGGGATTGCCAAACGCTCAATGCGAATCTACGGCAGTTCGCTGATTGTCGGTGGTCTGCTTGGTTTCGGTGTGGCGGGATTGTCCGACGAGGTACATCAACTGAGCGAGGGGTGGCTGGTAGTCTCCGTCATTGCCTGGCTGGCGATGAACGGTGTCCTGCACGCCATGGTGATTCCCGCTGAAAAGGCGATAGTCGACGGCGATGAACCCAACACCAAGAAGGCCGAGACCGGCAGTTTGATTATTTCTCTGTTGTTCCTGCTGTCGCTCTACCTGATGATCTTCCAACCGGGCGGATAGCCGCGAAGCGCAATGGCCGGCGCCGCGAGTGTGCTCGACATCGACGGCGTCGAGGTTCGCGTCACCAGCGGAGACAAAGTGTTCTTTCCCAAGCGGGGCGAGACAAAACTAGATCTCGTTGACTACTACTTGGCACTGAAAGATCCTGTGATGCGGGCTATTGGAGGACGTCCGCTGATGATGGAGCGTTACCCGAACGGTGCTCGCGGTAAGTCGTTCTTCCAGAAGCGTGTGCCCGCCGGAGCACCGGACTGGCTGCAAACAACCGTCGTGAGTACACCCAACGGCACTACTTCCAATGCCCTGGTTGCCGCTGATCTCGCGCACATCGTGTGGGGAGTCAACATGGGTTGTCTGGGATTTCATGTGTGGCCCAACCGTGTCGACGAACCCGCCTACGCCGATGAGATGCGGATCGACCTCGACCCCTCGCCGGGCACGGATTTTGACGATGTCCGTGCAGCGGCCCTCGAAGTGAAGTCCGTGCTCGACGAACTGGACATCGTTGCCTACCCCAAGACATCCGGCAGTAAGGGCCTCCACATCTGGATTCGCCTGCAATCCCTCTGGGACGGCTACGGCGTACGATACGCGGCGGTCGCCTTGGCCCGAGAAATGCAACGGCGATGCCCGAAGCTGATCACTTGTGAGTGGTGGAAGGAACAAAGAGGGGAGCGGGTCTTTTTTGATTTCAACCAGAACGCTCCCCATAAGACGATCTTTGGGGCCTACCAGGTTCGGCCCCGGGTCGGAGCGCAGGTATCCACGCCGATTACCTGGGACGAGGTGTCCACCGTCGATCCAGAGAGCTTGACCATCGCCACGGTTCCTGCTCTTGTCGAGCAAAGAGGCGATCCTTGGGCGACCATCGACGATCAGCTTCAGTCGTTGGACACACTGCTGGAGTGGCACAAGAAGGACTGGGCTTCAGGACTGGTCGATGCCCCCTGGCCCCCCGTCTACCCCAAACAACCCAACGAAGGGCCTCGGGTCTCCCCCAACCGCGCCAAACGAACCGACTAGCCCGGTTGGCCTGCGAGTTCGGTCGAGCATCTGCCGGTTCGCGGGAACCCGTCAGATAGCCCGCTAATCGACATTTTGGATCGTGATGCGCTCGCTGGGGTGCTCGACGCTGACGGCCTTCGATGGTACTTCGCGACGTCAACGTCATCGTTTACGCCTTCAAGCGCGGAGAAGAGCTTCATGCTCGCTATGGGGATATTTGACATGGTCGGCCAACGATGCTCCCGCTACCATGGTTGTTGACGAGACGGTTGGACACATGAGACCGAGAGGCGTTATCGAGGACGAGCGATTTACCCGGCGGCTCTACACCGTTGCCGGAGCGGCGCGCCTAGTGGGCATGAGTCCGTCCACACTGCGCACATGGTCTCACGGCTATGAGAGGAAACTGCTGAGCAATACGCAGCTGAAGCAGGGACCAGTCATCACCGCGTTCGATAACTGCTTAGGTGATCGACGCTCGATTCCCTTCGTTGGGCTGGTCGAAGCAGTAGTTATCCAGGCGTTTCGCAACACGGGTCTTCCCCTTCAGCGCATCCGCAAGGCGCTTGAGATTCTCGCCAACGAGGGTGAACTCGAGCATGCGCTGGCGTCGCGGCAGTTGTTCAGCGATGGTGCCAGCGTCTTGTACGACTATGCGACCCGCAGTCAAGATAAGCAACTCAGGCTACTGACCGTGGTACACACCGGTCAGCGGGTGTTCCATGAGGTGATAGGCAGTTATTTGGAGCGCATCACTTTCGGCGAGACATGGGCCACTGAGCTCATTCTCCCGGTGACCGAACGGCCTCTTCTTCGCGTCATCCCAGAGGTGGCTGGAGGAGATGCAGTTTTTGTTGAGGGGGGCGCAACTCTCTCAGCCGTTTTGTCCCGTGTCGTCGCTGGCGAGCCGTTGGAGTCCATTGCAGCCGACTTTGGGACCCCCGTAGACCAAATAGAGGAAGCCCTCGGTGCCATCTGGCCGACGCAGGCAGCAGCCTGACCACCCGCGACCTGTCTTCTTCTTGGATCGAGGCCTCGGTCGCCGTCTGATTGCCGAAGCGATTCGTGCAAGAGGATTCGAAGCGCTGCCGATGGCCGATGTATATCCTGGAGGCACCGACCAGCGAATTGCTGATCCCGACTGGATGCTTCGGGCAGACCAAGAAGGCTGGGTAGCTTTGACCAAAGACTACTCCGTTGTTCGCGACCATCGTGATGTGCTGGCTGAATCCACGCTGCGAGTATTCGCCTACAACAATGCCAATCTCACAGGACCCGAGATGGTGCACCGCCTAGAGACCAACTTCAACCGAATCCTGCAACGGGCGGCCAAGCTGGGCCCCTTTGTATACGTAATCGGCCGTGACCGCTTGGAACTCCGCTGGTGTCCAATTTCAGATCCCTAGATTGCTGTCGGGTGCTGCCCGCCGCCTGATCCGGCTCTCAGCGCGGCTCTCGCGGACTCGGGAGGTGATTTTGGAGTAATCGAATCCCTGCTCGGTCAGAGAGACCAGTCCAAGGCGCTTGCTGAGTCGGAGGAGCGCGTAAGCGAACTGAGGGAACTCCGCGGCCGGATTCGGGGACTCGCACAGCGTCCGACGGCGGCGCGCCTCAACGCAGCTCGAGCTTCAGCGGCAGTAGCTGATGCGGCGTTTCAGGAGTGGCGAGTGCTGTACGAGGCCCCGATCCAAGCCCTTCGCGATGATGTTGCCGCGCTCGGCCTTGGCTCCGATCCGACACTTCACCAATCGTTGTCAGAGGAGACCACGGCCATAGAGTTCCGCTTAGCGCAGCACGGCGCTGCTGCGGCTCAGCTAACCGAGGGTAGGCAAACCGTGGCCAACCTTCAGCGCCAGTTAGAGAGCGTCAATACTCAAATCGCGGCAGGAGAGTCACGGGCGGGCACGTTGGCGACGGGATTTGTCGCGTTGCGGGACCAGGCGTCAGAAGGCATTTGTCCAGTTTGTGACAGAGACTATTCCGAAGTATCCGACGGGCACCTGCTGGACCACATTGACCGAAAGATCGCCGATCTTGCAAGCGTCGGGGCAGAGATTCAATTGCTGTCAGATGAGAGAACGCAGCTGACGACGCGCCTTCACGCTTCGCAACAGGGTGTGTCCGCGGCTGAAGCCTCTGTGCTCACAGAAGCGGAACACGATGAGTTGACTGCACGCCACTTAGCCGCTGCTCGTCTTCAAGATGGACTTGAAGTTCTGGCCGATTCGATTGCCAAAGGGCAGGAGTTGCAAGCTGCCGCCGAGAACGCGGCGAGAGAGCTTGCCGATACCGAAGCCGAGGATCGCGAGCAGCGATCCGTCGCGGAAGAACTCGCCCGGCATACGGCCGAGCTTGGCACCACAGCACCGGGGCTGCTTGAGCCACCGGAGGATACTTGGACGCGGCTACACGACCTCGCTTCGAACCGATCACAGGAGCTTGACCGACATTCCAGATCGTCGTCCGAGGCAAAGGCTCTTCTTGGAAACGTGAGCTCTTCGACTACCTCACGCTCGAACTGAGTCCTGCCTACGAGGGTGACAAGTTGATCACTGTGGAGTTGGGTCTGGACTCCGAAGGCGAGCCCGTCCATCACTCAAATCGGTTGGAGTGGACCGAGGATGAAGCCCTCGCAATCTGACTCGCAAGTCAGGAGGTCGGAACTCTGCGGCAAACCCGCTCCGCGCCATAGAACCTCCATGATCCATAGCATCAGAATCCAACACCAACGACGCAAGACCCATGGCACACCAGGCAGCGACACCAGTTAGCGGCCCGCTTGCGGCATTTGTCCGCGGTTGATCAAGTGCTCGCCATCTTTCGGAGAACCTAGGTTGACGTGGTTCTAGATCCGAATTTGATCGGAGAATGGAACGAGTCCGGTTAACTTCCGATCGAGTTTTCTCAAATAGTACCCGCCGAATACCCGGTACTCAGGCGTCGAGGACGCGGTGGCGGGCGTCCTCAGGGCTCACAACCGGCCTCTCGGTCGACCAGGGGAAGTTGATCCATTGGTCGGTGCGCTTCCAGACATAGTCGCATTTGACCAATGAGTGCGACTTTTCATACAGCACAGCGGCTCGCACCTCAGCGACTCGTTCTTTGCAGAAATCGTAGACGAGCTTCAGCGTGTGGCCAGTGTCGGCTACATCGTCGGCGATGAGCACCTTGACTTCTTCCATGTCGACGAGATCCACGTAGGGAGGAAGCACCACCGGGACCGGCAAGCGTTCGTCGACACCTGTGTAGTACTCGCAGTTCATGACATAGATGTTTTTGATCGAAAGGGCATATCCCAGCGAACTGGCGACAAAGAGACCGCCGCGGGCGATAGCCAGAATCATCTCGGGCCGGTAGCCGTCTTCAGCGACTGTGACCGCCAGTTCCCGGGCGCCACGCCCGTAGTTGGCCCAATCGAGAACCTCGACCTGGTGCTTGACCTGTTCGACAGATTCGTTGGTCATCGAGACTCCCCAGTGAGTTGCCCCGGTAATAGGGACGCGTGCGCCCGCACACTATATGACCGAGACGGTCACCTGATGCCAACCCTCGGCGCCATCCGGGGCGACAGACTTTGGTCCTAGGGGCTGGATGTCATCCTCACCGTCGACGGCCCGAACTTTAATCTTGTGCCGTCCTGACGTTGCGTTCCAGGTGGTGCGCCATTGAACCCAGTTTTCGTCGTTGCCGGGCACCGCCAGATCGCATTGCCACCAAGGGCCGTCATCGACAGAAACCTCAACCGCATGGATGCCTCGGGGCGGTGACCATGCCACACCCGCCAAGACAGTTTCGCCCTCTTGAACGGAGGAACCATGGCGGGGAACGTCAATACGAGACATTGTTTTCATGGGACCGAGCTTCGCCCAACCCTTGTCGATCCAATATCCGTCGAAATCATCCCAGCGAGTCAGTTCAATTTCGGTGACCCATTTGACAGCCGAAACGTAGCCGTAGATGCCGGCAACTATGAGCCTGGCAGGGAAACCGTGCGAGATCGGTAGCGGTTCCCCATTCATACCCACAGCCAACAGAGCGGTGCGCCCGTCGTGCAGGCGATCAGTCGGGAATCCGGCAGTCCAATCGTCGATCGATTTGCCCACGAACTGGTCGGCACCGGGCTGCACTTGCGCCCGCTCCAACAAGCTGGTGAGAGGAACGCCGAGCCATCTGGCGTTACCAACGAGCGGCCCGCCCACCGGGTTGGACACGCACGAAAGAGTGATTTCATGTTCCTCCATGGGCATCGCAATCAACTCGTCCCAGGTAAGGGTGTAGGGGTTGTCGACCATGCCTTTGATTTCAAGCGACCAATCTTCGGGGGCGAGATGAGGAGGCGAGATAGCTGTGTCGATCAGGTAAAACGAATCGTTGGGGGTGATATAGGACGAGATCCCGTCGATGTCGGTAATCGCCTCGGTTGTCACGGTTGATTCGACAGCGGCAGGGGCGGTCGTAGTCGGGGGAGTGGTTGTGGTGGTTGTGATGTCGCTGAACGTGATGTTCTCGCGGGCGGTTTCCGCCGCTGATTTGGGGGTTATCCCTCGAGCGAGCGCAAACCCGCCGACCGCGACCGCGCCGGCACCAGCGGACCAACCCAAGAACGCTCGGCGACTCGCGGGGGGATTGAGGGGATCTGCGGTAGGCCCCGCTGATTGTCGATCTTTAACGGGACCTCTGAGGCGGTTCAACAAAAAGAGGAGAGTGGCGATACCCAGACCGGCTGCCACGAGCGACCAGAACCAACTTTGCAACGCCGGCGAACTCGGATTTCGTGCCGTAGTGAAGCCTCCCAACAGTCCGAAGGCCGCGAAACCCATGATCCCGATCCTGCGGGAGATACGAAATGAGGCGTTCCCCAGAGCGGCGGCCGCTAGCAAGGCAACGATGGTGATACCAGGCAACAGCGATGCTTTTCCAGATGAACCGAGATTCTCGATGCTCTCCTCGGCAGCCCAACCCGGCGTGATGTCCAGAACCCACTCGCCCATGCCCAGAACTAGTCCCGGGATGTCGTCGGTCAGTGCCTCGACGAGTTGCCCGAACATCAGAGCGACTCCACCGGCGGCGGCACCTGCCAGCGCTCCCTGCCACCAGAGTTGACCAGATGCGCTGCTCTGTGGGGCTTTGGGGCTGCTGTCGTTTGTTGGGTCGTCCGCGGTCGAATTGTCGTCGGTCTTGTCGTCGTCGTGCTGCGAGGTGTTCACAGGAGTCCTCCGTCGGCGTGCATGCTCTAGTTCTAACTCCCGAAGTCGTCGAATAGTTCCCAAATCGGGTTGCTTATTTTCAGATCCTGCCAAGAGTTTCGCGTTGTTGTGGATGTTGACGCTCGTCGCGGCGAGAATACCTGAACCTTGACGAACGAACTCGGCCCCTGGGGGCTCCCTGCGCGAGCGTCCGCAGGCATAGGAAGCGGCACCGCAACCTTGGGGCGCGTGGTCCGCGTAGATCGCGGCGAGTGTGATGTGGTCACTGAAGCGGGAATCGTCCGAGTTCTCTCAGATTCGATTCGTGCTCAAGATGAAACCGCACCTGTAACCGGCGATTGGGTGGAGATCGAAGAGCCGGAGGGACTCGGCGCGGTGATCAGCGCAATTCTCGAGCGTTCGACGAGTGTGAGCCGACGAGATCCCGCGCAACGTGACCTTGAACAGATTTTGGCCACCAACGTTGAGTTGGTGGGCGTGGTTCATGGGCTTGATCGTTCACTTCCGCCTGGTCGTCTTGAACGATTGCTGGTTGTTGCCATCAACAGTGGCGCAGCACCGCTGGTGATTTTGAGCAAGGCTGACACCGCAGAGGCCGGTGACGAATGCGAGCAGATCGTTCGTTCTGTATGCCGCGATATCCCAGTTGTAACAACCAGCATCGTCGACGGAACCGGACTCGACGAACTCATAGGTCACGTTGGCGCGGGGCGCACGTTGGCGCTGATTGGTGCCAGCGGCGTTGGAAAGTCGGCGCTGGTGAATGCCTTAGCAGGGCAGGAACGCCTTGAGGTTGGTTCTGTGCGCAACGTTGATGCCAAGGGTCGGCACACCACGACCGCACGAGAACTTGTATTGCTGCCCAACGAGGCTGGTCTTGTGCTCGACACCCCTGGTATCCGTTCTGTGGGACTCTGGGAGGCCGAGCACGCTCTAGATCTCGTTTTCGGCGATCTTGAGGAGTTGTCCGGTGGCTGTCGGTTCCATGATTGTGTTCACGGGTCTGAGCCCGGTTGCGCTATTTCTGCTGCGGTAACCGACGGCACGCTGGATGCCAAGCGGGTTGAGCGTTATGTCGCTCTCGTTGCCGAGTTGGCACTACAGCGCCAACGAGAACAACAGCGTTCCCATCGTCCGCGCCGATAACCGGTGGCGGTGCTCCCAGAGTCGCCGAGTGGCGTCAGTTGCTGATGTCGTGAGTCCTTCGTTCGAATTCGGTGAGTGCTCGGCGGTCGACTTTGTCACTGGCGTTTCGAGGCAGTTGAGCGATGACCCGGATGTCTTCGGGGAGTTTGTAGGACGCCAGTTCAACAGAACCGAAGTCGCGCAAGTCCTCCAGGGCGGGCGGCTCACCGGAGTCGGACACCACGACCACCGCCACGCCGATTTCCCCCATCACCTCGTCGGGCCTACCAACCACCGCGATCTCGGCGATGGCCGGGTGGTTGCCGAGGACCGACTCCACTTCCATCGGATAGACGTTGTATCCGCCGCGAATGAACATCTCCTTAACCCGTCCAGCAAGCCGGTAACAACCAGCGGAATCCACACGAGCCAGATCCCCGGTCCGAAGCCAGCCATCGACTAGGGCCTCTGCGGTCGCTTCGGGGTCGTTCCAGTAGCCCGACATTATGCAAGCTGAGCGCAACCACAGTTCGCCGATCTTCCCGCGGATGACGGGTTCTCCGGCTTCGTTGCGTAGGGCCGCCTCGACGCCGGGGCGGGGTCGCCCGATGGTGTTGAGCGCTTCTTCGTCGTCGGCATCGAGGTCGGTGCCAAGTCCGATCCCGCCGCTCTCAGTCGACGAGTAGCGGATCGAATAGGGCGCGTCGAATCTTTTTCGGGCATCGCGCACCAGTGCCGGTGGAGAGGCGGCCCCGCCGACAACGATGGCTTGCACCGCGGAGAAATCGAGTTCGTTGATCGATGGGTGTGCCAGCATGAGCGCTATCTGAGGTGCGACGCCGGTCACTGCCGGCATGCGGTGTTCGGCGATGAGGTCCAGCACGGGTCCGGCCGACCAGCGTTCCAGCAGATGGGTGGTTCTGCCGCTGGCCAACAACCACGGCAGTTTGGTCATGAAACCGACGTGTGCGAATTGGGTGGAGCTGATGCCGTGCCCGCCACCGCCCCAGGCACCCCCGGTATCGAGTTCGACGATCTGTTCCAGTTGGCGGTTGGCGTACCAGGCACCTTTCGGTAGGCCTGTGGAACCGCTGGTGAAGCACACGCACACAGCTCGGTCCGGATCTTCAGTTAGAGGCGCAACGGGGCGAGCTTCGGCGATCCTGAACTCGGCTGCCACGGTTTCGGCGCTGGTTCCGGGAGTGAGATTTTCGCAGGTGAAGCGCTTGGTGTCGACAGTGCCCGACAGTTCGTTGCCGACAATGGCCAGCTTCGGGTTGAGGACTTCAAGGCACGCGTTGATCTCCCGGGCGGTGAGCTTCGGGTTGATGCCGGAGGTGACTGCACCTGAGCGGGCGAGAGCTAGGAACAGAACCACATAGTCGATCGTGGATTCGAGCACGAGGGCCACGGCGTCTGTGTCGCCGATGTCTCGTGCTGCGAGTCCGGCAGCGGCTTCATCGGCAGCCCGATCGAGTTCCGCATAGGTGACCCCCCAACCCTGTTGCGTGTGGTAAGCCGTAGTGTCGGCGAAGTCCACAGCCACCCGACGTGCAATCCTAGTAAGCACCCCAGAAGCGTAGACCCGTCGACGACAGCACCGGCAGCGGAGAGACGATGCCCATCGAAATTGAATATTACGGAAACGCCACCGGCGGTGAGACCCACACGGCGACGCTCAGATGCGGGGCGTTGAAGGCCGTGTTCTGCGACTACGGGGCGCGACTATTGGAACTCTGGGTGCCCGACCGCAACGGGGATCTCGCCGATGTCGTGCTGGCCAACGGCAACATCGAGGCCCTCCAAGCTGGCAACGCATATTTTGGGGCGACCTGTGGCCGTTTCGCGAACCGGATCAAAGGCGGCCGGTTCACGCTCGACGGTCAGCGTCATCAGGTTGGTTTGAACAACGGTCCGAACCATCTTCACGGCGGCCCGGTCGGATTCGACAAGTACGTTTGGCGCATCGAAGTCGACGAAACCAACAACGCAGTCCGATTTTCGATGGTTTCGCCGGACGGCGACCAGGGCTATCCCGGTGAAGTCACGGCCAGCGTTGAGTACACGCTCGGGCCAGACTCGTTGGGCATCGCCATGACCGCCGAAACGACCGCGCCCACCTTGGTCAATCTGGTGAACCACGCTTATTGGAATTTGGCGGGTCACAATACGGGCCATGTGCTCGACCAGCACGTTCAGATAGCGGCGGACTTCTATACCCCTGCAGATGTCGAACTCATCGTCACAGGTGAAATCAGTCCGGTTGCAGGCACCCCTTACGATTTCCGTGTGCTTCGTCGTGTCGGTGACGCGATCCAAGCACTCGATCAAACCGCTGGTCGTGAGGGCGCTGATTATGGTCTTGACCGCAACTGGGTGCTGCGCGGCGAACCCGAAACGATGCGCCACGCCGCAACCGCAGTCGACGAGTTCTCGGGTCGGCGGCTCGACGTGTCGACGACCGCGCCGGGCGTGCATTTCTACACCGCTGGCGGTCTCAGCGATGCTGACGTGGGCAAAGGCAATGTCGAATACTGCCGGTTCGCGGGCTACTGCTTTGAGACGCAGCACTTCCCGGATTCACCGAACCAGCCGCATTTCCCATCAGCCCGGCTTGATCCAGGAGAGGTCTACGATCACCGTATGAAGATTGAGTTCTCAATCGGTTAGCTGTCAGGGGGCGGTACTGTGCGAGGCCGATGCCGGTGATTGATGTAAACCGTGTGCCGGTGGCTTGGCGCGAAGCGGGCCAAGGTGAGGTGCTGCTGTTCCTCCATGGGTTGGGACTGACCCGTACCAGTTGGGATTCGCAGTTGCGCGATCTGTCGGACCGGTGGCGTTGTGTCGCTTGGGACATGCCGGGTTATGGAATGTCATCACCGGTCGAGTCGTTGACCTTTGGCGCGATTGCCGATGCTGCGGCGAGTTTGCTTGATGTGCTCGAAGTGGAGCGGGCACATGTCTGTGGGTTGTCGTTCGGTGGTCAACAGGCTTTGCATTTCACGCTCGGCCATCCTGATCGGGTTGCGAGTTTGATCTTGGCCGACACCAGCGCGGCGTTCGGCGCTGACGGCACCGATCCCGACGCATGGCTCGAAGCTCGCCTCGCCCCCCTGGAGGCAGGGTTGACTCCGGCAGATTTCGCGCAGGAGGTTCTGTGTTCGGTAGCGGGTCCAGAGTTTGGCGGCGACTCGTTGGCGGCGGCTGTCGCGTCGTTTTCGCGGATCACGTCGGCCGGTTTGCGAGCAGCATGCGAATGCCTTTCCACCCATGATGTGAGCGGCCGTCTCGGCGAGATCACGGCGCCTACTCTGGTGATCGTCGGCGAACTCGATGAGGAAACCCCGCCGGCTTACAGCAGGTTCCTGGCCGACCATCTTTCTGGTGCTGAACTGGTGGTGATCGACGGGGTTGGCCATCTCAGTCCGTGCGAGGCTCCCGAGGCTTTCAATGCTGCTGTTCGGCGTTTTCTCGTTGACGCCGGTACTGTGCGGCCATGATTGCAGGGCCACGAACCCGCAACACCGGCATCCATACCGCGGCGCGCGCCGAACTTGTGGAGATAATCGCCGAGTTGGGCCCTACCTTTGCGGCACGCGCAGTTGAATACGACCGTAAAGCGCTTTTTCCGACCGAGAACTGGGCTGATCTCAAAGCCGCGGGCCTGCTTGGCATTTGTATCCCAACCTCGGAAGGCGGGTTGGGGGGTGACTTTGTGGGGTATGCACTGGCTGCGGAGGAACTGGGACGTCATTGTGCAGCTACCGCGCTGACTTTCAATATGCATGTTGCCACCACACTGTTGGTCGGGCAGATCGGCGACGACATGGACCTCACCGCCGCTGAGCGGTCGGCGCTGCAGAAACGCCGGGCGAAACTGCGTCGGGGCATTGTGGAAGACGGCATGATTCACAGTCAGCCGTTTTCAGAGGGAATCTCGGTGGGTGCGACCGAAGGGTTTGCCACCCGGGCGGTTCCTGTCGATGGGGGATACCGGGTGACCGGTCGAAAGATATTTGCATCGTTGAGTGGCGCGGCGGACATTCACAATGTTGTGTGCATGGTTGAGGGTGATTCCAGGGTGCGGCTTCTTGGAGTTCCCGCTGATGCTCATGGGGTTACGCTTGAGGGCGACTGGGATTCGCTTGGCATGAGGGCGACCGATTCTCGAACCTTGGTCTTGACTGAGGTGTTCGTCCCCCTCGAACACGAGTGGATCCCGCCGGGAATGTTCGACCAGGCGGCGCTTCGATGGCCGTACTTCTACATGACGTTGTCGTTTGCCTACCTCGGTTTGATGCGAGCGATTCTCGATGCAACTGCTGAGTATCTGATCGGTGCAGACGCTCCGACCGAACGCCGTGACCATCCGCTGAAGCAGCAGGGTTGGGCCGCGATGAATCTGAAGTACGACGAGGTTCAGTCGTTGTGCTACCGGGTGCTGGGCGAGGTTGGTGTGGATCCTTCAGCAGATGCTGTTCGACGGGCTTGGAGTTCGGTGGTGTCGACGATGGAAGGAGCCCCAGTTCTGGCCTCAACCGCTATCCGCATCTGTGGCGGTCGTTCGATGTTGCGGCCGTCTCGGCTGGAGCAGTACTACCGTGACTCCCGCTGTGGTGCGGCGATGCTGCCCTGGAGTGTGGAGGTATGCTTGGAGCGTCTCGGTCGTAGCGGTTTGTACCCCGAGGCGGCAACGTGAATACGCAATGGCGTTGGGTTGAGCGCTACGCCCAACAGTTCAACGCTTGTGAAGTGAAACGAGGCGATGTGGCGGTGGTTTTGACCGAGACCACAAGCAACCCGGTGGTGGCCTCGACTGCCCGTCTAGCACTCGAAACACTCGGTGCAGCCGTGATCGACGTGGTGCTGACCACACCGCCCAACCCGGGACCGGTGCCGATCCGCTCCACAGGGGCGTCACAGGCGTTGCAGAACAACCGGTCGGCTATCGCCGCGTTGAGCGCCGCTGATTTCGTCGCCGATTGCACGGTTGAGGGTTTACTGCACGCAGCAGAACTGGCTGAAATTCTTGCGGGTGGCGTTCGGGTGTTGATGATTTCTAATGAGCACCCAGAAAACGTTGAACGATGGCCGCACGATCCGACACTGGCTCAGCGTGTCAATACCGGCGTGGAACGTCTGAAAGCTGCCGAGGTGATGAGGGTCACGTCGGCGGTGGGCACTGATTTGACGGTGCGGCTCGCCGGGGCGTTTGTCGCGGGTTCGTTCGGTTGGTGCACCGAGGAGGGTTCGATCGCTCATTGGCCCGGCGGGCTCGTCCTGTGTTTCCCGGCAGCCCACAGTGTTGACGGCACAATCGTTTTGGCTCCCGGCGACGTGAATCTGACGTTCAAACAGTATCTGCGCGACCCGATCGAATTGACCGTCCGAGACGACTACGTCACTGAGATTGAGGGTTCAGGTGTGGACGCTGAGTTGTTCCGGTCGTATTTGTCGTCGTTTGACGAACCGGAGGCGTACGCGGTGAGCCATGTTGGTTGGGGTATGAACGAGGCAGCGCGTTGGGATGCGATGGCGATGTGGGACAAAGCCGATTTCAACGGCACCGAACTGCGGGCTTTCGCCGGCAACTTCCTCTACTCGACCGGCGCCAACGAAGTGGCAGGCAGGTTCTGCCGCGGGCATTTCGACCTGCCAATGAGATCATGCACCGTCACCTTGGACGGCGAAGCTGTGGTCGTTGACGGTGAGTTGTCACCGGAGCTTCGTAGCCGCTAGTGGTAGTTCAGGTATTGGGAGATTTCCCACTCAGATACCTGGTCTGAGGGTTCTGGGCTCCCGCCTGCGGCGATGTAGCGGTCCCATTCGTTGCCTTTGTTGAATAGGAAGTTGGCACACAAGTCCGCCCCGACCGCCGCAATGAGAGCGGAATCAGCGGAGAGGTCGGCGAGCGCATCGCCGAGATTGTCAGCGCTGGATACGTCGGTGTTGATCTCCTCGAAACCGTCGGTGGTCAGCGGCTCGGGGCACGCCAGTTCCTCGGTTGCTCCAAGCTGCGCCGCTTGCAGAACTGCGGCCGCGGCGAGGTGAATGTTGGCGCTTCCGTCGGCAAGGCGACTCTCGATCCTGGTGGCCGCCCCGCGAGCGTCGGGGACTCTGTTGCAGGCGAAACGATGCTCGTAACCCCAGTTTGCCCAGTATCCGGCGAACTCTCCTGGTCGAAGGCGTCGGTAGGCGTTGACCGTTGGCGCGCACAACGCAGTCATGGCTTTGTGGTGCGCACACAACCCGGCCAGCGAGCTTCGCGCCAAAGCTGACAACCCGTCCGAGGCGTTGACGTCGATGAAAGCGTTGTGACCGTCGGGACCGTTGAGAGAAAAATTCACGTGTACGCCCGAGCCGCTCATGTTGTTGAAGGGCTTGCCCATAAAGGTGAGGTCCTGGCCCCGCTTGAGGGCGATCTCTCGGGCCATGACACGAAACAGGAAGGCATCATCGGCTGCGTTGAGAGCCTCATCGTGTTGCAGCGTCAATTCGAACTGGGACTCGTCGAACTCGGCGTTGACCGACTCAAGTTTCAGTCCGGATGCGGCGGATACCCACATGATCTCGTCGATGACTCCGGTCGGGTCTGCGGTTGCTCCTGTGCCGTAGACGTAAGACCGTGGCGCCGGCTGCAGTCGCCAACCTCCGGTGTTGTCGGGTTCGAGCACATATGCCTCGAGTTCGAACCCGATTCGGGGCGTGTACCCCAGGTCCTGCCAATCAGCGATTGCCTTTTGCAGGGCGTGGCGTGCCGCGTACGGGTAGGGCTCACCTTCGAACTCGAGATGTCCGACGGCGACTGCGGTGCGGTCGTCTTCCCAACCGGGTTTCAGGGTTTGGGGATCGAAGTTGCTTTGCACGTCTTTGAGCCCTTCGAGCATGTAGGACCCGGGGGCGGGACTCACGCTTCGGTCGTAGCCCAAGCCGAACACCGATGCGCAGTGACCGGTACCGCGACCTGCGATATCGGCCGGCAGGTATTTTCCCCGGGCGATTCCCAGATGATCCGGCCACATCACCCTGATGCGCTCGTATTCGCCCATCTGATCTCCTAACAATCGGCCTCTACAGGATAAGACGCATCGGTTCGGACCGAGACGCGAGTTCGGAGGAACGCGTAGGGCATGGGTACGCTCGGCGGTCATGGATGCTTGGAACGATCCCACGCTCGACGCTTTCGCTGACGAAGTCCGCACTTGGATTGAAGAGCACTGCATTGGTGAGTTTGCTGCATACCGGGGCCGGGGTTGGACCGGCCAAGAGGATGTACCCGTTGAGGTTCAGTGGTCTTGGGAGAAGGAGTTGGCATCTGGTGGTTGGCTGGGGATCGACTTCCCCGCTTGGATCGGCGGACGGGGCTGTTCGCTGGCTGAGCAGGTGGTTTTTCATCGGACTTATGTCGAGTCGCGCGCGCCTGGGCGTTTGCCCAACATGGGCCTGACTTTGTTGGGTCCGACGTTGATGTCGTTTGGCAGCGAGTCTCAGCAGCGCCGTTTCGTGCCCCGTATCCTCACGGCCGAGGATTACTGGTGCCAGGGATATTCGGAGCCGGATGCGGGTTCTGATCTGGCCAATGTCAAGACCCGGGCTGAGCTTGTTGACGGGCGTTGGATCATCAACGGTCAGAAAGTCTGGACTTCGCTGGCGCAGTACGCCCAATGGATTTTTTTGGTGGCCCGCACCGAAGCAGGTTCGCAACGCCATGCGGGGCTGAGTTACCTGTTGGTGCCGATGGACCAGCCCGGGATTGAGATTCGTCCGATTGTGCAGATCACCGGCGGTTCGGAGTTCAACGAAACGTTCTTCACTGACGCCCACACCGAGGAGTCTTTGGTTGTGGGCGGTGCCGGCAATGGCTGGAAAGTAGCGATGGGGACTTTGGGCTTCGAGAGAGGTGCCTCAACGCTGGGGCAACAGGTCAGTTACCGCCAAGAGTTCGATGATCTTGTTGCTCTGGCTAAAGACAATGGACGGTTGGCTGATCCGGTTGTGCGTCAGGAACTGACCCGCAGCTTCGTCGAGTTGGAGATTCTGCGTTTCAACCAGTTGCGCATGCTCACCGCTATGACGAGCAGCGGGGTGCCGGGCCCCGAAATGTCGATCGGCAAGCTTTATTGGGCGTCGTGGCATCGTCGTATGGGTGAGTTGGCGATGCTGGTCCGTGGGGCAAGTGCCATGGTCGGTTCGCCTGACGCGCACAACGGTCATCCGAGTTTCGGCGATTATGAGCTTCCCGATTATGAGATCGACCGTGAGCAGCGCACCTTTCTGTACAGCCGTGCGCACACCATCTATGGCGGCTCCAATCAAATTCAACGCAACGTGATCGGTGAACGTGTGCTCGGCCTGCCCCGCGAGCCCCGCTGAGCAACAAGGCAGGGTTCCAGTTTCAGATGGGGTGGGTATGCTGATCGTCGCGTCGCGAAGGTAGGCAAACAACCAGAAGGAGTGGCGATGGGTAGGATTCGCAATACGTTCGAATTGGCGAAGCTCTCGTGGGGGGTGCTTAAGAAGGACCGCGAGTTGTTGGCGATTCCGGTTTTGTCGTTTCTTGTCTCCGCAGCGTTGTTGATTCCGCTCATATTCGTTGCGGTCGCAACGGCAAGCACCGAATCGGGAGGCGCTGAAGAGACCACGGCGAGTCCCGCTATGGCGATCGTGGCGATCGTTGCCGCTTTGGGTCTGAGCGTGATCAGCGTCTTCTTCAACGGTGCCTTGGTCGCGGGCGCGCACGAACGGCTCACGGGTGGTGATCCGACCGTTGGTTCCGCAATACGCAAAGCGTTCAGCCGGATTCCAGGCTTGGTTCCTTGGGCGATCATGACCGCCACCGTTGGTCTGATTTTGCGTTCTCTTCGTGAGCGGGCAGGTTTTTTGGGTCGGATGGTAGTCAGCGCGGTCGGGATGGCCTGGGAAATCGCCACGTTCCTTGTTGTTCCAGCGATCATTATCGATGACAAAGGGGCTTGGGACGGCGTAAAGACCTCCGGTTCGCTGCTTAAGTCCACCTGGGGTGAAAACCTCGCGGCCCGGGTCGGGTTCGGGCTTTTAGGTTTCGTGGCAATTCTGCCAGCGATCCTCGTGGGTGCTGTCCTGGGTTCTTTGGGTGGTGCTGGCCTCATTCTCGGCATCATCATCGGGGTTGCCTGGATTGGACTTGTGGTCGTCGTGATGACAGCGCTCAATGCGGTGTTCCAGACAGCGCTTTATCTCTATGCAACATCGGGGATGGCCCCGAGCGGTTTCGAGGGTTCCAGCATCGGTCAGAGTTTCAAGCGCCGCTAGGTATTGCCAGAGTCGGTCTCGGGTTGGATTGAGTCGATCAGGCCCCAATCCAACGCGGTGTTTGCGTCGATCGTGTTGTCTTGAAGCAGCCAAGTGAGGGTGCGGTGCCGTCCGATTCGGGCTGGGATGCTAACGGTGCCGCCGACGCCGGGAATCAAACCCATGCGGGTTTCCGGCAGGCGAAACCGGGTGTCGGGATGCGCTTGGATGCGACCGCAGAAAGCCATCATTTCGACACCGGCACCGACACACGGTCCATGCACCTGGGCTGTGACACGGTCGGCGACTCGGTGTAGATGTGCCGCGATGTTGGCGCTGGAGCGCAGCATGTGCGCGGTCGCCGGGTCGGCGACGGTGCCGAACTCGGCGGGGTCGCCACCCGCGCAGAACGCGGGTCCCTCTCCCATCAGGCGGATTGGGCGGGTCGGTTCGTAGGCGAGCGCGGCGAAAGCATCTATCAGTTCGTCGCGCATTCGTGCGTCGATGAGGTTGCGTAGCCGCGGCCGGTCAAGGATCACATCCACCCGGTCAGCGTGTTCACGGGTCCGTATCCGTGGGCTGTCATCGTTGCGCACCCGACGCCCTTGTGCCGCGAGCCAGGAAGCGAACTCGGACCCTGACTGCAGGGTTGCGTAAGCGAGCGATTCGACCAGCAACCCTTCGCCGACGGTTCGACTATCGCCCTCTCGGAGAATTTGTGCGGTGGTCACAGCGGCTGTCGGCGCAGCGAGGACCCCCGAGATGATCGAATGTGGATCTGTTGTGCGGATGTCCCACGCGAAGTCAGCGGAACTACCCACTCCGATAGCAACGACTGGAAGCCGAGCCAGACGGTTTGCGATTTCGGCTCCGTGATGGTCGCCGAGTTCGACCGCTACGACCGGTATGTCAACGGCGGCACCGATCATGCGGTCGATGCCTGGTGACGCCACCGCGGCCTGGGCTTGCTCCCACGACCATTCAGCGGCTTCCATCACCAAACCTCAGCAGTCCGAATCGCCCAGATAACTGTGATGCTCGCGCAACACCCTGCGCAAGAGTTTTCCGGTGTCGCTGTAGGGGAGTTCGTCGACCACCACCACGTGCTCGGGTACCCGACTCGATCGCAGGCGCTCGCGCACCAGATCTTGGATCTCGCTTTCGCTGACTCCATCAGTAGCTGCAGCCGCTCTGTTGGCGAGCACGACAACGGCCACCACCTTTTCACCCCATTGTTGGTCGGGCACGCCGATTGCGGCTGCGTCCTTGACACCGGGGTGGGTCAGCAGCACATCTTCGATTTCTCCTGGCGACATATTCTCTCCGCCGCGGACAATGACGTCGTCGTTGCGACCCTGGACGAAGAGGTAGCCAGCTTTGTCTATGAAGCCTCCGTCGCGGGTGGGGAACCAGCCGTCGACGAGCAGCGAACCTGCTTCGAGATATTCGCCCGACACTTGTTCACCGCGTACAAAGATCTCACCGGGTTCGCCCGCAGGTAGTTCCGCACCAACGTCATCGCGGATTGAGAGTTCCACACCGGGGAGTGCGCGCCCGACCGAGCCGAGGCGCCGTTGCTCGGTGGGATCCTCGCTGTACTGGGCCACCCGATGGTCGTCGGGGCCCAATAGGGCGATGGTGGAACTAGTTTCAGTGAGGCCGTAGGCATTGACGAATGAGGTGATCGGAAACAACTCCAATGCTCGGGTGATCACCGGTAGCGCCATTCTGCCTCCACCATAAGACAGGGTACGGACCCCTAACAGGGGTTCGCCGCCACGGGCGTCGAGGGCTTCGACGATGCGGGCCAACATGGTGGGCACGACCATGGCGTGGGTGGCACCCTCGCGTTCCACAGTGTCGATCCAATCATCAGGATCGAACTTCGGGAGTTGCACGATTCGGCGTCCGGCATACACCGACGAGAGCACGGCGGAAACGCCCGCCACATGGTAGGGAGGCACGCTGACGATGGTTGCTTCATCAGCGGCTGCACCCATGAACTCAACCGAACCCAAGATGTAGGAGACCAGGTGCTTGTGGCGCAACACAGCGGATTTCGGAGCACCGGTTGTGCCACTCGTGAAGAGAAGCACTGCAATATCTTCAGGGTCCATCGACCAGTCGGGTGCCGCGCACGGTGCTGCTCCGTTGGCAGGATCTTCGAGAAACTGCTGACGAGTCAGCGTTTGAAGACGTTCCACCGCCGCTAGTCGGACAGACCCGGCCTCATCTGTGATTGCCACCCCGGGGGCGCTGCGCTGAGCCAATGAGCAAAGGTCGTCGTCGGGCAGCCGATAGTTGAGAGGCGCATAAGGCATGCCTGCCCATGCCGCGCCGAACAGAGAAATCGGCACTGCCGGACTTGACTCGTCGCACAACACGACCGTGTCACCGTCGGTTTCCCGGAATTGCGCTGCCGCCATCGCAGCCTGCTCATACAGCTGCCGGTAGGTGATCCCGTTTTCCAACGAGCCGACTGCGACCCGATCACCGAGTCCTTCCGCCGCCATCTCAAGCAGCATCATCAGGTTCATGGGGGGCCCGGCCGAATCAGTCTGAGGCAGGCAGGGTTTTCGCCTCAGCGACGCTCAAAGCGGCCCCAGCAATGGCCATGGAGCCTGCTCCACCTTTGGTGGCTAGCAATTCAACGGTGCCTTCCGGATTGCTGTAGCGCTTACCGAGCAGGGTGCCTTCGGCTGCATTCGGTGCAGGCTCGCCGGTGATTTCGCCGGCTCCCGCGGCAACCATGGCGGCGCCACCACAGGCCAACTCGGCCTCACCATCGCCTTTCACCACGATTACTTGCGTGGCGCAAACCGTGCTCTGGAAGCGGGCACCGGGCTTTAGTTCGACCATCGTCTGTTACTCCTGGGCGTTGGTTGGTGCTCCATTGTGCCGCGAAGCCCGGCTGAGACCAAAGCAGCCCCGGTGTTTGCCGCGGTTTTGGCCAACCAGAGTGGCTATCGTCGGGCGTCATGAGGCGACGGGAGTGCGATCTCGTGGCGTGGGCGTCAAGTGGTGCCATGTGGTTGACGGGCCGGCGTCACGGCCCACCGTCCGCCGCGCCGGCTCAGGTGGCTGAAGCTCTGGTCGCGGCAGCCGACGATCTGGCACAACAGACCGCCCGTTGGGGCCGAACCGTGGTTGTCGACGGACCAGCCTTGATGGGCGAACGTGCCGCGCTCACCGGTATGGGACGCAACGGCGACACGTCGGTGGGAGGGTCAGCTCGTTTCGTTCAAGCAGCTGATGGTTGGATCGTTCTCAACCTTCCCCGGCCCGAAGATGTTGAGTCGCTTCCCGCTCTAGTTGGCCAATCGTTGAGCGCCGATGACTGGCCGATGATCGCTGATGGCATCGCTTCGCTCAGCGGTGCCGAAATCGTTGAGACGGCGACGCTGCTAGGGATTCCCGCAGCGGTTCCGGCGAGCTATTCCCAGCCTGTCCTTTCGCCTGGTCAGGAACTCCATCGTGGTGGCCCGCGCCGGGTGGTTGAGCGGCCTCTGGTTGTGGACCTCACGTCTTTGTGGGCCGGTCCGTTGGCCGGCGGACTGCTCGCTGACGCCGGTGCCCGGGTTGTGAAAGTGGAAGGGGTTGGTCGGCCTGATGGGGCGCGCAGGGGAACCCCCGAGTTCTTCAACCTGCTCAACCATGCCAAAGAGTGCGTCGAAATAGATTTCACGGACGCAGACGAACGGGCTTTTCTGCGCCGTTTGCTGGCTGCTGCCGACCTCGTGCTGGAGGGTTCTCGACCGCGGGTGATGGACCAGTTGGGAATCAACCCCGCGGAACTTGCCGACGCTGGTGTTTGTTGGTTATCGATCAATGCGTACGGCCGAGCCGGGGATGCGGCGCAGCGTGTTGGATTCGGTGACGACACGGCTGTAGCGGGAGGTCTCTGGCTACCGGGCAACCCTCCCAGCTTTGTTGCCGATGCTGTGGCTGATCCGATCGCTGGTTTAGCCGCAGCCGCGTCGGGGGCGCGGTTGCTGGCGTTGGAGCAGGCAACCGTTTTCGAGGTGCCGCTGGCGCGAGCTGCCGCCTGGGCCAGTGCTGGCGCGACGGCGGAATCGGAAGCAGCGCGTCTGTTCAACGACGGTAATCGGTGGTTGGTGGACTTTGGAGACGAACGCCTGCCGGTTCAGCCGCCTAGCCACAGACCGCTGCCCGCGGCAGCGAAGCCTGTCGGCAGCCATGATGCGCCGCTCAGAGCCGAGTTCACGAGACTTGGCTGAGAGGGGCGTCATCTCCCGTTCCTGTCCGTTGTGCACAAGGGACCCCGGCTGGCCGTGGGCTAGGAAATCCGATCCTCGAGTTGAACTCCGAGACCATCGGCAATCCGGCTGGTGCAGGCGAACACAGATCAGCCATGGGTTCTTCGTGAGATAACGGAGTTGCTAGGGTCATTCTCGATGAGCGAAGGCCATGATTGGGGTGAAACCCTCGACGACCTGCACCAACGCCGCGAGAATGCGTTCGCTATGGGCGGTGCCGAGAAGTTGGCCGCCCGCGCGGCGTCTGGACGCCTCGATGCCCGCAGCCGCGTCGCAGCGCTGCTCGACGACGGCTCGTTCACCGAAATCGGAACTCTGGCCGGCGGTGCGGCCCCGGCTGATGCTCTGGTCGCCGGCGTCGGAAAAATCGATGGTCGCCCCGTGGCGGTTGGCGCTGAAGATTTCACGACGATGGGCGGTTCGATTGGTGCGGCCGCTTCACGCAAACGCTGGCGTATCGCCGATATCGCCCGCCGTGAACGTATCCCGTTAGTGATGTTGCTCGAAGGTGCCGGCCATCGGCCGCCGAGACCAGGGGACCCTGCTGGCGGTGGCCCGGGTGATCTTCAAGCTCAGGGTCGGCTTTCTGGCTACGTGCCGATGGTGTGCGCGGTGATGGGTTCATCGGCTGGTCACGGCGCGATCACTGCGCCGTTGTGCGACTGGTCGGTTATGACCGCCGACGCCGCTATTTTCACCGCCGGACCGCCGGTGGTGAAAGCGTCGCTGGGTGAAGACGTCTCCAAGGCCGATCTGGGCGGCCCGGCCGTCGCCATCGCTAGTGGTGTGGTGCACAATGTCGCGGCGGACGATGCCTCGTTGCTTGCCGATGTGCGCACGTATTTAGGGTTTTTTGGGTCGTCGGCGTGGGAACAGCCCCCATGGTGTGATACCGGTGATCTCGGGCCCAGGCGCCTAGAGGACATGCTTGAGATCGTCCCCCGTGATGGTTCTGCAGGTTACGACATGCGCCTAGCGGTCAGCCGGGCGGTTGACGGGGGAGGGTTCTTCCAGATCCAGCCCGATTTCGGGCCTTCGATTGTTTGTGCACTCGCTCGAATAGGGGGTTGCGCGGTCGGGGTGGTGGCCAACCAACCGTCGGTCATCGCCGGGTCGATTGATGTCGACGCGGCCGACAAGGCAGCTCATTTCATAGAGGTCTGCGACAGTTTCCACCTGCCGTTGGTGTTCCTGACGGACAATCCGGGGGTGTTGGCAGGAACGGCCTCTGAACGAGCTGGGATTCTGCGTGCAGGGGCGCGCATGTTCACCGCGCAGACCCGTGCCTCGACGGTCAAGATTCAGGTCACGATGCGCAAGGCGTACGGTTTCGGTTCCTGTGTGATGGCAATGAACGGTTTCGACAACCAGACGCTTTCATACGCTTTTCCGGGGGCCACGATGGGAGCCATGGGTTCAGCGGGTGCCAGCGACGCGGTGGGAGCCGATGCGGTCACCCGCGAACAACTACGACAGGCTGAGTTGGATTCGAGTTACCGCTCAGCATCGGGTCTCGGCTTTGACGAACTGATCGATCCGCGAGACTTGCGCAACGCCATCCTCGCAGGTCTTGAGTTGAGCGCACGCCGTCGCATGGAGTCTCCTCAACCCAAAGCCCGCGTCGGAATCACCCCTTGAAGCGGCAGTCTGGAGGTGGCCGAATCTCTTCAGATGCCCAACCTGACACGCCATAGTAATCGTCGCCCCTCGGAATCCCCCCTGAGCTCGGGGCCTGCGCCCTGACTGAGGTCCCGTTCAGGGACCGAGCGCGGTGATGGGAATCACTGTGGTACCGTCCGGGCGGTCGTAGCCGTAGCCGGTCGCTGTGAGTATCACTAGCTTCGATGGCCCATGGGCGCGGGACACGTTGACAGTGTCTGCGAGTTTGAGCAAGGACTTGGCCGCGTGGTCGATAGCCGACGCTCCTCCTAGCTTGATTTCGATGGCCAACCATGATCCGTCTCGCCGTTCAACGATCGCGTCCACTTCAAGGCCGTTGCTGTCGCGATAATGCGCGAGTTGGCCGCCGAAGGTCTGCGCGTAGACGCGCAGGTCGCGAATCGCCAGAGACTCAAACAGCAGCCCGAAGGTCTCGAGATCATTGAGCAACCGCTTCGGATCAGCACCGAGGGCCGCGACTGCGAGGGATGGATCAGCCAAGTGGCGTTTGGGCGCTCGTCGCAGGCTCGCCCTGGATCGCAGCGCAATCGACCAGGCGGGGAGGTCTTCGGTTACGTAGACGCACGCGAGCGCGTCGAGATAAGCCGCTACGGTCCGCGGATCAAGCTGCACTTCGCCGCCTGTGTCGGCTGCAAGGGCGCGTTGAGAAACTTCGCTGGCTACGTTGCGAGCTAAAGAGTGCAGTAAGCGACGGAGGCGGACCGGGCTGCGGGTTGCGCCGAGTTGGGGGATGTCGGCACGGCAGACCTCATCGAGGTAGGCCCCAGCATATTGTTGCGCAGCTTCAACATCGAGTCCAATACATCCGGGCCAGCCACCCCGGCAGGTAGCCGTAACAACCTCTGCCAGATCGGCTTGTGATTGCTCGACGTAACCGACGGACGACTCGAAGATGTCGTGCAGGCCTACATGCCCTGTCGACAGACCCGACTCGAACAACGACATTGGGCGCATCCGAACTCGCTTGATGCGCCCTGCTCCCGTGTGACGGGTGATGTCGTCTGCGGGAGTTGCGGAACCGGTCAAGATGAATCGGCCGGGACGACGACCGTCGTCGGCGGCGGCGCGCATGTGGTTCCAGATGGTTGGCGCTAGTTGCCATTCGTCAAGCAGTCGCGGCTCAGGTCCGGTCAGCAGCCCTGCCGGATCCACTTCTGCGGCGGTTCGAGCTGCGGCGTTTCCGGCGAAGAGAACCTCGCTTTGCGTGTGTTCTCGGCCAGTCGAGGTTTTGCCGCAGGCTCGAGGGCCCTCGAGCACGACGGCCGGCAATGCCCGCAAAGCCGATTCGATCTCGGTGTCGACCACGCGGCGGACATATCCCCGTGACTCAACACCAGCTTGATGTGCTTGCATCTCAATAATGTATCAAACAGAGCGAATCCAATGCATCAAATCGAGTATTTCCAATGCATTAAACGTGGCTGGTCTGGTAGCTTCCGTTATGAGCGCTCGTCGTCGCATGGAGGCCCCTCAACCCAAAGCCCGAGTCGGGATCACCCCCTGAGCTGTTTTTCTGGCATCTGAGACAGTTTGGGCACTGGATGCCTAATGTGCCTTGGTTTAACGTTGGACAATGCTCGCTGCCGATGACCTGACCTCGTTTGACAACGATGGGTTCGTGATGGTTGGTGCGGTCCTCGACACAGATCAGATTGACCGACTGCGGGAGCGATTCGAGCGGGTTTTTGCTGGCGAGTTTGAAACCGGCACCGCTCCCGACGAGGTCAACTGGCAGCAAGGCAGAAGCGATCCGTCTCTGACCCGCCAAATATGCAACGCTTGGAAAGCCGACCGGCTGATAGCGGCCACGGTGCTTGACGAGCGCCTCGGCGCGGCCGTGGCCCGCCTCGCGGGCTGGCCCGGTGCGCGTATCGTCCAGGACAACGTGATCTGGAAGCCGCCGGGGGCCAAGTCGCTGGGCTTTCATCGCGACAACGCCTATTTGGCTTGGTACACGCCGAGCGAGATGTGTTCGTGTTGGATAGCCCTCGACGACACCACAGCCTCGGGCGGCACCTTGGAATTGGCCCGCGGATCGCACCGTTGGCCAACAAAGGCTGATCCGCAGGGTGAGTTCCACGCTCCCGACGACTACAGGACGACCGTTGCGGCCGCTGCCGCGGCCGCAGGCGCTGAACTCGACATCGCCGCGCTGGAGTTGGCTGCTGGTGAAGCGGCGTTTCATCACGGATGGGCTTGGCACGGTTCGGGCCCGAACCGTTCTGGGGCGCACCGTCGGGCGCTGGTGCTGCACTGCGCAAGTAGCGAGGCCCGCTTCTGCCGCGCAGGGTTCGGTTCGGGCAACGGCCCGGTGTACTCCCGCTACGCCCGGCTCAACGATGATGAGATGGACGAAAACCATTTCCCGATCCTGTGGCACCGCGACGGCTACCGCACTCCAGGTATTTGAATTCGCGCGCACAGACTGCGCGGTTCTAGTTCGCTGATTTGGTGCTGGTAGGGTCCGCGTCGGTATGGAACAGATTGAACTTGTTGGTTTGGATAAACCTGTCAGCCGGTTGGTGCACGGTTCGACAGGTTTGTTGGGTGCTGATGACACAGCGGCGTTTCCGGTGCTCGAAGCGGCTTTCGACGCGGGAATAAACGTTTTTGACACAGCTGCGGCGTATGCCTTCGGTGACTACAGCATGGATGCGATGCTCGGCCGGTGGATCCGGGACCGCGGCGGATGCGATGACATCGTTGTAATTGCCAAAGGCGCTCATCCGGCACCGCCTGACTGGCATCTCCCGCGGGTGAACCCGGCCGCTGTGGCCGACGACATTGATCTGACCCGTGATCGGATGGGCTTGGATTGTCTTGATCTTTGGTTGTTTCACCGCGACGACCCGACGGTAGACATCGGGTTATTGGTTGAGGCTGCCGCGGCGGCTGTTGATCGAGGCCACATTAGTGCTTGGGGTGTGTCGAACTGGTCGGTGGCGCGGATCAAAGCCGCGATCGACTACGCGGCTGATCATGGTCTTCGCGCGCCGGTTTGTAATAGCGCCCACTACAGCCTCGCGACCCAGCTCGACAGCCCTTGGGACGATGTGGTCACCCTCACCGGTGAAGCGCAAGCAGATGACCGCGAATGGCATCGTGAAAGCGATGTGAAGGTTGTTGCGTGGTCGGCGCTTGCAGGTGGTTTTTTGAGCGAGCGGGTCAGCCGAGAAGACTTGGAAGACCAGCCCGCGCCACATTTGGCAGACACCGCGCGATGTTATTTCAACGAAGAGAACTGGCAACGCCGCGAGCGGGCCGCGGAGGTGGGTCGCGGTATGGGTCTGAGCTTGAGCCAGATAGCACTGGCCTGGGTTTTTGCCGCTGATTTTCAACCTATGGCTATTGCGGGCAGCGTCACACCAGACGAAGTTCGTGAGAACGTTGCCGCGCAGGAAGCGCAGTTGAGCGAAGCAGACATCAGCTACATCAACGGAGGACCGGCGATCTAAGCCGTCATGGCCGCCGTGTACCTAGACCCGAGTGTTTCAATCAGTCAGAGGGTCGACGACTTGTTTACTCGGCCTGTGCGCCAGCTCGCCGGTGTCCACCGTGTGTCGCCGGAGGTGGGAGAGTCGTGCCGGGTCGAATTTGAGTTTGATACCAGCCAACTCGCCTTTCTTGACAAAGGTCTGACTTCGGTCACCCTTGAGGTGCTTCCGGAGAGTTCAGCCGCAATCGCGTTGTACCGCTCGGTTGGATTCACCGAGGCACGATCCACTGATGCCGACGCTGACGAGATCGTGATGTCCGCCCCGGTCATTCGAGGTGCAGAGAATCACCACATTCGAGTATCTTGAGTTTGACGAGCGTTGACCCAAACGTCAGGTCCGCGAGTCTGTCTCTCAACGCGTACCTGAGCTTGTCCAAGTCTCGTCCTGCAACGAAATACGCCGTTAGGTTGGGTTTGAGTCCGTTTTCTTCAAAGTGGTCATGTAGTACTCGCAGCCCTTCGCGGAGTTGTTCTATGTCATCCGCGTATGCGGCACCGCTTTTTAACTCAATCGCCACAAGCTGAGCAATACTGCTATTAACCGCTAGGACGGCGAAGTCGCACATTCTCGTGTCTTGACCCTTTTTGGCAAACCGATATTCGGCTCCGGGAACATCAAGACGCAGAATGTAGAGACAGCGATGAGTGACTGTTGTCTGTATGTCGAGGCGGCACGAGTTTTCCTCCAGGTCGAACAACGAGACTGCTTCTGCGCCATGTTCGACTAGTTTCGAGTGGAGATTGCAGACTTGGCACTCTGGACTCGCGCAGCGCAAAGTCTCGGATTCGACGGACATTGGCGACTATTCGTTAGAACTGTCGATCAAATCATTCACGAGTTGAGATGTTGCGTCGTACTGCGCCCTCATCACATCGGTGAACGTTGACTCGTCTACGCCGTCTATACGGTCAGGTTCCAAGAGTTGCGCTACACACGCGCCATTTTCGCGCGAGAAACGCAGGCATCGCACCCTTGATCGATCGATAGGTGGCAACCCGACCGGGTTCTTGGCGGAGTTAGACAATTCGTGGGCTCGCATCATGTTGTTGAACTGAGTGACGAAGAAGTCGGAATGAGTAGTGAGCACGATGCGGACGCCGTTGTTCACCAGTTTGGCCAGGAATGACGCGACGCGCATCTGCATCGCGGGGTGCAGATGCGCCTCGGGTTCGTCAATGGTGAGATGATCGACAAAATAGTGAGACCGCAAGACGAGAAGCAGCGGAGCCAGTTCCGACAGCATCGACGATGTTCGGGCCATGGGGAAGCGCCCCTCGGAAGTTACGGCGACGATGGAGTCCACTCCTTCAGCGTTCGGATCAACCTCGATCTTCACCTGCAAGTCCGCTTCGAATTCATCTACGAGGGGATCAAAAACCGATGGTCTGTCTTTCGCTGCGAAGGCTGACTCAGGAATCTCAAGCACGAGTGCAAGAAAGTCAGCAGCCGTGCCTGTCAGGGTTTCAAACTTGATCGGCCGGATGCCTGCGTAGGTTGCTTGTCGTATCACCGAACCTGCTAGAACGCTATGACTTTGCATTATTCCCGTTCGGTCGGCCGGTAGATGGGTCGCTGAGCGCGGCCAAGACGAAAAGAGCATGGAGAATGCAATTTCCTCGGTCACATGATCTGAATTCGGGTTACGGGATTCGTGTGGCCAACCGGGTCGCCTCAGATTTTGGAACGCGGTTGTTTGCTGTATCTCGTGAGGATGCAACGCGCGTTGAAGCCAACCAACTGGATCCAACAGCGTGACTGACGAATCATCCGAGTCAAACCTGACCTCTACTTCCCATTCATGTACTTCCCATTCATGTTGTGAACCGCGTATACGAAGGTAGCTGTCGTCCGCATTGCCATTTGGTGTTCTCCTCCGTAGGTCTGAGGCTTGTGCTCCGAACGCGTACTCGACGCGGTCTCGTACGTTGGACGCGTAGCGTTCCAGGATGTTTGTAGCGAGACTTGTTGCCCACTCCACCGTATGGTCGCTTGGTGTGTGAGTGAACTCCTCGGACACCGTTGAGTCGCCGTCTGGATCATCAAGCAAACCAAAGATCAACTCTTGAACTTCCTCCGGAACCTCGGTTGTTCGAGCAAATCGGTACTTTGGTTCGGGCTTGGCTTCGAGAACGCGGTGCAGGACGGTCGCAAAGAAGGTCTTGCCCGTGTTGTTTTCGCCGATGAGGAGATTCAGGTCGCCCAGTTCCATCTGGGCGGATCGAAGTGGCCCGAGATTGGACAGTTCTACTGAGATGCTCACGAAACCAGACTAGCGGGGTGGACTTGTAGGAATCCGCGGGGAGGCTAAGACAGGGCCGACACGACGTAGTCGAGGCAGGCGGTGAGGGCTTCGATGTCGCTGGGGTCAATGGCGGGGAACAAACCGATACGGAGTTGGTTGCGGCCCAGACTGCGGTATCCGAAAGTGTCGACGATGCCGTTTGCCAACAACACGTCGTAGATCGTGTCGGCGTTTACTGCGTCGGAGAAGTCGATGGTGGCAACGACCTTGCTGCGCTGCTGTAGGTCTTGGACGAACGGGCTGGCGAAGTCGCGGCTCTCAGCCCACGAGTACATGATCTCGGCCGATTGCGCACAACGGCCGGCGGACCAGGTCAAACCGCCGTTTTCGTTGAACCAGTTGACAGTGTGTGCGGTCAGGAACACGGTTGCCAAAGAGGGCGTGTTGTAGGTCTGATCTTTGCGAGAGTTGTCGATAGCTAATTTGAGGTCGAGCGTTGGGGGAATCCATCGGTCGCTCGCAGCGAGGCGTTCGACACGTTCGATTGCCGCCGGTGACAGCATGGCGATCCACAGACCACCGTCACCGGCCATCGCCTTTTGCGGCGCGAAATAGTAGGCGTCGGTAGCGCCACCGTCGAACATCAAACCGCCCGCCGCAGAGGTTGCGTCGACCAGCATCAGTGCGCCTTCGTCGTCGACCCGGGTCGGGTTCAGCATCACACCGGTTGATGTCTCATTGTGGGGATAGCAGTAGGCGTCGACGTCCTCCACAGCAACCAGCGGGGGGTGAGTTCCAAAATCGGAGGTCACCACTGAGGGAGCACGCAGATGTGGCGCGCCCCCAACACCTCGAGCGAATTTGCCGCTGAACTCACCGAAACAGAGATGGTGACTGCGCTCGTCAATCAAACTGAACGTGGCGCAATCCCAAAAACCCGTAGCACCACCGTTGCCCACCACGACTTCATAACCGTCAGGGGCACGAAGGAGTTCCGCAATACCGTTACGGAGTTCGGCGACCTCCAACCTCACCGGCATCCGGCGATGCGAGGTGCCCATATAGTCGGTAGCACGAGCGCTCAGAGCTTTGAGAGCTTCTGGACGAACCTTGGTCGGCCCGCTCCCAAATCGTCCATCAACAGGGAGCAGGTCGGCAGGAATGATGATGTCTGGAATTGTCACGGCGCCAATCTTGACAGCAAAACGGAGGTTTCGGCGGGTATTTCGCGGATCTTCAAACAGAATTTCCCGCACGCGGCATGGGCATCTCGCTAGCCTCCCGCGGTATGTCTACTGACCGCATTTCAACCCGGGTGTCCGCCATCGCACCCTCGGCGACTCTCGCCGTCTCCAACAAAGCCAAAGCACTACGAGCCGCAGGTGAACCAGTCATCGGTTTTGGCGCGGGAGAACCCGACTTCGCCACTCCCGAACACATCGTGGAAGCGGCCATAGCAGCCTGTCGCAACCCGAAAATGCACAAGTACTCGCCTGTAGGTGGCCTCCCTGAACTGAAGGAGGCCATCGCCGCCAAGACCATGCGCGACAGCGGCCTGCCATGTTCCGCTGCAGACGTATTGGTAACCAACGGCGCGAAACACGCCGTGTACAACGCCTTTGAGGCCTTGTTGAACCCAGGTGACGAAGTGTTGTTGCCTGCGCCGTATTGGACCACCTATCCCGAGCCGATTGCGCTGGCTGGGGGCGTAACGGTTCCCGTGTTGACCGAAGCGGTCGATGGTTTCAGGGCCTCGCTGGAGCAACTTGAAGCCGCACGCACCGAACAAACCAAGGCACTCGTTTTTGTGTCGCCCTCGAATCCGACAGGGGCCGTGTATCCGCGCGAAGAGATTGAGGCGATCGGGCGCTGGGCTGTCGAGCACGGTCTCTGGGTCTTAACCGACGAGATCTACGAACACCTCGTATATGGCGACAACGAACACCATTCAATGCCAGTGGTCGTACCTGAGTTACGCGATAAGTGCATTGTGCTCAACGGCGTGGCCAAGACCTACGCCATGACTGGATGGCGGGTCGGTTGGATGATCGGTCGGGCCGATGTGATCAAAGCGGCGCAAAACCTGCAATCGCACTGCACCAGCAATGTTGCCAATGTCTGTCAGGCAGCGGCGCTTGCCGCGGTTTCGGGGCCGCTCGATGCCGTGGAACGGATGCGAGAAGCATTCGATCGTCGTCGCAAAGCCATGTACGGGTTGCTGAGCGGTATCGATGGCGTTTGGTGCCCCGAACCCCAAGGTGCCTTCTACGCCTATCCAGACTTAACGGGAGTGCTCGGGCGCAACTATGGCGGGGTGACGCCGACGACCACAATTGAATTGGCCGAGCTGATGCTTGAGCAGATCAAGGTGGCGATCGTGCCCGGCGAAGCGTTCGGTGTCGCTGGCGGAGCCCGGCTCTCATTCGCGCTCGGTGATGATGATCTCGGCGAAGGTGTGGGCCGCATCGTCGAATATCTCAACGGCTGATCCGGTGACTCCCTCCAATACTGAGCGCCGTGTCAGGCCCTACGGAGCCTGGTCGTCATCGATCAGCGCGGCCGATCTGGTGGGAGGGGCGGTCCGGGTATCGGAGGTCCACGCGGACCCTGTTGATCCCCGCTTGATCTGGTGGTCGGAGACCCGGCCCGAGG
This sequence comes from Candidatus Aldehydirespiratoraceae bacterium, assembly GCA_965205465.1. GTDB lineage: Bacteria > Actinomycetota > Acidimicrobiia > Acidimicrobiales > Aldehydirespiratoraceae > VXYK01. The sequence goes on along the minus strand of OZ242187.1, from coordinate 977,072 downwards.
AGGGCGGCAGAACGGCGGTGATGCGTTACTCGATTCCGCAAGGCGAGACCAGTGAACACACGCCCGCGGATGCCAACGTGCGCACGCTGGTTCACGAGTATGGCGGGGGAGCGTGGTGGCCTCACGACGGCCGGCTCTTCTACGTCGATTTCGCTGACCAGCGCCTTCGTGTGATCAACCGACAGGGCCGGGTCCGTTTTCTGAGTGATGAGCCGGCGCAGCCTCGAGGCGACCGTTTTGCCGATGGCAGAGTCACCCCCGACGGCCGTTGGTGTGTGGTTGTCCGCGAGCGTCACCGCCCGGGTGGCGAACCGGTCACGGAGCCGGTCGACGGGCCGGTCAACGAAATCGTGGCCGTGCCGACTGACGGCACCGCTGAGATCAACGTCCTGCACTCCGATGCCGACTTCGTGATGTCCCCGCGCCTGTCGGTCGATGGCGAGCTGTTGGCCTGGATCTCATGGGACCACCCCAACATGGGTTGGGACTCGACCCGGCTGCACATCGCCCGCTTTGCGCAGGGGCGCCTCGAAGGTGAAATCCTCACGGTCGGGGCACAGGACTCTGCGAGCTACTGCGAACCCGACTTCGGTGTCAACGGCCTTCGCGTGTGTTGCGATCTCGAAGGCTGGTGGAACCTCTACGACGTGGACTTGACGAGCGGGAGGCTCACCCGGGTGGTCGGCGGGCCTTTCGAGATCGCCACGCCGCCGTGGGTGTTCGGCATGCAACGCTGGACCGCACGCGCCGGCGGCCACGGAGACGAGCAGGTCTTCGCGGTCGCCGGAATGCCGACCGGCGACGAACTGATCGTCGACGGCAGCACCGTGTCGCTGCCCGACAGCTCTATCGCCTCGCTTTCGGCGGGCCCCGGGGCAGCGGTGGCGGTTGGTTCGGGTTACGGCCACGAGACCGAGGTGATCAGCCTGCACACCGGCCGCAGCGGGCTGCACCGTGAAGTGATCCGGCCTTCAAGACCACTGCCCTTCGAGAAGGGCTACCTGATTGAACCAGAATGGATCACGTTCCCGACCGTTTCTGGCCCGACCGTTTCTGGCCCGACCGTTTCTGGCCCGACCGTTTCTGGCCCGACCGTTTCTGGCCCGACCGTTTCTGGCCCGACCGTTTCTGGCCCGACCGTTTCTGGCCCGACCGTTTCTGGCCCGACCGTTTCTGGCCCGACCGTTTCTGGCCCGACCGTTTCTGGCCCGACCGTTTCTGGCCCGACCGTTTCTGGCCCGACCGTTTCTGGCCCGACCGTTTCTGGCCCGACCGTTTCTGGCCCGACCGTTTCTGGCCCGACCGTTTCTGGAACCCATGGTGAGCAGGGAGGCGAGGTAGCGCACGGGTTGTTCTACCCGCCGACGAACCCCGAACATGTCGGCCCCGACGATGAGCGCCCGCCACTGATGGTCCTGGCCCACGGTGGCCCAACAGCACAGGCCCGCCGCGAGCTTCAACTAGGCATTCTTTATTGGACGTCACGGGGAATAGCGGTGGTTGATGTCGACTATCGAGGCTCAACGGGTTACGGCACAGCTTTTCGCAAAGCGCTTGATGGGCAATGGGGTGTCGCGGATGTGGCCGACTGCGTCGCGGCGGCACAGTATTTGGCCGCGCGAGGCGATGTTGACCCCGAGCAACTCATGATCCGTGGCGGCAGCGCAGGTGGGTTCACTGTTCTGGCCGCGCTGGCGTTTCATGACGTGTTTTCGGCCGGAGCCAGCCGTTATGGCATCGCGGATCTGGAAGCTCTAGCTACTGATACGCACAAGTTCGAGTCGCGTTACCTCGACACGCTGGTCGGTCCCTATCCCGCCGACAAGGCCGTTTACGTTGAGCGTTCGCCGATCAACCATGTGGACGGCATCGACGTGCCACTGATCGTTCTGCAAGGCGCCGAGGACGTGATCGTGCCGCCATCACAGTCGGAGATGATCGTCTCTGCACTGAAATCCAACGGTGTCAAGGTTTCCTACTTGTTGTTTCCCGGAGAACAGCACGGTTTCCGCCAGGCTGACAACATCGTTCGTGCGTTGGAAGCCGAACTGGCGTTTTTTGGCGCAGTTCTCGGCTTCGACCCGGCTGGTCTCACAACAGAAGCGCAGAACGATGAATAGAATCGCTCGTTGGCCGCTAGTCGACGGCCCAGTGAACCTGGGCCGCAATAGTTCGAGGTGGATTTTGTGAAACGTGTATTGGTGTCGGAGATGATCGCTGTGACTGGTCTGGACCTGCTTCGCTCAGCGGGTCACAACGTCGATGTGCAACTCGGCCTGTCACCAGAGGGGTTGCGCGAAGCGGTGGTCGGGGCCTCGGCGCTGATTGTCCGCTCGGCCACGCAGGTGGACGCGGCGGTGCTGGCGGCTGGCAACGATCTGGTTGTGGTGGGCCGGGCCGGAGTCGGAGTCGACAATGTCGATGTTGCCGAAGCCACAAAGCGCGGCGTGATAGTTGTCAATGCGCCGTTGTCCAACGTCACGTCGGCCGCGGAACACTCAATGGCATTGTTGTTGGCGCAGGCGCGCAACGTACCCCAAGCGCATGCGGCTCTGCAGGCTGGCCGCTGGGAGCGTTCGAAATGGCAAGGAGTGGAACTCGCCGGCAAAACGCTCGGCGTTATCGGCCTGGGCCGGATCGGTTCTCTGGTGGCGGAGCGTGCCTTGGCTTTCGGCATGAAAATTGTGGCTCACGACCCCTACATCACCCAAGAAGTCGCAGACAGGGTCAACGCAGAGTTGATCGAACTCGATGAGTTGATCGAACGCTCTGATTTTGTGACGCTGCACTTGCTGAAAACACCAGAGACGGTCGGCCTCATAAACGCCGAGATGCTGGCCAAAGCTAAGCCTTCCTTGCGGATCGTCAACGTCTCACGCGGCGGCGTCATCGACGAGGAAGCCCTAGCTGCAGCGGTTCGTTCCCGAACGATCGCAGGCGCGGCAATTGATGTGTTCGACGTTGAACCGGCGCTTGATTCACCGTTGGTGGGCGTGGACGGGATTGTGGTAACGCCGCATCTTGGTGCCAGCACAGCCGAAGCTCAACTCGCCGCTGGGGTCACCATCGCCGAACAGGTCCAACTAGCCCTCGCAGGCGAGGTTGTGCCTTTCGCGGTCAACAACGTCGAAGCGTAGTTGTCAGTTCGAGCGAGGTTGCTAGCTTGGATTCGGCACCGACGGGTCGTCGTCGGCTGTAAGTTCTTCGAGCCTTTGCCCTGCTAGATGCTCCAGGCGGCGGGACTGCACCCACAGTGTCTGGCGTATACCGATCTTGACGCGGCGTTCGCTGATGACCCGAGCAAGGTCGGCGATGGTGCGCGCACGACGGGCGAGCCGTAGGTCTGGGTGTTCTCGGGTCTCGCGCTGGCTATCGGGCAGGATCGAGCCCCGCACTGATGGCGGCATCTCGATCAAGTCAGTGGCGGGGTTCTTGCCTTCGTTCAGCACAGCAGCGAATTCGGACGATGCAAGCGCCCGCGTGTAGACCGTATACTCGGCGCGGTCCAGTAAGTCTCCCGCCGGTTTGTCCTCAAGCTCCCAGAAGGGCCACATCTCGATCTCAGCCACCTCGAACGGGTCCAGCACTCTCATGGCCACTGCATCGGTGCGTTGATTAGTGAGATGGCGGCGTATTCGGGTCCGCAGCGTTTCGGTGGTCTGACCGACGTAGATGGGCTCGCCATCGTAGTCGATGAACAGGTACACACCTCGTGTGCAGTTGCCGACTTTGCGGCCGGTGCTGTCGCGCTGATCAAGCAGTTGTGCGACTCCCTTGTATAGGGCATCTACCTCAGGTGGCGGTGCGGAACTCAACGTTTCTCAGCCAACTTGTCGCTATCCACTCGATAACCGGCACACACACTGCATCACCGAGAGCATACATGGCCTGCCGCTCGGTCACAGAATCGAATCGTAGATCCTGAGCCCCTTGCAAACGGGCGTATTCAGCGACGGTCATCCACCGCACAGCGAACTCGCCGCGCCCCACGCGTACCAGCGCCTGCCGTGATGAACCGCCGCGTGTTGTGCGCAAGGCCCCAGCTATCTCGTCGCGGCGAACCTCCCAGACCGCGGAGCCGTGCCGGGTGCGACGATACGCTCCCATGCAGCGAACCTCGCTACTTGACCGGAGGTGCTCGATGCGTTGCCTTTGAAGCACCGACAGCGACGTCAGGAACGCGTCGCTGCGCTCTGGTGGCCACCACTCCTCCTCGGTGCAAGCAACATCAATCAGATGTCCGCGTTGGCCTTGTGGGGGATCCGGCAACGATGGCTGCGGGCCGAGGCTGCAGAGGAGGAACACGCGGCGCCGGCTCTGCGGCACGAATCCCGCCGCGTTGATAACGGTGCTTGTGACCGTGTAGCCAAGTGCCTCCAGAAGTTCGACCACGCGTCTGAAGTCGCGCCCGTCGTTGGTCTTGAGGAATCCCGGCACGTTCTCGACGATCACCGCGTCAGGCTGCCGCTGACCCATCTCACCGATGATCCGGCAAAACTCGATGATTAGGGCAGACTCCGAGCCATTGAGTCCTGCGAGGTTCCCCGCGAGGCTCATGTCGGTGCAGGGAAACGACGCGGTGGCGACCTCCACGTCGGGGATGTCGCCACCGGTGAGGTTGCAGATGTCGTCCATCACCAGTTCGTCGGTGCCCCAGTTGGCGCGGTAAAGTGCTGCCTTCGTCGGGTCGATATCGTTGGCGAACACGGTCGTGACTCCGGCTCGCTCTAGGCCGGCCCGCACCAGACCCATCCCAGCGAAGAATTCGGCGGCTCTCATGCTGCGATGAGATCGACGTAGCAACGTCGGTTGTCGAACACGTAGCGCTCCCGGTGGGTCGTGGCCATTAACGTACAGTACGCATACGGTGTGACGGTGGATTCAGTGTGACGGCGGATACGCCGCGCGTGGCCGAGTTCGCGCTGGCGGTCACCGTGCGGGTAGGGGCCGCGGTATCGCTGCGGTCAGCCGTTCGGGGGTGGCGTCGATCACGACGGGTTCGTTCAGTTCTGCTTCTGTGGGCGGCTGCTAGTCCGGGTCGTCCCAGATGTACATCACCAAGAAAACGGTTAGCGGCGGGCTTTGCGGTAGCCGTCTGCTTCCGCGTCGCTTTCGTTGGCGTAACAGCGGTCAGGGACCGTCCGTTCATAGGAGCTTCCGCCTGGTACATGAAAAATTTTCGAAGAAGACTTGGCTTTGATCGGATAACCGGGCGGGCAGGCCCCGTCTACTGGTTCAACCCCTGCGGGCGTGAATTGAACCGGGCCGTCCCTGGGGGCTGGAGCCGGGGTGTCGGTGAGTGGCTGCCATGTGGCGCTGCCGGTCACTTCCGGTGCGCGGCGACGTCGCAGAGCACGCAGAATACCAACCGCGAAACCAACAACAGCGCCGATTTTGAACAGTCGGGCCATGCGACCTAGTGCGGCGGGCATGACTTAGAGGGTAGCGGATCGGCGAGAGCATTCTCAGCAGGGTCCTCAGCTTGTGGGTATCCAAGCTGGGCGTTTCGTTTCGTACGCCGCTATTTCTTCGAGGTGGCGCATCGTCAATCCGATGTCGTCAAGCCCTTCCAAGAACCGTTGTTGGATGCCTGAAGCGAGGGGGAACGACGTTTCGAGCCCGATTGTCGGCACTTCAACGCTCAGGCGTTCAACATCAATGGTGATTTCCAAAGTTGGGTCGTCAAGCACCGCTTGCATCAACGCGGCGTTGAACTCGGTGCCGACTGTGACAGGCACCAAACCGTTTTTGGTGCAGTTGTTGCGGAAAATGTCGGCGAACCGTGGCGAGATGACTGCTTCGAAACCGTATTGCTGTATAGCCCAAACAGCATGTTCACGGGATGATCCGGTGCCGAAGTTGAGGCCGGCGACAAGAATGTTGGCTGTCGCGTATTGTTCTTGGTTGAGCACAAAATCGCGGTCGTCGCGCCATTCCGAGAACAAGCCTTTTTCGAAACCGGTGCGTTCCACGCGTTTGAGCCAGTCGCTGGGGATGATCTGGTCGGTGTCAACGTCAGCCCGGTCGAGCGGTAGTGCGGTGCCGGTGACGATGCGTACTGCTTTCATATTCGATCAAATTCCTTCTGGGAGTCGGGTGGCGCCGGTTATTTGAGGTCGGCTGGGGTGGCGAACGTTCCGGCGATTGCGGTAGCGGCGGCGACTGCGGGGGACACCAGATGGGTGCGTCCGCCGCGGCCCTGGCGTCCTTCGAAGTTGCGGTTGGAGGTGCTGGCAGCCCGTTCCCCCGGTTGGAGCTTGTCGGGATTCATCGCTAAACACATCGAGCAACCTGGTTCACGCCAGTCGAAACCCGCAGCCCGAAAGACCTCGTCCAGTCCTTCGTTTTCGGCTTGTTCTTTGACTTGACCGGAACCAGGCACAACCAGTGTGCGTACACCGGAGGCAACTTTACGTCCCGCGGCGACGTTGGCGGCCTCTCGCAGGTCTTCGATCCGGCTGTTGGTGCATGAACCGATGAAGACCGTGTCGACCGGCACTTCGCGCATCGCAGTTCCGCCTTTCAACCCCATGTATTGCAGTGCTCGGGCTGCGGAGTCGCGGGTGGCGGGGTCGTCGAACGAGTCCGGCGAGGGGATGGCACCATGTAGCGGCATGACCTGGGCGGGGTTGGTGCCCCAGGACACCTGCGCAGCGATTTCGTTTCCGTCAAGCGTCACATATTCGTCGAAGGCAGCGTCGGGGTCGCTCGGAAGTTGGCGCCAATCATCCAGCGCGGCTTCCCATGCTGTACCAATGGGTGTTTTTTCGCGTCCTTCGAGATAGCTGAAGGTGGTGTCGTCGGGTGCGATCAACCCGGCTTTGGCTCCGCCCTCGATCGACATGTTGCACACCGTCATGCGGCCTTCCATCGTGAGTGCGCGGATCACTTCGCCCTGATATTCGATGATTTTGCCGATCCCTCCGCCGGTGCCGATCCGGCCGATTATCGCCAGGATCACGTCTTTGGCGGTCACCCCCTCGGCTAGTTGTCCATCGACGGTGATCGCCATCGTTCCGGGCCGGGCCTGTAACAGTGTCTGGGTTGCCAGAACGTGTTCAACTTCGCTGGTTCCGATTCCGAAGGCGATCGCACCGAAAGCACCGTGGGTGGCCGTGTGAGAGTCGCCACAGACGATTGTCATACCGGGCTGCGTGAGTCCCTGTTCAGGGCCGATCACATGCACGATTCCTTGTTTGGCGTGCCCCATCGGATAGTTGACCACACCAAACTCGCTGGTATTGCGGCGCAGAGTCTCAACCTGGACCCGGCTGATCTCATCAGCTATCGGCTTGTCGATATCCGCGGTGGGCACGTTGTGATCTTCGGTGGCGACGGTCAGGTCGGGTCGCCTGACTTTGCGGCCGCTGATACGCAGACCATCGAAAGCTTGCGGCGACGTGACTTCATGTATCAGATGCAAGTCGATATAAAGCAGGTCGGGTTCACCATCGGTCCCCGCGCTGACAACATGGCGATCCCAGATTTTTTCGCTCAGTGTCTTGGGTTCGCTCATGCCTGACTCTCTTTTTGTTGAACTGCTCGGGTGCCTTGTCTCAGGATACGGTGCGCAGGGCCCGGCTGAGTCGTCGAGGATCCCAATGGTCTATTCGGTTGCCCACCACGGGTCGAGGCGGGGCAGACCGGAGTCAATCTTCGAGGGCGGTGAACTCGCGTTGACCGCTGAGCGCGTCTTTCACTACTTTTCCTGCGGCGTTGCGGGGCAGCGGTTCGCTACGAACATCCCAAAATGTGGGGACTTTGTATGGTGCCAACGATTTGGAAACCCAGGTCTGCAAGTCCTGTGCAGTCAAGTCAGTACCGGTCATGGGCACGACCGACGCGGCCACGATCTGGCCTGTCAACTCGTCATCGAGCCCGTATACGGCGACCTCTGACACTGCGGGATGGTCTTCGATGCGGTATTCGACTTCGTTCGGGTACACGTTTTCGCCGTTGTGAAGGATCATGTCGCGGGCTCGGCTGTCGATGGTCAAAATCCCGTCTTCGAGCCGTCCGATGTCACCGGTGTCAAGCCAGAAATCGTTGTCGATAGTTTCGGCGGTGGCTTTGTCGTCGTTCCAGTAGCCGAGCATCGTGTATGCGCTTTTTACCATGATGTGCCCATTTTCGCCGCCAGGTAACACCGTGCCGTCGTCGTCTCGGATTTCGACTTGCATGGTTGGTAGGACCCAGCCGGCAGCTTCGGGTCGAGCTTTCATATCAGCGCCCCCGTGGGAGGCGACCACACCAACGGTTTCGCTTGAACCGTAGCCGATACCGACGTTGCTTGCCGTGGTCGGCAGGGTGTCGCGAACCCGTTGGGCGAGGTCAGGGCTGACGGGTGCACCACCAAAACCGACGTTGGTCAAACTGGATGTGTCGGTCAGTCCTTTGGCTGCTTCGTCGAGCACTCGTGGCCCCATCGACCCGATCAAACTCCACACGGTGGCGCGTTCTTTTTCGACTAGTCGAAGGCCCGCTGCCGGGTCGAAACGACCAGTGCGGAAGATCAGCGTCCCGCCTGCGACCATGTTGATGAGAGTCGAACCTGACAGCCCCGACACGTGAAACAGCGGCGAGGTCATCATCACCCGCGGTGGGACGCTCGACCGGGCGGGTGCTGGTTGTCCGTCGGCTTCGGCCTCGGCTGCGGCTTGCATCATCCTGACCGCGCCGTTCAGCATCTGGATCTCGACAAAACCAACGAGGCCCCGATGGCTGGCGGTCGCCCCTTTAGAACGGCCGGTTGTGCCGCTGGTGAAAAAGATCGACACCGGGTCATCTTCGGCTAGTTCCACCGTCGGGAACTGGTGCGCGCCGGCATCGCGTTGCAGCCGCCGGCGTTCAGAGTCCATGTCGACGAGCGGCGCCGAAACCGAGTCTGGTACTCGGGCGAGCCGCTTGTCGTCACCGAGTATCAGTTTCGGTGTTGTCAACTCGGTTGCGTGAACGATCTCATCTGGGGTCCACCAGCCGTTGTAAAGCGCGACGATTGCCCCGGAACTCACGAGCGCGAAATAGGCGATCACCCAATCTGGAGAGTTGGCGGCCAAGATACCGACACGGTCTCCTTTGCTGATGCCGTGATCCGCGCTCAAAGCTGCGGATTCGGCAGCTACCAGGTCGACGAACTGGTCATGGGTGATGCGCCTGTCGTCGAGCACCAAAAACTCGTGGTCGCCGTGCGCCCGGCATCCTTCAACAAAATCCCGCAGCGTTTTTCGGCGGTTGGCAAGAACGGGCACATCGTGGCCCCGCACGTTTTCAAGCTGTACAGGGAAATAGCCGTCGGGGCCCGTCAGCCCTTGAAGCACGTCATCTCGAAGCGACATGGTCTCAGAGTATGCGCTGATTACGAAAGTGCTTGTGTCGAACAATGTTGATGTTGCCTTGGAGTTCGCCGCTGGCGCCGCGGTCACCTGTTTGACGCAACGTGTCGGCTGCGAAGGTGGGTGGATTGTTGAATTGGTGTTGGCTACGTAAGCTGTCGTCGTGTCACAGTTTGTGGGCGCGAGTCGGGTTGGCTTGGTAGATGGTCTCGTGGACCTGTACACAGATGTGCGTGATTCGGGAGAGTCGCGTTGGGTGTCGCTGGAGGCTCCGTCGGGTTGGGGCAAGACGCGTGTGGGCCAGGAGTTCTATGCGAGATTGGCTGCGGGTCAGTCCTCGCCGCGGTATTGGCCAGATGTGATCGCTGACCCCAATCGCAAGGCAGTGGTCCCCAAGGGTAAGCGCCCGCCGGGGTCGCTTCCAGAGTTCTTGTGGTGGGGAGTGTCGTGCTCGGATCGCAACGGTGTGGCCGCGGAAGCGCTGCGCTCGGACTTGGGGCAACTGAAAGAGCATGCCCCGCTGGTGGACGTTGTGTGCAAGCACGGTCGCGATCTGAAGGAGAAGGCGATTCAGGGGTTCTTGAAGACGCGAGATGCGCTTGTCTCGACGGGAGCGAAGACGCTGGCGGGCAACTTTGTGCCTGGTGTGGGGCTTGCGGTGTCTTTCGCGCGGATTGCGGTGGGCGCGGCGCGGGAGCACCGTCAGGACCGGGTGCTGATGGGCGAAGCGTCGGAAATCGGCGCCGGAGGCCGAGAGTTGGTCGAGCAGGTGATCGATGAGTTGTGTGTACTGGGCAACAACAGGTTTCCGATCGTGTTGTTCATCGAGGACGTGCACCTCGCGGATACCACACTGTTAGAGGTAATTGAGGGACTGTTGCGGCGTGGTTCGCATATCTTGGTGATCACCACGACATGGCCCGGGAAGATCGATGACATCGGAGCGCTAGCGGGTTTGGACCGCGATCTCGGCGAGCGGGCGTTGCGGGTCGGCTCCCTTGGGCCTGCGGGACCGCCGTTTCCTGACGGGGCGGGTCTCATGGAACTCGACGCCGACGACTGCGCGCAGATCGTGTGTGCGAACTTCCCGCAGGCGGACCCCACCTCGGTGGAACTACTCGTGAACCGCTATCGCAACCCGTGGGCGCTCGAACTCGTGTGTAACATGCCCAGATACCGGCACAAGTTCGGCGAACGGGGCGATCTGCACATCGACCCCGAAGAGATTGCGACCCTTCCCTCCGGCACAAAGGAACTCTACAAAAAGTACTGGGAGCATCTCCCGGAGCGGCTGCGGTTGCGCTATGCGGTCGCCGCCGCGATCACCCCCGAGGCCATCAACCCCCAACAAGGCCAGGGGCATCGCACTTGGAGCGATCCCGTCCTAGACGAGGTCATCGACAGCATCGACCTGCCCAGCAGCGCCGACCTCGCGGGAGCCGTCGGCGCCGCCCGCGACGCCTATGGCTGGGTCGCGCATGTCGACGAGTTCCTGCGCCGATGGGCCGAAACCGACCAGCATCACATTGCCACCAACGACGGCAACGACAATCTCAATGAGCACCTCTCAAACGCACGTCAACAGATACTCAGCGCCACGGCCAGAGTTATGGTGCACGACCGAATCCTTCGCACGCACGACGCCCGTAGCATCATCGCGCTGCACGCCGAAGGATTCATCGCCGACCCCGCGCCAGTCACTGCCGCCATCGCGGTCGTGCTCGCCGACATCGGCTACGACGAAACCCTCATTACCCAGAGACAGCGTCTGTACAACCTGTACGTAGAACTCTACGAACGCGCCCCCAACAGCGTCGACAACGAATCCGACCTGCAAACCCGGTTGAACGGCATCAACTCGATCAGAAGCTCAGGCCAACCCGACCTTGCCGCGCGGCAGTACCGCGACCTGATCACGCACACCAAAGACACCTTCGGGGCCGATCATTTCCGCACGTTGAGGACTCTCAACAATCTTGCGTTGGCGCTTCAGGAAGCGGGTCGGGTTGAGGAGGCCATCGGCATCTACGAGCGGGTTCTTGCCGACCGGACGCGTGTGTTGGGGGGTGACCATCCCGACACGCTGACGACGCGCAACAATCTTGCATGGGCTCTTCAAGCGGCGGGTCGGGTTGAGGAGGCCATCGGCAGCTACGAGCGGGTTCTTGCCGACCGGACGCGTGTGTTGGGGGGTGACCATCCCGACACGCTGACGACGCGCAACAATCTTGCATGGGCGCTTCAGGCGGCGGGTCGGTTTGAGGAAGCTGTTTCTCTGTTCGACCGGGTTTTCGTCGATCAGACTCGGGTGTTGGGCAGCGATCATCCTCACACGCTGACGACCTGCAACAATCTTGCGTTGGCTCTTCAGGAAGCGGGTCGGCTTGAGGAAGCTGTGACTCTGTTCGACCGGGTTTTCGTCGACCAGACTCGGGTGTTGGGCAGCGATCATCCTCACACGCTGACGACCTGCAACAATCTCGCGTTGGCTCTTCAGGAAGCGGGTCGGCTTGAGGAAGCTGTTTCTCTGTTCGACCGGGTTTTCGTCGATCAGACTCGGGTGTTGGGCAGCGATCATCCTCACACGCTGACGACGCGTAATAATCTTGCGTTGGCGCTTCAGGAAGCGGGTCGGCTTGAGGAGGCCGTCGCCATCTATGAGGAGGTTCTGGCCAGTTCTGTTCGGGTGTTGGGCAGCGATCATCCTCACACGCTGACGACGCATAATAATCTTGCGTTGGCTCTTCAGGAAGCGGGTCGGCTTGAGGAGGCCGTCGCCATCTATGAGGAGGTTCTGGCCAGTTCTGTTCGGGTGTTGGGTGGCGATCATCCTCACACGCTGACGACGCGTAACAACCTGGCTTGGGCGCTTCAGGAAGCGGGTCGGCTTGAGGAAGCGATCCCCCTGCTGGAGCAGGTTCTCTCGGACTGGACTCGTGTGTTGGGCAGCGACCATCCCCACACGCTGACGACGCGCAACAATCTCGCGTCGGCTCTTCAGGCGACGGGTCGGGCTGAGGATACTGTCACCCAGTTCGAGCAGTGAGTCACTCGATCTCGACTACGGAGACCTTCAGCGACATGCCGGTAGGCGCTTCATATTCGACAACCTCGCCAACAGCGGACCCGAGCAGCGCCGCACCCATGGGCGAAGCTGGCGACACCACCATCAGATCTTCGGGTTTTTCCTCAATCGACCCGACGAGGTATTTCTCCACCAGGGTGTCACCTTCGAAAACGATCGACACGATCGAACCAGCACCTACCGTGCTGCCGTTGCTGTTGGCTTCGACGATCACCGCGTTCTCGATGACGTGGGCGAGGTGCATGATCCGCCCTTCCATTTTCCCTTTATCTTCTTTAGCTGCGTGATAATCGCCGTTTTCTGAAAGATCGCCGAGCGCGCGAGCTGCCTCAATCTTTTGGGAGAGTTCAATACGCCCGCGGGTGGTCAAGTCGTTGTGTTCGGCTTTGAGACGATCAAATGCCGTCTGTGAAAGCTGCTGTACGTTCGCCATCCCAAGAAATCTAGCGCGATACCAGCGGGCCGCGGTCGCTCAACCGTGTCAAGCTCAGCACAGCATCGGTCGGTCCGCGAGACTACACATGTGTCTGGTGGTTGTCGTACCGCTGTTGGAGGGTGATGGTGTCGGATCCGACGATTCTTGATGTGGGTGTGGTGGGGGCAGGGCCGGCGGGTCTCATCTTGGCTCGTCGGCTCGGTGAAACTTCGGCGAGCTTCGAGATATTTGAGCGCAATACGGATGTGGGTGGCATTTGGGATATTGACGCTGTGGGTTCACCGATTTATGAGTCGGCGCATTTCATCTCGTCGCGAACCTTGTCGGGTTTCGCGGATTTTCCGATGCCCGACGACTTCCCGGACTATCCCGACCATCGCCAGCTACTCGACTACATACGTTCGTTTGCTGACGAGTTTGATCTGCGCCGCAACATTCGTTTCGGTGTAGCGGTCGACAAAGCTGTTCTCACTGCCGACGGACTCTGGGAACTCCAGTTCGACAACGGCGATGTGCGTCTTTGCCGCTATCTGGTCTGCGCTAATGGTGTGACCTGGGTGCCTAATTTGGTGGGTTGGCCCGGTGAGTTCGACGGGGTGATCCGCCATGCTGTCAGTTACCGCTCACCGAAAGAGTTCGAGGGGAAACGGGTTTTGGTGGTGGGGGCCGGCAACTCTGGCGCGGATCTTGCTTGTGACGCTTCGTTCAGCGCTGATCAGGCGTTTTTGAGTGTGCGCCGTGGCTATCACTTCATCCCCAAGCACATCTTTGGCATGCCTTCCGACGTGTTCGCGTCGCAAGGCCCGTCGTTGCCGCACTGGTTGGAGATCCGAGTCTTCGGAGCGATGTTGCGAATTCTCAACGGTGACCTCCGCCGCTATGGGCTCCCGAAACCTGACCACCGGATTTTTGAGTCGCATCCTTTGATGAACACCCAAGTACTTCATTATTTGGGCCACGGCGACTGCATCGCCAAACCTGACGTCGAGCGTTTCGACGGCGACCATGTGGTCTTTGTCGACGGCAGCCGCGAACAGATCGATCTGGTGATCACAGCAACCGGATATCAGCACGCGATCCCGTTTCTCAACCCGGGCGTGCTGTCGGTCGAAGGTGGCCGCCCCGACCTCTACTTGGGGATTTTTTCGCGAAGCCATCTGAACCTTGCCGCTCTGGGTTTTATCGAGTTCGCTTCGGCCGCTTATGACAATTTCGACAAGATGGCCGAACTCATCGTCACCGACGCCACCGCTGCCGCGGGATCGGCTACCGCGCAGGCATTCCGGCATCTGAAAGGCACCGACCGTCCCGACTTGAAAGCTGGTCACCGCTACGTTGACTCTGACCGGCACTCCAACTATGTCGAAGTGAATACATATTTGAAGCTCCTCGATAAGGTGAAGACAACAGTCGGCCTCACTGAAAGCAACCAGCGATGACCCGCAGCACCGCTCTCATCACCGGTACCGCTTCGGGTATCGGAGCCGAAGTGGCCCGCCGTTTTGCCGAGCGGGGCTTTCACATAATCGCCGTGGACCGTACGCCCGAACTAGCCGAGCGGACCGCTACCGATATCGGTGCGGCGGTGACCGCTGTGGGTTGTGACCTTTCTGATCAGCAACAAACCGGCGTTCTGTGCGAGCGGATTGCCGGCGAATGGCGTGACGATCTTGACGTTCTCGTGTGCAACGCCGGTGTGCTGATCCCCGGTGACATCGCCGATCTGAGCCCTGACGACATTGATCTTCACCTTGATGTCTTGTTGCGCAACCCGATGCAGTTGATTCGTGCCGCGTTGGGTGTGTTCCTAGACCGGAACCGTGGTCACATCATGGCCACCGTTTCCATGGGAGGAATCTGCCCGCTGCCGGCATCTGCTCCGTACTCTGCGGCCAAGGCAGGTTTGCGGGCGTTTCTCGCTGCTCTCAACTCAGAGGTTTCTGACACCAACGTGGCGATCAGCGGGATTTATCCGACCGCGGTCAACACTCCGATGCTGCAACACGAGGCCCGCTCGGGCGGCAGCGCACTCAATTTTGTGAGTGCCGTCAAGACGGTCGATGATGTGGCCGACGCCTACGAACGAGCCCTCGCCAAACCCAAGCTTGAGATATACGTCCCCTATCTCGAAAGCCTTTCCGCACGCGCCGCGTTGTGGACCCCGTCGCTGATCCCACGACTCATCCCCTTTTTCAACCGCATCGGAGAACGCGGCCGAAAGAAGTACCTCGCCCAACTCGACCCCTAACCCCTCAAATTGCAGATGACGACAAGGAGAAGTTCGACTCAACTACCCGGGAGGGTGTGGGTCACCTTGGTACCACTGATCGATCACCTCACCGGCTGCTTCGGCATACCACCCGGGAGAAGCTTCTTCAACAAAAGCTTTCCGCACGTAGCAAATGCCTGTTTCAACGCCGGTGCACTGATCTTCGTGTTCCAGATTGAATAACTTCAAGTACAGACTTCCGAATCCTCTCCGGAATTCATCGTCTCCCAAGCGGTAGTACAAAGCGGAGAATAATCCAAACCCCATGGTGTAATTGCATCCTGACTCATGAATACGACCATCCAAGGACTTCTCGTCAGGATTAAATGTAATCTGGTCCAACTCTCCTATGGTATCGAACAGGTTGCAGCCAGATTGGCTGGGAATAGTCGCGGTTTCAGGTATCCAACCCTCCGAGAGACGATCCAGAAATGACGCAGCCCCTTCAAAAATCCAGGTAAATGGGATCAGCCCTACGCCATTTATCATTGGAGTCTGTCGCCACGGTAGGCGTGGACTGTGCCAGTAAGTATGAGCAGTTTCGTGCGCGATGAGGGAGGAGTTCTCTTGGAATTCTGGCCGAATATTAACAATTCCGACAGGAGGATGTCGCTGGTATATGCGAATGAAGAATCCGGCTGCATAATCACTGTACGAGATGAAAGCGGGTAATGTCTTGAACGGAAAGGCGACATTCATGAAATCTTCATGTTGACGGACTCTCTCTTCAATAGCGTCTATCGTGCGGAGTGTCCCGGGAGTCTCGCGGACAACAATCAAGGTTGTTTCACCGGCCAAGGGGAGGGTTATTGTTCGCTCCTGCACATAGACTTGATCAGCGTCCAACAGACTTAATTCGCTGAGGATCCAGTGATCCTCTTGCGAGAAGCCGACAAGATCCCATAACTCCGCCAAGGTGACTGAGCGGGGTGGGATAGGCGGAGCCGTCGCGGTGAACGTGTTCGCGGCTGTGTAGAATCCACGCAGGGGTTCGACGTGCTCGTTGGGCTGCACGCTGAGTTCCATCACCATCCGGTATTCTCCCGCCGCCTTGGCGGCATGGGGGCAGAGCCGCCCGTCCGTTGTCGTCGTACCCTCGATGTTGACCCAGTCGGCCGTCGAATCGACTCTGGTCTGCCACGTCATTGAATGGACGGTGAACCTCAGCTCATGAAAGAACGCGGCAACCCGCGTGTTGATCAGTGTTGGTGTACATGCGCCGGGGAGCGTCATGTAATCATCGCCGAGTTCGATCTTGTCGTTGTCGAGCTTGATTTCGGGCAGCGGCGTGAAGCCCGAATCGTCCACCACGACGTTGAAGAGATGCTCCCCCGAGAGGCCGCTGGGATCGGTGGCCGTGACCGTGAGCGTCGCGGATCCGACCGCCGTGCCGGTGACGATGACGGCTGTACGTCCTTCTCTGTCCACGACGGCCTCCACGGTGGCCACCGCGGGGTCGCTCAGCGTCGTCGCGTAAGTGAGTTCGGCGACATCGTTGTCGGCATCGCTGAACAGCCCGCTTGCCAGGAACGGCCACGCCGCCCCTCCCACCGAAACGAGGATGTCCTCGAACTCCCCTTCTGGCATGGGAGGCTCTCCCGCTGGCACGGAAGGCTGATTCTCCGGTTCGTTCACGTCCTCATCCGGCGCGGGCGCAGCACCGGCAGAATCCTCGGTCACATCGGTGGTGGGGTCGCAGTGTGGGGTTGAGGTGTTGAGGGTTACGTCCGGTTCGTCCTGGTAGCGGTACAGGAAGGTAACGAGATGGGCACGGGTCAACGTGGTATCAGGAGCGAATGTGGTCGGTGATTTGCCGGTGGTGATACCGGTGTGGGACATCCACGACACGCTGTCTTGTTGCCAACCCTTAACAACGTCGACGAAACTGTGCGCAGGCGCAGCAGGCTCACCCTCCAAACGATGCAGAAACGTTGCTGCTTCGGCACGGGTCAACGTGTCGTCAGGCGCGAAGGTGGTTGGTGATTTGCCGGTGGTGATCTCGTTGTTGGCCATCCACGAGATCGCATCGTTTTGAGACGCGTCTGTTACATCGGTGAACGAATGACGAACCCCGGCATCGGGCCAGCCTTCCATGTTGTGGATCCACACCGCTGTTTCACCACGCGACACCGGAGTCTCAGGCGCGAAACAGGTCCCGGCAATACCAGCGATCCCGTTATCAACAGACCATTGCACCGCGTCGGTGTACCAAGCGCCTTCACCCACATCGCCGTACCCCGCGACGGCCCCAGCCGGCGACGGTGACCCCACCACCAACGCAGCCGTCAACGCCACAACCAACCCGACACACAACCGGACCCGGCTCAACTCACGGTGAATCAAAGCGACCCGCAGCCGTCTCACCAAATGCCGCCGCCGGGAACAAACAAAACCGATCACGTCATCCGGCCCCTTTGGGAAGTTGCAACAACTGGCGACGTTGCCGACGCTGCTGCCTCCTGCAGTATGTCATAACTGTTACTACAAAAATAGTCGCAAGCTCTAGGAGACTGCTGAGTAACTGGGTGTGTCAACCGGTGCCGGGTTGGGAGCCCCGGCAAACCCAACAGTGACAATCGGAAACTTTGTGTATCGGACGTGATCTGAGGGTCCGCAGCCAGGTGTGCATCCACGAACGCAAGTCCCAGGCGGGTGCAGAACGCAATACAGATGACGACGGGGAATGCAGGGGGTACACTTGGGGGATGGGATCACACGGCCCGTTGATCGTAGTTATTTCGTAGCGCACGCCCGTTGTGGCGTGCGCCCGACCGTCCACTTCGGTGGGCGGTTTTCTTTTGTCCCCGACAACCAGCGAATGAGAAGAAGAACATGACCCATCGAGTGGGAATAGTGGGCGGCGACGGTATCGGCCCGGAAGTCATAGCCGAAGGCTTGAAGGTCATCGCCGCGGCAGGGGTCGAAATCGACGCGGTCGACTACGACCTCGGCGGCAGCCGCTACCTGAAAGACGGCGTTGTGCTGACCGATGAGATAGTTGACGAGTGGCGCGCCCTTGACGCCATCTATGTCGGGGCGGTTGGAACCCCTGATGTGCCGCCCGGAGTTATTGAGCGAGGACTTCTGCTCAAAATGCGCTTCGACCTTGACCTCTACATCAACTACCGGCCTTTCAGTTGCGGACCCGACAGCGCCAACACCAGTCCGATGTCGGGGGGAGAGGACACAGAGTTCGACTTTGTGGTCATCCGCGAGAACACTGAGGGCACTTACGCTGGTGAAGGTGGGTTTCTGCGCAAGAACACCCCCCACGAGATTGCCACTCAGGGGTCGGTCAACACCCGTGTCGGTGTTGAACGGTGCGTTCGTTATGCCTTCGAGTTGGCGTTGCAACGGCGCAAACACCTGACGCTGGTTCACAAAACCAACGTGTTGACGTTCTCGGGCGACCTTTGGGAACGGACTTTCAACGAGGTGGCCGACGAGTACCCAGGAGTGGAAACGGCCTACAATCATGTCGATGCGGCCTGCATCTACTTTGTGGATGATCCGCAGCGCTACGACGTCATCGTCACCGACAATCTTTTCGGCGACATCTTGACAGACCTCGGCGGTGCTGTGAGCGGCGGGATTGGTTTCGCGGCGTCGGCCAACTTGCATCCTGGGCGGGTCTCCATGTTTGAACCTGTCCACGGATCTGCTCCAGACATTGCGGGCACCGGCAAAGCCAACCCCACAGCTGCAATATTGTCTGGCGCGTTGATGCTTGACCATCTTGGTGAGGACCAGGCTGCTGAGAGGATCCGTAAGGCCTGCAATAATCCTGATTCTCTCAGCGGATCAACCACAGAAATAGGCGACGTCATCGCCGCTCGCTTGTAGGAGGCACAATGCCCATCACCCCCACTCCCCACATCTGGATGAACGGCGAGATGGTGCCGTGGGAACAAGCGCAGATCCATGTGCTCTCCCACACGCTGCATTATGGAACCGGCGTATTCGAAGGTATTCGTGCCTATGAGACTGCTGATGGGCCAGCCATTTTTCGGCTCACCGAGCACATTGAGCGTCTCTTCAACTCGGCCCGAATCCTCAACATACCGATGCCGTACTCGATTCCTGAAATCGTTCAGGCATGCAAAGATGTCGTAGCCGACACTCAGCTGAGCAGCTGTTATCTACGTCCAATTGCTTATTTCGGCTACGGCGAGATGGGTTTGTCGACTGAACATTGCAAGACCGACATCGCCATCGCCGCCTGGCCCTGGGGTGCATACCTCGGTGATGACGCCGCAACCAAGGGTGTGCGCATGAAGATCTCGTCGTGGAAGCGCCACGACCACAACATCATGCCGCCCGCTTCCAAAACCACCGGCAACTACGCCAACTCAACCTTGGCCAAAATGGAAGCCGTGGCCGCGGGTTACGACGAGGCGATCATGCTCAACAATGCTGGTTTAGTCTCCGAATGCAGCGGCGAGAACATTTTCGTGGGTCTCGGTGATGTGGTCTACACCCCGCCAACGTCGGCGGGCGCATTGAAAGGAATCACCCAGGACACCGTTGCCGCACTGGCTAAAGACATGGGAATCAACATCGCGGTCGGTGAGATGTCCCGAAGCGATCTCTACATAGCGGATGAAATATTTGTTGTCGGTACCGCCGCGGAAGTCAGCGCAGTGAACTCAGTTGATGATCGCGCCATCCCCTGCCCGGGTCCGGCCACCAAAGCCATCGCGGAGGCGTATGCCGAGGTTGTAAGGGGCAAGAACCCGAAGTACCGATCATGGAACGAGCTGGCGTCATGACCGAACCCGAGGTATCGATCGAACGCGCCGGGGTTCGAGACCAGGCTTGGCCAGCACAAGTCGAGATTTACGACACCACGCTGCGTGACGGCTCGCAACTGGAAGGCATATCGCTCACTGTTGACGACAAAATGCGGATCGCGGAGCAACTCGACCTGCTCGGGGTCGCTTATATCGAGGGTGGCTACCCTGGTGCCAACCCCAAAGACGACGAGTTCTTCGAGCGTGCTCGGACCGAGTTGCACCTCGAGACAAGCGAGTTTGTGGCTTTCGGCTCGACCCGACGCCCCCGTGGCAAGGTTGATTCAGACGACTCGCTGGCCAAGCTGGTGGCCGCCGGGACCGAGGTCGTGTGCATTGTTGGCAAGTGTTGGGATTATCACGTAACCGAAGCGCTCGGCACGACCCTTGATGAGGGTGTGGCAATGGTCGCCGACTCGGTTGCCTTCCTGGTAGCTGCTGGTAAACGGGTGTTTTTTGATGCTGAACACTTCTTTGACGGCTACAAACGAAACCCTGAGTTCAGCCTTCGAGTGCTCGAACAGGCTGCTATTGCTGGGGTTGAAGCGGTGGTGTTGTGTGACACCAACGGTGGTTCGTTGCCTCCCGAAATCGAACGAGCCGTGTCTGATGTGATCGCCCACGTGGACTGCGGTGTCGGTATCCACCTTCACAACGACACTGGCTGTGGCGTAGCCAATGCTCTAGCTGCCGTGCGGGCCGGAGCCACCCAGGTCCAAGGCACGATCAACGGTTACGGCGAGCGGGTTGGCAACTGTGACCTGGTCCCGATCATGGCCAACCTCGAATTGAAGATGGGTATTAAATGTCTTCCCGAAGGTCGTATTCCTCGGTTGACCGCGGTGTCACACCACATCGCTGAGCTGGTCAATTTCACCCCCGACGCGCAGCAGCCTTATGTGGGTTCCTCGGCGTTCGCGCACAAAGCCGGCCTTCACACCAGCGCTTTGAATAGGCGGCCTGATGCCTACGAACACGTTGAACCGGAGTCAGTGGGCAACGGTACGCGCATTGTCGTCTCAGAGATGGCCGGGCGCTCGACTCTGGCAATGAAAGCTAAGAACCTGGGTCTTGAGATCGACGGGAAGGTTCTCGGTGATGTCGTCGAGACCCTCAAGGAGCTCGAGCATCTGGGCTATCACTTCGAAGTTGCCGATGCTTCCCTTGAGTTGTTGATGCGCGGCGCGGCCGGTTGGGAACAACCCTATTTCAACCTTGAGTCCTTTACGGTCGACATGGCCCATCGTTCCGGCACCGGTGCCCGCTTGTGGAACGACGTAACGGTCGATGTGGAGACTGAGGCCACCGTCAAGATCTGGGTTGACGGTAAACGCCGAATCGCGGTGGGGGAGGGAAACGGTCCTGTCAACGCACTCGACGCGGCCGTGCGCTCGGCTCTGAACGGCCGCTATCCGGAGATCGATCGGGTGTCGTTGACTGACTTCAAGGTTCGGGTCCTCAACACTGAGCAGGGAACCGGGGCGGTTACCCGTGTGCTGCTGGACAGCACCAACGGCGAGCGCTCATGGTCGACTATCGGCGTTTCTGAGAACATCATTGAGGCGTCGTGGCAGGCGCTCATCGATTCCCTCGTCTACGGCTTACTCATAGCCGACGAGCAGCCCTGATTCCCCGAAATCTGCGCGATTAACTACATCCTGTGTGGTTTATCGCGCAGATTTGGTTTGGGCCCCCAACCGCTCCGGCGACGCCCGGCGTTGCTCAGTAGAAAACGCCGGCGGCTTCGAGACGGTTGAGTTCGTCGTCATCGATGCCGAGCACTTCGCGGAGCACCTCGTGGGTGTGATGCCCGAGTGGAGGAGCAGACTGGGCGGTGCGCAGCACGGTGCGTGACATTCGGGTGGGATTGGCAGGCTGTTGCTCGGGGCCGTGTACCTCGTGTACCAGATCGACCATGAGTCCCCGCTCGCAAAGGTGGGGGTCGCCGAGATGATCCAGCGGACCCATCACCGGCATCGCCGACACCCCGACAGCTTGGAGCAACTCGGCGGTCTCTGCAACAGAGCGCAGCGAAGTCCACCGGCTCAGCCGCTCGTCAATGGCGTCGTGGGCGACGAATCGAGCTTCAACGTTGCCCAGGGTCTCATCGGCGGTCCAACCGGCTGCGAGCTCAAGTGCCCGCCAAGCATCGTCGCTCTGCACCGTGATGGCGACCCAACTGTCGTCCTCTGAACCGGGATAGACACCTTGAGGGGCCATTCGGGGGTCGCGATTGGCAAGGTTCGTGGGGTTCACGCCAGTCTCGATTGCCTCCAGATAGAGCTCGCCGAGCAGGTACGCGGCGGCTTCGGTTTGGGCCATCTCCACGAAGGACCCCTCACCGGTTTGATAGCGGTGGTCAAGCGCACACAAGACACCCACCGTCAACATCTTCGAGGCGATGTGGTCGGGATGATTGAGCGAGGTACCGCATGGATAGGGACCGTCCGGGTGACTCCACAACATATGAACACCAGCGAAACTTGAATTCAGCGGGCCGAAAGCCTTCATTTCTCCCATGGGACCCCCACGCCCGTAACCCTGCGAGGCCACGTAGACCACGTTCGGATTGACCGCCGCGATGTCTGGATAATCGAGACCGAGTCTGGCCATCACGCCGCCGCGGTTGTTCTCGGCGACCACATCGGCTGCGGCGCAGAGTTCTTTGGCCAGTCGCCGCCCGTCGGCTGTCGTGAGATCCAAAGCGATTCCGCGACGACCTCTGCACTCCATGTTGAAACAAAAGGACCTGTCGAGGTCGTCGAGGCCGGCCGCGCGGAGCACATCAGGCTTCTTGCGGGACTCGATCTTGATGATGTCCGCCCCGAGTTCTGAGAGCATCCAGCACAGTTCGGGCACCACCGCGGCGATCCCGAACTCGATGACACGCAACCCTTCGAGCAGTAGACCGTTGTGATCTCGGGTGCCAGAAGCACGGGAGGCCCGTGTCTCGGTGGTTGCCTCAGTGGGTGGGGATGCCTCAGTAGGTGGAGGCTGGAACCTCCAGAGGCGGCTGGCCACTCCATCGACGAAGAACCCTCGCTCGGTAGTTTGGGGATGGTTCACAAACTCCAGCGGATGCTGCACCGAACCGAGCGGCAGGCCGAGCCGTAACGACGCAGCGAACAGTTCAGCCCTGTCCTGGTTGGCGAACGCGCGTTCCGCGACTTCACGGATCGGGTCCGGGTTCATCGCGCGGTGAATCCGACTGTTCCACTCGTCTCCGGAGACTTCTTCGGGCACACCACACAGTTCAACGAACGCCTGCCAATCCGACTCGCTGCCAAACACCATGCGTACATGGCCGTCGCGGCAGGGCACGACCAGATAAAACCCCTCAGCGTTGCGCCTCCCTTCAACCGGGAGGAAAGGGTTTACCGACAGGTAGCCGGGGATAGCCACGCCCCACGGATACGTCCCGCCCAGTCCTGCTTCCTGCGAGCTCGTTTCGATCTGCTGTCCCAGTCCAGTCCGCCGCCGGTCCATTAGAGCCGCCACCGCGGCCATTGCGCCGTGGACCGAAGCACAATCGTGGGCCAGGTATCCGGGAAGGGCGGTTGGGAATTGTGAGCGATGACCTGTGGCGTGAAGTGCACCGCTGGCGGCTTGGGCGGGGAGCGATTCCAGATACCAGTGCGAGCGCGGACCGCTCAGACCGAGATCGGTGAGGCTGACGATCACAAGGTGGGGGTATTGGGCTGCGAGCGCGGCGCGGTCCAGTTCGGATCGAGGCCCGCTGTTCTCGATGAACACATCGACGAGCGGCAACCACTCCGAGAGTCCCCGACCAGGTTCGGCGCGGACCTTGCCGTGGTTGCGGTAGCGGTCGATGGTGGAGTCGTCGTCGTTGTCGTTCAAACGAGTTACATCCGCGCCGAGATCAGCCAGGATCCGTCCGCATAGTGCTCCCCGCCGGTCGGTGACATCAAGCATTCTGAACTCGGCGAGGGGTTGATCGATCACCGTAGGAGTCTCGCGTAGAGCGCTTGCAGGTACAACGTTATGGCGATCCGCTATTCGACGGTGTACTGGTCCTGGCGATCGGATACATATGGTCCTCCCCGGCTTTCACTCAGGCTGGTCTGCTCCGTGCTTCTCGCGGTCCGGTTAGTTGAATCTTAGGCGCGTCAACCGAAGGGAGGTCATTGTACCGAGGAGGCATCCCGCTGAGTTTCGGCGCAACACGAGGTGGGTCAGCGTTCATGAGTTCTGTATAGAAACACTACGAACATCCCGATATGTGGCAGATACATGATATAAATATGAAACATTATGTAGTCTGGGCCTGAGCCCACGATGCTAGAAAGAGGTTCTCCCATGACATGCTCAGCAAGCACACCGGCCAAGGTCCCCGCAAAGACCGGTCAAAGGGGGATGAAATCTTCGACCGCTTCTAGGCGGCGAATCGCGTCCGTGGCTGTTGTAATGACGCTGGCCGCGGCCGCGGCAGTGGTTTCCGTCGCCGGTTCCGCCCACGCCGACATCCCATGCAACGAGCGGCCGACGAACGTCACCAGCACGCTCAGCGCAGACCACACCGCGGTCGAGGTCAGATGGGACGCACCCAGCGGCTGCACCCCTGATTCCTACGCGGTGTACCGCAAGATCCTGGGAAGCGGCGACCGGCTCAGCAAGACCGCAACGACTACCGGCTCAGAGTTCAGCTACACCGACGACGCCATCGAGCCCGGCAAGACATACCGCTACCGGATCAGGTCGAACAACATCGGGCGCAGATCCGGCCGCACCGACGTAGACGTGCCCGCCCAGGCTCCGGTGCCCGCCCAGGCACCGGTGCCCGCCCAGGCACCGGTGCTACGCGATGTTCTCCCGCCACCCCAGTTGACGTACGTGCCGCCGCCGCCGGAGCCGGAACCGGAGCCGCTAGTCACCGAGCGGCTGGACCACGGGGCCTCCTCCTGTCCGCCGGGACCGGCCAGCGTCAACGCAGCGAAGGTGAGTACCAACAGCCCCGATATCAGGGTCACATGGTCGTCGCCGCAATCAATTTCCGCTGCTTGCACGGATGATGTGGAACTCGCTTATTACAACAACACGCTTCGCCTTAAGGGCTTCAATGTCTGGGTTCGCAAGGCGACAGACCGCTCAGGCGCATGGAGGCTGCTGATAAAAGCAGGCAATCAAGCAGGCGAGTTGTCCTCGTCTTCGCGCTCCTACATCTTTGAAAACTTCCGGGACGCCGAGTACAAGTTCCGCGTCGATGCCGTGTACTCGTACACAGACTATCGCGACCGAGATACGACAGCGTGGTCGGGCTATGGCCTTGAGACCTCTCGGGCCACGCTCACCGCCGAGCGCACCGACCAGCCCCCTCCCGCATATGGCGAGGTGCACACCGTTGGAAACTCTCCCATTCGCCGTTTCATAGCTTGGGGGCGGCCGGACGTATACGAGGAATTCGGAACCCAGTTCCAGGTCAAGTGGAGCATCTCCGACCATTCGATAAACGGCCGTTTTGTGGTTTTCCACGAGGTGACCCGTGATACCGACGGCACCGTCACCGCCAATTTGATTTACATCTGCTACGACGCCGACAACATGGCAAGCGACAGCGACTCCGACTGGTCGGACAACCTCTGTAGCGAAATGTCTGCACTGGAACAGGACTACTACGCGAATCCGAGGGTCTGGCCGAAGGGCAAATTCCTTCTCATAACCGACGACCTCACCGACGACCTCGACCGGAGCGTCTTCGAAGGTTCGATCAAGATACGGACGGTGCCCAAGTTGAGTATGTCCATCCGAGCGTGCAGCTCCAGCGGCTGCTCGGCATGGCTGAGCCATAGCAAATGATCTGAGCAGAGCCTCGCGACTACCGGTCGAGGCGCACCACAACGACGCCACCGCTCTATTCGCATTTTGTGGGCCGCGATTCGGGCTGGCTTGTACGGCTTTCCTCGAATAATCGGCCCTCTCCGCCCGGGGTGATTGTCAGGTTCGTCAGTTTGCGCTAGAAACACTGGCTGTGGGGTCTAAGCTTGAGCAGTTGGTTCGGTACGACGGAGTGTCTTGGGGTTCGGTTCGCCTGTCCGGGTGGCGGTATGGGTCAGGTTGACGACCCCGTAGCGGAGGTCAGGGCGCTGCAGGACCGGGTCTCGCTTCTGAGCGAGCCCAGCTTGCGCGTCGACGAGAACCTGGACTTCGACACGGTACTTCGGGGGGTGATGGGCAGCGCGCAATCGCTGACAGGCGCCCGCTACGGGATGCTGCTGCTCTACGACGATCGCGGGAGGGTCGTGGACTACATCGCTTTCGGGGTATCACGCGAGCAGGCCCAGGAGTTCTTGGTCATGCCCGACGGGATGAAATTCCAAAAGCACCTGGGCTCCTTCAGTGAGCCGATACGGATCCGGGACTTCCACAGCCACCTCGAAGAGCGGGGCCTTCCGGAGTTCAACCCGCCGTTTCCGACGAACCCGGTCATGCCCTTTCTGGTTGCGCCCATCCGCTCCCAGGGCGAGCGCTTCGGCGCCATCTACCTCGGCGACAAGGAGGGAGGCTCGGGCCAGGAGTTCTCCTCGGACGACGAGGACACCATGGTGATGCTCGCCTCCCAGGTCGCTCTGGTCATCAACAATGCCCGCGGGCACAGAGAAGAGCAGCGAACCAGGGCCGGTTTGGAGACCCTGCTGAACAGCGTCCCTGTGGGCGTTCTGGTGTTTGACGCCGAGACCAGAATGCTGACGTCGGCGAACCGGGAGGTAGGCCGCATTGTCCGAGAAGTTCTGATGTCGGACGGCTCCGTGCAAGAGATGCTGGACACCGCGACGTTTTGGGATTCCGACGGCAAGCAGGTCACGGGAAGACGCCTCCCCATGGCGAGAGCGATTGAAACTGGGAAGGCC
Organism: Candidatus Aldehydirespiratoraceae bacterium; assembly: GCA_965205465.1. Taxonomy (GTDB): domain Bacteria; phylum Actinomycetota; class Acidimicrobiia; order Acidimicrobiales; family Aldehydirespiratoraceae; genus VXYK01. Next base: position 950,294 of record OZ242187.1, on the reverse strand, counting down.
GTCATGGCCGAGGACTACGTCGTAAAGGCCCCCGGCGGGCAGACCGCCGCCGTCTTGATCAACGCCACGCCCGTCCGATCAGAAGACGGGAAGCTGGATTCGCTGGTTCTGACCGTGCAGGACATGAGCCCTCAGGCCGACTTGGAGCGGCTGCGTACCGAGTTCTTGGGCATGGTCGGCCACGAGTTGCGCATGCCGCTGACCAGCGTCAAAGGCTCTGCCGCGACTTTGCTGGCAGGCATTTCCTCGCTTCGCCGGACTGAGATGGTCGAATTCCTCCGGATCATCGACGAGCAGGCCGACTATATGACGGGTCTGATCGCAGACCTCATAGACGTCGTGCGGATCGAGACGGGCACGCTCTCGGTCGTTCCCAAGCCCGTTGAGGTGGCCAAGGTGGTAGACGATGCCCGCAACACTTTTTTGGCCGCTGGTGGCCGAGACAACGTCCGCATCAGCCTCCCTTCCGATCTGCCCCCGGTCATGGCCGGGGGGAGGCGCGTCGTCCAGGTGCTCTGCAACCTTTTGACCAACGCGTCTCGCAACTCGCACGACGAGTCGTCCATCAAGGTGTCCGCTGCTGTCGAAGGCGTCCATGTCGCTTTCAGCGTCGCCGACAACGGACGGGGGTTGACGGCCGATCTGCTCCCGCACCTGTTCACCAAGTTCTACCGACCACAGGGTCAAGACCAGAGCGCGGACCTGGGACTGGGGCTGGCCATCTGCAAGGGGATCGTGGAGGCCCACGGGGGCCGTATCTGGGCCGAGAGCGACGGGCCCGGTCTGGGCAGCCGCTTCACTTTCACCATCCCCGCGGCAGACCCGGATGCGGTCGTCCCAACCGGCGATCGCGCCCAGGACTCCAAACTTGCGCCCCCTGAGGCCGACAGCGGGCGGATGCGGGTCCTCGCGCTCGACGACGACCCTCGCACGCTCAAGCTGGTCCGGGACACCCTCGAGCCAGCGGGCTTCGAGGCGATCGTGACCGGCGACCCTGGGCAGCTGGCCGACCTGGTGGAGGAGACCGACCCCCACGTTCTGCTGCTTGACATGATGCTGCCGAACACCGACGGGATCGCGCTGATGCGAGACGTCCTCACCGGCTGCGACGCGCCCGTGATCTTCTTGTCGGCATACGACAGGTCCGAGCTCATCGAACGCGCCTTCGAGATGGGGGCGGTCGACTACATCACCAAGCCCTTCTCTCCTGCCGAGCTGGCCGCGAGGGTACGCGCTGCCCTGCGGAAGAGACCGGAGCGGAAGGACTCCTTCGTGCTGGGCGATCTGGCCATCGACTACGGGAACCGCTCGGTGAGCGTCGCCGGCCGCTTTATCGATCTGACCCCCCGCGAATACGGAGTCTTGTGCGAGCTGTCTTCCAACGCGGGCGCCGTGCTGACCCAAGAACAGATACTGCAAGGCGTTTGGGGCGTCGACAACTACGTCGACGTTAGTGTCTTGCGCACCACCGTCAAGAACCTCCGCCGCAAACTCGGCGACAACATTGTCAGCCCCAAGTACATCTACACCGTGGCCCGCGTCGGCTACCGCATGCCCCAGCCCGACGGCAGTCGGGACAGAGCCTAGAAAGCCACCCGATCCCAGTCCGCCGCTTGGCACCATGCAACTCCGGGCCGGGGCCTAGCGCAATGCCAGAGGCTGGGAACGAGGAACCGAAGAACCTCGCTACGCTTACCGGCCATGTCTGTGCCGCGCCATTTTCCTAGCAGGGCCGATGGACCCAAGGCCTATGTGTCTGCTCCGCGTCGTGCGGGCAGTTGGTTGGCGAATCGGCCAGGCGAGGTGGTTGGCGCCGCGCAGCCTTCGGGACCAGCGGTGGGCAACCAAGGTCCCGATCAGGGCTATGTGCATAAGCTCGCAAAACGTTTCGAGGGTGATCTTGTGCTCGCTCCGGGCGAGCACGCAGCCGATGTGTTGGAGGGTGCATGTGCGGTTGGGTTGCGCCGTGCGTCGCTGTATGGGCGGGCGCCTGTGTCTGATGATCTTCGTGTCGCGCTGATCGTGTTCGGCTATCTCGGTAACGCTGCCGATGAGCTTGTGGAGTTCCGCAGACCGCTATTCGAAGAGTTGCATCATTTGTCGTTCCATTACTTCACCGCACGCGAGATCGCCGACCTTGTTCCTGAAGCAACATTGCGCATGGATCCTGCGGCGGTGGCGGCTGCGTGTGCCGATGACTGGAGATCTCCGCTAGGGCTCTAGGAACGCATACTCGCTGATGAACGGCGAAAATAGCTTCTGGGGGTGTCATCGCGCGTAGTCGGGCGACGATTAGCCTGAGGCTCATGCAAGCTCCGCGGGTTCGTTTTGCGCCGGCACCGACCGGCTACCTTCATGTGGGGAGCGCCCGTTCCGCCCTTTTCAACTGGCTGTTTGCTCGTCGCTACGGCGGACAGTTCGTGTTGCGGGTCGAAGACACCGACGAGTCGAAGAAGTCTCAGGAGTTTGTCGATGCCATCGTGGAGCCGTTGCGCTGGCTCGGACTCGATTGGGATGAGGGGCCGTACTTCCAGTCTCAACGCAAGCACGCGCATGAGGCTGCCATCGAGCAGCTCATTGATGATGGCAAGGCGTACTTCTGCGATCTGAGCGCCGCCGATTCGCAGCGTCTGTCTGCCGAGGCAGGTTTGCGGGAGGGCTATCACGGCTGGTCGCGTGATCGCAATGTGGCCGACGGTGATGGGGTAGTGGTCCGCTTTCGTGTGCCTGATGAGGGTTCAACGGTCATCGATGATCTGATTCGTGGTCGGGTTGAGGTCGCCCATGACACGATCGATGATTTCGTGATCCGGCGCGGCGACGGCTCACCGGTGTTCTTTATCGCCAACGCGGTCGATGATCACGACATGGGTATCACCCATGTCATCAGGGGCGAGGATCTTCTCAACACCACCCCCAGAGTCAAGCTGCTATGGGAAGCGCTCGGCTATGGTCCAACACCGCGTTATGCCCACCTTCCGCTGCTCGTCAACGAGCAACGCAAGAAGCTGTCGAAGCGTCGTGACAGCGTCGCACTCGCAGAGTTCGTAGCTGACGGTTATCTCCCCGAGGCGCTGCTGAACGCATTGGCTCTGCTGGGTTGGGGTCCACCCGACGAGATTGAGATTCGGCCGATCGAGGAGATCGTTTCGCTGTTTTCGCTTGAAGCTGTCAACAAGAGATCCGCCTATTTCGACCTCGCAAAGCTCAGACACATCAACAACGCATACATCAGAGCGTTGACGCCGGCTGAGTTTGTGGAAGCCGCTGCGCCTTGGCTTGCCGATCACTATGACCTTGGGGTTGTTGAGGCGCTCGCGGCGGAGGTTCAGCAGCGCATTTCGACGCTGTCGGAAGCGGCCGCTTGGCTCGATTGGCTTTTTGTCGATGAAATCAGCGAATACAACGAGAAGGCTTGGGCCAAGGCCATGATCAAGGGCCGAGCAGCAGATCGGGTCCTCGCCGAACTCGCCGACGTGCTTGAAACCGATCCGTTCAACGATCCTGCACGCTTGGAGGCCTCCGTGTTCGAGGTCGGCAACCGGCTCAGCGAGGAACTCGGTGCGCGGGTGATGTCGCAGGCCCCATTACGTATTGCTCTCACTGGCAGCGGCGCCGGCATCCCGCTGTGGGAAGCGATGACGCACCTCGGCAAGGAGAAGACACTGTCCCGTATCGCCGCGGCCCGAAGCCGCCTAGCGGACTGACCTATGCGCAGCGGACGGCTTGGTTGGCTGTCCGGGCGGCGCGTCATCTGGACGCTCTTGATAATCGGGACTCTGGTCGTCGGTTACGTCGGAATCAACTTCATTCAGGTGCGAATGAACCTTGATGTCGACAATCGGGGGCCGGGTGACGCCATCGTTGTGCTCGGTGCAGCGCAATACGACGGCAGGCCCTCCCCGGTGTTGGCGAGACGACTGGACCATGCTTTGGAACTCTGGCACGAAGGCGCCGCGCCGCTCATTGTCACCACAGGGTCAAAACAACAAGGCGATCGGTTCACTGAGGGCTTCACCGGATTTGAGTATCTCCTGGAGGCAGGTGTCCCCGAGTCCGCTCTGCTGCTGGTGACCGACGGTGCGTCCACCTGGGAGCAGATAGCAGCCACAGCCAGAGTGCTGAATGACCGCGGCCTGTCGTCGGCGGTTGTGGTGTCTGATCCGTATCACTCGCTGCGCCTCGCTCAGATTTCCGTTGAGGCCGGGCTCACCGCATACATCTCACCGACCGACGGTGAAGCATCAGTGAGGCAATTGGCTCGTGAGACGATGGCTGTGTCGCTTGGGCGAATCCTTGGTTATCGACGCGTCGACAACTGGTTCGGCAATGCCAACTGAACGGTGCCGCCCCCGCGCTGGTCGACGTTGAGGAAATTTCGTGCGAGACAGCGACGGAAACCGGTACGATGCGGTCGCCCTTCGGGGATGGTGTAATTGGTAACACATCTGGTTCTGGTCCAGACATTGGGGGTTCGAGTCCTCCTCCCCGAGCTTTTGGTTTCTGTCGCGCCGAGGATCTTGGCGCACGGTTACACTCATGCGGTCGCAGATAGCCTCAGCGATGAACCTGCCCCGTTCGTCTAGCGGCCTAGGACGCCACCCTCTCAAGGTGGTAGCACGGGTTCAAATCCCGTACGGGGTACTTCTGCTAGCCCGCGCGAACCGCCCGATGAACGCGGCGCGAGGGTGCGTCATGTCTACGCCTGAGACACCCAGCGAACGCCCTCGGGAAGATTGGTGGTCCAGGGCCAGCATTGGGCGGTGCCGTCGGTTCTGAGCCCGCACGAATGGTACAGGCCGGCCGTGATGGCGGTGAACGACCTGTGCTCGTTCGTTCCGCACACTAGAGTATGAAATCATGTAGCAGTAATTCAGATGGAGGTACCATGCGAATATCTGAGAGAGGCCAGATCACGATTCCCAAGGGATTGCGGGAGCGATTCGGCCTGAATCACAACGTTGAGGTGGAGCTCACTCCCACCGAGGGAGGACTCCTCATTCACAAGCGGACCGCTGCGCAGCATCCCGTCGAGAGGGTGTATGCCATCCTCGACAGCAGCGGGAGCACCGACGACTACATCGAGGAGATCCGAGGACGGTGATCACCGCCGTCGACACCGACGTCCTGCTGGACATTCTCCACGGCGACGAGCTCCATGGCCCCGAATCACGTGAACGCCTGAAGGCGGCGTACGACGCCGGTGCCGTGGTGGTCTGCGACATCGTGTACGCCGAACTGGTGCCGGCGTTCGACGGCCGGACCCTCCTAGACGACACGCTGCGGCAGATCAACGCGTCACTGTCGCCGATCACCACTGACATCGCCTACGAGGCGGGTTTGCGCTGGCAGCGGTACCGCCGAGTGGGTGGACCGCGTGAACGGATCATCACCGACTTCCTGATCGGCGCTCATGCACTCAGCACGGCGGACGCCTTCCTCACCCGCGACCGCGGCTTCTACGGCACCTACTTCCCCGATCTCGCCACAGCTTGATTGTCGGCACAGCGGGTCTCGATGACCTGCTGTGTGGGTCTGGCCCTGGCATGGCTGGTGTGGGTTTCGGCTGGTCGGGGTGGGCTAGCTGGTGCCGGGGCTGGCGGTTGCTATGAGGTGGCGGGCTCGGTATAGGAACGCGGCCATTTGGGCTCGGGTGACGGGGTCTTGGGGGCAGTAGCGCAGGGGTTGTTGGGAGCAGCCTCGGGTTATGTGTGTTGCGTAGAGTGCTTCGATGCTGACGGCGTGGGTGCTGGCGGGGTTCACGTCTTGGAAGCCGGCTGGTTGTTGGGGGGTTTGTAGGTTGAGGGCGCGGGTGAGGAAGGTGGCCATTTGGGCTCGGGTGACGGGGTTTTGGGGGCAGTAGCGCAGGGGTTGTTGGGCACAACCGAGGGTTATTTGTGTTGCGTAGAGCGCTTCGATGCTGGGGGCATGCACGCTGGCGGGGTTCACGTCTTGGAAACCGGCTGGTTGTTGGGGGGTTTGGAGGTTGAGGGCGCGGGTGAGGAAGGTGGCCATTTGGGCTCGGGTGACGGGGTCTTGGGGGCAGTAGCGCAGGGGTTGTTGGGAGCAGCCTCGGGTGATGCCTTGTTCGGCGAGCCAGACGATCTCGTCGGCGAATTGGTGGCCGGCGATGTCGCCGAGCACGCTGAGCGTGACGGTGGCGGTGTAGGTGTCGCTGTTGGGGTCGGTGGCAGTGACGGTGATGGTGTAGGAGCCGCCTGTGGGTGTTGTCAGCGCGAACTGTTCGCCGTTGCTGGACGCGGTGAAGTCGTCGGGGCCGGTCGCGGTCCATGACAGAGTCTGCAGTCCGGTGGTGTCGGTGACGGTGAACACGGATTCGGTGTGGGGGGCCGCGAACGCGGGGCCGCTTATCTCCACACCAACCACCACCTCCGGTTGAGGTGCCACCTCCTCGTCCACCTCCTCGTCCACCTCCTCGTCCGACTCTTCGTCCTCTTCGTCCTCCTCCACCACAGGAGGCGGCGGCGGCGGCGGCGGCGGCGGCGGAGGAGGCGGCACTCCAGCCGTGACGGTGATGTTGATGAGGGTTCTGATTCTGGCCTTGTGGGGGTCGGTGGCTTCGATTCGCATTTGGTAGCTGGTTTGGGTTGTTCGGTCGATGGTGGTGTCTGGCGCGACTTTGATTTGGCCGGTGTCGGTGTCGATGGTGAAGAATTGCGAGTCGGATTCGAAGAGGCCGTAGCGGAGTGGTTCGCCGTCGATGTCGTTGGCGGTTACTGGGGACCCGACTGGTGTTCCGGGTTGGGCGCCGTCGGGGACTTGTCGTTGCACTGTCGGGGTCGAGAACTTGGGTTGGTCGTTGACGGGGGACACGGTGATGGTCACGGTGGCTTGGTTGGTGAGGCGGCCGTCGGAGGCGGTGTAGGTGAAGATGTCTTTGCCGTTGAAGTCGCTGCGGGGTGTGTACAGCAGCGTCTTGTCGGCCTGCACCCGGACTTGGCCGTGCAGTGGCGCGTCGCGCACTGTCACGGTGAGGGTGTCGTTGTCGGGGTCGGTGTCGTTGGCGAGCACCGTGATGGTCACCGCCGCGTCTTCAGAGGTGGATGCGCTGTCGTGGGCAGCGGCCGGTGGTTCGTTCGCGTCGATCACTTCGATGGCGACGGTGGTGGTGCCGCTGGTTCCTGAGGGGTCGGTGGCGGTGACGGTGACGGTGTAGGACGTCACCGCGGTTTCGTAGTCGGGGATTGTTGTGGACCCGACACGTATCTGGCCGGTGGCGGCGTCGATGGCGAACAGCACGGCGTCGCTGCCTGAGAGGGTGTAGGCGAGTTTGGTGCGGTCGCCGGCATCAGCGTCGGAGGCTGTGACCGGCGCTCCCACAGCGGTGCGCGCGGTGGAGTTCTCCGCGACAGTGCGATCCAGGGAGATGTTGGCGAACTGCGGTGCGTTGTTGGTGCTGGGCGCGGTTCGTGTTGGATAGGTCGTACTGGTGGCGGCGTTGTCGCTGTTCCTGTCGAAGCCGTCGATGTAGGTGGCGACGGCTTGTAGGTAATAGCCGGCATCGGTGGGGGTGTAGCCGGCGCCTACGGCGACATCGGTCCACGTAGTGCGGTCCATTGATTGCTGCCAGGTCCATGTAGACACGGCCAGCACGTCGTCGGGATCGGTGATGGTGGCTTGGAGGGGTGTACCGATCTGGGGTTGCGGCGATGACAGCACCACGATGGCGTCCTCGTCGGCGTTGTTGACGGTGACGGTCACGCCCTGTGTGATCGGGTCGCTGGCACCGGCGCGGGCCCAGACCTCCAGCAGATATTCGTTGTTGTTGTTGTCGTCGCTGGGATGTTCGTAGTCGGGTGGGCGTGTGAAGGTGAGCACACCGTGGTCGCTGATCTCGAAGTCGTCGCTGTCAGTTCCAGCCAACGACCAGCTGATAGGGGCATTCTCGGGATCTTCAGCGGTGAACATCGCCACCACCTCAGAAGAGTTCTCGGTGTGGCTGAATGTGAACGATCCCGAGTTGGTGATGGTGGCGGCCTCGTCGATGTCGGTGACGGTCACCTTTACCGGGCGCTCGGCGGAGTCTTCGCCGTCGAAGGCGCGCACCGTGACGTCATAGACGTTGTCGGCGCCGGTGTCCGCGGCTGTGTCGAAGTCCGGTGGCGCCATGAACTGTAGTTCGCCGGCGGTGATGCTGAACCGTGTGGCGTCAGCACCGGTGAGCGACCAGGTGATCGTGTCTGCCTCGGGGTCCGTCGCGGTGAAAGTGGCCACCGCCGCAGTGTCGTTCTCCGCGAACCACAACCGGTTGGGACCTGCCAGCACCGGCGGCTGGTTCACTTCGACGATGGTGATGGTCACCGCGCCGATGTTCTGGCTGTCATGAACGAACGACAACTCCACCGTCTCGGCGTCGTCGTCGACATCGTCGGTCACTGCTCGCAGCTCAAGTGTCACAGAGTCGGCGCCAGCAGAGAGAGACAGCTCATAGGGCGACACCAGCTGCTGGCCCTGCACATCGGCCAGCTCGAAATCATCATCAACAACAGCACTGCCGGTGATATCCACGGTCAGGGTCTGGGGCTGAGCGAAAGTGACCCCGCCGGTTTGCACCGTCACTGTCGCTGTGTTGCCCTCAACCAACCGGGTGGTGCTCGCAGTCACACTGAAACTGGCGTCGTCGTCGTTGAACACTGTGACAGCAGCGTTGTTGGCAGCGCCCGGCTCATAAGTCGCCGAGTTGCTGGCCAACACCCGCGCCCTCACCGTGGCCGTGTCCTCAACGACAGTGTCATCAACGGTTGCAACCCGCAACTCGACGCTGCTGTTGTCGGCGGGGAACGTAACCGTCGACGCCGCTACACCGTCGAGGACTTCGCCGGTTGCGTTCACCTGAACACGCACCGTCAAAGGCACCGTCAACGGGCTACCCACCACAACAGTGCGGTGCAACGTGAACACCGCGTCGTCGCCCTCGGTCACCGCCCCGCCCGCAACGATCGTCACCTCAGGCACGCCCAGGTCGCTGGCAGGGATCGTGACCGTACGCGAGCCGATCCGCGTGCTCGTCGACGCGAGCGTCGCTGTCAACCCGACCGTCTCAGCAAGCTCCGGAACCGAGTCGTCCTCCGCTGCCAGCGTCGCAGTGACCGAACTCTCTCCCGCCTCCAAAGTGACCGCATACGGTGCCAACAGCGGCCCGTTCGAGTCCTCAAGCACGAAATCGACGCCGGCGGTCGCCGACCCCGAAACCGCCTCGATGGTGATGATCTGATCGTCGGCGAACGTCACCCCGTTGGTGATCGCGAACGTCAACTCGGTCTCGCCGCCCTCAGACACCTCGCTGCTGTCGACACTGAAACCCAACACAGCCGTGTCGCCGTCGGTCACCGTCACCGTCGCCACAGCCGTCGAACCCGCCGTGAACCCCTCCGTCAGCGTACCGAAGCCGAGCTCGACAGTCTCAGGACTCTCCACAACATCATCGTCGACCGCGTCGAAGGCCACCGTCTTAATGATCTCACCCGCCGCGAAACTCACACTGCCAACCACCACGAAATCATCCACGGACGCGCGCACCCCCGAGGCAACGATCGGCACCTCAACATTGTCGACATGGCCGTGGGCCTCGCTCAACCTCACCGGCACCTGCAACACCGCGCCCTCGCCCACGCTGTAAGCGGCCGCGCCGAAGAACACCTCAATCGGAGGATCGATCACCAACGGCGCGGGAACAACCGCCAACACGGTGCCGTCAGCCGCGCAGACCCCCCCAACATCACAACCCCCGCCCGCAACCACAGAAACACTGATGGCACCGTCGCCGTCAGGATTCAACGTCAACAGATACGCATAAGCCGGCTCGCCCGCCACCACATGAGGATCCACACTCGTCACCGTCGCGCCCTGCACACTCAACGACGGGCTCGACGCCTCAAAGTCCACCACCGGCCGGTTGAACGCCACAACCACCGTCACAGCATCCCCCACACCGGAATGGAACACCGACGTATAACTGCTCGCCGGGAACCGCGCCTCCAACGCCGGCCGATCCTCCGCCAAAAACTCAGGCGGCATCGGCTTGCCGCCTGCCCCGTTCAGCGACAGCCATTCCTTACCGGTGTCGGGATCGACCTGCGTCATGTCCTCGGACGGCGCCGGCGGGCCGCCTCTTGGCCGGGCGTCTCCCCAGCTGACCAGCCAGTGGCCATTGCTCAAGGGTTCCACGTTGCCGCGGCGATAGCCCACCTCGGTCTTGGTGCCGTGCAGCGAGTGCTCGCGCACATACACCGCCTCGCCGTTGTCGACGTCGATGGCGTACTCCAGGGCCCGGCTGTACTCCTCGTTGACGCGCAGCAGGTTCTCGCGCGTCCAAGGGTTGATGGTGCACTGCACGCCGTTGTCGTAGAGGATCAGGTTCCCGTTGGGCAGCAGTGTCGATCCGTGCTGCCCGCAGAACTGCCTCTCGGGGTCGCCGATGATGTCCAGCGGCGCTGGGCCGATGCCGCGCTCGGCCCACTCGGCGTCGCTCAGGTTCGAAGGCCCGACCCTCCACACAACCTCACCGCTGTTGGCGTCGATGGCCAGCACCCGTGAGCATCCCCGCATCGACGCGATTATGAGCCCGTCCACCATCTGGATGTGGTTGAGGTGCGCGTAGTCGCCGTCGCCGGGCGGGAAGAAATGCTGCGCACAGTCCTCGAGGGGCAGCCAGTCCCACGAGTTCCAATTGAACACCGCCACACCCGAGGGCGTCACGATCTGGATCGCCGAGTCCTCCACATACACATCAGTCCCGTAGGGCTGGTTGTCCCTATCGTTGAAGGTGAGATGCGACAAGTCGCGCTCGGCGTCCTGGTAGGCCATCAACATGTAGTTCCCGTCCTCCAGCACCCGGAAATCGTGGCTGTCGGCGCGTGTCAACGGCGCTACCGCTGACACCACATCGATCTGATTCAGGTCCGCGTCGAGAATCTGGTAGGTGGCGTCGGGGCCGCGGCTGGAGAATCGGGGCTCGCCGTTGACATCGGGATAGAATCGGATCGCTCCGGATATGTTCGTGCGATGGTTGAGGCGCGGGACGCCGTTGCTGTCCATGAGCACCACACTCCTGGAGCGCACTTGGAGGATCAGCTCGTCGAGTACCTTGTCCTCGCCCCAAGGCTTTGTGATGGTGACCTCGTTGAAGTCGTTGGGCAGGCAGTGCACCACGTATTGGGTTTGGGCGCCCTCGGCATCGACCAGGGCGATGCGCACGACGCTGTCGCCGGTCACTTCCTGGGTGGCGGTGAACGGGGTTTCTGCGCCGGGGTTGAGGTACTGGATGCCGTCGACCGAGATCCGGGTCGCTGCGTCGGCGGCGCTCAACGTGAGCGTCATCGTGTCGGTGTTGTCACAGCCCACCGAATAGTGCAGCGTCTCAGCACTGAACGCCGGGCGCATCCGCCTCCACTCGTCGGTGCCGGTGGAGGCGACGGAGTCGTTGGTGCTGACCGACAACGCATCCAGTTGATCCGCCGCCACCACCTCAGGTGCGGTCGCTCGGGCCTGCGCGGTGCTGCTGTGGTTGTCGGTGTAGGTGACGCTGACCCGCAGGAAACTCCCCGCGTCGGCCGCGACCGGCGTGTAGCTCGACAAGTCCGCCCCTGCGATCACTACCCAGTTGTTGTTGCCCGCGGTGCGCTCCCACACCCACACCTGTGAGCCGTCCACCACAACGTCGGGGTCCGACAGCACCGCAGTGACCTCCACACCGGTGCGGGGCCGTTTCGTCGACAACGCCAACGTGCCGGCCTCGTCCGTGTCGGTCACCGTCACCGTCACCGCCACCGGCGTCGCAGTGCTGTCAGATGCTGTGGTGGGCTGCACCGTCACCTCATAGACATTGTCGCCGTCGCTGTCCACCGGCACCTCAAAATCTGGCGGCTTCGAAAAAATCGACGGCGCCACCGCATCCAGATCAAAACGCAACGCCCCCGGCGGGTCGTCCATGCTGAAACGCGCCGCATCATCACCGCTGAGCACCCACACCACACCATCACTGTCCTGTGACGACGACGCGCTGAAAGTCGCCACCCGCGACCAGTCGTTCTCCGCGAACGTCACCGTAGAAGGCCCCGTAACCTCGGTGAGTTCGACCACGTTGCCCAAAATCACGTCAAGATCCGCGAGGTACTCGTTGGTGCCGTCGCTCACCCGCACCGTCAACTCGTAGGTGCCGTCACCATCGACGTCATCGAACGACTCATAGTCCTTGGCCGAACTGAACTCCAACAACCCCGACGCACTCAACGTGAACGCAGCCGTGTCTGCACCCGCATCCTCAACCTCACCCGCCAACGACCACACCAAATCACCCGGATCGGTGTCAGAGTCGGTCGCAGTCAACGTTGCCACCTCAGTCGTTCCCTCGGCCACCGCGAAAGGACCGACACTGGTGATCTCAGGACCAACGCTTTGCCCCCACACAGGCGACGCCAACCACAACACCACACCCACCAACACCCCGACCCCAACCACCCCGCCACACCAAAAACGCCAGATCACTCCCCCCCCCCCCCCTGGACGCCCCAACCCGACCGTCTCAGACAAAGCCAACAACCGCGACGCACTCACACGTGACCTCAAAACCGTCTCCTCCCGAAGCCGCATGATGCCCTTACTGACCATGCGGCAAAGATCCTACAAGTTAGCCGATCAATGTACACACAGTACAGACACAGTACAGACACAGGGCTGACATATTACAATCTCCACCAGTCCCCCGATACGAGGGGTCCGCGGCCAGGTGTTGTGGACCGGAAAGGATCATGTCTATGACTGATCAGACTATGTCGGCTGTGCCGGCGAACGGGGCTGCTGATGAGGCGGCGATGAAAGACTGGGCTGAGCTGTTGGTTGAGCGTGCCCGTTTGGGCGCACTGGCGGTGTTCGCTGTGGGTGCGCTGTTGGCGGCGTCGTTGTCGTCGTCGGCGGCCGCTAGTTCGGTCGGGGTGGTTGATCTGGGCGATATTGCCGACGCCGACGGAGCACAGTTGACCGGGCGTCGGCTTGATGGCACGGTGGGCGCGTCGGCGATCTGGTTGTTCTCGTTGTCAGAGGCCAAAACGGTGGGGTTGGGGCTGCGTCGGCTGGACGCCGACGCGGATCTGGTGCTCGCGGACGCCGACGGCGCGGTGCTGCATGCGAGCCGCAACGAGGGCACGGCCAAGGAGTGGCTGTCGGCGACGCTGCTGGCAGGCGATTATGTGATTCGCGCCGAGGCGGTCGCGTCGGGCGCGAACCGGTTCAAGCTGCGTTACGGCGTGACCGAAGCCGATCCCGTTGTGGTGACGCAGCTTGAGGCTGCTGCGCAGTCGGCGGCGGCTGCGCCGTCGGGCGGGCCGATGGAGTTCGCCGGTCCTGACCTGGAAGCGGAGCAGACCCAGGCCCAGCAGTCAGATCCCGACAAGGACAGCGGCGGTGCGGTGGCGCGTGGCCACAGTTCCCGGCATGTGGCCGACAGCGACATCGTGCTCGATTTCGGCACGGTGAACTTGACGGGCGCGGCGAGTGATTACGCGGTGTCAGGTCTGCACATGGATAACACTCATGTGTATCTGCTCTTGGGTGCGCCGTCGAACAGGCGCGGCATCTATAAGTTCAAGCAATCTGACGGAAGTTACGTCAATCACATTTCGCTCAGCTATGACCCTCGCGGGATTGCGGGTTCGTCGAACAAGCTGTACGTGGGCCGGAACAGCGACGGAAATTACAACAGATACACGAAGAGTTTGGTGCTCGACGAGGATTCTAGATATATCCAGACGTCCTACATCACTGGCACGGGTGACCTACTCGATGTGCACACTATCGGTGACATCTTCACCTCTGGCTCGTCCGAATATCTGTTGTTTACGGTCACTCAGCGAGTGAGAACGGATCTGGGTGACGGCCTCGTGCTAGTTGAATATATGCCCGCCGTGCGTAACCAAAAGGCTACCAGCGGCCACACGGACGGGGCCATAGATGTGCTTCCCGCGGATATGAGTCGTCTTGGCTTCACGACCTCGATCTCGGACATCGAAGGCATTGACATCGACGGCATTGACCTGGCGACGGACGGATCGACGTCGTTGTATGTGGAGAACGGCAACGGCAACGGCGCGCTGGCGTTCGACGTGGTGGAGGGCGACGAGCAGCGCAACGCGCTGTTGGATATGGGTTTCGGTTCGGGCACCTATGACGGGTTGTTCTTTGACGGGGACATGCTGTGGACGCTGGACGTGGACAGTTTCGACGTGGCTGCTGATCAGTTCACGCTGCGCGCGTTCGAGGCGGGGGCGCCGACGGTGCCGGCGGTGGACGAGGTGACGAACGCGTCGTTCGACGGCGGGTTGGTGCGTTCGGAGAGGACTCGGGGCGGTGAGGTCCCGTTCCCGAATCATGGCAACGACATCGACGGTGACGGCACTGTCGATTTCACGATGTTCGCGAGGGAGGGGTTCACGCCTCAGGGGTTGTGGGGTGACAGCGATCATCTCTATGTGGCGGACCAGCACACCGCCGGGGTGTACGCGGTGAGCCTCGGTGATCTGATCGACAACGACACCGGCGGGGGATCGATCGCATATGGGCGCTCGTTCGGGCCCGGCATGGCAGCACAGGACCGGCTCAATCATCGCCACCGTGAAGGGCCCGGTGACAGCTACATATCGCTGAGCGCGCTGTGGGGCGATGCGGACCACATGTGGGTCAGCGACGACAACAACCCGTGGCTGCGCGCCTACGACCGCAGCTCGGGCGAACGCGACGACTCCGAGGACATCTTGTTGTACACGAACGGGCACGGCTTGATGGCGCTGGGGATCTGGTCCGACGGCGACACGATGTGGGTCAACGCGCTGCCCTATTTCTGGTACGGGGGCCGCTCGACGATGTCCTACGGCATCTACACCGTGGACCTCGCCGACGGCACCATCGCCAAAGCCGCCGGGTTCGACGGGCTCCACGACGACCAAGGGAACCGGGCGCGAGGCATCTGGTCCGACGGGGAGACCATGTGGGCCGCGACCCCCAACGGCCTCATCCAGGCCTACGACCTCGACACAGGCGCACGCCGCAGCCGCTTCGACATCACCACCACCGACCGCCCCCGCAACGGCCAGCCCCTGCACCCCGGCGGACTGTGGTCCGACGGCGAGCACATGTTCTACGGCGATGAATACAGCGGCCGCATCTACATCTACCAACTCACCAGCTGACCCTACTCGGGGTGGGTGCTGTACCAGCCGGCGCCGATGACCAGGTCGTCTTGTCGTACCACCCATGCTCGCAAGGAGTCGAGATGGACGGGCCGCCGTTCATCGGCATCTTCGTAGGTCACCCAGATGCCGGATTCCGTCGCATTTACCAGCACGGCCGAGCCGAGCACGTCTGCGACCCCCCCCGCTGGACTTCTGCGTGTCAAGAGTTCTGTTCATCGGGTTCCTTCCATGGGGATGGCCGATTACGTCGGCAGCGATTCAGTGCACACCGATTACACGACAATCCCTAATTTCCCTGTTGTAGTTATGTCTATGTCATGTGTTATACATGTGTATGTTTGAGTCTTCATCTGGTTTTTTGGTTGGGTTTAGTCTGCGGCGTGGTTGGGGTCGTTCGGGTGTTGTGGGTGTTGTGGTGGGTGTGTTGGCGTCGGTGTTGGTGGTGGTGCCGTCTGGTGGTGTGGGTGCTGTTGGTGGTGTGGGTGCGCCGTCGGGTTTGTCGGCGGTGTCGGTTGAGGGTGGGGTGTTGTTGAGTTGGGATGCGCCTGAGTCGGGTGTGTCTGAGGTTTCGGGGTATCGGGTGTTTCGGCGTTTGTCTGAGCGTGGTGAGCGGTCGTTGTCTGTGTTGGTGTCGGATACGGGTTCGTCGGAGACATCGTTTTTGGATGTGTCGGCGGCAATTGGGGGCGAGTTGTTCGTGTATCGGGTGGCGGCGCTGTTTGACGGGACGGTGGGTAAGCGTTCTGTTCGTGCGCTTGTGCGTTATGAGACACCTGAGGTTGAGCCGGTGTTGCGGACTGTTGAGTCTGAGCCTGAGTCTGATGTGGTGGTGTTGTCGGGTGTTTTGGGGGTGGGTGTTCATGTGGGTTCGTTTCCTCAGTTGTCGGGTTATTCGCGGTGGGCGCGGGTTGGCTCGTTGTCGGTGGACCGGTTCGTAGTGGAGGGTGTCTCCTATCGGGTACTGGTGCTGGTGGACCACGCCGACGGCCTGTATTTGGGTGTCGACCGTGCTCTGCCGTCGGACTTCGCGCTTACCGTGAGCGGTGAGCGCTTCGTCGCCAGCGAGAGCCTGGTGCCGCCTCTGCCGGTGCGCGGCGGGTACTGGTGGCCGCTTGACAGCGCTTTGTGGGCTGTGGACGACGTGGTGGAGGTGACGCTGTCGATGGAGGGTTCCGGCGGTGTGGACAGCCGGGCGTCCGCGCCGCCGTCCGCGTATTTCGCCGATGTGCCTGAACGCCACGAAGGCACGGGACCGCTGGAGTTGCGGCTGTATTTCGATGAACCCGGTCTCGATGTGTCTGCTGAGATGCTGCGCGATCATGCGTTGGAGGTCACGGGTGGGTCGGTGAGCGGCGTTCGCGCCGCTACCAGGACGGGGAACGCATGGATTGTTACGGTGGACCCGGCTGGAACTGGCGACATTGTTGTCGCGTTGTCGGCTGCTGTTGATTGTGCGCTGGTGTCTGCGGTCTGCTCTTCAGACGGGAGGATGCTGCGGAACCGGGCCGAGGCTGTGATCGCGGGTCTGTCGAGCGACGCGTCGTTGTCGTTTCTTGATGTTGGCGGGTTGGTGTTGTCGCCGGTGTTCGATTCTGAGGTGACGTTGTACACCGCGGAGGCGCCGGCGGGCACCGATACCGTCACCGCGGACGCTGTTGCGGGCGATCCCGACGCGGTGGTGGAGTTCAGCCCAGCTGATGCGGATGCCGGCGTCGGGGGCCATCAGGTGGCGCTTGTCGCGGGCGGGCAGACAGCGGTGACGGTGACGGTGACCGCGGCTGATGGCTCGGTGCGCCGCTACTGGACGCTGATCAGCGTTCCGGCGGACACTGTGCTGGACCCTGGCGAGTCCGAAGCGCCGCCGCAGCTGAGCGAATTGCAGCTCGGCGGGCTCGAGCCCGTGGAGTTCACGCCTGAGCAGACCCGCTATGAGGTCGAGGCCAAGCCGGACGTCGCCGAGACCACCGTGGTTCTGGGTCTTGAGGAGCAGGGCGCGACGATCGAAGTGCTCACCGCGCGCGGCGACGATCCGGCGTTGGTGTTGGACTCGGCCGACGTCGACTTCTCCGCAGAGGGCCACCAGGCGCAGTTGTCGACGACAGGTGACACGCTGGTGGTGGTGCGCGTGACGTCTGCGGACGGTCTGCGCCAGAAGATCTATGTGGTTCTGGTGAGGGGAATCGGCAGCGCTCCGGCGGACGCGGACGGCGCTCCGGTCCCGAAGAACGGGGCAGGCATTGATCTGTCCAGCTTGCTGCGCTCAGCGGGCGCGCAGGCGCCGGTGCCCCGCGCCGGCGTTCCGACCTTGAGCAGTCTCAGCCTGGAGGGGGTGACGCTGGACCAGCCGTTCGCTGCTGGGACCACCGATTACACCGCATCGGTGGGAGCGGACGTGTCGTATGTGACGGTGGCCGCGACCGGTGCGTCAGGCGCGTCGGTCACGATCACGCCCAATGAC
Organism: Candidatus Aldehydirespiratoraceae bacterium; assembly: GCA_965205465.1. Lineage (GTDB taxonomy): Bacteria > Actinomycetota > Acidimicrobiia > Acidimicrobiales > Aldehydirespiratoraceae > VXYK01. The sequence goes on along the minus strand of OZ242187.1, from coordinate 932,630 downwards.
GATGACACCGGCACCGGCGGGCACCAGATTGCTCTGGTCGCCGGCGAGCCCGGCGGGGAAGCGACGATGACGGCGATCGCGGTCATCGTCCGCGCCGCCGACGGCTCGCTGAATGCATACACGGTCACCGTCAGCCGTGAGGCGCCGCCGTCGGACGATGCGACGCTGTCGGCGCTGTCGATCAGCGACGCGACCCTCTCGCCGACCTTCGACAGCGTCACGACCGACTACGAGGCCGCTGTGGCCAACGCCACGTCACAGGTGACCGTCACTGCTGCCGGAACCGACGACGGCGCCGATGCGGCCATTGCCCCCTCTGACGCCGACGCCAACACCGACGGCCATCAGGTCGACCTCGCCGAGGGTCCCAACACGATCACCGTCACCGTCACTGCCGCCAACGGCACCGACGTGCTGGCATACACCGTCGAGGTCTTCCGCGATGCCGCCGCTGACAACGCCACGCTCACCGCGCTGTCGCTCGGCGGCATCGAGTTGATCCCCGCGTTCGCAGCCGACACGCACTCCTATGCCGCAACGGTCGACAACAGCGTGGCCGAGGTCACCCTCAACCTCGCCACCGCCCACACCTCATCAACCGTGCAGGTCGTCCCCGCCGACAGCGATCCCAACACCGCCGGCTACCAGATCCCCCTTGCCGCGCCCGACGCCGGCGACACCCCCGCCGTCACCGCTGTCGCGATCATCGTCACTGCCGCCGACACCACAACCCGCCAGACCTACGTCGTCGATATCACCCGCACCGCGCCCGGCGTCGACGACCTGCTTCCGAACAAGTGCAACTTCGGGGCAACCGTCGACACCATCGGGACGTTCTACCAGTCCACCTCGTTCGTGCGCAGATGCCAGTCGATTCTGGACTACAAGGAGTTCAAGTACGATCCCGTCGGCTCACGGATCCACGGTTGGGCGCGCTTCTACAAGCTCCAGATCGCTGAGGACGCCACCTCCGTTCAAATCGAAATGACGGGAATTTTCACGAGCCATCACTACCTTGTGCGCGATGCGCAGGGAGCTGTCGTGGCTCATGTCTTCTACCAGGTCGACAATCCCAACGGGGCCTCATGTGAGGAGTACGAACTCGGGATTCCATGCAGCTCGGTGTCGCTGCTGGAGACCACGCTCGACTCAGGCACCTACATCGTCGAGCTGATCCAGCACTATCGCACCGGCCGGTTTTGGCCTCGCGCTTTCAATGTACAGATCGACATCGGTGCCGGCGGTGCTGAGATACCGGCCGACATCACCACCTCCGAATCGGTAAGTCCCGGGGGCGTTCCGACCTTGAGCAGTCTCAGCTTGGAGGGGGTGACGCTGGACCAGCCGTTCGCGGCTGCGACCACCGATTACACCGCATCGGTGGGAGCGGACGTGTCGTTTGTGACGGTGGCCGCGACCGGCGCGTCCGGCGCGTCGGTCACGATCACGCCCAATGACGATGACACCGGCACCGGCGGGCACCAGATTGCTCTGGTCGCCGGCGAGCCCGGCGGGGAAGCGACGATGACGGCGATCGCGGTCATCGTCCGCGCCGCCGACGGCTCGCTGAATGCATACATAGTCACCGTCAGCCGTGAGGCGCCGCCGTCGGACGACGCGTCGTTGTCGGCGCTGTCGATCAGCGACGCTACCCTTTCGCCGACCTTCGACAGCGTCACGACCGACTACGAGGCCGCTGTGGCCAACGCCACGTCACAGGTGACCGTCACTGCTGCCGGAACCGACGACGGCGCCGATGCGGCCATTGCCCCCTCTGACGCCGACGCCAACACCGACGGCCATCAGGTCGACCTCGCTGAGGGTCCCAACACGATCACCGTCATCGTCACTGCCGCCAACGGCACCGACGTGCTGGCATACACCGTCGAGGTCTTCCGCGATGCCGCCGTCGACAACGCCACGCTCACCGCGCTGTCGCTCGGCGGCATCGAGTTGATCCCCGCGTTCGCAGCCGACACGCACTCCTATGCCGCGACGGTCGACAACAGCGTGGCCGAGGTCACCCTCAACCTCGCCACCGCCCACACCTCATCAACCGTGCAGGTCGTCCCCGCCGACAGCGATCCCAACACCGCCGGCTACCAGATCCCCCTCACCGCGCCCGACGCAGGCGGCACCCCCGCCGTCACCGCTGTCGCGATCATCGTCACTGCCGCCGACACCACAACCCGCCAAACCTACGTCGTCGACGTCACCCGCAATGCGACCACCGTGGAAGACCTGCTTCCGAACAAGTGCAACTTCGGAGCAACCGTCGACACGATCGGGACGTTCTACCAGTCCACCTCGTTCGTGGGCAGATGCCGGTCGATTCTGGACTACAAGGAGTTCAAGTACGATCCCGTCGGCTCACGGATCCACGGTTGGGCGCGCTTCTACAAGCTCCAGATCGCTGAGGACGCCACCGCCGTTCAAATCGAAATGACGGGGATTTTCACGAGCCATCACTACCTGGTGCGCGATGCGCAGGGAGCTGTCGTGGCTCATGTCTTCTACCAGGTCGACAATCCCAACGGGGCCTCATGTGAGGAGTACGAACTCGGGATTCCATGCAGCTCGGTGTCGCTGCTGGAGACCAGGCTCGACTCAGGCACCTACATCGTCGAGTTGATCCAGCACTATCGCAACGGCCGGTTTTGGCCTCGCGCTTTCAATGTGCAGATCGACATCGGTGCCGGCGGTGCTGAGATACCGGACGACGTCACCACCTCCGCATCGGTGAGTCCCGGTGCGGAAACCTTCACAGCATCGAGACCATCGGCGACCGTGACTGGTTCAGGGTCGAGCTGGATGCGGACTTTGGTTACCAGATAAATCTCAGCGACACCGTCCCCGGCAACGTTCACAGGCTCGGTGATCCGTACTTGTACGGGGTGTATGACCTCAACGGCACATTGCTCGCTGGCACCCAGGATGACAATGGCGGCAGCGGCAACAACAGCCGGATCATGTTCGTGCCGGCCGTCGCGGGTACTTGCTACATCAGCGTTGGTGGTGTCGGTCAGAATACGGGGCATTACAAGCTGGGAGTCAAGTCGCCCAGCCTGGACGCGGCACTGCCCAGATTGGGTTCGATAGCAGTCGACGGAACGGCCTTAGCAGGCTTTTCACCGAACGAGCACTATTACGAGGCGTCATCTCCTGCTGCCGAGGTGACTATCTCAACGCAGGCCCAAGATTCTCAGGTAGTGACCATTGAACCAGCCGACTCGGATCCGAACGTTGCTGGGCATCAGGTCGAGCTGGACCATGTGGACCTCACCGAGGTCGAAATCACCATATCTAACAGCAACCTGACGCTCACGCAGGTGTACACAGTCACCCTTGCCCGTGAACTGCCGGCGACGCCCACGACGCCTGCGACAGTCACTGTGGACGGCACGCCTGTGAGGAGCCGCGTGGACTCAGCAGGAGACCGTGACTGGTTTGCAGTAGAACTTGCGGCGGGTGTCGGTTATCAGATTTATATGAAAGGCGAGTCAAGTGGGAACGGCACACTCGACGATCCATTCCTCTACGGCGTTTGGAGCGATGACAGCACGAAGCTTGCGGGCACGGCGGACAATGACGGCGGCACAGGAAGCGATAGTCAGGTCCTTTTCGTCGCCCCCGCCGACGGCACCTACTACGTCGCGGCTGGAGCCGATGCCTCGGGTGTTGGTACCTACGAAATCTCGGTCGTAGTGCTTCCCGACGATTTTCAGGCCAGCACGGCAACGACGGCTTCCACATCTGTGGGAGGCAGCTCGACTTCGACGGACATCGAGTATGTCGGTGACGAGGACTGGGTCAAGATCGATCTCGTGGCTTCACAGACGTATTGGATCAAGGTCCGAGGCGCAGCCACTGGCAGCGGGACTCTTGCCGATCCGGATCTTGTCGGCATGTACGACTCCGACGGCGATCCGATACGTGACACGGCGGACAGCGACGGCGGACTCGGCAAGGACGCCGAATCCACGTTCACTCCGACCGCAACTGGGGATTACTTCATCTCAGTCGGCTCGGGCGACGGCGGAACCGGGACGCTCTCGCTCACAGTGAGCAACGTCACCGACGGCTTTCCTGATGATTTTGCGGCCGACACGTCTACTGCCGGCACGGTCACCGTTGGCGGAGATGCGTCGGGGAACGTCCAGTACGAGAACGACCACGACTGGTTCGCTGTCAGCCTTCAAGCCGACCAGCCGTACACGATCTCCTTGCAAGGAGCCGCGACCAGCAGCGGAACCCTTCCGGACCCATACCTGCATGGCGTGTACGACGCAGCCGGAGTCCTGATCGCCAATACCTCGGACGACAATTCAGGCTTCGAACGCAACAGCAGCGCAGGGTTTGTCGCGGATGCGACCGCCACCTACTACATCGCCGCCGGTGCAGTCCCCGGAGAACGAGGGACCTACACGCTCTCTGTCTGGAATTGGTCAGACATCGACAATCACCCTGCCGATGATCTTGTGGATACCAACGCCACATCTGGGTCGGTCAGCGTCGGTGGATCGACGACGAGCACTGTCAGCCCTCCGGGCGACATCGACTGGCACGCCGTCACGCTGAGCGGCGACACCACGTACCGGTTCTATCTTGAAGGCCATGATTCTGCTGTCTCAGTCCTGCGCGACCCTCGAATCGTGGGCATCTATGGGTCAGACAGCGCACTGATTCCCGATACGGACGACGACGACGGCGGCGTTGGGAAAGATGCCCGCGTCGTGTTCACGACCTCGACTGCGGGCAAGCATTACATCGCCGTGGCAGGTGCTCCCGATCAAATTGGCGGCTACAGACTGTCTGTTGAGCACGTTGACATACAGATTTCTACAGCCGTTTCGGAACCGGACGGTGAAGACTTCCCGGCCAATACCTCTACTGCCGGTCGGTTGCCAGTTGATGCCAGCGTCACCGGCCGCATCATCTCCAGTAATGATAAAGACTGGTACAGAGCGACGCTCCAAGGAGGTCACATCTATCGGTTCGAGCTGTTGGGCGCGCCGAGTTCAGCTGGGACCCTGCACGATCCTCTGCTGTACGGCCTGTACCGCGCCAATGGCAGCAGCATTATCGAGAAACCGAACCTCCCTATTGACCATTGGTTCCCGGACGCCGAGTACGTACCAGTGTTCAATGCGCGCGGCACGGAGCTCCTCGGATACAAGTACCGCATTGACTATCGGGCACCCCAAAGTGGCACCTATTACATCTCGGCTGCGCTGTGGTACTCGCTCGAAATCGCCGCAGGAGAGACCTATACACTCACCCTCGACGACATCAGCGACCGCCGTGACGACTTCAGCGCGGACACTTCGACGAAGGGCAGAATCCCAGTCAACGGCCGCATCAATGCGGAAATCAATAGCATTGGCGATGTCGACTGGTTTGCCATGAGCCTCGAGGCGGGGCACAGATATCTCGCTTCGGTAGGCACACATCCCAGAATCAGAGGCTTCTACGGACCAGACGGAACCCGCCTGCCCACAGAGAACGTGAGTTCGTCGTCCACGGGAAGACATATTCTCACTGCACCGAACACGGCGCTGTATTACGTTGCCATCGGTGCCGAGGGGCGCAAGAAGGGCGGGTATCAGGCGAGCCTGAAGGACATCACTGATGACTGGCCCGCTGATGACACGACCACAGGGACTGTCTCGGTCGGCACTGCGTCGTTCGGCACTATCAATTCTTCGTCGGACGAAGATTGGTTCGCATTCGAAGTTGAAGCCGGGAAATCATATCGCGCCGTGGTGGTGGCATTTGTCACTGAGAGCGGCACCATGAGTGACCCGGCGGCGAAGAGTGATCCCCATGTGAGCGGTATCGTCGATGCCGCTGGCAATGCCGTCCAAATGCGGTCCAGCATGTTCTCGTCCCCATTCGGCGGCGATGGCAGAGGCGGCGATGGCGGCAGAGCAGTGTTCACAGCGACCGCCACGGAGACCTATTACATCGCAATAGTCGGCGAATGGTGTTGCGACCTCAGAGGATTCGGTGGCTACCAGCTAGACGTTGACTATGTCGACGATGACTATGCCGCAACCACTTCGACAACCGGCGCTGTTACTGTCGACGGGTCAGTGACGGCAACCATCAACACTGTGGGTGATGTCGACTGGTTCGCGGTTCATCTGACGACTGATCAGGAATACCGCATCACGGTGGAAGGCAAGCAGACGCGCCAAGGCACTCTGGACGATCCGCATACTGCGGGCGTGTACGACGGCTCGGGCACACTGCTGGCGACGACCCCCTCGAATCAAGACCTCCTCGGTCAGCGCCGCGAAGCTCCGTTGAACAGCACCATGACCTACACCGCACTCACAACGGGCAGGCACTTTATTGCAGTGGTGGGCGAGGACGGCGATGTCGGCAGCTACAAGCTGTCGATTGTCAATGTGACGAATGCCGACGAGGACGACTTCGGATCCAGCGTGTCCAATTCGGGCACTGTCGAGGTCAACGGGGGTGTAGCCGGAAACATCCACGTCGACAGCGAAGCAGACTGGTTCAAGGTGAGCTTCGAGAAGGATCACTTGTACAAGATCTACCTCTTGGGGAATCGGACCGGCTCAGGCTCGCTGGGCGGCGCTGAGATTCGCGATATCCACAAGGCGGGGGGCGGAGCGTCCGGGGTCAACGATGTCGAGGATCCTGTGACGTACTGGATGACCGGCGGCTCCGGCAAAGCGCACGGTGCCGCCAGGTTGCTGTACACCGCTAAGTACGATGGAACGCACTTCGTTTCGGTAGGGGCAAAGCGTCACTACAACTATTCCGGTACATACACGCTGCTGGTAACCGACCTCGGCGAGGTGAGTCGGGTCGCATCACGTCCCACTGATGACTTCGCGGAGAGTGCAGCAACGCAAGGCGAACTGACGCTCGGTACTGCACAGGAAGGCAAAGTCGACACACCCCACGAGCGAGACTGGTTCAAGGTTGATCTGGAAGCCGACGTGACGTACACGATCGATGTGAAGGGACTCGCCACCGGGGTCGGAACGCTGCGAGACCCGTATCTCGCCGGTGTCTTCCGCCAAGACAGCACCTATGTCGCGGGAACCACGAGCAATGACACGCACATTTCGTTGCTGGACAGCCACTTCAATTTCACCCCGGACGCCGACGGAACGTATTACGTCTCCGTCGGAGCGGCGGACAACGGAATTGGCACCTACGAACTGACGGTAACCGAATCAAGCTGACGGTTGCCGCCGGAGCCAAGAGCATCGCGTTGGCAGCCCATCCGGGAGGGTCCAGCACCGAACTCGCCCGGCACATTCCGGGAAGCCGGATCGTTGATCGACTGTCTGCACCGCCATAGATACGGGAAAGTCACGGCTAACTTAGCATTTTTCGGCTATATTCTATGTCATGTTGTACGAACGGCTGACTCAGCTTCCTGAGCGGAGCTTCTTTCTGCTCGGTCTGCGAGGGACGGGCAAGAGCACGTGGATTCGCTCTGCGCTGCCGTCGGCGGTGCGCTTCGACCTGCTCGACGAGTCTCTCTTCACCGATCTGCTGGCTGACCCTGCGCTGTTCGGCCGCATGGTCTCAGCGGTCGAGACGGGCGATTGGGTCGTCGTCGACGAGGTTCAGCGAATTCCGAGCCTGCTCAACGAGGTTCATCGCCAGATCGCCGAGCGGGAGCTTCGCTTCGCCCTTCTGGGCTCGAGTGCACGCAAGCTCAAGTCTTCCGGCACCAACCTTCTTGCGGGTCGAGCCTTGCGCATGGCGATGCATCCGCTCACCGCCGCGGAGCTGGGCAGCGACTTCGACCTCGACGAGGCACTGCGTCACGGAACTATCCCGCTGGTGTGGGCAGCCCGCGATCGCGGCGAAGTGCTTGCGAGTTATGCCCAGCTGTATCTGCGAGAAGAAATCCGCGCCGAGGCAGCCGTTCGCAACCTGGCCGGATTCGTGAGATTCCTCCCGGTCGCTGCGCTGATGCACGCGCAGACCATGAACACCGCAGCCATCGCACGAGATGCAGGTGTCGCACGTTCGACCGTTGAGGGCTACCTCGAGATTCTCGAGGACACCCTGCTCGCCGAACCACTTCCCGCTCTGGAGGCCAAGCTGAGGGTCCGCGAGCGACGACGGCCGAAGCTGTACTGGGCGGACCCGGGCTTGGTGCGAGCCGTCAAACGCCAGTTCGGCCCGGTCGCCGCGGAGGAGCGTGGCGCTTTGTTTGAGGGCTGGGTGCTCGGCCAGTTGCGCGCCCACAACGAGCGCCGGAGGCTCTTTGACGAGATTTCGTACTGGGCTGCGACCGAGTCGAGCATCGAGGTCGACTTCGTCTTGCGCCGCGAAGACCGCTACGCGGCAATCGAGGTCAAAGCAGCCGAGCGATACAACACCTCATTCGTCAAGGGGCTGCGAGCCGTAGTTGATCTGCCGGGCTTGACCCGACGCATCGTGATCTATCGAGGACTTCGAACCTTCCGCACCGAGGACGGCATAGACGTCTGGCCGATTGAGACCTTCCACGCGGCGCTGCGCGACGGGGAACTGTGGAGCTGAACCGCACAGCCTGCGCGATGTCATCAGGGTCCACATGTCGGCGTAGAGCCGCTTGACGCGCGAAACGGTCGCTGATTTGGTCGGGAGTTCGGTTCTGGGCTTCTGCCATACGCTCAAACATCGCTTTTAGCGGTTCACGGCGTCGAGCGGCGAGGGCCACGTCAGCACCTTCAGTTGCCAGCGCCAACGAACAGGACCGGCCGATACCTTGCCCGGCTCCGACGATGAGCGCCGCCGCGTTGTCTAGTGGCAGTTTGGCCTGCATCGCAGCTTCACCAGTCGAGATCGGTTTGATGCATACTCCAAGACTCGGCGATCAGCCCCGCGGCGATCCGATATTGGGCGAGCCAGGTGATCTTCACCTTGGAGCCGATGGCTACGTTGACACCCTCCAGGGTGAGGTGCGCAAAAACGTAGTCGTCAACCGCAGTGATTTGGGCGAAATCGAGTTTGGTCGGGCGGATCGTCTCGACTGAGGAACTGACGTGTCGAGCGTAGCGCTGAGGCGTCGTGCGCTCCGTTCCGTCACGGGTGTGGCGGACAAAGGGATCAGCCAAAACTTCCCCGAGTCGATCCAAGGATTGGTCGATCCAGATGTGGTTCCACAGAGTCTCGATCAACACTTCATTTTCGCGGCTCATTGGTTACTCCAATCCGAGCGTAGAACAATCACAGCGAAGGGGTTTCTGTCGGGGCGATACGGTTGCGCCAGAGCACGCCGAAGCCCATCGAGATGAGCACCAGCACACCCATGAGCGACATGATCGGGCGGATGCCATAGATGTCGGCCAGTTTGCCGAAGGGGAGCGAGGCGAGCCCGAAACCGGTGAAGCTCAACATGATCAGGCTCTGGACCCGTCCGTGGTATTCGACATCGGCGATGGTGAGCGCCAGAGAATTGTTGAGCGCCTGGAACGCCGCGGAACCTCCGCCCACGAACACAATCACGACGACCGCGGCCCAGTACTGCGGAACCACCGCGAAGAGGATCAACGAGATACCGAAAACGATGGCGGCTTTGATCTGCAGCGACGGTAACCGTGATTGTTTGACGCTGGCCAAGGAGATGCTGGCAATGACTGCGCCGATAGCTGCCGAGGTTGTGAGGAGGCCCAATGCCCACGCGTCAAGTTCGTAGACGTCTTCCACCAACCCAGGGAGAAAGGTGATGTGGGGGAAGCCGAACATCACGATCAGCAACGAGACAACCAACAATCTTGCCAACTCCGGACGTTCGCGAACATAAGCGAAACCGTCGGCCAGGTCGCCGAAGGCTGAACGGCGGGATCTGTACTTGGGCGTACCGGCAGGGAGCTTCACGGTGGCGACGACCGACAAGGCAGAGAGCGTGGCGCCCACGTAATAAACACCACCGACCCCGATCACCGCGATGCCGATCAATATCCCGCCGACCGCGGGTCCTAATACTCGGGTCATCTGAACACTGGCGTTGCTCAACAAGATGGCGTTGGTGAGCGAGTCACGTTCGACGAGGTCTGCGGTCATCGCCAGTCGCGACGGCCCCAACAACGACATACCCAGACCTTGGACTCCACCTGCGGCGACAAGCATCCAGTATTGGATGGCTCCAGTTGAGATGGCGACCGCTATCCCGAACGCCGCGGCGGTCATCGCCGACTGCGCGAACATCAAGATGGAGCGCTTGCCTATTCGATCGGCGAGCACACCCGACGCGGGGATTGCCACCAAGCTGGTGACTCCGAAAGCAAACACCACCCCACCCAGCGCGGTGTTGCTTCCGGTGAGGTCATAGGCGAGCCAACCCCGGGCGATCTGTTGGGTCTGAGAGGCGAGGAAAATGAACATCCCTCCCCACCACAACATGCGGTATTCGGGAATCTGCAGCGATGCGAAACGTGCCGTCTTCGCTTCGGTATCGGGTACCCCGGTTTCAGACATTGAGGCGACGGTATCGCTTCGGCGGACCGCTCTACACATCACGGGTTTTGCTCATCACTGGCACCACCTGGCTGTGATGTCATCATGCGTATATGTTTCGCCTGTTCGGCAGAGTCGATTGTGGGCTGTGATGACCGATGCCGTTGAGCACGGATCCAGTCAGGTCGCCAAAGCGGTTGAGCTTGGTTCATACCCAACAATTGTCTTGACCACGTTCGCCGGGTTTTGGGCTCTGACGGCTAGCGGAGTGCATGTGACACCTGCGTCTTACGGAGCGGGTGTGCTGGCCGCTGCTTTGGTGACGGTACATGAGATCAAGTGGCCCCACCGCCAACAGTGGCGTCCGCAGGGGCGTGAGATCCGTGCTGATATGGCGTTCATGGTGGTGGTTCAGATGACGTTGCCTTACCTGTTGTCGATCGGCGTAACAATCGGCATTGCCGACCGGTTGAAGGCCGAGGGCTTCACCGTCGATGGTCTTTGGCCGCACGAACTGCCGGTCGTCGTGCAATCGATATTGATGTTGTTGCTGGCCGATCTAGCTCGCTACTGGTTGCACCGAGCGTTCCATCGCTTTGGGTTCATGTGGCGTTACCACGCCGTGCATCATTCGCCGCACCGGCTTTACTGGCTCAACGTTGCTCGATTCCATCCGTTTGAGAAAGCTGTTCAGTTCTCGTTCGATGCGCTGCCATTTGTCTTGGTGGGCGTCTCGAGCGAGGTGCTCGCCGCGTACTTCGTGTTCTATGCGGTCAATGGCTTCTTTCAACACTCCAACTGCGCCGTGCGCCTGGGTTTTCTCAACTACGTCATCAGCGGACCGGAACTGCACCGTTGGCACCATTCGGAGTTCCCCGAGGAATCCAACACCAATTTCGGCAACAACTTGATTGTCTGGGACTGGATTTTCGGGACACGCTTTCTACCGGCGGGGCGCCAAGTCGGCGATCTTGGATTGATCAACAGGGAATATCCGAACGGATTCTGGCAGCAAATGGGCGCACCGTTCGTTGCTGGTTCGGACTCAGAAACTGGGGTTGGCTCGAGATGAGGAGCAGCGTCGGCTACCTAGGGTTGAGGACTGCTTTGACGCTTACGCAACGACCGCGTTTGCGGGCGTTGTTGCAGTCGGCGAAGGAACCTGACGAAACGCAACTGAGGGTGCTCAGAGGAATCCTGGCTAGCAATGCCTCGACTACTTTCGGGGCGAAACACGGATTTTCGGACATCAACAACATTGCCGAATATCGCAAAGCCGTACCGGTCCAGGACTATGAGGACCTGCGTGAGTTCGTAGAGCGCCAGGAACTGACCGGCGAGCCGTGCCTTACCGCACAGCGACCAGTGTTTTATAATCGTACGAGCGGCACTGTCACCGCTGCCAAGAACATCCCGGTCACAGAGGCAGGCCTTAAACGACTTCGGGATCGTCAACGCTTGGGAACCTACGTCTGGTCGGTTGGCGCGCCAATACTGTCGGGCAAGGTTTTCGCGGTTGGCGGGGCGGCGGTGGAGGGCCATTTGCAAGGTGGAACTCCGTACGGATCCGCGTCTGGGAAGCTGCATGAGAACCAGCCGCGGCTATTGCAAGGCCGCTATGTGTTGCCTTCGGCGCTGAACGCTGTGGCCGATTATCAAGTCCGCTATCTGGCGATGGCGATCCTGGGTGTGTCGGAACCGGCGGTCACCTGCATCGCCACGGCGAACCCTTCGACGCTCACACAACTGTTGTCGCTGATCAACCAGCATGCTGAGCTAGTGCTGGAGGCGGTGGCTACGGGACGCTTGCCCGACGAGGTAGCCGCCAGCGTCGGCGAGGCGGTATGCCTTCTAAACCTGCGGCCTCGGCGCTCGCGCTCCCTGAGGCTGCAGAAGCGTTTGGATGCTAACGGGCTGCTCACCTATGCCGACTTCTGGCCCAACCTGGCAGGTGTCGTCACCTGGACCGGTGGGAGTTGTGGGGTTGCGTTGGGCAGCCTGAAGCCGACGTTGCCCGAGCGTTGCCTTGTGATCGAGGTTGGCTGGGTGGCTAGCGAGATGCAAGGAACCATCAATGTCGATGCCCGCAACAACACCTGTCTGCCGTTACTGGAGGACACCTTCTTCGAGTTCGTCGAAAGGGATGCTTCTGCTGCCCAACGCAACGAGATCGGATTTCGAGACACCGAGATGTTGACACTTGGCGAACTAGAGACCGGGCGTGACTACAACGTGGTGGTGACCACCTCCGACGGGCTCTATCGCTACGACATGAGCGACATTGTTCGTGTGACCGGTTGGTTGAACGCCACGCCGACGCTCGAGTTCGTCCAAAAAGCCAGTGGCATCACCAGCATCACCGGAGAGAAACTATATGAGACGCAGGTGTTGGGCGCGGTACCACCCGCGCTCGCTGAGCACCAGCTTCCCTCAAGTTTTTTTGTCATGCTGGCGGACGTAGAAACCGCGCGATACACCTTGTACGTCGAACCTGCTCGGACCTCCGATAATGCCGACGATGCTGCCGCAGTCTCGTCCCTTGCGCGCGACATTGACAAGCGTCTGCGCTCCAGCAATATCGAATACGACGCCAAGCGAGCCAGCGGAAGGCTTGAATCGCTGCGAATACTGCGATTGCGCCCCGGCACAGGTGCTGCCTACCGACTCCAACAAGTGGCTGCCGGTCAGCGCGACATGCAGTTCAAGTACCTGCATGTGCAATACAGCCACGACTGTCCTTTCGATTTTGACGCCTACGTCGAACACCCATGATGTCCTCGCCCGAATCCCTCGTACCTATCAAAAGGTTGTCGGTGATGTCGTTCCCGGTGCCGTTCAAGACGGTGGTCCGTCATGCATCGGCCAGTCATCGGCGGGCTCAGAACTTGATAGTGCAGGTGGTTGGAGCCGACGGCCAGATCGGCTGGGGAGAGGGTTGTCCCCGTCAATATGTGACCGGTGAGACAATCGACAGCGCCTTGGAGTTCATAGATCAACGCGCGGATGCCTTGTTGACAGAGATCACCGGAGCAGGGCCTCTGCGGGCTTGGATCAAAGCTCACCGTGAAGAGATTGACCGCAACCCGGCGGCCTTCTGCGCGCTCGAGACAGCTGTGTTGGACCTGCTCGGCAAGACACAGAAGCGGTCACTTGAGGACATTCTCGAAGTTGCGGAGCCCGTCGGAGAGTTCCGATACACCGCGGTACTGTCCGATCTTCCCTGGCCGGTGTATCGCTGGCAATGCGGGCGGTACCGCCGTGCCGGTTTCGAAGACTTCAAGGTCAAATTGTCCGGTGACTTGCGCCGCGACCAGCGCAAGCTAAGGATCCTCGCAAACCCGATAGCTCGGTCCTCAGCCGCGGCGTCTGGGGTGCGGATTCGGGTCGATGCCAACAACCTTTGGGAGTCGGCCGACGAGTGCATTGAGCACATAGGGGCGTTGGACGTTGACCTTTTTTCGGTAGAAGAACCGCTTCGGCCGGGAGACTTCAACGGCATGCTCAGTGTGGCGGAACAGTGCTCAACGCGGATCGTGCTCGACGAGAGCCTTTTGCGAGCTGAGCACCTAGACGTCTTGAGCGGCGATCCCGCCATCTGGATCGCCAACGTTCGCGTATCGAAGATGGGCGGCATCATCCGCGCGCTGGAGGTGACCCAGAAAGCAGCAGCTTTGGGTGTCGGCGTGATCGTCGGTTGCCAGGTCGGAGAGACAAGTATCCTCTCGCGCGCTGCGCTCACGGTGATGCAGTCGATCAAGCCCCGGTTGTTGGGCGCTGAAGGAGCCTTCGGCACTCTTCTTTTGCGACGGGATCTCACGTCGCGCAGCATCATGTTTGGACCGTCCGGTGTCCTTGCAGTTGAAGGAGTGCTTGCCTCCGACAGTGGTAACCCTGGTGGCTTCGGGTTGGAGATTTCCGAGCGAGCGAAGCGCCAACTGGTCTCGCTAAGGAGCTATCCGTGACCGCCCGCAGCGGTTCGGGCTTCGACCGATCGCCATGGATTACTCCTCGTGGTGCTGGGCGGAGCGGCCGGAACCCCCGTTTGGCATGGGTTGTAGCGGTGCTGACCATCGCTTTCGCGCTCAGAGTGACCGGGCAGGTCGTCCAGCGCTGGGCACCGGTGTCGTTTTTGCCTGCTTTTGATGACTGGCAGGGAAGTGGTCTTCCCTATCCCGTGTTGCTGGCATTTCAGATCGCGATTGTTGTGCTTGCAGTGGCCGTGACTCTCCGCATGTCCAGGGGTAGCCGCCTGATCGGCAAGCGTTGGATAGTGCCGGTGTTGTTGGCTGGCATTGTGTACTTCACGGTGATGTTCGCCCGGTTGATACTCGGCTTCACCGCGTTGTCCGACATCACCTGGTTCAACCGGCCGATCCCTTCGGCGTTCCACCTTGTACTCGCGACCCAGCTAGTGCTCATCGCTGCCTACCAGCACCACAGGGACTAGCCTCTGTTCCCCCCTGTTCTCCATTTTGGCTGGCGTCGGCGCGAGGGTAGCGTTTCTGCGTGTAGGAGCCGTAGCGGACCACGGCGAGAGGCATCGATGGAAAAACCGGCAACAGAAACCAGCAAAACCGGTGAGGCGGGGTGGCTGACGGGCCGCTGGGCGGTCGCGATCTGCGAATCGCAATTATTGGGGCGGGTCCGGGTGGGTTGTGCGCCGCTATTCGGCTGCGTCAGTCCGGGTTCGAGAACTTCACGGTGCTGGAAAAGAGCTCTGGCGTGGGCGGTACTTGGTACCACAACCGCTATCCAGGCTGTGCCTGCGACATCCCGGCCGAGTTGTACTCGTTCTCCTTTGCGGTGAACACTGAGTGGAGCCGCCCCTTCGCCCGCCAACCCGAGATTTTGCGCTACATGGAACACTGCGCCGAGACGTACGGCGTGCTCGGACACTGCCGGTTCAACGAAGCGGTACGGGCCGCCCGCTGGGACGACGAGGCTGCCTGTTGGACCCTGAGTTTGGAGTCGGGCACCGAGGTAACGGCTGACGTTGTGATCAGCGCGCTGGGCATGTTCAACGACGTGCCCATGCCCGATATTGGAGGCCTGTCCTCCTTTGATGGCACCGTGATCCACTCGGCTCGCTGGAACTGGGACCACGACCTGAGCGGCGAGACGGTGGGCATCATCGGCTCAGCAGCCAGCGCCGTGCAGATCGCCCCAGAAATCGCCAAAGAGGTGAGCCGGCTTCATGTGTTTCAACGCACCGCCAACTGGGTGTTGCCAAAAGAAGACGACCCGTACACGCCTGAGGAGATCGCTGCTCGTCGTGCCGAGCGGCCGAATCGTCACCCAATGGCCCCACAGCATGTCGGCGTTCAAGAACCAAACCTCAACCATCGACGAGTCCGCCTACGAATCAACCCCCCTCTCCACATCGCCTTGACCGATAGACGTGCCTGATGGCGGGATCTGGGGGAGTAATGAGACTTCTGCTCTTGGTGCGCAACCCCACGCGCAGCCTGAGCGCGTCACACCCTCCCCGTAACGTTGTGACTCACTGGATAACCTTTGGCAACTCGGTGAGGAAGGGAAGTGGTCATGGCTGACCGAACCGGTATCGAATGGACCGAGACAACCTGGAACCCGACGACCGGCTGCGACCAGACCTCACCCGGATGCGACAACTGTTACGCGCTCACGCTGGCGAAGCGACTCAAGGCTATGGGCAATCCGAAGTACCAGAATGACGGTGACCCCAAGTCCAGCGGTCCTGGTTTCAAGCTGACACTGCACGCCGATGTGCTCGATCTTCCCTACCGCTGGAGAGCACCACGCATTGTCTTTGTGAACTCAATGAGTGACCTGTTCCATCCCGAGGTTCCGTTGGAGTTCATTAAGCGGGTTTTTTCTGTGATGGCCGAGACTCCTCAACACACCTACCAAGTGTTGACGAAGCGTTCAAAGCGTTTGGCGTCGTTGGCTAGCGAGTTGGATTGGCCATCAAACGTTTGGATGGGGGTGAGCGTTGAGTCGTCACGTTACGCCTTTCGCATCGACCACCTCCGTTCCGTGAATGCTGCGGTGCGGTTCATCAGCGCTGAACCCCTCTTGGGGCCGCTCCCCGAACTTGACCTCTCCGGGATCGGGTGGTTGATCGCCGGAGGTGAGAGTGGCCACAAAGCCCGGCCGATGGAAGAGGAATGGGCCCGCGACCTACGCGACCAATGTGTTGCCGAGGGTGTTGCTTTCTTCTTCAAACAATGGGGCGGCCGAACCCCCAAAGCCAACGGCCGAGAGCTAGACGGTACCTACTACGACGAGATGCCTCCCGCAGGGGCCGCGATCTAGTGGCTCGTACCTGGGGATTCTGGACGGTTGGCAAACTCGATATTCTGCGGGCCTATCTTGACGCTTTCACCACCGCCACCAAATACGGCGTGACTGATCGGATCTACCTTGATCTCTTCGCTGGCGGGCTAGACAACCGGGAGCGGATGACGGACGAACCGATCGAAAGCTCGGCACAGGTCGCCCTTTCGACAAATGACCCACAATTCTCGGTATTGAGGTTCTTCGAAGTTGAAGGCAAAGCTCAAGCGCTTGAGTCGTCACTGCGGAAGTCGCATCCAGGACGAGACATCAAGGTGTACGGAGGTGACTGCAACGAACGCCTACCCGAAGCGCTTCAGGAGTTGCGTGGGAAAGCGTGGGCTCCGACTTTCGCCTTCGTGGACCCAAACGGGATGGAAGCTGAGTGGCGCACCCTGGAGACCCTCGCAGGTTTTCGTAGACAAGAGAGGACGAAGGTTGAGTTGTTTGTTCTTTTTGCCGCGCCTCAGTTCATGCGGCTTCTGCCAAAGGATGGCAGCGAGGTCAGGCCCGAAGACGAACAGAAAATCGACTCACTTTTTGGGACTGATGATTGGCAACAAATCAACGGTGCTCGCCGCTCTGGCAAAATAGAACCTGGAGAAGCGCGCGGCCAGTACTTGAATCTCATGCGGTGGCGCATAGAGAACGAACTCGGATACAGATGGACGCATCCACTTTCTGTACGTAATGTCGCTGGTAACGAGATCTACTTCATGATCTTCGCGACGGATCATGAAGCGGGTACAAGGATCATGAGCGGGATCTATGCGAAAGCGGCAGAAGAGTTTCCAGCCATGCGCGAAAACGCGAGACGTAAGCGGAACCAGGCTCGCGATGAACAGCGCGGTGTGATGCGTATGTTCGAAGACGAATCGCTAGTGGCCCCACCAGCACACGGTGAGCGATTCTACGAACACGAACCACCGAGTCGACCGTGGTTTCTTTAGTGGACCTAACGTCGCCGTGGTCATCTTGCCTTAGCCATAACAGAGGGAGCCGCGGGTGAAGGAGGACGTACTTGAGCAGATCGTTGATGACTACTTGCAACACCTTGGGTACTTCACGCAGCACAACCTGAAGTTTCGCCCCCGATCTGATCACCCGGAATACGACTCGCAGCAGGACTCAGTCCGCTCCGATGTAGATGTCGTCGGGATCGATCCCCGGAAGAAGGGGTTGGATCGCGTGATGGTGGTGAGTTGCAAATCGTGGCAGTCGGGGTTCGACGCGACCAGTCGGCTCGCACAGCTGAAGGGGGAGAAGAAGAATCCGAAACGGGAGACCTGGCGTCATCACCGTGAGCTGTGGGTCCCGAAGTGGAGCGAGGCTTTCCTAAGAGCGATCGAGAAGAGCACTGGTGAACGAACGTTCAGGTACTGCATTGCGGTTACCCGACTGAGAGGTGATGTCTCAGCATGGAGTCGTGATCCGACAATCGCAGCCAACCTTCCAGGTTGTTCGGTCGGGTTTCTTACACTCGAAGAGATGTGGCGGGATTTAGTCGCTGACCTTGGCACCACACCCGCTAGTAGCGAGATCGGCCGGGTAGCACAACTCTTAAAGGCCGCTGGTCAATTGAGGAATGGGTAGCGTCGGGTACTACCAACCCCGTCCGCAGTTGCGAAGAAAGTCTCCGTAGCAAATCCCTAGGACGAAGGGTGCCCTTCGGCGGTTTGGCGTTCGGGGCCTGTGGTGGGGCACCATCGGGGGGCGCTGAGGCGCGACCAAGGCCAACAGGAGGCATACGGCTGTGGAATTTGCGATGTTTTATGAGATCCCGGTCGCTCGGCCTTGGACGCCAGGCAAGGAACATCAGGCGTACAAGGACGTAGTGGAGCAAGTGAAGCTCGGGGACCGGCTTGGATTCCACTCGGTGTGGACCGTCGAACACCACTTCCTTGAGGAGTTCTCGCATTGCTCCAACCCGGAAGTCTTGTACGGCCACCTCGCAGCGGTTACAAACAACATCAGGCTCGGCTACGGCGTGAGACTCATGCCGCAGCCCTACAACCATCCAATTCGCACGGCCGAATCAGTCGCGGTGCTCGACCTGCTCTCAGACGGGCGAGTGGAATTCGGCACCGGTCGCTCGGCAACCCGCGCCGAACTCGAAGGATTTGGGATTCATCCCAATGACACCCGGTCGATGTGGCAGGAAGCGCTGACGATGACACTCGGCGCCATGACCAACGACGAGTTCAGTTTCGAAGGCAAGTACTGGCAGATGCCGACGCGACGGGTGCTTCCCAAACCGCTCCAAGACCCGCACCCGCCGGTTTGGGCGGCGACCAGTTCCGACGGCGGACATCGGCTCATTGGCGAACTCGGCCTCGGACTCTTGTCGTTCTCGGTGGGCACCCCACCTGAAGAACTCGGTCGCCGGATCGGCATCTATCGCGGCGGAATCGAGTCCTGCACCGAACCGATCGGCAAGTTCGTCAACAACCGTGCAGCAAGCTTCACAATGGTCAACGTTGCTGAGACCAACGAACAGGCGGTCGAGCAGGCGGGTCCATCCTTTGAGTGGTACCCCAAACACGGTGCTCATCTGATCGGTTCGGTGGCTCAATGGCTGCGCCAGATGGAAGAGGAACTCGGCACCTATGACTATCTCGGTCCGACCGCGGATCGTGTCGAGGACGGCTCAGTCGGTCACCTGACCATGGACTATCTGCTCGACACCAATGCCTGTGTGTGCGGGGATCCTGATCGGGCGATTGAGATGTTCCGAGCTTATGAGGCCACTGGTTGTGACGTGGTGTTCTGCCTGTTCAACCCCTACGACGTAGCCCATGACGATGTCATGCAGACCATCGAGTTGATGGGCGAACACGTCATCCCCGCCTTCAAGTAACCCCTTGCGTTGATCCCTTGAAGCAGATCGCGCTTCGTTTTCTTTGTGCTTACAGGTCGAAGGTGTTGCGGTAGGCCGAGAATCGTTCATTTAGGGCATCGCGATTCAGGCCGAATTCCTCGAACGTGTAGCTGTGCCGGCCGTGTTTGTGTTGCCGGTACTCGTCGGCATGGGCGACCAGCGATGTTTCCAAGGCGGCGTCGACGGACTCGCCGAGGTCACGGTAGATGCCTCGCACCGCTGCGACCGGGTCGCTCACCAACTGCCGGTAGTCCACATCAATGAACCGGTCGTCACCCAGCACCGCTCGAGCTGTGCTTGTGCGCTCGATCATCTCGGTCAGAAGCCGCGTCCACATCGGTCCTTCGAATGCAGCCCAATCGGCATCGCTGAACGTGCCGCTGAGCGAGGCAGTGATACTGGCGGTTGAGGCGATGCACGTTGCGGGATCGCGGTGTGTCCAGATGAACCGGGCATCGGGGTAGATCTGGGCGATGGTCTCAACAGCCAACCCATGGTGAGGTGTCTTCAGCTGCCAACGACCCGGCACCCCCGATTGGAGTAGTTGCAGCACCCGTTGGTGGTAGCGGTAAGTGGCGGTGTGGTCTCGCGTCAAGATCCAATCGGCGTACGACTCGATGTTGAACATGGCGTTGTACTGCAGGCTCACGAAGTCGTGGGCCATGAGGGTCACGCACTCGATCGGCATGTCGGGCGGGTCATGGTGCATCGCCTTGAAGTCGGGGTTGAGTAGGTGCAACATGTTGTCCGCGTCGGCTTCGATGGCTGCGAGCAGACGTAGGTCGTTGTGATAGGTCTCTGTTTGGGGCGGCGGTACAGGAGCGCTGGCCTCCCACGAGAGCAGGCTGCGATTCGCCCGGTCCACCGACAAAAGCTGGCTTAGCGCGGTTGTGCCCGAACGAGAGACCCCGACGATGAACAGCGGTGCCTTGATCACCTGATCGGCCAGTTCCGGGTGCTGATTCCAATAGTCGGTGATGGTGAGCCGGTTGACCAGAGCTCCAGTCACCAGGGCCTCCGCCGCGGGGCCACCGATGGCGTTGAGTCGTGCTTCGTTGTTCAACGCTTCGACGAGCACCTCAAGTCCGTCTCGAAATGAGGGTTCGCCAAAGTCATCGAGGCCTGTTGTGGCCGCAGCCGTATCGAGCAGTTGTTCCGCATGCATCGCAGCATCATGCCCGACTGTTGGATCAACTGTGGAATTGCTTGGTCGGGACGACTGGATTTGAACCAGCGACCCCCTGCTCCCAAAGCAGGTGCGCTACCGAGCTGCGCCACGTCCCGTGCTGTGCAATCTATCCCCTGCCGCCCGGCTTCGCTCCCAATTGAAATCTGCGCGATAAACCACACACCTTGTAGTTAAACGCGCAGATTTGGAATTGATTTCGGGTTAAGACGGAGGGTTGGGCAAACAGACGGGCATACTTCGGCGACTTCCTCCCTGATTGGCAGACCGATGGACCGGCATGCACAACGAGGAAGTAACCGAGATCATCCGGCGCCAGCACGGAGTTGTCTCGCGCAAGCAAGCCTTGCAGTCAGGACTCTCTGCCCGACAGATTCAGTATCAATGCACAACGGAGCGGTGGCTTCGTATCGGTCCGGGCGTTTACCGACATGGTGCGGTTGCGGCAACCTGGAAGAGTCAACTGCTTGCCGCCTGCCTGATTTCCAATGGCGTCGCTAGCCATCGTTCGGCCGCTGCCCTTCACGGGATCGACGGATGCCGCGAGACGGTTCGAGAGATCACGGTTCCCGAGGGACGCTGGAAGCCCATCGACGCGGTGAGAGTTCACCAGACCCGGCAATGGCATGCCGCCCAGCACATCGTCCGCGATCACATCCCGTGTACCGACCTGAGTCGAACGATCATTGACGTTGCTGCGGTTGCGAACCCACGGCGAGTACAAGAGATGGTCGACGCCGTTTTGCGCGCGAGTCGGTTCGATCTGTCAGATCTGTATGCAATCGTCGTGCGCCATGCGAGCAAAGGTCGAAACGGATGCGGCGTGCTGCGCGAGGTGCTCGACAGCAGAATGCCGGACTCGGGGGTTCCCTTGAGCAAGTGGAGTCGTCTCGTCGGCAGGCTCCTTGCAGACGCAGGCCTGCCCGAACCGGTGTACGAGTACCGGATCTTGGATCGCTCCGGGGCACTTATTGCCCAAGTGGACCTAGCCTATCCGGAAGCGAAGGTCGCGATTGAACTCGACAGCATCGCTTGGCACTTCAACCGAGCTTCGTTTCATCACGACCGGGCGCGATGGAACGCGATCACGCGTGAGCGCTGGACGCCTCTGGTGTTCACGTGGTCGATGTGCGTAGACACGCCCGAGGATCTAATCGCTGCCGTCCAGAGCCTGCTCACACCGAAATCTGCGCGATAAACGACACTCCTTGTAGTTAAACGCGCAGATTTGGGAGTGATTTGGGGTTAGGGGCGAAGGGTCTTGCGTTGTGAGGGGATGCGGGTTAGGTTTCGTCTCGATCAAGGCGGAGGGAGGCGGAATTCATGCAGTAGCGGTGTCCGTGCGCGCCGGGGCCGTCGCCGAAACGGTGGCCGAGGTGGGCATCACAGTTGGCACATATCGCTTCTTCGCGGACCATCCCGTGACTGGTATCAGTCTGGATTCGAACAACCTCTTGTCCGGCGGTCTCGAAGAAGGAGGGCCAACCGGTGCCCGAGTCGAATTTGGTGTCGCTCGTAAATAGGACAGCATCACAGACGATGCAGCGGTAAGTGCCGTCGTCGTGGCAATCCCAGTATTCGCCCGTGAAGGGGCGCTCGGTGCCTGCTTGTTGAGTCACCGTGTACTGCTCTGGGGTCAAGCGGCTACGGAGCTCAGCCTCGCTGTGGGTGATATCGGTCATGATCAACGACCTCCTTGTCTTGTCTATATGAGAACACATCACGACCCTGGTTTGGTCCTCGGCCCGCAAGATTTCTGAAATTTCCTATCAGTAGTTGACCGAACGAATGTTCGCAATTACAATTGTGTCGTTCGTCCTTTCCCCCTGGGGCTGTGTCACACCCCCTCCGTAAGTTCGAGTCCAGCAATCCAACATCCCCCCAACTCGGCTGCGAGGCGCAGCAAACCAAACAGGAGAAAAGACAGTGGAGCGAGACAAGGCACTCAGCATGGCTCTGGGCCAGATAGAGAAGCAGTACGGCAAGGGCTCGGTCATGAAGATGGGCGACAAGAGCAGCATGGGGATCGAGTCAATCCCGACTGGTGCGTTGGCATTGGATTTGGCTCTCGGGATCGGTGGTCTGCCCCGTGGCAGGGTCACCGAGATCTTCGGCCCGGAATCTTCGGGCAAGACCACCCTCGCCGTTCATGTGGTGGCCGAAGCCCAGCGCAATGGAGGTGTCTGCGCTTACATCGACGCTGAGCATGCAATGGATCCGGTGTACGTCAAGGCGATCGGTGTTGATATCGACGAGTTGCTGATCTCTCAGCCCGACACGGGTGAGCAAGCCCTCGAGATCACCGACATGCTGATTCGCTCAGGCGCGTTGGATGTGATCGTGATCGACTCGGTTGCGGCGCTCACGCCTCGCGCCGAGATCGAAGGCGAGATGGGCGACACTCATGTTGGCTTGCAGGCTCGGCTCATGTCGCAGGCATTGCGCAAGTTGACGAGCAACCTCAGCAAGTCGAAGACCATCTGCATCTTCATCAACCAGTTGCGGGAGAAGATCGGCGTGATGTTCGGTTCGCCTGAGGTCACCCCCGGTGGGCGGGCGCTGAAGTTCTATTCGTCGTGTCGGCTCGATATTCGCCGTATCGAGGCGATCAAGAACGGTATCGAGATCGTGGGCAACCGCACTCGGGTGAAAGTCGTGAAGAACAAGTGTGCGCCGCCCTTCAAGCAAGCGGAGTTCGACATCATGTATGGCACCGGGATCTCCCGTGAGGGCTCGGTACTCGACTTGGCGGTCGAAGAGGGAATCGTCAAAAAGTCTGGCGCTTGGTACACCTACGACGGTGAACAGCTTGGCCAAGGCCGGGAAAACGCCAAGAAGTTCCTCCAGGACAACCCTGAAGTCATGGTCGAGATCTCAGACCGGGTCTGGAAGGCTGTTATGCCAGAACCAGAACCAGAGGTCGAAGCAGAGGCGGAGTTCGACCACGCCGACGGTCTGCCCATAGCTCTCGACGACTAGTCAGGGCCAGCCTGGCCAAACGCACCGCCTGCCTTGATTCGCTGGCTGGACACTCGTTGCACGACAACGTGAGCTAGCCACGAATCAGGGAGGTGCGGGTTTTAGGGGAGCCACAGGCGTTGGCGCTTGTAGCCTGTGCTCGTGGGTAAGTCGTATGTGATCCGTACTTACGGATGCCAGATGAACGAGCACGACTCGGAACGGATCTCCGGTCTCCTTGAGGCTGACGGGATGTGGCGGGTCGACGATGAAGCCGAAGCCGACGTCATCGTTCTCAACACCTGTTGCATACGCGAAAATGCCGACAACAAGCTCTATGGCGCGTTGGGCAATCTCAAGGCGCTGAAACAGATCAATCCCGACTTGCAGATTGTGGTCGGGGGATGCTTGGCGCAAAAGGACCGTGACCTCATCCGCGAGCGCGCGGCTCACGTGGATGTGGTGTTTGGGACCCACAATGTTGATCGAGCAGTCGAGTTACTCAACCATGCGGCCGAACACGGCCCGATAGTCGAGATTCTTGAGGCCACCGCCCGAGCGGACGGCGAGGCGTTCCCCTCGGCCTTGCCGGCCCGCCGTGAGGTTGATCACGCAGGTTGGGTCACTGTCCAGATCGGCTGCGACAATACCTGTGCATTTTGCATCGTTCCCGCTGTTCGTGGTCCTGAGATCAGTCGTCCGTTTGGTGAGTTGGTCGCCGAAGTGGAGGATCTGGCCCAAGACGGTGTCAGCGAGATCACCTTGCTGGGTCAAAACGTCAATAGCTATGGCCGAGATCTGGCCCTAGCCCGTCGGGCTGAACCCAGCAGCAGCGATCATCACTGGTGCGGCCATCGCTGGCTCGACGACCGTCGTGCCAGGCCGCTGTTCGCTGACCTTTTGCGGGCAACCGGCGCGGTTGAGGGCATCAATAGAGTGCGATTCACAAGCCCTCACCCCAAAGACATGCGCAGCGAGACCTTTGAGGCCATGGCCGAGGTTCCCGAAGTCTGCGAGCATCTGCACTTCCCGTTGCAATCCGGCAGCGACCGGGTTCTCGCAGCCATGCATCGTGGCTATACAGCCGAGCGTTATCTCGCAAAGTTGCGCGAGGCTCGCGCCACAATCGCGGACCTTGCCGTGTCAACCGACATCATTGTGGGGTTTCCAGGCGAAACCGACGATGATTTTGAACGCACTTTAGAGGTTGCGGCGCAGGCCGAGTTCGATAGCGCTTTCACGTTCGTGTTCTCTCCTCGTCCAGGAACCGAAGCCGCTGAGATGGAGGCCGATTTCGTTGATCACGCTGTTGCCGTTGAGCGGTACGAACGTCTCCGCGTGGTGATCGAGCGTTCCAGTAGGGCTGCCAACGATTCGCGGATTGGTTTGACCGAAGAAGTCATCGTGGAGGGTCCGAGCAAGAAGGACCCGATGGTTCCCACCGGGCGCACCCGTCGCAACACGCTCGTTCACTTTCCGTCTCCGACGCCGCTGCGAACAGGAACTTATGCTTTGGTTGAGGTTGAGTCTGCAGGCATGAACCACATGTTGGGTCGCCTCTTGGATGTGACTGTCCCTGCCCGGCGCCGCACCCGTATTCCGGTCACCGCGCTCTGACGGGACACTGCGTTGACTCCGACAACCAGAGCGGATCGGCCACTGGTCATCTTGGGACCCACTGCTTCGGGCAAGTCGTCGCTGGCCATGGCGATAGCCAAAGAGCTTGGACAGGCAGAGATCGTGTCTATCGACTCGATGGCGGTCTATCGAGGGATGGACATTGGCACCGCGTCGCCCACGGCGAGCGATCGCGCCCAAGTCCCGCACCATCTGATCGATGTGGCGGACCCTGGTGAGGAATTCACCGTAGGCCTGTTCAAACGGTTGGCTTTGCAAGCGATAGCCGCAATCCGCGAACGGGGGAACACGCCGATCCTGGTCGGTGGCACGGGACTCTATTTGCGGGCCGTTGTCGATGATCTCAAGCTGCCGGGTCGTTATCCCGAAATTGCTGCCGAACTCGACAGTGAGCCAGATACTGAAGCTCTACACGCCCGCTTGACCATCCTCGACCCTGTAGCAGCGTCGAGGATGGAACCGAGCAACCGACGCAGGGTCCTGCGTGCTTTGGAGGTCACGATCGGCAGTGGATCGCCGTTCTCGTCGTTCGGTCCCGGCCTCGAACACTACGGTCCAATCCCATTTGTGATGGTGGCATTGCGTTGGCCTCAAGAGATTCTCGACGACCGAATCTCGGCCCGCTACCAAGATCAGATGGAAGCGGGATTCCTTGACGAAGTCCGAGCTTTAGCCGCTGGTGAAGTGAGCCGCACTGCCGCTCAAGCACTCGGATACCGGGAGTTTCTTGCGCACATAGAAGGGGAATGTTCGCTTGACGAGGCGCTCGTCACAGCGACCAAACGGACCCACAGATTTGCCCGTCGTCAACAGCGCTGGTTCCGCCGCGACCCGCGAATCCATTGGATCGACGCCCCAGTCACCGCGCCCGAGATGATCAAGCTCTGGGACGAGCAACGAATATTGACCACCGGTTAGAGGCGCGAACCTGCGACAATAAGAGCCCATGGCCCTCCGCTACTCAAAGCACCACGGATTGGGCAACGATTTCTTGGTATTGCTCACCGACTCGCTGCCGCTTGATGCAGTGGATCAGGCTGTCGCGCTCTGTGATCGACGTACCGGGATCGGCGCCGATGGCTTGATTTATGGCATTGCCAGCGAAAGCCACGACGTCTCGATGAAGCTGTTCAACTCCGACGGCAGCACCGCTGAGGTCAGCGGAAATGGTCTGCGCTGCCTCGCTCAGGCCGTGGCGCGCCAACGTTCCGTCTCGGCCGTTGAGATCGATGTCGCGACGCCGGCTGGAATCCGCCATTGTTCAGTACGTGCCACCGACCATCCCCAAACTGTGGTTGCCACAGTCGACATGGGGTCTGTGACCGCAGGTCCGACTCCCGATGTGGATGATCTGATGGGAGCCGTTAGCGAGGAATTGCAGAACATCGGTGCGGAGTCGGTTGACGTGAGGCGTTGGCAGACCGCCGATATCGGCAATCCCCATGTCGTGTGCGAGGTTGATGACCCAGATGAGATTGCTCTCGATGTTGTCGGCCCTGCCATTGAGCACCACTTTGCCGAGGGCGCCAATGTCAGCTTTGTCACCGTGAAGGGACACGATCAGCTTGAGCTGCGGGTCTGGGAACGAGGAGCTGGTATCACCAGCGCCTGCGGGACAGGGGCCACTGTCGCGGGCCATGTGTTCCATCGTTGGGGTCTGATCGGCCCGAAATCGGTGGTGCACATGCCGGGCGGTGATGCTGTCGTCGACCTGCGCGGCCCGCTGACGCTCACTGGACCGGCCACCCACGTTGCCGACATTGAGGTCTCTGATGTCTGAGGACCATGACCCAATCCCAGACGGTCTAAACAACCAGGCTCCCGAAGACGATGAGGCGATCTTCACTGAATCGAATCTGTTTGAGTCTTCCGACCCGGACGCAGACCTGTTATCCGAAGAAGCGACGCATCGAGGCGGTTTCGGAGAGTTCGGAGGAGTGTCCGACGGCCTGATCGAACGGACGTTTCGCGAGCGCATCGTGCTTGTGGGGATGGTGAGAGAAAACGACACAGCGGAGTCGGTCAACGCTTCGCTAGACGAACTTGCACTGCTCGTCGATTCTGCCGGTGCGGACGCTGTTGAACGGGTGCTGCAACGTCGTACCGCTCCCGACCCCGCGACTTTCGTTGGGTCGGGCAAAGTGAAGGAGATCAAGTCGATTGTCGAAGAAGTCGACTGCGACACGGTTGTCTTCGATGATGAACTCTCCCCGGCACAGCAGTTCAATCTCGAGAAGATTCTTGGTTGTACCGCCCTCGACCGCACCGCGGTCATTCTCGATATTTTTGCCCAGAACGCCAGCACCCTGGAGGGCAAGTCGCAGGTCGAGTTGGCGCAGCTTCGTTATCGTTTGCCGCGACTACGGAGCCTCGCTGGTCATTACTCGCAGCAAGCCGGTGGGATCGGCACCCGGGGACCAGGAGAAACCCAACTTGAAGTGGATCGACGCCGCCTCCTTCGCCGAGTTCACAAACTTGAGGCTGATCTCCGTAAGGTTCAAGCCCATCGGGTCACTCAGGCCAAGGCCAGGAGTCGGACCAGGAATCGGGCTGTGGCGCTCGTCGGTTACACCAATGCCGGCAAGTCGTCGCTATTGAATCGCATCACCGAAGCCGACGTGCTGGTGGAAGACCGACTGTTTGCCACCCTTGACGCCACCACCCGGCGCCTCGCCCTGCCGGGCGGAGAGACCGTGTTCGCAACTGACACGGTCGGTTTTGTCAAGAAGTTGCCCCATCAGCTGGTGACTGCCTTCAAGACCACGCTTGACGTGGTTCGCGACGCCGACCTGCTGGTCCACGTTGTTGACGGTGCCGGACCAGATCCGCTCGGGTCCATCTCCGCGGTGCGTGAGGTTCTCAGTGAGATCGGCGCCGGTGATGTGCCTGAACTCTTGGTGTTCAACAAGTCCGACAAGGGTGACGAGGCGGTCCGCCTCGCTCGGGCACATGAGGGGTCGACAGCAGTGTCAGCCCAACGTGGCGACAACATAGACGCACTGCTCGAGGCCATCGGCGATCGGCTTCGCTACATGACCGAGTTCGTGGAGTTGCTGGTGCCGTGGGACCGCGGTGACGTATTGGCGGCGGTTCACCGCGAAGGGCATGTGATTAGTCAAACGTCAGAGGAAGACGGTATGCGCTTGCACGCACGCCTAGAGCCGGCATCGGTTGGCGCTCTGCGACAGTTCGTCGTCACCCAACCTCTGGTCACAGAGACGTCCGAGCCACCGCCAACAGCACCACCGCAGGCAACCCACGGGGCAGCGTCATGAGCGGATTCGTTCCTCCGCCCTATCCGTATGACCGTCTCAACGACCTGCGAGAGATAGCAAGGCAACGATTCGGAGCGGTGATTGACTGTTCGATCGGCACCCCGATGGACGCAGCACCGTCGGCGGTAGTGGAGGCGATGGCATCGTCGAACGCAGAGCGGGGATATCCGCCATCGGTTGGCACGCCGGCTTACCGCACCGCTGCAGTGGACTGGTTGCAAAGAGCGGTGGGCGTGACGGTTGATCCGGGCACCGAGATAGCCGCCTGCATCGGCACCAAAGAGTTCGTGGTCTCGACGCCGCACTACCTGCGTCTGCGCGATCCGTCTCGCGACACAGTGCTGTATCCGGCAGTTTCTTATCCGTCTTATGCGATGGGGGCCGTGCTGGCGGGCTGTAGGGCGGTGCCAGTGCCAGTCGACGATCAATGGCGCATTGATCTGAGCGAGGTCGATCCCGCCGATGTCGAGCGAGCGCTCTGCCTCTGGGTCAACACGCCCGGGAACCCTGCGGGCGGCCTCGACGATCTATCCGCAGCTGCTGGTTGGGGCCGCACCAACGATGTGCCGGTGATAAGCGACGAGTGCTATCTGGAGTTCACTTGGGATGGTCCGCCCCGTACGATCCTGGCCGACGGGGTTGACGGTGTGCTGAGTGTCCATTCGCTGTCGAAGCGATCGAATCTGGCGGGCATTCGGGCTGGTTTTTATGCTGGTGACCCAGTGTTGGTGAACTACTTGAGTGAGGTGCGCAAGCACGCAGGTTACATGGTCCCGGGCCCGGTGCAGAACGCCGCCGTGGTCGCGCTGCGCGATCAGACGCACGTGATCGCGCAGCGCAACCACTACCGGCACCGCTTGGAACTAGCGCAAAAAATTGTGGGCGCACTCGGGATCTCCGCCGATCTTCCCAAAGGCAGCTTCTACCTTTGGGTCAAGGCACCCGACGCCGATGCCTGGGGTCTGGCCCACACGCTTGCGGAGCGCTGCGGGTTAATAGTCAGCCCCGGAGAGTTTTACGGCCCTGAATCGACAGGGTTTGTCCGCATCGCGGTCGTGCAGCCCACAGCGGCTCTTGAATTGGCGCTGAGCCGAGCCGGTGATGCCGCAACACAAGACGGGTAGGGTGCGGATCATGTCTGATTTGCAGTCACGAATCGAAGCCCTCTGGGCTGATAGCGCGTCTTTGGATCTTGACGATCCTGAGGTCACCGCGACTGTCCACGAAGCCATCAGTGAACTTGATGCCGGCACTGCCCGGGTTGCGCAAGTCAACGCCGACGGCAGCGTGACAGTGAACCAATGGTGCAAGTTCGCGGTGTTGTTGTTGTTTCGCATCTCCAGGATGGAGACGATCGAGAACCCGCCGTTCGAGTACGCCGACAAGATCCCGCTCAAGAGTGGTTTCATGGCTCGTGGCGTGCGGGTTGTGCCGGGAGCACAGGCTCGCTGGGGCAGCTACCAGGCACCGGGAGTGGTGATGATGCCGAGTTATATCAACATCGGCGCTTACGTTGCTGAGAACACGATGGTCGACACCTGGGCCACGGTCGGATCCTGCGCTCAGATCGGCAAGAACGTTCACCTCTCGGGTGGGGTCGGAATCGGCGGTGTCCTTGAACCAGCGCAGGCAGCGCCAGTGATTGTCGAGGACGAGTGTTACATCGGAAGCCGGTGCATAGTCGCTGAGGGCGCGCGAGTGGGTGAGGGAACGGTGCTCGGCGCGGGCGCAATTCTCACGGGTTCCATCCCGGTGATTGATGTTGAAACGGGCCAAGAGATCAGCCGAGGAGAAATCCCGTCGTGGTGCGTGGCGGTTGCGGGCACTCGACCGCGGGATTTCCCGGGTGGCAGGTTCGGATTGCCTGCTGTCTTGGTGATCAAACGGCTCACCGAAGGTGAACGCCACGACAAGTCCGCTCTCAACGACATCCTGCGTGACCATGGAGCATCCACTTGACCGACGGCACGGAATTGCCCTCGGGGGAACTACCTACGGGAGATCTATTCTTGTTGACGGCCGCGCTCGTCAATGTTGCATCGGTTAGCCACAACGAGCGTGAACTTGTCGACTTGCTCGAGTCGGACCTGCGTCGTCAGGCTCATCTCAGCGTCGACCGAATAGGTGACAATCTGGTCGCTCGCACCCGACTGGGGCGTGATCGGCGGCTCGTGTTGGGTGGCCACACCGACACGGTGCCCCCGAACGGAAATGCCAGAACTCGGATCGTTGGCGATCGCATGTACGGGGTCGGTACGACCGACATGAAGGGCGGCATCGCCACGATGCTCGAACTCGCACGCACGGTCACTGAACCGGTGGTTGACGTGACGTATGTGTTCTACGCCCGTGAAGAGGTGGCGATTGAGCACAGTGGCCTTCGCGAGATAGATGCTGCGTGTCCCGAACTTCTACAAGGCGATGTGGCCTTGTTGGGTGAGCCGACACTGGGTGCCGTTGAGGCGGGGTGTCAGGGCACCATGCGACTTGAGGTCACTCTTGGGGGTGCTCGTGCTCATACCGCGCGCCCGTGGATGGGCCGCAACGCCATCCATCGTTTAGGCGGGATACTTGACGTTGTCAGCAATTTCGAAGGCCGTCGTCCGGTGGTGGAGGGTTGTGAGTACCGCGAATCGTTACAAGCGGTGTCTGTGGAGGGAGGCGTTGCTGGCAATGTCGTGCCGGATCGAGCGATGTTGCGGGTCAATTATCGCTTTGCGCCGGACCGTGATCCCGAGACTGCAGAGGCGTTTGTTCGCGAGTTGATGTCGCCTGTGCTCAGCGATTCCGACAACATCGAAGTTGTTGATTGCTCGCCCGCGGCTCGTCCGGGACTTGAAGACCCGTTGTTACAGGCGCTTATCGACCGCAACGGTCTTGAGGTTCGGGCCAAACTTGGTTGGACTGATGTGGCGTTTTTTGCACAGCGGGGTGTTCCAGCGAGCAATTTCGGCCCGGGTGACGCCACTCTCGCGCACACCGCAGGCGAATATTTGGAACGGGCTTGGTTGCTGGACACTCACGCCGCTCTGGTTGATCTGCTTACCAACGGCGCCTAGAGCTTGGGCCTGTGCTGTGCTAGTGCCGTGCAGTGCTGCCTACAGTTTGCGCATTACGGTGACGACCTGACCGAAGATCTGCACGTCGTCCGGGCTGAATACCATCTCGCTCAACTCAGCGTTAGCGGGCACCAGAACCACCGAACCGGCCCGGCGTTGCAGCGTCTTGACGGTGGCCTCGTCACCAGGTATTCCGGCTACCACGATTTTGTTGTCTTCAGCGGTTTGTTGGCGACGGCAGACAACAAAGTCTCCGTCGAAGATGCCCGCCTCGATCATGGAATCACCTCGTACACGCAACATGAAGAGTTCGCCGCTGCCAGTGAGATCTTCGGGCATAGGGATGAATTCCTCGACGTTGCTCTCCGCTAGAACATCAGTACCGGCGGCGACATCGCCGACCAAAGGAACGTGGCGCACGGGCCGGTGCTCAGCGGTGTTGCCGGTGCCCTCATAGTTGACCTGGATCGCTCTAGGTTTCGCTAAGTCGCGCCTCAGGTAGCCGGCATCTCGGAGGTTGTCGAGATGACACTTGACGGTGGCGGGGGAGCGCAACCCGACCGCTTCGCCGATTTCGCGCACGGACGGGGGATACCCGCGATCGTGAACGTGAGAGACAATCACATCGAGGATCTCTCGCTGACGGGTTGTGAGCGTGTCGGACATTTTTGCCTCCGTGGGTGAGGTCGCCTCCGTGGGTGAGGTTGCCTCGGTGGGTGACTTCCGCGAAATTACAAGCTTGTTGGTTGACATCGAACAAATGTTCGTGTTCAATGGTATCGAACGGATGTTCGACAGACATATGTTCGCCAAACATTCGTTCGATGTCAAGCACCTTTTCGAGATTCTCACCGAAACCACTTATACGCCGGTGAGTGTCACACCCCAGGAGCAGAGTGGAGTCATGACTGCAATTCTTGCCTACCCAGCAAATCCCCCTTCTGTTCGCCCGCGTGCCACAGTTCCGCCCAGGGTTGGGCCGGTCCGTGCTCATGGCCCGCATGCTCATGGCCCCCATGCTCATGACCCCCATGCTCATGACCCCCATGCTCATGACCCCCATGCTCATGACCGAGGCGTCGTTCAACCCGCTGAGGTGTATCGGCGCCGCCGTCTGCTTGTGCTAGCCGTCGTCTTGTCGTTGCTTGTTGGTCTTTGGTCGTTCGGCCGTTCGGCGCCGTCGGCTACTACACGTGAGACCCGGTCTCCTGATGCGATTGTCGTGGTTGTGCAACCGGGCGACACACTCTGGGCTATCGCCTCATGGCTTGATCCAGGCTCCGACCCTCGCTCGCTGGTCGAAGCGCTCAGCGGCATAGCCGGTTCCGACACGCTGCAGCCAGGTCAGCAGTTGGTAATCCCCAGTCACCTGCTCGAGTGAGGCGGCGGGGATGATGATTGGCCAGTCATGCCCGCGTGTAGCGAGCAAAGAGCAGATCGTCTTCGGTAAGCAATCGGCTCAGGCGCATTTGCACGGGGATGGCTTGCTCGGCGCCAGCAACGATGCGCGACGAAGTGCCGCCGACGAGGATTGGCGAGATGCTGACACACATTTCGTCAACGAGTCCTGCCTGCACCAGCTGGCCGTTCCAGGTTGGTCCGCCTTCACAAAGCACTACCTCCGCGCCCCGTTCATGAAGTTCGTTGAGCACTGCGTCGGGCTGCGGTCTGGGCATGGGGAGGCGAACAATTTCGGCGTTGAGAGCGGCGAGCTTCTCCGGATCTGCTTGTTCGCCGGTGATGACGAGCGGGCGCTGCTGGTCCGTTCGTTGGTCGTCCGCGATGGCGTCGGCAAACGCCGGAATCGTCGGGTCGACAGCTCCGCTGGCAGTCAAGACAGCCAAGCGGGGGACTGCGGAACGACCAGTTCTCAGTCGGCGCTCAACTACAGCCTCGTTTCGTTTCGGAGTTCCGTAGCTCTCAGCGCCGGCGGTGCCAGATGCGACCAAAATCCAATCACAGCTAGCTCGTACCGCGCGAAACACAGCGCTGTCTGCGGGTCCTCCGAGGTCACCGCTCAGGCCCTTGATGGCAGTGGCGCCGTCAAGGCTGGCGATCATATTGACCATCACCCACGGGCGGTTCGACGGTGCTGGCCGAGGATCGTCCAGATAGATGTCAAGCGGGTCGACGCCTTCGATCCAGGTGGGAAGAATCTGCTGCACTGCCGCCGACCCTACCGTTTCGAGTCCCGTTTTTGCAGGGTCCCGCCGACGACAACCACAGACGTTTTGCGTTGTCCACCGCAGGAGGCGAACTTGTGGATATAACCCGTAGAAATCCACAACTAAATCAGGTTGTCATCCACTTCTCATCCACAAGCAAGTGGCCGTAGAGTTGTCTCCGCTGTGTGGTTCGGATCGCCAGGATGGTGGTGCGAAACGTCTCAGACGAGAGTCGAATCAGTTCCTTTGGGGGCACCAAGTAGGGAATGTGGGATCCGCCGCAAACTCGTCTTCCCCCTAACCCGGGAAGATCCGACCACACAGCAAACCTAAGTACGCAATCCTCATCTTGAAAAATTTTTTACTCGCAAAAAATGATCGGGCTACTCTGTTTATGACGGCGCTCGAAAGGAGCCCCGCCATATGACGCTTGTATCTGAGCGAGCCAACCTCGGCATCCGTCGCCGCTTCACCGTCCAAGGCTCCGATCCGTTCACGGACATGGAATGGGAACATCGCGCAGCGCGGCTGATCGACCATCGTGATGGTTCTGTGACCTTTGAGCAGCTCGCAGTGGAAGTACCCAGTTCCTGGAGCCAGAACGCAACCAACATCCTGGCCCAGAAGTATTTCCGCGGGACCCTGGGCACGCCGGAGCGCGAGTCGTCGCTGCGCCAGGTCGTTTCTCGGGTGGTCGACACGATTACAGCCTGGGGCGAGCGTGATGGTTACTTCGTTGATGCCGAGGAGGCAGACAGCTTCCGAGCCGAACTCGTCCACCTGTTGGTCAACCAGAAGGCGGCGTTCAACTCGCCGGTCTGGTTCAACATCGGTGTAGAGGGCGTTCCTCAACAGGCGTCGGCATGCTTCATCTTGTCGGTCGACGACAACATGGAGTCGATCCTCAACTGGTATGCCGAGGAGGGCCGGATCTTCAAGGGAGGAAGCGGAGCCGGAGCGAACCTCTCACGCATCCGCGCTTCAATGGAAGGCCTCGCTGGTGGTGGCACTGCTAGTGGCCCGGTGAGCTTTATGCGCGGCGCCGATGCCTCTGCGGGCACGATCAAATCTGGAGGCAAGACCCGCCGTGCCGCCAAGATGGTGATTCTTGATGCCGATCACCCCGATGTCGAAGAGTTCATCTGGTGCAAGGCGCGTGAAGAACGAAAGGCACATGCGCTGAAGGTAGCTGGTTTCGACATGAGCCTGGACGGAATGGATATTCACTCGGTCCAGTACCAGAACGCCAACAACTCCGTGCGTGTAACCGATGAGTTCATGCAAGCCGTGCTCGACGACTCCGACTGGGCTTTCACTGCTCGCGGCGATGGTTCGGTGACTCGCACGGTGAAGGCCCGCAGCTTGTTGCGTCAAATTGCTGAAGCGTCCTGGGAGTGTGCGGATCCCGGGATCCAATTCGACAGCACCATCAACCGTTGGCATACAGCGGCTAACACTGGCCGTATCAACGCCAGCAATCCCTGCTCGGAGTATCTGCACCTGGACGACTCGGCCTGCAATTTGGCATCGCTCAACCTGCTTGCCTTCCACAGCGGTGACGGCACCGACGGTTTTGATATCGAAGGGCTCGCTCATGCGCTGAGGATTGTTTTCACCGCCCAAGAGATCTTGGTTGGCAACGCCGATTACCCCACCGACAAGATTGCCCACAACGCCCGAGATTTCCGTCAACTAGGCCTCGGCTACGCCAATCTTGGTGCGTTGTTGATGACTCTGGGGCTGCCCTACGACTCGGACGCAGGGCGTGCGGTAGCCGCTTCGATAACCGCGCTGATGACCGGAGAGGCTTATTGCCAGTCGACGAGACTGGCGGCACGGATGGGCCCTTTCAGCGGATTCAACGAAAATCGTGAACACATGTTGCGAGTTCTCGAGCAGCATCGCGCAGCGGTAGCCGACATCGACGAAAACCTTGCGCCGACTGCCATTCTTGAGGCCGCGCAACAGGTCTGGGATCAAACCTGTGAGTTCGCTGCGACCCGTGGCGTCCGCAATGCGCAGGCCACCGTCTTGGCGCCCACCGGAACCATCGGCCTGCTGATGGACTGCGATACAACGGGCGTGGAACCCGACCTCGGGCTGGTGAAGTTCAAGCGTCTGGTTGGCGGCGGGACGATGAGCTTCGTGAACCAATCGGTGCCTCACGCTCTGAGCAACCTCGGTTACAGCCCCGATGCGGTTGAAGCCATCGTCGCCTACATCAACACCCATCACAGCGCGGTCGGAGCCCCCGGACTTGATCCCAGTGATCTTGCGGTATTCGCCTGCTCATTGGGCAGCGACCCGATCCACTACCTCGGTCATCTAAAGATGATGGGTGCGGTGCAGCCGTTCATTTCTGGAGCGATCTCCAAGACGGTCAACCTGCCAGAAGAGGCCACGATCACCGATATCGAATTGCTGCTTGTTGAGTCCTGGCAGATGGGGCTCAAAGCCGTTGCGCTCTACCGCGACAACTGCAAGGTCGCACAACCGCTCTCCACTGGAGTCGCGACACCCGGCGGCGCTGAGAACGGCTCAAATAAAAGCGCGGCGGACGGTTCGGGAACCCTCACTCTTGACGGTTGGAACAACGCCACTCAAGAAGTTGGCTCGACCAGCCCCGGCACTACGAAGCGACCCGAGAGCGCCGTGGAAAAGCTCGCAAATCAGCCGGTGCGGGAGCGTTTGCCCCGGACCCGTACCAGCGAAACGTTCGAGTTTCGAGTGGCAGATTGCAAGGGCTTCGTCACGGTCGGCCTGTACGCAGACGGACGACCAGGCGAAATCTTCGTGCGTGTCTCGAAGCAAGGTTCCACCTTGGCAGGGATTATGGACGCGTTCGCCATTTCGCTCAGCCACGGTCTCCAATACGGAGTGCCGCTGAGCGCTTTCGTGCAGGCTTTCGTGGGTATGCGGTTCGAACCCGCGGGGATGACCGACGATCCAGAGATTCGCATCGCCAACAGTCTGATGGACTATCTGTTCCGCAGGCTCGCAGTCATGTATTTGAGCGATGATGAACGCTCCCGTCTTGGAATATTCACCACCGACGAGCGAGTCCAACCGACTCTGCCCGGGGTTGAAGAGCAGGTCACCAAGACTGTGCAGGGATCCGATATTCCGCCTCACCGAGCAACCTCAGCTTCGGCGGCTCAACTCGCGTTCGAGGTTGACGGCGGTTCAGGTGCGCCATTCTGCATGTCGTGTGGGGTTCGGATGCGAAGAGCCGGCGCCTGCTACGTATGCGGTGACTGCGGCACCACCAGCGGCTGCAGTTAACCACCGGCGGTTGTAGTTGGAGGCGAGCGAACCGCCTGAGATCACGGGTACCAACAGATGTGGGCCATACTGCGCCTATGACCGACAGCGACCGGCAACCCAAGGCGGCCACCTCTCATACTTCACGGCGCAACGCGGCTGTTGCCGCAGTGCTGTCCCTTGATGACCCCGGCGATTTCGCGCGTGCCAGTCGAGGGCTGATCGCCACCCACCCGACCGGAGTCATTGAGGCGCCGCACGGCATTGCCTGGGATGTTTCTCGCCATGATTTCAACCGGGGAGACACGCCTGCTCCACCCTCGGTGAATCCGAGCCTCTGGCGTCAAGGTCAACTCAACGCCATTCATGGTTTGTTCGAAGTGGCCGACGGCGTTTGGCAAGTCCGCGGCTACGACATCTCGAATATGACGCTGATAGCGAGCGACCACGGTTGGCTGATCGTTGATGTTCTGACAACCGCTGCAACTGCGGCGGCTTGCCTTGAATTGGCCAACAATGTGCTTGGCCATCGGGAGGTTCGGGCTGTGATCTATACACACAGCCACGCCGATCACTTCGGCGGGATCCATGGTGTCACCACTCAAGAGGCGGTTGACGCCGGCGATGTTCGCATCATCGCGCCAGATGGGTTCCTGCGCGAGGCGGTGAGCGAGAACGTGATCGCAGGCCCGGCGATGGGTCGCAGGGCGGGTTATATGTTCGGGCCCTTGCTGGCACCGGGTCCGTTGGGCCATGTCGATTCTGGACTCGGCAAGATTATTCCTCGGGCCGCTTCGGGTCTGATCGCCCCGACCGAAGAGATCTCCGAAACCGGAACCGAGCTTGACATCGACGGGATTCGGGTCGTCTTCCAGAACACACCGGGCGGCGAAGCTCCGGCGGAGAGGAAGTGAGCGTTTAAGTGGGCGTTTGCGGAGGCGGGCCGCGAGGGCCTGGACCGCTGCCGTGGGCGGCGTTTCGTCAGCAACGCCTACGCCAGCCACCACCGGCGGTTACTGGCATTGTGCCGGGGCACTGTCCTGTTGGGACACCGCGAGGACGTATGTGCCGCTGAAGCCGCCTTGGGAGTCGATCTTGACGTAGTGCGAACCGGTGCCTGCTGCGGTGAACTCCAACCTCGCGTCATTTCCCGGGCCGCTGTCGAGGTCGTGGGAATCGTCTATCCGGCCTCCGCCCTTGGCATGGAGACGGCCGGCGGTCTCGTAGGCGCCGTGCAGCGCCGTGTCATCAGGGTCGACGTAGATGCCGAGCAGCTCCGGATCCGGCAACGTTGCAGTGCCGGATCCGAGCCCGCGCACTTCGAGCACGTACGTCTCCCCGGCCACGAGTTCGACGCGTATCCAGTCGGTGTCCCATGACGGGTCGATTCTCGCTCGCGTCGGGTCGCCGAAGCAGCTGCCGACTTCCACCGACGCGGAGGTGCTGAAGTCGGCAACCGGGTCGTTTGCCCGCGGTGACGTGCTTGCCATCAAGAACATCGACTTGAACGAATGGGTGCCGGGTGACTGCACGCGTACGTAGTAGACGCCTGAGGGGACCACGGCATCCAGGTATTCCTCGACGTTCGACTCATTTGTGCTCGAGGCGAGAATCGCCAGCGTCGAGTCGGACTGTGGCTGCTCGAGGAACACATCGGCATCACGGGAGATGTCCAACAAGACGGCTGCGACGAATCGCTCTCGTGTCAACGTGAACTTGAAATAGTTCGATCCAGAACTCAGCCAGTCATGCCACACGAGGCTCAGAGCGCCCTGCGTGGTCATATCTCCAAGGTCGAGCGCGCCGGCGGGTCCCGCAGCATCGTCATCGGCCACCGTCGCTGACACTTGCGCCGACAGCCCGGAATAGTTCGCGTCAGCCGATGTCGCGGTCGCTGTCAGCAACACCGTCTCGAACATATCATCGTCGTCGTCGACACCGGCAACCGTGACGGTCTGGGCCGTGTCCCATGTCGCCGAGGTGAAGGTCAGCAGCGCACCGTCGCTCACCCTCAGCGCCCCGCTGTCATCAGAGGACACCCTAACGACGACATCCGCCGACGGGGCAGTGGCGAGTCTCACCGAGAACTCTGCCGTGCCCATCTCGCCCACGCGCATCTGCGTGGTGTCCACCACCAACCCGGGATGATCGTCGTCTTCGACATCGACCCCCAACTCCACACGTGCATCGTCGTAGGCAGCATCGGTGGACGAAACCACCGCTGTGACAACCACGCTGTCGTCGTCAGCATCGTCGTCGTCGACACCGGCAACCGTGACGGTCTGGGCCGTGTCCCATGTCGCCGAGGTGAAGGTCAGCAGCGCACCGTCGCTCACCCTCAGCGCCCCGCTGTCATCAGAGGACACCCTAACGACGACATCCGCCGACGGGGCAGTGGCGAGTCTCACCGAGAACTCTGCCGTGCCCATCTCGCCCACGCGCATCTGCGTGGTGTCCACCACCAACCCGGGATGATCGTCGTCTTCGACATCGACCCCCAACTCCACACGTGCATCGTCGTAGGCAGCATCGGTGGACGAAACCACCGCTGTGACAACCACGCTGTCGTCGTCAGCATCGTCGTCGTCGACACCGGCAACCGTGACGGTCTGGGCCGTGTCCCATGTCGCCGAGGTGAAGGTCAGCAGCGCACCGTCGCTCACCCTCAGCGCCCCGCTGTCATCAGAGGACACCCTAACGACGACATCCGCCGACGGGGCAGTGGCGAGTCTCACCGAGAACTCTGCCGTGCCCATCTCGCCCACGCGCATCTGCGTGGTGTCCACCACCAACCCGGGATGATCGTCGTCTTCGACATCGACCCCCAACTCCACACGTGCATCGTCGTAGGCAGCATCGGTGGACGAAACCACCGCTGTGACAACCACGCTGTCGTCGTCAGCATCGTCGTCGTCGACACCGGCAACCGTGACGGTCTGGGCCGTGTCCCATGTCGCCGAGGTGAAGGTCAGCAGCGCACCGTCGCTCACCCTCAGCGCCCCGCTGTCATCAGAGGACACCCTAACGACGACATCCGCCGACGGGGCAGTGGCGAGTCTCACCGAGAACTCTGCCGTGCCCATCTCGCCCACGCGCATCTGCGTGGTGTCCACCACCAACCCGGGATGATCGTCGTCTTCGACATCGACCCCCAACTCCACACGTGCATCGTCGTAGGCAGCATCGGTGGACGAAACCACCGCTGTGACAACCACGCTGTCGTCGTCAGCATCGTCGTCGTCGACACCGGCAACCGTGACGGTCTGGGCCGTGTCCCATGTCGCCGAGGTGAAGGTCAGCAGCGCACCGTCGCTCACCCTCAGCGCCCCGCTGTCATCAGAGGACACCCTAACGACGACATCCGCCGACGGGGCAGTGGCGAGTCTCACCGAGAACTCTGCCGTGCCTGCCTCGCCCACCTTCAGGTCAGAAGGCACAGCGAGGAGTTCCGCAGCTTCGCCGCCGCCGCCTCCTCCTCCTCCTCCTCCTCCTCCGCTGCCGTTGCTGCCGCCTCCTCCGCCGCTGCCGCCGCCTCCTCCGCTGCTGCCGTTGCTGCCGCCTCCTCCGCCGCTACCGCTGCTGCCGCTGTCGCCTTCGCCTTCGCCTTCGCTGCCGCTGTCGCCTTCGCCTTCGCTGTCGCCTTCGCCTTCGCTGCCGCCTTCGCTGTCGCCTTCGCTGTCGCCTTCGCTGCCGCTGTCGCCTTCGCCGCCGCCAACGTCCCCAGCGCTCTCATCGTCGGTGTCGTCTCTGGAGTGCTCTTCGGCAGATTCCAGGGCGCGTGCGAGGAAGGTGGCCATCTGGGCTCGGGTGGTGGGTTGTCCGGGGCAGAAGTTAGTGCCGTCGCCGCAGCCTGTGGTGATGCCCGATGCGGCCAGCCTGGCGACGTCTGCTGCGTACCAGGCGTCGGCGGACACATCGCCGAAGCCGGGGTCGGGTCCCTCAGCCAGATCGAACGCCCGCGACAAGAACGCAGCCGCCTGGGCGCGGGTCACCGTGTCGTCGGGGCAGAAGACGGTGCCGTCGCCGCACCCATTGGTCGCCCCGAGTTCAGCGAAACGCTCGACGAACGCGGCCTGGGGATGCGCCCCGTCCACATCCGCGAAGCGCGT
Source organism: Candidatus Aldehydirespiratoraceae bacterium (assembly GCA_965205465.1). Lineage (GTDB taxonomy): Bacteria > Actinomycetota > Acidimicrobiia > Acidimicrobiales > Aldehydirespiratoraceae > VXYK01. The sequence continues at coordinate 891,349 of OZ242187.1, read as the reverse complement.
CGAGGCGACCGGCGCGGGGTCCTCGCGGTCGAGGACCCGCACGGTCCACACCGCCATCGTGGCGCGGTCGAGGTCCTTCCAAGGGCAGAACCCCTCGTCGCACTCGGTGCCCGCGAACACGCCGTCGGCGGCAAGGGTGGCAACCGGCCCCGCGTAGTAGGCGTCCGCGGGTACGTCCCCATAGGGCGCACCCTGCTGCGCCACAGCCACCGGCGCGGCTGCTCCCAACCCCAAAGCCAACACGGCCACAACCGCGCCCCCGAACGCGCGAAGACGGCCGCGGCTCGCCGGCTGGGGCATCAGAATATATCCCATAATGTATTCTCAATGACTATCATTAATTTCATATAATGTTTGTGACTATACTTGGGAACACACCCCGGGGTGTGGGCGGCCATGTATAGCGCGGCGGCGAGGCGTGTGTCGATGCGGTCGCTTATGGCGTATCCCACCAGCCGGCGGCTGCCGACATCGAGCACCACGGCCAGGTACAGCCAGCCCTGGTCGGTGCGCACGTAGGTGATGTCGAGCACCACGCCCGGTCCGGAGCCCCGGGGGCGAACTGGCGACAGAGTAGGTCCGGCAGCTCGGGCCGGCTGCGTGCTGGGGTGGTGGTGCGCCTGGGGCGCCGCGGGCGGATACCGGCGATCTGGTGGGCCCCTCAGCTGTCGTCGTTTGCGAGCGACTTCTTGTGGCGAAGGTACGTCTTGATCATCTCTGCGAACTTGGCGGGGTTGTAGGCGTCCTCTTCGTACTTCCACTTTCCGTTGCCCGCGTATTTGAGAAGGGTGAAGTTGCCCTCTTGGTGAACGGATCCGTCGCCCGGGTCGGCCATTCGGTTTTGGACGTAGCAGACGACCCAACCCTTCTCTTCGTCGATGACGTACCACTCGATGGGGTAGTAGATCATCTCGTTGTTGGGCCAAGTGTCCATCGTCGACTGAATCCAGTTGTAGATGGCTTCGCGGCCTCCGATTGTGCCGAAGTGATGTTCGATGTAGGTGGCGTCCTCGGTGAACTGGTCCGCCCATTCACGCCAGTCATGCGTTGTGCCAGCCTTGACTGCCCGCGCTTGATATTTTTCGAACTCTTCTTCCAGCTCTTCTCTGCTCCAGCGCCCCATATTGGTCTCCTGTCTCTTCGAGCCTGCGCGGATAGGTGAAGTGTATGCGCCGAAAGACGTTGTTTCCCGCTCTCGTTCGCTACGCTCACGGGTCGCTCAGGCCACGGCCTCGCCTTCTGGGGTCTGGCGACCTGAGAACTATCCCTCGGCCTCTGGCGGTATGGGTTGTCTTTGCAGCCGGTCATTGTGGTAGTTGATATAGCAGTGAATCCGCCTTTTCAGATGCTGTTTTGTGACCCTGCGCGTAAACGTGGGATTGTGGGTTGCTGTCATCGGTGGGGTCATTATGTTATCAGGATTCCCCGTGCGGCGAAGTTGGTGGGGTTGGTGAAGCCGTGGGTGGTTCTTCGGAGTACTTGTAGGAGGTTGATGCTCCTATTGGTTGTCAAGTCGTGGTTCTGGTGAGGCGTTGTCGGTAGCGTTCGGCGAGGTCACTGTCGAGGCTGAGACCTCGTTCGAGTGCGGAGATGCGGCTGAGCCAGGCGTCTAGGACTCGGGCGGCGGCGATGGTGACTCCGCTGCGGGTTCGTTGTTGTCATAGGTCGGCGCCGTGGCGGACCTCGGGCGGGTCGGTGAGCAGCCGGTAGACCTCGCGTGTGATGTGGCGCTTGAGGCAGCGGAGGATTTTGCGTGAGGTCTTGGGTTGGCTGCGCCGTCACTGGGCGTAGGCGATGGTGCGTTCGTCAACGCGCAGCCTGGCTGTGGCGGTTCGCCACAGGGCGTTGTTGGCCTGGCGGTTGCGACGGGCGATAACACGGGCGTGATGTTTGAAGGATACTTCCGTTGTCCGGAATCGTCGCCTGCTGGTGCTGGCCATCCTAACTCCGCTCGAGGTTGTCTTGTGGCAATATGGGTTAAGATGGTCGCAGAACCCACATGGACTGGGCGTTATGTACTTGAGGAGATTCCTGCCGACGGACAGTGGCACCACGTAGAGTCGCTACATGATCTGCCATCCATGCAGTCTGACGACGATTTAGATGTATACATCAACACCTACGGTTACCGCATGGACATGGATGCGCTGTGGATTTCTACTGATCTATGTGGCTTTGACGGATGCCGTGACCAGAATTAAATCGATCGGATGAGAGTCCCCTGGCTCTCAAATCGTCGGTACAGTCACCCTGTCCTTACAGCTTTGGTTGTGTTGCTCCTGGCATCGTGCTCTGGGTCAGGCAACGCGGATATCCAGACGACTGGTACAGCACCCTCCGATGACAGCACCGCTGCGGATAGTTACTCCACGAACCAGCCGAAGTGTTCGCATGATCTGCTCGCACATAGCAAGCAGTTGGATCGTGCGATGGACATGTGGGAGGGATCGCCACTAGTCCCAAGTGAGGATCTTTCTGCTTCGCAGTTAACAAATGAGTATCTTGCAGTTGTAACTCTGAGAGAGGGCGTACGGTTGAGCGAGTTCGATGAATCGGCGGAGTCCGATGCCGTTGCGGTAACTCTCCTCTACCAGAGTGCGGAGTCATCTCCGTTTGTCGAAGCTGTTGTCTTCGACAAATCTGAGGGGCTCCGCACTCACCTGTCCGATAGTGTACCTAAAGAGGTTACATCTGAAGCGATGGTCGTTGGCTTTACGCTCCCCTTTGAAGCGGCCATGCGACACGAGGATCGACTAGGCAGCGTTGCGTACGACATTGTGGTATGGCCTGCACCAACATTGTTGTCAAGATGGGATGTTTCCGGCAAGACCAGTGAGACTTCTTCTCATGACAAAGACTGCCCGCCTTACAGTTCATGGGATTTTTCTACCTCAGAACTCTCCAATCTAGACTTGATAGATCAAATGCGGGTAGTCAAATGGTTTAGTGACAGTCGAGGTGGTCAGTTACAAATTTCTAAAATCATTGACGAATGGAACGCCAGAGTAATGCTCAAGGATCCAATTCGGTTGACTGATTTCGACAATGCCAAGGAACCCACGGCAATAGCAGCCGTGGTACACCTTCCCGGCAACGAATACCATGGGAACATAGAGGCGGACGTCCCACTCACAATGTCGCCCAACGAGATCGCGGCCCACTTGGAACGCTCCATCGCACTCGTATCCGCAACAACGACGACCCTGTCTTACAGCAGCACTGCACCTGAGCAGCAAGGAGTTGACTCGTCACAGAATATAGACACGGCGGACATAGAGTCGCGCGCTCAAATCATCGCTGTCGTTGTTCCCATGAAGCCTGCTCTGAACGATGAGTCTCGCCTGCGCTCCATAGCACAAGAGATAACCATCGAAGGGAGTCCTTGATCAGTGACCTACTTCTAGGTTGGCGGCATTAGTCCTCAACACAGCCCCGGCACGGATCTCCGAGCTAGACAGAGGCATCTACCACAACCGCGAACTCGCCGAGCGCTACCAACGACACATCACCGAAATCACGACTTGACAAACATAGGAGCATCAACCTCCTCCAAGTCCTACGACGAACCACCCACAGGTTCACCAACCCCACCAACTTCGAAGCCCGCGGCATCCTCGTGACATAATGACCCGCCAACCGAAACCAGCACCCCCCATCCCACACTTACGCGCAGGGCCAAAGAATGCGGCAACGATATTGACGAGAAGCGGCCCACCACAACTCCGGTTGCCTCATTCTGACGGAACAGTGGTGACTGGTTTGTGTCAGCTTGCGGCTCGTTGATCTAAATAGGCAGCGACGGTGTTGAGCGGAGGACGTTCTTCGACTTGCGCCTCGACCGGTTCGAGGTCTGGTCGCACCAAATGATGGGTCCAGTCTGGCTGCCACTGGATGCCAGCTCTCCGCAGTGCTGCGTGAAGGATCTCCATGGCTTGGACCGATAATTCGTCGAGCGGGCGATTGCGGTGTACCCGCACACCGAGGTCGACTTGGGCGAGCCGATCCAGACCCACGAGAGCGGCGATATCGATTAGCAGCCCGGTTTCGACCCCGTAACCGGTGTTGAACGGCACCTGTTCAAGAATGGTGCGCCGAGCCGCGTATTCGCCACCGAGCGGTTGTCGTACCGAGTTGAGATGGGGAAAGAGCGTGCCAAGGACAGGACGGGCCATGAGTTCTGTGGTCCGTCCCCCGCCCGTGCCGCCGATCTCGGGCCGCACGAAATAGCCCTTCACCATGGCTACCTCGGGGTCTTTCAATAGGGGGCCGAGAAGGCCCGTGACGCAACTGGGTGTGAAGGACGTGAGATCGGCGTCGATCCACACGATCAGGTCCCCCGAGCAAGCTGCCACGCTCTTCCATAAGACGTTGCCCTTGCCGCGGCTCGGCCCGGCCTCTGGCAGCACATCTTCGACTGCCACGACTCTGGCGCCCTGCAGCCGGGCGGTCTTAGCGGTTGCGTCGGTGCTCCGGTCGTCCATCACCACGATCTCGTCGACCAAGCGCACTTCGGTGTTGGCGAGATGATTGCGGATGGAAGCAACAATGGTGCCCACAGTGGCCTCTTCGTTGCGTGCCGGAATGCAAACCGAGATGAGCTGGTCGCCCTTTTTTGCGAGCAACAGGTCCAGTGGAAAACTACTGGCGCAATAGCTTCTGACATCATTCATGCGAGTTCCATCACAGCACGTAGCCTCGAAGCAATGTACTTCCGGGTAAGGCAGTATGCACGGCAGACGCTCAGCTCTCCTATTGAAGTGGCCAGGGCGCTTGCCGACCAGATTTCCCGTGATCGTGTGGGCGGACTGTCTGCTGAGATCGCTTTCTTTGCTTTGTTGAGCTTTTTCCCGACGATGATTGTGTTGACGGCGCTGCTCGGATCGGTTGACGCGATCATTGGCCAAAGCGCCGCGCAGGAAGCTGAAGACTGGCTCGTTGGGCAGATAGTCAGAATCTTTGGTGGTGACAACACACTTGAGGCGACTGTCAACGACCTCTTTGACGGTAGCAGCGCCGGCGCGCTGACTATTGGTGCGCTTCTCGCTGTCTATGCGGCGACCCGTGGCTTCATCGCGGTGGTGCGGGCGCTAGACGTTGCATACGCTCATGAACACACGCGAGGTTGGTTTTCTACCCGCCTGGTCGGCTTTGGGATAACTCTGATGTCGGTCATCGCTGCTGCAGTGGTGATGGTGGCCCTAGTGGCGGGACCGCTGTTCGGAGAGGGCGAGCGACTAAGCGAGACTCTTGGAGTCAGTGCACACTACGTGGCTGTCTGGAACTGGTTGAGATGGCCGGTCGTGTTCTTGGTGATGATGGTGTGGGCCGCGACCGTCTATCATGTCGCTCCCAATCACCGCGCTCCGTGGAAAATAGAGTATCCAGGAGCGTTGTTGGCTTCGGTTTGGTGGTCGGTCGTTTCGCTCGGGTTCAGCACTTACCTCAATATTGTTTCTTCGGGAGCGAATGCTGTGTTCGGGTTTCTTGGCGGTGCTTTGAGTTTGCTGTTCTGGTTGTATCTGATGGCCATGGGTCTGTTGGTGGGAGCCGAGGTCAATTCGTTGTTCGCGACTCGGCTCGGGATTCCTCTTGAACGCGGGGACGACAACAAATCTCGATGGTGGCGCAAGGTACGCTCAACTGATGACGGAATACAAAGCGCCTCTTGACGAAATACGTTTCACACTCCGCCACGTCGCCGATCTAGACGCGCTCGGGCGCCTCGAGGGCTTTGAGCACACGGACCCCGACTTGGTGGATGGCCTCCTTGATGAGGCAGCTCGTTTTTTTGAGCGAGTGGTAGCGCCCACCAACCGCGACGGCGACACGGTGGGATCCCAGCGCAACGACGACGGTTCGGTAACTGCTGCTCCCGGCCTGGCCGAGGCTTACCGGCAACATGTGGCTGCCGGTTGGAACGGGGTCGCCATGCCCGCAGAACATGGCGGTGGCGGGTTTCCATGGCTGCTGGGAATCGCCGTTCAAGAGATGCTCGCGTCGGCCAATATGGGTTACTCATTGTGTCCGCTACTGTCTCAGGCAGCGATCGACGCTCTGCTTCATCATGGTTCAGAATCTCAGCGGGAGACGTACCTGCCGAAGATGGTGACAGGGGAGTGGTCCGGCACCATGGACCTCACCGAGCCACAGGCGGGCTCCGACGTGGGGGCGTTGACTTCCAAGGCGCAACCCAATAGCGACGGCACTTGGCGGATTACAGGGCAAAAAATCTTCATTACCTGGGGTGAGCATGACATGGCGGACAACATCATCCATATGGTGCTCGCTCGTACCACGGGTGCGCCTGTGGGCACGAGCGGTATCAGCTTGTTCATCGTCCCGAAATTTCTGGTCAACGACGACGGTTCGCTCGGCGAGCGGAACGATGTCTATTGCGTGTCTATTGAGCACAAGTTGGGAATTCACGCGAGTCCGACCTGCGTGATGGCCTTCGGCGACGAGGGTGGCGCGACCGGCTACCTGGTCGGTGAGGAGAACACCGGCATGTCGGCAATGTTCACGATGATGAACAACGCCCGATTGTCGGTCGGTTTGGAAGGAGTGGCGCTAGCGGAACGTTCTTATCAGCAGGCTCTGGGATATGCCGAGCAACGCCGACAGGGTCGAGCTCCGGGGGCCCCCGTAGGCGAGTCGTCGGCCATTATTGAGCACCCCGACGTCCAAAGGATGCTGCTTGACATGCGCTCAGCGATCGCGGCGATGCGAGGCCTCTGCTATCGCAATGCCGAGGCGCTCGATTGGGCTGCAAGAGGCCCCGATGAAGCGACCCGTACGAAGAGTTCGGAGCGCGCCGCGTTACTGACTCCGTTGTCGAAGGCATGGTGTACCGATCTTGGCTGTGAACTCACCAGCGTCGGGATTCAGGTGCACGGCGGCATGGGCTACATCGAGGAAACCGGTGCAGCCCAACACTTTCGTGATGCCCGTATCGCTCCGATCTATGAGGGCACCAACGGCATTCAGGCGCTCGATCTGGTTGGTCGCAAGCTGCCAATGCGTGGCGGCTTGGTCGTGGCGGACCTGCTGGCATCAATCGCAACCACAGTTGAATCGGCGGCTGATCTCTCAGTTCTGCAGACGGTTGCTGAGCATCTTGGCGCCGCGCATTCTGCGACTGTTGCTGGGACCGAGTGGCTCCTTGATGCGCTGCGTTCTGATCGGACCGATGCGCTCGCTGGGGCCACTGCTTACCTGGAGATGTTGGCGGTCACCACTGCTGGTCAGGCTCTCGCCGACGGCGCAGTCGCGGCCGCTCGGAGTTCCGATTCCGATGCTGGAGACGATGTGGCAGCGGACCGCGCCGTTCTGGCCCGGGTTTTTTCGGCGAACAGATTGGCAAGGGTTCCTGGAATGCTGGCTGCGGTCAAGGTCGGGGCCGCTGACCTGCAGTCGGCTAGAAAACGGTTGCTGAAGCAATAGCGGCAATAGGCTATGACGATGATGCTTGTGGCTTCGATCCCCAGTCCGTCTCAGAGCTATCTGGAAATTGGTCCGTTAACGCTTCGGGCCTACGGGTTGATGATTGCCCTTGGCGTGATCGCCGCGGTTTGGCTTTCGCAGGTCCGCTGGGAGGCCCGAGGCGGTAGCCGTGACGACATCAATTCATTGGCGGTGTGGTGCGTGCCGGCAGGGCTCATCGGCGCGCGGGTTTACCACGTCCTCACCGATTGGCGGTTTGACGAGGGATGGGCGGAACCGTTCAAGCTTTGGGAGGGGGGTCTCGGCATCCCCGGGGGCATGGCAGCCGGCGTTCTCGTCGGGGTCTGGATCATCCATCGCAGATCCTGGGACAGGCCCAACATGGTCGACGCCATAGTTCCGGGCCTGCCGTTGGCCCAAGCGATAGGCCGATGGGGCAACTGGTTCAATCAGGAACTCTTCGGCGGCCCCTCCGATCTCCCATGGGCGCTGGAGATCGACCAGCGGCACGCCCCCCGTGATTACAGCGGTGTGGAGACGTTCCATCCAACGTTTCTGTATGAGTCGTTGTGGAACTTCGGGCTAGTCCTGTTCTTGATCTGGGTTGACAAGACCAAGAAACTCCGCGCTGGCGGGCTGTTGGCTGTTTACGCACTCGGTTACCTGACTGTTCGTCTCTGGCTCGAGACGGTGAGGGTCGATCACGCCACCGAGATAGCCGGGGTTCGTGTCAATATCTGGATGAGCATCATCGGCATGGTCATTGCCGCGGGGTGGTTGCTGCTGCGTGGACGCCGCCCCGAAACCGACGCCGAGGCCAGCGATGAAGGCGAATCTCATGGCGCTGACGAGCAACAGGTTGAGCGCTGAGAGATCGAATGTGAGCGATCGCTCGGGTTGGACCAGTTTCGAGGCTGATGTGGCAGCAGTGCTGGATCGACTCTCCGAAGGTGACGTGGTCACCTACGGCGAGGTTGCCGCCGAAGCGGGTTATCCGGGTGCCGCCCGCGCGGTCGGGTCGCTGCTGAGTCGCCTGCCCGATGCGGGACTCTGTTGGTGGCGGGTTGTGACAACTACCGGTCGCCTAGCGCCGAACTGCGAGCAGGAACAGGCGAAGCGCTTGCGGGCAGAGGGTGTCGAAGTTGTCGACGGGCGGGTCCGAGGATTGTCCCGCTACGCTTGAGCGTGCAATGCTGAAAACCGTTACTTCTTCGTTCACGGACTTGGGCTTGCGCCACGAAATTGTTGAAGTCCTTGCCGCGCGGGGAATTCACTCCCCGTTCCCGGTGCAAGAACTGACGATCCCCGACGCGCTTGAAGGACGCGATGTCTGCGGGAAGGCCAAGACAGGCTCAGGTAAGACCCTCGCCTTCGGTCTCCCGGTGCTCCAATGTATGAGCCGAGCGCGCCCCAAGTTGCCCACCGGACTGGTGCTGGTACCGACTCGGGAACTCGCCAGTCAGGTCAGAGACGAACTCGCAGCCCCGGCCCGAGCCGTGAACCGAAAGGTGCTGGCTGTCTATGGGGGTGCGCCGATCGAAAAGCAGATTGAGAAGCTGCGATCGGGGATTGATCTGGTGGTTGCCACACCTGGGCGCATGATTGATCTGATTGAACGCCAGGCAATTTCTGTGAGAGACGTGGCCCATGTCGTGGTTGATGAGGCGGATCGGATGGCCGACATGGGGTTCCTTCCTCAGGTCGAGTGGGTCCTGCGCAACGTGCGTTCCGACCGTCAGACGCTGCTGTTCTCGGCCACGCTCGACGGGGTGGTCAACTCACTGATCCGTCGTTATCAACACGATCCGGTGATGCATGAGGTGGTCGAACAAGAGTTCACCGCGAAAGAGATGACCCACCGCTTCATCGCGGTCCACAAGATGGACAAGTCGAAGGTTGCGGCCGCTATTGCCCGTTCAACGGACCGCACGCTCATGTTCACCAGCACCAAGGTGATGGCAGATCGTCTCGCCCGTGATCTCGTGCAGATCGGCGTTAAAGCGGCAGCGATTCACGGAGATCTTCGCCAGAGCAACAGGGAGAAGTCGCTGCGGGATTTCGCCAACGGGAAACTCCAGGCGCTGGTAGCCACCGATGTGGCGGCCCGGGGTATCCATGTTGACGATATTGACATTGTTGTTCACTACGACCCTCCCGGAGACCACAAGACCTACCTGCATCGGGCCGGTCGCACCGCCCGTGCCGGTGAGACAGGCCTGGTCGTCACCTTGTCTGTTTGGGACGAGGAATTGGAGATCAAGCGACTCCAAAAACGAATCGATGTCATAGCCCCGTTGACCGAGATGTTCTCCAACGATGAGCGGCTTGCTGATCTAGCCGGATGGGATCCCAACGCCAGCCAAGAGGCCGAGCGTGTAGATCAAGGATTCTCCAGCCCTGAACGACTTGGATAGCGAGGCCGTGGCCCCGCAAATCAAGCCGTTCATGCACGGAAATCCTCCACCTATTTGCGGGGCCTCTTACAGCACCAGGTTCCTCATCGGGAACTACTCGAGCCAGTCCCAGTCTTCAAGCATGTCTCGTGCCTTGCCATCGGTGATGTCGTACGAGCTGTACCGGAATTCGGTCTCATCCTCCACCCATCTAACGGAGTACTGTCCGTAGTCGGTAGTATTCTCACAACCTTGGACATTGCGAATCCTTACCGGTTTCCATAATCTGCCGTTGCCGTCCCACAATTCGGAGCATCTGACAGTAGGCTTCGCAGGCTTCCCGCTCATTCGAATCCGGCCTGTCGGCCATTTCAAGACGAGATCAAGTTCAGGGACGAGTTCAGAGGCTGGGCCAGCGTCGGCGCGCAGGAGCCGGGCGTCAGTATTAGTGCCGTTTATGGGCGTTGTCGGCACCAGGTAGCGCAGACGGTCATCGGGGGCTGCAGGCGGCTCGTCCACTCCAACCGACCAACGGATCTCTGATCTGATGAGGAAAATTTGAGTGGGGGGATGGTCCTGCGAAGTGGACTCGGCCGGGGGAACGGATGACGTGGACTCGTCCAGGGGAACGGATTCAGGGGAGGACTCGGCCGGTGGCGCTTGCGCCGTGTCGGAACACGAGGCGAGGAATCCTATCGCGCAAGCAACGACGGCCCAGCGAATCCGTCCCGAATTCCGAAGCGAGCTAGCTAAAATTGCCACACTATCTCCTCGTGGCCGATTACACGCGGCTCCACTTCCCGCTCGTCTCGCACGAAGTTCCCGGACATCGACTCCCAAGTGGTGTTGTCGCAGGTCTCTTGATACTCCGCTGTCGCGCTGGCATAAGTGCCGGGGAAGAACGACGTGTTCCAGAACTGCGGGTTGTGCAAGTAGGCTCTCTCCAGATCGGTTGTGCATGGCCCGTTGGCCTCGTACACCTCGCTGAACAGCATAGAATTGGCAAACAAGTGGCCGTCGATGGTGATTGAGCCGAGATAGCGGTCAATCCCGTCATACATGGCCCACACGCCCCACGTTGACCACGGCTTATAGGGGGCGTACGAGTCGTAGCCGCGTGTGAGACGCCAAGTGCGGACGCGAATCCATGTCGCCGTGGGCAGATTCACGGAACTCTGTCCCCCAATGTGGACACCATCGATGTAGCCGTCGATATTCATACGCCACTGGTTCCCGGCATCGCCAGCGATACTGGAACCCCGCTGCGGCCCGATATGAAGAGCCGAGGCGCTGTGGTTCCCGGAGTCCATGTGATGCTGCATTGCGTAGAACCAGAAGCATGAACTCGACGCGGAGGAGCTGTCGCATTTGTTCTGCTCGTTCGTTTGCGGGATCGCCAGCCACACCAAGTAATCGCTCGCATACAGCCCGACGGCCGGATCGCTCAGCGGCAGCCTGTCAGATTGGTAGCAGTCGCTAGCGCTACATGTTGACACCTCCGTTCGCCTGCTTGCGCCGTTCGCTCCAGGGGCTAGTCGCGGAATCTGCACCTCAGAGCGCGGCGCGGTCTCGTAGGCAATGAACTTTGTTGGCGGCAAATCGGGAGGGACAGGGTCCGCGTTCGGATCCTTGAGTGCGGCGTAGGTCCGGTCAGCGGCCATGGTGGCCGCAGCAGCTTGTCGGTCCAACCCCGCTAGGGTGGCTCTTGCGGCCCGGGCTCGGCTGGTGCTGAGTCCGGGGAACGGGAGCACCGGCCCGCGCGAGCCTTCCGCTGCGGGTGTGAAGGTCCGTGCCCGATCAGCGCGAATTGACACATCCGATATCGAGTCGACGGCGGTGCCGTGGCTGTCTTTCGCCGTGGCACTCACAGCGGCGACGGCGGTCAATAGCCCGAATGCGACTAGGCGACGGCGGTCAATAGCCCGAATGCGACTATATGAGCAACCAAGAAGCGATAACGGAACATTTACAGTCTCCAAACGAATACGCAAGCTAGCCCACGTATGCTATCTGCGAGAACGGATTTGCGTGAGATTTCTTGGAACCGCGCGAACCGTCGTCGGCCACGCTGTTTCGTTGGTCCGCAGCGGTAGAGTGGACGCCAACATTAAGAGCGATTCGAGCAGCGCAACCCCGGTTGTGTGGTTCGATTCCGGCAACCTGGGATCGGATGCCCAAGGTGCCCCACCCGCTGCGGCGGGAATGTGGCCTCGGCTCTTTGAGCCGTCGCAACAAAGTGTCCGGCAAAAACCGGTCGCCGAGGGGCAGCGGAAAGTACCGGCCCCGAGATCAACTGTGCACGACCCCGACTACCGCCCACTTCGCTACGACCCCGCCGAACGTTTCGCGTCCGGGCTGCCCGCGTCTGGTGCTTGGCGTCCTAGAGATCCTGTGGGAGAGCGGCGTTTCATAACTGTCACCGACGGTCGCCCGTTCGCTTTAGAGGGGGGAGGCCGGCTTGAGGAGATTACGCTGGCGTACGAAACCTGGGGTGAACTCAACACAGATGGTTCCAATGCTGTTCTTGTTTGCCATGCATTGACCGGTGATTCCCATGCTGCGGGACCGATTGCCGCGGGCCACTCCGGCGACGGTTGGTGGGACGAGTTCATCGGGCCGAACAAAGCACTCGACACGAATCGCTGGTATGTGGTTTGCGCCAATGTGCTGGGAGGATGTCAGGGCAGCACTGGTCCCTCGAGCGACATACCGGGTGAGGACCGGCCCTACGCTGCGCGTTTTCCGCAGGTCACGATCCGTGACATCGTTCGAACCCAGCGTCGTCTCGCCGACCGGTTGGGTATCGGCAGGTGGCTTGCCGTGGTCGGTGGTTCGCTGGGGGGCATGCAGGTTCTTGAGTGGGGCATGATGTTCGGTGATCGGGTTCGTCTGCTGATGCCGGTTGCTACTTGCGCGGCCGCCAGTCCCCAACAGATTGCGCTGAGCGCGGTTGAACGTCTGGCGATTGTCAACGATCCCCTGTTCAACAACGGTGACTACTACGATGCACCTCCGGGAAAGGGACCGTGGGCGGGTCTGGCTCTAGCCCGTGAGATATCACAGATCACCTATCGAACCAGCGAGGTCTTCGACCAGCGCTTCGGTCGTCAACACGTTGATCAGCGACGTGAGTATGACCAGTGGGGTCGATATCAGGTGGAGTCATACCTCGATCATCACGGCCAGAAACTGGTGCGCCGCTTCGACGCCAATTCGTTCTTGGTTTTGAGCAAGGCGATGGATCTTCACGACATCGGCCGGGGTCGGGGGGGTCTCGGAGCGGCTTTTTCGCGTCTGTCGAGTCCGGTGTTCACCGCTTCTATCACTTCGGATATTCTCTATCCCCCGTATCAGCAGGCTGCGATTCACGATCGCGTGATAGCTGCTGGTGGACGCTGCGACTACCACGTTCTTGAGAGTCCGCAGGGACACGACGGTTTCCTGCTCGAGTCTTCGCTTCTGGGGCCTTTGATCCACGATGCGGTCGCCGAAACCGAAGCAGACCTGTGACTCAGCAACCGACCGGCGAAACCGATCCGTCAGACTGCGCGAGCGTTTCGCTTGCCGGTGGTCCGCTGAGTGATAGCTACGACGCTCGCACTGTTGCGGTCAGGGCCGGCCGGTTATACAACGACACTGCGCTCGCCCCGGTGCTGTGGGCTAGCAGCGCGTTTGTGGCTGACGGTTTCGGCCAAGCTCGACAGTTTGCCGGCGACATCACCGAGCCGAAGTTCTATGGTCGTAATTCCAACCCGACGGTCTCGGATTTTGAGCACGCCATGACGGAACTCGAGGGCGCTGACGCATCGAGAGCATTCGCCTCGGGTATGGGAGCGGTGAGCGCGGTTGTGCTGGGTTTGTGTTCTTCAGGCGATCACATCGTCGCCCAGTCGCGGCTCTATTCGCACACGCAGTTGTTGTTGCAGGCGGTGTGTCCGCGTTTCGGTATAGATGTCACCTTTGTTGACGGCTCGGTTCCCGGTGCGTTCGGCGCGGCGGTAATCCCGGGCAAGACAACACTGGTGCTGGCAGAATCGCCGGCCAACCCGAAGCTGACTCTGGTTGATCTTGAATCGCTCGGTGCCATCAAGGGCCCGGTCACCGTTGTCGACTCGACGCTCGCCACACCGGTAGCCCAACGACCGTTGGAATACGGCGTCGATCTTGTCGTCCACTCGGCTACCAAGGCCATCGCCGGTCACAATGATGCGATCCTCGGGGTGGTTTCGGGAAGCGATGAGCTGATTGCCTGGATCCGAGGTTTCGCTGTCCTTCATGGCGCAGTGGCGTCGCCGTTTGATGCGCTCAATGGCTTGCGGGGAATCCGGACCCTGCCTATTCGTGTTCAGCAGCAGACTGAGACAGCGACTGTGTTGGCGGCGATGCTCGAACAGCACCCGGCGGTGTCAGCCGTGTTCTATCCAGGGTTGGAATCGCACCCGCAGTATGAGCTAGCTCAGCGACAGCTTGATTTACCGGGTGGTCTCATTACTTTCGACCTGGCTGGGGGCCTTGAAGCGGGAACTGGTTTCATCGATCGTCTGCAACTGCTTCAGCGCGCCACCTCTCTGGGTGGCCCCGAAACGCTGGTGACACACCCGGCGTCGACCACTCATATCGGTTTGCTGCCTGATGAACTCGCTGCATCTGGTATCGAGGATGGAACGATTCGCATCTCGTGTGGGTTGGAACACGCTGATGATCTCATCGCCGACCTGACCCGAGCCCTTGCTCCGCTCGCCTGAGGCTTGACCTGCGGTGTCATCAGGGCCGGTGAAAGCCGATACCGTCGGGCCAATGAAATGGGTCCGGGCAGGCGCTGTGACACTGGTGATGGTCGGGGCGTTGATGTCTGGCGGTGTTGCCGCCGCTCAAGGCCAAGACGACAACGGGCCGACGATCAACCCTGTTGCTCAAGTCGAGAGCGACGTAGACGCCGCAAACGATGTTGACTTCGACAAGAACCAGGCCGGGATCGACCGGGCACGCCGAACACTGATCGCAATTGCCGCGTTGATGACGGTTTTGCTCATTGCCTACTGGTGGCACACGATTCCGTCCCGGAGGCTGCGGGTCGCCACAAAACGACTCGCTGATCAGCGGGCGACAATCCGGCATGTTGACGCTGACGCCGCGCCGATTGATCCGAACCCCTGGTTAGCTGATCCAAAAACAGGGTCAGCTGATCCAAACACAGGGTCAGCTGATCCGACCCAAGACGTCTATTGATTGTGGCTAGTGCCGCCCCTGCGCTGGGGCTACGGTTGCAACATGGCAGAAGGACTTGATCTCGACGCAATGTTGGAGCGCTTCCGTGACCGGGCCGAAGCGGTAAAGAAGCGCAACCTTCCCCCGGTCGGTGGCGAGGAACGCCAACGCTTTATTGCCCAGGCAAATGCCGACTATCAGGATTTTGCGATGATCGGCGACGCCGAGGCTTCCCTAGACGACGGAATCCTCACCCTCACCATCGACCTCCGCCCCCCGGCCGGTCATGAATGACAGCCCATATGCGGTGTTGCTAGAGGAGGTGCCCTTCGGCCCACGGGTCGCTCGCAACCGGTTCTTCCAGGTTGATATGTGCACCGGTACCGAACCGAGTAGACCTTCGGGCTAGCAATGTCGATGCGCAGAACGCTTGAGGCACAAGGGAAGGACTGTTATGTCGCAAATGAATGAGCTTGGGTTCTTTACGTTGGCGGGAGCGCCCGAATCGCCTCGTGAGCTCGTTGCTGAGGTCAGCCAAGCCGAAGAGATGGGTTTCGGTTCGGTATTCGTCAGCGAGCGGTTGAACATCAAGGAGGCGGCGACGCTGTCGGGGGCGGTCGGTGTGATATCGGAGCGCATGGGTGTGGCGACCGCTGCAACCAACCACCACACCAGGCATCCGGCAGTGACCGCGGCATTCGCGATGACTATGCACACGTTGACCGGCGGTCGTTTCTGTCTCGGTCTCGGCAGGGGTGTGTCGCTGTTGTCCAAAGCGTTCGGTCTCGAACCGATCACGACAGCTCAGACGGAGGATTTTGTGGGGCTGATGCGTCGGCTTTGGCGAGGTGAGTCGATTCTCGGTCACGACGGTCCGTCCGGTAGCTATCCCTACCTGTCGCTTCGTGGCGCAACCAGCGAGCACATTCCGATGGCTTGGACCGCCTTCGGGCCCAACTCTCTGGCCCTCGGTGGGCGTTGCTTCGACGCGGTGGTACTACATACATTCTTCACCGATGAGACAACCGCCCGGGTCGTGTCCACCGTGAAGCGCGCAGCGGAGGAAGCGGGCCGCGATCCGAACGCAGTGCGAGTCTGGTCCTGTTTCGCAACGCTCGGAGATCACCTTCCAGAAGACCTGCGGTTGAAGAAGTCGGTGGGTCGTATGGCCACATATCTTCAGGGCTACGGCGATTTGATGGTACGTACCAACAATTGGGATCCAGCAGTGCTCGAACGGTACCGGGCTGACCCCTTGATCGCTGGGTTCCAGGGAGCAATCGACCAGGTAGCCACCACCCAACAGCTTGAACATATTGCCGAGTTGATTCCCGAAGAGTGGCTCGCGCCAGCCGCCAGCGGCAGCCCCAGTCAATGCGTGGAGAAGATCCGCGGCCAGTTTGATCTCGGCTGTGACGGCGTGATTCTGCACGGCGCCAGCCCCAACCAGCTGAGTCCCATCGTCGATGAGTACGCCCGTACGCGGCCTACCGGCACTTTTGATCACTTGGCCGCCAACCCTGGAGCCTGACGGTCATCGGATCCCGAGGTGCCGGACTGGAGTGCCGGTCTGGAGCGTCAGCCCGGAACGCTGGCCCCGAGTGTCAGTCTGGAGTGCCGACGGGAGTTGCCGGACTGTAGTGCCAGACCCGGGCCACCCGAAGATTCAAGCGAGTTCGGGGATCAAGTCTGCGTAGTGGTCGATGAAGGTCATCGTGGTTGACGGGTCGTCCCAGTTGGCGCGGGCCGTACCCAGCACCACACGGTCTATGCCGAGATCGCGGTAGTGGCGCAGCGTTGCCGGTGCCGGGTCACCGAAAGCCGACATGGTGATCGGCAGGCGTGGTCGGTTCGCCTGTTCGGTGGCTTCGTGGAACAAGCGCACCTTCTTGTCGAGCATGCCCCCGTCAATGGGTCCTAGACCGACATCGGTCGGCATCCATCCGTCCGCCCAACGTGCCGCGTGTTGACTGCCGAGCCGTCCCGCGGTCCCCAACAACACCGATGGGTGAGGGGTCTGGTGCGGTTTCGGGAAGCTCCATGACGAATCGAAGTCGAAGTACTTGCCGTGGTGTTCGGACTGCGTGTCGATCCACAAGCGGCGGAGTGCTTCCACACATTCCTCCAAAGCCCGATAGCGCATAGACCATGAAATGTCGGGTCGATGGTTGGCGAGTTCTTCGGCGTTCCAGCCGACTCCCACACCGAACTCCAAGCGGCCCGAAGACAGCACGTCGAGCGTGGCAACCGTCTTTGCCAAAGCAAGCAGGTCACGCTCAAGAGGCAGGGCTACTCCGGTACCCATGGTCAAGGTGGTAGTAGCGCTCGCGGCCAGGGTGAGGCTGACGAATGGATCCATCATGTGTCGGTAGCTGTCGGGGAGCTCGCCGCCCGCGGGGTAGGGGGTGAGCCGAGATGTCGGGATGTGGCTGTGTTCGCCCACGAACAGCGAGTCATATCCACGGTCCTCAAGAGCTCGGGCGAGCCGGTCCGGCCGAACGTCTGAGGGTGTGTTCATTGATACGTACCCGAGCTTCATCGCTACCTCCAGCCCCAGACACTACCGCCGACCCCCACCGACCGACCTCCAGCCGAAAACCGGATAAGCCTTACGCAAACGCCCTAAAATTGCTTATTCTGCAAATAAGTAATACCCCGTGAGGCTTATTCGGGTACGATAAGCCTCACAGCGACGACAGAGAGTTGCTTATGCTCCAATCATCACCCGAAGACCTCCAACGAGTAATTCACGAGCAGAACCCTTGGTGGCGTCACGGAAAGGTCCCAGGACCGCTGGCCCCACCAGTGGAGCGTCCCCTGGCGCAGCTGTTGTGGCGGCGGCTCCTCGAAGACGATCCTCGCCGGTATCAACTCATCCTCGGTCCGCGTCGAGTGGGGAAAACAACGGTGCTGTATCAGACCGTGGCACACCTCTTGGACAAGGGAGTGGACTCTTCGCGTATCTGGTGGTTCCGTCTGGACCATCCGATCCTGTTGCGCGAGGAACTCGGCGATTTGCTTCTCTTCGCGGTCGAATCCAGTGGCGCCACACCTGATCGGCCGGTCTATTTGATGCTCGACGAGTTGGTCTACGCAGACTCCTGGGACACCTGGTTGAAATCCTTCTACGACGACCAATGGCCCGTGAAGATTGCGGCGACGTCGAGTGCAGCAGCAGCTCTTCACAAGGGCAGGGTCGAGAGTGGAGTCGGACGCTGGGAGGAACAACACCTTACGCCGTATTCGTTGACCGAGTATCTGGATCTGGCAGCTGTGCAGCGCCAGATCGTCGATGCCGGCGACTACATCGGTTGGGAAAGCTTGGCCCGAGAGACGCTTGCCTCCTGTATTCGGGCGATGCCTGCTGGACTATCGAAGTTCTCGGTGTTCTCGGACGACCGCCGTCGGCTCATGTTGACCGGTGGGTTCCCGGAGTTGCTCGACTTCGCCACTGAAGGATCAGACGAAGGCCATGCGTACTCCGAAGGGGACCTGTCGCTTATTTCCCAGCAAGTGCTCCGCCCGGTCGCGGTGGAGCGGGCTGTGTACAAAGACATCCCCCAGTCCTTCGGGGTGGGCAACCCGATGATGTTGGAGCGGCTGCTGTATGTCCTAGCCGATCAGGTTACGGGACTTCTGTCGCCGACGAACATCTGTACCAACCTGGGCATGACGGTGCCGACCTTTGATCGTTATCTGTCGTATTTGGAACAGGCGTTCATGGTGTTCACGTTGCCCAACTACTCGGCTAGCGAGGCGAAGGTGCAGCGTCGGGGTAGGAAGCTGTACTTCATCGACGGCGCTGTGCGTATCGCCGCCTTGCAGCGTGGCTTAGCTCTCATGGACGACTCTGCGGAGATGGGAGTGCTCTTGGAGAATCTGGTAGCGGCATCCCTGCGCACGCTGGCGGTACACAACGGTGTTCGCTTGTATCACTGGCGAGACGGTGATCGAGAAGTTGACTTCATCTATGACGACCCGCAGAATCCACTTGCGTTTGAGATCGCCTCGTCTCCCCGTCACTATCGCGGAGGGTTGAATAGTTTCGCCGCTCGGAACAAGCGCTTCCGCGGCAACTGTTATCTGGTAGCCCCGAACGCCCAAGTGAAACACCCGAGACCCAGCGGACCGGGCGTCGGCACGCTTCCGTTGGATGCCTTGTTGGTAGCTATTGGTGCGCAGGCGCATCAGGCTATGACGCGGCGGTTGGGGGTGAGGGAATGACAAGAATCCGTCGGAGTTAGTGTCACGGGCCTCTGAGAACAACAATGGGGCGGTGATCGTTATAGCGAGGTTCCAGGTTCGGGGGGTCTGAGTGGCGCTCGACTTCTCGCTCTCGGCTGATCAGGAAGCGATCGCGGATTCCTTCGGGGCGTTCTTTGCGAAGGAAAGCCCGGTTGATGTTGTGCGGGGAGCGGAACCTCTGGGCTATTCGCCGCAGCTCTGGCAGAAGTTGGGGACTCTGGAGGCGCCGGGAATGGCCGCAGCGGCGGACGCTGGTGATGCGGGGGCGGCTCTGAGCGCTCTGGTGGTTGTGTCGGAGGCTTTGGGCGAGGCGGTAGCGCCAGTGCCGCTGATCGAACACTGGGTTGCGTCGCGTGCTTATCCAGCCCCAGAAATCGTGAGCGGTGAGCAGATAGCAGCGATAGCGCTTCGGCCTGCGGATGCGGATGGCACATGGCGACTCGTACCAGGTGGTGCGGTCGCCGACGTTGTTGTTGGAGCGGATGGTGACGAACTCGTCGCGGTCCACTCACCGGCACCGATGGCCGCGCCACGCAATCACGGATCCGCGCCACTCGCAGACCGTTCAGCTCGCGACGGCGAACGGGTCGTGCTGGGAGAGGCGTCGGACCTTACCCAGCACCTCGACCAATGGCGGGTGCTCACCGCGGCCGCGCTGGTTGGGATCGCCGAGCGAGCCATGCGCATGGGTGTCGATTACGTGCTTGAACGGCACCAGTTCGGTCGGCCCATTGGGTCGTTTCAGTCGATTCAGCACGGGTTGGCCGACTTGCCAGCCCTGGTCGACGGCGGTCGTTTCCTGGCCCACAAGGCGGCCTGGGCCTTCGACGAGGGATTGGTGGACGGAGCCGGTGTGATCGACATGGACGAAGGGAACATCACCGAGTTTGCGCCGCTAGCGGCGATGGCGATGGTCCACGCGGCCGAAGCCGCGGCGGTCAGCACGGATCGCAGCCTCCACTACCACGGGGGCTACGGATTCTCGCTGGAATACGACATTCAACTGCATTTCCGGCGAGCTAGAGGCTGGGCCAACATCGTTGGCGACCCTTCAGGCGAACGGCGGCGACTCGCCGATCTCTTGTGGGGTCCGGCTGAGGCGCTAGTAGGTCACTGACATGGACTTTCGACTGACTGACCGACACGAGGCACTCAGACGCGAGATCCGCGCCTGTATCGATGACCATATCGACGACGAAGTGATTGCAAGGGCTCATCGCACGGGTGCCAACCATTGCGCCGAACTAGCCAAGGCGCTCGGTGATGCTGGCCTTCTTGCTCAGGCAATGCCGGGGGAGGGGCAGGATCCAATGGCGATGTGGATGCTGTCGAGCGAAGCCGAGAAGGCGGGAGCACCTTTCGATTCGGTAGGCATGGCGCTTGTGATTGCGGGCGTACTCAACACGGCAGGAACTGCGGCTCAGAACCAGAGGGTCACCGCGGCGCTGTTGGCGGGGGAGGAGTTCGTCTGCTTCGGTTTGACTGAACCTGACGGCGGTAGCGATCTGCCCGCAATCAAGACCCGAGCGGTTCGTGACGGCAACGAGTGGGTGGTCAACGGTTCCAAAATGTGGACCACGATGGCGCAAGTATCCGACTGGGTGTTCCTGTTGACCCGCACCGACCCCGCCGCGGGCCGGTACGGCGGGTTCACCGTCTTCATCATCCCGATGGACACTCCCGGTATCAGCATCGATCCGATTCACACGATGAGCACTGAGCGTTCCAACGTCACGTTCTACGACGATGTTCGCCTGGGCGACGAATGGGTGGTCGGTGAGGCGCACGAGGGTTGGCGCGTCGTGTCGATCATGTTCGGGTTCGAGCGCGGCATAGCCAACACCGGCGCGCTGACACCCCTGCTGCGCCGCTTCCACAAATGGGCAGCGGGCAGCGGCGTGATCGCCGATCCGGTGCACCGTGAACGAATGGCCCAAGTCGCGATCGATGCACAAGTTGCGGAGTTACTGACCCAACGCACCGGGTGGACCGCGGCGATCGGCGAACCGAGTGGCACGGAGGGCTCGATTGCCAAAGTCTTCGCCACTGAGGCGTATCAACGGCACGCACGCTGGGCCCAAGCCGCGGCCGGACCCGAAGGACTTGTTGGCCTGAACGAGCCGGGCGCGGCAGCCGACGGATGGATCGATCACGATGTCCGCCACTCCGTCCCGCAAACATTCCAAGGCGGCACCACCGAGATCAACCGCAACAACATCGCCGAACGCCACTTGGGCCTCCCCCGCGCCCGCTGACGGCTCCACACAGACGATCGCTTTCGCGCGATGATCCGTTCAATCCGCGCATATTCTAGGTTGTGTGAGCGGATCAGAGGACCCAAAGCTTGAGCGACTGCGCTCGCTTGTTGATCCCTCGACCACCGCGGTCATCACGATGGAACTCCAACAGGGCGTGGTCGGTCCCGATGCGTTGCTTCCAGAGTTGGTGCAACGAGTAGCCGAAGCAGAGACTGTCGAGGCGGCGGTGAGAGTTTGTCAGGCAGCCCGTGCGGTTGGTGCGCGGGTGGTGCATTGCACCGCTGAGCATCGTGCAGACGGGGCTGGAGCCACTGAGAACGCCAAGATCATGGCGCTCATCGGCAAACTCCGCCGCGAACAAGGTGTCCTGCCTACCGAGATCGGCACGCCCGGCGCTGCTCTGGTTCCTGAACTCGGCCCTGAACCCGCCGATATCGTGATCCCCCGCATGCACGGGATGACACCGTTCATGTCCACCTCGCTAGACCAGATGTTGCGCAATCTCGGCACCAAAACCGTCGTGGCGACAGGCGTCTCGGTGAACATTGGAATCCTGGGGCTCTGCCTGAACGCGCTCGATCTCGGTTATCAGGTGGTCCTGGTGCGAGATGCGGTCGCCGGCGTGCCGGCCGAATACGCAGACGCTGTGATTGACAACACTCTTTCGCTGATCGCTACCATCACCACATCCACCGAACTCTGCTCGCTGTGGGAATCGCCCTAGAGGAGTCCCGACCATGAACGAATTCAAATACGTTGACTATGAAGTGGCCGACGCAGTGGCGACCATCACTTTGGCCCGTCCCGAAAAGGCCAATGCCCAAAACGAGCGAATGCTTGATGAGGTCGACCATCGTTTCCGCACTGCTGAATACGACGACGAAGTCAAAGTCATCGTTCTGCGAGGTGAAGGCAAGCATTTCTCCGCCGGTCATGATCTGGGAGGTTCGCGCGATCCCGAAGGGGCGGGACTCGAAGAAGAAGACGGCAGTTGGCAGTTGCACAAGATCTATCGCTGGGAGGCGCGCAAGTATTTGGGCTACTCGTGGCATTGGCGCAACATCCCCAAACCGACCATCGGCGCGATCCAAGGAAAAGCCATCGCGGGCGCTTTCAACCTTATTTTCCCCCTCGACCTGCTCATAGTCGCCGACGATGTCGAGTTCTCAGATCCAGTGGTGTTGATGGCTATCGGCGGAGTCGAGTACCACGGACACACCTGGGAATTCGGCGCTCGGCGAGCCAAAGACATCCTTTTCACTCAGCGGACTATGGGTGCTGCGGAAGCACATCAGATTGGTCTGGCTCGTGAGGTAGTGCCGCGCGATCAGCTGTGGGAGCGCACGCACGAGCTAGCGGCTCAAATAGCCACGAACAACGCCTTCGGATTGGCCCAAGCGAAACGGGCTGTGAATCAAACGCTCGACACGCAGGGCTACTACGCGGCGCTTCAGTCGGTGTTCGACGTGCACAGCACCGGACACGGCAATGCCATCAGCGTCGGCGGCTATCCAATCCTGATGCGGCTCGACGAGATGAAGAAGAACATCAACCGCTAGCAGAGTTGCAATCCGGCTCCGACCGAGGGGATCTACTGCTGGGGTTCCGGTTGGGGAGGTTCGGGGGCGCGTAAGAGCATTGTCTCGATGCCGAAGTCACTAGCGGCGAACATTGCCGCCAAACATGAAGTGGGTCCGTTGGCAACATCATCGGCGTTGATCCGCTCGGCTGTAGCTCAGTTCTGATCGCCCAAGTAGGCGGCCTCAAGGAGCGAGCGATCCTTAGCGAAGTCGAGCGCTGACCCTCGCATGGCGACCGTCCCCCGCACGAGAATGATGGCCTCGTCGGCGAAGTCCAGGGCGAGGCCGACGTGCTGCTCGACGAGCACAACGGCGGCCGGGGTGTCCTCGGCGACCTTTCGAACCACCGGCAGGAGCCTCTGCACCACGATTGGCGCCAGGCCCATGCTCATCTCGTCGATGAGCAGCACGCGAGGTCTCTGCACAAGGCCCCGTGCGACGGCCAGCATCTGCTGCTCGCCACCCGAGAGACTGCCTGCGAGGACAGTCCACCGGCGTTCCAGATCTGGGAACAGCTCCAACATGGCCTCCGGGTGCACTCCGCTCCTTCGGGCCGCGACCGCAAGGTTCTCTTGCACAGTCAGGCTCTTGAACAAGGCCCGGTCATCGGCCACCAGCACGATCCCCGCAGACGATGCCTGCGCGGGGCGGCCTGAGGGAACCGGCTCGTCCCCGACGCGGACCTCGCCCTCGAGCGCGGGGAGGAATCCGGCCAGCGTGTTCATCAAAGTCGTCTTTCCGGCTCCGTTGGGGCCGAGCAGCGCCACGACTGATCCGGGCGAAACGTCGAGGTTCATGGGCTCGACCACTTGCACACGGCTGTAGCCGGCAGCGAGTTCTCGGCAGCGAAGCCCTGTCATGTCTCGCCCTGGCTCGCTGCTTGAGCCTCGTGAGGCTCGCCGAGATAGGCACTCGCCACAGCGGGGTCGCGGCGGATCTCTTCAGGCGTGCCCGACGCGATCTGATTGCCGAAGTCGAGCACTTGAATCTGGTCGCACAGACCGAGAACGAGCTGCATGTCGTGGTCGATGAGCAGCACCCCGACTCCCGTATTCGCGATCTCGCGGATGCGATCGCCCAGCCACGCGCTCTCGTTGGGGTCGAGGCCGCCGGCGGGTTCGTCGAGCAGGAGAATCTCCGGGTCGCCGACCATCGCCCGAGCGATGGAGACCAGCTGTCGCTGACCCTGCGAGAGCTCGCTGGCCTGCTCGTGTTGTACGTCTCGCAACCCGAGCTGGTCGAGAACCATTCGAGTGGTCGGGGGGTCGAGCCCTCGACTGCGGGCACTAGCCTCGCCGACCACGACGTTTTCTTCTACGGATAGATCGTCGTACAGCTCTATCGCCTGGAACGTTCGGCCCAGGCCCTCTCGTATCCTGCGATGTGGAGGCAAGCCGCTGAGCTTGCGTTCCCCTAACGCAACGGATCCCTCACTATCGGTGAATCCGGTGACGGCGTCGACAAGTGTGGTCTTCCCAGCTCCATTCGGCCCGATGAGTCCGACGATCGTTCCCGGATCCACCGTGAACGACACGTCGCTAACGGCAACAACCCCGCCGTAGCGGACCGTTACCTCGTGGATCTCCAGCGGCCGCGCCGAGCGAGATCGTGGGGTCTCGTCGTGACTAGTCGGTACGGAGATGAGCGCGGTTCCTGCGGATAACGGTCTCTCGCCACGCTGCCGACCGAGGGCACGTCGACGCTCGAGTATCAGTCCTACGAACCCCTCGGGATAGCGGATGATTGCTACCACGAGCAGCGCTCCCACGATGGTCTCGAAGTAGTCGGCTGACCCGAACCGCGATTCGAGGATCTCTGGAAAGAGACCACCGATCGCTCCTATTCCTGTCAGAAGGCCACCGGTGACCGACGTGACTCCGGCGATGTACGTGGTGGCCAGCAGGGTCAACCCGAGGAGCACCGTGAACGAGGCGAAGGTCACGCTACCGAGTCGGTAGCCGAGCATCGCTCCACCCAGCCCAGCAATGAAGCTGGCGATCGCGAACGCGAGGATCTTGACGCGAACAACGCTGACGCCTGCAGCGGCTGCGGAGCGTTCGTTCGCTCGCACCGCCAACATCTCAGACCCGAGCCGGCTCGTGCGCAGCGCTGACACCCCCCACGCGACGAACGCAACCACGGTGAGTACCATCAGCCCGAACTCGACGCGAGGAAACTCGAGGGCGCTCCCGGCACTCAGGTCGAGACCGAACAGGCTTGGGTCCTCGATCTCGACGCCGGACGAACCCACGAAGTCGCTGTTGCGAAACCACATCGTCTCGATGGCGACTGCAAGGGCCAACGTGACTACGGCGAGCGATAGACCACGAACGCGCAACGCCGGCAATCCAACCAGTACGCCAATGGCAGCCGCGCCGAGCGCGGCGAGCACCGGCGCAAGAGGGAACGGGACGTTCCAGTTCGTCGTGATCGGTCCAAGAAGAAATCCGGCACATCCCGCCAAGGTGAGCTGGGCTAGAGAAATCTGTCCCGCGTAGCCCGTAATTACGACATACGAAAGCGCCAGGATCGAGAAGATGAATGTCATCACCACCGCGGTCCGCCAAGAACCCTCGAGGAGCACCACAGAAGCAATCGCGGCTATCGCTCCGACGACGGTCAAGGGTGTGACTCGCCGCTGCGGGCGTGGCGCGCTCCCGAGGTTTCGCTGGACGACTGCACCGCGTGCGGGCAGCGGCGCGGCGCGCACCACGAGCACCAACATGATGAGGAGCAGCGGGATCAGTTCCGGCACACCTGACGACGGAAGCCAGTCGTTCGTCGCGACGAGGTATTGCGTCCACGACTGGAACATGCCGATCGCGAGCCCGGCAACGACTGCGGGCAACATGAACTGGAATCGCCCCAGGATCGCGGCCGCGAGCGCGGGGATGATGAAGAGAGTGTATGCCACTGGGACAAGGGGAACGATTGGGGCGATGAGGACCCCTGCGCCGCCGGCCACGGCGGCGCTTAGCATCCAGTTGAGCGCCGCCAGACGGTCCGGCGACAGACCAGACAAGTAGGCGCCCCGCTCGGTCTCTGCTGCCGCCCGTGTTGAGAGGCCAAACGGGGTGAAACGAAAGAGCGCCCAGAGCAGGCCAGCGACCACCAGCACCGCGATGGCAACCCAGACACGATCCGAGGAGATGCGCACATCGCCGATCATCCAGATATCGGAGGGAAACACGTCATCAACAGCGACCGGCCGTGTTCCGAGCCGGACGGCGATCAGTCCTGTGAGGACGACGAGCACCCCGATAGATGCCACGGCTTTCGCCATCGCCGGCGCTCGGCGGAGCGGTCGGAATACCACCAAATACAGCAGTAGGCCGAGCAGCGAGGACAACGCCAACGAGGCGACAATCGCAAGCCCTGTAGGGAAGGACCACCCGAGGTCCAGCCTCGCCGGTAACCCCGGAACGAGGATCAACAATTCGCCCTTGCGAAGGAGCGCGAACGTGTAGGCGCCGTAGAGAGCGATGGCGCTTGTCGCAAAATTGAGCACGCCGGAGCTGCGGTATGTCACGACCAAGGCCAAGGCCAACGAGGCGAAGACTGCCCCGTTGGCCAGACCGAGAATCAGAAAGATGACGTGGTCGCTCATGTCAGCGAGCCTCTAGCAATGACGCACCTCGGCCGACATCGTCAGCCGCCAAGCGTTATTACCTCGGTCAGATCAACCGCTTCGTAGCCAGTCGAGTTTCCGTCAGCGTCGAGGGTCGTGATCGCCGCGCTGCTCGAGCAGATCGCTGGAGCGATCGCAACGATCATCCGGTTGCATTGGAAGGTCGAATCGCCGGCGCCGAGTGGCAGTGGGGCCGGATCCATCGCCACAAGTGCAGCCACGACGGACTCAGCAGACATCTCACCGTCTGGGTGCGCAGCCACGCCCCTAGCAAATGAGAGGACGGCTGCGTAGCCGCTCTGCGCGATGCTGTCAGTTGCCGCATCTGGAGCGAACTCCGCCATCACGTTGGCGAAGAGAGCAACCTCGGGGTCCGACGGGTCGTCTGAGGATGGCCCCATGAGGAGGATGCCCTCCATGTCGACCGCAGCGATCGATGCCTCCCCTACGCATGGACCGATCACGATCGTGTCGCCCTCAAATCCAAGCGTCTGGATGGCCTGTATGGCGCTGGTGCAAAAAGCTTCATCACCGATAATCGCGAACTGCTCGACTCCATTGTTGATCGCAGCCTGCACCTGAGGTGACATCTCTGGTGTGCCCGGAGCTATCGGGACAACTTCCACCTCGATACCAACGTTTCCGTAGAAGAGCGGAGCAGCGCCTTTGATGGGACCCACCGCGGCCGGAACGTCAATCACGATGACTCCAGCCTTCGAGACACCATTTTCAACCGCGATAGCAGCCGGCCCGACCAACGTGGCCAGACCATTCGTGATCACGAATGACAACGGCGCAGCGAACACGTCAGCAGAGATACCGCCGGTCTGAATGAACGGGATGCCAACCTCGTTCAGCCCACTCGAAAGTGTGTCGCCCTGGCCGGACACGCCGTTCAGAACCACAACGACGCCTTCCGATACGAGCTCAGCGACACAGTCCTGCGCGCCGGCTGGAGTCTGCCCGGTGTCACAGGTGACAAGCTCAATCGAACGGCCGCCCGCGCCTGCGAGGTACTCATTCGCGTACGCCGCCGCAGCTTCGGCGGCGGGCGTCTCTGACGAGTTGTCGATCGCATCCGAGCGTCCATCGCTGACGAAGCCGACCTTCACGGAGTCACCGCTTGCCGGGTTTGGCTCCCCTAGCGGGCCGATGGTTGGGCCCTCCTCCACGGGGTCGTCACCGTCAACGGGGTCGTCGCCGTCAACGGGGTCGTCGCCGTCAACGGGGTCGTCGCCGTCAACGGGGTCGTCGCCGTCAACGGGGTCGTCGCCGTCAACGGGGTCGTCGCCGTCCACGGGGTCATCGGCGATGTCGCTGGGGGCGACATCCTCGTTGTCAGCCGACGAATCGTCGTCGCCGCACGCGGCGGCCACAAGGCTGAGCACTGCCAACGCAACAATGAGTCTCTTCCAGATGGACAAGAGCGGTCCCCTCCTCAGGTCCGCGGCTCCGGTCGGCCGCGCTTCCCGAACCCAGCGATGAGCTCCAGAATTCAAATAGGTTAGTATATATTCTCTGAGAGGGTCAATCGCCTCCACGCGACCGCCTCGTCAGGCACGCGGCCACCACTCCCTCGGTGCTCTGACGACTACCCGTGCAGGACTACTGCCTGACGCGCAGACGAGCTTCGCTCCGCTCACGGTGCCGGCCTGCACCGTCGCATCGATCAGGCAGACGCACCGCGCGCGGTCAGTCTGGGAAGCCAGCGGTAGCCTCGGAAGAGATCGCTCGCCGCGTAGGAACGCCATGACTGACCTAGCCATCGCCGAAGACAACTCGAAGAAGACCCACGAGCTCGTTGCCGACGAACTCCGACGGCGCATCGTGAGCGGCGACCTCCAGGTCGGCGAACGGCTACCTCCAGAAGATGAACTCAATCAGTTGTTCGGCGTCGCCCGCACAACTCTGCGCGAGGCGCTTCGCGTTCTGGAATCACAGGGGTTGATCGAGATCCGTCGTGGCCGGGGCGGCGGTCCGGTCGTCACCAAGCCGGATCTCGAACCGGCAGCAACAGCCCTCGCGGTGGCCCTCCAGCTCGAGAACACGACGGTCGGCGACCTCTACGAGGTCCGGCAGATGATTGAGCCCCACGCGGCCGGGACTTTGGCCGAACGACACACTACGGCCGACATTCGCACGCTCACCCTGGCCATCGACCATGCAGAAGCGGCGGCCGAGGCCAACGACTCACTCGCGTTCGGACAGGCGGCCGCCCGAGTGCACGAGACGCTTCTTGAGATCAATGCCAACCCCGCCCTTTCCATCATCTCACAGCTGATTCACGGCCTCGTGTGGCGCTACTACGTCGAGAAGGCGGCCGGCACCCCACAACGCCTGATGCGGCGAGCGATTCGCTCCTACCGAAACCTCGTCGACCTGATCGAAGACGGCGATGTCGCGGGGGCTGTCGAGCATTGGCGAGCCCAAATGGCATACACCCAAGGGGCCTCTGGCAAAGAGCCACTCGACCTCTTCTAGGCCCGCGGCTCCCGCGGTAGCCCGAGGACCCGCTCCCCCAAGAGATTGCGCTGGATCTGGTGCGTGCCGCCGGCGATGCGGGCCTGCCGCGTGGCATTGAGGGCGTGGGAAGCGACGTCTCCGTCACGATTCAGCCGGTCCCACGCCTGAGCGGACGCACCGGCAAGGTCGGCCACCAACTCCGCGCTGCGCTGCTCGAGAGTCCCTGCGGCGAGTTTCAACATGGAACCAGCTGCTCGATTCCCTTCGCACAGTGTGGCCGCCACGAACCGGTCCCGCAGGAGTTCGAGGATGCGTTCCTCCGAGATCACCGCCGCCATGCGCTGGCGCATTGGTGCGTCAGTGAGACGATTCGCCGCGCGAGCAGCCTCGACGACCTGACGCCGCCGCCGGCCGTTGCCAGACCCACCCATGTAGCCCGACCGCTCGCCGCTGAGAGTGCCCGACGATACGCGCCATCCGCTATTCAACTCGCCGAGGACCGAGTCAGCGGCCGGGATCCGCACAGCTTCGAGGAAGACTCCGTTGAAATGCTGGCCGCCGGCAACGTCGACCAGTGTGCGGACCTGCACGCCGCTGTCCGCCATCGGGAGGATGAACATCGTGATCCCGGCATGGGGGCGTTCTGCCTCAGGGTCCGTGCGTGCGAGGAGCAGGCCGTAGTCTGCCTCACTCGCGTACGACGACCAGACCTTCTGACCATCTATCACCCACTCATCGCCGTCGAGCACTGCCCGTGTTCGCAACGACACGAGGTCAGAACCGGCGTCGGGTTCAGAGAACAGCTGGCACCACTGCTCCTCGGCAGCCGCTATTCGGGGGAGGTAGCGACGCTTCTGCGCGTCAGTCCCGACGGCCAAGAGGGTCGCTTTGGCGAGCGACGGCCCAATGCCGAGGGGGACACGCGACGGGGTGTCATAGCGGACTAACTCGGCACCAAGAGCCGCCGCGTGTGCGCGAGTAAGACCCCGGCCGCCATAGTCCTCGGGGAGGTCGACACTGGCGAATCCAGCGTCGAGAAGCTCGCGCTGGAATTCCTTCGCGCGCTCAACGAGGGCGGCGTGGCCGTCCGGGGCGCGACAGATGACGTCGAGCCGCTCGTCGTCGATGTCGGCTGGGAGTAGGGCGTAGTGCGCATCCAGCCAGCTCTGGACCTCAAGCCGGAACTCCTCAACCTCAATCATCGCACCCATCTCCGGACCGCGGAAGGAACTCGAAACCAGCAAATAGGATAGTATTTATTCAATCCGGCGCCTAGGTCGTTGCGGAGCGCGAGCGGGAGCAACGGCCTTTCACCCGAGGTGGAGCGGCAAGGACCTGAGACCGCGTAGAGATTGCGTCGGCTTGTAAAGCAGCTCATCTGTAGGGACCGCAAGCCTCATGCGTGGGAAGCGCTGGACCAGCGCCTGGACGGCGGCCCGGCCCTCGATCCGTGCGAGTTGATTCCCCAGGCAATAGTGCGAGCCGAAGGCGAACGCGATGTGGCGGTTCGGGTCGCGCCCCAGATCCAAATCGTCCGCATTCGCGAAAACGGATTCGTCCCGGTTGGCGGAGATGATCATCCCGAGAACTGTGGACCCTGCAGGGATCGTGGTCTGCCCAACCTCGATGTTCTCCAGCGCGAATCGTGCAGCCCCGCAAGGCACCGGCGACGTGAACCGCAACAGTTCTTCGACCGCGGTGTCAATCAATGCGGGCTCGGCGCGAAGCCGTTCCATCTGGTCGGGATGCTCCAGGAGCGTGAGGATCGAGTTTCCGATGAGGTTCGAAGTGGTGTCGTGGCCGGCGAGCAGCAATAGGAAGATCATCGCGACGACCTCATTGTCGTCGAGCCGATCGTCGCCCTCTTGGGCGCGGACAAGCGCGGTGATCAATCCGTCGTCGGGAGTGACGCGCCGTTCGGCGGCGAACCGGTCGAACATCTTCAGCATCCGGCGTGCTGTTGGCATTGCGCGGAGCATCGCGATCGGACTCGCCTCACCGGCGCTGTCGAGGATCTCCTTGGTCCAAGTATAGAACTGATCTCGGTCCGTGTCGGTCACCCCAAGCATCGCCGAGATCACGCGCAGCGGCAGAGGAACGGCGAAAGCGCCGACGAGGTCAACTGTGCCGCTTCTCTCGAGATTCTCGATGAGTTCATCGACGACTCGCTCGATGTCGTCGGTCATGGATCGCACTCGCTTTGGCGTGAAGGCCTGGTTGACCAGTCCACGCAAGCGTTTGTGTTCTGGATCGTCCTTGAAAACCATGCTGTCCATCAGGAGCCGCAACATGCGGGGCGCGAAGCGCACCATGCCAGATCGACCCTGTTTGAGGATGTCGCTCGAGAACCGCGCGTCGGTGTGAAGCTTCATGACGTCGTCGTATCTCGTCAACATGTAGGCGCTGCCCCGCACGAGCCGCTTCGACTGCACTGTCGAAACTGGTGAGTCGCGCCGCAGATCGGCATACCGCGGGAACGGGTCCGAGAACATGATCTCCTCGGCCAAGTCGGTCACGGGCTCGGGCAGGGTTGTAACACGACTCATTGGTCGTCTCCTCCTTCGGTCGGTGCTGGACGCTTCGTCATCGGTAGGTGGGCTCGTCGTTGTGATCGGCAGAGGGGGTCCAATCGCCCCGCGGGGCATTCCCGATGGTGGTGTAGGCCATGCCGTTTTGAAGAGCCATCGAGCGAGTCATATCGAGCGATTCCCAGATGGCCCGCACCGTCCCTTGGATCGCTGTCGGGTTTCGAGTCGCGATCGAGGCAGCGATCTCAGCCGCGCGGGGGCGCAGTTGCTCGCGCGAGGTGACCTCTGTGACCAACCCAAGTCGAAGGGCGGTCGCAGCGGAGATCCGCTCCTCGGTACCCATGAGGGCCCAGCGCAGTACATCTCCCAGCGGCACACCGCGCTTCACCATGCCGATCGGCTCGAGAGCTGACACGATGCCGCCATTGGCGTGCGGGTCAAAGAACGCAGCGTCGTCGGAGGCGATGACGATGTCTGCCTCGTTCAGGAAGTACTGACCGCCACCCGCGCACATTCCGTGCACTGCCACGACCACTGGTTTCCAGCAGCGATGGTGAGACTTCGGCGAGAGTGTCAATCCGGGATCGAAGGTGTTCCAGACGTTCGTGCTGAAGAACCAACTAGTTCCGCTCCGGATGTCGGCCCCGGTGCAGAACGCTCGGTCGCCGTTGGCCCGAACGACGATGGCGTGGATGCTGTCGTCGTCTCGACAAGTTGTCCACGCCCACCCAATCTCGCTGGCCATGTCGTCGTTCCATGAGTTCAGGGCGTCGGGTCTGTTGAGCGTGATGGTGGCGACATTGTTCTGTACCTCGAACTCGATGGTTTCGAGATCCATGTTTCACTCCTCGGTTCGTTCGATCGTGAGAGTTCTTGCGACTTCAGCCAGTGAGCAAGAGGCAGCCGGCGATCGGTCCCCCGCCTGCCGATACAACGGCGACCTCGGGCCCACCCGCTACCTGACACTCACCCGCACCGCCCCGCAGCTGGACGCAGGCCTCGTGGAGGACCCAGTACCCATGCATTCGCCCCGCCGATAATTGGCCGCCGTATGTATTGAGTGGGAGCTCGCCGTCGAGAGCGATCCGGTTCCCTCCTTCCACAAAGGGGCCTCCCTCCCCGTCTCCGCAAATCCCAAGCGCCTCAAGCCATGCGATAGTTAGAAACGTGAATCCGTCGTACAACTCTGCGATGTCGATATCGCTCGGCGTCAGATCTGTTCGACGCCACATCTCGGCGGCCGCATCCACCGACGCCATCTTCGGATAGTCCTCTCGATGGATCCATCCGCCTCGACCCGAGGCCCATCCCATCGCCGCGATCTGGATCGCTGGGTTGGAGCAGTCGGGACGATAGTCCTCGTGGGAAACCACGACTGCAATTGACCCGTCGACCGGCGCGTCACAGTCCAAGAGGCCGAATGGGGAGGAGACCGGAGGAGCGTTGAGGTAGTCATCCATCGTCATCGGGTCGCGATATGTCGCTCGCGGATTGAGGCTGGCATTGACCCGACTGTTGATCGCCAGCGCGCCGAGTTGTTCCTTGGTCGTCCCGTACAGATGCATATGACGTTGACAGTGCATAGCTAGCCAGTTGGCAGCCGAGTAGGCGTGGTACGCGAGCAGGGAGTCCATGTCACCCATGACGTTCGCTCGGGCAGCATCGTGCCTCGTTGGCTGCGTGGGCCGAGCGCCATCCGACGAGATAACCGTCCCTCCCATCATCTGGACCGTCCGATACACGAGCACGTGGCGGGCTCGGTGTTCCGACACTGCGATCGCGGCCGCCACCACTGGCGCGAGTAGGCCACCGCGGTCAACTGTCGCGCCCGGGCAGCTATCGATTATGCCCAGTGCCGCTCTGACCTCGGCTGTGGGCGTGTCTCCGAGTGACAAGACACAGTCAATATCCGCCGCGACGAGTCCCGCATCAGCAATCGCCTCGAGGCTCGCATTCGTAGTCAAGTCGAGGCCTGGAACGCCCAGGCGGCGCCCGACCTGCGACATGCCGACGCCGGAGATGACGGCCCGCGTCGCAGCCGGGTCACTCATGTGCGGCAGGTGCGAACACCGGTACGAAAAGGTCGCCGTGCCGTTCGAACAGCACGTGCACGGGCATCCCGATCCGGACCTCGTCCGGCTCGCAGTTCACAATGTTCGTGGCCAGCCGGAGGTCTGACTGTTCGGCGAGCTCGACGATCGCAATCGCGTACGGGGGGTCAACGTCAGGGTGGTACTGAAATTCGTTGATCGTGAAGGAGAACACGGTGGCGTCGCCACTCACCGGTTGCGCCTCGACGTCATTGCCGCACTGTCCGCAGCGCTCGGCAGGCGGATGCTGCCACTTCGTGCACACTCGGCAACGCTGCACCAACAGTCGTTCGTCCTTGCCCGCGGTCCAAAACGGAACGGTCTCCGGCGTCAGTTTGGGCAAGATGCGCGGCGCGGCCATGGAGTCATTGAGTATACGGTATTGCTATGAGACCTGCAGGCGACCCGGGCGCCCTTCAGCCTGAAATCGCCCAATGGATCGAGTCTGTCACGGGGCTCGATCTCGTCGCCGCTCGCCAGATTCCTGCCGGTGGCAGGCTCGGCTGGTTCATCGACGTCTCAGGCCCAGCGGGACCGAACGATCTCTTCCTCCAACTCGGCCGCGGGTCGAGAGAGGAGCTCACCAGCTTTCGGGGATTCGAGACCGAAGTGGAGGTCTACCGCGCGCTGCAACCGCACGGCATTCCCGTCCCAAAGGTCTGGGGCTACGACAGTGCCCTCGACGTTCTCTTGGTCGACCGCATCCCGGGCTCCGTGTGGTTCCACCCGCCCGCCGACGAGTCCGAACAGCTCCGCGTGGCCCAGGATTTCATCCGCCACATCGCTGCCTGGCATCGACTCGGCGCGAGGGCGCTCGACATTCCTTCCCTGGGCGCGGTGAAGACCCTCCCAGAGCACCAGCGCGATCAACTCGCTGGCGTCACCTCAATGATGAGGAGGGCCGGTGGGCCGCGGCTGGACCCGCTCGTCGATCACGCAAACCGGTGGTTGGCCTCGAACATACCCGACGAGGAGGGCCCGGTCGTCCTGGTGCAGGGTGACACTGGGCCGGGGAACTTCCTCTACGAGAATGGACTTGTCACCGGTGTTATCGACTGGGAGTTGGCCCATTTCGGCGACCCGATGGACGACATCGCCTGGATGTCATGGCGCGCGACCCAACACGGCTTCACCGACTTCCCTGCGCGTCTTCGCGAGTACGAGAAGCTCAGCGGAATCGACATCGATGCCAAACGCGTCTTCTACTACCGGCTCAACGCGTTCGGCCGGCTCGGTGCCGAGTTCGGCCTGCCGTCAATGGGTCATCGACGCACGCTCAACGAACAACCTGATGAGCGACCGGAGGTGGACCGCGCTGCTGACGGAAGCGCGCTCATCCTCTCGATGCTGCACCGCCGCATGCGACTATCAGCCACCGCAGACGCGATGGGGCTCGACAAGCCGTCCCGCGATCTGACTGAAGCACCCGAACCCCGTCACACAGCGCTCTACGACCGGGTGCTCGATCAGCTGCGCTCGATGGTCCCGCGAATCGAGGACCGCGCCGCGGCGAACACGGCAAAGGCCGTGGCGCGACAGGTGAAGTACCTCAAGGAGCTCGACCGCAACGGAGGGCTGTTTCGAGAGCAGGAACTCGATGACCTCGGGGGGCTCCTGCGTTCGACGCAACCGTCGGCCAGTGAGGGTCGGGCGGCACTGGTCGACGCTGTGTATGAGGGCGCTGTCTCGTTCGAGGACTATGTTGCTTACCACTGGCGACGCCTGTTCCGCGACGATCACCTCATGCGGCTGGCTTCAGGCGCTCTTTATGACCGGGGTTGGCCTGAGCTTTCCTGACGCGTCAGCTCCAGTTCAGGGACTTGACCTCGGTGAACTCTTCAAGCCCGTGGTGTCCCCACTCGCGACCAAGCCCAGACTGTTTGTAGCCACCGAAGGCGCCCGACTGCCCGATCCCTTTCATGGCCTCGCCCCATCCAGGTCCCTGTCCGCTGCCGGCGCTATCTCCCCCGGCCGGCGAGTCGAGCCCTTGGGAAGTCACGTGTCCCGCTCGGACCTGTCGAGCGACATTGAACGCACGCGAACTGCTCGCCGCGACCACGCCGCCGCCAAGCCCGTAGATCGAATCATTCGCGAGCGCGATCGCGTCGGAGTCGTTGCCGGAGTACGGCACCACGGTGAGCACGGGGCCGAAGATCTCTTCCTGTGCGATTCGGGTGTCGTTAGTGGCGACGAACACGGTGGGCTCATAGAAGAAGCCCTTGTCCAAGGTGTCTGGCCGCGTCCCCCCACACAGCAGTTCGGCACCTTCCTCGTGGGCTGACTGGACGTAGCTCTCGACTCGCTCTCGCTGTTGCTCGCGGATGAGCGGTCCAAGAACGGTTTCGGGATCGCGAGGGTCGCCGATCGTCACCGTCGGAAATGCAGCGGCCACCCCCTCCTTGTATGCGTCGAGCAGGTGTTCGGGGAGCAGGAGTCTGGTTTGGAGCACGCAGCCCTGCCCGCAGTGAGTGAGTACCGCTCCGAAACCGATCGAGCGCGCGTAAGCCTCGTCAACGTCGTCGAGCACGACCTGCGCGCTCTTGCCTCCCAGCTCGAGCTGGAGCTTCTTGAGCGTCGGTGCGGCCGACCCCATGATGCGCCGACCTGTTGCTGTCGAGCCGGTGAAGGCGACCATGTCGACCATCGGATTCGACGTGAGCTCGTCGCCGACCTCACTGTGACCGGTAATGACGTTGAGCACCCCTGGTGGGATCCCGGCTTCATGGGCCGCCTCCGCGATCATCATTGCGTCGAGCGGGGTCCACGGGTGGGGTTTGAGGACGACCGTGCATCCAACCGCCAGCGCTGGAGCAACCTTCACGACATTGAGCATGAATGGGAAGTTGAACGGGGTGATAGCGGCGACGACACCGATGGGTTCGCGAACTATGGCGCTTCCTGCAACACCCGAGGGCGTGCCGGTTGGCGCTCCGTTCTCGACCCAGTCGAATGAGTGCTCAGCGATGGCTGCGTTCGACCGGAACATGCCGATTGACCCGAAGGCCTGCACGTAGTCGGTCAGCATTCCCGCCGAGCCAGTCTCAGCCACAATGAGTTCGCGAAGGTCGCTGGCTCGGCTCTCGAGGATCTCTGCCATTCGCACCAAGGACGCGGCACGTTCCCCTGGTTTCATCCAAGGCCAGGGCCCGGAGTCGAACGCGCTCCGAGCGGCCGCAATGGCTCTGACCGCGGATTCTCTGGAGGCTTCGGGTACCGAACCAATCGACTCTTCTGTCGCGGGGTCGATCACATCGATGGAGCCGACCGACTCCTCGTCCGTCCACGCACCATCTACGTAGAGCTCATAGTCCCATCGCTTCGTCATGGCCGGTGTCCGTTCCTGTTCGTGGTCTGCTCCATCACTGCAGACCGAGAAGCATCTTGACCATCGGGTTCTCGAACGAGCCGGTTATTCCCGAGCTGATGTGTCCGTCATCGACGAGCAGCGACACGCCGTTCACGCCGCTCGCCGCATCGCTGCCGAGGAACGCCATCACGTTGCCCATCTGTTCCGATACAAGCGTCTTGGTTCCCGCGGCTTCGCGGAAGTCGGCTCCGAAGCTGAGCCATGTGTCGGCGTTCGCTCGGGCGAGGGGTGTGTCTGTCGGGCCAGGAAGGATCGCGTTGATTCGAATACCGCGTTGCAACATCGCGAATGATCTGTCGGCGACGAACGTGTTGATTGCCATCTTGCTGAAGGCGTAGTTGTCCGAGCCGGTTGCCCCGACCCACGCCGCGGCGTCGTCCCAGGCCCGGCCACGGTCTTGGCCGCGGCCGCTCCCATGCCCGTCGCTCCACCAATGACGAGCACTCGCCTGTCGTTGTATTCGAATGCGTCCACGGTTGGATTCCTCTCATCGGCGGCATCCCGTAATTAGGATACTGTATTCTGCGGATCATGTCTGAGGCTAGACGCCGTATATCGGCGGCCCGGTCCGAAATGAGGGTACTCTTCACGCGTCGTCGAGTCTTGGAGGCACAGGTGTACGACGTCCTGGAAGGCGTCAAGGTTCTAGAGGTTTCGGCATGGGCGTTCGTGCCATCAGGTGGGGCAGTCCTGTCTGACTGGGGCGCTGATGTGATCAAGGTTGAACCTCCTACGGGAGATCCCATGCGGGGGCTGATCAATGCGGGGATCCAGACCGACGGGCCAACGTTCGTTTGGGAGATCTGGAATCGCGGCAAGCGCAGCGTCGCGCTGGATCTTCGACAAGAGCAGGCCAGGTCGATCGTGCTGGAACTTGCCGCCGAGGCTGACGTTTTCCTCACGAGCTACCTTCCCGAAACGCGAGGCTCATCGCCTCACCGGTGCAGTTCGACCGCGATGCTGCCGAACTCAATCCTGCGCCGGAATTTGGCGCCGACACCGATGAGGTCTTGCGGTACCTCGGGATGGATGATGAGCAGATCATCGAGGCAAAAATCTCGGGCGGCGTCGTCTAGCCGCAGGCTCCCTAGCCGGCGCTGTTACCGATCGGAGAGATCGAGTGCAGCCAGGATGTCGGGTGGAGCGTAGGTCTGATCTTCGCCCCAGCCGTTGAGCCCGTTCCACGTCCAGTGGAACAACCCGCTGCCCGATGCACTGCCCGGCTCGCCATGGCGCGAAACCAACTCCCCGCTGGCTTCGAGGGTCCGACCGTGCTCGTCCGTCGCCTCGATCTCAATCCGAGAGATCCAACTTGTCTGGGCGTCGAGCCAAACACGACGATGGCCGCTCACAAGGTGGCCATATTCGCCCTCCCTCAAGAGGTAGCCAGTACTGAGCACATCAGACGCCACGCCTTCGACGACGGTGGGTCGGCTGTACATGAGC
This sequence comes from Candidatus Aldehydirespiratoraceae bacterium, assembly GCA_965205465.1. Classification (GTDB taxonomy): domain Bacteria; phylum Actinomycetota; class Acidimicrobiia; order Acidimicrobiales; family Aldehydirespiratoraceae; genus VXYK01. The sequence continues at coordinate 852,703 of OZ242187.1, read as the reverse complement.
CACGCATCATCATGCGATGCAGAGCCAAACGGGTACCCGACACCCTCGCGCGCGCGTCGAGGGCGCGAGGCGCGCTTGGTTGTTGTCTTCTTCCGCGGATCGGGACCCATCGGTCGCGGCCCCCAAGATCGATCGCGCACAGAGATGCAGTCAACCTCGATCATCTCGCCATGGAGCACGATCTCGCCAGTGACGTGCATCGGTTGATCGAAGTGCCGCCCTCGCCAAAACGGTGCCGTGCGCAGCGGGTGAGAGTTCGGAGCCATGATCCCTCGGAACAACAGGTCGGCTTCGAACGCACCAGGATCGGCGTAGCGCACTCGGTACTCTGACAGCGGCTCGATCATCTTGATGTGATTCCCGTTCGGGAGCTCAACGTCACGGAGATCAAGGTCATCGATCGATGGCAGTTCAAGCTGCTGTTCCCGCCGCTCGTATAACGCCGGTGCGGCGGAGTCATCCCACACCCATGCGCCGCCGTTGCAAACCTGCTGCGTAGGAAGAATCTGGTTGTAGAACCAGCCACCGATCCGCCGCTCGGCGACGCTGAAAGAGAACCAAGCTGTCTCTGTTTCCCACCAGTCGTCGGTCGACGGATGAAGTCGGTCATCTGCTTCCGTCAACTCCGGAATCACCACATCAGCTGTTCCCTGGTGCTCATTCTCAGCCATCCCAGTTCCCTCCGTGCGCCAGCGCCGGTGCCACATGGCACTCGATTGGTTCTGTCTCTCGATCCGTGTCGATCGACGTCACGGGCGGGGACGGTCGTCGAGCCGTCAAAGAGTTATGTCTCACTCCTGACGAGCGTCCCGCTCGGCGGCCTCGTCGCGCAGCAGCCGCTTGAACAGCTTGCCCGCCTCAGTTCGGGGAAGAGTGTCCCGGAACTCCACTGATCTTGGACACTTGAAGCTCGCAAGGTGCTCGCGGGCGTAAGCGATCAGTTCGTCCGCAAGTGTGGTCGATGGCTCGACGTCCTCGACAAGTTCGACCACGGCCTTGACGGACTCTCCCCATTCGTCGTCGGGCGCTCCGATCACGGCAACGTCCGCCACGGCAGGAAATCCTGTCAACACTGCTTCGATCTCAGCTGGGTAGATGTTGACCCCGCCGCTGATGATCATGTCTTTCGCTCGATCAAGGAGGAACAGGTAGCCGTCCTCATCGAGGAAGCCGATATCGCCAATCGTGAAGGCCCGTCCTCGGTGAGCGGATTCCGTCAATCCAGGCTCGCCGCTGTACTCGAATGTCGGCCCGGAATCGGGCTGCATGTAGACGTGTCCGGGCTCGCCGCTCGGGAGATGGTTGCCGTCATCGTCGAGAATGTCGACGCTCATTCCGCGCACCGCCCGGCCTACGGTGCCCGGCTTCTCGACCCAGCGGTGAGGCTTCGCGATCGTCGCCGCGCCCTCCATCCCTCCGTAGGTCTCCCAGATCACAGGCCCCCACCACTCGATCATCTGCCATTTCACGTCGACGGGGCAGGGCGCGGCTGAATGAACGACGACTTCGAGGCTTGAGACATCGGACGCGGCCTTGATGAGATCCGGCAGTCGAAGGAGTCGAACGAACTGAGTGGGAACCATGTATGCAGTCGTCACGCCGTGGCGTTGTATGCGTTGGAGCGCGGACTCGGCATCGAACCTCCCCATGATGACAAGGGGTTGGCCGACGTGAAGGGCGGAGGTGTAGAAGCCCTGGCATCCGCCATGGTGCATGCCTGCCGACACGAGGTGTGGGCCTCCGAACGGTCGAAACTGGAACGCGCGGGCGAAAATCTTGTGAGCGTCGGCCGCGTCAGACGGATCTACCTCTGGTAGCGGCCGCCAGATTCCATTCGGTTTGCCGGTGGTGCCAGACGAGTAGGACACGGGACCACCGAGGGTTCGGTCCGCGGGACTGGTGATCGGATGCCCGTTGACCAGATCAGATTGAGCAACGAAGCCGGCGATCTCTCCTCCCACCGATACTTTGAGCCGAACAGACTCCGAACGCGAGACGACCTCGGCCCTCTCAGCTGTTTGTGCGTGGGCGACAATCACCGACGCGCCAGAGTGATCCACGATCTCAGTTATCTCCGAAGCCGACAACGCCGGATTCAACGCGAGCGAACGCATTCCGCTCTCGCTCGCCGCGAGTTGCCACAGAACGATGTCCACGTCGTTCGGAAGGGCAAGAGCGACAATGTCCCGCGGGCCAATACTGTGGGATCGCAGGGCGTGGACGAGTTGGTGCGCCGAGCCGGCTAGTTCACGGTAGTTGAGAACCCGTCCACTGGGACTATCAATGATTGCTGGCAGATCAGGTTTGTCTTCTGCGATCGACCAGACGCCGAGTCTCTGATCCCAGGGGTGGCGCACGTAAATAGAGTATCCCCATTGGCGCGTTGGTGCTACTGGAGCGTTCCTGACAGAGCGGCGAGGTGCCTCCGCATCCGGTGGTGCGCGAGGTCGCGCTCACCAGCGATTAGCGCGTCGCATATCTCCGAATGCGTTTCGAGAACCTCAGCGCGAATCCCGCTGCGCATCTGGACCGTCCGCTGCGCGTCTTGCAGTCGGGTAAGCCGAAGGAGGATCCGCGCGACCAATTCGAGGACGCGGTTTCCGCCCAGCGAAGCGATAACTGCGTGGACATCATGGACCGCTTCGGCCACCACGTCGTCACTCGCCTCAGCCTCGTCAACAAGGGCACGACTGAGTCGCTCCTCCACTAGTGCCGGAGGCTGCTTGATCACCAGATCGATGAGGGCGAGCTCGACAGTGGTTCGTACCTCGGCGAGGTCGTCGGTTTGAACGCCGTGCCAGTTGAGGTACACCGCGACAACGTCGCAGACAGCGGATGCATCGGCCGGAACCACGAACAAGCCGCCGCCAGGGCCGCGGCGCATCGCTGCGATTCGGTGGTGCTCGAGAAGCCGTACCGCCTCGCGAAGTACGGCGCGGCTCACGCCATACTGCTCGATCAGATCGCCCTCTGATCCCAGGAGAACTCCTGGTGAGAGACCTTCGTTGATCACCCGACTGAAGATCTCCTGCGCAATACTCTCCGCCCGCTTGCCACCCTGCCGGCCGCGGAGTGCCGTTACAGCGTTGAGTTCCTGTCGAGTACCTCGTCGGGCACGGATGAAGTCAGCTTCAGCCTGCAGATGGGCCGTCATTCGCCGCCGCGCCAGCGCGCCATCGCCGGCCATTACTGCGTCGGCGATCTTGCGATGGGCGTGTCCGACCGCGCCGATTGTGGGCTTCGAAATCTCGTTGACGTCGCTGAAGTAGAAGATGGCAAGGCGGCTGAGCATCTCTACGAACAACTCAAGAGCCGGGTTGCCGGTTACCCGAGCCAGCAGACTGTGGAGCGCCCGATGGTCTCGCACGCGACCCGCATCCTCATCGTCGACAAGCTCCTGCAGCTCCACCAGGGCGGCCTCATCGACCCGAGTTGGCGCGACTGCCGTCACGAGTTCTTCGATGATGCGCCGAGCTTCGAACAATTCATCGAGCTGCGCTTCTGTGCGCAACAGATAGATGACGGCCGCGTCGATCACCGCGTCGACGACAGGCTCAGCGACCACCAGCCCGCCGCCAGGGCCGCGGCGCATGCGAGCGACGTGCTGATGCTCGACGATGCGAACGCCTTCCCGAAAGACCGCCCTGCTCACGCCGTACTGCTTGATCAGCTCATCCTCGGAGCCGATCACCTCACCAACGGGCCAGTCGCGCTGCACGATCTCGTCGATGATCTGCGTCGCAAGCCGCGACGCCAACTTGTCGGTGCTTCCGGCCAGCCCTAGGTCGCGAGTCATTGACTATCCGTCGCTCGCAGCTCGCTCGTACCCAGGTTGCGCATGTCCTCGCACACTCCCAGGTTACACATGTCAAAGATTCGCGACGCCGACCAGAACCGCCACAGACAGCCACATAGGCGACCGCTTGTCGGCATCGCTCTCGCCGGCGAGGCGCCAATGTCCCTTCGGTGTCGGCCTCATTTCCCGGACCTCGTCACTGCCGGGGGAAGTTGAAGACTCGTCGAGCGTTGCCCTCAGCGATCTTGCTTGCCTCATCATCGGGCACGTCGCGCAGCGCGACCTCAAGGTCTTCTCGTGAAGTCGGGAAGTGGCTGTCGCTATGGGGGTAGTCACTCTCGAACATGATGTTGTCGAGGCCAATGAGATGGCGTTCCTCGATGCCTGCCTGGTCGGAGATGAAGCAACCAAAGATGTGCTCCCGAAAGAGGTCCGATGGACGCACGTCAGGGTTCACGCCCGTGTACCAGCGATGCCGCTCCCAGGTGTCGTCTGCGCGTTCGAGGACATAGGGGATCCATCCGATGCCACCTTCGGAGAGCGCGACGCGCAAGCGGGGGAACTCGTGAAACGTCCGAGAGAGGATCATGTCGATTGCGGTGAACTGCGAGTTCATGCCGAATAGCGCGATCGCGACCGCGAAGTTCGCATCTGGCGCCACCTCTGGTGCGCCACCGGTGCCGAAATGCAAGCAAAGCGGCATGTCGGCATCCTGCGCCGCCGCGAGGAACGGGTCCCAGTGATCGGTGTGAAACGAGGGAAGCCCTAAGCGATGCGGTGCCTCACTGAACGTGATGGACTTCGCGCCCTTCTTGGCGGTTCGTTGTACCTCAGCGACCGATGCCTCGACATCCCAGAACGGAACCATCACCATCGGGATGAAACGACCTGGAGCGGCCGCGCACCACTCGTCAAGAATGAAATCGTTCCACGCGACCACGCACCGGCCCGCTAGCTCCTTGTCCTTGGCCGCAAAGAAGGTCGAGCCGGCGAATCCCGGGAACGACGGAAAACACATCTGCGCGTGCACACCATCGAGGTCCATGTCTGCCACGCGAGCCTTGACGTCGTAGCAGCCGGATCGCATGTCATCGAAGCTGACGGGGTCCAGCCCGAAGTCCTTGGGATCTTTGCCGGCCACCGCGTTCAGCCCGATCGTCGGCATGGTTTGACCCTCGAATCGCCATGCCTGCCCCCCTCCGTCGACCTCAACCACGTGGGGCCCCGCTTCTTGATCCTTCTTCGGTAGCCGGTCGGTCCAGACGGCCGCGTGCTCGATCACATGGTCATCGACCGAGATCACTTGTGTGTCGTCAGGCAACATCTGGGAGTCCTCTCTCGACGGGACGCTAAAGAGTATCCCGTTTTATGTTGAGCCGTCACCGCAGTCGACGAAGCTCCCGCTTGCGCACCTTCCCCGCCGGGGTACGCGGAAGTGCATCAACAATCACCAATCGTGTCGGCAGCTTGTGTCGTGCCAGCCCCGCCTGCTCACCGTGCCGCCCAGAATAAAGTATCCTCTATCAACCGTCGAAAGTCCGCAGGAGTTTCATCGCATGGCCAGCTCGGAACCACACACGGAACCCGTTCTCTTCGTCGACATCGTCGAGAAGGTCGCGACCATCACATTGAACCGGCCCAAGCTCCGCAACGCGCTCAATGGTGAGCTCATCGCAGCGCTCGACGCTGCGGTCAAGGCTGTCGCCGACGACGATGCCGTCAAGGTGGTGGTGATCACGGGCGCTGCCGCCGATGGCCAGCTAGGCGGCTTCTGCTCCGGCGGAGACAGGTCGTCGAGTCGTGGATCGGAGGGCATGGAGCTTGGCGTCCCGCGCGATGCCCTCAAGGGTGAGCTGGCCCGACACGACACTCACGCCGCCATGCTGCTGCACCAGATGCCGAAGCCGACCATCGCGATGGTCGGCGGTCCAGCCGTCGGAGCAGGGTGCAGCCTGGCCGCCGCCTGCGACCTGCGATTCGCATCGCCCGACGCCGTGTTCGCTGCCAACTTCACACCGATCGGCCTATCCGGCGACTACGGCGGCACGTTTTGGTGGACTCGCATCGCCGGGACCGGGACTGCGCGCCAGCTCTACCTCCTCAACGAGAAGATCGACGCGGAGCGGGCCCTTCAGTTGGGGATGGTCCACGCGGTCGTCCCTTCGACGGAACTCAGCAACTACACCGCCGAGGTAGCGGCTCGTCTAGCCAAAACGCCTCGCAAGGTCCTGGCGCTCGTGAAAGACAACCTCAATCAGGCCGAGGACGAGACCGAGCGGCGTCGATTCTTGTTCGCCAACGAGGCTGACAATCAGGCCAGTGCGGCGAAGGCGACGATGGCCCGCGTGAAGAATGTCAAAAAGGCAGCTTCACCTACCGAGCAGAACCCGACGAGCTAACGGGCCATCGGCGGGCGGATTGACCCGGCCTACGCCGATTGCTCTGCCAAGCGGCGCTCCGCTGCAAGGTCGCGGTGGCGGTCCATTCGAGCCGATGCGTCGTCGGCCAGGTCACCCGGAGCCTCAGGCAACACAACGGCACCATGCTCTCGGCTCGGTAGCGCCACCGTGGCCTTGCCCGGGCAGGTCACAACATCTCGTTGATTCACGCCACGCATCTCGACTTCAACGAGAGATCTTCCATCCTCGACCCGCTTACCGACCACCTCGCCAGTGATGATGTGAGTGTCGCCAACGTAGTTGAACTTGCGAATCTCGCTGCTCTGTCGCACCAGCCATCCCTCGTCGCCCATCCAGTCCGTCACGAAGTGCGACAGGTGGCAGTCACGCATCACTCCATAGTCGTATGCCATCGGGTTCCCAATTGCCTGCGCCCACGCCGAGTCCCAGTGGACGCGCTGAGCCACATCGGGGACGCCGTACTCGTTGGCCACATAGAACGGCTTGATCCGCTGTCGGTTCTCGTACGCGATCCGGTTCGAACATGGGGCATAGGGAACGAAGCCGTATCCTCCCGCATGGAACACGATCATGTCGGTGGTTGTGAGCGGACCTTTCGCCATCGGCGTGAGGGTCTCGCCGACCGTGACGTCTTCCCAACACCGCGCCTCTCGCCCTCGAGCGCTCTCCTGGGCATAAATCGCGTCGATCTCCGCAAGGTCGGCCTCGGTGTAGGTAGCGGGCTCGATCTTGGCGTACTTGCCCTTCTTGCGGGCCGTCTTTCGCTCCGTGTGAATCGCCAGCGTGCGAGAGATGGCTACGAGCTCACCGTTCTGGTTCATCTTGAGACTGGCGTAGGTGATCAGCACTGACCGCTGGGCGAATTCTGACTCCTTCTCCTCAACTGACTCGATCCCCCCGTAGCTGAACAGCTGATCGCCTGCGACCAGCGGCCGAAACCACTCCCAAGAACTTCCCGATACGAATACATGAATCCCCCTAAACGAGGGACGCTTGACTCGAACCTCCGGCTTGTCCTCGTACAGCGGCTTGTTGAGACCAATCGGAATCATCGGCGGCGCGATCTGCGCCCCCCATCTCGTGGACTCCCCGTATTCCACAGAGCCGTACAGAGGATTGTCGTCGCCGTAGCTGCGAGCAAAGTTCCGCATCGCATCATGCGTGACCTCGGTGAGATGTTCTTGAGCGCGCGACGCCCGGTAGATGCCGACCGCCCTCCTCGCCTGCTCGATATCCTCCTCCCTGAACGTGTGATCGGTGGCCTTCTGGAACTCAGCGGATGTCTCTGCAGCCATGGTTGCCTCTCAGGCGTCTCAGCCTAAAGAGTATACTCTTAATGTCGGAGGCATCACGAAAACTGCTCCCCGGGACATCGACACGCAGGGCTACTACGCGGCGCTTCAATCGGTGTTCGACGTGCACAGCACGGGACACGGCAATGCCATCAGCGTCGGCGGCTATCCGATTCTGATGCGGCTCGACGAGATGAAGAAGAACATCAACCGCTAGCAGAGTTGCAATCCGGCTCCTACCGAGGGGATCTACTGCTGGGGTTCCGGTTGGGGAGGTTCGGGGGCGCGTAAGAGTATTGTCTCTATGCCGAAGTCACTAGCGGCGAACATTGCCGCCAAACATGAAGTGAGTCCGTTGGCGACATCATCGGCGTTCATCAGGCCGGCACGAAATCCTTGGCGTTGCCAATGCACGAAGGTGGCGCCCATGGTTTCTGGGTCGAAAGCGTCTCCGAACTCGGTTGGCATCGTGGGTCCTAGCAGCACAGCGACGAATCGCCGACCGCCGAGCAGCTCCGTGCGCCAACCTTCAAGGGTTGCTTCGAGGGCTCGTTTGGATGCCGCGTAAGCAACCAGCGAGTGGCGGGGTTGCAGCGACGAGTCCGAGGAGAAGACTGCTACAACAGCATCGTCGGCGAGATACGGGAGAGCGGCGGCTATGACTAGGTTCGGGCCGATGGTGTTGACACCGAACACCTGTTGCCAATCAGCCACGCTCAGGTCTGCCAAAGGGCGCAATGGTGACATCCCCGAGGTATAGACGATCCCGTCGATGGTCCCGCCAAGGAGCTCGGCCGCCTCGCTCACGCCCCGGGCGACATTGTTGCCGTCAAGGACATCAATAGTCACCACATGTCCTGCACCAGCTTCTTCAACGGCTGCTTTCAGTTTGTCGGCTCGACGTGCCGCAAAGACCACGTTGGCGCCTGCGAGCACCAAGGCGATGGCAGTGGCACGTCCGCTACCTGATGAAGCTCCGACCACAAGGAGTCGTCGGCCGGAGAGGGCGTCGAAGATTCGGTCGTCCATAGTGAATGCCAAGCTAGCGCTTGTGCGGGTCAAGGGGTTTTTGCAGCCAGACCGGCGGCTTTGCTGATCAGGTCCAGCACGAGCGGGCCGAACGCTTCGACCTTCGGGTTTACTCCCGCGCCGGCAAGGAAACGGCTGTACCCCTGCTCGAGCACGATTCCGAGCTTGAAGCGGGCGAGGATGATGTAGTAGTCGATGTCTTCGGTCGAACGGCCGCTGATCGTCTCGTAATGGTCGAGCATTTCGTCGCGGCTCGGCATCCCCTCCATGCTCAAGGAACTGCTGACGGAGTTGCCGTCGATGTCGCCGTCCGCTGTCGGCCACGACATCATCACCCAGCCGAGGTCCAGTAGAGGGTCGCCGACGGTGGTCATCTCCCAATCGATGATGGCGGCAAGTTCTGCTGGGGCGCCATGGCTGAACATCACGTTGGCGAATTGATAGTCGCCATGCATGATCCCGGGTGACCAGTGGCGGGGGCGATGGTTACGAAGCCATTCGGCTGCGATGTCGAGTCCGGGGAGTTCGCGGCATTTGATCCGTTCGAGGAACGCCAGCCAGCGGTCGACTTGGCGTTCGTGGAAGTTGTCGGGGCGCCCGAAGCCTTCAAGCCCACGCGATTGCCAGTCGACTTTCGACAACAACGCCGCGCCGCGGGCGAGTTCAAGTCCCAGGCCTTGGCGGGCACCGAGATCAGTGTCGAAAGGCGGGGCCCATCCTCCGACATCCATAGGCGACCAACCGTCGACGGCCTCCATGAGATAAAATGGCATGCCCAATAGCTCGGTGTCGTCTGAACCGGCGATGTACTCAGCGTGGGGGACGTCAGCTCCTTTCAGCGCTTTCACAAGACGGTGTTCGCGGCGGATGCCGTCGAGCCGGTCGTCGACGGCGGTAGCGGGTGGTCGACGGATAACCATCTTGTGTCCGCCCCGTTCAATCATCGTGAGCTCGTTTTGGGAGCCTCCCGCCAGGTCCTGCAACTCCGGAATCTCACCGGCACCGGGTACGCCGTTGGCGTCCATCCAGCGAGTCAGCGCCTCAACGTCGATTGTGTTGGTGTGAGTGCCTGTGTTGGTGTGAGTGCCTGTGTCAGTCATCGGTGGCGGCCATTGATTGGAGCGGACGACCGGGTTCGAACCGGCGACCTCAACCTTGGCAAGGTTGCGCTCTACCAACTGAGCTACGTCCGCAATCGGCTGTTTATGTTACCGCGCCGATCCTGATTCACGAACTCGAAGTCGTTCAGCTTCGGACACGGTATCGATCAGCAGTAGGGTCAGGCGATGGCACCAATGTGGACGGGAGAGAGCCGAGTTCTCACCGATGCGGTAACGGTATTGGTGGGGGCAGACCAGGGCAAGTACCCGTCGGGCAACTCGCTGGTTGTCCGAGGCAGCGGGGAGTCGGTCATAATCGACCCGTCGGTCTCCGTGGTTGCACAAGGCGGCTTGTCTGTTCCTGTCGATGCGGTGCTCAACAGTCATGGGCACGAGGATCACATCGCCGGGAACAAGATGTTTCCCGACGCTCGGATTCACGTACATCACGAGGACTTGCTGGCCTTGAAGAGTCTTGAGGGCATGCTCGAAGTGCAAGGTCCGATACCACAGGAGCGAGACGAACTGGCCCGTCTGTTCGTCGATGAGTTCTTCTATACACCGCGTCCTGATGCCCACGGTTTCAGCGACGGCGATGTGTTCGACCTTGGCGGTGTGACAGTTGAGGCCGTTCATCTGCCGGGCCATACCCGTGGCCACAGCGGCTTTCGGATTTCCGGTGGCGTGTTTTTTCTGTCCGACATCGATCTCAGTGGGTTCGGTCCCTACTACGGAGATACCTGGAGTGACCTTGACCAATTCGAAGCGAGTATCGGCCAGGTTCGGGACGAGGAGGCCGATTTCTATGTGACCTTTCACCATAAGGGCGTGATCGAAGGCCGCGAGGAGTTCTTGAAACTGCTTGATGCGTTCGAAGCGGCGATCCCTCGGCGCCACGCGGCAATGCTCGAGTACTTGTCTGAGCCCCGCACGATTGCCGACATGGTGCGCCACCGGTTCATATATCGCCCTGGCGGTCAGTCTGTTTTTGCTGACCGTGTCGAGGCGCGTAGCGCGGAGTTGCACCTTGACCGGATGCGCAAGCGCGGCGAGATCGAGGATCTCCCCGACGGCAGGGTCAGAGCAACTACAGCCTGACCCTAAAGTTGAACTTTAAGGTTGGGCTACGTAGCGGAGATACGGGAGTCGGCGCTCAAAACCGTCCGGGTACTTCTCCGCGGCCGCTTCGTCGGACACGCCGGGTACGATGATCACGTCTTCACCCTGTTGCCAGTTTGCGGGGGTGGCTACCGCCTCGTTGGCGGTGAGCTGGCATGAATCAAGGATGCGCAGGATTTCGGCGAAGTTGCGTCCCGTGGTCATCGGGTAAGTGAGGGTGACCTTGATCTTCTTGTCAGGGCCGATGATGAACACCGACCGGGCGGTGGCGTTGTCGGCAGCGGTTCGACCCTCGGACGTGTCGCCTGCATCGCCGGGCAACATGTCATACAGCTTGACGATGTTGAGCTCGGGGTCGCCGATCAGCGGATAGTTGAGGGCGTTTCCGGTGGCTGATTCGATGTCACCGCTCCAGGCTTGATGGTCGCTGACGCCGTCGACGCTGATACCGATGATCTTGCAGTTGCGAGCCGCAAAGTCGTCCTTGAGCCCTGCTACGGCACCGAGTTCGGTGGTACAGACCGGCGTGAAGTCTTTGGGATGTGAGAACAACAGCGCCCAGCCGTCGCCGATCCAATCGTGAAAGGAGATGGTTCCTTGGGTGGTGTGGGCTGTGAAGTCGGGTGCTTCGTCGTTGATTCGTAGTGACATGGTATGACCGCCTTGGGTCGTTGAAACGGGTTGGAAGTCTAATCCTAACCCACTAGGTCGGGAATTAACAGACCTTGAGGTCCACAAAAGTGGCCGGAGTCTTGGCTAGCGTTGGCCCATTCGCAGTTCGTACCTCGCATTGGAGTTGATATGCGTCTCAGTTGCCTGACCGGGGGTGCGCGGCACGGAACCCGAGTCGGGTTTGCTTTGAGTTTGTTTTTTGCCGTGCTTGCCGGGTCGATTACGCCTTCGGTAGCCCAGGATTCAAAGCCTTCCAATTCCGAGCCGGTGTTCGTCGACGGCAACACGACGATACGCAGAATGCACGACGAGACCGGCGCACGCGCACAGGTCGGTGCCCCGGTTTCGGCGACCGACGCCGACAGCGACACGCTGACGTACTCGCTCATCGGCCAGGACGCGTCTTCGTTCTCTGTTGATGCCGACGGTCAGATCTCGCTGGGAGTCGCTGTGGCGGGCAGCGGTCGGATCAGCTACCGGTTCTGGGTGACGGTCTATGACGGGAAAGACTCACAGGGAAACGTGGAGACCACGCCCGTGATCGACGACATCATTTTCGTGACGATCACTGTCACCACAACACAGGGTGAGCGCCTCCCGGCCAGAGACATCGGCCTGTCCAGAGAAGTCAACAGCAATCCTTTCGGTGTGTGGTCAGACGGCGAAACCATGTGGGTGGCCGACTGGGTTGACGATGCGGTGTACGCCCACGACCTGTCGACTGGATCCCGCAACCCGGACAAGGAATTCGTCCTGGCCTCCGCCAACGACAGCCCGTTCGGGATTTGGTCTGATGGCACGACCATGTGGGTCGCAGATGACAATGACCTGCAGATCTATGCCTACACGTTGTCCAGTGGCCTCAGGGACTCCAGCAAAGAGTTCATTGTGGATGGAGCCAACGACTGGCCGTGGAGTCTCTGGTCCGATGGCGTGACCATGTGGGTCGGCGACAGAGCCGACCTCAAACTGTATGCCTACACATTGTCAAGCGGAGTCCGCGACTCGAGCCGCGATATAGAGCTTGACCCAGAGAACGCCAGATTTTATGACCTCTGGTCGGATGGACCGACAATATGGGTTCCCGACCGGGATGAAGACAAGGTGTTCGCCTATTCCCTGTCGACGGGAGAACGGGATCTCGACAGCGAATTTCCGCTGACGGAAGAGAACTCTGATCCCGCTGGGATCTGGTCTGATGGCGAGACTGTCTGGGTTGCGGATTCAATCGATGGGCACGCTTACGCTTACGCGCTGACTAGCGGCGCGAGTGGGACAATCGAAGAGTTTGGATTGGGATCAGCCAATGAGGGCCATATTGAGTTGTTCGGTTTGGCCGAAGACAACGATTGTCCCGCCGGTATGTGGGCCACGGACCAAACAGCATGGGTAGTTGACTGGTGTCATGACCGCCTCTTCGCGTACGACAGTTCCTCGGGATTACGCCAACCCGGAAACGACATTGAACTCGGCCCGGACAGCGGGGACCCGGCTGGAGTGTGGTCGGACGGGGCCACAGCGTGGATTGCGGATCCAACCGAACACAAGTTGTTCGCCTACACGATGTCGACAGGTGCTCGCGCAACCGACAAGGACCTGACTCTCGATCCCGAGAATACGGATGCGACCGGTTTGTGGTCAGACGGCAAAACGGTGTGGGTAGCGGACCATTCGGTGGACAAGCTGTTTGCATACAGCCTGTCGACAGGTGCCCGCGCAACTGATTCCGACATCGTGTTGGATACCGAGAACACCATTGCAGTCGGTTTGTGGGCTGACGGTGAGACGATGTGGGTGGCCGATATACCCGAGGGCCACATATATGCATACGGTTTGTCGACCGGTGCCAGAGATGTAGCCAAAGACATCAAGTTGGCTTCGGACAACAGCGGCGTTTGGGGAATCTGGTCAGATGGCACGAGCATGTGGGCGCTGGATCGCTTCGATGCCAAGCTGTACGCCTATTCGGTATCGGTGCCTGAATCGGGCTTCACCGATGTCAACCCGATCAGCTATTCCTTTGACTACATGGAATTGCTGTACAGCAAAGGGATCGCCACCGGCACTTCTGACACCACGTATTCGCCGACCGATTTCGCTACTCGTGAGCAGGTGGCTGCGATGCTTGCTCGGACTTATCAGGAGCTGACGGGTAGCCCTGCGGCTGTGGTTGAGACGGGGTTTGTCGACATCTCCTCGTCGTTCGCGGCTGACGACATCGCTCGGATCTACGGGCTCGGCATCACCACCGGCACCTCTGCAACCACGTATTCGCCGACCGAGTTCGTTTCTCGTGAGCAGGTGGCTGCAATGCTGGCACGGATGTATGCGTTGATCGCGGGAAGTCCCGCTGATGCCGTTCTCACGGGGTTTGTCGACATCTCCTCGTCGTTCGCGGCTGACGACATCGCTCGGATCTACGGGCTCGGCATCACCACCGGTACCTCCGACACCACATTCTCGCCTGACGAGTTCGCTACGCGCGAGCAGATGGCAGCGTTTATCGGGCGCCTCATACGAGTGCTGTAGACACCCCAGAACCCTATTGCTTGAACCTGGCGCGGATCGCGGGGTTGGTGACGGCTCTGGGGAGATCGTGTTGGTCGATGCCCGCACGACTCGGACCTCCGTCAACGGCGATGGTCTGGCCGGTCACGTAGCCGGCGAGGTCGCTGAGCAGAAAGAGGGCGACATCGGCGATGTCGTCAGGGCGCCCGCGGCGTTGCAAAGTGATGGACGCAGCCATGGGGTCAACCTCATCTGGATCGCGCCCTGACCGCGGCGTGTTGATGGTGCCGGGTGCCAAACCGTTGACCCGTATGCCATGGCGTCCCCATTCCATTGCCATGGTGCGAGTGAGCGAATCCAAGCCTGCTTTGGCCGCGCCATAGGCTCCCAGGAGGGGCTGTCCACCGCTGGCGATTGAGGAGATGTTGACAATCGCGCCCGCGCGCCCGTCGTTGATCAGCCTTCGGGCCACATGCTGCGCGCTGACGAAGGCGTAGCGCAGGTTGGTGGTGAGCAGGTGGTCGAACGTTTCGATCGGGTAGTCCGACAGGCGGTGCCAATATTGCGGTGTCACGCCCCCGACGACGTTTACCAGAAGGTCCGGCGCCCCAACCGCTTGGGCGCCGTCGTCGATAACGGCTCTGAGTGCAGCGAAGTCGCTCACATCGGCTACCTGGGCCGATGCCTGCACTCCGATGGCGTTTGCACGGTCAACGGTGTCGTCAACGTGTTCTTGCACTGCACTAATGGCGATGATGTCGGCGCCCGCCTCGGCTATCCGTTCACACACCGAGGTGCCGATGCCTCCGCCGCCACCTCCCACAACAACTGCGGTACGTCCGACGAAAGAGATCTCAACTGCCATCGCCCCATAGTCGCACGGCGACACACCGGCGCTAGCATTTTGGGTTCTAGCGTCGGTGCCCGAGCGGACCAAGGGAACGGCCTGCAAAGCCGTAAAGCCGCGGGTTCAAATCCCGCCCGGCGCTCTTCAAGTACAAAGTCTCAGTGGATCGACGTGGCGTGGCCGGTGCCCACGACATCGTGCTTGAGTTGTTGACGCGACAGTTCTTCAGCGCCACCGTTGGACCCGTGGCTTTGCCTCGCCAAGGTGTGCGGCTAGACGTGTGAAATCGTCGAGGTCGGCAGTGATGATGGTGTCGTTGAGGTGGATTGCACATGCGAGCAGATGAGCATCGACGACATCGGAAGCCCCGGAGCGGCGAAGCAGCGTTCCGACCAGCGAGATGTGCTCTGCAGTGAACGGGCGTACGTCCAGCGCGGGGAGGAACCTAGACAAACGAGCCTGCCGCGAGCCGTCCCGCCATACTTGCGCGACTACTGGTGCGGTCGTGCGGAGCGGCTCGCCTGCCAGCCGAGCGGCCTCGATGAAATCCTTGGCACCAGGCTCGTCGCGATCCACGGCGATCAGCACGACTGCGTCGAGGATCACCGCCGTGCGAAGAAGCGCTCGCGCATTGCAGCCACCCCGTTCGGGTCGGCGGGTCCTGTCTCGGAGACCCAGTCGTCCATGAATTTGTCCAGGGCGCGACGACGGCGTTGCTCTTGGGCGAGCATCGCAATACCCTGCTTGATCGCTCCTGATCGGCCGCCGAACTCAGAGGCGAGTTCGTCGAGCAGCGCTCGTTCCTCGTCGTTGAGGCGCACGGTGGTGGTCTCAGTCACGCCAGCAACATATCACACATGTGCTACAAAACGGTGCGACGACGCTGCTGGTGCCAGGTCCGGTTTGGCGAGAGCTTGCCGCGCGTCAACGAAGCCGACCTCAGGAGTCTTGAGACTGAAGTCGCACAACTCTTCGCCGGGGTCACTGGTTAGCGGTGTTGTATGGCAGCGCGCTACACTGTAGCGTGAGGCGTTCAAAGGAGGAGCGATGAGCCGTCCGACATCGTTGCGTTTACCAGATGATGTGCGCGCGCGGCTCGATGATGAGAGCCAGCGGGTCTCCGCAGCGCCGTCGACGCTTGCCGTCGTGCTGATCGACGAAGGACTCAGGATGCGGCGCTTTCCCGGCATTGTGTTCCGCGACGGCCCGACCGGTCGTCGCGCTGGACTGGCGAAAGGACCCGATGTGTGGGAGATCGTTCGGGACCTCAAGCGCGCTCAGGGCACCGGTAGGCAGCCCATCGGTTTCGTCGCCGAGGAAACGGGCCTTGCGCCCGAGATGATCGAACTCGCCGCTGACTATTACGTGGTATACCCCGAAGAGATCGACGATCGCATCGCGACCGATGCCAGAGTCGCGGAGGAACTGCGGGAGCTCGCCGATCGCCGTAAGCGCATGCTCTCGACGTGAAGTGGTTGCTCGACGAGATGTTTCCGCCGGCCGCTGCTGCCGAATTGCGGCGACTGGGCCACGACGCCCGTAGCGTCGCCGGTTCAGCGTTGGCGGGCACCGACGACGAGCATCTCTACAAGTTGGCCGCGGGCGAGGGCCGCGTCGTCGTGACGGAGAACTTCGCCGACTACGCATCCCTGGTGGCCCAGAACTTGGAGCGCGGCGCTCCCCATGGACTTGTCGCCTTCGTTCGAAAGAGTGACTTGCCCTCAGGCAGCGCGTTGGGGCCAGCGCTCGCGCGTCGCCTCGATGCATGGGCCGACACCAATCCGTCGCCGCCGCCCGGCTCGCACTGGCCGTAATGACACGATTCAACTCGCTTGCCTTGTGCCGGTGCTGAGCACGGACACGGCGTTGGCCGCACGACCCCCGCTGACGTGGCCACCGCTGGTCCCGTTGCTTTGTTTCGACCGGCGCGGCATCGTCGATCAGCGCTGCGGCCTGAAGCACGCCCCGGCGCCATCCTCCTACGACAACTCCAGAGCCGGGGTCTAGCTTCCGGGCAGGAACGTCTCGGTCGCAGCCCATAGCGCTTCGAGGCGGTCGACGCGCTTCTTGGCCTCTGCCTGGACGAGTACCGCGACATCGGCGACGACCAATTCGGCGACAACCACCGCGGGAACAGAACTATCGAACGGGCCGACAGCCGGAACCGACACTTGGCAAAGCACCTCTGCTGAGGCTGCCAGTGGAGAGAGCGGGCTGTCAGTGACAGCCGCAAGGGGAACTCCTTGGTCGACCAAGGCGCCGGCCGCAGCCAAAGAGGAGTTGCGATAACGGTAGAAGGCGATGACGATTGCCAAATCTCCCGGTCCGGCGTCGACCAGATCCCGGCCGGCGGAGTGCTCCTCGATCAGGTACACCCGGGGCCGGATCATGGAAAGACCACTGCGAAACGCATGAGCGCCGGCCAAAGAGGTCTCCCCCGACACGATCCAGACCGACTCGGCGGCCGCAGCCCTCTCGGCAATGGCCCGAATCTCACCCCGCGCCACCGTAGCTGCAGCCGACTCGAACCCGCCAACGAGCTCGTCCAGCGCGGAGGGCCCCTCGGACGGGTCCCTCCTGATGCGATCACGGGGGCGCGAGAGATCGTCCTCGACCCTCCGCCGGGCCACGGTCTGCAGCGATGCGTAGCCGTCGAACCCCAGTTTGTTGGCGAAGCGGACGATGGACGGTCGGCTCGTACCGATCCGGTTGGCAAGATCGGACACAGTCCCGAACGCGATTAGAGTCGGCTCGGAGACCACAATCTCAGCAATGCGGCGCTCCGTGGGGGTCAACTCCCCGCCCGCCCTGGCGATCAGTTCCGTAACCGTCATCACCGGAGGCGAACCGAGCAGCGCTTCAGCTGCCGTAGCTGAAGGGAGCTGACCTTCATACTTGTGCATTATAGTACAGTCACTGTAGTATGCTGTTCATTGTTGAACATCATTGGTGGATGGTGCTTGAACAAAGCGGAGCGATCGGAAGCAAGAACCACCCATGGGCAAGCCAAAATACGAACCGGCTGATAGGGAGCGGCTCGTGCTCGACGCCGTTGAGAACCCCAAATACGACCGGCAGATCCTCAACGGCCTCGGCCCCTTCCTCAACGGCACCGCCCCCCAGGACATGATCGGATTCTACACCCCGTCCGAACTCGATCAACTTGTCCAGATCCGAGGAACAGAGCGCGACATCGAATCCCGCATGCCGGTGAAGATAACCCGTCACTACTTCGAGATATCCAAGAACAGCCCCGCCCTGCAGAAGCTCGTCAAAGCATCCCCCGACGAGACCCTCAACCTCGACGGTACCGAGGACCCCGGCAACCAGATGGACTACAGCCCCGTCGAAGGCCTCCTCCACAAATACGAGATGGGCCTCCTCTATGTGATCTCGACCTGCTCGGCCCACTGCCGGTTCTGCTACCGGGAGGAGTTGATCGCCCGCAAACCTGTCGAGCGCCGCGACGGCACCGTCAAGAAGAAGGGCCTTGCCCAGATCCTCGAGGTCACCGGCTACATCCGTGAGCACAACGCCGCGGTGGCCGCCAACGGCGGTCGCCACCCCGAAACCGGCCGGGAGAAGCTCCGCGAGATTCTCCTTTCCGGCGGAGACCCCATGGTGCTGCCCAACAGCAAGCTCGCCGCCTGGTTCACCGCCCTCGCCGAAGCCGGCGTTGAGGCGATCCGGCTCGGCACCAAGGAACTGGCCTTCCACCCCGACCGCTTCGACCACACCTTCCTGGACATGATGGACCGGTTCCACGACACCTACCCGGATGTCGGGTTCCGGCTGATGACCCACTTCAACCACCCCGACGAGCTGCTCGCCAAAACTTCCGACGGCGGCTACACCGAGGACGCTAACGGTTTCTACAAATGGCACACCGCCACCCGGAGAGCCATCGAAGCCGTGGTTTCCCGAGGGTGGATCAGCGTCGAGAACCAGTCGCCGATCATCCGAAGCATCAACAACGACCCCGACGCGCTCAGGATCCTGCAGCGCACCCTGAAACGGGTCGGCGTCGAGAACCACTACTTCTTCTGCGGGCGCGACATCGTCGCCTACCGGGCCTTCAACGTGCCCATCGAGGAAGCCTGGCGGATCCTCAACGAGTCGCAGAAGGGGCTGTCGGGCGTGGAGGCCCACGCCCGTCTGGCGATGGCCCACTACCAGGGCAAGACCGAGGTGTGCTCCGTGACCGATGACCCGGTCCCGGGTCTTGCGGGAGCCGAGAACGGGGTCGTCATACTCAAACTCCTGCGCAGCGTCGCCGACGCCCCCGACCGGGGCAAGGTGTGCATCGTGGGCCGAAACCCCGAAGCCCTCTGGTTCGACGACTACGAGGACCGGGTCCTGTTCGACGAGGCCGGCCTTTTCGACGACCACCGCGTCGAACCCGCAGAACCCCGCGAATTGGCGACGGTCTCAGTCTGAACGAGACGGCCCGCTGATCGACAAGCCAGTATCGGACCCATCAGCAAATCACGGACCAAGAATCTTTGGATATGGTATCAAAAATGTAACACTCGTTGCATTTTTGTTGCTTATCCGTAGAGTGTAGGGGTGGATTTTGTTCATCCAGTCCGTGCTCTCATTCCTGGTGTGCAGGGCCGGGTGCTCGCAGTGCTCGCAGAGACGACCGCCGAACTCAACCTCCGAACTGTGGCACAACTCGCCGACGTGAGTACCGCCCAGGCGTCGCGGGTGATGCCGGGCCTCGTGGAGTTGGGCTTGGTTGAGCGACGCGAGGTACCACCCTCGTTGCTGTTTCGCCTGAACCGAGAGAACGCGGCCGCCCAGGTCGTGGTCTCCCTCGCTTCGCTTTATGACACAGTGCTGGCCCGAATCGGCGAGGTGGTCGGACAGATGTCAGTTCCCCCCGTAAGCGTGATCGTCTTCGGGTCATTCGCCCGTCGTGCCGCAGACCGTGACAGCGACATCGATGTGGTCATAGTGCGCCCCGACGAGGTCGATGTTGAGGATGAAACATGGGTCGCCGAGGTCGAGCAATGGTGCCGAGACGCAAGATCGATCAGCGGCAACACCGTTGAAGTCATCGAGATCGGGTTGGCGAGCGCCATCGAGAAGTTGACGAGCGGAGGCCCGCTCTGGACAGAGATCGCCCGCGACGGCCTAGTCGTCCACGGTGCGCCCCTACCCACGTTCGGCGGCGGGCGCATGCTGGTCGACATTGCCGACAAGGACGCCGTTTGGGATGCACTTGACGCCGACGAACGCCGATGATCAGGTAGCGCTTTGCCGCATTTACTTTCATAAAACGGATGCTAGCCTAATGTTTTATGAAAGTACCGGTGCCGACTCTCAACCCGGTTCTGCGTTCCGACACCCAGGGCCGAATCTTGGCCCGTATCTTCGCTGACCCCGAAATCGGGCATAGCCTGACCTCTCTCATGGAATACTCGAATACGAGCATGCCCACGGTGATACGCGAAGTGCGCCGCGCAGAACAGGCTGGGCTTGTTGAGACATGGAAAGAAGGCAACGTGAGGCGGGCTAGGGCACAGACGCGTCACCCTCTGTATGGTGCGATGAGTCAGATCGTCTTGGCGGCGTATGGTCCGCCCATTGTGGTCGCCGAGGAGTTCGCTGATATTGACGGAGCGGAAGCCGTGATGCTGTTCGGTTCGTGGGCGGCACGACAAGCAGGGCATGCGGGGCATATGCCCAACGACATCGACGTTCTGATTATCGGGGACGCTGACCGCGATGCTGTCGATCTTGCCGCTGATCGAGTCGAACAGCGCCTAGGATTCCCAACCCAGGGCGTTGTCAGAACGCGTCGCCAATGGGATGACGGCGACGAGAACTTCATCAGAGAACTCAAGGCCCGACCGTTGTATGTGGTTCTTGTTGACGACCACAACGTTGGTGCTGATTCGTTCGAATTCGGTGTCGACCCCGCTTTGGCCAAATAGCTGATGTGGCAACGCGGGCGTTCAAGCAGCGAGCGCAGGAATCAAGGCAAGCGAACATGTCGGGATCTGTCCTACCAAACTCGCGAGACCACCGGACCGAAACTCGGAGCGCTTCGCCTTCCAGCAGCGCAGCTTTGATGAAGTCCCTGGCATCAGGCTCGTCGCGATTGATACCGACCAGCGCTGCGCGTGCTGTGGCGTGGTGCGCCTCGGCTGGTGACCGTCGAAATGGCGCGCAGCGGTGCTAAAGTTCGGGGCTGTTGGGGCCGTTAGCTCAGTTGGTTAGAGCGCCTGCTCGACACGCAGGAGGTCACAAGTTCGACTCTTGTACGGCCCACCACCGCCCAGTTTCGGAGTGCAGTGCGCCGTGCGCTCTGGGAATGTGAAGTGCGCAGATGCGGTGCGGGATTAGAATCGGCGCCTATGCAGTCCGTGGGCCATGCTTTCAAGAACGCTCTGACCTCCAAATCCGAACTAGCGGTTATTGCTGAGGTCAAGCGCAAGTCGCCCTCCGCGGGGGACCTTCGTCCCGGTCTCGGAGCTGCTGAGACAGCAATCGAGTATGTCCGAGGCGGCGCATCCTGTATTTCGGTCCTGACCGAGGGGCCGCGCTTCGGAGGCAGTCCCGAAGATCTGCAGTCGGTGAAACAAGCAGTGGACGCTCCGGTGCTGCGCAAAGACTTCCTCACTACCCCCCAACACATCCACGACGCATCTGCCATGGGAGCCGACGCGGTGCTGCTGATCGTGGAAGACATCGGATCCGTAGCCGAAGTAGCGGACCTCCAAGAGCTCGCCCTGAGCTTGGGCATGGATGCCCTGACAGAGATCCGCGCAGAACACGACCTGGCAATGGCCGCAGACGCGGGCGCATACATGATCGCCGTGAACCAGCGAGACAATCCCAAAGACACCCGCTTCACGGTCGACCACCACAAGGCAGTGCGTATGGCGGGCCTGTTAGCCGAGCTAGGACCAGGAATTGTTACGGTGGCGGCATCCGGAATCGAAACACCCAACGGAACCAAGTTGAAAGATCTGGCCGAAGTCGGCTACGACGCGGCGCTGATCGGAGAAGCCCTGGTGCGCAGTGATTCCCCAGCAAAACGCCTGCGAACCATGCTCGACACCCTCCCATAGGCACTCCCAATAGCACCCTGATTGGCTAGACGGACCTTGATCAGCTTGGTCCCGGTGTAGAGAACTCAGGTGACTAGTTCTAGAGTGGCGACGACACCTTCGGGCTACTTGTTCGACCGATCCTTGGGTGACCTAGGTTTTAGACATGACAGACGAGCAACTCCAACGCTTCCGCTCCAGCATCGACAACATTGATGCAGCGCTGATCCTGTTGTTGGCCGAGAGGTTCAAGGTCACCGAGAATGTCGGTGCGTACAAGGCGCAGCAAGGACTCCCACCAGCGGATCCCGAGCGCGAAGAAGAGCAGATCGCGCGGCTTCGACAACTCGCATCCTCGGCCAACCTCGATCCAGCTTTCAGTGAGGCTTTCCTGCGTTTGGTGATCGACGAAGTAATCCGCCGCCACGAACGCACTGCCAACCAACCCTGACCCCTGCCGATGCCGGCCTCAGAAGAGCCTCAGACAGGCTGGTCGGCAATCCACGGGACCGATAGCCGGCGGTGAGCGATTCGCCAGCCATCGGGTGTCGGCACGAACCGGTCGTGGTAATGGATGTGCATGACATGGTCGATCCGCTCATCGCCGTCGACTCTGAGGTGGTGGGCCTCGCAGTAGGTCACTCCCTCGATCTCTCCGTTGTCGGTCATCGTGAGAAGTTGCTGGCCCAGGATGTGGCTGGTGGCCTCATAACGGAGCAACCCCGCCATTGCATCGGTGATCTCTGCCAGACCTCGCCTTTCGCCTCGACCCGTGTCGAGCAGGGCGTCTGCATTGAACACCTCATCGAAACGAGCGAAGTCACGTTGGTCGACGATGAGCGCGTACAAGGCGGCGAGATCGGCCAGTTCGGCCCGATCATGGAGGTTAGTGAGGCGCGTCATGCTGCTACGATCCCACCTTTGGCCAGCTTGTGGGGTGATCGGTGCAAACTTCAGCGGACTCCCGAGGAGTAGAACCGACCCCTCCGAAGCGAACCCTCGACGCTGTGGCTCGCTGGGGTCCGGAGGTGGATCCCCGCGTTGACCGTCTGGCTCGAATGCTCTGCGACGCATTCGTCGAATACCACGAGCGCTACCTGGAACTCACGCATCGAGCCTCCCGTTGTTTCATAGAGCGTGATTGGGCTGGGCATCAACAAGACACAAAAGATCGCTTGAACCTGCACAAACGTCTTGTTTTCAATGTCGTGGACGCGGCTCGTCTGGTGCTGTCAGAAGACGACCCCCAAGCTCGCACGGTGTGGATCGACGCCAGACGACGCTACGTGGATCTTGTGTCAGAACGCATGGACCTCGAACTGGCGGAAACGTTCTACAACTCTGTTACCCGTCGGCTGTTCCACATCATCGGAATAGACGAGGAACTGGAGTTTCTCTGGCTCGGTCCCACCAAACTGCCAGCCGATGACGGCACCAGAGGCGAATACCGGAAGTTCCCGGTTGACACCACCATCACCGACTGTCTTCGCGAGATCTTTGAGCACTCGCCTCTGGCCTCGAACTTTGCAGACATCGATGGGGATGCCTCCAAGGTCGCCGGACGAGTCAGTGTCTTCCTAGAACGAACCTGGGACGGGCATCTTGATGCCATAGACATCTTGCGACCGATCTTTTATCGCAACAAAGGCGCCTATCTCGTAGGGCGTCTGCGCTGGTTGAATCGTCTGGCGCCCATAGTTATCGCCCTAGTCCACTCCGATGCTGGTGTTCAAGTGGATGCGGTGTTGCTGACCGAGACGGACGCCAGTCGCCTCTTCGGCTACACACGGTCCTATTTCCATGTGCTGTGTCGGCGCCCGGCTGCGGTGGTTGGTTTCCTCAAGTCAGTCCTGCCAGTGAAACCGGTGGCCGAGTTGTACACATCCATCGGCTACAACCAACACGGCAAAACCAATTTGTTTCGTGCGTTGTATCGCCATATGGAACACTCCAACACGCGCTTCGAACGGGCCCGAGGCGCACGCGGCATGGTGATGGCGGTCTTCACGTTGCCGTCCTTCGATGTGGTGTTCAAGCTCATCAAGGATCGCTTCGCGCCGACCAAACGAACCACCCCAGAAGATGTGAAACGGCGATACAAGCTGGTGTTCGGCCATGATCGAGTCGGTCGCCTTGTTGATGCGCAAGAGTTCACAAACTTGAGTTTCAACCGTGACCGCTTCGATGAGGAACTGATCGACGAACTGCGCAACGACTGCGCCCGCACGGTGACGATTACCGACGACGAAGTGGTGCTGCACCATGCCTACACCGAACGGCGGCTCTACCCCCTGGACCTCTACCTCCGGGAGATGTCACCGGACCGGGCGCGTGCTGCTGCTATCGACTACGGCTACGCCGTCAAAGACCTGGCCGCGGCCAACATCTTTCCAGGCGACCTGTTTCCCAAGAACTTTGGGGTCACACGGCACGGCGTGGTGGTGTTCTATGACTACGACGAGTTGGCATTGTTGGGTGATATCAACTTCCGGAAGATGCCGGTCAGTCAGAACTACGACGACGAAATGTCGGATCAGCCATGGTTCCCGGTTGAGTCCAATGACGTTTTCCCCGAGGAGTTCCGCACCTATCTGCGTTCCCCCCGGGTGGTCGGCGAGGTGATGGAGACGCGTCACGCCGATATTTGTTCCGTCGAATTTTGGAAGTCGATGCAAGAGCTGCACCATGCTGGGGAACTCCCAGACTTCTTCCCCTACCCCCAAGAGTTGCGGTTCCAGGAGAACTGAGAGGAGAACTGATATGCCTTTGTCAAGATTGGAAGGCAGCGTTGCGGTTGTGACTGGTGCCGGATCGGGGATCGGCCGAGCAATGGTGGAGCACTACGCCAGTGTGGGGATGAAGGTTGTGGCCGCCGATATAGACGGTCCATCGGCGGACACAACGGCCCGAAGCGCAGCTGGAGAAGTGGTAGCTGCGACCGTTGACGTCGCTTCTGCCGAACAGGTCGAGTCGCTGGCGGTAGACGTTTACCGGCGTTGGGGTGCGGTCCATCTGCTCTGCAACAACGCCGGAGTGTTTCAAGCAGGTCTCTGCTGGCAACGATCTGTCGATGATTGGGACTGGACGCTCGGAGTCAACCTCTACGGGATCATCCACGGAATCAAGTCATTCGTGCCTCGCATGCTGGCGGGAGGCGAAAAATGCCATGTCGTCAACACATCGTCGGTGGCCGGTTTCGTGGCGGCGCCGTTCACCGGTCCCTACAACGTGAGCAAGGTGGCTGCGTTCTCGATCACAGAATCGCTGGCCCATGACCTCGCCGCGGTGGGTGCCGAAGTCGGAGCATCGGTGCTTTGCCCCAGCGCAATCCGCACCGGAATCGCCCACACCGACAGGGTGCGGCCCGGTGGAGCCGCCGATGAGGGTGAGGACGCGGCGGGTATCCGCCAATCATTGTTCGCGATGACCGAAACCGGAATCGACCCGACGGAAGTGCCGCCGATCGTGCTGAAAGGAATTACCGACGGGGATTTCCTGATCGCCACCAAGCCGTCGTACCGTCAACAGATCCAAACCCGTTTCGACGCTCTGCTCGACAAGGGACTCCCACCAACCCCGGTAGTCGACTGACCAAGCCGGACACCAAGAAAGGAACGATGGTGCCGAACCATCCGCTGCTGGAACATGTCGATCTACTTGATGGCAACTGGTATGCGAACCGGCCACACGACGACTGGACCTGGATGCGCAACAACGCTCCAGTCTACTACGACCCCAACTCCGATGTCTGGGCGGTAGCGCGCTACGACGATGTCCTGAGCGTCTCGCGCAATCCCCAGACCTACTCGTCGTACAAGTCGCCCAGACCCAAGGGTAATCATCTACCGATGATGATCTCGATGGACGACCCGGATCATCTCAACCGCCGCAAGCTCGTCAACAAGGGGTTCACGCCACGGCGTGTACGCGACAAGCTCGGTGAGATCGGCACGCTCTGTGACATGATCATCGATCGAGTTTGCGAGAAAGGCGAAGCCGACTTCGTCTGGGACATCGCAGCCCCCTTACCGCTGTTGCTGATCGGCGACATGCTGGGATTCCCACGCGAGTCCTTCGACGATCTGCTCGAGTGGTCCGACGACCTGATGCGTGCCACGACCGAAACAAACCCTGAGGCCTCCGAGAAGGGGACGCTCGCAGGGATCGCCTTCCGCGAGTTCCAACTGGGCGTCATCGCTGATCGCAGGGCCAACCCGGGCGGTGACGACCTGGTCAGCATCCTGTGCGAAGCCGAAGTTGACGGCGAACGGCTCGACGACGAATCAATCGTGCAGGAGTCGTTGCTGATCCTGATCGGCGGCGACGAGACCAGCCGCCATGTCATCACCGGAGGAATGCAGGTGTTGATGGAGTTCCCCGACGAGCGCCAGAAACTGCAAGAGGACCTGGATGGGCGAATAGAGGTTGCGGTCGAAGAGATGTTGCGCTGGGTCACGCCGATCAAGAACATGGCCCGCACCACGATGGCCGAGATCCAACTCGGCGACGAGGTCATCCCCGAAGCTGCCGATGTCATCATGTTGTATCCATCGGCCAATCGCGACGAAGCCCATTTCGTGGATCCGTTCCGTTTCGACATCGAGCGTCAACCGAACCACCACCTGGCGTTCGGTTTCGGCACTCACTTCTGTCTCGGTGCTTCGCTGGCCCGGCTCGAACTCAAAGAGATGTTCACCAAAGTGCTGAGCCGCCTACCTGATATCGAATTGGCGGTGCCTGCCGATCAGCTACCGTGGCGCAACTCGAATTTCATCTCCGGTGTTGAGGCGATGCCCGTCAAGTTCACGCCAACCGAACGGCTCAGCCCAACGGTATAAGGCTGAGGAGCGGGGTCAGCGCTCGCTCAAAGGCACGTAGTCGCGCATCTCGGGCCCGGTGTAGAGCTGCCGGGGCCGGGCGATGCGAGAATCTTGTTCCATCATTTCGTTCCAATGGGCCAACCAACCCGGTGTCCGGCCGATAGCAAACAGCACGGTGAACATCTCGGTGGGAAAGCCCATCGACTGATAGATCAGGCCCGAATAGAAGTCCACGTTGGGATAGAGCCTGCGGTCGATGAAGTAGGAGTCGTTGATTGCGATCTCCTCAAGCTTCAGGGCGAGGTCCAGCCGGGGGTTCTTGCCGGTGACCTCGAACACGTCGTGAGCGACCTGCTTGATGATCTTGGCCCGAGGGTCGTAGTTCTTGTAGACCCGGTGACCGAACCCCATCAGCCGGTTCTCCCCTGATTTCACGGTCTTCATGAATGCGTCGACGTTGCTGTAGTCGCCGATCTCATCAAGCATGTTGAGCACAGCCTCGTTGGCGCCTCCGTGGCGCGGACCGTAGAGAGCAGCGCAGGCCGCGGCCACTGAGGTGTAGGGATCAGCGTGGGATGAACCGACCACCCGTACAGCGGTGGTTGAACAGTTCTGTTCGTGATCCGCGTGCAGGATCAACAGGATTTCCATGGCCTTGCCGAGCACCGGATGGATCTCATATTCCCCACCCATGCGATACATCATGTTGAGGAAGTTCTCCGGATATCCGAGCAGGTTGTCTGGGAAGACGAACGGCTGTCCCTGAGAATGACGGTAAGCGGCCGCAGCCAACGTCGGCATCTTCGCAATCAACCGGACTGTCTGCTCCATGCGGATGCTCTCGTTCTCGATCTCCTTGGCCTCGGGATAAAATGTTGAGAGGGCGGCGACACCGGAGGTGAGCAGACCCATCGGATGAGCGTCGTAGTGGTAAGCGTCGTAGATCCGGCGTCGGAAGTTCTCATGCACGAAGGTGTGATGAGTGACCTCGTAAACCCATGCGTCGTGTTGGGCCTTCGTGGGAAGCTCGCCATGTATCAGCAAGTAAGCGACCTCAAGGAACGAGCTTTGCTCGGCTAGCTGCTCGATCGGGTATCCCCGGTAGCGCAGAATGCCGTTATCGCCGTCGAGTTCGGTGATTCCACTGATTGCTGCGGCTGTAGTGGTCAAACCCGGGTCGCAGAACCAGACTCCAGGCAAGAATCTGCGCCACTGGGCGGCATCAATCCCGCCATTTTCGATCGGGATTTCTATTGAAGATCCGCTTCGGTTGTCGGTGATGGTGATGCTCTCGGGCACTCGTTTACTCCTCGGAATTTCCCGATCTAGAGGTCGAAACTGCATCTGAATCTAGACCGAGACAGCCCAAACCTGCACATTGAGACAACGTTTGCGGATAGTTGAACGCAGCTTACAGGGGCGTGTTGTCGTGGCGACGACGGGGGAGACGTTCTCGCTTGCTGGCAAGCATTTCAAAGGCAGCGCACACACGCTGACGGGTCTCGGCTGGGTCGATCACCGCATCAATCGTTCCCCGCTCCGCTGCGATGTATGGGTTGAGCAGACGTTGTTCGTAGGCCGATTCAAGCTCGGCGCGTTCTTCCGCGCTACGCCGCCTGTGCAGAATCTCAACCGCTCCTTTGGCTCCCATCACCGCAATTTCAGCAGAAGGCCAAGCCAGAGCGATGTCGTTACCCATGGTCTTGGAGTCCATGACGATATAAGCGCCGCCGTAAGACTTGCGGGTGGTGACATTGACGCGGCCAACGGTGGCGCGGGCATAAGCGAAGGCCAACTGCGCCCCATAACGGATCATTCCCCGCCATTCAAGATCCTTGCCCGGGTAGAACCCTGAGGTGTCGACAACGGTGAGCAGAGGCAGGTTGAAAGCGTCACAGAATGCAACAAAGCGGGCGCCCTTGCGAGAGGCAGTGATGTCGAGTGTGCCGGCGATGCTCTGCGGTTGGTTGGCCACAACACCGATCGACCGGCCACCCATCGATGCGAACCCGGTAACCAGATTCGGCGCCCACAAGGTATGCAACTCGAGGAGGTCGTCATCGTCGATAATCGAACGGATGATCTCGCGGCAGTCGTAGGAACCATTGACCGAAGCCGGAAGCACTTCATAGGCTTCGGGTGTCAAGCGAGAAACCGGATCCGAGCACGGCTGAGTGGGTGGTGTGGTGTCGGTGTGATCGGGCAGGAACCTGAGAGCGTCGGCCATGATCGACTCGGCCTCGGCCATATCAGCGGCCACAAATGAAGCGACGCCGGAGATTCTCTC
The DNA here is from genome assembly GCA_965205465.1 of Candidatus Aldehydirespiratoraceae bacterium. Taxonomy (GTDB): domain Bacteria; phylum Actinomycetota; class Acidimicrobiia; order Acidimicrobiales; family Aldehydirespiratoraceae; genus VXYK01. The sequence goes on along the minus strand of OZ242187.1, from coordinate 823,755 downwards.
ATGGACATCCGGACCGCCGAGTTCAGCGCCGTCGACAGGAACACCGGTGAACTGCTTAACCATCGCCGGCCCCGAAACGAACGCGTAAGAGTCGCTGACCATGACCACAATGTCCGCGAGTCCAAGCATCAACGCAGGTCCAGAAACGGTCGGCCCGCTCACGATAACCATCGATGGGATCACCCCGGAACAACGCGTGAGTTCAAGTGCCGCACCGCCCCAGCCGTCGAGTGCGGCTACACCTTGTTGCAGATTGGCACCGCTTGACGCTAGCCGGATCAACAACGGCAGGCGCTGCGCACGGCTGTAGCGGGCGGCCGCAGCGATTGAGTGCCCATCGGAGGGAGAGAGCGCTCCGGCGAGGTCCTCTCCTTGGGCATCGACCTCAACGACGCGACGTCCACCAAACTTGATTGAACGCACCCGCACGAATCCTTGGGCACGCGCCCGGATATCGACTGCGCCGTCGTCATAGTTGCTCATGCGTTATCCGCTCCGATGCCCGGCGCAGGAGTCAGACCACCTTGATCAGCGCCGTTGGCCGCGACCACCGTTCGGATGAGTTCGGCAACGGCTCGGGTTGGGGCTGAAGGAGCGAAACGGCGGCGCAGCGCCAAACCGACTTCGCGTCGTGAGAAACCGTCTACTGGGACCCTGCGAAAATCGCCTTCCAGCCATTCTGGTGCAGCACTTGCCGGCACCAGAGCGGGAGCGAAACCCTGAAAGGCGAGCGACGAAAGGAGTCGCAATCCGTCTACTTCTGCTCGGATTGCGAGTTTGATCCGTGCTTGGCGGGCGTCGGCGTCGATCTCGTCGCGAAACGCCGTCCCCTTGGGTGGCAGCAAGATTTCGTGATCTGCGAGGTCGGTGATGTCGACTCTTTGGTAGTTGGCCAACGGATGACCGAGTGGCGCAACGATAATTCGATCCTCAAGAAACAGTGGCTCGGTATCGATATCGGGATCAACAACAGGGAGGTTGACTACTGCGATGTCGAGACGGTCGCTGAGCAACTGCGGTACCAACGAAGTGGTGGTCGCTTCCATGATCTGCAGGTTGACGCGAGGGTGCTTCTGGGTCACTGCGTCCAACAGCGCGGGAACCAACCAGCGAGCCGTTGTTCCGATAACCCCGGCTCGTACCGAACCGCTCAACTCGTCACGCAAGGCGACCAGATCATCTTCGATGGCTCGAAGCTCTGCGATCATCCGTCGGGCACGACTGGCGACGACTGCGCCTTCGGTTGTCAGCTCGCTGCGCTCCCTGTCGATGAGCACCGCCCCGACTTCACGTTCAAGCCGCGCAACATGGGTAGAGATGTTGGACTGCACGGTGTGCAGGGCGCGGGCTGCAGCAGAAAAGGAGTGGTGTTCGGCGACAGCGAGGAGTGCGTGGAGTTGGCGGAGGTCCATCGCCGATAATGATGCCAGATATTTGAGGCAACTGTTACAACGATCACAAAGGCCCCGAGGATAGAGGCCTTTCGACGATTGTTTGCCGCTGACCGGTTACCCTTTCGCCGTGAGCGCAGCCGCTTTCTTCGATCTTGACCGGACCCTGTTGCCCCGGGCTTCGGGACCAGCGTTGTCGCAAGCATTGCGAGAGGTGGGAGTCCTGTCGGAGAGCCGGATCCCCGGTGAGGGATTGTTGTTCGGCATCTTTGATCTCATCGGCGAAACCAGGCCCTCCATGTTGCTGGCTAGACAGGGTGTGCGTTTCTCGAAGGGATGGGATGCCGGACTCGTAGCCGAAGCCGGAGAGATCGCAGCTTCACGACTCGTGACCGAGGTACTGCCCTACGCCCGCACTGAAATGGAAATGCACCGGAACCAGGGCCGGAAGCTCGTGATTGCCACAACCAGCCCTGATGACCTGGTTCGCCCCTTGGCTGAGGCTCTCGGTTTCGACGACATCGTTGCCACCCACTACGCCCGCACCGACGGGGTGTTTGAGGGTGAAGTTGATGGCCACTATGTCTGGGGCAAAGGAAAACTGGCTGCGAGCCAAGAGTGGGCCGACGCTAACGGCATTGATATGGCCGAAAGCTACGCCTATTCCGACAGCTGGTACGACTTGCCGTTGCTCAAAGCAGTCGGACACCCTGTCGCGGTAAACCCCGATCCCAGGCTGGCAGTGGCCGCAACGGCCCGCCGTTGGCCGGTGCGCCACTTCGATTCTCCCGAAGGCGTCCCACAGCTGGCGGGAATCGAACCCCAGAAGGCTCTGGCGTTGCTGGCTCGGCCCGAACTGGCACCCTATGCCCGCTTCGATTTCGCTGGACTCAAGCACATCCCCGAGCAGGGACCAGCGATCATTGCTGCCAATCATCGCAGCTATTTCGATGTGTATGCGCTGGGAGCGGTTTTGTCGAAGAGAGGTCGCCTGGCTCGCTTCCTGTCCAAACGAGAGATGTTTGATGCGCCCCTAATCGGCTCGATAGTCACGGCCTTTGGAGCGATACCCGTTGACCGTGGTAGCGGTTCGGACGCACCACTGGTCGCCGCGGCCGAAGCGCTGAACGCGGGTGAGGTGGTAGTTGTCTTGCCGCAGGGAACCATCCCTCGAGGTCGAGCTTTTTTCGATCCCCAGATGACCGGTCGGCCAGGTGTTGTCCGATTGCAACGCATGACTGGCGCGCCGATAGTGCCGATCTCGTTGTGGGGCACCGAAAACGTGTGGCCACGTTCTGCACGCGTTCCTAATATGTTCAGCATTGTTCACCCCCCGAAAGTCCGTGTCAGGGTCGGCGAGGCACTATGGCTTCCCGATGGCATCGGCTTGGCAGACGGCACTGAGTTGGTGATGTCGTCAATCTTTGACCTGCATCCGCCGGAGGGGAAGGTCGCACACGAGCCGACCCCAAAAGAGTTGGCTCGCACGTTTCCTCCAGGGCGCGGCGAGGGTGAGTCCAGTGGGGCTGGAGACGGGTCATGACCGATACCCTCGGCGTGCACATCAGCGAATCGCATATCACCGCGGTTCGCCTCGACGCATCATCGGTGGAACCGCCCCGAGTGGTCGTGCTCGGTGATTCTGATGTCGCCGCAGCGGCTGTTGTAGCCCAAGGCGAGGGTAGTTCGGTGCTGGTTGGCGACGAAGCCGCACTGGTCACAGAGGGACCTCGCGTCACGAACCCCCTGCAACGAGCGGCGACAGGCAGAATAGGTGCGCTCGCCGCGGTCTTTGGCTTTGTGATTCGCAGGGCTACCGCGGTTGATGGGAAGACTCCAGTTCGCTTGGCGGTGATAGTTGACGACGACTGGCAGGGTGCGGCGCGAGATCGAATTGTGCAAGCGGGCGTGGCTTCGGGGATGGCGGACACGATTGTGGTGCCGCGTGCGGCTGCGGCGGCACAACCCACGTCGGTTACGGGTGTGGCGGCCCTAGCGGCAGGAGCTGCACGGGCAGGGAGTTTGTCCTCGGCGCATTTCGTGACCCGTGAGGACCTTGGCCAACCGATCACCTCGAAGACCCCTGTCGGACCCGTCCCCGATGTGCCGCGGCCCGAGTCGGTTTCGGTGTTCGATGATGAGTCGTTGGTCGATCCTGCTCGGCCCAGTCCCGAACAGTTGTCGGCTACGGATCCTCCAGAGTTTGGTGCAACACAGGTCATGGGGTCGGTTGGCCCACCAGCCGCGACCGTCAGGTCGGAGAAGCAACCTCGTAGCGGAGCTTCCCAGGCCATGATCACCCTGGCTTTGGTTGTTCTAGTAGGCGCTGTCGGCGGGTTGTTGATCTTTCTGGCTGGTGACGACTCGCCCAACATTCGCCCGTCAGAGACCACCGCTTCAGCAGAACCGACACCTGTTGACACAGAACCTCCGACTACGAATACTCCTGACACCACCGCGCCGACCACCGCTCCTCCAAGTACCCAACCGAGGTCTACCGAGGCTCCCGACACCACCTCTTCGACCACCAGTAGCACAAGCTCGACAACAACCACCACTACTCCGGTTGCTGTAGGCACACCGGGCCCGGTCACTCTTGTCGAAACCGGATTGCAGTTCGACACTGGCAGTGTGGTCCGTTTCGACCAACCGATGGCCACCGTTATCGCCGAAGTCAGCTCTGTCCTCGGTGATCCCGACAGCGCAACGAATTTTCGGACCACCGACGCTTGCGGGCAAGGCGCGCGTTCTGTTCGCTGGGGTGAACTAGAGCTGGTGTTTGTGCAGGACCCGCCAGTTGCGGTTCCCGCCGACCCTGGAGCCGGAAGCACTACCGACGGTGATTCTGAGGACGAAAACGGAGACAACAGTGGAGATGGCACCGAGCTCATCCCGGCGTCTACGGGCACTTTTGGACAGTGGTACGCCTCAGGCCATACCGATCCAACTGGGTTGGTCACCAAAGATGGTCTCGGCGTTTCGGCAACAGTCGGGTTCCTAGAAGTGACCTACGGAAGCTCGTTTGAGGTCGTCCAGCCGATAGAAGGCGAGGAAATCGGTCTCTTCTCGGTTACGAATCCGGCCTCGGGGGGAGTGATCAACGGAACGATGTCGGATGTGACCCCCGAAGGGCGTGTCCTCAGCATGTGGGCTGGAGATGCCTGTGTGCGCATCTTCGTCTAGACCCGTAACTCTCCGAAGGTCGAAACCTCAAGGCCGGTGTCAGGCGAGGTTCTGGCGGATGATGTTGAGAGCGCTGCCGGCTTTGAACCACTCAATTTGATCGGCGGAGAAGGTGTGGTCGGCAGCAAAGGTCCAGGTGTCGCCTTCGGGAGTCGTCACCCAGACGGTTACTTGCGTGTCTGGGGCCAAGTCGGCCAGACCCCGCACGGCGATGCGGTCGTCTTCGCCGATTCGGTCGTAGTCCGAGCGGTCAGCGAAGGTCAGCGGCAACATGCCCTGCTTTTTGAGGTTGGTTTCGTGGATGCGAGCAAAGCTCCGTGCGATAGCCACCACGCCGTTTCGAAAGCGGGGTTCCATGGCAGCATGCTCACGACTTGATCCCTCGCCCATGTTCTCGTCGCCGATCACCACCCAGCGGACGCCAGCTTCGTGGTAGTCCTTGGCGAGTTCGGGGAAAGCCTTGACCGAACCGTCGAGTTGGCTTTTGCCGTGCCCGACCTCGTATCCGTCGAAGGCGTTGACAGCCCCAGCGAAAAGGTTGCCGGAAATGTTCTCCAGATGGCCGCGGTACTTCAGCCACGGCCCTGCCATTGAAATATGGTCGGTTGTGAACTTTCCTTTCGCCTTGACCAAGACGGGGAGATCCTCGTAGTCGTTGCCGTCCCAGGCCTTGAACGCTTCGAGAAGCTGAAGCCGATCTGAGGTAGGGGACACCGCCACGACGCTGTCGGACCGGTCGTTCGGTGGGGCAACGAATTTGTTGTCACCCGGATCGAAGCCCGCTTCGGGCAGTTCAAGACCGATAGGCGTCGCAAGCGACACTTCCTCGCCGGCGCCATTGGTGATCGTGTCGTTGATCGGATCGAAGTCGAGCGTGCCCGCCAGCGACAAGGCGATCACCGTCTCTGGCGAGGTGACGAAAGCCAGTGTCTGGGCGTCGCCGTCGTTGCGTTTGGGGAAGTTGCGGTTGTAGGAGGTCACGATCACGTTGGGAACTCCCCGCTGGTGACCCGATTCCTCGGAGCGGTCCCACTGGCCGATGCAGGGACCGCAGGCGTTGGCAAGCACGGTTGCACCCAGCGCCTCGAAGTCCGCTAGCAGACCGTCGCGCACGATCGTGGCCCGTACCTGTTCAGAACCAGGAGTGACCAGCAAGCGTGTTTTGGCCTTGAGTCCCTTCGCTGCTGCGGCACGAGCGATCGAAGCCGCTCGGGTGATGTCTTCGTACGAAGAGTTGGTGCAACTGCCAATCAGCGCAGCGCTGATTTCAAGGGGCCAACCGTTGGCTTCGGCTTCCTCACCAAGTTCGGCCACCTCACGGGCAAGGTCCGGAGTATGAGGGCCGTTGATTTGCGGTGTGAGCTTGTCGAGATCAATCTCGATCACTCGGTCATAGAAATCGGCCGGGTTGTCGAACACTTCGTCGTCAGAACGAAGGTGGTGTGCGACTGCATTCGCCGCATCGGCGATCTCTTCGCGCCCTGTGCTCTTCAAATAGCGGGCTACGGCGTCGTCGTAGGCAAACACGGAAGTGGTGGCACCGATTTCGGCGCCCATGTTGCAGATGGTGGCTTTGCCTGTGCAACTCAAGGATGCGGCACCCTCCCCGAAATACTCGACGATTGCGCCGGTCCCGCCCTTGACGGTGAGAATCTCGGCCACTTTCAAGATCACGTCTTTGGGGGCGGTCCAGCCATTGAGAGAACCGGTCAGCTTGATGCCGATGAGCATCGGCCATTTGCTGTTCCATGGTGAACCGGTCATCACATCAACGGCGTCGGCGCCGCCGACACCCACCGCCACCATGCCGATGCCTCCGCCGTTGGGGGTGTGGCTGTCGGTGCCGATGATCATCGCACCAGGGAAGGCGTACTGTTCGAGCACGACCTGATGAATGATTCCCGAACCGGGCTTCCAGAACCCTCCGCCGTACTTGGCCGATACCGATTCCAGAAAGTCGTATACCTCTTTGTTGGTGTCGACCGCGGCGAGGAGATCTGTTTTCCCGTCCCGGCGGGCTTGGATGAGATGGTCGCAGTGGGTGGTGGTCGGCACCGCGACCTCGTCAAGCCCGGTGGTCATGAACTGGAGCCAAGCCATTTGGGCGGTGGCGTCCTGCATCGCAACACGGTCGGGTCGATAGTCGACGTAGGACTCGCCTCGCTCAAGTTCTTGATCAGGCCGGTCGAGGTGGTTGACCAAGATCTTCTCGGCGAGGGTCAGCGGCCTGTCGAATCGTATGCGGGCTTCGCCGATGCGTTGGTCGAGTGTGGCGTACACCCCTTTGACAAGTTCGATTGGTGTGCTTGCTGCAACCGACATGGTCAGACCTGTTCTGTTGGCGAATTCTTGCTTCCACGATACAAGTCCCCCAAAAACCCAAAACGCGCCACTCAAAGGAAGTTCTTACGTTTGTACCCCGACTGTGGGCGACCGGAGCGTTGGGGGCAGCGCTTGCGGTCGCCCACAGGGGTTGGGGGACTTGGTTATTGAACGGTTGCTCTGAACCACCTCGGTGGTTCAAGAGAATCGGAATCAGCGACGGGTACGAGTCCCATCACTCGAGCCAGCACGAAGTCGTTGCCAACGGCGAATTCCACCAATGCTGTGTCTTCGATTCCGAAAGCTTCGGTAGGGGTCAGCCATTCCCAGTTGTTCCCGTCAGTCGACAAGCCAAAGAGTGGCTCGGGTTGTGTTCCAGTGGAATCTTCTGGGAAGGCCGAGGCGACCATCCCCGCGGACCCGACATCCAGAGAGTTCAAGTGCGCCATGCCCACCATTGTTGCGGTGGTCGCTGCTGGGTCATTCAGTTGGTTGAGAGACTTGATGCGGAGTTCGCCGTCGTAGCCGCCAACGAACCATTCGCCTACCCGGGTTGTTGTCCGCAATCCCGAAGCGAAGGCGTCCGCGTTGTCGATGGAGGTCTCGGTCCAGGTGACTCCATCGACCGAGGTGAGCAACAACTCGTCGTTCGGAGTGGTTATGGCGATGTAGAAGCCCTCAGCGTCGCTGGATCCCGTCGTATGCCAACTCACGTACTGGCCAGTCACAGTGGCTGTGCCGCCAGCGCTCGAGTACAGGCGGATTTGCTCGTCGCCCACGCTTGCATCAAGAGCGGAGCGCTCTTCATCGCTGATCTCGAAGCTATGGGGGTCAGCTGAATCAGTTGTCCAGAAACTCACGGTGTTGCCTTGCAATGACCAGCCTTCGATTGGTGTTTCGCCAGACTCGAGACCTTCGGCAGCAATCAGCGCTTGAATTTGGAGATCGTGGGCGGTGCGATCAGCGGGGATCTTGAGCACGATCACCATTTGCTGCCCCGATGTAAGAGCCATCGCTATCGACGATCGGCCCTCGGGAACCGGGTCGATAGCCACTTCAGTCCAGTCCGCGCCCCGGTTGTCTGAATAGAAGACCCGAGCGAGGGCATCGAACTGGCTTGCGTCTTGGCCTGCGAGCAGCCAGCGATCACCTGATACGTCGACATGGTCGGGTGATACACCGGTCGGGATGTCAACCCGGGTCCAGTCGCCAACGACTTCGGAGACGATGATCTGAGAACCAACGTCACCCCAGGCACGGGCAAAGACGCGTCCGTTGCCCGCAGTCTCGACTCCGTAGACATCAAGGAGATCTGAGTCGAACTGATCGTTTACGTCGTCCTCGGTCCACGTCAGTGCCGAAGTGGACGGGACTTCGTCGGCAACATCGGTTGCGGGTGGGTCGGTGGTGGGAACGGTGGTGTTGGCCGTAACGGTGGGGTTCGTCGCGAAGGTTGAGGTGCCGTCGTCGCTCCCGAACGCGTTGTATGCGACAACTCCGCCAGCCAACAGAGTGATCGAGGCAGCTATACCTACGACCGTTCGCTGAACTGCTCGGGCGCGGGCCTGCTTTTCAGCTCGCTTGGCAATCAGCGATACGGGTGGCGGTGCGACAGGTGTGTCGACCCGAGCATTGATCGCGGCGCCGATCGCAGAACCGAGCGCCTCGTCGGCATCGGCTAGTTCCTGCGTGGTGGTCGGTTCACTGTTCATTGTTCAAGGGCCTTTCTCAGTCTTGCCAGCCCCCGCGATGTCGTGCTCTTTACGGTTCCCGGGCGAATGCTCAAAGTGTCGGCGATCTCTTTTTCCGACATATCGGCAAAAAAACGCAGCACTAGGACGGTTTTTTGTTTTGCGGGAAGTTGATCGAGGGCGTCGATCAGATAATCCCGCTCGGTGGGGGCGGTGGCTTCAGCACGTCGCGTCAACCCGAATCTTCGGCTTACTTCACGTCTGCGGAGTTCGCTGCGAGAGCCGTTGATCACGCTGACGCGCAGATAACCGCCAGGTTCATTGAGACGGTTCCAACGCTCGAAGACCTTGGCGAAGGCGTCCTGCACGATCTCTTCGGCTCGCTCAGATGAGTCCACCAGTCCTCGGGCAAGCTTGACCATCGGCACATATTCGGTCCGATAGAGATCGTCGAACTTGCCGACCACAAACCCGTCGACCGACTCGACCGAAATTGTTGGGCCATTGTTCGACATAGCAGCAACTGTCTCCATTACACCCCAACGACGCCCGACTCGGTCGTTTGGTTCCGTCCAATTTCGTGGGCTTCTTGAATGGGTGAGGAGACCGGAGATTTTGCTAGCGGACTTTGCTAGCGGACTTTGCTAGCGGACTTTGGCAAGGATCTCGTCGGCGTACCACTGCAGTGCGCCGAGCTTTTCGTCAAGGGATTGGGTGTCGGGTCCGGGCGAATAGGCATCGCGGAAACCGACGATCACATCGGTGACACCAGCGGCTTCGAGACGCTCTATACCCTCGGGGGAGTAGGCGTCGACACTGATGGCGAGGACATCAAACCGCAGATCGGCCCGACCGTGGCGTTGGCGAGACTCCTCGACGACCGACATCATGCGTGCCAACTCGCCGGGGTCTCCTCCGGCGTGGATCCAACCGTCTCCCAACCGCCCAGCACGTTCAAGAGCCATTGCGGAATGTCCGCCAACCAAGATCGGAACTCTCTGTTCGGGAACCGGACAGAGTTGAACATCAGGAACCTCGTAAAACTCGCCGGAGTAACCGAAGAAATCCCCGGTTTGGAGTCCGTTGATGATCTCGATGCACTCGTCCATGCGTGCGCCGCGCCGCGCCCAACCCACGCCGGTCACGTCGTAGTCCTCGCGCCAGGGACTGGTGCCTACGCCGAACCGGAAACGCCCGTTGGTAATCACGCCCACCGACGTGACCTGCTTGGCTACCAGCACTGGGTGACGGATCGGAAGTTTCACGACGAACGTGGTGAAACGGATGCGTTCGGTGATGGCTGCTAGAGCGGGGATCAAAGAGAAGGGCTCAATGAACGGTTTGCCCTCGAGAAACTCGCGGCTGCCATCGGCGTTGTATGGGTACTTCGTGTCGGCGTCGAGGGGGTAACAAATCGAGTCGGGAACGACGAAATTGTCGAATCCCGCAGCTTCTGCCGCCTGCACGAGTGGTGCATACATTGTTGGGTCAATCATGGATTCCGCGTACGAGAAGCGCATCACAAGAGCCTAACGTCTGAGGTGGTCGCCCTAGAAGTTCGGGCGCGCTCAGAGATTGGGCCAGCGGCGAGTTCGTTGGCGCGCCCGACGCGAGCGATCGCCAAGAGCCCAAGCCCTGCGCCAAGCTCCTGTTGAGGGACCGGTAAGTCCGGGCGTGGTGCCCGCGTGGGCTCTGATGCGGGCTCGATACCAATCCGAGGAAGCCTCATCGGCAAGTGCTGACACCTCGGCCTCAATACGGGCCGCGAAGCGAACGGTGTTCTCGTCTTGGTTCGGCCGCAACGGCCTGCCGAAAGTGACCGATGTGGTTGAGGGACGGGGCAGCGATTTGCCTTTCCGCAGTATTCGCCCAGTACCCTCGATGTGGATCGGCACAACAGGTTTCCCAGACTTTTGCGCCAAATATGCGGCTCCGCCCCGAAACGGCTGACCCCAACCGTCGGGACTGCGTCCGCCCTCGGGAAACAGCAGCAGGCTCCAACCTTGTGCAACCAGATCGGCCGCCTGATCTGCGGAACGACGGCTGACCCGGCTGCGCTCGATCGGAATCGCGCCGATCACCAACGAAGACAACGCTGAAGTCAAACGCGTCCCAAAAAAGTAGTCGGCCGCGGCGCCCACCAGGATCTGGTGACGCCACGGTTCGGGAATCGACGTCAACAGCAACGGCGTGTCGAGGTGGCTGTGATGGTTCGCGGCAAAGATGGCCGGGCCTCGTAGCGACGCCAAGCGGTCCTGTCCTCGACGGTCCGGTGCTGCCAGTCCAGAGACGGCCAGACGCATCGGGCCTTCCACGATCGCGGCCCTCGCCAACCGAGCCGGGTACTTGCGAGCCCAGGTAGCGTCATAGTCGGCACCACGGTTGATGATCTTGGGAGCAGGAGCGACGCCTCGAGGCGTTGACGGCGCCCGGTAGGGAAACCCGAGGGCCCGATAACGGCGAATCGGTGAAAGTCCGCTCGGTACAGGGGGCAGGTTGAGTTGCTTGGCTAGGCGGCTCATGTCACGTCTGCCATAAGAATCGGCGGGTTGTGCAAATGGGTGATCGAGGGATGGGGGCCGACCACATCGCCGGCCATCTCCAGCGCGTCCTGCATGGTCGAAGCCGGCTGAAAGCCGAGGCGGCGGACCGACCGCGGATCACCGCCGACAACAATGACCCGGCCGAGCCATTGCAAAGCATGAGCCCCCCAGTACCACATATAAAACGGGTGAACTCCGTGGTATGCGTAGCTGTTGCGATACAGGTGGATGTACCACTCGTCGTAGGCGAACTGTTCCTCGTAGCGTTTTTCGATCTCCGCCGGATCGGTGGTGTCGGACAGCACCTGCTCAAAGAAATCGATGTAGCTCGGGTGATGTACGGGATGGAACTCCCACGGTGTGGGATGGCTCATAATCACCACACCGCCTTCGCGCACCAAAGGCTTGCCGCGGTACAGATTGAAGAAGTAGCCGAGCCCGAGACACATGACCAAGATCGGGTTCATCACCGAGTTGACGTTGTAGGGACAGATGTAGGGGAGACCGAAGGTCAACACATCGGTTTGCCCTTCAACGGGCACGAGGTGTTGCGCGAAGACGTTCTCCAGGGTCTGCTGGTGGACGGCGTCTACCTCACCAGCCTGCACTGATGTGAGTTCATACGGCGCCTCCCAAGCCTGGAAAATCTTGCGCCGGGCGGCCGCGGGCATCACTTCAAGGGCATTTTTCATACCGATGAAGGTCGCCCGGTCGCGAGCCGACCACTCCCATTCGCGTTTCTGCAAGACCGACAGGGGGCCGTCGTAGCCGAAAGTGTTGTTGTTGATGGTTGTCTCGACCTGGAAGATCCGGGGCCCGTGAGCCTTGATAACTTCGCCTTGGCGCCAGTTCGAGTGATGCAGTTCTGAGGAGTGGCGATCCATGAAACTCTTCGAGTTCTGCATCGTCGCCACATTGTGGTGATGGCGCACACCCGCGTAGTCCGACAGTCCGGTGGCTGTCGACTTCCAACCGCCGTCCATCGAGACGATGTTCAAGTTGACGTAAATCAGCAGATCAGATTCGGCTGCTCGGCGGTTCATGGTCACTTGCTCGTCGTGGCGGGTCAGGCCCAGCTCGACCATGCCGTCGGGATCTTCGGCATCATGGTTGTAGAGAGTTTCGTGGGGCGCGAAAGCGTCGTAGATGCGATCGCCGAGCGCGTGACGGAACTCGGCTTCGGTCATGCGGCGATGCAGAGCCAAAGCGGCGATCAAGTGGACATCGTCGACGGATGCCGCGGCTGCCATGTCGAGAACCTGCTCAATGATCCGCTGTCGGATGTCGGGTTGGCGCATCGAAGGAAGCGGCAACGACAGATCATCGAAAGCAATCGTCAACTTCATGCCCGGCCAGAGCAGCGTAGGTAGCGGATCCTCATCCAGCGGGTTGAGCAGGGCTTGGCGGATCGCCTCGTCGGGGTCATCAAGACCGGGCAACGGTTCGGCTGGATAAATCACCCGACTGCGGTCCGCCGGCAGCTTTTCCAACCGGAATTGTTCGCCGTGGTGGAACAGGATCGGGGGAGTCGACTTGTCGACGTCAAGCACGAAGCCAGGCCGAGGCGCTTTGCGGCGAGGATCAGACGGCATGAGCAGTCACCGCCCTCTGGCGATGGGCCGCTGGGCCCCGGTTGGCACGAGGGCCGATGGGAAGTAAACGATTGGGGGCACCAGCGGATTTCGTCCAGTGCTCAATCAGCCAGCCTCGGCGACGAGCGATCGAAGCGAGCTTCGTTTCGGCGTTGACGGCCACCGGGAAGCCGACAGCTTCAAGCATCGGCAGATCTGAGCTGCTGTCGGCATATGCCACCGCTTGACTCAGATCGAGATTGTGAGTCTCTGCAAAATCCACAAGAGTCTGATAGCGAGCCTCGCCGGTCGGGGGAACGGCGGTGAGCTGACCGTCGTAAGAACCGTTGGTTGTGGTCATCTCTGCGGCGATCATGTGATCAAACAGAGGGCGTAACGGTTCCACTACAAAGTCCAAAGCCCCGGTAATCAGCAACGTCTTGTGGCCCAGAGCGCGATGTTGACGAACCCTGCGAATACCAGCGGGGAACGACTTGGTGATCAACAAGTCGCTGAGCATCTCGCGCGAGTCACGAGCCATCAGTTCAACAGAAGCTCCTTCGAAACGCCGGTAGAAGTAGCGCAGGAAATCGCTGCGATCCTGACGGTCCAGCGAAAGCAACGTAGGTGCTTCTCGCAAGGTCTTGACGGTGAAGCTCATACGGTCGGCGATATTGAGATGACGGGTGGCCAGCCATGCGTAACTTGCCACGACGTTGCTGGCGATCAGCGTGTTCTCGAGATCGAATACGGCTAGTTGCCGCTCGGGCGAGAGCACCTGCTTGCGCAGACGAGTGGACCGCGACTCGCTGCTTTTGGCACCAGGTTGCATTTTGAGGCGGGCCTGTTTCACCATCGACGGGAGATGAACAGTCTGAACATAGGTCGGCCAATCAATGACTCGCGGGTCCATGCAGAAATCACGCCGGTCTTCTTCGTCGAGTGATTCCCACAGCGCATACATCCGGTCGAGCCGATAGAGCGCTTCGCATTCTGCGTAAGCCCCGTAAAGCTCGACGTATCCGTTGGCCCGCTCAAGCTGCTCTTTGCGCTCCTCCAGTTCGGCACTGAAGTCTGCCTGCTTGCCCCTCAGCGGGAGCACCTGGAGAACTCGCTCTGTCAGATCGAGACTTTTGCGAGCGCGCCCGAGTTGGCGAACCACCCGACCGCGCCCTGGAAACGACCATTCGGGAACCGAAATCGGCTGATTTCTTTCGTCGTAGACCGGGTGCTCGTTGAACCAGCTACGAACCAGGTCAACCAATTGCCCGTACATCAGCGGGTTTGCCGCGCCCGAGGCGATCTGCACGACATCAGGTTTGGGCACCTGCGCTTCGTCGCGTTCTGGGCCACGAGCCGCCACCGCGAGAATCGTGGCGACAACTAGATCGACGGGAATGATGTCGACCACACCTTCGGGAACACCCGGGAACTCCTTCAGCAGACCGCGGGCATAAGCGGCGATGACCGGTTCGGCCATACGGAAGCCCCGAATCCACCCAGGTGACGGTTCCGCGAACGCCGACTCGATGATCGACGGGCGCACGATGCTCACCGGTACGCCTTCGCTGGTTTCGACGAGGGCGCGCTCTCCAAGAGCCTTGGTGAATGCGTAGGCATCCGGAAAGCCCAGGCTGCCAGCCCGCGATCGGCCCGCGTTTGTCAACTGTTGTCCGACCCACCGTTGGCGGAGTTGTTCGACCTTGTCGGTGAGGGCTGGGCCACCGGCAGCACCAAGACTCCTGCGAGCCTGTTTTGCCAGTTCGCTGAGGCGATCGGGCGTGCGACTTGCCTGTTCGGCGTCGATTCGGGCGCGCCGGGCACTGTCGACTTCAGTCTGCCAAGCCACATCCACGAAGAATGGCGACTCGTCAAGGAGTTCTTCGGGAGCGCTGCCGCGGCGACTGCCTGCTACATAACAGGTGGACACCGCGATCAGATGTGCCGGTTCGCCGTTAGCGAGTCCGCCTCGAGTGGGTTCTTCGCGTCCGGCCGCCGCTTGGCGTATGGCCGCGGCGACTCTCATTGGTCCGAGCAGGTTGATCTCGACCGCATCGTCAAGAGCTGAGTCGAAACTGACTGTGGCAGCGGAGTGAATGACGATGTCGCAGGTGGAGAGCAACCGAAGGCCTTCGGGGTCAAGACTCAACCCGTCGACACCAACATCGCCTGCCACAGCAAAGACTCGGCGTTTGCACATCTCCTCAAAGGTCTCGTCGCTCTCATCGTCGAAGGTGTGTCGAATCCGCCCGAAGGCGCCGTTGCGGAAGATGTCTCGATTCACCCGGTTCTGTGCTCCCCGGCGTCCGGGTCGCACTACCAGAACCAGTTCGCTTTCAGGGACCGCGCGAAGGAATCGTTCGACAAGCGCGGTGCCCAAAAAGCCGGTTGCGCCGGTAATGGCGATGCGCGTCTTGTTCAACTCCTTTGAAATCACAGTACTTGTTATAGCAAAACCCTCTACCAAATGGTAGAGAGAAGGCATGAACAATTTTGTGCCGACCCGTCAGCGTGTGCTGGATGCGGCGCTGTCTGCGTTCGGTACCGACGGCTATGCGGCCACCTCACTGGACGCCTTGGCCGAGCAGTTGGGTGTGCGAAAGCAGACCATTCTCTACTACTTCCCATCGAAACAGGTGCTGTTTGATTCGGTGATTGATGTCGCCGCGGAAGACCTTGTTGAACTTTTTGAACAGGAGGCATCTCGGGGCCTGACCGGTATTGATCAAGTAGAGGCAATCGTTCGTCGAATCTTCCGGCTGGCGGTCAACCGGCCTGAACTTCTGGGGCTGGTCAGAGAAGTCACCCGCCCGGGATCGATAACGGTGGGACGCCTCAGCGCTCACGTCAGCCCGACTGTCGACCGGGCCCGCGAGTTCCTTGAGCGTGAGATGACCGCAGGCCGCCTGCGCCGCTCCGATCCCTCGATGCTTCTGTTGTCTCTGTACACAACCGTGGTTGGTGTTGCCAGCGAACTCGAAGTTCAGCGAGCAATGGGCATTCCCCCATCCCGGCGCGCTACCGTCGTCCGCCGCACGGAACTGACCCGCTTTCTGCGCGCCGCCCTTGCCCCCGCCGACCCAGTTGAACGCCTGGATTGACTCGTTCGGTGGCGAACTCCACCGGTAGATGCGCCAGCTACTGTGGCACATCAACGCGTGCCAACGACTTGCGCTCAAGTCCATTGAGAATTATCTTCCGCGGTATGCCGGAGCCGTCAAGTAGAGAGGTCAATCTTCATGGGCAACGCCGCTTGGCCTGAATTCCAGCGGCGCAAGCCGCCGGACTCGCGAACGGGGTCGTGGATGCTGGTGTGCTCGGCGGTTGTTCTGGTGGTCTCGCTCTTGCTGCCTTGGTTCGGCGGTCGAGTTTCAATCAGTTATATTCAATACTATGGATTTGAAATAGGATTTGTCCTATTCTGTACTGCAATCGTCGTGACGTGCATTGGCTTGGGCATCTGGTGTTCCTGGGTCGGGCGTGCCCGCTTCGTATTGTGGCTCTCACTCGCTGCGTCGATAGTGACTGTACTCTTCGCAGGATTCATACTGGCGCTGTCGTCAACGGTCGGCCGCGTCGCATCTATCGCGGGTTTCAGCGATGTCGTGGGCGTGCGTGTCCGACCGGGCCTACCGACACTGCTAGTTGGTGGATTGCTCGGAATAGTGGGCTCTGTGACCGTCCTAATGCGTAGTGGTGCCCGCTCGGACTCAACCGTTGTCGAGACGGTTTCAGTCCGGGAACCTCGCTGGACAACTGATTGGGGCGACGCGCGCTCGCCGCAGCACGAAGATGAGTTAGATTTCGCTAGCGATAGCCTTTCGCGCCTACCAACACACGACGAGGATTACTGGTGAGCCATCCATTCTACCGGCAGAGCAGAGCCTGCCTTGGAGCATTTCCTCCATCATGACCGATATCTCTTCGTCCTCTGATTTCGATCTGTCCGACGACCAGCTGTCGGATTCTCACGACGATCTCATATTTCCGCCCGACTCCGATTGGGATGAACCTTCAAGCTATGTTTTCCCCCATGCACCAGACCAGGAGGAAGAAGTTCTCAGAGGCCCTGGTTCGCTGGTATCAATTGCATACGCGCTAAATATGATTAGTGTCGTCTTTCTGCTAATTGGATCTGACACATTGAATTTGATGGGTTATATCTCTAGTGGCTACGTCGCCGCGATCCTCATCGTCAGCTATTGGGCAGTTGACCAACAACGACGTGCCCTCCCGAATTATGTCTTCGTCAGTCATCGCACCTTCTTAACCGTTACATCCCTTTTGGTTGGTATTGTTCTGGCAGGCCTGCATGGACTCGCGTTGTCGCAAACAGTAGTGCCTGTATCGCCGTGAAGCATTTACTAGCAGGGGCAGCTTTTCTGGTCATGACTATGGCATTTCTGACTGTCCCTGATTCCAATCCCGCTGTTGCTCAGGAGTCTCTGGACACGTTATCCAACTGTGTGCGCGAAAACCGTTCCTTGTCGACTCTCTTTCTTGTCGACGCGTCGTTCTCGTTGCAGACAAATGATCCCGAAGATGAGAGAGTCCAAGCCATACATTCAGCGTTGAGTGTTCTCGGAGCCTTGCACTCTTCGACGGATGTAAATGTGAACGTCGAATTCCTGGATTTTAGCGATGTTACACGTAAGTCGTTCTCAGAAAGACCGGACTGGGCATCTATACCAATCGCTCCGAGTGATCAACTTGGAATTGCTCGACAGTACGCGGATCGCGATCAGGGCGCTGCCACAGACTATGTGGCCGCACTTGAGCCGTGGATCAATCCAGCGGACAAACCGGTTGATGAAATCGGTGCACTGGAAATGCTTGAGCGTGCACCGTCAGATTCATGCCGGCTACTAGTTTGGTTCACTGATGGTCAGTTCGATGTGAACTTCTACGGAACACCGCGAACCGTCTATTGGACTGAGACTCCAACAGTCATCGATTCTTACTCTGCCGCTGACGCTGTTGAGGCCCTGGCAATTGAGAGACTTTGCAGGTCCGGGGGCTTGGCCGACGTGTTGCGGCAGGGAAGTGACATCGCAAATGGTGCCAGGGCACAAGTGTCGATTGTTGCATTGGACAAGGGGGGCACATTGGATTTTGGTCTGCTACGGGCGTTCGCCACAGGAGAGGGACGAGAGGGAGGATGCGGTTCTGAGATGCCGAGAGGTACATTCGGGACAGCAGACGATATCGGTGCACTCGCGATTGGTCTCCGCGAGGCGGTGCTTGGAGTAGCTCATGGAGATTCGAGAGGTAAGCAAAGTTGCCTAGTCACTTCGAACGAATGTGAGGAACCTGGCGGTGGCCCTAGGGACTACGACTACACATTCTTCCTGTCTTCAGGCTTCCAGAGGTTCAACTTATTGACCATATCGTCTCACCCGTCCGTTACGACAACTCTTATTTCTCCGCGGGGCGCTTCGTTGGTACTGCAGCCAGGGATGCACTCGATCGAGACGGACGGAGTCGACTTGAGTATCCAAGAATTGGAACTCCAGAACGGAGGGTTCCTGATAGATGGTGAGTTGAGTCCCGACGGCGAGTGGGTAGGTCATTGGCGAGTCAGATATTCGACAACCGATCCAGCAGTGGCCGCCGGTATCAACCGGGCCTCTGTCTACGTTTTCGGCAACCTATTACTCACGCTTGACGAGTCTCAAGCTTCACTGAATGCAGGAATTGAAGAAGAAATTGTAGTACGTGTCGTGGGAGGTAGTAACGAACCAGCGACTGACACGGTTCTGGAACCAGGAACAAAGATGCAGGTGTGGGTTGACAATGTTATAATTAGTCCGCTGACGTTGCAGCCAGACGGTTCGTATTCCGGCCGCTATACCGTTCCGGTGGATTTCAACCGTGATGAAATAGCCATAACAGGACTGTTGGAACCGGTCATCCAACTGGCTCCAACCGCACCACTTGTTCCTCTGACTCCCTGGACTGGTGTGCTCGGAGAAGTAACGGTTATTCCTGTCGGTGACTACCCTGTCGTCGGAGGACCAGCGCCATTCGGCGAAGTGCTTGAGGAATCGCTCCGGTCGATCTCGACTACCTTGGTAGCCGATGCCTCGCAACCGGGAACAGGCGGCTGCGTCGATCTTGTCGATATTCAGGTGCCGCGCATCGGTACGAATGAACTAGAACTTAGGGTTTCAGTTGGTGAAACTAGGATCTTGTATGGAGAGCACTGTTCGATAGAACTGGCGCAGGGAGATACGGCTAGCCTTAGTCTTGTCGTTGATGCTGGTGCCCTTGCCTCATTGGACGGTGAGATCCAACCGGGGAGCATAACCCTGCGGGCGTCTAACCCGATCGACTCAACGCGATCTAGAGATTACACCTATAGCATTGAGCTTTCAGTGAAGTTGCCTAAGACTATCACTGAAACCGATGCCGTTAAGGCAGCTATTCTGGTTCTGCTTTCGTTTTTCTTCTTGATGGGGTTACTATTCGGCATCAACGTTGCGACGAGCCGATTGGTTGTTGAGAGCATAACGACCATGGAGTTTCCTGTCGAAGTTGTTGGTTCCGTCATGTATCGACTTGATGACGCTGGTAATCGGATTCCACTTGTTGTAGAGGGGCGTGATATAAGCTTGCATCCCTTAGGGCGCGGTGAGGGAAGAGCAAATTCGATTAAGGCAGGTGCTGTGTCGATAAACGCAAGGACGCCGTTGGTGCCGTGGTCAAAATCGTTTGCTTCCGCCTCGTATTCAGGAGCCACGGTAGTGATTGCTTCTAGGGGAACGTCCGAGAACGGTCAGGTCGGCCTCATGTCGAACGTTCTTTCGGGCGAATGGGTATTCTATTCAGATCAACCAATTCCTGAGATACGCGAGGGAACCATTGATGATCCGGTAGTCGGCTCGTTCATGATGCTGATCCCCTATGGGACCGACCCCTCCTTAGCTCAGGCTCAACTGGAAAAATTGAATCAAACCATAGCCGAACAGGTGCACATGGCGGTGACTGAAATCTCGAAGGCACGGCTCGAAAAGTCGTCGGTTGACAAGGGCGATGGCGATGCGACTCAAGCCCAAGACGATCCTCGGGAACTCGCTGAGGATCCGGCAGAGTCAGCGCACGCTTTGGAGGATTATTTGGATGATAATTAAGGGCAGACGATTAGTGATATGGTGTATCGGTTTGCTTCGTGCGGGTGAAGGGTTTGTGTGGGGTCTGCGAGTGATGCGTGGGGTTAGTTTGCACCGGTGAGAAGCGTTGGATAGTGTGCGTGGGTTGGCTTGGATTAGCAGGA
Organism: Candidatus Aldehydirespiratoraceae bacterium; assembly: GCA_965205465.1. Lineage (GTDB taxonomy): Bacteria > Actinomycetota > Acidimicrobiia > Acidimicrobiales > Aldehydirespiratoraceae > VXYK01. The sequence continues at coordinate 803,781 of OZ242187.1, read as the reverse complement.
GGATACGATGACGTTGGCTCCGATGATTGTGATCGGTTGTGGTGGATCGGGTGGCAAGGTGGTTCTGGGACTCCGAGACCGCTTGGAGAAGGAGTTGCAACGCCGGGGGTGGCGTCACGGTATCCCCGAAGCGTTCCAGTTGAAGTGGGTGGATGTCCCGGTGCCGCAGGAAACGTTTCCGGATTTCGGCAGGTCAGTCGCTTATGAAGATTATGCGGGCTTGGCTTGGTCCGATATTTATAGGGAGATAGATGACCTCGTCATCAAGGGCGCAGGTAATCGTATTGAGCGTCTAATCGGCTGGCGTCCATCCCCCTACATTGACTTGCCCTTCTTGGAGGGAGCGGGCCAGATGCGTGCTCTGGGGCGCATGGGGGCGTTGTCCAATGCATCCAAGGTTACGAATCTGATCCAAAAGGCCGTGCAGGATGCGAAGACGTCGATTCCTGAGTTTGAGTCCTTCGCGTCCCATTTGGGCGTGCAGAACGTGAGCAAGGAGCCGTTTGTTTTTGTTGTGTCGTCGTTGGCTGGTGGTACTGGCGCGGGCGTCTTTTTGGATGTTTGCGATCTCGTTCGTGCATCCAATCCGAATCTTGGGCAGCGTATTATTTCTGTTCTTCTTACGGCAGAGATTTTTCCGGGGATTGCCGGAGTAGGCATTCCTGCTAATAGTCTTGGGGCATCAAGTGAATTGATGAACGCGATGCTGGCAGTGCAGCGACCTCTTGAGACATTGTACGGACAAGGCGCTGCTGTGAATGTTTTGCAAGGCTCTGGGCCGTCAGTTGCCTATCTTGTTGGTCTTCGCACTCTAGATGCGGGTGGCACGCTTGAGAGCCCTGATGATGCCTATCGTGTCGTAACGGAATCTCTCATGGCTCTTATGTTGGATGAGCATTTACAACAAGACATGATCGGCTTTAATTTGACCCATCGATACCTTCAGCAAGCTGCTCGGGGTTCAAAGTTCAAAATGTTGGTGGAGCCTCCTTCGCTAGGCCAGGCGCCCATGTGCGGGTTTGTGTCTTCGTTTGGTTCAGCGAAGGTGGCTGTTGGTTCCAGTCGTTTTGGGGACTGGGCTCGTGATCGTATGCTGCGGGAGGTGGTGGAGTATTTGTTGAAGGGTTGGCGTGATCGGGGTTTGGAGTTGATTGATCCTGATCGGCGTGATGTTGTTCAGGATCCGGAGATTGTGGAGCATATTGTGAACCGGGATCGAGAGGAGTTTTTTGATGAGTGTGGTCTGTGGGAGGAGGATGAGCCGGATGCGACTCGACATGATCAGGTGGTTGACGGAATTCTAAATCGTGATCAATTGAACGATGTTCTGAGAGAGTTTCATAAGAAGCGGATTGCGGAGATGGGGTCGTTCAGTCAACTTGGTGGGAGGGAGTGGGTCAATCGTATTCCGGCGGTGATTAAGAATAGGCAATCTGAACTGCGGTTGGAAGTCGCCGGACTGTTGGAGAAGGGTTCTGATGATTTTGCTGTTGATGTGGTAAAGCAGTTGGAGTCTGCGGTGTCGAAATGGTTGGCTGAGTATGGTCTGCCTGTGGCGGTTGGTTTGGTGAAGGAGCTGTCTCAGCAGTGCAGCTCAGCAGCTGAGCAGTTGCGGCGGGAGGCTCGTGGTATGGTGTCGGCTTCTCGGCGTGATCCTTCTCGGGCGATTTGGGCTGCGTTTCATGCGTTGGGAGGTTCCAGGGTCAACGCGAAATCCGATTTTGTGCAGGATGCGGTGCGAAAGGGTATTGGCCCGAATCAATATTGGATGGAGTCGGAGCGGTGCGAGAAGGCGGCGTCGTTGTTGACGGATGTGGTTGAAAAGGTGCTGGATCCGTTGATGTCGGCGCTTGAGTTGCGGGGTCAAGAGTTGGACATGTTCGCCGGTTCGTCTGAAGTGCAGGACTGGCCTGTGGGTGCGGGGGTGTCGGCGAAGTATGCGCCTGCTCCATCTGAGTTCTGTTTGGTGGGGGCGGAGGAGTGGAATGGCGTGTATGAACAGTTGTTGAAGGAGTCCGCTGGTTCAGCGGAGGCGGCCCGCGACGAGATTTGCGCGGGGGGCTTCAAGTATGGTGACGCGGCAGCTCCACGTGAGGCGCCGACGGCATTGCGTCTCGACAGTGGCAGTGGCTGGTTGGGAAAGAGGGGCCGACCGGTGGGTGTGGAGTTGGCGTTGAGTCCTGAGGAGATCAAGGATCGTGTCGATCAGTTCTTCCTGAGTCCGAGCAATTCGATGGGCAGATTCTTGGAGTCTGGGTTGGAGGAGCATCTCGCGAAGCAGGAGCGGGAAGTTCCGGGAGGGAACCACACCAAACGTCTTGAGCGTTTCCGGAAGTGTCTAGGCTCCGCGATGCAGATGGCGTCGCCGATGTGTCGCATTCAAGACGAGATGGTGTCGCGCTTGCACAACGACGGTGGCCTCGCAACGAGCCTTACGGTTCAGGAGCTGCCCTTTGATGGTGGTCATCCTGCCCATGATGTGGCCAAGGCGATCCTCACCGGGCAAGACGGCGTTTCCGCTGAGGCGTTCAAGAGCCGTTCAAAGACCGGCATGGAGTCGGTTCTGGTCGTCCGCCGGTTGGCCACGCCGGTGCATCCAGCGGTCGTAGCGTCGCTTTACCAGCCGATCGTGGCGGACTGGGATCGGGCAGTGAACTCGGATCAGCCTGCGCAAGCTATCCAGACGTTCTGGAACAACAAGCGGGCCCGATTGCTGCAGGAGTTCATCCCCCTTCCGCTACCAGCGATCGAATTGATCGTGCGTGGTTGGTTCGTGGGACGGCTGCTCGGTCTCATCACAGATCCCACACCGTCGACGGGACCCAAAGTGCACACTCGCGACGAGTTTGGTAACCAAGAGATCGCCGCGTTCCCGTGGCCGCTGCTGCGACATGGCCGAAACTCGGAACTAGGGAAGCAAGGGCGTAAAGCCGAATTGTTGCCGGCGATACTTGAGCATCTACCAATGGCGATGATGATGTTGTCCCAAGACCCGCACGCCCTCGATGCCTACGAACAGACCTTCCGCCTAGGCCACGGCACCAAAAAAGCCCAAGAAGAAGTGGCACGGTTCATCACCGAAGGCGAAACGGCGTCGAGCAACCCCGCCCAGATCACAGGCGACACCGAACAAGACCGCAGAACCAACTTCAATACCGCAATCAACGAAGCACGAAAGGGCTACATCGAACTGGACAAAGCAACAAAAGAACTCCGATCCGGCGATTATAGCGACTTCTGCGATATAGCGTTCGGGAGGGAACTATTCGGCATAGTTCATCAAGAACTCGACGCGATTCACGAGATGGTCGCTCCCACGCGTGGAGGTCGTACAGTCGGATGAAGCTCACAGTTTTGATTCCACGGACCGAGAACGATAAACGAGTAGCCGAGATCCGATGTCATAGAGACCGCGTAGGGTTTCTTTGGCGTGCCACGCCAAACGAACCTCGCCCGGGGGTCACCGGCGGTTAACAGACCCCGGAGTTTGGTGTCTGCACCTTCGCTGAGACGTTCATGAGCCGAAATGAGTAGCTGCCGCGCCCGATACGGCGGGTCACCTTCCGAAGAGCCGGATGCTTCGTCCGGGTGAAGAGTTGTGTAGAAGAGTGTGTGTAGAGTCTGCGAGTGAAGCGTGGGGTTAGTTTGCACCGGTGAGAAGCGTTGGATAGTGTGCGTGGGTTGGCTTGGATTAGCAGGAGGATACGATGACGTTGGCTCCGATGATTGTGATCGGTTGTGGTGGATCGGGTGGCAAGGTGGTTCTGGGACTCCGAGACCGCTTGGAGAAGGAGTTGCAACGCCGGGGGTGGCGTCACGGTATCCCCGAAGCGTTCCAGTTGAAGTGGGTGGATGTCCCGGTGCCGCAGGAAACGTTTCCGGATTTCGGCAGGTCAGTCGCTGATGAAGATTATGCGGGCTTGGCTTGGTCCGATATTTATAGGGAGATAGATGACCTCGTCATCAAGGGCGCAGGTAATCGTATTGAGCGTCTAATCGGCTGGCGTCCATCCCCCTACATTGACTTGCCCTTCTTGGAGGGAGCGGGCCAGATGCGTGCTCTGGGGCGCATGGGGGCGTTGTCCAATGCATCCAAGGTTACGAATCTGATCCAAAAGGCCGTGCAGGATGCGAAGACGTCGATTCCTGAGTTTGAGTCCTTCGCGTCCCATTTGGGCGTGCAGAACGTGAGCGGCGCGCAGAACGTGAGCAAGGAGCCGTTTGTTTTTGTTGTGTCGTCGTTGGCTGGTGGTACTGGCGCGGGCGTCTTTTTGGATGTTTGCGATCTCGTTCGTGCATCCAATCCGAATCTTGGGCAGCGTATTATTTCTGTTCTTCTTACGGCAGAGATTTTTCCGGGGATTGCCGGAGTAGGCATTCCTACTAATAGTCTTGGGGCATCAAGTGAATTGATGAACGCGATGCTGGCAGTGCAGCGACCTCTTGAGACATTGTACGGACAAGGCGCTGCTGTGAATGTTTTGCAAGGCTCTGGGCCGTCAGTTGCCTATCTTGTTGGTCTTCGCACTCTAGATGCGGGTGGCGCGCTTGAGAGCCCTGATGATGCCTATCGTGTCGTAACGGAATCTCTCATGGCTCTTATGTTGGATGAGCATTTACAACAAGACATGATCGGCCATGATTTGACAAATCGAAACCTTCAGCAAGCTGATCGGGGTTCAAAGTTCAAAATGTTGGTGGAGCCTCCTTCGCTAAACCAGAACGCCATGTGCGGGTTTGTGTCTTCGTTTGGTTCAGCGAAGGTGGCTGTTGGTTCCAGTCGTTTTGGGGACTGGGCTCGTGATCGTATGGTTCGGTCGGTGTTGGAGTATTTGTTGAAGGGTTGGCGTGATCGGGGTTTGGAGTTGATTGATCCTGATCGGCGTGATGTTGTTCAGGATCCGGAGATTGTGGAGCATATTGTGAACCGGGATCGAGAGGAGTTTTTTGATGAGTGTGGTCTGTGGGAGGAGGATGAGCCGGATGCGACTCGACATGATCAGGTGGTTGACGGAATTCTAAATCGTGATCAATTGAACGATGTTCTGAGAGAGTTTCATAAGAAGCGGATTGCGGAGATGGGGTCGTTCAGTCAACTTGGTGGGAGGGAGTGGGTCAATCGTATTCCGGCGGTGATTAAGAATAGGCAATCTGAACTGCGGTTGGAAGTCGCCGGACTGTTGGAGAAGGGTTCTGATGATTTTGCTGTTAAGGTGGTAAAGCAGTTGGAGACTGCGGTGTCGAAATGGTTGGCTGAGTATGGTCTGCCTGTGGCGGCTGGTTTGGTGAAGGAACTGTCTCAGCAGTGCAGCTCAGCAGCTGAGCAGTTGCAGCGGGAGGCTCGTGGTATGGAGTCGGCTTCTCGGCGTGATCCTGCTCAGGCGATTTCGGCTGCGTTTCATGCGTTGGGAGGTTCCAGGGTCAACGCGAAGTCCGATTTTGTGCAGGATGCGGTGCGAAAGAGTATTGGCCCGAATCAATATTGGATGGAGTCGGAGCGGTGTGAGAAGGCGGCGTCGTTGTTGACGGATGTGGTTGAAAAGGTGCTGGTTCCGTTGATGTCGGCGCTTGAGTCGCGGGGTGAAGAGTTGGACATGTTCGCCGGTTCGTCTGAAGTGCAGGACTGGCCTGTGGGTGCGGGGGTGTCGGCGAAGTATGCGCCTGCTCCATCTGAGTTCTGTTTGGTGGGGGCGGAGGAGTGGAATGGCGTGTATGAGCAGTTGTTGAAGGAGTCGACTGCTAAAAAGAATTCGGCTGGTTCAGTGGGGGCGGCCCGCGACACGATTTGCGCGGGTGGCTTCAAGTATGGTGACGCGGCAGCTCCACGTGAGGCGCCGACGGCATTGCGTCTCGACAGTGGCAGTGGTTGGTTGGGAAAGGGCCGTCCGGTGGGTGTGGAGTTGGCGTTGAGTCCTGAGGAGATCAAGGATCGTGTCGATCAGTTCTTCTTGAATCCGAGCAATTCGATGGGCAGATTCTTGGAGTCTGGGTTGGAGGAGCATCTCGCGAAGCAGGGGCGGGAAGTTCCGGGAGGGAACCACACCAAACGTCTTGAGCGTTTCCGGAAGTGTCTAGGCTCCGCGATGCAGATGGCGTCGCCGATGTGTCGCATTCAAGACGAGATGGTGTCGCGCTTGCACAACGACGGTGGCCTCGCAACGAGCCTTACGGTTCAGGAGCTGCCCTTTGATGGTGGTCATCCTGCCCATGATGTGGCCAAGGCGATCCTCACCGGGCAAGACGGCGTTTCCGCTGGGGCGTTCAAGAGCCGTTCAAAGACCGGCATGGAGTCGGTTCTGGTCGTCCGCCGGTTGGCCACGCCGGTGCATCCAGCGGTCGTAGCGTCGCTTTACGAACCGATCGTGAAGGACTGGGATAAGGCAGTGACCCCGGATGATCCTGCGACAGCGATCAAGACGTTCTGGAACAACAAGCGGGCCCGATTGCTGAATGAGTTCATCCCCCTTCCGAAACCGGCGATCGAATCGATCGTGCGTGGTTGGTTCGTGGGACGGCTGCTCGGTCTCATCACAGATCCCACACCGTCGACGGGACCCCATGTGCACACTCGCGACGATTTTGGTAACGAAGAGATCGCCGCGTTCCCGTGGCCGCTGCTGCGACATGGCCGAAACGATGAACTAGAGGAGCCGGAGAGTATAGACGAATGGTTGCCGGCGATACTTGAGCATCTACCGTTGGCGATGATGATGCTGTCCCAAGACCCACACGCCCTCGATGCCTACGAACAGACCTTCCGCCTAGGCCACGGCACCAAAAAAGCCAAAGCAGACGTGAAACGGTTCATCACCAAAGGCGAAACGGCATCGAGCAACCCCGCCCAAATCACAGGTGACACCGAACAAGACCGCAGAAACAACTTCGATGCCGCAATCAAAGAAATACGAGAGGCCTACATCGACCTGGACGACGCAACAAAAGAACTCCGATCCGGCGATTATAGCGACTTCTGCGATATAGCGTTCGGGAGGGAACTATTCGGCATAGTTCATCAAGAACTCGACGCGATTCACGAGATGGTCGCTCCCACGCGTGGAGGTCGTACAGTCGGATGAAGCTCACAGTTTTGATTCCGCGGACCGAGAACGATAAACGAGTAGTCGAGATCCTCAAACGATATGTCTCCACTGGACTCATGCGTCCATTCATTCTCTATGAATTACCAGACAGGGGAGTTTGGATCGATCAGTCCGAGGACCCCGAATATTCCAGTTTATACAATCTGATTGCAGAGATCGATAGCTGTGACCTAATCCGCTTCATCTGTTACTCAGCTAGCGACGAGGAAGTCGATTCCGACTATCCCGCCCAGGTTAAAAAATTATGGCGTTATATGAGAAATCAGGGTTTTGAATCGGTATTTGGCAGCGTCTACTCCTGTCAAACTGATAAACGCCTTCCTCACGGACTCTTTGGGGACCATAACCGCTTTTTTGACTTTAACTTGGTTGTTGTGCCGGAGGACAGTCTAGGAGAAACGAACTCACCCACTCTCGAAATCGACTCTGCAAGCCAAGTCGAGGAAGTAATCGGAAACACTCTTGGAATCGTAGGTGGACTGTGGTCGTGGCTTGATGAGTCGCCCTTGGATTCAGCGCGGAATGCCGGGCAAGGAAACCTCCAACGTGTGCGCTTGACAAGAGCCACGTGCCGTATGGTCAAGTCTAAGGATCTCGTTACGGAGGCAGTGCACAATGTACTGAGTGGGGACGGAAAGCGACTCTTGCCTAGTGGATGTGTTCCCCATGGTCAACCCGAGCGTGCTATCGATGAACTGCATAGTGTATTGGTTCCACCAGGGAAGGTATCTCCGATCGGATTTTCGTATCAGCACTTCAAGAGCCCTGCACCACCGGCTAAGGAAAGACTTGGTATTGTCCAAGCGTTGGAACTGTTTGCTAAAGAACTAGCGGTTGAGCTCCAAACAGTACTGACAGCGATCCCACAGATGTTGAAGGATCGTGTTCGCCGCCGTCTTCGTAGAATCGAAGAAGGCGTAGGCCGTGTTGTAACTGATCAGACATTCGGAAAGGAAAGTGCAATCATTGTAGGTGTCAAAGACACAACAAATTTCAACTTCATTATGGATCAAGCGATGCGTTGCAGAGAATTGGATAATCTGCCCGATCTGGGTAATTTCAGGGCATACGGAACTCCGAAAGTCTGGACGACGTTGACGGAGGCCGTCATTTCTGCAGCGGACGGACATGACATTCCGGAAGATCTGAATTCATGGGACGGATTGGAGTGGCAAGAGCAGCGAGCGGTCATCGAGAAATTGGACTTGTTAGCGCCCGATTTGCGAAGTGAGATAGGTGACTCGATGATACGTCCACACGATGTGCAGACCATCCGAGCAATCTTGTCGGTTTCCGACGAGGCCAACGGGAACGATTAGAGTGAGAACGATGAACAATACTAGGGGGACGAACGGAGTGATGGCATGAGTGAAACGAACCATCTGTCGTTAGGCGACATAGACGTTGAGACGTGTCGTCGATGGGACGCGCGTTCGAGGGAACAGTTGACCGGACGGCTCGCCCGGAGCCTGATGGAAGCACAGGACGAAGCACTCGCAGAATTGCTTCAGGCACAAGAGGAGTGGGAGAAACTTAACCTTCGCTTGACTGCTAACGAAGAGGCAACTCAGAAGCGAAAATCCTTCGTTCGACGATTATTGAAGGTGCTGTCGATGTTCGTTCTCTCGATGGCTGGGGCTATCGCAGTATTACTTTTTGGCCCCCTGATTATCACGCTCATCTTGTTTGGATGTGCAGCCCTATGCCTTGTTTGGTTTGGTGTCTTCTTAGTTGTCACGGCTCGACGTCACATACAATGGAAGTACCGGCTACGGTTAGACAGGGAGGAACTGCCAAAGCGTCGAAGTCACGCGATATCTGAGTTTCGAAGGCTCTCTGCACTGTACGTACAGTATCTGTACTGGGCGGAGATCATCAGCGAGGCGTTGCATCGTCCATTGGGCTCGGATGGAGCAATTGGACATGAAGGGGCGGTACAAGGGTCTTGTACCGAGGACGAAATAGCCGTTGTTCACATTCGATCGCTCTTGATCGGTCAGGCAAAGATGTCCAAAACACAACGTGACTTGCTTGAGCTACGTGTTGCTTGGAAAGCGGCGCAGCGAGGTTGGATGATGCGCTCGTTTTCGGCGAGACGAAGCGACTGGTTAGAAGAGTACCGGCCGATCAACCTAGCGATGAGTAATCAATCGTCTGCAACTCCAGAAGAAGATGCGGAAGGTCTGCGGCAGATCATCTACGAGATTGCTTCCAGCAACGCGGAGGACGGAGTGCGAGAGATACGACATACTCTTGCAGACTTCGCAAGGCAATATTGTTCTGGCCTTCACGGCGAGAAGGCCAGAAATGAATTGTGGACCGAACTAAGTGATCGACTAAAGCAAAACGCGTCGAGCAAATACATCGACCATGTAAAAGCGAGGATCAAGAGTTTCAAGAAGCTGGAAGCCGTGCAGCTAGAAGATTTTCTACAGGCCCCTTTGTTGGCGAAAGGCCGATCAGGCTTAGACTCCGGTACCTTTGTGGACGCGATTGTCAAGCGCGGCGGACTAAAGCACGACATGTGGATCGGCATTTCGGACGCGGTTGGACTCCCGGAACAGGACGATGGTGCGTCACGCTCAATCAGACATCCTGTCGATCTCTCGAATGAACATCCGATCTTTGCATCATTCAAGTTGGAGGTGAGTGACCCGATCTTGGTGCAGCACTGCAAGCTGATTGCGCCTGCGCCTGCGCCAGATGACGTTGATGCCGGCAAGCCGAAGAGGCCATCAGAGAGTCGTCGAACCTACGGATGAGCGGGAGACCTTCTCCGGCGGTGGACTTAGCGAGAGCCGTCGTCACCGACGGGTCACGCGCCTACAAGGCCTCCCTGGGATGCCTGTTTGCCTCACGCCCGCCATGGGTAACATGACCCGCCAACCGGTGCCAGCAACCCCAAATCCCACGTTTACGCGCAGGGCCGATTATTTGTTCCGTCGATTCTGCCGTTGCTGGGGTGGTTGGTGTGGTGCCAGGCGAGGATTTGGTCGGACCAGGCGATGATGGTGTCGACGATGTTGTGGAACTCGGGCAGTTCGCCGGTTTGGTAGAGGTCGCAGAACCGGTCGAGTGCTTCGAGGGCGCCGTCGTGGTCGTCGGCTGTGTAGAGGCCGTGGAGTTCTTGGAGTGCTTGCCAGCCGGCCCGCAGCCTCGGGTGGGTGTCGAAGAGGGTGTCGAGGCGGGCCCGGTCTGCGTCTGTGAGTGTGTCGCCTCGGCGTAGCAGCGCGAACCGTGCCTGGAACACTTCGGGATCGAACGCGGGTTTGGAGCCTTCGGGTCGGCGTTGGATGTCGCGGCGGACCGCGGTGAGCCCCGCACAGAACCATCTGATCACGTGGAAGCGGTCCAACACGTGGCGGGCGTGGGGCAAACAGGTGTCCACGGAGGCTTTGTAGGCGCGTGATCCGTCGGTGACGACGACTTTGACTCCTCTGCGCCAGCGGTGTGGTTGTGACATCAAAAACGCTGTCAGCGCTGCGCTGCTGCGGTGCTCGATCATGGCCAAGGTCTTGTTGGTGTCGGCGTTGACGATGACAGTCACGTAGCGGTGGCGTTTGCGCATCGACGTCTCATCAACCAAAAGCACCGAGCAGCGGCGGCTGCGGCGATGCTCGGCGATCAACCCCGACCAGGCCCGCACCAACGTGTTGATGACCGACCAGCTCACACCGTGGCGGCGCGCCACCGCACGGATCGTCATCACCTGCGCGTCCGCGACCAGACGATGTGCCAGGCGCCGGGTCAACCGCCCGTCGAACTCAAAGTGCTCCTCCAAGAACCGCTCACCGCAGTTACCGCAACTGAACCGGTGCCGCATCCACACCAGCACCGTTCGCCGCCCCGACACCTCCAAGTCGCGCACCTCGCGCTCGCGAGTGTCATGGACCCTGTGACACTTGAACCCGCAGTGCAGGCAACGAGGCCGACTCACCGTCGACTCCACCCTCACCCTCAACTCCTCGGGCGTGTCCACAACCACCTCTAACACGCGGACCTGGCGCAGGTGCAACCGCACCCGTATAACATCGGAAGCCATCGGGGCCCTCCTGGATCGTTGGTGTGTCAATCACCGATTCCAGCAGGGCCTCGACCCCTACTCAGGGACCCCCAACCACCCCCCACCCCACGTTTACGCGCAGGCTCAAATAATCTCCTCCAAGTCCTCCGACGAACCGCCCACGGTTTCACCAACCCCACCAACTTCCAAGCCCGAGGACTCCTGCTAACATGACCCGCCAACCGGTGCCAGCAACCCCAAATCCCACATTTACGCGCAGGGCCGCTTATCTTCAAGCCCTGCGAGCCATCACACCAGACTTCTTCGAGTGGCGCAACCTTTAGAGGCTCTCCGCGTTTGAGGTCGGAGTCAGCGGGGTGAGGGTCCGCGGTTGAACGCGAGGGATCCCCCAGAATCGGTGCTGATAGGCAACCGAGAATCTGGAGGATCCCTGTGGAAGTTGACCCTACGCGTGTTTGTGAGCTGTTGGTGGGACTGGGCGACGTTGAGGTGCTCGGCGTTGAGGACGAAGCGGGCGGGCCGCTGCGGGTTCATGTCCGCCGGCGGGCACCGAGACCGGATTGTGTGGGCTGTGGCGGGCGGTTGTGGTCTGACGGGGAGCGGCCGGTGGAGTTGGTGGACCTCCCGGCGTTCGGGCGGGCGGCGCGGCTGGTGTGGCACAAGCGCCGGTGGCGTTGCGGGCAGCGAGGATGCCTGTCTGGCACCGTCACCGAACAGGACCCCGCTATCGCGCCGCCTCGGGAGCGGCTGACGACACGGGCGGGCCGCTGGGCGACGCGCCAGGCGGGCCGTGGCCGCCCGCTCAAAGAGGTCGCTTCGGAGCTGGGATGCAGTTGGCATCCGGTGAACATGTCGGTGAGCCGCTGGGGCGAGGCGCTGCTGGCCGCCGACACCGCCAGGATCGGCGACACGCGGGCGCTGGGCCTCGACGAGCACCTGATGTGGCGGCGGGGACGGTTCCGGACCAAGGCCTGGGCGACTAGCATCGTCGATGTTGGGCGGGGCCAGTTGTTGGACGTAGTCCGAGGCCGGACGGCCAAAGCGCCCACGAAGTGGCTGCTTGAGCGGCCCCGCGCATGGCGTTGCGCCATCGGTTGGGCGGTGCTTGACCTCTCAGGGCCGTATCGGGCCGCGTTCGATGCCGCGTTGCCCGCCGCGAAGCAGGTCGCGGACCCGTTCCACGTCGTGCGGTTGGGCAACGACGCCCTTGACGAGGTCCGCCGCCGGGTCCAGAACCAGACGCTCGGGCATCGCGGCCTCAAACACGACCCGCTGTACCGGGCACGCAAGCTGTTGGTGTCGGCCTCTGAGCGCATCACCGACAACGGCCGGATCCGGCTGCGGGGACTGCTAGATGCAGGCGACCCCAAAGGCGAGGTCCGTCTGGCCTGGCACGCCAAAGAGACCCTGCGACGCATCTATGACATCGACGATCCCGAACTCGGCGCCGATACCGTCAAACAACTCGCAGTCGATTTCCAAGACCTCAGCCTGGCACCAGAGATCAACCGCCTCGGACGCACCCTGTGGCGCTGGCGCACACAGATCTCGAACTGGCACGCGGCGCGAGTAACCAACGCAGCCACCGAGGCCGCCAACAACCTCGCCAAACGCGTCAAACGCGCCGCGTTCGGGTTCACCAACTTCAACAACTACCGCATCCGAGTCCTGCTCTACGCAGGCAAACCCAACTGGACGCTGCTCGACACCCTCACTCCGACCTGAAACGCGAAGCGCCCCTTTAGACAGGAAGTAGGACTCCATTGAGGGAGACCCGTTACAGCAGGTTTCCAGACTTCCTCTTAGGGGATCCTTCAGACACTTGCCCGCTCATCTCGTGCCCGAGATGAAGATCATGCCATCGTGGCCTTCACGAACGTGATACCGGTCGTCATCCAGAACGACATAATCAAGACCTGAAGCTTCCGATGCGAAGCACTGGACCGCCTCATCTACCGAAATCGGCACTGCAGGAAACTGGGCCGTACCTGTCGAGTATCCCTCCGAGTGTAGCATCAGACTGACCGCGAATCCGCCGCCCGGTTTAAGGCATCTCACCGACCTTCTACATGCCTCTACGAACTCGGCCCGATCGTTCGTCATAGATTCTGCTACACAGTGCATCGAGCTACAATCGAACACCGCCTCGGGAAGATCTAGTACCGACATCTCCTGTAACGAACACTTCTCTCGCAACATCTTTCCAAGGTCTGTTATCGCTCCGTATGCTCCATCGACTCGTTGCAATTGGCGATGCCAAGTCTCCCACATTGGATCCAAGGATGACCATATCTGATCCTCCAGATAGGAGAGATTGCCTTGAGATATGTCGCTGAGAACGATGGCCTCCCGATAGGGAAGGCCGGCCAGTACTGGATAGAGGTTCGGTCCGCAACCTATCTCAATGCAGGTTCCACCACTTCCAAGAGTGCGATGGAACGATGCCAACCGGTCGAGGATGACTTCATCGACCGGCTTCAGCCTCAGGTAGTTGTCGTTCAAGTAGCTGGTCGCGTCAAACATCTCCCAGTCGCAAGAGTCGTTTGATCTGTCCGTCTGCATCAAGGTGTTTCGTTCTTCAGGTTTACCCGCTCGCGCCACTCTCCGAGCGTCTCCGATCGCACCTTCCATGATTCGAACAGCCCAATTCTGTTCCTAACAGTTTCGTTATTCGCAAAGATCATAGTACGGGTTATCCTTCCGCCCCCGGGCGACGAATCGAGATTGACCTGATATACCACTGTCTCGTCAAAGATTATGAAGTCGACCACATCCATTTGGGCGGCGGGAAAGCCGATGCGTACATCGACGCCGTATTGCTCGTGGAGCCTCATGATGTCGTTCATTCGTCTCAAGCTATCCGGATCACTTTTATCTTCATTGAAGATGAAGATGCGCTCTATGGAGAAGCCGTCGCGCGATTCCTTCGCGTCTAGCTGAGCCGCGAGATACCGTCGTCCTTGCGGTGACTCCCAAAACGTTGAATCGACGCTTTCTACGCTCGTCGCACGAATCGATCTCCTCGTTCGACTTGTTACGTCGACGAGCAATCGATCATCTTCCCCTTCGGACACCAGATCACCCTTGGAGGCCGCGGCAAGCTCTGCGACCCAATGATCCAGCTGAGAGTTGATCCTGTCCTGTACTAAACTTCCAGCCAAGCTCTCGTTACCAGCAGTTCCGCCGGGTTCCTTGACCTCGCTATCAAACGCTTCGATTCCTTCAACAAAGCTCACGAGCGTCTCCTCATCGATCAGAGAAGTTCCCTCAAGTGCCTTCATCATTCTCCCCGAACGACTATGTGCTTCAAAACTATCAGATACCTTCTTTCGCAATAAACGTATCTCCTTACTGAGATTGAGGACTCGATCAGAAAGAATCATGACAAAATCAATGACGATGGTGAGGGCAAATAGTGCTAGCGGGAGCCCGACCCTTTGATCGCCTAAGATTAGTGCCAGCAAGATCGAAATTGCACCGAATGAAAACACTATGGCGTTATGCCTGCCCAAGATCGCTCGGAACTTCTGTTTTGTACTCTCCCGGTCTTGTGTGGAATGTTCACTGGATGTAGTCATTGTTTTAGGCTTCAATCCTATCTGGTCTAATTGGCTCTCAATTGGGTTGCTCATCTTCCGATCCCCGACAAAAATACACCAGCGACATCGTCCAGACTATCGTGCAGAAGGTCAGAAATTGCCAAACGGAGCCAATCAATACTCCGATCGAGATAACGGCTAACGAGATCGTGATCGCGATGCATTGGATCCAAAATGTCCTTCGCATCTGAGCGGCTATTCGAGAGCTTTCCGCTCGACGGGATGCGATGGATTTGAGGATCACCGATTCCAGTGGACCGACTGAAGCTTGAAGCACTTCTACGTCTTCTCGCAATCCATGGATACGCACGTCGAGTTCTGTAACTCCACGCGCAATGCGCAGAGAGATGCGAGACGCTACGGATTCACTCATAAGAGTCAGATCATCGGCTACACTTTCAGCGTCCCGCGTGATTCCAAGTCTGCCGTCTAGATGCTCGCGTAGTTGGCCTGATCTAGTCGGATGTCGGACCTCGCGCAGTCTGGCTGCCATACGGTCGAGTTTCTGAAGGATGTCTGATTCCATCTCCGTTTGAACATCTGACGTCGTCAAACTAGCGCGCATCGAGATCAGCTCTCTATCGAGCGCGGTCACTACGAAGCGATCGATCGCAACATCACATATCTCTTCGAAGCTCACCTTCTGAATATCCGTCTTGGGGTCCTGCCCATTCTCTCTAGAAGTCATCTCTGGAAGGAGGTCGCCGTCGAAGTAGAAAGAACCTGGCCAGTCGTCGCCATCGGTTGGATCGCTCCAAATGACTGACATGCCGAATTCTGTCGGCCGCGGCACGGGATGCCGTTCGATGAGAGACCGCGTGCCCTCAATCCGTGTACGCTCGTCTACGGCAGCAGCAATCCGGCCATACCTATGCCAGCAGATGGAACTCAGTGAAAGATCCGTATCACGATAATGGCTTTTTGACGAAGCCGCGGCGGCCATACCTATGGCCGAATGCCACTCAACTCTATCCATGGGGCCTACGTTCTCAATCCGCAGTCCGCCGCGATCGACCAGGTCCAACCAGTACCGCATGTTCCATGTCTGACCTCTCAGATTAGGAGCTTCAACGCGAGCTTCTGCTACAACCACGTACACTCCACGCCTGCTTCGAAATACGGTTACGTCTGCTGTACCGATAGCACGCAGCTTGGAAGGTCGATCCGCAGATGAATCGCTGTCGTCTATCGGGAGGTCCGCGCGTACCGGCTCCGGGGGAAGCCTGATCCGTCCTTCTTCGAACCCATCTACTCCCGCCGACAAGACATTGTCAACGACGGAACCGCCCAGGCCCTTGAGTGCCGACAGGATCGGATCGACCGTCACGTGCTCGCGACATGAGTCTGGCACCACGATTAGGTGACACATCGTCAGGTTCGCCGTCAACCTCTACTCCAGTCGGACGCCCTTCTAAGGCCGATGGGATGAAAGAAGTCATCTACAAACACGTAAGAAATTCGCTTCAGGTGGTCGCTGGGTTCGATCTCCCGTCTCGAATCCTTCAAATGGGCCCGAAGATCACTTGTGAGAGCCGTTTGGCGAAGGATAGTCTGCACGGCGGCCTCGACCTCTAAGAACTCCGGTACGAGAGCCGTGAGGGTCCGCTTCGCATGCATAGGCACGTTCTTTTCGAGGCCGAGCGCAATGGTACGTGTTGGCATGGTGGGTTCACCGTGCTCGTCCCGCAACATTCCCAGACGTACAAGCTGCCACCACGCCGCCAATAGCGGACAGCTCCACAGCTCACTACCATCTCGAAGAGACGACAAGAGTTCAATATCCATAGCGATCGAATGTTGACGTCTGTTGGCTCCTGCTGTCGGTTCCTCAATCGGTGAGGCTTCGACCCGGCCCAGCCGTCGAGTCTTCTTCACGGTACGACCACGGCCGGCTTGTCCGTTACCGAGCCATCTGTCATCGTATTCGAGTTCTTGTGACCTGGAGCCTGCGCCGGCAGACGGCTCCCTCGCAATCAGGTTGATCAGAGTTCTAACCGACTCCGCCAAGTCTGCCTCAAACACAATATAGTCCAGTTGTATTCCGTGCTTTGTTGTTTCAGCATATTCCATAATCACGGCGACCACCCGCTCCAACAACTCGGAGTCTGATGAACTTCTATAAAAGTAGTCATCGATCAATACCGCGGTTGACACCTTCTTCTTGGAAGCCCGATAGCGCTTAACAATCGGCGACACGGCCGCGACACCGCGATCTAAACGTCGAGTCACGTAGCTCTCAAGATCATCCACTTGAGGCTCGCCTTCATCCGGCGGGCGCTCCCCGAAGTCCGACGTATTCTCAATCTTCGGTCCTGAGACCGAGTCAAACTTCAGATCACTGAGGTACAGGTGACCAATCTCTACTGATAGGTCAGCGATCGCAGACTTCTTACCAACATTCGACATTCAAAGGCTCGCAATTTCATCGGCGATGACGCGGAAATCAGCGATTGTCTGGGAGTCGCCCGTCGCGTCCAAGTCTCTTTCGGTCAGAATGCGCTCGGACCACTGTAAGACGGGATTGAGGGATACGGTGCCAAGCTCTCTTACCGAGTGGCCCATCGCGATCTTGACAGCTCTAAGCTCCTGCTGCAATTCGTCATGGCGTCTGGCTATCCATGTTCCCAAGCGACCGTCCACTGTCGAAGGATCTATGACTGCTGTTCGAATCAGAAATAAGGGCACTGTGCTGTGCTCACCTGAATCGAGGACCTCTCGGAGGGCAACACCAAGGTCCTTGACACCGACTAGATGTTGGTTGGTCCATCGAAAAAATAGCAACCAAGCGTCAAGATATCCAGAAATCGGATAGTCCAAGAACGCCTCACATACTAAGCTTACACCACTGCGTAGATCACAAAAGATGTAGTCGTAGCGTGTCTTCAATATCGCCAGCATTTTGCCGAGTCGCGACGTCGCATGTTCGCCCTCCATGCTCTGATCGCCACCGTCACGGACTCCAGGGATGATACAAAAATCGCCGCTTGTTCCCAATCTAAAGGTGTCGCTAATGTGTGGCGACTTCCATACATTCCATTCAAGTTCTTCAACGTTTTCCGGTCGAAAACTACCGATTAGAACGTCATGCACTCCCACGTCAGCTCCACCCGCGATTCGCTCCAGACCTACTGCAGAACCGAGCGTGGGAGAGGCGAGATCCAAATCGATCACGCAGACGGTATTACCTTGTCGAGCCAACTGATACGCAACATTGACGGTCGTAACTGTTCGCCCTGTACCGCCTTTATGTGAAATACATGCAAATACCTTCGTCACAATCGTCTCCTGTCGTTCGCGTCAGCCGTCGAGAGTATCGACCACTTCTAGCAAGTTTCTCAGCACCGACGATACGCTGCTGGAGAGAGACTCCTCCCGGACCTTGCTGACCTCTGATCTCAGGTGTTCTAGCCGGCTTCGATCCTCACTGCCCGCCTTGCGGATCTCCTCCTCAAGATCGTACGTTAAGTGCTCGGACAACTCCTGGACAAAAGCATTGATGGTGCTGTCCGAGCGGCGATGGCGAGTCGCATCGGCGCGACTCATAGCTACCAGTCCTTCGACGATGCGTTCAGTGAGATACCACGACATGACGCGCCCACTCTGCGGTTCCGAAGCGCTCCGGGATTTGTTCGGGATATCCGGTTGCACTTGGTCGCCGTATGCATTCAACGGATAGTCCCAGTGCTTGTGAAAGTTGGGGGTGTCCCTCTCGCTGCTGCGAAGATTTAGATGGCCATCCCAGACAGCATCGATTAGGCTGCGCAGTCTATCACGCAGATCCAACTCTGGGGTTTCGCTAAGCAGGATCGCCGCCCGCTTTAGTAATTGCGGGGCGTAATCATAGATGAGAAAGTCGAACGTCCGTGAGCCTTCGTGATCATACAGGCCTAATGTTATTCCCGGGGTATGCAGCGAGAGTGCGGAGTCACGTGTTATTGCTTCTCTGTCGTCTGACGACAGTTGTTCCAGGACCCTGGCAGGCACGTCGTTCTCCACCAAAGGTCGATTCATTCGGCCTCGTTGGGCGAGTTCATCGATCACTCCGATTAGGCGCTCGACATCTACCTTCCTTGTCGCTCTACGCCCTGCCCTGTGTTCATTCAATGCGATGCTGTACACGTATAGCGACCATTGAAGCGACACGCTGCCGTCCGCAGTGCGCCACGGCATCGCCTCAATCGCCCAGTTTCCCTTACTTACCGTGCTCTCCGCAAACGCCAGAGCGCCCCAGTAACGACTCGTCAAATCGGATAGATTCTCCAGTCGCGCAGCTAGAGCCAATTCGTTGGGCGTCAACAGTTCCTCCGTGCGGACCCAAGGTTCGAATAGATCGGGTATTCCTTCTAAAGCGTTGAGAGTAAAATAGAGGTACGGGTGGGGATCTGCAATGGCACCAGCAGGGTCGACCTCCGTCTCGATCGTCGGACTTGACACCAGTGAAGTCGGCAAAGCCTGGGCTTTTCTATGTACTCCCCATGACCAGCCGCACTCAAATGCCTTCTTGGGGTTGACATCTAGACCGAGGACGTCGAGACGGCTTTGGATCCTGTCAATTGTGTCATCATCGCTGGGCCACCTGATTCCGGTCGCATCTTCCCAATTTTGTCTTTCGACCTCGGCGTAGGCAAATGAGTTGCACAACCCAATGAGCGCGGCTGTAAGACGCCGGTGCGCTAGATCACAGATGCTGTCACATTCATTGGCAAGTGCCTCATTGGTGCTTCGTGCGTTCCCCCATCCGTTCGGACCCAAGAGTTGGAGTATCTGCAGACATGTACTGACAGACATGGTGAATGAATCCACGATATCGATCGAGCCATCCCTCAGTTCATCGGGACATGCTTCGCCAGGAGTTACGTACCCTTTCGCGCTAAAAACCGGACGTCCATCATCTGAGTTGTGTTCAAGAAAGTCGCGAGCTACCGCGCAGATTAGATGGGCAGCCTCGGTCTTGAGTTCGCTATCGGGTCTGCGGGCATACTGTGCATTGATGGTATCAACACCGGGCCCGCGGCTCTCGAACCCGCCCCTCAAATTGAAGCTGGGTACTGCGCCCTGAGGCAACAACAGACAAAGAAGAGCCTCGGCATCCATAATGGAATTACGGCCTTCCGCAGCGTTTCGTGCGTCAGCGAAGAAGGACTCAGTCCATGCACCGCTCCCGTCGGATTCATCGTGGCAGGACTTGGCATGAATGATCCACTCCCACCATACGTTCTTGAGTTCTTGCTCCGCATCGAGTGCCACTGGAAGGCGCCCCCCTCAATCTAGCGTTGAAATACCAATTCGATTATAGTGGGCCGACTCGATTGTAGCGAAAGGGAATGCCATCACGGCATCGGGCGTCGGGGCAAGGGACAGGTCGGACGGAGGCCTATGGAGCCTGCGGCGGGTCCTGCAGCCGGGGGCGAAGTGGGAGATCCTCTCGGCTTGACAAACATAGGAGCATCGCTTGTGGGGTAGGGGGTTCGTTCGGTCCGGGTCGACGGGGATGTTGCCGGTTGTCGCAGCGTCGTGTCGGGGGATAACGTCGCCGTCATGGAGTCGGTGGTCGAGCCAGGACCTGACCTTGAGGTGGCGCATGGCGACATCACCGTGGAGAAGGTTGACGCGATCGTCAATGCGGCCAAGTCGTCGCTGCTTGGCGGTGGTGGCGTGGACGGGGCCATCCACCGGGCCGCGGGTCCAGAGTTGCTCGAGCATTGCCGAGACTTGCGCGGCTGTGCGACGGGGGACGCGAAGGTCACGCCCGGTTTTCTGCTGCCGGCGCGCTGGGTGATCCACACAGTGGGCCCCAGATGGCACGGCGGTGCCCGCGGCGAGTCCGAGTCCCTCGCTTCGTGCTACCGGGCATCGCTGGCTCGTGCCGACGAGGTCGGAGCCGAGTCCGTCGCCTTTCCGGCCATCTCCTCGGGCGTGTACGGCTATCCGGTCGGTCTGGCCGCTGAGGTCGCTGTCGGCACCGTGCGGGCGACACCCACGGAAGTTCGGGTCGTGCGTTTCGTCTGCTTCAGCCGGGAGTCATTGAATGCCTATCGGGCCTTGGTGGGCGACGGTTAGCAGAGTCTTGGTAGATATGAGTTCGATTCCCGAAACTGATCTGCCGCTGCCGAACACCTACTGGATTGATCCGGGCCGTTTCGCGGCAGGTCAGTATCCCGGCGCGAAGAGCCGCGGGGAAGCGGCCGACAAGTTGCGAGTCCTGCTCCGAGCAGGCTTCGACCATTTCATTGACCTGACTGAGGCGGATGAGAGACTGGAGCCCTACGCCGATATTGCGGCGCAGGAAGCCGACTGGCTCAACGTCAAGTTCGTGCATGAGCGGTGTCCCATCGTCGACGTGAGCGTGCCGCGCAGCCCTCAGGAGACAGCTGGCATCCTCGACGCGATCGACCGGGCGTTGGATGATGGCAGCACGGTGTATTTGCACTGTTGGGGAGGTGTGGGCCGCACCGGTACCGTGGTCGGCTCCTGGCTCGTGCGCCATGGCATGACCGGAGACGAGGCTCTGCTCCAGATCGCGGAGTGGTGGCGGGGAATGGAGAAGGCCTACCGCATACGCCGCTCGCCATCTACAAGGCAGCAGCGTGCCTACGTCCGCAACTGGGCAGAACCGTCGCGGTGGAGTGCCCCCTGAGGAACTGCACAGGCCCACTGAGCGGAGCCATCGCGTCAAGCCAAACAACAACCGCCGAGCCATGACTCGGCAAGCTCTACCGATCGTTGCGACCGAGGGAAAGAGGTCGCTTCACGTCCTCGCGGCGTGCTGGCGGCTCTCAGCGCCGAGGCCAACACCAGCTGCGAGGCCAGTTGGGTTGCGCTGTTGGCTTGACACCTTGGGCTGAGGGGGTCAGGGGCCCTTGCTTGGGTGCTGCAATCGCTAGCCCGTCGGCAGAGTATCTGGTGGGAGTGGCACGTTGGAGTCGAGGTAACGGCGCAGTTTCTCAGCGTCGCAATCCCCGCAGAGCCAGACGATATTGAGTGACTGAATGGAAAGTTGAGTGCCACGGCTCTTGTCGAGCGTGGCCTGCCAGGCGGCTCTCACATTGGTTGTTTGGCACTGTGGGCAGCGTGGATTCATGTCCCGCTCCCAAACCAAACCGCATTCGCCGCAAGTCACGGTAATGGTGCCGTCAACATTGTTGCCCTTGAGGTTTTCTTCTTCCTCGCAGTGCGGACAGGCGACGATAGGCACCTCTGAAGGCTAGCGACCCGTGGCCCGAGCGGCCCGGTGAGCGAAGCGAACAAGAGCGGGCGATAGCGTATCTTTGTTCTTCTGTAACCAACCAACACCGGACCGTGAGGCAGCATGACCGTCCCAGATTTTCGATCAATCACCGTTGAGGAATTGGTGCGCCGCATCAAATCCCGTGAGTTGAGCGCCACAGAGGTCACCAACGCCGCGCTTGAACGTATTGAACTCCTCAACCCGGCGCTCAACGCCTTTGTTGCTGTGGACGCCGATGCTGCACGAACTCAAGCTGCCGACATCGACCGCGCATTGGACGCCGGATCTGAGGTCGGTCCCTTGGCCGGAGTACCGATAGGAGTGAAAGACCTCGCCGACGCAACTGGTTTCCAAACAACTCGCGGAGCCATGCATCTCGCCGATGTGGCACCAGCTCGCGAAGACTCGACCGAGGTAGCCAGGATGCGCGCCGCGGGTTGCGTGATTATCGGCAAGACCAACACACCGGAAGCCGGTTGGACCGGCGACACTTTCAATTCAGTGTTTGGTGCGACCGTGAGCCCTTGGGGCCACAACCGTTCGCCCGGCGGTTCATCAGGAGGCACTTCAGCCGCTATCAGCTCGGGGATGATCCCGTTGGGGACCGGTTCCGATGGAGGCGGATCGATTCGGATTCCGTCTTCGCTCACCGGCCTGTCGGGGCACAAACCCACGCAGGGGCGGGTGCCGAGCGGGCCGACACCGATGGGAGCAAGTGACTTGTCGACAGTAGGTCCTCTAGCCCGTCGAATTCGTGACGTTGCCATGGTGCTCGACGTAGTAAGCGGCCCATCGCCGGGTGACCTGCGCTCGCTCGACCAGATCGCGCCGCTACGTCCGCGCCTCGACGATCCGCCCGCTCCGGCGCGCGTTCTGTGGTGCCCGAACATTGAAGGGAGCCCAGTCGACGACGAGATCCTCGCTAGCTGCTTGGGCGCGGTTGAGCGCATGAAGCAGGCCGGGGTGGAGGTCGTCGACATTGAACCGGTCATGCCAGAAATAATCGGCCCATTCGTGTTGCTCTTTTATGGTGGCATGGTTCCCGCTTACCGGGAACTCTTCGGCTCGCCTGCATTCGAAGAAATCACCCCGGGCCTTCGGAACATTCTTGAAGGAGCAGACCAGCGTTTGACCCCAGACGCCATAGAGGACGCCCGCAAGCAAGCGCAGGCCGCGTCGCTTCGACTAGCCGAGGTGATGTCTGGTTTTGATGCGTTGCTCAGCCCGACCGTTGTCGGCCAGACACCCGTTTGTGAAGGGCCGGGAATGATCAACGGAGAAGAGAGCGATATGTGGATCGGCAACACCTACCCGCTCAACGTCACGCGCCGTCCCGCTGGTACCACGGCATCTGGATATACGTCTGACGGCATGCCGGTTGGCCTGCAAGTCGTCGGCCACCAGAACGACGACGGCAGGGTGCTTGAGATAACTGCCTGGATAGAAGACCTGCTCAACCTCAACCCGATCGCTCCCGACGTTGCTTGATGGCCTGGACCGGATCGCAGTAGAGCTTTGAGGCTGTATCGTCGTCGTGCCGGGCGATTAGCTCAGACGGCTAGAGCGCTGCCTTCACACGGCAGAGGTCGAGGGTTCAAGTCCCCCATCGCCCACAATGCATAATACCAGGTCAGAGAACCGGCGCAGCGTGACGGTATCGACGCAGAAGAAATCGGTCGCGACAAGAGCATGGGCTTGGCTGGCAATGAACTCGCTCCACGAAGGTCCGGTGCGGTTCGGGGTGCGCTCACGTCCGGAGTCTCGCAGGATCTTCCATACTGTCGACGCGGCTAGTCGGTGCCCGAGACGGCGCATCTCGCCATGGATGCGGCGGTAGCCCCAGTTCGGGTTCTCGGCGTCAACGCGCAACACCAGCCGGCGAAGCTCTGCTGATGTGGGTGGCCGTCCGGTTCGGGGCACAGGTGGTTGGGTCCAGTGACGCGCGACGAGGCGTCGATGCCATCCGATTACCGTCGCCGGTTTCACGAGCAAGATGACCTGGCCCAGTCGTCGGCGATCAGATGCCCGCGATAGCACGGCGAGCACGGTCCGGTCAGCGGGCGTGAACCTCGGCTGATCGATCTGGCGCTGCAGCACCAGGACCTGATGGCGAAGAGCGAGTATCTCTGCGTCACGCTTGTCACCAGACACCAACAGCAGCCCGAGACGAGCGATCAGCAGCCGAAACATGTGCGAGAGGATCGATGACACAGCCGGTGACGATACCGGCCGCCAATGCTGTGACCTGCAGCGACGCGTTCTCGGCACGCTCAGGATGGAGGCGCGTTTGCCCTGGTCAACCATCACGACGCAGTTTCCGGCCCCCACAGGCGGTATCAACGCCAACTGTCACGCCGTCGCGGAGCGCGTCGCGCCATCCGTGCTCAAGGTGGGCAAACGCGGACTGGTTGAAATTCGCCGACTGGGGGAAGAGGATTGGCCCCGACGCAAAGCCACCGAGGCTGACGGCGATGATGTGACCACCGTGCCATGATCACCCCGGTGGGTGTGGGTCTGGCGCTAGGTAGGCCGGGATGTCTCGTCGGGCGTGTAGGACGCGCCAGATGTCGATGTGGTCGTCTTCGGCGACATAGAAGATGAGGTAGGGGAACTTCTGGAGGGACCAGTTCCGCAGATCTGGGATCTCCAGTTCGAAGGCGAATCTGAGCGATCCAGTGAGCGGATGTTGGCAGAGGTGGTTGATCGCGGCTTCAAGCGCGTTGACGAAGTCGAGCGCGGTTGTGGGGCCGGCTTCGGAGCGGTAGTAGGTCACCGCGGCCTCGATGTCGGTTGCGGCGAGGGCGCGGATGTCGGCTTGCACTGGTGTGTGCTCAGCTGTCGGTTTCGGCTCGGGCTCTGAGTGATGCGAAGTAGGCGGCGTCGGCGGGGCCGGCGATGGAGGAGCGGGCGCCTTCGAGCAGTGCGGTTCGGAGTTGGCGGCGGTCGTGGTCGCGGCGGATTAGATCGCGCACGTATTCGCTTGTCGATCCGTAGTTGCCATGGTTGACCTGGGAATTGACGAAGCTCCTGAGTTCGTCTGGGAGTGACACGTTCATCGTGGTCATGACCACCAGTATAGCGCTTTGGCAACAATTGCCAAGGTCTCACTCGATGCGGGCTGCCGTGCGAGTCGTATCCGGGGGACCGGTTCAGGCCGCCTCCGGTAGCGGGACCCAGCCGCTGCCGTGGCGTGGGTTAAGGGTTGCATTCCCCCCTCCGACCTGAAGCCCCACGCGATCACACTGCGGTGTTCGGTGTTACCGGTGTTCGCCACGTCGATGATCGCCGAGGCTTCTTCTGCCCAGCGTGACGCCATCCCATCCCGCATCCCATCTACTCCACGGACTGGGCCGTTCTGGCCGGACTCGGCCGCACTGAACCACACGTGTTCGCACGGGCCGGACGGATCTCGGGGCCTTCACACGGCAGAGGTCGAGGGTTCAAGTCCCCCATCGCCCACAAAAATCGATACCGCCTTAGCGCCAGTAGTTGTTGGCGGCGGCGATGGTTTGGAACTCGATGGCGACGATTTGGCCAGCCTGCATGAGTTTAGCCGTATCGGTCGCGTAGTCGTAGCGGAGCCCGGCCCTGGTATCGGCGTCCGTTTGGATTGAGGCGATTGTTTTGCGAGCGAGCATGATGGCCAACTCGCGCCCTTGAGCCGGAGTATCGGTGATCAGGGTCGGGATGACATCGTCGAAGATAGACATGGCCGTTGAGCCTATCGCTTGCTGTTTGGGCCACCGCCCGCGCTCTGGCCCGGTCGTCGAAGATGTCCAGTGCTTGCGTCGTCACCCAGCAGGTCGTCGCTTCCGTTCCCTGAAACAAAACCGTATCTGGAGCGCCTATTTGGGTGGGGTTGTCTCGGGGAAGTGGCAGGCCACGGGGTGACCGATTCCAGGATCGACCAGCGGGGGTTGCTGTTCGGCGCAAACAGCTTCTGCCTTCCAGCAACGTGTGCGGAAACGGCAACCTGAAGGCGGGTCGGCCGGGTTACCGATGTCGCCTTGCAACAGGATCCTGTGTCTTAGCCGTTCAATTTTGGGGTCTGGAACGGGCACCGCAGAAAGCAACGCCTGCGTGTAGGGGTGGGCGGGCTCCTCGTAAACCTGCTGGCCTGTTCCAGTCTCAACAATCCTGCCCAGATACATCACTGCCACTCGGTCCGAGATGTGGCGCACCACCGACAGGTCGTGAGCGACAAACAGATAAGTCAAGCCAAGCCTGTCCTGGAGATCTTCGAGCAGGTTCAAAATCCCCGCCTGAATGCTGACATCAAGGGCCGACACCGGTTCATCGAGAATCAGCAAGTCGGGTTGCAGGGCTAGGGCCCGGGCGATTCCGATGCGTTGGCGCTGCCCGCCCGAGAACTCGTGGGGATAGCGGTTCCCGTGCTGAGGATGCAAGCCCACCAACTCCAGCAGTTCGGCCACCCGCTCGCGGACATTGTCGACGAGACGGTGGATCTTGAGCGGCTCCGCGACGATCGATGCAACTGTCATGCGCGGATCGAGAGACGCCATGGGATCCTGAAAAACGATCTGCATGTAGCGGCGTTGGTTGCGCATCTGCTTGCGGGTCAGTTCGTTGAGTTCGGTTCCGGCGAAATTCACCGAGCCGGACGTGGGTTCGATGAGGCGCAGGATGCAGCGGGCGACCGTGGATTTTCCGGATCCTGATTCGCCGACCAGGCCGAGGGTTTCGCCCTGATTGATGTGTAGTGAGACGCCGCTTACGGCTTGGACGGTGCCGGTGGGGCGGCGGAGGGGGGAGCGGGAGGTGATGGGGAAGTCTTTGACTAGGTTTGTGACTGTTAGAAGGGGTTGCTCCGGCGAGGTGGCGGGTCCTGTCACCGCCGGAGCCCACAAGTCCTCACTCGCTGGCGCTCGTTCCGGGCGTGCGGGCGCCCACCGGCGGCGCCACCCCCCACCTCGCCTCGTCTTACTCATCGGGGTCTTCCGCTCTTGGGTTTTGCAGGGGGTTGGTGCGTTGTGAGGGGTGTGCGGGCGCCCACCGGCGGCGCCACCCCCCACCTCGCCTCGTCTTACTCATCGGGGTCTTCCGCTCTTGGGTTTTGCAGGGGGCGGGTGCGCTCGTGGGGAGTTAACGGGTGGTGGCAGGCGGCTTGGTGGGACGCAGAGGTAATGGCGCCGAGCGGGGGTGGGGGGTCTTGGGTGCAGATTTCTGTGGCGTGGGGGCAGCGGGGGGTGAAGGCGCAACCGCTGGGTGGGGACAACATTGATGGGGGAGAGCCTTCGATGGGGATGAGACGGCGACCGCGGGGGGTGTCGAGGCGGGGGATAGCGGCGAGCAGGCCAGCGGTGTAGGGGTGGCTGGGATGCTCGAACACGTCGTCGATCATCCCCGTTTCGGCGGTGCGACCGGCGTACATAACAAGCAAGCGGTGGGCGATGCGGGCCACGACCCCTAAATCGTGGGTTATCAAGATCAGGGCCGAGTCGACGGCTTGGCGAGCTCGCTCCAAAACGTCGAGGATCTGAGCCTGAATGGTCACATCAAGGGCCGTTGTGGGCTCATCGGCGATCAGCACGTCGGGGTCGTTGGCAATAGCTATCGCGATCATGGCCCGTTGACGCATACCACCCGAAAGTTCATGGGGATAGGAGTCGACTCGGCGAGCCGGGTCCGCGATCCCGACAAGGTCCAACAGTTCCGACGCTCGCTCCCTTGCCGACTGGCGTTTCAGTTTCTGATGGACCCTGACCCCCTCAGCAATCTGATCGCCAACTGACATAACCGGGTTGAGCGACGTCATTGGATCCTGGAAGACCATCGACATCGCCGAACCCCGCAGCCGTTCGAGTTGTTTCTCGGGCATACCCAACAGTTCTTGACCACGGTGGGAGATCGACCCGCTGACTCTCGCATTGGGTGGGAGCAATCCCATGGCGGCTAGGACACTGACCGACTTTCCAGAGCCGGACTCCCCGGCGATCGCCAGCACCTCGCCCTCATGCACATCCCAGCTCACCCCCCGAACTGCCTGCACAACACCATCGTCGGTAGGGAAGTCCACCGTCAGGTCGCGCACCGACAAAATCGCGGTCGGATCTGGCGCCTCGTGACTGTTCATTGGTTCATCGCTGTTCGTTGGTTCATCGCTGTTCGTTGGTTCGTCGCTGTTCGTTGGTTCGTCGGTGCTCATTGGCGGCGCCTCTGGCGGGGGTCGAAGGCGTCGCGCAGGCCGTCACCCACGAAGTTCACGCAAAGAACCAGCGCGATGAGCACCGCACCCGGCAAGTAGAACAGCCACCAGCGCGTGCGGGCGGCATCGCGCCCCTCGTCCACCAAAGCACCCAGCGAAACTTCAGGTGGTTGGATACCGAATCCCAGGAAAGCCAGCGCCGTCTCAACAAGAATGGCTGTGGCCACCGTAAGCGTGGCATAGACAATCACCGAACTCATCACGTTGGGGATCAGATGGCGGAAGATAATTCGTGTGTTGGAGGCCCCCAACGCGGCAGCAGCTTCGATGAACTCCTTCTCCCGAATAGAGAACACTTCACCTCGCACGACCCGAGCCAGAGGAGCCCAAAGAAACAGCCCGATCACCACCGCCACAAACATGAGCGAACTCCCGCCGATGGCGCGGGTGCGGGTGGCCAGCACCATCAGCACTGGCAGCAGAGGCAGAATCAACAAGAAATCAACCAACAGCCCCACGCCAGCATCCACCCGGCCCCTGAACCAACCCTGCACCGCGCCCAACACGGTCCCCAGAACCGTGGCGATACCGGCGACCACCATGCTGACGTGAATCGAAACCTGCAGTCCCCGCATGGATTGGGCGAACATGTCGTGGCCGATCGTGTCGGTCCCGAACCAGTGTCTTGACGAAGGACCCCGCGAGAGGTCGCTGGAGAGCTCTTTGTAGTTCCAACCCGTCAGTGCCTCAGCCGTAAAGGTGAGGACGTAACCCGCCAAGGCCACCATTAGCGCAGCAACTGCGAAACGGTGCGAGAAAAAGCGTCCCAGCACGGTGCGCCACTGCGAGCGGGGCACCACCTCAGAGGCAAGCGCCGGATGGCCACGGTCATCCATGACGAACCCTCGGATCAAGCAAGCCGTACACCAGATCGGTGAGCAGGTTCACGGCGATCACCGAAACCCCCACAGCCAACAACCAACCTTGCGAAACGGCCACGTCCCCGTCGAGCAGCGAGTCCAAGAACAAGCGGCCCATGCCCTGCCAGTTGAACACCACCTCGGTCACCACCGTGCCGCCGATGAGTGTGCCGAAAGTCAGGCCCGTGTAGCTCACCACCGGAAGCAGAGCGTTGCGTAGCGCATGGTGGGTGATCACCTTGCGTCGAGGCACGCCCTTGGCGCGGGCGGTTCGGATGTAATCGCTCTCCAACACATCCAACATGGCCGAGCGTTGAAAGCGGCTGGTTGCCGCAAGTTGGATCAAGATCAGTGTGAGCGCGGGCAAGATGATATGACCGGCTCGGTCCGCCCAAGTGCCCCAGAAGTCGGCATCGAGGCGAGGCGACTGTTCGCCGATCGTGAAGAAAATTCGTCTTCCCAACCAGTCGTTGAACCGGATTCCCAAGTCTTTGAGCACCGCCCCTAGCCAGAAAACGGGCATCGCGAAGAACAAGAACGCGAAGAAGGTCGACACGTGGTCGAAAACGCTGTATTTGCGCACCGCGCTGATCACTCCGACGGCCACCCCGAAAATCACTGAGATCACAGTGGCGGCGACCACTAACCGCATCGTCACCGGAACGGCTTCGCCCAGCAGCGTTGTAACTGCACGCCCATTCTCGGTGGAGGAACCCATATCTCCGCGAAACAGGTCACCCAGCCAGCTTCCGTATCGCTCGATCAACGGCTTGTCCAAGCCGAGGGAGGTTTCGAGGCGGGCGACCTGCTCCGCGCCGCCGGGTTGAGACAACAAGAAGACCCGCTGCTCGGCGATTGGGTCTACGGTCGCAACTAGCAGGAACGCCACCAAAGTCGCGAAGAACAAGACTGGTATTGAAATCAGCAGCTTGCGTGTTGCATAGGCGAGCACTGAGCCACCACGTTATATCCCCGGCAACGCCTGGTGGGTCCGTAGCGTCGGTTAGGAGAAGATCCAATCCTCCAGGTTCCAGGTGAAGCTCTCCAGGGTGGGATTGTCCTCGATATTGTCGAGGGCGTCGTTCCATGCCAGGAAGAAGGGAAGCTGGTAGACCGGAACACTCGGCAGGGACTGCCACATCAAAGTATCGGCTTGGTTGAGCAATTCGGCTTGGCGATCGGGGTCCAAGGTGAATGTGGCTTCGGTCAACAAGTCGTTGACCTGTTCATCGACGTAAGCGCCGGGATTGCTGTCGCTGCCGGTTCCAAACACCTGCAGGGTCGAACTGGCGGGAAGGGGTCCGCCAACCCAGGCGAAAATCACAAGGTCGAAATCACCCGGAGGGCCTGGCGGGTCGTTCTCGGAACCGAACACCGGGCCGAATATCTCTCCGCCGGGCAAGTTGTCGATGGTGATCTTGATCCCCGCTTCTCCAAGTTGGTTCTGCACGAGTTCTTGGAACTGTTCTCGGCGGGGATTCCCGCCAGTAGTGCGAATCCGCAGGCTCAGACGTCGCCCATCCATGGTGTAGACCCCGTCGTCACCCGCGGTCCAGCCGCCCTGTTCCAACGCGGCGCGGGCTGCGGCGACATCGCGGATGCGGAACTCCGCAGGGGTGTTGTCCTGGTACTGTGTTTGACCGTTCATGTAGACCCTATTGCCCAGCGGTTCCGCACTATCAGAGAAGGGGCGCATCAGTGCGGCCACGATCAGTTCGCGGTCCAACGCCAGAGCGACAGCACGCCGAACCTCGGGGGGCACCGTTGCGGTGTTGAAGGTGATGTGCTCCCAAGTGGGTCCGAAGGTGATCGTGGAAGCCACGCCGTCGAGACCGGCGATCTGATCAACCAAGTCGACCTGGGGCTGGGGGTAGATCACATCGACCTCGCCATTTTCAAGGGCGAGTGGAAGGTTGCCGACATCGCTGATGAAACGGAACGTGACTTCGTCGATGTTGGGGCCGTCGCCGAACCAGGTGGGGTTGGGCACCAGAGTCAGATCGCTGCCCGGATTGTATTCGTCGACCTGATAAGGGCCGGCGGCCAGGATGGGATCCTCCTGGAAACCCTCGGTCCAGTCCAGGCCCAGGTGCGCGGGCGGAAAAGGACCGGAGAACAGTGCAATGTACTCCACGAAGGGCTTACCCTCGGGCCAGCTCAGCCGTACGGTCTTGTCGTCCACCACCTCAAGTTCGGCGCTGTCGAAACCAGCAGTAGCAGCGCAGTCGTCTGAGGGCTCGTTGCAGTTCTCAAAGTAGAACACCAGGTCGTCAGAGCTGACGGGGGTGCCATCGCTCCAGTTGGCGTCGGCGCGCAGTTTGTACTCCACCACTAATGGGTCTTCGTTGACGATGGTCGGCAGCGACTCGCAGAAGTACGGCTCGAAGGTCGAGTTTGGAAGAGTGCGCACGCATGTCGGCCAGACAGCCCGGATGATCTGTCGGCCGGCTAGGAGGTTGTCGCCGGCGGTCAGGTTGTTGAAGTTGGTGAGTTCCTGCTCTAAACCGATCACCACCGAGGTGGGTTCGCTTGATGGTTCCGAGGTCGTGGAAGTCGCGGCCTCGTCGGTCGATTCAACGAGGGGTTGGCTGGGTTGGTCGTCGTCTGCGCACGCGGCGGCCAGTAAGACCAGCGCTATCAGGATTGCAGTCCAACGGAACCCTTTGTGCTTGTGTCTCAACATTGAAGTCACATTCCTAGTCTCCGGCATTCGGGCGGTTCATGCTATATGCATTCGGGCGGTTTCATGCTATATGCCTGGGCCAGACCTGCCATTGAACGGTCGGAGCCGGTCAGATTGACTCAATTTAGACTGGAGCGGAAACGTAGTTCTCAGTTAGGAAGTAAGAATTCGCTTCGTCCACGCAAGAATCCCGTGGTCGTCGTCTTGCTAGCGCTCGCACTGCTCGCTGCCGCGTGCGGCGGTGACGACGACGGCGGTGATACGAGCGACCAGACCACTACGACCGAGGCACCTGCAACCACTGAGGCGCCCGAGACAACTGAAGCGCCCGCAACCACCGAGGCGCCCGCGGCCGAAGAAGAAGAAGAGACACCCACAACGACCGCGGCCCAACAACAACGACCGAAGCACCCATAGTGTTGACTGCTTCGCATCGGGGAGTCACCGCCAATCGCCATCGTGCCGGCTGACGACGCGGACTTGTATGAAGCTGGTCAGGCCGGCGTGAAGGAATGCTTCGACACCTTCGACAACGCGTTCGACGACGACGCTCCTGTCGAGTTGCGTCCAGAGGATCTGCGAACCGGCGTGGTCGGTCTGATCGTTCGCTCCTGTCAAGCACTTGAACTCTTCAAGGCGATAGCCGAACTCGCCGGCCCTGACCTCACCAACGAATCCTTTGACGCCGCGGCAGATGAGATCGGAGCGTTCACCGTTACTGGTGTGCTCGGCGGTTCCCTCGGCCCGGGCAAGCGTGACTACATCGACGCAGGCACGGCGCTGTTCGTGTTTGACGAAGACCTCCAGCGTTTCGTATTGGGGTAAGTCCTCGTTCAGCCAACGGAATCGTTGGCCAGACCGAGTCACCAGTTGGTGGCGATGTACTGAGTTTCACAGAACTCGTACCTAGACACCCTGACCGATGTGCCACCATGTGCCACTGAGTGCCATAACGCATCAA
The DNA here is from genome assembly GCA_965205465.1 of Candidatus Aldehydirespiratoraceae bacterium. Taxonomy (GTDB): domain Bacteria; phylum Actinomycetota; class Acidimicrobiia; order Acidimicrobiales; family Aldehydirespiratoraceae; genus VXYK01. Next base: position 771,100 of record OZ242187.1, on the reverse strand, counting down.
ATAAGCTCGCCGGCGTGGGTGGCACCACTCACGTGTCCTGGGTCAAGAATCCTGCTCATTTCTGGGCGGGTTCGGTTTGAGTGTTAGGTCATCTAGGTAGGCGGTCAGGGGTGGTGTCTGGTGGAGGGTTTGCAGCGCCTCGGCGGCATCGACGGCGCTCTGGAGGGCGGCGATGAGGTCGGTGGCGCCCTGGGTGGTTGTGATCGGGCAAGCCAGCGCGGCTTTGGTGGCGTAATCCACCACCGGGCACAGCCGCCAGATGCCCTCGGCGGTGGTCTCGAACTGGGTGAAGTCCGCCACGAGTCTCCGAAGAAATCTCTCCGCTTGCCCGAGACCGCGCCGAGGACCGACCCCGAAGCCATCGAGGCCTCGCTGCGAGACCTGACCGAACTGGTCAATCTCGGCGTAGGCACCGAGAACGGCTGGGACGGCGAAGCCCGCGTCGGCGGGAGCGTCAACCGGGCGCTGTCAGAAGTCGCCGAGGTACAGCTCGCCCAGGCGGGCCGGATCCTGTCTTAGCGACTCGGAATCCGATTCGAGCGCCACCCTTCCCGTCTCGAGGACGAGAACCCTTTGGCACAACGTGATGGCCACCTCGACGTACTGCTCGATCACTATGAGCGCCATGCCGTCGGACACCGCGGCGCTCAGCACTGGGATGAGCGCAGCGATCGCGACGGGTGCCAGGCCCAGAGACATCTCGTCGATCACGAGCATCCTCGGCCGTGCCAGGAGTGCCTGCGCGATGACGAGCATCTGCTGCTGACCGCCTGACAATGCGTCTGCGGCCACGCCCGCCCGGGTCTCCAGGTCCGGGAAGAGCTGAAACTGCGCGGCAATGGCACTGGCCGCCTCCCGGCGAGGCATCATGGCGGCAGCCGCCCGCAGGTTGTCGTCCACCGTCAGGCCCGGGAGGACTCGGTGGCCCTCGCGGACGGCGGCCAGGCCCAGCCGGCGCCGGGCGTGGGCCGGCAGCGCGGACACGTCGTGGCCACCGAAGTGAAGCGACCCCTGAAATGGGATTACGCCGGCGATCGCGTCCGCGAGGCTCGACTTCCCTGACCCGTTCCGCCCCAGGACCGCCACCGACTCGCCGGCCGCGACCTCGACCGTCACGCCGTCCACGACAACCTGGTTGTCGTGGCGCACGGTCAGTCTCCCGACGGCCAGCAGCGGATCACTCACGACCACTGATACCCAGGTACGCCGCTCGTACGAGATCGTCTCGCAGCACAGTGTCCGGATCGCCGGCTGCCAGCAGCTCGCCGAAGTCAAGCGCGAGCGCGTGGTTGCAGATCGAGCGGACAAGAGTCAGGTCGTGTGCGACCAGCACGACGAGTGCCCCGACGCGCTCGGGCAGTTCGGCAAGGACCGGCCGCATATGCGTCACCTCGTCCTCGGCCAAGCCCGCAGTCGGCTCGTCGAGCAGCACTGCGCGAGGCCGACTGACGATGGCACGAGCAAGCTCCACCTGGCGGCGCTGCAGGCCGGTGAGGTCCGCGGTCGCCGTGCCGGGTGACCCGTCGAAGCGGCATATATCCAACGCCTCCGCGGCCTCGAGACAGTCGTGTCGCCGGTGGTGGTCCAGCCCGGCGCGCACGTTCTCGAGCGCGGTGATTGAATCGGGTATCTGTGCGTGCTGGAACGTGCGACCCACACCCAGCCGTGCCCGGCGATCGGGCGGGAGCCGGACGATGCTCGTTCCGTCAAGCCGAACATCGCCCGAGACTGGGCGCACGAAACCGCTGACGGCGTTCAGCAGAGTCGTCTTCCCGGCGCCATTGGGCCCGATGACGCCACTGATCCTCCCCGACAGCTCTGCCGTCAGGGCCCGCACCGGCGTGACGCCGCCGAGCGACACCGTCAGCCTGTCGAAGGTGATGGTAGTCATGGACCCCTGCCGGCGGTGAGTCGCTGGAAGGCGCCACCGAGCTGTCCTGAGATCCCAGCAGGGGCGAAGAGGAGCGTCTGGAGCAGCAGCACGCCGAAGATGACGAGGGTCAGGTTGCCGTCGATGTCGAGTTCGGAGAACAGGGCAGGCGCTCCCTTCATCAGCAGCCCTGCGACGATAGGCGACCACCACCGTGTCCCGGCCGCGATCACTATGGCGCACAACACGATGGAGTCGATGGCGCGGAACGACGCTGGGTCGAGATGCCGCGTGCTTCCCGCCAGGAGCGCACCGGCGATTCCTGCGAAGGCGCCGGCGACCATGAACGCCGCCGTCTTGGTTCGAATGACGTTGATGCCGACCGATGAAGCCGATGCGTCGCTGGCGGAGACGGTGGCGAGACTCCGACCGAAGCGGTTGCACCGCAAGAACAGGCCCGCAACCAGGCATGCGACCAGGATCAGGGCAACGAAGCGGGCGTACGCGGGATCGGACTCGGCGAACGACGGGCGACGCATCGGCACCCGGCCTCCCTCCGCGACCCTTCCGAGCACACCCCCACCGCCGTCCGGGAATCCGGTCGCGGGCAGGACCGCCTGCACGGCACCGGCGATCATCAACGTGGCGACGGTGAGCATGAGACCCCGAACCCGGATGGCGGGAAGGCCCACGATCCCGGCCACCACGGCGGTGACGGTCGTTGCTATCACCGCCACCATCACGAACGGGATGCCAGTTCCATGGGACACACGGAGCGCAACCCAGCCCCCGACGCCCATGAGCGCGACTTGCGCGAGGGATGCCTCGCCCAACTGGCCGTACAGGACCGCCACCCCCAAGGCTGCGATGGCGAAGATGAGCGAAGTCGTGTACGCCTTCGTCCAGAAGGCGTCGAGACCCGAAGGAACGATCACTGCTGCAACCGCGACCGCCACTGGCGCAATCAGTGCAGCGGGCCCTTGCCGAGGCCAGGCGCGACTGTCGCCGTGCCCATGGACGGAGGCGACCGACCGGACCACCGCGTAGGCGCGGTGCCGGCTCGCGATCACCACGATCGCCACCACGAAGGGCGCGGCGGCGCGGTACGGGCCGACGCCGAACGGCGTAGCGACGGCCTCCACCAGCCCGATCAAGATCCCGCCGCCGAACGCTCCGGCCTGTGACCGAAGCAGACCCACGGATGCGGCGGCCACTGAGGGGATCACCAGGAGAGTCAGCACGCCGGGGTCGAGCCGGACAAGGTTCGCGAGCAACAATCCCGAGGCCCCGGCCAACACCCCACCAATCGCCCACGCGGCCAGGTCGCTCCGCCGGGTGCTTATGCCCAGCACGGAGGCCGCGGTGCGGTCGGCGGCAGTGGCCCGAAGCAGCAGCCCCACGCGCGTCCGGGCCAGTACCAGTCCCAGCCCACCGACGATCGCGGTCGCGAAGCCGGCGGCCAACAGCCTCGTGCCGGTCACCCGGACGCCCAGGACCCCGACCGATGTTCCGTCAGTCGGCAGCCGAAGAGTCCGGAGGTCGGTGGGCCAGTGCCAGGAGATGAACCCGAGGAGGACCAACGCCAGAGCGAGTGTTCCGACCGCGGAGACCACCGGATCGCGGTGGCCCAGACGGGGCGAGACGACCACTCCGTAGCCGACGCTCAGACCCACGCTGGCGACGAGGGCGACGACGACTCCGGCCAAGCTGACACGCCCGGCGTCGCCGAGGTCCCAGGCGAGCATCGCAGCCAACGCTCCGATCGCGCCGTGGGCCAGATTCAGCACTCCCGTTGATCGGTACAGGACGACGAGACTCACACCCGAGAGCGCGTACATGCTCCCGAGGGCCAGCCCCGTGACCACGAACGGGCCCAGGTCCGGCATCGCCTATGTGCGTCTGCCCGGCACCGATGGCGTCATGGCCCTACCCCCCGAGGCCGAGTTCGCTCTCGAGTGCGAGCGTGTCTTCGAGGTCGGGATCATTGACCTCGAAGCAATCCGCGCTCTGGACCCAGGCGCCCTCGACGATGCTGGCCATGCGTCCTGCATGGTTGGACTTGTGCTCGTCGCCGGGCCCGAAGTAGTAGCTCCCGCAGAGAAGATCGGACTCATAGCTGGTGATGGAACGCAATGCCTCGGTCACCGCATCACGGTTGTCGACCTCGTCGTCGGCAAGACCGAGGACGGTCTCGGTGAAGATCTTCGCGGCCAGGAACCCGGACTGGGAGAAGGTGTCGCGAGGCTGGTCGGCACTCCCGTAGGCATCGAGAACTGCCAGCCACAGGGTGTTGTCCGCGCCGGTGCTGTCCACGGTGGCCAACTCGATCTGAGCGTCGAAGCGCCCGTCCCAGTACGGCCCCACCAATCCGGGAAAGGCAGCGTCGTACAGCGACGTGCCGGCCATCCAATGAATGTCCGCGGCGAGATCCTGCTGTTCCGCGGCTTGGAGGATGGCCAGCCCCAGCGGCAGAGGCTCGATCACGACGATGGCGTCCGGACCCTTGGCGGCGGCTTCCAGAACGATGGAGGTTGGATCCGCAGTGTCGATCGGATGGGTCACGACCTCTGCGGCGATGCCCGAGGCGGCGCCCCATTCGGCGATGCCGTCACAAGCCCATTCGCCCAGGTTGGGAATGGCGAACGTGATGCACACGACGTGCTCGATGCCGTAGGCCTCGACACCGTACTGAGCCGCTCCGATGAGGCTGATACGCGGCCCGGCATTGACGGGAGCGATATTGGCCGACTCGAAGCACTCCCGCGGAGCACCGGTGCCTGCGATGACCACCACGTTGTGATCGGCGTAGTAGGCGCCGTTCACTCCGCACTCCAGGAAACTGGTCGACGCCACCATCGCCACAACGCCTTCGTCCTCGACTAACCGGGCGGCCGCGCCGGCAGCCTGCTCGGGGTTGGTCCCGTCGTCCTCCACCAGGTACTGGATGGGACGACCGTTGATGCCTCCGTTGGCATTGACGCAGTCGAAGTATGCCGCCGCGGACCTCGACGCCGATGAGAAGTCGGCGGCACCAGTGATGGTGACCACCGCGCCGACCCTGATCGGCTCACCCGTCGCAGCCTGACCCGTCGCGAGTCCGCACGCGAGCCCGTCCGGCGCCTCGGGCTCCGGGGCGACTCCGTCACTCTCCGGTGTCGTGGTGCTAGACGTCGCGAGGTCCTCCCCGGCACCGTCCTCATCGTCGCCGCCGCAGGCGGCTGCCAAGACGCTGAACGCGGCCAACACCACGAGAGCACGCCGAAGGCGACTCACCCCTGACGCACGATCAGGTCGTGTCCGTGTTCTTGCAGGAATCGTGTCGATACCCATGTGCCCTCCTCCAGGACGCGGACTGAGTTTGCCGCGATGGGGGCGAACCTTAGATCCGAGGGTCGAGCTTGGGTAGTGCCGAACGAGAGCCAAGACATACCAATCGAGACATGCGCAAGTGCGAGCGCCGAGCGGACTTGCCGCTGCTGCCGGGGTCACATCCATACCGGAAGCGATAGGTCTGCTGACGCATATTGCAATGGCGCCGGGGGCCGCGGGGCCCCATAGTTGTGCGCGCCGCCCTCGTGCAGCACGGGAGGTGGCACAGACCGATCATCCAGACAGGAGGATGACTCCATGGCCGACACCTACGTCCTTATCCACGGGGCATGGCACGACGGGTCCGGGTGGTCCGACGTAGCCCAGCGCATCCGGGCCGAGGGCCACACCGTTCACACCCCGACGCTGGCCGGCAACGGCCACGGGGACGACATCGACCGCACGATCGGCCACGAGACCGCCACCGCATCGGCGGTGGCGTACATCGAGCAGAACGATCTGAGCGACATCGTCCTCGTGGGGCACAGCTACGGCGGCACGATCATCTCCGCGGTCGCCGAGGCGATCGGGGAGCGGATCAAGCGGTTCGTCTATTGGAACGCCTTCGTGCTGCTCGACGGCGAGTCGATCGACGACGTCAGCCCGCCCCACTACAAGGACATGATGGATGGCAGTGCAGCCGAGCGCGGCGACGGGTCGTGCGTACTGCCATTCGTGGTGTGGCGCGAGGTCTTCTGCAACGACATGGACATCGCCGAAGCCCAGCGAACCTACGAGCTGACGAGCCCCCACCCCCGCAAGACACTGTCGGACAAGCTGAGCCTGAAGCGATTCTGGGACTTGCCCATCGGGAAGTCCTACATCAACTGCACTGAGGACATCGCCATGCCCCACGGCGAGTACGCATGGCACCCACGCTTCAGCGCCCGGCTGGGCTTGGCTCGCATCGTGCAGATGCCCGGTGGCCACGAGGCACTGTTCTCGAATCCGGAACTGTTCGCCGCCAAGATCATCGAGGCCGGACGGGACTGAAGCGGGCGCTTCCCCGCCGATCTCAAACCTGTGCTTGAAACCATCAGATACATACCGATACTGTTATTACATGCGTCCTGCTGAGCTGCTATCGCGGCAGATCAGACTCCGGCACATGATCGTGGCCGCGACGATCGCCCATCGTGGATCAATCCGCGAGGCCAGCACCGTGCTGTATCTCACCCAGCCCGCCATGTCCCGCTCGCTGGCGGAACTCGAGCGCATCCTCGGCGTTCAGCTGTTCGATCGGGGACCCAAGGGGATGACGGTCACCGCGGCCGGCGCGCCGCTCATCACTCACATGCAGATGGTCACTTCCGAGGTGGGCTCGCTGCTCCGCCATGCCGAAGAGATCGTCGGGGGTCGCCGAGGCGAAGTGCGCGTCGGCACACTGCTGGCCGGGACCGCAGACATCCTTCCCAGCGCCGTCTTCGAGGTCACCCGCCGGCTCCCCGACGTTCAGGTCGCGATCTCAGAGGGGACCCCGGACCGGCTCCATGAGAACCTGATGTCCGGTCAAGTTGACTTCGTGATAGGGCGTGTAACCCCTCTCGCCTCGATGCCAGGTGTGGACGTCGAACCGCTCTATGACGACGATGTGCAGGTTGTCTGCACTCCAAGCCATGCACGCTCCGGTCACCGGGGATGGCTGGCCGATCTGGTGGACGACGCCTGGATCCTGCCCCCACGTGACACGTCGCTTCGCCAGCAGATCGAAGCCGCGTTCGTTCGGGAGTGCAGTCGAACACCGAGCAACGTCACCGTGTGCGTCGCTCCCGTGCCTCTGCGAGCGCTCGTCCTGCGCGGGGAGCACCTGACCGTGGTGCCGTCAGGAATATTCACCGACGACTTCGAGCGCGACGCGCTGGTGTCGCTCCAGGTCGACATCGAGGGCACCTCGGTCCCGGTCGGGATCATCACCCGATCGGGTGGCGAACTCCCGGCCAGCGCCCGCACGCTCATGGAGGCACTACGACACGCAGCCAGGGCTCGGGCCGAGGCCTGATCCGGTGGGCCGCGGCCCTTGCCGTCTCGGGTATGTCGCCGGGGGAACTCGGCAGTTGTGCCCGCTGGGGTGGCGGCTTAGATTCGAGCTATGGCCGTGATGACCGACTATCCCGACGTCGGGCTCTACATAGGGGGTTCCTGGCGCTCCACTGCGGATCATCTGCCGGTTGTCAACCCGGCGAATGAGCAGGTCATCGGCCAGCTCTCGTGCGCCGGCCCACAGGATCTCGACGACGCTCTGGAGGCGGCCGCCAAGGGATTCGAGATCTGGAGCCAGACCGCACCCAAGGACCGGGCCGAGGTCCTGCGTACGGCTGCAGCGATCATGCGGGAACGCCAAGCCGCGATCGCGCACGACATCACCCTCGAGCTGGGCAAGCCGTACCCGCAGGCCAAGCTGGAGGTCATCCGGGGCTGCGAATTCTTCGAGTGGGACGCCGGCGAGGCGGTTCGCACCTACGGCCGGGTCATCCCCAGCGCACCGGGCATCAACTACATAGTTCACCAGCAGCCCGTCGGCACCGTGGCTGCGTTCTCGCCGTGGAACTTCCCGATGAGCCAGCCTGCTCGTAAGGTGGCGGGCGCGGTGGCGGCGGGATGCTCGATAATCCTCAAGCCGGCGGAGGAGACGCCGGCGGGTGCCATGCACATCGTTCGGGCTTTCCACGACGCAGGCTTGCCGGCTGGTGTGCTGAACCTGGTCTGCGGCGTGCCGTCGGAGATCTCCGAGCATCTGATCCCCCACGACGCGATCCGGCTGGTCGCGTTCACCGGCTCGACGGCGGTCGGTCGCCATCTCACCGGGCTGGCCTCGGACCACATGAAGCCGGTGCTGATGGAACTCGGCGGTCACGCACCGGTGATCGTCTGCGAGGACGTCGACGTGAGGGCGGCCGCGGTCACTTCAGCGGTGCGCAAGATGCGCAATGCCGGGCAGGTCTGCACGTCTCCGACCCGCTTCTTCGTCCATGACAGCATCTACGAGGAGTACCTCGACATCTTCACCGAACGGGCCGCAGCCACAGTGGTTGGCGACGGCATGGAACCCGGCATCGAGATGGGTCCGCTCGCCAACGACCGACGCCTCGCCGCGCTGACCGACTTCGCCGCGGACGCACGCGACAAGGGGGCTGTGGTCACCACCGGCGGATCCAGGATCGGAACGTCGGGCTACTTCTTCGAACCGACCGTGCTCGCCGATGTTCCCGACGATGCCAAGGTGATGCGCGAAGAGCCGTTCGGGCCCTTGGCCATCGTCAACCGGGTGGGTTCGCTCGACGAGGCCATCGAGCGCGCCAACTCGGTGCGCTTCGGGCTGGCGGCCTACGGATTCACCAATCGCGCCGACTACGTCGACCGGATGGTCGAGAGGGTGGAGACCGGGAACCTGTCGATCAACACGCTGGAGGCCTCAGTGCCCGAGACGCCCTTCGGTGGCGTCAAGTCCAGCGGCTACGGCCGCGAGGGCGGGGTGGAGGGCCTGCACAACTACATGGTCGTCAAGAACGTCTCGCACAGCATCTCGATCGCCTAGCCGCAGGATCCTGCCCACGCCATGAAATACGCCAGAGGTGACGCCAAGGCCTACGCCCACGCCAACATGAAAGGGATCTGGGCGGCCGCGCTTACTCCGTTCACCGACGACGGGCGCATCGACGAGGACGGATTCCTACAGAACGTCCGCCACTGGACCGAGGACCTGCACATCGCGGGGCTCTTCGTGTGCGGAAAGCAAGGCGAGTTCTTCTCGATGAGCCTCGACGAGCGCAAGCGGTGCCTGGAGCTGGCTGTGGAGGCCGCCGGTTCGGGGGCCCAGACCATGATGTCATGCTCGGACCAGAACCTCGACGTGGTCCTTGATCTCGCCCGCCACGCGCAGAGCGTCGGGGCGGACTACATCGTGGTGCACGCTCCCACGCTGCACTTCGTGCACGAACACGACGAGACCGTGTACCGGTACTACGAGACGATCTCGCAGAGCGTCGACATCGGCATGGCGCTGTGGAGCCATCCCGACAGCGGCTACCTGATGTCTCCGCAGTTGTGTGACCGGCTGGCGGACCTCGACAACGTGGTGGCCATCAAGTACAGCGTACCCCGCCCGATGTACGCTGAGCTCACCGCCCTGGCCTCCGACCGGATCCAGGTGAGCACCGCGTCGGAGGACGAATGGCTCGACAACATCCTCGAGCTCGGCTGGAAGCTCTATCTGTGCTCGCCGCCGCCCTTCCTGCTGCAGGCGGCCACCGACCGGCGAATGCACGACTACACCCAGGCGGCGTTCGCAGGGGACGCGGTTGAGGCTCGCCGCATCAGCGAGAGCCTCAACCCGGTGCGCGACGCCCTGAAGCGGACCAGACCCGCAGAGAAGCCCCACGCCCACCAGAAGTACTGGCAGGAGCTGCTCGGACAGGTCGGAGGCCGCGTCCGCGAGCCGCTGCTGGAGCTGACCGACGACGAGAAGGCGGCCACCCGTGAGGCCTTTGAACAATGCGGCCTGAGGGTGCGATCCCCGAAGGAGTGGACATGACCCGGCTCACAACATTCAACTTCCAGACCTGGATCGACGAGCACCGTGATCTGCTCAAGCCTCCGGTCGGCAACCAGCAGATCTGGGAGGACGCCGACCTCATGGTCACCGTGGTCGGCGGGCCCAACCGGCGTACCGACTTCCACGACGACCCCGTCGAGGAGTTCTTCTACCAACTCGAGGGCGACATGGTGCTCAAGGTCATCGATGGCGGCGTCCATTACGACGTCCCCATCTGCGAGGGCGAGATACTCCTGCTACCGGCCCATGTGCGCCATTCCCCCCAACGCCCCCAGCCCGGATCGATCGGGCTCGTCATCGAGCCAAAGCGCCCCGAACGGGAGAAGGACGCCTTCGAGTGGTACTGCTTCGAGTGCCGGTCACTCGTGCATCGCGTCGAAATGATCCTGACCAGCATCGTGCGTGACTTGCCTCCGTTGTTCGAGCGGTTCTACCAGGATGAAGAACTGCGTACCTGTGGTCATTGCAGGGCTGTGCACCCGGGCAAGGAACCCCCCGAAGGCTGGGTCAAGCTGTAGCGCCAGTGAGCACACCTGCCGCGACAAGCGAGGCAACCGGGTTGCGACTGGTCCTGGTCGGCTGGGGTGCGATCGCCCGAGCGACAGCCCGGCTGCTGCGCGACCGCGGCACCCGAGTGGAGATCGTGGCGGTTGCGGTGCGGGACCCGACGAAGCCCCGCTCGGACCTTCCGCCGGAGGCACTCCTGCTTGCCCGTCCGCGAGAGCTCGGTCAGATTGAAGCGGAGATGGTCATCGAGGCCGCTGGTCGCCACACCGTCGTCCCGTGGGGCCGGGCCGCTCTCGAAGAGGGCTTTGACTTCGTTGTCACATCGGTCTCTGCCTTCGCAGAACCCGGGGTTCTCGATGACCTCACAGAGTTGGCCGTCCGGACGGGGGCCCAGATCCATGTTCCGCCCGGCGCACTCGGAGGTGTGGATGCCCTGGCCGCGGCAAGCGCAATGGGCATCGACGCAGTCGAGCACCACATCATCAAACCCCCGCAGGCATGGCTCGGGACGCCAGCCGAGAATCTGTGCGACCTGCATGCACTCACCTGTGCCGAAGCGTTCTTCAGCGGAACAGCCGACGAAGCCGCCTCGAGGTTCCCCCAGAACGCCAACGCGGCCCTCACGACGGCATTGGCCGGCACGGGACCGGAGACGACCCGGGTCACGCTGATCGCGGACCCAGACGCAGAGGTCAACCGGCACGAGATCCGCGCCGACGGGCGATTCGGCGAACTCTCCGTCATCCTGCGAAACAAGCCGCTCGACGAGAATCCAAAGTCCTCGGCCCTGACGGCGCTCAATCTGGTTCGCTGCATCGAGAACCGCCTCAATCCGGTCGTCATATGACCCAGGACGAGGTTCATACCGACGAATCGAGCACGCAACCGCAGGCCTAGGGGGCGGCGGCCCGATACCCGGCGCCGGAGACTGTGAGGATGTAGCTGGGGTTCCTGGCGTCGTCGCCGAGCCTGGCCCGCAGGTCCTTTTTAGCGTGCGCACTCGCTGCGCGTCGCCGGTGGCGCCCTCTCCCGGCACCAGTTCGAGAAGCTGTTCGCTTAACCGCCGGAACCGGGCACACGGTGCGGGTCGCCGCGGTCAACCATGCCGACGCGACGCTCGGCCGACACCGAGGACCGCGAGCACCGCAGAGGCCACCGGCACCGCGGGATGACCGCGGCTCAGCGGATGGGGTGCGGGTCTACCAGTTTGCGGCAATATATTGAGTCTCACAGAACTCGTAGATCCCCTCGCTGGCGCCCTCGCGGCCCAGACCTGACTGCTTCATGCCCCCGAAGGGAGCGGCAGGGTCAGACACCGCGCCCCGATTGAGACCGATCATCCCCGCGTGGATGCGTTCGCTGACCCGTAGCCCGCGGGCCAGGTCACGTGTATAGACGTAGCCGGTGAGTCCCATCTCGGTGTCGTTGGCCTGATCGATCATGGCGTCAGTGTCGTCGAAAGGGATTATTGGAGCCACCGGCCCGAAGATCTCCTCGCGAGCGATCGGGAAACCATGATCGACTCGTTCCAGTACCGTCGGCTCGTAGAAGAAACCGGGACCGTCAACCGGCCCACCTCCGATCACCGCGTTGGCGCCGGCCGCGACTGCGCCCTTCACCAACCCGTCGATGTCTTCAATGGCACGCGCGTTGATCATGGGCCCGCACGTGACTGACTCGTCAAAACCACTGCCGATCTTGACAGCGCCCATGGCCTCAGCGAGTGCAGAAGTGAACTCTTGGGCAATACCGGACTCCACGTAGAAGCGATTTGCGGCTGTGCAGGTTTCCGCCGAGTGCCTCATTTTGGCTACCATGGCGCCCTCGACGGCGGCTTCGAGATCGGCATCGTTGAACACGACGAAGGGGGCATTGCCTCCGAGTTCCATCACGGTCTTGAGCACACGGTCCGCGCAACGACGCAGCAGCACCCTCCCAACTTCGGTGGAACCAGTGAACGAAACCATGCGGGTGTGAGTGTTGTCGATCGCCGCGTCGAACCACGCCCCAGAGTTCGAGGTCGCCACGATGTTGACCAGCCCTGGTGGTAATCCCGCTTCCTCCAGGAGTTCACCGATACGAAGTGCGGTCAGGGGCGTCTCGCGGGGCGGTTTGATGACCACTGCGTTACCGGCACCGAGTGCAGGCGCCAATTTGCGGGTAATCATGGCAGCCGGGAAGTTCCAGGGGGTCACCATGACCACCACGCCCATGGGCGGGTGATGCACGATCATCTTTTTGTCGCCGCCCGGCGACGTGCCAAGAGACCCTTGAATGCGCACCGTCTCCTCGGCGTTCCATCTGAAGAACTCAGCAGCGTATGCGACTTCACCCTTGGCGTCGGCGAGCGGTTTGCCGTGTTCGGTGACGATGAGTGCAGCTAACTCCTCAGTGTGGTCCACCATCGATTGCCAAGCTGCCCGCAAGATCTCTGACCGCACACGCGGCGCGGTTTCGGCCCAGCCCCGTTGTGCCGCGGCTGCCACATCCACCGCGCGTGAGGCGTCTTCTGGTGTTCCAGCGGCCACATCGGTGATCGCCTCACCCGTAGCAGGGTTGAGCACCACGATCCGTTCGCCGTGAGCGCCATCAACGCGCTCCCCACCAATCAGCAGTCCCGTATTCACGTCTGTCTCCCTTGTCTCCCTGGCTCCAGAGTCCGCAAAGCTGTTCGCCTCCGCAGTCTAAGTATCCGCCGACCGTTGTTGACCTTGTGATCTCAGGAGCGGCTGAGGGCTATTGAAACGATTACCAAGGTGATCCCGGATAGGTCACGCAGGCTTGGGACTTGTACCAGGAAGATAAGACCGACCAGCGTGGCGGTTACGGGCAGCATCGCTTGTAACAGAGCGAACCGACGCTGGTCGATCTGTTGCATGACCAGTTGATCGATCCCGTAGGGGACGACGTTCGATAGCAAACCGGTGGCCAGACCCAGGACCAAGAGCCAAGGTGTAGCGAGTGCAGGAGCCACATCAGGCACTCCGAAGGGGCTGATCGCAATTGCGCCTGCCAGCATCCCAAGGCCCAAACCGTCGATCGCTGCCGGGCTGCGTGCTACACGATGGCCGAGCACTATATACATTGCCCAGAACACGGCGGCCAGCAGAGCGAAGCTCACACCCCGAAGGGTGCCCTCGGCCTCAACGCCAGCCAATATCACCACACCCACCACTGCCAACATCAGCGCGCCGCCTGAGCGCAGGGTTCGAGTGCCGATCGCGGCCACTGTCAGTGGGCCGAGAAACTCAATAGCTACGGCGTTGCCCAGCGGTAGTTCGTCAATCGCCAAGTAGAACGCCAGGTTCATTGCTGCCAGCGCCACCCCGAACTTCGCCGCGTTCCAAAGTGCTTCGGGATTCCAACTTCGACGCCAAGATCGGCGAAGAATCACGATGATCGCGGCAGCCCCCAACACCCGCAGCCACGCCGTCCCCCCGGGCGAGAGCTCCGCAAACAGACCCACCGCCACGACTGCGCCTAGATACTGCGATACCGCACCCGACATGAACAGCAATTCGGGAGCGACACGCTTCATCACCTGGCAGACTACGGCCTAGTCTTGGCCTAGTGAAGGTAGGTGGCCGGCCAATATCCGGCCAAATAGGAGATTCAGTTGCGGCGCATGCACATTGGACTACAGGTCGACGACCTCGACGAGAGCGTCGAGTTCTACACACGATTGTTCGGGGTTGAACCCAGCCTGAGGCGCGCAGACTATGCCAAATGGATGCTTGAGGACCCCCGAGTGAACTTCTCGCTGTGCACCCGCGGCGAGGGCGAGGCCGGCTCGGCGCACTACGGCATACAGGTCGAGAGCCAACATGAGCTTGAAGAGATGCGGGACCATATCGACGCGGTCGGAATGACCCGCGCCGACCAGGACGACTTGGTTTGCGGCTACCAACTCCAGCACAAGTCGTGGGTCACCGACCCCCAGGGCCTGATGTGGGAGACGTTCTTCACCGAGGGTGTGGTGGACGGGGGCTACGGCACAGCCGAGATGCCCACCGTTGGGTCATAACTACTCGTCCGCTGATTCCTCGCCCGCTGATTGTTCGTCGGGGTCCGGTTCTTCGTTTTCCGAAAGGAACGAGCGATAGATCCTGATGAGGACCTGTTTCTGCTCTGTGGTCAGATCTGACTGAGCGCGGATAGTGGCAATCAAGTTGCTGTCTCGATCCTCATCAAGGATCCCGGCTCGGACATACAGTGACTCCGCAGACACCTCCAACGCACGGGCTATCTGTTGGAGGATTTCTGCAGAAGGTCGCTTGAGACCCCGTTCGATTTGGGAGAGGTAGGGGTTTGATACCTGGGCCAAGTCGGCCAGTTTGCGAAGGCTGAGCTCGGCCTGGCGACGTTGTTCGCGTATGTACTCGCCGAGATCCTTGAGAGGATCCAGGTTTCTTCGGGTCACCATTGGAGGGGCACCTGAGAAACGGCCGAACGGCTGTTAGGCCTTGGCTTTGCCGCCATCGGTCTGCACGGACTCAGCGGCAGCGGTCTTCGTGGCGGTGGCGGGCTTACTTGCCTTTGCAGCGGTCTTGGTGCTGGTGGCGGGCTTTGTCACCTTGGCGGTGGGACGCTTGGTGGTCGTTGCAGCCTTGGTGGCTACCGCTGGGGCTTCGATGCCGATGAAATCCCACGCTTTGTTGCGGTTGTCGGTGATTGCTTCGGCGACCCGTGAGGGCAGTTGCTCGGTGAGCCTGATGGCGCGCGGCTCAGCAAAGGCACGAAAGTCTTTGAGGGCTTTGGTGGCGTATTTGCGGGCGAGCGTGGCGTGCTCCTCAATGAATTCGGGGGCAGGAAGCTCGCGTCCGACGATTGCGTCGGTGACCAGAAGGTTGACTCCGACCGACGTGTAAGCGGCGGACTTCACCTGTTCGAGAACTTCAGACATTTTGACTCCTGGATTGATATTGGGGGGTGGGGGATTGTCGGTGAAGAGCAGAAACTCTTGTAACCCGACATGCGTACTATAGTTAGCACTCCGTCTAGCTGCAACCTTATTTCGCAATAATGCTTACAAAAGTTCGCACTTGTTGTGTGTCTCATTGGTTAGGGTCAGCCATCGTGCTTGAACGGGTTCACGTAATGGGCACCTATTGGTGCGAAGACAACAACTCGCCAACTCCGTTGGGCGAACTGATCGCCGCTGCCAAGGATCACGACTCGGAGACGGCGGTGACCGAACTCCAAGAGCAGTTGTCGAACTTTGCCCACAACTTGGAAACACCTTCAGGTGGTACCGTCAGCGATACCCCGAGCAGCACACTGGTGGTTCCAGTTCCGAATGGAAATGGCAGCAACCGACGTCTAGTCCCGGCGCTGGCCAGTGCCGTCGCCGATGCCATGGGAGCAAGGGTGTGCGGGGCTCTGACGCGGGGTGAAGCCACGGCCAGATTGCGGGACACTCCGCTACAGCAGCGGCTCGCTGTTGTCGAAGCGGCTGGTTATGAGGTCAAGAGCCCGGTTGGTGGCCACGGGATAGTGCTAGTCGATGACGTTGTACTAACGGGGACGACCCTGCGTTACCTTGCGCAACTGCTGCAAGAAGCCGGCGCGACGCGGGTGACGGCGGTGGTCGCGGCTCGCACACGGCGCGCAGACCAGTAAGTTGGCCCCTCACCCAGACTGACGATCGAGCAGGCGCTGAATCCATGTCGACAGACTGTCGAAGTCTTGGGCTCCCTGGATCGGGAACGTGTCGTTGAAGATCATCGCCGGCACACCTGTGATGCCTCTATTAATGGCCTCGTTGTGGTCCGCTATCACGTCCTCGGTGAGTGAGCGATCACGCTGTTGAGTCACTGACAGAAATTCTTCTGAGTCAACGCCAACGTCTCTCGCAACCGCACCCAACACAGACCAGTCCGAGATGGTCTGGTTCTCGGTGAAGTAGGCCCGAAGAAGCCGATGATGAAAAGCGTCAACACTTTCGGGAGCAAGAATCTCCATCGACTTGGCAGCCACCTGAGCCGGCAAACTTGACGAAGGCGGTTCGTTTGCCGAGGCCCACTCGTTGAACACCACTGCAGGCTCCATCTCGCCAGGGCGTCGCCAAGACTTCGTGTATTGGATGAACTTCTCAAGCGATGCTGCCTTCGGCTCGGTTCTCAACAGAAACGACCGCCAAGTAACTCTTATCTGATCGCCGAAGTGATCCTTGATCTGGTCGAGACGAACTGTCCCGACATAACACCATGGTCAAAGAAAGTCGGACCAGACAACGATCCGTACCGGTTCGGTCATGGGTGCGACCTTAACCCAGACTGCCACCTGCCGGGCTTGCCCCTCTAGCCTGCACCCATGAGTAAATGTGCATTTGTTGGGTTGGGAGTAATGGGATACCCGATGGCAGGGCATCTGCAGGCGGCCGGACACAGCGTTACCGTCTACAACCGCACGGCGGCCCGCGCGCAGTCTTGGGTCGAAGAGCACGGCGGATCCCATGCACCGACTCCGGCGGCAGCCGCTGAGGGCGCTGAATTCGTGATGGTGTGCGTGGGCGACGATCCTGATGTTCGGGCCGTCACCACCGCTGCCAGCGGAGTTCTTTCGGCGATGAAATCCGGTTCGGTGCTAGTCGACCACACGACCGCATCGGCTGATCTGGCTCAAGAAGTACACGCTGCGGCAGCGACGGTAGGCGTCGGCTTCGTCGATGCGCCGATATCTGGAGGTCAGGCTGGGGCCGAAAACGGCCTACTGACGGTGATGTGCGGAGGTGACCGCGTCGACTTCGACCGGGCCGCACCGGTTATTGCCGCTTACTCGCGGGCTTGCCGCCTGCTCGGCGGGCCCGGGGCGGGGCAACTCACCAAGATGGTCAACCAGATTTGTATCGCGGGGTTGGTCCAGGGACTCAGCGAGGGGCTTGACTTCGCTATTCGGGCGGGACTCGATGTCGGTGAGGTCGTCGAAACCATCTCCAAAGGAGCCGCCGGTTCCTGGCAGATGGAGAACCGCAGTCAAACAATGGCTGAACGCAAGTTCGATCACGGCTTCGCTCTCGACTGGATGCGCAAGGATCTCGGCATCTGCCTAGCGCAGGCCGACCGCATCGGAGCCCACTTACCGGTAACCGCATTGGTCGACCAGTTTTACGCCCGCCTCCAGGACCAAGGGCATGGTCGCTGGGATTCCAGTTCGCTTATCGAATTGCTACGCGATACCTGATACTCTGCGCATATACAGCAGGTCGTGTCTCTAGGTAGGACACCAGATTTCTATCGCTACGTTGAGCATCCGATTTCTGGTGCTCAGCGAGACGGAGATTTTGTGGTGATTCGCTGGCCCGATGGGGCAGAGATGCGCGCTTATTCGCTTTGGCTCTTTGAGAATCGCATGGGCGATGAGTCGATCGATGAACAAACCAGGGAAAACAAACTCGACCCCGCGGATCTGCCGTTGCCGGACACGCTCAAAGGAGTCGCTGTTGCGCACAATGGCGACTTGGAGGTGACCTGGAACGGGTATCCGACTTCGCTCTACCACTCCGGCTGGTTACGTCATGTGCATGAGGGTCGCCACTCCCACCGCGCCCACATTCCTGCATTTCAAACCTGGACAGTTGCCACACTGCCTGAGCTGCCGACCTTCGACGGGCCGCGAGTGCTCAAAGACGACGATGCGTTGAGACAATGGCTGACAAAGCTGGTCGAGTTGGGTATCGCCCGCCTTGTTGGACTCGGAAGCGAAGAAGAAGTGGTTACCGAGCTGGGCCTTCGAATCGGCGCGCTGCGCGACACCAATTTTGGTACCACTTGGTCGGTCAGCGCTGATTTGGACCCGGGTTCGGTCGCCAACACGGCTCTGCCTTTGGCTCCCCATGCTGATCTTCCGACCCGCGAGATTCCGCCGGGATACCAGCTTCTGCACTGTCAAGTGAACGACTGCACCGGGGGGTTGAGCCACATGACCGACGGCTACGCAGTGGCTCGGCATCTTCGCGACAATGAACCTGAGGTCTATGAGATTCTCTGCCGCGCCAAATGGATCTTCTTCAACCGCTCACCAGATCATGACCATCGTTGGAGTGGCCCCCTGATTGATCACGGAGGACCTGGCAGCCCGTTGACATTTCGGACGTTTCACCCTGTGAGGGCCTTCCCCGACATGCCCGAAGAGGACCTTCCCTTCGCCTATAAGGCTTTGCGGCGTTTCTCGGAGCTGTCTCGCAGCGACGAATATCAACTCCGCTCCGTTTTCTCGGTGGGAGAACTCGTCGCCTTCGACAACCGGCGCATCCTGCATGGACGCGGTCCGTTCAGCGAGACCACAGGTAGAAGAGTGCTGCGCGGCGCCTATGTCGATCACGATGAGGTGCATTCGCGACTGCGAGTCTTGATGCGCCGTCACCAGACCGCTCCAATGTCAGTAAGACCCGAATAGAGAGGGGATCCAATGAGCACTTTCATCACTTGTGCTGTTACCGGAGGCGGTGACACGGTTGCCAAGTCCGTTCATATTCCGGTCACGCCCGAAGAGATCGCCAACGCCGCGATCGAAGCGGCCAAAGCCGGCGCTGCAATCGTGCATTGCCACGTCCGAGATCTGGCGACCGGCAGGCAGAGCCGCGATGTCGACCTCTACAAGGAGGTGACCGACCGGATTCGGTCGTCAGACACCGACGTGGTCATCAATCTCACGGGGGGAACCGGTGCCGATCTGACACTCGGCGGGGTTGAGAGTCCGCTTCCCCTCAACGAGGAGGGCACCGATATGGCCGGTGCCACCGAACGGATGGCACATGTGCGTGAGTGCATGCCCGAGATCGCCACGATCGACATGGGGACTATGAACTTTGGAGAGGGTGACTACATCATGGCCAACTCCACCTCGCAGCTTGATGAGATAGCCCGCCAGTTCGCCGAACTCGATGTGATGCCTGAACTCGAATGTTTCGACACCGGTCATCTCTGGTACGCCAAACAAATGGAAGCGCGGGGACTGCTGGAACCTCCGATCATGGCGCAGTTGTGCATGGGTGTTCCGTGGGGCGCACCCGACGACATGAACACCCTGATGGCGATGGTCAACAACACCCCTGACCATTGGACCTTCTCCACTTTCTCAATCGGGCGTCGGCAACTCGAATATGTGGCTGCCGCGGTCTTGGTGGGCGGCAACGTTCGCGTCGGTCTGGAGGACAACCTGTATCTCGAAAAGGGCGTATTGGCCACTAACGGCATGCTTGTCGATCGTGCCGTGCAGATCCTCGACTCCTTGAACATCGATGTCATGGGTCCCGCCGAGGTTCGCGACATGCTCGGTATAACCAAGCGAACCTGACGAGTCCTAAGGACAGGAAGGGGCAGTCTGCGTGGCTTCATTGGAGACAGTTGCCGTTGTTGGCGCCGGTGTGATCGGTTCCGCTTGGGCCGCTCGGTTCGCTTTGCATGGGGTTGACGTGTTGGTGGCTGATCCCAACCCCGACACTGCGCGGATCATCGACGAGGTATTTGCCAACGCCCGCGCCGCGTGGGGTGACCTTGAACTGCCACCCACCAACGAGGGCACCGTGACCATCGTCGACTCGATCGCCGAAGCTGTCGCAGAGGCGCACCACGTGCAGGAGAGTGCTCCCGAAAACCTTGATGTCAAGAGGGGCATCCTTGCCGAGATCGATCAGCACGCCCCGCCCGACACGGTGATCGCATCGTCAACGTCGGGGATCAAGCCCACCTACCTTCAAGCCCCCTTGGCCCACCCGGAGCGTTTGCTTGTAGGCCATCCATTCAATCCCGTGTATCTCTTACCGCTGGTGGAGGTTTGCGGTGGAGAACAGACCGCCGAGTCGGCGATTGCTGCGGCTATGGAGACTTATTCGTCGATCTCCATGAAGCCGTTGCATGTCCGTGTCGAGATCGATGCCTTCATCGCAGATCGCTTGCTTGAAGCGGTTTGGCGCGAGGCGCTATGGCTCGTCAACGACGGTGTGGCCACCACCGAAGAGATCGATGACGCCATCCGTTACGGTTTCGGTCTGCGCTGGGCTCAGATGGGACTCTTTGAGACCTACCGCGCGGCCGGCGGAGAAGGCGGTTTCGAACACTTCATCCGTCAGTTCGGCCCAACGTTGGCGCTTCCATGGAGCAAGTTGACCGATGTCCCCGAACTCAGCGATGAGCTTGTCGAGACGCTGGTCGCTCAGTCCGACGCTCAATCCGGCCAATACACGCCCCGAGAACTGGAACGCCTCCGCGACCGCAACCTCATCGGAATCCTCAAGGCCCTGGAAACCAACAATTGGGCCGCCGGCCAAACCCTCGCCGAACAGCGGGCTCGTCTCAGTGTTAGCGACTGACCACGGCTCGGCGAGACGCCGAGCCGTGGTCGCCGCGGGTAGGCGATTGCGGGGTTGGCCCGGCTGGTGTGTCCGCGTGTGCCTAAAATGACCCGGTGACCGCTCCGACACCAGAGGAACTCTCACGCGAGGTAGCGAGTTCTGGAGCGCTCAAGGCCCAAGCCGAGACAGTCGCAACGCTGATGCTCGCCGTCGCGGCAGGCGTTTTCATCGGTCTCGGTGCCATGTTCGCCAGCAGCATCGGGGCAGGCTCGGAACTCGGCCTCGGACCGACGCGGTTGCTGATGGGCATGGGCTTCTCGGTGGGCCTGCTGTTTGTGGTGGTGCTCGGAGCCGAATTGTTCACCGGCAACAACTTGATGGTCACGAGTCTCATCACTCACCAAGTGCGCTTTATTGGGGTGGCCCGTAACTGGACACTGGTTTACGTAGGCAACTTCGTCGGCTCTATAGCGCTAGTGCTGCTGGTGTTCTACAGCCGCTGGTGGGAACAGGGCGACATGTCGTTCGCCGCGGAAGCGGTGTCGACCGCCAATGCCAAGGTGAACCTGGGGTTCGTGGAGGCTTTCCTGCGAGGTGTCTTGGCCAACATCTTGGTCTGCCTCGCCGTTTGGACGGCCGCGGCTGGACGCACCGTCACCGACAAGATGTTCGGAGTGCTGTTGCCGATCGCTGCCTTCGTCACCGGGGGGTTCGAGCACAGCATCGCCAACATGTACTTCACGCCGGTCGGAATGCTGATCTCGGGCGAACCCGGTGCTATCGAAGCTGCCGGACTCGTGGCCGGCGACGTGGAGAATCTCACCTGGGCCGGGGTGTTCGCCAACCTGATTCCGGTCACTCTGGGGAACATCGTCGGCGGCGTCTTGGTGGGACTACCGAGTCGTGCCGTCCATCTGCGCGAGGATGAACAGGTCGACGAAACCACGTAGCGAGGCTTCATCGGCGCGCAACTCAAAGATAGTCGTGACGGATTCTTTAGGGTGCTCGCTTGGCCCCTAGGCTGACCCCTATGAGTGACAACTACACGATCATTACGGCGGACAGCCATGCGGGCGGCAACATGGCCATGTATGAGGAGTATCTAGCGGCAGAGTGGAAACAGGCCTTTGCCGACTGGCGGGGTGCGTACAGCAACCCCTACCGAGACCTCCAAGACGACGGCCGGACCCGGAATTGGGACAACGAGCGGCGGCTGAGCGAACAGTATGCAGACGGCATCGTTGCTGAGATCACCTTTCCGAACACGGTGCCGCCGTTCTACCCAACCGGAATGCTTATCGCCTACCCACCACGCGACCGAGAAGAATACGAGCGTCGCCGGGCCGGCATTGAGGCCCACAACCGCTGGCTCAAGGATTGGTGCGATCTGTATCCGACGCAACGCTGCGGCCTGCCACAGATCTTCTTAGAAGACCTTGACGACGCAATCAGTACCCTCGAATGGGCCGCAGCGGAGGGATTCCGCAGCTTCATGATGCCCCATGTGGCACCCGATGTTGACTTGCCCGGTCTTTGGTCACCGCACTGGGATCGACTGTGGGCGGCTATCTCCGACCTCGATCTGGTGATCACTCAACACGGTGGCAACGGCACGCCGAACTATGGCAGCGATCCCGCTTCGGGACTGATCTTCTTGATGGAGGTGCCGTTCTTCGCCCACCGGAACCTGTCTCACCTGATCATGAGCGGCGTGTTCGAACGATTCCCCCAACTCAAGTATGTAATGACCGAGCAAGGTACGGCTTGGGCCATCGACGAACTGAGGCGCATGGACGCCTATCACATGCAGATTTCTGCTGGACGCGTCGGCGAACTCGGCTTCTCGGCCGATGTGGTTCTGCCCATGAAACCCAGCGAGTACTTCGACCGCAATGTCTGGATCGGAGCGTCGTTCCCGTCGCCGGCAGAAGCCGAAGCGATCAGGACTCTAGGAGTTCACAAAGTCATGTGGGGTTCTGACTACCCGCACCACGAAGGCACCTACCCCTATTCGCTCGAAGCGCTGCAACGGTCGTTCTCCCATTGGGAAGAAGCAGACATGCGCAGAGTGCTAAGCGGAAACGCGGCCCATGTGTACCGCTTTGATCTTGATGCGCTAGCACCTCTCGGAGCCGAACACGGCCCTTCGGTTGCTGCGGTGGCAACTCCATTGGCGGAGATACCCCGCAAAGCGACCAGCCCCGCTTTCTTCAAAAGCTGACGTGTCAACCACCCCGGTACCGGACTCAACCGCGCCCTACGCGGGGTTTGAGGGGGAAGTCGGCCGTATCTTCTCAACGTCGAAACCTGCTTGGCCACAGCGCCCGACCGCTCGCCAAGGAGCTCCCAACATCATCGTCATGCTGGCCGACGACCTCGGTTTCGCTGACCTCGGCTGTTACGGATCTGAAATCGACACCCCCGAACTGGATGCTCTAGCCGCCAATGGTGTTCGCTACACCAACTTCCACGTCAACCCGATGTGTTCGCCGACTCGGGCGTCGATGCTGACCGGTCTCAACCATCACCTGGCCGGTATGGGCCACGTTGCGCACAGCGATCCCGGATTCCCCGGCTATGCGCATGAGATCCGTGATGATGCCGTGACCATGGCCGAACTCTTCCGGGACCACGGGTGGGCGTCGCTGATGGTTGGCAAGTGGCACCTCTGCAAGGACTCCAGCCTCAGCGAAGCCGGGCCTCGCAACTCCTGGCCACTCCAAAAGGGCTTTGAACGCTATTACGGAATCCTCGATGGTTTCACCAACTTCCATCAACCCCACCGGCTCTACGAAGACAACCATCACATCAACATCGACCAGTACCCCGACGACTATTACTTCACCGACGACCTCACCGATCAGGCCATCAAGATGATCGACGAGGTTCGCTCTTCGCATCCGGCCAAACCGTTTTTTCTCTACTATGCCCATGGTGCGGTCCACGCGCCGTTGCAGGCCAAACAGGCAGACATGGACAAATACCGGGGTGCTTACGATGCGGGCTGGGATCAGATCCGTGAGCAGCGTTTCGCCAGGCAGAAGGAGCTCGGGGTCATCGCCCCCGACACGGTGCTGCCGCCCCGAAACACCGAAGAGCAACACGCGGCAACCCCCTGGGATGAACTCAGCGATCTGCAACGTGAGACATTCGCCCGCTATATGGAGATCTTTGCGGGCATGGTTGACAGCGTCGACCAAAGCGTGGGACGGCTCCGTGAACACCTGCAAGCCACAGGCGAGTGGGACAACACCATCATCGTGTTCACCTCCGACAATGGGGGATCGCGCGAAGGTCAACAAGACGGCACATCACAGTACTTCCGGACCCTGCTGATGCAGACCGGCAACGACGCGCTTGAAGACGTGGCGCTCGATCACACGCGACTGGATCTCATGGGCGGGCCGCAAACATTGCCGCGCTACCCGATGGGCTGGGCGATGGCCTCCAACACACCGTTTCGGCTGTACAAGATCAACACCCACCAGGGCGGCCATCAGGTTCCATTCATCGTGCATTGGCCCGCAGGTCTTGCAGATTCCTTGTCAGGTTCGGTCGCTGAGGTTCAAGAGGCGAACGGCCACGGGGAGATCCGTACGCAGTATCAACACATTACGGATCTGCTGCCGACCCTCGCGGAGCTGACCGGTTTGGAAATACCTACCAGCAAGAACGGTCAGCCAGTGCCTGCGCCTGCCGGTGCGAGTTTTTCAGCGTCTTTGTCGGACCCTGGGTGCGACTCGACCCATCGTCAGCAGTACTACGAGATGATCGGCCACCGAGGCATGTTGTTCGCCCACGGCGATCAGGGTGGCGGTTACGCGATGTATGTGGAAGGCGGTCGCCTGTTCTTTGTGTTCAACGGCTACGGCGATATGACCGTTGTCGACTGCGGTGAACTCGCCGCGGGAACCAGCGAGATCGTCTTGGCGATGCAACGAGAGCCAAATTGGCGCCAAAACGCCCACATCAGTTGTGACGGCAGCGAGGTGGGCGAAGCGCTCGACTTGCCGGTGTTGATGGCGATCGCTCCGTTCGAGGGCATTGATATTGGGATTGACCGCCGCTCCCCGGTGAGTTGGGAGATTTATGAGAAGCACGGCCCCTTCGGTTACACCGGCACGCTGCACGCGGTGACATACAAACCAGGTGAGTTGGCCGCGGATGCCGGAATACGGTTCCTCGACTATCTGAAAGAAGCCGGCACCAGATTCGAGTAACCCCTGGCACAAGGAATTTACGGAAGTCGCGATGTGCTCCCGACACGTCAAGTTGCTAGAAACAACCCATGTTTATCGGGTACAACACTAGACAGGAGGAGTTGCGGGCTGAGCTGCGCGCTTACTACCGCGAACTTCTGACCCCCGAAGTCCGCGAGGCGCTCGCAGCCGAGGATGGCTGCGGCCCTGCCCATCGGGAAATCGTGGGTCGCCTGGGGCGCGATGGTTGGCTGACGGTTGGCTGGCCCACAGAGTACGGCGGGCGCGGTTACTCAGCGGTTGAACAGTTCGTGATGTTCGACGAGTCGGTAGCGAGCGGCGCTCCCATCCCCATGTTGACGATCAACACGGTCGGGCCGACGCTGATGCAGTTCGGGACCGAGGAGCAAAAGCAGTTCTTCCTGCCCAAAATTTCCAAAGGAGAGATCACTTTCTGCATCGGATATTCCGAACCCGATGCAGGAACAGACTTGGCGTCTCTAACCACCCGGGCGGTTCGAGACGGTGACGAATACATCATCAACGGCCAAAAGACTTGGACTTCGCTGGCAAAAGACGCCGACTACATTTGGCTGGCTGCTCGCACCAACCCCGAAGTCAAGAAGCACAAGGGCATCTCGCTGTTCTGCATTCCGATGGATACTCCGGGACTCTCGATTCAACCGCTCGACCTGCTGTCGACTCACGACATCAATCACACGTTCTTTGACGACGTGCGGGTACCTGCTTCCACACTCATAGGCGAAGAGAATGGCGGCTGGGGCCTGATCACCAGTCAACTGAATCGTGAGCGGGTCACGATCTGTTCGTCGGGCATGGTTACCAAAGCGCTTGAGGAAACCATCGACTACGCCAAGAACACCAAGCGGGCCGATGGTTCGCGGCTGATTGATGCGCCCTGGGTGCAGCGCAACCTGGCCGAAGTCACCGCGGGACTCGAATACCTGCGGCTCGCCAACTGGCAGGTGGCTTGGACGGTGGCCACTAAGATCGATGGTCAGCAACCCGACATGGACACCATCGCCGGATTCATCGCCGATTCCTCTGGAGTGAAGGTGTACGGGACCGAGTTCTACACGCGGGCGTATCGCAAGCTGATGGA
This sequence comes from Candidatus Aldehydirespiratoraceae bacterium, assembly GCA_965205465.1. GTDB lineage: Bacteria > Actinomycetota > Acidimicrobiia > Acidimicrobiales > Aldehydirespiratoraceae > VXYK01. The sequence goes on along the minus strand of OZ242187.1, from coordinate 745,186 downwards.
GGTGTATGGACCTCAAGCCACTGTTGCTCGCGGGTCGATAGGTCACCTGACCCGCCTCGAGATGCAGTACCGCTCGACGGTGATACTCACGTTCGGCGGAGGCACCAACGAGATGCAGCGTGACCTGATCTCCCAATTCGGCTTGGGCTACCCGAAAGCAGACCGCTGATGGATTTCACACTTTCTGACGAAGAACAGGCCATCAGCGACCTCGCCGCGCAGATACTCGGCGACAAGTCGACTCATGAACGACTCTGTGCGCTGGCCGCCAACGATGATCGGATCGACGCTGAGGCCTGGGCCGCACTCGCCCAAGCGGGCATATTGGGTGCGGCGGTTCCCGAGGAGTACGGCGGCTTGGGCTTGGGGTTCTTGGCGACCGCCCTGGCCATGCAGCAGGTCGGCGCCACTGCTTCACCGGTGCCGTTGCTGTCAACCGCGGTTATGGGCGCAATGCCGATCGCTGAATTCGGTACTGCCGAGCAACGCGCACGCTACCTGCCCGCAATCGCCGACGGTTCACTGATTGTGGCTGCGGCCCTTTACGAGGAAGGCACCACGGCTGCTGAGCCCGAGGTTGTGGCGTTGGCCGATGCTGACGGCTACCGCATTGAAGGCGTCAAACCGATGGTGGCCGATGGACTTGACGCCAACTTGGTCCTAGTGCCAGCCAAGCTTGGCGATGGTTCGTGCGGTGTGTTCTTGGTGCCCAGCGATTCGGCGGGTCTTTCGGCGATTCGGGTTGAGGTCACTTCTGGTCGTCCGCAAGCCCGGCTGGAATTCTCTGGTGTGGTGGTGCCCCGCGACGCCTTGCTCGGGGGCTCTGCGTCGGCTGTGTCGGGTGCCGACATCGTGAACTGGATTGAACTTAGAGCCAATTGTTGTATGTGCATGATGATGGCCGGAGCGGCGCGAACCTCCATCGAATTGGCTGCCGAGTACACCAAGCAGCGCTATCAATTTGATCGACCGGTCGCCACCTTCCAGGCGGTCAGCAGTCGTGCCGGTGACAGCTATATCGACACGAACGCGATCATGTTGACGGCCTGGCAAGCGGCTTGGCGTATCGACCAGGGTCTTTTGGCGCAAGACGCTGTTTCGATTGCCCGTTGGTGGGCGGCCGAAGGCGGTTTTCGGGTCGTCCATGCCGCTGTGCATGTGCATGGTGGAGTCGGTGTGGACCGCGACTATCCGCTGCACCGCTATTTTGTGCTGGCACGACAACTCGAGTTGACGCTTGGCAACGGCGAAGAACATCTAGCGACTCTTGGGCAAGCCATCGCCGCTCGCTGAAATATCTCGGGAACCAAGTTATTCCGGAAACCAAATTATTCCGGGAACTACATGGTGTCTCTCGGTCGTCGTAGTCTTGGAAGTCAAGTCGAGAGGGTTTGTCCATGGTGAGACATCTTTGGCGCTGGTTGATCGTCGGGATCGTGCTGGTGTTGTTGGCTGGCGTATTGTCGAGCGACGACGAGCCTGAGACAACCGCGGATCCGGATCCAGACAGCCCAGTAGAGCCAGTCACCGGCAGCGATTCCGAGGACCGAATCGGGGTGAGATCTGGAGCGGATCGCCAAGGAACCGCGCTCACGGTTCATTTGAGTGAGGGGGAGGCGGCAGGCAGCGACTCCTTGGTTGTAGTGACGCGAGTCGATGGCCGCGAACTCACCGAGGCGGAAATCAGCGCGGTGACCGATCGACTCCCGGTTTGGGATTCTGACCCCGATGGTGACGCGGTTGATTTCAACCGTCCGCCGGAGTCGCTTCCGAGGCCCCGCGTTGGTGACACCATAGACAGTCCGTTCCCGACGCAGTCCGATGTTGACGCACCCGTTGTCGACTCGGGACCCTTGGAAGTGTTGCGGGTGCAGCCCGACGGGGCGGTCGGGATCGCTCCTTTTTTGAGCATCACCTTCAATCAGGCAATGGTTCCGCTCGCCACCCTCGCTCAACTAGACGAGATTGATGTTCCAGTGACGATGACGCCGTCGTTGCCGGGACGCTGGCAGTGGATCGGTACTCGTACGCTTCGTTTCGAACATGATCCGGAGGTATTTGATCGCCTACCCATGGCTACTTCATATGTGGTCGAAGTTCCCGCCGGAACGGCCTCACAATCGGGCAGCGAATTGGCTGAAACCGTTCGGTTCGAGTTCGAAACCCCTGCACCTACCATGCTGTCGCTCACACCGCAGCACGACTCACTCAACCTTCAACCTGTCTTTCTGGTTACGTTCGATCAGCGAGTTGACGCTGCTGCGGTGCTTGAGACCATCACCTTGAGCGCTGCCGGCACTGAACGCGAACTGAGGCTCGCCACAGAAGCCGAGATCGAAAGCGATGAGGACATCAAGCGACGCGTCGGTGTGACCCTTGACGGCACCTGGGTCGCTTTCAGGCCGGTGGCGGAGCTTCAGCCTGATTCGCGAATCACCATTGAGGTCGGGCCGGATGTGCCTTCCGCTGAGGGCACCAGAACATCTGCTACTTCGACGGTAGTGCAGGCCCGTACCTACACAGCCCTGCAGGTCGAAGACACGAACTGTTCGTTGCAGTATCGGTGCTATCCCGGGAGTTGGCTGAACGTCTACTTCAACAACGTTCTGGATCCCGCCACGCTTGATGTTGACGAACTGGTGATATCACCTGAGCTTGCGGACGCCCGAATCTGGGTGGAGTACAACTCCATCAACATCTCTGGTCCAACCGTTGCAGACACCACCTACGAAGTGACGATCCCAGCAACGCTCGCGGACCAGTTCGGTCAAACGTTGGGTGAGGCGGTGACCGTCGAGTTCCATATGGACAGTGCTCGTCCGTTCATCAACGCCTCGGGCCGACGACTCGTGACGCTTGACCCCCTCGCTGAGCAGCAGACGATCCCGGTGACGGTGCGTAACCACGAACAACTACGCGTGCGGCTCTATGACGTAGATCCGAGTGACTATGCGTCCTTCGTCAATTACTTCGAAGAAATGGAACGATCTCGTGACGGCGCACTACCTGATGCGCCATGGACGCTCGTCTCCGAAGATGTGATCGACACCGGGGTTGATTCCGACGCAGTTACAGAGGTACGCATCGATCTCGACGGGGCCCTCGATGGCGACCACGGCCATGTGATCGCGATCATCGAAGGGGTCGGGCGTTTTGCGGATCTGACTTATCAAGACGACGAATACTGGTCCAACCGCCCGCAGGTCGTCTGGGCACAAGACACCGACATTGGCGTTGACATGATCACCGATCATCAAGACGTTGTGGTATGGACGACGGACCTGGGCACCGGTGAACCTTTGGCGGACATCGAAATCGACTTGCAAGGCCACAACACAACCCTCACCACTGACGACGACGGACTGGCACAGACCTCAATCAGTGACCAGTTCGACTGGATCGTCGCAACGCTCGACGACGACCAGGCGATCAACCCCGCGAACGCGCATCCTTGGTCACGAACCGATCAATTGATCTGGTACACCGCCGATGATCGCGGCGTATACCGTCCCGGAGAGACCCTTCACTTGAAAGGCTGGGTTCGCAACCTTGACCTGAGCGGTGAGGGAGATCTTGAGTTCCTTGCGCCACAACAACTGATCAGCTATCGAGCCTATGACTCTTTCGGCAACGAACTCGGTGATGGGAGTTTCCGTCTCGACGAGCACGGTGGCTTTGATCTCACTGTTGAGTTGCGTGACGGAGCGAACTTGGGTGATGCGTGGATCGAGTTCCAGGGTCCGCAAAATCTCGATAACAGCTGGCACTACCATCAGTTTCAGATTCAAGAGTTCCGTCGCCCCGAGTTTGAGGTGACAGCTCGACTGGAGTCTGCCGGACCGTTTTTTGTTGACGAACCAGCGACCGCGGCGGTCGATGCCAAGTACTTCTCAGGTGGGCCTCTGCCCAATGCAGAAGTGTCCTGGGTTGTTACCACGCGGGAGGCGTCGTACTCGCCGCCCAACTGGAGCGAATTCACCTTTGGGGTGTGGACACCGTGGTGGCACTACAACGACTTCGGTGGCGGCGACGACTGGTATTGGGAAGGCGATTACGGCTTCGGTGACCCGTGGGCCGAACCTGTTCGTGAGACCTTCTCCGGCTTGACTGACGCCAGCGGTAGCCACTATCTGCGCATGGACTTCGAGGGCGACGGGGATCAACTCCCTACAACGGTCACCGCCGAAGCAGAAGTTCTCGATGTCAACCGCCAGCAGTGGGCTTCGTCGACCGATGTGCTGGTGCATGCCGCTGACCTCTATGTCGGTGTTCGCTCAACCCGAACTTTCGTAAGGGCGGGGGACAGCCTCGACATCGAGGCGATCGTCACCGATATAGACGGAAACCCGGTCGCGGATCGTGCCTTTGAGATAACCGCTTCGCGAATCGTCGACGAGTACGTCGAGGGCGAATGGACCGAAGTCGCAGTAGACCCCGAGACTTGTGAGGCAACTTCGCTCGACGCGCCGGTTACGTGCGAGTTCGAGACCTCAATCGGTGGCAGCTATCGCATCGACGCCAATGTTGTCGATGACGCCGGGCGAACCAACCGCAGCGAAATGACCCGCTGGGTCACGGGCGGCAAAAGCGGCGTACCGAGCCGTAGCGTCGAACTCGAGAGCGTCAACCTTGTCCCCGACGCGGAAACCTACGCGGCAGGTGACACCGCTGAGATCCTTGTTGATTCGCCCTTCAGTACCGGAACTGGTCTGCTGGTGATCGCACACAACGAGATAATCGAACTGCGCACCTTTGAGATCACCGATCACGCCGCGGTGCTGGAAGTGCCGATCAGCGACGATCATGTTCCGGAACTGACGCTGCAAGTCGAGATCGTCGGCACCACCCCACGGACCGCCGATGACGGCACCGTGTTGGAAGATGTTGCTGATCGTCCCGCCTATGCCTCGGGGCAGATCCGGTTGCGTGTGCCTCCCGCGCAACGAGCCCTCGATGTCACGGCCACACCGGCGGCGTCAAGCGTGAAACCGGGGACTGCTACCAGCGTTACCGTGCAAGTGAACGATGCCGATGGCGATCCGGTCGACAATGTAGATGTGTTGTTGGTCGTGGTTGATGAGGCTGTGTTGGCTCTCTCGGGTTACGAACTCGTTGACCCCCTCGAGGTCTTCTATCGGTCGTTGGGCACGTATCTGAGTGCCCAACGGGCACGAGGCAGCATTCTGCTTGAGAACCCGCAACTGTTGCTTGATTCCATCGGCGGCGACGGAGCGGTCCCCAGCACCACCTCCGCCATTGCTGTGATGGCGGAGTCGTTCGATGAAGGCGACGATATGGCCGAGGAGTCCATGGCTGCTGATTCTGATACTGCGGGTTCAGTTCGGCGCACCGGGCTCAGTGCGCAAGGACTTCAGGTTGAGGTACGCCAGAACCTTGATGCGCTGGCCTTGTTCGATCCTGAAGTTGCGACCGATGCAACAGGTGGTGCCACGGTCGAGTTCGAGCTGCCCGACAACCTCACCCGCTACCGGGTGATGGCTATCGCGGTCGATGGTGCCGAACGCTTCGGTTCGGCAGAATCTGCCATTACCGCACGATTGCCGCTGCAGGTTCGGCCATCTGCGCCCAGGTTCTTGAACTTCGGTGACCGTTTCGAACTGCCGATCGTGGTGCAGAACCAGACCGACTCGTCCGTCGAAGTGGACGTGGTGGTACAAAGCGCCAACCTGAACCTGGAAGGGTCAGCTGGGCGGCGGATAACGGTGCCGGCCAACGACCGGGTAGAGGTTCGCTTCGGCGCCTCCACAAGCTCTGTTGGCACCGCTCGTTTCCGCGTCGCAGCCGTGTCGGGTGACAACGCTGATGCTCAAGAGGTTTCCTTGCCCGTCTACACGCCCGCCACTAGCGAGGCGTTCGCTACCTACGGGGTTCTGGACTCTGGAGTTGTGAGCTATTCCCTTGTTGAACCTCAAGATGTGTTCTCCCAGTTTGGAGGACTGGAAGTCAACACCTCGTCAACGGCTCTGCAGGCTTTGACTGACGCGGTCTTGTATCTTTCGGAATATCGCTACGCCAGCGCGGATGCCTACGCCAGTCGCATCCTCGCCATTTCTGCATTGCGAGACGTGCTCGGAGCGTTCGAAGCTGAAGGATTGCCTACTCCAGCGGAACTTGACGCCCTTGTGCGTAGCGACATAGTTGAGTTGGCGGCTCTGCAACACGGTGACGGCGGTTTCGGTTGGTGGGCGCGAAAAGGTATTTCGTACCCATACCCGTCGATCCAGGCGATGCACGCGCTGGTGACAGCCCAAACCGCTGGCTTCACCGTCTCCGCTGAAGTGATGGACAACGGTCGCGGCTACTTGCGCGACATCGAAGACCGGATCCCGTCTGACTACAGCAGAAAATCTAAAGACATGCTGTTGGCATACGCACTGCATGTGCGTGCCCTCGACGGTGACCGGGACCCGAGCGCGGCTCGTGACCTCTGGAACCGTCGGGGTGTGGATCTTGAGATGGACGCGTTGGCTTGGATATGGCCCGTGGTTGGAGATGCCGACATCGGAGCCGACATCGAGCGTGTCTTCAACAATCGAGTCACCGAGACGGCACAAGCGGCCACGTTCGTCACCGATTATGGCGAAGACGCCTACTTGATCCTGGCTTCAGATCGCCGAACCGATGGCATCGTGCTGGACGCTTTGATCACCATGGCCCCGGATTCAGACCTGATACCCAAGGTCGTGGCCGGGCTGTTGGCGAACCAGGTCAAGGGACGTTGGAACAATGTCCAGGAGAACTCGTTCATCCTGCTCGCCCTCGACAGATACTTCGAGACTTTCGAAGCGGTTGAACCAGACTTTGTGGCCCGTGTCTGGCTTGGCGACCAATACGTGGCGGAACACGAATTCACCGGCCGGAGCATCGACCGTGCCTCCACTCTGGTTCCGATGGCGCAATTGATCGAGGAGGGCGACGCCGATCTGACCGTTCAAAGTGATGGTGATGGCCGTCTCTACTACCGCCTTGGGCTTCGCTACGCACCCGACGACCTTGATCTGGACCCACTTGACCGTGGCTTTGTGGTGCAGCGCAGCTATGAGGCGGTCGACGATCCCGACGACGTCTGGGTCGATTCCGAGGGTGCCGTCCATGTCGTGGCTGGAGCCGAGGTGCGGGTCAAGCTGACCATGGTCAACGACAGCCGCCGCACCAACATGGTTTTGGTTGATCCGCTGCCCGCAGGTTTCGAAGCCCTCAACCCCGCGTTGGCGGTGACCGGCGAGATCGAGGTGCCCCGTACCGACGTCGCTGATTATTGGTGGCGGTGGACCTGGTATGAGCACCAGAACCTGCGCGATGATCGGACCGAGGCATTTTCGTCCTATTTGTGGGCCGGTACCCACGAATACAGCTATGTCGCCCGGGCAACCACTCCCGGAACCTTCGTGGTGCCCCCCGCCAAAGCCGAGGAGATCTACGCCCCAGAGGTGTTCGGCCGCTCAGGTTCCGACACCGTCATCATCGAAGATGCTGAGCCGCCTTCCTGATCGGTGGCTCTAGATACAGGTGCTGCTAACCCAGGATTGAGTCGGCTACGCGTTCCTCGCAGGTCTGCTTGTCCCACCAACTCAGCTGGAGTTGTTTGGCTCGGCGGAAGTAGAGCTGGATGTCGTATTCGAGGGTGAATCCGACTCCACCGAAGATCTGCTGGGCCATGGCTGTGATGTCGCGGTAAACCTTGCCGCTGAACAGCTTGGCCATTGGCGCGAGCCGAGAGATGTCGTGTCCGACAGATTGGGCCCAGGCAGCTTCGTAGACGAGAATCTTGCCTCCGTCGAGTTCGGTTTTGGCGTCGGCAAGGTAGTGCGAGATGGCTTGGAACTCGGCTAGGGCTTTACCGAATTGTTCGCGGTCTTTGGCGTACTGCGCGGTTGTCTCAAGCGCATAGTCTGCGCCGCCCATAGCCTGCGCGGAAGCCAAGATGACCGCTCGGTGCATTACTGCTTCCCATGTGACCCATCCGCTGCCGGCGTCACCTAGCCGGTTTGCTGCGGGGATCCGAACCTCGTTGAAATCGGCTCGGTATTGGGTGTCCGATGAGATCGACATCCGCTGGTCGAGAGTCAAACCTTCGGTATCGGTGGGGACCAGGAACAGGTCGACCTCGGTATCGGCGGTGCCGGTGCGGGCCAGCACCAGCAACTGATCGGCAACGCTGGCGAAGTAGACGTGCATCTTGGACCCGTTGAGCACGAAGTCGCTGCCGTCGACGGCGGCGCTGAGTTGCACACCTTTGGGTGAGTAGCCGCCATCAGGTTCGAGCCATGCCGGCGTGATGATCGTTTCGCCTGTGGCGATGCCGGTCAAGAGCGAAGCGTGTTGCTCGCCGCTTCCCGACTCGAGAATCGCCCCGGCTGACAACACGCAGCTAACAAAATGGGGGACCGGTGCGAGCGAACGACCGAGTTCCTCGTAGAGCACCACACCTTCCAGCAGACTCATGGCTGACCCGCCGTACTCCTCGGGCAGCATCAGGCCGCAGATTCCCAGTTCGCCGAATTGCTCCCACAACTCGCGGGCAACGCCGGTGGCATCGTCTTCGAGTTCACGCACCGTGTCGATCGGTGACAGCTGTGCACAGACGCCGCGCACCATCTCGCGCAACATCTCTTGCTCTTCTGTGAAGTCAAGGTCCAGCATCAGGGTTTCCAATCTTCGCTTTTTCGTGCCCAAGGGTTGTCGGTTCTGTTGGTGGGAAGTGCCACTCGGGCCGTGCATGTACAGCACAGCCGATCACCAACAGTCACTGAGATGTCAATGCCGGCCCATCCGCAACCAGACTCGTCAATTTCGGTGCCGCTCACTGTTCCGGCGAAGACCATGTGGTCGTCTGGGTACACCGAATCGCGCATACGGAAGGTCATGCGACCGATACGGCCCCGGGGGCCGGTCCAATCGGTGATGAAACGCTCGAACCAGGCGGCCAGGTTGGGGGTGTTGAGGAATATGTCGGGTGTGCCGTTGCGTTCGGTGGCGAACTTGTAGTCGTGATGCATGGGCCGCCAGTCGCGGCTCGCTAGGGCACCCAGTACCACGGTGGTTGCGCTGACGTCGTACCCAAGGGTTGGAAGCACGGTCCCGGCTGACGCTTGATCGAGTGAGATGCTGTCTGTCCCTGCGTTGTATGCGGCTGCGCTGGTGTGCTGGCTCATCAGTTCACCTCATTGGAACGCTTGTAGCCGAAACCGGTGTACGACTCGATGCCGACAAGTTCTCCGTCTTGATTGTGGTATTCCACGTCGATCACCCAAAAACGCCCGGTTCCCAGCTTGGTGGTCTTGATATCGCTGATAGAGCGAAGCACCTGATGGTGGCTGATCACGTCTCCAGGTCGAACTGGTTCGTGAAGAATCAGGGTGTTGTCGCTCATGATTGCTTCGGGCAGATCGAGTTGTGCTTTGAGGTCGAAGTGAGCTTTCAGTGCTACCTGCTCCTGTGCGGCACCGGGTTCCCAACGATGCGGACGCATCCAAAGCGAGAGCGTCGAGACAGGCATGGTCATCCCGTCCGTCAATTGGTTCGCAACTTCGGTATCCCAGTAGAGGGGATTGCCATTCTCGGTGGCTGACAAGGTGTTGTACGAGTAGCTCCGCTCGACCGGAAAGGTCGCGGTCTCAAGGTACTGAGCCTTCCCTATCAGAGCGCGAATCTGTTCAGGCAGTCCTGTGGCGGCGGGTTCAGTCACGCGATTGCTCCTTTGCTGATGAGTTCGGAGATACGTGTGTCGGCGTAGCCGGCGGTTGCCAGCAATTCGGTTGTGTCGGTCACACCGCTGTCTCGCAGCGGGTACGCGCCGTCAACTTGGGTGGTGCCGGCCCACACCGGACCGGTCTGGCGGAATCTGCCCTCGCTGACATGTTCGGCTTCGACGACGAGACCCCGCGCACGGTACTGCTCATCTGAGGTTGCCTCGGCCACCGTGTTGACCGCGGCCACGCAACAGTCGGCCGGGCCCAGCTGGGCTGCCCAATGATCCCGGGTCTTGGTGGCTAGAACTTCGGAAATGGCGGCGCGGATTTCGTCCTGACGGTCGTCGTCGGTCTGGCTGTCGGCGTATTGCTCAAGGCCGAGTTGCGAGCACAGATTGCGCCAAAACTGGGGCTCGATTGCACCTATTGACAGATGACGGCCATCACCGCAGGTGTAGATGTCGTAACAGGCGTAGCGTCCGGTCAGGATGTAGTGACCCGGGCCGGGTTCGGTGCCGGTGGCGAGGTACTCGTCGGCATACAAAGACATGAGACCGAATGCGCCATCGGCTATGGACACGTCGAGGTATTCGCCCACATGGGTCTTGGTGCGCCGCAACAACGCCGCCATGATCGCCATCGCCGCGTGCATCCCCCCTGCGGCGATGTCGGCCACGGTGGCACCGGGGAGCGGTGGTGATCCATCTTCGCGGCGCCCGGTGCAGTCCAGGTAGCCGGACAGGGCCAGATAGTTGACGTCGTGACCAGCCCAACTGCTGCGGGGACCGCTTTGACCAAAGCCACTGGTTGAGCAGTAGACGATTTTGTCGTTGACGTTCCTGACAGCGGTGTAACCGATGCCGAGCCGATCGACCACACCGGGACGAAAGCTCTCCAGGACTACATCGGCCCCCTCAGCCAATGCCAGGAAAGCCTCGCGGCCCTCGACCGACTTCAGATCCAAGAGAGCACGTTTCATCAGACGGTGCCCCGAGTAGGCGTAGTGGGGAGGCACGATCTGGGTTGCTTGTTTGCTTGCGACCGGGCCGAGTTTTATGACCTCGGCACCATAATCGGAAAGGATGCGCGAGGCGCGCGCTCCGGGTCCGACCGACGCGAAGTCAAGGACGCGCACATCTTCGAGTGCTCCGAGGGTGGTCACCACGCTGCCATATCAGGGTCTGGGGGCATTTCAGAAGTTCTTGGGGAGTCCGAGGCCGCGGCGAGCGATGATGTTTTTCTGGATTTCCGAGGAACCACCACCGATGGTGTCAATCACGGTGTAGCGGTAAGTCGACTCGGAGCGTCCCTCCATCGGCGCGTCGTGAGTCTTGATCCTGAGTTGTGACCCAGGTCCAGCAATGTTCATGGCAGCATCCGCCAAACGTCTCGACAGTTCGGTGGCGAAGAGCTTGTACTCCGAGGCTTCCACGGTTGGAGGCTGGAAGCCCTCCTTGCCTGCGCGCACGCTGTGCTCAACCTTGACTGCCTCGGCAACGAACTTCAGCCCCATTACCCGTGCTACTTCGGCATCGGTGTGAAGCTGGGCCAACTGCGCGCGAATCCGGGGGTCGTCACGCAACGGCTCTCCGTCGCGTTCGGCGGTCTTCACGTAATCGGTTAGAACCTCGAGTCGCTGCAGAATTGGCGACATCGTGAACAAGGTGAAGCGTTCTAGATCAAGGGCTTGGCTGATGTAGCGGAAGCCATAGTTGACTTGGCCCACGACATAGTCATCGCTCACGAAAACGTCATCGAACCACACTTCGTTGGTGCGCTCGTCCCCCATTGTGTGAATGGCGGTGATGCTGATCCCCTCTTGGTCGAGCGGCACGAGCATCAAGGTGATCCCCATGTGCTTGTTGTCTGGATCGGTACGGGCGCCTACCCAGTACCACTCGGCGAAGTGTGCAGATGTCGTCCAAGTTTTTTGACCGTTGAGTAACCAGCCGTTTTCTCCTGCGTCGCTGGTGATTCGTTCGGCCTTGAGTCTCATGGCCGCAGCGTCGGAACCCGCGTCGGGTTCCGAATAACCGACCGCGAATTCAACGTCGTTCTCGAGAATTTGGGGCAGGAACTCCTGCTTCAGACGATCTGAGCCGTGGGCTATCAGGGTCTTCCCGATGATGCCGACGCCTTTGCCGATTTGGGGTCCACCGCGGCTTGCGAGTTGTTCGTTGAGGATGTACTCGTAGACGCCTTCGCCGTCGGATCCGCCGTATTCTTCGGGCCAGGTGATTCCCAGCCAGCCTTTGCGTCCGAGCTTTTTCATGAAGGCTCGGCGTTTCGGTGTATCAACGATTTGTGCCATGTTCTCACGGCTTACGTCGAAGACCTCCGGGTCGTCGTTGGCGTCAAGGAATTCGGTCACTTCGACGGCGAAGGCCTTTTGTTCAGGGGTGAACTCAAAGTCCATGACGTTGTTTTACCTGATGATCCCGCGGGTGCGCAGGTCACTGAGTTCGGCAGCGCTGATGTCAAGTTCGCTAGTGAGCACTTCGCCAGTGTGCTCGCCTAACCACGGGACCCTGGTTTCGGGGCCTTCGGGGGTGCGTGACATCTTGATCGGGTTGCCCGGCACCAGTACTGGATCGCCACCTTGGTTTGGCATCTCGATGAGCATATGGCGAACCCGGACGTGCTCGTCTTCGACGATTTCGCGGCTTGAGTTGGACTCGCCGGCAGCTATCCCCGCACGCGAGAGGATGGCTACTGCTTCTCGGTGGGATTTGTCCGAGGCCCAACGTTCGATTCCAGGGCGCAGGACTGTCTCGAAGTGTTCTTGCCATCCGGCGCGGCTAGCTAATCGTTCATCAGTGCACCACTGCTCGTTTCCAGTGATTTCAGCGACTTTTTCAAATTGGTGTTCACGCACAATCTGCAGGACGAAGTGCCCCTCCCTGGCCTCGAAGGTTTCGACTATCCCCACCCCACTGGCAGCTTCATCGGGAATACCCATCGAATAGAAATTGGCGACTATGTCGGTCATGGCCATGGTGGCGTCGAGCATGGCTATGTCTATGTACTGTCCTCGCCCGGTGGTGTCGCGGTGGCGTAAGGCAGCCAAAATACCGATTACACCAAACAGCGCGCTGCTGATGTCTCCGAGTGCTCCGACTGGATTTGCGGCCGGGCGCTTTCCCGGGTGCCGCTTGTATTCGTAGATCCCGGACATTCCTTCGACCACCGAGGCATAGGCCGGGCGATTCAGGTAGGGAGAGGCCGGATCGTTTCCGAATCCTGACACTGACAGATAGACGACCTCCGGGTGGCCCCTGGACACGTCTTCGTAGCCGATGCCGAGGCGATTGGCCGTTCCGGCCTTGAAGTTCTCGCAGACGACATCGAATTTTGGTGCGAGCTTGAGAAACAACTCGACGCCTTCGAGTGATTTGAGGTCGATAGCTACGCTGCGCTTGTTGAAGTTATTGCGAAGAAACGTAGCGCCCACGTCTAAACCGTCAGGGTCTTTGATAGCGGGTTTCGATCCACGGCCGCTTTCGCCGGTGACGGGATGCTCAACCTTTACGACCTCGGCGCCGAGTCTCGCCAGTAGTTGAGTGGCAAAAGGAAGCGCCGCCATTTGCTCTGCGGCCAGCACCCGGATCCCCGACAGCGGTCGAGGTTCGGCGAGGAATTGATCGTTGACCACATCGCCAAGCTTCATGTGACGTGGTGCTGGTTCGGTCGTCGCCATCCTGCAAGTGTGGACCACGATGGCGTCGGTTCCAAAGTCGCTCTGTTGTTGCCGGGCGTTGCCGGAGCCGTGATAGCTGCGTCTAACCGGCTCTTTTGTTGCCGGCGTAGCCGGAGCCGTGATAGCCGCGTTCGACCGGCTGTGTTGTTTGCCGGGCGTAGCCGGAGCCGTGATAGCTGCGTTCCGACCGGTAGGTTTGTAGGTTGTGGAGTTCAACCAGAGCTTTCCTCGTCGTGACACGCGCCAGATCATGGTTGGCGATGTCGCAGTTGGCGGGGGAGCGCCCATCACTGTGCAGTCGATGACGGTTACCAAGACGGCGGACCATGAAGCCACGCTCCAGCAGATTTACGCGCTGGCCGCAGCCGGCGCGGATATTGTCCGCTGCACTTGCAATGAACCGGCTGCAGCCGAAGGTTTAGCCCGGATTGTGCCGCGCTCGCCGGTGCCTATCGTGGCCGACATACATCACCAATACCTCCGAGCCCTCGAAGCGCTCGAAGCTGGTGTGCATTGCTTACGACTCAACCCGGGCAACATTCGCAACCCCAAACAAATCAAGCTGGTCGCCAGCGAGGCTCTGGATCGCAAGGTGCCCATACGAATTGGTGTCAACGGTGGGTCTTTGCATCCCGATCTGTACGCCAAATACGGAAACAAGGTTACCCCCGAGGCGATGGTCGAGTCCGCTCAACAAGAAATCGCTTACTTGGAAGAGGTTGGCTTTGACTTGATAAAGATTTCGGTCAAGGCCTCAAGTGTTCCGCTGATGATCGAGGCGTACCGCCAGTTGGCGGCCCTCACCGACTATCCGCTGCATTTGGGTGTCACCGAGGCTGGGCCACCACCGATCGGCACGCTGAAAGCGACTGCAGGTATGGCAACCTTGCTTGCTGAGGGAATCGGCGACACGATCCGCTACTCGTTGACCGCAGATCCGGTCGAGGAAGCTAAAGCGGGACGTCAACTGCTGGAGACATTAGGACTGCGGGAGCGAAAAAACGTTGACCTGATCGCCTGCCCGAGTTGCGGTCGAGCCGAAGTCGATGTCTTCGCGATTGCGCAAGAAGCGATGAAGGCCTTCGGGGAAAAGAAGATTCCGCTACAGGTAGCGGTCATGGGATGCGTGGTAAACGGACCGGGGGAGGCCCGAGATGCCGATCTGGGGATCGCTGCGGGCAACAAGAGGGGCCACCTGTTCGTCAAGGGACAGAACGTGATGGTTGTTCCCGAAGATGAGATGGTCGGCACGCTGATCGAATGGGCTGAATACATCCACACCCACGGAGCGCAAGCAGCTCTTGCCCGTGCATCGTCCACACGATCCGCCGCACGTCGGGCCGCGGCACAAGATCGCGACCGGAATCTCGTTCAGCGCGGCGACGATGCCAACAACGCCAAGGTGACCATTGCCAATATCCGGCGTGCGTCCAAACCGAGCGAACCAAAAGCGACGCGATAACACGGAAAAATGTTAGGCTGAAGGCTACGTTCGATGTCCCGTATGGATGAGGCGTGGCCTTAGGGCCACGTTTTTCTTTTCTTGGAGATCGAGTTTTAGCTACTGAAAACCACGCACACGAGAGGAGGTCCAGAAATGGTGATCGTCGACCGAGTGCGAGAACTCGTGATGCCAATCGTTGAGGCCGAATCAGTGGACCTCTACGACGTGGAACACAACGGCAGTGTCTTGCGGGTGCTTGTGGATGTTGAGGGCGGAATTGGCATTGACGACATAAAACGCATCAGTCGAGCAGTGAGCAGACGGCTTGACGAAGCGGACCCGATACCAGGTCGTTACACGCTTGAGGTTTCGAGTCCTGGCCTCGAACGATCACTACGCACACCGAATCACTTCCGTTGTGCCGTTGGTGAGAACATCAAAATCAAGACGATGCCGACCCTTGATGGTGCTCGTCGTCTCAAAGGCACCCTTTTGAGCGCTGACGACGGTGGGTTCGACTTGCAGACAGATGAAGGTCAGTGTCGCCTGCGCTACGAGGAAGTATCGAAAGCTCGCACCGTGTTTGTTTGGGGACCTACACCCAAGCCCGGTAGCGGGCGCCCCGACGGTTTACCGAATTTGAGCCGCGACGGCTCGTCTCCAACCAGGGAGGTCCCCGCAACATGAACGCCGATATGATGGAAGCTCTCCAGGCGCTCGCCGCAGAGCGCGGGATTTCCGTTGACGCACTATTCGCGGCATTGGCCGACGCGCTGGAATCTGCCTACAAGCGGATTCCAGGCGCTCACGAATATGCGTGGGTCACGATCGACCCTGAAACCATGGACTTTCGCGTCTTTGCTCAGGATCTTGACGAAGAAGGTGAACCCGTTGGCGAAGAGTTTGATGTTACCCCCGACGACTTCGGACGTATCGCCGCGCAGGCTGCCCGCCAGGTCATTACCCAGCGGATTCGCGAGGCCGAACGCGAGTTGAAGTATGAGGAATACGCGGGTCGAGAAGGAGATATTGTCACCGGGATGATCCAGCAGACGGATGCGCGCTACACGCTGTTGGATCTCGGCAAGGTCGAAGCTCTGTTGCCCCAAGCTGAACAAGTCCCTTACGAACGTCCTGACTCCAACACCCGAGTCAAGGCCTACATCGTTGAGGTCCGAAATACGGCCAAAGGACCGCAGATCGTGGTTAGTCGTACCCATCCAGGTCTGATCAAGCGCCTATTCGAACTTGAGGTTCCTGAGATCGCCGACGGGGTTGTCGAGATCAGGGCCTGTGCCCGTGAGCCAGGTCACCGCACCAAGATCGCCGTCTGGTCCAACGACAACAACGTTGACCCGGTAGGCGCCTGTGTCGGCGCCCGCGGTGCCCGTGTACGCCAGGTTGTCAACGAGTTGCGCGGCGAGAAGATCGACATCGTGCCCTTCTCGGAGGATCTCGAAGAGTTCGTGATGAAGGCTCTTTCGCCTGCCAAGGTCAAAGAGGTGAGACCAGACGAGGCCACCGGCGACTGCGAAGTGATCGTTCCTGATTACCAGCTGTCGCTGGCGATCGGCAAAGAAGGGCAAAACGCCCGTTTGGCGTCGCGCCTAACTGGTTGGGGAATCAACATCAAATCTGAGTCGCAGCTTGCCGAAGAAGAAGCTTACGGAGATGTTGAGTGGGCTGAGGGTGAATGGGTGATTCATCCCGTGAGCGGCGAGCAGGTATGGCAGCCGGCCGATGGTGGTGAGGTGGTTTCTGCCGACGCCTGGGCCGAAGCTGCCGCCGCGGCAGCGGCAGATGAAGCTGCCCCCGAAGCGCCCGAGGCCACCCCGAACTGAGCTGTCAGGTGATCGGCATCAGCAGACGCGAACACCGAGGAGATCGCTAGGCTCATGGAGTCGTGCCTGTTCGGACCGTTCGCGTGCCCGCACGAGAGATACTAACTCCACGACTTGTGGCGCAAATGCGCTGCTGAACTCGATAACTGACCTCAAGGATATTCGCCAAAACGTGCCAACAAAGATTCGTGTATACGAACTCGCTCGGGAGCTAGGACTCACCAACAAGGAGACCCTTGAATTGACCGAGGCATTGGGGATTGGTGTAAAGAGCCATTCCTCAAGCATTGTTGACGCGCAAGCGGACCGGGTGCGCCGCAAGGCTCAGAGGGAAGGTCTGATTCGTGAAGAACAGCCTCCCGAGCAAGAGCTGAAGACGACCAAGAAGGCCGCTGCCAAGAATGCCGCCGCTAAGAAGGCTGCCAAGCGCCAAGAACCGGCTGTTGAAACTGCTGCGGATGCTCGCGTTGTTGGGGCTACCGCTGATAGTGCTGTCGCTGATGCCGCCGCAACTGCTGAAGCTGCAGCGGGTGGCGCGGCTGCTGGCACCGCCGGTGATAGTGCCGCTGCTGAAGTCGTTGAGTCCGACACCGAAGCTTCTGCGCCCAAAGGCGCAACGGTCAAACAGGCTGCGCTTAAAGGAAGTACGCCAACGAGCGCTTCTGTAGCTGCGCCGGCGGCAGATCCTGATTCAGCAACCGAACAGGACAAACCCATGGGCTTGCCTCCGTCCACAGGAGCCCCCAGACGAGTCATCTCCTCAAGTGGCAGTGCCGCACCTCCCAAGCGTGGCGAAGACTTAGTAACCAGCTCGCCTCCAGTAGGTGCCCCGGTGGTGCGCAAGGTCGTCAAAAAGGTCGTCAAGAAGCTAGTAGCAGACCCCAACCGGCCAACCAGAGGCGGACCTCCGGCTTCCAGCAGCGGCAAGCCAATCCCACCTCCGCCCCGTTCGTCGACTGGTCGCTCGATTCCGCCTCCACCTAGCGGACGTCCGCAAGCGGGTGGTCGTCGTCTCGGTGGCCCGCCCACGGGAAGTCGTTCGCCAAGCGGCGTGCCGACATCACCGCGTAGCCCGCGGCCTGGCGGTTCGCCAGCCGGTCGCGGTCCCAGTGGTCCCCGTCAGTCAGTGCCGGGTGCTGGTGCGGTTCCCGGTGGACCCGGTGGACCCGGCGGCCCCGGTGGGCGTGGGGGTCCTGGTGGGCGTGGAGGACCGAACCAAGGTCGGCGTCCACCGCGTCGCAAGGGTCGTCGCCGTCGTAGCCGCGAAGAGCTCCAGCCAATGGACGTACCGTTCTACACGCCTGAGGATGCCCCAGTGCCAGAAGGCGAGGTCGTCATTGAGCGGGCTTGCACCGCGCAAGACCTCGGTCCCAAGCTGAATCGCACCGCTGCCGATGTCGTTCATTTCCTCTTGCAAGCCGGCGAGATGCTTACAGCCACTCATTCGCTGTCCGATGACATGATCGAGTTGTTTGCCGAAGACATTGGTGCCGAGATCCGTCTGGTTGACCCGGGCGAGGAGCAGGAGGTCGAACTGCAAAAACTGCTCGACATTGAGGAGGCGGACGGATCCGATGCGCCTTCTCGGCCGCCGGTCGTCACCGTGATGGGTCATGTCGATCACGGTAAGACCTTGCTGCTTGATCGTATCCGCAACGCCAACGTGGTCGACGGAGAAGCAGGGGGCATCACCCAGCACATCGGCGCTTACCAAGTCGAACGTGAAGGCAAACGCCTTACCTTCATCGACACCCCGGGCCATGAGGCGTTTACTGCTATGCGGGCTCGGGGTGCCAACTCCACTGACATCGTCATATTGATGGTGGCGGCCGACGACGGAGTGATGCCGCAAACCATTGAGGCGATCAACCACGCCAAGGCCGCTGAGGTGCCGATCTTGGTGGCGGTCAACAAAATTGATCGGAACAACGCCGACCCGCAGAAAGCCATCGCCGGCGTTGCCGAGCACGGGTTGGTTCCCGAGGCTTGGGGTGGTGAGACGATTTTCCAGGAGATCTCCGCTCTGAAAAACCTGGGCATTGAAGAGTTGCTTGACCATCTGCTGTTGTTGGCTGAAGTTGAGGACTTTCGCGGCGACCCCGACGGTCGAGCTACCGGTGTGGTCCTCGAAGCGAATCTGGATATTGGCCGCGGCCCTGTGGCCAGCGTCTTGGTACAGC
Source organism: Candidatus Aldehydirespiratoraceae bacterium (assembly GCA_965205465.1). Classification (GTDB taxonomy): domain Bacteria; phylum Actinomycetota; class Acidimicrobiia; order Acidimicrobiales; family Aldehydirespiratoraceae; genus VXYK01. Next base: position 726,311 of record OZ242187.1, on the reverse strand, counting down.
GGGGCACGTTGAGGGTTGGTGACCCGATGGTCGCCGGCGCAGCTTGGGGTCGGGTCCGGGCGCTCCTCGACGATCACGGCGAGAACGTATTGGAGGCTGGACCGTCTACGCCGGTGCAGGTCCTTGGTCTTTCTGATGTCGCCGGCGCGGGCGACGATTTCGTTGTGGCCGCCAGCGAGAAGGTAGCCAGTCGTGTTGCCAGCACTCGCGAACATTGGCAGCGGCAGTCGAGTCTGGGTCGGGAGGCCCACGCGCTTTCTGGTGGCGCTCGGCTTGAGGACATCTTCACGCAGATTCAGCGAGGCGAAGCGGCCACCCTCAATATGGTCGTTAAAGCAGATGTCAATGGTTCGCTCGAAGCGGTGACAGAGTCGCTGCGAAAGCTTGAACGTGACGAAGTCAAGATCCGGTTCGTGCATCGTGGGGTCGGAGGCATAACCGAAAACGACATAGCGCTGGCCGCGGCTTCCAACGCCACAATTCTCGGATTCAACGTCCGTCCCGATCGCAAAGCTCGTGAACTGGCTGAGTTGGAGAAGGTCGAGGTCCGCTCCTACGAAATCATCTACAAGCTTCTCGAAGACATTGAAGCCGCCATGGTCGGCATGTTGACTCCCGAGTTTGAAGAGGTGGTCACCGGCGAAGCTGAAGTCCGGGAGATTTTTCGAGTACCAAGGGTCGGTGCGGTCGCTGGTTGCTTCGTTCAGAACGGGGTCATTACCCGCGGTTCGGCGGTTCGGTTCCTGCGTGAGGGCACGATCATTTGGAAGGGAGAGGTCAGCTCGTTGAAACGGTTTGCCGAGGATGCCCGTGAGGTGGCCGCCGGCTACGAGTGCGGCATTGGTTTGTCGAACTTCCAGGACCTGAAGCAAGGCGACATCATCGAGACGTTCGATAATCGCCAAATCGAGCGCACCCTCGATAGCTAGACCGATGGCTGGCAGGCGCAGGGGGGTCCGAGGTCGTCGTCGGGCATCGCCTAGTCCCGCTGCCGCTACCCGGACCGGCCGAGTCGGCGAGTTGATTCGTCGAATCGTGGCCTCCGAACTTGAGTCGATTGACGATGAACGTCTCGATCTGGTTTCGATCACCTCGGTGGATGTCGATCGGGCTCTGTACCGAGCGGTAGTTTGGTTCACCACCCTTGATGGCGACAACGAACCCGCCGCGGCCGAAGCGTTTGATGAATACTCCGGCGTTCTGCGCAAGGCAGTGGGATCCCAAGCCCGTTTGCGCCACACCCCCCTCCTTGAGTTCAGGCCGGACACCGTTGTGCGCTCAGCGGAACGCATCGAAGGCATTCTGCGCGATGATCGGAGCGTCGACTACACGTCGAACGATGGGTGCAGCGGCGGGCGAAGCGATGGCTCCTAGCCCAGATCACGCTGCTGACGATGCCGACCCTGCGTCCAGTAGGGATTTGCGGCCTCATGGTGTTGCGGTAATCGACAAGCCGGCCACTTGGACGAGCCACGACGTCGTTGCCAAATGTCGCGGTGTGTTGGGGACTCGCAAGATCGGCCATTCGGGGACGCTCGACCCTGCTGCTACTGGGGTTTTGGTGCTCGGGGTGGGCAAAGCGACGCGTTTGTTGCGTTTCTTGACTGAGCTGCCGAAGTCTTACGTGGGAGAAATCGTCTTGGGTGTTGAGACCTCCACGCTTGACGCCGATGGCGAGATCAGCGCGACTCACGACATGTCCGCAGTGACCGACGATCAAGTGCGCACTGCGGCGTTGAGCTTCGTTGGCCCGATCATGCAGATTCCGCCGATGGTCTCGGCGGTCAAGGTTGACGGGAAGCGGCTCTATGAACTTGCTCGTCAAGGTAAAGAAGTCGAACGTCGTCCTCGCTCGGTCGCGGTGTATCGCTACGAACTCGAGCCGGTCGCGGGCGAGTCTGGGGTGTGGCGCTGCGCAGTTGAGTGTTCGTCTGGCACTTACATCAGGTCACTGGCTGCGGATCTCGGAACCGCTTTGGGGGGAGGTGCTCATCTGCGCTCGCTACGGCGGGTAGCGGTGGGTGGATTCACCATTGATGAGGCCAGCAGCATCGACTCGCCGGTTTTGCGGCCCATTTTTGACGCCGTCTCGCATCTCACTGCGTGTGTGGTCAGCGACGAAGTAGCAGTTCGTGTCAGCTATGGGCAGGTGCTTGAACGGAATGTGCTCATGGTTGCTGAGCAAGACGAAGGTCCATGGGCTGTGGTGAATCCTGCCGGCGAGCTTCTAGCCGTGTACGGACCGAGCCGAGGACGCGCCAAGCCCATGGTTGTGATCTCCGAGGCGGTTGCGCCGCGCACGCCCTAACCCCTGTACCGTTGGGGGTCCGCTCCGTGAACAGTCCTATGAAAATCCTTCATGACAAAGACGATCAATTGCCCGCGGCGATCTCTGTCGCGTCCACGATCGGTGTCTTCGACGGTGTGCATGTAGGGCACCAAGAGGTGTTTCGCATGGTTCGCGTGGTCGCGGACCGCCTCGGCGTTGCCTCAGCGGTGGTTACTTTCGACAACCATCCCGCGCATGTGGTGCGGCCTCGCAGTGCCCCTCGCTTGCTGACGACGCTCGAGCAGAAGCTGGAACTGATCGACGCTCAGGGAATTGACTACGCCTACGTGGTCCATTTCGATGCCGAACGAGCAAGTACCCATCCAGATGTTTTCGTTGAACAGGTTTTCGTTGACGCCCTTCATGCCAAGGCGATCGTTGTGGGTGAGGACTTCCACTTCGGTCAGGGTCGCAGCGGGAACGTCGATGCTCTACGGAGAATCGGTGAGGAATGGGGCTTCGAGGTGCACGCCTTGGAGTTGATCCAACACAGCGACGAGGCTCGCGAACCGGTTTCGTCCACCAAGATCCGCCGGGCTTTGGCGGGTGGCGATGTGGCGCGCGCCGCGTTGATGCTCGGTCGGCCCTACGAGGTGCGCGGCACGGTACAAGAAGGTGATCGTCGGGGACAGTTGATCGGTTTTCCAACGGCCAATATCCCGGTGACGAAGATGATGGCATGGCCCGCTGATGCGGTGTATGCCGGCTGGTGTGACCTCCCAGACGGCAGTCGCCATCCTTGCGCGATCAACATCGGTCGACGGCCCACGTTCTATGAGCACGCAGAGCAGTCGCTGCTCGAAGCGCACCTGATTGATTTCGACGGTGACCTGTACGGCGTTCAAGTAGCTGTCTCGTTTGTGGCTTTCTTGCGTAGTGAGCGTAAGTTCGAGGGAATCGACCAACTGGCCGTACAGCTCAAAAAAGATGTTGATGAAGCTCGAAAGCTCCTCACAGGGTGATGACTCAAACCACCGTAACGACTCAGAACAAGAAGGCTGTTGAACATTTTGCTGCTGCTCGGGTACCGACGAGCTATGGCACTTTCGTGGCCCACGCCTACCGGTCCGTAGCCGATGGGGAGGAGCACATCGCCTATGTGATGGGTGATGTCGAGGGCGGCGCACCTCCGTTGGTCCGTTTGCACAGTGAATGCTTGACCGGCGATATCTTGTCGTCGCTCCGTTGCGACTGTGGTCAACAGCTTCGTGCCGCGCTCGGAAAGATCACTGAGGAAGGCCGCGGGGTTCTGGTCTATCTGCGTGGTCACGAAGGACGTGGTATCGGCATCGGACACAAGATTCGCGCCTACGCGTTGCAAGACGCGGGGCTGGACACCGTCGAGGCCAACGAGGCGCAGGGACTCCCGATTGATTCTCGTACCTACGGTGTGGGAGCGAGCATCTTGGTTGATCTGGGTATCACCGCGATGCGCTTGATGACCAACAATCCGATGAAGCTTGATGGTTTGGAGGATTTCAACCTCAAGATCATCGAGCGGATCCCGATCGAGGTCGAGTCGAACCCCGAAAATGTGCGGTACCTCAAGACCAAGCGGGACCGCCTGGGCCACACGTTCACCGCGGCGCCTTGAGTCCGATCCCCGTTTGCTGTACTCGGGAGCGGAACGCCGCGTTGATCCGTTGACGCTCCAGATGCTGGGCAACTTGTTTAGCTCCCTGCGGCACAGGGTGGGCGGCGAGGAAGTCGGCTACCGCCGCGACATGTTCGCTGGTATCGAGCATCACGATCCCTTCGAGCATGCGCGCCACTGAATTGCTCGGGAAGCGTTCTGTGAGCAGGTCCCATTGCGAGGCCACGAAGGCCCAGACGTGACCACCAACTTCTTGGTTGGTCAGAGCTCGGCGGATCAAATAAGGCCCGTCTTGAGTTCTTATTTGCTCGGATTTGATGGCTTTGAGCAGTTCATCCACCAGTGTCGTGTCGCGAAAATCTGCCAGCGCCCGCAGATTCCGTTGTTCGGTTTGAGGGTCTGTTGCCTGTCTCGAAGCGGAGCGAATCTCGTTGAATTCGGACCGCCCGCCGTGGTGCGCGACCACAGACAGTGCCGCAGTGGCCAAAGTGGCATCGCGATGGTGACGCAGCTGCGGCGAGGCGGCGATGATCTCGGGGTCATCGGCGACCGTTCCGAGCAGCACAACGAGCGTGGCGCGTAGCTCGCGCACCCGGTCGGTGTCGCTGTCGTTTGGTTGGACACCGATTCGTTCCAGCGCACGGTTTGCGAGCGTGCCAACCTTTTCGTTGTAGAGCGAGGTGCTCTTGGGTTCGTCGTCGATCAGTCGTTTCAGGTGTCCGAGCGATCCGGCAAGTGCTTGCCAGACCGTGAGGTCGGTTTCGTCGACAAATCCCAGGGCTGTCTCAACGAAGGATGGGGCGCTGATTTCTCCTGCAACGGTGAGTGCCCAGGCGTCGTCGACTACCGCGTGGCGTTCGCTTGGCGTGAGGTCGCCCGAGACTGCGGCCGCGATCGCTCGGTGGGTAGGACGAACTCGAAAGAAGCCAGATGCGTCGGCATTGATGGTCAGAATGTCTTCGACACAGTGACCGGTGAGGGTGGCCACCGGCCCGTCAAGCAGGAATCTTTCGCTCCTGTCTTGGCGAGCTCCGAGGTGTTGGCGAATGCTCAGGGGCACTGCCCAGGTTCGGTTGTCTGATCCGGATGCATCAAATGCGCTAGCCGGGTCAAGAACAAAGGGACGCTGTGACACCGCAACGCCGTGTGCCGTTTCGGTCAACTCGACGAGTGGGTATCCGCCTTTGTAGATCCAGCCGTCCATGATCCGCCGCACTGGTTCACCGCTTGTGGTTTCCAGGGAGTCCCAGAGGTCACTGGTGTCGGTGTTGGCGTATGCATGCGTTGACAGATAGTGGCGGACACCGTCGCGGAATCGTTCAACGCCGAGATATTGCTCCAGCATTCGAACCACCGAGGCCCCCTTCTCGTAAGTGAGAATGTCGAACATTCCCTCAGCTTCGGAGGGTGTTCGCACGGGAAACTCGATGGGGCGGGTGGACTCGAGCGCGTCGGTGGCGAATGCGGCTGAACGTCCCCGACAAAATGTGGTCCACACCTGCCAATCGGGCCGGTAGGCGTCGCTGCAGGCAGTTTCCATGAAGGTGGCGAACGCTTCGTTCAACCAGATGCCCTCCCACCACTTCATCGTCACGAGATCGCCGAACCACATGTGGGCGAGTTCGTGATTGATGACGGCGGCTGCGGTTTGCAGTTCGGGTTGAGTGGCGTGATCCGGGTCGATCAACAGCAACACTTCGCGGAAGGTGACACAGCCAAGGTTCTCCATGGCTCCGAAAGCAAAGTCGGGGATGGCCACGAGGTCGACTTTGTCCGATGGGTAGGGGATTGCGTAGTAGTCCGAAAACCAACGCAACCCATGAGCCGCTACGTTGAGTGCGTAGGCGGTGAGGTGGCCGCGTCCAGGCCGATGCACGACACGAATTTCCACGCCGTCGACATCAATGGGATCGCTGAGCTCCAAGGGGCCCACGACGAAGGCCACGAGATACGTCGACATAGGCATCGTCTCCGCGAAGGTGACTCGGCGCCTGTCGGGAGCCGACAGCGATTCGCGAACCACCCCAGTGTTGGAGACCGCCAGATGTGCTGGATCAACCACCAGCGTTGTGGCGAAGGTGGCTTTGTATGCGGGTTCGTCCCAACACGGGAAGGCTCTGCGAGCGTCGGTTGATTGAAACTGCGTGGTGGCGATGGTGTGTGAAGTTCCACCTTCATCTACGTAGGTGGAGCGGTAGAAACCTCGGAGGCGATCATTGAGGATCCCCGAGAAGGTCAACTCAATATGGGCCGGACCTGCGGCGATGTCCGTCGTGAGAGCGAGGTGTAACCGCTCGGTGTTGTCATCGAGGTGAAAGTCGGGGGTGATTCGGCTGCCATCGCTGAGTTGGACCTGCGCCGATTTGATTTCCAGTTCGGCGGCGTTGCAGGTGATTTCGTCGGTTGCCTCAAGGATCTCCACATCGATCACGACAGAGCCGAAGAACGTGGCAGCGGTAAGGTCGGGCTCAAGTTCGAGTTGGTAACGGCTGGGTACGACATGGGTCGGGAGTCGGGGATCGCGCTGGGTCATGGGGTCCTTTGTATCGGCTAAACTCGGAGGTCTTGCCAACTCGCACCAGCCTGTACGACCAGTGACCGTGGAGCCGAGCCTCGATGTTGTCGGTGTCGGCAATGCCATCGTCGACGTGATTGCGATGGTCGACGACAGTTTCATTGAAACGCACGGCTTGGCCAAGGGGGCGATGACCCTGATCGACGCAGAGCGGGCAACGTCGTTGTATGCGGTGATGCCCCCAGCCCTTGAGATTTCGGGGGGTTCGGCAGCCAACACGGTGGCTGGTGTGGCGAGTTTCGGTGGCTCAGCCGCGCACATAGGCAAAGTGCGCAACGATCAACTCGGGGAGGTGTTTGCCCATGATCTGCGTGCTGCGGGGGTTGGATTTGATGTGCCGCTTGCGGCTGCGGGGCCGCCGACGGGTCGCAGCCTCATTCAGGTGACACCAGACGCCGAGCGCACCATGAACACGTTCTTGGGGATGAGCACCCTGCTTGAGCCGGCAGACATTGACGCTGAGTTGGTTGCTTCTGCCGCGATCACCTATTGCGAGGGGTATTTGTGGGATGTCGATGTGGCTAAAGCCGCGATCCGCCACACCATGAATGTGGCCTCAGAAGCGGGCCGACTTGTTTCGCTGACGCTCTCTGATTCGTTCTGCGTAGATCGGCATCGCCACGAGTGGCTCGATCTCATCAGCGACATGGTGGACCTGGTTTTTGCAAACGAGACAGAGATTTGTTCGTTGTTCGAGACTGAAGATTTCGACTCTGCGGCAATTCGGGCCGCAGACATCACAGAGGTCGTGGCGCTGACCCGGGCCGCTGAAGGTTCGGTAGTGATTTCCGGGAACGAGCGCGTGGAAGTTCCCGCTGTGCATGTTCGGAAGATCGTCGACGCGACGGGTGCAGGCGACCTGTATGCATCGGGTTTTTTGTTCGGCGTGGCCAAAGGCGCTGATCTGAGGCGTTGTGCAGAACTCGGAGCTATCGCCGCCGCTGAGATCATCTCCCATGTCGGCGCGCGTCCCCAGGAATCGCTTGGGTCGCTAACCTGACGGTTTACTGAAACCGATACGAGAGATTGTGCGAGGCCATGGGATACACCTGTTTCGAGATCGACGAATCTGAGGGAGTGGCACACGTCCGCTTGTGCCGCCCGGACGAGTTCAACACCATGATTCCTGAGTTTTGGAGGGAACTTCCCGAGATCATTGGCGAGTTGTCTGATAGCGGTCGGGCGCGGGTCGTTGTCTTGTCGTCCACCGGTAAACACTTCTGCGCCGGTATGGATCTTGCGGTTTTCACAGGTGGGTCCGCTGCTGGCAGCAGCGATGCGATCACTGAAGTGGGTCGCCAACGTGCCGCGTTGCGTTACAACATCTTGCATCTCCAAAATGCCTTGACTTCGCTGGAACGGGCTCGGATGCCTGTGTTGGTAGCTATTCAGGGTGGTTGTGTTGGGGGAGCGGTCGATATGGTCACGGCTGCGGACTGTCGCTATGCGAGCGCAGACGCTTGGTTCTGTATTCAGGAGATCAACATCGGCATGACCGCTGATGTAGGCACGTTGCAGCGTCTCCCGAAACTCATTCCCGACGGGGTTGCGCGGGAACTGGCGTATACCGGTCGCCGCATGGGGGCGCAGCGGGCCGCCTCGTTGGGCCTGGTCAACGAGGTGTTCGATGACCATGAAACGCTGCTCTCCGGGGTTCATGAGATCGCCACGGAGATCGCTTCGAAGTCACCTTTGGCTATTCACGGGACCAAGGAAACGATCAACTACAGCAGGGATCATTCGGTGGAAGACTCGCTTTCCTACATTGCCGCTTGGCAGACCGGTATGTTCCAACCCGACGACACGATGGAGTGCTTCCGCGCCAAAGCCGAGGGCCGAGAACCCAAGTTCGACGACTTGGGTCCAGTGCGCAGAGGCCTGTAGCCAGGATCGGTCGTGTGTGTGGCGCGACGATCCGTCGTTTGTCTTAGACATTCCACCGACGTATAGTATGTCATAAGCACGACGTAATGCTATACAAAAGGACGACGATCATAGATGACCACTCTCACATCTCTCTTGGATCACCTCTATACGGGAGATGTAGTTGATACCGCTGACCTTGCTCGGGTAAGCGAGACCAATCCCCGGAGCGTGACCCGGTGGCGGTCCCAGCAGACAACTCCCCGGAGGGAGGCTGAGGAGCGGCTCCTTGAACTGCGGGCGGTCATCGATCTAGCTCGCACGGTCATGAGCGATGACGCAGCGAGAATTTGGATGCGTTCACCCAATCGCGATCTCAGTTACGAAAAGCCGCTCGACCTCGTAGCAGAAGGCGAATACCAGCGGGTCATTGACTTGTTGTTAGCGCTGGCGGAGGGCGTCACTACCTGAGATGTCTGCTATTGACCCGAGAGCGGTGGCTCGTGCCCCAACTCAGTCGATTAGCGCTGTCGGATACAGGAACCAGGCAAGGGAATTCAACAATCCTCTTAGCGGAGAGGGTGCTCGGCGATTTGGAGGGCGCTTCAATCCGCCGCGGAGCTTCCCCGTCATCTACCTCTGTACCACCCGCGAATGTGCAGCCGCTGAACTGACTCGCCAGGCGAGTAGACAGGGTCTTGCGCCAGCGGATCTTCTTCCCCGCGAACTCTGGCAGATCGTGGGTGAGCTGACCAAGGTTCTCGACCTCACCGAAGATGCGACGCTCAATATGATCGGGATTGCCCGAGAAGATCTCATTCGAGAAGAGCTCAGTCTCACACGGCAAATCGGCGAAGCCGCGTATGAGCACCAGTTCCAGGCCATTCTGTCCCCTTCGGCGACAGGAGTCGATCAAGTGCTTGCCATTTTCACCGAGAATCTCGCTGGTGCGGTTCTGTACCCCAAATTGGTCGGAGAATGGAACGAGCCCCATCACCTGCCAATCTGACTGCCCATCCCACCTATTGCCAGCGGCAACGCCTTCCGCGCCAAAAGCCGAGGGCCGCGAGCCCAAGTTCGACGACTTGGGTCCCGTGCGCAGAGGCCTGTAGCAAATCTACCCAGACTGGGGCGCGCGTCAGGTGAGATTCAGATCGCCTAAGCGGACCAGAGTCGAGGAGACCCAGCCGCCGAGGGCGTTGAAGTGGTCGTCGAGCATGGAGCCATCAGCGAGGCGGGGTTCATCAAGTTCGTAGGCGCCCTCGTAGGAGATCTCAATTGCGTGCTCCACGTCATCGGTGTCTTGCCCGTAGCTCGATTCGACGGTTGGCCCGCTGCGGGTGAGCTTCTCGCCTCCGATCGAGGTACTTCTGACAGGCAATATGTCGAGTACGGCGGTTGGGTCTGGCGCCATGGCGAGGCGCTGTATTCGCAGCACGATCTCGATCTCGATGCGTGGTGGTTCGCCGAGTTCCTCGGTGACGTACCAGCTCCGGTAGGCGGTTTGGGACCATGTCGGCCAGCTACAACTCACGTCCGCCTGTACTCGAGGTGGAAGTCCCTCCCCGGGCAGTCCGTAAGTGGTTTGCCAGTTGAGGTCTCCAAGTAGCACATCAACCCAGAACCGTTCTTCGAAGGCTTTACGTTCAAGACGAGCCGTCTCGAAAGCGTCTCGTAACGCTCCGATGGCGTCTGTGAACACATGATCGAGCATGTCCGGCGAGGTTAGCCCGTTAAATCTGAAGCGTTTGTGCCCGGCTTGAACTCGGCTTATTCAGCGAGGACTTTGGAGACTTCCAACCAGTAATCGGTGCCGTAGAGGTGAGCGGCGAGTGCTCGCACATCGGCGCGGGTCGCCGCGCTGAGCAAGTCTTGGCGGTTGTCGATGGTTAGCCGGTCCTCGTCTGCGAACCTGATGGCATCGAGGTCCACGTTGGCCAAACCGCTGTTGTTGAAGAAATTCCAGTCGCTGCGGATGACGTTGTGCGCTTGTTCAAACTGATCTGCTGTAACGCCGCTGGTGGCAATGGCCTCCAGTTCTTCCATCAGCACAGAACGGATCTCGTCGAGTCGGGTCGGGTCGCCACTGATCGACATGAATGAACGGATCGACAGTTCTGGTTCTCGCCTGAACGAGATTGAAGCGGAACCTCCGTAGGACGCTCCGAGTTCCTCGCGGATGCGTTCGATGATCCGGTTGTTGATGACTCCTTGCAGCAGGTTGGCGGTTACCCGGTTCTTGGCTGTGAGTTCAGTTGGTCGAGCATGGAAGACGAACATGCCTCCGTTGGCAGCGCCTTCGCTGAGTTCCACACTTGCCGATTGTTGACCGGTCGGGAGTTCATAGCCGAGATCGACCCAAGTGTCAGCTTCGCCAGCTTGGAGCGAGCCGAGATAACGGGCGGCGAGATCAGCGACCGTGCTGCGGTCGATGTCACCCACGATGGCGACGGCCAAGTCGTCTACTTTGCCGAGACGAGCCTTGTAAATCTCGAGTGCGGTTTGTTCGGTGAGTGCGTCGAGCTGTTCTTGTGTGGCAGCTTGGTGCTGCGCTGGGTCGCCGTCGTAGACGAGGTCGATAAGAGCGCTTATTGCCCGACGGTCAACGTGGGTTTGGTTTATTGCGAGATTCTGTTCGGCTTCATCAATGGCAGTCCGGAAGGCAACATCATCAACTCTTGGTTCGGTGATGAAAAGGTGCAGCAACTGGAATAGAACCTCGGCGTCTCGGGTTGCGGATTCACCTGAGAAGCCCTCTTCTGACTGCTCAATGAAACCGACAAGGCCGACATTTTTTGTTGACAGAAAACGATCAAGCGTCAGTGCGTCGTGAGGGCCGACTCCGCCGCCGAACACGGCGTCTATCGCGACGCCGGGGATCGCAGTGTTGGCTCCGGGGTGGTCTTGTGGGAATGTCGACCAGCCACCTGCCGAAGCGGCCCGCAGCGAAAATGCGTTGTCGGCGATGTCTGAGTGCTGGTGGCTGACCGTTACGCCGTTGTCGAAGGTCCAAGTTGTGACTTCGCCGTGGTCGGTGCTTCGTTCGCTCGTGTCGGTTGGCTCCGCGCGGGAGGGAGCGTCCATCAGTTCGTCGATTTGACTTGCTCCGGCTCCTGTTTTTGCTGCGGTGAGGTTGGCCAGCGTGTCGAGCAGTTCGTCGGTTGTGGGCAGTGTTGACTCGTCGGCACCGACGGCGATCACGATCGGCCCGCTGATACTCAGGAGCCAACTCCAGTGGTTGGCGAGTTCGTGGGCGGTGAATGATTCGACGGTTGTTCTTTGGCGGGCGATACGTGTTTGGGCTTTGTCGATGTCTGCGCCTTGAAGCCAGTATCTCGACAGCAAGTTGGCGTACTGGCTGTCTTGGGTCGTGTTCAGGCCGGCGAGTTGTTGGTTGAAATTGGCGATCATCGTGTCGCGCATCCGTTCCATGTCGTCTTCGCTGAATCCGTCCTCGGCGGCTGCAAGCAAGTAGGACATGTAGTTCTCGAGGCCTACCGCCAAGTCAGCGGCTTTGAGGTTGGTCCCGAAGTATCTGAGTTCGCGGTTGATCGCGAATTCGCTGATGAAAGGGGTTTCTTCGAGCACGAGTTCACCGAGCTGGTAAGCGTCGTTGAGTCGGTTGTTCAGCATGATGGCGATGGCGTGCTCGGCGAGCACAAGGCGAGAACCACCAACGGTGCTGGTATCCCAGGCTGGGATCGGAAAGTCAAGAGACAGGTTGTCGAGCGAGTTGTCGGGGTGCGTGACGACATGCGCCTGCGGTTCGGGTGATATCTCAACTTCAATCGGCTCACGCGCCGGAGGTGTGTCGGTCCGTGCGGTGAGATCGCTGAAGTACTCCGTGACCTTCTCTTCAAGTTCGTCGAGTGGCAGGTCTCCGACTACTACGACAGCCATGTTGTCGGGCCGGTACCAGTCGTCGTAGAAGGCCCGCAGCGTATCGGGTGTGGTGGTTTCGACCTTTTCGGCATCTCCAATAATGAGGTGGCCTTCATAAGGTGTGCCAGCCACGTACACCTTGTCGAACTCGTTGGAGATGATGCCGTCAACGGATTCCAGTCGCTGGCGCAGCTCGTCGCGCACTACGCCTTGTTCTTCGGTGACTGCGGACGGTTCCAGAGTTGCTGCCGAAGCCCATTGGGCGAGCACATCGAAGGCTGCTTCTGGCGCGCCTTCATCGGCTGTGGCCGCAGAAAGGATGTAGACGGTTTCGTCGAAGCTGGTGTAGGCGTTGACTTCGGGTCCGAATTCGATGCCGAGTCGCTGGAGCTGCGCCGTCAGCTCGTTCCCCGGGTACTTCTCGGTGCCGTTGAACAGCATGTGTTCGAGGAAGTGGGCGCTGCCGTCGCTGCCGTCGACTTGTTGTGCAGACCCGGCGTCGACGAGCAAGCGGATTTCGAGGGTTGCGCCTGGCGAGTCGTTGGTGCGCAACAGGTAGGTGAGGCCGTTGTCGAGCGTGCCGATGCGGTAGTCACGGTCGATGGGCAACGGTGTCGGATCGGGATCAGGCGCGGTGACGGGTGGGCGAGCCGCGCTGTCGGAGTCACCCGAGCCGTCGGCGTCGGCGGAATCATCGGGTGGCGCCAGAGTTGTGGTCGGGGTGGCGGATGCAGCGTTGTTGCGTATCTCGTCGATGGTGCTGTTCTGGGCGCAAGCGGCAGCGATCAATGCTGAGAGTAGTAACGCCGTACCGGTGAGAATCAGCGGCCGACGACGAGGTCCGGGTTTGGGCACACGGCGATTCTAGTGACCGGTGCGTCATCTCAACGCGGCGAGGAGCTTAGATCGGTAGCTCTTTGGACCAAGCTTCAAGCGGAGCGTAACGGGGCTTGATCACCTGCTCAATGAGCTGCAACCGTTCGCGAAAGGGTAGGAAGCTCGACTTCATCCCATTGACCGTCAACCAACGAAGCCGATCCCAGCCGTAACCGAAAGCATCGACCAGCGCGGCCATCTCCGAACTCATCGACACCCCCGACATCAACCGATTATCGGTATTGAGGGTCACCCGGAATCTCAGATTGATGAGTTGATCGATCGGGTGCTCGGCAATGTTGTCGAACACTCCGGTGTTGACATTGGAGGTCGGGCAGATCTCAAGGGGAATCCGTCGATCACGAAGGAAATGGGCAAGACGGCTGAGCTTGGGTTCGCCGTGTTCGTCATGTTCGATATCTTCGACAATACGGATGCCGTGGCCGAGTCGTTCCGAACCGCAGTACTGCACAGCTTTCCAGATCGATCGGGGGCCGTAGGCTTCGCCGGCGTGAACGGTGATGTGGAAGTTTTCGCGCTGGCAGAATTGGAATGCTCTGATGTGGTCGTCGGGTGGAAAACCGTCCTCCGCTCCGGCGATATCGAACGCCACCACGCCCTGATCGCGCCACCGCACCGCCGCTTCGGCCACCGCCAGTGAGTTGTCGGCGTCGCGCATGGCCGAGCAGATGGTACGGATGGTGAGGTCCGTGCCAGAAGAACCGGCGGCAAAACCGGCTAGCACTGCTTCGATCGCATCATCAAGGCTCAAGCCCCGCTCATTGTGGAGTTCGGGAGCAAACCGCACTTCGGCATAGACGACTCCGTCAGCGCTCAGATCCTCAGCGCATTCGCGTGCGACTCGTTCGATGCTGTCTGTGGTCTGCATGACTCCGACGGTGTGAGCGAACGTTTCGAGATAGAGCGTGAGGTCCTTGCGGTTGGCTCCTTGCATCATCCATTCAACGAGGGGTTCGGGCTCGGTAGCGGGCAAGTTGCGGTAGCCCAACTCATCGGCGAGTTCGATGATTGTTTGAGGTCTGAGTCCACCGTCGAGATGGTCGTGAAGCAAGACCTTCGGCGCTTGTTTGATGCGGTCGAGCGTGGGAGCGCCAACATCAAGAGTCGTCATCGTTGGAGTCTAGCGATAACGATGTTGGCCTCTATGCCCTTGGGGAAGGAGGCAGCGTTTCTTGGAGCGTGGGCCGACGTAGTTGCATTGGACCCACCGGGGGTTTCCCATCGGTCCCAGGGCGTGCGTATTGCCCGATGAGCTGGTCAGATGCAGTGAACCGCCGTCTGGGGTCACTTGTCGAAGAATACCGACCACATCTGGGGTGGAGTACCTTCGGTTGCGCCGACCCCCTGTAGGGGTCACGATTCCCGCAGCTTCAAGCGATGAAAGCGCCGTTCGCGCCGCTCTGGTGGTCACACCAAGTCGTTCAACCACCATTTGGGCGTCAAGCACCGGCATTGAGGGCAGCGCAGCTAATAGTGCTGCTGCTGTGCTACCACGGCGGAAACGAGCAGTCTCCCGCCATCTAGCGACCATGCGCTCCACGGTTGTCCGCAGCGTTGCTGCATGTCGGTTGGCTTCTTCACATGAATAACTGAAGACGCTCAGCCAGTTGCGCAAAGCAGCGCTGCGGGCCTCTGAGTCATCGGGTTCGCATATGACTCGAGTGGCGTTGAGTGCTTCGTAGTAGGCGCGGCGATCACCGCTCAGAGCAGCACTGATCGGAACCGTTGAGCGTGTGAGTCCCGCAGCGACCAGGACCGTGTGGATGAGAGCACGGCCTGTGCGTCCGTTCCCGTCATCAAAGGGATGGATGGTTTCAAACTGGGAATGGACAACCGCAGCCCGCAGCGCCGTGGGGTGGTCGCTGGTGTTCAGATATTTGACCAGGTCGTCCATGAGTTCTCTGACGTGCTCGGCGGGGGGCGGAACAAATGTCGCGTCGTCCACGAGGCATCCGGGAGGTCCGACCCATATTGGCTCGGTGCGCAACGAACCTCCGATGCCATGGTCCCGTGTCCCCTCGAACAGGCACTTGTGTAAACCTAGGATGTCGTCGAGCGTGGAGCGGTGCCCCGCGCGAATCCTGTGTCCGAGTGCCACGGCGGCTGAAACCTGTTTCGCCGCGCCGAGAGTGAGCGCATCGTTGTCGTCGGCCACGGGTCTACCCGCTTGGTCCATGTAACGCGCCCATTCAAGGCCTGACACTGTGGCGGTGACACCTTCTATGACGCTTGAACGGATGGATTCGTCACGAGCCATCATCCAGTCCATAAGGCTGTCTCCCAGAGTTGTCCGGGCTGCCTCGGCGGTCGCGGCGAGAGCGCTTTCGGCCGCGGTGATCGCGTTGACAGAATCCGCGTTCAGGGTCGGGACCCAAACTCCTAAGGTGTGTGGTACATAGGCGCGGTACGATCTTGGTCCGTAACCGGTCCGGCTGGCCATCCACCCCTCGGCTTCGACATATCTTCCCACAACACCAACTTATCAGGTCGCATGTGCTATTCAGCGGGTTCTAAAGACACGTTGGTCTGCTACAAGGTCGTATGTGCTACTCGTAGCCGCTATACGGCGATTTCAGGAGATCATCGCACCTTCTGATGGGAACGGGTTCGTGGTCTTTCGGGGCTCGATCCGAGGTATTCCCAGCCCCAAGCAGCGCCAGTCGGTCAAGCTCGACCGGTGGAGGTCGGTCACCTTCGAGAGTGCCGGGCCGTGGCTGGCCGACCGGCTGGTGCGGATGCGGGGCGGGTTCGTGGTCGAACCGGCCGACGGCGGCTCGCTCGTCACTCACAGCTATCGTTTCTGGTTCAAGGGTCCGTTTGGCCCGCTGATCGAACGGTACGCCCGGGACTGGCTGACTCGGGACGTCGATGACGAGCTCCAGAGGCTAAGACAGCACTTCGAAGGTGGGTGAGCCGACGCAGGCGGTGGATCAGGTTGAAGGGTCGAGTTTCGTGCGGTTGTCCGCCGCGGTTGCGCCGTGGCGGTGTGCATCAATGCATACCAATGTTATGATGCGTTAATGCGCACCACGGTAGAGTTGCCCGATGACCTGCACGCTCTCGCACGCGAACTGGCGCATCAGCAGAATAAGACCCTCAGCGGGGTCATCGTGGAGATGCTCCGCAAGGCCATCGGTACCGGAGACGCCACCCGCGACACATCACACGAAACCGGATGGCCCACCGTAAGCGTCGACCGGCCGATCACCATCGAGGACGTCAGGTCGCTAGAGGACGAAGGATGAATGTAGCGCTGGCGGACAGCAACCTGCTGATCGCAATGACTGTGCCGAACCATGTACATCACGGCACGGCGCACTCGTGGCTCGCGCAGCATCAAGGTGCGGTTGCCACATGCCCGATCACCCAGGGAGCGCTGTTGCGATTGTTGATCCGAGAGGGCAGATCAGTAGACACTGCCCTCACGGCACTCGAAGCCGTCTCACAGCAACCGAATCATGTCTTTTGGCCCGACGACATCGGCTACGCAGATGCGTCACTGCGTGGGGTCATCGGCCACCGGCAAGTCACCGACGCCTACCTTGCGGCACTGGCCGAGCACCACGGTGCCGTCGTCGCGACCCTTGATCGCAGCCTCGCGCTGCTCCACCCCGACGCGACGCTACTGATCGAGACCTGAGGCGACAGCAAAGCCACCGGAGGTCATCCGGCGGCCTCGATAATCCACATACCGTCCAACTGCTTTGGTGGCAGCGAAGCTGTATTTGAGGTCGCTGGTTCAGGTGCAGCGCAGCAGCACCGCCGGTGACCATGTGCCCCAGGTGTGGTTCGCCCGCTGGCCCTGTCGACGCAGCACGGCGGTTACCCTCGGCTACCCGTAAGCCCCACCGGAGTCGCTGTGGATGCGACGTACGCCGACCGCCCCATACCTCGGCGTGCCGCCTCCAACGTTTAGCATCAGCAGCACGACTGCCGGGGCTTTCTTCACCTTGAGCGTCACCGTACACAACGACGGTAGCGCTTTAGCGGATTTGACGACTAGTCCTTGGTGTTCCTCTTTCGCTTGCGAACATCTGGCACCTTTCGTTCAGGGATCGCCCGCGTCAGGTATCGATCAAACTGAGGGACCGTGAACGCCGCAAATCCGTGCTCCGGGGTGTACAGAAGCCCTTTCTCAATCAGCTTGGAACGTATCGGTCCGCACTGTTGGGAAGTTCTCCCAAGAAGGTCCGCTACCGCACCGGCAAGTTGTGGTTCCGGGCCAAGTTCAGCCATCGCCCGCAAGTAGGCCAGTTCAAGCTCGGTGGTTCGGTCGTGTCTCACCTTGAAGAAACTCGAATCAAGTTTCTCTTCTACTACAGTCTTGGCCGTTCGCGCGTCGAGCGCGTTGATCTCGGGACCGTCGGAGAGGTTCCATGAGGCTTGGCCAAACTCCTGCAGGAAGTAGGGGTAACCTTCTGTGAAATCGGTCGCTGTTTCGAGTGCCGCCTCAGAGAATCTGACATTACTTTCAGAGGCCGGTTCAATGAGCGCTTGGCGGGCTTCGGAATCGGTGAGTTTATCGATGGTGGGAAATCTGAAGAGTCGTTCGGCGTAGGACTTCGCTTCTCCTGCAAGCTCTGCCAATTGTGGAAGTCCAGCGGCGGTGAGAGTGATCGGCAATTGCCGCTGAACTGTCTTGTGAATGGCCGCGATCAGAGCCTCTAACTGCGGGCGGGTGAGAAATTGAATCTCGTCGAGAAGCAACACGACACCTTGGTCGTGTTGCGCGGCCGCTTCGCCGAGGGCAACCAGAACATCGGTAAGGTCAGCATCGAGTGCTCCACTATCCGCCTCGCCCTCAAGTGCTTCAACATTGAGTCCTGCCGTAAGCGTTCCTTGTGCATCGAGCGTAACCGTGAACGACTTGAGCACCTGGGCCGCACGTTTCAGCTTCCCAGCCCACTTCGCTCTCGGGGCAATAGCGAACAGTGCTCTGCGAACCTCGCGTGCTAAGAGCCTTCTAAACTGCTCGTTGTCGTGCTTCGCTATCTCGATTTCTATCACCACCCAGCCGCGGTCTAGTGCTGAACTCCGAAACTCTGAAAGCAGAACGGTCTTGCCAACGCCACGAAGGCCAGTGATGATCATGGATTGCTCTGAGCGCCCCGCGCGCAACCGGTCGAGCAGTACCTCGAAGGCGTCAAGCTCATCTTGCCTACCAACGAGCACCGGAGGTCTTGCGCCAGCGTTAGGCGTGTACGGATTCTCCCTTGGATCCATTGCGTCAGCGTAACAAGGTTATGCGAAGTTTATTAGAGTATTTGAGGTTTATTAGAGTATTTAGGGTTTATTAGAGTATTTAGGGTTTATTAGATTCTTGTAAACCGCTGATAACTCGATAAACCGAAGTCGGGTCGATGTGCAGCCCAGCAGTACTGAGGGTTGACCTTGTACCAAGACCAGTTGCCTGCTCGCTACTGATCTCCGGCATCAGTGTTCGGCGTTGAGGGGGCTGTCAGTGATGGAGGCAGGCTGGCGACGATGTGTGCCGTCTCGACTGAGATATAGGTGAGCCGACGGAGGTGACGGATGAGGTTGAAGGGTTGGTCGGCCCAGTCGTGCCAACCGTTGGGGTCGTCGGTGATACCGGAGGGCTTGTCGTGTTTGAATCGGAGGCTGTCGATGGCCCAGTCGAGCGGGGTGCGACCCGACACGGTGTACTGGTGGGCTTCGTCGGGAATGTCGATGAGTTTGCAGCGGTGGTTGATTTCGAGCACTGACCGGTTGGTTTCTTTGCCGTTCTTGGCCCAACGCATTCTCTTGTCAATCCGATATGCCTCCGCGTCTGCTTCGCCTGCGTCTACTTCGTTGTCCACTAGACAAACCAGCGGATATTCGTTGACCGTTTCGTAGTTGATGTGTAGGTCCATGAGTGCTCGCCCCGCAGTGCGGAACGCCTCAAAGTCATCGGCGAGGGGAACACGGGGGAGGTTGCGTTGCAGGTCGTGTTTGTAGCGTTCGCGCCAGTCGGGGGCGTGCATGACTCCGTAGAGGTATTCCCAGACGTCGTCTTTGGTGATGTGTTCTCCGTAACGGGCGTGGAATTGCTGTAGGCACCAGTCGGTGATGTTGTCGCCGTCGGTCGATTCGCCAGGCAAGTCAAGGTCGAGTTCAATCACATCGCTCATGTTGTTCCCTTCGGGTCATGACTCGCCCGGCTGGGTCGAGCGCGTGGAGGTCAGGTAACGAGTCGGTAGCAAGGGTCGCGAACATGGTGCGGTTCGACGGCTGCTCACAAGGATCGCCTCGGTGCGGCCCTGGTTTGTTGACCGGGACCCATCAGGTGAAGATCGGGGAGGCGTTGAGCCGCCAGCACCCCGAAGATCGCCATGTTCGACGGTCCAGCCATCATGATTGCCTCCGGGAGACGCATCGGGTCTGTCTTCCTGTGGCGCAAAGGTCGAAGAGATGGTCGGTGGCGATGATCCCGAACGGGAGCTGTTGGGTGAGGTTGAAGAGCATCGAGAGTGGAGGGGAGGGCGTTCATCGCGTTCGACGCGGGATCGCTCGGGTTGATCCGTGCGTCCCCTTGATCGTCGCTAGATCGGGCAGGGTCTTCGCTACCATCACGGAAAATACGTTCGACGTTCCCGAGATCAAGATCGCCTCGCTCGAGGGATGAATCGAGTTGGTTGGTTTGTTCCGACTGCGCTGAGGTCCATGAGGCTGTTGGTGGCGAGTGTCCCGAAGATGGCTCGGTTGTTGGGAGAGGCGATGAGGATGGAGGGATAATGCTGAGGGGAGGTCCGTCCGTCCGTCCGTCCGTCCGTCCGTCCGACCGACCGAGAACAGTTTTGAAGCTGCTCTGGCCTGAGACACGATGCGGTGGTCCTCGTAGAGCCAGAGTTTGGTGAAAGGGCGGTAAAGCACTTCTCGTATGCGGGACTCGTCAAGGTTGATTTCCAAGTCATTCTCTAGCGACTGCTTCAAAGTGTGTGTCCACTTGATGGTTCCTAGTTCGACGTTTTGGGTAACTTCGTCGTAATTCATGCCATGCGCAACCAACTCGCGGGCGTCCTCGTAGGCATCTATGAGTCGTGCAACTTTTTCGATGAGCGCTTGGCGGGAGAACGAGTAGACGTATGTGTCGCAGTTCGTTTTGGCTCCCAAGGCATGAGCCCTAACGGCAATCTCTGCGCCCCTAGAAACTCTTTCTGTGGTGCATAGTTGCATCATGTCGCCGAAGGTGCCGTCGGTGATGTTTACCCATTCGTGTGCGTCGTTGACTTCGACGGTCTCAAAGACGTCGCTGGTTATGTCACCGAGCTGTTCGAGCCAGTCAAACTTTTGTTGCAGGGTGCTGTATTCGGGCACTTGGGCGTAGTGCAGTTTGGCGGGTTCGTTTTGGTCTTTGTGGGGGTTGCGTACAAGCACGGTGATCTGGACCCCGTTGCGCGACCCCTGACCGAAGACAGGAGTTCCTTCTCGTTGGCGCTGATCACCGGAGGTCATGGCGTCGCCTAGTAGGTTGACAACGTAAATATCGGTGAACTCGTCGCGTAGAGCGGCTCGCATTCCGGCGAGGCTGGTGGCGTTACACAACGAATTTGGATGTATGAAGGCAACAACGCCGGGTTGGTCTGTTCGGCGATGTTTGAGTCGATCGGTGGCCCAGCGAATGGCCTGTACGTATAGGTTGCCTGATGCCGGTCCCGCCCCGCGGCCGGTGACTTCGCGGTGGCGTTTGCCGTAGGTGTCGCGGACTCGTTGCTCGACGTGGGGGTACTCGCGTCTTGGGTTGTCGTCGCCTGATGATTTCTGGCCTGCTGACCACGGCGGGTTCGCGATGATCACCTGGATCGGAAGGTCGTGTTGTTGCTTGGCTCGGGCTGTGTTGTAGCCGATAGCACCGGTTCCGGGCAGCGTTGAAGGGTCGTGTTCGAACGTGTCGGTCAACACGATCCCGCTGAAGGGTTCATATCCTCCGGTGCGGGCTCGGTAACCTTCTTCGATTTTCAACGCGGCGAGGTAGTAGGCGAGCAGCACGATTTCGTTGGCGTGGATCTCTTGGGCGGTTCCGCCTGGGACTGTGGGGTTGTGGGTGTTTATGAACTTGCGTTCAAGATCTTCATCCGCGATCAGTGGTTCACCGGCGGAGTTGTTTTGGGTCAACAGGCGATAAATGAAAGTGCCGGTGCCTGTGAACGGATCGAGGATATGTACGTCTTCGGCGCTGAGACCCCGCCCGAAGTTCTGATGAAGCACAGCATCGACTGACCGCAACATGAAGTCGACGAGTTCGAGCGGCGTGTACACGATCCCGAGGCGCTGAACCTCGGCCGGCATCGCTTCGGCAAAAAACGATTCGTAGACCTCCAACATGATTTTGATGCGTGCATCTGAATCCGCCGCGCCCTCAAGACGGATACGAACGCTGGAATAGAACCGGTCCAACTCGACTGTCTCGTCGGCCAAACGGATGTCGTGCTCTTTGAACTCGCCGCGGAGTTCGTTGAGTGCTTTGGAGATCGGGTTGCGGTCCGCGAAATACGATCCGGCGAACAACGCGTTGAACACCGGCATTGTCACAACATGTTGAGCGACCATCACCGCCAGGTCACCCGAAGGCAACGCCCCGCCGATGGTGGCTTCCATCTGTTCGGTGAACTCGTCGAACCGTTCAGCCAAATCACTGTTTTGGCTGATCACTGAGCGAATGTGTTGGGAGATCGTGTTGGTGATCCGTGCCACCTCTTTGCCCCAACGGTCCCAATACTGGCGATCACCGCAAACGGCGACCAGTTTCGAGGCGATTGCGTTCTCGAACGGCAACCGGCCCTGCACAAGTTCGCTCACCGAAACACGCGCCGGGCATTCGTCACCGCTGTCGCAACCAGCTTCGCCGCATTTGTCACAGATCCCCGAAGTAATGACCTTGACGGGGAGTCTGCCGGTCAGGTCGGCGGTGTTGATCGCTACGTCCAGCCGGTCGTCATGGCTTCGCAGAGCCTTGAGAACGTTCCAAACCTGTTTGAAGTCCGAGCCTGACAGCACCGCGTCATCAGCAAGATTCGAACCCGACGGCACCACTACCGGCACCACTACATACCCGTATTGCTTGTCTTCCGAGCGTCGCATCACGCGACCCACGGCTTGCACCACGTCAATCTGTGAACGCTTCGGTTCGATGAACAGCACCGCATCCAACGCGGGAACGTCCACGCCCTCGGTGAGGCATTTGGCGTTGGTCACGATCCGACATCGGTGGTTGTCGCCGCCATGCTGGAGCCAAGCGATGGTGTTAGCCCGGTCCAATGCATTCTTCGATCCGTCAACATGGCGTATCTCGCATTGAAGCAACTCGACACCGCCCCGGGAACTTGGTGACATCATGTCCACTACCGGGTTCCAGTACTTCTCAACACCCAAAGAGTTTTTGATGGTGTTGGTGAACGCGATGGCTCTGCAAGCAGCCATGTCGGGGCGGACAGCACCGGTGATCCTGTTTTGGGTGGTGCGCGTGGTCGGATCGGCTAACGCATCCCAGCATCCGGCGAACTTCACCGCTTCCTTGGCGGTAATAGGCCGCAAGCCCTCATCAACCTCGATCATGTCGAGGTTCTCCACCACGGAATCTTCGGCTACCGCGATCACCAGCACTTGGTAATCGGTGAGGTAACCGCCATCCACGGCCTCGCCGAAGCCGATCTGGTAGAACTCCGGCCCGTATGTGTCGGTGTCATCCATCGAGTAGACGTCGAAGTCTTTGGCGTGCCCATCTACTTTGGCTTTCAGTTGGCTCGTGTACAGGCGCGGAGTCGCGGTCATGTACAGGCGGTTGTCCGCCAAAACCTCATCAGGATCATGGATCAGCGTGAACGCGCTTCCCTTCTTCTGTTCCTGGATGCCGGTCGTTCGGTGGGCTTCGTCGCAAAGCACCAAATCAAACGCCGGCGCACCTTTGGCTTGAGCGTCAGCGACGAGCTGCAACGACTGATAGGTACAGAACACTACGGTCATCGACTCGGGGTGAACTTCTTTGAGTTTGCCTGCGATCTGTTCGGGAACAGTAGTCACCGGCATAGCCAACTCAGCCATGTCGGCATCTTCGTCGTTGCGACCCGCACGAGTGTCAGAACAGATGCCGACATAGCTGTGCGGGATCTCTAGGTCGCGTTGACTCGCCCACTCCCGCATCGTTTGGCCCATCAAGGCAATCGAGGGCACGAGGTACAAGACCCGCCCACCGGCACCGGCCATCTTCTCAGCGATCCACAGCGACACCACCGATTTGCCGGTGCCACAGGGAAGGATCAGCTTCCCGCGGTCGTGTTCCACGAAACCAGAAA
Organism: Candidatus Aldehydirespiratoraceae bacterium; assembly: GCA_965205465.1. Lineage (GTDB taxonomy): Bacteria > Actinomycetota > Acidimicrobiia > Acidimicrobiales > Aldehydirespiratoraceae > VXYK01. Next base: position 702,879 of record OZ242187.1, on the reverse strand, counting down.
CAACTCGTCGCACTGCTTCTTTCTGAAACGGATGCGGCTCATAGCGCACCGGCGAAAACTTGAGCCGTTCAGGGGCTTCTAGGAACTCCGACCAGTCAACCGGCCAGTTCTCAATATCGGCTCGGTACACAACGTGGCACTGAGGGGAGGTCTTGGACACCATCGTCTTGGCGTGTGTGGACAGCGATGAAGTGACCACCAGAATGCGATGAGTGAAAATGTCAGCGCTTGACGCCGACAGGAACGAATCCACCGCGCCCTTGCCGACTTGGGAAGTTTCGTTGAACTTGGTCTGAATCGCGCACAACCCGCCGCCCCAGTCGTCTGTTTGTTCCGCTACGAGGTCGATTCCTACATCACCGAGGTATCCATACGCTTCCCGATCCGGCCACTCCATCCACCGCCACACGTTCTTGAACCGAGCCGGGCCATATACGTCGGGGTGGCGTCGAAAGGCGTACTGCATCAGCCGCTCAAATACACGGCCCCGTTCCTGGGAGGTCTCGTACCGCTCGCGAAGCAACCGAAAGAGGCCACCCCTTGCGAAATCGCCTACATCAACTAGATCCGCGTCATTTTCAGGGGGGAGTGGCACCAGAGCGACTTTAGCGGAATGCTCTGATATGACAAATTTATGTAGGGGTCATTAGGGTTTCGTGAACTATCCATAACTCAATGAAGTCGGGTCAATGCGCTCAACCGGGCTGCGACGAGACTTCGGCGCCAGCCAGTCCGATCGCGGGTGGAGGTTCGTTTTGATGAGGGGTCTTTGGTGGGGGATGCGGGTTTGTTGTTGGCGGGCACGGTGATGGATCGTCTGGGGCTCGAGGCGATGCTTGATGAGGTGGTGCGCCCGCCGGGGTCGGGGCGGGGGTCGGGGGCCAAGGCGTTGTCGTTGGTGGCGTCGATGCTTGTGGGGGGTTCGTTTATCGACGACGCGGACAGGTTGCGGGCCGGGTCAACAGCTCAGGTGCTGCCGTTTAGGCCGGTGGCGCCGTCGACTCTGGGAACGTGGTTGCGGTCGTTCACTTTCGGGCATCTGCGTCAGTTCGACCGCGCCAACGAGTTGGCGCTTGGCCGGGCGTGGTCTTTGGGTGCGGCGCCGGCTGTTAAAGAGATGACGCTGGATTTGGATTCCACGGTGTGTGAGGTCCACGGTCGCGACAAACATGGCACCGCTTATGGCCACACCAAGGTTCTGGGTTATCACCCGTTGGTGGCGGTGCGCGACGACACCGGCGAGTTCATTCATTCCCGTATGCGGTCGGGTTCGTCTCAGCGCGGTCACGGGCGGTTCGTGTCTGAGACCCTGGCCCGGTTGCGTCGCTTAGCACCCGACGCGGAAGTCACCGTGCGCGCCGACGCCGGGTTCTTCTCCTATGAGTTGTTGGACCTCATCGAGACCCACAAGGCGTTCTGGTCGTTCACGATCCCCCAAAACGCCATGGTCAAAACAGCTATAGCAGCCATAGACGACAAAGCCTGGAAGCCCATCGCCTACACCCGCGGCGGCCAAGCCCAGGTCGCTGAGACCACCATCAAAACCGGGCCCCGATCCCGCAGCGCCGAACCCCGCGAACTACGGCTTGTGGTGCGACGTACCCGCCTCACCGGCTCCCAAGCCGAACTGTGGCCCGACTGGCGCCACCACTGCTTGGTCACCAACCGAACCGACCTCGACACCGAAACCGCCGACACCTACCACCGAGCCCACGCCCGAGTCGAACTCGCCATCAAAGACCTCAAAGACAACGGACTAGCCCACTGCCCCTCAGGGAACTTCTTCGCCAACGGCGCCTGGTTGGCCTGCGCCACGCTCGCACACAACCTCGCCCGCTGGACAGCCCGCCTCGGCCACACCCAACACCCCAAACACCTCACCGTCGCAGCCACCGCCCGCAACCGGCTGCTCACCGTGCCCGGCCGGCTCGTCAACCACTCAGGCCGCCACATCCTGCGCCTGCCCCTCAACTGGCCCTGGAAACACACCTTCACCACAGCGCACCAACACCTACACAACCTGCCCCTGCTCATCTAAACACCCACCCCCCGGGGGCCGGCACCCCAGCACACACCCCAACGCCACCAACCCAACCCAACCCCCAACCCCGACCCTGCACGCCCCAACACACCAAACCCGGCGTGAAACCCCCCGCCCGACCCCAACCCGCCACCAGCCCGCGAATCCCGCGCTCACCAAAGGCCAATCGGTGGATTCAGGCTTAGCCTGGATCCACCGGTGTGGTGAGGTGTTGGGGGTTGGCGCGTCCACCAGAAAGGCCTCCTGACATGGGAGAATGCTGTTAACGACAACGGTCATTCTGGCCATGTGAGGAGGCACTTCCTGTGAGCAGCATATCTGGTGGGATTGATGGGGTGGAGGTTCGTTTTGATGAGGGGTCTTTGGTGGGGGATGCGGGTTTGTTGTTGGCGGGCACGGTGATGGATCGTCTGGGGCTCGAGGCGATGCTTGATGAGGTGGTGCGCCCGCCGGGGTCGGGGCGGGGGTCGGGGGCCAAGGCGTTGTCGTTGGTGGCGTCGATGCTTGTGGGGGGTTCGTTTATCGACGACGCGGACAGGTTGCGGGCCGGGTCAACAGCTCAGGTGCTGCCGTTTAGGCCGGTGGCGCCGTCGACTCTGGGAACGTGGTTGCGGTCGTTCACTTTCGGGCATCTGCGTCAGTTCGACCGCGCCAACGAGTTGGCGCTTGGCCGGGCGTGGTCTTTGGGTGCGGCGCCGGCTGTTAAAGAGATGACGCTGGATTTGGATTCCACGGTGTGTGAGGTCCACGGTCGCGACAAACATGGCACCGCTTATGGCCACACCAAGGTTCTGGGTTATCACCCGTTGGTGGCGGTGCGCGACGACACCGGCGAGTTCATTCATTCCCGTATGCGGTCGGGTTCGTCTCAGCGCGGTCACGGGCGGTTCGTGTCTGAGACCCTGGCCCGGTTGCGTCGCTTAGCACCCGACGCGGAAGTCACCGTGCGCGCCGACGCCGGGTTCTTCTCCTATGAGTTGTTGGACCTCATCGAGACCCACAAGGCGTTCTGGTCGTTCACGATCCCCCAAAACGCCATGGTCAAAACAGCTATAGCAGCCATAGACGACAAAGCCTGGAAGCCCATCGCCTACACCCGCGGCGGCCAAGCCCAGGTCGCTGAGACCACCATCAAAACCGGGCCCCGATCCCGCAGCGCCGAACCCCGCGAACTACGGCTTGTGGTGCGACGTACCCGCCTCACCGGCTCCCAAGCCGAACTGTGGCCCGACTGGCGCCACCACTGCCTAGTCACCAACCGAACCGACCTCGACACCGAAACCGCCGACACCTACCACCGAGCCCACGCCCGAGTCGAACTCGCCATCAAAGACCTCAAAGACAACGGACTAGCCCACTGCCCCTCAGGGAACTTCTTCGCCAACGGCGCCTGGTTGGCCTGCGCCACGCTCGCACACAACCTCGCCCGCTGGACAGCCCGCCTCGGCCACACCCAACACCCCAAACACCTCACCGTCGCGGCCACCGTCCGCAACCGGCTCCTGTCGCTGCCCGGCCGGCTCGTCAACCACTCAGGCCGCCACATCCTACGCCTGCCCCTCAACTGGCCCTGGAAACACACCTTCACCACAGCGCACCAACACCTACACAACCTGCCCCTGCTCATCTAAACACCCACCCCCCGGGGGCCGGCACCCCCAGCACACACCCCAACGCCACCAACCCAACCCAACCCCCAACCCCGACCCTGCACGCCCCAACACACCAAACCCGGCGTGAAACCCCCCGCCCGACCCCAACCCGCCACCAGCCCGCGAATCCCGCGCTCACCAAAGGCCAATCGGTGGATTCAGGCTTAGCCTGGATCCACCGGTGTGGTGAGGTGTTGGGGGTTGGCGCGTCCACCAGAAAGGCCTCCTGACATGGGAGAATGCTGTTAACGACAACGGTCATTCTGGCCATGTGAGGAGGCACTTCCTGTGAGCAGCATATCTGGTGGGATTGATGGGGTGGAGGTTCGTTTTGATGAGGGGTCTTTGGTGGGGGATGCGGGTTTGTTGTTGGCGGGCACGGTGATGGATCGTCTGGGGCTCGAGGCGATGCTTGATGAGGTGGTGCGCCCGCCGGGGTCGGGGCGGGGGTCGGGGGCCAAGGCGTTGTCGTTGGTGGCGTCGATGCTTGTGGGGGGTTCGTTTATCGACGACGCGGACAGGTTGCGGGCCGGGTCAACAGCTCAGGTGCTGCCGTTTAGGCCGGTGGCGCCGTCGACTCTGGGAACGTGGTTGCGGTCGTTCACTTTCGGGCATCTGCGTCAGTTCGACCGCGCCAACGAGTTGGCGCTTGGCCGGGCGTGGTCTTTGGGTGCGGCGCCGGCTGTTAAAGAGATGACGCTGGATTTGGATTCCACGGTGTGTGAGGTCCACGGTCGCGACAAACATGGCACCGCTTATGGCCACACCAAGGTTCTGGGTTATCACCCGTTGGTGGCGGTGCGCGACGACACCGGCGAGTTCATTCATTCCCGTATGCGGTCGGGTTCGTCTCAGCGCGGTCACGGGCGGTTCGTGTCTGAGACCCTGGCCCGGTTGCGTCGCTTAGCACCCGACGCGGAAGTCACCGTGCGCGCCGACGCCGGGTTCTTCTCCTATGAGTTGTTGGACCTCATCGAGACCCACAAGGCGTTCTGGTCGTTCACGATCCCCCAAAACGCCATGGTCAAAACAGCTATAGCAGCCATAGACGACAAAGCCTGGAAGCCCATCGCCTACACCCGCGGCGGCCAAGCCCAGGTCGCTGAGACCACCATCAAAACCGGGCCCCGATCCCGCAGCGCCGAACCCCGCGAACTACGGCTTGTGGTGCGACGTACCCGCCTCACCGGCTCCCAAGCCGAACTGTGGCCCGACTGGCGCCACCACTGCTTGGTCACCAACCGAACCGACCTCGACACCGAAACCGCCGACACCTACCACCGAGCCCACGCCCGAGTCGAACTCGCCATCAAAGACCTCAAAGACAACGGACTAGCCCACTGCCCCTCAGGGAACTTCTTCGCCAACGGCGCCTGGTTGGCCTGCGCCACGCTCGCACACAACCTCGCCCGCTGGACAGCCCGCCTCGGCCACACCCAACACCCCAAACACCTCACCATCGCGGCCACCGTCCGCAACCGGCTCCTGTCGCTGCCCGGCCGGCTCGTCAACCACTCAGGCCGCCACATCCTGCGCCTGCCCCTCAACTGGCCCTGAGCCCGCGTCTTCACCACAGCGCTCCAACACCTGCACAACCTGCCCCTGCTCATCTAAACACCCACCCCCCGGGGGCCGGCACCCCCAGCACACACCCCAACGCCACCAACCCAACCCAACCCCCAACCCCGACCCTGCACGCCCCAACACACCAAACCCGGCGTGAAACCCCCCGCCCGACCCCAACCCGCCACCAGCCCGCGAATCCCGCGCTCACCAAAGGCCAATCGGTGGATTCAGGCTTAGGTCGCGCGGATTGACCATCCACGCGTCGTCTGGTTGTCCCGGCTGGAATGTCGGGGGGCTATCAACTCGACGACTGTGGAGGTCTGTTACATCATGCGCGCGTTGGATCCAGAAGTGGTGGATGCGGTGTGGGCCGCGATCGAGCGGCGGGTGCCTGTTCCCGCAGACTCTGGTTCGGGTCGCGGGCACCGGCCTCGGATCGCGGACCGGGTTTGTTTTTGGGGGATTCTGGTTCGGTTGGTGACGGGTTGCTCGTGGGTGACTGCTGAGAGGCTGCTGGGCGGAGTGGTGTCGGACACGACGTTGCGGGCCCGCCGCGACGAGTGGATCGCGGCTGGGGTCTTTGCTGAGTTGGAGGCTGAGGCTGTGGCCGGCTATGACCGCGTTATGGGCCTTGATCTCAGCGAGACATCGGTGGACGGGTCTATGCACAAGGCGCCCTGCGGTGGCGCGGGCACCGGCAAAAGCCCTGTTGATCGAGGTAAACTCGGTTGGAAATGGTCGATTCTGACAGACCGTTCAGGCATCCCCGTCGCCGCCGCGATCGACGGCGCCAACCGCCATGACCAGGCTCTGTTTCCGGCTACCTTGGAAGCGGCCGCTGAGCGCGGGCTGCTCTGCAACGTCGAAACCCTGCACCTTGACCGCGGCTATGACAGCGGCGCTGTCCGCCGACTATGCAGCGAGTCGGGCATCGACGACGTCGTCTGCGCAAAGAAACGCCGACCAGGCACCCTCAGCACCACCCAAAGCGTGCCCCTAGGTGTGACAACCCGGGACTCAATTTGCTCGTGGCGCGACATGAATATTTTGTGGGGTGTCGGTAACGTGTAGGGGCGACGTTGCGAAGGGAGCCGGTCATGGGCGACGGTCATTTGTCTGTTGGAGAGCGCGGGTGGCGATGATGCCCGGCGCGGTTGGGTTTGGGCCGGTGCGGGTGTCTGGGTCGGGGTCTGGTGTGTCGGTTGGTTTGGGGCGGGTTCAGGCGTTGGCGGTGATCGGGGTTGTGGCTGCGTTGACGGCTGGGTTGTTGATGGGGTTGCCGTCACCGGCTGGGGCTGTCGCCGGATACGGCGATGTGGGTGAAGGCACTTGGTACACCGACGCGGTGCAATGGTCCACAGACAACGGAATCGCCGACATTGCAGGGCCCTGTTTCGGGCCGGACACTCCGGTGTCGCGTGGTGAAACAGCGGTGTGGATCTACAACATGGAAAACCAACCCGCTGCCGGTAATAGCCATTCGTTCACCGACGTAACCGACGCGTCTCAAGACGATGCGATCTCGTGGATGGCCAACTTTGGTATCACCACCGGTACTTCACCCACCACCTTCGCACCTGATGAAACCCTGAAACGTGCCCAAGCCGCAGCATTCTTGCATCGTTTGGCTGGTGAGCCTGCCGCGCCTGCGCACAGTTTCGTTGACGTTGTTACGGCTTGGCAACAAGGTGGTGTGTCCTGGATGGCCCACACCGGTATCACCACCGGCACATCACCCACCACATTCGCGCCTGAAGACACGTTGACGCGTGCCCATCTCGTTACCTTCCTGTACCGCTACCAGGACGAGCCGGACGTAACCGTCAACACCGCAACCCCAGACTGCGACGACGACGCTGAGCCCGACCCCACGCTACAAGGCGCGTTCACCGCCATCACAGCCGGCAACGGCCATTCGTGCGGGATCAGAACCGACGGAACCGCCCAATGCTGGGGCCCCAACAACTACGACGGTCAAGCCGATGCGCCACAAGGCGTGTTCACCGCTATCACAGCCGGCGGGTTCCATTCGTGCGGGATCAGAACCGACGGAACCGCCCAATGCTGGGGCCCCAACAACGACTACGGTCAAGCCGATGCGCCACAAGGCGTGTTCACCGCCATCACAGCCGGCGGGTTCCATTCGTGCGGGCTCAGAACCGACGGCACCGCCCAATGCTGGGGAAACAACTACGACGGTCAAGCCGATGCGCCACAAGGCGTGTTCACCGCCATCACAGCCGGCGGGTTCCATTCGTGCGGGATCAGAACCGACGGCACCGCCCAATGCTGGGGAAACAACTACGACGGTCAAGCCGATGCGCCACAAGGCGTGTTCACCGCCATCACAACCGGCAACGGCCATTCGTGCGGGCTCAGAACCGACGGCACCGCCCAATGCTGGGGCCCCAACAACGACTACGGTCAAGCCGATGCGCCACAAGGCGTGTTCACCGCCATCACAGCCGGCGGGTTCCATTCGTGCGGGCTCAGAACCGACGGCACCGCCCAATGCTGGGGAAACAACTACGACGGTCAAGCCGATGCGCCACAAGGCGTGTTCACCGCCATCACAGCCGGCGGGTTCCATTCGTGCGGGCTCAGAACCGACGGCACCGCCCAATGCTGGGGAAACAACTACGACGGTCAAGCCGATGCGCCACAAGGCGTGTTCACCGCCATCACAGCCGGCGGGTTCCATTCGTGCGGGCTCAGAACCGACGGCACCGCCCAATGCTGGGGAAACAACTACGACGGTCAAGCCGATGCGCCACAAGGCGTGTTCACCGCCATCACAGCCGGCAACGGCCATTCGTGCGGGATCAGAACCGACGGAACCGCCCAATGCTGGGGCCCCAACAACTACGACGGTCAAGCCGATGCGCCACAAGGCGTGTTCACCGCCATCACAACCGGCGGGTTCCATTCGTGCGGGCTCAGAACCGACGGCACCGCCCAATGCTGGGGAAACAACTACTACGGTCAAGCCGATGCGCCACAAGGCGTGTTCACCGCCATCACAGCCGGCAACGGCCATTCGTGCGGGCTCAGAACCGACGGCACCGCCCAATGCTGGGGAAACAACTACGACGGTCAAGCCGATGCGCCACAAGGCGTGTTCACCGCCGTCACAGCCGGCAACGGCCATTCGTGCGGGCTCAGAACCGACGGCACCGCCCAATGCTGGGGAAACAACTACGACGGTCAAGCCGATGCGCCACAAGGCGTGTTCACCGCCATCACAGCCGGCAACGGCCATTCGTGCGGGCTCAGAACCGACGGCACCGCCCAATGCTGGGGAAACAACTACGACGGTCAAGCCGATGCGCCACAAGGCGTGTTCACCGCCGTCACAGCCGGCAACGGCCATTCGTGCGGGCTCAGAACCGACGGCACCGCCCAATGCTGGGGAAACAACTACGACGGTCAAGCCGATGCGCCACAAGGCGTGTTCACCGCCATCACAGCCGGCGGGTTCCATTCGTGCGGGCTCAGAACCGACGGCACCGCCCAATGCTGGGGAAACAACTACGACGGTCAAGCCGATGCGCCACAAGGCGTGTTCACCGCCATCACAACCGGCTCCCAGACGCTGAGCCTCACCACCGACCCCGCGTTCACCTTCGCGGCGACCTCCTACACCGCCACTGAGGGAGGCACTGCAGCCACCGTGGAGGTCAACCTGTCCAGAGCGCCCGCAACATCGGTCAGCATCCCCCTCACCGTGATCCGCAACGGCGGCGCCACCTCAGCAGACCACTCGGCGGTGCCCGCGACAGTGACGTTCAGCACCACAGACACCTCCAAGATGTTCACCGTGACCGCCACCGACGACACCGACAACGACGACGGCGAATCCATCACCATCAGCTTCGGCAGCCCGCCCACCGGCTACCTCGCCAGCGGCACCAGCACCGTCAACCTCGCCGACAACGACCAGCCCAACGCGTTCACCTTCGCGGCGACCTCCTACACCGCCACTGAGGGAGGCACCGCAGCCACCGTGGAGGTCAACCTGTCCAGAGCGCCCGCAACATCGGTCAGCATCCCCCTCACCGTGATCCGCAACGGCGGCGCCACCTCAGCAGACCACTCGGCGGTGCCCGCGACAGTGACGTTCAGCACCACAGACACCTCCAAGACGTTCACCGTGACCGCCACCGACGACACCGACAACGACGACGGCGAATCCATCACCATCAGCTTCGGCAGCCCGCCCACCGGCTACCTCGCCAGCGGCACCACCACCGTCAACCTCGCCGACAACGACCAGCCCAACGCGTTCACCTTCGCGGCGACCTCCTACACCGCCACTGAGGGAGGCACTGCAGCCACCGTGGAGGTCAACCTGTCCAGAGCGCCCGCAACATCGGTCAGCATCCCCCTCACCGTGATCCGCAACGGCGGCGCCACCTCAGCAGACCACTCGGCGGTGCCCGCGACAGTGACGTTCAGCACCACAGACACCTCCAAGATGTTCACCGTGACCGCCACCGACGACACCGACAACGACGACGGCGAATCCATCACCATCAGCTTCGGCAGCCCGCCCACCGGCTACCTCGCCAGCGGCACCAGCACCGTCAACCTCGCCGACAACGACCAGCCCAACGCGTTCACCTTCGCGGCGACCTCCTACACCGCCACTGAGGGAGGCACCGCAGCCACCGTGGAGGTCAACCTGTCCAGAGCGCCCGCAACATCGGTCAGCATCCCCCTCACCGTGATCCGCAACGGCGGCGCCACCTCAGCAGACCACTCGGCGGTGCCCGCGACAGTGACGTTCAGCACCACAGACACCTCCAAGATGTTCACCGTGACCGCCACCGACGACACCGACAACGACGACGGCGAATCCATCACCATCAGCTTCGGCAGCCCGCCCACCGGCTACCTCGCCAGCGGCACCAGCACCGTCAACCTCGCCGACAACGACCAGCCCAACGCGTTCACCTTCGCGGCGACCTCCTACACCGCCACTGAGGGAGGCACCGCAGCCACCGTGGAGGTCAACCTGTCCAGAGCGCCCGCAACATCGGTCAGCATCCCCCTCACCGTGATCCGCAACGGCGGCGCCACCTCAGCAGACCACTCGGCGGTGCCCGCGACAGTGACGTTCAGCACCACAGACACCTCCAAGACGTTCACCGTGACCGCCACCGACGACACCGACAACGACGACGGCGAATCCATCACCATCAGCTTCGGCAGCCCGCCCACCGGCTACCTCGCCAGCGGCACCACCACCGTCAACCTCGCCGACAACGACCAGCCCAACGCGTTCACCTTCGCGGCGACCTCCTACACCGTCACTGAGGGAGGCACCGCAGCCACCGTGGAGGTCAACCTGTCCAGAGCGCCCGCAACATCGGTCAGCATCCCCCTCACCGTGATCCGCAACGGCGGCGCCACCTCAGCAGACCACTCGGCGGTGCCCGCGACAGTGACGTTCAGCACCACAGACACCTCCAAGACGTTCACCGTGACCGCCACCGACGACACCGACAACGACGACGGCGAATCCATCACCATCAGCTTCGGCAGCCCGCCCACCGGCTACCTCGCCAGCGGCACCAGCACCGTCAACCTCGCCGACAACGACCAGCCCAACGCGTTCACCTTCGCGGCGACCTCCTACACCGCCACTGAGGGAGGCACCGCAGCCACCGTGGAGGTCAACCTGTCCAGAGCGCCCGCAACATCGGTCAGCATCCCCCTCACCGTGATCCGCAACGGCGGCGCCACCTCAGCAGACCACTCGGCGGTGCCCGCGACAGTGACGTTCAGCACCACAGACACCTCCAAGACGTTCACCGTGACCGCCACCGACGACACCGACAACGACGACGGCGAATCCATCACCATCAGCTTCGGCAGCCCGCCCACCGGCTACCTCGCCAGCGGCACCAGCACCGTCAACCTCGCCGACAACGACGCGACAGTGCTCGTCGACAACCTAGGGCAGGCTCGAGATCGAGCATACAGCCTGGGTTCGTATGACTATGCGCAGCGTGTAAACCTCGGAGCGCACGCCGCCGGCTACACGCTGACCAGCGTCGAGCTGCGCCTTGAGGCAGGGGCAAGCGACATCACTGTTCCCATCGTGAAACTAGTCGCCGTCGACAATTCCTGGCCCTCGACGACGGTCACGGTCACCTTGACAGGCCCGGCAGCGTTAACCGCCAACACCACAAAAAACTACACATTTACGGACCCCGCGAACACAACGCTGACGGCGTCGACAGGGTACTTTGTGACCGTCGAGGGAGCCAGCGGCGACAACGTCTATTGGACCACAACCCTTTCAGGCAGCGAAGACACCGCAGCCCCGGGCTGGAGCATTCAAAATAATGTCTATTTCGGCGACCTGAGTCAACCTTCAAACATGCAATACTTCATCGGTTCCTTGCTCTTGCGCGTCAACGGCGAATTCGTCGGCGGGCGGCCCGTTCTGCGAGACTCAAAATCATTCCCTCATCTTCGGCATCAACGGCTCGCTCATCGGGGGCCTCTGACGACGGTGCCGTGGGGTCGGGAGAGCGGAAACGCAGTGGTACTCGGGCCTTCGAGTGTGCTTTGTGAATCTCCCCAAAGCCTCTACCAAACCCGAGGTGATTCACTCGGACACTGCTATTAGGCGAGGCCGCCGCGGAGATTGAGCCGAGTTGCCTAGGCGATGCAGCCAGTCCTCGGGCAGTCCCTGTTCGCTGGCGACCTCCGCAGCTAGTTGTGACAACCTAGGACGTTGTCCCGATCGGGATGGGCTGGGGGTGACCCGGTAGGTGTGACCTCCTGAGGGAGGATGTGGGACATCAACCACCCCTACCCCCCTCAGGAGGATTTCACATGTCACAGGTTAGACGGGTACCCCAGTTGACCGTCCGCTGGCGCATCCCACAGCTAGAGTTGGTTCGTAATCTGGGGCCGCGAGGCAGCGCAGTGAGGAAGGAAGAAGTATGACAGCCGAGAAGTCGAAGAATCCCCGATCTGTCTTCGTCGTGCACGGCCGAAACGATGTCATACGGGATTCGATGTTTGATCTCTTGCGCAGTATCAACCTCGCACCGATCGAGTGGACTCAGGCGGTCGAGTTAACCGGACAAGGCTCTCCGTACATCGGTCAGATCCTTGACGCGGCCTTTGATTACGCGCAGGCGATCGTGGTCCTGCTGACCCCGGACGAGGTGGCCTACCTGCAGTCTTGCTATGGAAGTGGAGACGACGATCCTGAGATCCAGCCTGCTGCCCAAGCGCGGCCGAACGTGCTCTTTGAGGCGGGGATGGCGCTCGGCCGCGATGCCGAGCGAACGGTGATGGTTGAGGTTGGAGAACTTCGACCATTCAGCGATGTCGCTGGCCGCCACGTTGTTCGCCTCGACAACACCACGGAGAGCCGCCAAGCCCTGGCTCAGCGGCTCCAGACTGCGGGTTGCGAGGTCGACCTGACGGGAACCGACTGGCACACCGCTGGCGACTTCTCGTCGCCTCCTGCGCCTGGCGGCGGGCTTCCCATGGGTCGCCGTGTTCCAAGTGACACTCGAACCCGTCCCTTGGTGGACTTCGACGTGAAATACATCGACAAGGGCGGAAACCGTGTTGACAAGCTCCAAGTTATCAATCGAGGTACCGGGACCGCCTATGGGGTCTCCCTGTCAGTTCCCGAAGGTTCGGCATTGAGTCTTCGCGATCCAACCGAGATCGAGAAGATCCCAGGTGGCAGGTCGGTCAGCGTTGATGTCTTCAACGATACCAAGTCGATGGCTGTCGGACCCAAGAAACTGGCTTTCTACATCACGGTTGAGGGTCGGACAGAGACCGGCGTCATGGTCTCAAAAGCAGTCTTCATCGACGTGAACGGATAGCAAGCCATGAACGAGATCGAGATCCCAGTGACGATGCCATTGGACAATGACGGCTTCCTCCGTAGGGAGTGTCCGACCTGCGAAGAGGAGTTCAAGTGGTACGAACACGAGGAAGGCGACGCAGAAGCCGAAGCTTTCGACCAGTACTTCTGCCCGCTCTGCGGCGTCGCCTCGGGAGTCGACACGTGGTGGACCCCGGCCCAACTCGAATATGCGCAGGGAAGCGCGGGACCAGCGCTAGACCAGGCCGTCCAGGACCTGATGACTGACGCATTCAAGGGCATCAAGGGGGTCTCGCTAAAGCCGGATCGGAACTTCAGTCTCGACATCCTCACCCCCGAGCCACTTGTTGAGCCCGACGACATGTTGATCGTCGAGCCCCCTTGCCATCCGAACGAGCCAGTCAAGGTTCCAGAGTTCGCGACTGCTTCCCTTCACTGCTTGATCTGCGGTAGCCGGTTCGCTGCCTGACGACCTACCCCGTTGACAGCGCGGTGGCTCGGGGTCAAGGGGCCGCCGCAGGGTCGACTGCGTTGTGTTCGTTTGTGGTGGTGATGTAGGCGGCGTTGTCGTGTCGGCGCGGGTCATGGCAACGTAGATGCCGCGCACGCTGGTTGGGGCACGGTTCCGCCGCCACCTGGTGACGGTGCAGTCGCCGTCGCGGTGAAGCGCGGCGACTGTCCTTTGGAAGCGGTTGTGGATCATGAGTCAGCGGTCGGTTTGCAGGAGGCGGTGTTTTCGTCGGGTGACCACATTGTCGCCGATGGAGTCATACTGTAGGCACGCCGATCCGTCTCGGTCCGGGTCCCGAAACCGATCTAGGCGTTCTGGCCTGCGGTTTCCCGACGAGGGGTCTTAGCCACCAGACGTTTCCACTGTAATCACAAGGGAAGCTGTAGCCCCAGAACGTTGTACCCCCTTCAATAGGCGTTTGTACCTCCTTCAGGGTGCCGGCCTCCCAACGTCCGTAGCCATCTCAGCCGGTTCCTTTTCGCTTGACGTGCAGAGGCATGCCCGTTTCGGCGGGGATTGACGGTCAGGAAGCGGACCACCGATCCCGTTTTGGGGAACATATGGGGCTGTTGAGCGGGGTGTTTGGTCAACCAGCTCAGGGTTTTTCGGATTAGAATGGGTAATCTGTGACTATCGGCGGGATTGGTCGTCGGGAGAGACACCCTCCAACAGTTTTACGCCCTCGGTGACGGACGGGTCCGGCGCCCCTCGACCAGGGGTGGGTTTCGCCGAAGGCGAGGTAAGTCGTCGGGAGCACTCGGCCGATGTTTTCCACGCGGGGACATCAAGAGACGCGCCGGGTTCTCCAGACTTTCTTGGCTGCGGCGCGATATCGTCTCGGTACTGGCGGCTCGGTGTACTCGCCGCCTCGCGTGTGTTCACCGGTGGTCAGGTTAATGCTGGTCCACAGAATCGGGGTTGGTTCCTTGTCGGGGACAAAGGTCGAAATAATCGCGTAGGTCGACAGCTTGTAGACCAGATCGAACAGGGCGAGCATCTGCCGAACGGATGTGTCGCCCTCAGAGTTGGCAGAGATCCCTTGCACGATCTGGTACATGCGCTCGGTGTGATGTTCGAAGCTGTGGATGAACTCGCGCAGCGACGTAGCCAGCTCCCGGTCCTGGCTCGCTCCTAGAGACGTGATGTGGCTCTCCAGTTCCTTGCAGGCTTGGCGCCACCGTTCAAACTGATCAGATTCGCGCCCGAGTAGTCTCGCGCCGTTGTTCTCCAGTCGTTGGATGTGGCTGATGGCATTCCGGAAATGGTCCGGTGTCGCACCTTCTTCGAAGCGGGGGAGAATGTCGATCCATTCAGGGGATCGACTCGCGAATTTCGTCATGAACTCAACTCAAACGGGGATAGCTAAGCGCTGCGGAAGTGAAAACGCGCTTTGAGAAGGGGTCGAGTAAGTGTACAGCTCGCCATCTGAACCTCCCGCGTGTTTAGCGAGAGGGCCGAGCACCGAGCGATCAAGGCCGATCGCATCAACCATCTGAGAATGAACAGTGACAAGGCCAATGAGTCCTGAAGCGGCACGCAGATGCGATTGATCGGGAACGTGGCCTCCGACGTCATCGGCGGCTGCGGGGGGACACTGTGTAGTCCTCGGCCCTCACCAGCTCGTATCCCAGCGTCCCGATTCCGATTGCGGCCGCTTCGCGCAGCGAGGCGAAATGCCCGCCCATCAGCGAGCTGATGAAGGCCCTCATGGACCCACTATCCGCGCACAGATGACGGATGCTCGAATAGAGAGAGCGCGTCGGTCCGGCCCGGCCCCAGCAGGTGGTCCGGCCCTCGGAGTCGAACACGCGCTAAAGCGCGCCACTGGCTGAAATTGCGGCGTGCCGACCGCTGGGCGCTGTCTCCTTCTGCGGCCGTTGATGTGCTCTTCGCCCGCCTTGTCAGCCTGCGGGTTTCGAGGCGGGTTTGCGCCTGCGCATCCTCGCCGGCTTCTCGCCAGCGGTTCTGTCATCGCGATGTAGCGGTCGAACAGCACGCTGAGGCGCGCTTGGTCCTGTTTGAGGTTGGAGCGGGGGGCGAAGGCCGCGTCTGCTGCTTTGTCGAGCGCGTCGTGGGCGCCGATGAGGTTCTTCGGCATGGACAGGGGGCTGTAGAGGTCGGCGAGGGTCGCTTCGGGGAACTCCGCTCGGGCGTCGAGCACCGCTTTGGCGCGGCCCTCGATGCGCTGTTGCTGCTGAGCGGTCAGGTTCGGGAACGGGAACGTGTTGTATACGCTGCCCGGCGAGATCCTGGGGTCGCTTTTGAGGCGGCCGCCGACGGTGCGGGTCCACAGGGTGAACATCGCCGATTGGAGCACCCCGAACAGCCACAGCGAGGCGCCTTCTATGGTGTAGAGCTGGTTGGTGGCGATGTCGCCGGCGCCGAGGTAGGCCATGGGGGCGACCCGGTAGTTCTCGCTGCTCACCTCGGGGACGGCGAGGTATCCGCCGGCGGGCTGCTTGTTGTTCCAGAACAGCGCCGGTGTGGCCGCCGTTTCCTGTGTCTGAGCGTTGTCCGAGGACAAGCGGTGGACGCGGACCTTGGCGAGCCGCTCTGTCAGCTCGGGCCATTGTCTGAGCTCGGTGGGCGTGGCGTCTGCGAGCCACAAGCACCAGCGCTCCACGCCTTGGAGGAGCTCTTGGGACCCGTACAGGCGGCGGGCGAACTTCTTTCTGAGGCCTTTTGGCAGAGCGCTGCGTTCTTTGGGGGTGAGTATGAGGTTGCCGTCGTCGTTCGGCTTGCTCCCGATGTTCAGCTCGGGGACGCCTCCGAGCGGGCTGCTCCGCTTCGCCACGCCGACCATTGGGCTGTCGACGAGGTAGACACCCCCAACGGTTTTTTGTAAACCGTGGATAACTCAATAAACTGAAGTCGGGTCAATGTGCGCTGCCCGGGGCGTGGTTGCAGAGCCTAAGGATCGCTTAGAGGTCGCTGGGTCAGCTGCAGCGCAGCAGCACTGAGGGTGACCATGTGCCCCAGGTGCCGCCGAAGCGGCCTCGTACGCGAATCGATAGTTGCGGTGAGTCGCCTTCGAGGTTGACGGTGCCTGTCAATTCGGGGATGTCTGGTCCTGGTGTGTGGATGGCGTATTGGACGTCGGATGCGCCGAACCGGGCGCTGATCTGTGCTTGCCAGTCATCGGCGGAGTCTTGGCCTTTGGGCAGACTCCAGATGACTCGGAAGCTGCGGGTGCCGCTACATGGCATTAGGTCGAGGCGGTTTTGGGTGGCGTCGGGGTCTGGTGCGTTGGTGTCGGTGCTGGCGGTCCAGATGGCGTATAGGTAGCTTGTTCGCAGGTTGGGGTCGGGTGGGCCTTCGGGGGTGGCGGTTACGGTGGAAGCTGGGCCGGGTGAGTTGTCGTGCATGGCGCGTACTTCGAAGGTGTATTGGGTGAGGTTGCCTAGACCGGTGACGAGATGTGATGTGGTGGTTGCGTTGCTGGCGGGGATGGTGGTCCAGTCTGGGGTCCAGGTGGATGCGTTGGTGGGGCGGTGGCGGTATTGGTAGCCCGAGATTGCTGCGTCGGCGGGGTTGGTCCAGTTCAGCGTGACTTGTTTGTCACCGATGTGGGCGTTCAGGTTCGCTGGGGCTGCTACAGCGCTGCGGGGTATTGAGGTCAGCTCGGCTGGGCCGCCGGGGTCGTCTAGGCCGTTGGTGAGGTACATTCGGCGTACTTGGAATGTGTAGATGAGTCCGTTGACCAGTCCTGAGGCTGTGTAGGTGGTGGTGGTGGCGTTGCTGGTGGGGATGTCGGTCCAGTCGGGATTCCAGTTTGAGTCGGCGGTGCTGCGGTGGCGGTATTGGTAGCGTACGATGTCGGCGTCGTTGGGGTTGTCCCAGCTCAACGCGACTTCAGTGTTGCCTGGCACGGCTTGTAGGTTGTCTGGGGCTTTCACCGAGACCGGCGAGTTGGTGGTGGATTGCTCGAACTTGCCTGCTCCGTGCCCGTCGGTGTAGTCGGCGGTCACGCGCAGGTACATGTTCTCGTCGGTGGCTAGCACCAGGTAGCTGCTCTGAGTCGCACCGGTGATGTTTGTGAAGGTCCCGGTCGGGCTCGACGCGCTCGACCATTGCCAGGACTGCACCGCCACTGAGCCGTCCAGGTCGCTGACGGATGCGCTGAGCGTCGCCCCAGCGGTTGGTGACCCGAGGATTGTCACGGTGCCGTCCTCGTCGACGTTGTCCAGCGTGATTGTCAGTGTCACGGTGTCGTCGGTGGTGTAGGGCGGCTGTTCGGGTTCGCCGGCGGCGTCCTCGCGGTCGGTGACAGAGATTGTGACTACGTAGCCGCCGGTTCGTGCCTCATAGTTCAGTGAGGTGCCGGCGCGGATTGTGATTTGTCCGTTGCTGGGGTTGAACAAGAAATGCCGGTTGAACGCGGCTAGATGTTCCCGTTCGGCTACAGACGTGCCTGTCGCGGAATGCGAGTAGTAGACGGTGTCGCCATCGGCGTCGGCTGCGGTTACCGCGGTGCCGACGTTGCCTGAGGAGGTGTTCTCGTCCACTGACCGCGCAGCGGTCGCTGCTGGGAACTGTGGGGCGCTGATCGCGGTCATCGTGCCGTCTGATTTGTGGTTTGACAGCACGCTTTGCGCGGTGTGGGTCAGCGTCGCCGCGCTGGATGTGCCCACCCGCAGGATCGTCCCACCGGCGAGGGCTAGCTTGTTGGCCGCCCAGGAGATCCCGTCGGTGTCGGTATCGGTTTGTTGCACCAAATAAGAAAACGTCAAGATGGTGGTGCCTGACCCTTGCGAATATGACGCTGTGGTGTCTGAGCCGCCCAACTCGAACGTGAACGTCGGGGTGCCGGTGACCGCCACCGCGCTGCTGAACTGCACGTCGAAGGTGATCGTCTCGCCTCGCCCGTAAGTGTCCTTAGATGTCGAGGTGAGCGGCAGCGCAGGCTGTGATGTGACCGACACCGACGACACAGCAACATCGTTGTCGGTAATCATCACCGGCACGTTACGCGTCGTGCCCCCGGTGCCGACCTGGCCGTCCGATCCCCGATACTGCAACCACGTCGCAGCCGCGAAACCAGCGGCCTCGTCCAAATACAGGCTCAACGCTTCGCCGGGTTCCACCGCGGTGTCATCAAGCACTGTGAGGTCCACATCGATCGAGCCCTGCACAAAACCGGCAGAGTTCACAGCGAAACCACGCGGATCAGGAGTCTCCTCAACTGACACAGCGGTGAAGTCGTTGCTCGAACCTGATGTGGCGGTGCCGTCCTCAGAGGCTACTGTGAACGAGATCACCCCCGCCGCCGGGTCGGCAGGATCACTACTCGACGGGGCAGCCATGTTGCGCGCCGAAGCGGTCACCAAAGCTGTGACAGCGTTGACGCTGCTTGCTTCGTCGAACGTGTACGACGAGTTCTCGAAGCTCACCACCCACGCCGGGTCAGTCACCACCACCACCTCGACGGGTGCTGAAGCGTCGATCGAGTCCAGCCCGTCGCTGAGAACTCGCACACCCAACGTGCCATCTGTCGTCGCCGCGTCAGCGAAGCCGACGCCTGCGCTGGAGCTATCGAGCTTGATCGACAGCGTCGCAGTGGCTTCGCCGGCCGCGAACATCACCTCATGGGACAGGCTGGTGTCAGGGATCGCCCAGTCGTTGCCCTCCGGCAACAGCAGCCGCATCGCCGCGGTGGCCGCGTCGGTCGTCGAGCCCGAACGGGTCAGCGTGTAATGCACCCAGTCGATCTTGCCGGTCACCTTCGCCGCGCTCGCGGCGACGCCCAACGTCGCGATGTTCGAGTTCGGCGTCGCTGACACCTCCACAGCCAGACCCTCGCCCATCGTGGTGCTGTTCACCGCCCGCAACTCGAAAGTGTATTCGGTGCCGTTGGTCAGCCCCGACACCACCACTTTGCGCTCATCGGCGCTGCTGCCGTCGCTGTCAGCAACCGCGGTCCACGCCCCGAAGCTGCCCGAGTCCGTCTTGTAACGGTACTCATAACGCACAACCGCTGATGGGCCCTGCCGCTCAGGCGCATCCCAGAACAACCCCACCCGCGAACTGCCCGGCGACGCCGCCACGTTCAACGGTTCGGACGGCCCGAAAGAGTCATCGGCCAGCAGCGACATCCGAAGAATCGACCTACCGATAATTCGGAGAGGCTCCGCCCACGGATGCCAACCCAATAGGTCGGTGTCGTAGGCCAAGGCCTCGAAGTCCAGGCTCCACCCGGATTTGCTGCCCTGATCGAGATCTGGGACCTGCTGTTCTACGTCGAAGTCTCCGGTGAAATCATCGTTGAGTACCGCAAGGTCATGCGAATGGTCTCCCTCGAGTGGCGATCCAAAGAGCACCAGCCAGTACTTCGTGTCCGGCGCCAGCCAGAAACCCTTATGGACGAGTTCCTCGAATGTTTTGAATTCTTCATCGATGTCCGCCGCGGGAAGCGTGAGCGGCTCGAACAGCGTCGTTGCCGCCGGCTCGCCGCCATCGTCAGCGTGCAACGACCATTTGAGATCTTGATAGAATTGCGGCAAGTATACATGATCCACTCCGAGTCGCACCCCCTTCAGCAGATATCCATTGGAGTTCGCTCCCGTAGTGAACGCCTGTGCCAAGAGGTCGGCGTCGGATCGGCCGAACCGAAAACCAAAGGGTGAGTTGAACGAGCCAAGCTGGCCCGCATTGGAAAGAACCGGCCGCGACAGCACCGGGTTCAAGCTGACCGCCCTCGCATTGTCGGTCCCAAAAATCCTGTCATCGTATTCCGCGTGTGCTTTGAGCCACATACCGAGATCGCTCGCAGCGGGGACGTAGACGTTCGACGTGCCGCCCTCAGCCGCGGGGATGTCGACGAACGTGCCAGTTGAGCTAGTACTGCGCGACCACTGCCACGACACGTTCTCGACCCTGCCGGAATCGTCGAACACCCGAGCGACAGTCGCGGTGCCGACTTGGGGCAACCCGATATAGACTTCTCCGCGGATCGCGGAATTCTTGACGTTGACCGACATCCGGAAAGACCGTCCATCGCTGTCATCGGACCATGTCGTGCCGTTGTAGACCTTCATCGCGTTCCCCATACCCCAGTCCGGCTCGGGTACAGGGTCATATCCGTTCGATTTGGTGGTACCCAAACTGACCTGGCCCGAGCCTGAGCCGACATCGACCACCACCCAGTACGTCGTGTCGTCAGGCACATCGTAGTTGGAGAACCCAAAAATTCCTGCGAGCCTACTGCCGAAAACGACCTGGTCGGGTGCGTTGACGTCAGTGGACACTACGGCGCTGCCGACCTTGAGGAACGCAACTCCGGTAATCGCGTTTGCTGCCGGCGAACCCGAGTTGTCCGCATGTATTGAGACCCGCGGAACGGTGCCCGACGGAGCGGACACGCTCAGGGTAAATCCACTCAAGTTCCACTCATTGGGTCTGCTGGTGCCGGTGGTGAACGACGTCGCGTACTTCGTGGCCGACGAGGTGGTTTTGGCCACCGCCGCCCGAGTCTTCGTCTGCCGGTTGGAGATGGCCTCCCCAACTCTCGAAGTCAGCTCATTACCCCGCAGGCGGATCTTCATGTTCACGTCGGAAGTGGCGCTGAGATCCTCGAAACTCGTGGTAGACCCCGCAGCGCGTTTCCAAATGTTCTCCCCGACAGCCCAGCCCACCGAACTGGTGGCGTCGACACTGTCCTCGGAAGTGGTGGTGGCCACGCTCAGCCCGGCGGCGGCGCCCGCAGTCTTGACCACCTCTATCCAGTAGCGGGTGTTGGCCTCCAACAGCACATCGATCGCCGAGTACGACTCAAGCGTCGAGGCGTCGTTGTCGACGCTCGACGGCGCCTTCAACGTCGCCAAGATGATGCTGCCCGGTCCTTGGCTATCGCTATGTGCGCCCCGGGAGGAGCGCAGATTCACCTCGACGGTGACACCGGTAGCTGCGGCGATACCGACCTCCACCGACGACAAGTCATACCCTTTGGCGTTGTCGCCGGTGATGAATGACTGCGCCATTCCCGTCCGGTCCGACGCCGTTGCCACAGAAGTCCCAGCCGTTTGGCCCTCGTTGGACACCAGCACCGGCACCAGAGTCTGCCGCGGCTGGATCTGCCGCGGGGTGGTCTGCACGGTGCTCTGCTGCACGGTGGTCTGCACGGTGCTCTGCTGCGCGGTGGACTGCTCCAGGTTGGTTTGCTCCAGGTTGGTCTGCTGCGGGATACTCTGCGCAGCGATCGGGCGCGGCTGCACAGTGGTCTGCACGGGTGTCGAGCGCAGCCGCGGGACAGCCACCAGAGCAGCGACCACCACGGCCGCGGCCACCACGACACGCGCCCACTTCACTACGAACCGCCGCCGGTTCTCGGCGCTGGCCACCGTATCCCGCGATTCCAAATTGCTCGGCTCAGCCACCTAACGGACCTGCCAGTCGGCGCGCCCGCTGCCGCCCTCGATCCATAAGCAAGATGCTCCTGTCATGTGCCCTCCTTTGGGACCCAATACTCAACACTATTGTCCACTAACCCCTCAGAGTACATGAAACGTAGGAGTGTAGTGTTGCATAGCTCCTAATGCAATGCGCAGGGAGGGCACAAATCAAACCGTCAATAACTCAACAAACTGAAGTCGGGTCAATGCGCACCGGGCGATGGTTCAAAACCCGCGAAGGGGCATGTCTGGGCCTCGCTGGAGCCAGTTGTCGGCTAGGTATTCGGCTTGGGCGTCGATCAGGTGCAGGGTGTAGGCGTGACGACTGATCGGCGAGGTGTTCGGTGCGCTCCAGTGGGGGAGCGTGCCGTGCAGAGCGATGAGTGTGCCCCGTTCGACTGGCATCGGCACAAGATCTTCGGTGGGCCAAGGCTCGGCACTGAGCACATCGGTGGTGGTGCTGTCGGCACCAGGAGCAGTGAGCCGAAAGCGGGTGCGCGCCGGTGTGCGGTGGTGACCGGGAGCCAACCACATGCAGCCGTTCTCCAACGTGGCGTCCTCGATCGCGAACCATAAGCCGATCACTGATTGAGGTTCGGTCCACAAGAACGTGTGATCGCAGTGGCAAGTGACTTCACCGCCGATACCGGGCTGTTTGAAGATGTACATCGACTGGAGCAGGCGTGGCTGTACGAACCCCAGA
This sequence comes from Candidatus Aldehydirespiratoraceae bacterium, assembly GCA_965205465.1. Lineage (GTDB taxonomy): Bacteria > Actinomycetota > Acidimicrobiia > Acidimicrobiales > Aldehydirespiratoraceae > VXYK01. The sequence goes on along the minus strand of OZ242187.1, from coordinate 680,155 downwards.
TCCGCGGCCAACGCGGCGAGCTCGGAAGTCCTTGAGAAACGATCGAAATGTGGGTCGAGATCGTGCATCGCGTGACCCAACTTGTTGACCGCAAGTTCGAGGGGCCGAGTCAGTTCGCCGTCAACGACCGCGCCGTCTTCCAGGAACCAGCGGATGGTGTCTCCGCTGGTCAGAAAGTACTCATCTTGGGCATGATTTTGTGCGTTCGTGTCGAACACGGTGAGTCCACCATCGGCCTGCGGGTCTGCGTTCCGCAGCAGACCCATCACGTGGTCTTTGAGAGCGTCGCAGTCCTTCGGGTCCACGAAATCGGGAAGCACGATGTATCCGTAGCGGTCCCATGCGGACAGCTGAGCGTCGCTGAGTATCGGCATCGGAGGGTCGTCTTTAGGTTTTGCCGCGGCGATACGGCTGACCGTCTGCAGCAGGCATACGCAGTCGCTGTGAGAAGAACGTCAACACCAGTAGCACGGTCAGTTGCGGCAGGATGTCGATGAACTGGGTGGGTAAGGTCTCGGATCCAAGGAACCAGACCAGGGCCGCCACGCTGATGAGACCTCCTAGGAATGCGTCAGTACGGTTCCCGTGCCGGAAGTTGTTGATCGAAACCACCGCCAGCACCCCGGCGGCTACCAACAACAGCGCATGCGTGTTACTGCCGTCGAGGTCCCAGAATGTGAGAGCGCGGGGGTAAGCGAAGAGCATGGCGCCGGCCATCACTCCAGCGGGTCTCCAATTCCCGATTATCAGGGCGGCCAAGCCGATGAACCCTCGCTGATTGACCGAGCCTTCCTGATAGATGCTGGAGAGTTCGGGGCTGGCGATGAAAGCCCCGGCGAATCCTGCGAACACTCCGCTGAGTACCACACCGATGTACTTGTAGAGGTAGATGTTGATGCCCTGCGATTCCCCGGCGGTGGGGTGTTCTCCACAGATCCGCAGCCGTAGACCGAATCGAGTGCGCCACAGAACCCAGGCCGACAGCGGCACCAACGAGAAAGCGATAATCGTGAAGATGCCCAGGTCGAACACGAAGCCGCGGGCGAATCCAGTCAGATCAGAGATGTACCACCAGTCTTTCTCCGTGAACCAACCGAGAACATCCGGACTTCGCCAGTTGCCGATTCTGCCTCCGGCGAGGAACGGCAAGGTGAACTTTCCGGCACCTGATAGCTGGGGTGATCGAGTTATCGAACCTCCTTCATGTCCGGTCAGAATCTCCAAGGATAAGAAGCGGGCGATTCCAGGCGCGGCGATCAGGATCGCGACACCGGAAATGATGTGGTCAACCCCGAACGTGACGGTTGCGATAGCGTGGATCAAACCGCCGAGCGCCCCGCCCAGCAGGCCGATCAGCAAACCGTTCCACGGCCCGTAGTTGATGGTTCCCCAAGCCCCGAACCACATTCCGAGAACCATGATCCCGTCCAGCCCGATATTGACCACACCGGCTCGTTCGGAGAACATACCGCCGAGTCCGGCGAGCATCACAGGGACTGTCCAGCGCAGCATGGCACCAGAGGTTGTGGCGGCAGTCAGCTTCGAAGCGTCGGTGAACGACTGGACGATGACGAGCCCCAAGATTCCGAGAGCGGCATAGATCATCCAGCGGACCGGTGTCGACAGTCTGGTGAGTCGGCTCAGCAGGCTCACGATGTTGCCTCCGCGAGTCGGGCTGCGGTACGAGCTGCTTCTGCGCGTTCTCGCATTCGTTTGACGACCTCATAACCGATGACAACGGTGAGCAGGATCACGCCCCGCATGATGTCGATGATTTCTTTGGGCGCGGTCTGTGTGACCTGCAAGATGTCTGACGTGGCGTCGAGGAAGGCCCACAACAGCGCGCCGACTGCGATCCCGGCCGGGTTGTTGCGTCCCAGTAGGGCCACTGCAATGCCGTTGAACCCAAGGAACCCCACAAAGTTGGGGTCGTATCTGCCGTTGTCGAAGATCTCGGCCATGCCGACAAGTCCCCCCACCGCACCGGACATCAGCATGGCGGCGAGGGCCATCTTGCGGGGCGGCACGCCCCCCGCACGCGCCGCCAACGGGTTGAGTCCACTGGCTCGCAGGTCGTATCCGAAAACGGTGCGATTCAGCAACAGGTAATACACAATACCGACGACAATGGCGATCACCAGCATGCCGGTGAGTTCCACGTTGGCCCGGAGGTCACCGAGGAGTTCGGGGATGAAGTTGAGGTTCGGCAAGAGACCTGATTCGTCGATGGGCTCTGTACCCTGCCCGGCATTGTTGCCTTTGGCCTGCCAACGCTGGGAGAGCCAGGCGATTACACCCAACGCAACGCCGTTCAACATGATCGTGCCGATCACTTCGTTGACCCCACGGTGGGTGTAGAGCACTCCGGCCAAGCCACCCCAGAGTCCGCCCACGACCATCGCAGTGATCAAGATGAGTGCGATATGCAGAACCGACGGCAACGCGACCGCACCCCCGACGAATGCCGCGAATATTGCCGCCATGCGATATTGGCCTTCGACGCCGATGTTGAACAGGTTCATCTTGAAACCAATCGCCGCTGCTACTCCGGAGATGTAGAGGGGAGTGGCCCGATTGATCATCGAGACCTGCACCTCAAGTTTGCTGGCGTGTTCGAACATGTCTCGGCTGGCTTCGATGGGGTTGCTGCCTACGGCGATCAAGACGATGGCGCTGGCGATGAGCGAGAAAACGAAGGCACCGAGCGGCGCGGCCGCCGATATCAAGGTTTGTCGTAGGCGTGAGTCGGTCGCTCCTTTCGGCAATCTGGCCTTGGGTGCGTCGGCGGATTCGTCGGTAACGGTTGTGTCCGTCATTGAGACTCTCCCGCATCGCCTAGCCGATGGCCTCCTGCGGATTCAGCGCCGTTTCGAGGCTCAGCGTCGTCGTGCTCGGAACCGGTCATATAGCTTCCGAGTTGCCGTGGAGTAATGCCGGCAGGGTCGAGGGTGGCTGTTAGTTGTCCTTTATGGATCACCACAATGCTGTCGGACAGACCGATGAGTTCATCGAGGTCCGCCGATATCAACAGGGTCCCCATGCCATCGGCGCGGGCCGCGCGAATGTCGTCCCAAACGGCCGCTTGAGCGCCGACATCAATTCCTCGGGTGGGATGCGCGGCGATCAGTACTTTTGGCTCTGCGGCCATTTCCCGTCCGACGATCAGCTTCTGTTGATTGCCGCCAGACAGCGAGTTGGCGGTGACTTCAATATCGGGAGTGCGTACATCGAACCATCCGCGGATTGCTTCGGTTCGCTCACGTGCGGCAAATCGATCAAACCATCGACCGTTGGCAAACGGTGGTCTTGTTTGGTGACCGAGAGCGGCGTTTTCCCAAAGCGGAGCAAAAAGCAGAAGGCCTTCTTGTTGACGGTCCTGAGGGACGTAGCCGATCCCAGAGTTTCGTCGGTGTCTTACTGTGCGATGGACGATTTCTTTGCCGAGTAATCGGATTGAACCAGCCTCAGCGTCTTCGGTTCCGATAATGGCACCTACGAACTCGGTTTGACCGTTGCCTTCGACGCCTGCGAGTCCCACCACTTCGCCTCTGTACACATCGAGGCTGACATCGTCGAGCACTCGCCGATCATCCTCATCAAGCACGGTCAATCCTTTGATCGAGAGTGCTATCTCGTCGGTGACGGTAGATCTTGAGGTCTGCGGCGTCGGCAACTCAGAGCCGACCATCATCTCGGCAAGGTCTCCGGTGCTGACTTCATCGGGTTTGACGGTTGCCACGGTGCGGCCTTGGCGTAGCACAGTGATGGTGTCGGCGATCTGCAGAACTTCCTCAAGCTTGTGGTCGATGAACAGAATTGTCTCTCCCGCGGCTTTGAGTTCACGCATGTTGCGGAACAGTTCGTCTACCTCGTGGGGGACGAGCACAGCGGTGGGTTCATCGAGAATCAGGATCTGAGCACCTCGGTAGAGCACCTTGATGATCTCGACCCGTTGGCGTTCGCCGACCTCAAGACTTTCGATGAGGTCGTGGGGGTCGACGTCGAGTCCGTAGGCCTCACCCACCTCAAGCAGATGGGCCTCCGCGGCTTTGAAGTCGATTTGCCCAAGTGAAGCCACCGGTTCAGCACCGAGGATCACGTTTTCGAGCACAGTGAGTTGTCCGGCGAGCATGAAATGCTGGTGGACCATGCCGATGCCCCTGTTGATTGCTTCGGCCGGCGAGGAGAACCGGACCTCTTCACCATGGATGCGCATGGTTCCTTCATCGGGGCTCTGCATGCCGAAGAGGATCTTCATCAGCGTTGATTTGCCTGCCCCGTTTTCGCCGCATACCGCGTGAATCTCTCCTGCTTCGACCGAGAGGTTCACGTTGTCGTTGGCCACGACACCTGGAAAGCGCTTGGTGATGCCGGTTAGCTCAATAGCGAGCGTCAAAGTGCGTCCCCTTGATTCGAATGAACCAGGAAGTCCTGGTTCAGGGAGAAAAAGTAAGCAGGGCCGGGAGTATATCCCAGCCCTGCTTCTAGGTCGTATGACACCGTTTCCGTTGGTCAGCGGAAACGTGGTGACGCTGTTAAGCGCCGACTTCGGTCGGATCAGTCGGGACCACGATGCTGCCGTCGATGATCTGCGCCTTGAACTCTTCGAGTTGGGCGACGATATCGGCACTCAAGAAGTCACCTGCAGTCGAGTAGCCAACGCCGTCAACGGAGAGGTCATAGCGGGTTTCGCCAGGAGTGAAGGTTCCCTCGAGGTGGGCTTTGATGATCTCGAAGACAGCGACATCCACCCGTTTGAGCATCGAGGAGAGTACGTACTCGCGTACTCCTTCGCCGACAGTGTGGTACTGATCGGAGTCGACCCCGATGCCCCAGACCTTTGAACCTGTGGATTCGCTGTGCTCCTTGGCTGCGGTGAACATCCCGGTACCCGTGCCACCAGCGGCGTGGTAGATCACATCTGCACCCTCTTCGAAGATTGCCAGCGCTGTCTCCCGGCCTCGGTCAGGAGCATCGAACCCGTCGAAGTCGGGGAACTCGGTGATGTAGTTCGAGATGATCTCGATATCCGGGTTGATATGGAGAGCCCCGGCACGGAATCCCGCTTCGAATTTCTCAATGAGACCGAAGCAGCAGACACCGCCGATGAAGCCGACCGTGCCAGTCTCGCTGCTCAGCGCCGCGGCGGCACCGACGAGGAACGAGCCCTGCTCTTCGGAGAACACCAGACCGGCGATGTTTTCGCCGCGAGGCGCCGGCGGGTCCTGGTTGAAGTCGAGCATTGAATCGTCGATGACAGCGAAGTTGGTGTCGCTGTTCGCAGTACCGACCGAGTCGGCATCGTCCGCAAATAGGAAACCGATGGCCAATACGAGGTCACTGTTATCAGCCTGGAGTTGGAGTAGTTCGGCGCGGTTGCTGCCGTCGGGGTTGGGCGAAACCTTAGTTGTGGTGATGTTGAATGTTTCTTCAGCTAGGTTGAGCCCCGCGGCGGCTGAGTCGTTGAAGGACTGGTCGCCTTCACCTCCGATGTCGAACACGAGACCGACATGGATCGTTGCTTCCTCTTCGGCCTCGTCGTCGCCGCATGAGGCGGCGATGAGCGTGAACGATAAGAAGATGCTCATTAGGAGCATTAGTTTGCGCATTGGTCCCCCCAGGGTCCGTATAGAAAAACTAGGTATCGCCGACGAGAGTATCGCGTACTGCGGTCTAACGCTTAATTCAGCACGGTGGGACCCAGATCAAAGACCCGTTCACCAGCCTTAGATTTCTCGGGCACATCTCCAACGAGCGTGGCGCACCAGCAGGTCTAGAGAGCGGATCGCTCTGGCAGCCGAGGCATGACACATCAGACCGGCTGCTCTCATTGTGGCTGGCCCAGGCGTTTCAGGGCGCGTGTTCGTTAGTTCGGTGGCCACCAGCACCGGAGTGTTTGTGCGTTTGGCGATAGCGGCGGCGGCTTCGGCGTAGCGCGCGTCTTGAGTTTCGTGAAAGTTGACGATTCGTCGCAACCCGTGGTCGGGGAAAAACGGGCCGCGACGCATCATGGCGGCGGTGTTGGATTGGATGCCGAGTCCCAGGAAAAGCACGGCATCGACTTCGGTGTGGCCGGCGACCATTTCCAGGATTTTCGGTACTGTGTCACGGGTTTCACCCCCTGCCATGTCGATTGGGTTGTTCTTGCTCCAGCGTGGCGGAAGCAGTTTGTCGATTTCTGCTTTCAGGTTTTCAGGTAGTGGCGTTGGGTCGAGCAGGGTGCCGGCCATGGCGTCAACAGCGGCCACACCCCATCCGCCGACCGTTGTCACGACGACGACGCGATTACCGGTGGGCAACGGTTGTGTTGCGAAAGTCGCGGCCGCTTCAAAACCTTCTTCGAGGTCACGGGCGCGGATGAGCCCGGCTTGAAGGCTCATGCCGTCGAACACTGCGTCGTCGGTGGCCAAGGCTCCGGTGTGGCTGGCGGCAGCTCGCGCGCCGGCGGTGGAAGCTCCTCCCTTCACCACCACGATCGGTTTGGTTGCGGAGATGGCTCGAAGTCGCTCGAACATAGCGCGGCCGTCGTCGACCGATTCCATATAGACAAGGCTCACTGCTGTCTCAGGATCGCCGGCGAACCATTCGAGATAGTCAGTGATCTCCAATTGTGCGGCGTTGCCGGCGGAGATTGCGCGGGATATGCCGACCCCGCTCAGGTGAGCCATGTTCAACAACGACGATACGAAATTCCCAGACTGACTGACGACGGCCAGGTTGCCCGCCGGTGCGTAAGGCGCCACGATCTGAGCGCACATGCTTGACGGAGTTGAGACAACGCCTTGGCCGTTGGGTCCTGCCAACACGACCTCAAGTTCGTCGGCTAAAGCAACCAGGCTTCGCTCTGCTTCGATACCGTCGGGTCCGGCTTCGCGGTAACCGGCCGCCGCGACGAACGCGGCCTTCGCTCCCTTGGCCGCGGCGGCGCGCAACAAGCCCTCGTTCAGCGGTGGTGGTGTGCAGATGAACACCATGTCGGCCCTGCCGACAGGCACTTCGTCGATTGACCCCAGCACGTTTCGGCCTAGGACTTCGCCTGGTTCGCGGCCTATCGCGAAGATTTCACCCCGGTAGCCAGCGGTCAGCAGATTGTGTAGCGCGACGAAACCGAATTTTCCGGGGTGATTCGACACGCCAGTGATGATGATTCCTCGGGGTTCAAACAGGGGAGTGAGATCACGGGTCATTGTTCGATCTCCACCAAAGCGTCCACGGCTACTGGCCGGCCGTCGACGATGATCAATGGGTTCAGGTCAATCGATAGAACCTCAGGGCGCGCGGCGCCTGTTGAGCAGAGCGCCAACAGCACGTCGATCAGCTCTCGGCGGCGTAGTGCGGGTTCGCCGCGGAACTCACCAAGAAGGGCTTGGGCTGAGAGGTCATTGATCATCTCTTCAGCGTCGATCTCGGTGATCGGAGAAAGGCGAAACGTTACGTCGCGGATGGCTTCGGCCAGCACCCCGCCGATACCGAGCATCACCACAAGTCCGAACTGCGGATCTTTGTACAGGCCGGCGATCAACTCGCGGTTGCCCTTGGCCATAGACGAGACCAGTAGTTCCACTTTGCCGTCACTTGGTCTGGCTGCGGCCCAAAGATCGTCGCATGCCGTTTGCAAACTCTGTTGATCGTTGATCTGAAGTCGTACCAAACCTCGCTCGCTCTTGTGAGCGATCGCGCGCCCGCACAGCTTTGCGACGACTGGATAGCTGAAGGATTCGTCGGTGTTGAGAGCATCCAGGGTCGCCTCGGTGGTTTCACCCGTGACGAAGGAAGAAACCACTACGCCATACTCGGCGACCAAGCGTCTCGATTCGGCTTCTGACAACGTCACGCTCACGGCGTCGGGTTCGCAGCGGTTCGGTTTGTTGGTAGTGGTTGGTGGTGGTTAGTGGGTTTCAGGACCATGTTGGTAGCTGTTTCGGCTGGTGGTGGTTTCTGTCGGAGGGGTGTCATATGGCTGCGCGATAATAATAGTGTGAGTAAAACCTTCAACACCGCAGAGCCTGTGGTGGTTGTGTTGTGTCTGTCACGGCGGGGTGACTAGGTGAGGGTGTTGGCGGAGCCGTTTGTGGTGGCTGCACCCTCTGGTACGCGTATCGGCACGAGTTTGTTCACGACCGAAACAGAACATGATGTGTTGGTGGTGTTGGGGTCTCATCTCGGTCGTTTAGCGAACCGTGATTTAGCTGCTAGGTGCGCGGCGGGTGCTGGGCCTAAACACAAGGGCCGTGCTGAACGTAAACGGGCGTTGACTGTTGAGTGTTCGTCGCGGTGGGCGGGGACTATCACCCGCCGTTCCGATGATATGTGGGAACGGCAGAAACTGAATTACATCGACGAGCTCGCCGACAAACGTGCTGTTGTTGGTGCGATCACTGAGCGTCTAGCGAAAACTGCGGGTGATAAAGGTGGGTACGGCTCGAAGCGGGAACGGTTCGCTAAACAAAAACGTTTACAGGCGCTGCAACGCAGGGTGGTGTGGCTTGAAGACCGGCTCTGCACGGGTCGGGTTCAAATCGTGCGTGGTGGACGCGAAACGTTGAACCATCGCAACAACCTCGAAGTGGCCGGGTTGACCGAAACGCAGTGGCGTGACGGCTGGGACGCTGCACGCTGGTTCATCACCGCGGACGGTGACCGCGCCTACCGGTGGGGCAACGGACTCGTAGCGGTTGATGCTGACACTGGTGTGGTTGCGGTGACGTTGCCGACACCGTTAAAGCATCTCGCTAACGCCGCCCGCGGTCGTTTCGTGTTTGATACCCCCGTGTCGTTCACGCATCGGTCCGATGAGTGGGCTGGGCAAGCAGCGACCGGTTCAGTGTCCTACGACATCACCTACAACCCTGAACGAAAGCGTTGGTATCTCGACGCGTCATGGCAGATCCCTGCTGTGGAACTACCGTCGTTGTATCAGTTGCGGTTGTTGAACACGTTGGCTGTGGACCTCAACGCTGATCACATCGCCGGTTGGGTTGTCACCCCCGACGGGAACCCTTTAGGCGATCCCATCACCATCGCCTACACCACCGACGGCAGTTCCGGTCATAACAACGCCAGTCTCCGTCACGCCATCAAACAACTACTGGACATCGCTGTCGACTACAACTGCGGGTCTGTCAGCGGCGAGAACCTGAACTTTCGTGACGCCCGCGCTACTGGTCGTGAAACGATGGGGCGAGGTAAACGCGGTAAACAATTCCGACACACCGTTGCAGCAATACCAACCGCAGCGTTCCGTGACTTTTTGACTTCTATGGCTTTCAACGTCGGGATCGCAGTGATCGCAGTCGATCCCGCCTACACCTCGAAATGGGGTTCGGAGCACTGGCTCAAACCTCTCAACAATTCTCGCCGGACACCTTGCAGCAGTCACCATGGGGCTGCTGTGGTGATCGGCAGACGCGCCCTGGGGTTGGCGGCTAAACGCTGCTGTATCTCATCAGATGGCACTACCGGCACCCGGCAGAGAACGGAGCAGCGAACCACGGTTCGCCGCGGCTGGTCAAGGACCTCTGAGCACAGCCGTCGGTCTCGGGACGCGACACCGCGGAAGCGCGGGAACACGTCAAGCGCACAACCCCGGACCGCCCGGGATTCCCGCAACACCCGGGAACGGCAACCCTCGTCGAATAACAGGGTAGCTGAGACGCGGACACGAAAACCCGTAACGCTCCAACGTCAGGACACCGCAACCGTTCAAGGTGTCTGCCCAGCAGTCGGCGAAAGCCAACCGCTACCAAAAAACTGAACGGTATAGCACGAGCTTCACCCGTTGCGTGTCGCCAGAATGCAAATCAGTCTGCGCGCAGGGTGCGAGCGATCGTCAGGGTTTCAGTTCGCAGGTGTCACCGGGTAACTTGTCGCGGTTTCGAGCTACCAAGGTGTACACCGGTTTGGCGAGCCACGAAACTGGTGGACGCACCAACACAGCGCCAACGAACCCCCAGCCACCACCAGCGGCTCTTAGAGCGTGTCCGATTGCCAAGTGACCGCGGTGCTTTCTACCGGTTTCATCGATCCACCAGGCCGCTTCGTCAACGTCGGCAACGGTAAGGCGCAATTCGGCTAGATCTAGTGTCTGCCAGGCTTGCACCCGCGCGCCGCGCGCCTCAATCCAGCGAGCCGAGGCTGTACAGAATCCGCAGTCACCGTCAAAAATGAGCACGTTCTTAGTGTCGCCCGAAATTCCCCGGTCAACAAGGTTTTCTGTGACAAAGAGCCGATGCATGATCTGGCGAGCTCAACTATCGCCAGTTGCGCACTCCCTAAAGAGAGCGAAGGGCTTAGTTGCGGCCGGTGTTGGGTTTGCGGCCGTGATTCGCCTTGGAGCGACGGGCCTTGACCTTCCGCTTCTGGGTGCGCTTGGACATGGCGGGCAGGCTATCGGCGAAATTTGAGCCTGACTCGGGCGATCAAGCCGCGGCGTGGCTTGCTGTCCAGGCGAGCAAGTCTTGGTAGTGCCAGGTGTTGATGATGTCTTCGATCGGTACGCCGCAACGCACCGCCTTGTCGGCGCCGTACGGTTGCCATTCCAGTTGCCCGGTGGCATGAGCATCGCTGTCGATGGCGATCTTGCAGCCCCATTGCACGGCGATGTCGAGTAGCTCCTCGGGGGGATCCTGTCGTTCTGGACGGCAGTTGATCTCAACGGCAGTGTCGAATTGAGCGCAAGCCGCAAAGACGATTTCCGGATCGAAGTCACTAGGTGGGCGGCCTGTACCGACCAGTTTGCGGTTGGTGAGGTGGCCAAGCACATCGGTGTGGGGATTGGCGACTGCGGTGACCATGCGCCGGGTCATCTGATCGGCTGGCAACCGCATCTTCGAGTGCACGCTGGCAACAACCAGATCGAGGCGTGCGAGCATCTCGTCGGACAAGTCGAGTGCTCCGTCTTCGAAGATGTCGACTTCCATTCCGGTTAGCACGCGAAACGGGGCAAGTTCGGAATTGAGCGCTTCGATCTCGTCGAGCTGTCGCTCCAGGCGTTCTTCGTTGAGACCGTGGGCGATAGTGAGGCGTGCGCTGTGATCGGTGATGACCATCCACTCGTGCCCCACAGCCATTGCTGCCTCGGCCATGCCACGCAACGACGCGCTCCCGTCAGAGGCGGTGGTGTGGGTATGACAGTCACCGCGGATCGCTTCCATCACCACGCCTCCGTCGCGCATGGGGATTCTGCTCCGCTCATCAAGGCGGGCTAGGTATCCGTTGGTTTCGTCATTGAGCGCTTCGACGATCACCGTGGCGGTCGACTTGCCGATTCCGTTCAGGTCGGTGAGCGTTCCGGCGGCCGCTCGCTCGGCAATCTCGGTTTCTCCGACCTGCTCCACTACGTCGATTGCGTTTTGGAAAGCACGAATTTTCTGCGGTTGAGCTAGTTCGCGGTCAAGGTAGTGAATCGCCTGTCGCAGCGCTTGAACCGGCTCCATAAGTCCAACGTTACCTGCTTGGAGAGCTATAGGAAGGGCCAGGGGACTAGCGGTCAGAGTTGGGCGAAGTCGACAGTTACCAGAATCACCAGCAAGACGATGATCGCCGCGTTGATCGCGATCAGGGGCACCTTCCAGCGGTGATCTGACCGATGAAATCTACGGATGCTCACAAAGTTGGCCACAATCGCCGCCAAACCCACCGGAATTCCGATCAAAGGCCCGACCCCTGCGCCGAAACCGACCAGCGGAAATACGAACGGAATCAGCACATAGGTGAGGCTGCAACGCACTCCAGATATGACAACTGACCTGGAAAACGCGCGTTCAGCCGACTGGACATCGTCGGTTGTTGCGAGGCGACTCGGCGAGGTCACATTCGTCATTGCCTTGACGGTACCCGACGAGGCGACCGATAGCGTTGCGGAGTGGAGCGATTCGGATTTGTTGGGCTGCCCAACGCGGGCAAAAGCTCGTTGTACAACGCACTCGCGGGAGGGGGCGCGCACGCTGCGCCGTATGCATTTGCCACAACCGACCCCAACATTGGTGTTGCCAAGGTGCCCGATTCTCGGCTCGACCAACTGGCGGAGATGAGCAACAGCCGCAAAGTCGTGCCGGCGGCGGTTCAGTTCACCGACATCGGCGGTTTGGTCGAGGGTGCTAGCCACGGCGAAGGTCTTGGCAATGCGTTTCTGGCGCACATTCGCGAGGTTGATGCCATCGTTTTTGTGTTGCGGGCGTTTCCCGACAGCGACGTGCCCGGGTTTGCAGATCCTCTTGAGCATCTGCGGATTGTTGAGATTGAGTTGGCGCTCGCTGATTTGGCAAGCGCTGAAAAGGCGCTCGACCGCCACGCTCGGATGCTCAAAGGCGACAGTTCTCTGAGGCCTGTGGTTGCTCTGCTCAAGCGCTGTGTTGATCACTTGAGTGCGGGCGTGCCGTTGTATCGGGCAGATCTCGAGACCGACGCCCGACAGCAGCTGAGGGAGTTTTTCTTTCTGACCAACAAGCCAGTGCTGGCCGTGCTCAACATTGGCGAAGACCAAATCGGACAAGAAGCCGAGATCGCAGCTCCGGTGGTGGCAGAACTCAACGGTGCAGAAGTGATCGCGCTCAGCGTTCAACTCGAAGCCGAAGCAGCTCAGCTTGATGCCGAAGACCGCAATGAGATGCTTGAAGCGCTCGGTCTCGGCGACGGTGCGGTGCCTCAGTTCTTGACCAGCGCTTATCACTTGCTCGGCTTGCGCACGTTCTTGACGACGGGAGAAAAAGAGAGCCGTGCCTGGACATTTCGCGCTGGTGCGACTGCCCCCGAATGCGCCGGTGTCATCCACAGCGATTTTCAGCGCGGCTTTATCCGCGCGGAGACGATCGCTTGCGACGAGCTTCTGCGTGCCGGGTCGTGGTCGGCGGCGAAAGACCTGGGAAAGGTCCGCTCGGAGGGCAAGGACTACATCGCTAAGGATGGCGACGTCATGGAGTTCCGTTTTGCGGTATAGTTTCTGCCACTGCCTACCTACTGTCAGGTAGGCTGAACGATTATGGTCATTCCTGCAGATAAACCGGTGCTAGAGGCGCTTGAAGAGACGGCGGAACGCTTGCTTGCGCGCCACCTGTCCACGACCAAGGAGTGGTTTCCGCACACGTTGGTTCCCTGGGATCGCGCCGCCGGATTTTCCACCGACTACGAATGGTCGCCAGCTGAGGCCAACCTTGAGCCAGCGGTGTGCAGCGCTCTGTTCGTCAACGTCTTGACCGAAGACAATCTGCCGTACTATTTCCGCGACATTGAGCGGATGTTCGGACGCGACGGTGCGTGGGGCGAATGGGTTCGGCGCTGGACCGCCGAAGAGGGTCGCCACGGATTCGTGATCAACGCGTACCTGTTGGCCACCCGCTCAATAGACCCAGTTGAACTGGAACGAGCGCGAATGATTCAGGTTCAAACTGGTGCTGTCCCCGAACCTCCCAACGCGACAGAGGGGCTTGCCTACGTCGCCCTTCAAGAGTTGGCAACCCGCATCTCGCACTTCAACACGGGTTCTCGGATCGATGATCCGGCTGGTCGAGCGGTCATGCGTCGTGTTGCGGCCGATGAGAATCTTCACTTCCTGTTCTACCGTGACGCGATGAGCGCGGTTTTCGAATCCGACCCCTCTGCTGCGGTAATAGCGACCGAAAAACAGGTGACCGGTTTTGCCATGCCCGGCGTGGGGATTCCGGGCTTCACAGCTCACGCCAAAGCCATTGCTGACGCTGGTATCTATGACCTGGCGATTCACCACGATCAGATCCTTCAACCAGTGATAATGCGCGAATGGAGAGTCGCTGATCTTGAGGGTCTCACCGCTGAAGCCGACCAGGCGCGTGATCGTTTGATTCGGTATATCGGCCGAGTTGGCAAGGTTGGTCGGCGCATTGCTGCTCGCCGCGAGGAGCGCTTGGCTGCTGCCGTGGAGAGTCAACCCGTCGGAGTCTGATCCTGCGAGGTCCTCGGCTACCTCTGCGGGCGGAACATGTCGTTGGGCCCTATATTTGCGGTTATGGCTTGGCTCGTGGTCGAGGATCGAGTGGTCGCGTCGGTGGAGGTCGCAACCACTCGCAGCGCTCGGCGCAAGGGACTGTTGGGGCGAACCGGAATTGACGGTGCAATGCTGTTGTCGCCGGCGCGTTCAGTCCACACAGTCGGAATGCGGTTTGCGATTGATGTTGCTCATCTTGATTCGAAGATGTGTGTGCTGACGGTGAGGACCATGAAACCCGGTCGGATTGGCCGCTTGGTGTGGCGAGCTCGGCATGTGTTGGAAACGGAGGGGGGATCGTTGCAGCGTTTTGGCATCAACCCTGGAGTGCAGATAGAAGTCAGATCGTGACTCCGGCGTTGGTGATCGTGGCGACACCGATCGGCAATATGGGCGACTTGTCGCCTAGGGCGATAACAGAACTGACTGCAGCGGCGCTTGTCTGTTGTGAGGACACGCGTCGAACAGGCCGGCTGTTGAGCCACATCGGGGTGCGGGCGAGAGCCTTGCGACGAGTCGATGCTCATACCGAGGCCGCAGCGTCGGTCGAGGTGGTCGAGTTGATCGCCGCGGGACACAGGGTCGTGTTGGTGTCTGACTCCGGCACGCCGGGAGTCTGCGATCCAGGTCAGCGCTTGGTAGTCGCGGTCGTGGAGGCCGGTTACGAGGTAGTGGTCGTGCCTGGCCCAGCGGCAGTGATCGCGGCCCTGGTGGGCAGCGGATTTTCGGCTGACCGCTTCGCGTTTGAGGGCTTTTTACCCCGGCGCGGCGGCGAGCGAAGGAGCCGTTTGGAGCAACTCGCGGCCGAGCAGCGCACCTGTGTGCTGTATGAATCTCCAAAGCGAATTGCCGCGACCTTGGGCGACCTGGCTCGGGTTTGTGGAGGAGAGCGACGGGCGGTGGTTGCGCGGGAGTTGACGAAGTTGCACGAAGAGTTTGTGCGCGGCTCACTTGGTGAGTTGGTTGAGTGGTCTGCTGCTGCGCCCAAAGGCGAGATTGTGCTGGTGCTTGAGGGAGCGCCAGCAGCCCCCACCCCCGACGACGAGACAATCGTTGCCGCGCTCAATCTGGCACTTGCACAGGGCTTGAGTTCCAGAGATGCAGCGTCGCAGGTAGCGGCTGACCTCGGCGTGTCGAAGCGCAAGACCTACGGCTTTCTGCACCAAGACTGACAGTTGGAAAGGGCCCGCTTCTGGCGGGTATCCCCTTGGCTGTCACACCCCCTCCGTAATCTTGTGGCATGGATTCAATAGCTGTCATTTCATTGCTCGTTGCCGCTGTGTTGGTTGCGTTCGCTTGCGGGGTTCTGCTCTCTCGGACTCGACGCGACCAAGAGTTAGCGGACCGTCGTCAGGAGCGCGACGCCCGCGACCAGAAGCTGGTCGAGCGGGTGGTCGAGCTGGTCGACCACCGTTTGAGCTCGGGCATGCAGGAGATCGACAACAAGGGCCACGTCACCGCCAAGACGATGCTCAACGATGTCCGTGATGTGATTTCTGAGTTGCAACGGCAGAGCGCCCTCCAGCACGGCGAAGTGAAACAGAACCTTGAAGGCGTTTCTCAGGTGCACAACGTATTGAGCAAGACCACGGGAGAGCTTCGCGAGGCGTTGGCGAGCAACCAGACACGTGGGCAGTGGGGTGAACGTGTCGCCGAGGACGTGTTGCAGGCTGCCGGGATGCAGCCAGGCATCCAGTACCACAAACAGGCCACCCTGGCCGATGGGTCCAGACCCGACTACACGTTCCTGCTCCCAAACGGCCTACAGCTTCACATGGACGTGAAGTTCCCCTACAACAACTATGAGAAGCACCTCAAGGCTGAGACAGAACAGGAGCGCGAGGCAACCAGAAAGCAATTCCTCAACGATGTGAAGAAGCGGGTCAAGGAAGTAGCCAAGCCTGGCTACATCGACAAGGACACAACGGTCGGCTACGCACTGCTGTTCATTCCCGTCGAGAGCATCTACGGGTTCATCCATGAACACGAGTCGACGGTGATCGACGACGCCATGTCACAGGGTGTTGTGCTGTGTTCTCCCTACTCGCTGTTCGCGCAACTGGCGATGGTCCGCAAGGCCATAGACACATTCGCGTTGGCACGCTCGACAGATGAGATTCTCAGGCATCTGACATCGTTCGGCGTGCAGTGGCAGAAATACTCAGACGAAATCGCCAAGGTCAAGAACCAGCTGGGCACAGTCAGCAGAACCTTCGAATCGCTGTCGGGCACAAGGCGCAACCAACTGCAAAAAGAGATCGACAAGATCGACGAACTTCGCGGCAACGTAGGAGTAGAGGAGACCGTACCGACGCTTCGGGAAGTGGAGGCCGGCTAACACGCCGCGCTGAATTGACCCTTGGGCGCTCAGATGCGCCGGTAACCTCAGGCTGATGTCTGTTCCAGTTCTCGTTGCGGTTGCATGGCCCTATGCCTCGGGCTCTCGTCACCTGGGGCATCTTGCCGGGGCCTACCTGCCAGCCGATGTGTTCGCCCGCCATCAGCGGATCGTGGGCAATGAAGTGTTGATGGTCAGCGGATCTGATGTCCACGGCACGCCGATCACGGTTCGAGCGGACACCGAGGGGGTGTCTCCCAGTGTGATCGTTGACCGCTATCACACCGAGTTCGTTCGCCAATGGGAGGAACTGGGATTCTCCTGGGATCTATTCACCACCACTGGCACCGAGAACCATGCCCGAGTCACTCAGGAGATGTTCCTGGCACAATTGCAGAACGGCCACATCGACCGCCGAGTCTCCGAACAGTATTACGACCCAACTGCTGACCGATTCCTGCCTGACCGCTATATCGAAGGTACATGTCCGCATTGCGCCTACACCGAAGCCCGTGGTGATCAATGCGACAATTGCGGTCAGACACTTGACGCCCTTGACCTCGGCGACCCTCGTTCCAAGATCAGTGGTGCAACACCTGAGCGACGTGAAACCGAGCACTTCTATTTCCGATACTCCGATTTCAACGAGCGGCTGACCGAGATTTACAAAGACAAAGCGCACTGGCGCCCGCACGTTCTCAACTTTGTGCGCGGATACCTCAAGGAGGGACTGCTCGATCGGGCCATCACCCGCGATATCGAGTGGGGGATTGAGCTGCCTGTCGACGACCTAGGCCCAGGCAAGCGCATCTACGTCTGGTACGACGCGGTGATCGGTTATCTGTCCGCCTCCAAGGAATGGTCCGCTCAACAAGGAGACGACGATGCGTGGCTACGCTGGTGGGAGAACGACGACAGCCGCCACGTCTATTTCATCGGCAAGGACAACATCCCGTTCCACTGCCTGTTTTGGCCGGCTCAGCTGATCGGTGCGGGCAAGCTACATCTGCCTGACGATGTGCCCGCCAATCAGTACGTCACCTTCAAGGGTGGGAAGGCGTCGGCGAGCCGCGGTGTTGGCCTGACTATCGACGAAGGTCTGGCACTGTTCGAACCCGACGGGCTGCGTTATGCCTTGGCCGCCAATTTTCCCGAGCAAGCCGATACCGAAGTATCGATCGAGTCGATCGCTCGTCGGATCAACGAGGAGTTGGTTGCCAACTGGGGGAACCTCGTCAACCGGGTGTTGTCGATGCTGTACAAAAACCATGGCGTTCAGCCCACCTCCGGCGATCGCGCTGCAGAGGACCAAGCGCTACTCGACACCGTTGATGAGACTCTCGTGGCCTGTGATCAGCAATTCGAACGGGTGGAACTGCGTGGCGCCCTGCGCACCGCGATGCGCGGCGCGCAGGCGATCAATACTTATCTCAACGCAACGGAGCCCTGGAAACTGGCCAAGACCGATGCCAAACGAAGCGCCACCGTGCTTGCCACCGCCCTTGACGCGATCAATGGCATCCGCGTCGGCTTCGCGCCGTTCCTGCCGTTTTCGTCGGCCCGGCTTGATGAGATTCTGGGACCGCTTGACGGATGGTCCCGCAAACCAGTGCCGCCGGGCACCGAGATACCAAAACCTGCGCCGCTCTTTGCGAAAGTAGATATCGACGCGATCAGTCGTTGAATGACATGGCCTGGATAGACCAGCACTGCCATCTACCTCTGGGTATCGAAGGTCATCAACTTGCAGACGAAGCGCGTGCTGCAGGAGTCGAACGTCTGGTCACAGTGGGCACTGGGGTCGAAGGATCCCGTGAGATGATCGCTCTGGCTCACGAAATCGAAGGTGTTTGGGCCACCGCTGGGGTTCATCCCCACGACGCCAAGACTGGAATCGATGGACTTGAAGCATTGTTGTCTCTGCGGAAGGTCGTGGCAGTCGGGGAGTGTGGGCTTGATTACCACTACGATCATTCACCGCGTCGCACTCAGGTAGACATGTTCGCCCGACAGATCGGCTTGGCAAATCGCCATGACCTCCCATTGATGATTCATTCGCGAAGTGCCTGGCCTGAGACGTTTGAGATTCTTGATCGAGAAGGCATCCCAAACCGTCTTGTGTTTCACTGTTTCACCGGTGGTGTCGATGAACTTGAGCAATGTCTTGACCGGGGCGGGTTGGTCTCTTTTTCGGGCATCATCACCTTTCCGCGTGCTGATGAGTTGCGTGAAGCCGTGGCAGCATGTCCCCTTGAGTGCTTGCTTGTTGAGACCGACAGTCCCTACTTGGCACCGGTGCCTCATCGTGGAAAGCCCAACCGTCCGGCGTTGGTTCCTTTGGTCGGAGCGGCTGTAGCGGCGGTTAAAGGTCTTCCTGTGGACGAAGTCGAAGAGATGGTGTGGAAAACATCATCGGTGTTCTACGGTCTTGACGCGACTTGAGCGGCCACAGGTGTAACGTGACTTGCTCTTGTTAGCGGCGCTCAGAGCAGATCTGTCGGCAGAGGTTTTTTGCAGTTGTGTTACAAAATATACTACAGTCAACTACTCAACCAGGTTAGTCGCCGTAGAGAAGGCTTAGCCAGAGGAAGGGAACGCAGTTCTGGACGCCATCGGGAACGGACGACGCATTCTCGTTGCTGCCTCGGTAGCGGTTTCGATTTTGCTCGGTCTGTACTTTTCCACAACCGTTGACGCGGTTGTTGAGCCTCCTGTGGAGAGCCATTTGACCCCGCTGGTGTCCGTGGACTTGCGTTCGTTCTCTGATCGCGCCGCAGCTTGGACCGAGGCGCACAGAGATCACCGCGACCAGACTCGTGCCCGAGCGATGTCGTTGGCGGCCCAGACCCGTGAGTCTGAAGAAGCTCAAGCCCTCTTGAACTCCACAACAACCGCGGCCCCCCCAACAACCGCGGCCCCGACAACGACGGCGCCTAACACAACTACGGCCCCAGCAACGACGGCGCCTACGAACACGGCTGCGGCGGCCGACACGAAGGATTCGAATTCTGAGGTTGAAACGAAGCCTGTGACCACGACGACCACGGTTGCGCCTAGTACGACGGTTGCCGCGACGACGCTCCCGACAGAGGAACAGTGGGAGGCGCTTCGACAATGTGAGTCCAGCGGGAACTACCGCGCCATCAGCATTAGTCCTGCTGGTCGGTATCGAGGCGCCTATCAGTTCTCCCGTTCGACCTGGGACTGGGTAGCTCCCCAGATTGGAGCTGATTACCTCGTCGGGTTAGATCCGGCTGAGGCAACACCCGAGGATCAGGACCGAATGGCACAGGCACTATGGGATATCAATGGTTGGGCTCCGTGGCCTGCTTGTTCAAAGAGACTCGGATACCTATAGGTTGCGCGAATAGGCGAAAGCAGTGACGCATTCACCTCAACAACTCCGTGAGATTCTGGATCGTCACGGTCTTGAGCCGCTCCGCAGGCTCGGTCAGAATTTTGTGATCGATCCCAACACCGTGCGTCGCATCGCCAAGCTGTCTGGGGCGAGTCCCGGTGACCCGATTGTTGAGATTGGCGCTGGTCTGGGATCGCTCACTCTGGCATTGGCGGAAACCGGCGCTGAGGTCACCGCCGTCGAGGTCGACCACAACCTCGTCCGTGCGCTTCGAGATGTCGTTACCGATCAAGATGTGCGGGTGATCGAGGCGGACGCGCGAACTCTTGACTGGGCGGATCTCCTCGCGGATCGAAACCGCTGGCATCTTGTCGCCAATCTGCCCTACAACATCGCTACCTCGCTGATCGTCGATCTCTTGAGCAACGTGACGGCCTTGGAATCAATGTTGGTGATGGTGCAACGTGAGGTGGGGGAGCGTTTAGCTGCAAAAGCGGGCGACAAGACTGTGGGAATACCGTCGCTACTGGTCGCCTATCACGGCACCGCCAAAGTAGTTGGTCGTGTTCCAGCGACGGTGTTCTACCCCAGGCCAAAGGTTGAATCCGTGCTGGTTCGGATTGATCGGCACGCATCACCGCCTGTCGATCAGCCGCTGGAAGTGATCAAGGTACTGCTACGTGCTGGATTCGGTCAGCGCCGCAAAATGTTGCGGCGGTCACTCGCTGACTATCTCGATTCCGCCGGGTTTGCTCTTGTGGGAATAGACAGCCGAGCACGGCCAGAAACACTGTCCCTTGAAGATTGGTCTCGGTTGGCGTCCGTAGCCGATATTTCTGGCGCGACTCCCGACTGATCAATCGTTGTTCTCCACCTCCTTCTGAGGCTTCGACGTGGGCCTTGATGCCCTCTACTACTCGCTCCATATTGGTCCGGTGGGCACGGAGGCGGTTGGCGATGATGCGTGGTTCTTTGTCGGGAGCCTGCTCGATGAACATGGTCAACCCGGAACGACCAGGACCTAGCAGCAGGCGAAACAGCAGTCGAGTACCACCGCCCATGAGAGGTTGGAGCTCGAAACGCCAACGGGCACCGGGATTGTCGGCCTCAGAGGTACACCAGCCGAAGACTGTGGGCTTGTCGCACACGTCAACAAAACAACGGACTTCCCAGTCTCCTAAATCCTCTCGGTGATTGCGCCCGGTGAATGTCGCTCCCAAAGCAGCGCCGTCATGGCCATCGTCCCAGTCAGCACCCGTGAACTCGTCGGAGAATCGCGCCGGAAGGTCGATGTCGGTGGCCGCGGCCCAGACCTTGTCAACCTTGGCGGCAATGTCGGTCTCCACCACCACGCCGGGGCCGTCTTTTGCGCTCACAGGAGATCGCGGCCCTGACTCGTAGGTACGGCCGTAGCGATCAAAGAAGGTGATCTCTCGGGCGGGGCTTCGGCGAACTGGACGAAAATCGGTGCCCTTGGTCCACGCCACCGGCAGCATCGCTATCTCGGTGATCTCGGCGGGAATGCCCAGCAGTTCTTTCAGTTCGGGGCTTTTGGCGAGAACCGCGGTGGTCCAAGCGCTGCCCAAGCCACGGGCTCTCAGGGCAACGCAGAAGCTCCAAGCGCTCTGGATTACCGAATCGAAAAGACCAGGGGATCCGCTGCCGTCGTGGCGGCCGACGATGGTGGGTATGACTATCACCGGCACTTCCACCAAGTGTTCCGCCAAATGTGCTGCTGAGCGCATCGCTGCGGCGCCCGGATGGTCGGTGCCAGCCAAGCGATCGCGCGCCGCGATCATGAAATCTCCGACAACGTCGCGGTATAGCCGGGCCAACTCCTGTTTTGTCTCGGGGTCGCGGACCACGATCCAGCGTCTGCTGGATTGGTTGCCTCCCGTGGGGGCCTGTTCGGCAATGTCAATGCAATCGAGGATGATCTGATCGTCGACCGGCCGTTCCAGGTCCAACCTTCGCCGAACTGCCCGGGTGGTGGTGAGCGCCAAGTCCACCGCTTTTGTGTCAATCTCCATGCCGCGCAGCCTAGCCGTCGGCCAAACAGCCCTTCGCCAGGCACCGGATGCTTTAGCCTGTCGGGGTGGTTGCGATTCTTGCGCCGGCAAAGCTAACGGTGTCACTGCGTATCACGGGAGTTCGTGATGACGGGTATCACCTGATCGACGCGGAAATGGTAAGCCTCGATCTCTACGACACGGTCGAGTTGAGTGATGGTGACTCGCTTGAGATCGTCGGCCCCCAAAGTGCTCAGGGCATGGGCGCTGAACAGGACAATCTGGTCCGGCGGGCTCTTGAGTTGTGCGGTCGCACCGCACAGGTCCGACTTCACAAACACATTCCGGCAGGCGCGGGACTTGGTGGCGGTTCTTCTGATGTGGCAGCGGTTCTGCGATGGGCTGGATATACGGACCTGAAAGGTGCTGCGGGAATTGGTGCAGACGTGGCTTTTTGTCTTCATGGCGGCCGTGCCCGAGTCACCGGTATAGGCGAAATAGTTGAACCTCTGCCGTTTGTTGAGCGCTCGGTGACGCTGCTGATCCCGCCGGTTCACTGTTCAACGAGTGAGGTCTATGCGGAGTGGGACCGTCTTGGCGCGCCTGTTGGTGACAACAGCAACGATCTCGAACCAGCGGCGCTCGCGGTCGCTCCGGAATTGGAGCGTTGGCGAGACCAACTCGGTGACGCTTCGGGCCAACGCCCACGGCTAGCCGGAAGTGGAAGCACCTGGTGGGTTGATGGCGAACACCCCGGAGAAGGCCACCTGATCGCCCGCACCGTCCCCGCCTGAGGCGGCGGTTTGTCTGTGGCAACCGCGGCGAGGGGTTCAGGCGTCGGATTCGATGCGGCCGGTGAGCTTGGTCGGGGTGGCGAGGGCGACGCTGGCGGTGGCCGCGAGAAATGAGACTGCTCCGATAATGCAGACGATAATCAGTTCGGTCCACGGAAAGGAGATTGAGATGTTCTCGGTACCAACTCGGAGGACGCCGATGGCGGCGAGTCCTGATCCTGCGAGTGCGATAGTAAGTCCGAGCAGGGTTGGTGCAGTAAGCCATGCAACCTCTGTGGTTCTGAGACTGCGCGGGGCGACGCCTAGCGAAAGCATCTGGTTCGCGGTGCGCCGATTCTCAAGGGTTCGATCAACGAGCGCCGCGATCGTCGAGGTGAGGCTCAGAATTATGGCTGTTCCCATCGCCAGGTTGACCAGTGCTCGGTAGGTGCTGACGAGCCGACCGCGGTCGGGGGTAGGACTGCTTGTGATGTCAGCGGCGGGTAGAACGCTCAGGACGGTATTTGCGAGGTCCGTGTTCGTGGCGTCGTGTGCCAGAACAATGGTCCATTCGGTTGGCGGGGTTGGCGGGTCCGTCGCGGCGGTCAACAGGCGGGGAGGGACGCGGAACGTCGCACCTGCATCGGTCCCGCCGTATTGGCTGCGATAGGAGAAGTCGAGTGGCGGGCCGAGCGTTGTTCCGACGAGTCGTGTAGAGGTCTTGTAAAGTGCCTGCACGGTCGTGTCGTCGCATTGCGGCCCGAACTCGAAGGCGATGGCCTCAAGGTCGCTGCATGTGGCGACCACAGCGGATGCTGTTCCGCCCTGCCGGGTTGGTAGTTCGACGACTGGCAGCGCGGTTCGTATTGTGGGCGCATCGATCATCTGCTCGGTCATCGGGGCGTAGCGCAAGTTGACGATTCGTGGTTCATCGGAACCCAGCACCGGCGTGTTCTTGTTTGCGCCCCAGTCGATGACGATGAGCAGGGTCTGCGCGAATCCGGCTACGAACACGACAACGAGAAGTCCCGAAGCGACTCGGGCAAGGGCTGATGGATGATGGATGAGTCTGCGCCCGGCGATCGTGAACGAAGCTCGCGGTGAGCGGATCAGCAATGCGCCCGCGAGTCGCGACAACGTGGGCAGCGCCAAGCAGAGCCCGATAATCGTCAGAATGTTGCCCAGCGCGAACACGACCAGCCAGGTGTCGCTCTGCGAGGACCATACCGCAGTCACCACGAGAGCCGAGATGCCCGCGGCAAGGACCGGCAGGCGGTACCAGCGCGGGGCTTGGGATGGTGCGCTGCGGCGTTCTCGCAGAGGCTCCGCTATGGAACTCGCCGACCCTGCGATGACGATGATCAGCGACACGGCAACCAACCCCGCCACCACAACCACGAGTGTCGCGGGAGCAACTTCGATGTCTGCTGCGAACCAGCGCAGCGGTCCCAGCCCGATGTCTTGAGACAAAGGCGTGAGAAGCCGCCACAAACCAACACCTCCACAGATCCGATGGCGGTGATGACGACAGTTTCAACGCCGTTCACGAACGAGGTTCGCGATCCACTGAGACCGATCAGCCGAAGCGCTGCGAGCCGGCGCTGACGGGTCCGCGCCGAGAGTCGGGCACTGGTGGCGACCAGAATGAGTGTCGGGACAACAACAAAGATCGCGGCGAGCGCGGCGAGTCTTCGGACGACTCTTCGATCTGGTCCCTGGTGGATGGCTCGCGATACGCCGATTCCCGTAGCTGCACTGAGGTTTCGTTGGCGTTCGGACAGGGTGTTCTCATCGACACCGACGATCGCGAAGAGTTGGTTCGGGGCGATCAGGCCGTCTTCGCCAACGACCTGGATGTTTCGTTGCCAGAACCGTGTCGCCAGTCCGTAGTCGTTGTCGCGGATCAGTGATCGCAGTGACGGAGACACCACGATCTCGCCTGGTGCAGGGTATGCGTCGAGCCATGCCGGCAGCGGCGCTGACCCGAGGTCTGCTACCACGAGAGTGTAGAGATCGCGATTGCCGATCAGTTCGTGCCTTCTCGCTGCAAACAACTCGGGTTCTGGACCAAGATAAGTTTCGCTTTCGACACGCATCGGCACTTGGCGGCCGAGTCGTTCGGATTGAGCATCGACCACGCTCGGAACGCTCAACAGACCGAGGATCACCGCAGTCCCGATCGCAGCGCTGAGACCCGTCATCACCACACGGGCCAGTCCGGCCCGGTCGGTGGGGCGGAGCAGACGCAAACCGAGATAGAGGGCTTTCACGGGTTCGGTGCCGGCTCAGCGATACGTCCGTCCCTCATTGTGACTACACGGTCACACTGTTCGGCGAAGCGGGCTTCGTGGGTGACGAGCAACAAGGCCTGTCCTTTCGAGCGAGTTCGCTCCAGCAGTGTCGCTATCACGTTGTCGGCGTTGGCCGAATCGAGAGAACCCGTGGGCTCATCGGCGAACACCACAGAGGGCTCATGAACCAGTGATCGCGCCACAGCGGCTCGTTGCCGTTCACCGCCGGAGACATCGGCTGGATGCCGATCACCGAGTTGTTCGATATCGAATGTCGCCAGGAGTTCGCTCGCGGCGCTCGCCGCGGCCGACTTGCTGTCTCCGATCAACCAACGGGGCAGGGCCACATTCTCCCGGATCGTCAGTTCGGGCAGTAGTTCCCCGAACTGGAACACCACACCCATTCGCTCGAGACGGACAGCGCTTCGCCGTCGGTCGATCTGGTCGGACAGTGTAATGCCTTCGAAACCGACCGTTCCCCCGTCGGGGACCAGCAAACCAATCAAGCAGTGCAAGAGCGTCGATTTGCCAGAGCCCGACGGTCCCACGACGGCCAGCGCCTGTCCGGCATGAACCTCAACAGATGCGTTGTCGAGCGCCCGGACCGCGCCGTAAGAGGCGTGGACTGAAGAGCACCAAGCAAGTGAAGCAGGGGAGCCGTCGCCGGTGTGCTCAAGATCGGGTGCGACTGTCCGATTCGTCATGGCGGCAACTTCATTCGGTTGGAGGTGATAGGCGAGACTGCGGGTTTTCCCGGTTCTTTGCACTTGACGCCAAAGTGTTACACGAATCTTTACCGACAGTCGTCGTGGCTGATCCAGTCGTGAATGCAGCTTTGACCCACCCCGTGGGGGTCTGACACTGATCCCTGATCGCCGAGCGGTCGATGAGACCGCGGATCACCCATGAACGGCGGCGCTTCCGGGGCTTGTGGGATGGAAGGGGCACCGCTGTGTCGTGAGTCTTCGGCGACACGTTCCGCGTTCGCCGGGCAATGGTGCTTGACAGATGACCACTCGTCTCGTGGAGTTGTCGACCGCGAGCGACTGCGCGGCCGGGTGCTTCTTGGGCTCGGCTGGTCTGGCGAACTTCTCCTTCAGACTGCTCGCACGCTGTCTGACCCGCGCCCTCAGTGCCTTGATGGAGGTTGTTGTGCGATCGTCATCGTCGAGCTCCTTGACCGCGTCGGTCACGGCCGAAGGGATGTCGCGGATCATCTCGTCGATGCGCCGGAGCGTCTCGTCGCGGTCGAGGCCCAAAGTGTCTGCCGTCCGTTCCCATGCTTCGGGCCGGTCGGCTTTGCGCAGGGTGTAGTCGCGTCCGATGCGCATGGCGGTGCGGATCTTCGACTGTGGTTCGGTGGTGTACGGCAGGTAGGAGATGACGTCGTACAGAGGCGCAAGTCTGACGTCGCCGCTCTCGATCAGCAGGCTGTAGTTCTTGGCGTGAGCGTCTGGTGCGGCGATTGCCCAGTTGAAGATCAGAGCGTCTCGGAATTGTCTTGTGTCGAGGGCAGGGTCCGTCGACTCTCGCTGGAACAAGTCGGCGATCTGAGCGGGTGAGGGCCCGCCGTCGGCCTGGTACTTGTCGTCGGGCGACACGCCGAGCGCTTGGCAGAGGTCTTCATGGTGGACCCGCACGAGACGGTCACCCTGTCGTGCGCGGTCGAACCGTTCGACCGCGAGGACGCGTTCGTCCTCGAATCGCACGAGGTCTGTGCGTGCCGCGTCGAGGCCGATCAGATGGGCGGCACGCAAGCAGACATGCTCGACAGCATCAGCGTCGGCGTGCCCTGCCATGCCTGGTTTGATGATGTGTGTCGTGGGCACATCGCCGAACGGGATCGCCCAGTTGTCTCCTTCGCGGTGCAGTGCGTACTTCGCTTGGGCGCCGCCCAAGCTGAACTGCCCGTGTGTTCCTATGGGGCCGCTCCCATGCCAGTTGTGGCGGGCTTGCCGAACCCACGCGGCGATGTCGCTGTGGGTCTGCATTTCCAGACCGCCTTCGCGGCCCATCGACTCCTCTCTGCCTGGCCTGCAGAACTGCACCGCTCCAGCGCAGTCGAGTCCTGCCGGTGTTCCCAGAAGGGTGATGGGGCGAGTGTCGGCGGCGTCGTTGGCGTGCGCCCATTCTCGGCGTACTTCGTCGTTGTCGGGCAACAGCCCGTCCAGCCACGCGCCGACAGCGTGGCTGCCGCCGATCAGCGGCACGCTGAGCGACAGAGGCGTCGCTCGACCCTGCCTGAGATACGAGGGAGCGTAGGTGAAGACGGCGTTGGTGCCCGCGCCCGCTGTGACTTCGCCGGCGAAGTCTCCGTCGATGTACACCTGCAGGTCAGCCATGCCGATCACGTTCTGACGGCTCAGGGATCGGCATCGAGCGCGGCCAGAAGACCAACTCCATGCCCAGTGCCCTCAACACTGACACCAGCGTCTCCGCGCGCATCCCCTGCTTGCCGCTCTCGAGCCGCGCGACGGCTTCCCGTGAGATGCCGGCGGCTATGGCGACATCGGCTTGCGCCATTCCCCGGCGCTGCCGCGCGTCGCGCAATGCCCTGCTGATGCGCTGCGGGGAACGCATTCCGTAGTAGGGGATCGCGTCCATTCCACGAGTATATCAGATGTGATTGATTCATCACATTGAGGTGTATATATCGAAAGGATCACATCATGGTGGAAGTGATGTATCAGTCACAAGATCGGGTCTGTGCGCAAACGACTCCGCGTTACTTGCGGCGTTGGTGGCGCGTCCGTCGCATCATTTTCTTGTGTTTTTTCTTCCGCATTCGCTTGCGGCGTTTTTTGATGAGTGAACCCACGACCGCCGACGCTACCGCAGTCGTCAGAAAAACCGCGCTCTGCCTAATTGTGTGGTGCGGTGTATCACGCGAGCGGTACCGTAAGGCCGTCGCCCAACGCGATGGCCCGTAGTTCAACTGGCAGAACGTCGGACTTTGGCTCCGGATGTTGCAGGTTCGAGTCCTGCCGGGCCAGCCAGCATCCCGGCTACTGTCATCGGTCGGTTCTACACTGCCGGTACGGGACCCCGAACTACCGACTGGAACCGAATGCAACTGGTCAACAAGAAGAAACTACATGTCGTGGCAGGCCGGGCGACGCAGTCGCTGGCCACCGACATTTGCATGGAGTTGGGAGTGCCGCTCGGCACTCCCAGCATCACCGATTTCGCCAACGGTGAGATTCATGTGAAGTACTTCGAATCGATTCGCGGTGCAGATGTTTTTATCGTGCAGACCCATACCCCTTGGGATGGGCGCTCCATCAACGATGCGATCACTGAACAACTGATCATGGTTGATGCCGCCAAGCGGGCATCGGCTAAGCGCATCACGGCGGTAATTCCGTTCTACGGTTACAGCCGCCAGGACCGAAAGGCTTCGGGTCGTGAGCCCATAACCGCCCGTTTGCTGTCGGACCTCTTCAGCGTGGCCGGCGCTGATCGGCTGGTGTCGGTCGATCTGCACTCGGGTCAGATCCAGGGATTTTTCGACGGCCCGGTCGATCATCTCACCGCCATGCCGGTTCTCGTCGACTATCTCTCCAACATAGAAGGCGACCTCGTCGTGGTGTCACCCGACGCGGGCCGGATGAAGGTCGCGGAGCGGTACACAAACCTGCTGGACGCCGATCTCGCCTACGTTCACAAACGCCGCTCGACAGTCGAGGCCAACATGGTGGAGGCCAAAGAGATCATCGGTGAGGTTGAGGGCCGTGTCTGTGTGCTGATCGACGACATGATCGATACCGGCGGCACCATCTGCGCAGCCGCGGACCTGCTGGTGGCCAACGGTGCGGACATGGTCATCGCTGCGGCAACCCATGGAGTCTTCTCAGAGCCCGCAATCGATCGCCTCAAGAACGCCGCTATCGAGACGGTGTTGATTACCGACACGCTGCCGTTGGAGCCCGACAAGCAGATCGACAAGATGGAGGTCTTGTCGGTCGCGCCGATAATCGCCAGAGCCATCGCTGCAGTCTTCGCGGACACTTCCGTAAGCGAGATCTTCGCCGGTAATCACCTCGCCTGATCAACGGTCGCAACGATTGCGACGATTGTGACCGCGGGGCTTGGGGAACACCGTGCATCCCGGTAGCCTGATCCGCCGGTTCGCTCAGAACCTCCAGCTAATGTTTCCTATTGATTTTGCCAGTTCAGGACCCCAAGTCTCATGTCTGACCAGTTGCAACTGAACGCCACGCTCGGCCGTACAGCAGGCACCCGCGCGTCGCGTCGCCTACGCCGCGAAGGGCGTATCCCGGCCGTCGTCTACGGACTCGACAACGAACCCGTCACAGTCAGCGTCGCCTGGCCCGATCTGCGCCTCGCCCTCAATACTGACGCGGGGCTGAACGTTCTGATCACGCTCGACATTGAGGGAGAGCAACAGCTCTCGATCGTCAAGGATCTTCAGCGTCACCCGGTACGGCGCGACGTGATCCACGTCGACTTCCTACGGGTCACCACAGACCAAGAAATCGAAGTCGATGTCCCGCTGGTGCTCGTTGGCGAGGCCCTTGAAGTCACCCGGGCGAACGGCATGGTTGACCAAACGCTCTACACACTGACCGTTTCGGCCAAACCCGCCGATGTGCCCGACGAAATAGCAGTCGACATCAGCGGACTCACACTCGGTGACTCGATCAAGGTCGGCGGAGTAACGCTGCCGCCCGGTGTTGTGACATCGATCGACCCCGACGACTCGGTCGCAATCTCGCTAGTCACCCGCTCGACGCGAGAGGCAATGGCGGCTGCGGAGGCTGCAGATGCGGCCAGCGCCGAACTCGGTGTCGACGATGAAGACGAAACTCCTGTCGACGACGCCGACGCCGACGACTGATAGCGCAGCGGCGGCCAGGCGATGGTTCGCCTCCCTTCCTCCAAGCGTGGAAAGCAACGCAGCGGTACTCCCGCGGATCTACTCGTTGTTGGACTCGGCAACCCCACAATCGAGTACGAACAGACACGGCACAACGCCGGCGTGTGGGTGATCAAGGAACTTGTGGCGCGCCACAACGGGCGGCTCGCCGCCGCACGCCGCGACCGAGCAGAAGCGGTGGAGTTACGCGTCGGCGATAAGCGTCTGGCAGTCGCAATCCCGAAGACTTTCATGAACGACTCGGGTTCGGCCGTTGCGCCACTGGTGAGACGATACGGCATTGAAGACCTGAACAATCTGGTAGTCGTTCACGACGAAATCGACCTTCCGGTAGGTCGGATGAAGGTCAAAGCCGGCGGTGGCCTAGCCGGTCACAACGGCTTGAAGTCGATTAGCTCCCATCTTCGCTCCGTTGAGTTCACCCGGGTTCGGATAGGTGTCGGCAAACCGGTGCCAGGCACCATGAAGGCCCGCGACTATGTGCTGAAACGCCCCGCACGCAGCGAACGCCCGGAACTCGAACGAGTCGTGGGTCGTGCCGCGGACGCTGTGGAGTTCCTGCTCGGCAATGACCTCGAAACCACTATGAACCTATTCAACCGGAGCTGACAGTCCGCATGCTGGACGCGGTTACAAACCTTCGCTCACTTAGATCCTTGCTGGCTTCCGAGCCTTCCTTTGACTCGGCAATCGCGGGCCGAGACGCGGTTCTCGTCGTCAATGAGGCAGCCCGGGCTCTGACTGTGGCGGGTTTGGCCGAAGCGTCAGAGCGTCGCCCGATCCTTGTCGCTACGGCCACGCACAACGAAGCAGTTCGGCTAGCCAATGATGCGGCGGCAGTTTTGGGCACCGATGAAGTGGCGCTCTTTTCTGCGTGGGGAACGCTGCCGTTCGAACGAGTAAGTCCAGCCATCGAAACGATGGGCCAGCGACTGCGGCTTCTTTCACGTTTAGGTGACCCGGTGACCACCCCCTCGGTGATCGTGGCTTCAGCGCGCGCGTTGGTGCAGCGACTTGACCCCGAAGCCGCTACCGACCCGATCATTTGCGGCACGGGCGATGTAATCGATTCGGTGGTCTTGGCGCAGCAACTAGTCGAGTTCGGTTATCGCCGCGAACCCCAAGTTGAACATCGCGGTGAGTTCGCGGTGAGAGGCTCGATTGTTGATGTCTTCTTGAGCACAGCGGACCGGCCGGTGAGGATCGACCTGTGGGGCGACGAGGTCGAGCGAGTCACCGAGTTTTCTGTTGCGGATCAACGAGCGACGATCCCGGTCTCCGAAGTCGAGATATACCCGTGCCGAGAGCTTCGACCCAACGGAGAGGCACAGCAAAGAGCCCAGCAACTTCTAGCTGATGAGCCTTGGGGGCGCGAACAGTGGGATCGAGTTGTTGACGGCGAGCTGTTCGATGGGATGGAGTCGTGGCTCCCGTGGCTGGTCAGCGACGAAGTGGTCCTTCCGGATCTTCTTTCAGCGGACTCGTGGGTGATCTTGGTGGAGCCACGTCGGATTCGGGACAGGGCGGCTGACATTGAGGCCGAAGAGGCGGATTTAGCGGTTTCGTTGGCCAAGACCTGGGATGTTGATGCCGACGACCTTCACAGGTTGCATGTTCCGTTCGACCGTTTGTTGGCTCGCACCAATGTTCCGATACTGACGATGCTGCCGGTGGCGGACCGCCCGGGTATTGCAACTGTGGCGTCATCAGCTTGGGCACCTGTTGTCGGTGATATCGACCCGGCAGTCTCCCGAGTTCGTCAGCTGCTCAGCGACAGATATTGCGTTGTGGTTACCGCCGATGGTCCTGCCAGCGCTGAACGCTTAGCAGCACTGTTGTCCGAACACGGGGTCGAAGTCGATCCCGCGGGTGTCTACACAGACCTTTCGACTCCGGGTGCTCATCTGGTTGCTGTACCGCTCGAACGAGGAGCCGTTTTACACGAAATCAAGTTGGCGGTGCTGTCTGAGACCGACCTGACGGGGCGTCGTCGAACCCATCGCCAGGTACGGACCCGTCGTCGGGATGCCCAGAAGTTCTTCGACGATCTTCGCGAGGGATCCTATGTGGTGCACGCTCATCACGGTGTTGCCCGCTTCGGTGGGATGGTTACACGCTCGATCAACGGCCATGACCGCGACTATTTGCTGCTTGAGTACCGCGGCACGGATCGGCTGTACGTGCCGTCGGACCAGATCGACTCGATCCGGATCTACAGCGGTGGCGAAACTCCGAAGCTGTCGAGGATGGGAGGTGCAGATTGGCGCGCCAGCAAGGCTAAGGTTCGCTCTGCGGTTTCGGAGATTGCCCAGGAGCTCGTGGTTCTCTACCAAACTCGGGTGACCACACCTGGCCATGGGTTCGCACCCGACACGCCCTGGCAAGGTGAGTTCGAGGGCGCGTTCAGATACCAGGAAACACCCGACCAACTCCAGGCCATCATCGACGTCAAAGAAGATATGGAACGCCCGACGCCGATGGATCGCTTGGTTATCGGAGATGTAGGTTTCGGCAAGACCGAGGTTGCTTTGCGCGCCTGTTTCAAAGCAGTCCTTGACGGCTCTCAAGCCGCCGTGTTGGTACCGACAACCTTGTTGGCTCAACAGCACCACGTCACCTTTCGAGAGAGACTCGCCCCGTATCCGATGAGAGTCGAGGTTTTGAGCCGCTTTCTGAGCAACGCCCAAGCCAAAAAAGTCATCGACGGGATACAAACCGGAGAGGTCGATGTGGTGATCGGCACTCACCGCCTGCTTTCGGCTGACGTTGATTTCAAGAATCTGGGTCTATTGGTTATAGATGAGGAACAGCGCTTCGGAGTGCAGCACAAGGAGAGAATCAAGTCTCTGCGTTCCCATGTCGATGTGCTGACGCTCACTGCTACACCAATCCCGAGGACCATGGAGATGGGCCTCGCGGGAATCCGCGACATGTCTCTGCTCAACACCGCGCCCGCTGATCGTCAGCCGATTCTCACCTATGTGGGCGAGTATTCCGAACGTGCTGTGGCTGAGGCGATCCGGCGTGAATTGCTGCGGGAGGGGCAACTGTTTTTTGTTCACAACCGGGTGAGAGACATTGACCACGTAGCGCAATCGCTGCGCCTCCTTGTGCCCGAGGCGCGAATTGCTGTGGCGCACGGGCAGATGGATGAAGGCACCCTTGAACGGGTGGTGATCGACTTTTGGGAAGGCGAATACGACGTACTCGTGTGTACCACCATCATCGAATCAGGCATCGATATGCCAACAGTCAACACTTTGGTTGTGGATCAAGCCGAACTGCTGGGTCTCGGGCAACTTCACCAACTCCGGGGTCGGGTTGGTAGGGCTGGTCAAAGGGCTTACGCGTACCTTTTTTACCCCCAGGACCGGGTGCTGAGTGAAGAAGCCTACGAGCGACTCAGGACAATCGGAGAGGCGACCGAACTGGGATCCGGGTTCCGGATCGCCATGCGAGATCTCGAACTGCGCGGCGCCGGCAATCTCTTGGGCACCGGTCAGTCTGGCCATATTGCGGCAGTCGGCTATGACCTGTACTGCCAGATGGTTACCGAAGCCGTGGCGGAACTGCGAGGCGAGAAACCTTCCGAACCCTTGAGAATCACTATTGATGTGCCCGGCGACGCGCACCTCCCGCAAGACTACGTGTTGAATCAGACGAGCCGCCTTGAGGCATACCGGCGACTGGCTTCGGTAGAGACCCAAGAGATACTCGATGATGTGCGCGCCGAGTGGTTGGATCGGTTTGGTCCGATACCTCCGTCGGCCGAGGCTCTGTTGCGGGTAGGCCAGTTACGGGTCGAATGTGTGCGCACTGGCGTGCGGGAGATCATTGTTTCAGGAGGTCCAGGCTTTGGTGGCCCCGCCTATGTGGCTCGCTTGTCGCCTGTTGAGTTGCCTGACAGCAAGCAGGTGCGTCTGCAACGTCTGTATTCTTCAAAGGGTGCCGGCAACACCGCGATCTACAAGGAGGCGATCGGTGAGTTGCAGCTTCCGCTTCACGCCGAACGTGGTCCGGTAGTTGAGCAGATCGCAGAGATTATGGTCGACTTGTTGGCTGACGCGAGTCCATTGGTTTCCAGCGAGTAACCTGCACGATCTGTGAACGCGAACCACCCCCGCTTTCTTTTTCTTGTTGTTCTCGCGGTGTTGAGCTTGGCTGCAGCGGCTTGTGGATCAGCCGATGACGCAGGCGTCGCCACTGTTGGTGCAGCGACTCTCAGCCAAGAAGATTTAGAAGCGATCCTTGAAGCCGACGGCGTTGAAGATACTTCTGTCGTCTCATCGGAGTTGGCTTCGCGCCATATCAGTGAGTGGATCTTCTTTGAGAGTTGGATCGACCTTGCCACAGCAGGTGGTACCGAGCTGAGCGGCATGCACCTTGACTTGGCTCGAATTGAACAAGAAGAGGCTAGGACCCAAGATCCGACCGTGCCCGCGGTCGATACCCCTTACGGCCACATAACGCAGCGTTACCGGGCGGTTCCGCACCTGATCGCGGACCACCTAATTTCCATCGCAGAGGTGACCGCTTTGTGTTCAAGTCACGTGCTGGTTGAAACAGAAGCGGAAGCCACCGCGGCGATTGCTCGGCTCGACGCAGGGGAGGACTTTGCAGCTTTGGCCGCAGAGATCTCAGTAGGTCCCAGCGCTGCCGCTGGTGGCGATCTTGGTTGCGTTGTGCCCGCCACTTTCATTTCGGAGTTTGTTGCAGGTGCCGCGGCGGTTGTTAGCCCCGGTATCTCTGAGCCAGTTCAGAGCCAGTTTGGTTGGCATGTGATCCATGTTCGGAGCTTCGGTCCGGTGGTACGAGGTCAACACCAGGAGTTGACATCAGAAGAAATAACCTCACTTGTTCTCGACGGCTACGGAGCCGAGTTTCAGCAACTGCAGGCCGGGTTGTACGACCGGGATATCAGCGTGGATCCCCGCTTCGGGGTCTTCGATACGACCTCCGGAGTGGTTGTTTCTGGTACTGCGCAGACCGATGCAGGGTCTCTCGACGCTACTGCGAGCTGAGTTCGGTCATGGGAACGGTCACTGTCGTTGGTCTTGGCCCGGCAGACGAGGCGCTCCTTACAACCCAAACACGAGCTGCTATCGAAGCTGCTCCGCGCTGCTTCTTGCGTACACGCATGCACCCCGCAGCGCGAGTTATGCCCGACGCGGTCGGGTTCGACGACGAATACGAAAAGGGTGAGTCTTTCGAGGCTGTGTATGAAGCGATCAGCGAGCGCCTGATTCTGGAATCCGCGAAAGGCGATTTGCTCTACGCCGTGCCGGGTTCTCCGTTGGTGCTTGAACGCACCGTGGAGTTGTTGCGTGACGCGGCTGCGTCAGGTCGGGTGACGGTCGAGATCCTGGCCGCGATGTCGTTCTTGGATGTTGCTTGGGCTCGGCTCGGGATTGACCCCGTGTCCGACGGAACGCGGCTTGTTGATGGTCAAGACTTCGCATTGGCCGCAGCGGGCCAAACAGGACCGCTTCTGGTTGCTCACTGTCACGGGCGCCGTGTGCTGTCGGAAATCAAGCTCTCGGTGGAAGACGGGCCTGATTCGGTGGTGGTTCTACAGCGGCTGGGTTTGCCAGACGAATCCGTTTACGAGGTCGCCTGGGATGACCTCGATAGAGAAGTTGAAGCCGATCATCTGACCTCTTTGTGGATCCCCGAGTTTGATACCCCAGTTGCGGCTGAATTCGTTCGGTTCGAAGAACTGGTGCGTGAGCTGCGCGAGCGCTGCCCGTGGGATCGAGTCCAAACCCATGGATCGTTGCGCAAACACCTACTCGAAGAAACCTATGAGGCTCTTGAAGCTCTTGACGCCAGATCAGCACTGGATGACAGCGAGATTGAAGCTGACCTCGACGCGCATCTTGTCGAAGAACTAGGGGACCTGCTTTACCAGATCTTCTTCCACGCTCGACTTGGGGCAGAACGCGGCTCGTTTACGGTCGCCGATGTTGCCCGCAGCGTGTACGACAAGCTGGTGGCGCGCCATCCGCATGTTTTCGGCGACGGGGCGGTCGACGGTGTCCGCGGTCCCGAAGATGCTGATGACATGGCGCGCAGATGGGAAGAGATCAAGCGCGATGAAAAGGGCCGCGCCTCAGCGATGGACGGGGTGCCCATGACGCTTCCGGCTTTGATGTTGGCCGCCAAGGTTCAAGAAAGATCCGAAGGTGTTGGTTTGGGTTTTGACCGTGCTTCTGTGGCGGCTATTGACAGAATTCGCGACGCTCTCGTGAGAGCCACAAGCCCGGGCCTCCACGATGTTGGAGATACGTTGTTCGGAGACGTCTTGTTTGAGACGGTTGCGTTGGCTCGCAGCCTCGATATCGACCCCGAAACGGCTCTGCGCAGCGCTTCCGTTCGCTTCATGTCGCAGATCCGCGCAACCGAGAGATAGCGCGCCCCCTTCTATTTAGCGTGCATATCGAGTATTATTGAAACTCGCTGCGTCTTTTTGCGGAGCAACGACCGGAGTTCCCCCCGCCGTCGAGAGGTTGCCAGTGAGCATCATCGAACGTGTCCATGGCCGTGAGGTATTCGACTCTCGAGGCAACCCCACAGTTGAGGTGGAGGTCGAACTCGACACCGGAGCACTGGGCCGAGCAATGGTTCCCAGTGGTGCTTCTACGGGTGCTTTTGAAGCGGTCGAACTGCGCGACGGCGGCGACCGGTTAGCTGGCAAGGGAGTGCTCAAGGCAGTCGGTTTTGTCAACACTGAACTTGCCGAAGCCGTTGTCGGTCGCGATGCGGTAGACCAACGCGGCCTTGACGGGGCGATGATCGCGGTGGACGGCACTGACAACAAGGGCCGTGTTGGAGCCAACGCCATCCTGGGGATTTCCTTGGCCGCGGCGCGTGCTGCTGCTGCCGAATTGGAGATCCCGCTGTGGCGTCATATCGGGGGCGCCAACGCCCATGTTCTGCCGGTGCCGATGATGAACGTGCTCAACGGGGGATCCCATGCCGACAACAGCGTCGACTACCAGGAGTTCATGCTGATGCCGGTGGGTGCGGCATCGTTCAGTGAGGCAATGCGCTGGGGCGTTGAGGCTTACCATGTCCTCAAGAAGGTTCTAACCGAGCGGGGTTTGTCCACTGGTATCGGAGATGAAGGAGGCTTCGCTCCCGACTTGGCGAGCAACGAAGAAGCGGTGCAACTGCTTGTCGATACCATCGGGCGCCTTGGCTTGACCCCGGGCGATGAGATGGCGATCGCCATGGACATCGCCTCCACCGAGTTTTACGTCGACGGGTTTTATGACTTGGCGAGCGAGGGCCGCCGACTCAGCTCTGATGAAATGGTCACCGAGCTGGTGTCTTTGGCGCGGAAATACCCGATCGTGTCTATCGAGGACGGCATGGCCGAGGACGACTGGGATGGTTGGGCTGCTCTCACCGCTGAAATCGGTTCTAGCTGTCAGCTCGTGGGCGACGACTTGTTTGTGACGAACTGCGAGCGGCTGGCCCGGGGCATCAAGGGGGGTACGGCCAACTCGATTCTCGTAAAAGTGAACCAAATCGGATCTCTTACCGAGACACTTGAGGCGGTCGATCTTGCTAGGTGCAACGGCTACACCTCGGTTATGTCGCATCGTTCGGGGGAAACCGAAGATACGACTATCGCAGACCTCGCGGTTGGGACCAACTGCGGCCAGATCAAGACGGGCGCTCCGGCGCGATCTGATCGGGTGGCGAAATACAACCAACTTTTGCGTATCGAAGAGCAACTCGGCGAAGCAGCCGCTTTCGGTCCGTTGAGCGCAATCGGTGGAGCGGAGTGGTGAAGACGATCTTGTTCCTGCTTGTAGCGGGTTTCGTGTTACTGGCGGGCGTGCTGGTTGAGCCCGAAGTCCGCGGCTACTTGGAGCAGCGAAGCGAGCTAGCAAGCGTCAAGGACGAGCGCGCGGCATTCAAAGCTGAGATCGCGGAGATCAATGCCGACATTGAGGGCATCATTGATGACGAGGGGTTACGTAATGAGGCTCGTTGTTACGGACCCTTCGTGGAGCCGGGTGAAGAGGTCTATTCTGTGCCCGGACTGCGGGGTTGCGTGGTCTCAGGCCCGAACTAACTCAGCGTCCCGTTAGCCTCTCATCTGGTTTCGGCAGGCAACGAGAGGCGCGGTAGATGACGATTATCGGGACGAGGGTTCTACGCAAGGAAGACCCTGAGTTTTTGACCGTCGGAGCGACTTACACCGCTGATCTGGATGACCCGCGCCTTGATGGAGCGCTGTGCGCGACCTTTGTTCGGTCGTTCGTGGCCAACGGCAAGATCGTCGATATCGACGCCGACGATGCTCGCGCCATGCCCGGCGTTGCGTTGGTGCTCACCGGTGCAGAACTTGACCTGATGCTGCCGGGCAGCGTGCCGATGTTTCCTCCTGACCTTCTCAATCGTCCTGTGCTGGCTCGCGATCGTGTCCGTTTCGTTGGCGAACCAGTGGCCGTGGTGCTCTCTGAGACGCGCTCTGCGGGCCAGGATGCGGCCGAGTTGGTATTCGTCGATATCGATCCGTTCGACGCGGTCATTGATCTTGAAGCCGCGGCCTCCGATGAGATCGTTGTGCATGAGGGCCATGGAACCAACAACGCCCTCACCTTTTCCGATTTAGGAATGGCTACAGGGATCACTGACGATTCCTTCTTCGCCGATTGTGAAGTCGTTGTCGAACAACGTGTTGTCCATCCGCGTATGTCGGCGGCACCGCTCGAAGTGCGCTCGGCTGCGGCGTCTTGGACCGATGATCGGTTGTTGATGTTCTTGTCGAGCCAGGCGTCGCATCGAGTGAAGGAGACGCTTGTCCAGATGTATGGATTGGCTCCCGAAGATGTACATGTAATTACTCCCGATGTTGGTGGCGGATTCGGCGCCA
Source organism: Candidatus Aldehydirespiratoraceae bacterium (assembly GCA_965205465.1). Lineage (GTDB taxonomy): Bacteria > Actinomycetota > Acidimicrobiia > Acidimicrobiales > Aldehydirespiratoraceae > VXYK01. The sequence continues at coordinate 641,642 of OZ242187.1, read as the reverse complement.
AAGTGGCACCGACTCCTGAAGATGTGCTCATCCCGCATCTCTCGCGCCTCGCCGGACGTCCGGTTCGGTGGCTTGAGACACGCACCGAGAACCTGATCGCGGCCGGCCCGGGAAGAGCACAGGTTCATTACGCCGCCATTGGCGGAACCCAGCATGGCGACGTCACTCACTACCGACTTGAGGTGCTGATGGACGCGGGTGCTTATACCCGTGTCGGCGCTTTTTTGCCTTTCTTCACGCTGCCGATGGCACCGGGGACCTACGACATCACAAATATCGAGACCCAGGCGCGGTCGATTATCACCAACGCTGTGCCGACGGAAGCTTTCAGGGGCGCGGGCCGTCCTGAGGCGACGCTCACGATTGAGCGCATGTTCGACCTTTTTGCGGCACAGACCGGTATCGACCCGATTGAACTGCGGCGCAAGAATCTCATCGCCGCGGACGCTTTTCCGGTGACGACCGCGGTGGGCAGTGAGTACGACACGGGCGACTACGAAGCGGCGCTCGATAAGGCCTTGGAGGCGTCGGGTTATGCGGAGCTGCGGTCGGAGCAGTCAGCTCGCCGTATCTCAGGCGACCCGGTGCAGATCGGTGTCGGCGTCGCCAACTACGTCGAGATAACCGCTGGTCCGGCACCAGGCGGAAACGAATACGGCAAGGTTGAGATCACGCCGGCCGGCAAGGCCCGTGTCTACTCGGGTGCTTTGTCGCACGGACAGGGTCATGCCACAACCTTTGCCATGATCGCCGCGGAGAAATTGGGCCTTGGCATTGAAGACATCGAAGTGATCCAGGGAGACACCGACAAAGTCGCCCGTGGTGAAGGCACCGTGGCGAGTCGTTCGACCCAGCTCGGAGGTTCAGCGGTGCTCAACGCGGCGGCGACCGTTGCTGATGCTGCCAAAGAGATCGCAGCTGAGCTTTTGGAGGCCGCTGTTGAAGATGTCGTGATCGACACCGACTCCGGCGTGTTCCATGTTTCAGGGACTCCGGCAGTGACCAAGACATGGGCTGAAGTAGCCGCCGCGGCCACTGATGAGCAACTCGTTGCTGACACCGACTTCAACGCCAAGTGCACATACCCCTTCGGGACCCACGTAGCGGTTGTGGAGGTTGACACTGAAACCGGGGGCGTTGAACTGAAGCGCATGGTGACCGTCGACGATGCAGGCACATTGATCAATCCGCTGATAGTGGAAGGCCAACGACATGGCGGGATAGCGCAAGGTGTCGCCCAAGCGCTCCTCGAAGAGTTGTGTTACGACGAAGATGGCAACCCGGTGACCAGCAACTTCGCTGATTACTCGATTATCTCCGCTGCTGAACTCCCATCGTTCGAACTTGAGGCGATGGAAACACCCACCCCCAACAATCCCCTTGGAGCGAAGGGCATCGGCGAGTCCGGGGTAATCGGGTCGACTCCGGCTGTGCAAAGCGCGGTTATTGATGCTCTAAGTCACCTGGGTGTCAGACACATCGACATTCCCTTGTCGCCCCAAAAGGTCTGGTCGGCTATCGCTGAGGCCAGTTCGTGACATACCTGGGCGGCAAACCTGATGAGGTGTCCACATGAAACCTGTGGAGGCCGAGGGTCTGGTTAGGACGTTCGGTGAGGTCACCGCGGTGGCAGGTATCGACCTAGAGGTTGCCGAAGGTGAGATATTCGGTTTTCTTGGTCCGAACGGAGCAGGAAAGTCCACCACCGTTCGAATGTTGGTGACGTTGTTGCGCCCGACCGCTGGTAGCGCTCGCGTGGCCGGATTCGATGTGGTCAAAGAGGCCGACTCGGTTCGCCGCATGATCGGCGTGGCGCTCCAGGACGCGGCGATTGATCCGCTGATGACCGGCAATGAACTGTTGCGACTACAAGCGGTGCTGCACGGCCTCGGTCGCCGCCGAGCCGCAAGTCGCAGTTCAGAACTCCTTGAGCGGGTCGGGTTGACCGGAGCAGCCGACCGTCGCGTTGGCACGTATTCCGGTGGTATGCGGAGGCGCCTTGATCTGGCTTTGGCACTGATTCATCGTCCTGCGGTGTTGTTTCTTGATGAACCGACGACGGGTCTCGACCCGACGAGCCGTGTCGCTGTGTGGGAGGAGGTTCGGGCGCTCAACGACGATGGCACGACCGTTTTTCTCACCACTCAATACCTTGAGGAAGCCGACGAGTTGGCGGGACGGATCGCCATTATCGATGACGGCCTGATTGTCAGGGAGGGCGACCCCACGGTGCTCAAGGGCCAAGTCGGCGACCCGACTCTGCGGGTGGAAGTGGCTGATGAGGCAACCATCGAGTTGGCGCGGCGGGTTCTTGGTGCTTTCGGCGATGAGCGACCAGCGCGTGATGGTCGGGTCGCCATCGGGTTGCGGGGCGGGGCTCCAAGGTTGACCGATGTGGTCCGGGCCTTGGATGAGCAGGGTGTCCCGGTGGCGCATTTCGAGTTGGACTCACCGAGCCTCGACGATGTCTTCGCCGATGCCACAGGCAGGCGGTTGGAAGGCGCCGAAACTTGACCGCTGCTCAGAGCGTCTCGCTGAACCGTCCCCGTCTGCTGGTCAGCTTGGAGCAGGCGTGGATGTTGACTGTGCGATCAGTGTTGGCTACGGCGCGTAAAACCGACCGCTGGGCACCCGGATTGATTTTTCCTCTGGCAATGGCTGCTGTCTATTCGTCGCAGTTCGCCAAAGCGACCAGCCTGCCCGGTTTTCCAGAGGTCGATTCATTCCTGCAGTTCATTCTTCCGGCAACGATTCTTCAAGGGATTGCTTTCAGCGCTTCTAATGCCGGCACCGATATGGCTGCCGACATTGAGACGGGTTTTTTTGATCGTCTGGTCGTTTCTCCGGTAGCACGACAGTCAATTTTTTTGGGCCGGATTGGCGGATCGGCCGCGGCGGCGGGCTTGCAGGCGGGTGTGCATACGGCGATCTTCTTCGTACTGGGAGCGCCGATAGAGAGCGGCCCCGCAGGAGCTTTGGCTCTGGTTCTGATCAGCGTAGTGCTGTCCGTGGGCCTCTCAGGGTTTGGTTTGGCCGTGGCTCTATGGACCGGTAGTAGCGAGGCTACACAGGCGATGTTCCCGCTCGTCTTCATGATGGTGTTCGTGTCGTCCGCCTTCTTCCCGACTGAGCTGATGAAGGGCTGGTATCAGACGGTGGCCGAACACAATCCCTTCACCCTGGTGATGAACCCGACGAGACGACTGGTGATCTCGGGATGGAGTTGGGGTGACTTGTCTGAAGCGGTCGGCTACAGCTTGCTGGTCGCGCTGTTGTCGTTGGGTTTGGCCTACGGTGCCTACCTTCGGCGATTGAAGCGCTCATGACTGCCGCCGGCGGAAACCCGAGGGTCGGTGCTTCGACGTTGTTTCCGGTTGTTTGGATGTGTCACCGCAACCTCACAAGATTCGTACGGCTGCCGGCGATTCTGGTGCCGATGATCGTGATGCCGGTCTTCTTTTTGGTGGTCTTCACCTCTAGCTTCGATGGAATCTCCCGGGTCGACGGCTACCCGACCGAGAATCTGATCAACTGGGTGGTGGCGTTTGCGCTGTTGCAAGGAGCCATGTTCTCAGGGGTCGGGACCGCCGGGTCGGTAGCCAACGACATCGAGACCGGTTTCATCGATCGCCTTTTAGTGAGTCCGGTGCGACGCGGTATTATCATCGCTGCGCCGCTGACCTACATCGCCATTCGGGCGTTGATCCCCATCACTTTGGTGTCGATTCTGGCTTTCGCGATGAACGCTGATTTGCCCGGTGGGTTGCTTGGAATCGTGGTGGCCTTTGCCGGTGGCATCGGTGGTGCTCTGGTGATTGGCTGCTTCGGTTTGGGGGTTGTGCTTCGCATGGGAGATGTGCGGGCGATGACGATCGTGCAGATGACCGGCTTCTTGGTGATTTTCCCGTCGATCGGGCAGGTTCCTATCGCTTTGCTGGACGGCTGGATGGAACAAGTCGCTCGGGTCAACCCGACAACCAATCTTCTGCGCATGATCCGTCAGGGCTATCTCGGCGATGTCACTTGGGCCGATACCTGGCCTGGTTTGTTGGTTATTGCCTGCGGGATCGCGATCTTCGGTACCTGGGCCCGATCCGAACTGATCCGCCGAACACGGTGATCGCGCCACACTGATTATCATTGGGCGCTGACTACCATTGGTCGTTCGGAGGTCCAATAGATGGTCGATAGCCACGATCCTCGCAGCGTCTCATCGGTGGCGCAGGTGAGCGACGCTTTGCGCGAGAATCGCTATCTCCCCGATGACGGACTCGCAACCGCGGTTTATTTGGCGTTGCGCTTGCGTCGTCCGCTGTTGCTTGAGGGAGAACCCGGCGTAGGCAAGACCGAAGTTGCGCGAGTGCTTGCTGACTGGATCGGCGGGCCGTTGTTGCGGATCCAATGCTATGAGGGCATTGATGTCAGCCAAGCTGTCTATGAATGGGATTACGCCCGTCAGTTGCTGCATCTTCGTACCGCGGAAGCCACGGGAGCGGCTAGAGCCAGTGAAGTCGAGGCGCTCACCGATGAACTGTACGACGAACGATTCTTGGTGCGCAGACCATTGCTGGAAGCCATCGCTGGTGGTGTCGGCCCGCCTCCGGTGTTGCTGATTGACGAAGTGGATCGCTCCGACAACGAGTTCGAGGCTTTCCTGCTTGAGGTGTTGGCCGACTATTCGATCACCATCCCAGAGATCGGCACCTTTTCTGCCGTTGAACCACCGGTGGTGATCGTCACCTCGAACCGCACGCGTGATGTTCACGATGCCTTGAAACGGCGTTGTCTGTATCACTGGGTTGCGCATCCCGAAGTGGCTCGCGAGATCGAGATCATCCGGCTTCATGCGCCTTCGGTCAGCCGGCGCTTGGCGACCCAGGTCGCAGCCGCGGCAGCGTCCGTGCGTCAGATAGGTCTCTACAAGCCTCCTGGTGTGTCTGAGACCATCGATTGGGCTCGTGCGCTGAACCTTTTGGGTGCTAGCGAGCTTGCTGTTGAACAGGTGGAAGCGACTCTGGGAACGCTGCTGAAATATCGCGAAGATTTTGAGCGAGTCCAAGACCACGGTCTTGAAGCGCTCCTTGCCGCAGCTCGCGAGTGATCGCGATGAGCCCGGTTGCTCTCGCTGTGGTGCGTCGGGTGGTGGGTTGATGACGATTGCTGTGGCAGTCGGGTTCGTGGAAACTCTGCGCCGTGGCGGCCTAGGTGTGTCGTTGGGGTCTTCGCGTTTGTTCACCGAGGCGCTCGCCGAAATCGACCTTGGTTATCCAGAGGAGGTGTATTGGGCGGCCCGGGCTGTGTTGGTGCATCGGCCTGAAGACATTGAGGTGTTCAATGGTCTCTTCGCGGCGTATTGGGGTGGTGTGGACTCGGGATTGGTTTGGCGCCCTCCACAAGAGCCAATGCCGGTCACGTTGGCGATGGACGACCCGGAACAAATCCCGGCTGACGGCGCCGATGACGATGACAACGAGGACAACGACGACAGCATCACCGTGCGTTACTGCGCCACGGAGACGTTGGGGCAAAAGGACTTCGCGGACTACTCAGACGAGGAACTTGCTGAGTCTCGGCGGCTGATGGACGAGATCTTGTTCATGGGACCATGTCGGCGGAGTCGCCGACGTGTACCCAGCAGCAGAGCGCGGGGTGCACTCGACATACGACGCACCGTGCGACAGGCGCTGCGATCTGGAGGTGAACCAGCCGAGATCGCTCGTACAGTTCCAGGTCAACAACCGCGGCGTTTGGTGTTGTTGCTCGACGTGTCGGGCTCAATGGAACCCTATGCACGTGCCCTGATCGGATTTGTGCATGCCTCGGTGGCTGGTCGCGCTCGCGTTGAGGCGTTTGCGTTGGGTACGCGGCTGACACGACTCACCCGAGAGTTGTCACAGAGAGACCCGGATCGGGCGCTGCAAGCCGCCTCGCTGGTGGTCAAAGACTGGTCCGGCGGTACCCGCCTGGGCGAGAGTTTGGGTCGTTTCAATGATGAGTGGGGTTGTCGGGGCATGGCGCGGGGAGCCACGGTCGTGATCCTCTCGGATGGCTGGGATCGCGGTGAGCCGCAAGAGATGGAAATCCAGATGCAGCGCCTCAGTCGTGTTGCTCACCGTGTTGTGTGGGTAAATCCCTTGAAGGCCTCTCCGGGATATGCGCCTTTGGCTCGAGCTATGGCCGCCGCTTTGCCATACGTAGACGACTTCGTTGAGGGGCACTGTCTCGACTCTCTGCAAGAACTGGCCGCACTCGTGCTCCGCGGCTCTGAGGGGCGTTCGACAATTCCCGTAGGATCGGGGCGATGAAAGAACTGCTAGACGATTTGGATCGCTGGCGTAGCGCAGGAGTAGCTGTGGCTATGGCGCGGGTAGTCGACCTTGAAGGATCTGGACCTCGGCTGGTGGGTGCGGCCATGGCGGTCACCGAAGACGGCGAGGTTTCGGGTTCTGTATCGGGTGGTTGTGTAGAGGGAGCGGTTGTTGTTGAAGCCCTTGAAGTGTTGGCTACCGGTGAGCGCCGCATGGTCAGCTTTGGTTACAGCGATGATGAGGCGTTCGAGGTGGGGTTGACCTGTGGCGGTACCATCCACCTGTTCATCGAACCCCTCGATTGGTAGGCGCCGGTGTCGATGACGGCTGATCAATCGCTGTTTGAACAGCTCCGAGACGCCATCCGCGCGGAATCTCCAGTGGCGTTGGCCACAGTGGTAGAAGGTGAGTTCACTGGCGCCAAATTAATCGTTCGGCCGGATGCGAAGTCATCGGGAACGCTTGGCAATGCTGACCTTGATCGGGTTGTGACCCGCGACGCCCGCGGCGAATTGGCAGCTGGTCGAAGTGGCATCCGCCATTACGGGCTACATGGCGAGGCCCGTGAGGGAGCGGTTTCGGTGTTCATTGAGAGTTTCGCTCCGCCTCCCAAAATGTTGATCTTCGGAGCTGTCGACTTCACCGCGGCGTTGGCTCGGGTAGCCAAAGTGCTGGGTTACAGGGTCACGGTCTGTGACGCTCGGGCGGTGTTTGCCACGAAAGCTCGTTTCCCGATGGCCGACGAGGTTGTGGTTGAGTGGCCGAACCGGTTGTTGGCCGAGGTGGGTGACGAGTTAGGCGAACGCGATGTGGTTTGCATTCTCACCCACGACGCCAAGTTCGATGTGCCCGCGGTGGTGTCTTCGTTGGCGACCAACGTCGGCTATATCGGCGTCATGGGAAGTCGCCGTACCCACGATGACCGTACGAAGCGATTGATCGAAGCCGGTGTCGACCAAGCCGGTTTGGCTCGCTTGCGCTCACCGATCGGCCTCGATATCGGGGCCCGTACACCTGAAGAGACAGCCGTGTCGATCACCGCGGAGATCATCGCGCGCCGCACCGGTCGCGACGCCAAGTCGCTAACCGTCACCGACGGCCCAATCCACGGCTGAGGCCTGCGGCCATCACGTCAACTGCGCCTGGTCGAAGTGACTGCGGCCATCACTACTTCCGACTAGCGGTTCGAGGGTGGTGTATTGGGAGAGCCGGTTTGCTTGGGGAGGCGAACAAAGAAGCTTTGACGCCAGTCTGAGTGAGTGGTGCCGTTGATGGAGAGTTGCCAGGTGTAACTCTTGCCGTGGGTCACTGGAATCGTCGGGAAGTTGATCGCCAAGGGGACACAGAGCGGCGTGCCGGGCCGCAGACCCACCGGTCGCCCGGCCTCGAAGTTCCCCTGCACCACGAGCGGCCGCTCGCCGATCAACAGCGGATGTCCGTCTTCGTCGAGCAGTTCAATTCGCCATTCGTGCGAAACGTTGGCGCGGTCCCAGGGCACCTCAATGCGGATCGCGACTCCCATCGGTTGGGGGCGAGGGCCGACCGCGGTTAGTCCTCCGCCGAGGATGTAGAGCTTGCCATCAGCGACCTGGGCAGCGTCTGCGATCAAAAGGTTGACCCGAACCAGCGGAGGCTCGGCGATGCTTGGAGAAGATGTGGGGTCAACGGAATCACTCATTACCGACACGTTAGGCGCATGGCTGCTCTTTGGTGCTGCCACACTGGGATAGTGATCACCCAGACTGGCTCCAGTCCCGACCGTGATGTGGTGACAACAGCGGCGGTTGTGCTTGCAGCCGGGGCCGGTTCACGCTTCTTGGGCGAGGACCACAAGCTTCTCACCGAGGTGAGAGGAAAGCCGATTGTGTGTCATGCGGTCGACGCAGCCCGGGCAGCCGGCTTCGATGAAGTGATCGTTGTATCCGGGTGCGTGGACCTCACAGAATTCATGCCCGAAGACGTGACCATCATTCACAACGAGCATTGGGACCACGGTCAGGCGACCTCGCTGCGGGGCGCGGTTACCTACGCCGCTAGCAGGGGACATAAGGCGATTGTCGTTGGTCTTGGTGATCAACCCGGTGTTGGCGTGAGAGCTTGGGAAGCGGTCAGGGACAGCGAAGCGGACTTCGCGGCTGCGGATTTCGGTGAAGGCAAGCGCCCTCCGATTCGTTTGTCCGCGGCAATGTGGGCATCGCTCCCGGTGTCGGGAGACGAAGGAGCGCGCAGTCTTTGGCGCGAGCGCCCCGAGATGGTTGAGTCGATACCCTGTGATGGCGACCCAGCAGATGTTGACACGTTGGAGGATTTGCGCAGATGGACCTGAACAGTACTTTTGAAGTGACTCGGCCAATCGATGAGGCGTGGGCCGTGCTGACCGACCTCGAACGCATCGCTCCGTGTCTCCCAGGAGCGCAACTCACAGAAGTTGAAGGTGACGATTACCGCGGTTTCGTAAAGGTGAAAGTGGGGCCAATCACCGCCCAATTCAAGGGCGCTGCGAACTTCGTGGAGCGTAACGACCAAGACCACAAGGCGGTGCTGAGCGGCAAGGGTCGAGACACCCGCGGTGCAGGCAACGCCAGCGCGTTGATCACCGCCAAGCTCGAAGCGGTGTCAGATTCGATCACCAGAGTCAACGTCGACACCGACATGAAAATCACAGGGAAGTTCGCTCAGTTCGGGCGAGGAGTGATGGCCGACGTGAGCGCCAACCTGATGGATCAGTTCGCGCAGAATCTTGCTGAGATGTTGGCCGAGGCCGCCACCGAGAACGCCACCGAGAAACTGGGCGAGGCTGTAATCGCTGATGCCGGAGCAGACGATGCTGCCATCGACGACGGCGAAGCCGATGCCGATACCGAGGCCGCTAGTGGGGAGGCAACCGCGCCTCAAAGCGGGGCACGCAAGATCGATATGCCCGAACCCGAGGCAATCGACCTGATTGACGCTGCCGGTGTGCCGGTGCTGAAACGGGCGGCCACGCTGGCTGCGGTGGTCGTCGCATTTTTGTTGCTGCGGCGGTTGCTGCGCCGTTCTCGGTGACAACTTCTGTAGAACGCAAGCGGGTAGCGGAGCTACTCGGGCGGGAACCTGAAGGGCATTTCGAGATCGTTGTCGTCGACGACGCGGGCGACCCGGTTGTCATACGCAATGCGCCTCTGCTGAGCAATGGCCGTCCGATGCCAACCCGCTATTGGCTGGTGGGCGAGGAACCCCGTCGTGCTGTTGGTCGCCTGGAGTCTGTGGGCGGAGTTCGACAGGCCGAAGCGGCTGTCGATGCAGTCGAGCTGGCCGAAGCTCACGCCCGCTACGCCTCCGAGCGTGACGCCGCCATCGAAGAGTCTCATAGCGGTCCCCGGCCCAGTGGTGGCGTCGGTGGCACACGCCGTGGTGTCAAGTGTCTCCACGCCCACTACGCCTGGTTTCTCGCCGGGGGCGACGACCCGGTGGGTCGGTGGGTGGCTGAGCAGTTGGCCGCATCGGTGCAGCCATGAGCGCACCAGTAGCAGCCGTCGACTGCGGTACCAACTCGACACGTCTGTTGGTGCATGATGGTTCGGTCACGCTGGAACGGCATATGACCATCACCCGGCTCGGTCAGGGAGTCGACGCCACCAAACAACTCGCGCCCGAGGCGATTGAGCGCACAGTCGAGTGCCTCAAGGGCTATCGCCAAGTGATGGATCGCCATGACGTTGAGCGGGTTCGCATCACCGCGACTTCGGCTGCTCGCGATGCGCTCAACCGAGAGGAGTTTTTCGATGCTGCTGAGTCCGTTGTTGGAACCCGTCCTGAATTGTTGTCCGGTTCAGAGGAAGGCAGGCTGTCATTTGCGGGCGCAACCGCTGATTTAGACCCTACCGACGGACCGTTTCTGGTGGTCGATATCGGTGGCGGTTCCACTGAGTTCGCCTACGGACTAACAGAATGCGAAGCGGCATTGTCGGTCGACATCGGCTGTGTCCGCCTGACCGAGAAATATATCGAATCGGATCCTCCGGCACCGGAGGAACTGTTGGCTTGTCTATCGATTACCGAAGCCCATCTCGATGATGTTGCCCGCCTTATTCCTGTGTCGTTGCAGGCCAAGACTTTCGTGGGACTGGCAGGCACGGTGTCGGCGGCTGCGGCTGTTGAGATTGGGCTGGCCGAATATGACCGTGATCAGATCCATCACTTCAAGCTGAGCAAAGAAGCTGCCGAGGACGTGTACCGCACGCTGGTCACCGAACCGCGTGAGGACCGACGCCACAACCCGGGACTCGAAGAGGGCAGGGTCGATGTGATCGTGGGGGGCATGTGCATCCTGGTGCGGGTCATGCGCTATTTCGGCTTCGAAGAATGCCTTGTTTCCGAAAGCGACATCCTCGACGGCCTGGCCTTCTCGCTTCTGGACTGAGCCTTTACTCAGGAACCGATTTCGCCGAAGCTAGGACTATCGCCAAGAAGAAAAATAGAGATCGCCAACGCCATGTACGCTGCGAATCCGCAACCGAACCCGATGGTGAACATCCCGTACGCGTCGGCGCGGCGACGCACCATGCCCACGGCGAATAGAGCGAATCCGCCAGCGACAGCAAGACCAAGGGAAAGTACCGTAAGGCCGAACCCACAAGCCGCGCCACAAAGAAGCCATGGCATCGCCGTGCCGGACAGGTCGTTAACGGATTGTTTCAAGGTTGGTCCGGTTGATGACATCGCCGCCTCCGACTCGTCTCTCTAGGGATGAACGATTATCTGTTCAGAGCTGCACAGGTTGGTGCATCCCCAGACTTGCTGGTACCCCACTGAACGTACCATGCGCCGTTCGGCTTCTCCGAGAAAAAGGTGTTGTAGTGATCGGTATCGGTTGCGGCCGCCGGACAGAATGCCGGGTTGTGGTATGTGCCATAGGTGTTCATGCTCGCATATCGAAAAGGTTCGAGCGGAGCGGTTGGCCTACGATTCTGGCCGTGAGCAGACTGTCTGGCCGTCGGGTGCTGCTTCGGCCACTTGAAGTGAACGACTTTGGTGGCTGGCAGGAGGTACGCCGCCGCAACCAAGATTGGTTGACCCAATGGGAACCGCAGCGTCTCAGCGGCGCGCCGGATGTCGTCGAGGACCGAGTGGCGTTCGCCAACCGTTGCTCGGCGCGCCAGCGCGAGCGGCAACGGGGTTCTGGTCACAGCTTCGGGGTATTTGTCGACAGAGCTTTTGCCGGTGAGATCAATCTCAACTCAATCCAGCGAGGCCCTTTTCAATCTTGTTACGTGGGTTACTGGATCGCTGAGGCCCTGGCAGGCAACGGCTACATGCCTGAAGCGCTAGTGGTGGTTGCTCGGTTTGCTTTCGAGGAGTTGCGCCTGCACCGGATCCAGGTGGCGATTGTGCCCCGCAATACGGCCAGCCGAAGGGTTGTCGAGAAGCTCGAGCTACGTGACGAGGGAACCGCGGTCAGGTATCTCGAAATCAACGGCGTGTGGGAGGACCATATTCGTTATGGGTTCACCGTTGAGGACTGGAACGAGCGTTCCGCCGATCTAGTCGCAGAGTGGATCAGCAAGCGCCCGTAGCTCAGATTTCTGGACTTTGCCCATGGAGTTGCGGGGAAGACGGTCAAGCACACGAATCTGGTCGGGGATCTTGTAACGAGCCAGGTGTTGAGCGAGATACCCGCGCAGTTCGGCCAGGTCCGGTTGCGACTCAGCCGACACAATTGCTGCGGCCACCCGCTCACCGAGACGCTCGTCGGCTATGCCGTAGACAGCGGCGTCAACCACATCGGGATGATCGAGCAGAACCTTCTCGACTTCGGTGGGCGAAACGTTGGCGCCACCTCTCAAGATCAGATCAGAGCGACGCCCGCTGACCGTAAGGCGCCCGTTGCTGTCGAGAGCCCCGATGTCGCCGGTGTGCAGAATGTTGCCCCGCAGCAACTCCTGGGTTGCGTCGGGGCGGCGCCAATAGCCGAGCGTTGGAGTCCAGCAACCGGCCCACGGTCCCACACGTGCGGGTCGCAGACAGATCTCGCCCTGCTCATGGGCGGGCAGTTCTTGGCCGCTGTCGTCGACGATCACCACTTCGAGCAGGTCCAACGCGTAACCGGCGGCTGAGTCGTCAATCGGTTCGTCCGTTGTTTCTCTGACAATCCCGGTGGGCGCTTCAGAAAGGCCGTAGCCCATCAGGGCGCGGATATTGAACTTCTCGACAAAAGCGCGACGGGTGTTGGCCGGAGTTGCGGCCCCGCCGACGAGGATCGACTCGAGTGACGCCAGGTCATGGGGATTGACACCACGGTGATGCACGAGATCGTGGAGTTGTGCGGGCACGAGGGTGGTTCGAGTAAGCCGGTAGCGTGCCACCTCAGCACAGAACCCTTCGGGGTCGCCGCGATGCAGGACAACGCCCGTGGTGCCCCGTGTCCAAGCCGAGATAACGCCGAGGATCAGCATGTTGAGGATTGTGTGTGCCAGTGGCGTGCCCTGACGGTCGGTTGGTTTCGGTGGATGAGTGCCCAGCGTGATCAGCCCAGGCCACAACAGATTGTGTTGACTGTGGACCGCTCCCTTGGGCGCACCGGTCGTACCCGAGGTGTAGGCGATCGCCGCGGGCGCATGAGGATCAATGACGGGTCGGGGAGCGCTTGCGGGATCTGCTTTGGAGACCGCATCGTTGTATTCGGACTCGCTGATTACAGATCCGCTGAACGACGTGTTGTTGGACGCGGCGGTCGTATCGCTCGCGGTGATCCACAGGCATGCTTGCGAGTCGTTGAGAAGGTGAGATTTTTCTGGCGGAGCGAGATTCATGTTGATCCCAAGCCAGACTGCCGCGAGGCGTTGGGTGGCGAGGAACCCGATCGGCACTTCGGCGCAGTTCGCAAGCGACCAGGCGACTCGATCACCGGGGCCTACGCCCAGCGAAGTCAAAGCCGCCGCGGCTTGGTCGACGCTACGGTCCAGTTCTGCGAAGGTCCACTGGCGTTCGTTGTCTATCAAGGCGACCCGCTCGGGAAAGTGTTTGAGGGGTCCATCCAGGAGCGCCGCGAAAGTAGCCGGCCCGATCGGGTATGGGGGAGGGGCGGAGCGTTTGACGAGACCAGTCGTCTCGTCGACTTCGATCTCAGCTTCGATCTCCACGAAGGCTCAGTCCTTGGAGCTGATCTGCTTCTGAAGGCCCTCGACAAGGCTCCGAAAGGCACCTTCGCCCATCGACCAGAGCTGAGGGTGGAGTTCGTGTTCGACGGACTGATCAGATTCGCTGATGGTGTCCAGTGTCAGGATCGTGGCCTTGGTTCGAGCCGTCAGTTCCTTGGGTTGAGCCGCCGCGCGTGTCGCCAGCGTGAGGCACGCATCAAGCAGATCGGCGTCGTCGACAACCTTCCAAACGAGTCCTAAATCGAGGGCTTGTTCGCTGCGTATCACCTCACCGAACACGACCATCGCCAGCGCGGTCTGGCGGCTGGTGATGGAACGCAAGCGCCAGGTGTGGCCGCCACCGGGATGAAGCCCGATCTGCAGGAACCGGGAATCGAAACGAGCTTTTTGGCGCGCCGCTACCACGATGTCGCAGGCCAGCACCATGTTGAAACCGGCCCCGACCGCAGCGCCGTTGACCGCGGCAATAGTCGGCATTGGGCAATGAGCGATTCGCAAGAAACCGTCATAGACCTTTCGCATGCCGGCCGGCCCCTGGTCTGCAAGAAGATCACTGAGGTCTGCGCCTGCACAAAACGCTGGTGGAGCACCGGTCACAACAAGTGCGCCAATGCCGTCATCTGACTCCCACTCGTCGAGCGCGGCGATGATTTCGTCGTTCATGGCCAAGGTGACGGCGTTTCGTTTGTCGGGGTCGTTGAGCGTGAGCACTGCTACGCGGTCGTGAACCTCTGTAGTGACTAAGGGCATGGCACCTATTCTGGCAGGCTGTCAACCCAGTCCACGGGTCGGTCCACGATTGGTCTGCCGGTCCACGTTCGGGGTGGCCGTCCACGATTGGGAACTGAGTTCCGTAGCCTTGCCGGATGCCCGAAGTTGCCGATACGAGAGCCGGCGCGTTCGCAGCTCTTCGCTATCGCAACTATCGCCTGATGTGGATTTCTGCGATTATCTCCAGCACTGGACGCTGGTTTCAGGTGTTGGCGATTCCTCTCATTGTCTATGACCTCACCGGCGGAAGTGCTGCGTGGGTTGGTTTGGCCGGGTTCACTCAGTTGCTGCCGGCTGCGGTGCTCTGCCCGCTTGCCGGGGCTATCGCGGATCGTTATCCCCGCCGCTCGATTCTGATTGTCACCCAGTCGACCCAGGCTCTGGTTGCGGTTTTGTTCGTGCTGATGTGGTTTGGCGGTGTCCGGTCTCCGGGTGCCTACGTTGTTGTTTCTATTTTGGCTGGTATCGCTAGTGGTCTGAACCTGCCCGCTTGGCAGGCGTTTGTCAGCGAATTGGTACCGCGGGACACGTTGATGTCGGCAGTGACGCTCAACAGCGCACAGTTCAACATGGCTCGCATGTTGGGTCCGTCGTTGGCTGGTCTGGTGATCGCGCAATGGGGGCCGGGTTGGGCGTTTGTGCTCAACGCGGTGTCGTTTCTCGCGGTGATAGCGGCGCTGGGGTCGTTGCGGTTACCGCGAATTCAGGTCGAAGCGAATGGACGATTGCGGCCGCTTAGCGAGTTCGCTCAGGCGGTGGTGTATGTAAGAAACAACGCTGGTATCTCAACGGCAGTCTTCGTGGGTGCTGTGATCGGTTTTTTCGGCATCACCACACAGCAGATGTCAATCGTTGTGGCCGAGGACGTCTTTGGCCAGGGCGAACGCGGCTTCGGCTGGATGCTCTCCGCGGCCGGAGTCGGTGCCGTAGTTGCCTCGCCGATGGTCGCCGAGATGGCGCGCCGGTTTGATCGTTCACGGATCCAGGAAGTAGCGCTGTTGTTGTACGGCTGCGGTGTCTGTGCGATGGCGGTGGCTCCGTGGTTTTTTGTGGCGTTAGCAGGCATGTTTGTCACCGGTATGGCTCACATCGCTTCGGCCTCGACACTATCGCTGTGTCAACGGCGGTGGACACGGTGCGGTTGGTCAACGGTTGGTGACGTTATAGGGTGTTAATGCCGGTAGTCGGTGCTAGTCGATTAAGGGAGTGGATGATGGAAGGATTTGGTTGTGCTGCGGGGTTCGTGGCGATCGTCATCGTCTCGGTCATCGGCTGTGTCCGATCGCTGCGAGGAATGCGGCCCCGTCATCGAGGCTGACCGATGACTGAGCACGCTCCCGACTGTGAATCTCACGACGGCGACTCATGCTCGTGCTTCTGCCCGTCGGCGACCGGATCGCTTGGGGCGACACCACCCGCACCGTGACCGAAATCATGCTGTCATCGGATCACACCACCGCCGCCCCGTGGCAGACCTGCTCCGGAGCGTGTGACGACATGGTGGGCGTGATCGTCCTAGCTGACGCCGCCGGGAACGTCACCGCGTCACCGATCCGATGCGGACACACCGTCGCCCTGGTCGATGGCCCGTGACCTCGCGGCGTGGCTCGCCGACAACCCCCCACCCGCCGACGACCGACCACCCCCGAACGCTGTGCCCGGTGGTGGTCATAGTGTGTGTGGGCAAACCTCCATCTACGGTCGCTGCGGGTGCGGAGATACCCGCCGGTGCCATATCGCCCCGCGGTGGGTGTCGAGGGCCTGGACGTCACCCCCAGCCCGAGCCGATTCGAGCCCGTAGAACGGCGCTGTGTGCGGCGTTCTAACGCATATGGCACCGGTCACCCGATCTGCACACACAGCGACCGTAGAGGTAGGTTTGCCCTATAGCGAAAAAGAGGTCTGGGGCGTCACCGGTCGCCGGTAGACCGTCACGATTGCGCCCCGTGGCGCAGCCGAGCGACCGCGCCCCCAACTGGCCCGTTGGTAGCCGAGATGGCGTCTCGGAGCCGGTACCACCCTTCCTCGACGATCACCCTGGACCTCGGCGGTCAACACGGCGATATAGCTGCAGGTTGACGAACGGCTGCGGGCACGTGTGTTGTCGGTGTATCTGACGGTGTTGTTGTTGTCGAGTCCACTGGGCCAACTCTTGATGGGGCAGTCCATCGAAGTATTCGGTCCACGGGAGACCTTCTTGGCTTTCGGGTTGTCGTTCTTAGCCGTAGCAGTTCTGCTCTTGTTGACTCGACGACTCGCGGCCCTCGACTCTGGTAGCGGAATCTATAGACCATCAGCGGTAGCCGAAGCCCATCCCAGCACTCCCGCCCCGCCGCGGTCAGCCGAAGGTCAACCTGCGATGACGCGAGACACGGGGCCTTCGAGCGACAAGGCGTAGAGTTCACCGTCGGCGTCTTGCCCGAAAGAGGCGAGTGAGCCACCGGGCACCGTTACTCCAAAGTCCCGAAACACCACTTCGCCCGATGAAATCTGCACGGCCCAAAGGCGTGAGGTGCAGTAATCGCCGAACAAATATGAGCCGACCAGTTCCTCGATCGCTGAGCCTCGATACACGAAACCTCCGGTAACGCTGCAGCCGTCATCCTGGCCGTACTCCCATACGGGGTCGACATTGCCGGGGGGTTTGTCGCCGGAAAACTCGTGCAGACCCTCTCGCAGACGCCAGCCCAGGTTGGCGCCGACCCCTCCACCGTTGGCGGCGAGCAGCACGGTCACCTCCTCATAGAGGTTCTGTCCGACATCCGCGATCCAGAGGTCGCCTGTGCCTGTGTCGAACGAGAAGCGCCAAGGGTTGCGCACTCCAAACAAGAAAACCTCCCCAGAACCCTGCGTGGCGTCGCTTGGGGCGCTTGGGGGAGAGGCGAAGGGATTGTCGTGCGGGACTGAGTAGGGCTCGGTTGAGTCTGGTGTTGGCTCGATTCGCAGAATCGCCCCCAACCAGGTGGCAGGGTTCTGTCCATGGTTAACCGAGTCGCCACCAGCACCTCCGTCGCCGAATGCGACATAGAGGTGGCCGTTTGGACCGATCACGAGCGCGCCTCCGTTGTGGTTTCTAAACGGCTGGGACTGACGCAGGATCGTTCGGCGTTCACCGCTCAGAGAAGTGCCCTCCCGCTCGAAGGCCTCGACACGAGTGTCACCGTTTCGGTCCGTGAAATTGGCGTACAACCAGCCATCGCTCACGGCGATGCCCAGTAAACCTTGCTCACCTTCGGCGATGGTCTCAGCAGAGATATCCAAGATCGTCTCGACCACCTCTCGGTGCGCCAAGTCCACCCGTAGCACCCGACCGCCCCGCTCGGCGATCCAGGCCATTGGGTCGCCGGGGGCTGCGGCCATGTCGATCGGTTCATCGAGGATGAGTATCTGCTCCAGGGCGATGCTGGCGTTGAGCAGATTTCCTTCGGGTGGCAGCGCCTCCGCTGAGTTTTCGGTTTGCTCTGCGTTGCTGGCTGGAGCCGGGCTGTCGGGCGGCGTCGGTTCGTCGGACTGCTTCGGTTCGTGGGGCTGCTCTTGGTTGTCGGCCTGAGCGTCTGTTGGCAACGCCTCAACAAGCGCTGTCGTAACGACAGGCACGGTTGGCCGCGGCTCTGCCAATTCGTTGTCTGTGGCACAACCTCCGACCACAACGAGTCCGGCAGCGACCGCAACCCCGAGCCGCCATCGAATCGAATTGCTTGTCAACATGGGTCACATACCCGACTGCCCTTTGCCCGCTACCAGCCGGAGTCTTCGTCGTCTACTTCAAGATGGCGCTTGCCGGTGTCGCAGTCGTGAAGGACCGGGCACCAGCGGCACACCGGACCCACCACGAGGTTTGGTTCGCGCGCAGCCGCCAAGAGTTCGACGATCTTCGTGGTGCCGTCAATGAGGCGAGCCGCAGCCGCAAAAAGAACATCGTTGGTGATGTCCTCAGGCACGAATTTGCCCTGGTCGAGATAGTAGGTGGCGACTCGTCGTGGTGGAGTGCCCAGGCGGATGGTCTCGATGAGGGCGTAGAAACGCAGGTCTTCGAGGTGTTGAGGCGAGAATCCACCAGTTTTGAGGTCGATCAAGACCTTGCCAGCCCGGTTGCCCTCGGGGTGCCCCAGGGTGAGGTCGACCTTGCCGCTGAACACGAATTGGTCGTGAACGTCATAGCGGAGCCGGCTTTCGGTGACCGGCCGCCACCCGGTCTTCAATGGCGGAAAGCACTCAAGGAACTTGACGACTCGGTCGTTGCTCTCGGCCCTCAACTCGGCCCGTTCGGCCTCGCTGATCGTTTGTAGCCAATCACCGAGACTGTTGTCTGATTCGGTGAGGCGGCTCAGAGACTCGTCGACGAGCGCCAGCGGTTCTGGTTCACGGCGCCAATGAATGGACAACTCGATTGCCTTGTGAGCAATGGAACCTCGGGCGAGGGGAACCGACCATTCGAATTGTGCTTCTTCTTCGGCCAGGTATTTCCGCTCGCAACCCATTACCTGTCCAAGAGCATGTTTTGAGACGAATATGGTGTCGTCGATCTTGTTGGCCCGGTCGGTGAGGGGCGCCAGTCCTTGCTCGATAGCCGCTGCCAGTTCGGGGCGCAGGCTTGCCTCGAATACAGGCCGCTCGGCGCGGCTTGCTCCGAGCATGGCGACGACTTCTTGTTGCGCGGGGTTCAACTCGACGGGAGTCTCCATGTCCTGCACTTTGGCACAACTCTCACGTCTGGAGTGTCACACCCGTATGACAGCATGGGATTCATGCAAGCCACGTCACTCAAGTTTGCCGCAGCGGCCCGCACGTTGGGTCAAGCGGCGAGACTGCGTGGGCTCGTCGTGCCGTGTTTTCGCTCACCGCCGGGAGTTGAGGGAGTGCAAAGAACCATCAGGCGCCGCCGCGGTGTGCCGACGATAGCGGTGCGACTCCGGGGTCGGCCTTGGCCAGCGGTCGTGTCCGACATGATCGAAGGGATCGTTGTTGGCAATGGGCTCAGCGGTGCACGGGCCGATCGGATTCGCGCCGCTCTGTGGCTGGCCATCGACAATTCCACCGAACGAGTAGGAAAAGCGGCAGCTGATGTTGATGGCCAGAGCGGGCAGTTGGTGGCAAGCTGAAGCTTGGCGTTAGTTTATGGTTACGCCCGGGTGGCGGAATCGGTAGACGCAGGGGGCTTAAACCCCCCGGGAGGGCAACCTCCATGCGGGTTCAAGTCCCGCCCCGGGCACCAAGCAATACGGATTAACGACCAATTCAAACGAGAACGTTGCTTCAGAGTTTTCGTGGTTGTTCGCGAATCTGCCCGAGACTCAGTAGATCCCCTCGGCCAAGCAGACGCATTCCAACATCATCGGGGCTATGACCGGCGCACATTCCGCGCAGGTTATACCAGAGGGAGTCAACGTGTCGCCTCCACAATCCCAGCAGACCCCATCAGAATCGAGAGTCCTTGCCAACCGGCTGAGATCCTGATCGATCTGTCTCGCCACTTCGAGCCGCGCCGCTTTCAAACCCTCGATGCCGACGAGCACGCCGTGTAGATCGCACCAAGTGCTCAGTCGTAACAGCAGTTCCTCCGTCACAACTTCAAGCACTCCCTCGGGAACGTCTTGAAGATCCGCTGATAACGACGGGGGAGCGACGGCGTCTGTCGAATCGGCCGCCAGGACAGAACTCTCGATGTCTAAATCGCGCTCTGCAGCAGGCGCGGTCAACTCCTCCAGGTTGGCGAAGGCTCCGAGGTTGGGTTGAAGTTGCTCGACCATCCTCTCGATGTTGGCGAAGGCTCCGAGGTTGGGTTGAAGTTGCTCGACCATCCTCTCGATGTTGGCGAAGGCTCCGAGGTTGGGTTGGATTCGGGTCATCAACGTCTCGATGTTGGCGAAGGCTCCGAGGTTGGGTTGGATTCGGGTCATCAACGTCTCGATGTTGGCGAGTTGCGCCTGTTCGACCATCCTCTCGATGTTGGCGAAGGCTCCGAGGTTGGGTTGGATTCGGGTCATCAACGTCTCGATGTTGGCGAGTTGCGCCTGTTCGACCATCCTCTCGATGTTGGCGAAGGCTCCGAGGTTGGGCTGTAGCTGCTCGATCATCTTCTCGATGTTGGCGAAGGTGGTGGGGTTGGGTTGGATTCGGGTCATCAACTCCTCGATGTTGGCGAAGGCTCCGAGGTTGGGCTGTAGCTGCTCGACCATCCGTGCAAACCCAGGCGATTCAGATATTTCCATCCCCCGATCTTAGACGCGATCCAGATGAGGCTTCGACCAATTCGGTGCCTGTTAGTGCGTTGACTTGGGGACGCTGATCGCTGTTGGCCCGTGACCTAACGCGAACTGGCCTATGTCCTTCACCCCGCCGCTTTTCGGCCGGAGTTACCGCATCGGTGTGGAGGGTAGATGATCCGGTGGGAGTAGCCAGTTCAGAGGCGGTTTTGTCAGTGATTGGCTCAATGCCGAAGTGTCGGCGGGACGGTACGTTTGGGCAAGTTATCTTTGAGCTGCGGCACGGTATGCAGCGAGTTCTCCAGGTGCGAATTCGTCGGGAGCGACGAGGCTGTAGTGATGCTCACGGGCGATGGTGATCTGGTTATTGGATTCTTGGAATTCAAAGAGAGCTATTTCGCTTTGCTCAATGAACTGAGCAGCGATTGGGCGGGCGATGAGTTCGGGGAACTTCTGTTTCGCGACTTGAAAGTCCTGCCAGATTTGGATCACGCTCAGCGAGTCCGAGCCACCTTTGGCCTGTACTGGCAGGACGTAGTGCGCGCCGTGCTCGTCGAGGCCGACATAAACGTCGTCGGTTTCAACCTGTGAGCTGCTTGGCGTACCGTCGATCGCGCTGGTAATTGTGATGCTTGTGCGCAGGTGGCTCTGGAGGGGGTAGCAGGTGAGGCCGGTGAACACATCCAGGAGTCGGTTGTATCGGACCCGTGCTAGCAAGGCCTGTTCGTCCGTGAGGGAGTACCTGGAGATGACTCCAGGAGTAGCGTCGGGCAGGCGGATGGTGCGGAGTCCTTGTCGTGGTTCGATGAGATTGAAGGGCACGGTTCGCAGCGCGTAGATAGCGTTGCCGCCGGGGAAGATCGCCCATTCGCGGCCCTGAGGTGCTGTCTGTCGGATGGACTCGGGAAGTGGCACCCGATAGCGCAGCGAGTACACGATGTCGCCGAGATTCTTGGGCCGTGATGCTCCGAGTGCCGCTGCGGCAGAAATCAAATCGTCTCGCGTGAAGGTCACTTGATCGTCGCCCGGATTGTGGCGTTCGGCGAAGAGTGTCTCGATTATCTGCTGTGCCAAGCTCGGCGTGGACATGTCAGACCAGTCCTCTGGCTGTGGTCTGCGAGTGTCTCATCAGTGGCTGGCGGTGGCCGAGGCGCCGGGCCATCTCAGTACGAGTACTTCTTCGCGGAGCTGCTCGCGTGTGGCTGTGGCGTGGCGGGTGCGGAACAGGTCGATTGACTCGACTTCGTACCCGGCCCGCTCCGCGATCTCGGCCAAGAGCTGACCGGTACGGATCATGACTCTTAGATAGGAGGCCTGGTCGCCCACCACGTACGCAAGGCGAGCGCCGGGTTTGAGCGCATGGCTCAACGAAATCAGGTGACGTGCCATTCCTCCGAAGTACAGCTTGGTGACCCGGTGATACATGCGCTCGAAACCCGAGTCCTTGTTGAGTTCGACGCGGCGCGTCTCTATCGCTGCCGCGATGCGATCTACCTCCGCGTCATCTTGAACCCAAGCATCGTCAGCATCGCCGCGGTAGACACCGCGGGTGTTGGACCTCACCAGCCCCTTCTTCATTGCCTGAAGATCCGAGCGGCTGCTGAGGTAGCCAAGGAGCACCGATTCGAGGCGTACCGTCCGCGAGTAATCCTTCTCGTTCGGATACGGCGGCGAGGTGATGACCGCATCGATGCTGTTGGGCTCAAGGAGTTCGCCAACTATTCGGGCGTCAGCGTCTAGAGCGACCGCAGAGGTAGCGGCGAGCGGTCGGAGTTGGTGCAGGTCGGCACGCATCGCTCGCACGCGTTCAAGCCACGCAGACACGACCGGAGCGTCGACCTTGACCTTACCCAGACCTACCTCTGGCCCGAACCGTAGATTGCCGACCTCCATCGGTAGGATCCGAGCCAATGCGAGCCGCTCGTGGTCTGCAAAGGCCGAGTCGTATTCGCCGTCGAGGGCGTCGATCAGCACCAGCACTTTGTGGAGCGGCAGAGCGCTAATGGAGTTCTTAAGCAGTAGCTTCGCGCTAGCGTCGGGGAGTGTCCGCAGCCTCACTCCCTGTGGTACCGATTGCGCTGGATCGTCGGAGATACCATCCGCGGCCAACATCGCGAGGGCCTTCTCGGCCACAAGTTCGGCGTGTTTCAACAACTCGTCAGGGTCTGGAGTCCAGTTGACCTTTGTGGAAGCTGCGAGTCGGGACACCGGCACTGCTTCGAGGCCACAACTAGGCACGCCGAGTTTCTTCGCTTCCACGAGGGTCGTGCCCGTGCCGCAGAACGGGTCGAGAACACGGCTGTTGGCGTCGAGTCCGAACTTCTGGGCATAGTCGCGCACAAGGTGAGGTGGGAACGACAGCACGAAGCGGTACCAGTCGTGTCCGGGGGCATCCTGTGCCAACAGTGTATTCATGGCGCCGTTGGTGCGTGGTCGCGCAACTGGAGCCATGCCGGCCACGGTACACCACAACTCGCTCCCAGGAAGGGAAATCGGTTGAGCACTGCTTCCAGATGGCAGTGCAGGCACTGAACGTTGACTTTTCGGCATCGATTCTCTCCTTGTGCGAACAAGTGTTCGATAGTAGGGTAGGACTGTGACATTCAGTTTGAAGCGTGGGTTGCCGTCCGTACCTCGGTTCGTTTACAGGTCGTCTTCGTCGCGGAGCGCTGGACTCTCGGCATCAACTCCCGGCCCGGTACCCTCTTGCGAAGCGCGATGTGATGACTATGGATGGAGCGCAGGAACTGGCGTACCTCAGCCGAGTCCATTCCGAGAGTCAACGGCAGCCGCGGCGCAGCGCGGCTGTGGCGTGGTGCGGTTGGGCCAGCGTGCCAACCGATACTTCGGTTGTGGGGTCAGGATCTCGGCCGCGGTAGTTCAGCGTTGCGTCCTTGACAGAAAGGTGGGTTAACCCATGGATCGGTCTGTGTTCTCCGCGATCGACTCGATTCAATCTCTGATCGTATTGGCGATAGCGGCACTGCCCGCTGTAGCCAAGGCATATGCCAGCGGAAAGCTCGCGTTACGACGACGACGGCGCGCGCTGGTGATCTCACCATCGGTTACAGACTTACAGATCGCCAGGTCGGGCCGTGTGCCGTTCGAACTCGCCAATCAGAACGCGCCTTCAGCGCATCGTGTGTTCCGACGCCCAGTGTCAATTTGGCGGCGTCCCTCGACAAAGAAGCCGGCCTTCGCCGCCGTTAGCGCAGAAATTACCCGGGCGTCCGATCATCTCGACGGTGCTGTCCGCCTTCGACCCGGCGGATTGACGCTGCGCGTGAGACTGAACCCTAACGAAGACTTGGATCACTTCGCCAGGTCCCTAAAGAAACACGCCCACAAAGGCTTGCGCAAGATAGTCATATTCCCTGTGCAGTTTCACTCCAGCAGACCATTGAGAGTGCTTTGCGTTGAAGTTTCGGTGTTCGGGCGCAAGTTCAACCAAGATGGAATCGAATACATCGATTTTGCCGCGATATCCCGCCAACCCCAGTACCGCTGGATTAAACCCAAATCAGTGAAGCTTCAGGATATGAGACTCTATCTCACCAACCCGAATGAAGCACACGTGGTTCAAAGGCAGTCACTCGGAGAATTCTACAAGCTCCGTCAACAAGCCATACGATCAGGTGATCAACCGGACGATCCAGCATCACGTTGTGAGGACTATCCTCTCGTGAACGATCTATGGCTCGACCGTCTCGCCCGCTACTACTGGATGACAGTAGCCGCCTTAGTGTGGGCGATGTCGCTCCCGATCAGGGGCCTACTCGGTGCAGCCGTTCTCTTGTCTCTGTTCGCGGCCGTGTGTGGATTCCTGCATGGATTGCGCTGGTTCCTCTACGAGCGGGGGAGAACCAACTGGGCTGGTGGAACGACTGCGTGCCTTCACGACGGCGATGTCCTGCGTTCTGGAAGAGGTCTATGGAGCGACCTGTTCTGATCCCGCTACTGCAAGCAGTGCAACGACCACTGATAGAGCCTTCCAACTTCGTGAGCGACTGTCTCATCACAACGGAGAGTCCGGTGATCGCGACGCTTCCCAACCCGACGGGTGAGCCCCACCCGTAGAGCACGGCTGCCGGACGATCTGATCTCTAGTACCTCGTCACCATCAGCAGCGATGCGCTGCCAGATGCGTCGGACCTCTTCGAGGGGCATCGCTGACGGCAACAAGTTACACAGACGCGTGTGAGCCCATGTGGGGTCGGCAGAGAATTCGAACTCAACGGTTTCGTCCGCTCTGTAGTCTTGAGGCGTGGAGATCCGCTTCCCCGACCCCGAGTTCGCTGAGTCGTTTCGCGCCTATGTGAACTACTTCGAGGACCTCGCCGGCACGATTGGCGGTCTCTACGGTTTTAGTGTCTCACTGGCCGAGGGCGTGCACGATGGCGTCGCGGATCATCCTGCGACATGGAGGGTGCAGCGGCGCAGTGTCAACGACGATCGAGCCGGACTCGCCGACCGCGCCTTCCGGAAGGCTTGGGGGACGCTACGCCGTCTCGACCGCGAGGTTGAGGACCCCGATGTCTTCGACGAGGAAGCGAACGCCTGGATTCCGGCTCAGTCCTACTACGCCGTCTACCACGCGATCCTGGGATACTCGGTTGCATCCGGCCAGGCGGTGCCACGGGACCACGCGGCCGCGTTAAAGCTTGCCGGGAAGGAAGTAACCCGCGGGCTGCTCCCGGCGCCGTGGGACGGCTGGTGCAGCGGTTGCCCGCAAGCTGGCAGTGTCGAGTTCGGCGGGGCATTGATGCCATCTCCTGACCCGGTCCACGTGCTCTCGGCACCCGATCCCTGGTCCTCGGAGGATCGGCTGGCTATGTTCTTGCGGACCACGCGAGCGAAGGAGCTAGATCGGCGGTTCGAACAGGAGCGCCGTCGGAAGGTCAAGCCCGGCAGGACTCGACGCAACCTCAATCGTGCTGAGAAAGAGCAGATCGCCTCAACGATGGCCCCAACCACGTTGTTCGATGTCATGTGGCGAATGCGGAAGAAAGCCAACTACGACGACGCCGATACGTTTGTGCTGGGTGCCGCGGGTGAGCTCGATGCTCGCCGACTCGGCCAAAGTCTCGTTATCGTGACCGACGCGACCGTCGCGGCGCTCGAGGCTCTTACCGCTGCCGCGTGCGGGCCCGACCTGCTCGCTGATCTCGCGAGCGCGTACGCTGCCAAAATCCAGGCTCCGCCGGAGAGTCCAGTGGTTCGCCGAGCCCAGTCATGGGAAAGTCGACGGTCGCAACGGGCGCCGCGCTGACTGCTTGCCGGAGAGCTCTCCGGCACCTGAAGTGGCCCGGGCCGTCGCCGCTGTGTGGACTTTGCACGCACCCGCCGTGCGGTTCCCCACACCAACGTCGGACAAATAGGTCGCGTGCCGCCGCGGATCTGTTTAGCCTTGTGTAGTGAAGCCCCGGCAGTTCAAGCAGCTCCTGAGCGTCCCGCCCAAAGAGCGAGTTGCCCTCATCTGCGAAGGGCTAGAGCACCTCGGCAGCCGTCTACGGCTACTCGCTTCTGAGATCGATCAACAACCGGCTGGCGTCGCGTTGGAATTGTTGGCCGGTGTCGCTGGCGAGGAAGCCGGTAAGGCGCTCATTCTCATCGACATCTTTCGGTCCCCAGGAGCATCACAAACAGTGGTTTCGCGTCAGCTCGGACGAGCAGGTCAGCATCTACCCAAGCTGCTCTATCGTCAGATGGTCGACTACCGGATCGCGGACCGAACAGAACTGGTCGGGGCACTTCATCGGCACAGACTGGAGCGCTACCTCGATGGGCCCAACGACGTCGATTGGGTCTTTCGCAACGACCTCGTTGCGGGTCGCGAGAACGACATGTACGTGGATCTGGTGCAGACCGAGGACGGCTTGGAATGGTGGCCTCCGCTGCCAACTGCCATCCCTCGCGCCGTTCCAGACGCGGTTCGGCTCGTTCTGGCATTGCAAGACTCCGGCATGTTCGCCGCTGGGGCGCTCAAACGCCTGGAGCGATCCTGGGTTGACTTCGATCCCACCGTTGAGAGCCACTTCGGCGACTGGTCGGACCGGACAGCGAACGCACTTCGTGGCGGGCCATCGGCCAGCCTGGAGATCGCGTGCGAGCTGTGGCCGATGCCGATGACAGAACTGGAGCTAGAGCCGATCGCCGTGACCGACGAGGAGATCGAGAAAGCTCGCCGGATGTAGACGCGATGTGTATCTAACGCGGACAGCCTTACGCAGCCTCGATATGGGGAGGCTGTCGCTGCCCGACCCCGCCCTGCCATTCTGAACAAGATCCTCCCGGTTGGCGCCAGGAGACCTGCTGCCGCCGGAAGGTTGCGCGCCCGCAACATCAAGGGTGGAGAGGATGAATTTCAGTATTGCATTATGACAGAATATCGCTACACTTTCCTGTCATAGAGTGTTCGGTGACTTCTGCGATCGGTGGTGCTGTAGCGGCCTTGCCGGAGCGATCCTTTGTGCGAAGAAGTGACTTCGACGCGCCGCGAGGGCCAGTAGATACGGCATTGTCGAGACTCTGTGCAACCGGGGCGCTTGTGCGGGTCCGCAAGGGTCTGTACTGGAAGGGGTCCCTGACGCGGTTTGGGATGTCGCGACCAGCGATTGACGACGTCGCCTTGGAGGTTGGTGGTCCCGGCTCCGGCCCTGCTGGTATCGCAGCGGCTCATTGGCTCGGTTTGACAACTCAAGTTCCCGCGACCTTCGTCGCCGCAGTGCCTACGCGGGTACGTAAAGGCTGGGAGTCGGTTCGCTTCAGTCAGCGACCGTTTAGTCGTCGGCTGCGGGATTTGCGGCCGACTGAGGTCGCGTTGATTGAGGTTCTCCGTGCTGGACCGGTGGTTGTGGAGCGTCCCTGGGCATCGCTGAGCGCTGCGGTCGGCGGACTCGTGGACAGCGGTGCGGTGCGGCCAGAGGTGCTCGACGAACAGATCCGGGAAGAACCGCATCGAGACACGCGTTCGCGATGGCGTGAACTCGTGGAATCATCAACGGCGCTGTCAGCGAGTATCGCTGAATGGTCGGGGGCACGGACGAATTAACTTTGGTGGTGTGTGCGTTCGCGCTGCTGGGGTTATGATGAGGTCGTACTTATCAAAGGCGCTTAGGTACCAACCGAACGCCGACTCCTACGGCCGCCTTGGGGCGGTCGTAGCTGTTTGAGGCATGCATTTCTGCTACATCGACGAGTCTGGCGGTTTTGAAGCGCCAAATCTGAGTCCGACTGCGACGCCGCTTGTTGTGTTCGTCGGGGTCATCGTCCCGGCTGCTGTTATTGCGCCGCTGACTCTTGATCTTCTCGACGTGAAACGGAGATTCAAGTCCCAGCCCCAAAGGCACCACCTCAACTATCTGCTTGACGAGATCAAGGGCTCAGGCCTTCGTAAAGGTGTACGTTCGAAAAGCCGACGGGAGAGGCGCGGAAAACTGGGTGTGCTCCATGAGACTGTCCGTCTGCTTGAAGAACACGACGCTCGTCTGATCGGGCGGATCTTGATCAAAAGGCCCACTGAGGGACTCGACCCGGACAAAGATTACCCACTGTCGGTTCAGATCATTGCCAGGTACTTCAACCAGTTCCTTGAAGCAAACGATTCTCAGGGCCTGATCATGTGCGACAGCAGAGCCCCACTTGGCGTTGGGGATGCTGCGTAGCGTGGGTGTACCGGCTCGTTATGTCTCGGGTTACTTGTTCGCCGCCGACGAGACCGAGTTCGACTCACCGCGAGCGGACCTCGTGAGCGTGCAGACGCATGCCTGGATCGAGGTCGCAGTTCCCGGTTGGGGTTGGTGGGCGCTTGATCCCACCAACGGAGGTGAGGCCGGCGAGCGTCATGTGGTGATCGGCTGTGGTCGTGACTATGGCGACGTGCCGCCGGTTCGGGGCGTGTTCTCGGGGCCTGGAGTGGCCGCGGTGGACGCCGAGGTGGTGATCTCCATGCAGGCCGATGGCCCGGCGGGTCAATTCGTGAGCGAGTCGAGCGGGCCATTGACAGTACCCATCGCGGCACAGGCCGAAAATCAGCACCAACAGGGCGCCCAACAGCAGTAACGATCCGCTGACCCCGTCTTGTCGGCGGAACCGACCCCACTGGGGTTCCGTTATTGGGGGTGTCCTAGAGGTGGAGGCCGCACTCTGTTCTTGCGGTACCACTCCACCGCCCGCTTCGTGGGTGGGCGCCTTGAAGCGGTTTTGTCGTGCAGATCGCGCAGCCGATCGATGGGTAGCCCTGAACGATCAACGGGTTGGTGATGACATTGCGGGTCTGGACGTAACGCGTGACGTCCTCGTCGCTCCACTGGGCGAGCGGGCAGATCTTGGTCTTGTTGCGTCGATCGGTAGAAACCAGTTTGAGTTGGGCACGGGTTTCCGTTTCAGCTCGGCGCGCTCCCGTGAGCCACGCTCGGCGGTGTCTTAGCACCCCGTCCAGGAGTGAGGGCTTGACATCGCAACACTCTCCCGGACGGACAGAGTCCAGCATCCTCGTCGCAGGCGCGCTGATCACCTTGACGGTGATGCCGTAACGCTGTTCGACCATCGACAACGTGTCCCAGGTTTCACTGAAGTGGTGTCCCGTGTCGAGAAAAACGATGTCAATAGCCGGCGACACCTGCATCGCGAGATCGATCAGAACCGCATCCTGCATCGACGACAGCAGACACAAGTCCTTCCCGAACTCCTGTTGCGCCCAGTGCAATGTTGAAAGAGCACTGCTAGCGGCTAGGTCGGTATTGAGGGCTGCCTGATCCAAAACGATGCTCATTCGGCGTAGTGTAAGCTGAATTCAATAAATTATGATCGGATTAGTCATATTTAAGAAATTGACCCCCGCACCCAAACCCCTTCTGCTGTCCGCAAGAGATGTTGGCGATAGCTGTCAGACCCCCTGTCTAGGATGTGCTGCGCACAAAGAGGTCAACCTAAGCTCACAAGTCGGGCGTAAAAACCTCGCCTACGGACCTCGCAGAGAGGCGCGACCATGGAATCCACAGCGATTGAGAGCGGAGCAGAACGGCCGGACCGTGAACAGGAGTTCCGTCGCCGCTGGTACGGGGCACACCACAGCCGGTTCGTTGCCGACGAGCGGGGGAATCGACAGGCCAAGGCAACGTCAGACGAGTTCCATTCGGGCGGGGCTGAAGCGCTCGAACTGCTCGATGAACTGGCCCGAACGGGCGACCTCGAGTCGTTCAAGAAGGGTACGCAGAAATGGGCGCCAACGACGGTCGGGTTCAAGGGAATGATCGGTCAGATGACGCTGAATATCCTTATCAATCGCGCTGACGAACCCGACCGGGTAGCGAGACTGCTGGCCGAGTCGTTGACGGCCCCCGAATCTGACGAAGAAGCTCTAGCCAAAATCGGGGCGCTCGCCGATTATGCAAGGACAATAAAGAAGGGCGCCTCACCAGGACTCGCCAACGTGCCCTTCATCTTGTCGTACTTCTGGGGCCTTGCTGATCATGAGCGCTGGCCGGTGATCTGGCCGAGTGGCGTGTATTTCGTCGAGTTCTTGACCGGGGCGAGCCTGCCCTCCGATCCAGCCGAGCGCTATCAAACTTTCTTGGAGTGCGTTCGTGGCGTCTCGGCCGACCACAACGAGTTCGAGATGACCGCGGCCTGGTGGTACGAATGCGAAGATGGGACGTGGATGTTTCTCGACGAGGTGCTCATGGATCGAGCGGTGTTCGGCTTTGATCAATCGGCACCGGTAGAGGAGCGAGAGACCAACGCGCGGGTGCTTGTGACCATCGCAGACCATTGGGGAGATTGGCTCGTTGAGGAGGTCTCTGAGGCGCTCGGACGTGAGCTGAAATACAGCAAGCCCCAGGTCGAGTGGAAGAAAGGCCGACCCCGCGGGGACCTTTGGGTGGACTGGTCCAGCAGGGAGGCGCCGGGCCTGGGGATCCGTGTATGGGTGACGAACCGTGGTGCTGCGGTGGCCTTGCGACCAGGATTGATTCGCAAGGGTTGGCGGGTAGAGGTCGCGCCGATCCTTGAGTCAGCGGACTATCCAGGGTGTCGCGTGCTCGGGGGGCCGTCCTCGTATATAGGCGAGGATGTCGGACTCGGCGGGACCAACTGGGCGGAGTTCGTCTATGGACGATGGTTCGAGCGGGAAGAATTCGCTGAAGTCGACCTCGCGGCTACGGTTGTTGAGGTCGCTGAACTCTTGAAGCCGCTGTACGACGAGTTGTTGAATCTGGCGGTAGGCGAACCGCTCCCGGTCCCGGTTGGCCCTCCCAGTCCGGATGATCCGCTGTTGCCGTTCGTCGAGGAGCATCGTGCGGAGAGCGGATATCCGACTCCGGCCGATGAGAAGCACCGCTCGGAACGACGAGGGTTCGAAGAGATGCTCGCCCCGGACGCGTTGTTCGACTTGAGCCGTCTCCGCCGAATCTGGAACACGGGAGCCTACGGCCGTCCAGGTCCGATGGCTGAACTGAACCGCTCATTCAATGCCGCGAGTGCCGATGAGAGCCAAGACATGTTCAACGCGATCCAGGACTTGTGTTGGGGAGAGGAACCGGACGCTGAGCGGATCGACCGCATGCTCAATGACGACGGTCTCCGCATCAGTGGACTCGGGGAATCGGTCATAATGAAACTTCTCGCGATCACGAGCCCTGAGACCTACATCCCGGTTTTTCCGTACGGCGGAGCCAAGGGGAAACAAGCAATGATCAGAGCTCTCGAACTGGACGCGCCGACGGGTTCGCCGGGGGAAATCCAGGTTTCCTCGAACCAGTCGATTCGGAATCGCCTTGAGAGGTTCTTCCCGGGTGACGCTTGGGGAATGTCGAGGTTTCTCTACTGGTATCTCGCACGACTCGAGGAACCGGAGACCGACTATGACCGCGATGTCCTAGGCGAGCTTGCCGATGATCTGCTCATTGATCCGGCCTTTGTTCACAAGGTCGTCGATCTTCTAGAGACGAAGCGGCAAGTGGTCTTCTACGGTCCGCCCGGCACTGGCAAGACCTATTTTGCGCACAAATTGGCGAAGGCTCTGGCTCCAGACAGCAACCGTCGCGAGTTGGTGCAGTTCCATCCGTCGAGTTCTTACGAGGACTTTTTCGAGGGTTACCGACCTGAAGAGGGCGAGGGTGGAGAGTTGGTCTATCGGCTTAAGCGGGGTCCGCTGGCGCTCATGGCGGAGAAGGCGACCGAGGCGCCGGGTCGAAGGCACCTGATGATCATCGACGAGATCAACCGAGCCAACCTTCCAAAAGTTCTTGGAGAACTGCTCTTCCTGCTCGAGTACCGCAACGAGAGCGTGTCCACCCTCTACCGCCCAGAAGACGAGTTCGAACTGCCGAAGAACCTCTGGTTCATCGGAACCATGAACACGGCTGACCGCTCGATCGCGTTGGTCGACACCGCGCTGCGGCGGCGATTCCATTTCATTCATTTCTCACCCAACGAAGAACCGATTCAAGGGCTGCTTGATCGCTGGCTGGAAAAACATGGCGAACCGGCTTGGGTGGGGGAGTTGGTCGCCGAGGTCAACGCTGAGCTCGAAGAAGAGTTGGGGGGATCACACCTGTGTTTGGGACCCAGTTACTTCATGGAACGCAACCTCGACGAGGAAACCGTGCGGCGCATATGGGAGTACGACATCAAGCCCTCCATCGAGGATCAGTTCTTCGGTGACCGCGACCTGATCAACAAGTTCCAGTTCGACCGTGTATACGAGCGCTATCTCGAGAGCTCCGGCAGAGGCGAAGGAACCGAAGACCAAATCGAGGCGGAGGAGCCTCTCGGGAAGCCTCCCGAAGCGACCGATGGATCCGATGCCGACGGTGACGCCGTTGCGGATGGCGGTTCTGATGGCGATGGCGGTTCCGTTGCGGATGGCGGTTCCGATGCTGATGGCGACGACGACGCGACTGGCTAGTGTCCGATCCGATTGAGCTGGTCGAATACGGGTCGACGACGGTTCGACTCTCGGCCGGTGCCGCGAGGCGACTCAATGCGGTGGGGCGCGGAGCGGTCGCGGTTGCACTGACTGACGAACCCGGCGTCTATTCGCTGACGGCTCAGAACATGGTGGGCACGCTCGTCGTCGACGATCTCAGAATCCTGATCCGTCCCAAGATCCGGCCCGAGAACCTGTTCCTTCTGCTCGAAGTAGGACTCCCATCCAAAGCGTGGCGACAGGAATCCTTCGAGTACACCACCAGCACGGACCTGTTGCCCTCGATCATCGCGTTCTTCGCTCGAACACTCGCGAACACGCTCGCTCGGGGCTTGCTGCGCTCGTACCGGCCCGAAGAAGAACGGCTGATCGCGCTGCGTGGACGAATCGATGTGGCGTCCCAGTTCCGCCAGGCGGGCGCCCCATTGCCGGTGGCGTGCCGTTACGACGAGTACACGCCCGACATTTTCGAGAACCGCTACGCGAAGGCAGCAGCCAGACTCGCCGTGCGTGTGCCCGGAGTCAAGGCAGAGGATCGTCGACGGCTGCTCCAACAACTCGCCGCCCTCGAAGAAGTGTTGGACGCCCCCGTCCGGGCCGATGACCTTGACCGGTTGCCGTTCACCAGGCTCAACGCCCACTATAAGCCGGCACTGCGCCTCGCTCGGCTCCTGCTGTCGAACCTGACCCTGGTCGATCAGCGCGGCGACCGATCAGCGTCTTCGTTCCTTGTCGATATGAACCAGTTGTTCGAAGACTTCGTGACCCAGCGACTCCGCCGTGCGCTACGGGGCCGACTTGAAGTTCGGAGCCAGAGCCCCGTCCACCTCGGCGTGGGCCGGAAGGTCCCGATGCGCCCAGACCTTGTATTCCGTCAGCAGGGCACAGACGTGTTGGTTGCCGACATCAAGTACAAACTGACCTCCGATGCGAGAGCCCGCGCGAACGACTACTACCAGCTTCTCGCCTACACGACTGCTCTCGATCTACGCGAAGGCGTTCTTATCTACTGCCTCGCCGACGGTGGCCGCCCAGAACGTACCGTCGCAGTCCGCCACGCCGACAAACTCCTTCACACGCTCGCGATCGACCTCTCAGGTCCACCCGACAGCGTGGACAATGCCATCAACGAGACGGCCGATTGGTTCGCGTACCGAGCGGGTTCTCTTGTCGGGACCCGACAGCGTGTTCCGGTCAAGAATCTCAGACTGGGAACTGCACCGCGGTGAGCGCCTCGGACGCGATCTGCACGGTGGCCGTGACCAAGGCTCAGGCTTGGACTGTGCGCACGCTCAACCCGAGTGTGCGTGCGGCGTCCATCAGCGCTTCATTGCGGTCGGCTTCGGCGAGGCATATCTCGGCGTCGATAACGCGTGCAGCGGCGATTGCTTCCAGTGACAACAGGTTCAGCCGCAATCCTCCCGACAGCAGTTCAGCCATCGGCCACCCCAACGTGCGCAACGACACCATCTCGATGTCGGCTGGAAGTCGCACGACCGACGCGATTGCCGCTGAGGCCGCGGCAGGGGCCAGCCCGGACAGACGTCGTGACATTGAGCCGACCACCGTCGAGTCGGTCACCGCCCGGCACATTCGGTGATACCACAAACCCGTCGTCGCGATGCGGGAACCGCTCAGTCCAAGGGCTGTGGGTTCCCGGCCCAAGAGCACTGCCAGCAGCAAGTGGTCATCTACAACAACCGTGTTGCCCACGGACGCTCACGCCAAATCGGGATCTTGGGCAGCGACTCCGGCGGCGAGTGCCGCGTAGCCGCCCGCTTCTTCGATTGACTGGGCGAGCAGGCCGCGCAGCCCGTCGCCGGCTGCGGGGACGACCAGGACTGCAACACCAAGATCGGCGATCTCGACCGGTCCGCCGTCGGCAAGGTTCCATCGGCGACGGGTCTCTGCAGGGAGTGCTACCTGGCCCCGGTGCGAAACATGATGGCGGACAATCGTCACATCAACACCGTACAAGACGAAAGCACGCGATTACAAGTCGGACGCTTGGTTTCTTGCTAACGGCGTTAGCAGATAGGCGCCGTTGCCGCCACGGTAGCGCACACGCCCAGCTGACGGGATCTTCTCAGACTGGGTATTGCACGTTGGTGAGTTCCTCGGACGCGGTCCATAACCTCTGCTGGGTCTGGGAGTTGTGGGAGCGGTCGCTGGAGGAGACCAGTACCGGGTTTCCTCTCGTCTCTTGAAATCCGTCGGGGCCGTAGTACTGCCCGCCCTGCGCGGCGGGGTCAGTAGCTGCACGCAACGTCGGAAGGGCGCCCATAGCTGCGCTCTGGGCCATGACCTTCAACATCGGCTCGAACAACCTGCCCGCGGGAATATGGCGCCCGAGTTCGGTGTCTGACCCTCCCGGATGAGAAGCCAGAGCAGCGGTCTCGGCGCCCGCTGCCCGAAGTCGGCGCTCCAGCTCGTAGGAGAACAACAGATTCGCCAGCTTCGAGCGGCCGTAGGCAGCGACCCGGCTGTAACGCTGTTCGGCCTGAAGATCGTCGAAATCGATCTTCGAAAGAATGCGGTGACCGATGCTGCTGACCGTGACGACCCGCGACCCGGCCACACCCAACATACGTTCCAAGACGAGACCGGTGAACGCGAAGTGACCCAGGTGGTTCGTGCCGAACTGCATCTCGAAGCCGTCCGCAGTCTTGAGCCGCGGCGTGTACATGACCCCGGCGTTGTTGATGAGGAGGTCGATGCGCTCGAATCGCCTCCCTATCTCCGCAGCAGCACTGCGGATTGAATCCAGAGACGCCAGATCAAGTTCTTGCAACTCGAGGCTGGCATCGCCATGGTCAGCTCGGATGGTTTCGATTGCCTCTCGCCCCTTGTCCAGACTGCGCACGGCCAGCACAACCGAAGCGCCGCTAGCGGCCAAGGCTCGCGCTGTCTCGAGGCCGAGACCGGTGTTGGCTCCTGTCACGATCGCCGCCCGGCCCGACTGGTCCGTGATGTCGTCAACAGTCCATTTCGTCTCGCTCATTGAGGTCACCTCGTCGTTGGTCTGATGTGTTGGTTCGATTGACTGTGCGGTCGGCGGCAGTGCGGAGCCCGCGTGCCTACCAGGGTTCTAACTACCCGGATTGCCGAGTTCTTGAGGGGCGGGTCCACGAGCGGGCGCGCCGGCTGTCAGGTCGGTTTCTAACCCGACGACCGCGGCTTGGAGTTGCTTCTCTGTGATCGTCTCCTCGGCTGCCTTGCGGGCCGGTGTTGGTGCCATATCTGTCCACTCTACGACGGCTGTAACGCCGTCACAGCCGTCGTAGGCGCCGTTTCAGCGTCCCCGCAGCACCCGAAACGGCGGTTACGGGCCGTAGAGAGGCGTTGTAACGGCTGTGGGGCGGTTCTGCGGTGCGGCCATGCCCGGATATTGCCGTCAGAGCGCTGAGAGGGCGGTTCTAGGCGTTTTCAGCCGTTCTGTCGGTGGTTTTGGGCGCAAAACGCGCCGACAGCGCTGATCCGCCGCCGTCACCGGGTCGGTGGGGGGGCGCTCCTGAGGCCCCAGCAGGTGATCGTGTCGGTGGTGCGGATCGCGCACGAATGCGAGCCGCCCGCGGAGACGGTCTTGAACGTGCCCGACGGCGCATCGGTCCGCCCGGAGTTGTTGCTGCCCCAGCAGGTGATGGTGTCGTCGCTGCGAACCGCGCACGAATACCCGTTGCCCGCGGTGACGGTCTTGAACGTGCCCGACGGAGCATAAAGCTGCCCGAAGAAGTTGTTGCTGCCCCAGCAGGTGATGGTGTCGTCGCTGCGAACCGCGCACGAATACCCGTTGCCCACGGTGACGGTCTTGAACGTGCCCGACGGCGCATCAGACTGCCCGAAGTCTTTGTCGCCCCAGCAGGTGATCGTGTCGTCGCTACGCAAGCCGCACGAATGCGAGCCGCCCGCGGAGACGGTCTTGAACGTGCCCGACGGCGCGTCGGCCAGACCGTTGGCGTTGCTGCCCCAGCAGGTGATCGTGTCGTCGCTACGCAAGCCGCACGAATACACGCCGCCCGCGGAGACGGCTTGGAACGTGCCCGACGGCGCATCGGCCTGCCCGCTGCCGTTGCTGCCCCAGCAGGTGATCGTGTCGTCGGTGCGGACCGCGCACGAATGCTCGTGGCCGGCGGTGACGGTCTTGAACGTGCCCGACGGCGCATCGGTCTGCCCGTAGAAGCTGAAGCCCCAGCAGGTGATCGTGTCGTCGGTGGAGATCGCGCACGAATACCCGCCGCCCACGGTGACGGTCTTGAACGTGGCTGTGCCCGGTGCATCAGTCTGCCCGTGGCTGTTCCAACCCCAGCAGGTGATCGTGTCGTCGGTGGAGATCGCGCACGAATGCCCGTTGCCCGCGGTGACGGTCTTGAACGTGCCCGACGGCGCGTCGGTCCGCCCGACGGCGTTGCTGCCCCAGCAGACGATGGTGTCGTCGCTGCGGACCGCGCACGAATGCCCGACGCCCGCGGTGACGGTCTTGAACGTGCCCGACGGCGCGTCGGTCCGCCCGACGGCGTTGCTGCCCCAGCAGACGATGGTGTCGTCGCTGCGGACCGCGCACGAATGCCCGACGCCCGCGGTGACGGTCTTGAACGTGCCCGACGGCGCGTCGGTCCGCCCGTCGCGGTCGTTGCCCCAGCAGGTGATCGTGTCGTCGGTGCGGATCGCGCACGAATGAAACGCGCTAACGGTGACGGTCTTGAACGTGCCCGACGGCGCGTCAGACTCCCCGTCGTTGTTGCTGCCCCAGCAGGTGATCGTGTCGTCGGTGCGGACCGCGCACGAATGAAACGCGCTAACGGTGACGGTCTTGAACGTGCCCGACGGCGCGTCAGACTCCCCGTCGTTGTTGCTGCCCCAGCAGGTGATCGTGTCGTCGCTGCGAACCGCGCACGAATGGAAGCCGCCGAGGGTGACGGTCTTGAACGTGCCCGACGGCGCGTCGGTCTGCCCGCGTCCGTTGGCTCCCCAGCAGGTGATCGTGTCGTCGCTACGCAAGCCGCACGAATGAACCTCGCCGGCGGCGACGGTCTTGAACGTGGCGGGTGCTGTGCTCGGTGGTGGGCAGGTGGGCGAGGTCGGGTCGATTGTGACGGTCGGTGAGTCTTTGTAGCGGTACAGGAACGTCACCAACTGGCCCCGTTTCAGCCCGTCGTCGGGTGAGAACGTCGTCGGTGACGTGCCCGTGGTGATCCCCTCCGCCAACAGCCACGACACCGGGCCTTGTTGCCACCCCGCCACCACGTCGGTGAACGAGTGCGCCGCCGCGGACGGCTCACCGGCCAGCCGCCACAAGAACGCCGCGAACTGGCCCCGTTTCAGCCCGTCGTCGGGTGAGAACGTCGTCGGTGACGTGCCCGTGGTGATCCCCTCCGCCAGCAGCCACGACACCGGGTCCTGTTGGCCCGGATCGGTCACGTCGGTGAACGAATGCGCAGCCGCGGAGGGTTGGCCCTCCATGTTCCACAACCAGACCGCCAACTCACCGCGAGACACCAACCTGTCAGGCCCGAAGCAAGCACCGTCCAGACCGGTGATGCCGTCATCGACGGACCATTGCACCGGATCGGTGAACCAACGATCGTCGTCGATGTCGCCGTAACCGGCCACAGCACCAGCCGACGACGCGGGCAACACCACCGCCGCCAACACCAAACCAACCAGCAGAACCGCGCTTGTTTCAACATAGCAAGCGATACTAACAACCACGGTTCGACCCGCCACATCGCTTCGATCCGGCTGGGGGTTTGCGCCACACGGCTCTGTTCTGGGCGCGCTATATGGCTCTGTATGCGAAGAAACGGGCGTCTGGGTAACCCGTTAGGTAACCGGAACCGGTTTCTGGCGTCTACCAGCTTGTATCGGTTGACTGTACGGGGATCGGCGCCGTGGCGATCAACGCCGGCTGAAGTAGCGGACACCCACCAGCGAACCGATCATTCCGCCGGCACTTGACAGGGCCAGGTCACCCACCGTGTCTCCGTAGGTCAGCGAGAGTCCGCCTCCAGCACCGGTCTCAGCCACGATCCACTCGGCGATCTCCCAGCCGACGATGGCCAGCGCGCCGATGCCTGCTCCCAACAACCAGGCGTCGGCTTTCGACATCTCGCTCGCAGAATCGACTCGACGGAACCGCCAAGCGTGGAAGGCCGACACCAACAGCACCCAGTTCAACGTGTGAAGCACATCGTCGGTCACGGCGAAGGTGTCGTAGGAACCCACCAGGTTGCCGAGCGTGTCCAGCAGGAAAGGCAAAACGATGAGTACGTCCGCAGTCGCAGGATAAGGCTCAAAGCGCCGCCGCCAAGCGATGGGAACCACCACGGTAGAAAGCATGAACAACGGGAAACGAAAACCCATGCCCTTGCCGTCGAGATGCTCCAGTGGAACCGTCAAGGCGACAACGAAAGCAAGCGCCAAAGCGACTTTCATCCCGACAGCCACACGGACCCCCCAAGCGCCGCTGTCAAGGCGATTTACTCCGCTGCTCATAGTGTGACTCTCTTCCTGATCGTAGATCGCCTAAGCGAGTTTGGTGGCTATATCGCTAGCCGCCCGTAGTGCGGCGCCGTCGCTCATCGTGTTCCACGATCCGGGGTGGACGGGTTGATTCTCTGCTTCGGTGAGCAGATCAGTGAGCAATCTCACTCGGTCAACTCCGATCGGGGACCACAGGTACAATCCGAAAGCACCGGGGATCGGATTTATCTCGTTCAACA
This sequence comes from Candidatus Aldehydirespiratoraceae bacterium, assembly GCA_965205465.1. GTDB lineage: Bacteria > Actinomycetota > Acidimicrobiia > Acidimicrobiales > Aldehydirespiratoraceae > VXYK01. The sequence goes on along the minus strand of OZ242187.1, from coordinate 602,570 downwards.
GAACCGTGCTGTTGCCGTCCCACAGGAAGTCCACGCGTGGTGCGCCGCTGATCTGTAGTGCCCCGGCAAGTGTCTCGGCGGCGTCCTCGATAGTTGCTTTGATTGCAGAGGGTAGATCGGCGGGCAGTTCACGAGGCGCAGACTCCATCCCTTCGGCACCTGAGAGATACTTGGTGGCGTAGTCGTACACACCGTCCGCGAAGGGCCGTTCGATGGCCGACACCTGCAACTCGGGGTAGGTGCGCACAGCAATATTCAGGTCGATCCAGCCGTCGAGGTATGGCTGTACCACCAGCCCTGAACGCGCAGAGGCGACCTGTGACAGAGTCTTGATCGTCGCAACATCGGTGACACCGACTTCGACGCCGATAGATGAGCCGCCGAACCTTGGCTTGACCGCCCACGGCGGATCAAACGAAGCAGCGAAGTCGGCCCCCTGTTCGTATGGAACGGTTGGGATCGTGTCGATACCTACAGCATCGGCGATTGCTGTGGTTGCCAGCTTGTCCATTGAAACAGCACACGACCTGGCATTGGGCCCGGTGACACGAATCCCGGCGAGACGAAGCAATGAATCCAAGCTGCCGTCCTCGCCCGGACCCCCGTGGCAACAGTTCAACACAACGCTGATATCGAGTGGCCGGTTCCGTCGGCGCGCCCGTTCGGCGAATCCGCCTGGAATCGTGAAATCAATAGGCGTGAAACCCGCCCGGTCGGGCCCAGCAAAGTCCTGGGCCTCAGCATCAGCGGGCACGCTCTCGAATCCCGCCTGTTTGGTCCAGTAGATGAGGCTCGTATCCGTACCGGCATCGCGCAACAGGCGCGCCGCTTGCAGGCCGGTCAGAATGCTGATGTCGTGCTCTGGTGACAGCCCCCCGAATACAACTGCGACCTTCAACTTGGCCTCCTAGGTCCTACGCATAGTGGTCGGGCAGATCGTTCTCCCAGAGAACACCGTCACCTGCGCTGAGATTGAGGCGAACCCATTCCCTCGCAGCGTCACGGTTCGAAACCTCGATCACGATACCGCCAACCAGAGCTGCACCACGGCGAAGGGCGGTGCGGTTGGTCCGCCCGACGATGACTAGTTCGCAGCCGGATTCGGCTACCAGCCTGGCGAACTCGGCGTTCTCGGGGTCCTGCAGTGACCCCAGTTCGATCATCCCGGGGGTGACAACCACCGATCGGCCAACGTCGTGGTGAGCCAGTAGCGTGGCCAGCGCCTCTTTGGCACCAGCGGGGTTTGAGTTGAAGGTGTTGTCGATGATCGTGATACCCGAATCGGTAACCGAAACGCTTGCCCGGTGCTCACCTGTTTCGAGATCTTCGATCAGCGCCGCGAGACGACCAGCGGGCACACCGGCCTCGACCGCGAGGGCCGCGGCCACCGCAACATTTGATCTTTGCACCGAGGGGTGAAGCGAACCGAGCACATAAGACTCGGCGAAGTAGTCGAGGTGCAAACCCGCCCCGGTTTCTTGAACCGACACACGAACATCGGCGACGCTGTCTCGACTACCCGAGCAGCGGATCACCCGATGAGTGTCGGTAATCCGTTCAGCCTGTTCGGCCAACTCCGGCGAGTCGACGTTGAGTACCACGGTCTTGGCGTGCTCGACTATCTCCATTTTCGCGGCGACGATCTTGTCGATAGACCCCATGCGTTCGAGGTGGACCGGCCCGATCGCGGTGATCGCTACCACCTCCGGTTTGATCCAGCGGCAGAGTCGCCGGATTTCGCCTTCGCCGTATGTGCCCATCTCGGCGATGAAGACCTCCGTCGATGAGGTGAAGTGTTCGTTGATCGCCCGCGACAGTCCCGCTTGATTGTTCCACGACGCGGGTGAAGCAACGGTGGGGCGGACCCCGCTGAGAAGTGCTGCCAGATGCTCTTTAGTTGACGTTTTCCCGTAGGAGCCGGTGATCGCGACCACAAGTGGACGTATTACGCCGATCCGCTCTTCGGCGCTGCGTTGGAAACGTTTTGCGAGTCGCGACTCCAAAGGAACGGCGACGGCCAAAGCGGCGTCGACCGCAACGAAACCGAACAGCGAGCAGATCGTCGCGGCCGACCAAGGGGTCGCAAAAGCGCTGAGGAGCCACAACGCGGCACCCCAAATGAGAACCGCCAGACCAGCAGTGGTCTTCATGCGCCGTGTGAAACGCAGCTTGGAAGTCTTGCCGCGTAAAGGGAGCCCAATGGGAGTCACCGCGGCGATCACAACAACGGAAACGGTTGGCCAGATCCGCCCTGAGCCCGTTGTCGGGATTGTGACGGCCGTACCAACCAACCCACCCAACACCAGCCCCATGTTGGGCACCGGGGTCGTCTCCAGCCAGCGAAACAGCGTTGAGTTGACTGATCCGGGTAGGTAGTGCTCGCGTTGGGCAACACGCCACCACTTCGGCATCCAGACCAACGCAGAGGCCACAGCAAGCAGAATTGGAATCACCGGCGCACGAACCGATCAATCATTTCAACAAAGAGTTCGGGATGTTCGAGGTGGATGTCATGGCCGCAATCCCGCTCTTGGAGAATCGACCCGTTGACGATCTTGTGGGCTCGTCTGGCGTCTTCAATCGGCGCGGCGGTGTCGCTTCGACCCCACGCGAATGCTGTCGGACAACGAATCTCGGCCAGTTCGGTCTCATATGACTCGTTCACGACTTTGACGAATATCTCCCGCATGACACCCGTAGCAGCCAGATAGTCCGCAGAACCGTACTTTTTTCGGGCGGAGTCGAGTCGGGCGTCGCTTGCAAGACCCACCTTGTTGAGCTTTCTGATCGTTCGATACCACAGTGGCGGTTTGCGGCTCGTGTGGTTCCGAAAAAGTGGTGTACCGGCAATTATCAGCCCGCTGACCGAATGCGGAGCGGTTGCCGCGATCTGCAGGGCAACCCGACCTCCGAAGGAGTGACCAACGAGGACCACGCGGTCCGAGCCGGTCCATTCGGTGATCGCCTCTAGAACCACCGTTGCGTAACCGCTTGAGCCCATGGCCACGGGTGGTTGCACCGACGAGCCGAAACCGGGCAGATCAGGCGACATTCCGGGCCTTTGACTCGCAACCTCGGCGAAATCGCGCCGTGAGCGACCCCAGCCGTGCAAGTAGACGATCGGAGCATCTACAGGAGCAGAGGGAACCTCAGCGATGAGTCCCAGGGTCCCAAATGTTGCTACAGGCATCTAGTGGTCGCTCCCGTCACCCTGCGATTCTAGCTACGCGGGTGAGTTGGGTCGTACAACGACTGCTTGCGCGTCAAGGTTCTGAAGCGGGCACACTGAAGCGGTGAGCGTGGATTGGGAAGCGGTCGTTGCCGCTGGACTGTACGACCCGGCGTCAACCGATGCCGAGATTCGTCGAGAACTGATCGAGTTGCTGACGGACCACGGGGCCACCGTTCCCCAGATGGTTGCTGCCATTGAAGTCGGCGAGCTGTGGGAGTTGACGAGTGCTCTGGTCTATGGAACATCAGCTGACATGTCGGCTCGTGATCTGGCTGAGCGGGCCTGTGTTGATCTAGGCGTGATCGAGCGGATCTATCGGGTGGCTGGGGTGCCGATTGTCGATCCCGACGAACCCCGGTTCGGCGATCAGGATGTGGATCTGGTCCGTGGTCTTGGGAGTGTCGTCGGAGGCAAGTTCTTCCAGCTTGACGAGTTGGGTGAGATCCTTCGGGTTTTTGGAGAGTCCGTGGGTCGCATCGCTGATGCCGCGGTGGCGATGTATCAGCAGGGAGCTCATCAGCGAATGATCGCTTCGGAGGCCGACGAACTGGAGTTGGCCAAGATCACCATAGCCAGGACATCCGAAGCCATGTTCCTGCCTCATTTGCTGACCGCGTTGATGCGGCACCACATTTCCGAGGCGACAGAGCGCCTTGTAGCTACCCAGGTCGAGGGAAGCCCGTCCGAGCGCGTGCTTGCAGTCGGATTTGTCGACATGGTCGGGTATTCCGATCATGCCTCTCAAGTGTCCATGGGGGAGTTGTTCGAATTGGTGTCGGGGTTCGAGAACCGCTCGCTGGACATCGTTGCGGCCGGTGGAGGACACACCGTCAAGCATCTCGGCGACGAGGTCATGTTCGTGGCCAATGATGCGGCCTCGGGCGCGACGATCGCTATGAATCTGATCGAGTCCTTCAGCAGCGAGGGCGAGGTGGTCCCCCATGGCGGGGTCACCTTCGGCCCGGTAGTGAACCGCCGTGGTGACTACTACGGGCCTGTGGTGAACCTGGCGTCGCGGATCGCACGCCAAGCCGTACCCGGCGAAGTCCTAGTTTCGCCCAACATGGCCGCTCAGCTTTCTGGTGCCGATGGGTTCGAGACCCGACCCGCCGGACGCCGGATGCTCCGTGGTTTCAGCGACCCGGTCGAAGTCCACACCCTTTTTCGCTGCTAGGAAGTCTTCAATCTGCTTGAGGTGGAAATAGTCCGCTGGTACATTTGAGGGTTGGACTGGGCAGCAATCAAAGAAACGGTTGCCCCGGCTCGCTACGGCCTCGACCTTGAGATGCCTGGACCAGGGCGGTATTGGGGTGGTGGGCAACTTCAGGCAGCGGTGGAATCGGGCGAAATTGCCGAAGACCTGATCGACGACAAGGTGCGCCGCATTGTCAGTTTCCTCGACTGGGCAGGCCGAATCGGCACCCCGACAGACCACAACGAACGGAACGTTGAACGATCAGAGCATCGTGTGTTGGCCAGGCGCGCTGCTACGGAGTCGATGGTCTTGCTCAAGAACGACCGTGGCCTGTTGCCTCTCGTGGGTGACGGGACAGTCGCGTTGATTGGTCCCGGTGTTGCCGAGACCGCCATTCTTGGTGGGGGCTCGGCCAGTCTGGAACCGCACCGTACAACGACGGTTGCGCAAGCAATGCAGGAACGGATCGGTGACCGCGTGATCGGTGTTGTGCCGGGGGTTGACATGCGCCGTCGAGCTTCGGCGATTCCTCCTGAGTGGATCGATGGCGGCGAGGTGCGCTTTGAGTTGTTCGAGGGAATAGGTTTCGACAACGGACCATTCAAGGTCGAGACCAGCTCTTCGGTGTTCAACGTTTGGTTCGGCGAGGGTTGGCCGGAGGGGATAGACACGATGTCGGTGCGGGCGAGTTTCACCATGACCCCGACGACATCGGGCCGTCACCGCTTCTGCGCCCTCGGTTTCGCTCATGCAGCGTTGTTTGTCGACGAGGAACTGGTGGCTGACAACTCTGTCAAGACGTTCAGCGCGGGGTTGGGGTTGCATGGTGGTGATGGCTTCATGGACCTTGAGGCCGGTCGGAATTACCGGATCCGATTGGACCATCTGCCCCGCGACGCAAGGCAATGGGTCAGTATTGTCGACGCTGGTGTCGAACTGGCCGATTTCGACCCGCGCGCCGGTCTCGACGAAGCTGCGGATCTTGCCGCTCAAGCCGACACCGCCGTTGTGGTGGTGGGATCGAGCGCCGAGTGGGAATCAGAGGGATCCGATCGCGACTCGATCGAGCTACCGAACCAGCAGGACGAACTCGTTAGGCGGGTCATTGCGGCCAATCCGAACACGGTTGTGGTCCTCAATTGTGGTGCACCCATGTCGCTTCCGTGGCTCGACGATGCGCCGGCCGTCATTTTGGCCTGGTACCCGGGCCAGGAAGCAGGTTACGCGATCACCGATGTGCTGACCGGCGACGCCGAACCTGCGGGACGGATGCCGACCACCTGGGCACGCGACGAGCGTGACACACCGGCGTTCTTGAACTACCCGGGCGAGGCTGGTGTGGTGCGTTACGGCGAAGGGATTTTTGTCGGCTACCGCTCCTATGACGCTCGCGGCATCGAACCGATGATCCCTTTCGGTCACGGCGGGTCCTACACCACCTTCGAATGGGGCGGACCCACGATCAGGGGTACTGGCACGGACTTGAGCGTCGAAGTTTCGATCACCAACACAGGAGATCGTGTCGGCAGCGAAGTAGCGCAGGTGTATGTAGCGCCCGCCCAGAGTGTCGTCCCTCGTCCGGTGAAGGAACTCGCTGGTTTTGCCAAGCTCGATCTGGCCCCGGGTGCGACCGGAACTGCCCGCATCAATTTGGCGGACCGTTGCTTCGCCCGCTGGGACCCAGCGGTGCACGACTGGGTGGTCGATCCGGGCTCCTACTCGGTAATTCTGGCCGCCTCTGCCACCGACATTCGCGCTACCGCGGACGTGACCCTGTAGACCGATAGCGCAGGCCCAACCGTTGCCGTGCAACTGCTGGGACTACGGCGCCACTGAGTCGTTCTTCTCATCGTTGAAACGAGATCAACCGTTGCTGTCTTGGCTGGGTCTTGGCGTTGTCTGCACCGTGAAACTGACCCCGATCGAGTCACCTCCGAAAGAGTCACTCTCTGAGGGCATGGTTCCCGCGCCGCCGGTTGTGTCGGGTTGTTCGGGCCGGGTTGTTCGGGCCGGGTTGTTCGGTCCGGGTTGGCCGGGTTCTTCGGTCCAGGTTGTGTCGGGTTGTTCGGTCTGGGTTGTTCGGTTCAGCTTGGCCGGGTTCTTCGGTCCAGGTTGCGCGCCGTATTACGGACCGTGCTGGGGTTGGTTGTGTTGGTTGCAGAGTCGTCATCCGAAGCGTTGCGAACCTGCGGAGTATCTGTGACCGTGCTGGGGTTGGTTACGTCGGTTGGGTTGGGGGGTTTGAGCTGGTATTTGCCGGTTGTGGGGTGTTGATAGACCTGCCAGCCGTGGTCGTGGATTTTGTGGTGGCAGTCGTCGCATACCAACACCAGGTTGTCTACGTCGGTGGGTCCGTTCTTTGACCACCAAATGATGTGGTGTGCTCGGCACCACAACGGGTTCGCTTTGCAGCCGATGCAGTGTTGGTCTCGTGCGATCAACGCGACCCGTTGAGCTTCAGAAGCGGTCCGCAACCGGCGCCCCAGCCACAAGTCTTGGGCTTTGGTGTCGAAGATCGAAGGCAGAATGTTGGCTTCAAGGGCTAGGCGATGCAACTCAACGACAGGTATTGGTGAACCATCGGCGAGGCGGGGGTTGTCTAGTTGTTGTTTGATCACATCGAAATCAGCGATCACCAACAAATCAGTACCCGCAGACTTCCCGTCACCAGCAGGTTGACAGATCAATTCGGCCAACGCGTCAGCCATCCGCTGCTGCGGCGTAGCACGCTTGTTGGGGTCTTCGCGGTGCCAGAGCTGTCGTTCTTTAGCGGTCAACGCGGTAGCGATACGAGCTCCGGTGATCTGATCAAACTCCCCGGACAGCACAAACATGCCAGAGTCAGCTGATTCGAAGATCCTGGCTTTGCGGTTCTTGCGTTGACGATCCAACAAAGATTGGCCGTCATCATCGGCTAGGTCCTGTTGGTGACGTTTCACGGTTCGGGCGAACTCATCGAACGGCTCAGTGTTGGCTGCTCCGACAAGCAGTGCTTCATCAACGTCGCTTTCACCAGAAGCACGGGCGATCAACCGAGCATGACCCACAGGAATCTCACCGGACGCCAACGCTTCGCTAGTGGCAGGCAACTCCGCCAACCGAGCGGCTGTTTCGACATCACGTTTGGCTTCACGTTTCGATGCCTGCAACTCGTCACGAACTAGGCGCTGCGCCTCCGTGGTGCTGTGACGACGACCCACCTCAGCGAGCACCTGGGCCTTCATCGCCGTCAAAGCCGACTCGGCGCGACCCAACACCCCCAAACGCAACGACAACCCCTCATCACACAAAGCGGCCACATCCACCACCTCGACATGAACCAGCCCGCCAGCAGCCATGCCCGCAGCAGCCGTGTCGGCACCAGCGGCGGTGTCAAAGAGACCCGAGACAGGAGCGAATTCCATGGATGTAACCCTACCAACTCCCTGTGACAAACATTCATAAATCATGAAATATATAGATATTCTAATATTCTGCACCTGATGGGTCGTCTTGCATCGGCCGAGCCGACTGGCGTGGGCCACCCTCCGTCTGTGTTCTAGCCCAGCCACGGGCCAGGGATCGTTGACACAGGTCGCTCAAACCGGTTGACCACGCCAGGGATCGCAGCCCGGTACAGGGCGGCGGTACCGTCGGCGGTTGACACAGGTCGCTCAAACCGGTTGACAAGCCACAGCCACACCGAACACCCCGAAACTGATAGTCGACACTTCAAGGACTTGTTCACTTCTGAACCTCGTAGCACCGCGGGTCATCGCGTAAGGGTTGATCGTGTTCTTGAAAGCGGACATCGAAACCTCTCAGTGAGAGGCGGCTCGAGTGTTGGCCCGGAGGGCTGATCCCTTGGTAATCGTGATGAGGCCGAGGCAGCAAACGAGAACCAGCACGACAACGGGGGTGAGCCGACCCTGGGACAGGGATTCGTGGGCAGCGGTGATCGGCGGCAACAAGATGACTCCGATATACAACGCCACGGATCCCAATATTGCGATACTTCTGTTGTTTGTCACCGGTTGATGCAAACAGCTACCCAATGCCAAGCCGATCACTGTTGCACAAGTCGCTGATAAGAACGCCCCAACGCCAGCTCTTGGCTCTCCTCCCGTTGCGCCGACGTACACGCCCCCGGAGCCGTGGTGCGGCTATCGCAGCGGGGACGTAAGCGCAGCGCAGGCGGCGTCACTGCTGGGTCCAAGCCGAGTTCCCGTCGTCGGTGCGCAGACTCCGCAGAGCAAGCGAAGCAAAGAGGTTTTCCCTGAACCGTTGGTACCCCGTACTGACACGACCGAAGCCCGAGGGATCTCCAGAGAGACAATACCGAACACCAATTGTCTGTTCAGACTCAGCGACACACCATCAAGAGCGACGACGGCGTTAGGTTGCATCGGGCGGGGCCATCGCTTCGTAGTACTCCCAGGGTAGTCACGTTCGGTGCTGTCGCTCACCCCATAACGGAGCCCACCAACCTCTATGTCCATTACAACTAACAGCGGCGAATCGGGGCTAGGCGGGAATTGATTATCTCGTGGAGTTCGACGGCTGGGTCCTCGCCCTGCCAGTTCGCAGCGATCACAAGCAGCCCGGTACAGGGCGGCGGTACCGTCGGCGGTGGCGCTGGACGTGATGCGGCCGCCTGGTCACGTTTGGACTTTGTACCAGTCGGTCACTGTCGGGAGCGGGTCAGCGTTTGCAGCAAGAAAACACGGCGTGGTCTAGTGTTCGTCGTCTATGTCTGATTCTTCGTGTAGTGCAGTGGTTGGGCTGGGTCGTGTTCGGCTGGGCGTCGGTTTGGTCGCGGCGTTGACCGCGGCGTTGTTGGTGTGGTCGCCGTTACCTGCCGGCGCGGTCGCGGGATACGGCGACGTTCCCGAAGGGGTCTGGTACACGAACCCGGTGCAGTGGTCACAAGACAACGGCATCGCCAACATCGTCGGGCCTTGCTTCGGGCCTGATGCGCCGGTGTCTCGTGGTGAGACCGCGGTGTGGCTCCACAACCTCGAAGGCCAACCAGCACCGGCGGCGGCTCATTCGTTCGTGGACGTGACCGACGACTCCCAAAACGATGCGATCTCGTGGATGGCCGAGACCGGGATCACCACCGGCACGTCACCAACCACGTTCGCGCCCGACGACACGTTGAAACGGGCGCAGGCCGCGGCGTTCCTGCATCGCCTAGCCGATGAACCTTCAGCGCCCGCGCACAGTTTCGCCGACGTGGTTGCTGGGTGGCAGCAACAAGCCGTGTCGTGGATGTCTCATACCGGGATCACCACGGGCACGTCACCAACCACGTTCGCGCCCGACGACACGTTGACACGGGCGCACCTGGTCACGTTCCTGTACCGGTACTCCAACAACCCGACCGTGACCATTGACGCCAACAGCCCAACATGTGCCCCCGTGCCCGCTCCTACCGGTGCCACGTTCAAAACTGTCAGCGCCGGCAACGACCATTCGTGCGCGGTCCGTACCGACGACACCATCACCTGCTGGGGCAACAACTTCTCCGGGCAGGCCGATGCGCCGTCGGGCACGTTCAAAGCTGTCAGCGCAGGTGGCGGGCATAATTGCGGGTTGCGTGGCGACGACACCATCACCTGCTGGGGCGCCAACACCTCCGGGCAGGCCGATGCGCCGTCGGGCACGTTCAAAGCTGTCAGCGCAGGCGAGGGGCATTCGTGCGCGGTCCGCATCGACGACACCATCACCTGCTGGGGCCGCATCGGCTACGGGCAGACCGATGCGCCGTCGGGCACGTTCAAAACCGTCTCCGCGGGCATCTCCGGAGGCAGCGGGCATTCGTGCGCGGTCCGTACCGACGACACCATCACCTGCTGGGGCAACAACAACTTTGGGAAGGCCGATGCACCGTCGGGCACGTTCAAAGCTGTCAGCGCAGGCGGCGGGCATAATTGCGGGTTGCGTGGCGACGACACCATCACCTGCTGGGGCCGCATCGGCTCCGGGCAGACCGACGCGCCGTCGGGCACGTTCAAAACCGTCTCCGCAGGCGAGGGGCATTCGTGCGCGGTGCGTGGCGACGACACGATCACCTGCTGGGGCAACAACTTCTCCGGGCAGACCGATGCGCCGTCGGGCACGTTCAAAACCGTCTCCGCAGGCGAGGGGCATTCGTGCGCGGTCCGTACCGACGACACCATCACCTGCTGGGGCTCCAACAACTCCGGGAAGACCGACGTTCCGACAGGTGCCGTGCCCGCTCCTGCCGGTGCCAAAGCTGTCTCCGCAGGCCGCGTCCATAGTTGCGCCATACGGGCTGACGACACCATCACCTGCTGGGGCGGCGCGTCCGATGCGCCGTCGGGCACGTTCAAAGCTGTCTCCGCAGGCGAGGGGTATTCGTGCGCGGTCCGTACCGACGACACCATCACCTGCTGGGGCATCGGCTTCCACGGGCGGGCCTATGCGTCGGGCACGTTCAAAACCGTCTCCGCAGGCAGCTCGCATAGTTGCGCCATACGGGCTGACGACACCATCACCTGCGGGGGCCGCAACACCTCCGGGCAGGCCGATGCGCCGTCGGGCACGTTCAAAACCGTCTCCGCAGGCGGCGCGCATTCGTGCGCCGTGCGTACCGACGACACGATCACCTGCTGGGGCGACAACTTCTCCGGGCGGGCCGATGCGCCGTCGGGCACGTTCAAAGCTGTCACCGCAGGCATCTTGCATTCGTGCGCCATACGGGCTGACAACACCATCACCTGCTGGGGCCGCAACGACGACGGGCGGGCCGATGCGCCGTCGGGCACGTTCAAAACCGTCACCGCAGGCGAGGGGTATTCGTGCGGGGTCCGTACCGACGACACGATCACCTGCTGGGGCTTCAACGGCGACGGGCGGGCCGATGCGCCGTCGGGCACGTTCAAAACCGTCACCGCAGGCAGCTACCATTCGTGCGCGGTCCGTACCGACGACACCATCACCTGCTGGGGCCTCAACCACCGGGGGCAGACCGACGTTCCTGGTGGGGCGTAGCCTTCAACGGCGTTGACCGTTTGCTAGGCGCAGCACCATCGGCACCGACGGGGACGGTGCGATGTCGAGGACGGTCTGGCGACAGTCGTTGAGTTCCACCACGTCGCCGGGCCGCAGCTGCTCGGCGGAGATCTCGATCAGCAACGCTGTGGGCTGGTCGGATCGTGGCTCTCCGGCGGTGTTGACTCCCAGCGGTCATAGCCGTCTCGGTCGAGTCCTCGATGGTCGTAGATCGTGGCGGTCATAGTGTCTCCACAGTAGAGGTTCGGGTGGCTTCGGTGAACCGATCCGCTTCGGCTTGCGCTTCTGTCGTCGCGCTCCGGGCAGTCTCGGCTTCGGTCGTGTCGTCGTCGGGATCGGCGGCCAGGCGTTCGAGCCAGCGGGCCGTGTCGTTCGCTGCTTGGGTCGTGACGGGCTTGTGAAGGAACTCGCTGGTTTTGCCAAGCTCGATCTGGCCGCCGGTGCGACCGGCACCGCCCGCATCAATTTGGCGGACCGTTGCTTCGCCCGCTGGGACCCAGCGGTGCACGACTGGGTGGTCGATCCTGGCTCCTACTCGATAATTCTGGCCGCCTCTGCCACCGACATTCGCGCTACTGTGGACGTGACCCTGTAGACCGATTACGTCGGCTGAGCCAAGCCCGGGTGTGTCGTTTGGGCGGCTAGCAGCGTGGAATCGGGGCGAGGCGGGAATTGATGATCTCGTAGAGTTCGACGGCTGGGTCCTCGCCCTGCCAGTACTGCGAATCACCAATGGCGAAGACCCGGTGATCTGGGCCGTCTTCAAAAGACCTGGCCGTACCAGCCACGATTCCGTCCACCACAATTGCGAAGGGGATCGACGCGCCCGGTGGGGCGTCGATGAGCCCGAACACATAGCCGATCGACCCGTCAGCGTCAGGAATCGTTGTTGGCCGTTCTTTGACCCAGCAGTGCGCGGATTGGTTGGTCGCCCAATCCCGCGCCAGGGTGCCGATCAGATCGTGTGCTCCGCCGAGTCCGTAGAGACTGCCCGAGTGCCCATCACCGAATACTTCGTGCATGTCGGCGGCCAGTTCGTTGGTGATTGTCGTAAAGTCCTCCGGCACCTTCACCGAACCTCCAGTTCCGCCCACAGCACGGTCTACCGCCGGCTGCGCGCTGAACATGTTGCGCCCAGCGAAATCCCATGGCGCATCAACGCCGAGCAGCGCGGCGATCGTGGGCACGATGTCGATCAACCGGACAGGCTGGGGTTGAACCGTCCCGGTCTTCTGGTTTGGTTCTTTGAGAATCAGCGGAACACCCGCGATGCCACCTACGTTGACATCGTTGACTCCTCTGGATCGCTCACCCGGCACAAACGAGATCCCGTGGTCCGCGGTCACGATCACCATGGCGCGACCAAGGTCTCCGATTGCTTCGAGGCGGTCCAGATACTCGCCTAGGAGGTGGTCTGCGAAGCCGAGTTGCAGAAGGTGGCGTTGTTGTCCGAATCGCGCCTTGTCTTGATCGTCGTCCCATTTGGAGAAATACCCCGGGAGACCGATATCGGCATAGCTTGAGCCATCGGGCCTCAGTCGCCAAGGCACGTGCGGCAACAAGGTGTGCAGGTAATGCAGGCGGGGGAGATCACCTGCCTCGATCGCAGCAATCTCTCTTCGAAAGTCGAAGACGCGTGTGTCGAGGGAGATCAGGCTGTCGAGAAATGCGGTTCGTTCCTCGGCTATGCGCTCCGGGTCGACGGGGTCGGTGCCATCAGTGATTTCCACGTTGGTGGTGATCTGCAGTGTGGTCGTGGTTTGGCTGGTGTCCGATGATGGCTGAGTGGTTGTGGTCGCTACCTGAGTGCTTGTTGTGGTGTTTGCCGTAGTGGTCGTGCCGTTCTGGGTGGTAGTGGTGGTAGTGGTAGCGGTCGGGGTTGTCGCGGTGGTCAAACCCCGTCCAAAATTGCCCCATCCGGCTCCGATTGAGGGAAGGCCAAAATCCGTCCCTTCCGGTGCTGCGAGATGCCCGAACACGATCGCGGCATCTTGGAGCAACAGTGAGAGCGAGCCTTTGTCGTCACCCCCCGTTGCGTCGTGTGTTGGCTCGGACAGCGGCGCAGCGCTTGAAGTCGTGGAAACTGTGGTTGATGTAGTTGGGTTTGTTGTTGAACTGGCGGAGACGGTGATTGCGGGTGCGGCAGTCGTGGAGGTGGAGACAGTTCCGTCGACCGCGATCAGTTCAAGAACCTGCTCCGGCGCTGAGCCGTTGCATACGGAGTCGGGGCAGAGATCAACAAGCGGATCCCAAGACGAGACGTCGTACACCCCGCCCAACAAGGTGAACAGGTTGTTGGGATACATCGAATAAACCGGAGCGGGCTGAGTCTGAAGCGTGCTTGCCAGCAAGGCAGGCACCGCCAACTCCGTCGTGAATCCATCCGTAGTGGCGTTGTTGAAGACATGTGAGGTTTCAGCGAGCCGAGCGAAATTGCCGTAGCGAACCGAGTCGATTTGGCCTCTCTCGTCGAGCAGCGAGTGCCACGGCAACTCATCGAACACGAGTAGATAGATCGGTGGAAACCGGTCGTTCAGCCGCTCGACCAGCGAGGCTTGCTCAACGGTATCTGGGCCGACCGCAGCGTTGTCGGAGTCGTCTTGTCTGGTGCTGGTGTTGGCTGGGTCTGCCTTGTCAGTGGCAGCGCTTTCGAGTCTGTCTTGATCTGCTGGATACGCAATGTCGTCCAGATCTGCCCCGAGCAACGTTTCGAGCGTTACCGCCTCAACATCGTCTGGGAAGACGACACTGCTGGCAGCTGAGACAAACAGGAAATGGACGACGACCAAAGGAGGCAGCACAGCCAACACCGACACCGATGAGCTAACCCGTTCGTACCTCACATAGAGCGTCATCAGGCCATATGTGCTGGCGATGGCGATTGCTATGACGAGCAAAGCTGGCCCGCCGATCACGTCGACCACCTGAATGACGAACAGGAAGGTCAGCGCTGCCATAGCGCCCCGGAAGAAATGTTGACCGGCCCTGTGCGAGTAGGCGTGTCCGCCGATCATCACCGCGCTGAGCACAAACGCGGGTACTAGCGCGACCAAGATTGCGAACGCCACGATCTGGCCCGGTGAACTCGAATGCGCAGTGAAGAAGGTTGGGTTCTCGCCCAGGATGCTCAGCAGCGGTTGGCTGATCGCCAAGGTGGCGAGCACCAGCAGATGAACGATTCGCCACAGCAGCGTCTTCACACGAGCAGTGTGACCCACTCACAGCATTCCCGCACAAAAAGCGCACCGCGGCGCAGTCGTTGATCGATCAGTCCCATTGCGAAACGGCGTCGATGAACTCGAGAGTGGCGTCGATGAAACCGAATTGTTTGGGCAGTCCGAAGTGGTCGATGCCCGGGATTATCTTGACGGTGGCGTTCGGCAGCGCATCGGCGAGTGGCTCGGGTGGCCCTGCGAAGTCCTCACTTCCGATCACTATCAGACAGGGTGCTTGAACCTTCCCCAGTTGTTCAACAGTGAAAGGCCGCCGCTCTCGTGCCAGGCAGGCTCGAAGGGCTTCAGAGTCGTTGCCCGGAGCGGTAATCAACGACTCGAATCGGGCCTCCACGTTGCCTTCCAAGGGCCGGCTGTCACCGAAATCGACGACGTTGCGCCCGATCGCGGCGAGGACCAACCGGTTCACGCGTTCTGGATACGACATGGCGATGCCGAGTGCCGTGTGGGCTCCGAGCGAGTAGCCGATCACATCGGCCGGCGAGTCGGGGAACCGCTCCAACACGGGTGCCACCAGGTCGTCGTAGGCCTCAGGGTCGGTGGGTTTGGGCGCGTCACCGTGACCCAACAGGTCGATACCGATAGCACGACGACGGGCGTCTTTGAGCAGGTCAAACCACCCAGGTTCGCGCCAGGTCCGTTCCGTCGAAGTGGCAAACCCGTGAATCAGAACGACAGGCGGTGCCATCAGCCCACCGCCCCAACCAACTCAGATCCCAAACCCCACTTCTCTCGATTGATCATTTCCGATACCCCTCCAGCGTCGGTCGTGCGGCCAAGACGCTTGGGGTCCGGCTCGTGTCTTTGATCCAAGATCTGCTGTCGGCACACATCCAACCGATGGTTTCTAGCAAATATTCGTGTTCAAGGTTCAAGTCTCGACGGTGAATCGGCTCGTGGTGTGCGATGCGGTTGCGCGTGAAGTGGAGCTTCTGCATTCGGTTCTCGACCTCCTGCCGGATCTGGTAGGAGTTCCCGGTCTCCGGGTGCAGGGGGAAAGCAGACCTTATCGCTGGTACCCACAACGAGGTCAGGTATCTCTTATGGCACAGGTACCGCCAGAACCCGAGGTTCAACTCGGCGATGACCTTGCCATAGACCTCGGGCCGATGATGTCGGGTGGCCCGATCGCGAGCCCTAGCGATGGCTTGGCTCATCGGTTCGTGCTGCTTGCCGCGAAACAGGTGGTGCTGCTGATACCAGGGGCCTTCCCAGCCACTGATCTCGCCGTGTTCGACGAGTGTGTCCGCGACGATGTTCCGGAAAACCACCTCGAAACGACCGATGTCCTCATGCATGGCTGCGCCCGCTCGGATATTCCAGTCGTAGAGGCCCAGCGCTTCTCGAAGATCTCCGCCGGTCTCCGAAAGGTACGAACTGAGTCGCTCTCGCGTGAGGCGTTGAGCAACTGTTTGGTTGTAGATGCTTGACATTGCCTCCGCCGCCTGTAAGCTTGCTCGTGAAAGCCCCGGAACCGTCAATGCTTCGGCAAACGGCCGGGGTTACGCCTTTTTCTGACTGCACTTCATTCAAGTAGAGTCATACTGTATCCCATGTCATCCAATAGCAATTCCAGATTTTTCGGTCTTGTTGGCGAGAGTCAACTGAGTTCAGTGCGCCACCGTGCACACCGACTCCTCAAGCGGCACGGCGAGGCTTAGTGCTCGAATAGCGGGTAATGCGGCCACGATGGCGCTCGCTTTGATGCGCCTGTAGGGTTCCGAGAACCAGATCGGGGGTGGCAGAAAGATGATCAGCGCATATCTAGACCCGGCATCTGGCAGCGCGATCATCGGCGCGGTTGCAGCGGGCGGCGCCGGGATTGCGGTTGCTGGCAGGGCAGTGCTCTCCAAGTTGGGGTTTGGCAAGAATAAGTCCTCCAACGAAACCCCGAGCTACGAAGAAACAAACGACTCTGAAGGAGTCGGCGAGACCGACGAAATCACTCAGTGATGATCCCGGGTAGCGGCCCGGAGTCGGTTTACGACAGCGGATCGTTTCGTGATCCGAACTCTCGTGTCTGGCGTGAGGGAAGCCGTGTGCTGCGAGGTCTCAACGAGACCGCGGCAACGGACTTCGCCGCGTTGACCGCCACGAATTTCTACCGAGGAGCGTGCAAGGCCGGAGATCTGGTCAGCAGCGAGCCGGTTGAAGCTGTGGCCCCCGACGGGTCTGACTGGGCCTTGGTGCTCGAACATGGGTCCATTGACGTGATCACGTACGCCCACGAGTGGTCGTTCTCGATGCTGCAGGACGCCGCGAGCCTCACCCTCAAGTTGGTCCGAGCTGCAATCGATGAAGACATGACCAGCAAGGACGCCACGCCATACAACGTCCAATTCGTTGGAGCGAAGCCGACATTCATCGACATCGCCTCATTTGAGCCGACCCGGAAAGGCGAGCCTTGGTGGGGTTACCGGCAGTTCTGTCAGATGTTTCTGTATCCGTTGCTGTTCACTGCCTACAAGGACCTCCCACACCAGCCCTGGATGCGGGGTGCGGTTGACGGCATTACTCCAGAACAGGCTCGACGGGTGCTGCAGGGTCGGCGCGACTCCAGCAAAGGACTGATCCCTCATGTGTGGTTGCACGCCAAGGCCGACAGACGTTTCAGCGGGGGATCAGCGGACACCGTCAACGACTTGAAGCGAGCCGGGTACAACAAGAAGATCTACGTTGGCTTGGTCGACCGGCTCCGCAAGCTGGTCGACAACTTGAGCTGGAATCGTTCCGATTCTGAGTGGGCCGACTACTCGAAGCGGAGCCATTACGCATCGAACGACCTGCTCAGCAAAGCCGATTTCGTACGCGGAATTGTGGCGCAACGACACCGTTCACAGGTCTGGGACATCGGTGCCAACGACGGTATGTTCAGCAAGATCGCGGTTGAACATGCAGATGTGGTGCTAGCCCTCGATGCCGATGCCTTAGTCGTTGACCGCCTGTACCGGGCATTACGCGAAGACGCCAGCGATGGGATCATACCGCTGGTCGTGAACTTTGCGGATCCGACCACGGGGATCGGTTGGCGCGGCACCGAACGTCCACCGCTCACCGAGCGTTCAAAACCAGAACTGGTGCTCGCCCTAGCGGTGATCCATCACCTGGCTCTCACCCACAATGTGCCGACCGCGGCGATCCTCGACTTTTTCTTCCACCTCGACGCTGAAGTGGTTCTAGAGGTGCCCGCTGAATCAGACCAGAAGGTGAAACAACTCAAGAGTCACAAGCGCACGGGCACCCATGACGCCTACACGCTCTCGGTCATTGAGGCGCAGATCACCGAGCGCTTCGATGTTCGTCAACGAGCAGAACTACCCGGAGGTGCCCGGGTGCTGTTCGACCTGACCCCCAAGTCCTGACCAGCCCCCAGGTGCTGACCAGCCCGGAAGAGACGTGGCCCGACCGGTGAAAAGCAATAGGGTTTCGTCATGGATCGACCGACTTGCGTGGACTTTCACTTCGATGTCATGTGCCCGTACGCCTACCAGACCTCACGCTGGATACGAGCCGTACGCGAACAAACCGACCTCACGGTCAACTGGCGTTTCTTCAGCCTCGAAGAGATAAACAGAGTTGAAGGCAAGAAACACCCGTGGGAGCGCGAGTGGTCCTATGGCTGGTCGATGATGCGTATCGGCGCGGCTCTGCGACGTATCGATATGGCCCATCTCGACGCCTGGTACGCAGCCGCGGGCAGAGCACTGCACGAAGACGGCAACAAACCCCACGATCCCGATGTGGCTCGGCACCTGTTGGAGCAGCTCGGATTCGATCCCGGGATTGTCGACGCCGCAATCGCCGACCCGACCACCCATGACGAGGTGAAAGCCGAGCACGACAAGGTTGTCGCAGCGTCGGGCTATGGAGTGCCGACCATGTTCTTCGCGGGCGACGACGGCAGCGAGCAGACAATCTTCGGCCCGGTTCTGGTGGACCCGCCCCTCGACGACGCGGCGCTGCGCCTCTGGGACACGGTTTGCGGTTGGCTTGAGTTTCCGCACCTCTACGAGATCCAGCGTCCCAAGACCAAAGACGACGAACGGGTCATCGCCAGCACCTTCCGCCCATATCTTGAGGCTCGCGACTGGGTTTCGATCAATCGCGGCGTGGAAGTCGGTTTCAGCGAAGACGGATTCAGCGTCGTAGGACCCGCAACCTAGACCTCCGCGACCGAACCTGGATCTCTACAAACGGAGAATGCGCAAAATCCGGTACTTGCCTTGCCTCGTGCGGGTATCAATCGTCTAGCCTCAGAATCGTCATTCACTATCAATCGACAGAGGAATCATCTAATGGCAACTTCGCAGCCCGCGATCCTCATGGATCTTCAGAAGTACCAGTGGTACGTACACATGAGTCGTACCGAAAACGCCGATCTCGGTCTCATCAAGAGCGCAATACTCCACAGCCTTGCCGACGCCGCGGCACAGGGAGTCAACCTTTGTGTTCTCGTTGGTCCGACGCTGGCCGACGACCTCGGAATCGAAACCGACGATTTCCAGGGATACCCCGGCTACGAGTCACCCGACGGTTCCCGCGTCGCCAAGGGAACCCAAGAAGAGCTCCTCATGTGGCTCCATCACGCCGACAAGGACCTGATCTGGGAGGTGCAGCACACCTTCCGCAAGGCCGTAGCCGACCATCTCGAAGTTGCCCGTGAAACCCCGACGTTCATCTACAAGAACAGCCTCGATCTCACCGGCCACATTGACGGCACCGGCAACCCGGAGCCCGAAGACCAGAAGGACCGGGGCATTGTCGATGACGGCCAGCGCGGCGAAGGTGGCAGCTACTGCATCGCCCAACGTTGGGTACACGACATGGATTACTGGGCCACGCTCTCGCTCGAAGAAGAAGAGAACACCTTCGGGCGTACCAAGCCGGACTCGGTCAAGCTCGACACCCAAGTGCCGACTTCGCACCTGTCACACGTCGAGCTACACGAAGGCGCCACCGCCGATGAGTCAACCCCGAAGCGGGGCGAGATGGTTCGCCGCTCCACCCCCTATGCGTTCCACGAGGGCACCGTCGGACTCTATTTCATGGGCTTCTGCAAGACTCAGGCGCCGATGCGTGAGCGCATGGAAGCCATGTATGGCACCGGTGGCCAGGCGCTCGACGCCATCACCAACTACTCCACCCCGGCCTCGGGTTCGTTCTACTTCGCTCCTTCTGTAGCAGCGCTCGAAGCAGCACTCGCCTAGGTTCGCGGCGTAGACCGCAGATGAGCGACACACCGCGCATTGCGGGACTAGAACCCACTTTCACCAACATCGACGATGGTGATATTCCCTTCATCGCGGTGCGCAGCCAGCGCAACGCCGATGGCTCGGAGTCTCATGTCTGGGAGAAATGGGTGGCGTTCTCGGTAGAGCCTCTCTACCTGGCATTGTTCGCGCGTTGGGATCCGGGCATGATCGTGCGGCATCACGGGCACTACAGCCCCCACACTCTCACTGTCCTGTCCGGTTCGTTCACCTGCGGTGATGTTGAGCTGGGTCCTGGGGGCCATATCGAGTTGCCGCTGGGAGCCTCATTCGGCCCGTTTGTTGCGGGACCCGAAGGTGTCGAGCTCTACGAAGTGATGATGGGCGACCCTCGTTCGTGGAGCGAAGACATGGACTCCATGCGGCGCTGGTTGGCCGATCGCGGCGTCGAGCAGTTGCCAGACCCGCCAATCGAACTCCCGGCTGGTCTTGAAGATCTGCGCGCGGCCTTCTCTAAGGGCGAGCAGAGCTCCAAGGGCGAGCAGAGCTCCAAGGGCGAGCAGAGTTCCAAGGGCGCGCAGAGTTCGGAGCGCTGAACCGATGAGCGAACCCAAGATCGTCACCGTCTTGAGACCGGAGGACGAATACACCCACGAACCGGATCCGGTTTCGAACTACAACGAGTCGATGTATCTCAACGGTTTCGACCTGGAACGGGAATTGGGCGCATGGTTCAGGATCGGTAACCGCGTCAACGAAGGTTATGCAGAGATGACAGTTTGCATCTATCTGCCCGACGGCCGAGTTGGCTTCCTCTACGGGCGACCTGAAATCACCAACAACGACGAGATGCGTGCCGGTGGGCTTGAGATCAAAGTCGAAAAACCGTTTGAGCATTTGACTATCAACTACGACGGCAAGGTGTGTCTGCTCGAAGAACCCAAACAGATGACGAACCCTCGTGCGGCGTTTCGCGACAATCCCTTCGTCGACTGTTCAGTGCGCCTCGACGTGACCGGCGTGTCGCCGATGTATGGAGGTTTGCCCCAATACGAAGACGGCAGCCCGCTGGAAACTGACGCTTCGAAGAGCTTCGCCAAGGCGCACTACGAACAACACACCGCAGTTGTAGGCACTGTCGAGTTGGGCCAAGAGACGATCGCACTCGACGGCTTGGGTTTGCGCGACAAATCATGGGGGCCCCGCTATTGGCAAGCGCTGCGCTGGTACCGCTGGTTGCCGATGATCTTCGGCCCCGACTTCGCCATGATGCTGTCCATAGTCGACCGCGACGGCACCCCTGCTCGCAGCGGCATGGTGCTGGTAGACGGCGAATACTCGCTGATCCGAGATTGCAGGATCGAATCCGAGTGGGACTCAGACGACTACCACACCGCTATCCGGTGCTGGGCGGCAACAGACCACGAAGAATATGAGATCACCGGCCGGGTGTTGTCGATGATTCCGTTGCGCAACCGTCGCTCCACCGACGATGGAGAACAACTCCACACACGCATCACCGAGGCGATGACCCGCTACGAGTGCAACGGCCGCGTCGGTATGGGGATGAGTGAGTACCTCGATCAGATCGTCGACGGTCGTCCCATCGGCACCGACATGAGATGACCGGCATGGGGCTCTGATGAGCGCTGATTTGGCGAACGCACTCGCCGTCTCGCTTGCCGGTCCACTCGGTGACGTCAAGATCAACGACCTACAGCGTTTGTCTGCAGGTGCCAGCCGCGAGACTTGGTCTTTCACTGCGGTTTCCACGAACGAATCTCAGCGGTTGATTCTGCAGCGTCACCGATCTGCGGCCTCGCGGCTCCGGACTGGACTCGACGAAGCGGCGCTGCTTCGACGTGCCCGCACGGGTGGTGTCACGGCGCCAGAGGTCGTGGCGTCAGAAACTGGTGACACCAACCCGATCGGTGCACCGTTCATGATCAGCCGACGAATCGAAGGGGAGTCGATTCCCCGCAAGATTCTGCGCGACGAAACCTTTGCGAAAGCACGCCGAGGCTTGGTCGCCGACTTTGGTCGAGAACTGGCAGCGATTCATCGCCTGGAGGTGACCTCGGTGGATCAAATCGCGACCATCGACGATCCGTTGGCTGTTCAACGAACGCTGTATGAGGCTTTCGAGGACCCGCACCCGGTCTTTGACCTGGCTTTTCGGTGGCTTGACGAGCGTCGACCGCAAGCCCGGCAGCCGTGCGTTGTTCATGGCGATTTCCGTATGGGCAACGTGCTGGTCGATAGCGAGGGACTCGCAGCGGTGCTGGACTGGGAACTTGCGTACTTCGGTGATCCTGCCTTCGATCTGGGATGGCTGGTAGCACGAGCCTGGCGTTTCGGAGGTGCGGGGGAGGTCGGTGGAATCGGCTCGAGAAGCGAGTTGCTTGACGCCTATCAGGCCAACGGAGGCGAAGCCGTCACCCTCGACGAACTGCGCTGGTGGGAGATGTTGGCCTGTCTTCGCTGGGGTGTGGTCACTATGGCGATGGTTGACGATCATCGTCGGGGCGGAAAACGCTCCCTGGAACAAGCTGTGATCGGGCGGCGAGTCGTGGAAACGGAGTACGACGTGATGCTCCTATTGAGACCGGAACTACTAGCGACGGGCAACACATGAGCGCAGAACTCCCTAGGGACTGGCCCCACGATCTGCCCGATGCCGCGGAACTGCTCAAGAGCGTGCGCGACTATCTCAGCGACGATCTGGGTCCCCGCGCCGAAGGGCGCGATCGCTGGATGCTGCGAATCGCTGCGAATGCGCTGACCATTGCGGCACGCGAGGCGCGTTCGGCTCCCCAAGACCGTGCCGCTCACGCCGAGCGACTGCGGAGCCTTGGTGTCAGCAGCGAACAGGAACTGGCAGAGGCGATCCGCAACGGCCTACTCGACGACCGCCGAGTTGAACTCGCCGAGGCATTATGGGCTACCACCCTCGACAAACTCGCCGTCGCCAACCCCTCCTACCACGCCGATCCGACCTGTTCACGCACCGGCAACGCTGATACTGATTAAGCCGCGTCGCGAAGGGCACTGGTCATAGGCCTCCTTGAACGATCCGAGATCTTCGTGAAGCGCAGCGCTGATTTGATTGCCCAAAGGCTTCGGATTCGCGGCGTAAGATTCGAGGCTGCCCAACTCCCCTATAGCAATTCCTTGATCGATCATGCACTCGCGGAAAGCCACCCACGCGTTGTAGGTACGTTCGGTCGAACCGTCGCTCGGTTCCTCATGGAGGATGAAACCCTCGTCTTCAAGACGCTGATCACACAGGTCACTCAATGCTCTCGACTCCTCCCGCGACAGCGTGCCACTCCTGTGAATAACCCCGTCCGGTAACAACTCTGAGTCGATGCCGTTGTCTTGATAACAGGCGACTAAGGCCCTCTCGAAGGGATAGCGATCAGCCGCGTTGCCGGGCCTCCGGCTCTGATCCACCGGCTGGTCCCCGTCAGATGAGCAACCGCCAGCCACCGCCAGAAAGACCATGGTCGCAGCGACCAGGAGTTGTCGTCCAACAGAGTTCATCGTCCAGGATTCTATACAACTGGCAGAGCCGGTGGGTGCAAACGCCTCAGCCAGGCAAAGGTGCGTCGTTCAGGCTGGTGCGAATTGCGAGACCGCCAAGAAGACCGAGCCGCAGATGGAGACGGTTATCACAGCAATTGCCGCAACAAACGCCCAAACATCTCTGCTGCGTTTATCCGACAACTCCGCGAATCGAGTGTCAACCGCCGCGAACCGCGTGTCGATTGCCGCGAACTGCTCCCTGATTGCCGCGAACTGTTCCCTGACCTCCGCGAACTGCTCTTTGACCGCCGCGAACTGGACATCCATCTTGGCGTTGAGTGCGACGAACGAGGCCTGTGTCTTGACCTCAAGGTCTGCCAGATCACGTTTCGTGGCCAACTGCTCCCATCCTCCAGGTGGTTGCTGTGCCATAAGGAACTCCGCTCCCTGTTGACCTATCGTGTCGGCAAGACTGCTGTAGATCTCGGCTCGCTGCTGCTCTGTCAGGGCCACTCTGGTCTCCCATCCAATTCGTTATGGTCGAGTCAAGGGGGGAAGTGGCTTACGGACATCACAGTATCATCAAAGCCAACCAGAAACAATCGAAACAGACTAACAGGAACCAACGCACAGTTGCAGCAAGCCGACGGTCATCGGCCGGTTGCCCGCCACGGGACTGATACCACGAGCCTTGTCCAACAATTTGGCCAAACCTTCTCGCTGCTTCGGGCACCGTGAGGATTCAAGCGTCCAATAAAGGTTTGAGCACCGGCGCGATCGGATCCAGGTAAACGGTCTGGTCGGCATCGAGCAGTCCCCGGTCAACCCAGCGATTCATGATCCGCACGACGATCGCGGCGTAACGCGCGGCAGCGAACAGAACCCAGGGGCCGATGTCTGTGACTTCATGGTTGCCCACTGTCGAGTAGTGCTCCACCTGCTGCTGCAAACTCGGCACACCGGCCGACACCTCGACCCCGGCGAGCGCATGGGACCATTGCTCAAACATCAAGCACCAGCCAAGATCCATCTCGGGCGGTGCCAGGGCGGCGGCTTCGAAGTCGGTCAGACACGCAGGTTGAAAGTTCTGCCAGATCACGTTGCCGAGTCGAGCATCGCCCCCAGGTGAGCACGGTCGTGTCTGTTCTCGGAAGTTCGTCGGCGACGCGATCGAAGGCTGTCATCATCAACTCATGGGGCCGCCCATCAAGTTCCCTTTCGGCGTACTCGCGCCAGATCTTCAGTTGTCGGTGCCCGTCATTGACGTCGCCGTCTGTCAGCCAACCGAGGTCGGCCTTGTCGATGTCGACCGCATGTACCCCGGCCATGACATCGAGGCACCTATAGCCCATGAGTTCGCGTTCGGGGGGACTGGCCTGCGCATAGAACCCCGTCAACACGTAGGGCGGGTCCTCGCGCGGAATCTCTCCGCCTACGAAGTCCATTACGAAGAACGGCGAGCCGAGTACTTCAGAGTCGGTCTCGTATCCGATCAGCGAAGCGATGGGGACATCGGCATGAGCGGCCAATGCCGACATGACCCGCCACTGGATCTCTATCTCGTTGTCGACCCCAACCTGTACCGGGTAGACGGGTGGTTCAGGCATTTCTCGGCGCAGCACGACGGTGCGATCTTCGGTTGAGGCAGACGTCGTCACCGTGATCGGCACGATCAGTGTCTCGGCGGAGTACCCGCCGCTCGGCCGATCAAAAGCGCCGACCTCAACGTGGGTAGCGCCATCAAGGTGGGTGGTCAACCAGGCCGCTAGCGGTGTTGCCATGTCGCGGTATTCGTCGTTCGCTGTTTCGGTCACAGAGATACATTTGCCGCGTCGTGAGCGGCTGTCGAACCGGACTACCCTGCCATCCCATGATCCGTCGTTGGCTTTTCGGGTTGGTTTTGGGTGCGTGGTTGCTGAGCGCAGCGCAACCTGTGGCCGCTCATGGCACCGGAAGCCGCACCGATCTTCCTCTGCCGGCTTGGCAGATGGCTTGGGCCGCGGCGTTCTCGGTGATTGTGTCTTTCGTGGCGCTCGGAACCTTTTGGGACAAGCCACGACTGGCCGCGGCGGCCGCCGGTCGTCGGGTTGTCTCGCTGGTGTCTCCGCCCGCAAGGTTCATCACGGTTGTTTGCAAACTCATTGGAGTATTGGGATTCGCGGTGGTGATCTTCGCAGCTTGGTGGGGTAAACCCACGGCGGCGGTCAACATCGCCCCAACCGCTTTTCTGATCTGGTTCTGGGTTGGATTGCAACTGGTGTCTGTGCTGGTCGGTGATGTTTGGAGCGCGTTCAACCCGTACACGACCATCGCCGATGCGGCAGCATGGCTGAAGGCCAGGATCGCCAAGACCTCGATGTCATCGACGACCCATGGAGCTGGTGGCCATTTCGTGGGGTGGGTTGCGGTAGCGGCGATCGTGGCTTACCTGTGGTTTGAGTTGGCCTACCACAGCACCGATTCGCCCCGTTCGGTTGCGGTGTTCTTGACCGTGTACTCAGCTGTGATGCTTGTCGGTGCGGCTGTGTTTGGTCGTGGTTGGGTGCGTTCTGCGGACGGTTTTGCGGTGTTGTTCAAGAAAATCTCGCTGATCGCCCCTGTATATCGTGACGACGCCAAGGACCTGCGTCTGCGGACCCCGCTGTCGGGACTCACCACCTTGGGTGGCGGCCTGTACAGCGTAGCTTTCATCTTGACGGTGCTCGGGGCGACGACATTCGACGGCTTCAGCCGCAGCTCCATCTGGCTTGACCTGGCCGGCGACCTCACCGGCTGGGAATCGGTGTTCACGAACACGATCGGTCTAGGCGTGATCATCGCGTTCGTAGCGATGCTCTACACGCTGGCCATCAAAGTGATGGCGTTTGTCACTGGCGACTCAACCCGAGACCTGGCCAAAGAGTTCGCCCCAACGCTCGTGCCGATCGTGGTGGCCTATGCGGTAGCCCACTATTTCAGCGCCCTCCTGCTGGACGGGCAAGTGTTGATCAACTTGTTGTCCGATCCCTTCGGGCACGGCTGGGACCTGTTCGGTACCAGGGACTATGCGATCAACTGGACTCTGGTCAGTCCCCAGCAGATTGCTTGGGTTCAAGCCGTTGCTATCGCGGTAGGGCATGTGCTTGCCGTGGCCGCAGCGCACGATCGGGCGATCGATCGGTATCAGCGTGAAACAGCGTTGCGCTCCCAATATCCGATGCTGCTGGTGATGGTCGCCTACACCGTCATCGGTTTGCTGCTACTGCTCGGCACCTGATGCGCTCTGCTACCAGTGCCTTGGTAGTCGCCTCGGGGGCACCTCGCGGAGCCGTTGAGCGCGCCCCGCAAACAGACCTCGTGATAGCAGCCGACGCGGGGCTAGAAGTGCTGTTGGCTGCACACAGACCTGTCGATTTGGTGGTCGGCGACCTGGACTCTGTCTCAGCGGAGGCTCTTTCGGCGGCTATTGCTGCCGGCTCAGAGATAGCGCAACATCGGCGCGACAAGGACGAGTCAGATCTTGAACTCGCCTTGTCCGCTGCAATCAACAGCGGGGTTCAAAGGATACATGTGGTGCTACGCGACGGAGGTCGTCTCGATCATCAACTCGCAAATCTGTTGGTGCTCGCGTCAAAGCGTTGGCAACAAGCCGACATTGACGCGGTTGTGGGGGAGCATCGGGTCTGGGTTGTGCACGGTGCCGACGAGCGAACTATTCCGCTGGTGGCAGGCGAACCGCTGGCGCTTCACGCCGTCGGCGGAACGGCAACGGGAGTGACCACCACCAATTTGAGATACCCCCTCGTTGATGCAGATCTTCCTGGCCTGGTGGCGCTCGGGATTTCCAACCGAGCCGTCGTCGACGCGCCGACGATCAGAGTCGAATCAGGCGTGGTGATCGCAATCAGTTCGTCCATGCCGTCCAACGCCGGTTCCGCTGTTCAATAGTGAGGGGTAGGCCGAAACAGGAACTGAGCAGATCATCGGTGAGCACTTCGCTAAGAGGACCCTGGGCCAAAGTTCGCCCGTCACGAAGCAGCAGGCAGTGGCTGAAGCGATCTGGAATCTCTTCAACATGATGGGTTACCAGCACCATCGGAGGGTTGGCGGGATCGCTGGCCAGGTCGTTGAGCATCAAGATGAATTGTTCGCGGCCAGCCAGGTCAAGAGCTGCTGTTGGTTCGTCCAACAGAATCAGCCCAGGATCGGTCATCAACGAACGTGCTACCAGCACCCGTTGTCGTTCGCCGTCTGAGCACGCCCCGAACCGTCTCTGACTAAGGTGGCCCGCACCGACTCGATCAAGAACTCGCTGTGCGTTGGCGTGGTCTTCGTCGCGGTATTCGTGCCACCAAGGTTCCAGAGCGGCGTTCAAGGCGGTCATCACCACGTCGGACACCAGCAAGTGTGGACGCAACATCTTGGCTAGAGCAGCGCTAGAAAACCCAATGCGCGACCGCAGCGTTCGGACATCGGTGTGCCCGAGTCGCTGACCGAGCACGGTTACCTCACCGGCTGAGGGATGAAGCCACATCGAGGCAATCTGCATCAGAGTTGTTTTCCCCGAACCGTTGGGACCGAGAACCACCCAGTGCTGTTGAGGCTCGACGCGCCAATGAATGTCACGCAGAACCTCCACGCCATCAATCGTGCGTTGCACTGCGCGTAGATCCAGCACCGTGGAAACTTCCTTGAGCGCATGCGTCTCGGCCATCTAGGTAAGGACCCGCACCAGCAGAGCAAAGGCGGCTGCTGTCGCCCCCATAAGCACAATCGGAGCCAGACTGCGGGCATCGACATGCTTGCGCAACGGTCCAGATGCAGCAAACCCAGCAATTGCACCAGGGACGAGAGCGGCTCCGACAATCAACTCGTCAACTCCGAGGCGACCAGCGAGCGCAATTCCGGGAACAACCATGAACAGGCCGACCGTGAAGTACATGCCCATCGTTGAACGAAATTGCGGCCCCGGACGGTGCTGCAACAGCAGCGCCATCGGCGGCCCACCGAAACCCACCGAAGTAGAACTAAACCCCGAAAACACGCCTGCTCCCAACAATGTCCGCGCGTTGGTTGGGACTCTCAAAGGGCCGACCGACAACGCCACAGCCAACAAAATGACAATTGCCACCAATAGCTGCAGGCTCGTGTCAGTCGCGCGTGCCAAAACCAGCGAACCGGCGATGGTTCCGGGAAGGCGGCCAGCGGTTCCCCATCTGACCGCCGACCAGTCGATGTCCTGACGTTCGCGAAGTGCTGTGGAGGTGGTTAGAACTGCGTTACCCACAAAGATCGGTCCCGGCACCAGATCGGGGTCAAGCAGAGCGAACAGGGGAATGGCCAACAACCCACAGCCAAATCCAATCGAACCCTGCACACATGAAGCCACGGCCATAATCACCACGGCGGCGACAATGATCTCGGGTTCGACGTTCATCGCTTCAGCTCAGGGTTCATCTCACCGTCACTTCGCCCCGCCGTGGGTGACCCAAGTCGCATACATGTCCCCATATCGGCCCCCTAAGGCCACAAGATCGTCATGCGATCCTAGTTCGACGATTTCACCGTCGTGAACCACTGCGATCCGGTCAGCTCGACGGGCAGTGGCCAAGCGATGGGCGATGATCACCGCCGTGCGGCTCTCAAGCACGACATCAAGAGCCTGTTCGACACGAGACTCCGAGACGAGGTCGAGGTTGCTGGTCGCTTCGTCGAGAATCAACACTCGGGGCCGAGCAACTAAGGCACGTGCCAGCGCCAAGAGTTGTCGCTCACCAGCCGATAAGGATGCTCCCCGTTCATGCACCACCGCGTCGAGCCCACCTAGCCGTTCCACGAGATCGTCTATGCCTACCGCCTGCAACGCCGCCCACAGAGTGCGGTCGCTTGCATCTCGCTGGGCGAACGCGAGGTTGTCACGCACCACACCAGCAAACAGAAACGGCTCTTGAGGAACTACCCCGAGTTGTGAACGCAGGCTGGCGATCTCGACCCCGCGAAGATCGTGGCCGTCGATCAACAGCGATCCTTGTTGGGGGTCGTAGAAACGCATCAGCAGTTGCGCGACTGTCGACTTGCCGGCGCCGGTCTCGCCAACGAAAGCCACCGTTTCCCCCGCTGCGATGCGCAGCGACACGTTGTGAAGCACCGGACGCTCATCGGCGTATCCGAAAGTCACGTCGCGAAGCTCTATTTCACCCTCGATCGGAGGCAACCGATAGGCATCCGGGGCTTGTACCACCGAGGACTCGGTGCCCAGCAGTTCACGCAGTTTGACGATGGCTGCGCCGCCCTGTTGATAGGAGTTGTACAACTGAACAAGCGTCTGGATCGGGGCGAAAAACGATGTAAGAAACAGTAGGAAGGCGGCCATTTCGCCGATACTGATGCGTCCGTTGACAACCATCGCACCGCCTACTCCGAGCAACACAGCCTGCGTGCAAATCCCTACGAATTCAGTGGCCGGAGCGTAAGTGGAGTTGGCTTTCGCCGCGGCCACCGCCCCATCGCGGTGCTCGCCGACCAAATCGCTGTGCATCGCCAGGTTGACCGACCTGCGGTTGTGAGCGGCGATCACGCGGATCCCAGCGAGTGACTCGGCAAGGTTGGCAAGCAACGCGGCAATACGGTCGCGCACGACCAGATAAGAACGGGCCGAAACATCACGGAACCACAGCGAGGTAATCAACGTGGGTGGCACGGCCACCGCCAGGGTGATCACGGCCAAGAGGGGGTCATAGAAGAACAGCGCACTAGTAATCACCAGCAGGGTGAAGATCTGCACCAGCAGGTTCACGATGCCCTCTTGGAACAGGACGGCGAGGGCCTCTATGTCTGAGGTCATTCGGGTGATGAGAACGCCGGCCTTCTCCTCGTTGTAATAGTCAATGCTCTGGCGTTGCATGTGGCTGAAGACCCGAATCCGCAGGTTGTCGTTGAGGCGCTCACCGAGATTTCCGGTGTATGAGACACGCGCACGGCCGAGCGCTCCCGCCACGAGCACCGAAGCGACATATATGAAAGCAGCGGTGACGAGAACGTCGCGTCGACCTTGGCGGACACCGTCGTCGATACCGATCTGGGTGAGGACGGGTCCCATTTGCAGAGCAACTGTCTCAATCAACACCAACACGATTGCTGCTGCTAACCGGAACCGGTGCGGCCATAGGAACCGGACTAGGGTGAACGGTCGCCGATCCCACTGGTCGTGTTTCCACGGAACCTCGGCAATTGTGTGGTCAGGTTCGTGTTCGAGGACCTTGATGACCTTTTCCCGCAAGTCGCCGGGCACATCCGCGTGGGGGAGCCCGGCTGCCGCGTTGGCTTCCATCGAAGTGGGAGCACCGCTTCGTGGGCTGAACCCACCCCCGATCGTGAACATCAGCGTGTCCCGGCGTGATCTGGGCCGGACCCGTTCGAGGAGCCGAGATCGGAAATGGCGGCGGCATCTGTTGTGGTGTCGGCGAGAATTGAGGCGTAGGCAGGGTTGCTGGACAACAGCTCATAGTGGTCACCTGCTGCGACGATTCGCCCCTCGTCCATCAGTAGCACCCGATCAGCCAAGGCGATGGTCGACAGTCGATGTGCGATGAGAATCGTGGTGCGGTTTGAGCGTCGTCGCCTGATGGCGTCATGGATTCTCTGCTCAACGGTCACGTCGATGGCGCTGGTGGCATCGTCGAGCACCAACACCGCGGGATCGGCCAACAATCCCCGTGCGAGGGCGATTCGCTGGCGTTGACCTCCCGATAAAGAGAAACCCCGCTCACCGACCTCGGTCAGCACACCGTTGGGGAGTTCGGCAACAAACTCAGCAGCAACAGCATCGGCGATGGCGGCGTCGACGACATCGGGTTCTGCGGTAGGCCGGGCAAAAGCGACATTGTCGTACACGCTGGTGTCGAACAGGAATGGATCGTCGGTCACCACATTGACGGCATTGCGCAGATCCTTCAGGGACAATTCTGTGACGTCGGAGCCATCGACGCGAATCACACCCGAGTCGGCGTCGTAGAAACGGGGGATCAACCGCGTGATGGTCGACTTGCCGCATCCGGTCGGACCGACAATGGCGATCGTCTCACCCGGTTCAACCGTGAAGCTCATCTCGTCGAGCACCAGCGAACCGTCCGAACCCGGATATGAGAAAGAGACATTCTCGAACTCGATCCGCCCCTCAGGCTCTCGCAGAGGCACTGGATCGGCGGGTTCGACCACAGCGGGTTGTTCATCAAGAATCTCGTACACGCGCAGCGCTGCGGCCGCGGCACGTTGCCACTGCAAGAGCATGAACCCGACCATTCGAAAGGGTGTGGCTAACAGCACAACGTAAGTGCTGAATACCACCAGGTCACCGATCCCGATATCGCCGTTGATGGTCTTTATGCCTCCGTACCACAGCACCAACGCCAGTCCCATCCGCGGTAAAGCCTCCATCGCGGGGGCATAACGAGCCCGCGTGTGGGCCACCTCGATCCCAACCCAGCGAAGCCGATGCGATGCCAAAGCCAGAGTCTGCACCTGCCCCTTCTCCTGCGCGAACGCCTTGACGACACGAGCGCCTTGAATGTTCTCGTCAACAATTGTGGCCACTTCGGCTTGGCGGGCCTGAGCCACCCAGGAGAGCGGAAAGATCATTTTTCGCAATTTCACACCGATGATGAATACCAGCGGCAGTCCAGCCAATGCCACGACAGTGAGAGCAGCATCTGTCACCAACATCACCACCAGAGCCATCGTCAACAGCACGAGTTGCATTGCGATCAACGGCCCGAAGGCAAAAAGCAACTGAATCGACCGGATATCGGTGTTGGCGCGACTGATGATCTGGCCGCTCTGTACCCGGTCCCAGTAGCTGAACGACAGTTCCGTGAGCCGCGCGAAGATCAGATTCCGAAGGTCGTTCTCAATCTGGAGCGCGGCCCGAAAGAGGTTGAAGCGATACCCGAAACCAAACCCGAAACGCATGACCGCAAGCACCACCAGGGTGATTACAAACGGTGTTGGACTGTCGCCGGTGACGATGGCATCGATGCCGCGTCCGACGGTCAGAGGCACGAGCACCGTGGCGACAGTGGCCAGCAACCCGAAGAGAACGCCGCTGACGAAAATTTTCTTCTGCTGCCATACCACAGGCCATACCCTGCGAAGCCAACCCTTCGACTCTTCGGGATCAATACTGCAAGGCGGTTCGGGATAGCGACTCCGCAGCGGAGGCCGTGTGGGTCGCGAAGCAATCTTCGAGAGCCCCACAGACTCAGAGACAGAACGCACGGCAGGCATCGTCACAACCTACGGCTACATTTTGAGATTGTGATCCCCACCGCCCTGCGGCTCTTCGCCGCGCTGGGCTTGATTGTCGCCAACGCCGGTTTCGTGGCAGCCGAGTTCGCCCTGGTTTCAGTTGACCGCACAAAGGTCGACGAGCGTGCCAAGCAACAGGGAGGCTCAGCCCGACAGGTCCAACGCCTGCTGAGCCGACTCTCCTATCACCTGTCGGGCGCACAACTTGGTATTACCGTGACCTCGCTGCTGCTAGGCGCAGTGGCTGAGCCGGCGGTCGCCTCCGCGATCGAACCGGCGCTTGAACAGGTTTCTGGGGTTGATTCTCAGGCGTGGTCGATCGTGCTGGCGTTGTTGATCGCCACAGTCGTGCAAATGGTGATCGGTGAACTGGTTCCAAAGTCGCTGGCGACGAGCCATCCGTTGGAAGCCTCAATGCTGCTGGCCCGACCGACGGCGGTCTATGGGATCTTGGCCCGACCCCTCGTGGCGCTGCTCGACGGACTAGCCCTACGACTGACGCGGGCGCTGGGAGTCGAACCGACCGATGAACTTGAATCGATACGCGATCGTGAAGAGATCGAGTTACTGATTCGCTCGTCGGGCGAGAAAGGCACGCTTGATGCGGGCGAGGTCGAGTTGTTGACTCGGTCCATTCGCTTGGCGGGGAAGTCCGCCGACGATGCCATGGTGCCGAGAGTTCGCATGGTGACGATTGACAAAACCGCAACCATCGATTCCTTGGTTTCGTTGGCGATTGAAACGGGGCACTCGCGATTTCCGGTGATGGGCGACGGCCTCGACGATGTTGTCGGAGTCGTCCATGTGAAGTCGGTTCATACCGTCGCTGTCAAAGATCGCGAGACAACCCGGGTGGTGGCGTTGATGGCACCGGTTCTTGCAGTACCGGAAGCCCGTGCGCTTGATGACCTGCTCGTTGATCTGCGCGAAGGCGGCCAACAACTGGCGGTGGTGATTGATGAACATGGTGGCACCGCCGGGATCATCACTTTAGAAGATGTGCTTGAAGAGATCGTCGGAGAGATCGACGACGAATACGACCACGAGTCGGCCGCTCTGACCAAAGTGGAAGCGAGCGGCTCAACGGTCGTGTTGGCCTCGTTGCATCCCGACGAGGTTCGCGACGCGACTGGTTTTGTGATGCCCGAAGGCGAATACGAAACGCTCGCGGGGCTAGTGCTGGACCGATTGGGGCACATACCCGATACAGGCGAGATTTGCACGGTGGATGGTTGGCGCCTCGAAGTGGTGGCGATGGAGCGCCTTCGCGTTGCCTCGGTGAGGGTAGTGGCACCGGCAAAGGGCACGTCATGACTGTTGGACTCTTGGCAGTTTCTGTCTTGTTGATTGCCGTCAATGGTTTCTTCGTCGCCGCGGAATTCGCCTTGCTGGCGAGTCGGGTGACGAGACTGGAACCGATGGCTGAAGGCGGAGATGACGCTGGCGCTTCGGCTGCTCTCGAAGCCGTTCAGGACCTGCAACCGCAGCTCGTCGGCGCTCAGCTTGGAATCACCATGGCGTCTCTGGGTCTTGGCTATGTGGCCGAGCCTGTAGTGGCCTCGCTGATCGAATCAGCGGTTGAGGCGTTCGTAGAGGTGCCCAGCGGCGTGCTCCACACAATCTCGTTTGTGCTGTCCATGGGACTCGTTGTCACTGCACACATGGTGGTGGGGGAGATGCTTCCCAAGAATTTGGCGATCTCCAACCCGGAACGTATCGCTCGGGTGATCGCCCCGATCCACGCTTTCTACCTAATCCTGTTCAGACCAGTGGTGTGGACGCTCAATGCCGTCTCCAACGGCATCGTGAGGATGCTTGGAACTGAGCCGGTAGATGAGATCAACACGGCGTTGACCGTCAACGAGTTCCACACCCTTTTTGACGGTGTCCTTGAGAAAGGCAAGATCGAGGACACCGAGCACGATCTGCTTTCGGGGGCTCTCGCATTCAGAGATCGCACGGCTGGGTCGATCATGGTGCCAGCGGCGGCGATGGTGTCGGTGCCGCGCTCCACAGCGGTCCACGAGATCGAAGAGATCGTCGCCTCCTCGGGTCACAGTCGGATTCCCATGGAGGGCACCCGACCCGACAACATCGTCGGATTTGTTCACTCGAAGGATTTGTTGCGCCTGCCCGACCTCGCTGGCAATGGGGCTTCACATCTTGATCAGGTTCCGTTGGAGATGATCCGCCGGATGCTCATAGTCGATCCCGATCAGCCAGTGCGCGACCTCATGTGGTCGATGCGGTTGCACCGTTGCCACGCGGCTCTGGTGCAGACACCGGACGGTCAGCTGCTCGGCATGGTCACCCTTGAAGACGTTTTGGAGGCCCTAGTCGGCGATATCCGCGACGAAACCGACCAGGAGGCCTAGTCGCGGCCGTATCAGGCACCGATGATGTGGTAACCGCCGTCGACGTGAATCATCGAACCGGTGGTGGCGCGAAACCAGTCAGACAACAGAGCAACGGTTGTCTCTGCTACGGCACTGGAATCTCCGACATCCCAGCCGAGCGGTGCACGGTCGTCCCAGACTTCCTCGAAAGCTGAAAACCCCGGGATGGATTTGGCGGCCATCGTCCGAATCGGCCCAGCGGCCACTAAGTTGCAGCGGATCTGAGCCGGCCCAAGCTCACGGGCGAGATAACGGTTGGTCGACTCCAGAGCCGCCTTGGCGACCCCCATCCAGTTGTAGGCAGGCCAGGTAACTGTCGCATCGAAGTCGAGAGCGACAATCGAACCTCCGTTGGTCATCAGTGGCGTCACGGCGTCGGCTAGCAGCTTCAGCGAATAGGTTGAGATCTCAATGGCCACTTTCACGTCATCCCAGGTGGCTCCCATGAAGTCCTCGCCCAGACAGGCTTCGGGTGCGAAGCCGATGGCATGAAGGGCACCGTCTACGCGACCCCATTTCGCTTCAAGGGCGGTGCGCAGGCTCTGTGCATGGCTCGGCTCGGTGACGTCGAACTCAAGCACTTCGGGTTCAGTAGGTAATTTGCGGGCAGTTCGTTGCGTAAGTCGCAAACCGCGGCCTGCGCCTGTGAGCACGATCTCGGCACCCTCCGCTTGGGCTCGGGTCGCCACCCCGAACGCCAAAGAAGCGTCGGTGAGGACGCCTGTTATCACTATTCGTTTTCCGTCCAATAGACCCACGTTTCTCCCTTACTGCGCCGGAGTCTGCAACGACACCGTACCCTCACTGTGATGCACATCGGATTACTGGGCGCTACAGGTCCTGCTGGGACTGCATTAGCGGCGAGACTGGCTTCCGTTGGGCATGAGGTCACTATCGGGTCCCGTTCGAAGTATCGCGCCATGGAAGTGCGTGATTCGATCATCGACAAATGGCCGCGCTCCGAACTGCACATCGACAGCGCCGACAACCTCGGAGCGGCGGAGGGAGAAGTAGTGGTGATCGCCACGCCGTGGAACGCTGCTACCGAAACTGCCCACAGCGTGCGTCCGAAACTTCGCGGCAAGGTGGTCGTTTGCATGAGCAACGCACTGTCGAAGGTTGGTCGTGAATTTCAGCCTCTAGTCCCGCCTCGCGGTTCGGTTAGTGCCAGCGTTCAAGCCGAACTGCGCGACTCCTACGTTGCCGCCGCGTTTCACCACGTGCCTGCTACCGAACTCGGCCGCATCGACTGCCCGGTTGTGTCGGACATCTTGATCTGTTCAGACCATCAGCGGGCAACTGTTACGATCTCTGATCTCTGCAGTCAGATCCCTGGTATGAGGCCTCTGGACGCAGGCGAATTGTCCAACGCCATGGCCATTGAGGCGTTCACCGCGGTGTTGTTGCAACTGAATGTTCGTTACCAGACCCGGGTCGCGTTGCAACTCGCGGGTATCAACGATGATCCGCACGCCTAGCAGTCGTTGAGCGCCCATGGAGCCGATGCAGCTCTACGACACTCACCGGGGCGCGACTGTTGGATTCGCTCCTGGTCCGGTCGTGACCATGTACGTATGCGGTATCACGCCCTATGACGCCACTCATCTAGGTCACGCCGCCACATACGTCACCTACGACGTTCTGCAGCGCCGTCTGCGCGACCTGGGGCACGAGACTCGCTGTGTCCGCAACATCACCGATGTCGACGACGACATCCTCGCCGCTGCGCAACAACGCGGAGTCCACTATCTCGATCTGGCATTCGGAGAGACGGCTCGCTTCGACGACGATATGGAGGCCCTCAACGTGCTCCCGGCGTGGTCGGCGCCGAGGGCCACCGGCGCTATTCCCGATATCAGAGGGGTGATCGAAACGATCCTCGAGCGTCAAATGGCTTACGTCGTCAACGGCACTGTGTATTTCGACACCCGAGCAGCCGAAGACTTCGGGTCTCTCGGCTCGTTGGGCCGTGAACGAATGCAAAGGCTTGGATTGGAATGGCGCGAGGATCCCAATGATCCTCAGAAACGTGATCCTCTGGACTTCTTGATGTGGAGGCCGTCCGGTCCCGGTGAGCCCTCTTGGGAATCGCGGTGGGGTCCTGGTCGCCCTGGATGGCACATTGAATGCACTGCGCTGGCGCTACGCGAACTAGGACCTTCGATCGATCTTCACGGAGGTGGCATAGATCTGCTGTACCCGCATCATGAGTGCGTCAGGGCTCAGAGCGAAGCGGCAACCGGAGAGCCGTTTGTGAGGCACTGGTTGCATCAGTCGATGGTGTACCTCAACGGTCGCAAAATGTCGAAGTCGACTCAAAACCTGATCTTTGTGCATGAGCTTCGATCTGAATATGACCCGATGGCGATCCGTTTGGCATTGAGTGCTCATCACTATCGCCGCCCCTGGAATTGGAGTGATCAGTTGATGTCAGATGCCGCTGAGCGTCTCGAACAGTGGCGTGCCGCAGCCACTGGGGACGCGGCGATCAACGAAGTGCGGGCACATCTCGATGATGACCTGGATGTGCCGGCCGCGCTCAAGGTGATTGACGAAGCTGTGGCACAACGACAGGGAGTGAGCGCCGCTGCCGCACTTATTGGCGTCGTCCTATAATGCTCTGGCCATGAACCGGGAGCAGGGACAGCTACAGACCGCCGCGAAGGTCGTCCTGCGTCCGGTATTTTCTGCTTTGTGGCGGATCACCTCGGTGGGACTCGACAATGTGCCTGTTGACGGTCCTGCCATCTTGGCGCCGAATCATGCATCGGTGATAGACAGCTTCTTCTTGCCCGCCACGCTGCCGCGTCGGATCACGTTCGTTGGCAAGTCGGAGTATCTCGACGATTGGAAGACTCGGCGCTTGTTTCCGGCGCTCGGAATGATCCCGATTGATCGCGGTGGCGGCAACGCCTCGGCTCGCGCGCTCGATACCGCGGCCCGACTGCTTGAGGACGGGGAACTCTTTGGAATTTACCCCGAGGGGACTAGGGCCCGTGACGGTTTTCTCCACAAGGGGCACACCGGCGCGGCGCGACTCGCTATCCGGACCGGTGCGCCAATCATCCCGGTGGGGATTCTCGGGACTCGCGCGGTGCAGCCCCCCGATGCCAAAGCCCCAAAACCGTTTCGGCCCATTGAAGTTCGGTTTGGCAAGCCGATCGTGGGTGAGCCGAGCGGAACTGCGACGAATAAGCGGCTTCGTTTGCGCCAGTTGACCGACGAGTTGATGTTTGAGATCGGCAACCTGACTGGGCAGGACTACGTCGATGAGTACGCCACGAAGAGGCCCTCTCAGTCCGCTGAGCAAACGCATGCGGCTACTGATCTGGAGATGTTGCCGCGCCGCTCATCTACTGAGGTGTTGAAATCGACTGCTTTGGCGAGCTGATCTCTGGCTGCTGATGAGTATCTGGTGCGAGAGCTTGGTAGGCGAATAATGCGACCTACGGCCCAGACGCGGCCGGTATCGTTGACTGCCTATGTCTGATTTGATCTCCGTTCGACTGCTCGATGGATCCGAGCGACAACTCAGCGTCGGGTCGTCGGCTGCTGATCTGGCTGCGTCAATCAGTCCTCGCCTCGCTTCGGTAGCGCTGATAGCGGTTGTCGATGGTGTCGAACAGGATCTCAACGTGGCGCTACGCGATGGGTCAAGAGTCGAAATCGTCACACCTCAGTCCGAAGCTGGTCTCCGTACTATCCGTCATTCAACCGCCCACGTATTGGCGCAGGCCATTGTTGACCTTTACCCCGGTACCCAACTTGCGATCGGTCCGCCGATCGAACATGGCTTCTACTACGACGTCGAACTGCCCGATGGTCAGGCGCTTTCCGAGACTGAATTGGAGCAGATCGAGGCGCGCATGGCAGAGATCGTCGCTGAGGATCAACCTTTCGTGCGACACGAGCTGGACGCCGAAGAAGCGGCGACCTTCTTTGCCGATGATATGTACAAGGCCGAGATTATTGAGCGTGTCGTGTCGGGCGCGGCGACAGGTGAAGACACCGGCGAGGTCGCAGACGCGTCGTCAATCAGCTACTACGCCAACGGCGACATCCACAGCGATGGCACGTTCCGTGACATGTGTACCGGTCCTCATGTGCCCAGCACAGGCCGGCTCGGAGCTTTCAAGCTCCAGTCTGTTGCGGGGGCCTATTGGCGGGGTGATGTTTCGCGTCCGATGCTTCAGCGGGTGTATGGCACCGCATGGTCGTCGCGCAAGGAACTGAAAACCCATCTGCAGATGTTGGCCGAGGCAGCCAAGCGGGATCATCGTCGCCTTGCGGTCGATCTCGATCTTCTTAGTTGGCCCGAGGAGTTGGGTCCCGGTTTGGCGGTCTGGCATCCCAAGGGTGCTCTGGTCCGCAAGTTGATGGAGGACTACAGCCGCAAGCGTCATGAACAAGGCGGTTATGACTTTGTCTTCACGCCGCATTTGGCCAAGTCGGTGCTGTGGGAGACCTCTGGACATCTCGATTTCTACGCCGACTCGATGTATCCGCCTATGGATCTCGACGGCACGTCGTATTACCCCAAGCCGATGAATTGTCCGTTTCATGTGATGATTTATCGCTCGAGTCAACGCAGTTACCGTGAGTTGCCCCTGCGCCTTTTTGAGTTGGGAGCGGTGTATCGCTACGAACTATCGGGCGCGGTTCATGGTTTGATGCGGAGCCGTGGATTCACGGTGGACGACAGCCACATTTTTTGCGCTCAAGAAGACATTGCGGCTGAGTTGGCTTCGCTGCTCGATTTTGTGCTCAGCGTGCTTCGTGCATTCGGCTTCGATGACTTTGTCGCCAAACTCTCGACCCGTCCGCCTGACAAGTCGGTTGGTGAAGACGAACTGTGGTCACAAGCCACCGATGGTCTGCGCGATGCTCTCGATACCTGTGGCTTGGACTACGTGGTTGATGAAGGTGGAGGCGCATTTTATGGCCCCAAGATCGATGTCGACGTCGGTGACGCGATCGGTCGTTCCTGGCAGCTCTCGACTGTGCAACTCGACTTCAACCTTCCGGAGCGCTTCGATCTGGAGTACATCTCTGCTGACGGGTCACGTAAGCGTCCGGTAATGATTCATCGGGCTCTGTTCGGATCGGTGGAAAGGTTCTTCGGGGTCTTGCTCGAGCACTATGCCGGCGCCTTTCCCACCTGGCTGGCACCAACTCAAGTAAGTGTCCTGCCGGTGGCCGCGGTCCACAACGATTATGCCCACACCGTTGCCAGCCGCCTGCGTGACGTGGGTGCCCGCGTTGAGGTGGCTGATGCGGTTGAACCGCTCGGCAAACGTGTCCGCAACGGCAAGGTCCAGAAGATCCCTTACATCCTCGTTGTGGGCGACGATGACGTGGGAAACGACACGGTCGGAGTCAACCGCCGAGACCAGAACGCGCCTGAACGCGACGTGCCGGTGGTCGAATTTGCCGAACAGCTCGCGGCAGAAGCCGCGGGCCCGGTCTGAGCCCAGGTGCCTGATCTCGAGATGGTCGTGACTCCTGATGGTTGAGCGCCTTTGGGCCGGGTGGCGCATACCGGCTGCTGAAGCTGGTGTTGACACCGAGTTGGTGGTGCCAGAGGGCAAGACGCTGTTTGAGGCCCTTGTTGACAGCGAACTGCCTGATGCGCAGACCTACATAGTTTGGCGGGGCGGACTCTGCTTCGCGGTGCTCAACATCTATCCGTACGCGCGAGGCCATCTGCTGGTGGTCCCCAATCGGCCGGTCACCGCGCTCGGCGACCTGACGACCGATGAACACAGCGAACTCTGGGCCGCGGTCCGCAGTGCCACGCTGGCGGTTACGGCCGCTTATCAGCCCCACGGCATCAACGTTGGCGCCAATCTTGGCCGAGGCTCAGGGGCAGGTGTGCCGGATCATCTCCATGTTCATGTCGTTCCACGCTTCGCCGGCGACACCAACTTCATGACTTCGGTCGCCAATGTGCGGGTAATGCCCGAGACGCTCTCAGATACTTGGCACCAGATCGTCGCTGCCTGGCCCCCGGTTGCGGGTGGGTGATTCTGTTTGCCCGTGGAAATTCCAGCCCCAGCAGGTGATGGTGTTGTCTGTGCGGATCGCACAAGAATGGAACGCGCCGGTCGTGACATCCTGGAACGTTCCGGCAGGTGATTCTGTTTGCCCATAAGAATTCCAGCCCCAGCAGGTGATGGTGTTGTCCGTGCGGATCGCACAAGAATGCGACGTGCCGGTGGTGATATTTTGAAACGTTCCCGCGGGCGCGTTTGTTTGCCCGTGGAAATTCCAACCCCAGCAGGTGATGGTGTTGTCTGTGCGCAAACCACACGAATGCTCGTAGCTGGCGCTGACGGTTGAGAACTCTCCCGCGGGCGCATCGGATTGACCCCTGTGGTTGTTGCCCCAGCAGGTGATGGTGTTGTCTGTGCGGATCGCGCACGAGTGGCTCGCGCCGGCGGTGACGGCAAGAAATGTTGTGGCGGGGGCATCCGTTTCACCGTGTTCTTCGTCGCCCCAGCAGGTGATGGTGTCGTCTGTGCGGATCGCGCACGAGTGGCTCGCTCCGGTGGCGACGTTTTGGAACTCTCCCGCGGGCGCATCGGATTGACCCCTGTGGTTGTTGCCCCAGCAGGTGATCGTGTTGTCTGTGCGGATCGCGCACGAGTGGCTCGCGCCGGCGGATATGTGTTGAAACGTTCCCGCAGGCGCATATGTCTGCCCCCAGTAGTTGTCGCCCCAGCAGGCGATGATGTTGTCTGTGCGCACCCCACACGAATGCAACCCGCCTGCGGCAATGGCTATGAACGCACTGGGGTCACATGTCGGCGTGAGGGGGTCTACGGTGACATCAGGTCCGCCCTGTTGGCGGTACAGGAACGTGACCAGGTCAGCGCGCGTCAA
The DNA here is from genome assembly GCA_965205465.1 of Candidatus Aldehydirespiratoraceae bacterium. Lineage (GTDB taxonomy): Bacteria > Actinomycetota > Acidimicrobiia > Acidimicrobiales > Aldehydirespiratoraceae > VXYK01. Next base: position 560,598 of record OZ242187.1, on the reverse strand, counting down.
GGTCTCATCGGGAGAGAACCTGGTTGGTGAGGTTCCGGTGGTGATGCCAGAAGTCGCCAGCCAAGAAACGGGGGCGTGTTGCCAACCTTCGACCACATCAACAAAGGAATGCGCCTCGGCGGCCGGTTGACCTGCTAGCCGATACAAGAACGCTGCTAGCTGAGCGCGCGTCAAGGTCTCATCGGGAGAGAACGTGGTTGCTGAGGTTCCGGTGGTGATACCAGCAACTGCCATCCAGGAAACAGCATCGTTTTGGGCTTGGACTCCTATGTCGCTGAACGAATGAGCCACAGCGGAGGGTTGGCCTTCCATGTTCCAGAAGTACACCGCGGTTTCGCCGCGTGACACCGGAGCGTCCGGGCCAAAGCAATTCCCGGAAATATCGGTGATGTCGTTATCGACTGACCACTGGACCGGCTCGGTGTAATACTGATCCTCGGCTACGTCACCGTAACCCGCGACAGCGCCCGCCGGTGCCGCCACCAACAGCGAAGACGCCGCCGAACACAACACCAACCCACACCAACCCACCAACCGAACCCGCATCACCACCGTCCCTCAAAACTCAATCGAATCGAACCGCGAAGACACTACCCCCAACACGGTAATGGCCCGAGCATCAATGAAACCAGGCTAAAGCTAGGCTCACTTCCGTGAACGACGACCACGCTACGGGCGAAACAAAACGAGATGACGAACTCCGCGATTCGCTTCCGGCGGATCTTGACCCCGGCGCGGTTGCGGAGCCGTATCTTTTTCCGAACAACAGCAGGCGTCGTATTCCGGCGGTGCTGTACGTGTTGATCGGCGCCGTCTGCGTCCTGGGGAGCCTAACGGTCGGCGCAGACACGCCCGTTGTGAAGGACTCGTTCGTCAACAACGGAGTGCTCGTAGCTGGGATTATTTTGATCCTGGTGGGTCTATATCATGCTCAGGGTGGTTGGGATCTGTCCTTCGACGAGGAGCAGGCGTTGCAGGCAGCGGCGCGCGACGTTGGTTTCCCGGTTGGTCACGCGTCGGCGCAGCTTGGTTGGCGAGGTCTACGGAGTCGGCCCACCTGGAGGGTGCTTCTCTACAGCAACGAACCTTCGCCGACACATCGGGGACTGGTACTGGTAGACGGTATCGACGGTGAGATCATCGACAGATTCGTCGAACAGAACCCCGAAGACTGGACCAACCTACGCACCTGAGATCACAACCATCTCACACCCCGCGGTGTAGGTACCGGCCCCCAGCAGATGATTGAGTCGTCGCTGCTCATCGCGCAGCTATGGCCGTAACCGGCGGTAACGGCTTTGAAGCTGCCCTCGGGCGCGGCGGCTTCCCCGAAGACGTTCTCGCCCCAGCAGGTGATGGTGTCGTTGCTGCGCAACCCACACGAATGCAACCCGCCGGAGGTGACGGCTTTGAAGCTGCCCTCGGGTGCGTCAGTCTCTCCGAAGCGGTTGTCGCCCCAGCAGGTGATGGTGTTGTCGCTGCGCAACCCACAACTATGGAAACCGCCGCCTGCAACGGCTTTGAAGGAGCCTTCGGGAGCGTCGGCCTCGCCGAAAACGTTGGCGCCCCAGCAGTTGATGGTGTCGTCGCTGCGCAACCCACAACTGTGATACCAACCGGCGCTGACGGCATTGAACCTGGAATCACACACTGGCGAGGAGGGATCGACGGTCACTTCCGGTTTGCCTTGGTAGCGCCACAACAACGTGACGAGTTGAGCGCGGGTCAGCCTGTCGTCAGGCGAAAACGTCGTCGGCGACGTTCCGGTGGTGATTCCAGAAGCTACCAGCCACGAAACGGGTGCTTGTTGCCAACCGGCTAGGACATCAACAAACGGATGCGGGTCTGCGTCCGGTTCGCCGGCCAAACGATGCAAGAACGCCGCTATCTGAGCACGCGTCAAGGTGTTTTGAGGCGAGAACTCAGTGTCGGAGGTTCCGGTGGTTGTTTCGGTTTCGGACAACCAGGTAATTGCAGCGTTCTGGGCTTCGACAGTCACATCTACGAACGAATGCCCGAATTCAAACGCGGGTTGGCCTTCCATGCTCCAGAGATAGAGCGCCGTCTCGCCACGAGACACTGGCTCATCGGGCAGAAAGCAATTCCCGCCAATATTGCTGATGTCATTGTCAACCGACCACTGAACAGGCTCAGTGAAATACCTGTCTGCGGGTACGTCGCCATACCCCCAACCGCGCCAGAAGGCGACGCGGCAAGCAACGAAGTCGCTGCCAAACACAGCGCCACCCCACACCAGCCGCCCAACGACCGAACCGACCAAACCGACATTTCAAGATCCTCCCGAAACAAAACCTGAGCCCAAGCTGAAGCAGCGAACCTTGAGAAACTAGAAGACTGGCTAACCCGTTGCAACGCCGGCCAATCCGGCAGTCCCTCACGCGGCTGCGTCACCGGCAGCCGGACTCGCGGCCGGAAGTCCGATGTTGCAACGCCGGCCAATCCGGCAGTCCCTCACGCGGCTGCGTCACCGGCACCCTGGGATCGTGCCCAACGTGCTGCTATCGTGAAATCGTCCCCGCGAGGAGCGTTTCATGTTCGACGGAAACTGGCGCACGGCAGTTGACCGCAGCCTCACCCCCATTGGTCACAGTTTGCGTCGCACAGGCGTCACCCCTGACGTCATCACAATCGTCGGGATTGTCATGGCGACCGTCGCAGCAGTGACGATCGGTGCCGGCTATCTCCGAATCGGCTTGCTTTTCCTGTTGATCACCGGCATCTCTGACGCTCTCGATGGAGCAGTGGCGCGCGCCGCTGATTCCGGGTCCGATAGGGGTGCCTATTTCGATTCTGTCTCTGACCGGCTGACCGATGCTCTCCTGTTCGGTGGAGTCGCCTGGCACCTAGCTAGCACCGAGCCGGGTCGAATCATGATGTTGCCGGTGGCCATCATGGCTTTGGCGATGTTTGTCTCATACCAGCGGGCCAAGGCCGAGTCGCTCGGTTATGAGGCCAAAGGCGGGATCATGGAACGGGCCGAGCGCGTCATCATGCTTGCTTTGGCCTTGCTGTTCCCCGAGGTCCTCATACCGATCCTGTGGATCATGCTCGCCCTCACTGCGGTTACTGCGCTGCAGCGTTTCGTCAAGGTATGGCGTCAGGCGTCCATAGACAGACCCCTTCCGGCCCGTCGGCCTCGGCGCCAGCCTCGCCAACGCTCGCGTAGACGCAACGAGTCGGCTTGGGCTCAGCGAATGCGTGAACGTCGGACACTGCGCGAAGGCTGACCGTGGCATCGGTCTCCGCCTATCGGGCGGGGTCGCTGTTGGCCCGTCATGTGCCGGTTGTCGCCCAGAACGCGGTGGCGCGTGCTGTAGGGGCTGCTTCGGCGAACACTGGGCAGAAGCGACTGGTCGCGGCTCGCAATCTTGAGCGGGTGCTCAGGCGACCCATGTCTTCTACCGAGACGCGTCGTCGCGTCGCCAAGACCTTCGAGTGGTACACCCGCTATTACGCCGAGAGTTTCCGTTTGCCGAGTGTGCCGGTCGAGGAAATCGATCGGGGATTCGGTTTCGAGGGGTTCGGTGAGATCGCCGCGGCTGTGGAGCGCGGTCAAGGGCCGATTCTGGCGTTGCCCCATCTCGGGACCTGGGAATGGGCCGCATGGTGGATGGCCCTGGTGCCTGAATTCAAGGTCACCGCAGTGGTGGAGCCGCTCGAGCCGCCAGAATTGTTTGAGTGGTTCGTTGGATTCCGCGAGTCGTTGGGCATGAATATCGTGCCCCTCGGACCCGACGCCGCCAAGACCAGCATTCAAGCGCTGAAACAGGGTCAAGTGTTGTGCCTGTTGGCGGATAGAGACATTCAGGGCAACGGCATCCCGGTTGAGTTCTTCGGTGAAAAAACCACGCTCCCAGCCGGACCCGCAACTTTGGCTTTGAGGACTGGATCGCCGCTGATTCCCTCGGCGGTGTATTGGCGCGATAACACTCGCCATGCCATTTCCACCCCGCCGCTCGATACCACACGACGCGGCAAGCTTCGCCAAGACATCGCCCGTGTAACTCAGGATTTGGCGAGAGATTTTGAGTTTCTGATATCACAGGCACCAGAGCAATGGCACATGCTGTCGCCTAACTGGCCCAGTGACTATGAGCTACTCGGCCTGCCACTGCCCGAGCACTTGCGGGACCTCTGATGCGCATTGGATTGATCTGTCCCTACAGCCTGACTATGCCCGGCGGGGTTCAATCGCAAGTGTTGGCGTTGGCCCGGGCGTTGCGGCGTCGCGGTCACGCGGTACGGGTGTTGGCGCCTTGCGATGGACCGCCACCGGACGCGGGCGTGACTCCTCTGGGTCTGAGTCTGCCGGCGTCGGCTAACGGATCGATCGCCCCGGTGGCACCAGATCCCTCCGCTCAGCTTCGTGTCATTCGAGCGATGCGCGATGAAGCTTTCGATGTCATTCACTTGCATGAGCCGCTCGCGCCGGGGCCGACGACGACTGCGTTGCTGACCCACCCCGCGCCGTTGATCGGCACGTTTCATGCCGCGGGCCGATCATTGTCGTACGAACTGATGCCCAAGGCGGTGCGCTATCTGGCTCGTCGGCTAGACGATCGTGTGGTGGTCTCTGAGGATGCTCGCAAGCTCGCTATGGAACATCTTGGTGGTGAGTATCACATTCTCTTCAATGGGGTTGAGGTCAGCCGTTATCGGAAGAGTCCGGCTTACGCCACCGATCGTCCAACCGTGTTGTTCATAGGTCGACACGAACAGCGAAAAGGACTGCAAGTTCTGCTTGAGGCAGTGAAGTTGCTTCCGTCCGATACTCGCGTCTGGATCGCGGGCAGCGGCCCTGAGACGCAGAAACTAAAGACGCAGTACGGCGGCGACTCAAGGCTGGAGTGGTTGGGGTCGATCGACGAGACCGAGAAGATTGCCCGACTCCGCGGAGCAGACGTCTTTTGTGCCCCTTCCTTGTTCGGCGAGTCGTTCGGGCTGGTTCTACTTGAGGGTATGGCGGCGGGCACGCCTGTAGTCGCCTCTGATATCGGTGGTTACGCCAACGCGGCTAGGCATGGACGTGATGCGGTGTTGTTTCCCGCTGGCGATTACAGGGCGCTAGCGGGTCTGATCGGCGAGTTGCTACGAGATAAAACCAGGGCTTGCGAACTTGTTGCCTCGGCCAATGAGAGAGCTGATGAGTTCTCGATGGTCAGGCTCGCCGATCTCTACCTGGAGCGTTACGCGGCACTACTGCGGTGAGTCCGCGCTGAGCGCCGATATTCTGAGGCACACTACGAACCGACTCGCGGCCCTCATTACCGCGGACTGATAGATCTTGCGGAGAGTACCCCCTATGCCCACTGCGGCACCCCGATTGGTTTTCTTGATCCCGGCAGTTGTCGTCGGTTTGGTCGTGGCAGTGGGTTTTTCGTTGCTAGCACCTTTTGACCTGAGGATTGTTGTCGGTGTCCTAGCCGGCCTTGTGACTGTTGTTGGGATGGTGATGGTCCTTGATCGACGCGCCCCGCGAGCGATCCTTTCGACTATGGGCGCTGAACCACTTGGAGAGGGGATGGAGCCGCGTCTTGAGAGCCTCGTGGCAAGCATGTGCGCAAGTCACGGAATCGCAGAGCCAAGCCTGCATCTGGTCGATTCGCAAGCGTTGGACGCGGCTGTGGTCGGGCGGGGTAACGACACGCAATTGGTGGTCACGACAGGGGCATTGCGTCAACTGAATAGATTGGAACTTGAAGCGGTGGTAGCGCGCCAGCTAGCCCAGCTCGGAGCTGGTGTTCATGCCGCCACGACTTTGGCATCGGTCGGCCCGCTACTCGGCCCGTTGGCACCGACGATGCGTCGAACTCAACTGGACAGTCAGCGGCTAGCGCTCACCGATGTGCAGGGCGTGCTGATGACCAGATACCCGCCTGCGCTGGCTGGAGCTTTCGAGAAGGCGGCGCTTGGCAGTGGTGTTGCCGGTACTCGCGCCACCCGGCATCTGTGGATGATTGGACCACTGGACGGCACAAAAGCAGTGCAGCCACCGCTGCAGGATCGTATTGACGCTCTGCGAGAGCTGTGATGCGCCCCAGGGTCGAGTTGTTGGCAATAACCGTGTTGTTCGCGTTCTTTGCAGGTGCGTGTCTTGGGGATGGAAATGGCGTTGAGGTCATTGCGCCTGAAGATGAATCAGCGGTTGAAGCTCAAATCGACACGGCTTCCAGCACCACGCTGGCAGATTCTGTCGCCACCACCACCATCTACGAGGGTCCCGTCGCGCCATTCACCGGACTTCCGGCCGCGAGTCCGGCTGCCGCTGCCGCTTCTGCGTTTGTAGTGAAGATTGGCAATAACAACGATCAGTCTCGGCCTCAAATGGGACTGGCGGAAGCCGACATCGTCTATGAAGAGTTGATCGAAGGTCTCAAGACACGTTTCGCGGCTGTCTTCCAATCTCAGGTACCTCTTCAGGCCGGACCGGTTCGGTCGGCCAGAACTACTGATGTTGAGCTGCTAGCCGGTCTCGGAACTCCTGCATTGGTGTTTTCTGGTGCCAACACCCCGACACTGGCGGAATTACGCCGGGCAGCAAACAGGGGAGTCTTTGTGGACGCGGGTGCGTTGCGTCATCTAGATCCGTATTTCCGGCTGGGTTCTCGCACCGCTCCCTACAACCTCTGGGTTGATTTGGAGATGATCGATTTCAGCGGTGCCGGCGTGCCTGGTGCGGTGCTGAGCTACGGCGAACTTGCCGAAGGGATGGGCTCTGAAATCGGAGGCGTAGAGATCACCTACCAAGCCAGTTTCGGACGGCAGGTAACTCATCTGTGGGACCCGGCCGTGGGTGGCTGGGTGCGAGTGCAGGATGGAAGTCTTCATACCGCGCTGAGAGGTGACGAAGAGGTGGAGATCGCTCCCGCGAATGTGGTGGTTCTGCACGTTGTCTACGAGGTGTCGCCAGCCGATCCCGCATCGCCGGAAGCGCAGTCTTTTGATACCGGTCCGGTGCAGGTATTTACGCGTGGTCAGGTCGTGGAGGGCACCTGGACTCGATCTCAACAAGCACCGGTGTGGAACTTGACTGACCTCAACGGAGAGGTCATTGGTTTGCAGGCCGGTTCAACATGGTTCATTCTCGCCGCGGCTGATGGTTCTCGCTTCCCTGGGGCTCACATCGCCACGTTTGATCCCGCGGAGGCCAGGGCACGGCTGGACACAGCGCGGGCCGCGAGCCCGCTGGCCTGAGCGGGAAAGCCCGTGGGCCTAGCGGGCGAGCAAACAAAATCTTCTGCGTCGTAAAGACGCGACAGTCATAAGATGGTCAGCATGGGACAGAACAACAAACGCGAGACTGGGACAGCCCTCGTGAAGCGGGGCTTGGCTGAGATGCTCAAGGGCGGCGTCATTATGGATGTCGTAAACGCCGACCACGCAAAGATTGCAGAAGACGCGGGAGCGGTCGCGGTGATGGCCCTTGAGCGAGTGCCCTCCGATATCCGCAAAGACGGCGGAGTTTCTCGCATGTCCGACCCCGAGATGATCCAGGGCATTCAGACAGCGGTCTCAATACCGGTCATGGCCAAAGCCCGCATCGGCCATTTTGCCGAAGCGCAGATGCTCGAGGCCATCGGTGTCGACTACATCGACGAGTCAGAGGTGCTGACACCGGCTGACGAAGCTCACCACATAGACAAGTGGGCTTTCACGGTTCCGTTTGTGTGTGGTGCCACAAATTTGGGTGAGGCGTTGCGGCGAATCAGCGAAGGGGCTTGCATGATTCGCTCCAAAGGCGAGGCGGGGACCGGTAATGTCGTGGAGGCGGTTCGTCATCTTCGCTCAATCGTCGGCGACATCGGCAAAATCACCCAAGCGGACTCCGCAGAACTGTTCGACTGGGCAAAACAACTCCAAGCTCCGCTCCCGCTTATTCAGGAGATTGCCGAAACCGGACAACTCCCAGTACCGATGTTTTGCGCTGGAGGCATCGCCACCCCCGCCGACGCCTCATTGGTGATGCAACTTGGTGCTCAGGCGGTCTTCGTCGGTTCTGGAATTTTCAAGAGTAGTAACCCCGCGAAAATGGCATCAGCAATCGTGGAGGCGGCAACTCACTACCAGGATCCAGCAATCTTGGTAAAGGTGTCAACTGGCCTTGGCGATGCCATGGCCGGCCAAGAAATCTCAAAGCTCGACATGAAGTTGGCTGAACGGGGTTGGTAGCACCAACAGTTGGAGTCCTTGCCCTTCAGGGTGCCTTCGCCGCTCACGCGGTGATCCTCGAGTCTTTGGGGTGTGCGACGCAACAGGTTCGCTCACCAGCCCAGTTGGCTGCGGTCCATGCGCTGGTTGTGCCTGGCGGCGAGTCGACCACGATGTCGATGCTGCTTGAGCGGTCGGAGATGCTCGAGTTGCTACGGCTTCGAGCACACGGGGGTATGCCTGTTTTCGGGACCTGCGCGGGCTTGATTCTGATGGCCTCAGAGATCTGTGACGGACGCGATGACCAAGTGGCGTTGGGAGTGTTGGACATGACCGTGGAACGCAACGGCTACGGCCGTCAGATCGACAGTTTCGAGACTGATATCGATATCACAGGTCTGGACACACCATTTCACGCTGTGTTCATCCGATCTCCGGTTGTCACCCGGCTCGGACCCGATGTTGAGGCACTCGCCGAAGTTGACGGCAACCCGGTTCTGTGCCGTAAAGGCCCAGTCACCGTTGCTGCCTTTCATCCGGAACTGTCCGGCGATAATCGCCTTCACCGTCGTTGGTTGTCACAAGCAGGTATTGCCGAAGACTTCAACGCGACCAGGTCATAGTCGCGCCGACAACACCAAAGGAGTAGATTTTCTTTTATGAGTGGTCATTCCAAATGGGCAACCATCAAGCACCGCAAGGGCGCCGCAGACGCCAAGCGGGGGAAGCTCTTCGCCAAGTTGATTAAGCAGGTAGAGGTTGCGGCGCGCACCGGCGGGGGTGACCTTGACGCAAATCCGACTCTGCGAACGATGTACCAGAAAGCGCGTGACAACTCAGTGCCCCTTGACACGATAGAGCGGGCAGTCAAGCGGGGAACCGGCGAGCTGGAGGGTGTCAGCTATGAGCAAATTACCTATGAGGGCTATGCTCCGGGGGGAGTTGCGCTGCTGATCGAATGCCTGACCGACAACCGCAACCGCACATCCAGCGAAGTCCGCTCCACGCTGACTAAACACGGTGGTTCGTTGGCCGAGCCGGGCGCGGTGTCTTGGCAGTTCGAACGCAAGGGTGTAGTACTCGTACCGACTTCGGTTGATGAAGAAGATCTGATGATGCTCACCGTTGACGTTGGTGCTGAAGACATTGTCGACGAAGGGGAGATGTGGCGGATTATCACCGCACCGGGTGATCTCAATGAGGTGCGTGACGCGCTCGACGGAGCGGAGGTTTCTGTTGAGTTCGCGGATCTCACGATGTTGCCCACATCGACAGTTGAGATGACCGATGTCGGTGATCTCAAGAAGCTGATGAACCTGATTGATGTGCTCGATGACCTTGATGATGTTCAGGACGTTCAGGACAATTCAGAGGCTGCTGCGGACCTCATGGAGTCTGTCCGAGCAGGCTGAGTCCCGCGGTCGGTCTCGCCGGCACGCAGCTGTTGGCGTATGCCGCGCCTAAGTCGACAACGGAGACTAGAGTCGTACGTATGTTCGTGCTAGGAATCGATCCTGGTTTGTCGCGCTGTGGTTACGGCTGTGTCGAACACGGTCGCAAACCCCGAGCAGTCGCGGCAGGGGTGATCCGTACAGACCCGAGCCTCGACCGCCCCACACGTTTGGCAGAGGTTCAACGAGAGATCCGGGCTCTGATCAGTGAACTCCACCCTGAGGTGGTGGCGATTGAGCGGGTGTTGTTTCAACAGAACGCCCTGACCGCGATGTCGGTAGGTATGGTCAGCGGGATAATCATGGTCGAAGCGGTGTCAGCGGGTTGCTCGGTAGTTGAGTACTCGCCCAATGAGGTCAAACAGGCTGTGGCTGGTTGGGGAGGCGCGGATAAAGAAGAGGTCGGCCAGATGGTTCAGACCTTGTTGGGCTTGCCGAAACGCTTAAAACCGGCAGATGTCGCCGATGCGGTGGCGGTGGCGCTCTGTCATCTCGCTCACATCGGCTCGCGCCGTGCCGCTGGAGCGGTGCGATGATCGGATCGTTGCGGGGGCAACTGCTCGACCGCACCTCGGAATCAGAACTGTTGATAGAAGTCGGAGGCCTGGGCTACCGGGTGCAGGTGACTCCCTCGACCGCAGTGTCTTTGGGATCTGCGGGCAGCGAGGTTTTTGTGCATACGCATCATGCAGTGCGCGAAGACAGCGACACCCTCTATGGCTTCGCGACTATTGACGAACGCCGGATCTTTGAATCTCTGATCAGCGCTCACGGGGTCGGCCCAGCTCTGGGACTTGCCATCTTGTCGGTTCATGGTCCGGTTGCCTTGCGCGTTGCGGTAGCGCAAGACGACTTGGCTGCGCTTTGCCTAGTGCCTGGGGTAGGGCGCAAGACAGCCGCTCGGTTGGTAATGGAACTCAAGAGCAAACTCGACATTCCCAGTGGCGACTATGCCGGGGTCCTCGGAGACGGAGCGGATGCGTCAACCCGGCAGGGAACCCAAAGCGATGTTCGAGCCGCGCTGGAGAGCCTCGGCTATGGCCCTGAAGAGATCCACGCGGTGCTGGTAGACATTCCCGCAGAAGGTGATACCAGCCTGCTATTGAAAGACGCTCTACGTCGCCTGGCATCGAGAGATTGAACAGATGCGCGAGGAACTCCTCAACGAGTCCGAAGCAGACCTGCTTTCGCCGAGCGAGACAGAAACCGATACCGAACTGCTCGCTGAGCCTGGACTGCGTCCGCGGAACCTTGCTGAGTTCGTCGGCCAAACAGAACTGAAAGGTCACCTGCGGGTGATTCTCGGCGCTGCCTCGAAACGTCGCGACGCAGTCGACCATTTGTTGTTCGCGGGTCCGCCGGGGCTGGGCAAGACTACTCTGGCCCACATAATTGCCACCGAGATGGGGTCGCATCTCTTGGTCACTTCAGGTCCGGCGTTGGAACGATCCGGCGACCTCGCCTCGATTCTGTCGAAGCTCGAAGACGGAGATGTTCTGTTCATTGACGAGATCCATCGCCTGCCGCGCCCAGTAGAGGAAGTTCTGTACCCGGCGATGGAAGACTTCAGGATCGACATTGTCTTGGGGAAAGGCCCGGCCGCCCGTTCGATTCCTTTAGAGTTGGCCCCCTTCACCTTGGTGGGTGCCACCACCCGTACCGGCTTGATCACCGGGCCGCTGCGGGACCGATTCGGCTTGGTCGCGCGCCTTGATTTCTACGACGTTGACGATCTCCAGTCCATTACCATGCGGTCCGCTCAGATTTTCGGTGTCGATGTCACCGACACAGGTGCATGGGAGATCGCGCGCCGTGCCAGAGGAACACCCCGCATCGCCAACCGGTTGTTGCGTCAAGTGCGCGATTACTCAGAAGTTGAACGTGACGGATACATCGACGCAGATATCGCAGCGGATGGTTTGGCGTTCTTCGGTGTTGACGAACTCGGTCTTGACAAAGCCAGTCGAGCGGTGCTCGATGCGCTATGTCGGCGTTTCGACGGCGGACCCGTTGGGTTGTCGACGCTGGCTATTGCAGTCAGCGAACCGTCTGAAACCGTCGAAGATGTATACGAGCCCTATCTCATCCAACAGGGGCTGCTGATGCGCACTCCACGGGGCCGCGTCGCCACTCTGGCCGCTTTCGAGCATCTGAAAATGGCTGTCCCGACGGTAGGTCCGCCGGCTGCGCCTGGTCTGTTCGACACGCCCGAAACCGACGCATCCGCCTAGTGGATCTGCCACCGCAAACCCTCGACGACATTCGCTATGAACTGCCAGTCACCTCGATAGCTCAAATACCGCTTGAGCGGCGCGACGAGGCGCGTCTGCTGGTTGATTGCGGCACTGAGATCCGCCATAGCCGTGTCACGGCGTTGCCGGATCTTCTTCGCAAAGGTGATCTCGTCGTGGTCAACAACACCCGAGTGCTTCAGGCCCGTATTCCTCTTCGCCGGTCCACCGGTGGCGCTGCGGAAGTGCTGTTGTTGGAGCAGTTGGACGACCAGCGCTGGGAGGCGCTGGTCAGGCCCTCACGCAAGCTCAAGGCGGGTTCGATCGTGCGAAACGATGCGATGGCGGTTGTGATTGGGGAGGATCTCGGCGAGGGACGGCGCATTGTCAAACCAGAGGTGGGCAATCGCCGTATTCTTGATGTGTTGGACGAAGTCGGGCTGCCACCGTTGCCTCCATATATCGAACAGCAGATATCGGACCCTGAGCGCTATCAGACCGTGTTTGGGAAACGTCCGTTATCGGCCGCTGCGCCTACCGCCGGCCTGCACCTGACCGAGGATGTGTTCGCGAGTTTGCAAGCGAAAGGGGTGCAAGTTGGAACGGTCGAGTTGGCCGTGGGTCTTGACACCTTCAGGCCCATGGCGGTCGACCGTCTCGACGACCATGTGATGCACAGCGAGTGGTACTCGATTCCTGCGGCCACCCAACGACTGGTCCGTTCGGCGGACCGGGTCGTGGCGATCGGCACGACCGTGGTCAGAGCGCTCGAGACTTGGGGACACGGCGGCGCGCCCGAGGGCCGCAGCAGCCTGTTCATCCGACGTCCCTTCGACTGGTCGTTGGTCGATGTGATGATGACCAATTTCCATCTCCCGGAGTCGACCCTGCTGTGCATGATCGACGCCTTCACAGGCCCTCGTTGGCGGGACATATATGCCGAGGCTCTGGCGCACAACTACCGGTTCTTGAGTTTCGGCGACGCCATGCTCTGCGAACGCCGCTGATCGACGGCGGGTTCCTGCTGTCGACGCGTGCGATCACAATCCACCAGCGGCTAGCTTTGCAACAGGAGGTGCGAGATGAACAGACGCTTGACCGCGATCGTCGAATGCGAGAGCGACGGCTACATCGCATTCTGCCCGGAGGTCGATGTTGTGAGTCAGGGAGACACCGTCACGGAGGCACGAGAGAACCTTGCCGAAGCCCTCACGTTGTTTTTTGAGAGTGCATCTGTCGATGAGATCGACCGACGGCTGCGCGAGGAAATCTATTTGACCCGGTTCGAGGTCGCGGTTGGCTAGTCTGCGAGTCCATGCTTGCATTTCACATTTGGACGGGCGAGGGATGTCCGTGAGGGAGCCTTTATGAACGAGACTCGATGTCCTCGCTTCCGTCTGCTCCATGTTGTCGCGTGCAGCATCGTTGCCGTCATGTTGATCGCGACGGCCTGCAGTAGCGACGAACCCGAGTCACTCGAAGGCCCAGTCCTGGAGGAGGCCGACGCAGCCCCCGAATCTGGCGACGACACCGACGACCAGATGGAGCGCGAGACCGATCCTGAGACCGGGTTGGAGGCTGATCCGGTGGCAGAGGACTCTTGGGATGCAGGGGTGCATCAGCTGGCGGTGGATACGTTGTTGGGGTGGGATGTGTTCGATGGCACCGGTTGCGCGGACGGCAGCGGGTTGTGTCCTGATGAGCCGTTGAGGAACTGGGAGTTGGCGGTGTGGTTGGTGAGGGTCCTTGAGGGTGAGGAGCCCCCCGAGGTTGCGGAGTCGAGTTTCGCGGATGTGGACGGCGATTCCTGGTGGGCTGCGCACATTGAGAGTCTCGCCGAATTGCAGGTCGCAGTCGGCTGTGCAGACGAGCCGTTGCAGTTCTGTCCCGACCAGGAAGTGAGCCGTGGCCAGATGGCGGCGTTCGTGGTTCGGGGCTTCTGGTTGGGCGGGGGTTCTCCGCAGGGCTTTGTGGATGTGGACCGTGATTATGCTTTCGCTGCAGATATCGACGCTCTGGTCGAGGCGCGCATCGCGGTTGGCTGTTCAAGCGATCCGCTTCGGTTTTGTCCCGAGCGCAGCGTGACCCGGGCCGAGATGGCGACGTATCTGGCTCGCGCTCTCGGCCTCATCGATGTGCCTCGCCCAGAGTACTCGGAGACTCTAGGCGGTTTGGCTGTCGGGGGTCGTCACGTGTGCGGGCTGCGGTTGGATGGTTCTTTGCTGTGCTGGGGCAACAACGATTGGGGCCAGTCGGACGCTCCATCGGGTGCTTTTCGTGCTGTGGCCGTGGGGGAGTTGCACAGTTGTGGTGTTGGTGTCGATGGTGCTGTGGTGTGTTGGGGTGACAACAGTTTGGGGCAGGTTGAGGCGCCGTCGGGTGTGTTTGGTGCGGTGGCTGCGGGGGCTGCGCACAGTTGCGCGTTGCGAGAGAATGGCAGCGTGGTGTGTTGGGGTGACAACAGTTTGGGGCAGGTTGAGGCGCCGTCGGGTGTGTTTGAGAGCGTGTCCGCCGGCGATGCGCACAGTTGCGCGTTGCGAGAGAATGGCAGCGTGGTGTGTTGGGGTGACAACAGTTTGGGGCAGGTTGAGGCGCCGTCGGGTGTGTTTGGTGCGGTGGCTGCGGGGGCTGCGCACAGTTGCGCGTTGCGAGAGAATGGCAGCGTGGTGTGTTGGGGTGACAACAGTTTGGGGCAGGTTGAGGCGCCGTCGGGTGTCTTTGAGAGTGTGTCCGTCGGCGGGGTTCACAGTTGTGGTGTTAATGTCGATGGTGCTGTGGTGTGTTGGGGTGACAACAGTTTGGGGCAGGTTGAGGCGCCGTCGGGTGTGTTTGGTGCGGTGGCTGCGGGGGCTGCGCACAGTTGCGCGTTGCGAGAGAACGGCAGCGTGGTGTGCTGGGGAGAAAGACTGCGCGAATAGACCCATTCCGCGGCTGTCGCGCTCTTTCGGAATGACGCCTAGTCGGAGATCATCCGCACACGGCGCGTGACACCAGGTCCGTGGCGAGGATCTCCACCGGTTGGATCTGTGCCCGTGAGGCGCCTTCGTAGGCGTATGCCAGATAGTTCAAGTGCAGTATTTCGTTCGCTATCGCTACCGCTCTGAGTGCAGTCGCAACGACCGGCGCTGTGAGGCCCATGGCTTGACCGACGCCCTGCTCACAGGCGGTCTGCTTGGCCTCGCAAAGGCCTGTCGCCGCATTTCGCATGTGCGCAACCGCGTCCCTGAAGATGGGATCATCCATATCAAGGTCTCTGACCAACTCTCTGATCTGATTGTCGTCCAAGGTTCTTACGAGGGGGTTCTGCATCGCGCATTTGTAGACCATCACCAGAGCTTCTATTGCCAGTTGCTCCGCTATCTCCTGTTTGGATCTCTCGCTGAATTGAACCAGTTCGAGAGTCGCGGCGTCGATTGCAATCTTGCCGTTGTCTGCTTGACGGTCTTCAACGATCACGGCGACGTCGCCCTCCAACAGCCAAGTGCCTCCCGGTATGCGCACACGGCCGTCGAGTTGTGTGTCGTTCGGATACAGCAACGTGTTGTCCTCGCTGTTCTCTTGGTCCAACGACGCAGAGCCCACATGAACCCATCTGGACTGAGCGTCTCGGCGGTTGAAGACGTTGTAGAGCACCTCGGCTTCAGGTTCGGGGTCGGGGCAGTCGATGTTGTTGAACCACCCGCGGCATCCCGTGGGAATGAAGACCTTGATCTCGTAGGAGCCTTGGGGAAACTCAGTTTCGGCTTTCAGGAACCACGCGGCCGCCTGGTCGGCGTCGCGGTTGCCGAACTCTGAGGAGGTATAGAGAAAGCCGTCGCGTCCCGACTGGCCGCCGCCGCCGTCGGACCATTCCCCGATAGTGGTAGGCACGTTGACCCTGGTCCGGGGCCCGTCCCCGGACTGGGCTACTGCCGTAGACCTCGACCGGAAGTCACTTGGCGTCAACGAATGATCCAGCGATGCTCTCGAGAGAGTGTAAGTCGACTCTGGCCCCCATCCACCGCGACCCTTGGCTCTAATGGTGAAGCTCTCAAGCTCATCGCGCGGCGGGACACCGTCCTCGATAGCGTGACCTATTCCGATAGCGTAAATTGTTTCAAGACTATTTCGGGACTCGGGGCGCAAGCGGCAAACCTGCCTGCCCACGCAGGGCACCGCGACCCTTTCCGACAGACCGGACTCATAGTTCAGCGATATGTGATAGTGGGTTGCGTTTTGAACGGGGTGCCAAGAGATCGAACCAGAGGAATACCACCGATCATGGACCATCGACGGCGCGTCGAAGGGCGCGATGACCGTCTTCCACGAGGACCAGGGCCCCAACACGACCCCTTCGTCGCCCTGCTTGACAGCACGAACCGTCATTCGGATTGACTTGCCTTCAACCCTCACGATGCCGTACTCCGGCACGCCCAAGCGCTGCACGAAGCGCTCCGTCTCGCCACCGTACTTCCATTTGACCTCATACGATGTCGCCCCTGCAACGGCTTCCCACACCGCGGAGCCGGACCGGTACTCGATGCCGGTGACCTTGCCGAGTCTGTTGGGCCCGCTGTTGGCCTGACCGTACTCGTTGTCGCCCCAGCACTCTACCAACCCGCCCGCGTCCAACGCGCAAGCGTGGCGTTGACCAGCAGAGATCGTCTCAAAGGTGCCCGAGGGCGCATTAGTCTGACCGAAACGATTGTCGCCCCAACACCGGATCGTGCCCCCGCTGCGCAGCCCGCAACTGAACAACTCGCCGGTCGTGACAGCTTTGAAACTCCCCGATGGCGCGTCGAACTGTCCATGATCATGACCGGGGCTTCCCCAACAAGCCACAGAAGCACTGCTGCGCAACGCGCAATTGTGGAAACTGCCGGCCGCCACCCCCACAAACGTGCCTGAGGGCTCATCACTCAACCCGCCGTAGGCGAGCCGCACCCGGCAACGGATCGAGCCGTCACCGCGCAACCCGCAGACATTCTTGGGTCCAGCCGACACAGTTGTATAGGTGGCCGACGACGCCCCCGGTTCCCGCCAGTTCAAATTTCCCCAACACTCGATGCTCCCACCGCTGCGCAGCCCGCACGAATAACCGGACCCACTGGTCACGACCTCAAAAATACGCGAAGGCGCCTCGGACAGGTAGCCCCAACACTCAACCGTGCCATCTGTGCGCAACCCGCACGAATGGAACTCGCCCGCCGAAACACCAACAAACTCACCCCCAGGCGCATCAGTCCGCCCAGAACCGCCGTGCCCCCAACAAGCCACAGTCTTGTCGCTGCGCAACCCGCATGTATGGACCCGCCCCGCAGAAACAGCAACAAACGTGTCACCAGAACCAGCCCCCGACGGCTCCACCGACGAATCAGAACTGTCCCGCCCGCTGACACCGCCCGGATCAGCAGTACGCATCGCAAGTGATCCCCAGCAGACAACCACACCGTCTGTGCGCAGTCCACACGAATGGCCCGAGCCGGCGGTGACGGCGTTGAAGCTGCCCGCGGGTGCGTCGGACTGCCCGGAGTTGTTGTGGCCCCAGCATGTGATGGTGCCGTCTGTGCGCAGCCCACACGAATGGTTCCCGCCGGCGGTGACGGCGTTGAAGCTGCCCGCGGGTGCGTCGGACTGCCCGGAGTTGTTGTGGCCCCAGCATGTGATGGTGCCGTCTGTGCGCAGCCCACACGAATGGCCCGAGCCGGCGGTGACGGCGTTGAAGCTGCCCGCGGGTGCGTCGGACTTCCCGACGTTGTTGTGGCCCCAGCATGTGATGGTGCCGTCTGTGCGCAGCCCACACGAATGGCCCGAGCCGGCGGTGACGGCGTTGAAGCTGCCCGCGGGTGCGTCGGACTGCCCGGAGTTGTTGTGGCCCCAGCATGTGATGGTGCCGTCTGTGCGCAGCCCACACGAATGGCCCGAGCCGGCGGTGACGGCGTTGAAGCTGCCCGCGGGTGCGTCGGACTTCCCGACGTTGTTGGAGCCCCAGCATGTGATGGTGCCGTCTGTGCGCAGCCCACACGAATACTCCCAACCGGCGGTGACGGCGTTGAAGCTGCCCGCGGGTGCGTCGGACTGCCCGAAGCCGTTGTCGCCCCAGCATGTGATGGTGCCGTCTGTGCGCAGCCCACACGAATGGTTCCCGCCGGCGGTGACGGCGTTGAAGCTGCCCGCGGGTGCGTCGGACTGCCCGACGTTGTTGTAGCCCCAGCATGTGATGGTGCCGTCTGTGCGCAGCCCACACGAATACACCCAACCGGCGGTGACGGCGTTGAAGCTGCCCGCGGGTGCGTCGGACTGCCCGACGTTGTTGGAGCCCCAGCATGTGATGGTGCCGTCTGTGCGCAGCCCACACGAATGGTGCCCGCCGGCGGTGACGGCGTTGAAGCTGCCCGCGGGTGCGTCGGACTGCCCGGAGTTGTTGGAGCCCCAGCATGTGATGGTGCCGTCTGTGCGCAGCCCACACGAATACTCCCAACCGGCGGTGACGGCGTTGAAGCTGCCCGCGGGTGCGTCGGACTGCCCGAAGCCGTTGTCGCCCCAGCATGTGATGGTGCCGTCTGTGCGCAGCCCACACGAATGGCCCGAGCCGGCGGTGACGGCGTTGAAGCTGCCCGCGGGTGCGTCGGACTGCCCGGAGTTGTTGTGGCCCCAGCATGTGATGGTGCCGTCTGTGCGCAGCCCACACGAATGGTCCCAACCGGCGGTGACGGCGTTGAAGCTGCCCGCGGGTGCGTCGGACTGCCCGAAGCCGTTGTCGCCCCAGCATGTGATGGTGCCGTCTGTGCGCAGCCCACACGAATGGCCCGAGCCGGCGGTGACGGCGTTGAAGCTGCCCGCGGGTGCGTCGGACTGCCCGGAGTTGTTGTGGCCCCAGCATGTGATGGTGCCGTCTGTGCGCAGCCCACACGAATGTCGCCAACCGGCAGAGACCGCGCTGAAGCTGTTGTCGTCTGTGGCGGATTGGAGCAGGGCGGATGTCGCGGTCGTTGAGATGCTCAAGTCGTTCGGCCCTGCGCGTAAATGTGGGATTTGGGGTTGCTGGCACCGGTTGGCGGGTCATGTTATCAGTAGTCCTCGGGCTTGGAAGTTGGTGGGGTTGGTGAACCCGTGGGCGGTTCGTCGGAGGACTTGGAGGAGATTGTTGTAGCCCTCGATTCTGCCGTTGCTGGGGTGGTTGGTGTGGTGCCAGGCGAGGATTTGGTCGGACCAGGCGATGATGGTGTTGACGATGTCGTGGAACTCGGGCAGTTCGCCGGTTTGGTAGAGGTCGCAGAACCTGTCGAGTGCTTCGAGGGCGCCGTCGTGGTCGTCGGCGAGGTAGAGGCCGTGGAGTTCTTGGAGTGCTTGCCAGCCGGCCCGCAGCCTCGGGTGGGTGTCGAAGAGGGCGTCGAGGCGGGCCCGGTCTGCGTTGGTGAGGGTGTCGCCTCGGCGTAGTAGCGCGAACCGGGCTTTGAACACTTCGGGATCGAACGCGGGTTTGGAGCCTTCGGGTCGGCGTTGGATGTCGCGGCGGACCTGGGTGAGTCCCGCACAGAACCATCTGATCACGTGGAAGCGGTCCAGCACGTGGCGGGCGTGGGGCAAACAGGTGTCCACGGAGGTCTTGTAGGCGCGTGATCCGTCGGTGACGACGACTTTGACTCCTCGACGCCAGCGGTGGGGTTGTGACATCAAAAACGCTGTCAGCGCAGCCGAGCTGCGGTGCTCGATCATGGCCAAGGTCTTGTTGGTGTCGGCGTTGACGATGACAGTCACATAGCGGTGGCGTTTACGCATCGACGTCTCATCAACCAAAAGCACCGAGCAGCGGCGGCTGCGGCGATGCTCAGCGATCAACCCCGACCAGGCCCGCACCAGCGTGTTGATGACCGACCAGGACACACCGTGGCGGCGCGCCACCGCACGGATCGTCATCACCTGCGCGTCCGCGACCAGACGATGCGCCAGGCGCCGGGTCAACCGCCCGTCGAACCCGGGGTGGTCCTCCAAGAACCGCTCGCCGCAGTTACCGCAACTGAACCGACGCCGCATCCACACCAAAGTCGTGGCCCGCCCCGACACCTCCAAGTCGCGCACCTCGCGCTCGCGAGTGTCATGGACCTTGTGGCACTTGAACCCGCAGTGCGGGCAACGAGGTCGACTCACCGTCGACTCGACCCTCACCCTCAACTCCTCGGGCGTGTCCACATCCACCGCTAGCACGCGGATCTGGCGCAGGTGCAACCGCACCCGTATAACATCGGAAGCCATCGGGGCCCTCCTGGATCGTTGGTGTGTCAATCACCGATTCCAGCAGGGCCTCGACCCCTACTCAGGGACCCTCAACCACCCCCCACCCCACGTTTCCGCGCAGGCTCAGTCGTTCAGCGAAAAGGGAGCGGCAGCCTCGGTCGCCGGTTCGGGGTCGGCGGGCCGAGCGGTGGCGTCTACTGAAGCGAGCAAGGAAGCAACCAGGACTAGTGTGACCGACGCGATGGCCACCGCCGCGCCGCGCCGATGCAAGCCCCGCGGTGACAACGTGTGCGACAAGACTGCCATGGCCGCGAAGACTAACACTCAACCAGTTCCACGTGACCATCGACCGGCGTTGGGAGGTTCACCCCATCATGGAGTGATCGTGACTGTTTTGCGAACACCTGATGATGTCCAGACTTCGACGGTGGTTCGGTTTGCGGTGTAGCAGATCGATTCGCCCCACCACAGGGTCCCGTCGTCCTCGACGAACCTGTCGTAGTAGGTGACCGGACGGTTCTGCTGGGTATCGACGAAACTGCCGCACCTGATCCAGAACTGTTCGCCCGCTGGCCAGCCCGAACCGGACCCGACAATCCAGCGGCAACCCGCACTGGCAGGACAGGTTCCATCATCAACGATGACGCTGCCGCTCCTCACACTCAACTCAGGATCTTCAGGAGGATCTGGTGGCTGCTCAGGATCGTCAGGAGGATCTGGTGGCTGCGTCGCTTGAACTGTGACTGTTTTGCGAACACCTGATGATGTCCAGACTTCGACGGTGGTTCGGTTTGCGGTGTAGCAGATCGATTCGCCCCACCACAGGGTCCCGTCGTCCTCGACGAACCTGTCGTAGTAGGTGACCGGACGGTTCTGCTGGGTATCGACGAAACTGCCGCACCTGATCCAGAACTGTTCGCCCGCTGGCCAGCCCGAACCGGACCCGACAATCCAGCGGCAACCCGCACTGGCAGGACAGGTCCCATCATCAACAATGACGCTGCCGCTCCTCACACTCAACTCAGGATCTTCAGGAGGATCTGGTGGCTGCTCAGGATCGTCAGGAGGATCTGGTGGCTGCGTCGCTTGAACTGTGACTGTTTTGCGAACACCTGATGATGTCCAGACTTCGACGGTGGTTCGGTTTGCGGTGTAGCAGATCGATTCGCCCCACCACAGGGTCCCGTCGTCCTCGACGAACCTGTCGTAGTAGGTGACCGGACGGTTCTGCTGGGTATCGACGAAACTGCCGCACCTGATCCAGAACTGCTCGCCCGATGGCCAGCCCGAACCGGACCCGACAATCCAGCGGCAACCCGCAATGGCAGGACAGGTCCCATCATCAACAATGACGCTCCCGCTCCTCACACTCAACTCAGGATCGTCTGGGCACGCCGTGACCGTCCCAGTGATGTGACGGTTATTGCTGTTCGGATCGTGGTATGTGTAGTCGCGAGCCTGTCCGACCACGCACGGCGGAGGGTTGGAGGCCGACCAGGGATGATCCGAGTGGCACAGGTTCTGGGGTGCATGCCGGTGCTCGCCCGTTGGCGCATCGCATTGGGCCTCCAGGGTGGAAGCACGCGTATACTCTGACCTGCCGTGTCCAACTATGTTGCGTGCCGTGATCTCTATTTCGTACACGGTGCCATCAGCGAGACCCGTGATTATAACGTTGGTGGACGTCCCGCTGTGCGGCCAGCGTACCCATTCCCTGTTCGTGGGTCGGTACAGGACGCTGTAGCCGGTAATAGCGGAACCGCCGTCGTCGGATGGCGGAGACCAATTGACCCTAACCCCGCCGCGGTCGGCGCTTGCAGCTGTCAAGCCGACAACAGGCCCAGGCAGCGTGGCTACGGGATCTTCCCCTTGGGGCGTCGCAGAAACAGTAGCAGTTTCGCTTGTCCCGATTTCATTCACCGCGCGAACACCTATGCGGTATTCGACCCCGTTAGTGAGACCGTCGATCACATAGGTATGGTCTGAAATCGGACCAAGGTGCTCGGTCGTGGTACCATTACTGTACTCAATCAGATAGCCCGTTAGAGGCGAGCCGCCATCATCGAACGGCGGTGACCACTTGACCACTACCGCGCCGTCAAGACCGGCCGCTGCCAAATCCGTCGGCGATTCAGGCGGTGAGCCTTCTGGTTCTGGCGGTAGCGGTGCGGCCAAATGATCGGGATCGATAACTTCCGCACCGTTACAGCCTTGTAAATCTAGTTCCTTGGTGTACAATTGCCGACAGCTGATGTAATCGGAAGCAAGCGTGTAAGAATTCTTTTCTTGGGCACTCATTGCGAATTGATACGACATAACTGATATGTCGTCCTTGTGAAAAATATAGTTATTGTGGTAATCTTGAAATGCTGATCGATCGTATCGCTTGCCGTGAACTTCTTCTTCTATGGGACATACGCCTTTGTAGCGATCCGTCTCAGCGCTGGATTCGTGTGTGTGGCATAGGTTTAATAGAGAATGACCCAGTTCGTGTGCTACTGTGTTCAGATAACGCTGCCGAGAATTGATTGAGTAGATATCGGCGTGCCGTTCTTCAGTGATGACAATGCTTGGTCCACCGCCGTATATTGCATACCCCAAGACTCCACCGGTTGGTGGTCCCGCTAGCATATCGGCCAATACAAGAACTGTGTCAGAACGCGCGTCTTGTATAGCTTCGATGAAACAAGGATTCTCCTTAGATTTCGGGAGATTATCGCGCAGGTATGCCAGGTTGACGGTATCCCAAGAAATGCTATCCGGAGAAACCACTTCCTTAGCTACGAAGTTGTACTCCAACTGGCCCGAAGACACTCTAGAGAAGAATGCGGTTACCTCTTCGTTCAGAGTTTGCACTGCCGCTGCGAGATCGCTTTCACTATATTTGCCTTCTTCGGCACAATAGTATACTGGTATTGTGAAATTCCCTGTTGTGGGCCCATAGCGAGCGGCGACCATTGAGTGAGCAGACTCCGGCAAGAAAGCGTCCGTACCGGACCTCACGATCTCCGATCCTAGCTCCACACTCGACCCATCATCAGGAGATTCAACAGTCTCGTTCTGCTCATCATTCGGATTTGACAAGATCCCTTCCCCGTCACCGCTGTCACTAGGTATAGTGTCGCTGCATGAAGAAGCAACCAATGCAAACGCTGCAAGGACGACTAGAAAAATCGACAGACGTACTCGACCCAAGTCACCGATCGTTGCCGCGCTGGTCCGCGTTAGCGATCCTGAATCTCCCGCACCACCGCGTGGACACGGGGTCGACTCTTTCCCGGTTCTCGCTCGTCTTGGCCTCAAGTTGCCTCTTGGTCCCACAGTCGCTCCTCTAGCTTTAGATTTCGATGCAGCTTAGTCGAGCCTGCGCGGAACCTCCCCGAATCACACCGACAACAAAACGACCATGGTTCGTTAGGCGCGGTCCGGTCAGCCAGCACCGTCACCACGCCACCCAAGAACAAAGCCCCCGCAAGCGGCGCGAATCACCACGATTGTTATTGGCTCCGCCAGGGCCTGTCAGACGCTCCCTTGTTAAGCGGCGAGTGCGAGAGGTTGTTTTCGGGCCTGTTCGTCGCGCCACATTCGGCGGATGACTCGGTTGGCGAGGTGGCGTTTGTGGGCTCGTCGGGCTTCCCGTCGGGTTTTGCCTTCGCTGGTTTTGCGGGTGAGGTAGGCGGCTGCTTGGGGTTGGCTGCGCTGCTGGGTGACCGACGCGATGTACAGCACTGAGTTGATGCGCCGGTTGCCTCTGAAATCGAGCCGGCGTTTGACGGGATCGCCGGTGCCTTCGCCCGAGGACAAGGCGACGGCGCCGGTGCCGCACCAGCGGGCGAATTTGGACTCGCGGTTGAACCGGTGGGGGTCGTCGACTTCGCACACCAGGGTGGCTGCTGAGATGGTGCCGATGCCGTGTTCGTCGCGCAGGGTGGAGCCGTGACGGTCGAGGAGCTCGTCGATGAGACGTTCGAGACGGCGGATCTCGCGGCGCGCGGCGCGGTCGGCTTCGATGAACTCTTGGAGCCAGCGCAGGCGGTACCGGCCGGCGGGTGTGGTGGCAGTGTCGGGGTCGATCTGTTCGAGGCGGCGCAGCCGGGTCTCGATCTTGCCTTTGGTGCTGAGCTGGTCGCGTATCTCGGTGGGAAGCTTCGCGATCTGGTCGCCGACATGGTGCAAACCCAGCGTTCTGGCTGCTACAAGGGCACGGCGGTGTTCGAGGACGGCCTCGATCTCAGTGACGAGGGGGTCATAGACCTCAAGTGTCTGGACGGGTCCCAGCGTCGGTTCAGCCAACAACGCGCGGGCCGCCGCGACCGCGTCGACAGCGTCGGTCTTGTCGAGCCGCCGCGAGCGGCGCTGAGCCGCTGAACGCGACGCGGGGACCTCGCGGGCATCGAACCCCGCTGTCGCCAACGCGATCGCGATGTGCGCTCCCCACTTCGCTGACCCCTCCACACCGACCTGGCCGACGCCGTGGGAATCGAGAAAATCGATCGCTGCAACAAAGTCGCCCGCGGTGTTGTCGAAGGTCTCGTGGGTGAGGACGCCGCCAATATCGCTCCAGTCCGTCGCGAGAAAGATGTCGTGACCTACGTATGAGAAAACGAATGACATCGGACACGTAAGCCTCGCATTGAGAATCGTCTGCGGTTCCGGAACTCATTCGTTCATTACGCATTTTGTTAGCGCTCCGTTCCTCGGATTTGGGTCGTCAATGTCAGAATCGTCAGTAGCGTAGTCGGTGGGGTCGGTGGGGTCGGTGGGGTCGGTGGGGGTTAGTCGGCTCTTCGGATTGAAGCGGGCACTGGGTCCGCGCTGAGATGGGTGGGGCCTCCAGAATCGGGGTTGATCGACACCGAATCTGAGGAGGACCCGGTGGAACAGGGTCCTACTGTTGTGCATCTGACTTCGCGCGACAGGTTCTGAGTATTTTCAAGCAGCGTCGGGCAGGGTTGGCGGTCCTGGGACAGGAGGCTGCAGCCTATGAGTTCTGTGCATAGAAAATCGAAGAAGCTGCTCACAGCAGAGCAGAGGTACGATTTGTAGGTGGGGATGCTCACCGGTCAGATCACCTAGGCCCAGGCGGCCGCGGAGGCTGGTGTGGACCGGTCGGTGATCGCCTGGCTGCGTGCTGTCCCATGGGATGGCGCGGTCGCGGCTTTGGGTTCGTGGAGACCGGGTCGGGCCCGTCAGTTGTGAGCGGAGGCGTCTGGGCCAGTAGCTTTTCGTGTTGAGGTGGCGCGGTTGGGGCGTACTGTGGTCGAACAAGCCGTGGAGCTAGCGGTGCTGCACCGAAACGGGTTACCGATGAGCGGTGGTGTCCCCGCCCGCGTCGATGGGCCGCCAAGGCTGTGCTGTTGGGGTTGATCGACGACGCCACCTCGGCTGGCTGGACGCACAGCCGGGTCTGAACGATGCTGGGTGTTGACCGCCGCCGGGCCATGGCGCCGGACCCAGCGCCGCTCCGAGGGAACTGTTGATGATGCCCGCTGAGGCGGATGTCTGGTCGACAGCCTACTGAGCTCTCAGAGCTGAGGAGTTTCGGTCATGTCAGATTCGGTTCATGTCGCAGTTGAGGTGTTCGTGGGTGTTGTCGCGTGTCAACAAGACAGGGACACCCCCCACTGCGCACCGCGCCGCCCGCGCCGTCGCCTTCGACCGCGACACCGCCGAGCCCACGAAGCGGCCCGACCATGAGGGCGGGCCCAGGCGCAGGGTGACGCCCCAGGGCGCGGACCCGGTATGGCACCGTCCCCGACGCGATCCCCGGCGGCGACCCGTCGCCGTCACCGGCTCGACGGCGCATCAGACTGCCCGTAGTCGTTGTCGCCCCAGCAGGTGATCGTGTCGTCGCTGCGCAGCCCGCACGAATGCAAGCTGCCCGCGGTGACGGCCTTGAACGTGCCCGACGGCGCATCAGACTGCCCGTGTTCGTTGTCGCCCCAGCAGGTGATCGTGTCGTCGCTGCGCAGCCCGCACGAATGCCCGCGGTCGGCGGTGACGGCCTTGAACGTGCCCGACGGCGCATCGGTCTGCCCAAAGAAGTTGTTGCCGCCCCAGCAGGTGATCGTGTCGTCGCTACGGACCGCGCACGAATGCGACCCACTGCCAGCGGCGTCGAGAGTCTTGAACGTGCCCGACGGCGCATCAGACTGCCCGTGTTCGTTGTGGCCCCAGCAGGTGATCGTGTCGTCGCTACGAACCGCGCACGAATACCGGCCGCCCGCGGTGACGGCCTTGAACGTGCCCGACGGCGCATCAGACTGCCCGTAGCTGTTCGAACCCCAGCAGGTGATCGTGTCGTCGCTACGGACCGCGCACGAATGATGGTCACCGCCGGCGTCGAGAGTCTTGAACGTGCCCGACGGCGCGACGATCCCGATGTCGTTGCTGCCCCAGCAGGTGATCGTGTCGTCGCTGCGGACCGCGCACGAATGCCGGCGGCTGGCGGAGACGGTCTTGAACGTGCCCGACGGCGCATCGGTCTGCCCGTAGCTGTTCCAACCCCAGCAGGTGATCGTGTCGTCGCTGCGGACCGCGCACGAATGAAAGCCGCCGGCGGTGACGGGCTTGAACGTGGTCGACGGCGCAGGCACCTCTCCGGGTGCGCCGCCTTCGCTGGAAGACGGCCAGGTGATGGTGTCGGATCTGAGGCCGTTGACTGTGACCCATACTTGTTCGCCGGGATATCCGTACCAACAGCCGCTTTCGCTCCAGAAGCCCGATGTGGGCCAGTTCCAGGTGTCTGTGTGCCATGGGTTGTTGGGATCGAGGCTGGACCAGCATTCGACGTTGTAGCTGCCTGCGGGGGCGTCGAGGGTGATCTGGAGGTGCCTGCAGTGCTGTGAGCTGCATCCTTCCCAGCCTTGGGCACTGTCACCGACTGCGAGTGAGATGGGGTTGGCATCGTCGGTGGTCCCTACAGCGGGGATGGTGTTGTTGGGATCTGTCGGTGGATCAGGTTGGCGACGCATCTCGGTGTCGAGCCACTCGATCGCTGCTTTGGGGTCTACGACGCCGTAGCCGAATTCGTCCGTGCGGAAGGCACCGCTATTTGGTTGCATCGCGGTGTTGATGAGAGCGAGAGAGATGTCGGTGGGGGTTGCTTGGGGGTAACGCGAGATCATGTGCGCCACTACCGCGCTTACTATCGGCGCCGCCATCGACGTGCCTGATTTGTGCCCAACATGGCATTCAGTGTCTTGCGGGCAGGGGTGTCCAGCCGCTGCGGTATAGGCGGCCACCGTCGACAGGATGTTGTCGCCAGGCGCGGCAAAATCAACCGCGGAGTTGGCGGTGCTGAAGACTGCTTGGTCGTCGTCGTGGCTGGTGATGGCCGCCACTGAGATCACCGCGCTGTTGTAGGCTTTCGGGAAGGTCAGCGTGTCGAGCCCATGAGGACATATGTGCGGGCCGCGTGTGTGTTCACCTTGCGCGTCGAAGGATCCGGGGTCGCCGCAGTTGCCTGCTGAGGTCACCGCCACCACGCCGTAGGCCTCCTCGACGGCGAGCAACGTCGCTTCGAAGGCGTCGTTGCCTGTGTCGTCCAACTCCCGCTGCTCGCCTTCTCGGCCAGCATCTTGTCTATGCCAACGGAACGACATGTTGATCACTTTGGCACCGGCCTCGGCGGCCAGCCGCACCGCTTGACTGGCTGTCACCTGCCCAGTTGACCGATCCGAATTGGCGCCTGCTTGGCGTTCGTCCTCAGTCAGATCCGAGATATTCGCTCCACAGGCGTTTCCACCGGAGACATTGATCGGCAGGATCTGCGCTCTAGGGGCCAGACCCGCCACATCCATGCTGTTGTTACGTTGCGCGGCGATGATCCCTGCGACATGAGTTCCGTGCCCAGTTCGGGCGTTGTGGTGACAGGCATCGGCCAGCCACGAGTCGCTCGTAGACGCGAAACTGGCTGTGAGATCGCGATGCTCAAGGGTGCCGCTGTCAAGCACCGCGACCACTACATCCTCAGACCAGCCAGCCACCTGTCGGCGGACACCGTCATCGTCATCGTACACCCAGCCGTCAGGATCCCACAGCGTCTCGGCGTCCATGCGGTCCAAGTGCCACCAGTCACCCTCGCCGTAGCCGTCGCTGTCATAGGGCGAAGGCGGTTCCTCGTCATAAGGCGACTGCTCGTGTGCATCGGGTTGCAAGTCCCTCGGCGGCAACCCCACCGCATGCGCGGTCGGGTCCGTCGCAAAAATCTGCTCACGCACCGCGCTCAGGCTGCGGCCCTGCAGCGCCACATACTCCAGAATCGCGCAACCCCCCTCAATTCGCAGCACCTCAGCCACGCCATCTAGTGACTCCGGCGCCTCCAACGACGGGCACAACGCCTCGGGATCAAGAGTCCGCGCCGCCTCCAACAACCGATCCAAGTCAAAGTCCCCCAACGGCTCATCTCCAAGCAACCCAGAGCCCACACCAACCGCTGGCCCAGCCTCACCAACTGACTTCTCCTCGTCGCTGCCAGCGCAGGCGGAACCCAGCAGCGCGAAGATCAGCACCAAACCCACGCGACACCGCCAACGCCACCAAGACCGCCTCGCCGGCCCGGATCCAACGTCTTTTCTGAGCGAGTTCATGCGTCCCGGCGTGCTTAAGTCACTAACACGCACGACGATCCTCCATACCACATCATACGCTAGACGCTTGGCGCGACGAAGGCAAAGCCGAGCGCGCCGCCGACGAAGCAAGACGTGTATATCACGACAGGACACTGGAAGCATTGACGTTGATGATCTCTCGCTGTCGTGCGTTGGAGCAATCGGTCAACTCCCATCCAGAATGGAGCATCGCTACGGTTATGTCAGCGTCGACCTCCGCCGCGGCTATGGCATTCAGGGTTTGGAACGCGAAGCGGTCACATGCGCAAGCCTATGTCGACGGTGCTCTGGTCGACGCCTTCACAGGCCCTCGTTGGCGGGAACTGTATGCCGAGGCGTTGGCGCAGAACTACCGGTTCCTGAGTTTCGGCGATGCCATGCTCTGCGAACGCCGCGCATGAACGTCCCCGGTCCGTACCGTTGACATCGCCGCAGCCTGAGCCGAATCTCAAGGATCCGGGATCGTGACGAAATGAACTGGCGATCAGTTGCTGCGAACGCGTGCGATCACAATCCACCAGCGGCTAGGTTTGCAAAAGGAGGTGCGAGATGAACAGACGCTTGACCGCGATCGTCGAATGCGAGAGCGACGGCTACATCGCATTCTGCCCGGAGGTCGATGTTGTGAGTCAGGGAGACACCGTCACGGAGGCACGGGAGAACCTTGCCGAAGCCCTCACGTTGTTTTTGAGAGTGCATCTGTCGATGAGATCGACCGACGGCTGCCTTCTCGCCTGAAACACGCGCGGAGAGGCGGCAGCGTTCTTGCATCGCTTAGCCGAGGAACCCGCAGCAGCATCCCACGCATTTGTCGATGTGGTTGCATCTTGGGAACAAGCGCCTGTTTCCTGGATGACGGCAGCTGGTATCACTACCGGTACATCGAACTTGAGGTTCTCTCCCGACCAGCCCCGACGCGCGCTCAAGCGGTGACGTTCCTGTATCGATATCAAAGTGAACCTGAGGTAACGGTTGAATCCGATACGCCTGCTTGCTGCGGTGTCCAGATTGGTTCAGCTACCGATCGCGGCCTCTGTGGCTTGACCACTGAGTTGAACAGACTCGAGCAAATTGCTCAAGATTGGGATCAATCGGCTCAAGTTGCGATCGCGGTGATCTTGTCGGATGGCTCGGTCTACGGTGTGAGAGCGAAGGATCGTGTGTCTTCAGCGAGTGCCGTCAAGCCGCTTTGGACAGCAGCGGCGATCGACGCAGCCGGGTTGGAAGCAGTAGTCCCGCTAGCCCACAGAACTATCGCGTTGTCGAACAACTACACCGCTGGAGAGGTGATTGACCTGGCCGGAGGGGTAGACAACGTGAACAACTGGGTCCGTGGAGTTGCTGGGTTGGACGATACGAATCTCTATCGTTGGAATTTCGGGAAGAGGCGCGTGTCAAGCCTCGGCCTTGGGCCGACTCGTACGACCATGAACGATCTCGCCCTCTTCTACGTGCGCCTGCATCAAACGATTCAGCGCACAACTGTCAGCGGCAAGGCGATCCGCCCCTCTAGCCGTTCACAACTCAAGGTGACAACACCACAGATGAAGGCGGAACTGTGGTTGTTGGGGTTGTCGTGGTTGTTGGGGTTGTCGTGGTTGTTGGGGTTGTCGTGGTTGTTGGGGTTGTCGTGGTTGTTGGGGTTGTCGTGGTTGTTGGGGTTGTCGTGGTTGTTGGGGTTGTTGGGGTTGCTTGATTTGTTTGATGACTAGCGAAACGGTGAATGAACGCTGCTGTCTGCCCACGCGTGACTGTTGCCGTTACTTCGAACCGCGGCAGGGTTCTGTCTGGTGCTGCATCGTTCGGATTGTTGGTTGCGAGTGTGGTGATACCCGTGTCAACCGCCTATATGACTGCCTTTTTGAAAAAGCTCGAAGGTGCAAGATCAACAAACGGCGAGGTTCTTGTGCTGGGTTCGGGTCGCGAAGCCATGCGCCACAAGAACGTCACGAACTCCGCCCGGGATATTGGACGGTCAGGATCGAAATTCGTCGCTGAGGTTCCAGTTGTCAAACTCTGCTCGAACATCCACTGTGCCGCTTGAGAATAATATGAATCTGGAGGTACATCAACGAAGGGAAGGCCAAGTTCAACTTCAGGCTCTCCAGAGTACCTCCAAAGTAGGGTCGCAGCTTGAGCACGGGTCACCTCCCCGTTTGCGCAATAGCGGTTCGGCCTGCAACCGGTTGTGACCCCTTCAGCAGCCAACCAGTCGATATCTGCTCTGAAAATAGAACCGATGGTGTCGCAGAATGGGTGTTCAGGTGCTGGTACGAAGTCTCCACAGATTATGTTGTCGTGTCCAACCCAGACAAACTCCCAGGGCTCAGGGTTGGGTCCTGCCGGTTTGCTGCCGCTGGGGTAGCTGGGGATCCACCCATGGGCCTTGGCAACGGCGAAATTGTCGGCAGCCAGCCAAGCATAAACCTTAGTGTTGCCAAAGGCACTGTGGTACCCGCCAGCGTCAGCGATGTCGATCGCGTAACCCGTGTGGTGTTTTGAATAGCCTGGCACGGCCAGCCATTGGAGTATCCGGTTGATCGCAGCCTCCGAGATGGCTACGGGTTTTCTTCGGTAGAGAGCTGCCTGGTGTGGCTCGCTGCGATAGGCGGAAGTGAGCGCGATAGTGAAACCGGCTTCGTTTGCTGCCGCCCGAAGCGCTTTCCAAGCCTCAGCCGCTTCTGGCTGCAGGAGGAGACCATCGACCCTCGTTAGTGACCGATTCGGCAGCGGACGGCGTGTGTAGCCTCGCTGCTCACCAATAGCCCTGATCCGAGCGTCCAACTCAGCATCTCCCGTAATGGCTGGGACTGGACCGATTTTGCCTAGACCGGGCAACTCGGCGTTGTCGAAGATCGCAAGAAACTCATCGGGTGACAAATCTGTTGCCGCGACCGCTTCATCCACTGTGATGGTGTGGTCGGCGCGCACGGGCGTCGCAGAAAGTCCGAGACCGCCGGCCGCAACGAGCAGTGCCAGGCTGACAGCCATGGACTTCCTAGCGACCCTCGCCGTAGGAGCAGATTGTGGATGGGTGTAGATCACTGCTCGAATGTATACAGAATCGGAGAGGTCCGGTCGCGCGCGTGCTGCACGTAGTCTGGCGCTGTGAAGACGACACTCGTTGAGACCGCGCGTGACGGAGCAGCCCGCACGGGTGTCGTCACAACGGCCCGGGGACAGTTCACGACGCCAAGGTTCATGCCGGTGGGAACGCGCGGCGCGGTTCGCCATTTGGCATCCGATGACTTGGAGGCTCTCGGAGCTGAGGTGATTTTGGCCAACACTTACCACCTGATGCTGCGACCCGGTGCTGAGATCATCTCTGAGTTGGGCGGGATACACAGTTTCGTTGACTTCAACAACCATGTTCTGACGGACTCCGGCGGCTACCAGATCTTCTCTCTGAAGCCTCGGATCGATGACGACGGAGCCACTTTCAAATCGGTGTACGACGGTTCCGAACATCGGCTGACGCCGCAGAAAGCTGTCGATGTGCAGGCTCTTATCGGGGCGGACATCCAGATGGTGC
Source organism: Candidatus Aldehydirespiratoraceae bacterium (assembly GCA_965205465.1). Taxonomy (GTDB): domain Bacteria; phylum Actinomycetota; class Acidimicrobiia; order Acidimicrobiales; family Aldehydirespiratoraceae; genus VXYK01. The sequence goes on along the minus strand of OZ242187.1, from coordinate 528,386 downwards.
TTGACGTGTGCCCCTCCGCAGTCGCCGAGCACGAGGTCTTGCGTTCCGCAGTTGAGCGCACCGCGCTCTGGGCGGGCAGGGGACGCCGGGCTTTTTTGGAGCATCCGTTTGCAGCGCAGCATCAAAGCCAGTTCGGGATAGTACAGGGGGGAGCTGACGAAGCGTTACGGGTTGAGTCTGCTGAACGGACCGTTGCTGTCGATTTCGACGGTTACGCGGTGGGTGGACTGTCGGTGGGAGAGGACCGTGAGCAGATGCTGGGGGGTCTCGACGCCTGCATCCGTCTGCTGCCGAGCGATCAGCCGCGCTATTTCATGGGTCTCGGTGATCCCATCGGGATCGTCGAATCTGTGGCGCGGGGCGTTGACATGTTCGACTGCGTTCTTCCCACACGCCTTGCCCGTCACGGCACGGTCCTCACCGATGAAGGCAAGTACAATCTGCGCCGGGCGGAATTCGCCGACAGCGACGAACCGCTCGACCGGTCCTGGCTGAAGAGTCCCGCCAATCGCTGGTCCCGCGGTTATTTGCGGCACTTGTTGGCGACCAAGGAACCCACCGCGGCCCGGATATTGACGCTGCACAACCTCGCCTGGTTGCTCAGATTCATGGACCAGATGTCGCTTGCGATCAGCGCTGGGAACTTTGAGATCTTTCGGTACCGCGTTCATGACGCTTGGGGGCGATAGCCTTGCGTCAGTTCGCCCAAGACTTTCGGATGTTCGTATGGAATCGCTTCTCTTTCCCGCCTTAATTGTCGGCTTTCTCTACTTCTTCATGATCGCCCCACAGCGGCGCAAGATGAAGGCTCATCGTCAACTCCTCAGCTCGCTGAACGAGGGAGACGAGGTTCTCACCAGCGCCGGTATCTACGGTGCGGTAGCCGAGGTTGAAGACGGTGTGATCTGGCTCGAAGTGGCACCAGAGGTCGAGCTGAAGGTCCAGAAATCATCGATCGTCCAAGTTGTTTCTCAATCCGACGATTCAGCAGACGACGTTACCGATGCCGCTGATGACACCGACGGTTCCAACTGACGCCCCGTAGATGCGTCGGCAACTCACTTTCGCGATCGGCATCATAGTCATCGCCCTTGCGGGTGTTGTCTACACGATCACGTCCGGAAACGAGCCGTTGCTAGGGCTTGACCTCCAGGGTGGAGCCTCGGTGGTGCTTGAGCCCGAACCCAACGAGGACGGCACTGAGATTTCTGACGAAGTGCTTGACCAGGCGGTGGACATCATCCGCAACCGAGTCGATGGTCTCGGTGTGCGCGAGCCGGAGATCAGTCGTCAAGGCTCGACAATCTTGGTCCAGATTCCCGGTGTCGAGGATCAGCAGCGGGCGATTGAACTCGTAGGCCAGACCGCGGAGCTTCGGTTCCGTCCCTTGCTGCAGGAGACTATCGCTGATTTTCCCTTCGTTGAGGAAAGCATCGCTTTATGCCCGCCTGGATCAACCGAAGGCGACGATGGTCTGCTTGGGCAATTCGATGCGCCGACTCCCGACGCTGATGCTGATGAATGCATGGTGGCGGTCGACCGAGCCGATCTGGGTGTTCGTTACCTGCTTGGTCCCGCGCCGCTGCTCGTGGATCAGCAGGAAAATCCCGGTGCTCGCCTGACCGGTGAAGTTCTCGACACCGCGGCGGCACGACTGCAACTTGCTGAGTGGGTCGTCAATATTTCCTTCAGGTCCGGTTCGCCCGGGATCGACGATTTCAACGCCCTCGCCGCGCAGTGCGCCAGCGGTACCGAAGTATGCCCTCCGACCGGCCGCTCGCCCAATACGGGGGAGATCGTTGGTCGAGTTGCGGTAGAGATCGACGGGATTGTGGAAAGCGCGCCGACCGTTGGCATCGCCAATTTTGACCGCGGCCAGGTCGTGATCTCTGGTGGCGCTATGACCGAGCAGACGGCCAAAGATCTGGCATTAGTCCTTCGGTTTGGTTCGCTGCCTGTCGAATTGACCCCCCAGGAAAGCCGGATTGTCTCGTCAACCCTGGGAGAGGACGCCCTTGACGCCGGCATCGTCGCCGGAATCATCGGCTTGGCGCTGGTCTCGCTGTACCTGCTTGTGTACTACCGGTTCTTGGGTGTGGTCGCCATCTCCAGCCTGGCAATTTCGGGAGCGATGCTGTGGACCATGATTTCCTGGCTCGGTGAATCGCAGGGGTTGGCGCTGACGCTGGCTGGAGTTACCGGGTTGATTGTGTCGATCGGTGTTTCGGTTGACTCGAACGTCGTCTATTTCGAACATCTGAAGGAAGATGTTCGCGCTGGTCGGACGGTACGTTCGGCGGTGGAACGGGCTTTCCCCATTGCCTTCTCGACGATTGTCAAAGCCGATGTGGCCAGCTTGATTGCCGCGTTGGTGCTGTACTTCCTGACCGTTGGCCAAGTGAAGGGCTTCGCGCTGTTCCTCGGCTTGGCCACGGTGCTCGACTTGGTAGCGACCTACTTCTTCATGGGTCCGGTCATTCGAGGAATGGCCCGCCGAGAATCAATGAGTAGTCACCCGAAGCGATTCGGTATCCCGTTTGTTGATGCCAAGACCTCGCAGGTGACCTCATGAGTATGGTGGGCCGCCTGTACCGCGGGGAGCAGCAGTTCGACTTTCCTGCGATATGGAAGAGAGCCCTCATAGGGTCGGCCGTGCTGGTGCTGGTGAGCTTGGGTTCTCTGGCATTCCGTGGGCTGAACCTGGGAATTGAATTCGAGGGAGGTACTTCCTGGGAAGTGCTCGCGCCCGACACCTCGGTCGCCGAGGCCCGAGATGCTCTTGCCGGCACCGGTGCCGCCGCCGGGAAGATCCAAACGGTTGGCACGGACAGCATTCGCGTGCGCGCCGACATCGACGATGCCGGCGGTACCGCGGAAGTCACACAGGCTCTGGCAGTCCTCGCCGACGTGGGTACCGGCGAAGTTTCTGTCACTACTGTCGGTCCGTCGTGGGGTGATCAGATAACCAACAAAGCCCGCAACGCCCTCGTTTGGTTCTTCGTCATCATTGCCATCTACATCGCGATCCGGCTCGAGTGGCGAATGTCGGTGGGTGCGCTAGTAGCGGTCGCCCACGACATCATCATCTCGGTCGGCCTTTATTCGTTGTTCCAGTTCGAGGTCACCCCTGCGACGGTCATCGCCTTCTTGACGATCATGGGTTACTCGCTCTACGACACGATCGTTGTCTACGACAAGGTCCGCGAGATCGGGCGCAGGTTGGGTCCGACCGAGCGCTACACCTACACCGAGATGATGAATCTGGCCCTCAACCAGGTGCTGATGCGATCGATCAACACCTCGATCACTTCAGTTCTGCCGGTGCTTTCGATGCTGGTTGTGGGTTCGTTCTTCCTTGGCGCGTTGACCCTCCAAGAGTTTGCGCTGGCGTTGCTGATCGGCATCATCGTGGGCTCGTATTCTTCGATCTTTGTGGCTTCTGCGTTAGTGGCTCAGATGAAAGAGCGCGAGGCACACCATGTTGCGCTTGCCCGCAAGGTTTGGTTGCGGTCCGGGGGCAAAGAAGGCACCCGCATGGTTGCTTCAGAAGATGCCGCTCTCGGGGCAATCAAGACCCGCCCTACTGCGGACCGGGTGCGTCCGGCCCATGCACCCCCTCGTCCGAGGAAGAAAAAGAAGAAGCGCTGAGGCGGCTACGGTGACAGGTATGGAAGTCATCTGCGACTTGATTCGTGACGTCGAAGACTTCCCTGAGCCTGGGATCGTCTACAAGGACATCACGCCTCTGCTGTCGGATCCCGACGCCTTTGAGGCGGCTATTGATGCCATGGCGGCTCCTTGGCTCGGAGCAGAGCCAGGCACGGAGATCACTAAGGTCGCCGGCATCGAGTCCCGCGGGTTTATCTTCGGCGTAGCGATCGCTGAGCGCCTCTCGGTCGGGTTCGTACCCATCCGCAAGCAGGGAAAGCTGCCTTTTGACGCCATCTCGCAGAGCTACAACCGGGAGTACGGCCCAGACACGATAGAGATTCACAGAGACGCAACTGGACCCGGCGACCGTGTGCTGGTGGTTGACGATGTACTGGCGACGGCTGGTACTGCGCTTGCTGCAGCAACGCTCATTGGCGCAAGTGGTGCCACAGTCGCAGGTTTCTCGATACTCATCGAGTTGGAGTTCTTGTCTCCTCGCAGTCTCTTGGGTGAGTTCACGGTCGAGTCCGTGGTTGTGTTCGGAGGCGACTGAGTTGGTAACCGTTACTCGAGTTTTGCCGTGGCGCCGTTCGGCCAATCGTCCGAGTTCTGCGGAGATCACGCAACTCCTGAGTGTTTACCGCGCTCATCACCCGAAAACAGACACAGATTTGATTGAGCGAGCCTTCGAGTTGGCTCATGCTGCACACGAGGGGCAGAACCGCAAGTCCGGGGAGCCCTACATTCGTCACCCGGTTGCTGTTGCGACCATCGTCGCTCACCAGGGTATTGACGATGTAACGGTGGCAGGGGCACTGCTCCACGACGCGGTGGAGGACACGACCGTTGGTCTGAAGCAGATCGAAGAGGAATTCGGCGTCGACCTCGCCGACATTGTCGACGGTGTAACCAAGCTCGATCGTGTCAAGTACGACACCAAAGAGCAGCAACAGGCTGCGACCATGCGCAAAATGATTGTTGCGATCGCCTCGGATTTGCGGGTGTTGATCATCAAGCTCGCCGATCGCCTCCACAACCTCAGAACGGTGGCGGCGCTGCCCGAGTTCAAGCAGGAGCGAATCGCACGCGAAACCCTTGATGTGTACGCACCGCTGGCTCACCGGCTCGGCATGGCCGATCTGAAACAGCAGCTTGAGGATCTGTCATTCGCAGCTCTTCATCCTCGGCGTTACGCAGAGATCGACCAGATGTTGGCGTTGCGAGCTCCAGAGCGGGACCTGTACTTGGCTCAAGTTCTCGGAAATGTGCAAGCTCGTCTAGCCGAACTCGGGATTGTGGCCACCATCGATGGGCGCCCCAAACACTTGTGGTCGATCTACGAGAAGATGGTGGTCAAGGGCAAGACTTTCGAGGAGATCTTCGATCTTGTGGGTATCCGGGTGATCGTCGATTCGGTGCGGGACTGCTACGCGGCGCTGGGCTCGATCCATGCAACCTGGCGGCCAGTGCAGGGGCGATTCAAGGACTACATCGCCATGCCGAAATTCAACCTCTACCAGTCGTTGCACACAACGGTGGTAGGTCCGCAGGGCAAGTCGATTGAGGTTCAGATTCGCACCAGAGAGATGCATCAACGCGCAGAGTTCGGCGTTGCGGCCCACTGGGACTACAAAAACGAAGAGCCTGGTAGTGAGATGGCGTGGTTGAGCCGGATCGTCGAGTGGCAATCGGAAACCTCTGATCCGTCAGAGTTCATGTCCAACCTGAAGTTCGATCTCGACCAGGACGAGGTTTACGTCTTCACGCCCAAAGGGAAAGTGATCGAACTGCCAGTGGGGGCAACGCCGGTCGATTTTGCCTACGCGATTCACACCGATGTTGGACATAGTTGTGTCGGTTCGAAGATCAATGGTCGGCTGATGCCCCTTGATACTCGACTCGGGTCCGGTGACTCCGTTGAGATCTTCACCTCTAAAGTTGAGGGGGCGGGACCCAGTCGAGATTGGCTGACCTTTGTCGCGAGTCGACGTGCCGCCAACCGAATCAAGCAGTGGTACACCCGGGAGCGTCGATCCGACGCTATTGAGCAAGGTCGTGACGATCTGCTCCAGGCGCTGCGTCGGGAGGGCTTGCCGGCGCAACGGATCCTTAAAGAAAAGGTATTCCTTGAGGTCGTTGAGCAGATGAACTACTCCGACGAGGATCTGCTCTTCGCGGCGATTGGGGAAGGGCATGTGGCCGCCCGGACGGTCGCGGATCGCCTTGCCCGAGAGATGAGAGGCGAGGATGCCCCCGAAAAAGGACAGCCTCGGCTGCCGACGACCGTCAGTGGGCGAGTGGAGGGCAAGCGCCGGGCTCCAGGATCGGCGGGAGTGCATGTGGAGGGTCTCGACGACATCATGATCCGCATCTCGCGGTGCTGTTCGCCGATTCCCCCCGACGAGATCGTGGGGTTTGTGACCCGAGGCCGCGGCGTGTCGGTTCATCGCACGGATTGCCTCAACGCCACCACCTTGCAAGAAGGTCAGCCTGATCGGCTCATCGAAGTTGAGTGGGACGCCGAACACGACGGCCATTTCGCCACAACCATCGAAGTTCACGCTCTTGATCGCGCTGAGTTGTTGGTTGATGTGTCGAGAGTTCTTTCCTCTCACGGCCTCAATGTCACCGCTGTGGAAGCAGAAACCGGCAATGATGCTGTTGCCAAGATGCAGTTTGAGTTTGAACTCGCCGATCTGAGCCAACTCGATTCGGTGCTGTCGTCCTTGCTCGTGGTCGAGGCTGTATACGACGCATTCCGTGTTGTTCCCAGAGCGGCACCCGCTCCAAGCGGACCGCCTACTACCGGAACGCACGGGTAGCCTGACTTGCTGTGGCTGAGCCGACGTTTCGTGCCCCCAAAGGCACCCGCGACATCCTTGCACCCGACTCGACGCGTCTTCGCGCGCTCGTCGACGAGTTCGCATTACAGGCTGGTCACAGCGGGTTTGGGGAAGTCATCTCTCCAATCTTCGAGGATCTTGGAGTTTTCAAGAGACTCGGTGAGTCCACCGATGTGGTCACCAAAGAGATGTTTGATTTCTTCGACAAGGGAGATCCTCCCCAGCAACTTGCGCTACGCCCGGAATTAACAGCGAGCATCTGTCGGGCCTATGCCGAGCACCGACCCACACCACCCTGGAAAGTGTGGTACGAGGGCCCCCAGTTTCGTTATGAGCAGCCCCAAGCAGGTCGTTATCGACAGTTCACGCAGGTCGGCGTGGAGGTACTCGGTACCGATGACCCCCAGGCAGATATTGACGTCATCGTCTTGGCTGCCCGCTTCTTTGAGTCGCTGGGTTTGGGTCGGATCGAACTGGGTCTCAACAGTCTTGGCAGCCCTGGTGATCTTGGTAGTCGCCAGGCCTATGAGCAGGCGCTCAGCGACTATCTGAACAAGAACCGATCACGTCTGTCGGCTCAAACGCTTGTGACCTTGGAACGCAACCCTCTACGAGTGCTCGACTCCAAACGTGAACAGGACTCCTCTGTTATCGCCGGGGCCCCGGTGATGGTTGATTTCCTAGATGATGAATCTGCCGCGCATTTCGCTGCGGTGAGAGCCGGGCTCGACGCAGTTGGAATTGCATATGAAATCTCCCCGCGTTTGGTGCGGGGCCTCGACTACTACACCCGCACCACCTTCGAGTTTGCTGCCGTTGGATTGCCGGGAGCGCAGAACGCGGTCGGTGGTGGTGGTCGGTACGACGGTCTCGTAGAAGATCTCGGCGGCCCCGTAACGCCAGGGATCGGCTTCGCTCTCGGCGTTGACCGGATCCTGTTGGCCTGTGATGCGGAGGGAGTTTTTGCCATCCCCAAAAGCGCGGTTGAAGTATTTGTGGTCGATGTCACTGGAGGTACAGAAGCGCTGAAGGTCTGTGACCTTCTGCGTAAAGCCGGTATCGCCGCGGACCGAAGTTATGGAGGGCGATCAATGAAAGCCCAGATGAAGGTGGCCGACCGTTCCGGTGCAAACTTCGCGGTGATTATCGGTGAAGATGAACTCGCTGCGGGCGAGGTCACTTTGCGCGATATGGGCGACAGTAGCCAGCGTCGAGTCGCGCAAGAATTGCTCATTGACGAATTGCTGCAGAAACGGACACGGTGATGGATCTCTCAACCTCGATGCGCACTCACATGTGCGGCCTTGTCGGCACCTCTGATATCGGCGGTGTTGTCACTGTTTGCGGATGGGTCGACCGTCGTCGTGAGCACGGCGAGCACCTGGTGTTTATTGATCTGCGTGATCACACCGGTGTTGTCCAGTGTGTTGTAGGCGGAAGTCACGATCTTCGCAGCGAATATGTGGTGCAGATGACGGGCGAGGTCCGTAGGCGTCCCGAAGACACCGCGAATCCAGAACTGGCGACTGGAGAAATCGAGATCGAGATCTCCAGTGTCGAGGTGCTGTCGGTCGCTGAGCCACCACCGTTCCCGCTTGATGAGCGCACCGAGGTCGATGAGACAATCCGGCTTCGTCATCGATACGTCGATCTGCGCAAGGCTCGTATGCAGCGCAATTTGCGGATTCGTTCTCAAGTGAACAGCGCGATTCGCCGCGGCATGGAATCTCAAGGGTTTGTTGAGGTCGAGACACCGATGTTGATGGCGTCAACACCAGAAGGTGCGCGCGATTTCGTGGTCCCGTCACGCAAGGAACCCGGCAGTTTTTATGCGCTTCCACAGAGTCCCCAGCTATTCAAGCAACTTTGCATGGTTGGCGGTATCGATCGCTATTACCAGATCGCTCGTTGCTTGCGCGATGAAGATCTTCGCGCTGACCGTCAGTTCGAATTCATGCAACTCGACGCCGAAGCGAGCTTTGTCGGCCAAGACGATGTCTTCGAGTTCATCTCCCATGCCATCGCCGAGGCAACCGAAGCGGTAACGGGCGTCCGGCCGGCCGACTTTCCCCGCATTAGTTGGATTGACGCCATGGAGCGGTACGGCTCCGATAAACCCGATGTTCGTTTCGGGATGGAACTCGTCGAACTGACCCCCATCTTCGAAAGCACCCAAGCCCGTGTCTTCCAGGCTCGGTGTGTGAAGGGGATCTGTATGCCGGGAGGCATCGATGCGCTCAGCCGCAACCAGATCGACGCTCTGGTTGAGACCTGCCAGCGTTGGGGGGCCAAGGGTCTGGCCTGGATGAAGGTCGCTGAGCGTGACGGTTCGCCGGTCCTTGATGCCGGTGTTGCCAAGTTCTTGAGTGCCGAAGAGTCCGTCGCAGTCATTTCCGCGCTGGGTGCGAGCGTGGGTGACATGGTGTTCCTCGTCGCTGATGAGCGTCGCTTGGTTCGTCATGTGCTGGGGCTGTTGCGACTTGAACTTGGTCGGCCGCCGGTCAACGAAGGTGGGTTGCATTACCTGTGGGTGGTGGACTTCCCACTCTTTCAGGGGATCGGTGCCGACGGTTCCCCACTTCCGGCCCATCACCCGTTCACCATGCCCCATCCCGACGACTTGGAATTGCTCGCCAACGGAGGTGAAGCGCTGTTGGATGTCCGTTCGCAAGCCTATGACCTGGTGCTCAACGGTTGGGAACTCGGATCGGGGAGCGTAAGAATCCATCGCCGGGACATCCAGAACCAGATATTCGCCTGTTTGGGAATCGAGCCCGATGAGGCGCAGCGGCAGTTCGGCTTCCTGCTCGACGCTTTCGGCTACGGTGCGCCGCCTCACGCCGGTTTCGCTTTCGGAATAGACCGCTTGACGGCACTACTGGCAGGCGAAGCCAACATCCGTGAGGTGATCGCCTTCCCCAAAACCCAGTCAGGAGCGGATCCTTTGACCAGCGCCCCGTCTCCGATCGACAGCGCTCATCTCGCCGAGCTGGGCCTGCGTGTCCTGCGGTGAGTGGTGACCTGTTCTCTGAGGCGGCCCGAGAGCATCTGAAGAGTCGTTCGCCGCTGGCGGCCCGGCTGCGGCCCCGCAACCTTGACGATGTCGTCGGCCAAGAACATTTGCTGGCTCCTGGTCGTCCGTTACGGGCTTTGATCGAGACTGATCGTCTCTCATCTGTCATCCTTTGGGGACCTCCGGGAACCGGCAAGACCTCGGTCGCTCGTCTAGTGGCGACCAGCACAAACAAGCGCTTTGAGGAACTTTCGGCAGTGGCGGCCTCGGTCAAGGATGTCCGTGAGATTATTGCTGGGGCTCGTCAGCGGCTCGGTGAACAGCAGATGGGCACGATTCTGTTCCTTGACGAGGTCCACCGCTTCAACAAGGCCCAACAGGACACGCTGTTGCCAGCGGTCGAAGAAGGGCTGATTGTGCTGATCGGGGCGACTACAGAGAATCCCCATTTTGAGGTCAACCCACCGCTCATGTCGAGATCGACTCTGTTCCGGCTCCATGCTTTGGACGAACCGGCTGTCGCAGAACTCATCAAACGAGGGCTTGAGATCGAATCAGCAACTGCTGATGAAGACGCCATCGCCCATCTTGGCGCCCGCAGCGGTGGCGATGGCCGTCACGCGCTGACCGGTGTCGAAGTGGCAGTCGCGCTGGCAGCCGATCGTGGTCGTCCGATCCATGTAGTGCTCGCCGACGCCGAGGCCGCGGTTGATTCCAAGGCGGTGCGCTATGGCCGTGACGGGCACTACGACGTGATCAGCGCCTTCATCAAGTCGATTCGGGGGAGCGATGCCGATTCTGGGTTGTACTGGCTTGCTCGCATGCTCGAAGCGGGGGAGGACGCCCGTTTCATTGCCCGGCGGCTGGTGATCCTGGCATCTGAAGACATCGGCATGGCCGACCCGCAATCGCTGCTCGTTGCGAACGCGGCGGCCCACGCAGTTGAGTTTGTCGGCTTGCCAGAAGCTCAACTCAACCTGGCTCATGCCGTGGTGCACCTGGCCACCGCCCCGAAATCGAACCGGGTGACTACGGCTTTGGGTGCTGCTCGCGCGGCCGCGAGACGGTCGGGGACGGGGGAGGTTCCGGTCCATCTACGAGACGCCCATTATTCGGGTGCCGCCAGCCTCGGCCATGGCGACGGTTACACCTACCCCCACGATGACCCCTCTGGCTGGGTACCCCAAGACTACCGACCCTCAGAAGTAGCGGATCTGGTGTTCTATAGACCGACGAACCACGGTCGCGAGGCACGGCTCAGAGAGTTCTGGCCCGGCCACCAACCATCACCCGACGATCACCTTGAGAGCTGATAGCCAATCAATCGCTGCCAAGCAGAGGACTGTCGGCGATATCGGGGCAGTCACGGCGGCCGTGTTTGTAGTAGTCGTCGTTGCCCGGATCCAACATGAGGTTGTCCCAGTCGGGCCCTCCGGGACCCAAATACAGCACATCGCGCCAGTCGTCGTCAACGTGTGAGGTGCCGTCGTTGTGCGGGGCGCAGTCGGGAACGGCACCGAGCAAGTGTGTGAGTTCGTGTGCCAGTAGGTAGGTCGCACCGTAAGGCCAAACTGAGTCCTGTAACGGCCTGATGTTGCAGTTGTCTATCGGGATCACGACTACCCTTCCGGCAGTCCAACCACATGCACCGGGTATCTTACCCTCCACGACCAAGAGTAGCGGTCGGCCTACGGTTGCGGGAAGCGAAGCCCTGATTTCGCTTAGGATTCGGGTAATTCGGTCCAACTCATGAAGAGAACCCGATAGTTCTTCCAAAGTACCGGAAAGGTTGACCGTCGCTACCGAGATCGAGTCTTGATCACGGGAGAAGACGGGGTGGGTACCACCGGTTTGGGCATCGAACCACGATTGCACCTCGTCGATCGCGTGGGCGATCGCCGCATCTTGACCCTCCGATGGGGTCTTATCGGACGGAACGACGTACACGGCTTGGATCACATCAATGCTCGGCACATCCGTCTGCCCGAATTCGTTGTTGCCCCAGCATTCGATTGTGCCGTCGATTCGGCGCGCGCATGAAAAGGTACCGCCAACTGAGACAGAGGTGAACTCGTTGCCGAAAGGCGGAGCAAGCTCAAGCTGTTCGCTGCTGTAGCCCCAACATTCGATTGTTCGGTTAGTGCGCACTCCGCAGGGATACCAGTCGCCAGCTGATACCGCAGTGAACTCTCCCGAAGGCGCATTAGCGCGCTTGTTGTCGTTCCATCCCCAGCATTCGATTGTGTTGTTGGTGCGCAAACCGCATGAATATTGCTGGGCGGTGGAGACAGCGGTAAATTGACCGGCAGGCGCATCAGTTAACCCGTACGAACCCCAGCATTCGATTGTGCCGTTGGTGCGCACGCCGCATGAGTGCCAAAGGCCAGCTGATACCGCAGTGAACTCTCCGGAAGGCGCATCAGCCTGCTTGTTGTCGTTCCATCCCCAGCATTCGATTCTGCCGTTGGTGCGTACACCACACGAATGCGCGACCCCGGAAGATACTGTGACGAACTCTCCAGAAGGTGAATCTGTCTCCCCCGAGGAGTTGTTGCCGCCCCAGCATTCGATTGTGCCGTTGGTGCGCACCGCGCACGAATGCGACGCACCGGAGGAGACGGTTTTGAACGCCCCCGCAGGCGTAAAAGTCCGCCTTTCAGTGTCGTCGCCCCAGCATTTGATTGTGCCGTTGCCTAACACCCCACACGAATGCCAATGTCCGGCGGAGACCGCGGTGAAACAACTTGGCGTGTCGGGGTCGACTGTCACTTCTGGTTTGCCTTTGTAACGCCACAGGAACGTGACGAAATGCGCCCGCGTCAACGTGGTGTCAGGTTCGAACGTCGTCGGCGAAGTACCCGTGGTGATCCCTGTGTGAGACGCCCAAGAAACACTGTTTTGCTGCCAAGAGGCATGCACATCGACAAACGAATGCGCTGGTGCCTCAGGCTTGCCAATCAGCCGATGCAAAAACGTGACGAGATGCGCCCGCGTCAAGGCGGTGTCGGGCTCGAACGTCGTCGGGGTGGTACCTGTAGTGATCTGGTTTTGAGACATCCACGACACGGCCGTGTTTTGGTTTTCGTTGGTTACGTCAACAAACGAATCCGAAGGCGCAGACGGCTGGCCTTCCATGTTCCAGATATAAACCGCAGCCTCTCCGCGAGACACCGGGGCGTCAGGCAAAAAACAATCCCCGTCGATCCCGGCGATGTCATTGTCGACCGACCATTGAACGGGCTTGGTGAAATACTCATCGTCGGCTACATCTCCGTACCCGGCAACACCAGCCGCTGGCGACGCCGCGGTCAACGACCCCGCAGCCAAACACACCACCAACCCACACCAACCAACAAGCGACCTAACGGAGCAAGGACGTAGCAACAGCATTCCGATCGAGACGGCTCAAGCCGAAACTCAAGCAACTGACCAAAGGCACGCTACAAGATCGTGACCGCCTCAGCCATGGTCATGTAGTGATTCTGATGTGGGTCCGAACTTTATATGGGGGGTTTGTGGTGTCGGTGGTGGTAGGAGCAGCGGGTGTGGGCGTTGGTGTGGACGGTGGTGCCGCCGTGTTGCCATTCGGTGATGTGGTCGATTTCGCATAGTCGGGCTGGTAGGTCGCAGCCGCGATGGCGGCAGGTGCGGTCTCGGGCTTGGATGGCTTGGCGTAGCGCTCCGGTGAAGAGTCGGGTGGAGCGGCCGTAGTCCAAGATCACGCCGGGTGATTGATAGACGAGCCGGCGGATGTGGCCTCTGAGGGCTTGTTCAACGCCTTGGGTTGGGGTGATCACCGCCCCGCTGTCAGTTTCGCAGAGTCTGCCGGTCAACATGTCACCGCTGTCAGTTTCGCAGAGTCTGCCGGTCGAGGTGTCGCCGCGGTTGGTTGCGGGTGGTGGGGGTTGGTTGTGTGGCGATGTGTTGGTGAACAGGGTTGGGCCGAGGGTCTGGTTGAGGCCGGCTTCGAAGGTTGGTTTGTCCATGTGGATGATCACCAACGGCTCAGGGGTCTTTGCGCCTTCGGGCACTGCGGTGGCGCGCCGCGCCATCTCGACTAGGGCATCAGCGCGTCTTTGTGCGGGTGTGCGCCATAGTTCAGCGGCGTGTTTGTGGACGTGTTCGGCTTGTGCGTCTCGTAAGTCGTTGTTGAACAGTTCGGCTTCGATGCGGTCCAAAGCGTTGCGAAACGCCTCGAAGCTGATCGGGTCGAGCCATCCGTCGAGGCGTCCCATCCCGTCGAAGGTCATCGACGCATGGAACTCGCGGCGTTGTTCTTTGAACGTCGCGTCATGTTCGGCTGCGTTGGTGTCGATGAGGTGTTCCCAGTATGACACCGCCTTGTCAAAAGCCGCGTAGCTGAGTCCGCGGGCATGGTCGCACAACAACGGTTCAACATCGCTGAAACCGTCGTGTGTGGAGGCTTTGGCCAGCCGACGTGCGTGACAGAGACTGATCTCACCGTTGCTGAGCGCGTCAGACACGAGGGGCATTGCCTTGAGCGAACGCGCCAGATGAACCGTCTGGTTGGCTTCGGCGCGCCGTACTCGACCACGGTGCGACAACGCTGCGCCGACGGTTCGGTAACCTGAAACCTGCCAATCGCCTGAGGCGTCATAAGCGGCAACGATCTCAGATTCCAACGCCGCTAGTTGTGCTTTCAACTCTGCGACACGCACTGTTGAATCACCTAACACGGCACCAGGCAGACCACCATATTCGAGTTTGGCTGCTATCTCTAAAGCATCAGCTACATCGTCGAGTTCGACAACATGAAACGAGTCTTCGGTACTCAGTTTTGGTTGGGTTACCACTGAAGATTTCATTAGTTTTCATAGTATCAAATGGCTATGACAATACAGTGAAAATAATAATAAATATTGAAATAATATACAATTAAACTATGGTCCGAGTAGGTATCTCGCGTCTTGGTTCGCCAAGCCACAACACGGCACTAAGGTGTCGGGCGTGTGGAGCGTCTTCGCTAGAGATTGCGAGCAGGTCACAGGCAAGATGGGAGAGCTATGAGCGCTGTCGACCTAGCCGCGGTTGTTGTCACGATTGTTTGTCTCGTCGTTGTGGTGATTCTGGTATTGGCCGTGCAGGCACTGGTTGCTACCTTGCGCCAACTCCGCGAGACCATCGACGAACTACGAGGCGAGAGCCTTCCCATGTTTGATGATCTGCGCACCACGGTCACCAAAGCAGGCGATGAACTCGAACGGGTCGATGAGGTGATCGGTCGAGTTGAGAGGGTCGTCGCAACCGCGGATGTCGCCTCGCGTCTTACCCAGCGAGTCTTCACCCCGCCGCTAATCAAGACAGCGGCAATAATGAAAGGCGCGGGTAGAGCCACGATGACGCTGCGGAGGGGACGTTCTCGAAAAGCAATCCCTGCTCGAAAAGCAAGCCCTGCTCGAAAAGCAAGCACCGCGCACAGCTCGCGCAACTCGAAAGGCTCAAAAAGTTCACGAGGCGCAAGACGGTCGAGAAAGTCGAGGGTTCGATGAAACGCACATTTTGGGCCGCCACTGGCTTCACTCTCGGTGTCGGTAGTTCTGTTTATCTTCAGAAACGGCTTCGTCGCGTGGTTGAGCGTTACACCCCCGAACAGGTCCGACAAGATGTAGCGGGCGCCAGCAAACGGGTCGCTGCCCGAACCCGAGATCTGATATCGGATCTGCGTGACGCGGCGCAGCAGGGCAGCGAGACGATGCGTCAAGAAGAGCAGGATTTACGCTCGGAGTTCGCTGCGGACAACCAATCGCACCGTCACCGCCCAGCACGTATCCGACACTGAGCGAATTCCGCTCTAGGTGGCGTACTAGCGACGATAGACTTCGCCGTTCATGCAAGCCAACGAAGTTCGCGGTGCTTTCACGTCTTTCTTCTCTGAGCGCGGCCATAGCCACCAGCGGTCCGCGAGCCTTATTCCCCACGACCCGACCTTGCTTTTCACGGTGGCGGGAATGGTTCCGTTCAAGACCTACTTCACCGGGGAACAAGCCGCACCCTTCGATCGGGCTGTGACTATTCAGAAGTGTGTGAGAGCAGGCGGAAAACACAACGACCTCGATGAGATCGGGCGTACCAGCCGTCATTTCACCTTCTTCGAGATGATGGGCAATTTTAGTTTTGGTGACTACTTCAAGTCTGAGGCCATTGCCTGGGCGTGGGAGTTCGTCGTCGATGTTCTGGGCCTCACCCCAGAGCGTCTGTGGGTCACCGTGCATCTCAGCGATGACGAAGCCGCCGCGATTTGGCTGAATGAAGTGGGGATTCCCGCCGAGCGGCTCCAGCGCCTCGACGAGGACAATTACTGGAAGATGGGCGCTTCGGGACCATGCGGACCGTGTTCAGAGATCTTTTGGGACAAGGGTCCTCAATTCGGGGCGGGCGGAGGTCCCGAACACGGCGACGAGGATCGCTACATCGAAATCTGGAACCTTGTCTTCATGCAGTTCGATCAGCATCCCGATGGCTCCAAGACTCCCTTGCCGAAGCCTTCCATAGATACCGGGATGGGGTTGGAACGCACTGTGTCGGTGCTTCAGGGTGTTGATTCGGTGTGGGAGACCGATGAACTCCAATCGCTTTTAGGAACGGCAGCACAACTTACGGGCGTAGCTGCTGCCAAAGCCTCAGAAGAGCAGTTGGTTTCGTTGCGGATTCTGGCTGACCATGCGCGCAGCACGTCAATGCTGGTCAGCGACGGTGTCTTTCCGTCGAACGAGGCTCGCGGCTACGTGCTGCGTCGTATTCTGCGCCGCGCGGTGCGCCACTCCTACATACTCGGTGTCGAAGAAACCGACGGCGCGGACGACACCGTTATGGGTCAAATGGTTGACCGTGTGGTGGAAGTAATGGGCGCTGATTACCCAGACCTGATCAAGAATCATCAGTTCATCCGCGACGTGATTGATCGCGAGGAGCGACGATTCCGAGAGACGCTGCGCACGGGTCAGGCCATCCTTGATGCTGAGCTTGCCAAGTTGGACGGTTCTGATAGCGCTGGCACCGCGGATTCGCTGCCCGGTCCTACCGCGTTCCTGCTTCACGACACCTACGGTTTCCCTCTAGAACTCACTGAAGAGATCACCAAAGAACGGGGCATGACCGTTGATATCGAGGGTTTCCGCGTGGCCATGGCAGAGCAGCAGAAACGCGCCAAAGATGCCCGCGGGGAAATGACCGCCAACGACACTGGCACCCTCGTGCAGTTGGTCGAAAAACACGGCGAGACCGAATTCACCGGCCGTGAAGAGATCGAGACGGTTGCGGAGATCATCCATCTAGACGACGAGATTGTGGTGCTCGATCGCACGCCTTTCTACGCCGAATCCGGTGGTCAGATCGGCGACACTGGGACGATTCGCACCGACACCGGCAAGATTGCTGTCGAGGACACCCGTTACGGCGTGCCCGGACTCGTCGTGCATGCGATCGAGTCTGTGATCGGCGACGTGGCAGTGGGCCAAACGGCAAAGGCTGCCATCGACAACGAGCGCAGAGAATTGATTCGCCGCAACCACACGGCCACTCACCTGCTGCACTCAGCGTTGCGTATGATCCTTGGCGAACACGTTAAGCAGCAAGGGTCCTATGTTGGTCCTGATCGGCTGCGTTTCGACTTCAGCCACTACGAGGCGTTGACCGCGGGCCAGATCACAGAGATCGAAGACTTCGTCAACGCAGAGGTGCTCGCCAACCCTGCCTGTGAACATTTCGAGACGACTATGGACGAGGCTCAGCGTCTCGGGGCGATCGCCTTTTTTGGCGACAAGTACGGCGATGTGGTGCGAGTGCTACAGGCCGGCCCCCACTCAACAGAACTTTGCGGCGGGACTCACGTACGCGCTCTGGGTGATATTGGGCCGGTACGAATCGTCTCGGAAGGCTCGATCGGCAGCAACATTCGTCGCGTTGAGGCGCTGACAGGTCAGGCCACGATCGACTCCTTCCGCTCGGTTGGCAACAGTGCCACCGCGGCCGCTAAGACTCTGGGCGTTCCAGCCAATGACCTGCTACACGGTGTCGAGCGGCTTCAGTCCGAAGCCAAGTCTCTGCGCCATGAAGTTGCCGCACTCAAACAGAAGATGGCGATCGGTCAAGCGCCGACACTGGCCGCTCAGGCGGTCGACGGTGTGGTGGTCGCCCGGGTGGATGGGCTGGACCGCAACGGGCTTCGCGATCTCGCCCTGTCGGTTCGTGATCACGCCGGAGTTGAAGCTGTGGTGTTGGGAGCGGAACTCGACAGCGGCGGCGTGGCGCTGGTCTCAGCGGTCACCGCTGATGGTGGTTACAACGCTGGTGTGCTGATCGAAGATGCCAAGAAAACCGTGGGTGGGGGAGGTAATCCCGGTGACGAATTTGCGGTGGCCGGGGGATCCAATGCCGAGGCGCTAGACGACGCTCTGGACGAGGTCCGCGCCGCGGCCGACCGCAACTGACATGCGAGCCCTCGGGATTGATCTCGGCTCGAAACGAATAGGTGTAGCTGTGAGCGACTCCCGAGGTTCGGTGGCGACACCGATCGAGGTGCTGAAACGGCAAGGAGATCGACAGCGTGAGCATCGTGAACTGGCTGCTTTGGCTACCGAGTGGGAAGCCGAGATCGTTGTAGTGGGCGTGCCGTACAACATGGACGGGTCGCTCGGACCTGCGGCCAAGAAGTATCTGCGCGAGGCGTCGGCACTCGGCGAAACTCTCGGTCTTGAAGTGGTTGCCTACGATGAACGCCTGACCACGGTTTCTGCGGAGCGCGTTCTCATGCAACAAGAGATGAAAGCCGACGCCCGCCGTCGTGTCGTTGACAAGGTCGCCGCGGCAGTGCTGTTGCAGTCGTGGCTTGACGCCGGAATGCCTCGTGCCTGAAAAAGATCCTCGTCAAGTCCGTACCGACTATCTTGCTTTTTTGCTCGGTCGGATTAAACACATCCCCGTCGAAGCTCAATCGGAACGAATCGCTCAATCGGCGGGAATCGAAGGTCCGCGGTTGGATGATCGCGCTCTGGTTGGTGCAGGCGTGGCGCCCCGAAGCACAGTCCCGCAGGGTCATGAAGACGAATGGGAAATGCGCGTTGAAAGCAAAGAAATCCCATTTGCGCTACCGGATTATGAAGCGCCACCGGCGGTGGAGCTGTCAGCGGGCTTTGACGCCGATGGCACCGAGTATGTCTTGGAAGATGAACCCGAAGCTGACCCGCTTGTGGATCCCCGTTACGACGCCGAGGATCGGAATTGGGTTCGCTACCGGAGTCACTGGGGTGGGTTCTTGCGCCTGCTCGGCGTTGCTGTGATCATTTTCTTTCTGCTCACGACAATTCGTGGGCGAATCTACGATTGGATTGACGGTCAGATCGTTCCGTCGGGACCCATCGGCGAACCCGTGGTTTTCACGGTCGGAAATGGTGAAGCGGTCAACCAGATAGCCACCAACCTTGACAACGCTGGGGTGATCGGCAACGCCACGGCCTTTCGCTATTGGCTTCGCTGCGACGGCCCCAATGGTGGGGAAATCACCATTTCGGGTTTTTTGCGATGCGACATTGACTCTTCGTTTGAGATAGGCGAATACGCACTCTTTGAAAACATGCCGTACGCCGATGTGAACAACATTCTCATCGGCGGTCCGATCCCTGAGGTGTATGAGAACTTCACGATTCCTGAGGGTTTGAGGGTTGTGGAGATCATTGACCGGATGATTGAGGCAAACCCCCAGTTCGATCGTGCACAGATCGTCGCAGCGCTCAACAACCCGGCCTACGTTTCGAATTATCTCCCCGAAGACATCGGTCGATACTCGTGGTTCGAGGGCTTGCTTTTCCCTGCCACTTACGATGTTGCCGAAGACGACCTGAGGGACGAGGCTAGGTTTATTCAGCGAATGAGCAACACCTTCGACCAGCGTTTCAGCGCCCTTCTCGATGAGGTAGGAAGAGATCCGGTGATAGAGCAACTCGGGCTGACCGACTACCAGATCATCACCATTGCATCGTTGATTGAAGAAGAGGCGAGGGTAGATGTTGATCGTCCTCAAATGGCGAGGGTCATGTACAACCGTTTGTTGCGGGGCGAACCTCTCGGTGTTGACGCCAGTGTTTATTTCGCGCTCAACAAGTCGTTCACTGAAGGTTTGACTGCATCGGACCTTCTCGTCGACTCGCCCTACAACACCCGTCTCAACACCGGGATTCCTCCGACTCCGATCGCCGCTCCAGGTGAGGCGGCGCTGCGCGCGGCACTGCAACCGGATCCCAATCCCGAGCTGCTGTTCTGGGCTCGGACCGACCACGGTGGAGTAGACGGTGCTCACACGTTCACCACCAATATCAACGACCACAACGCGGCAGTGGCCGTTTGTCGCCAACTTGGGTATTGCGGATGAGTCAGGTATCGGGCGCTACCAGAGTGACGGGGGTGATCGGCGATCCGGTGACCCACTCGCTTTCGCCGGCGTTGCACAATGCGGCGTACGCCGCGCTCGGGCTTGACTGGGTGTCAGTGCCCTTTCCCGTCAGCGCAGGCAAGGGTTCCGAAGCAGTTGCAGCGATGCGAACCCTCGGGTTGGCCGGTTTGTCGGTCACAACCCCGCACAAGGACGCGGTGGCTCAAACCGCGGACTCGGTGTCAGACGCGGTCGCGGCTCTCGGTGCGGCGAACTGTCTCGTGGCTTCCGCAGACGGACGGGTTCGTGCCGAAAACACAGACGGGGACGGATTCCTTGGGGGCTTGCTCGAAGATGCCGACACAACGGTTCGAGAAAAGACGGTCGTGGTTCTCGGCGCAGGCGGCGCGGCCCGGGCAATCTCAGTCGCCTGCGCTGATGCGGGGGCGGCCGGGGTGTTGGTTGTCAATCGCACTGCGCAGCGCGCTGAGGTCTGTGCGGGGTTGGCCGGCTCGGTTGGCGTGGTGGCCCAGCAGGCGGATATACCCAGCGCCGACATTGTGGTCAACGCCACAACGGTCGGCATGGCACCCGATAGCGCCATGCCGTGTGACCCAGCGTTGCTGCACCGGGGTCAAATCGTGGTTGACATTGTCTACAACCCGTCTGAGACCGTCTGGCTGGCGGCTGCACGTGCCGCGGGGATCCGCTCTTACAACGGTCTTTCAATGTTGGTTCACCAGGCTGGGTTTGCCATTACCCACTGGACGGGGCAACCCGCTCCCATAGATACCATGAGGTCAGTGTTGAAAGCTCGTCTGCTATAGCCAGAGACAGGGCAAGCAAAAACTTGTTGTGTTGAAAGTCGCGACGCGGTTAGGTTCGGCTGCTCTAGCGACGGTGTGCGTTACCAACGAAGCAAACACCGCGAAACGGACCAGATGAGAGGCGGAAGCATGATTACGGCGCTGATCGTTGCTGTGTCCGCAACTGGGTTGATCGCTGGCGGGGTAGTGACAATGTTGGCTGAGCGGATCGCTCGCAGCGAGGCCCTGTCGTTTCGATTTCGATGCGGTTCGTGCCAGATCCGGTTGGCCTACTACGAGATCATTCCGCTGCTGTCGTGGCTCGTGCTGAGAGGGCGTTGTCGGCATTGCTCTGATCGAATCAGCTTGATGTATCCGACCGTTGAGTTGGCAACGTCAGCGCTGTGGGTCGCGGTGGCCCTACGTTTCGGTTGGGGTTGGCGGTTGCTTCCGCCGCTGGTGCTGGTCATCGCATTGATTGCGCTGTCGTTGGTGGACCTGTACAGCTACAGGCTTCCTGATCGGCTCGTCTTCGTGGCGTTGGGAATGTCTTTGGTGGCGGTGCTCCTAGGAGCGGTGGGCAGCGGTGATCGCAGTGTTTTGGGGTATGCGATCATGGGTATGTTCGTCTATTTCGGTTTCTTGTTGGTGGTGCATCTGATCTCGCCCAGAGGCCTGGGGTTTGGCGATGTGAAGTTGTCTTTGCTGCTTGGGCTTAATTTGGGTTGGGCCGCGGGTATCACCCACGGAGATTGGGTTGACGTGGTCCGCTTGGTGTTTTGGGCACAGCTTCTGGCGAGCATCATCGGTCTCGCAGGCGGGCTCGCGCTCGGCTTTGTCAGACGAAAGCTCAATAGAGACGTGTTGCCCGACCCGCGAGCCGAAGGCAAGCAACCTACGAGACTTTTGGCCCAGAGCTTTCCCTTCGGCCCCGCCCTGGCTTGCGCCACCATGACCGTTGTCCTCTTCGCCGAATCTGTCCCTGGCTCGTAATTTCTGCGGAGGCAAGCCCGACGCAACTCTCAAGGATCAGAGCCTGTGCAATACCCGGTGAGGTTCATCGTGCTTTCGCCACTGCGGGAGCCGACAATTGGTACGGAGCTACAGTCAACACAATCTGTGGCGGCAATATGCAAGACAACGATGATAGGACGGGAAGTCCCGGCCGGTTCCGTTCCAACCGTCGGAAGATGTCGTTAATGTCCCAGCTGTAGCCCGCTGCGACGGTGATCACTGAAATTCCCTATACGTGTCAGGATTGGGGTGGCAGCACCGGCGGGGATGGCTCGAAATTCCGTTGCCACTCCCCACAGGTGGTGGCGGTCGGTGTTCGCTGGGTGCCTCAGCGTCTCGGTCTGCGGTCGGCTCGGCGAAAGTGGTCGGCTGCTTGGCTAGCCGCGTGTTCGGAGTTCTTTGAGGTGGGCGTGGCGGGAGTCCTTGACGGTGTCCGCGTAGGGTCAACCCAAGTGCGGGCCCATCATGCGAGCTGTTCGTGGGCTCGTTCGAGGCGTGCCTTGTCCCTGCCCGGCAGGGCACGAAACCATGTTCGGTACTCTGGTGTTGTTAACACCTTCCACATGATGTTTGAACATATCTGGCGTGGATGCCCTGCCGCGGTGGATGTCCGAGCGTCCCCCAAGTGGCTTGCGGCTAGTCTCAGACCACAAGGTCAGCAGTTATCGAGCGCAATTCGCGCCGCGAAGCGCACCGACCAAGCCCCGCCCTCGTCGGGTATGCGCGGATTAACAAACGCCAAGGTTAGAGCGTTGGAGTTGTTGGGCCGTGGAATGGATTCGACCCGAATCCGGAAAAGATGGTTACAGGTGTGTGACGATCAACCCGAGCGAGATCGGCGTTTCCCAAGGTCAGAGGGTTGAACAGCACGACCCGGCAGCGCCCGAAGCGCAGCATCCCACGATTCATGGTACGGAATCACCGCTAGACTCTTGAGGGAGGGCGCTCAGATCGTGTGGAACCGCTAGCGATTCGGCATGATACGCGTTGATTCGATATCGCGGCCATCGGCGAAGGGTCCAGCCTCAGGACTCCGGCTGTGAAGGTGACAATTTACCTAGGAGGGGAATTTATGACATATCTACGAACAGCCAGAATGACGAAATTATGGTTGCTGTTGGGCGTGTTCGCTCTGATCGCTGCGGCTTGTGGCGACGACAGCGGCGATGGTCCTGACACGAGTCCCGTGGTCGAGGAGGAGTCCGAAGAGGGTCAGGAACCCGAAGAGGGTCAGGAACCCGAAGAGGGTCAGGAACCCGAAGAGGGTCAGGAACCCGAAGAGGGTCAGGAACCCGAAGAGGGTCAGGAGCCCGCAGCCGACGGCGGCGAGCTGATCATCGCGCTCACGACGCAGCCCAACGCGCTCGACCTTGCGAACGGAGCCGAGCGAAACGCGAGCAACGTGTCCTACCAGATATTCGACGCGCTGGTGTGGATCAACGACGACCTGGAGTTCGAGCCGGCCCTCGCCGAGTCGTGGACAGTGTCCGACGACGGTCTCAGTTACACGTTCAAGCTGCGCGAGGACGTGGTGTTCCACAACGGCGAGCCGTTCAACGCGGACGCCGTGGTGTTCTCGTGGGAAGTGCAAAAGCAGCCGGAGAACGCTTACTTCAACTACTACGAACGAGCGGCCGAGGTGAACAAGATCGACGAGTACACCGTCGAGCTAGTCGCACCGGAACCCAATGCACTATTCCTCGGTCTCACGGCTGCCATATGGTTCTTTGTTCCTCCTGAATACTACGCTGAGGTCGGGCTGGAGGGCTTCAGCCAAGCGCCGATCGGCACCGGTCCGTTCATGCTGACCGAGTGGGCCAAGGGCGACCGCATCGTGTTGGACCGGAACCCGAACTACTGGCGCGAGGGCTACCCCAAGCTCGACCGGATCATCTTCCGGCCGATCACCGAGTCCTCGACCAGGGCCGCCGCGATCCAGACGGGCGAGGTCGACATCGTGAGCCGCCTCAGCCCCGACGAAGCCGCATCGCTGGAGGGCGCAGACGGAGTCAACGTCATCAAGTATCCGACCAACCGGGTCTACTACATCGCGTTCAACAACCTCACCTCTGGTGTGGGTCAACCAACCGAAGATCCCAGAGTGCGCCAAGCCCTCAACCATGCGGTCGACGTCGACGGCATCATCGGCGCTCTGTTCAACGGCGACGGCGTCCGAGCCACCGGGCTGATGACGGCCGCCGACTTCGGTTACAACGATGCGCTCGCGCCCTTCTCCTACGACCCTGAGCGGGCGCGGGAGCTGTTGGCCGATGCCGGGTACCCCGACGGGTTCGACGTCGGATTCGCCTGCCCGTCAGGTGCCTACACCAACTTCGTGCAGGTGTGCGAAGCCGTCGCGGCCCAACTCCGCGAGGTAGGAGTGAACGCCCCCTCGCTCGAGATCATGGACTCCGGGGCGTACTGGGATCTGGAGTCGAAAAAGCAGTTGCCGCCGCTGTTCGGTGATAGCTGGTCGAACGCCAATCCCGAGGGTTGGGACCGCCTGCAAGGGGCCATGGGCGGCCAATCTGCGAGCTACTCAGCATGGTCCGACCCGGTGGTTGACCGCCTCCTCGTTGAGATACTCGCGACCCCCGACGACGACGCTCGTGCGGATCTGTACCGGCAATTGCAGCAGCAGATGTACGACGACCCACCGTTCATCTATCTCTACGTGCCGTTCTCGTTCGAGGCAATCAGCGATCGGGTCGCCAACTACAAGCCGCGCTCGGCCGAGGAGTACTGGCTTTGGGACCTGGCCGTGGTCGGCTGATCGACGCGGATCACTGAGCTAATAGTCGATTGGCAGGGCCGAGGCACTACGCCTCGGCCCTGCTGATCGAAAGAGCGGGAACGAGCAGAGGGGGAAGTCGGTGACTAAGTACTTGGTCGGGCGCATCGGTCAGTCACTGTTGCTGGTGCTCGGCGTGATGGTGATCGTCTTTTCGATGCTGAGGGTGTCAGGGGATCCGACCAACCTGCTCGTTCCTCGGGAGGCAACCCAGGAGCAAAGAGAAGCGGCACGAGAGGCGCACGGCTTGAACAGGACCGTTGCTGAGC
Source organism: Candidatus Aldehydirespiratoraceae bacterium (assembly GCA_965205465.1). Lineage (GTDB taxonomy): Bacteria > Actinomycetota > Acidimicrobiia > Acidimicrobiales > Aldehydirespiratoraceae > VXYK01. Next base: position 503,612 of record OZ242187.1, on the reverse strand, counting down.
AGTTTGTCGACTTCGTGGGCGATTCGGCCCGCCTTGACTTCGGTAGCTCGCTTCGTTACAAGATCCCGGTACGAGAAGTGATCTTCGACCGGATGCCGGCGACGATCGAGCTCGGCGTCGTGGCGATGGCCTTCGCGGTCGCGGTCGGAGTACCGCTCGGAATTCTGGCCGGCGTCAAGGCGGGCGGCCGCTGGGATGGTGCGGCGCGCGGGATCGGCCTGCTCGGCCAGACGATACCGAATTTCTGGCTGTCGTTGGTCTTCATCGTGGTGTTCGCCGTCAAGCTTGGATGGTTGCCGTCGTTCGGGCGCAGCACGATGTCGATGTGGTTCCTCACCATTCCTGACAAGTCGATAATCTTGCCGGCGGTTGCTCTCGGCTTGTTTCCGATGGCTCAGTTTCTGCGGTTCACGAGATCGTCGGTGCTGGAGATCGTCAATGAGGAGTACGTGCGCATCGCTCGCAGCAAAGGCCTCAGAGCGCCAGTCATCTACATTCGTTATATATTGCGCAACGCGCTTATCCCACTCATCAGTGTAATGAGCCTGCAGATCGGGGCGCTGCTGGGTGGATCGTTGTATATCGAAGCTGTTTTTGCGTGGCCTGGCGCCGGAGGGTTGTTGGCCGAGGCGGTGAGCAATCGCGACTTCCAACTCGTACAGGGCATAGCGTTCTTCGGCGCGCTCATCGTCATCCTCTTCTCGCTTCTTTCTGACGTGCTGTACACAGTCGCCGACCCGCGGATCAGAGTGGGAACGTTGGGACAGACGGGGACCGGTCGGCGTAGATCAGCCGCGGACGATGCGTCTGCGGCGATACCGAAGCCACGCGGAGAGGGGATCACATGACCGATCATGCCACTCCAAGAGGCGCGGATTTCTCTGCTGAGGAGATTGAAACCGACCATCAAGTCGACACCGAAAAGGATCTGCGGCTCCGGGCCCGGGCTGGCGATGCCCTGCGGCTACTTCGCCGGTCCAAGGGCGGCATGTTCGGTGCCTTCGTCTTCGTCATGTTGCTCATCCTCGCCACGTTCGCGCCATGGATCGCTCCCCATGATCCTCTCCAGCAGACACTGAGCGATGCCAATACCCCGCCGTTCTGGTCCGATGGTGGCTCCAACGACTACCTGATCGGCACCGACACCCTCGGACGCGACATTCTCAGCCGCATCATCTTCGGAACCCGAGTCTCGCTTGGTGTGGCTCTCGGTGGCGTTGGAATCGCCATCACGTTGGGTATGGCGATCGGTCTGATCGCCGGCTACCGAGGCGGCAAGATCGACGCCGTGATCGTCGGTTTCATCAATCTGATCCTGTCGCTGCCCTACCTGTTGTTCGTGGTGTTCTTCGCAGCCGTCGTTGGGCGAAGCCTGCTCAACGTGATTCTCATCTTCGGCTTCACGTCGATTCCGGTGTTTGCCCGTGTGACGCGGGGTGAGGTCTTGAAGCTACGGGAGAGCACGTTCATCGAGGCAGCGAGAAACGTCGGCGTACCGGAGGGCCAGATCCTACGGCTGCACCTGTTGCCCAACCTCGTCGGCCCGCTGGCCACGCTGGCCACGTTCGAGATGTCGGCCATGATCCTCTACGAGGCCGGCCTCGGATTCCTCGGTCTTTCGGTGCCGCCCAGCACGCCGAGCTGGGGCAACATGATCAGCGCCGGTCGAGGCGTGCTGACGATTCGTCCGTGGATCTCGCTCGCACCGGGGTTCGCCATCGTCTTTGCCGGACTCGGGCTCAACTTGCTCGGCGATTGGTTGCGCGACGCACTCGACCCCCGATCTCAACGAGTGAAGCAGTGAACGCGCCGGCACTGATCGACGTGAAGAACCTCGAGGTCCGGTTCGACATCCCGGAAGGCACCGTGCATGCGGTGAACGGCGTCACGTTCTCGGTCGCCAAGGGTGAGACGCTGGCCATCGTGGGCGAAAGCGGAAGCGGAAAATCTGTGACGATGCTAGCCCTGCTGCGGCTGCTCGCCGAGCCGCCGGCACGGATATCCAACGGCACAGCGACCCTCGAGACAGCGGACGGAACGGTCAACCTCCTGCAAGAGTCTCAGCGCCGGCTGCGACGGGTTCGAGGGGCCGAGATCGGGTTCATTGCCCAGGACCCCATGAGCTCCCTCAATCCAACAGTGCGGATCTCAACCCAGCTCACCGACATGATCCGCACCCATCTCGGTCTATCGAGGCGGCAGGCTCGCAACCGCGCTATCGATCTGCTGGAGAGGGTCGGGATACCCGACGCCGCCGGCCGCATCAATGCCTACCCTCACCAGTTCTCGGGAGGGATGCGACAGCGCGTCATGATCGCCATCGCAGTGGCGTGCGACCCCCATCTGCTGATCGCCGATGAGCCAACCACGGCGCTCGACGTGACGGTACAGGCCCAGATCGTGGAGCTCATGCAGGATCTGCGCGACGAACTCGGGCTGGCCCTGATCTGGATCACCCACGATCTCGGCGTCGTTGCCGGTCTGGCCGATCGAGTAGCGGTTATGTATGCCGGCCGGCTTGTAGAGATATCCGATGTGGTCAGCCTGTACCAGCGGCCACTACACCCGTACACCATAGGGCTCCTGAATGCCCTGCCCAAGATGGGCGACCGAGCTGATCGGTTGACCAGCATCCCCGGTCTGCCGCCCGATCTCACTGAAGAGCCGACTCATTGCCCGTTCGCGGCTCGCTGCCCCCATGTGTTCGACCGATGCAGAAGCGAGATGCCGACGCTGATCGAGCCGGTCCATGGTCGACACGTCGCTTGTTTCTACGACGTCGAGGCGGGGCTGCCACGACATGGCTGAGCCCGGCTCGGCTGAGTCGGCCCAACCCGTCGCAGAGTCGGCGGCGTCGGCCACGGTCAGGGGTTCTGCTGATCCCGTGCTTCGGGTCGTGAACATGACGAAGTATTTTCCGGGAAGGTCGAGCGACAAACCGATCAAGGCGGTCGATGGCGTGAGCTTCGAGCTCTTCGCGGGCGAAACGCTTGGGCTGGTCGGCGAGAGCGGGTGCGGCAAATCCACCACCGGAAGGGCTGTGCTCCAGCTCCATCGCCCTTCTTCCGGGCAGGTCTGGCTGGGCGACATCGAACTCACGAACCTCGGCGAAAAGGAGCTGCGCAAACTCCGACCGCGGATGCAGATGATCTTCCAGGACTCCTATGCGTCGCTGAATCCCCGCCATACCGTCGGCCGCATCATCGGCGAGCCGATGAGGGTCCACACGCAGATGACAACGCAACAGGTCAACGACCGGGTGCTGGAGCTTCTCGACCGGGTCGGCCTCCGTGCTGCTCACCGCACCCGCTACCCCCACGAATTCTCCGGCGGTCAGCGCCAGCGAATCAACATCGCCCGGGCGCTCGCCCTCAGCCCCGACCTGATCGTCTGCGACGAGCCCATCTCTGCGCTCGATGTGTCGATCCAAGCGCAGGCGATCAACCTCTTCGCCGATCTTCAAGACGAGTTCGGAATCGCCTACCTGTTCGTGGCCCACGACCTCTCGATGGTGGAGCACATCTCCGACCGAGTCGCGGTGATGTATCTCGGACACATCGTCGAGCTCGCCCCGACCGAGGCTCTGTTCGAGGCAACGCTTCACCCGTACACGCAGGCCTTGCTGTCGGCGGTTCCGGTACCGGATCCTGTGGCCGAGGCCAGTCGGACCCGTGTACCGCTCGTGGGCGAGGTTCCGAGTCCTGCCGCGCCGCCGCCCGGGTGTGTCTTCTCGACCCGCTGCCCCTTGGTTATCGACCGCTGTCGTGCTGAGGTACCCGAACTCCGTGCGATCACCCCCAACCATTGGGCTGCATGTCATCTCGCTGATCGGGAAGGGTCGTCGATCGTCGGTGAGCCTCGCTGATCAGTGGAGGTCGCGCGGTGAACTCACTGCGTTACCCCAACCCGAGGCCATCATCTAGCCTGTCCCGCTAAACTCGCTTCCCGGAGGCTGCCCCGATGAAGTTCGTGTCGTACAACATCCGCTACTCACAAGGCAGGGACGGCCGTTTCGACCTCGAAAGGACCGCGGCCACGGTACGAAGCGCCGACGTGATCGCACTGCAGGAAGTCGTGCGCAACCTCGACGCGCCTCCTGACAAAGATCAACCAGCCCGGTTGGGGGAGTTGCTTTCGCAGCATCACTGGGTGTACGGACCCAACGTCGATCTCGACGCGAGCACGGGAACTCTCAACGGGTCAACCGAGCATCGTCGACTTCAGTTCGGCAATATGGTCCTTTCCCGCTGGCCGATCCTCTCGTGTCGGAACCTGCTCTTGCCGAGAGTACGGGTCATCGATGCCCATGGCGAACAGTCTGGCGCGCTCGAAGCAATCATAGATGCTCCGTCTGGGCCTCTTCGGTGCTACTCAGTCCATCTCAATTCCGTCAACCCCCGGCTACGGAGAACAGAGATCGAGTATCTGCTGCCATTTCTGTTTAGAGTTCCCTTCGACGGGGCGTCGGTCACCGGAATCGAATGGATGGGTATCAGCGAGAGCCCAGCGCCAGCGGAGTTCGTGGTGATGGGCGACTTCAATCTGACTCCAACGTCAACCGAGTATTCACTCATCGTCGGCGAGGCTGACTACTACTACGGCCGTACTCTCACCGGTGACCGACTCGTGGACACGTGGACTGCGGCCGGCAACTCCCTCGACGAGGGAATCAGCTGGTATGACGGGAGTCGAGGGTTCGAGGTCGGCTTGAAGCTCGACTACGGATTCGTGACGCCGGGCCTGGCATCAAGGGTCGAATCTGCGTGGATCGACGACGACGCGGCCGGGTCGGACCACCAGCCAACGTGGTTCGAACTCAACTAGTTGTGCTGTCCGCGGTATCGAAGAACCTGAGAACTTCCTCCACCCCAGCTTGCTGCCCGAGTTGGCGGACGAATGTCGTTCGGCCTTGGCGTGCACGCAGTTGCTCGTGACCACCCACTCACCTTTCTTCCTTGACGGTTTGAGGGCCAAGGAGGTGCGCATCCTCTGGCGTGATGACGTCGGCTACACCGTATATCTGACACTGTGCACCTGAGCGATGCGGCCCGACACGGACGCGCGCCATAATCGTCCCGGGGTGGGGGAGCGGGTCCGGTAACCTTCTGCCATGTCGTTGGATTCGGTCGTTCTGGTTGGTCCCATGGGATCGGGGAAGTCGACGGTCGGTCGCGCCCTAGCGGATCGTGAGCAGATGAACCACCTCGACCTCGACGAGATGGTCGTGGCGACTCGCGGACTCACAATTCCCGAGATCTTCGAGGTCGAGGGTGAATCTGGATTTCGAACTCTTGAACACGATGCCCTGTCAAGCGCGCTTGTCGGGGGGCCTGCGGTGATATCCACTGGAGGTGGTGTGGTCACAATCGAGTCCAACCGGGACCTGTTGGGCCGATCCGGTGCTCTGGTTGTCTGGCTCGATGCTTCGGTGGAGGTGTTGACCGGTCGGGTCGGTGACGGCGCGGGTAGGCCGTTGCTGGCCGGTGACGACGTTGTCAACGCGTTGCGAACCAAGGTCGCCGAACGTGCCGAGGCATACGAGGAGGTCGCAGACGTCCGAATCGACACCTCCGATATGACCGTTGAGGACTGTGTCGATCTCATCGTCGTCACAAGCGCGCAGCACGCACCACAGCACGTTCAGAGGCCGGCGTCATGGCGGTAGTCAACGTTGAACTACGTGATCGCCCCTACCCGGTGCATGTCGGGCCCAAGGCGCGGGAGATGCTGGGCGCACTCATCCCGTCGGGAGCCAGACGGGTTGCGGTGATCACCCAGGAATCAATCCCTTGGAGCGTCGATCCCGGACTTGCGGCACTCACCATCACGGTTCCCGAAGGGGAATCGGCGAAGTCGCTGAGCGTCGTGGAGGACATCTGTCGAAAGATGGCGGTCGCGGGGTTCAGCCGCGCCGATGTGGTGGTGGCAGTCGGTGGAGGTGTCGTCACCGATGTCGGCGGTTTCGCAGCAGCGGTCTATCACCGCGGTATCCGCTTCATCAACGTGGCAACCACATTGTTGGCGCAGGTCGATGCGGCAATCGGAGGCAAGACCGGGGTCAACCTGGCGGAAGGCAAGAACCTTGTAGGGGCCTTCTGGCAACCGTCAGCGGTGATCTGCGACACCGAGATGTTGACGACTCTGCCGATTCGCGAATACCGCAGCGGTCTCGGCGAAGTCGCCAAGTACCACTTTCTGGGCTCGGTGCCGGCCGCAGGTGCGGGTTCGACCGGTGCCGCAATCGATGCCGAAGTTGTGGCTGCCTGCGTGCAGATCAAAGCTGATGTTGTAGCTGCAGACGAGCGGGAGGGAGGCAGACGAGCGATTCTCAACTACGGCCATACGCTCGCCCATGCCATCGAGACCGTGGGGCAGTACGACTTGCGTCACGGTGAGGCTGTAGCCGTCGGTATCGCCTACGCGGCCGAGGTCGCACGACGCCTTGAACGCATCGGCGACGAGCGCGTGATGGAGCATCACCAGGTGCTAGCCGGCTATGACCTCCCTTGCGGGTTACCCGAAGGGTTGGACACCGAGAAATTGCTCAACCTGTTCAGCCGCGACAAAAAAGCGGTCGAAGGCGTCACATTGGTGCTCGACGGACCCAGCGGGGTCGAACCGGTCACCGGGATCGACCCTGCGATCCTGCGCGACGCGCTGGATACGCTGCGATGACCGGGTCTGATTCAGCAATCGAGTTGGGCGCGAGGACTGGAGACCATTCATGAGTTCTGTTGTTCTGCTTGTATCGGGACCCAATCTCAATTTGTTGGGTACGCGAGAACCTGAGGTTTACGGCACCGAGACCCTCGATGACCACGTCGCGAACGCCACTGCCACTGCGGCTGTCCACGGCTTGGAGATCGAGCACTTTCAGTCCAACCACGAAGGGGAGCTGATCGAGGCGATCCATGGTGCTAGAGGTCGGGTGGCTGCCATCGTGATCAACCCGGGCGCTCTCACACACTCATCGTGGGCCATTCACGATGCCCTCGCCGCGTTTTCTGGAGTCATAGTTGAACTCCATTTGTCGAACCCCAAAGCACGTGAATCGTGGCGTCACGTTTCAGTTGTCGCCCCGGTGGCCACAGGATCAATCGTCGGTTTCGGCGCGGACGGTTATCGCCTCGCGATGGAAGCTGTCGCAGCAAAGCTGGCAACATGAGCTTGTGAACGCCCAACCCCATGACCTGCCGCCGCTGAGTGCACAGGGTCGCAGCGAACGCGTACAGGCCGCGGCGGAGGCGAAAGGTGCTGACGCGTTGGTGGTCACGGACCTGACCAACATCCGTTGGTGCACCGGCTTCACAGGTTCGGCTGGTGTGCTCGTCATCAGCAGAGACCGCAGCGTGTTGATCACCGACAGCAGATATCGCGATCAAGCCCCGGCTCAACTCGACGCTGCGGGCTCAGGCACGGAGGTGTGTATCGACTCGGCCTGGGTCGCCACCGTTGCCACGATCCTCAACGATGTCACCGGCGTTAACGGCGCCGCAAAAGTTGCACTTGAAGCCGATCGGATCGTGTGGGCAGATCAGCGTCGCTTGGCCGATGCGCTCGCTGCGGAGTTGATAGGGACCGTTGGTCTTATCGCGGAGTTGCGCAGCGTGAAGGACGAAGCGGAATTGGTTCGGATGGAGACCGCGGCGGAAATCGTTGACGCGGTACTCAGAGATTGCCAGAACCGATTTGTTCTGGGCATCAGCGAGCGTGAACTGGCTCAAATGTTGGAGGACGGCATGCGCGCGGCCGGCGCCGAAGGCCCGGCCTACGACACGATCGTGGCTTCGGGCCCCAACGCGGCGTTGCCCCATGCCCGTGCGAGTTCCAGACGCCTCGCCAACGGTGATCTGGTGGTGGTCGACGCGGGAGCTTTGGTTGAGGGCTATCGCAGCGACATGACTCGTACCTTTGTTGTCGGCTCTCCCGACGATCGGGCGGTGGAGATCCACGACATCGTGACCCGAGCTCAAGCGGAGGGAGTGGCGACGGTGCGTGCCGGCGTTGAGGCAGGTGAAATCGACAGGGTCTGCCGGGATTTCATTGCGCGCGAGGGATACGGAGATGCCTTCTCACACGGAACTGGCCATGGAGTCGGTCTCGACATTCACGAACTTCCGGCGGTGCGCCGCGGCAACACCGCTATCCTTTCGCCGGGCCAAGTAATCACCGTCGAGCCAGGGATCTATCTCTCTGGTTACGGGGGTGTGCGAGTCGAAGACATGGTGGTCGTCACCAACGACGGTTGCCGCCCGTTGACCAAGTATCCCAAGGAGTTTGTGTGCCTGTCATCACAACCAACGATCTGAAGAACGGGATGACCCTGCATCTCGACGATGGACTCTTTCAGGTTGTCGATTTTCAGCATGTCAAGCCGGGTAAAGGTCATGCCTTTGTTCGCACGAACCTCCGCAACTTGCGCGCCGGGGGGACTGTGGAACGCACCTTTCGGGCCGGCGAGAAGGTCGAACGGGCCAACATCGACAAGCGCGAGATGCAGTTTCTCTACCGAGACGGCGAGGATTATGTCTTTATGGACAATGAGTCCTACGAGCAGATCAACGTTGCCCCCACCACGCTCGGCGACACCACCAATTTCATTGTCGATGGATCTACCGCCATCCTGTTGATGTTCGGAACTGAAATCATCGGTACCGACATGGTCGCGGCTGTCGAGTTGAGCGTGGCAGCAACTGAACCAGGTTTGCAGGGTGACCGTTCGTCTGGCGGCACCAAACCGGCCACCTTGGAGACCGGGTTGGTGATTCAGGTTCCGCTATTCATCGAGACCGGCGAACGGGTCAAGATCGACACCCGTTCGGGTCAATACCTCAGTCGCGCGTGAACGACGGACCCTCAAGCATCGGTGGTCGTCGGGAGGCCCGAGAAGAAGCCCTGGGTTTCCTCTATGAGATGGAAGTCACCGGTGATTCGCTGCAAGCAGCCTTGAAAGCCAAACCTCTGCCACCGGAGGACTATGCCCTGCAAATGATCGAGGGTGTTACCAGTCAGGTCTTCGAGTTCGACGAGCGGATAGGTGCTCACCTGATGGGTTGGACCGTTGATCGACTAGCAGTGGTTGATCGTGTGCTCGCCCGCATGGCGACCTGGGAGTTGTTTGAACGCAAAGACGTACCAACCGGCGTAGTGCTGAGCGAGGCAGTGGAACTCGCCTCGCAGTACTCCGGCGAGGAATCACCCCGCTTCCTCAACGGCCTGCTCCGTGCCATCGCCACCGAAGCTCGAGGAGCGGAGGAACAATGAGCACCTCCAGACCACCGAGATGAGGCCAGAGCAGTGAGTGAGCGGGCGATCGTGCTTGAGGTACCGGACCTGAAATGCGAGTTGATTCGCCTGCGACCGTGGCAACTCGCAGATGCCCCCGAGTTGGAGAAGGCCTGGACGGACCCCGCGATCTTAAGCGACTCGGTCGCGCCCGAAGACCGTTCGCTGCGAGATGCCCGCAAGTGGATATCGAGAACCGATGTCCGTCGGCGCTCAGGCGTAGCGGTGGATCTGGTTGTTGCGGATGCCACCAGCGATTTACTGCTTGGTGAGGTGAGTCTGTACAGGTTCGACAAATCAAGGCGCGCGTCCTTGATCAGTTGGTGGTTGTCGGCTCCGGCGCGGGGGCAGGGTATCGCCACCCGAGCTGTGAACCTTTTAGCCACTTGGGCGTTGGATGGTCCGCTGAACGCGGTTCTTGCCGAAATCAAGATGAACAACCTCAAGTCCCAAGAGCTGGCCACTCGTTGCGGTTTCGATCTTCTGCGCTCGGCCAGCGACTCAACCCCAGCCGTTTTTGTCCGCCGCGCCGGCGGGGCACAGCCGAAGTAAAACCGGGAAATCCACAGGTGGGTGCCGTGGAGTACGCGAGCGCGCGTGATACCTTCGGGTCTCGACCATGAAACGAGTCCAGTGAGGCTCGAATGGACGGGAGAATTCAGTGGCAGAGCGAGAACGGCGATTGGCCGGCACACCCTCGGGCGGTGTTTTCCAGGCCCGGACGCAAGTAATGACCGCGTCCGATGTAACCCGAGCGATTCGGCGCATGGCTCACGAGATTCTCGAACGCAACTCGGGTTGCGCGGATGTTGTGATAGTCGGTTTGCAAACAGGCGGAGTCAGCCTCGCCGAGCGCCTGGTGAACGACATCAGTCAGATCGAAGGAACCGATGTCGCGGTCGGGAGTCTCGACGCCACCATGCACCGCGACGATTTTGATCTCCGCCCGATCATGTCCGAAGCGGCCACGGTGATCCCAGTCGACCCAACCGGCAAGATCATCGTGTTGGTCGATGATGTCCTCTACACGGGGCGCACGGTGCGTGCTGCACTCGACGCGATCCACAGTTATGGACGACCAAAAGCGATTCAGCTCGCGGTGATGGTTGATCGCGGCCACCGCGAACTTCCGATTCGCCCCGACTTCGTCGGCAAGAACCTGCCGACCCGCCGAGCTGAAATGGTCGATGTCAACAGCGGTGGTGTCGACCTGGGGGAGATCTCGTGAAAGCCCTGCGGCATCTGCTATCGATGGACGACCTCGACCGCGACGATATCGATTACCTGCTCGACCTCACGGAACGATACGTCGAAGTGAGCGAACGGAAGATCCCGCGTATCCCCGCGCTTCGAGGCAAGACCGTAGCCTTGGTCTTCTACGAGGATTCCACGCGCACCCGAATCAGCTTCGCAACCGCTGCCAGTCGCCTCTCCGCGGACACCTTAGGGTTCGATGTCAGGCGTTCTTCGGTCAGCAAGGGCGAGTCATTGCGCGACACGATCGAGACCATTTCCGCAATGGGTGTCCATGGCGTCGTGCTGCGGCACTTTGGCGCAGGTGCCCCGTGGCGTGTCTGCGAATGGACCGATGCCTCCGTGATCAACGGGGGTGACGGCCGCAACCAACACCCCACCCAGTCTCTGGCCGATCTGTTCACGGCGCGTCAACATCTAGGAGAACTCGACGGTAAGCGTGTCGCCATCGTGGGCGACATCAAGAACTCGCGAGTTGCTCGATCCAACGCCATCGGTTTCACCAGAATGGGTGCAGAAGTCATCTTCGTTGCCCCACGAACGCTGCTGCCCGCAAGTCTTGAAGGCTGGCCGGTCGGCGTTACCCATAACCTCGACGAAGTAGTTGACGAGGTTGATATCTGTTATCTGCTGCGCATGCAACTCGAACGCCAGCATGATGCCGCGGTGCCCACGCTGCGAGAGTTCCACCACGAGTTCGGGCTGACCTCGGCCCGTGCAGACCGGCTCAAAGACGATGCGTTGATCATGCATCCCGGGCCGATGAACCGAGACGTTGAAATCGCCGGCGAGGTTGCTGACCGCCCCAATGCCGTCATTACCGAGCAGGTTGCAAACGGTGTTGCCGTGCGCATGGCAGTGCTGTTCGTGCTGATCGGTTCGAGACTTGATCTCGTCGAAGAAGGCAGTCTTGTCGACTCCGAGAGTGCGGTGGCATGAGCACCCTGGCCATTCGCGGCGGAACAGTGATTGACGCGCAAGGCTCTCGACGCGCCGATGTGGTGATCGGTGATGAGGGCACAATTCTCGCCGTTGATTCGGGACTCACCGCCGATCATTCCCTGGATGCCAGTGACTGTGTCGTCTCACCAGGATTTGTCGATCTTCACGTTCATCTCCGCCAACCCGGAAACGAAGAAGCCGAAACCATCGACACCGGTGCCCGCGCGGCAGCTTTGGGTGGATTTACCGCGGTGGTGGCCATGCCCAACACCGACCCGGCCATGGACTGTGTTTCGGTGATCAGCGAAGTACGGGCTCTGGGCGAGACGGCGATTTGCGAGGTGGTTCCCTCAGCGGCAATTTCGGTGGGACGCCGAGGCGAAGCGCTGGCACCCATGGCCGAACTCGTGCGTGCAGGAGTTCGGATTTTCACAGACGACGGCAACGGAGTGCAGGACGACAAACTGATGCGCACGGCGTTGGAATACGCCAGTTCACTGGAGCACTTGTGCGGTGGTGAAGCCATCGTGTTGGCACAGCACTGCGAGGTCGAATCTCTCAGCAAGGGCGGTTTCATGCATGAGGGAAAGTGGTCGAGTTGGCTGGGAATCCCCGGTCAACCAGCCGAAGCAGAAGAGTTGATGGTGATGAGGGATATCGCGCTCTGCCGTCTCACCGGTGCACGGGTCCATTTCCAGCACATGTCGACCGCCGGTTCGGTTTCCATGATCCGCGCGGCCAAAGCCGCAGGGCTGCCAGTCACAGCTGAGGCTGCGACTCACCACTTCTGTTTGACCGAGGCTTGTTGTCAGAGTTACGACCCGGTCTACAAGGTGCATCCGCCGCTGCGCACCGACGCGGATGTGGAAGCGGTGAAAGCTGGTCTCGCCGATGGCACAATCGATGCCATCGCTACTGACCATGCCCCTCACACGCCCAAGTCGAAGCAACAGACGTTCGCCGACGCGCTCCCAGGAATGCTCGGACTCGAGACTGCCTTCGCGCTGGCCAACACGCATCTCGATATACCGATTGAGTCGCTGCTCGGGGCGATGTCCTGGCGCCCCGCGGTCATTGCCGGCCTGAGCGAAACCCATGGCGGACCAATCAAAGAAGGTTCCGTGGCCAACCTCACGGTGATCGACCCCAACGCGGCTTGGACAGTTTCAGCAGCGGCGATGGCGAGCCGTAGCTCCAACACGCCCTATGAGGGAATGGCGCTACGGGGGAGAGTGCGTCACACCATCTACCAAGGAGAGGCCGTGGTAATCGACGGTGTCGCGCAACGATGAGCGGTTCTCGTTCGATTCGCGCCTATCGGCTGGTGTTGGCTGACGGCGAAGTCTTTGAAGGCGAAGGGATAGGCGCTGATCCAGTCGATGGTGTTGCGTCAGGTGAGGTCGTGTTCAACACGGTTCTGTCCGGCTACCAAGAGGTGATTACCGATCCGTCGTATGCGGGACAGATCATTACGTTCACCTACCCACACATCGGCAACTACGGGGTGAATCCCACAGACGACGAAGCACACAGGCCGTTTTGTGAGGGTGTCATCATCCGCGACCTTGCCCGTCGACACAGCAACTGGCGCTCACAAGGTGATCTCGACACTTTCTTGCGTACCCACAACCTGGCTGGCATCGCGGGCGTGGACACTCGTCGCCTCACCCGTCATATTCGCGACTTCGGAGCTATGCCGGCAGCATTCGGTTCAGCCGACGAAGAGAAACTGCGGGCCGCGGCCATCGCAGACCCCACAACGAGCGGGGTCGACCTTGTGCGAGTGGTGTCCACCAAAGAGCCATACACGGTCGGGAGCGGCAAACGCCGGATTATCGCCTACGACCTCGGCATCAAATCCACAATGCTGCGTCATCTGTCAGAGTTGGCAACGGTCACGGTCGTGCCCGCAGACACCCCTGCCACAGATGTGCTGGCCGCCTCACCCGACGGCGTCTTCTTGTCCAACGGTCCCGGTGATCCACAAATGGCTGGGTCGATTGTCAACGAACTCCCGAAGCTGCTTGGACGTGTGCCGATCTTCGGGATCTGCCTCGGACACCAAGTGCTGTCGTTGGCCCTTGGTGGCAAAACCTTCAAGATGAAGTTCGGGCACCACGGCGGCAACGTGCCGGTGAAAGATGTTCGTAGCGGCAAAGTTGAGATCACCAGCCAGAACCACAACTTCGCGGTGGAGATCGGATCGGTCTCCAATGTCGTTGAAACGCATGTGTGCCTGAACGATGGCGCTCTCGAAGGTATGTTCCACAAAGACCTTCCGGTGTTCAGCGTGCAGTACCACCCTGAAGCCGGGCCGGGCCCCCACGACAGCCGCTACCTGTTCAAGGATTTCGCGCAGCTTATGGACACAACAGGTCTGGTCGCCTAGTGCCGCGCAGAGACGACATCGAATCAATCCTGATCATCGGTTCTGGCCCGATCGTCATTGGACAGGCTTGTGAGTTCGACTACTCCGGTACACAAGCGTGCCGAGCACTCAAAGAGGAGGGCTACCGCGTCATCCTGGCCAACTCGAACCCGGCGACGATAATGACCGATCCCGATTTCGCCGACGCCACCTACATTGAACCCCTTGATTCAGCGGTCCTCGCTAAGATCATCGAAAAAGAAAAACGCGACAACCCTGACAAAACCATGGCTCTGCTACCGACACTGGGTGGACAAACCGGGTTGAACCTGGCGATGGAACTCGAAACCGAAGGCGTGCTGGCAGAGCACAACGTTGAACTGATCGGCGCAGATGCAACCGCAATCGCCACAGCCGAAGACCGAGAGCTTTTCAAGCTGGCAATGACCGAAATCGGGTTGGAAGTCGCCCGTTCCGGGATCGCCCACGACATGGAGAAGGCGCGTGAAGTGGTCGATGAAGTCGGCCTGCCTGTCATTGTCCGCCCCGCGTACATCCTCGGTGGCCGGGGTACCGGGATCGCTTCGACACGCCAAGAGTTTGAGAAAATAGCCGGCTACGGCCTCGAGTGCAGCCCAATCTCAGAGATTCTGATTGAAGAGTCGATAGCCGGTTGGAAAGAATACGAACTGGAAGTCATGCGCGACCGCCACGACAACTGCGTGGTGGTGTGTGCCATCGAAAACTTCGATCCCATGGGTGTGCACACCGGTGATTCGATAACTGTGGCACCGACCCAGACCCTCACCGATGTCGAGTACCAGAAGCTTCGCGACGGATCGTTTGCGTGTATCCGCCGCGTCGGGGTCGAGACAGGAGGGTCCAATGTGCAATGGGCGGTCCACCCCGACACTGGTCGGCAGGTCATCATCGAGATGAACCCGCGTGTGAGCCGCTCATCAGCGTTGGCCTCGAAAGCAACCGGGTTCCCGATAGCCAAGATCGCAGCAAAACTTGCCGTGGGTTACACCCTCGACGAGATACCCAACGACATCACCAAAAAAACGCCGGCCTCCTTTGAGCCTTCAATCGACTATGTGGTTACGAAGGTGCCGCGCTGGGCATTCGAGAAGTTCCCGGGTACATCGGGAATCTTGGGGACTTCGATGCAAAGCGTCGGCGAGGTGATGGCCATTGGCAGGACTTTTCCAGAGTCGTTGCAAAAGGCGCTGCGCTCACTCGAACAAGGACGCTACGGCCTCAACTGCGACCCGGGAGAAGCAGCGTTCGACCAACTTGACGACCAAGCACTGCTGGCTGCCGCGTCGGTCGCCACACCCGACCGTCCGTTTCAGCTGGAAGCCCTGCTTCGGCGAGGAACCTCGGTAGAGAAAATCTATGAAGCGACGGCCGTTGATCCCTGGTTCCTCGACCAGATGCTGTTGATTACCGAGGAGCGGGCCTACCTCGCCACTCGTACTCTCGACGACATTGACAGGCGGGCTCTCAAACGCGCCAAGCAACTCGGCTTCTCCGACTGTCAACTCGCCTATCTGTGGAGTACCACAGAGGCGCAGGTGCGTGAACGACGGCTGGCTGTCGGCGTCAAAACGACGTTCAAAACGGTCGATACTTGCGCTGCGGAGTTCGACGCCGAAACCCCTTATCACTATTCGACCTACGAAGACACCGATGAGGTTCGGCCCGGTGAGCGTGAACGGGTCATCATCTTGGGTTCGGGACCGAACCGCATCGGTCAAGGCATCGAGTTCGACTATTGCTGCGTGCATGCCAGCTTTGCTCTCAGAGATGCCGGATTTGAGACGGTAATGGTCAACTGCAACCCCGAAACGGTCTCCACCGACTACGACACCTCGGACCGCCTCTATTTTGAGCCTCTCACCTATGAGGATGTGATGAACATCATTGAGAGTGAGAAACCGCTCGGCGTCATAGTGTCTTTGGGGGGACAAACGCCTCTGAAGCTCGCCGATCAACTGCCTGCAGAACTCATTTTGGGCACATCGCCGAGCGCTATTGACGCAGCAGAAGATCGAGAGCAGTGGAACGGACTCTGCGCCCGGCTTGAAATCCCCCAGCCCGCTGGTGGAACAGCCAAAAAGACTGAAGAAGCTCTCGAGATCACCTCCCGTATCGGCTACCCGGCGCTGGTGCGCCCGTCATATGTGCTCGGCGGGCGGGCCATGGAAATCGTCTACGACGACGAAAACCTCCGCAGAGCGATGGACGAACTAGCAGGTTTTGGATCTCTCGGTCGTGAGGGAGGACTGTCCGCGCAACGCCCGGTCCTAATCGATCGTTTCCTCGAAGATGCCACCGAGGTTGATGTGGATGCGATACGAGATCACCAGGGCGACTTCGTCATTGGCGCAGTAATGGAGCACGTCGAGGAAGCCGGTGTGCACAGCGGAGACTCAGCTTGTTCGATTCCACCGACGAATCTCACCGCCCCCACTGTCGAACTGATCGAGAGCTACACCGCCAGGATCGCCGCGGCCCTGGACGTCAGGGGACTGATCAACGTTCAGTACGCGGTGAAGGAGAACCAGGTCTTTGTGATCGAGGCGAACCCGCGAGCTTCGAGAACGGTGCCATTCGTCGCTAAAGCAACCGGTGTTCCGCTCGCCAAAGTGGCCAGCCGAGTAATGCTCGGCGCCACGCTGGAAGAACTTCGCGCCGAAGGTCTGCTGACCGAGCGGCGGAACTCTGCACATGTGGCGGTGAAGGAAGCGGTGTTGCCGTTCGATCGGTTTCCCGAAGCCGACGCGGTGCTCGGGCCAGAAATGCGTTCCACCGGTGAGGTGATGGGGATTGATCTGACCCCAGGATTGGCGTTCATGAAATCGCAACTGTCGGCCGGTACCCGACTTCCAGAAGCTGGACCAGAAGACGTCACGGTGTTCATGTCGCTAGCGGACCGCGACAAGACCCTCGGTGCTGCTGTAGGACGCGGTTTTCGAGATCTTGGATTTTCGATTGTTGCCACCAGCGGCACCGCAGCAATGCTGCAAGACGCCGGGGTTGAGGTGGACACCATCGTTTCAAAGCTTGGTGAGAGTGGCGGAGTCCACGCGGTTGAGTTGATCGAACGCGGTGACGTGCAATTGGTCGTCAATTCTCCGAGGGGCCGCCGCCCCCGCGCTGACGGTGCGCACATTCGCACTGCTGCGGGACTGGCCAACGTGCCGCTGCTGACCACCGCAGCCGCAGCGATGGCTGCGGTTGAAGGGCTGCGAGACTGGGCTCGCTACCCGTTGCAGGTTCGGAGTCTTCAGGAGTATCACCAGCGAGGCGGATACCCGGGCGCGGTCGGCGGTTTCGAATGGCCGAGCGGTGAGTGAGCAGTGATCGATCTTTCGACGTCTGTGGGCTCGGTGAAGCTGAAAGCTCCGGTTCTGACCGCCTCAGGCACGGTTGGGTACGGTGCCGAGTTCGCTCGATACCTGCGTCCCGCGGAACTAGGCGCAGTAGTGGTCAAGTCGATGAAAGCCACGCCGTGGGAAGGCAATCCCGCACCTCGTGTACACCCGACCCCCGCCGGCATGATCAACAGTGTCGGACTCCAAGGATTGGGGGCAAAGCACTGGCTCGAACATGAACTGCCACCCTTGGAGGCCACCGGTGCAACCATTGTGGCCAGCATCTGGGGCAACACCATCGACGAATACCGGCAGGCCGCTGATGCTCTGGCGCATGCACCTTCCTGTGTGGTGGCGCTGGAAGTCAACGTGTCATGCCCCAACCTCGAAGACCGCAGTCGCATGTTCGCCCATAGCGCTGGGGCGACCTCCGACGCCATAGCAGCCACCGCCGGCTGCGGTCGGCCCCGCTGGGCCAAGCTCAGCCCCAACGCCCCCGACATTGCAGAAATCGCCGCGGCCGCCCATGCCGCCGGCGCAGAGGCTGTGGTTTTGACCAATACTCTGCTGGCGATGGTGATCGATCCCGAGACCCGCCGTCCAGTATTGGGAGCGAAGCGGGGAGGACTCTCGGGAGCGGCCATGCGTCCGGTTGCAGTCAGGGCTGTCTACGACGTCCACGAGGCAGTGTCTGCGTTGCCGATCGTTGGAGTCGGTGGCGTTACCAGCGGAATTGATGTGGTGGAGTACCTGCTTGCGGGTGCTAGCGCGGTTCAGGTTGGTACAGCCACATTCGCCGATCCTCGAGCGCCGCGACAGATCCTCGAAGAATTTGAACAATGGTGCGATCGCCACGACGTGACGCACTCAAGTGACCTCGTAGGCGCGGCACATGACTAACTATCGACACATATAATTGCCTTCTTTTCTCATGGCCTCTAGTGTTTCTGTCATGTCTAACCCTCCAAAGTTGTCAGACGAAGCGCGCGCCGCAGCACTTGCAAAAGCAACCGAAGCGCGCAAGGCCCGTAGAGAGTTGAAGCAACTGTTAAAGATGCGATCGTTGACTCTCGCAGAGGTTCTCGAAAAAGCCGACAGCGACGAAATCGTTGCCAAGACGAAGACGCTGGCGGTGATCGAGTCGCTTCCAGGAGTAGGGAAGGTCAAGGCCCGACGCGCCATGGAAGATATCGGTATCGCTGAAAACCGTCGTCTTCGAGGCCTCGGCCAAAAACAAAGAGCTGAACTTCTGAATAGGTTTGGCTGACCCAAGGTCTCAAGAGAGGCTGGTTGATCAACAGTGATTGCGGCCTCGGACCAGTTGGTCATCGTTGTCTCCGGCCCCGGTGGGGTTGGGAAAGGCACGCTTGTAGCCCGTCTGTTGGACCGGGACCAACGGCTCTGGCTCTCGCGCAGTTGGACGACCCGAGCGCGGCGTCCCGGCGAGCCGATGGAGGCCTACCACTTCACAAACCGGGAGTACTTCGACAGGCACTTGGAAGCCGGAGGGTTTCTTGAGTGGGTGGACTTTCTAGATTATCGACAGGGCACGCCGGCAGAGGAGCCACCACCCGGACATGATCTTGTCTATGAGATCGATGTGTACGGTGCTCAACAGATCCGACAGCACTTTCCAAAGGCTCTGGTCGTTTTTGTAGACGCTCCCTCCCGTGAAGCTCAGCGAGCCCGGCTCCAAGGCCGTGGCGATCCACCAAACAAGATTGAAGCCAGACTGGCGAAGGCCACCAGCGAGTTGGCTATGGCCCACGAACTTGGTGCAGAGATCTTGATCAACGACGACTTGGATCGGGCGCTGACTGAGTTGGAAGCGTTGATTCGCGAACGTCGCGGGAGCTAGTGGCGCTGCTACGCTTGTAACTCGGTTGAACACCATGCGGTTGACGACAAGGCTCGTCGACATCTCGGGAGAAGGCACTATGGCTCACGGCTACGACACGATGATGAATCCTTCGATTGAGGGTCTCCTCGATGATGTCGGTTCCAAGTTCCGTCTCGTCACCCTCTCAGCCATGCGGAGTCGTGAAATCACCAACTATGTGGGCCAACTCGGCCGCGGCATGGGAGCGTCGATACCTCCCCAGGTTGCATCGACGGCCAGCAAGCCATTGTCGATTGCCTTTGAAGAAATCGCCGCGGACAAGATCGTCGCAATCGACGTTGATCCCGAAGCCGAAGCCGAAGCTGAAACCGCTCCGGACTACGTGGGTGCCTGACCCGAATCATTTGGCAGGGTCTGCGGCATGACCACACTCTCGGGTCGACGCATCATTCTCGGTGTCACCGGCGGGATCGCCGCCTACAAGGCGGTGGATCTATGTCGTCGTCTAGTTGACGCCGGGGCACATGTAACACCGGTCTTGACCAAGGGCGCCCTTGAGATGGTTGGTGAGGTCACGTTTTCTGCGTTGGCCGGCGAACGAGCCCGCACATCGCTGTTCAACGACCCCGCCACTCCAATTCCCCATACCGTGATGGGGCAGAACGCAGACATGGTTCTGGTAGCCCCGGCAACTGCCCGGATCATTTCCGATATTCGCACCGGGCGTTCCGGCGATCTACTGACAGCCACGATTCTTGCCACCCGAGCACCGCTGATGGTCTGCCCGGCGATGCACACCGAAATGTGGGAACAGGTCTCCGTGCAAGACAACCTTGCGGTACTGCGTTCCCGTGGAGTGCATGTTGTCGATCCCGAAAGCGGTCGCCTCGCGGGAGGCGATTTCGGGCTTGGGCGTCTCGCCGAACCAGCCGCGATTGTGGCTGCTGTCGAAAATGTTCTTGCCACAGGCGATCTTGCGGGCAAGCGAGTGCTGGTCACCGCAGGCGGCACCCGCGAACCGATCGATGCAGTACGCTTCGTCGGCAACCGATCCTCGGGCAGACAAGGGCACGCATTGGCCCGAAACGCTGCTGAACGCGGTGCTGATGTTGTGCTGATAACTACCAGTCCGACGAGCGCCCCAAGCGGCGTTCGCGTCGTGAATGTGTCCACAGCCGACGAAATGCACCGGGCCTGTCGCGATGAGGCGCCTCAAGCTGATGTGGTTGTAATGGCTGCCGCGGTTGCGGACTTCCGACCCCAAGAAATCGTGGATCGCAAGCTCAAGAAGGATCAGGGCAGGCTCAGCGTTGAATTTGAACCCACCGTCGACATCCTCGCCGGACTGGGCGCAGCCAAACCCGACGGTCAGGTACTGATCGGATTCGCTGCGGAGACTGACGACGTTGAACACAACGCGGCCGCAAAACTCGACAAGAAGAACCTCGACATCATTGTGGCCAACGATGTTTCCAAACCAGGTGTGGGTTTTGAGCACGAAACCAATGAGGTTGTGCTGCTGTGTGCCAATGGTGTCCGGCGGCAGACGCCACTGTGCAGCAAGGACGAAGTGGCACGGGTCGTACTCGATGCTGCAGTCGAGACCCTCAACCGCGGAACCCTCAACCGCGGAACCCTCAACCGAGATGACAAGGAGCAAGAGTGACTCGCTGGACCTTCACCTCTGAAAGTGTGACAGAGGGCCATCCGGACAAGATGGCAGATCAGATTTCAGATTCGATTCTGGATGCCATGTTGGCTCAGGATCCGATGAGTCGCGTGGCTTGCGAAACAATGGTCACGACTGGTCTCGCCATCGTTGCCGGTGAGATAACCACCGAAGCGTACGTAGATATCGCCGGCACGGTTCGCGAGACGATCAAGGGAATCGGTTACGACCGTGAAGCGTTCGGTTACGACGGGAATACCTGTGGTGTCATGGTCACCATCGACGATCAGTCGCCCGACATAGATCTAGGTCTCCGCGCTTCTGAGGAGGTTCGTTCGGGTGTCGCGACCGAACAAGACGTGCTCGACATGCAGGGTGCCAGCGATCAGGGAATGATGTTCGGCTACGCCTGCGATGAAACCGAAGAATTGATGCCTCTGCCCATCCATTTGGCCCATCGAATGGCTGAGCGCCACGCTGAGGTCCGTAGAGCGGGCACGATCCCGTACATTCGCCCTGACGGCAAAACCCAGGTGACTTTCGAATACGAGGACAGCAAACCCATCCGTCTCAAGACGGTCCTGGTTTCTACTCAACACAACGATGGCATCGACCGCGACACGATGATCCGGCCTGACTTGATCGAGCATGTCATCGCCCCGGTTATTCCCGCCGAATTCGCCGATGACAACTACGACGTGTACGTCAACCCAACCGGCCGTTTCGTCATCGGTGGACCGGCAGGGGACTGCGGGCTCACCGGGCGCAAGATCATCGTCGACACCTATGGCGGCATGGCTCGCCACGGAGGAGGCGCATTCTCAGGCAAGGATCCCTCCAAGGTTGACCGTTCCGCCGCTTACGCGGCTCGCTGGGTGGCAAAGAACCTGGTTGCCGCCGGAGCGGCTAGCCGGTGTGAGGTTCAGGTTGCCTACGCCATTGGCATGGCACGCCCCGTTTCAGTTCTTATTGAAACGTTCGGCACTGAGACTGTCGACAAGGCCGCGGTCGACACCGCTATCGACGAGATTTTCGATCTCCGTCCAGCGGCGATTCTTCGCGATCTCGACCTGCGGCGCCCGATCTACCAGAAGACCGCTTCATACGGCCACTTTGGCCGCTCCAGCGACGACGGCCTGTTCCCGTGGGAGAAAACGAACCGGGTCGACGAACTCAAATCAGCGTTGGGACTCTGAGGGTCCAGAGGCCGAGCGTCTCAGATGACCTTGGGCAAAACCGAACGAAGGGTTGTGCGGGTCATTCCCGATGTCTTGGGGATCAATCGGGAGTTCGACTATTTCGTTCCTGAAGCGTGGGAGGCTGATGGTCGCTCGGAGCGGCTAGGTATGGGTTCGATGGTGCGGGTGTCTCTGGCGGGGCGACGGGTGGGTGCCTGGGTGTGTGCTGTTGATGTTGAGCCTCCTGTAGGAGTGGAGTTGGCCCCACTGAAGACCTTGAGCGGCATTGGACCCAGCGCTGAGATGATGGAGTTGGCCACTTGGGCCGCGTGGCGCTGGGCGGGTAGCCGAGTGAAGTTCCTGCGTGCAGCTTCGCCGCCTTCGATGCTCGCCGGAGTGCCGCAGGCCGCGAAGCGTGAACTGGTGCCGTCTGGACCGGTGGATGTGTTTGCGCAAGCCTTTGAGCGGGCTCAAAAGCAAGCCGTTGCCGTGGTCCGGACCCCACCGGGCAACGACGATGTGCCCCTCGCTCTTGAAGCTTGCCGAACCGGTGATGCGTTGTTGCTGTTGGCTGATTCTGGTCGGGCTCGTCGCCTGGGGATTGCTTTGCGCCGTGCTGGTGTGAAGGTCGCGCTAGGGACTAAGGAGTGGTCTGTGGCCGCGAGTGGCTCCACGGTGGTGGGGACTCGTTCAGCGGCATGGATGCCCATGCCGCGACTAGCCGCGGTCGTGGTCTTTGATGAACACGACGAGTCGCTTGTTGAGCAGTCGTCACCCACCTGGCACGCGCGTGTGGTCGGGTTGGAACGAGCGCGCCGTCGTGGCGTGCCGGCGGTTCTCAGTTCCCCGGTGCCGTCACTGGAAGCTCTGAGAGCGGGTCCGTTGTTGCGGCCCGACCGTACCGCGCAGCGCACCGGCTGGCCGCTGGTTGAAGTGCTTGATCGTCGTGATGAAGACCCCACCAAAGCGGGTCTTTTTGCCGAGAATATTGCCGGTTTGCTTCGCGGTGAGGGTCGAGTGGTCTGCGTACTGAATCGCAAGGGACGTTCACGGCTTTTGTCCTGCGCAACCTGTGGTGAACTGGTGCGTACCCTCGACGGCTCCTCGCACATGGTTCTGGCAGACCATGAGCTTCGTTCGCCCGACGGGACCGAGGTGCGCCCGCCGGTTTGTGCCCACTGTGGCAATACTCGTTTGAAGAACCTCCGTGCAGGTGTCGCAAGGGCCAGAGAAGAACTGGCGGCTCTCGTCGGCGAAGCAGTCGACGAGGTCACCGCATCATCTGTGGCAGAACCGACCAGGCGCGTCGTGATCGGGACCGAAGCGGTGCTGCATCGTGTCGCAGCGGCCGATGTCGTCGTGTTTTTGGATCTTGACCAGGAACTGTTAGCACCTCGCCAGAGAGCCGTGGAACAGACGATGGCATTGTTGGCACGGGCGGCTCGTTTGTTGGGACCAAGGGACTCCGGTGGGCGTCTCGTACTGCAAACCCGCCAACCCGACCATGAGGTCGTGCGGGCTGTGTTGCGCGGCGACCCCTCGATCGTCGCCGTCGCAGAACGCGATCGTCGCAAAGCCGCGGGGATCGCTCCTTATGGAGCACAGGTCTTGGTCTCCGGCGCCGGTGCCGTGGAGTTCATCGGCGCGCTGGGTCATCCGGTCGGGGTTCGAATCCTAGGCCCCTCCAATGACCGTTGGTTGTTGCAAGCCGACACCCATGAGCCAATCCTCAACGCCCTCGAAGCCACCCCCCGCCCGGATAGTCGTCTGCGAATAGAAGTCGACCCGCTCCGTGTCTGACGACCGCGGGAGCGATCCGGCCCTGCCGACCGCGGTCACTACCGCAGGACCCACGGCTTGCGGGAAATCAAGTCTCTTGGTCTATTCGTTGGTGCTCTAGGCAGTCCAGTTGGTGCGGCGGGTCTCGTAGAGGGCGATTGCGGTTGCGATTGCCACGTTGAGCGAGCCGACTTTGCCGAGTTGGGGAATGAAGGCGACGCTGTCGCAGACGGCGAGCGTCGCCGGTGTGATCCCTCGATCCTCATGGCCGATCACCAAAGCGATGTCGCCTGCTAGATCGGTGTCGTGCAACGGCAGAGCATCGCTGGTGAGTTCGACCGCCACCACGCGATAGCCGTTGGCTCGTGCCGCGGTTACTGCCGCGGGACCCGAATCGATCTCCGTCCAACTCAGATATCGGGCGCTTCCGAGCGCCGTTTTGTCGACCTTGTCGTGGTCCGGGGCAGTGCCCGAGGCGATCCACAGGTGGTCTACTCTCTGCGCAGCAGCCGTGCGAACAATCGACCCGACATTGAATGGGTTGGCTACGCCGTCGAGGATCAAGGCGACGCGGCCGGTGGTGCGCTGGCGCCATGACCGGTGAAGCCGTTTCATGCCAGTGCCATCGAGTTGTGTCACTAGTCCTCCCGTGGGTTGACTTCGAGTATGCGATAACCCGAGCGACTGACCAACCGAATTGTTGGGAATCCTTGGTCTATCAGCCAACGACTCAAAGAGTCGCTGCCCAGATGCTTTTGCACAACAAGATGAGCTTGACCGTCGGGGTTCAAGCGGCTGAGCCAACGCTCAAGCAGTTGATGCAACGCCGGTTTGCCGATCCGAATCGGCGGGTTGGACAAGATTCGATCAAAGCGAACACCCGCTGGGACCTCGGCGGGTGACGCCACGGTGATGCGGTCAGCAGCGCCTATTGCTCGGGCATTGATCTCGGTCAGGGCCCGGGCCCGTGAGTTGGTGTCTATGGCCCATATTCGCCCGTCGCCGGTTCGCAACGCCGTGACGCAGGCAATCGGACCCCAACCGCAGCCAATGTCGAGTGTTACCGCGTTGTCGTCGACCGGAGGAGCTTCTGTCAACAGTAATTTGGTGCCAGGGTCGAGCCGGTCCTGCGAAAACACTCCGCGGTCCGATGTGAGGGTCACAGACACGTCAAATAGGTTGATCTCTACTGGCGCAGGTTTCGATGCCGCCGTCGGCTCCTGATCAAAATAGTGCGCGGTCCCCACAGCTTCGACCGTACTCGGCGGCGCTCTCGCAACCACGGTCTTGAGTTCCGAGTTTGTGGGCTGAATCCGCCCGCTAACCTGAGCTGGTGGCTAGTTACGACATTCGTGTCATTGGAGACCCTGTCCTGCGCCAGAAAGCGCGTCAGGTCAACGACATTGATGGCGCGCTGGTGCGTCTCGTAGACGACATGATCGAAACCATGTATGAGGCGCCAGGGATTGGGCTTGCTGCACCGCAGGTTGGGGTGCAGAAGCGGTTGTTTGTTTGGGACATGGGCGAAGGACCTCGGGTGATCGTCAACCCTGAAATTGTTGAATCCGACGGCGAATGGCTCTATGACGAGGGTTGCCTCTCGGTTCCGGGTTTGACCTGGGAAATAGTTCGCCCAAAGACGGTCCACCTGGTTGGACGTGATCTCGACGGCAACGAAATGTCCCTTGAGGTGGACGAACTCGAAGCCCGCCTGTTTCAACACGAAATCGACCATCTCGACGGCACCTTGCTGATCGAGCGACTCGACTCCGACACTCGCAAAACCGCGCTGAAGGCAATCCGCGACCTGCAAATGGCCGAGGCCATGCCCACATCGACAAGCACTGGATCGGCAAGCGCTGGATCGGCAAGCACTGGACCGGCGAGTAACCGTGCCGGCGAAGGTCTAAGGCTGCCGTGACCATTCCGCCACCGGCGGAGGTTCAGCGCATTGTCTATCTCGGCACGCCCGCCACCGCAGTGCCGCCCTTGCGTGCACTTTGTGACGCTGGTTACGAGATCGCATTGGTCGTGTCACGCCCCGACACCCGACGGGGACGAGGCGTGTCCTTTCAGCCAAGCCCGGTGAAAGCTGCTGCCCTTGATCTTGGTTTGGACGTAAGCGACGATCTCGAAGACTTGGCGGGAATCACCGCCGATCTCGGTGTAGTGGTCGCTTACGGTGAAATCATCCCGCCATCGGCCCTCGAACAGGTGTCGATGGTCAATCTTCATTTCTCGCTGTTGCCGCGTTGGCGCGGGGCTGCACCAGTTGAGCGGGCAATCCTTGCCGGCGATGAAGTGACCGGAGTGTGTTTAATGGCGCTTTGTGAGGGCCTCGACACTGGAGCCGTTTATCGACGAGCCGAAACGCCAATCGACCCCGAAGAAGAATGCGGCGCATTGAGAGCGCGGCTGGTAACGCTTGGCACCGAAGTGTTGATCGACGCGCTTGCGCAGGGGCTTGGTCCGCCAGAACCGCAACTTGGTGAACCGGTCTACGCTGCCAAGATCACCCCGGCGGATCGCCATATCGACTGGTCGCAACCGGCGATTCAGATTCACCGGCAAGTGCGAGTCGGAGGCGCCTGGACAACCTTTCGCAACCAACATTTCAAGATCTGGCGTACCGCTGTAGCCGATGCTCCTGATGCTGAAGCAACGCCTGCCGCTGTGCCGGGATCGATCAGCGGTGTGTCGGTTGCTACCGGCGACCGACGAATTGATTTGCTTGAAGTGCAAGCGCAAGGCCGAACACGCCAGGTTGCCTTCGCCTGGCTTAACGGTGCCCGGCTGACGCCCGAAGATCGGTTTGTTTAAATCCGATGACCGCAGATGTTCGTCGGATCGCTATCGATGCCGTAGTTCGCATCGAATCTGACGGTGCTTACGCCAACGTGCTGTTGCCAAAGATGCTCGCCGAGGTCGACCTGGACGCCCGCGACAAGGGCTTCGTGACCGAGTTGGTCTATGGGTCCACTCGACGCAAACGTGCACTTGATCATGTTGTCGACCGATTCCTGGTTCAGGATCCGCCACCGACAGCGCGTGCCGCGCTTCGGCTGGGCGCCCATCAACTGATTGAGATGGGTACCCCGCCCCACGCTGCGGTGTCGGCCACTGTGGAGGCGACACCCAAGAGGTTCCGCGGCCTTGTCAACGCCGTTTTGCGAAAGGTTGCGACAGCGCATGCGGCGGGTATCGACTATCCGAACGAAGCGGTGGCGCTCAGCTATCCAGACTGGATGGTTGCGCGTCTGATTGAGGATCTCGGCAGCCAGGAGGCCACCGATGCCTTAACGGCGATGAACCTCCCGGCACGACGGCAACGTCGCGAAGACGGCTACGTCCAAGACCGAAGTTCCCAGCAGGTCGCAACTCTGGTACCGGCCGCGCCGGGTGATCTGGTGTTGGACCTGTGTGCTGCTCCAGGCGGGAAATCGACTGAAATCGCCGGCCGGGGTGCCGCTGTGCTTGCCGCAGATCTTCGGCTCGGTCGAGCTGGGCTGATCGTTCAAAACGCCGAAAGGCTGGGCTGTCGCCCCCAACTCGAACCGAATGGGGTCGCTGTCGTAGTGGCCGACGGCACTGCGCCTCCGTTTCCAAGCCGCACGTTCGACGCGGTTCTGGTTGACGCTCCGTGCTCGGGTTTGGGATCTCTGCGGCGTCGTCCCGACGCACGTTGGCGTATCAAACCCAGCGACATTGTCAATCTGGCGGCTCTACAGCAGCAACTGTTGACGAGCGCTGCGGACCTCGTCGTAGCGGGCGGGACCCTCGTCTACAGCGTCTGCACTCTCACTGCGGCCGAAACCACCAAGGTGCTTGACGCGACCAGCACCGATCTCAGCGCGCTTGGTTTCAAACAAGTAACAAGCGATCTTTCACTGCCGACAACCGACTGGGACGGCATGTTCTTTGCGGTCTGGACTCGCAGTCAGGGCTCGTAGCGCAACCAGTGCGTATATCGTCGTTGCCATGGCTCACCACCACCATCACGAAGAACACGACTCGGCTGCCGCGCCCCTGTACGCGAAGGTTCTAACCGTCTCCGACGGCGTGGTACACGGCACCCGCCAAGACCGCTCCGGAGAAGCTCTCGAGTCTCACCTGACCGGCGCTGGCTGGACGGTCGTCGAACGGATCGTGAGCGAAGACGGAGAGCATCCGGTGGCAGCGACTTTGACACGCCTCGCCGAAGGCTTCCACGGTCTGATCGTCACCACCGGAGGCACGGGTTTCGGTCCCCGTGACCGCACCCCTGAAGGGACCAGAGCAGTCATCGACCGTGAGGCACCGGGGTTGGCTGAGGCCATGCGATTGGTGAATCCCCTCGGGCGTCTGAGCCGCGGCGTGGCGGGGACACTCAACGCGGCCTTGATCCTCAACACGCCAGGATCATCGAAGGGCTGTGTCGAAACCGTCGACGCCGTTCTCGACGTACTCCCTCACGCGGTACGACTCTTGGTCGACAACACCGACCCCCACCCTCACCACTAGCCGGTCGTTCGCATGAACCAGGACGAGCACTATATGGGGCTGGCGATCAAGGCGGCCTGCAATGCTCGGCATCGGTCGTCGCCGAACCCGTGGGTCGGGGCTGTGCTGGTCGGTGCTGATGGCAGCGTCGTGTCGGGCTCCACGCAAGTCTATGGAGGAGCTCACGCCGAGATAGTGGCCTTGAATGAGGCGACCAACACTCAAGGCGCCGCGCTCTACACAACGCTTGAACCCTGCAATCACGTCGGACGCACTGGCGCTTGTACTGAAGCGCTGATTCGTGCGGGAGTCTCACGGGTTGTCGCCGCGATCCAGGACCCGGACCGGTTGGTTGCCGGCAGTGGGATTGAGCGTCTTCGTCAAGCAGGGATCGATGTCACAGTGGGTGTGTGTGCCGAAGAAGTCGAGCAGCAACTGCGTCCCTACCTTCACCATCGTCGCACTGGCCGACCCTGGGTGGTGCTCAAGCTCGCAGCAACGCTCGACGGTCGTGTAGCCGCACCTGACGCAACCTCACAGTGGATCACCGGAACGCAGGCACGGTTTGACGTTCACCGGTTGAGAGCAATTTCAGACGCCATTGTTGTGGGTGCGGGCACCGTACGTGCCGACAACCCGTCACTCACCGTGCGCCACTGGCCCGGCCATGATCAAACAGTCGACCCCGAAGAGGTCAGCGATCCTCGCCGAGTCGTTCTCGGTTCGGTGCAGGCCACCGCCAAGGTGAACCCCTGTCTCGAATGGGACCGGGAGCTTGACGAACTACTTGAACAACTCGGCGACTCCGGAGTCGTGCAATTGCTGGTCGAAGGTGGTCCGACCGTGGCCCACTCCTTCCACAGCGCAAGATTGGTAGACCAATATGTTCTCTATTTGGCACCGGCTTTTATGGGCGGAGATGACGGTGCTCCGCTGTTCAGCGGTCCCGGTGCGGTGACCATCAGCGAAATCTGGCGCGGAAAAATAGAGCAAGTCCGAGAACTGGGCGACGATGTGCGCATGGATGTAGTGAAATTCACCGCTAGTTGAACCGGTGCGCCGCTAGCCTCATCGCGGTGTTGAAGCTGGTTCTTCCCAAAGGATCGCTGGAGAAGGCGACGCTGGAGCTCTTCGAAGCTGCTGATTTGAGTGTGGAGCGCCCTTCGGCTGTCGCCTACAAGGGGTCGATTGCTGACCCGCGTATCGAGTCGGTTCGGATCCTGCGTCCGCAGGAGATCCCGGGATACGTGGCAGACGGGCTATTCGATCTCGGGATCACCGGTCGAGATTGGATTGAAGAGACCAGTAGCAACGTAGAAAGCCTTGGAGAACTCAAGTACTCCAAAGTGACTTCGCGTCCGATACAGATTGTGTTGGCTGTTCCAGAGGATTCGCCCTGGCACTCGGTCTCAGATCTTCCCGATGGCGTGAGAGTGTCGACGGAGTATCTCGAAATTACCCGACGGTATTTCAAAAACGCGGGCGTTGAGGCCGATGTGCGTCTCAGTTACGGAGCCACCGAAGCGAAGGTCCCCGACATTGTTGATCTGGTTGTCGACATCACTGAGACGGGACGGGCGTTACGCGCCGCAGGGTTGCGCATCATCGACACGCTGTGCACGTCCTATACCGAACTGATTGCTAATCCGGTGTCGTTCGCTGACCCGGAAAAAGCGCACGCTATGCGTCAGATCAACACACTGCTGCAGGGTGTGCTCGAGGCGCGGGGCAAAGTACTGGTGAAGATGAACGTGCCGACAGAGCGCCTTGATGAAGTGATTGAGCTTCTGCCCTCTATGAAGGCCCCTACGGTCAACGAGCTGTTTCGAGGCGCTGGATATGCGGTTGAGACCGTTGTGTCCAAGTCTGAGATCAACATCTTGATTCCAGCACTACGCGATCATGGGGCCAGCGACATCGTTGAACTCCCGATCACCAAGATCGTTGCGTGAAGCCGAACAAATCTCAGCCACCACTGGCGTCAGCCTGGCCCTTGATCTGCACGAAAGCCAGACGGATCTGGTCGAGAGCATGCGACACGGCAGGTTCGTCCTCCCCGAGCCGGCCCGCCAGCCCGTTGACGATGGCGCTCAGGGCGTCAATGGCTACGGTGGCCTCAGCAAAGTTCGGAGTTTGTGCCAAGAGATGAAGAGCTGCTAGTTCGTACAGACCCATTGCATGGTTGGCCACGATGTCGGCGGCAGGCGTGCCAACAAGCCGTTCGCGTGCGATGGCCATTTCTTTGACCATTTCTTCGGCTCTTGCCCGCTTCTCGGGACTCAAGTCGTTGAGACCCATTCCCTCCGACAACGCGGCCGCGATCTCATCGTCGAGGCTGTCATCGTGTGTCGGTCCGGCGGTGTCGCCTAGATCCGATATTGAGGGGCGATCTACGGGGTGTTCCCCGGCGGGTGTCCACAAAGAACTCATGCTGATACGCTATCGCTGACAATTCGAACACCGAAGTGGGGGAATCTCTCGAGAAGCCTCCCACCTGGCCACAAGTCGCCATCTTCGGCGGTCACAGTGCGTCCAGGTCGACGAATCGGCAACGCTCTAGCTGAGTGTGATCGTGGATGTCGACATTCCGGTATCCACTACACGACGGAGGTTTCGTGCTCACCAGGAGTCCAGGGCAATAGCACCGCCAAACAACGAGCCAAGGATCAACGAACGGATCCGCGCCCGAGAAGTCCGACTTGTCGGGCAGGACGGCGAGCAGATTGGCATCACTTCACTATCCGAAGCGCGCAACATCGCTCAAGCTGCAGATCTCGACCTAGTTGAGGTTGCCGAGCAAGCCAATCCACCGGTCTGTCGGATCATGGATTACGGCAAGTGGCGATACGAGGCCACCCAGCGGGCCAAAGAATCCAAAAAGAAGTCTTCCAACCTCACGGTCAAGGAGATGAAGTACCGTCCCAAAATCGGGCCCGGTGACTTCGACACCAAGACCCGCAAGGTGGTCGAGTTTCTCGGCGGAGGCCACAAAGTCAAAGTCACGATCATGTTCCGAGGTCGCGAGATGCAACACCCCGAGCTTGGCCGCCAGATCCTAGATCGGGTGTCTGAGACCGTGGCCCATGTCGGCAAGGTTGAGTTTCATCCCCGCCAAGATGGTCGCAACATGGTGATGGTGTTGGCCCCAGACAAGCGAGCGCAAGCTCGTCACGAAAAACAAATGCGCAAAGAAGCGGAAGCTACGGTCGTCGAAGCCGAGTCAGAAACCGCTCAGCAAACCACAACCGAGTGACCTTTTTGCGGTAACGCCGCTCTGAGATCCTCCAAATCAAGAGAACCGAGAATCGATATGCCCAAGATGAAGACGCACAAGGGCGCGCAGGCCCGCTTCAAACGCACCGGCTCAGGCAAGCTGAGGCGGCGTAGTCAAAACAAGAACCACATCCTCGAAAAGAAGTCTCCGAAGCGCAAACGCCAGCTTCGGAGACCGGCTTCGGTGTCCCCGGCTGACGAGCCGCGCATCCGCGACCTCGGCATCTGAACCGCATCTACTGAAGCCGCATCCACTAAGAAAGGGAGTCAACGATGGCAAGAGCTAAACGCGCCGTACATTCCAAGAAACATCGCCGGGTCGTCCTTGAGCGGGCCAAGGGGCACTACGGCAATCGTTCTCGCAGTTTCAAATCAGCGAACGAGTCCGTTATGCACGCCGGCAACTATGCGTTCCGTGACAGGCGTGCTCGCAAGGGTCAGTTCCGCAAGCTGTGGATTCAGCGAATAAACGCGGCGTGTCGCGAAAATGGCACCTCCTATAGCCGCTTTATTGCGGGTTTGAAGGCAGCAGAGATAGAGGTTGACCGCAAGATGTTGTCCGAAACCGCGATTCACGATCCTGCTACGTTCACGGTTCTGGTCGAGACAGCCAACGGGGCACTAGCCGACGCCTGAGCGTTGTTCGGATCGGCTGAGTTGCGCCCGCTTTAATGGACCGAATCGACGTCAAGGGCCCCAATAGTCGTCGAGTCGTCGAGTTACGGCGACTGATCGACCGAGTCGGCGCGAATTCAGCGGAGATCGTGCTGGAGGGGGAGCGCACGGTCGGCGAGGCACTTGATGCGGGGCTGCGGCTGATCACGGTCATTGTCCCGGAGAGCACAGCAAACAGTCTCACTGGCTCATCGCTTCGGAGTTCAGCGCTTGGGGCGCGCTTTGACGACACCGTCGAGATCTTGGTGGTCAGAGACAGAGTGTTTGAGCGTTTGGCGCCATCGGTGACACCCCAACCGATGTTGGCTGTGGCTCCACGTCCACAAGCCTCGATCCCAACCAGTTTCGACGTAAGTGACTTCGCCTTGGTGCTGCTTGGGGTTGCTGATCCGGGCAATGTCGGCACGCTCATCCGGGTTGCAGATGCGACCGGTGCGGCCTGTGTTGTCGTAGCCGCCGGTGGTGCAGACCCGTGGCGTCCTAAGACTGTTCGCGCCTCGGCCGGTTCGGTGTTGCGAGTGCCGGTCGTGAGCGGAGTTGATGCACAAACAACTTTGCGCCAGTTGCGCGCAGCCGGAGCCAAAATAGTGGCGACCGACGTGCGTGAGGGGGTTCCTCACGACAGTGGCGTGCTCAACGGTCCACTGGCGATTGTGCTCGGCTCCGAGTCCCACGGTCTTGACCGTTCCATTGATTCTCTTGTTGATGATTGGGTCCGGATCGACATGGTCGGCAACACAGAATCGCTCAACGTCGCAATGGCCGGAACTCTGCTGGCCTTCCAGGCCAGCAGGTCTGCGTCTTCGGGATGATCACCGATGAAAGCGGCGGCGAATCCACACAGCGGCAGGATGGTTTTGTTGTTCGCCCGCAAGTCATCAAGCATGGCTCGCATTAGCTGGTCGGCCAAACCCTTACCTCGCATCGACGGGTCTGTTTCGACATGGGGGACCACCACGGTGGTGCCGTCGAGTTGGTAGTCAGCGATCGACACAATGCGGCCGTCGACGATCAATTCGTAGCGTTGGCGTGCTGGATTGTCTCGAACCACGCCACAAAGTCTCCCAGATATTTGCAGCCAACGCGCGGGTGGACCTCGTAACCTGTTCGTTTGATGATAGAGACGCTCCGTCAGACCGCTATTGAAGCGCAGGCTCGACTGGCCGAAGCCGAAGACCTCGACGCGTTGGCAGAGCTTGATGTCGAGTTCTTGGGGAAGAAATCGGCGGTGACTTCGGCTAAACGGCAACTCGGATCGCTAGCCCCAGAGCAACGCAGAACCACCGGACAAGCCGTCAACGAGATCCGAACTGAGATTGAAGCGGCGGTTGCTTCTGCCCGTGAGCGCCTAGCCCAGGCCGCTCGAACTCGCCAACTTGAGGCTGAACGGCTCGATCTCACGGAATTCCGCCAATCCGCACGGCGCGGCTCGCTTCATCTTGTCACCCAGTCCCGCGACAGACTCGAAGATGTCTTCGTAGGTATGGGTTTCACGGTTGCCGAAGGCCCCGAAGTTGAATCGGCTTGGTACAACTTCGAGGCTCTCAACATTCCTGAATGGCATCCAGCTCGAGGCAGTTTCGACACGATCTTCGTGGATTTAGGTGAGCCCGAAGAGGTAATGCTGCGCTCGCACACCTCGCCGGTTCAGATCCGCACGATGGAGAATCAAAAGCCACCCATCTATATCGTCGCGCCGGGCAGGACCTTCAGAACCGACACTGCCGACGCGACTCACCTTCCCGCCTTCAACCAGATTGAGGGTCTGGTAGTTGATAGGGGGATAACCATGGGTGACCTTGCGGGGACTATCGACGAGTTCGTACACACCTTTTTTGGTGGCGACGTGAAGAGCCGACTACGCCCTTCATATTTTCCGTTCACTGAACCAAGCGCCGAGTTCGATATTTCCCGCGCCGATGGAACGTGGCTGGAACTGGGGGGTTGTGGCATGGTGCATCCCAACGTTTTGCGCAACTGCGGAATCGATCCCGATGAGTGGCAAGGCTTCGCATTCGGTTTCGGCATCGATCGTCTGGCGGTCATGCGCCACGAACTCGACGACATTCGTGAACTGGTCAACAACGATGTTCGGTTTCTGAGGCAGTTCTGATGAAGGTGACATTGTCTTGGCTTCGGGAGTTCGCGCCTGATATCGACGGTGATCCGAGCGAGCTGGGCGACACCTTGAGCGCGCTCGGCTTGACCGTGGAAGACATGACCCTTATCGGCGACATCGTCGATGGGGTGGTACTGGCAAAGGTGCTTGATCTCAGGCCCCATCCCGCAGCCGACAAAATCCAACTCGTCGACGTGGATGCCGGCGACGGAGAGGCGCGGCAGGTGTGTTGCGGGGCCTTCAACATGGCCGTCGGTGATCTGATCCCTTTCGCCACTCCAGGCACCGTCATGAGCAATGGCTTGAAGATCTTGCAGCGCAAGATGCGTGGTGAAGTGTCGTCTGGGATGTGTTGTTCTGGCGCTGAGCTAGGTCTCAGCGATGACCACGAGGGAATCCTCGTGGTCAACGACCGGGTAGTTCCCGAAGCTGAGCTGGGAATGGCTGTGGGGGCTGCTATCGGCTTGGAACCCGACGTGTTGTGGGACCTCGAGGTGAACGCCAACCGGCCCGACGCTATGTCGGTAGCGGGAGTGGCTCGCGATCTAGCCGCCGCTTTGGGGGTCGACTTCTCGTTCCCTGACTACAGCGTTGCTGCTGAGGACTACTCGAGTGGTGGCTCCGCTAATAGAGACAGTGTTGACGAGCTGTTGACCGTTGAGATCCTCGATCCGACACTGTGCGGCCGGTTCGTGGCGACTGTTTTGCGCGGCATAACCGTGGGGACTTCGCCACAATGGCTGGCCGACCGGCTCATATTGGCGGGTATGCGGCCGCTCAACTCGATTGTTGATATTTCCAACTATGTGATGCTCGAGTTGGGTCAGCCCAACCACACTTTCGATCTGGCCACGATTCCCAATGGTCACCTGCGAGTGCGCCGGGCGGTACCCGGTGAGACGTTGACCACACTCGATGGTCTGGAGCGTGAGCTCATAGCCAACGACGGGGTGATCACCAACGAGTCCGACGAGATCGTCAGCTTGGCTGGAGTCATGGGTGGCGCTACCACCGAGATCTCCGAGCAGACGACCGATGTGCTCTTGGAGATGGCGTGGTGGGATCCGCCGACGATCTCGCGCACTGTCAAACGGCTCAATCTTGTGAGCGAGGCTTCGAGTAGATTCCGACGGGGCGCCGATTGGGGCGAGAATGTTGATCGCTCAATGCAGCGCTTCATCCAACTCGCTTCGGAACTCGGAGTGACCGCGGTACCTGGATACGTCGACGTGTCGGGCAACACCCCTGATCGAACACCGCTCAACGTTCGCAGCGCCAAGATCAACGGATTGCTCGGCACCGATCTGAGTGCGTCCGAGATGGCGGGGTATCTGTCTTCCATCGGTTTTGGCGCCGATGTTGTTGTGTCTGATAGCGGCACTGAGGATCTGGCCGTCACGATTCCCACCTGGCGCTGGGACACCGAAACCGAAACTGACGTAGCCGAAGAGGTGGCACGCCTGCACGGTTACGAGAACATCGTGAGAACGGTGCCTAGAGGGGAACTACCTGGAGGTCTCAGTGATTACCAAGTTCGTCGTCGTTTGGTCAGGCAGGTTCTCGTCGGATGTGGATGTGACGAAACCTTCCCGATGCCGTTCCTAGCGCCCGGCGACTTGCTGAAAGCGGGCCTCGCCGACAATGGGGTGACTCTGTCCAACCCTCTGGTTGCCGAGCAGTCTGTCCTGCGTACTTCGCTGCTTCCGGGTCAGCTCAAAGCGATTGCCTACAACCAGTCTCATCGCTGTGCCGAAGTGCGCTTGTTCGAAATAGATCATGTCTATTTGCCGCCACTGCCAGATCAGTTGCTTCCAGACGAACGCGAGTACGTCGCGGTCGCGCTGGCTGGATCCGAAGCACCCGAGGCGGTGGCAGTGCTTGATTTGTTGGAGCGGGAGTTGGGTCTGCCGAACGTTGTCATGCGTTCGGCTTCGCCCCCTGGTTTGCATGCCACCCGCTCTGCTGAGGTGATAGTTGCAGGACGCGCCAGGGGAGTGGTTGGCGAGGTCGACCCGTTTGTGCTCGACAACTACGGCGTCGCCGGGAGAGTGGCGTGGCTCGAACTTGACTTGGGTGAACTGCTCGGTGGCCCTCGGAGCAATCGCAAGTACAGCCCTGTGTCGAAGTACCCGTCGAGCGATATCGATCTGGCTTTTGAAGTCCCGGATGAGGTGGCTGCCGCGGCGGTTGAGAGCTCGCTACGCAAAGCGGGGCAAACGCTGCTGACCGACATCGAGTTGTTCGACGTGTACCGCGGTGAGGGTTTGCCCACGGGTACGCGGAGTCTGGCTTATCGTCTGCGGCTCCAGGCTCACGATCGCACTTTGACCGATACTGAGGTGGCTGATGTCCGCCAAGCGTGCATCGATGCGGTGGCCAAACGCCACGGCGTGTCTCTGCGCAGCTGATTCACCTAGGAAGTCCACATGGCGCAAAAATCTCAGTTGATGGATTCCCTATTGCACAGGTTCAGACGACGTTACGACGTGCCTGCGGTGGGTGCGGCGTTCGTGGATGACGAAGGCACTCGTATGGCGAACACCATGGGATTGCGAGCGCGTGGATCCGATAACAACGTTCTCTTGTCCGACAAGTGGCATATCGGATCCTGCACCAAGACAATGACGGCGGTTCTGTGGGCGAGGTTGGTGGACTCGGGCAGCGCTCAGTGGGACACGCCATTGCCTGAGATTTTTAGAGATCTCAACAGTGTCGACGGCAGATGGGGAGAGCTGACGATACGCGACCTTCTGAACTGCCGGGCCGGCATTCCCGCCAACATCGACTGGAGCCGCTTTGAATCGGCGCGCAAAGATATGCGTCCACTACCTGAACAACGCACGGACCTCGCCGCAGAGGCGCTTGGGTCCGGCCCCCAAAACCCTGGTGAGTATTGCTACTCGAACTTGAGCTACATCATCGTGGGCGCGGCCATTGATCGAGTCTCGGAGATCAGTTTCGAGAAAGCGCTACTCAGCCGAATTTTGGGACCGTTGGGCGTCCGGTCTGTCGGTTTTGGCGCGCTTGCGAAGATATGCGGTCACGGCGCCAAGATGAACTTGGGGGGTATCGGAGTGCTGAAGGGGCCACCCGCGAAACCGGCGACCGCCGGCAGCGACAATCCTTCGGTGTTCTCGTCGGCGGGTTCAATGCATGTGTCGCTCGAAGACTGGATGACCCTGCTCAGCATCTTTGTTTCGAGCACGAAGACCGGGTTCTTGAGCGAAGAATCGCTGGCAGAGATATTTCGCGTTCCCGAGCCGGGCAGCGACTGTATGGCGATGGGATGGATCAAGGCGCGAGGCTCCCTCGTCTCGTACATCATGCAAGGATCGAACACGCTGTGGTCGGCTACTTCGGTGTTGGATCGAGACCGCAAGAGATGTGTGATGGTCGTATGCAACGATGGGCGAGCGCGAGTGCTGAACGGATCAGTGTCATTGGCGACGCACATGTTGACCGCGCTCTGAGGGGATCAAGCAATCGGACCATCAGTTAGTCACCGTTGCAATAGCGCTAGACCTCCTAACGTATTCTTGCTAACATGTAACTGAATTGCTGGAGGGAATCATTTGACCGAGATTCGAGCCAAGGCCCGGGCCCACTTGGTGCCGCATTTCACGCGTGGTGATACGTGGCGCCGCGACGACCTGCTTGTGATCGAACGAGGTGAAGGCTGTTACGTCTGGGACACCGAGGGTAACAAATACCTGGACGGGCTCTCCGGGTTGTTCTGCACCAACCTCGGCCACGGTCGCAGTGATCTGACCGCGGTTGCGGCCAAGCAGATGGACAAACTGGCTTTCAGCCCCAACTGGAGTTACGCCCACCCGTCGTCCATCGAGGCGGCATCGCTGATCGCGTCGGTCGCCCCCGCCGACCTCAACCGGGTGTTCTTCGTGAACTCTGGCTCAGAAGCGGTGGAATCCGCCCTCAAGTTCGCTCGCTGCTACCACTTGGCGAACGGCGCTGAGAGTCGCCAAAAGGTGATTGCACGTCGATGGGCCTATCACGGCACCACCCTGGGTGCGCTGACCGTGACCGGCATTCCCAACTTCCGCGATCCGTTCGAGCCGATGCTCGCTGGGTTCGTGCGCCATGTAGACAACACACTCGGCTGTTCTGCCGAAGGCGTTCCGGCCTCAGAACTACCGTGTGTAACAGCCGTCGAGCAGGCGATCCTCACCGAGGGCCCTGAGACGGTGGCCATGGTGATCGCCGAACCAGTACAGAACGGCAGGGGAGCACTGGTCCCGCCCGACGGCTATTGGCAAGAACTGCGCCGCATCTGCGACACCTACGGCGTGCTGCTCTGCGCAGATGAGGTGATCAACTCGTTCGGACGCCTCGGTCACTGGTTCGGCAGCGAGCGTTATGGCGTCGTGCCGGACATGATCACCTTCGCCAAGGGTGTCACCAGCGCATACGTGCCTCTGGGAGGTTTGCTTGTACGGGACTCGCTGGTGGATCGGGTGTGGGACTCGCCCGCTGCGATGTTCGTCCACGGGGCCACGTTCGGCGGCCACCCAGTGGCCACAGCGGTAGCGGTGGCCAACATGACCGCCATGCGCGACGAGAAAGTGTTCGACCGCGTTCTGGCAAACGAGGACCGCCTCAAGAACGGCTTGCACGCGTTGATCGAATCCCATCGTTGTGTCAAAGACGTGCGGGGCGCCGGGTACTTCCATGCCGTGGAGTTGATGCGTGACCGCCGGAGCGGTTTGGACCTGACTGACAACGAGTTCGCTGAATTACTACCGGGCGGAGTGCTGGAACGATTTGTGCGCGAGGCGCGCGTTCTGGTCCGGCCCGACTCTAGAGGTGCTGCCATGTTGGCTGTGGCACCGCCGTTGGTGGCAGACACCACCGTGATCGACGACCTGCTCAAGCGGGTCGACCAAGTGCTCGACCGCGTGGGCGGTTGGCTGAAGGCCTCAACATGAGGTTACAGAATATCCATTGGAGGGTAATCAAATGAAGAGACTACTAGTATTGTTTATGGTGCTCGGCCTTGTAGCCGCGGCCTGCGGGGACGATGACTCGTCCGACGACGGCGACGACGGCGGCACAACAACTCCCGAAGAAGTCGGTGATGACGGCGACGACGGCGACGACGGCGACGACGGCGAGATGGCCCTTGATGAGTTGAATGTGGCGTATTTCTTGGAATGGCCGACGGCGAATCAGGTGGCCCAGGCCGAACAGACCTACGACGCTGAACTGGGTTTGACGGTGAACTGGTTCCCGTTCGCTTCGGGTGGTGACATGGCTCAGGCGATGGAGTCCGGCGACATCGACATCTCTTATTCGCAGGGTTTGACGCCGTTCGCGAACTTCGTGACCGGTGGGTCTGACCTGTTGTTGGTTGGTGTGGCGGTGACATATGCCGATGCCGACAACTGTGTGGCCGGTTCTGGCTACGGCATCACTGCTGACAACGCCGCGGAGACGCTGGCGGGCCAGAGGATCTATACGCCTTTGGGCAACGTCACGCATTTCAAGTTGTTGAAGATGCTTGAGCATCTCGGAGTGGACACTTCGTCTGTGGAGTTGATCCAGTCCGAGGGTGGTCCGGCTGCTGTTGCGGCTTTGGACTCCGGTGATGTGGCCATGGCTTGTGCGTTTGGTGGTGCGGTCAACCAGATGCTCGCCAATGGCGGAAATCTGGTGATGACCGGTTCGGAACAGGAGGCCATCGGCATTCGTGTGTTCGACATCATCTCGACCACCGGCGACTTCGCTGAGCAGTACCCCGGTGTTGTTACCGGGTTCTTGCAGGTGACCGAGGACGCCAACCGGGCTTACAACGCCGATCGGTCGGCGTTCATCGACACCATCGCTGAGGCGGCCGGCATGGAGCGCCAACCCACGATTGCCTTGCTTGACGCATTTGCATTCCCCGAAAAGGAAGCGCAACTCTCTGAGGCATGGCTGGGCGGCACGGTGCAGTCCACCATGAAGGAGCAGATGGACTTCTTTGTGGCTCAAGGCGAGATCGAATCGGCTCTGCCCAGTTACGACGCCTTCGTCGACACCAGCTTCCTCGAAGCCGTCGAGGGTGGCGCAAGCATGGGTGGTACCGCCGAGATGGGCCTTGATGAGTTGAATGTGGCGTATTTCTTGGAATGGCCGACGGCGAATCAGGTGGCCCAAGCCGAACAGACCTACGACTCTGAACTGGGTTTGACGGTGAACTGGTTCCCGTTCGCTTCGGGTGGTGACATGGCTCAGGCGATGGAGTCCGGCGACATCGACATCTCTTATTCGCAGGGTTTGACGCCGTTCGCGAACTTCGTGACCGGTGGGTCTGACCTGTTGCTTGTTGGTGTGGCGGTGACATATGCCGATGCCGACAACTGCGTCGCTAACCCGGATTACGGCATCACCGCTGACAACGCCGCGGAGACGCTGGCGGGCCAGAGCATCTATACGCCTTTGGGCAACGTCACGCATTTCAAGTTGTTGAAGATGCTTGAGCATCTCGGAGTGGACACTTCGTCTGTGGAGTTGATCCAGTCCGAGGGTGGTCCGGCTGCTGTTGCGGCTTTGGACTCCGGTGATGTGGCCATGGCTTGTGCGTTTGGTGGAGCGGTCAACCAGATGCTCGCCAATGGCGGAAATCTGGTGATGACCGGTTCGGAACAGGAGGCCATCGGCATTCGTGTGTTCGACATCATCTCGACCACCGGCGACTTCGCTGAGCAGTACCCCGGTGTTGTTACCGGGTTCTTGCAGGTGACCGAGGACGCCAACCGGGCTTACAACGCCGATCGGTCGGCGTTCATCGACACCATCGCTGAGGCGGCCGGCATGGAGCGCCAACCCACGATTGCCTTGCTTGACGCATTTGCATTCCCCGAAAAGGATGTACAGCTGTCTGAGGCATGGCTGGGCGGCACGGTGCAGTCCACCATGAAGGAGCAGATGGACTTCTTTGTGGCTCAAGGCGAGATCGCTTCGGCTCTGCCCAGTTACGACGCCTTCGTCGACACCAGCTTCCTCGAAGCCGTCGACTAAAGGCCCCTCCGACCCGCTGGGCGACCGTAGTGTACGGTTGCCCAGCGATGGTCGGTTGAGCAATAATCGCTGCGAGGCCCGCCTCGGGCACAAAGGGGGATTACGTGGATTCGATCGTCCAGGGTCTGGCCGATATATATGACCTCATAACTTATGTGATTGCGCGGGGTGCCTACTGGCTGTCGGTCGTGTTCTTCGTTTTGGCAGCGGCCGGAGCAGCAGTGATGCTCGTCGATCTGCTGATAACGCCCTCGCGGCGCTTCCGAGCCACAGACCACGCAGCGCAACCCAGCGACGGCATCGTCTTGATCGGCCAACTCATGGCGGGAATGTCGCTCGTTGGCGGAGTCGTGCTGATGTTTCGCGACACAGCCTCAGCGTGGCAACCGGTGGCGGCCTTGCTCGGTGGAGCAGCGCTGCTGGCCCTCCTGTTGGCATACCGACGAGTTGACCAACAGAAACAGGCTGGGATCGCTCGGTACGTTTGGCTTGCCCTAGCGGTCAGTTCAGTGGTGGCGGTGATCTTGGCCTACATGCAGCGCAATGGCTCCTCGATTCCTTTTTTGGGCTTGCTCTTGGCGGTGTTCGTGCTGGCCCGAGCCTGGTTTTCGTTGGCTCGCCCCGAAGTGCACTTCGACCCGTCCCAAGTGGAAGTCGCGCGTGAGTCCAAGACCGAGAGCCCGCTTGTGGTTGAACAGCTCGGAATGGTCTACGAATTGCCCGACGGCGGTAGCGTCGAGGCCCTCAAGGATGTGACGTTCACGCTTGAACCCGGACGCTTGCTCACCTTGCTCGGGCCGTCGGGATGCGGCAAAACGACTCTGCTCAATATTCTTGCCGGTTTCTTGGCACCCACCGCCGGCGAGGCGAAACTGGGCGACGACCTGATCACCGGTCCCAGCCAGGAGCGGGGCATGGTGTTCCAACAGGGGGCTTTGTTCGAGTGGCTCTCCGTCAACGACAATGTCGGTTTCGGCGCTCGCATGAACGGGCGCTCCAGGCCTGCTTCTCGTGAAGCGGTGCAAGATCTGTTGCGCATCGTCGGCCTGTCGGACTTTGGAGAGAAGGCCGTCTACGAACTCTCCGGCGGTATGCAGCAGCGTGTGGCACTGGCTCGCTGCCTCGCCAATGACCCCAAGATCATCCTCATGGATGAGCCCCTCGGCGCGCTCGACGCGCTGACCCGCGAGAAGATGCAGAGTTTGGTTCTCAACCTGTGGAACGAGACCGGCAAAACCATCGTGCTCGTCACCCACAGCGTCGAGGAGGCGCTGTATTTGGGCGATCAGCTATTCGTCATGGCCCCGCGCCCCGGTCGAATCGAACGGGTCTATGACTTGCCGTTCGCTCAGGAGGCGCTGACTGCGGACGCCCGGGAACTGAAGACCTCTGCGGAATTCATTCAGACGCGGGAGGAGATTCTGTCGATGATCTGGGAGATGGAGGAGGAGATCATGGGAACGGCGGGAGGCCAGTGATGATCAGTCACCCGACGTTGCGGCGAAGCGAGGAGTCGAGCTATGGCTGAGGGTCCTGGAGGGCACGCCCTCAAAGACAACATCGACCAACAAGCCAAGCAATCGAACTGGCCGTTCAACTGGATGTTCCACAAGAAAGAAGCCAATGCCCGCAAGACGGTGACATTCGGCGACGCCGCGGAAGTAGGTGGCGCTCTGCCGTGGACCTTGGCCAGCCTGGCCGTCATTCTGGCGGTGTGGTTTATGGCGACGACGGTCTGGGGTCTGCCATCTGAATGGGTCGACTATGGAGAAGAGGTGCGCGCCGGTCTCAGTGAGGACGAGAGCTACCGCCAGCGTGATCTGTTGCGTGACTGTGAGAAGTCAGCCGACGATCCCTCCGATTATCCGGGACTTCCACCCTGTTCCTACACGCAATGGCTCAGCGAATCGACTCTGCCGCATCCGCTGCAGGTGTGGGACGCGGCCTGGGACTTTGCTCGTAACGGCTACAGCGGCTTCACGTTGTGGCAGCACCTGTGGGTGAGTTTCAGCCGTCTGGCCAAGGGCCTGTTCTGGGGTGTGGCCATCGGTGTGCCCATCGGCTTGGCCATGGGCCTGTCGAATCGCTGGCGGGGCATCTTCGACCCGGTGGTCGAGTTGCTCAGACCGATACCGCCGCTGGCTTTGATCCCGTTGTTCATCGTTTGGTTCGGAATCGGCGAGGAAGGCAAGGTCAACCTGTTGCTGTTCGCGGCCGTATGGATCATGGTGATCGCGGCGCGTTCGGGGGTGCTCGCGGTGAACACCACCAAGGTTCATGCCGCCTATTCGCTGGGCGCGTCGAAACCCCAGGTGTTGCGCCATGTGATCCTGCCGAACGCGCTGCCGGAGATCTTCACGGGGTTGCGCGTGGCGATCGGTGTGTGTTGGGGAACGTTGGTCGCTGCCGAGTTGCTTGGCGCCAGTTCGGGGCTCGGTTTCACGATCTTCAAGGCCCGCCAGTTCTTCCTGCTTGACCTGATGCTGTCGGCGGTGATCCTCATCAGCATTCTGGGGGTCACCATGGACGTAGCCATGCGCATGGCCGAGAAGCGGCTGATCCCTTGGCGAGGGAAGGGCTGAACGCCTCGTTGTGAGCGTTCTCGACGATTGGTACAGCAGCGCTCGGGCGAACCCGCAGCGCATCATCTTGGCCGACGCGAATGATCCGCGGGCTGTTGGGGCGGCAGATCGGCTCAATGCGCAGGGTCTGGCCGAGGCACTCGTTGCGGGTCGAGATTTCGGCTCGCTCGCCGAGGTTGCTCATGGCCCCGCGGAGCGCCTCGTTGAGGAACTGGCTGCTGCAAAGACGGGACCGTGGGCTGGTCGTCGGCTCGATGTCGACGATCCGCTGGTGATTTCTGCGGCTCTGGTCAAGACAGGTTGGGCTGCGGGGTGTGTGGGTGGAGCAAGCCGTTCCAGCGCGGAGGTGGTGCGCGCTGGGTTGCGGGTGCTCGGGGTCGCGCCGGGAGTTGAAGCGCTGAGCAGCTGCTTCTTTTTTGTGCTGCCCGACGGTCGCTCGATTGTCTACGGAGATTGTGGAGTGTTACCCGATCCTGACGATCAGC
The DNA here is from genome assembly GCA_965205465.1 of Candidatus Aldehydirespiratoraceae bacterium. GTDB lineage: Bacteria > Actinomycetota > Acidimicrobiia > Acidimicrobiales > Aldehydirespiratoraceae > VXYK01. The sequence goes on along the minus strand of OZ242187.1, from coordinate 459,287 downwards.
AATTGGCCTCGGTAGCGATTTCAAGCGCCGCTACGTTTGCTCAACTCTGTGGTGAGGAGCCTCGTGTCGCCATGCTCTCGTTTTCAACAAAGGGGAGTGCGCAACACCCGCGTGTCGAAAAGGTGCGTAGCGCTACCGCGATTGCTCAGGAGGCCGCGCCAAATCTCAAGATCGATGGTGAGTTGCAGTTTGATGCCGCTTGGGTTCCCGCCGTTGCCGATGTCAAGGCTCCTGACTCCGAAGTTGCCGGCAGAGCCAATGTGTTCGTCTTCCCAGATCTTGACTCCGGCAACATCGCCTACAAGATCACCGAACGTCTGGGTCAAGCGCTTGCTTTCGGCCCTTTGTTGCAGGGACTCGATGGCGTGTTGCATGACCTTTCGCGGGGTTGTTCAGAAGATGACATTGTCAACGTGGCGGTTATCGCTTCAATCCAAGCCTCCGCGTTGCGTCCGCTCTAACGTGACGGTGATAGCTTCTAACGCATGAGCGGACCATCTCGGCGGACTCTGGACCCGGCACAAGTAATTGAATGTGCCTCAGAAATAGCAGACAGCGAAGGCTTCGACGCGGTCACGCTCACTCGCGTGGCTAATGAACTCGGTGTTCGTCAACCGGCGCTTTATAGACATGTCGACGGGTACGACGATCTTGTCAAACTGCTGGCTTTGAGAGGCCGAGCGAAACTCGCTAGCTCGCTCACTGAGGCTGCCATCGGTGTATCGGGCGAGGACGCAGTCGTAGCCATCGGGAGGGCTTGGCGGGAGCTAGTGCGGACTCATCCCGGTTTGTACGCCGCCACCGACCGATACCCCTGTGCAGGAGATGTTGAACTCGAAGAAGCGGTCGAGCGGATTGTGGCGGTCATTGCGCGAGCTCTGGGGAGTTTCAGCATTGATGAGGATGAGCGTGTACATGTGGCGCGTGGTCTACGGAGTTCTTTCCACGGATTTTCTCATCTTGAGTCTGGCGACGGGCATCCGCACGAACACGACCTTGATGACACGTTCGATCATCTACTGGAACTCTTGATTGCCGGGATCCGCCATCTAGAGCGGGATTCTGCGCTAGATAGTCTTGCAGATTAGTTATAGGCTCTTGCGACCGGCTCAGAATGGAGGATGAAGCATGACCCGGATGACCCCCAGCGAAGCGTTTGTCGAAACCATGGTGGCCAACGGCGTTACAACCGTCTTTGGCATCATGGGTAGCGCCTTCATGGACGCCATGGACATATTTGAACCAGCAGGTATTGAGTTGGTACCGGTGGTACACGAGCAAGGGGCAGCCCATATGGCAGACGGGTATGCCCGGGTCAGTGGCCGCCATGGAGTCGTCATCGGGCAGAATGGCCCTGGTATTTCCAACTGTGTGACCGCGATCGCGGCAGCCTTCTGGGCACACAGTCCCGTTGTCATCGTTACCCCCGAAGCCGGCACGATGGGGATGGGACTCGGTGGCTTCCAGGAAGCCAATCAGCTTCCGATGTTTGAGGAGTTCACCAAGTATCAGGGGCACATCAACAACGAACACCGAATGGCAGAGATCGCGGCTCGTTGCTTCGACCGGGCGCTATCGGAGATGGGTCCAACGCAACTCAACATCCCCCGTGACCGCTTCTATGGCGACATCAATGTGGAGATCGGAACCCCCATGCGGCTCGATCGCGGACCCGGTGGTGAGCGTACGCTCAACGAAGCGGCCGACCTGTTGGCCGGCGCGCAGTTCCCAGTCATGATCAGCGGTGGTGGAGTGGTGATCGGAGATGGTATGGCCGCAACGGTCGCCTTGGCCGAAAGACTCGGTTGTCCGGTGGTCAACAGCTACCTGCACAACGATTCGTTTCCGGCCAGCCACCCACAGTGGTGTGGACCGCTCGGCTACCAAGGCTCAAAAGCGGCGATGAAGTTGATCGCACGGGCTGACGTGGTGCTGGCGCTCGGCACCCGTTTGGGGCCCTTTGGCACCTTGCCTCAGCATGGCCTCGACTATTGGCCGACAGAGGCCAAGATCATCCAGGTTGATGCTGATTCGAAGATGCTCGGCCTGGTCAAAAAGATTGATGTCGGGATTTGCGGCGATGCCGGTGCAACTGCTGCCGCGCTGACCGCGCGGCTGGCTCAACGCACGCTGGTGGCCGACCAAAACCGTGCCGAGCGAGAGTCGACGCTGGTCTCTGAGAAGACCGCGTGGGAAGACGAACTCGACGATTGGACCGAAGAAACCGACGACTTCAGTATCGACATGATCAAAGAAGCAGCGGCCGAAGAAGGCAGTTGGCTGCACCCACGTCAGGTGTTGCGGGAACTGGAGCGGGCCATGCCGGCTCGGGTAATGGTGTCCACCGACATCGGCAACATCAACTCGGTATCCAACAGCTACCTGCGCTTCGAAGAGCCCAGGTCGTTTTTGGCAGCCATGAGTTGGGGCAACTGCGGCTATGCGCTGCCGACCATTATTGGAGCCAAGAAGGCTGCTGATGATCGTCCGGCGGTGGCGTACGCAGGCGATGGCGCCTGGGCTATGAGCATGGTTGAGGTGATGACCGCGGTGCGCCACGATATTCCGATCACCGCGGTGGTGTTCCACAATCGCCAATGGGGTGCCGAAAAGAAGAACCAGGTGGATTTCTATGGTCGCCGTTTTGTGGCCGGGGAACTTGAAGCTGGCGAGAACTACGCGCAAATCGCTCAAGCGATGGGAGCGAAGGGTGTTCGTGTTGATCAGTTTGATGATGTCGGTCCGGCCCTGGAACGGGCGATCGACGATCAGATGACCAAACGGCAGACCACAGTGATCGAAGTGATGACCACCAAAGAACTCGGCGATCCCTTCCGTAAGGATGCTTTGAGCCGCCCGGTCCGCCACCTGAAGAAGTACGCCGAATACACGTAGTTTTGCTGGCCAGGCTGGTCTTGTTGGCCAGTACCTAGCTTCGCTGCTACGGCGTGACTCGCCGGTCGGCGCGGCTTGTCGGCTGGCGTGATTAGCTGGTCGGCGTGGCTTGTCGGTCGGCGTGGCGTGCGGGGTTAACCGGGGCCTGTGAGCGAACTCAACAGGGCGTCGATTGCTTGATCGGCGATAGCGACCATCTCTGAGTCGGTGCGGTCCTGGATGGGGTGCTCGGTCAAGACGTGGGCTATGTCACCTCCGAGGCTCTTGCTCTGTTGCTCGGCGCCGTCGGCGAACTCAACGGTGGCAACGAACACTCCTGGAATGCCGCGGCGTTCCAGATCGTTGATGTCGTGCACACTGCACGTCGTGCAGGAACCTCAATCGGCGAGCGCTTCGATCACCGCGTCGCAGGACACGGCAATCTCATGGCGCAGATCGACCGGCGCCGGTTTGGTGAACGTCGGCTTTTTGAAGCGCTTCACGTTGACGCCGAGGCCGGTCAGCTTCTGCTCCACGCGGTTGAGAAAAATGTCTCCACGGGGCTTGGAGATGTCGAGTAGTCCGACCGTTAGTCCGTTGAGAGACTCGGGTCGAGCGACACGCTCACGTTTGTTGGGCCGCAACTCAGCGGTGGGATCAAGAACAACAGTCATCGAGTGATCTCCTTTGTGACAGTCACGCTACCGGTTGCGCCGGTCACCCAACCAGCGATGGTAGAAGAGAACAACCCAGCATGGCTGCCTCCGTGAACAACATGAATCCCTCCAGGTGGGAACTTCGGTAGCTGATGGCCTGCGACCAATGTCGGCATACCCTCTTCGATTCCGCCGGAGCCGGCAATTATGTCGTCGCCGTCGATCATTAGCAGCGCTTCAAGTTCTGCGAGAAAGCGGGCCCTGTCCCAGGAGGCATCTCGGTATCGGGCCATATGTTCAGGACTCATCACGATCACGGTTTCCATCGACATGACCATTCTCGGGCTGACGTTGACGCGCAGCATTTCGGCGAAGTGCTTGGTGAGCGATTCCGGCGAACGCGACTTCTGATCGAACATCAGTCGGGGGCCTTCCCCGGGGAACAGGGTGACGGTGGAGACGTTGCGGTCGAAACCGCGAGATTCGGCGAAGGTGTCGAAGGCGCTGCCCTCTTCGTCTTCGGCGAAGCACAACCCGATCTTTGAGGGGCTGCCCTGGGTGGCGCGGTCGACACCGCCGGGTTTGCCTCCACCGATATTGCGAATAACCAACTGGAGAGCACGGCCGATGGTGTTGTTGGCGCGGTTCCCTTGGCCCAACAGATTGAGGCCGCTGTTCATGTGAATTTCGTGACGGATGGGTCCGTTGACGATCAGGATTGGACCTACCGGCATAGTGGTGGCCAACAGTCCGTGCATGTTGAACTCGTCGGTGCAGGCTGCTTCGACCGCGCTCAGCACCACAGGGAGATACTCGGGCTTGCAGCCGGCCATTACCGCGTTGACAGCCACTTTCTCGACGGTGCATTCGACCAGATCGGGCGGTATGACGGCCACCACCTCCTCCGCGGAGCGACTTGTGCCTTCAAGCATTCGCAGCACACGCGCCTCGGTTGGGGGTACGACCGGCATTCCATCACTGAACCCGCGGTCGAACATGGCTTCTACGTCATCTTCCAACTCGGCGAGTTCGATTCGCCGACTTTTTAGTATTGAACCTGAGAAGCGCACGGCGAGTTCATCGCTGAGGTTGGGATCGACACTCAGTGAGCCGCATCCGGGTCTCCAATCGGGAAGGTCGGTTCCGAGACCGTTGAGTCCAGTGAACTCTTCCCAAGCCTGGCGAGACCAACCGACTATGCGATCGGCTTCGGAACCGTCGTCGACTCGCAGCAGCGTGGGTACTGTCTCGATTTGGTTATGCCATGACAAGGCGAGGTCGGCATCGTGGGTTACCCAGTCGGCGCTTTGGGGAAAGGTGGGGTCGTCTTGGGTGATGACTGAGACTCCAATGCGTTCGGCCATATCGGCTAAGACTGGTGCCACTAGGACACAAGTCGGGCAGTCCTTTTTCACAACGGCTACGAGACCATCGGGGAGCGGAGCGGTTTTGGTATTGGGCACTCGCCAACTGTGGCACACAAGAAGTTGGCGGTCACGCTGACAGAAGCGACATCTGTCACACTCGGTGTGCGAGGCTAGTTGGCTAGCGTACGGTGCAAAGTCAATGGGGGAAACGCAAGAGACTGTTGTTGTGTCGTTCCACGGTGTTCGTGGTTCGACGCCGTGTAGTTGCCCGACGGTGCAGCGCTATGGCGGCAACACCAGCTGCGTCTCGGTTGAAACCGCCGATCACGACCCGATTGTTTTGGACCTGGGTACGGGGCTGCGCCCGTGGGGTTGTGCAATGTCGCCCCAGAGCGGGTTGACGCTGCATGCGTTGGTTACACATCTTCACTGGGACCATATTCAGGGTCTGCCATTTTTTGCGCCGTTGCTTTGTCCGGATACCACGTTGAACATCTATGGGTCCGCTGAACGCGGAGAGTCGTTGGCCGAGGCGTTTGATCGTTTTATTGCCCCGCCGTTCTTCCCGATTCGAACCACCGATTTGCCGGCCACCATCAAATTCCACGATGTCTGCGACAGCGACTTTGCGGTGGGCCTTGCCACTGTGATGTCGAGACCGGTACCCCATGTCGGCACCACCAACGGTTACCGGCTCAATCTTCATGGTTTGTCAATCGCGTATATTCCCGATCACCAAGAGCCGATCCACGATCCGAGACATGTCGATGAATCCGTTCTTGAGCTGTGTGATGGAGCCGACCTGTTGATTCACGACGGGCAGCTGTGGCCCGATGAACTATTGATGAAGCAGGCCTGGGGTCACAGTACGCCCGACTACGCACTTGAGGTCGCCCGTCAGGCCGGTGTTGAAACGCTGGTGTTGTTTCATCACGACCCCTCTCACGACGACGCCTCGGTCGATGAGATGAGAGCGCGCCTGAGCGAACGGGGTTCCGAAGTTGGCGTAAGCACTGTGCTAGCGGCCACCGAAGGTACGAGCCTGACTTTCTCCGCCATGAGTGAGCCTTTCGCCGGCCTGTGCGAGCAATCCGTTCGGCCGTAGAAGGGAACCGGATGTCTATTGACTCAAGTGAGTTCCGACGGGTGCTCGGCCACTTCCCCACGGGTGTGACAGTGGTGACTGCGCCAACTGGCGAGGGTCCCGTCGGCATGGCAATCGGATCTTTCGCCAGCGTCTCGCTAGATCCACCTCTGGTCATGTTCTGTCCAGGTAAGGAATCTGCGACTTGGACCAAGATGTCGGGGACGGACAGATTTTGCGTCAACGTGCTCGGTGACGACCAAGCCGACGTGTGCGGCGTTTTCGCGAGCAAGTCAGAAGACAAGTTTGCCAGCATCGAATGGAGCACAAGGATCACCGGTTCGCCCGTTATCAGCGGTTCTATTGCTTGGATCGACTGCGAGGTCCACGCCATCCACGATGGAGGTGACCACCACATCGTGGTGGGACTCGTAAAAGCACTCTGCACCGAAAACGACAATGGGCCTCTGCTGTTCTTCCGCGGCGGCTATGGCCGTTTCGAGGACATCTGATGCCAATTTACGCGCTCGGTGATCGTGTTCCCGAAATACATTCCGACGCCTACATTCACCCGGATGCCACGCTCATTGGGAGCGTTGTCATCGGCGCAGAAAGTTCCGTATGGGCTCAGGCGGTGATCCGCGCCGATGACAACGTCATCAGTATTGGACGGGGCTCATCGATTCAAGACGGTGCGGTACTACATTGCACTGAGGTACATGAGACGATCATCGGTGACTACGTGACAATCGGCCATCTAGCTCATCTTGAGGGCTGTCGGATCCTTGACCGTTCACTGGTGGGCAGCGGTTCGGTGATTCTGCACGATGCGGTTGTTGGGCCTGAGGCCCTTGTCGGAGCCGCCGCGTTCGTTCCCGCCAAGATGGTCGTGCCCGCCTTGGCGATGGCGTTGGGTGTGCCGGCCCGAAATCGCGAGAACGCACTTCAGAAGGGTGCCAACGACCGCAACGTTGAGACTTACATTCGCCGTGCCCGCTACTACCCTTCTGAACTGCGCCGTATCGATTGAGCGAATAGCGCAGGGTTGTAGACGTTCGGTCCCTTAGTTGTTACTATCTAGATAGGAGAAATAGGTTGAGCAGCGCCTCTAGGAGCGATCGAACATGACATCCACCGATATCGGCGTCGACCTCGGTAAGTACCAACTGGGGTGGCATGACGAGGAAGACTACGTCTTCAAGCCCAAGAAAGGGCTCAACGAAGAGATTCTTCGCGAGATCTCCTGGCTCAAGAGCGAGCCCCAGTGGATGCTCGACTTTCGCCTGAAGTCGTACCAGCGATTCGGTAATCGCCCGATGCCCCACTGGGGTGGCGACATGTCCGACATCGACTTCGACAACATCTACTACTACATCAAACCCTCCGGAGAACTCAGCGACGACTGGGATGACGTCCCCGAGTCCATCAAGAACACCTACGAGAAGCTTGGTATCCCCGAGGCTGAGCGCAAGTATCTCGCCGGCGTGACTGCCCAGTACGAATCCGAGGTCGTATACCACCGCAACCGTGAGGATCTCGAAGCACAGGGCGTGCTGTTCTGCGACATGGACACTGCGCTGCGGGAGTATCCCGACATGGTCAAGCGCTACTTCGGCAAGATCATCCCGCCCAACGACAACAAGTTCTCGGCGCTCAACAGCTCCGCCTGGTCGGGCGGCTCGTTCATCTACGTGCCCCCTGGTGTAGAGGTCGACATGCCGTTGCAGGCCTACTTCCGCATCAACGCTGAGAACATGGGCCAGTTCGAGCGCACCTTGATCATCGCAGACGAGGGTTCCAAGGTGCACTACATCGAGGGCTGCTCAGCGCCGACCTACACGTCTGACTCGCTGCATTCAGCAGTGGTCGAAATCGTGGTGAAGCCATCGGCACGGGTCACATACACCACTATCCAGAACTGGTCCGACAACGTATTCAACCTGGTCACCAAACGCGCCTACGTGGAAGCTGAAGGTCACATGGAATGGATCGACGGCAACATCGGCTCGAAACTGACCATGAAATATCCGGCGGTCGTACTCGCTGGCCCCAAAGCCTCGGGCGAGGTGCTTTCTGTCGCTTATGCAGGGCCGAACCAGCATCAAGACACGGGTGCCAAGATGACTCACGCGGCACCGGAGACCACCTCCAAGATTGTTTCAAAGTCGATCTCCAAAGACGGGGGCCGTACCTCGTATCGAGGTTTGGTGCGAGTTGAAGACGATGCATACGGTTGCAAGAGCCATGTGCAGTGCGATGCCCTCATCCTTGATGAGGATTCCGTCTCCGACACCTACCCCTACATGGAGGTCGGTTCTGGTGATGCCATCATCGGTCATGAGGCCACAGTCAGTCGGGTGGCCGACGAGCAGCTCTTCTATCTCCAGAGCCGCGGTCTGACAGAAGAACAGGCTATGGGCATGATTGTCAACGGCTTTATCGAACCGGTCACTCGTACTCTGCCGATGGAATACGCGGTTGAGTGGAGCCGCTTGATCGAACTGCAGATGGAAGGCAGCGTCGGCTGAGGGATTCTGCTGATTGGGTAAGTGACGTGGCTGAGGGATTCTGCTGAACGGTTAGTGACGTGGCGTGTTTGCTGCGCGACAATGAAACCCATGCCGATGCGCCAGGACTGCAAGTACTTTGAATCCCGCACGTATGCCAACGGCGACACCGTGCGCAAGTGCGACCTTGACCTAGCCCCCGAAGCCCCTTGGCGCTGCCCCGATGACTGCCCGAAGTACACCAGGCGTATGGCAGACGTGAATTGGAGTCACGGATCGCTGATCACCCCGGCCACTCCGCAAGAACCCGCCAGCCTGGGCAGCGACGACAGCATCGCAGCGTTGCTTGATGCAGCTGAAGACATCATCAACGATGCCGCGCCAGAGGTGCTACAGGAGATCCAAGAGGAGCAGCAGAAAGCGGCGCGCCGAGGCCTGGGTCGCTTTCTCCGACGACGCCGACGCTGAGGGTTGCTTGAGCGGGTGTAGCCGGAGCCGTTCGAGTGCTGTTCAGCCGGTCTAGCCGGTAGCATTGCCCGTGTTTACGGGCCCTCGGGCCGTCTTTATTGGGCAGGGTCATGACTGAATTCTCAACCGGTGCCGCGAGGGCTTTGGCTGGTCCGGCATGGCTCGTTGACCGCCGGGTTTGCGCAGCCCAGGCCTTTGCCTCAGCGGTCCCGCCGGACGTGGCCGATGAGGAGTGGCGCTATAGCGCTATCCGAGAATTCGACCTGGCTGATTTTGTGCCGTCATCGACAACTTGTGACGCTCCGGCACTCGAGTTCGAGATCGACTCGGCGGCTATGGTTCGTACGGTCAACGGGCGGGTCACCTCGGTCGATGTAGCTGATGAACTTGTCGCTGCCGGCGTGTATGTCGGCCCGCTCGCAGGTGTTGACAAGGGGTCTTCTCTGCTGGGAGCGGTGTCTTTAGAGGCTTCTGACTACTTCACGGTTCTCAATGATGCTTTTGCGGCCGATCCGGTTCTGATTCGAGTGCCATCCGGGGTTGTGTTGAAGCGGCCGATTGTGGTGACCCACCATGTCGCCGGCGAACGGGTCGCCGCGTTCCCTCGGCTTGTTGTCGACGTTGGCGCCGATGCACAGGCGGAAGTTCTCGATCACCACACCTCTGATAGTGGCCCATTGCTGGTTTGTCCGGTGACGGAACTCGATGTCTCTGCCGCTGGTCGGCTGGGGTACCTCAACGTTCAGCAACTCGGCTCGGGCACATGGCAGTTTTCGTCGCAGTTGTCGAGGGCTGGCCGCGACGCCTCGCTTACTGCTTCCACAGCGGCTTTCGGTGGTGACTATGCCCGTACTCGATCCGATGTTCGCCTGGTTGGACGCGGTGCCAACTGCGATCTTTTGGCGTTGTATTTCGGCGACGGCCGGCAAGGACTCGATTTTCGCACATATCAGGATCATGTCGCCGCGGACACAACTTCCAACCTGCTCTACAAGGGTGTCGTGAGTGACGAGTCTCGCAGCATCTACACGGGCTTGATTCGAGTGCGTCCCGATGCCCGAGGGACCAATGCCTTCCAGACCAACCGCAATCTGAAACTCGGTGGGAACGCCTGGGTTGAATCGGTACCCAACCTTGAAATCGAGAACAATGATGTTCGCTGTAGTCATGCTTCCGCGGTTGGTCCCGTCGATGCCGAGCAGCAGTTTTATTTGGAGAGCCGCGGTGTTCCGACTGCCGAGGCAGAGCGCTTGATCGTGGCGGGTTTTCTCGATGAGGTGCTGGAATCGCTGCCTGTGACCGCCATGCGCAAGACGCTGCGTTCTGCCATTGATGCCAAACTGAGCCTCCAAGTGCAACACCAAGGAGTCCTGTCGTGAGCCTTCACGTGTTGTTTGCGCTTGAAGAGCTTGAAGACGGCACGGCGCGCAAGGTGGAATTGGAGGGGCACCAGATTTCACTGGTGCGCATCGAAGATGACGTTTATGCCATCGGCGACATTTGCAGTCATGAGGATGTCTCTTTGTCGGAGGGCTTCGTTGACGCCGAGGAGTTCCTGCTTGAGTGTTGGCGCCACGGGGCGATGTTCGACCTGAAGACGGGTGAGCCCGAAACCCTTCCCGCGGTTCGCCCTGTGCCGGTGTATGACGCTTCGGTCGTAGACGGCATGATCCAGATCTTGATTTCGGAAGGGTCCGAACCTCCTGCGCCCGGCCGAGGCTCAGCAACTCGGAGGGGTGCTGATGAGTGAACTGGTGATTGAGGGCCTGCGGGCTCGTGTGGGAGGCCAAGAGATCCTCAAAGGTGTTGATCTGGCGATGGCTTCGGGTGAGGTCCATGCGGTGATGGGACCTAACGGTTCGGGAAAGTCAACCCTGGCCCATGCCTTGGCGGGTCGCCCCGGTCTCGAAGTGCTGGGTGGTTCGGCACGTCTTGATGGCGTTGAACTTTTGGATTTACCACCTTGGGAGCGAGCCCAAGCCGGTTTGTTCCTGGCTATGCAGTACCCGACGGAGGTTCCTGGGGTAGCGCTGCGTGATCTGCTACGAGCTTCGGTGAGTACCAGCGACAATGTCGACGAGATTGAATCGTCAATGCGTGCTGAGGCGAAGCGCATCGGTTTTGACGAGAAGTTCCTGGAGCGACCGCTCAACGTTGATCTTTCAGGCGGTGAGAAGAAACGCAATGAGGCGCTTCAGCTTGGGGTGTTGCGCCCTCGTTTCGCGATTCTCGACGAACTCGATTCGGGACTTGACTTCGATGCGTTGCGTTTGGTCGGCTCGCGGGTGGAGGCAGCTACCGAAGAAGACGCGGTGGGAGTCCTTGCTATCACCCACTACAGCCGCTTGTTTGAGCAACTCCGGCCCGACACCGTGCATGTCTTTGCTGGGGGTCGAATTCAACAGACTGGTGGCGCGGAGTTGGCCCAAGAGTTGGAAGACACCGGTTACGAACGGTGGCGTGATTCGTCGCCGACGTCCGCTCCGGCAGCGAAACTCCCCGAAGATCCTTTTGCCGATCCGTTCGCCTGAGCCGTTTTGCTGGGGCAGACTGTTGCCATGGCTAGAACTCTGCTGACCGAAGATGAGATTGCCGAACTGCTGGCGGAGTTTGGTGAGTGGCGACGTGACGGAGACCGACTATGTCGCACCTATGAGTTCTCCAATTTCATCGACGCTTTTGGTTTCATGGCCAAAGTGGCGGTGGTTTCGGAGAAGTTGTTTCACCATCCCGAGTGGAGCAATGTCTATAACCGGGTTGATATCGCCATCACCGACCACGCTGCAGGCGGCATATCAAACAACGACCGAGCCTGGATAGAGCGCGTCGAGCAACTCGGCCGCTAAATCAGCCACTGAATCGCTGACTCGCGTCGACCCTCAGGCGGCTGCGGCTTCGTCGAGCGCTTGGGCGAGTGTGTTCCAGCTCAGCGTGGCGCATTTGATTCGTATCGGGAATTTCACCACACCGCGCAGCGCTTCGAGGTCGCCGAGCTTCATGTCGTCTGATGCACCAGCAAGTTCTATGCCCAGAGCGGTTTCGGTGCCGTCTCCGCCGATATCGGTCTCGTGGATCGACATGAGTCCCTTGAAGGCCACGATCAGCTTGCGAGCATCTGCAACCGTCTTGCCTTTTATCGCCACCGACATCATCGAAGCTGATGATTGGCTGATGGAACAGCCTTGACCACCGATTGCAACGTCGTCGATCACGCCTGCGTCGTCGACTTGCAGATAGACGATGATTTCGTCGCCGCACAACGGGTTGAAGCCCTCGGCACGTCGCGCGGGAGGGGTTTCGAGTTCACCACGATTGCGGGGCGTTCGGTAGTGGTCGAGGATGATTTCGCGATACAGGTCTTCGAGTCCAATCATCTTGTGGTCTCCTAGAACGAGAAGATGTCGTCGACCGCACTGAGGGCATCGGCGAGCTTATCGAGGTCGGATTTGTTGTTGTATACGTAGAGGGACGCACGCGAGGTGGCATTGGTGCCGAGCACATCCATGAGTGGTTTCGCACAATGGTGGCCTGCTCGCACCGCAACCCCGGATTGGTCGAGCACCTGGGCGACGTCGTGGGGGTGCACATTGCCGTAGATGAACGACAAGACACCGCCGCGCTCTGCGGGCTCTGTCGGGCCATGAATGGTGATCTTGTCGCCGTGGCGTTCGGTGAGCGTCCGCAGCGCATAGGCGGTCAGTTCAACCTCGTGCCGGCGGACATTGTCCATGCCGAGGTCGCTGAGGTAGTCGATGGCGCGGCCGAGTCCGACGGCTTCTGCAACCATCGGTGTGCCAGCCTCGAATTTCCATGGGATCTCGTTGGTGGTGAAACCGTCTTTGGTGACGTTGAGAATCATTTCTCCGCCACCGAGGAACGGCGGCATGGCTTCAAGCAGTTCGGCTTTGGCCCAAAGCACTCCGATTCCCATCGGGGCGAGCATTTTGTGACCTGTGAAGACCAGAAAGTCAGCCCCGAGCGCCTGTACGTCGGTGGGCATATGGGGTACGTATTGGCTGGCATCCACAGCCATGAGCGCCCCGGCGTCGTGAGCCCGCTCGGCCAGCTGAGCGATCGGGTTGAGGGTCCCCAGCACGTTGCTCATGGCTGTCACCGAGAGCAGTTTGGCTCCGTCAAGGAGCCGGTCAAGGTCGCTGAGATCCAGATAGCCGGATTGGTCAACACCGATCCAGCGAAGTTCTATGCCCGTTTGGGCTCGCAGCATGTGCCAGGGAACGATGTTGGCGTGATGTTCCATCTCGCTGATTACCACTGCGTCGCCTGCGCTGAGGTTGCTCTCACCCCAGGCGCGGGCCAATAGGTTAATCGACTCGGTGGCGTTCTTGGTGAAAACGACCTCGGAGTCAGAATCAGCGTTGATGAACGAAGCGACTTTGGCTCGCGCTCCTTCAAGAGCGGCTGTGGCCCTTACCGCGAGCTCGTAGCTGCCACGGTGAACGTTGGCATTAGTCCTCTGGTAATAGTCGGACATCGCATCAATGACGACCTGTGGTTTTTGGGAGGTATTGGCGGAGTCGAGGTAGACGAGCTGATGACCGTGAAACTGCTGGTCCAACAATGGAAAGTCGGATTTGATAGCGGCGGGGAGGGTCATGGGTTCAGACTCCGAACCGCTCGTAGCCTTCGGTTTCCAGTCTCTGCACCAATTCCGAGCCCCCAGATTCAACGATGCACCCGTCGATGATCACATGGACCTGATCGGGATGCAGTTCAGAGAGCAGCCGTTGGTAGTGGGTGATGGCGAGCACGCCGAGTTCGGGCCGTTCGGAGCGCACCTCTTGGACACCGGTGGCCACGACCCGCAGCGCGTCGATGTCGAGCCCCGAGTCGGTCTCGTCGAGGATTGCCATCTCCGGTTCGAGGATGGCCATCTGCAGTATTTCGTTGCGCTTCTTCTCGCCGCCTGAGAAACCTTCGTTGACGTAACGCTCAGCGAACGAGGCGTCCATATTGAGTCGGTCCATCCATTCCATGATGGCCAAGCGGAGCTCGAGCACCGACATGTCGATGCCTTTGCGAGCCGACAGAGACTGCCGCAAGAAGTTGAGAACTGAGACCCCGGGAATTTCCTGGGGGTATTGAAAGGCGAGGAACAGTCCAGCCTTGCCTCGCACATCGGTGGGCCATTCGGTGATGTCTTCGCCCCGGAAACGAATTGAACCTGATGTGACTTGGTACTCGGGACTGCCGAGGATCACGTTGGCCAGCGTGCTCTTGCCTGAGCCGTTCGGCCCCATGAGAGCGTGAACCTCACCGACGTCGACCCGCAGATCAATGCCTTTGAGGATTTCGATCTCGCCTTCGACGGTGCAGGCCCGAAGGCCGTCGATTTCAAATAGCGGAACCGTCGTCATGCCATACAGTTTACGAGCGCTCTCAGTTTCGCACTACGGCCATAGGAGAAATTACCGCTTCGTTGATCTACCAAACTTCGCGCATCTCGAAATCGAAGTAAGCGTCAGGTGTCGATCAGGACTCGACGGTCGTCGAACACGGCAGCGATCTCGACCTCGCCTCCGAGTTGATGCACGATCGACCGGAGCGTTTCGAGCGATAGGCCGATCTCACCGTGCTCGATTTGCGAGATGGCTGACTGCGACTTACCGATCATCTCTGCTAGTTCGACCTGGGTCACACCGAGCGCTTTGCGAAGCTCAGCGAGCCGGAAGCTCACGATTTCGCCGATGGCTCGTTGCTTGGCCTCGTCGATTCGACGAGCACGTTCAGGGTCTTGGCGCGCATCGTCTCGTAGTGTGTTGAAGTTCTTGGTGCTTGGCATCACGTGTGTCCTTGGTGTCGAAGCTCGTCGAGATGTGTGTCGTAGAGATCATCGGCGATCGGCGTGTAGTGGTCGTACCAATCGTTCCAATTTACGCTCCTAGGATCGTCGGGACTTTTGTCACCACCGATTAGAAGGATCGCGACCCGGCGAGGATCAAAAGCGAACAGCACCCGTATCGCTCGTTCCGCCCGCAACTCCTTCAGGTTCGGATGGCGTGATTGGTGGACATTGTCGACAACCGGGCGACCGAGGCCCGGTCCTGTCCATTCCAGCAGTTCAACCCTCGCGATCACAGCGTCTTGGTCCTCCTCGGTGAGAGTCTGGTACCAGTCGTCGAACTGGTCAGTGTACTCAACATCCCACATCAACATCAGTGTAGCTTATATTTATCCGACTGGTCCACGGCCGATGCGTCCGAGCAGGAAAACAGAAATCAATAGTCAAGAAAATAGAAGAACAGTTTCACGAAAAATAGAAATCGGTGCTCACATGATCCTTCATGCGAGCGACCCACCCTACGAGAGCCCTTGAGCAACGTTCTCAGTGCTGCTTTTGGAGATCTTGACGGTCTGTGTCTTACCGTCGTCGGACAGCAGGGTGACGGCGTACCGCGGCCTGGCTACGAGGCCGGAGCGGGGCCGATTGGACTTGTGGTGGTGGAGTCGTAGTCGTCTGGAACCTCAGTGCGTATTGAAACCACCCGTCGGCGGATCAGCCTGCCCAAAGTCGTTGCTTCCCCAGCAGACGGCTGTGTCGTCGCTGCGTATCCCGCAACTATGGCCGTTTCCTGCGCTGACAGTCTTGAAACTGCCCGCCCGCCCAGACCCGTAGCTTCCCCAGCAGACGGCTGTGTCGTCGATGCGTATCCCGCAACTATGGCCGCCGCCTGCGCTGACAGTCTTGAATTCACCGGTCGGCGCATCAGCCTGCCCAGACCCGTTGGCTCCCCAGCAGACGGCGGTGTTGTCGATGCGTATTCCGCAACTATGGCCGCCGCCTGCGCTGACAGTCTTGAATTCACCGGTCGGCGCATCAGCCTGCCCAGACCCGTTGCTTCCCCAGCAGACGGCGGTGTTGTCGATGCGTATCCCGCAACTATGTGTGCCGGTGCCGCCGTCTGCGCTGACAGTCTTGAATTCACCGGTCGGCGCATCAGCCTGCCCAGACCCGTTGCTTCCCCAGCAGACGGCTGTGTCGTCGCTGCGTATCCCGCAACTATAGTTGCCTCCTACGCTGACAGTCTTGAATTCACCGGTCGGCGCATCAGCCCGCCCAGCCCAGTTGGCTCCCCAGCAGACGGCGGTGTTGTCGATGCGTATCCCGCAACTATGTGTGCCACCCGCGCTGACAGTCTTGAAACCACCGGCTGGCGCATCAGCCCGCCCAAAGTCGTTGTCTCCCCAGCAGACGGCGGTGTTGTCGATGCGTATCCCGCAACTATAGTTGCCTCCTGCGCTGACAGTTTTGAAACCACCCGTCGGCGCATCAGCCTGCCCCGCCGAGTTGATTCCCCAGCAGACGGCGGTGTTGTCGATGCGTATCCCGCAACTATGGCCGCCGCCTGCGCTGACAGTCTTGAATTCACCGGTCGGGGCATCAGCCCGCCCATGGCTGTTGCTTCCCCAGCAGACGGCTGTGTTGTCGCTGCGTATCCAGCAACTATGGAAGTAGCCTGCGCTGACAGTCTTGAAAGCACCCGCCGGCGCATCAGCCTGCCCAAACTGGGTGCGTCCCCAGCAGACGGCGGTGTCATCGCTGCGTATCCCGCAACTATTCTCCCAGCCTGTGCTGACAGCTTTGAAACCACCCGTCGGCGCATCAGCCTGCCCACGGTTGTTGTATCCCCAGCAGACGGCGGTGTCGTCGCTGCGTATCCCGCAACTATGCTGCCAGCCTGCGCTGACAGTTTTGAAACCACCCGTCGGCGCATCAGCCTGCCCATTGTCGTTGGATCCCCAGCAGACGGCTGTGTTGTCGCTGCGTATACCGCAACTATGGCTCTCGCCTGCGCTGACAGTCTTGAATTCACCGGTCGGCGCATCAGCCTTCCCAGAGTCGTTGTATCCCCAGCAGGCGGCGGTGTTGTCGCTGCGTATACCGCAAATATGGCCGGTGCCCGAGCTGACAGTCTTGAAACCACCGGTCGGCGCATCGGTCTGCCCACCCCCGTTGTCTCCCCAGCAGGCGACGGTGTTGTCGCTGCGTATGGCGCAACTATGGCCGCCGCCCGCGCTGACGGTCTTGAAGCTAGTTGGCGTGCCGGGGGTGGGGTCGCAGTCTGGGGTTGTGGTGTTGAGGGTTACGTCTGGTTCCTTCTGGTAGCGGTACAGGAAGGTGATGAGTTGGGCCCTGGTCAATGTGTCTTCGGGTGCGAAGGTGTTGGGTGTGGTGCCGGTGGTGATACCGGTGTGGGACATCCACGACACGGGGTCTTGTTGCCAGGCTGCGACGACGTCGATGAACCCATGGTGCGGCGCGGCAGGCTCGCCGGCCAGGCGGTGCAAGAACGCTGCGGCCTGAGCGCGCCTGAGGGTCTCATCAGGTGAGAACGTGGCTTCTGTGGTGCCGGTGGTGATTTCGTTGTTGGACATCCATGAGATCGCGTCGTGTTGGGACGCGTCGGTCACATCGCTGAACTGATGGCGTTCCCCGGCGTCGGGCTGGTTCTTCATGTTGTAGATCCACAACGCGGTCTCGCCACGCGTCACCGGAGTGTCGATCCCGAAACAAACCCCCGAAATGTCGGTGATCTCGTTGTCGACGGACCATTGCACCGCGTCGGTGTACCAACTGGCCTCGGGCACGTCGCCGTATCCCGCGACCGCCCCGACAGGCGACGACGAACCGATCAACAACGCTGCGATCAACGCGACAACCAGCCCCAAAGACGACCAAGCCCGGCTCAACCTGACCACTGATTTTGCATGTAGTGAAGACATAGAAACAGCAGTCTCTCCTCCCTCTCCCCCCGAATGCAACCACACAACCAGACTTTCCCGCGGAGCACAGACCGTCTGTAATCTTGGAGGCATGGTGCTTCAAGCTAGCGAACCGACCGATTCGAGCCCTTGGCCGATGTCGTCTCTAGATTGGTTGTGGAGACCTTGACGGTGTGCGTCTCACCGTCGTCGGATGTCGAAGTCAGAGTCAGGTGTTGATCAGGACTCGACGGTCGTCGAACACGGCAGCGATCTCGACTTCGCCTCCGAGTTGATGCACGATCGACCGGAGCGTTTCGAGCGATAGGCCGATCTGACCGTGCTCGATTTACGAGATGGCTGACTGCGACTTACCGATCATCTCTGCTAGCTCTACCTGGGTCACACCGAGCGCTTTGCGAAGCTCTGCGAGCCGGAAGCTCACGATCTCGCCGATGGCTCGTTGCTTGGCCTCGTCGATTCGACGACTGCGTTCAGGGTCTTGGCGCGCATCGTCTCGTAGTGTGTTGAAGTTCTTGGCGATCACAGCGTCTTGATCCTCCTCTGTGAGAGTCTGGTACCAGTCGTCGAACTGGTCAGTGTACTCAACATCTCACATCAACATCAGTGCCACTGATATTTTTTGTACTGGTCCAGCCTTTTACTGAGTCACGGTCGATGCGTCCGGGCAGCAAAATAGAAATCGATGGGCAAGAAAATAGAAGAAAAGATCACTAAAAATAGAAATTAGCGCTATTCTGGATGGCGATGCTTGAACGGAGAATCGCCGAAGATCAGCACGAATCGCTGCTGGAGCGCCGCCTCGCCTCTTACCCGGCAGTGGCGCTGGTTGGTCCGCGTCAGTGCGGCAAGACCACGCTCGCTCAATCACTCGGGGGTCGCTACTACGACATGGAGCTCGAATCCGACCGTTTGAGGCTGGATCTCGAATGGGACCAGATGGCTGGAGGTGGAAGTCTTGTGGTTATCGACGAAGCCCAGGCAGCCCCGGAGATCTTCGGTCGACTACGCAGCACCATCGATGCCCAACGTGGCCTCTGTGGGCGCTTCCTGTTACTGGGTTCGATAGCGCCGTCTCTGATGAAGAACGTTTCGGAGTCGCTCGCCGGTCGCTTGAGCGTGGTGGAGTTGGCGCCTCTGTCCTGGCTGGAATTGCCCAGTGAAGCCCGCGAGCGCCTTTGGTACTGCGGCGGGTTTGCCGACGGTGGAGTGCTCCACGGCAGAGGCTTTCCCGACTGGCAGCACGATTATCTGAACCTGCTTGCGCAGCGCGATCTGCCAACGTGGGGACTACCCGCCACGGCTCCGACCACCCTGCGCCTCTTCGAAATGTTGGCGACATCACATGGGCAGCAGTGGAACGCCAGCGAGATCGGTCGCGCCCTGGGGCTCTCGTATCACACGGTGAACGATTACTTCGACTACCTGGAAGGCGCGTTCCTGCTCAGGCGTCTTCCCGCCTTTCATGGCAATGTTCGTAAACAGCTCACGAAACGACCGAAGGTCTACTGGCGCGACAGCGGCCTGCTGCACAGCTTGTGGGGCATCGGCAGTGCCTCGGAACTGCTCCGCCATCCGATGGTGGGCGCGAGCTGGGAAGGACATGTTATTGAGCAGGTGCTGACAGTTCTGCAACAGTCAGGTACACGTTTCAGAGCTTCGCACCTGCGCACGGCTGACGGTCGCGAGATTGATCTCGTCGTAAACGTACGGCAGGAACTCTGGGCTATTGAAGTGAAACTCACCAGCAATCCGAGCCGCTCCGACATGGCCCGCCTCAACGACACAGCCGATCTGGTCGGCGCCGACCGGCGGTTCTTGGTGACTCGAAGCGCCGCGACGGCGACCAGCGGAGCACAGACCGTCTGTGATCTTGCCCACATGATCGATCAAGCAAGCGAAGCACCCGACTAGAGGCCGCCGGGTCGTTTCGCGGATCACCGAGCGCGTCAGCGTCGAGTTGATGCGGCAACTTCGTTGGCCAAGGCGATGAGCCTTGCTCGGATGGCGGTGCTGTCAGCGGCCAAGTCCACCGTAGCGAAGTGTATTCTGTGGCCTTGGATCACCGCGGACTCGTCGATGTCCTCGCCGACGGAAGGATGCAGCAACAGTCCGGAGGAATCAAGTGATCTGGGGTCACTGTCGCTCTCTTGAGATCTCAAATAGGCGTACATCTGGAAGATGTGGTTGCTGTCTAGCGTCAGCGTCCGGTGATGGCCTAGTTTCAGAATGCTGGTGAACTTCGTGTCGATGATGATGCGATTTCTGTGACCGTGCTCATCTGGCGGGTTCTCTAGGACAATGTCGGTCTTCATATGTGGCATGATCGCGTCGATCCTCGGAGTCTTCGCCTCGATCGGCCATTTGATCCGCTGACCGGGGTCGACGGACCAACCGCGGGGACCGAGCACCGTGCTGTAGAAGCCCCCTACTGCGGACTCGAACAGACCTCTGGCCCAGGTCTCATCCCTGTCGGGTGCGACCAAGTGGGTATTTCCGGGGTCCTCGGTGGGCAGACTCAACCTGAGGGCCAACTCTGTTGTTGAGAGCATCTGGCGGTCCTCGGCGTTGGCCCTGCGTGCGGCGAAGGTGTTTCGGAGGTTTTATGAACGGATGCCTGCGGAGGTCTCATCGCCAACTCCGGCACGGTCGAGAGCCGCGGCGAGACTGTGGCACTGCCTGCCTAGTGGTATGAGCTTCCCCCCTAATCGTGGAGAGATTGTTTGTGGGGGTCGGGGGTGTGGGCTTGTTCGTATTCTATGGGTGGAACCATTCCGATTGCGGAGTGGCGCCGGCGCTGGTTGTACCAGGTGTGGACCCATAGGGTGATTTCTTGTCTGGCTTGGGCCTTGGTGGTCCAGGTCCGTTGGTTGATTCACCCTGGGTTTTGTGCAGGCTCCAAGGATTGGAGCAAGCATGGGAGCTATGGACACACAAGCGAACACGGCGGGGACGTCTCGTCGGTATTCTGCTGAGCAGAAAAGCATGCGGTGCCGATGGTGTTCGCGCTGCGCGAGGAGCTGGGCACCTCGTCGGGTACGGTCACGCGTGTAGCGCGTCAGTTGGGTTATGGCGAGGAGTCGTTGCGCCGCTGGGTGGCTCAAGCCGAGATTGACGCTGGGTCGCGGGCGGGGGTGTCGACCGCTGAGAGCGAGGAGCTCAAGAGGTTGCGTCAGGAGAACCGTGAACTGCGCCGAGCCAATGAGATCTTGCAGCGTGCAGCGGTTTTTTCGGGGCGGATCTCGACGGTTGACAGCGATGACCGTGCAGTTCATCGACGACAACCGCGAAGAGTTCGGGGTCGAGCCCGTCTGTGCAGCGTTGCAGGTGGCCTCTTGCACGTATTGGACTGCGAAGCGTCGTGCACCGTCGGCGCGTGCGTTGCGCGACGCCAAGCTGATGCCGTTGCTGTTGGTTTTGTGGCAGGCCAACTACTCGGTGTATGGGGCGCGTGAGTTGTGAATCGCTGCTCGACGCGCTGGCTTTGACATCGGCCGCGACCAGGTTGCCCGGTTGATGCGCCAGTTGGGGATCCGCGGTGTTCAACGAACAAAGAAGGTGAACACCACCCGCTCTGACCCCAAAGCCGCACGGCCCGGCGACCTTGTCGAGCGGGCCTTCACCGCTGAGCGCCCGAACCGGCTGTGGGTCGCCGATCTGACCCATGTGGCCACCTGGTCCGGTGTCGCCTATGTGTGTTTCATCACCGACGCGTTCAGTCGCCGCATCGTGGGTTGGCGGGTCGCGTCGAACATGCGCACCCAGATGGTGCTCGACGTGTTGGAGATGGCCCGCTGGAACCGCGGGACCCGCCTCGAGGGACTCGTCGCGCACACCGACGCCGGCAGCCAGGGCGGATTCAAGTGGTCGTCGCAACACCTTGATGTGGAGGTGTGTGATGGGTGGGGCGAGAAGGAGCGGGTGAAGAATGGCCCCGCGCTGGGCGGCTACGGCGTTGAATCGATGCCCGAGGCCCTCACCGATGGGTTCGCCGGGCTGCCCGACCAGCTCCGGCGATCACTGACCTGGGACCGTGGCAAGGAACTCGCCCAGCACGCCCAACTGAAGGTCGACACGGGCCTTGACGTGTTCTTCGCGGATCCCCGCATCCCCTGGCAGCGCGGCATGAACGAGAACACCAACGGACTCCTGCGCCAATACTTCCCCAAGGGCACCGACCTCTCCCGATGGAGCAGCGAAGACATCGATGCCGTCGCAGCCACCATCAACTCGCGGCCACGCAAGGTCCTCGGCTGGCGCACACCAGCAGAAGCCCTCGACGAGCACCTACACTCACTCCAACAAGCAGATGTTGCTTCGACCGGTTGAGTCCGCTCAGTTCACCAGCATCCGCTACAGCGAACGCCTCGACGAACTCGGCGCGGTGCCTTCTATCGGATCTGTCGGGGACTGCTATGACAACGCCCTGGCCGAGGCCGTGAACGCGCTCCACAAGACCGAGTTGATCCGCGGTCCCGGCCACCGACCGTGGCGCACCGTCGACGATGTCGAACTCGCCACCCTCAACTGGGTCCACTGGTACAACACCGTGCGCATCCACGGACACCGCAACGACCTCTCACCCGACGGGTTCGAAGCCGCCTACACTGCAACAACAACCGACCACAACAAGACAGAAAACCACAACATTCAGCCTGCACAAAACCCAGGGTGATTCACAGCCCCATCCCGGAGCTCCCGGTCAAAGCTTCTTCGTGGTCTAGACATAGCTCCTCCTTATAGAGCATGTCGTCTCGCGGCTCACCTCGGTGTCATAGATCTCCGCCAAATGCGCCTGGATCTCACCGGTGGTGAGCCCCTTGGTATACAGCGAGATCACGTTGCCCGACAGGCCATCGAGGCGACGCTAATGTTTGGGCACCGTGACCGGCTCGAACGTGCCGGCCCGGTCACGGGGCACCCGCAGATCAACCTCGCCGATCTCGGTCTTGACCCGCTTGGGTGACGAACCGTTGCGAGAGTTCGGTGTCCCGCGTCCCTCAACACAGTGACGTTCATAGCCGAGATGCTCAGCCATCTCGACCTCCAAACCGCACTGCAGCACCTGGCGGACCAAGCCCGTCAACAAGCCGTCCGCGCCGGTGAGCTCCACACCCTCAACGCGGGCACGCTCAACCAACAGCTCAGCCCAGTCTTTCATCGCCGCCTCATCGGCAGCACCGTTCGCCGGCACAGCCGACATAGTCTGATCAGTCATAGACATGATCCTTTCTGGCCCACAACACCAAGCCGCGGACCCTCAGATCACACCCGATACACAAGATTCCTGACAGGCCCACGAAAACGCGCAGGACCCATGACTTACCTCC
The DNA here is from genome assembly GCA_965205465.1 of Candidatus Aldehydirespiratoraceae bacterium. Lineage (GTDB taxonomy): Bacteria > Actinomycetota > Acidimicrobiia > Acidimicrobiales > Aldehydirespiratoraceae > VXYK01. Next base: position 436,259 of record OZ242187.1, on the reverse strand, counting down.
TAATCGAGGTGTCAAGCCAACGGGGGAATGCTCAGTGCCTGCTGTCACTCACTGGTGGACTGGGTGTTTGGGAGGGCTCCGCCAGCCCATATCTCCGGAATGGAGTTGTCGATGATCATAACGACCGTGGCACCTGTTATGGGGGTGAAATCAGGTCGCGCTGTGGGGATGGTGCGGATCTCCTCCCACAAGTCCACGGGAAGGATAGGTGTCAATTCCATCACATCGTCTATCGTTCCGTTCTTGTCGTCTATCGTTCCGGTCTTGTAGGTTGCTGCATACACCGTCAGGTTCTCTATTGTTTGCTCAAGTGCAGCCTCAGCAAGCCGCGGGTGCGCTGTGGGTGCTTGGCGGCGAATGCGCACAGTACGGAAACTGAACGCACCGTTGGGTAACCCACCAGCAACGATCTCTTCAGGAAACCTCTCCAAGAACGTCTCTTTGTTGCTGTCCCGATTGTCATACCATATGAGATCTAGTGAACGAGACAGGTCAATTGTTGGTGACAGATCAGCCGATATCTCAAAGCTGATCTCAGAGAGGCCCTCTGTGTCTGTCAGGCCTTCGATCTCGAAAGGCATCACCTCACCAGGCTGCACCGCCAACGCATATCGCCATACACCCTCACGGCCTGCGGCGCCGGTAGCTGTGACGGTCGCGTTGCGCGCCCAGTTTCTCTCAGACCGGTTCTGAGCCAAACCCCTCACCACCCCATCAACCACGCTCACCGTGTCGGGCAACACAACCAACATCTCTTCAGGGGACGTGAACCCATAGTGGCCACCCAAATGGCCCAAAGCCCTATACCGAGCAGCCCAAGCCCCGAGACTCGAACGTTTCTCCTTATACGCCTCAACAGCCGCTTCCACAGAAGCCTGAGGCGGGAACATAGGCCCATCAACAGTCACATACACATAACGTCGCCGCTCTGCGGCCAGATCACGACAATTCAATCCCTCACTCTCAGCCCAAGCCAACACCTCCGAAGAATCAGGCGGCACCTCAAACACTTCCAACACGTCCAACACTTCCAACACATCCAAATACGCCTCCCCCGCCGACAAACTATCCGGCGACCGAGTGCCCCCAGAACAAACCCAATGCGGTGTCGCGGCGTCCTCCTCGCTGCACACAATCGGAAAAAATTCCCGCTCTTCAACTATGTCCTCCATGTCATAGACAGGGATCCGAGCCTCATAGTCAATACCTTGGCCGCGACCAATCCAAACACCGCTCCTATAACCAGTCCAAGAATCGCCATCAATCGCTGTCAGCGCTTCATGGTCATCACACATATCCAGCACCCGACCCACCCAAGGCTCCCACTTCGAAATCTCCCTAAACCACAAACGCCCGCCTTCCTCCAACGCAGCCACACCCTCATCTTTGGGACACAACGGACCAGGCCAACCACACAAACCCACCACCAACAAACCCCCAGCACCCCCACGACCACGATCATCAACAACCACCACACCACCACCGACATCCACGCCATCAACATCGTCATCGACAGTCACGTCAACGTCATCGAACACCTCGCCCGCAACATTACCTTCGGAGTCGTTCACCCCATCATCCGAAGCTGGCTGCGAACTCAGTAGCGGCTCCACTGTGGGATCGTCCGCGTCGCCGCAACCAACCAACACAACCACCCCCACCACAACCAACAACCACCCCACCACACCAAGCCGCGAACCTGTCGTCTCAACCCCCGCAACAGCACGGCCAGCGTGCCCATGACGGGAATCACAAAACAAGCTCTGTTCCCTTGTCTTCATGTCGGGGCTCCAATCTTGTCCCTTGTCTTCATGGCGGGGCTCCAATCTTGACCCGCTCACGGCGCCTCTAATATCCATTCGTTCACAGTATTGCTATTGCTGTTCACAGTATCGAGGTGCCACCATCCGGTCGCCCGGTAAATTTTTGGGTCACTTATCACGTCGCGATTGAGTGGCACGGCCGCTATGAGGTCCACGTTATAACCAGTACGTCCGTCGCCGTCGCCTCCTTTGAAGACAATATATTTTGCTTGCAGGTCGGTTTCTGTGTCCCCATCGTCGTAGGCGTACTTGAAGGAAAAAAATGGGCCCTGCGCAGAAAAGTGGGATTTGGGGTTGCTGGCATCGGTTGGGGTCATTATGTCACGAGGATGCCGCGGGCTTCGAAGTTGGTGGGGTTGGTGAACCCGTGGGCGGTTCGTCGTAGGACTTGGAGGAGGTCGATGCTCCTATGTTTGTCAAGTCGTGATTTCGGTGATGTGTCGTTGGTAGCGCTCGGCGAGTTCACGGTTGTGGCAGATGCCTCTTTCTAGCTCGGAGATCCGTGCCGGGGCTGCGTTGAGGACTGCGGCGACAGCGACGATGGTGAGTCCGGCGTCGAGGCGACTGCGGCGCAGGTGCGCGCGGTCAGGGGTCTCGGGCGGGTCGGTGAGCAGTCGGTAGACCTCGTGTGCGATGTAGCGTTTGAGGCAGCGGATGATCTCGGGGCGGGTTTTGCCGTCGGCGCGGCGGGGTTGGGCGTAGGCGATGGTGCGCTCGTCGCAGCGTAGACGGGTGTGTGCTATTCGCCACAGGGCGTTGTTGGCGTTGCGGTCGCCGCCGCGGTTGAGGCGGTGGCGGGTCACAGCGTCTGATGACGCCTCGACGGGGCTGGCTGCGCACAATGCGGCGAAGGACGCCTCGCTGTGCATTCTGTGGGGGTTGTCCCCGGCTGTGACTAGCAGCGACGCTGCGACCTCGGGTTCGACGCCGACAGCGCCGAGCAGCGCTGGGTTGGCCTGTTGGCACAGGTTGCGCAGTTCGGCGTCGAGATGGGAGGTCTCAGCGGTCAGCGCCTGATGGCGCTGCGCCAGCGAACGCAGAGCGGTCTTGGCCACCGCGGTGACAGAGTCGGGGCTTGACTCCGGTCGCCAGCGGGCGCATACCTCGACTGAGGCGTTGGTGTTGAGGCCCTTGAGACGGTCTTTGAGGTGCTCGGGGGCGGTGACGATGAGGCCACTGATCTGGTTGGCTGCCTGGGTGCGGGCCTTGACCGCGCAGCGGCGGGCCACGCCGAGCATACGGATCGCCTCGACGCAGCCATCGCCCGATTTGGGTTCGGCGGTGGCGTCGCCGCACAGCGCTGCGCGTGCTGCGGCCCCGGCGTCGACGGTGTCGGTCTTGTCTCGACGCCGCCGTGTCTGGCGGTTGGGGCGGTTGACCTCAACGACCTCGACGCCAGCGGCGGCGAGACAGCGGGCGAGGCCAGCCCCGTAGGATCCGGTTCCTTCCACCCCTACACGCACCAGCGCGCCGAACGAGCCCATCCAGTCCAACAGTTGCTCATAGCCGCAGGCGTCGGCATCGAAGCCGGCGGGGGTCGCTACTACGACACGGAACTCGAATCCGATTGTTTGAGGTTGGATCTCGAATGGGAGCAGATGGCCGGCGGTGGAAGTCTCGTGGTCATCGACGATGTCCAGGCAACCCCGGAGATCTTCGGTCGACGACGCAGCACCATCGATCCAGCAATCCGAGCCGCTCTGACATGACTCGCCTCAACGACACAGCCGATTTGATCGGAGCCCACCGGCGGTTCTTGGTGACTCGCAGCGCCGCGACGGCCAGCAGCGGAGCACAGACCGTCCGTGATCTTGCCCACATGATCGATCAAGCAAGCGAACCGCCCGACTAGGAGGCCGGAGCGGGGCCGATTGGACTTGTGGTGGTGGGGTCGTAGAGTGCAGCGCATGAACTTTGCATTCTCAGAAGAGCAGGAGCAGTTGCGAGAGTTCGTCCGCAGCTTTCTTGAAGACAAGTCGTCGGAAACATCAGTGCGTGAGCAGATGGACACAGAAGTCGGATATGACGACGCAGTCTGGAACCAGATGGCTGAGCAGATGGGCCTGCAAGCACTGGCTATTCCCGAAGAATACGGAGGTCAGGGCTTCGGTTTTGTAGAGCAGATAGTGGTGCTGGAGGAAATGGGTCGGGCCCTGCTCTGCGCCCCATATTTTTCGTCGTGCGTGCTGGCGGCCAACACCTTGATGCAAAGCGGCGATGAGGACGCAAAGAACGCCCATTTGCCGAGCATCGCCTCGGGAGAGACCCGAGCAGCCCTTGCCTTCACCGAGGAGAATGGCCGCTGGGACGAAGGCGGGATCACCATGGCGGCGTCGGCCGACGGTGGCTCCTGGACGCTCGACGGCACGAAGATGTATGTGCTCGACGGTCACACCGCCAATCTGATCCTGGTGGCGGCCCGTAGCGATGCGGGAGTGTCGCTGTTCAGCGTTGCCGCTGACGCCGATGGCCTCACTCGCACTGCGCTGTCAACGATGGATCAGACGCGCAAGCAAGCCAAGTTGGAGTTTTCCGGCGTGTCTGCCGAGTTGATTGGCCAAGACGGCGCGGGCTGGGATGTCTTGGCGACAGTGCTTGATCTAGCAGCGGTGGCGCTCGCGGCTGAACAAGTAGGCGGTGCGCAGATGTGTCTGGACATGTCGGTCGAATACGCCAAAGTCCGTGTCCAGTTCGGTCGCCCGATTGGATCCTTTCAGGCGATCAAGCACAAGTGTGCCGACATGCTCCTAGAGGTCGAGTCGGCCAAATCTGCTGCCTACTACGCAGGCTGGTGCGCCGCTGAAATGAACGATGAGCTGGGCCAGGTCGCGTCCTTGGCCAAGAGCTACTGCTCCGAGGCTTACTTTCATGCCGCTGCTGAGAACATCCAAATCCATGGTGGCATCGGCTTCACTTGGGAGCATCCCGCTCATCTCTACTTCAAGCGCGCAAAGAGTTCTGAGCTGCTGTTCGGTGATCCCACCTACCATCGCGAACTGCTCGCCCAACGCATCGGGATCTGACAACGCGCATGTGGAGGTGACGCGGCTTGGAATGGATCTTCTTCCTAGTCGGTGCCCTAGTCGTTGTCCTGATCGCCTTCGTGGCCGTCGGGAAGGCGGTTGCAGAACTGGAAACCGAACGAAGCCCGGCTGTCTATGACCTCAACGATGCGGTGGATTGGATAGCGCACCGGCTTCCCGACGAGGTGACCGCGCGGATCTCCTTTGACGACCTCGCCCTGCTGTTGAGGTGGCACCTTGATTGGTTTCAAGAAGTTGGGGTCGCCTCGCTCCACGGTCAGGAACTGGCAACTGATCAGGCCCGCATTGATGGGGCGATTGCCACAGACGAAGCGGCGATAGACGCGATTGTGGCCCGCTCGCTAGCTGCTGGTGGTCCAGAAGCAGTCGATGTGGTCTGCGTGCTCGACCTCCAAATGAAGTACCTCACCGCGATCGGCGCGGTCGGCGACGAGGTCGTCGATTCGTAGACCGAGCGAAAATATCCCACACTGCCGCGTGCTTTTGTGCTTCACTATTGGCACCAAAGAAAGGAGGTGGTCCCGCAGTGTGTAGAAGATCTGTGACCTTGGAGGTGGCTGGCCGCTAGAACAGCTGCTGGACCACTGGCGCAAACCAAGCCAGCTCCACCCCTGGGGCTAGGTGGACCGGGAATATGTCACGCCTGGTGCGGTACCGCAAGGTGCCACCACTCCCTGGGTTTCCAGCAAACATTGTTTTTCAAGCAATACTCAAGAACCGTCCTAGGGCTGTCGCGGCCCTGGGACGGTTCTCTTTTGGATCCCTATGAATCGCCAATTCTTGTCGTCGCTGCCGCTAGGTTGCGTGCATGGAACGACCGGCGCGATACCAGAACAGCCGCTTTCTGGGTGATAAGCGGGTCCAGGTGGTCTATGACCTCGATGACGTGACAGATGAGTCTGTCATAGAAGAACTTGCCGATGGCCCCCATGCTCTAGCGTTCGGGCCTGACACGCTTGCTGAAGCTCGGAACCGCGGCTACCGCTTGCGGTCGACCTGAGTAGCGAGGCGACGCTTTCGTGGATAGACGGTTTTTTGTCGACGACATCGAGTTGGAGGCCCATGTCGCCCGCCCTTCCCAGAATCGTGGCACGGCCCAACCTGGGCTGGTGATTGCTCACGGTTTCCCGGCCGAGGCTGGGGGCGGCATCAACTCAACTTCGAGCTATCCGGGTCTGGCTGATCGGGTGGCTACTGAGTGTGGTTGGGCTGCGCTGGCATTTTCAAGCAGGGGGATCGCACAATCTGGCGGTGACTTCTCCCTTGAGGGTTGGTTACGGGACCTGCAAGGTGCGATCGCTCATCTGCGTGAGTCTGTGCATTGCGACGGGATATGGCTTTTGGGGTTTGGTACTGGTGGTGCTTTGGCGGTCGAGGCCGGGGCTGCCGATGAAACTGTCCGGGGTGTCTGCGCGGTTTCACTGCCGGCGGATTTCAGCGACTGGGCGCGCAGTCCCCGCAAGTTGCTGGTGCTCGCACGCGAGATGGGAGCGATCCGCGACAGTGCCTTTCCAGAAGACTTTGGTGATTGGTCGCAGCAACTGCGCGCGGTCGATGCCAGCAAGGCCGCGGCTCACTTGTCGCCGCGGGAGTTGTTGCTGATTCATGGCAGCGACGATGATGTTGTGCCGGTGCTCGACGCCCGAGCGGTCGCGGACTCGCACGGCTCGGCAGATTTGCGGATCATTGATGGAGCCAGCCATCACCTGCGTCATGATCCCCGCGCTATCGCGGTGGTGCTTGGCTGGCTCGACCGGCAGCGCAACCGGCTGCTTTCTGAGGTTGCCTGAGGATCAACCAGAGCTTGAGTCTCTGGATTTTTCGACCTTCCGTTTCTCGCGGAGCCGACCGAGAGCCCCTGGGTCACCGAGGTCGGCAACGCTGCGGAGATCCTCTTGGGCGAAAACCCCGGCGATGGTCTCCCATCCTGATGGCTGGTAATCGAAGCGTTTAGCCAGGATGGACATGAAAATCTGGGCCTTCACCGGACCGTAGCCGGGCAACGCCAAGAGTCGCTTGTAGAGCACTTCGGCATCGCCCACATCTTCCCACAGCGATGCTGGGTCACCTTCGTATTCGTCAACCAGATGCTCGCACAGCTTGTGGATGCGGCGCCCCATCATGGCCGGGAAGCGGTGCACCGCGGGTTTCTGAGCGGCCACAGCGGCCAGTTCTTCTGGATCCATCGCGGCGATCTGGTTGGCATCAAGGGTGCCGTCGAGCCGTTGGGCCAGTCGCAGGGGTGCGGCGAAGGCCCATTCGATGGGGATCTGCTGGTCGAGCAACATTCCAATCATGAGCGCCAGCGGGTTGGTGTTGAGTAGCTGGTCTGCTTCGGCGTCACCAGTGACGACGAGCGTACCGTGGGCGGGCCGCTGGGCCTCAGGCACCGGTATCTGGATGGGCTGGGTCGGGGCGGTACGGGTCGATACCGGCCTTGGCGATGGCACTGCTGACTTCCTCGCGGGTAGCGGTGCCTTCTTCGAGCATGGCTGACAGTACTGCCACCACGATATTGTCGGCGTCGATCTCGAAGAATCGCCGCAACGCTTCCCTCGTGTCGGAACGACCGAAACCGTCGGTCCCGAGGACATGCAGCGGGCGAGGCGTCCACCGTGCGATCTGATCGGGCACCAGCGTCATCCAATCCGACACAGCCACGATCGGTCCCTCGCTGTCGCTGAGTCTGCGTGTCACGTTGGACAACTCTGGGGGCCGATCAGGAGACAATCGGTTGCGACGTTCCACGTCTAGTGCGTCGGCGCGAAGTCGCTTGTAGGAGGTGACGCTCCAGAGTTCGACGCCGATGTCGTAGTCGTCGACGAGGATCTGTTGGGCTTCGCGCGCGGCCAGGTTCAAGGTGCCCGAAAAGAGGATGGTCGCGCGGCGCTCAGTCTCGTCGGGACCGTCGTCGAACTTGTAGATTCCGTCGGTGATGTCGCGATCCTGAACATGATCTGGACGCGGGGGTTGTTCGTAGTTCTCGTTGTAGATCGTGATGTAATAAAACACGTCTTCGCCATCGGCGGATCGGCCGTCGGGGTACATCCGATGCAGACCGTGACGCAAGATCGTGCCGAGTTCGTAGGCGAAGGCGGGGTCATAGGCTTCGCAGGAGGGAACCGTTGATGCCAACAGCATGCTGTGACCGTCTTGATGCTGTAGTCCTTCGCCGAGCAGGGTGGTGCGGCCTGCGGTGGCGCCCATGAGAAATCCTCGCGTACGGGCGTCAGCTGCTGCCCACAGCGAGTCACCGACCCTCTGAAACCCGAACATTGAGTAGAAGGTGTAGAACGGGACCATAGGAACACCGCTGTTGGCATAGGCGGTTCCAGCGGCGATCCACTCGGCGGTCGAACCACATTCGGTTATGCCCTCTTCGAGGATCTGCCCGTCTTCAGATTCGGCGTAGGAGAGCAGCAGGTCGTGGTCGACTGGTTCGTAGAGTTGGCCTTGCGGCGCGTATATGCGGAACTCTCGAAACAGCGAGTCCATACCGAAGGTGCGGGCCTCGTCGGGGACGATCGGCACGACACGTTCGCCGAATCGCTTGTCTCTCAGCAGGTCTCGCAACACTGCAGTGAAAGCCATTGTGGTCGATACCGAGCGCCCTGAGGAGCCTTTCTGGAGATCAAGGAAGGGTGCCTCGCTGGGCAACTTGAGTGGTCGGCGGTCTCGTACGATGCGGCTGGGCAGGGGCCCGTCGAGTGCGCGGCGTCGCTCCATCAGATAGGCGCGCTCCTCTCCGTCCGGTGATGGCCGGTAATAAGGTGGGATGCCGTCTTCGAGTGAATCCTCGGAGATTTCCTCTTCCATCCGGAGCCTGGCCCTTAGTTCCAGAAGTTGTGCCTTGGTCATCTTCTTGATCTGGTGGGTGGCGTTGCGTCCTTCGAAACCCTCACCAAGGGTCCAGCCCTTGATGGTCTTGGCGAGGATCACGGTTGGTTGTCCAGTGGTCTGAGCTGCAGCTTTGAAAGCGGCGTAGACCTTTTGGTAGTCGTGGCCCCCGCGGGGGAGCGCTTTGAGGTCGTCGTCGCTCAGGTGTTCTACGAGTTTGCGCAGTCTCGGGTCTGGTCCGAAGAACTTCTCGCGGATGTAGGCGCCGTCTTCAACGGCGAAACGCTGGTATTCACCGTCGACTGTTTCGGACATCTTGTTGAGGAGCACACCATCTACATCGCGATGCAGCAGTTCATCCCAGCGACTACCCCAGATCACCTTGATGACGTTCCAGCCGGCGCCACGGAACACGCCTTCAAGTTCTTGGATGATTTTTCCGTTGCCTCTGACGGGTCCGTCAAGGCGCTGCAGGTTGCAGTTGACGATCCATTTCAAATTGTCGAGGGCGGATCGACCTGCCAGGGCGATCGCGCCGAGGGTTTCGGGTTCGTCGCATTCGCCGTCGCCGAGAAAGCTCCACACGATGCTTTGCGAGGTGTCGTCGATTTTGCGTTGATGCATGTAGCGGTTGAAACGGGCGTGGTAGATCGAATTGATCGGGCCCAGACCCATGGAGACGGTGGGGTACTCCCAAAACTCCGGCATCAAGCGAGGGTGCGGGTAGCTTGAAAGGCCGTTCCCACCGACTTCCATGCGGAAATTGTCGAGTTGTTGCTCGTTGAGGCGCCCCTCAAGGAAGGCCCGTGCGTAGACCCCTGGGGCAGCATGTCCCTGGAAGTACACATGGTCACCGGGGAGTCCGTCTTCTTTGCCTCGAAAGAAATGGTTGAAGCCGACTTCGTAGAGGGCTGCGCTTGAAGCGAACGTTGACAGGTGGCCGCCGATGCCGTCAGCGATCTTGTTGGCGCGGATCACCATGGCCGCAGCGTTCCAACGGATGATGGCCCGAATCCGTCGCTCTATGTTTTCGTCGCCGGGAAAGAAAGGTTGCGATTCGGCGGGGATGGTGTTGATGTAGGGCGTGCTGGTAGTCGGGGGGACTCCGATTTGGAGTTCGTTGGAACGCTCGAGCAGCTTGGTGAGCAGGTAGCGGGCCCGAGCTTGACCTTGACTGGCATGGACTGCATCAAGGGAATCGATCCACTCGGTGGTTTCGGCTGGGTCGATGTCGGGTAGTTGGCGGGAGAAGTGATCAGCCATATGTGTCCCTAGTCTCGCATTACTTTTTTGCTTTGGGTCAAAGCATTGGGTGGAAGTTGTCCGCAGAGATCACAGAATGAGCGCATCAGTAGTGCAACTAGTACAACAACTGTCTACACGGACGGTGCCTGTCTAGGGAATCCTGGGCCTGGTGGTTGGGGCTGGGTTGTGCCCGATGGCCGCTGGGCCAACGGCGCTGACACTGCAACCACCAATCAGCGGATGGAACTCACCGCTGTACTCGAAGCGCTGCGGGCCATCGAGGGTCCCGTTGAGGTCGTCTCGGATTCAACGTACGTAGTCAACTGTTTTCGTGACCGCTGGTGGGAAGGTTGGCTCAAACGTGACTGGCGCAACTCCAACAAGCAGCCGGTCGCCAATCGAGACATCTGGGAACCGCTGATTGAGCTTTATCGCTCAGCGCCACATGAAACCACCTTTACTTGGGTGAAAGGGCACGCTGGCGACGAATGGAACGAGGTAGCGGATCGCTTGGCGGCTGAAGCTGCGCGTACGCAAGTGGGTCGCACGGGTGTTGGTATGCCCGATGATCTCGCTGAGGCTGATGAGATTGGGCCGCCAGCACCACGTGACGGAACCGCAGACAACCGCCCCCTCGGCAGTTCGTGGCGACCAGCGGGCCGTTGTGTGGCGATCCTTGGGTTGCAGCTCGACTCAGAAAGCCCCCACTCAGACAGCGATGTGGTTAAGACGCGGCAGCGGCTCGCGGAGATCTTGGCGGCGAAGAAAGAACTCGACGACGACCTGGTCGTGCTGACGGGGTTGCGCCGTGGCGCGGAGACTCTTGGCGCCGAAGCAGCAGCGGAGGCTGGAGTGCCCTACGTAGCAGTGCTGCCATATCCCAACCCTGCACGCAAGTGGCCGTCGGCCAAAAGGAATCACTTTGCGCAGATGTTGGAAGGAGCGGCCAAAGTCGTGTGCTTGCAACGCAAGGTTCCCGACACCTCCAAACGGGCCGGCGAGGCGCTGAAGCGAAGAAACGCATGGCTGAGAAAAGTCGCCGACGAAGCGTTGATCGTGTGGGACGGTGCTGATCGCCGGGTCGGCAGAGTGGTGAGTGCTTTCGAACGTGAAATGCCCGACGACGTCTGGGTCGTTGACGCCTAGCACGACTTTCACTGCGGCTTGTCGAGAACGCTCCGTAGCGCACCGGCGAGATCTGGTTGACGGAACTGGTAGCCACTGGCCAATAGCGCCGAAGGCTCGACCCTTTGGCTGGCGTAGAGCAGTTGTTGAGTCAATTCCCGCCCGACTTTGGTCCACATCACAACTTTGGGAGTGGGCAGAATCGTTGGTCGGCGCAGCACTCGTCCGAGGGTCTTGGTGAACTCTGCGTTGGTGACGGGATTGGGCGCGGTCATGTTGACGGGCCCGCTGATGTCGTTGTCGAGCAGCCAGCTGATGGCCTGAACCATGTCTTGGATCGATATCCAGCTCAGCCACTGACGTCCGTCGCCGATGCGGCCACCGATTCCGAGCCGAAAGAACGGGAGTTGCGCCTTCAGGGCTCCTCCGTTACCTGCCAGCACCACACCGGTGCGCAGGTAGGCGAGCCGCGTGCAAGTTTGTGCTGGGCTGGCAGCGTGTTCCCAGGCGCGCACTACATCGGCAAGAAAGCCATCGCCACTGGAACTGATCTCGTTGAGTTCTTCGTCGCCACGGTCTCCGTAGAAACCGATGGCCGAACCCGACAGGAACACCGATGGAGGGTTCTGGGCCTCGGCGATTGCGTTTGCCAACAGCGTGGTGGTCGTGATTCGGCTGTCGAGAATCCGGGTTTTTTGGGCGTCGCTCCAGCGTCGCTCGGCTATTGATGCTCCGGCTAGGTGAACTACCGCGTCAATATCTTCGAGAGCATCTTTTCCGAAGTCGCCCTTCGCCGGGTTCCAGAAGATGCTTTCGGTGTCGTCTCGGTTCTGTGACCGCAGCAGACGAATCGGCGTGTGGGTCGTGGCTTTGAGTGCGGAAACCAGCGAGGTTCCGATTAAGCCTGTGGAGCCGCTGATCAGTACCCGCATAGTCGTCCTTCGATCTCGCTTCTCGCGCTTGAGTGAGTCACGCCCTATGCTGCGAATCATAGAGGGCTGGAATCATCGAGTGCACACGAACTGAAGGACCGAAGATGTCAGACGATCCGATCAATCAACCGACAGCCAAATCCGGTATCGGCAAGTTCATCGGAGCTGCGCTGGTGGCCGTGGCTCTGATCGCTTTCGTGGTGCAGAACACCGATAGCACTCCGGTCCAATGGTTCTTCATCGATCGCAGTGCGCCGTTGTGGCTGATTATCGTGGTCTCCGCTGTTGCCGGCGCCATTCTGAGCGAGATTATCGGGTGGATTGTTCGCCGTCGACGGTGACCGATTGGTCTAGCTGGTCAGCGGCCTAGGTGGCCAACAACTGTTCAATTCGTTCGGCGAGTTCTGCGACAGGGAGTCTGGTTACCTCGGTCGTGCCATCGTCGTTGATAAAAGCGTAGATCGGCTGGCTGAAGACGCCGTAGCGTTCCCATACCGAATTGTCGGTGTCGGACACGTTTATGAGGTCAAAGACTCCGTAGCCCCCGACGAAGCGCTCAAGATCGGCTTCTGAGGTGCTGCTGCCACCGACGCCGATGATGTCGATCTGACCGGCGAATTGTTCCTGCACCGATGCGACCGCACCGGCTTCGCGTTGACAAGCCGGTCACCATGGCGCCCAGAACCACAACACGAGATCCTGTCCCTCGTAGTCACCGGCATCGAATTGGCCTCCACCGACGCGTTCCTCGGTCCAGTCGTGGGGCCATGCAACCGCAACTGAATCGCCCGCTTCGGTTGATGGTGACGGTCCTTCGGTGGTGGTCGTGGTCGTGGTGGTCGGATCCGGCTGTGCTGGGGTGGCTTCGTCGTCGGTTCCGTCGCCGCATGCACCTACGAAGAGCGCAGCGCCCAACAATGCGGCCGTGATCGGAGATAGCACGTTTCGTTTCACTGTTACCCATCGTAGGGCCTTTGGGATCTACCAGCACCTTGCGGCCGTATTGTCAGTACTACCGGCGATAGCCTGGCTGAGCTGAGAGAGTAACGAAGAGGTCACGATGAGTACCCGAATGTTGATCGGAGTCTCGCTCTTGGTCGGGCTGGCGATTCTTGTGGCAGGAACGGTTCAGTTGTTGATGATCGTCGGCTGAAAAGAGTCGGCCCCGGTAACATGAGGCCCGCACGGGGAGGAAGTCCCATAGAGATACAACACGATGTGATCGTCGTCGGCGGTGGCCCTGCCGGTTATGCAGCCGCTCTTTACGCCGCGGGTATTGGGCTGAACGTAGGACTCGTGGAGAAGGGCGCTCTGGGAGGCACTTGCCTACATGTCGGGTGCATTCCCGCCAAGGAGTTGTTGGAGACGGCGCACGTCTTTCGCACCGTTACCCATGCCGCAGACTTCGGTGTGAACACTTCGGCACCAGAGCTCGACTGGGACGTCACGATGCAACGCAAACAGACCATCATCGATCAACTCGTTGCAGGTTTAGGATCGATGATGAAGGGCCGAAAGGTCACCGTTTACAACGGTATCGGCACGCTAGGCGCCGATCGAGTGGTGTCGGTGACGCAACAGGGAGAGACACAAACGCTCACTGCCCGCTCGGTGATTCTTGCAACAGGGTCATTGCCCCGCACGATTCCAGGCTTTGAAGTCGACGGAAAATTCGTTATGACCTCTGACGAACTGTTGTCGATTGAAGCACTTCCGCAGAGTGCCGCGGTGATTGGCGGCGGTGCGATCGGTTGCGAGTTCGCCTCCATGATGGCTGATCTCGGGGTTGATGTCACCGTGATCGAGGCGCTGGAACAGATCCTTACCGGATGTGATCGCGACGCTGCCAAGGTTGTGGCGCGCAGCTTCAAGAAGCGCGGTATTACGGTGCATACTTCGGCTCCGGTACATGGTCATTCTCCCGATCCTTCCGGTTCGCACACATCGGTGTCCTTCGGCGACGGCCAGTCTGTGGACGTGGACCTGGTGGTGGTGTCGGTCGGCCGTCGCCCCAACGCTGACCTGTTGGGTCTGAGTGGTACTTCGGTAGTCGTTGACGAGCGCGGTTTCGTTGAGGTTGATGGTCGTTGTCGGACAGTGGAGCCGGGTGTTTGGGCGGTTGGTGACCTGATCGACACACCACAGCTGGCCCATGTGGCCTTTGCCGAAGGAATGTTGGCGATCACTGATTCGTTGGGCGAAGAACCCGCTCCGCTGGATCACCACGGAACACCGTGGTGCATATATTGCCATCCTGAGGTGGCGTTCGCCGGGCACACGGAGGAGTCAGCGATCGCGGCGGGCCACGACGTTGTGACTTCGTCGCTGCGTTTCATTGGCAACGGTCGAGCCAAGATTGTTGGCGATACCGACGGCATCGTGAAGGTCATCGCCGAGAAGCAGGCTGACGGCACCGGAGGGCAGATACTGGGCGTGCACATGGTCGGACCCTGGGTCACCGAGCAGCTTGGTCAGGCGTACCTTGCTGTCAACTGGGAGGCGACCGTTGACGATGTGGCTGCTTTCATACAACCGCACCCCACGATGAGCGAACTCTTTGGAGAATCTGTGTTGTCGTTGACCGGGCGTTCGCTTCATGGTTGATGCAAACTGTTGCCGGTAGGTGAAACGAGACGAATGAGATGAATCAGAAGATGACGAGAAGAGGACTTGATGGCTGACGTGACCATGCCCCAGTTGGGGGAAACAGTCACCGAGGGAACGATCACCCGCTGGTTCAAACAGGTCGGTGACCACGTGGAGATGGATGAGATCCTCTTCGAAGTTTCCACTGACAAGGTTGACTCAGAAGTCCCGTCGCCCATTGCCGGCACATTGATCGAGATATTCGCCAACGAGGGAGACCTGGTAGAGGTTGGACAAGTTCTTGCCCAGATCGGCGATGCTGCTTTCGTCCCGGCGCCGGCAGAACCCGAGGTTTTGGCGGAGCCTGAACCTGAGTCGGAGCCCCAACCGGAGCCTGAGCCTGAAGCTGAGCCTGAACCGGAAGCTGAGCCTGAACCGGAAGAAATCCCCAGCGCACAGACACCTCTGTCTTCGACTCTGCCGCCACCGCCTCCGCCTCCAACGTGGGTCGCGGCTGCTCCTGATGCGGAGACGCCGGCGGGGTCGCCAGTCGATGAATCCTCAGAGCGCGAGAAACCGAGTTCGCTCATGTCTCCGGTTGTGCGTCGGTTGATAGCCGACAACGGACTCGATCCCTCAACGATTGTCGGCACAGGCATAGGTGGCCGCATTACCCGAGCTGATGCCGAAGCGGTGATCCGTTCGAGCGCGTCTGCCGCGTCCGCAGCGCCACCACAGAGTCCTCCAGAATCGGCTTTGCCCCCGCCTGTCGCCGAGCGACCATCCGAGCCGGCAACGCCTCCGCCTCCGTCGGCCGTGGTCAAGACGCCAGCGGCCACGACTGCGACCCCATCGACCGAGGTAGGCACGCGTGACAAGGTCGTCGTGCTGAACAACATTCGCAAGCGCACTGCAGAACACATGGTGATGTCGAAGAGCGCGTCGCCACACGTGCTCACGGCCATGGAAATCGACTATGAGGGTGTCGAAAAAGTGCGCAAAGCGATCAAATCTGGTTGGAAGGCAGAGGAAGGATTCAGCCTCACCTACTTGCCGTTCATTGCGCGCGCTGTCGTTGATGCCTTGCGTGAATACCCGCATCTCAATGCCAGTTTCGGAGGTGACCATCTAGTCATCCATGATCAGGTCAACCTTGCCATCGCTGTCGACATCGATTTCAGCGGCTTACTGGCACCGGTGATCAAGGGCACTGAGGGCAAGCGGCTGCGACAAATCGCTCGAGATATTGTGGATGTCGCCAGCCGGGCGCGTACCAGGCAGTTGATGCCCGACGAGCTGTCCGGTGGCACTTTCACGCTGACCAATGCCGGTCAATACGGCACGATGATGCAGTTCCCGATCATCAACCAGCCTCAGGTGGCGATTTTGTCAACCGACGGGGTGGCACGAAAACCGGTTGTGGTCACTGATTCTTACGGCAACGAATCGATCGCCATTCATTCGGTCGGGGTTTTGGCGATGGCCTGGGATCACCGCGCTTTCGATGGCGCCTATGCTGCGGCGTTCCTTCACCGAGTCAAAGAGATCATTGAGACTCGCGACTGGGAGGCGGAGGTCCGCTGAGCTCGTTGGTCCTGAACGGTTCGGTTTTGGCCGAGCGGACTCTGCGGGTCCGCTGGTTGGGACGGGTTGCTTATTCAGATGCGCTCGCGTTGCAACGGTCGTTGTTCGTCAATCGCCAACACGACTATCTGCTGTTGTTGGAGCATCGCAATGTGGTGACCATGAGTCGCCGTACGCCGGCTGAGCATCTGCTTGCCGACGTTGAGTCGCTCGGTGCGGAGTTGTTTGTAGCGGATCGGGGAGGCGACGTGACTTACCACGGCCCCGGTCAACTTGTTGCTTATCCCATTGTTGATGTGCCAGGGCGCCGCGGCGGCGGTATGGCCGACACCGCCGCGTATGTGTCATCGCTTGAACAGTGTTTGATTGAAACGCTCGGAGATGTTGGTGTGCAGTCGGGGCGTATCAAAGGCTGTACCGGCGTCTGGGTGGATCCCACCGGAGAACGGCCCCAGAAGATAGCGGCAATCGGGGTGCGGATAGCGCGGGGCCGCTCCATGCATGGGGTGGCGCTCAACGTTGACCCGGACTTGAGCTGGTATGAGCGAATTGTTCCGTGTGGCATTGCCGACAAGGGTGTTACCTCGCTGGCAGCGCTCGGTGTTGACGTTTCGATGCCTGAGATGGTCGAGGTGTTCACGCAGCGGGCGGTGGCTGTGTTCGCTCAACACGGATCAGTTGATTACGCTGGCGTTGGGTTCAAGACCAAACAGACTGACCTTGCTCCCTTTACTCGTGGAGAAGGCCCAGGCACGCCGGTTGGGCGTTCTGGAGTCGGTTACCAATCTGAGGATCCCACCCCGGCAATCACTGGACAAGCGTCCTCACCGCAGGAATTTGCGACACAGGCTGATGGCACATCGGTGCGGTTGCTTGGACGCCTTGCTCAAGCGGGGGCCACCAGTCACGACCCCGTGCGGTTGCGCGCGCGCAAGCCTGAGTGGATGCGGGTGAAGTTCGATCCTGGACCGCAGTATCGCCGGATCAGGTCCACGATGCGTGAACTCGGACTCGTGACCGTGTGCGAAGAAGCGGGTTGCCCCAATATTTCCGAGTGCTGGAACGACGGCACGGCCACTTTCATGATCCTGGGGGATCGTTGCACACGAGCTTGTGGGTTCTGCTTGATCGACACGCGGCATCCCGAGGCACCAGATCCTCAGGAGGCGACCCGTGTGGCTGAGGCGGTCGAGTTGATGGCCTTGCGTCATGCTGTCGTCACAATGGTCGCCCGTGACGACCTTGAAGATGGTGGCGCCGGCGCTGTTGCCGATGTCGTTGCCGCGATCCGCAAGCGCACACCGCAATGTCGGGTAGAGACTCTGGTTTCGGACTTCAAAGGATCTAGCGAATCGCTGACAAAGGTGTTTGATGCGCAGCCCGACGTGTTCAACCACAACATCGAAACGGTGGCGCGGTTGCAACGCGCGGTGCGCCCGTCGGCCGGTTATGCCCGCAGTCTCTCAGTTCTGGCCCGCGCCAAAGCCGCTGGTTTGACCACCAAATCATCGATCATCGTGGGGATGGGGGAGCGCGACAGCGAGATCCGCCAGACCCTCATAGACCTGGCCGCGGTTGGTGTCGACATTGTCACCATTGGCCAGTACCTGCGCCCGACATCTCACCATCTGCCAGTAGCCCAGTGGTGGCAGCCTGAAGTGTTCGACGAATGGAAACGCTTCGGCGAGTCGGTGGGAATCGCACATGTGGAGGCTTCCCCGCTGACCCGTTCGAGTTATCATGCCCGCCAATCGGTAGACCAACTGGCGTCTGTTTCTGCTGAATCTGCGCGCTCAGCTACGTAGCGTGTGGTTGAACGCGCAGATTTCGGGGCGGGCCTAGCATTGAGCACTATGTTCACGCAACGGCTCGCCCTGGCCCGAGAAAAAATGGCTACCGACGGGGTGGATGTGTTGCTGTTGTCGGTCGGCGCTGATCTGCCGTACTTCTGCGGTTACGAGGCGATGCCGCTCGAACGGATCACCATGCTGGTGGTGCCGCGCGACGGCGACGCCACGCTGGTTGTACCAGGCTTGGAAGCTTCACGGGTCACGCCGCGCCCTGAGGTGTTCGCGGTGAGACCGTGGTCCGAGACCGAAGACCCGATCGCCTTGATAGCGACCCTGATGGGACCTGCGTCAAGCGCCGCGGTCGGTGATCAGATGTGGTCGGGGTTTCTCGTTGATCTGATGTCGGCTCGACCGAAGACGGACTTCCGCCGGGCTAGCTCGATCACCAGCGGAATCCGTTCGGTCAAAGACGCTGCCGAAATCGATCGGTTGCGCGCCGCGAGCCGTGCGGTAGACGCAATCGCGCAGCGTCTCCAGAGTGGCGAGATCCCGCTTGTTGGCAAGACTGAGGCCGAGGTGTCGGCTGAACTCGGTCGCCAGATCATCGCCGAAGGTCATGATCGGGTGAACTTTGCCATCGTGGCTGCGGGAGAAAACGCTGCCAGCCCGCACCACGAGGCGGGCTCCCGGGTGATTTCTGAGGGTGAGGCACTCCTCTGTGACTTCGGAGGGACGATGATCGGAGACGACGGTGTCGGCTACTGCTCCGATATCACCCGCTGCGTCTGGGTGGGTTCTCGGCCGGATCGTGAGTATCTGGAGGCTTATGCGGTTCTGCACGAGGCGCAGGCTGCGGCGGTGACAGCGGCCACGGTCGGGACTCCCGCACAAGATGTCGACCGTGAGGCGCGGGAGCGGATCGCTGCGGCCGGATTCGGTAGTTACTTCATTCACCGAACCGGGCACGGGATCGGGGTTGAGGCTCACGAGGATCCGTACATCGTTGAGGGCAACACGGCACCACTGGTAGCGGGCAATGCGTTCTCGATTGAGCCTGGCATTTACATGCCGGACCGTTGGGGTATGCGCCTTGAGGACATTGTCGTTGCGACTGAGTCTGGACCCGAGTCGTTGAACCTCACCGACCATCATCTAGCCGTCGTCCAGGCATAACGAGTTGGCCCACGCGGTAGCTTGACGCGGTGATTCGCATTGATGCCGCCACGGTTCTGGTGCAATGGGCGGCGGGTGGTTGGGTCTTCTTATGGGTCACTACTCGGCGTCGTGAGGTTGGTCTCGGATACGGCTGGTTGCAGCGAATGGTTTTTCTGCTCTTGGCGGTAGGTTCGCTGGCTGCGTCGTTGGCAACCGATGTGGTCTGGACGCGTGATCTGACCACCCTTGGATTCTTGGTGGTTGGCGGGGTTGCATTGGTCGTGTCGGTAGCTCGCAAGTCTGCGGGTGTATCGGGCCGGCGAACACTCGTTGAGCGACGCTCCGCACGGGTCGCAGAGATGACAGGGATTGATCGTGATGAACCGCGTTTCGATGACTCTGCTGTAGAGTTCCCTCCGGTTCTCGATCTGGCGGCGGCTGTTCTCGGTTTGACAGCCGTGCTGTTCGCCTCGATTCACGCTGGTGACCCGGTTGCCTTGTCGATTGCTCGTGGCCTGGTCAGTGCGTTGTTTTTGGGCGTCGTGTCCGATGCCATGCTGCTTGGCCACTGGTATCTCGTGCAACCGGGCCTAGCTCGAGGTCCGCTCCTGGAACTGGTCAGGTGGACCGGTATTGTTTGGGTCCCCGAGACGATCCTGTTGCTATGGCCAGTTGGGATGGTGTCGGTGCTCAACGGCACTATCGACGATGCCTACAACGGTTTGCTTGGCTGGTTCTGGGTAGCGTGTGTGGTGACCACGATCGCACTGGTGGGCGTGACTCGGGCAGCGCTGCGCGAACGTGCCTATTCCGCGGTTATGGCCGCCACCGGCTTGATGTATCTGGCCATCCTCACGGCCTTCGGCCAAGATCTTGTTGCCCGGATCCTGCTAGACACCTGATTCGGCGGCTCCGGCTGCGCCCGGCGAAGGCACCACCGTCAACTACACTCGTTGACGTGCCCAGAGCGATTTGGAGCGGAAGCATCAGCTTCGGACTAGTCAATATTCCGGTGCGTCTGTTCACCGCGGTCCGGCGCAAGACGGTCCGGTTCAATCAGATCGATTCAGCTAGTGGGGCGCGCGTCAAGCAGAAATTGGTTTCTTCGGCCGACGGCGAAGAGGTGCCCAAGGAACGGATAGTGAAAGGGTTCGCTCTTGACGATGGCGACTATGTGACGGTGTCTGAAGAAGAGATGGCCGCGCTCGATCCCGATATGGCACGCACGATCGACATAGATGAATTCATCGATCTGGCTGACATTGACCCGATTTTTTATGACAACGCCTACTACTTGGTCCCCGGTGATCAGGCGTCAAAGCCCTACAAGCTCTTGGCCGCAGCCATGGAAGAGGCAAAAAAGGTAGGCATTTGCCATTTCGTGATGCGTTCTAAGCGGTATTTGGCAGCGGTGCGTCCTGTTGATGGTCGGCTGTTGCTGTCGACGATGGTTTATCACGACGAAATCGTCGACCATGCTGAGATCAGCGGCTTTGATCTGCTGGCCGATATTGAGATTGACGAGCGGGAACAGGCAATGGCTGAGCAGTTGATTGCCACGCTGAACACGACCTTTGATCCGACTCGCCACAGCGACACGTACCGAGAAGCGGTGCTCGAGTTGATTGAGCGAAAAGCGGCAGGGGAGGGCAGCGACGATTTGATGCGAGCGCCGGCACCTTCTTCCGACAAGGTCATTGACCTGATGGCTGCTCTTGAGGCGTCGGTCAACGAGGCCAAGAAAGCTCGTAAGCGTCATCCCTCAGGGGGACACAAGACTGCCGGGGCCAAGACTCCCGCTAGCAGAAAAGCGGAGCAGGACGAGCCGTCTGAGCGCTCGGCGTGATCGTTGCCGATGGTCGAGCCCGAGCGTGTTCAGGTCACCGTCGACGGCCGCCGTTTGTCGGTCAGCAATCTCGAAAAGGTGCTGTATCCGCTGGTCGGGTTTACCAAGGCCCAGGTGATCGATTACTACGTCCGGGTCGCGCCGGTGATGTTGCCGCATATCGAAGATCGGGGTATCACGTTGCGACGATGGCCCGACGGGGTCACTGCCGAGTCTTTTTTTGAGAAACGCTGTCCGTCTCATCGGCCCGGTTGGGTGGGTACCTGCGTAGGTCCCGGCGACCGTCGAGGCGGCATCGACTATTGCCGGTTGGACTCAGTCGCGGCGCTGGCCTGGACGGCGAATCTGGCGGCGCTTGAGATGCACTCACCGATGGCCCGCTGCGGCGAGATCGATTCACCTTCAATGGTTGTGTTTGATCTCGACCCGGGTGATCCGGCGACGATCGTCGAATGCTGCCAAGTGGCTCTGGAGATCCAGTCGGTGTTGGAGAGCGTTGGTTTGGCATCGTGCGCCAAGACGTCCGGCAACAAGGGTTTACAGCTGTATGTCCCGCTCAATTCGCCGCACACGCATACCGATGCTTCCGATTTTGCCCTGGCTGTAGCGCAGCTACTTGAACAGAACTTTCCGGAGTTGGTGTTGTCCAACATGAACCGCAAACGCCGCGCCGGAAAGATCTTTGTTGACTGGAGCCAGAACTCACGACATAAGACGACGATTGCTCCGTATTCGCTGCGCGGCAGAGACCGGCCGGCCGTGTCGACTCCGTTGAGTTGGGATGAGGTTGCCGACGGCACCGGTGGCGAACCACTCATCTTTGAAGCCTCTGAGGTGCTTGAACGGATCGACGAGTTCGGCGATCTGTTCGCCGACACCGTCACGGTGCAACAACAACTCCCAACCGCAGGCACCTGACCCAACCCGTCGCCACACCCCGCGAACCCCTCACGGGGTCTGTGAACGCCTCAAGCTGCGGTGTTGGCTACGAGACGCACTTCGGCTTCGAGAGCGCCGGCGATCCGCTGCAGGGTGCGGGTCGTCGGACTGGTCGAGCCGCTCTCGATTCGGCTGATGTCTGCTTGGCTCATGCCACAGCGCCGAGCCAGCTGGGCTTGGGTCAGACCATGCTTCTCGCGCAGGTCCAGAACCTGTAGCGCAATCTTGTACGCGTCGGCGAAGACTTCGCCTTGCGCTACTGCATCTGGACTGAGTTGTGCTCGGCGAGATGCGACCACTTCGTGGTATGAATGTGACATCGGTGGATTCCTCCTCGCGACGAGTATAGGTAATTCACTATACCGCGTCAACGGCGGCAACACCGGTTGAGCCGGCCCACCTGCGGTTCGCCAAACGCCGCTTCAGCACAATTAAACTGAACGAGGAGATCTTACAGTTGAGCGGGTCGCAGACTCCTGTGGTCGCAGGCCGCCTCGAGCAGCGCGACGAGCGCGCCGGGAGCGGGGTCGTCACGGTCACCTACGGGCGCAGCTATCTCGACAACCCCGCCCGGAACTGTTGGTACACCCCCTGGGACTCGAACCCAGAACCTGCGGATTAAGAGTCCGTTGCTCTACCAAATTGAGCTAGAGGTGCGTGAATCAACCGAAGGCGATTCTACGGGTGAACGAGGGGACTCGAACCCCCGACCTCCTGGACCACAACCAGGCGCTCTAACCAACTGAGCTACGCCCACCATGCCAACCCCGCTCTTGGCGCTAGCCCGGACCGGGGTCAGGCAATGAGTGTACCGAGTTGCGGCACTCGGCGTACGATTAATCTGCCTCCGTAGCTCAACTGGATAGAGCAGCGAGCTTCTACCTCGCAGGTTGCAGGTTCGAGTCCTGTCGGAGGTGCTGTCGGAGGTGCCCTGCCGTGTATTCTCCGGGGCGTAGCCGGAGCCGCGTTGTGTTGTGGCTGGTCCGGCTGCCCCGGCCGTGTCGCGCCGCGATCTGGTGGGGCGATATAGCTGGCACTGTGGGGAGTTGTCCTCATGTTTCTCATTAGTTATTGCCTGCTGGTGTTGCTACAGTCAGGGGGCCGATATCATCGCTGGTCGCCTGTCACGTGAACCTCTACAGCACGGGCTTCGCCCAAGGACAAGTGATTATGGACGACGAGAACACCCTCGATGAACCAGAAGAACTGTTAGAACAGGCCCGAAACGCTGCGGCCAAGAATCATGTACCTGACGAGGAACCAGCGGGCGTAGACGATGAGACCATCCCCGCCCACACGGGACTGCCGCCCACCGGGTTAGATGATGAGACCATCCCAGCCCGGAGGTCCGCGTCTTCGCTGCTGGTTGGAGATGATGACGACACCATTGATGTGGATCCAGGGCTGATTCGCAGGCTCAGGGAACAACGAGCCGAACAGCAATCAACAGACCCAGACCAAACCATCTCCAGAGAACCAACCGACCCCAACAACACAGTTCGCAAACCAAAAAGACGGCTGGTAATCGGCGCTGCTGCCACAGCACTGATCGCAGCTACCGCAACTGCCTTCATCATCCTTGCTATTGCAATATCGTCACCTGACAACCCCCTCGCCACCGTCGAACCCGAACCCACTCCCGAACCCGAACCTGAACCCACTCCCGAACCCGAACCTGAACCCACTCCCGCCGCCACCGTCGCACCTGAACCCACTCCCGAACCCGAAACCGAATCGGCCCCCGAACCCACCCACTACTAACCAACACCCCACCATCTCAGCTGGCGCGTTTCATTCGTGTGGGATCACCGTCGAGGGTGCCGTCCAATGCTGGGGCGACAACAACAGCTACGGGCAGTCGGATGCGCCCGCCGGTCAGTTCACCGTGACCTCAGCCGGCGACGAACATTCGTGTGGGATCACAGCCGAGGGTGCCGCCCAATGCTGGGGCGACAACGGCTGGGGGCAGTCGGATGCACCCCCCGGTCAGTTCACCGTGATTTCAGCCGGCGAGGAACATTCGTGCGGGATCACAGCCGAGGGTGCCGCCCAATGCTGGGGCAGAAACAGCAACGGGCGGTCGGATGCGCCCGCCGGTCAGTTCACCGTGATTTCAGCCGGCGTGTTTCATTCGTGTGGGATCACTGCCGAGGGTGCCGCCCGATGCTGGGGCGACAACGGCTGGGGGCAGTCGGATGCACCCGAGGGTCAGTTCACCGCCATCACAGCTGGCTACGACCATTCGTGTGGGGTCACTGCTGATGGTGCCGCCCAATGCTGGGGCGACAACAGCGAAGGGCAGTCCGATGCACCCGCCGGTCAGTTCACCGCCATCTCAACCAGCTGGCGTCATTCGTGCGGGGTCACTGCCGATGGTGCTGCCCAATGCTGGGGCAGCAACCTCTGGGGGCAGTCGGATGCACCCGAGGGTCAGTTCACCGCGATCTCAGCCGGCGGGGCTCATTCGTGTGGGGTCACCGTCGATGGTGCTGCCCAATGCTGGGGCTACAACCTCTGGGGGCGGTCGGATGCGCCCGCTGGTCGGTTCACCACCGCTTCGTCTTTGGGGAGCTGACCGCAGGAGGTGCTTTGGAGGCGGTCGATGTCTGGACTGTGGACCCGGGACGGCTGTTGGTCCGGCTACCCCGGTGAACAGGTTTGGGGGTTGTAGACGGCATTGGGGCCAATACCGTCGAGTGAGAGTGAGCATCACACGTTTGGTTGTTCGCTCCGCAGTAATGTGAGGCAAATGTGGCTGGCACTGTGGGGAGTTGTCCACATGCGACACTCGATGCATGTCGCAAAATGTGTTCTCCACGAAGACGGCGGGCGGGAAGTCGGTCGCCACGCTCGCGTATCCAGACCTTGATCCGGAAGGTCTCAGTCCTAGCCTCCAGTTCTGCGCCACGCTGCCTGGTAGACCCTCTGCGAATCACTTACTCGGCTTCACAACAGTTGCACGGCGAGAGCTTGAGCGAACTGTCCAGACACTTGATCATGCGATCCCAGACCCAATTGCTGCCCGCTACGCACACTTGCCTGTCAAGGAGCGGTACTACGCGATGCTCCGCCAGACAGTTCCAGACTTCGAGGAATAGTGCAGCAAACCGCAGTGCTGTCCTAGGGTCGGGGGATGGTGAATCACAGATTGCAAATCGACTACGTTGAAATTCCGGCACCGGAGTTTGAGGACAGCAAGCGGTTTTTCAGCCGTGTGTTTGGTTGGGACTGGACGCAGTACGGTCCCACTTACGCGGCCTACGAAGGCGGCTCAGTGGAGGTCGGGCTCAATGGCGAGGGGACTCCGGCCCCGGCGCATGCGCCGGGAGCAGAAGACCCGATCGGTCCGTTTGTGCTGCTCAGTTGCGGAGACCTCGAAGCCAAACAAGCTGAAGTGGTTGCCGAGGGAGGGGAGATCATCTCGCCCATCTACCCCTACCCCGGCGGACGGCGGTTCCACTTCATGGACCCGAGCGGCAACATATTGGGCCTCTACCAGTCCGATCCTCAGTAGCAGATCCGAGAGTTTCGAGGCTGCGCTACTCGCCGCCTTCTCGAAGTTCGACTACGACGCGTTCGAAGTCGGAGCCGATCACATCGATGCCTTGATCGCGTAGGTTCGCGAGCGCCTCTTCGGCGATGTCGGTGCGATAGGCGCCATCATCGGGAGCCGCAGAGAGAATGCTCTCGCCGGTAGCAACGTCAACTGTTTGGGTCCACAAGTCCGGGTCCATCACGCCCGCACCGAGCGGGGAAGGCCAAATCAGAGAGCTGATCTCATTGAGCTGCCACGCCTGATGCGATTCGCCCAGAGTGGGCACGTTGTTGAGTACGACATCGACGCAAGCGTCGGAGTTGTCTCGGCAATGTGCCCAGCCGCGAATTGAAGCCTCCACGAACCGCACCGCCACGTCGCGGTAGTCGGCATCGCTCTCCAATCGATCGGCGTCGGCCCACAAGGCGTCTTGGAGCATGGCCGTACCTTCATCGTTCCAGTTGATGATGTTCAGGTCCTCGGGCTGATAGAGCTCGCCCGTGTCGGGGTTGATCGTCTCCAACACCTGGGCGTATTCGTTGTAGATCATGGCTTGTGCAGCATCGATGTCGCCGCTTATAAGCGCCAGCATGTCGAAGTTCTGCTGTACCAGTGTCACATCAGATTGTGGATCGAGACCGTTCGTGCGAAGCCCGGCCAGCAACTCAAACTCGTTGCCGAATCCCCAGTTGCCTACCGTCCTTCCTGCCAGGTCGCTCACCGAGTTGATCCCCGAACCAACGAAAGACACTTGCAACGTGGCACTTCGCTGGAATACCTGGGCAATGTTGGTGATATTGGCGCCTTCTTCGCGTGGCACCAAACCTCGTGGCACCCAGGAGACGGCAAAGTCAGCAGCACCAGAATCCAGCACTGAGGCGGGAACGATGTCGACTCCTCCTTCAAGAATCGTGACATCAAGCCCGACGTCGTTGTAGAAACCGAGATCACGGGCAGCGTAATAACCCGCGAACTGAGCCTGTGTGAACCACTGCAACTGCAACGTGACCTCTGTCAGTTCGGCTGGTTCGGGCTCGGCTGGTTCGGGTTCGGCTGCGTCATCGCCATCAGTGGCTTCGGGCGCAGGTTCTGGATCTGGTGCAGCTTCGTCGTCGTCGCCGCAAGCTGCCGCAAGCAGGCTCAGTGCCAGTAGCGGCACCAAGGCCCGCGTTAATAGATGATGTACTTTCATGATTCCCTCCAAGGTTTGGTGTTAGTTGAAGACTCAGATCGGACAGACGCGACCAGCGCGAAGGTCGTGACCCGGATCTTTAGGTTCTTCGCCCGAGAAAATACCACGGCATGGTAATTCGTTCCAGCAAAACGGCCAGGCCGTAGAGTCCGATGCCCATTAGTGAGCCGGCCAGAACCGCGGCCCAAGCATCCGCGTAGCGGGTCAACCCCGCGGAATTGGTGATGATGTTGCCGAGAGCGTCCTGACGTCCACCGAAATACTCGGCAACGATCGCCGCGATGACAGCCAAAGAAGTGGCCAACTTCAGCGCCGTGAAAAAGTACGGCATGGCGTTGGGGATACGCACCTCTCGGATGATCCGCCATTTGGGAGCACCGTAGGATTCCATCAACTCGATCTGGCTGGGCTCGACCTCGACGAGTCCGCGCGATGTATTGATAAAGATCGGAAAGAAAACCAGGGCAACGACAACGGCCTGGTTTGAACGAGGAGACAACAGTCCGAACCAGGCGTTGAAGATCGGTGCCAGGGCGACGATCGGGATGGCGTTCACCGCGACCGCCAAGGGAGTGAGAGTTTCGTTGGCGGTCCGAAATGCTGTTACCAACAAAGCCGCGGCGATGCCGAAGAACACACCAGCCAGCAGACCGCTGACGACAATGAACCCGGTGACTCTGGTTCCCGTCTGAATCACCTCAGAATTCTCGAGAACGGCTTCTGCGATCTTGGAAGGTGCAGGAAGAACAAAGCCGTCGGGTTGGGTCAGCCTCAAGAGCAACTCCCAGCCGCCGAATCCGATGATCGCGGCCACAATGGGCGGCAACATCTGCTGCAACCGCTTCATTGCTACTCGCCCGCTCGGAGAACTTTGCGCACCGCGCTGACGTTGGCGAAGAACGCCGCTGTGTCGCGCGCCGAATCGTCTCGCACACCGAGATCGTTGTCGATCACTGCGGCGATGCGTCCGGGCCTCGGCGACATCACCACTACTTTGGTTGACAAAAAAACGGCTTCAGAAATGGAATGAGTCACGAAGATCACCGTGGTTTCGGTCTCCGACCAGATTCGCAACAACTCATTTTGCATGTGCTCGCGAGTCATTTCGTCAAGAGCGCCGAACGGCTCGTCCATCAGCAACAGAGCGGGACTGAACGACATGGCCCGGGCGATGGCCACTCGCTGCGCCATTCCTCCTGAAAGCTCTAAAGGATGGTGATGGGCGAAGTCGACGAGCTTCACCAAATCCAGCATCTCTTTAGAGCGGCGATGTCGGTCCGCCGCCTTCCACCCCATCAACTCCAGAGGAAGTTCAATATTACGTGAGACGTCACGCCAGTCGAACAAGCCCGCTTTTTGGAAAACCATCGAATAGTCCCGGTCAAGCCGCGCTTGATCGGCAGTTTTGCCATTGACGAGCACGGTTCCCGCAGTGCTTTCGACAAGAGCGGCGACAAGGCGCAGCAGAGTGCTTTTGCCGCATCCCGACGGGCCGATGAGAGTGACGAAATCACCGGCGTCAACGCTCAGGTCGATGTTGTCCAAGGCCGGCACTTCGTTGGTTCCCCCGGGATTAAAAACCTTGGTCGCGCCGCGGATCTCAACTGCGGGTGTCACCTCAGCGGTCACAGAACTGCCTCCGTTCCTTTTCGGCGGACCAGCGAATATTCGAGCAGTGAGATGCTCAGGAAGACGAATATCCCCAGAGCTGCCGCACCCAGCACCGCTACATACAGACGCTCCGGGCCGGTCGTGTAGCGCTGAGCTTCCAGCAGGATCCGGCGGCCCAGACCGCCGGGTACCCCAGCCGATATTTCCCCGACGATCGCACCCACGACGCTGGTTGTCGCGGCGATCTTGAACGCCGAGAACAGATAAGGCAACGACGCCGGAAGCCGCAGGCGCCAAAGCGTCTGCCCTCTTCGAGCCGCGTAGGAATCCATGAGTTCAAGAGCCTCAGATGACGGAGAATGCAGCCCTCGAAGACCATTGATTGCCACTGGAAAAAAGGTGAGATACGTGGCGATGAGCGAAACGGACATCCAGTCGTGCCATTCCCAGGGCAGGAAATCCAGGTTCTTGCGTCCCCAGATCACCACAATCGGGGCGATGGCGATCAAGGGGATGGTTTGACTGGCGATCACATGGGGCACAAGCGCCCGCTCCAGCAACTGCGACGATGACAAGACGATGGCGATGGACAAGCCGACGATCACGCCGACAGAAAACCCGACAGCCGCCTCACGCAGCGTGAAGGCCGCCTCACCCAGCACGATCGAGCCGAAGGTTTCGTCGAGTCCTCGCGGCTCAGCGAAGACACCTGAAATTATCTCGAATACCGAGGGCATCGTCAGGTCATCTGTGCGAGGCAGGATCGAACCGATCACAGGCCAGTCGGTTTGGGCATCATCGATCGACTGCCCGAACCCTTTATATGCGGAGTATCCCGCCATCAGCAGAATGACAAAGAGGCTGAACACGATCACCTGACGGAGAGATCCCCGCAGCCGCTTCAAGCCCATGTCGCCGTTCAGCCGTTCAAAGCAGGGATGATCCGCTGGCCGTAAGCGTTCAACGTCTCATCGCGTTGATCGTGCATCAGATAGATGGCGAATTGATCAACGCCGAGGTCACGCAACTCACGCAAGCGGTTGATGTGGTTTTCCTCATCCCCGAGGATGCAAAATCGGTCGATCACCGCGTCGGGAACAAATTCTGTGTGAACTGCCCCGGACCGGCCGTGCTCTGCGTAGTCGTAGCCCTCTCGGCCTTTGATGTAGTCGGTCAAAGCCGAGGGAACCGCGTCGCTGATATCGCCATAGCGCCCGACCAGATCGGCGACATGGTTGCCGACCATCCCTCCAAACCAGCGGCACTGGTTTCGTTGATGATCCAGATCCGAGCCGACATAGGCGGGTGCAGCCACGCAAATATAGAGATCGTCGGGATCTCGACCGGCCTCCGCAGCGGCTCCGCGGACCGCCCCGATAGTCCAAGCCGCGATCTGCGGGTCGGCCAACTGCAGGATGTAACCGTCGGCCACAGTGCCGCAGAGATGAAGCGCCTTGGGTCCATAGGCCGCCATCAAGACATCAAGTCTGCTGTCGTGGCACCAAGGAAAGTGCGCCATAGTGCCGTTGTATTCGACTTCTCGTCCTTCGGCTAGACCTTTGATCACCCCCATCGACTCTCTCAAAGTCGCAAGATTGATGGGTTTGTTGCCGATTACCCGCAGAGCCGAATCGCCTCGGCCGATGCCGCAAACCGTGCGGTTTCCGAACATGTCGTTGAGTGTGGCAAACAGCGAAGCGGTGACGGTCCAGTCGCGAGTACCGGGGTTGGTCACCATCGGCCCCACCATCATCTTGTTGGTTGCCGACAACATCTGGCTGTATATGACGAAAGGCTCCTGCCACAACACATGGCTGTCGAACGTCCAACCGTGGTTGAAACCCAAGGTTTCAGCCCGCTGCGCTAGATCAACAACCCGCCAAGCGGGGGGATCCGTTTGAAGAACAACACCGAAGTCCATAAATGCTCCCAGATTTGAACGATTACTGGAGGTACTGGCAGAGGCTGCGAGGAAGGTAGCGACCATCGCCGGCCCGCCCCAGATACTGCCCGTGGTCAACGATCACCTTGCCCCGCGCCAGCACTGTGTCGACATGGCCGGTTACCTCGACTCCCTCATAGGCGGAGTGATCCATGTTCATGTGGTGGTTGTCGACACTGATTGTCCACTGCTTATTGGGGTCATAGATCACTATGTCGGCGTCAGAACCAGCAGCGATGATGCCTTTACGGGGATACAGGCCCATCATGCGGGCCGGTGTGGTGGCGCACAGTTCCACCCAGCGGGCCAGACCGATCTCGCCGGTGACCACTCCCTGGTAGATCATGTCCATGCGGTGCTCGACTCCACCGATGCCATTGGGGATGGCACGAAAGTCATTCAGTCCCAGTTCTTTCTGCTCCTTCATGCAGAACGGGCAGTGGTCGGTTGACACCACGGCGAGGTCATTGCTGCGCAGCCCCCTCCACAACTCTTGTTGGTGGTGCTCGTGGTGTGACCGCAGTGGAGTGGAGCAGACGTAGGCGGCACCCTCGAACCCGGGACGGTCGAGGTGTTCCTCCACGCTGAAGTACAGGTATTGGGGACAGGTCTCGGCGAACACGTTCATGTCGCGGTCGCGGGCGATAGCCACCTGCTCAAGGGCCTCACGCGCTGACAGATGCACAATGTAGAGCGGTGCAGCACCCACCTTCGCTAGTTGAATGGCCCGATGGGTGGCCTCAGACTCCAGTTCCTTGCGACGCACGTAGCCGTGGTTCACCGGGCTGGTGTCGCCGCGCTCGAAAGCCTGCTCGGCCAACACGTCGATGGCCAGTCCGTTCTCGGCATGCATCATGATGAGTCCGCCGTTGCCCGCGGCTTGTTGCATGGCTCGCAGGATCTGGCCGTCGTCAGAGAAGAACACGCCGGGATAAGCCATGAACAACTTGAAGCTGGTGATGCCCTCGTCAACGAGTAGGTCCATCTCCTTGAGCGAGTCGTTGGTGACATCGCCGACAATCATGTGAAAGCCATAGTCCACCGCACAGTTACCCTCGGCTTTGGCCATCCACACATCAAGGCTGTCGCGGATGGCCTCGCCGTAACGCTGGACCGCGAAGTCAACGATGGTGGTGGTGCCGCCCCAGGCAGCGGCCCGAGTGCCCGATTCGAAGTCGTCGGAGGCTTCGGTACCTCCGAAAGGCAACTCCATGTGGGTATGAACGTCCACGCCACCGGGCACCACTAGTTTGCCGGTGGCGTCGATGACGTGAGCGCCTATTGCGGCTGCTGTGGCGATGTCGCTGCCAGGCTGCAGCACAGCAGCCACCTGTTCCCCGTCGATCAGCACTTCGGCGGGAGCAGCGCCTGTGGAGGCGACCACGGTGCCTCCCTTGATCAGTGTCGTCATGTCGGTCTCCTCCAATATTCTTCTTTGGTCAGTAGCTCAGGGTGCGGTCAGCCCTCCGTACTGGTCGGGGCGCCGGTCCCGGTAGAACGCCCACTGGTTGCGGACCTCGGCAATTTGTGAAAGATCCAACTCTCGCAGCACCAACTCTTCGGTTTGATCCGAAGCGGCTCCGTCCAAGATTTGGCCCCTTGGAGTCGCAAAGTAGGACGTCCCGTAGAAGTCGTTGTCACCTAGGGGTTCGACCCCGATCCGATTTATGGCACCCACGAAATACATGTTGGCGACCGCTGCGGCGCTCTGTTCAAGTTGCCAGAGATAGGCCGAAAGCCCGCGGCTGGTGGCCGAGGGGTTGAAGACGATCTGCGCTCCTCCCAACCCCAGAGCTCGCCAGCCCTCAGGGAAGTGCCGGTCGTAACAGATGTAGACGCCGACCTTGCCGACCGCCGTGTCGAATACCGGGTAACCCAGATTTCCGGGGCGGAAATAAAACTTCTCCCAGAATCCCTGAACCTGAGGGATATGAGTCTTGCGGTACTTGCCGAGGTAAGAACCGTCAGCGTCGATAACCGCGGCTGTGTTGTACAAGAATCCGGGCTGTTCTTCTTCGTACATCGGGAGCACGAGCACCATTTCATGACGCGCGGCCAGCTCTTGAAAACGCTTCGTAGTGGAGCCATCGGGGATGGCCTCGGCGTACGAGTAGAACTCAGCATCTTGAACCTGGCAAAAGTAGGGTCCATAAAACAACTCTTGAAAGCACATGACCTGTACGCCGGCGGCGGCGGCTTCAGCCACGTACTTCTCGTGGACCTCGATCATCGACTCTTTGTCGCCTGTCCAAGCCACTTGGACGATCGCTGCATTCACCTTGTCTGCCATTGCCTTCTCCCTTCTCCCGCTTTTCTGAATGATGGCGGGGCAGCCGACCTAGTCTCCTTGACGGATTTGCCGACGTAACTGTAGTTCAAGTCTTGCCACCGATCCTTAGCTGCCGCCGTGTTGTTGGTCGCAGTGGCTCATTCGCCACTCATTGCTTCGGTGGCCCGGCGGGCCATCTCTTCTTGGTCAACATCTTCGATACGAGTGGCCACTCCCCAACGGGAATTGGGTTGGCCATGGGCTATTTTCTTTTTGAGTAGACAAGCGAACGCGGATAGTATCCGCGGCTGTTCGTCGATGGATAGCGATACGGGGGATCAGTGCCAGACGCGAAGAGTACAGGACTCAAACTTCTTGACGCCGCGGGTGTAACCGTCGGTGGCGACGCGCCGCGCGACATTCATGTTCACGATGACCGCATTTGGTCGCGCATTCTTAGAGATCGCGAACTCGGTTTGGGCGAGTCGTACATGGATGGTTGGTGGGACGCCAACCAACTCGACGAGTTCTTGACCGTAGTCCAGACAGCCGACCTTCGATCGATGGTGACACCGAGTCCTCAAATACTGGTGTTGGGGGCCAAGGCGACCATCATGAACCGGCAATCGAAGGCCAGGGCCCGCCGTAATGCGCAAGCCCATTACAACATCGGCAATGACTTGTTCGAGCGCATGCTCGACAAGCGAATGATCTACTCGTGTGCCTACTGGCTCGACATAGCCGAACACGACGGTCCCAGCTCAGATAACCGGGCTGACTCAGACGGCACTGCCCTGGACCGGGCTCAGGAAGCCAAGCTGGAGCTCATCTGTCGCAAGCTGGGGCTCCAAGCAGGCATGACACTGCTTGACATTGGCTGTGGTTGGGGTGGTTTCGCGCAGTTCGCGGCGGAGCGCTATCAGGTTGAGGTGACGGGAGTCTCCCCTGCGGAAGAGCAGATCGCGGTAGCGAGACAACGCTGTCGTGGTCTGCCGGTAGAAATTGTGCAGGGCGATTATCGCGATCTTGACGGCACCTATGACCGCATCACCTCGATTGGAATGATGGAACATGTGGGTCCGAAGAACTTGCCGGTATTTTTTGACAAGTGCCGTGAACTCCTTGATCCCGATGGGATGATGCTGCACCACACCATCGGTTCAAACGACTGGCAAACGGCTGGTGATCCCTGGTTTGATCGGTACATCTTTCCAGGGGGTGTGCTGCCCTCGCTCGGCCAGATCGGCAAAGCTGCGCATTCCCACTGGACGATCGAAGATGTCCACAACTTCGGTCCGTACTACACCCGAACGTTGTTGGCCTGGCACGCCAACATTTCGGCTCGCTGGCACGAGATCCCACACTACGACGAACGTTTTCGACGGATGTGGCACTACTACTTGATGAGTTCAGCCGCGGGCTTTCGAGCGCGCGCCATTCAGCTTTGGCAGGTTGTGTTCACTCGGGCAAAACGTGGGCTACCTGTATGGACGCCGGTTCGCTGAGTTGCTGAGCCCTTGGATCGCAGGAAGTTCAAAAACCCGAGCACTCTCAGAATTGTTGTTCTTCGGTGCTGCCCTTGAGTGCCAGAGTTGATGCTTTGCCACCGGAGATCACCGTGGCCACATCGTCGAAGTAACCCGCCCCAACCTCGCGTTGGTGGCGTGTGGCGGTATAGCCCTCGCCTTCCATGCCGAATTCACGTTGCTGCAATTCGACGTAGGCCGACATGTCTGAAGAGTTGTAGCCGTGTGCCAACTCGAAGGCGGAGGCGTTGAGGGCATGCCACCCGGCGAGGGTGATGAACTGGAATGTATAGCCCATTGAGCCCAACTCTTTTTGGAACTTGGCGATGGTCGCGTCATCTAGAGCTGCGGACCAGTTGAACGACGGAGAGCAGTTGTAGGCCAACAGCTTGTCGGGGAACTCGGCGTGGATTGCTTCGGCGAACTGGCGCGCTTCAGCCAGGTCGGGCGTGCTTGTCTCGCACCAGATCAGGTCACAGTAGGGGGCGTACGCGAGGCTGCGTTTGATGGGCGTTGCCAGACCCGGTTCGGTGTAGAAGAAACCTTCCGACGAGCGCCCACCGGAAAGGAACTCGCGGTCCCGCTCATCCACATCGCTGGTGATGAGGTTGGCACCGAGTGCGTCGGTACGGGCAACGATGATCGTGTCAACACCGGCCACATCGGCAGCTAGGCGAGCCGCACTCAAAGTTGAGATGTGTTGTTGGGTCGGAATCAACACTTTGCCACCCATGTGCCCGCACTTCTTAGCTGAACTCAATTGGTCTTCCCAATGAACCCCAGCGGCACCTGCTTCAATCATCGACTTCATCAGTTCAAAAGCGTTCAGCGGGCCGCCGAAGCCCGCCTCTGCGTCGGCGACGATTGGCAGCAGGTAGTCGACCTTGGGAGAGCCGGAAGTCTCGGACCATTCGATCTGATCGGCGCGGCGCAGAGCGTTGTTGAGCCGTGCCACGACCGCCGGCACCGAATTCGACGGATACAGCGACTGGTCGGGATAGACATGGCCGGAGAGGTTGGCGTCGCCTGCGACCTGCCAGCCCGACAAGTAGATGGCGGGGAGACCAGCTTTGGCGTACTGAATTGCCTGGCCACCGGTCATGGCGCCTAGGGCGTGGACATAGTCCATCGTCTTGAGTTGCTGCCAGAGCTTTGCTGATCCTTGTCGCGCCAGTGTCAGTTCGGGGGTTACTGATCCGCGTAGACGCACGACGTCAGCGGCTGTGTAGTCGCGGGTGAGTCCGGTCCAACGGTCGTTGTCGGCCCAGTCCGCAGCAAGGGCTTTCACCTGCGCATCGAAGCTGGGGTTCTGGGCCTTTGTCGGGTTGTCAACCATCTGATCTCTCCTGATCGTTGTCGATTTGTGTAGGGATTTGGTATTTCACAACAGTCGGTAGGCCTCGGTGGTGAGGAATTCGTGGTAGTCGTCGGTTGTGGTCAGCGACCTCAGTAGTTCGCGAGCCTCGACGAAGCGTCCAGCGGACCACGCCTGCGCACCGAGTTCTGTGCACAGCATCTCGGTCTCTTCGTCTATGAGGCGCTCCAGCAGCCCATGGTCGAGGACTAGTCCGTTTGAAAGTTGCACTTGGTGATGGCACCACTGCCACAGTTGTGCTCGGCAAACCTCCGCCATGGCAGTGTCCTCGAGGTGATCGTCGATCGGCACCGCAGCGTTGCCAGCGAGCCACTCGCCGAGATAGCGAACCACGATGCGAATGTTGGTGCGGACGCCCCCCTCCGAAACCGTACCGCGGGTAGAAGACACGGCGAGCAGGTCTCCGGCCGTGACATAGACGTCGTCTCGTTGGCGTTCTACTTGGTTTGGTCTGTTGCCCAGGACCTTGTCGAACTCGATGGCAGCGGTGGGAACTATCTGGGGCACCGCGATGCGGGTTCCGTCGAAACCGTCTCCGGCTTCGCGGCGTTTATCGGCAGCCACTTTACGCAAGGCTCCCGCTGTGCGTGCCGGATTGTCGACGTCGGGAATGACCCCGGACATGCCGCCTATGGCGTGAGCGCGGCGACGATGACAAGTCGATACCAACAATTCGGTGAAGGCTCGCATGAATGGGGTCTTGACCGTGATCTGGTCGCGGTCGGGAAGCAAAAAATCAGGGTTTTTTCGGAAAGTCTTGGCCACGCTGAAGAGATAGTCCCAGTTGCCGGTGTGGAGGCCGGTGATGTGGTCCCTCAACTCGAAGAGGATTTCGTCCATATCGAAGGCCGCCAAGATCGTTTCCACTAGCACTGTCACCCGGATCGTGCCTCTTTGCAGGCCAAAACGATCTTCGGTGTAGTCGAACACTTGGTTCCAGAGGCGGGCGTCCGCTTGGCCTTCCAGTTTCGGGAGGTAGAAGTAAGGCCCGCTGCCGCGTTCGATTGCGGTGTCGAAGTTGTGGATGAAGCAAAGCCCGAAGTCGGTCAGCGCTGCCGAGATCGGTTTGCCGTCAACAGTGATATGCGACTCTTCGAGATGCCATGCTCGAGTACGAACCATCAGTGTGGCTGACTCATCATCAAGGGATGTCAACTCGCCTGCGTACGCTGCTTTGACGTTGGCTTGGCCGGTCAAAATGTTGTGCCAGGTCGGTGATGTCGCATCTTCGAAATCAGCCATGAAGACTCTGGCACCCGAATTGAGGGCTTCGATCATGAACTCGGCGGTTACTGGCCCGGTGACCTCGGTGCGGCGATCTCGCAGATCTGGCGGGGGAGGAGCGACGCCCCATTCGCCTGAGCGGATGTGCGCGGTTTCAGGTCTGAACGAGGGGAGTTCGCCGGCGTTGATGCGGTTTTGACGGATGACTCGATCTGCGAGCAGTCTTTGCCGCTCGGACTCGAAATTGTGGTGCAGGTCTGAGAGGAAGTCGGCTGCTTGCGCGGTCACGATCGCGTCGGCCAACGGGTGAGGTGTTACAGCGCAGCGAGTCAACGTCTTGACCACAATTTAGTATGAGCCGGATAAGCCTTAATATTGCCAGATGTATTCGTCCAATATTCGTGTATGAGTTTGGATTTATCAGAAATTCTGCCATTCTTATGCAATGGCAGATGACATTGACCTCCTTGTACTGGGCAGCAGAGTGCGCCATGCCCGCCGACGCGCTCAGATGACGCTCGCCGAAGTCAGTGACGTTGTGAAACGTCCGGCACCGTATCTGTCGCAACTCGAAACTGGCAAGGTCGAACCAAAGCTCAGACTCCTTAACGAACTCGCCGACATGTTCGAGACGACCACGGCCGATTTTCTCTCGTCCGAACCTCCGGACCGTCGTGCCTACCTGGAGATCTCTTTGGCACGCGCCCAAACGGATTCTGCCTATCGAGCCCTCGGGTTGCCACACCTGAAGCCGTCAGCCAAAGTGGGAAACGATGTTCTGGAACATCTAGTTGCGCTCGCCAATGAGTTGGTTTGCAAGAACCAACAGATACGGCAAGACCCCGTGACTGAGGTCCGCTTTGCAGACATCGCCCGATCGGCCAACATCGCGCTGCGAGCCGAAATGCGGGAACGAGCCAATCACTATGCCGAAATCGAAGCAATCGCCGAGCAAGCACTATCTGACGCCAACTACCCGGGAACCGGACCGATCAGCGAAAGAGTCCTTACCGAACTTGTCGCTGGTCAGGGGTTCACGATTGAACGGGTCCGGGCGATGCCTCCAACCGCCCGCAGCATCACCGATACCCGCGACAAGATCATCTTCATACCCGACCGAGGAGGCCTCAAGATCCGTGAGGCTCGATCCGTGGTGTTGCAGACGCTTGGACATTTCGCGCTTGAGCACAACGACACTCGAGACTTCGCTGAGTACCTTCGTCAACGCATTGAGTCCAACTATTTCGCGGCGGCGATTCTCGCTCCAGAAGGACCAGCGGTCGACTTCTTACGTGAAGCTCAGGCCGACGACGATATCTCCGTGGAAGACCTCAAGGAGATCTTCTACATCTCATATGAGATGGCGGCCCACCGCTTCACCAACCTCGCCACCCATCACTTGAGTATCCCCTGTCACTTCCTGCGCACCGACAGAGAAGGCGTGATCAACAAGGCATACGAGAACGATGGGATCCGTTTCCCGGCGGCTCCCGATGGGGGTCTCGAAGGACAGCGGGTACCGCGTCAATGGGGCAGTCGCCAGGCTTGGAATGCTTCTGGGAGTTTCTTGTTGCACAGCCAATTCACCGTCACCAATGGCGGAGAGTACTTCTGCACTACCTACATCGAGACAGAAACAGACCGCTGGCCCCACGCCATCACCCTGGGCACACCGTCTGAGTACGCGCACTATTTCCGCGGATCAGACACGCTTCGCAAGGAATATGCCCGAGACCGTGAGATCGAACCGGATCCAACGCTGGTGAACGAATGGAAGGACGTAACTTGGCCATCGGCCGCGGAACGCAGCCACGTGCTTTCCGCCCTACCACCCTCAGATCGCGAGTTCAGTCCGTTTCCGGGAATCGATCTGCTCGACGTGTATAGATTTCTGGAGCGCCAACGGCGGAGCCGACGACCTTAGCGCGCCAGCACGGCCAGATGGTCGATCGCCGCGGTCGCAATGTGGATTCGATCGCTGCGTGCCTCGTCGACAGCAACCGCGATCACATCAGCTCCAGCCGTTTGCAGCAGTCCGCTAACACATTCATCACCGACTGACACCGCCACATGAGCTTGATCAGCGACCAGTTCGTCGAGTGTGTCGGCCAGAACCACCGATGACAGTGGGCGGTCACCTGTCACGGGACGGTCCGTCGCAGCGGTGCCTATTGTGGCGATCGCCGTAGTCGGGATGAGCAGTTCGCCTTCGTTCTCGTCGCGCACGAACACAAAGTCAGCACCTACCGCAACGATCTGACCGTAACAGACTTGTCCACCAGCCGTTTTGATTGTGACCGGCCTACCTCGCTCGGCTAAATCGAGGAGGACTCCAGCGATAGAAGACTCTTGTGCGGCTTGCTGTTCAAGTGATCTTTGGCGGGCTCGAGCAGCGGCAGCTTCGTCGACTTGGTAATCAGCAAGCCAGCTGGACAAGCCGGCCAGAGGATCGTCACAGTCGGTGTCGATCGGCTGCCTGTAGAGCTTTCTGTTCATGAAATCCTGAGGGTAGCGCTAATATCAAGGTGACCGATGACTGAACACACCATCACCCTCCACATTCCCGGCAATCATCTGATGGGGGCGCTGCTCGGTGAGTACGATCAGCATCTGCGCCATATAGAAGACGCATTCCCCGATACCACCGTGACTGTGCGAGGCAACGAGGTGCATCTGTCGGGTCCGGGTGCCGGGGCCGCCAGAACCACCTTCGAAGAGCTCGTGTTGCTAGCTGAGAACGGCCAACACCTCGATCTCACCACTCTCGATTCCACTATCGACATGGTGCGAGCTGACGAACGACCTTCAAGCGTCTTGACGCACGAGATTCTCCGGGCCGACCGAGGCAGAGTGATCCGCCCCAAGTCGAGCGGACAAAAACGATACGTAGAAGCGATAGAAAATAACGTCGTCACCTTCGGGATCGGTCCAGCGGGCACCGGCAAGTCTTGGTTGGCGGTTGCTACCGCGGTTGCGGCGCTTCAGTCCAACTCGGTTGAACGCATTATTCTCACCCGACCGGCGGTTGAGGCAGGAGAACGGCTCGGTTTCCTGCCGGGTGACCTGATGGCCAAAGTGGATCCTTATCTTCGCCCGCTGTACGACGCGCTACACGACATGGCGGGTACTGACGGTGTTGAACGGTTGATGGAAAGGGGCGTGGTTGAGGTGGCGCCGCTTGCTTTCATGCGAGGACGCACGCTCAATTCCTCATTCATAATCCTCGACGAAGCCCAGAACACCACGGCGGAGCAAATGAAGATGTTCTTGACCAGGATTGGTCATGGTTCCAAAGCAGTTGTGACCGGCGACATCACCCAAGTCGACGTGGCTACCGGACGCAGCGGACTCTCGGGTTTGGAGCCGATTCTGGGCGGCATCGACGGTGTAGGTTTTGTGTGGCTCACCAAGCGCGACGTCGTCCGTCACCGCATCGTGCAAGACATCGTCGATGCTTACGAAAAAGCGACTGATAGTAGTCAACCCCCCGGTGGATCTACGTGAACGACACGGCCGGCCCAGTGGTGGTAGTACTCGACGAGCAGATCGACGAGCAGAGTGGCGTCGAAATCGAAACTGATCGCTGGCAGCGTCTCGCTTCTTTGGCGCTCGCCTCTTCGGGTGTCGTGAACGGAGAACTCAATTTGATCTTCGTAACCGAATCAGCGATGACCCGACTGAACCACCAGTACATGGGGAACAGCTATGCGACCGATGTACTGTCGTTTCCCCTTGACGGATCAGACGATGTCGAGATTGGGGAGTCTCTGATCGGTGATGTGGTCGTTTGTCCAGCCCGAGCTGCGGCGCAAGCAAGCGACCACGAGGGCCAAGGCGACCACGACGGTTCTTTGGAGGACGAATTGGCGTTGCTAATCGTTCACGGCCTGTTGCATGTGCTGGGACACGACCATTACGACACCGCCACGACAAGCCGCATGCAGTCCTGTGAGCAGGCTCTTCTCCGCCAACACCACCGCGCATGATCTGGATTCTGCTAACCGTTGCCGTAGCGTTGATTGCCGGGCTTGTCGCCGGCGTTGCTCTTACCTTGGCCGACCGGATCCCCAAGCGCCTTTCCGTGAGGCGCGCTGAAGCACCGGTTGCTTCCGAAGACGAGTTGATCGCGCTCACCGAAGCAGCGGCTGCTGACGATGTGATCGATGATGAGGAGCGAGAACTGATTGAGTCGGTGTTCGCTCTGGGCGACACGATCGTGCGAGAAGTGATGGTGCCTCGTACTGACATGGTCGCAGTCGCGTCCGACATCAGCATCACTGCGGTCGTCGATCTCGCCATCGACAAGGGGCTGAGTCGCCTCCCCGTTTTCGCCGAGGACATCGACGACATCGTAGGTGTATGCCTGATGAAAGACCTGACTCGCGCCGAACGTGCCGGACGCGGCGAGCAGGAGGTGCGAACAGTGATGCGGCGCGCCCGGTTCGTCCCAGAAACGAAGCACGCGGGTGATCTCTTGCGAGAGATGCAGGCGGGCCGCTATCACCTTGCTGTTGCTGTTGATGAGTACGGCGGAACCGCTGGTGTGGTCACCCTTGAGGATGTTGTGGAGGAGTTGGTTGGCGAGATCGTCGACGAGTTCGATGTTGAAGAGCCGCTCGTCGAACCTCTCGCCGGGGGAGAAGCGCTGGTACACGGACGCATGCCGGTTGATCAACTCAACACTCTGGTGCGATCCGAACTTGGAGAAGGAGACTGGGACACTGTCGGAGGCTTGATATTCAGCACTTTGGGCCATGTCCCGACTGTGGGCGAGTCCATCGAAGAAGGCGGAGTGCTTCTCAAGGTCGAGCGTATGGAGGGTCGCCGAATCACCAAGGTGCGTCTTACTCCGGTCGATCTGCTTGAAGACAGGCGCGCGGCCGATGGGTGATGAGCGCTCGGTCGCTGCGTCGGAACCAGCCAGTGATGAGCGCTCGGGATTCGTGACCCTCATCGGTCGACCCAACGCCGGAAAATCAACCTTGCTCAACAAGATCCTCGGCTTCAAGGTGTCGATCGTCTCCGACAAGCCCCAAACGACCCGTACCCAGATACGAGGGGTTTTGAACCGCCCTGGAGCCCAGCTTGTGTTTGTTGACACTCCTGGCATCCACAAGCCCCGAACCGCCCTCGGTACCAGCCTCAACGCCACCGCCAACCAAGCAAGCTCACAGGTTGATGTTGTCTGCTTCGTGCTTGACGGGACTGCTCGATATGGCCGTGGCGACGCCTCCATAGCTGAGCGTTTGCCCAAAGACTCCGTGATTGTCGTAACAAAAGCTGACATTGCCTCACACCAACAAATCGCCCAACAACTAGCGGCAACGTCTCACCTCGACGCGGCGCAGTGGTTTCCGCTGAGCGGACGAACAGGAGAAGGCATAGACGACCTGGTTGACTATCTGACCGAAAGGATGCCTCTGGGTCCTCGTTTGTATCCCGCTGAGATGCTCACCGATGTCGGTGAT
Source organism: Candidatus Aldehydirespiratoraceae bacterium (assembly GCA_965205465.1). Lineage (GTDB taxonomy): Bacteria > Actinomycetota > Acidimicrobiia > Acidimicrobiales > Aldehydirespiratoraceae > VXYK01. The sequence goes on along the minus strand of OZ242187.1, from coordinate 394,211 downwards.
GAGTTCTGGGTAGCCGAGCTCGTTCGTGAAAAGTTACTGGCCCTGACCCGCGACGAACTGCCTCACAGCGTCGCTACCAGGGTTACCGAATGGGAATGGCCGCGGATCCGCTGCGAGATCCTTGTTGAACGAGAATCCCAGAAACCGATGGTGATCGGAAAAGGCGGAGAGGTGCTCAAGAAAGTCGGCACCGCCGTACGCTCCGAAATCGGCGAAGAGGTGTATATCGAACTCTTCGTGAAGGTAGAAAAAAACTGGCAGCGCCGCCCCGAGTTGGTTCAGCGCCTCGGCTACTAATCCCTTCGCAACTCTCGAAGCAGGCGTTCGGCCTCGTCGCGATCCTTGGTTCTGCGCATTGGGGGAAGAGCTCCTAGTAGCGCCCAGCGGTAGCTGCGCGAGGTGGCCAAGCGAGGATCCAACACGGCCACCACACCGCAATCGGTAGCTGAGCGGATGAGCCGACCCGCTCCCTGGGCCAGCATGATCGCTGCCCTCGGCAAATCAACAACTCGGAAAGCGTCGGTGCCGGCCCGCTCGCGGCGAGCCTGCAGCAGTGGATCGTCGGGCCGAGGAAAGGGAAGCCGATCGATTATCACCAGATTGCAGGTAGAACCGACAGCATCGATGCCCTGCCAGAAAGACATCGTGGCGAAAAGGCAGGTTTCTTCGTTCTCGATGAACCGCTTCAGAAGTTGCGCTTTTGAGCCCTCTCCTTGTTGCAACACAGTCCAGGGGACCCGCGATGCGATGTGCGCGGCTGCTTGGGTCATTGCCCCCCAACTGGTGAACAATGCCAAGGTTCTTCCCCCGGCCGCTGAGACCAGAGACTCGATCTCTTGAAGTTGTGATTCTCGGTGCCCTTGATTTCGCGGGTCGGGAAGATCTGCCGCGCAATACAGCAAGGCGTTGGCTTCGTAGTCGAAGGGACTTCCAACATCCACTTCGATGGTGCTGCTAGGAAGTCCGAACTGAGCAGTGGCATTTGATGGCATCGTCGCAGAAGTGAGAACAGCGCCACGTTGCGACCAGAGGTTCTCAGCCAGAATCTTGTCGATAGCCAGTGGCGTAGAACGCAGGCTGGGGTTATGGGTTGGGCCGTCCACCCACATCACTTCGTCGTCGGTGGCCCAGCGAAGGTAGCTGATGTCGTCAAGCACCGAACTTATGGATTGGCGTGCTCGAATGGTCCGGTTCAACACATCGGTGGGTGCGTCGGATGGCACCGCCCGAAGAGCGTTCAGCAAATCAGCAACACGACCCGAGACGAGATCGAGAATGCTGCCGAGTTCCTCTGGTGGTCCTTCTGGCAGGCGACTTCCGGTCAACGGTTCAAGACGGTTTTTGAGCGTTGCGGCCGCTTCGTCGACTTTTTTGGGTGCTTCTGAGTCCGCTACTACTGCTCTCGTGGCAGCTGCAGCGGTCACTAGACGGGCTGGACTCAAGTAACGGCCTGCGGCGTTGGCCACAATGTCTTCAAGCTGGTGGGCTTCGTCGATAATCACCATGTCGTGTTCGGGGAGAATGCCCTGCACCGCGACATCGATGGCGTAGAGATAGAGGTTGACGATCAGCACGTCGGTTGCAGCGGCGCGACGCCATGCTCTTTCGGCGAAACAATTTTCCCCCTCGGGGCATCGGTTGGCACCGGGGCATTCTTGGCGACTCACGCTCACCTGCTGCCAGACTCGGTCAGTGATGTCGGCTAGTTCGGAACGGTCACCGGTCTCGCTCTTGTCTGCGAACAACCGAAGTTTCTTGCGGGTCTCATCGTCCAATGAGCCGTCATCAAGACCGAGACTGAGACCGGGATCGGACTCCGCTTCGTTCAGGCGTTGCAGGCAAAGATAATTGGAGCGACCTTTCAGAACGGCGAAATCGATCGGCGTTTCGAGCTGGCTCGACAAGAACGGTAGATCCTTTCCGGCTAGTTGGTCCTGTAGTGCTTTGGTCGCCGTAGCGACCACGACCTTCTGGTGTGACACGGCGATGGGCACGAGATAGGCGAGTGATTTCCCGGTACCGGTTCCTGCCTGCACCACAACATGGCCGTTGCTCGCCAACGCGTCTGCAACCGTGGCAGTCATCTCAACCTGCCCACCGCGGTGCTCGCCGCCACCCGGAAGGCCGGCCGTAACCTGGGCGAGGAGCTCAAGCGATTGTTCAGTGGTGTTCATGCGGAGACGGTTCGGGGATCTTCAAACACCCACCCTATGTGGAATTAGAGCACGGGCAGCTAGAAGGTTAGGGCGACGATCAATTAGCGCGGCGCTCAGAGCGGATAGGTTCGGGAGGTGCCCGTCGATTTTCTCGATCTGAATCGGATCCCCCGTCACATCGCCTGCGTGATGGACGGTAACGGTAGATGGGCCCAGGCCCGGGGTCTGCCTCGTACGGAGGGGCACAGGGCGGGTGAGCATTCGCTGTTCGAGGTGGTGGACGCCTCCCTCGAAATCGGGGTCGAATGGTTGACTGTGTATGCCTTCAGCACCGAGAACTGGCGCCGACCCCGTGATGAGGTTCGATTTCTGATCAACTTCAACGAAGAGATCCTGGTTCGTCGCCGTGATGAACTCAACGAACGAGGGGTGCGGATCCGCTTTGTCGGCCGCCGCGACTGGCGGGTCCCTAAACGGCTGATACGTCGGATGGACGAAGCATCGGAACTGACTGAGCAGAACCGCAAGCTCACCTTTACCATCGCCTTCAACTACGGAGGCCGGGCGGAGATCGTTGACGCGGTGCGGCGGATCGCGGCCTCTGGCGTGGCTCCAGAGAAAATCACTGAAACAACCATTGCCCGGAATCTCTACGATCCCGAAATGCCCGATCCGGATCTGGTAATCCGCACATCTGGTGAGTACCGGATCTCGAACTTCTTGTTGTGGGAGTTGGCGTACAGCGAGTTGGTGTTCACCGATATCCTTTGGCCCGAGTTCCAACGTCAGGAGTTTTTTGCCGCTATCAGAGAATTCCAGGATCGCGACCGCCGTTTCGGCGGTGTCGATGGCGGCCATTGAGATGAGTCTCTACCGGGATCAAGCTGTGGTATTGCGATCATGGAAGCTGGGCGAAGCTGACCGGATTATCAGTCTCCATACTCACGACAACGGCAAGGTCCGCGCTGTCGCCAAAGGGATTCGTCGAACAAAATCAAAGTTCGGGGCGCGGCTTGAACCTTTGAGCCATGTATCGGTCCAGTTGTATAGAGGACGCGGCGACCTCGACACCGTCACTCAGGCGGAGACGATTTCTCGTTTCGGATCCCTGCGGGATGACCCGCAGCGGTTTGCGCGTGCCGAAGCGTTGCTCGAAGCAGTCGAGGGAGTTGCCCAAGACCGCGAACCAGACCGCGCTCTTCACGTAATGTTGGTCAAAGGGTTGGCCACGCTCGAAAAATCCGAGAGCGGTCTGGTGGTCGCCGCCTTCTTTCTCAAACTTCTTGCCCATGAGGGACTGCAACCCCAACTCGACGGTTGCTATCGGTGTGGCAGCGTTGAAGCACTTGTGGCGTTCGACCTTGATGAGGGAGGCGTGCTCTGCCGACAGTGCCGGCGCGGACGCCCCATTTCCGAGGAGGCCCTTGATCTCATGAGACGAATTCTGAGCGGAGGACTCGGCAGCGTGCTGGCCGAAGAATCAACCCCTGCGACTGCCGAGCTACAAGCACTGTCCACCGCGCTGTTGGAGCACCATTTGGAGCGGCGACTGCGCTCTATCGCCGTGCTGGATCAAACCTGAGGCTGCAACGAGCGCTTACTGGCTGATGGGGATCCAGCGGCCACCAGACTCGCTCCATTCCACCCAGGCTTCAAGCTGTGGATCCCACTGGATGTAGGTGTCGCGTGCCTCGTCCCACATTGGCGCGTCAACTCCCGGCTGTGACGCTTGGGCTCGGCTGGCAACGTCAGGCTCTGGTGTGGGTTCCAGTGCGCCACCAGCGTGCGCGTGTGGTTCGGGAACACCCGAGGTGTCGGGCGCCGGGTCGACTGCTGTGGTGGGCTGCTCTGTTATTGGCGCGGGTGCAATCGGTTCGGTGGGCGGCGCCTGTGTGTGGGGGGCCTGTGTGGGGGGCGGTTGAATTGGTGGGTCCCAAAGGCCCGGCAACCCCATGGGCGATATCGCGGCTTCGTTGACCCCGGGGACCAGCGTGGGCCTACCGACATGGCTCTTCTTGACTACCAGAGTCTTCGCGGCGAAGTCACCGACGCGGCGATGCCCTCGAGAAGCCAACCCCAAGATAAGCCCGGTCAGTGGTATGACCACGATCCACGGGAACGAGTCAACAATCAGCAGGACCCAGCGGAGCAAGTGTTTGAGAAAACCGGCCCTCTCAAACGTGGATTTGTCGACGACGCGAAGGCCGACAGCGAGCTTGCCCACAGAACCACCGGTGATCGTAGAAATGATCACCGAGTTCAACACTGCGATGGCGAGAATCAAGATTCCGAGAGCGTTGAATTGGTTGGCCTCAAAGACGAACACCGCTGATTCCAGGTCGAGGCACACGTCACCGTTGTTCAGGTCTTCGTAATGTTCACATATCTGCTCGGCCATGGCCGGATCATCGACCTCGTCGAGAGTGGCCATCGAGAAGACCGCGATCACCCCGACCGCAAACAGGATGACGAAATCAATGATGTAGGCAGAACAGCGACGACCGAACACGGCCGTAGGGTCAGCGGGGACGGGATCGTTAGGCTGGATGGACTCCATACTCGCGCACCTCCGGTAACCTCGCGGCCATGGGTGACTCGGAACTATTTGAGAAGATAGTGAACCTATCCAAACGCCGCGGATTTGTGTTCCAATCAGCTGAGATTTACGGGGGTTTCCGCTCCACCTATGACTACGGGCCTCTCGGCGTGCTGCTGTTGCGCAATGTCAAAGATGCTTGGTGGCGCGCGATGGTGCAGCACCGGCACGACGTGGTCGGTCTCGACGCCGCGATCCTTTCCCCACCCCAGGTCTGGGAGGCGAGCGGTCACCTCGCCAACTTCTCGGACCCGCTTGTCGATTGCACCCAGTGCAAAGCTCGACACCGCCAGGACAAACTCGTTGATCCCGACACCTGTCCAAGCTGTGGGACCTCCGGCTGCTTCACCGAGGCTCGTCAGTTCAACCTGATGTTCAAGACCCACGCTGGTCCAATGGTCGACTCGACCGCAGAGGTCTACCTACGCCCTGAGACCGCTCAGGGTATTTTCACCAACTTCGCCAACGTGCTGCAGACCAGCCGCAAGAAACCGCCTTTCGGCATCGCCCAGATCGGCAAGTCGTTTCGCAACGAGATCACCCCGGGGAACTTTGTTTTTCGAACCCGAGAGTTCGAACAGATGGAGATGGAGTTCTTTGTTCCACCCGACGACGCCGACTACTGGTTCAGATATTGGTGCGACCAGAGACTGGATTGGTATCTGGATCTGGGTATTCCCACAGCCGATATCCGCCTCCGACCCCACGGGCGCGATGAGTTGAGCCACTACTCGTCGGGAACTTCAGACTTGGAATATCGCTTCGGGTGGGGTTGGGACGAACTCGAGGGCATCGCCAATCGCGGTGACTTCGATCTCACTGTTCATGCCGCGCATTCTGGGGAGCGTCTCGAATTCTTCGATCAAACAAACAATCAGCACTACGTACCCCATGTCATCGAACCGGCCGCTGGAGCCACCCGCGCGGCAATGGCGTTTCTCATGGCCGCCTACGATGAAGAAACTGTCAACGACAGTATTCGTACGGTGCTGCGGCTCGACCCGAGGCTTGCGCCCTACAAGGTTGCGGTCCTGCCACTGTCCAACAAGGACACGCTCACACCGATCGCGCAAGAGGTCTTTGAGATCGTCAAACTGCGTTGGATGGCCGACTACGACCAGACACAATCGATTGGCAAGCGCTACGCACGTCAAGACGAAATCGGTACGCCTTATTGCGTAACCGTCGACTTTGAGACGCTCGACGATCACGCCGTCACCGTGCGTGAACGAGACACGCGTGAACAAGAGCGAGTTTCGATCGATCAACTCGAAGGATTTCTTGCCGCTCGGCTCGGCTGAGTTGGTCTTTGACTCGAAGCTGCATAATGATCCCATGATGTCATTGGCTGGGAGCCGCGGTCGGAACCGTCTCGGTGGACGCATGCGTGGACGGGCGGTGGCCTTGACATTGCTGATCTCCGTAGCGGCCGCGCCAGCCGCGGAAGCCCAAGACGACACCGCTGTGAACGAGGTGCCGCGGATCAGTTTGTATCTTGCCAACAGTTCTGTGGAGGAGAACAGCGACGGGATAGTGGTGGCCTATACCGCTGCTGATCCTGAGGGTGCCGAACTGGTGTGGGTATTGGGTGGCGACGACGGAGATCTTTTCCGGGTCCAGCAATTGGGAATCACGCCGGTGTACGCGGTCAGGTTCAAACAGCCGCCCGATTTCGAGAATCCTCAAAGCGTCGACGGTGACAACACCTACACCTTTACCGTGAGTGTCAGCGACGGTACGACGAGCACCGTGCCAGTTGATGCGTCGGTAACGGTGACCGACGTCGTCGACGACACCGCTGTGAACGAGGTGCCGCGGATCAGTTTGTATCTTGCCAACAGTTCTGTGGAGGAGAACAGCGACGGGATAGTGGTGGCCTATACCGCTGCTGATCCTGAGGGTGCCGAACTGGTGTGGGTATTGGGTGGCGACGACGGAGATCTTTTCCGGGTCCAGCAATTGGGAATCACGCCGGTGTACGCGGTCAGGTTCAAACAGCCGCCCGATTTCGAGAATCCTCAAAGCGTCGACGGTGACAACACCTACACCTTTACCGTGAGTGTCAGCGACGGTACGACGAGCACCGTGCCAGTTGATGCGTCGGTAACGGTGACCGACGTCGTCGACGACACCGCTGTGAACGAGGTGCCGCGGATCAGTTTGTATCTTGCCAACAGTTCTGTGGAGGAGAACAGCGACGGGATAGTGGTGGCCTATACCGCTGCTGATCCTGAGGGTGCCGAACTGGTGTGGGTATTGGGTGGCGACGACGGAGATCTTTTCCGGGTCCAGCAATTGGGAATCACGCCGGTGTACGCGGTCAGGTTCAAACAGCCGCCCGATTTCGAGAATCCTCAAAGCGTCGACGGTGACAACACCTACACCTTTACCGTGAGTGTCAGCGACGGTACGACGAGCACCGTGCCAGTTGATGCGTCGGTAACGGTGACCGACGTCGTCGACGACACCGCTGTGAACGAGGTGCCGCGGATCAGTTTGTATCTTGCCAACAGTTCTGTGGAGGAGAACAGCGACGGGATAGTGGTGGCCTATACCGCTGCTGATCCTGAGGGTGCCGAACTGGTGTGGGTATTGGGTGGCGACGACGGAGATCTTTTCCGGGTCCAGCAATTGGGAATCACGCCGGTGTACGCGGTCAGGTTCAAACAGCCGCCCGATTTCGAGAATCCTCAAAGCGTCGACGGTGACAACACCTACACCTTTACCGTGAGTGTCAGCGACGGTACGACGAGCACCGTGCCAGTTGATGCGTCGGTAACGGTGACCGACGTCGATGAAGGCGGAGCCCAAACGACACAGACTTCTCCCGTCGGGGAGCCTGCTCCGACCCGTGACGCATCCGAGGCGTTCTCCGATGTCGCCCAGGGCGCCTACTACGAGGCTGCGGTCACCTGGATGCTCCAGAACAACATCACCACCGGCTGCTCCGACAGCGCCTTCTGTCCCACCGATCCGGTCTCTCGGCGGCAAGTCATGACGTTCTTGTGGCGCGCAGCGGGGTCGCCTGAGCCCGGCCAGGCCGGGTCGAGCGTCTTCAGTGATGTCACAGCAGGCGGCTACGCCGACAAAGCCATCGGCTGGGCCGCCGAGCACGGTATCACCACCGGCTGCTCCGACAGCGCCTTCTGTCCCACCGATCCGGTCTCCCGGTGGCAAGTCATGACGTTCTTGTGGCGCGCAGCGGGGTCGCCTGAGCCCGGCCAGGCCGGGTCGAGCGTCTTCAGTGATGTCACAGCAGGCGGCTACGCCGACAAAGCCATCGGCTGGGCCGCCGAGCACGGTATCACCACCGGCTGCGCCACCGGGGCGTTCTGCCCGGACGACACGGCCACGCGGGCCCAGACAGCCGCCATCATCCACCGCTACAGCACCACAGTTGGCTCGGGAGCCTCGCCGCAAAGGGTGAACGACCGCTAGACCACCTGTTCGTCGCTGGTTGGGGCACCTGAAAGTCCACTTCCGGCAACCCGACGACCGGTGGATGGTCACGTACCCCTGCGGCCCCTTAGCGAGACCTATATTTTAGAGCTTGGGTTTCGGCTAGCTTGCGGATTGATGGGCATACACGATGACGACATCGCAAAGGTACGAGCCTCCGCCGATCTCGTCGCGCTCATAGGCGAACATACCGACATCAAGCGCTCAGGCCGCAACTGGATGGCCCGCTGTCCACTTCACGGTGAACGCACTCCGTCGCTGTCTGTAAACCCCGAAAAAGGCGTCTACTACTGCTTTGGTTGTCAACGTAGTGGTGACGCCATCACCTTCGTCCAAGAAATCGAGAAACTCGATTTCGTTGGAGCAGTCGAGTCGCTTGCGTCTCGCTACGGCGTGCAACTGCGCTACACGACCCAAGGAGAGGGAACCACTCGGGCGCGCAAACGACTATTGCTTGACGCGGTAGCCAAAGCAGCCGAGTTCTACCATCAGCGGTTGCTCAATGGAGCTGATGCCGGTGCGGCCCGTGGCTATCTGCGTTCGAGAGGTTATGACCGGGCGGTGGTGAGCAAGTACAAACTCGGTTGGGCTCCCGATAGTTGGGACGACCTGGCCAAACACCTGAAGTTGAACGCGGCTGACCTGACTGACAGCGGCCTCGGGTTCGTCAACAGTGCGGATCGCCAGCAAGACTCTTTCCGTGCTCGGATCATGTTCCCGATAGCCGATGAGCGGGGAGACTTTGCAGGCTTCGGCGGCCGCATACTTCCCGGCGCTGAAGGCTCCAAATACAAGAACACGATCGGCGACGCAGAGGTCTACGACAAGAGCAGACTGCTCTACGGGCTGCACACCCACCGCGAAGGCATCGTCAACGAAGGTGAAGCCATTATCTGTGAGGGCTACACCGACGTGATCGGTTTCGGCAACGCAAATATCTTACAGGCCGTGGCAACTTGTGGCACAGCCCTCACCGAAGAACACATCAAGTTGCTCAAGAGGTTCTCAGCGGATCGCTTGGTGCTCGCATTCGATACCGACTCGGCTGGTCTCGCAGCCGCCGAACGCGTCTACGAATGGGAACAGAAGTTCGAACTTGATGTGCGGGTGGCCGACCTACCACCCGGCGTCGACCCCGACGACGTAGCCCGTGAAGACCCAGCGGAGTTGGCCAGAGCCGTGCAAGAGGCCATTCCTTACATGCGTTTTCGTATGGAGAGAGCCTTGGCAGCCGGTGATCTATCGAGTCCAGAAGGCCGGGCCCGTGCCGCAGAGCGAGCAGTTGACGTCGTCGCTGAACATCCCAATGAGCTTGTCCGCGACCCTTACCTGCTGGAAATCGCCGACCGTTGCCGGGTTGAGATCTCCAGGCTGCGGAAGCTTGCCTCCAAGCCTCGACCGAAACCGCCTCCAGCGGGGCGCCGTGGTCAGCAAGAAACAGCAGAACGCGAGGTTCCCAACGCTTCCGACGAAGACACTCAAGGCACCGGACCTGAAGTAAGGCTCACGGATTCGCTCGCAACTGCGGCAGAAGATGAAGCCATCCGGCTCGTTATTGACCACCCCGACCAAGCCGTTCGACTTCACGCCAATCTGTTCGGTCACAGCGTGCGCCAAGAAGCTTTCCAAGCACTTCGAGATCATGGGTTTGAAGGAGCTCCTGAGCATTGCGGGTCTCAGGCGGCGGACCTGTTGCGTCGGCTGGCTGTTGAAGGGTTCGATGCTGATCGTGATGATGTCTTGGCTGGTGTCGCGCGGCTGGCGGGTCGACGAACCCTCGACGGCATCAGCCGTGGTCTGCGCTCCTACGAAGCGGCCGATGGAACAAGAATCGAAGTGAGCCGCTCGTTCACCTGGCTCAAACGGGAACTGGAAAAACTCGATGAACCGGTGACTCGCCGACGTGCCATCGACGAGTTGCTACCATGGTTGATCAGTCACGCAGAATGGAGGGCAAGGTAAGGGTGCCTTTCCGCGTTGGTTCCGAGGCGCAGTCAACTGACGATGCTGTGCGTTTGTATCTCAAAGAGATCGGTCGGGTACCTCTGCTTGATGCTGCCGAGGAAGTTTGGATAGCAACTCGTATCCGCAGCGGGGGAACCGCAGCGGAGACACTCGCCGAACTATCGGTCACCAAAGAACCGCTCGAGCCCGATGACCGCGCCCACCTTGAGTGTTTGGTCAGCGATGGCGAACTGGCTCGTGATGAGTTGACGCGGGCGAACCTTCGACTCGTGGTATCGATCGCCAAGCGCTATGCGGGTCGAGGAATGGCATTGCTCGACGTCATCCAAGAAGGAAATCTCGGTTTGATCCGAGCCGTGGAGAAGTTCGATCATAGTAAGGGGTTCAAGTTCTCAACCTATGCGACATGGTGGATTCGTCAGTCGATTACCCGCGCCATCGCGGATCAGTCACGCACAATTCGTATACCCGTACATGTTGCTGAGACTGTCAATCGAGTCAAGCGAGTGCAGTCGGAGATGCGCCAAGGTCTCATGCGTGAGCCCACAGTCGAAGAACTAGCGGCCGAAGTCGACGAACCGATAGAAAAGGTCTCAGAAATCCTCCGGATCTCTATGGATCTATTGTCGCTCGACTCACCAATCGGGGAGGGTGAAGACTCAAGCCTCGCCAATTTCGTAGAGGACCGAAACGCGGTTGCCCCCGGAGACGCGGTAACTCGTACTCTGCTCGTCGAGGCGGTTCGAGAGGTACTCGGCGATCTCCCCAAGCGAGAGCAGGAAGTAGTTCGGATGCGTTTTGGGCTTGACGATGGTCAACCCCGGACACTCAAAGAAGTCGGCGAGGCTTTCGGCGTTACTCGGGAACGGATCCGGCAGATCGAAGCCAAAACGTTGACAAAGTTGCGTCACCCGCACCGGAGCGACCAATTGCGCGACTATCTGGAATCCCACTGATCTGAGCGTTGAAAAACCACATCGACAAGATCTGGTGGCGGTATCATCTGCAGTGCCGGTCCGGGGTAGCTCAGCTGGCAGAGCGCTCGGCTGTTAACCGAATTGTCGTGGGTTCGATCCCCACCCCCGGAGCCAACGAAGCGGACTGCACTCAGGTGCGGTCGGCTTCGCTGTTCGATGAGCGCGTCATCGCGGGGTTGAAGCCGCAACTTCGTTGGCCAGGGCGATGAGCCGTGCTCGGATGGCGGTGCTGTCAGCGGTCAAGTCCACCGTGGCGAAGTGTATTCTGTGCCCTTGGACAACCGCGGACTCGTCGATGTCCTCGCCGACGGAAGGATGCAGCAACAGTCCAGACGAATCAAGGGATCTGGGGTCACTGTCGCTCTCCTGGGACCTCAAGTAGGCGTACATCTGGAAGATATGGCCGCTGTCCAGCGTCAGGGACCTGAAATAGCCCGACTTCAAGATGCCGGTGAACTTGGTGTCGATGACTACGCGATTTCCGCGACCATGCTCATCTGGCGGGCACTCCAGGAGAATGTCGGTCTGCATATGTGGCATGATCGCGTCGATCCTCGAAGTCTTGGTCTCGATCGGCCATTCGATCCGCTGACCGGGGTTGACGGACCATCCGCGGGGACCGAGCACCGTACTGTAGAAGCCTCCGACGGCGGTCTCGAACAGACGTCTCGCCCATGTCTCGTCCCTGTCGGGTGCGGGCAGGTGAGTGCGGCCGGGATCCTCGGTGGGCAGACTCAGTCTGAAGGCCAACTCCGCGGCTGCGAGCATCTGGCGGTCCTCGGCGTTGGCCCTGCCCGCGGTGAGGGCGCCTCGGAGGCTCCTCGAACGGATGCCTGCGGAAGTCTCGTCACCCACTCCGGCTCGGTCGAGAGCCGCGGCGAGGCTCCGGCACCGCCTGACTAGAAGCTCCTCGCTCACAGAACCGCGCAGCTTGTCGAGGGCTGCCTTCACCATACGATTCCGTGGCGTATCTGTGGTCAACTCATCGAAGGAACAGGCGACTCTGCCCTTCCGTAACAGGCTGCGTCGCTCGGTGCGGAGGGTGTCAATGCGACCTCGCACGCGGGTCAGGTCAGCCTGGCTGTGTTGGAACTCGAGAGTCAGGTTGCGCCTGATCCGGCGCTCGACAGCCCCGGTCAAGATCTCAGCGACCAGATCGGGAAGGTCGTCGGGATTCTCCTCGACACCGTACCTTCGCCTGCTCGGGAGTTCTCGATAGAAGCTCGATGCGTACAACATCAACAGCCAGATGTTCCTGACCGGAATCTTGCCGATCATCCCCGATACCGCTGGTGTCGCTGTCAACCGTCGAGTCCCTTGAGCAGATCCTCCTTGGCGGAGCGAGCTCTGTCGGGGACATCGAACCAGTACTCGTCCAAGAGCGGTCCGATTTCGGTCTCCACTACTTGTGTGAACCATTGGACAGGGTTCGTGATTGTCGTATCTGCGCTGGGTGTCACGACGCTGTGGCCGACCCGGCACTGCGGGCCGAGCAGTTCGTCGCCAGATATCTTCTGGTTCAACATCGTCAGCCGCCGCCTAATGTCATCTAAGAACTCCGCGTCCAAACCGCTTCGCTCGCTGACCCAGCGGTGCCAAGCATCCCCGAAGGTCGGTTCCAAGTCCACGAAGGCGAACCGGCGTCGCAGGGCAAGATCGACTAGGGCGAGCGATCGGTCAGCGATATTCATGGTGCCGACGACGTAGAGATTGTCCGGAATATGCACCCGCTCACTGCTGTGTCGGGGATAGCTCAGTGCCAACGCCTCGTCCGCACTGCGTTTGTCGGCTTCCAGCAGAGTGAGCATCTCCCCGAATATCTGGGCAGGATTCCCCCGGTTGATCTCTTCGATTACGACCACATGATCTCGTGTCGGCTCGTTCGCGGCATCTTCGACCGCGTTTAGAAACGGTCCATCCAGCAGCTTGAGCGGGCCGTCGCCGTCGCCGCTGGGCCGCCAGCCTCTCACGAAGTCTTCATAGGACAGGTTCGGGTGGAACTGCAACGGACGCACATGTGTTGGCGACCGGGTTCCGATGAGAGCGAACGCGAGCTTCTTAGCCAGCCAGGTCTTGCCGGTGCCGGGCGGCCCCTGAAGGATCAAGTTCTTCTTGACCCGCCATCGATCCAGGATCGCATCCAGCCTTGCCCGATCCAGGAAACAGCCTTCTGCAATGATGTCGTTCACCGAATACGACGGCTCGGAGTCCGGAGGACTCTCGTCGCCTTCAGGTGCGCCGTCCTCAGTGTCCTCAGGTGCCGTGTCCGCTTCGTCCTCAGCTTCGTCCTCAGGTTCGTCCCATGCCCTGGCGGACAGTTCGGGAAATGAGTGAACCGGACTCTCGCCGTTGAACATCCGTTGCAGTTCGTCGCACAGATCCAGGTACGTTTCGCCGTCCGACCACTCGGCAACATCCAGCTCCAACTGCTCGCTGATGAAGTATCGTGAATACCAGTCCAAAGGCACGAAAGTATATGGCCTGATCCAGAAGAGGCCGATCGGGAGCTTCCTGCGCACATACTTGCGATCAACTGCGTCGTTGAAGGAGTCGATGAGCGAGGCGCGGTTGGTCTCGTCCCGGCCATCGGCATACTCGATAGCGTCTGCGAACACTCGCCATAGCGCGTCGATGTGATCATCATCACGCTGATCCTCACGCGGGAAGAGCCAGCTGGCACGATTGTCCAGAACGGGTATTCCACCGAAGTCAAGTCGTCGTCCATCCGTCTCCCCCATTCCTAGGAGGTCTGCCAATTGGATGGCGACCTTCCTGCGGTTGTCATATGTCAGCCCTCGATTGAAGGCTCCCATCGTCGTGAAGGGGCAGATGTCTCGCATCCGACCGGATGAGCCGTCGGCGAAACTGTCAGTGAGATATCTGACCCGCTCCTCAGGAAGCCGATAGATCGCCGCGAGCAGAGCCGACCGATCATGGCGGAACGTGAGCAGCTTGTCCGCGAATTCTGAGTAGAACGAAGTCCACGAAAAGTCGTAGTCCGACGAACGGATCCCGGTGTCGTCAGGATCTGGAGCCATTGGTAAACCTCCGGGCTTGCTCGTGGGTTCGATGGTGCGTCCTGCTTCAGGACATTGGAGCAAGGGCATAGTATTCCGAAAGACAGAACCGTTTGCGAATAGTGTCCTCGGCTGCATTCAGGTGCGGTCGGCTTCGCTGTTCGATGAGCATCTTCAATGGGCGACAGCGATAGTGTCTCGTTGGGCTCGTAGCTCAGTGGTTAGAGCAGAGGACTCATAATCCTTCGGTCGTGGGTTCGATCCCCACCGAGCCCACTATAGGCTCCATTGGTCGCTGGCCGAATGGCTAACAGCGATGTTCAAGGCCTCTCAGAGGCTTCGGATCAAGCCACGAAAGGCAATACACATGAGCAATGACTGGGGTTTTGAGACCCGCCAAATCCACGCGGGACAAGAAGCCGACCCGGCCACTGGTGCCCGCGCCGTTCCGATCTATCAGACGACGGCCTACCAGTTTCGTGATACCGATCACGCGAAGAACCTGTTCGCCCTAGCCGAGATAGGCAACATCTACACCCGGATAATGAACCCGACCCAAGCCGTGGTCGAAGCTCGTCTCGCAAGTCTTGAAGGCGGCACAGACACCGCAGTTGGTATTCCCGGGGCACTTGCGCTGTCGTCCGGCCAAGCAGCAGAAACCTTGGCGATTCTGAATCTGGCTGAGTCCGGCGATCACATCGTGTCGGCCGCGGCTCTCTACGGCGGGACTTACAACCTCTTCCACTACACGTTGCCGAAGATGGGAATCACCTGCACCTTTATCGACGACGCCGACGATGCCGACGCTTGGCAAGCGGCCACGCAGCCAAATACCAAGGCGTATTACTGCGAGTCGATCGGCAACCCGATGAACAACGTGGTTGACATCGCCAAGGTCGCAGATATCGCGCATGCCAACAACGTGCCGCTCATCGTCGACAACACAGTGGCTACCCCGTATTTGATCCGTCCCCTCGAGCACGGTGCAGACATCGTCGTCCATTCGGCGACGAAGTTCATCGGCGGGCACGGCACCACTATTGCGGGCGTGATCGTCGACGGAGGCAGTTTCGATTTTGAGGCGTCCGGCAAGCATCCGATGTTCACCGAGCCGGATCCCAGCTACCACGGCCTGGCCTATTGGCCCGCACTTGGTCCGGGTTCCTACATCATCAAGGCCCGGGTGCAACTCTTGCGGGATATTGGTGCGGCAATTGCACCATTCAACTCGTTCCTGCTGCTGCAGGGTCTTGAGACGCTGAGTATGCGGATGGAACGTCACTTCTCCAACTCGAACGCAGTCGTCGATTATCTCGCTTCCCACGATCAGGTCGAGTCTGTCGCTTACGCAGGATTGCCCGACTCGCCCTGGCACGACATCGCCAACGAACTCGGCGACGGGAAGGGATACGGCTCGGTCCCTGCCTTTGTGATCAAAGGTGGTCTCGAAGCGGGCAAGAAATTCGTTGAGGCCCTTGAGCTTCACAGCCACTTGGCGAACATTGGTGACGTTCGCAGCCTGGTGATTCAGCCTGCAGCCACCACCCACTCCCAGCTCACACCCGAGGAGCAGGAGTCGACTGGGGTCACTCCGGGGTTGGTGAGGCTGTCGGTGGGTCTCGAATCGATCGGCGACATCATCGCGGATCTCGACATAGGGTTTGCGGCAGCCGCTTCGTGAGCGACGGAGGTGATAACCGATGCTGAGCGAAGGTGAACTGGTTGGGGATTTCAGTTTGAGTGACCAACACGGCAACACCGTGACGCTGGACAACTTGGTTCAGAGCGGACCGTTGGTCCTGTTCTTCTACCAGAGAACGATGACCCCCCATTGAACCAAGGAAAGCTGCAGTTTCCGCGACTTGAGGTCGGAGTTCGCTGAACTCAACGCCAAGAGAGTGGGAATCAGTCCTGATTCGGTGAATCGGCAAAAACAATTTGATGAGAAGCACACGCTGGATTTCCCGCTTCTCTCGGACCCCAAGGGTAAGGCTGCGCGTCTGTTCGGAGTCAAACGCATCGGCTTGCTTCCGCCGATCCGAACCACCTTTGTGATCGGCCAGGACCGCCGGGTGATCCGCGCGATCCGCAGCGGGACCGACATGAGCGTTCACACCGATGAGGCGTTGGCGGCCCTGCGGGAACTCCAGACCTGAGACCAGAACTAGAACTGTCGGGGTCGGGCTGTCAGGGTTCGCCTGTCAGGGTTCGTCGATCCAAGCTGGTGCCCGGTCGAGCAGGAAGTCGGCGACCTTCGAACAGCGCTCAAGCACATCGCACAAAACATCTCGCCCAAAGAATATTCTCGCCAGTTCCACCTCAACCCGGGCGACGATACTGATTGCTCTGACTGGAGCGTCAGTCACGGCGGCAAAACTGTCGAGAGCGCTCACTTCAAGCGGTAACTCGGTAGAGCCGACGCCTGCGAGGTCGGTGGCCAAAATAAGCAAGTCGGGTGCATAAGGCAGTGGGGGCAGGGCGAAACTGATCGTCATCGGCAAGCGAATTTCATTTGAAGGCTCACCGCCTTCGCCAACCCGAATCAACTCATCCTCGAACATGATCAGTGATCGAGGGTCGACCTCTAAAGCGACATGCATGTCCAACGGGCCGTCGCAAGCGCGGTCGGGATGCAGATCAACCTCCCAGGTTTGCCTGTTGGTGTAAGTCTCGATGAAGTGCCGCTCATCATGAACGTGGAACCCGTGTTCAACTACATGATCCTTGAGATCGGCAACGAATCCCTGTAGGTCGATAACTGCCATTGCCACTAGCTTGCCATGAGTTGGCGCGTATCGTGTGGGGCATCGACCGTATTGTCTGAAAGCGCACCAGCGGCGTGTAGGAGCGAGGCCAAGATATGAACGCCGACGAGGTGCTCGTTGTTCTTCATGAAGCCGCCGATGCAGTTGTTGCAGCCTTTGTCGATCACCACGACTGGGGAAAGTCGGGATTGCGTCACGATCAGTACGTACCGGATCTTGTCGCTGATGAAGCGGCGCTCGGAGTGCTCAAAGCGGCGGGTATCCGGGTTCTCAGCGAGGAGAGCGGCCTGGAGCCCGAGCGGCCGGGTGGGCGGAGCGAAGATGAGTCAGAAGCGCTCGGGTGCGGTACGGGATTGGTGGCGGTGGTCGATCCTCTCGATGGTTCAACCAACGCTTCGCTGTCGCTTCCGTGGTTTGCGACGAGCCTGTGTGTGGTTGACGACCACGGCCCGTGGGTCGCAGTCGTCCACGACCATCCCAACAGTCGGCGCTATACGGCGATCCGCGGTCGGGGTGCCACCCTTGATGGCGCCGGGCTCGTGGCTCCTCGAAAAGTGGAGTTCTCCGAGGCGGTAGTGGCCGTCAACGGTGTGCCTCCGGGGTCCGCTGGTTGGTGGCAGTTTCGCACGATGGGATCGTGCGCTCTCGAATTATGTGCTGTCGCCGATGGCCGTTTCGCTGGTTTCGTTGATTTCGCCGGCTCGCTCCATGTATGGGATTACTTGGGCGCCATGCTTGTCTGCAATGAAGTCGGAGTGGAGATTGTTGATGCCGAGGGCCGGGACTTAACGGTTATTGATCACAAGGCTCAACGGTCACCAGTTGCCGCGCCAGCAGCGTTGATGCCATACCTTTTGGCGCTTCGGTGAGGCGAAAGCGCGCTTTCGTAACGTTGTTGCGCGCTTTGCGATTGTTATCTGTGACGCTGCGATATATTGAGCCGCAACCATTGACTCCGGCCGTAATCCCACGTTGCGCGCCACCGATACGGGTCTGGCTCACACTGGAAGGGAACAAATTCATGAGCAAGAACAACAAATTGCTGCGTCTACTCGCTTTACTATTCGCGATCGTCCTCATAGGCGCTGCCTGTGGTGGCGACGATGACGGCGACGACGATGGCGCAGCATCGGAAGATACCACTCCCACGGAGGAGACTGCTGCCCCCGTTGAGGAGATGCCCGAAGACGAAGGCGGTCGTTTGGCCGCTGTACTCGATCGCGGCGAGGTCAACTGCGGTGTCAACGACACGCTTCCTGGTTTTGGAAATATCGATGCGAACGGCAACAACGCCGGGTTTGATGTGGACTTCTGCCGGGTCGTGGCAGCCGCTGTGCTCGGTGACGCCGACGCTGTGAACTACACACCCCTCGACGCTTCCCAGCGTTTCCCCACGCTGCAATCCGGTGAGATCGACTTGTTGGTGCGCAACACCACCTGGACGGCTAGCCGCGACGGCAACGAGCAGGCGAACTTCATGTTCACCACATTCTTCGACGGCCAGGGCTTCATGGTTCGCGACGACAGCCCGATCCAGTCAGTGGAAGACATGGACAACACCAACATCTGTGTGCTTCAGGGCACCACGACGCTGTTGAACCTCAACTCGGTGCTCGGCGACATGGGGGTCCCCTTCACGCCTGCCGAGTACCAGTCCAACGATGAGCTTCAGCCGGCGTTCGTTGCTGGAAGTTGCGAAGTCTGGACTTCCGATGCCTCTCAGCTGGCGGCCTTCTCTGCCACACTCGACATCGGCACGCGCGTCCTTGGCGACATCATCTCCAAAGAGCCCCTCGGGCCTGTGGTGGCTGATGGCGACACCGAGTGGGCACAGGTCGTGAATTGGGCCACCATGTCTACGGTGCAGGCCGAAGAGTACGGCATTTCCTCGAGCAACCTCGGTGACTTCATGGACACCGACAACTCCAACATCCGCAGGTTCCTCGGTCTTGCCATTGAGGGAGAGGTGACCGAGGTCGGACTTGGTCTCCCGGCTGACTTCGCGTATCAGATCATCAGTCAGGTAGGCAACTACGGTGAGATCTACGAGCGCAACCTTGCGCCCTTGGGCCTCGAACGCGGGGTCAACGCCTTGTGGACCGACGGCGGTCTAATGTACGTTCCGCCCTTCAGGTAGACCACTCGGCCTAATTCGATTGGGCTGAATCACTTGACAAGACGATTCCGGTTGACCCCCGCAGAGTTTCGGGGGTCGCCGGGATCGTCTTGCGCGTTTGGCGTTTTTTCTGAAATGCTCCGCTTGGCGAATACTCTGGGTTACTGTTCGTTACGCGTAACTGTTCGTTAACTGTTCGGGTGCCGGTTAAGCAGCCGGTAACACAGAAGGTGCAGAGAGGGGCGAGAGGAACAAATGCTCGGCAGGCTGCTGTTGTTGGTAATCGCCTTGGCGTTGGCAGCAGCAGTCTTTCTTGTCGGTCGCTTCGTTGTCGACAAGGTCACCCGCCGAGACACCTCTGATCGTCCACCGCCATGGCGTGACTTGAACGTTCTGTCGTTAGCGGCTCAGGTTCTCGCTCTCGGCCTTATCGTCACGGTCGGCTCCTGGTTGTGGAGCAATTTCCGGGATCGCACCGACGACATTGGTCTCGAACTGACCTTCGGTTTTTTGGACCAGCCGTCGGGGATCGCCGTCGCTGACAACCCGCTGAGTTCGAACGCAGGTATCCGGGACGCCCTGCAGCAGGGGGTCAAAAACACGTTTTTGATTATCCTCCTGGGGATTCCTCTTTCTGTGCTGTTCGGGACCCTCATTGGTATCGCACGCCTGTCGACCAATTGGCTGTTGCGGAAGCTGGCAACCGGATACGTCGAGTTCTTCAGGAACATCCCGCCCTTGTTGGTGATTGTGTTCTTGTGGGGAGCCATTTTTCTCAATTTCCCAATCGGGGCGAGTCCGACAGCGGAAGCCGCTTGGCGGCCCTTCGGCGGCTGGATGATCTTCAGCAACAGTCGATTCGCGTTCCCCTCGATTGTCGGTTTGGACAACTTCGGGGTCTACCAACCGCTCGTCGTGGCCAGCGTTGTCGCAGCCGTGGGGGTTTGGGCATGGCGGACTCGAGTGTTCAACAATACGGGAGCACCCCATCGTCGTGGGCTGTGGTCCTTGGCGACCTTGGTCGTGCTGTGTGGAGTGTTCTTCTTGGCGCTTGGAGGGCCGTTCGAGTTCTCCAAGACCACCGTCGAGGATCGGATCTGGTCGGGTGGCTTTCGGATGCAAATGCCCTATGTGGCGGTGATGTTGGCGCTTGTCATCTACACGGCCTCCCATATCGCCGAGATTGTTCGGGGCAGCATCCTGGCCGTACACAGGGGGCAAGTGGAGGCTTCGCATGCCTTGGCCCTGAGTGGTTTGCAACGGTACCGGTTCGTGATCCTGCCTCAGGCCTTCCGGATTGCCTTCCCGCCGTTGATCAACCAGTTCCTCAACTACACCAAGAACTCTTCATTGGCCGTGGCGATAGGTTTCGCTGAGACCACTTCAATCATCTTCAACTTGTTCGGGCAGTCTCAGCCGGCACCGCAGCTCTTGTTGATTCTCATGGTGATCTACTTGACCTTCTCATTGATCCTGTCGGCGATAGGCAACCTGGTCAACGGTCGCCTCCAGTTGAGGGGTGTGTGATGTCGGTAACCGATTTTGGTTCGGGAGCCCACGACGAGGTTCAGGAGGCGAACGATCTGCCACCGAGCCACCGGTTGTCACCGGGAGACTGGGCCAAGAAGAACCTGTTCAACAATTGGTACAACTCGTTGATCACTGTTGTTGTCATCCTCTGCGTTGCTTACGCGGTCGCGCAAACGCTGGGATGGCTATTTTCTTCTGACTTCTTGATTATCCGCCGCAACCTTGCCCTGTTCATGGTCGGTCAGTTCCCCCGTGACGAGTTGTGGCGCCCCTGGGTGTCGGGGTACTTGCTGATGGGGGCGTTAGGAATCGGTTCTGGAGTGTTGTGGCGATCGGCGCAGGCAGACGCAGAAGAAAAGGGTCTGCCCACCGAACCCCACTCTTGGCCTGATCTGTTGCGCAGGTTCTGGGCGATCATTGCGGTGTTGATTTTTTTCTTATCCTTCGCCCGGACCGTGCCGCCGTTTGTAGGTTTGACCACTATCTTCGTGGTGTTCTGCATCAACCGTGAACTGGGCCGCAGGTTCAACCCCGCGATGCGAACACGTGGACTGTTCTTTGCGGGGTTGCTGGGATTGCTATCGCTGCTGGTTCTCGCCGGGACTGGAGGTCTCGGAGCTTTGACGGTAGGTGCGCTGCTTGGCGCTTGGACGTTACAAGAAGTTCGACGTTACGCCGATGAAAGGGGAGTCGGAGCACCAGGGACGCCTCGGGTGTCACGGCGGGCGCGGCGCTGGCACCTCAGGTATCCGTTTAAACGGCGAGTCGGGGGGATCCTGGCCTCGCGGCTAGCAGGGGTCATCGTCGGCGTTGGTGTGTGGCAAGGCTTGAATGCGATAGGCCTTGGTGGATTCGGCTGGGACGATTGGGGAGGTTTGCATCTCACCTTGTTCGTGACTGTGATCGGCATCAGTACCGGACTCCCGGTCGGCATCTTGTTGGCTTTGGGTCGCCAGTCGGATCTGCGGGTGATCAAGAGCGCATCGGTGCTCTTCATTGAGTTTGTACGCGGTGTGCCGTTGATTGCATTGTTGATGTTCTCATGGTTGATGCTTCCCTTGCTGTTCCCGAGGGACTTCGACATTCCCGGCCCGTTGACTCGAGTCATGATTGTCATTACCGCGTTCTCAGCCGCATACATCGCCGAGATTGTCCGTGGAGGTCTTCAGGCGGTGCCTCGTGGTCAGGTTGAAGCAGCGCAGGCCGCTGGGATGTCCGCCGGCAAGATACAACGTCTGATTGTCCTTCCCCAGGCGTTGCGTGCGGTGATTCCCGCCCTAGTAGGCCAGTTCATTTCGTTGTTCAAGGACACTTCGTTGCTTACGATCATTGGTTTGCTGGAGTTCCTGCAGGCTTCTGCCGTGGCCAACGCCCAGACAGAGTTTCTGGGACAAGGGCTGGTGACGGTGACGTATCCCTTCGTCGCCCTCGGATATTGGGCATTCGCCTACACCATGTCGAAAGAGAGTCGTAGAGTCGAAGAGAAATTAGGAGTCGGAGTGAGATGAGCGACATAACCGTCAACGCAGACGCAACCGAGGTCCTCGGTAAAGGGGACACGATCATCAGCTTGCGAGGGGTAGACAAGTTCTTTGGAGACTTTCAGGCTCTGACCAATATCAACATGTCAGTCGGGGAGCAGGAGGTGGTGGTGGTTATCGGGCCTTCGGGTTCGGGCAAGTCCACGCTGATTCGCTGTATCAACCGCCTTGAGCGACACGACCGTGGCTCAATTGTCGTGGATGGTGTTGAGTTGTCTGATGACATTCGGGCAATTCAGGGGATTCGCCGCGAGACGGGCATGGTGTTCCAGAGTTTCAACCTGTTTCCGCACCTGTCGGTGATGGACAACATCACCTTGGCGCCTCGCAACGTTCGCAATGTTCCCAAAGCTCAAGCGGAAGCGTCGGCGATGGAGTTGCTCGAGCGGGTGAAGATTCCAGATCAGGCAAGGAAGTATCCGGGCCAGCTTTCCGGTGGTCAGCAACAGCGGGTTGCCATTGCTCGTTCGTTGGCGATGAAGCCCAAGGTGATGCTCTTCGACGAACCCACTTCGGCGCTGGACCCGGAGATGATCAAGGAAGTTCTCGACACCATGCAGGATCTCGCTACCGAGGGCATGACCATGATCTGCGTGACCCACGAAATGGGTTTCGCCCGAGAGGTTGCTGATCGTGTGGTGTTCATGGCTGACGGCGAAATCGTCGAAGTCGGACCGCCGGAGCACTTCTTCACGAACCCGACTGAAGAACGCACCCAACTGTTCCTCAGCCAAATTCTCTGAATTTGCCCGTAGCCTTTGCTGTTCTCCGGGCGCGTAGCTCAGTTGGTTAGAGCGCTTCCCTTACAAGGAAGAAGTCGGGGGTTCGAATCCCTCCGCGCCCACGTTGTGCGCGACTGAAGACGGATGCCGGGTTCTTGGGATCGGAGTCTGAGGCGGGGACCATCCCGCGGCAACCGCTGGCCAAAGCAGCGAACCTGAAATCCGCACAGTTGGGGAAGAATTCTCTGAGGGGGTCGCGGCGCAGGAGGTTGCGCCTACAGAAGTTGAGCCTGAGGCTGCGGAAGTTGAGCCTGAGGCTGTGGAAACAGACCCCGAGCAGGCATTGTTGAATTTTGCCCAGTGCATGAGAGAAAACGGACTACCGGACTTCGTCGACCCGACTGTGGATGTCACAGGTGCCGTGCAGTGGCGTCAAATGTACGACGAGGCCCGTATCGTGGTTGCTCCCAGCAGTGGTGTCGTGGTGGACGTCCCCGCCGAGGGGACACGGTTGGAACGCAACGCCCGACTGTTCGCCATCGACTCGATGGTCACCGATTCGCAAGTGACGCAGGCCGAACAGAGGATTGCATCCGCCGAAGCGTCGGTGGCGAGTGCTGAGATCGCGCTCGATGATCTTGAATCTGGGGCTGGACCCGCCGATCTGGCCTCTGCGGAAGCAGCTGTTGCCCAGGCCCGCTTGACGCTCGACAATCTGACCGCTGCGCCTACAGAAGCTGAATTGGGGGCTGGGAGAGCGGCAGTCGCCCGTGCCCAAGAGACTTACGACGACCTGATTGCTGATCTGGACCCGACGGCCATGGCCGAGGCCGCCGCGGCAATCCAGCTGGCAGAACAGCGGGTTGGCTCAACGAGGGCCGCGCGGGATCTGTCCTTCGTTTCTCTGGAGATCGATCAGGATCTGCTCGCACTAGGTACTTCTGTGCTGATCGAGCTTCCCGACGATACCGAGGTGAATGGCGAAGTGATTGAGTTGGGTGCTGTCCCGGTGATCGTTTCAGCAACCGAACAGAGTAACGAATCGTCATATCTGGATGTCGTGATTGCGCCGGAGGAGTCGGTGGACCCGAATTGGACGGGGGCCACCGTTCAAGTTCGCTTCGCCACTGAGGTCGCCCAGGCTGTTCTGAGCGTTCCTGTGAGTGCCTTGCTTGCTCTCCAGGAGGGGGGCTACGCAGTTGAGATCGTCCAACCCGACGGAAGCGTCCGCTTGGTCGGGGTCAGCACCGGACTCTTCGCCGATGGATTCGTAGAGGTCGCCGGCAATGGATTGGCGCCGAACCTGGAGGTTGTGATCCCGTGACCGCCGGTGAGCTAGCCGCCCCGGCGTTGCAACTTCGGTCGGCCACCAAGTCCTACCCGGGTACCCCGCCAGTGCTTGCGCTCGACGGGGTCAACCTCACCATTGAGTCCGGCGAGATGGTTGGTGTGGTTGGTCCGTCGGGATGCGGCAAGTCAACCATGCTCCACATGATGGGCACGCTTGACCGGCCCAGCAGCGGCACGGTGCTGGTCGACGGGTTGGATACATCGGAACTTTCTGAGCGATATTTGTCTGCGATACGCGGGCGCAAGCTGGGGTTCGTGTTCCAGCGATTCTTCTTGTTGTCGGGCACCTCGGCTCTAGAAAATGTCGCCGGAGGACTGCTCTATCTGGGGGTGGCCCCCAGAGAACGAAGAGAACGAGCGGCGGCAGCTTTAGACCGGGTGGGCCTCGGAAACCGGAAGTCCCACATTCCGTCGAAAATGTCCGGGGGTGAGCGACAAAGGGTCGCAATCGCAAGAGCTTTGGTGCATGACCCGGCGTTGATACTGGCCGATGAGCCCACTGGCAATCTGGATTCCAAGGCGAGCGCGTCGATCATTGAACTGTTCGAGCGACTACATGCTGAAGGGAGCACGATTGTCGTGGTAACCCACAACGATGAGATCGCCGCACAGCTTCCCCGAATCGTGCGTCTGCTCGACGGGCAGGTGCAGTCCGATACGAGGCAGACGTGGTGAATTCAACGAAATCACCGAAATCGGCGAACTCACCGAACTCGGCTGTGAAGCCAAGCCGTCTCCGGCCGCTCGATGTAATTCGCGTCGGGTTTGCGGGGCTTCAATCCCGAAAGCTGCGTGCTGCCCTCTCAGCGCTGGGTATCGCCATCGGTATCGCTTCGCTCGTGGGAGTGCTCGGTCTCTCTGAATCGTCCAAGTCCGATTTGCTCGACAAGATCAACGCCTTGGGCACCAACCTCTTGCAAGTAACCCCCTCCGCTGGTTTCGGTGCTGGCGACGCCACTCTTCCGGATGAGGCTGTGGCGATGATCGGACGGGTGGGAAGCGTGGAGGAGATCTCCTTTGTGTCCTCAGTCGACGTTGACGTGTACCGCAGCGACTTCATCCCGTCGGGCCGGACTGGCGGCATCTCGGTGGTGGGAAGCGACATGGCCCTGCTCGACACCCTCAACGGCGAAATCGCCCATGGCACATTCCTCACCGAGGCAGCCCTTGAGTATCCAGCGGTGGTTCTGGGGTCGGTCACAGCGCAGCGGCTTGGGATCAGGGACCTCAGCAGCCGGCCGCGGGTGCTCATTGGCGACCGTTGGGTGGAGGTAATGGGCATCTTGGAACCTTTTGCGCTGGCTCCCGATTTGGACCGGGCGGCGATTATCGGGCATCAGGCGTCGATTGACTATTTCGATGCTGATGGCGCGGCGACGACGGTCTATCTACGGGTCAACGAAGGGTGGATTGATATCACCCGCGATGTCATGCCCGCCACGGCCGATCCGGCGAACCCGGAAGAGGTGGAGGTGAGCCGGCCTTCAGACCTGCTGGAGGCTCAAGAGGCCGCCGAGAACCAGTTTGCAAACCTTTTCCTCGGCTTGGGCGCGGTGGCTCTGTTCGTAGGCGGGATCGGTATCGCCAACGTGATGGTGATCGGTGTGCTCGAGCGGCGCGGCGAGATCGGGTTGCGACGAGCGATCGGGGCTACTCGGGGTCACATCCTCGGCCAGTTTCTGACCGAGTCGCTGCTGTTGTCTGCGGCGGGAGGTGCAGCCGGAGTGCTGCTCGGTGTTGCGGTCACCGCGGGGTATTCGGCAACTCAGGGATGGCGGGTGATCATTCCCGACATCGCAGTTTGGGGCGGTCTCGGCGCGGCGTTCGTGATCGGTGCGCTCGCGGGCATCTATCCGGCCGTTCGCGCTTCTCGCCTGTCGCCCACCGAAGCCCTCCGCTTCGAGTAGAGCGCTGTTTGCTTATCCCGGCGTATGAGATGTTGTCTTGGGAGTCTGGTCGAGAGCGATGGTGTGGTCCTGGGCGGCTATTTCGATATGGAGAGACGCGCCAAGCGCAGCGGCGAGTTTCATGAGTGTGGATAGCTTGGGGTCTGTTGATCGCTCTAGTTTTGAAACACCCGCCTGACTCATTCCGAGACGTTCGGCCAACTCGGCTTGGTCTATGCCGAGTTCTCGGCGCAGTTCTCCGATGCGGTAGGCAAAAACCTCAGCCCGGTGCTCTTGCCGGCACTCCTCGATGAGGGCTTGACCCTCTTCGGTGGAGTACAGGGGCGCTGCAAGATCGTCAAAGTTCTTCGCGGTCACACCCGGGAACCTAGTGGGACAATAATACAACTTACAAGTTGTATTTCTTCAGGGTGGAACTCGTGAGCCTTCAACGCATTGTTGCGCCCTTCACAGGGGTGGGATATTGGTGTGAACAGGCCGGTTGGTGACGGGTAGGGTGCTGGCGATGCGGGCGTTTCGCTTTGGGGGGCTGGAACCTGAATCTTGGGATCATGCGGCGCTCGGCGTCGGCAAATTGGGGGATTCCGCTAGCGCTTGATCACATTGGGATCAGTTCGAAGGCGACTCCGTACTGTACGCCCAGCGTCTCGCCGACCTGCTGGCAGCTGTTGCTCAGGAACGAATCGGGATTGAAGGACGGGTCGCCGAGGCTCTCGATATAGACGCGGTGACAGCGCAATGAGGCCACGCCGGCCGCGAGATGATCGGTCACGTCAACTCCATGCGTGGGGACGGGAGAGGATGCGTATGCGATCCAGCGCACACCGCTCCACGGTTCACCTGCTTCGGTGAACAGCCAGCGATTGGCGGCGTCGCGAACGGCGTCGGGCAGAGTCCTACCGAGTTCTCGGTGATCGACGTGGTTCCAGGGCCCCGAGTCTCCCCACCGGTCGCGGTAATTCGATCCGATGATCACTTCGGGCTGGTGACGGCGGATGGCC
The DNA here is from genome assembly GCA_965205465.1 of Candidatus Aldehydirespiratoraceae bacterium. Classification (GTDB taxonomy): domain Bacteria; phylum Actinomycetota; class Acidimicrobiia; order Acidimicrobiales; family Aldehydirespiratoraceae; genus VXYK01. The sequence continues at coordinate 367,109 of OZ242187.1, read as the reverse complement.
GCGGCCAGGTCGCGCCGCAGTTCGATCCCGTTGGTTAATAGGCCATCGGGGTGATCCAGGAACTCGACCACCGGAACACCCACGGCGGCCGCGGCAGATACCTGCTCTTTCGAGCGCAGCGGACCGGCCTCGCTGGGAGGCATGGAATCTATGCCGGCCTCGCCCCGGGTGGCCAGCACGTAACGTACGTCTTTGCCCATTGCGGTCCAGCGGGCGACCGCTGCCGACGCTCCATATTCAAGGTCGTCGGGATGGGCCACCACCGCCAACGCCCGCCCCCAGTCCTCCGGCAACGTGGCAAGAACTCGACCCGCCTGATCACGCCGCTGGTTCTCGGTTGAGTCAGTCCCGCTCACCCGCCTCAGACTAACCGCTTCGGCTCCTTGTCGGGCCAGACCCGACCCTGGAGACGACAGAGTTACCCCAGCGTGACACAAGTGTGGCGGTCCGGTGGCAATGAACAGTCATACTCTGGTAGCCTTCAAAGTATGAAAGTAAGTGTGAACCTTCCTGACGAAGACTTACGGTTCCTCGCCGACTACTCCGAAGCGCACAACGGTCTCTCGCGCTCGGGTGCGGTTCAGCGGGCCGTCAGGCTTCTTCGCGCATCTCAGTTGTCGCAGAGTTACGCCGATGCGTTTGAAGAGTGGGACGACGACGAGTTCCACCTATGGGACACCGCAGTTGCCGACGGGCTCGCCGCTAGCTGATGCACCGCAGCGAGATCCGCATCGTCGACTTCAGTGATGCCGTTGGTTCTGAGGCTGCTCGAACGCGGCCTGCTGTTATCGTCAGCAATGACGGTGCAAACTCCAGTGCCAGACGATTGGGGCGTGGCGTGATCACTGTAGTACCGGTGACCTCCAACACTGAGCGGGTCTATCCGTTTCAGGTCTTGTTGAGTTCGGCGGATACCGGGCTTGACTTTGATTTGAAGGCGCAGGCTGAGCAGATCAGGTCTGTCTCGGTGGAACGGATCGGCCGTGTGATCGGGATCGTTGACTTCGAGCATATGGCCCGACTCGACAACGCCCTGCGACTCCACCTAGCCCTCGATTGATACCCTCGGTTGTCGCCGTCGGCCGGGTGTGCCTGATCAACCCAGACACGAGTCGCTGGTACAATGATTGCGTAAAGCCCCCAACAGCCTCTCCCCGGTTCACCGGGTGAAGCGGTTGGGGGCAGAGGTTTTTGGTCCTGGCGATTGTGCAGGGTCTCTGGTCTGGGAGGCCTGATGGGCTGGGTCCCCTCTCCGATATACGTGTTGTGATCGGGCCAGTTCTCAAGTCGGCTGCTTTGATTTCCGGCCCAATTGATAGCCAAGGCCAAGAGCGACGACGAGAAGTATCACCAACCCGAGCAGAGACGTTGGTACGATTTTTTTCTTGGAGACTGGAGGAGGTGGTGGCGATGGGGGATGTTGAAATACGGGAGGGGTTGGGCGGTTCGCGGCATATCTCTGCCCGCGCATCTGCTGATCTCTCGAGGATCGACGGGCTGCGCGTGATGACGTCCTCTTGCTCATCAGATACCTCCTGTTCTTCCCGTAGGCGAGAGTACACGATAATGATGCTCAGTCGCTCACCCCGGCGGGTCACACTTTGCGAACGCATGGGGAGATCCGGGCTCATTTTGACAACACGGAGGACCAATGAATCTGAAGGTCTCGGACTCTTCGAGGAAAGGAGGAAGCATCGTGACGAAATCTGAGCTAGCGGATTTGAGCCTCGATCAGGAGCGGATGATCGTCCTGTCTCTCAAGCCAAGGTTTGCTGATGTCGTTCTCGCTGGCAAAAAGACCGTTGAGCTTCGTCGGGCGGAACCGAAGATCGTCGTGCCGACACGGGCACTGATCTATTCGACGTCACCGGTGCGAGCGCTTGTCGGTACGTGCATCGTCACGAGCGTCGAGACCGATCACTTAGAAGACCTGTGGCAGAGGTTCGGTCCACGAACCGGGATCAACCGTCGAGAGTTCTCGGATTACTTCGAAGGTGTCGGGAAGGGCTCGGCCTTGATGCTGTCAGGCCCGGATGTCTTGCTCCGGCCGGTTCCCCTCGCGCGCCTGCGTGAGACATCGCAAGTGTTGTGGTTCAGGACATCTGCAAGGTATGAGTCAAGACATGTGCAAGGTGCGGGAGTGGCAACGAATTACTGGCAACCGCGGCGTAAAACTCCTCCACGGTGCCGTCGTCCGAGGAAGAAAGAGTCTGAATAGAGCCACGCCCTTGCGCTAAGATGTGCGTAGGCCATACGCCGCTTTGGACTACCGAGGTGCATTGGTCCAACCCACTTGGGTCCGTCTTTCGACGGGCCCAAGTCGCGTGGCTTCGATCCACTCGGTCGGTGGGGGTTGAGATTCGGTGTCGGGTAGTACGGTGACTGATCGGCGGCACCCTGCGACTCCGAGTATGCGGGTGCCGTCGCTGGCGGCCGAAACGCCCTTCGCAGGATACGGCGGGACCGTCTCGCATACGACCCGCTTTATAAGCGGTCGGGATGAACAAGACTGAAACCGAACCGTTCGCTCATCGGTTCGAAATGTCTCAAATTATTTGTAATGATTGCAAGTTCGTGTGCGAGCGCGGTGGCTGCGATCCACATATCATTCTCGCCAACCTGATCCCGGAAGTATCTCTTGACGAGGCCGTATTGTTTGGCGACGTCATAAGTGCCTGGTATCACCGTGTAACGCTTTAGTATCGTCTCCATCCGCCCAACCAGGGTTTTACCCCAGTTCGCCCTTTCGGCGCCAAAGCACATTTCCCCTACTGTCACGAATGAGATGAACGGCAATTTGTCCAGCAAAAGCGGTTCGAAGGGCTTGGCTTCCGGTTTCCCCAACGCAATCCAGGAGAGCACATCGGTGTCTACGAGCAACCCTGTAGTTGGCACGGATCACAACCCAAGCGCGGCAAGAAAGGCATTTGCTTCCTCGTCGGAGATGGTCTCGTCCCGAAGGACTTCGATCCGGTCGACGACGCCGACTCCTTGAGAGTCGGCCAAATCCTCCAAGGAGTGCGATAACCAAAAGTCTCCGACATCCTCGAGTAGTTCCAGTTGCTCGGCCGATTCGATCTCGGCAAGTTCCACCGAAATAACTGATGCCGAGATGTCGTCGTAGGTGACGTTACCTTGGAGTCGTGCATGTTCCCGTAGGGCTTCTTTGATCCTTGGGGCGTGGCTGTCGTCGAAGCGGACCACAACCGAGTCGCCGTATGAAGTTCTCAGTCGGGACGTGTTCTTCTCGAAGTCAGCCTCGTAGAGGATCCCTACCAACGTCTGACTGTCATCGCTGTGAGTACGTCGCCGGGCGGCTTCAGACAACCGCCGACGGGCCGTGGCGTCTAGTACTGCCTCGCGAGGCATGTTCCCGGGTTGAGAAAAATCAAGTGCCTTGTAACGCTCCCCGATATCCAGATTCTCGGCTAACTCACTAAGCGCGGCGGTCGCGGCGGGAAAACCGATCTCGGAACCATCAAGAACGTCAATAACTGTGCGGATTGCCGAATCTGCGAGTTGTGTGTCGTCAAGATCCAAGGTCTGGTCAGAGGGCTCATCGGGAGGCGCTAACTCCAACACCAAGCTACCTTCACTAATGGCGGTAAGCCGCAGCTTCGTGGCTTTAGCAACCGTCTTAGGAAGCCGTCCCGCCTTGCCGGGTTCCCGTCCAGCGATTTGAGCGGCGGTCCGACTGACGGCCCGCTCAACCCCGGTGAGTAGATGGGCGAGATCGGACGCGAACACCTCTCCGAGTCGAGCATTACCCCCGGTGAGACGCAAAACAAGTCGAGTAGTCATGTTGCGACCTCCTTTCCACTTGCTGCTTCGAATCGTCTTGAGATCATCAAGCCCGCAGGGAGTGTTCTCGCGTTCCCATCCTAGACCGGGCACTAGCGTGGCCGCGCCGCTGTACGGCACAGCAGTGTTCGCTGGGTGCTGCCAACTACGCCTGCGGTTAGCATTCCGTGCCTCAAAACGGACCACTCAACAGGTAGTGCCCAGTAGCCACCGTTACTGGCGTTCGAGGCGCTTCGCCAACCCGAGCAGGGACGTCGGCACGGTCTATTTCTTAGACGATGGCGGCGGTGGCGGGGATGGCGGTTTGTCGAAGACAGGCAAGGTTTCTTGGGCGGTTGCGGGTTGCCACTGTCCATTCACCGGTTGGCGGGGTCTGGATGCTGGCTTCTTCTTCCGCATCAGATACTTCCTGTGATTCCGTCAATGAACTAACACGAAATTACATTACACCACTCAACGATAATCCGCGAGTGCCCCAGAAGCACCGGTTAACCACGCGGTGTGATTACTACTAGGTCGGTGGGGGGTTGGGATTCGGCGTCGGGGAGTACGGTGACCGAACGGCGGCGGCCTACGACTTGAGCGAGGAGGCGGGTACCGTCGGGGGTGACCGCAATGCCCTTGGCGCGCAGCGTCGATGGAGCTAATGCGTCGATCATGGCTTCGAACTCAGTGGCTGTGATGGGCCTCGGTATCGCCACGGTGGTGACTTCATGGGCGTCGAACAGGTTCGCTGGCCCGACATCAGTAACGCCACCGGGCCGACGAGTGGCGAGGTCGACAAACGAGGCAGTAGCTACCGCATCGTCGCTGTTCAGAACCGGTACACCAGGGGCACAGCCCTGCAAGATTGACCGAGTCTTGGCCACATCAGCCAGCGATGCGAGGTCAAGTTTGGTGAGCACAAACAGGTCTGCTGCGACGAGTTGAGTCTCCACCGAAGCAGCCGTAGCCGGATCGTTGATGCGCTCCGGGAACTGATCGGCATCAACCAGCACGACAACACCATCAAGGGCAAACCCTAGCGAAGACGCCCAAGGCACGACCCGGGCCGGATCAGCAATGCCGCTCAGTTCCACAATGACGTGATCGGGCGGGGTATCCCGCTCTCGCAAGCCATCAAACGCCGCCGCCAAACCCCCGGCGAGGCTGCAACAGACACATCCGTCGGTCAGTTCAATGGTGTCGCCATGGCGACGGCGAACCAACGAGGCATCGACATTCACCTCACCGACATCGTTAACCAGCACCGCAATAGGCCGGTCGGTTGCTGCCAACACTTCGTTGATCACCGTCGTCTTGCCGGCGCCGAGGTATCCGCCCAGCAAAGTCACCGGTACACGACGCCCGTCCCAAGGGGCGATCATGTCCAGATATGGCTCTTGAGTAACCACCCGTCTCCTGACTCCGCTTAAGTGGCCAGCGAACAGATCACATTCTAAACGTGGCCGCGTAAACGTGGCCGCGATTCAGACAACTACCAGCGACAGGAGTCTGTTGCTCTGAACCGCACACCACGAAGCGAACTAGATTCGGTCGCAGATGAGGCGAGACACCCAGCGAGCTACCGAGCAAGCCGACCAGCGAGACAACAACCCACGCTCTCCTCGAATCCAGCATCTTTCGATCGGAGCCGATGAGCGCTTCGATCAGCACGTGTGTCCCACCTGCGGTCAGAAGATTGACCAAAGCCACCGCGGTCACTCGGACCACAGCGATTTCACCGAAGAGACCGCAGCTGTCGGGGCCGCCGGTCGTGTTGGACCCGCGAAGTGGTTCACGGTTGCTCTGCTGTCAATATTCGCAGCGGCTTTGTTTATTGGTTGGCGTGAGTCGCCCGAATCAGTCAGCGCTCCCGAAGACTCGTTCCCCGTCACAGACATTGACCCGAACGAAAGCCCAGCATCAGATACAGACGGTGACACCGGAAGCGATGATACCGACAGAACTGTGTCTGAAGGCCGCAACACGCTAGCCCTACGCGAACTGGCATTGCTCGTTGGCCAACATCGAGTTGCATATGTTGCGCCCGACGGCATCGCCATTGTCAACCCTGCTTCAGATGACGATCCCGTAAAGATCGTGATACCCGAAGTAGCAACCATGAACGACCTGCTCGCCGGCTTCGGCTCTTTCGTCATGTTCGACCAGAGCGGTGATACGTACGGTTTCGAGTTGGGCGCTGGATCAGATGATCCCACCATCTACCGTCTTTCCTCACTGGGGCAGGTCATTGTGGGGGAGATCAACAGCCTCGCGATAGTCGTCCATGCGCCGCCGAATCCTGCAAAAATCTACGTTGGAAACTCCTCTGGAGTGTTCATGGTTCGTCTTGAGGTGCCGGTCGGGGCAGCGCTGCTCGATGTGCCTGGCCTCGGTGTGCTCGTCACTAGTTCAACCGGTGAGACGTTTGTCACCACTCAAAGTGGCCTCGTTCACTTTTCTGACTGGCCGGTGGTCGCCGCGACCACTACTCATCATGTCGAGATCCGTTGCATTGATTCGTTGGCCTGCACTCCGGTGCTGGTTGATCGCTCATCAGGCGCAGTCTCGGATCTGCCGACAGAACTCTCGGGTGACCTGGGGAGCGTCACGATCGCTCCCGACGGAACTCATCTTCTGCTGGTCAACCCAGCCACAGGCCCGTCATATCCAGACCTCCTCTATGATGTCGCAGCCGACGAACTTGTCGTGCTCGCGACCGAAGTGCGCGGGGCGATCGCTTGGTCACCGGACTCGTCTTTTGTTGCGTGGTTTGACGCCGCTACGGCCTCGCGGTTGTCGGTTCTGAACGTGACGACCGCCCAGATCGATTCTGTTGACCTAACCGATCTGGGTGCCCCACCCCGTCGCAGTAACGCCTTGCTCTTCTTCCCCTAGCGACTCTTGCCCTAGCGACTCTTTGCTCGACTATCCAAGCGTGTCCGAGTTCACGAGTCCTCGGGTTTGCGGTGGTCCTGAATGCAGCGTTCAGAGAGCGGGACCGGAAGATTGTGACGGGTGGCGTCACGATGCGAAACGTGGGTGCTGGGAGGCAACGGGTTCTTCCGCAGCGAACGGTTGAGACTCTCGCCCCCTTCGGCCAGCGCCTCGTAAACCGGGCTGGTGCCAGCTCCAATCGCGCCCGTGACGTGACGGGCCGCGGTGAAGATGTCGGGTTCTCTAGGGGGACGGGGCTCTGGGCGCATGACCCGCCGAATGAAGGTACGGACAGGTCTTCGGTTGCGAACTCTGCGGGGATCGGTGGGGTCGATAAACGGGTCCATGAATCTGGCCTGTGGTACTGCTCGCCTTTCTCAGTCTGTGAGGCGATGCGTCCACCGTATCCTGAGTCCGCATGGGCCCGCAGATGTTGCTCACGCTACCATCCGTGGACGAATCAAGTCTCTAAGGAAACCGATGACAATCATCCATACCAGTCCTCTGCCCCGCGTGGAGATCCCAGACGTTTCCATAACCGAGTTGGTCATGCGTCATGCGCAAAGCATCCCGGATCGTGTGGCCATCACCGACGGCGCCTCTTCGACATACACCTTCGCTGAACTTGACTCGGCAATACGATCCATGGCCGGGGGTTTATCGGCACGAGGGTTCGGCATTGGAGATGTTCTTGGGATCATGGCCCCCAACGTGCCCGAATACGCCGTCGTATTTCATGCCGTAGGCGTTGTTGGCGCCACGATCACCACCATCAATCCGACATACGGCGCCAACGAGGTCCGTTTCCAACTCCAGGATTCGGGCGCGTCGCTGCTGTTGACGATTCCGATGTTTCTCGACGTTGCCCTGGCCGCTGTAGAAGGCACCAGTGTCAGCGAGGTGATCGTGGTAGGGGAGGCCCCCGGGGCCACGTCGATGGCTTCGCTGATGGGCACCGAGATCGACCAAGTCGAGGTTGATGTTCACGAGCATGTGATGGTGCTGCCGTATTCGTCGGGAACCACTGGTCTGCCCAAGGGCGTGATGCTGACCCACCGCAATCTGGTTGCCAATGTCTGTCAGATGGAACATGTGCTCCGATACGACGAAAACGACGTGGGACTAGCAGCCCTGCCCTTTTTTCACATCTACGGGATGCAGGTCCTGATGAACGGGTTGCTCGCCAACGGCGTGACCGTGGTGACGATGCCGCGGTTCGATTTGGATGCGGCACTGACACTCGTGGAGTCGTGGCGGATTACCCGTTTCTTCGCGGTGCCACCGATGGTGCTGGCCTTGGCCAAGTCTCCGCTTGTGGAGAACTACGACCTGTCGAGTCTTAAACAGGTGTTCTCGGGCGCCGCACCCCTCGGTGCCGACCTGGCAGCGGAAGCGGCAAACCGCGTGGGATGCGAAGTCGTTCAGGGCTACGGGATGACCGAACTCAGCCCGGTGACGCACGCTACTGCAGAAGGAAATTACCGGCCCGGCACCAGCGGCACGGCCGTGTCCAACACCGAGTGCCGCATCGTGGCCCCCGAAACAGGAGAAGATCAAGATGTCGGCGGACGAGGCGAACTGTGGGTACGCGGCCCGATGGTGATGAAGGGCTACCTCAACAACCCGACAGCCACAGCCGAAACCATCGACGCAGACGGTTGGCTGCACACCGGCGACGTGGCAGTGCTCGACGAGGCAGGGCACTACTCGATCGTGGACCGCATCAAGGAACTCATCAAATACAAGGGTTTTCAGGTTCCCCCTGCGGAGATCGAAGCGGTGGTCATCACCCATCCGGCGATCATTGATGTGGCGGTGATCGGGGTTGAAGATGTTGAAGCCGGTGAGATCCCCAAAGCCTTCGTGGTGTGCGCTCCTGGAAGCACGGTCACCCTCGAAGAGGTTCAAGCACTCGTTGGCGAGCATTTGGTGAGTTACAAGCAGATCCGCTTGCTTGAGGTGATCGACGCCATCCCCAAGAGCGCCTCCGGCAAGATCTTGCGCCGCGAGCTACGAGAACGCGAATAGCTCGCGATTGCTAGAACCCTGCTGGTGTTGTTTTTTCCGGCGCCGGAAAAAACAACAACTGAATCGCGATGAGGACCACTGGCCAGGTGAGCCACCAGAGTTGCGCAACATGGGTCGAAGCGCTCGGTGTGCCGCTACGGGAGGATCCTGGTTTCCAAGAAAAGCGCAGCACAGTCTCAGTGTTCCACGCGTCGCCGCGTCGGTCAGACTCGATACCAGAAAAGAGACTGAGAAGAAAGAGACTGAGAATTTTGGGGGTATGCGCAACGTCGTTAGCCGTTGGCCTGCAGATAGCGTCAGCGGCCATGGCGCTTGAAGAGTTGGTCGCGCAGCGAGGCCATCTCGTCGCCGATGGAGCCATGGGCACTGAAATGTTCGCCCGTGGTTTGTTACCTGGCGATGCGCCTGAGCGGATGAACGTCGACGTTCCAAAAAAAGTGCAGGAAGTCCACCAAGCGTATGTTGACGCCGGCTCCGACATTTTCTTGACCAACTCTTTCGGCGGCACGCGTCATCGCCTGTCACTGCACACGCTTGATGACCGCGTAGTCGAAGTCAACGAGGCTGCCGGCAGAAACGGTCGAGTTGTCGCTGACCTCGCAGGTCGCGCAGGCCGCAATGTCCTCGTGGCCGGCTCGGTCGGTCCCACGGGTGAGTTGATCGCGCCGTTGGGTCCCCTTGAGTTCGCAGATGCCGTCGTCGCCTTCGCCGAACAGGCTGAGGGGCTCAGTCGGGGAGGCGTCGATCTTGTCTGGATCGAAACCATGAGTTCGCTTGAAGAGGTCGAGGCCGCGGTGCGAGGAACCCGGCAACGCTGCGACCTACCCATCGCTGTCACCATGAGCTTCGACACCGCCGGGCGCACCATGATGGGTGTCACTGGTGACGACGCAGCGAAACGACTCACCGAGCTTGGCGTAGCAGCTATGGGCGCCAACTGCGGCAACAATCTTGCAGATACCGAGGCTGCTGTGCTTGAGATGCAGGCCGTCAGCGGCGTGCCGGTCATATCCAAGGCAAATGCTGGAATACCACAATGGAGAGGTGCGGAGCTGTGTTACAGCGGCACCCCCGAGGTCATGGCCGCTCACGCCCATCGCGTGCGCCAAGCGGGCGCGCAGATTATCGGTGGCTGCTGTGGGAATACACCAGCGCATCTGTCGTTGATCAGCGGCGTCCTCGACGGCACGATTGCGGTGCCAGAACTTCGAGAACCGAGCTCCCCGGCGAGCCGCCGGAGTCAAACTGTCCGCGATGACGATCGCCCGCAGCGTCGCCGCCGCCGGCGTAGCTGAGCACCCATCATCGACACCCGTATGTTGCCGCAACCGCGTGGTGTGCTTACATGCAAGTGAACCGATAGCGACTGAGGTAGGCGATGCCGATACACCCAACACTCTCTACAATGCTGATCACGTTCTCGGCCGACGACCCTGGAGGCTGGACGCACTTAGTTGAGCGGGCCAAGGTAGCGGACCGCGCCGGCATCGATCGGCTGGCTTTGGCGGATCATGTTGTTTTTGGGGAGAACCTCGAGGCCTACAGCGACGCCAAGACTGGAGGCATCGCAGGCGGCCGTCAACCGACCGGTCCAGACGGTCATTGGTTGGAACCGCTGACCACGATCGCTCACCTGACAGCGGTGACCGAACGTATAAGATTCGCCACCGGGATCTTGATCGCGGCGTTGCGCCGGCCGGTGGTGCTGGCCAAGACGCTGGCCACCATCGATGTATTGTCAGGCGGCCGAGTTGACCTGGGCGTCGGGGTTGGTTGGCAACGCGAGGAGTATGAAGCGGCGGGACTCGACTACCGTGACCGTGGAGCGCAACTCAATCACACGCTTGAGGTGTGCCAGACGCTGTGGAGTCAGCAAGTTGCTGAGCATTCCTCTGACCGTCTGCAGTTTTCGCAGATACACCAGATGCCGAAACCCTGCCAAGCAGGGGGCGTGCCGATCTGGGTCAGCGGTACCGTCAATGCGGCCTCGATGCGTCGGCTTGCCCGTTTTGGCACAGGCTGGATCCCCTGGGGGCCAGATGCCGCCGACATCTCCAGCGGTATTGCCAGAATGAGAGCAGCGGTCCGCGCAGAAGGCCGTGATCCCGATGACATCGAAGTGGTGTCCAACCTTGGCGTTGTCACCCGCGACGATGGCTCATTCGACATTGAAGCCACCATGTCGTCTGTCCCGCGACTAGTTGAAACCGGAGTGACCGACTTTCGGCTCGGATTGCGTCTAGCGCCCCAAGCGCCCGATGCGGAGCAACGGATTCGCGAACTTGTTGACGGATTCGATTCCGTCACCGGTCGCTGAGAGACCGAGCAGGCGCGGCCCGCCCGCGGCCCGAGCGGAGGTGGCGCGCGGCGACCAGGAGCGGGGGGTGGAGCGCTGCGAACAAGAGCGGGAGACAAAGACACATTCTCAGCGGCGTCGGTGGATTCACTTAAAGGCTCTCTAGGCTGTGCGTGCGGAGTTCGCGTTGAACGCCGCGGTTAATCGAAAGGAATGCCCAGATGCCCACGGGCACAGTGAAGTTTTTCAACAACGAGAAGGGTTATGGATTCATCTCCCGTCAAGACGGCGACGATGTGTTTGTGCACTTCTCCAACATAGATGGTTCCGGGTTCCGAACTCTTGAGGAAGGTCAAAACGTGGAGTTCGAGATCGGCCCGGGCCGCAAGGGCGATGAAGCCCTGTCTGTCCGAGTGATCTGAGCGAACTTTTCGTTCACCATCGCGTCAACAATCAATCTGGAAAAAGGCACCCACGGGTGTCTTTTTCTAGTTTGCCGACAATCTAATTCTGACCGGGAAGTTCTAGCCTGAGCGGATGGCACAGAACAGACGAGACGTGATCCGCATGAACGAAGATGAAGTCGACGCTTTCATCGAAGAGCAAAAGAGCCTCCAAGTGGGGACGATCGAGCGCGACGGCAGCATTCACTTGTCGACTTTGTGGTTTGCCCGCATCGATAAGCGAGTGGTCTTCGAGACCTACACCAAATCCCAGAAGATCAAGAATCTGCAAAGAGACCCGCGAATTACTCTGTTATGGGAAGACGGCGATGTCTACGATCAGCTGCGAGGCGTGATGATCAAGGGAACCGCGCGGCTCGTGACTGACCATTCAGAGGTGTATCCGCTGGCTCTTGAGGTGATGAAACGGAATCAACCTGACATCCCCGAGGAGGTTTTGGAGCAGGCGGCTACGCAGATGGCTGCCAAGCGGACAGCTGTGGTGGTCGAGCCCCAAAAAGTCATCAGCTGGGACCACCGCAAACTCTCGGGCGCTAACTGATCCTGGCGCGCCGATCTAGGCGAGTCGACAGGGCTTTTTGCTGCTGGCGCTGAGTAGCGCTGCCTCAATGATTCTCAACGTGCCAAACCCGCTGGAGAGTTCGGGCCAAGGAGCAGCTTGATAGTTGGTGACAGCGGTCAGCCGCTGCAATTGGGACACAAATCCGAGCGCGTGCAGTGGCTCTTGGCTCTCAGCCGTGGCGATTTCGCTTCCGTCAACCTCAAGCACAGGAAATGGCCAAAGTCGAAGCGTTACGACAGCGTTGGCGCTCGCGGCTTCAATATCGGCTGCGGGTGGCTCGACTCCCCAATGCAATTCGGCGTGTATCAACCGTCCGTCGTCAAGCCTCAGATCAAACTCGGCGCCGATGTCAACATCGCCTTGGCCGCTCAGCTTGGCAGAGACTTCCACTACTGGTTGGCCGGCGGCCGCCAACAGGACGGGAAGGAGGCGACCGCCCAAGTCCAGCAGGACACCGCTCTGGTTGGCGCTGGTGTGCCAGCAGGGGCGAAGACCGTTGGCGCGCAGCAGAAGGTGGTGTGCGTCCGTGAGACCGTTGATCGACGCGAGCCCCTGGCGTGCTGTCTGTGCGTGAAGGAGATTGGCGCCGAGCATCGCATTTGGTCGAACTGCTGTGTCGACCGCCGAAGGTATGCCGGCCGGTGATTCGACGAGGATGGGACGATCCGGAGGGATAAGCGCCAATACATCACCGGTGTCGCCTGGTGGTACCGCAACAACGAGCATGTCAGCGCGTTTGACCATGTCGTCAACGCTTAGTTCGGCGCAGCCGAGCGCCTCAGCAGCCGCGCCGGCACGTCCCAAAGAACGTCCACCAATCCCGATGAGTTGCACCCCAGCGATCACACGCGAGGATTCAGCGTGAAGTACCGCTGCTTTGCCTGCACCGATGACCGCCAGTGTGGTCATTCCGCCGACCCTCGTGGGGCGTTCAGGGTCCAAGTTCGGTACTGTCTCATGGTCAGTTCATTATGAGGTGTCTTCACAGTAGGGAGCTACTTGACGAATGAGTTACCACGATCTTTTTGAAGTTCAACGTCTTGACGTTGAGGCCGAACAGTTGTTGCACAAGAGAGCTGTGCTTGTGCAGCGGGAGCAACTTGAAGCAGCCGAGGTCGAACGGCAGCGTCTCGCAACTCAGATTGATCAAATTTCACTCACCCAGATCGCAGTGGCAACACGCCAGAAGCGCTATGAAGACGAGGCTCAGATCGTTGCGAACAAGATTGAAACCGATGAGGTGCGGCTGTACAGCGGCGAGGTCACTGGACTGCGTGACTTGCAGGCTCTCCAGGACGAGATCGCTTCGTTGCAGAACCGTCAGAGTGATCTTGAAGACGAAGCTCTCAGCGCCATGGAAGAGGCCGAGTCGCTAGCCGCCCAGGTTGCTGGGCTGGGTTCTGAGGGTGAACTTGTAGCTGAACGAATCACTACTTTGACCGTTGAGATCAGTTCTGCTGAGGCAGAGATCGATGCTCGACTCGAAACAGTCCGCTCAAATCGAGCAGATCTCGAAGCGGCACTCGATAGTTCGCTGATGGCCGACTATCAACGTTTGCGTCCCGTGTTCGGTTCTGCGACCGTGGTGCGCTTCGAGGCAGGTAAGTGCGTCGGTTGCCCTTCGATGATGCCGGCGATGGAAGTTGATCGGATGAAATACACCACTGACTCCGACGTGTTGTCATGCGACGAGTGCGGTCGGATCGTTCTGCTCTGACGTGTTTGTCTTCTTTGTTGCGGTAGCGGTGATCGGTGTTCTCTTCGTATTTGACAGCCCCGCGATCGACTACCGGTACGTTGTGGGCGGCTCTGTGCTGCCACTGCTAGAGGGCATCTCGGGACGCCCACTGATCCTTCACACGCTGGGAGGTTCGGTTAGTTTGTTGGCTCTTGTGATGGCGGTGACTGTTGGGTCGCGTCTGGTTCGGCGTCGACTGTTGGGCGTGCCGATTGGGACTTTTGTTTTTCTCGTGGCCTCGGGGGCATGGACGCGCACCGAGTTGTTCTGGTGGCCGTTCGCCGGGTTCGACGGTATTGCCGCCGCGCCACTGCCGGAGTTTGATCGCCCGGCAGTCGTGCTCGTTATGTTGGAGGTGTTCGGGATTGTTGCCATCGTTTGGCTGGTCCGCCGCTTCGAACTCACGAAGCCCGATAACCGCCGGACGCTGTTGAGTTCAGGTCGATTGCCCCGAGAGCACCTCCGATAGCTCGTGCATGACCTAACTTAGGGACATGAAGCACTTAGGGCCATGAAGCACTTGGGGCCATGAAGAACTTAGGGCCATGAAGAACTTAGGGCCATGAAGCCGTCGAGCGTGTCTTGGGCTGTTCCGGAAGACGAGGTGAGGTTTCGCTTTGTTGCTTCAGGTGGTCCTGGCGGACAGCACGCCAACCGATCCAACACCAAGGTTGAGGCCGTCTTGCACATTGAGGAGGCGACGATGCCCGAGGACCTTCGTGAGCGGGTGATTGAGCGATTTGGAAAGGTGATTCGAGTCACTGTGGATGCCGAGCGCTCGCAGCTACGAAACCGCCAGATCGCCCTTGAGCGAATTCAGCAGCGGATCGACTCGGCCAGTCGGGTGAAGCGCAAGCGAACCGCCACCAAGCCCACACGCGGCTCTCAGAAACGTCGGATTGACGCAAAGCGCCGTCGCTCCGACACCAAACGGTTCCGGCGTACGCCACGTCTCGACGACTGAGGTGCGGGACCTGCCAAGGCCGACTTCGAATCGGCGGGTGTGACGGGGAGTCGGCCTGTAGGCGGGATTCTGTCCGGGAGCCGGGTTGCCGACTCCGTGGATGACCATCCATCTTTGCGGCCTACCCGGGAGTGTCTGCGGACGGGACGCCCTCTCCCTGCATGGCCTTGCTCCGGGTGGGGTTTACCTAGCCACCCCGGTCGCCCGGGGTGCTGGTGCGCTCTTACCGCACCTTTTCACCCTTGCCTTCCTGGTAGCCCCGAAGGGACCAGTCAGGCGGTTTGTTTTCTGTGGCACTTTCCTGCGAGTCACCTCGACTGGCGCAAGCCAGCACCCTTCCCTACGGAGTCCCGACCTTCCTCGACGCAGCGAACTGCGCCGCGGCCATCCAGCCGACTCCCCGTCACTCCTTCAGTTTGCCCCAACAAGTGAGGGTTTGTCTCAACAAATAACCGCTTCGTCGACTTGCTCGGTCTAGCCGTCGAGCACCGCGTCGAGTTGTTCGCACATGAAACCGATGTGATCTGCGTTGAGGCCGTGGTGAATCGGCAGCGACATGGCGTTGTCCATGATGTAATCGCAATTCGGCAGCCCGTCTACCGGAGCGCGGTGCTCGATTCCGGCGAATCCTTTCTGGCGCAAGATGTTGCCGGTCCAGACCATACGTGTGGACACGCCGCGCTCTTCGAGTTGTTCTTGGACCTCACTGCGGTCGCTACCGAGGTCATCGTCGATGGTGAAACAGAAGCGCATCCAAGTCGTGTCGGTCTCAGGAGTGGTACGGCCTCCAGTCACGCCATCACGTGTTGCCAAGAAGTCATCGAATCGCCGCCAATTGTCGCGACGCTGTTGGTTGAAACCGGCGAGCTTGTCGAGTTGTACCAAGCCGTAAGCGGCGCTGATCTCGGTTGGTTCGAAGTTGTAGCCGATCGAGTCGAAGGTGAAGATCATGTCGTACGGCGTGCCGTCCGCGAGATACCCGAAACGATCCTGGAGACCTTTGCGTGAGCCGTACAGGTACGGCTCGGAGCGCCGTCCCCAGCGTCGCAGCTCAAGTCCAAGATCAAACAGGTCCGGGTCGTCGACACCGACTAGACCACCAGCGCCGCCTGCGGTCATGGCATGACTACGGGCAAAACTGGTAACTGCAATGTCGGCTCGGGCACCGGTGCGCTCGCCCCGCTGCCAGGAGTCGAGCACATCGCAGGAATCCTCCACTACCTTCAGGCCGTGGGCATCGGCAATCGCACGGATCGCGTCCCAATCAGGGCAGTTGCCGCACAGATTCGGGGTAAGGATCGCTTTTGTGCGAGGCCCGATCATGGCTTCGATCTTGGTGTGGTCGATCTGGTAGGTATCGGGCGTTATGTCCACAAACACGGGGACCAGACCTGACTGCACCATGGTGGCTATGTCGGTCGAGAAGGTCAGCGGCGAGGTGATGATCTCGTCGCCGCGCTCGAGTTGCAGTAGATCCACCGCGATACGCAGAGCGGAAGATCCGCTGTTGACCATGATTCCGTGCTGTTTGGACAGCAGCGAAGCGGTCCTCCGCTCGAACTCAAAGACATTCTCGCCTATATCAAGCGTCGATGAGCGCAGTACGGCCACGACGGCCTCGATCTCGCGTTCGTCGTGAACCGCGCCCGAAACTGGAAGCTTCATCTGATGCCCCTCTCCTGGTTGAACAGAATCTGAATCAATTGACTCTGGCGCGATTGGCAAGGTAAGCGCCAATTCCAGCGCCGACAGTTCCGATAGCCGCGGCCAGCAGAGCATTGAAGGTCAACGCCAGCGGGTTGATTCCGTCGCCACCAGCGATGCGAAAAACCGCGGCGACGGATTGTACGACCGCGAATGCGATGAGCGTTGCGGTGGCGCCGTTGATCATCGGCGCGTCGGTCGCCAACCGGCCGGCAACTGCGCCTCCCAACAGATAGGCCGCCACGATTGCCAAAAGCGTGAGATACACCCAATTCGACTGTCGGGTTTCGCCACTGTCGCTGAGGATCGCTTGTATCACGGCCGCGGGCGCGGTAATCACCAGACAAGTCACTGCACCCGCTCTTATGGCCGCAGGAAACAGGGACTTTGACACGGGGCCGAGGCTAGCAGCGCGCTACGGTCGCGCTGTTGGCTGTTGGAACCCTACAGAGACGAACATGACACCGATGATACCGATGACACCTGCGACAAGCATCGACGAGCATGGCGGTTGGCCGGCCATCCTCGGCACGCTGGCCGATGGCGCTGACCTCAGCGCGGAGATCACCAGAGCGGTTCTCTCCACGATCCTCAATGGTGAGGCCGAAGACGCGCAGATAGCCGCGTTCATTGTCGGTCTGCGAATCAAGGGTGAGACGGTGGGGGAGTTGGTGGGACTCCAGGTGGCCATGCTTGATTCAGCAACTCCTCTGTCGGTGCCGGACAACACAATCGACATCGTTGGTGCGGGAGGTTCGCCTAGCCGTATACGCCATGCTCTCAACGTCTCGACGATGGCAGCGTTCGTGGCTGCCGCAGCCGGCGCGACGGTGTGCAAGCACGGTAACCGCAAGGCCTCGTCCACCTCAGGCAGCTTCGATTTGCTGGAGGCTCTCGGAGTCGATGTCGACATCACTGCCGGTCAACTCGAGGATCAAGTCAACAGCATCGGCTTGGGGTTTGCCTTCGCTCGGAGTTTTCATCCGGCGATGCGTCATGTGGGTCCCGTACGGGCGCAGCTGGGCATCCCGACGGTGTTCAATATTCTGGGTCCATTGAGTCATCCGGGTCGCGTGAGGTGCCAGGTCGTCGGTGTGGGGGATTGGTCCGCCGCAAAGCGCATGGTTCAAGTACTCAAAGCAACGGGATCGCAGCGTTCGCTGGTTGTGCACGGTGACGGCGGTTTGGATGAACTGTCCACGACGGGCCCTTCGAAAATTCTCTCGCTCGAAGAGGGTGACATCACCGAGATGACGGTCACTGCGTCGTCGGTCGGCTTGGCCTCGGCCTCACCTGCCGACATAGCCGGGGGCGACACCGAGGCGAACGCCAGGATCGCTCGCTCGGTCTTTGCGGGCGACCGCGGACCTCACAGAGACATCGTTCTGCTCAATGCCGCTGCTGGTCTGGTTGTTGCGGGTCTCGCAGCAGATCTCAGCGAAGGGGTGGCGTCGGCCGCGGCTGCAATCGACGATGGGCGTGCGGAGGCAAGACTCTCAGATCTTGTATCAAGGGCCTGGTGACATCGCCGCACACAGGGTGGTCAGGCGATTCGCGACTTTGGCATGCCTGCTGATCGAAGCGATCCGGGTAACGCCGTGACGCCTGTACGGGATGCAGTGCGGCGAGCTGGACTCTTGGTCTTGGGCTTGAAGACTGGTAGGGCGGGCAGAGGGTTGGCTAGCACACCCTCGACCTCTTCGATAGTTACTTTGTCGATATTGCGTTCGATCCAGCCAACGACTGTGAGCAACTCGTCGGCTTCCGCCCGCTGCGGAACAGGCAGGGGCACCACAGGCAAAGACTCTGTTGTTGCTGTGGCTTCAGGAGTAGGCAGAGCAGCCGGCCCAAAGAGTTCGTCTGAGTCTTCGACATGACCGCTGCGACTGAGTTGTCCTCCGACAAGCTCCACCCAGCCATCGCCGATACCCAGACGCACGCGTCCAGCGCGCCGCAACAGATCAAAACGTCGATGCCGTCGCAGCAGACCCGCTAGTGCCTCAGCTCTGTCCCGCACATCGGCCGCTTCTTCGTAACGCTGCGTCTTCGCCAACTTCTCGATTCTTGCGCTCAACGGGGACAGCAGAAGATCGGGGCGCGAAGTCAGGTTTGTGACGAGTTCTTCGATTACTGCCGCGTATTCGACTTCCGGTGTCGCCCCAGAACACGGACAACACGAGACCCCCAATTGAGCTGAGGCGCAAACGCTCGCAGTCGGCGACGCTCTTGAGGCGATTCCACAGCGCCGAACAGGTGCCACGCTATGGATCGCCTCGATTATCCGTTTTGCTACCCGTGTTGATGCCACTGGACCCAGATAGAGAGCTCCGTCATTGTTCACTTTTCGCACTACCGAGAGGCGAGGGAACCGTTCGTTGAGAGTCAGCTTGATGTACGGGTATTTGCCGGCCCGGGTGCCTTGTCGATTGAAGCGCGGCAGATACTGATGGATCAGCCGCAACTCCAACACGGCCGCCTCGAGGCCGTTTCGACACACCTGATGGTCGATGCGATGTGTTTCGCGCAGCAGTTGGCCGACTTTGCGCCGCTCGTCGGTAGAGAAATAGCTGCGAACCCGAGAGCGCAAGTTGGCAGCCTTGCCGACGTAAAGCACTTCATCGCGAGCGTCACGGAACAGATAGACGCCGGGTTCGCGTGGGAGCCCGTCGGTCAGCTTCAGTTTGTTGGCTTGGGGACTGCCTGCAAGCTTGGGAAGCGCGATTAGGTCTTCGAGCCCCAATACCCCCAACGTGGCGGCCCGCTCGAGAAGAAAATGCAGCAGGTCTCCGGTTGCCAGCGCGTCGTCAAGGGCGCGATGGCTGGGTTTGTGGCTTAGCCGCAGGCGATCGGCAAGTGTGCCGAGCTTGCAGTTGGGAACCTCATCGCGCAGCAAGCGGCGAGCCAGACCAAGCGTGTCGATCGAGCGTGCCGCCATGCGGGGACGGCCGAGTTGTGTCAAGGCCGCGTTGAGAAAGGAAATATCGAAGCGGACGTTGTGCCCGACGATCACAGCTCCGTCGACGAACTCCAACAACGATGGCATCACTGCTTCGATGCGAGGTGCCCGCATCACCATGGCCTGGGTTATACCGGTGAGGACCGTGATCTCTGGTGGGATCGCGGATCCTGGGTCGACCAATGTCTGGTAGGTGCCTAGGCACTCACCGCCGCGAAGTTTGACGGCACCGATTTCGGTGATCGCACAGTTGGCTGCCGAAGCACCGGTTGTTTCGAGGTCTATGACGACGAAAATGACCTCGTACAGAGGAGTGCCGAGGTCCTCGAAGCTCTGCTGGTATACGAACGTTTGTTCGAGCACTCCAAAACACTGCCCGAACGCATGTTTGTTGTCAAGGACGTCAGCGATGTCGGCGCTGTCAGCTGAGCAGGTCTTGTAGATGGTCGGCGAGACGAATGGACAGCGCCACTATCGAAAAGGTTGGTGTTGCTGTCCCGCCGGTTGCGAACACACTGCTCGGAGAACTTGACGTCGAGAAACGTTGCGTTTGCTAGTTGCAGCAGAGGGATTGTCTTTGAGTGCCGACGTATCGGGTGCATCGGCGTTGACCATGACGCCAATCTATCTAGCAGTGTCACACCCCCTGCGTAGCTTGGGCGCATGGCAATAAACACTCATCTTCGATTGGTTAGCGACGAGTTGGATCCTCATTGCGGCACTTCTGCTAGCGAGCAGGCGGGGCTGATGATCGACTGCGACATGTGCGTTATGCAGCACACAGAAACGTGTGACGATTGCGTGGTCAGTTATCTTGTCGGCCACGTTGCCGGCACTCCGGTGGTTCTCGATTTCGAGGAACGACGGGCTTACGAATTGCTTAATGACGCCGGACTTGTCCCATCAAGCAGGTTCGTTCCACGCTCGGATGCGGTTTAGTTCTGCACGGTTTTGGTTCTGCGGCGTCTGGTTTCTCATTTGTCGTGCCACGATGAATAGATGACTCCAACTGTCGCCGACCTGGTCGCCATCGGCCGCGGCGCGGGATTAGCGGCTGTAGGGGCCACCGAAGCGACCCCGTTTGAACGCACGCTCGTAGATCTTGAACAACGCAAGGCCGAGGGTCTGAGTGGTGGCATGCAATTCACCTACCGCAACCCGTCACGCTCAACCGATCCCCACAGGACCATGGATGACGCAACCTGTTTGATCGTCGGGGCATACGATTACCAACGCGAACTCCCACCTCGTCCCAACGATCAACCAACCGGCAGAGTTGCCACCTATAGCTCCGAAGACCACTACGCGTCGCTGCGTGCCGCGCTCGAACAGATAGCCATCCCGCTGCGCGCGGCAGGTCATGCGGCCCTCGTTCTGGCTGATCAGAATCATCTCGTCGACCGAGCAGTTGCTCATCGAGCAGGTATCGGTTGGTGGGGCAAGAGTTCCAATGTGTTGGTGCCTGGTGTCGGCAGTCTGGTGGTGCTCGGTTCTGTGCTAACCAACGCACCCCTGGAGGTTGAAGAAGTCAACATCGTCGAAGATGGCTGCAAGACGTGCACAAAATGTCTCGACGGATGCCCGACCAAGGCGATTATCTCGCCGGGCGTAGTCGACGCCAACAAGTGCCTGGCATGGTTGCTTCAGGCATCGGGTCCGTTCCCGGTCGAATATCGAGAGTTGCTCGGCGACCGCATATATGGCTGCGATGACTGCCAAGATGTGTGTCCACCGAACCAGATCCGTACCAAGAAACCTTCCCCGGTGGGCGCTGACGGCGCTTGGGTTCCGATCCTCGATATTTTGGAACTTGACGATGAGGCGCTGATGGCCCGTCTCGGACGTTGGTATGTACCTGATCGCGATCCGAATTACTTGCGCCGAAATGCTCTGGTGGTTCTAGGCAACATCGGTCGAGGCGACGACAAACGAACCGCAAAGGTGCTCACTGGACTATTGGCTCATCGTTCTCCCATCGTCGTGGCTCACGCTGTTTGGGCAGCTCGCCGACTCAGCAGGGATGATCTCCTAGGCGAACTGAACGAGCACCACCAGATTGACGAGATGGTGTCAGCAGAACTCCGACGGCCGGTCACCGCCGTGGCATAGTGGCGTGCTGTGGCCCGCCATCTCTTAGTCACCAACGATTTTCCTCCCAAGATCGGTGGCATCCAGAACTATCTATGGGAGCTTTGGCGGCGACTCCCGCCTGATGAAGTTGTCGTTTACAGCACGCCGCATGCCGACGCGGATGCTTTCGATGCGGCTCAGCCGTTCACGGTCATTCGCAGTCGCGAACCTTGGCTGCTGCCCCACCCGCTGTTAGCGCGCCGGGTCGATCAACTGGCAGCCGATTGTGATGCCCAACTGGTGATTCTTGATCCCGCTGTTCCAGTTGGTCTGATCGGCCCTCATTTGAACCTTCGCTATGGCGTCGTCCTGCACGGTGCAGAAGTCACGATTCCCGGTCGTATTCCCGGTGTGCGCAGTCTTTTGAATCGAGTACTGGACGGTGCCGTCGGCGTGATCGCAGCCGGAGGGTACCCGGCGCAGCAAGGTGAGCGATCATTGGGGCACTCCCTGCCTGTCAGCATTATCCCACCCGGTGTCGATACCGGACGGTTCGTACCACTAGACCAGCACAGCAAACAAGCTGCGCGATCGGCGCTGGGTTTGCCAACCGAGGGTCCGTTGGTGGTGTCGGTAAGTCGCCTAGTTCCTCGCAAAGGGATGGACACGTTGATTGAGGCATCGGTTGCGATTCGTCGGACTCATCCCGAGGTTTGTGTTGCTATTGCCGGTGGTGGTCGTGACCAGAAGCGACTGAGTTCTTTGATCGCCAAGCTTGATGCACCGGTGAAGCTTCTGGGCAGAGTAGAAACCGATGAGTTGAGCCTGCTGTATGGCTGTGGCGACGTCTTTACGATGTTGTGCCGCAGCCGCTGGGGCGGACTGGAACAAGAGGGTTTCGGCATTGTCTTTGTGGAGGCTGCAGCGGCGGGTGTCGCTCAGGTGGCCGGCCGTAGCGGGGGCGCGCACGAAGCGGTTGCCCATGGAGAAACCGGTTTGATCGTCGATGACCCCACCGACGCCCGTGCAGCCGCGGGCGCGATCTCGGAACTACTCGACGATGACGAGCGCCGAGGGGCCATGGCGCAGGCAGGCAGAGCGCGAGCTGAACAGGAATTCTCCTACGACATCTTGGCGAGCCGGCTAGCTGCGGCGATCAATACCATGGTGCAGCAATGAGACGGCGAGAGCAGTGGGCACCAGGCCAAGCCATTCTCAACTGGTCGTGGTTCGGTACGTCGCTGTTCACGGTCACCGCGGTGGCAGCCACAATCTGGCCGGTTTGGTTCGAGTGGCCCAATCTGGTCGTTTCTTTGGTTTTGTTCGTGGCTGGCACCGGGGCGATGGTGTGGGCATTCTTGCTCGCCGTGGAACGAAGTCGCCAACATGCCATCGGGATCGGGAGCCTTTACTTTGCTGCGGGAAGCGCCCCTACCCAAGTGCAGAAGATCCTGCTGAGTTCACTAGCGGTTGAGGTAGTGGTGGCACTGACCACGGCATCGATACGGATTTACACGCCATCGGCGTTCGGAATCCTGGTTCCGGTTTGGGCTCTCGGTCTCACAGGACTGTGGTGTGCTCGCTTCGGCGAATTCGAGGTGCGCCAAACCGACCCGCAAAGCGGTTAGGGTCGAACGCGATGGTTGATCAGGCGACCGAACGAACAACGATCATGGCCACGCCGGAGCAGTGTTATGCCACGGCGATTGACTTTGAGAAGTACCCCGAATGGGCCTCCGACATCAAGATGGCTCGGGTCCTCTCGCGTGACGACGAAGGCCGAGCTGTCGATGTGGAATATCGGGCCGCGGCTATGGGACGTAGCACTACTTACACGTTGCGTTATTTCTACGGCGCCAACCCGCGTCGGCTTGCCTGGCGTTTGCAACGAGGTGACATCACCAGACGCCTCGACGGCGAGTATGAATTTCTGCCGGTGCCGTCCGACCCCGTATCTACCGAAGTCGTGTATCACCTAGCCGTAGATCTGAAAGTCCCCCTGCCGGGTTTTGTCAAGCGACGCGCCGAGGCTCGCTTGTTGCGTACGGCTCTTGAGAACTTCACCAAACACGTTGAGAGCCGTTCGTCGTGAGGGCTCCTGGCACCGATCAGCGCAACTGGCATGGATGAGAGCGGGTCGGTGGCCGCTGATGAAGGCCGGTTCGATGAAGTGCGGGAGGCCGCTGAGGCGGTCTTGGCATCTCTAAAGTGGCTGGTCGAAGCTACCGAAAGAGTGATCGAAGATCCACAAGCGATGGGAGCGGTAGCAGCGACGGGGAGGTCTTTCGTTGATGCTTTCACAAAAGGATTCAGGTTCAACGAAAACCCCGAAGGCTCTGATGCTCCCGGCAGAGATCAGTAGCGGTCGGTCATGAAGTTCCGCCGGATCAGCGGGCTTCCGCCCTATGTCTTCACGATCATTGACTCGTTGAAGATTGATGCACGGCGAGCGGGGGAGGATGTGATCGACCTCGGCTTCGGCAACCCCGATCTCCCATCTCCCCCCACCGCGGTGAACAAGCTGATTGAAGCGGCCCAAAACCCTCGGAACCACAGGTATTCCTCCAGCAGGGGAATCCCCAAGCTCCGTGCCGCGGTAGCTGATCTTTATCAGCGTCGATTCGGTGTCGAACTTGATCCAGAAACCGAAGTGATCAACACGATCGGCGCCAAAGAGGGATTCAGTCATCTGATGTGGGTCTTGCTGGAGCCAGGAGACTCAGTTCTCGTACCCTCCCCGTCGTATCCGATCCACCTCTTCGCTCCGCTGTTTGCTGGTGCCAACGTTCGCGAGATGCCCTTGACCAGCAATCAGGAAGACTTCTTTGACACTCTCAGGATCCGCTTCGAGTATTCCTGGCCTCGCCCGCGAGTCATTGTGTTGTCGTTTCCGCACAACCCGACAACCGCATGCGTTGACCTTGATTTCATGCAACAGGTTGTCGATTTCGCCCGTAAACGTGATGTCATCGTGGTGCACGACTTCGCTTACGCCGAGCTCGGTTACGACGGATACATGCCGTGTTCAATCCTCGAAGCCGATGGCGCAAAAGAGGTGGCGGTCGAGTTTTATTCGATGACGAAGAGCTTTTCGATGGCGGGTTGGCGTGTCGCTTTCATGGTTGGCAACGCTGAGACTGTGGCGGCTTTGGCGAAGCTGAAGAGCTATCTCGACTATGGCTCGTTCCAGCCAGTGCAGATCGCCGCCACCGTAACCATGAACGAAGCTTCGGATTTCCCCAGCGAGGCCCGTCAAATCTACGAGAGCCGACGCAACACGCTTTGCGATGGGCTTGCTCGCATCGGCTGGGAGGTTGAGCCACCGAAAGGGACCATGTTCACTTGGGCGCCGATCCCAGAGCCATATCGCCACCTGGGTTCAGTCGAGTTCGCGTCGATGCTCGTCACCGAGGCCAACGTCGCGGTTTCTCCTGGCATGGGTTTTGGTCCCGGTGGGGAAGGCAATGTGAGATTTGCCCTGATCGAAAACGAACAGCGAATCAACCAAGCAATACGTCAAATGCGCTCTGCCCTAACCAAACTCGCCTAGCGCCAGCTTGATTCAGGGTCTATTCGGTTAGATCCCACGCTAAAGATCGACCCACTGCTCGTTGCCATTGGGCATAGTCTGCATCAGCACGCCTGCGGTCAGGATCTGGCTGGAATCTGCGGTCAGCGTCGGACTCGCTCAACAGACTGGCGACATCGTCAAGTCCGCTCCAAACCCCTTCAGCAATTCCCGCTAGGTAGGCAGCGCCGAGTGCTGTTGTCTCTGCAACCGATGCGCGGATGACGGGAACGCCAAGCTGATCGGCCTGGATCTGCAATAGGACATCCATCACCGATGCACCACCGTCGACTCGGAGTTCGCTAAGACGCGTTCCGGAAGCGGCAGACATGGCTTCGACCACGTCGCGGCTTTGGTAGGCCATAGATTCCACCGTCGCGCGGACGATTTCTGCGCGACCGGTGCCGCGGGTGAGGCCCACGATCGTGCCGCGCGCCCGTGCATCCCAGTGGGGTGAACCGAGCCCTGCAAGTGCCGGAACGAAAACGACGCCACCAGTGTCGGAGACCGACGCGGCGAGCGGTCCGGTCTCGGCTGCATCGTCGATTATGCCGAGACCGTCGCGTAGCCACTGAATCGCCGCCCCGGTAACGAAGATTGCTCCTTCGTAGGCGTATGTCGTTTTGTCTTCAATAGTCCATGCAACGGTTGAGAGAAGCCCCTCTACTGGTTCGGGGCGTTGGGCACCAACGTTCATCAGCACGAAGGAACCGGTCCCGTAGGTGTTCTTGGCTTGCCCAGGCCGAAAGCAGGTTTGACCGAATAGAGCGGCCTGCTGGTCACCGGCAATCCCACTGACCGGTACTCCGGCGCCCGTAGGAATGTCGGCTGTTGTCTCACCGAATCGTCCCGATGATGGCAATACCTCCGGCAGCGCGGTCATCGGCACGTCGAATAATGAGCACATCTGGTCACTCCAGGACATTGTGCCGATGTCGAACAGCAGGGTCCGGCTGGCGTTGGAAGTGTCTGTGGTGTGGTGCCCGCCGGTCAGGTTCCAAACGAGCCACGAGTCGACCGTACCGAAGGCCAGATGCTCGTCGGGCGTGACACCCCCTTGCTTGAACAACCATTCCAGTTTGCTCGCAGAGAAATAGGGGTCAAGGACGAGTCCCGTGGTTGAACGCACCAGATCGAGATGCCCCGCGGCCTGCAATTGCTCACATCGTGTGGCGGTACGGCGATCTTGCCAGACGATGGCACGATGAAGGGGTTGGCCGCTACGCCGATCCCAGACCACCACCGTCTCTCGCTGGTTGGTGATACCGATCGCGCAAATGGGTTCAGCAGTCGTCCCCACGATCTCGGCAAGGGTTTCCAGGACCGCTTGCCATATCTCGACGGGGTCGTGTTCCACCCAGCCTGGTCTTGGAAAGTGCTGGGTGAACTCCCGATATGCAAAACCGAGCGGCACGCCCTGTTCGTCTACGGCGAATGTGCGAACTCCGGTCGTGCCTGAATCGATAGTGATAACAAGTCCCATGACCCGACGTTATCTGTTGGTAGCGTCGCTGGAATGAAAGTCGGGGTGCTTACCGGAGGTGGCGATTGTCCTGGCTTGAACGCGGTGATCCGAGGCGTCGTACGCAAGGCCGAACGGGAATACGGCGACGAGGTTGTCGGGTTCCTCGACGGTTGGAGTGGCCT
The DNA here is from genome assembly GCA_965205465.1 of Candidatus Aldehydirespiratoraceae bacterium. Classification (GTDB taxonomy): domain Bacteria; phylum Actinomycetota; class Acidimicrobiia; order Acidimicrobiales; family Aldehydirespiratoraceae; genus VXYK01. The sequence continues at coordinate 340,392 of OZ242187.1, read as the reverse complement.
GCTTGATGATCGCCCGATGCCACTTGATGTCGAGGCTTGCCGAGGACTTTTGACCCGCGGAGGCACCATTTTGGGGATGAGTCGCTACCAGCCTTACATGTTCGATGACGGGGTTGAGCGCGTAAAAGCCACCATGGCCCGACACTCTGTTGATGCGCTGATCGTCATCGGAGGAGAGGGAACGCTCTCGGCTGCTTCTCGAATTCACGCCGATGGCGTACCTTTGGTTGGTGTACCCAAGACCATCGACAACGACATCGGCGGGACAGAGAGGACCTTCGGCTTCGACACAGCGGTGCAAATTGCCACTGATGCGATCGACCGCCTACACACCACAGCAGAGTCCCATGATCGGGTGATTGTTGTTGAGGTGATGGGCCGCCATGTGGGGCATATTGCCACATGGGCTGGGATCGCCGGTGGTGCCACGATAGTGCTGGTTCCAGAGGTGCCTTTTGATATCAGCGCGATATGTGAATCGCTCAAGAGGAGGCACCGGCGAGGCCGCTTCTCTTCGATAGTGGTAGTTGCGGAGGGTGCGGTTCCTGCACCTGGAACGCTTGAGGTCGCCGAGCCGACAATCGACGAATATGGCCACGCCAGACTCGGTGGAATCGGCAACGTTGTGGCCCAAGAGATCGAACAACGTACTGGTTTTGAGACGCGGGTCACGGTGCTTGGACATGTCCAGCGTGGTGGCACCCCTTCCGCGCTGGACAGAGTGCTTTCCACTTGGTACGGGGTTGCCGCAATGAGTGCGGTGCACGAAGGTGACTTTGGGACGATGGTTGCTTTTAATAACAACAAGGTCGTCCGGAGGCGTCTCGATGAGTGTGTCTCGACGCTGAAATACGCAGACCCGGATCTGCTGGAAGTGGCTCGCACTTTTTTCCCTTGAGGCTTTGCCTTGAAGCTGAACTGCGAACAAAGACCTAACCCTCTACGTCACCTGGATCTTCATCTCCAGACTCGGGCTCATCTTGAGCTTGAGATTCGGGGTTGAAGGAAGCGTAGTTGCTGCGATCGACCGTTTGGTCCTCGTCTGTGGTCTCGGCGCTAGTCGGGAGTGCTTGGCGCTGAGAATCGATCAAAACCCGGACTCGGTTGACATTGCTACCGGGTTCGGTCGCAGTCCAAACGAGTTGGGCCACGGCTTCAAGTAAGATCGGGCTTACATCAGCTTCGGGGTCGTCCTGGGTGATATTGATCGTCAACAGATCTCGGTCCCGTGTTGCGCTCAACAGATCAAACTCAAGCAGCTGATTCACCAAGCCGATATTTCGCTCATCTTCGGTGCGGAACTCGTCAAAGAGGGGCCGCAGCCGGCCTGCGTTGGTGGTAAACGGTCGGATCTCTCTGACAACCGGCACCACGATCGATTCGACCTGGTCGATCAAATAAAAAGTTGCGGGCTCGGTGGGAACCACAGGCACGGTGATTGTGGTCGTGGTGTAGCCAGGCCGCAGGTTCTCTGGCAGATCACTCGTGGAAATCTCAGATGCCGGCCCGTCAGTCGGAACTGAACAGGCGACGGCGAGCAACGCGATTACGAGTGCCGTGTTGAAAATCCGGCTCACTGATCGTCTTCCGGATCTATTCGTATCGGCAGAGCAACGACCATCCGGGCTCCGGGCATTCCGTCGGGCCGATCCTCGACCCAAACCTCCCCGGTGTGCAGTCGCACATGTTCTGAGACGAGTGACAACCCAAGTCCTGTGCCAGTATTGTGGCCGCGTCGTCCGCCCGAACTGCCCCGACTGAAGCGGTCAAAGATCACTCGCCGCTCGTCCGCGGGGACTCCTGGACCATGGTCTTGGACTGCCAAGAACGCCACATCTTGTTCGTTAGAAATCTCGACCTCAATGTTGCCCCCGCCATACTTGTCCGCGTTGTCAATAAGGTTGGCTATCACCTGCGCAAGGCGACGTTTGTCAGCGACGATCACCAAAGACTCACCCTCTTCGCTTACCGAGAGTGCGATATCAGGTCTGGTCGAATAGCTGATTGCGTGCCGGACGAACTCGGCAAAAAAGACCGGTTCGGCTTGCAGAGCTGCGGTACCGACGTCGTACCGACTGATCTCGAGAAGATTTTCGACCAGTTGGGTGAACCGAGCGATGTCATCGGTCAGCAGTGCCAGCGCGGTTTGGCTGCGTTGCGACATTTGATAGCGGTCATTATTGAGAACCTCCGCTGAAGCACTGAACGTCATCAGCGGAGAACGAAGCTCATGACTGACTTCCGAGGCAAAGCGGGCATCGCGGTCAATACGGTCCTCAAGAGACTGGGCCATACCGTTGAACGAAGCTGAGAGCGAAGCCAAGTCAGCGTCGGCCGGCGGATCGAGCCGGGTTTGAAGTTCGCCCGCAGCTAGTGATTCAGCAGCCGCGCGAATATCAGCCAGCGGCCTCAGCGCGCGACGTGAAGCCCACAATCCGAACGCAGCCGCAACCAGAGTTGTGACAGTGCCAACACCAAACAGAATCAGGCCCAGCGAATTCAAAGTGTCATCGACTTCGCCAATGAGCACAGCCTCGAAATACGCGGCATCGCGGCCCGGGAGTTGAACGCCGCTGACGATGGCAGGTTCTCCGCTCAGATTGACCCGGGTGCGACCCGCCGATCCTTGAGAGACGAGCTGCAGAAGCGTAGCGGGCACAGTCTCCTCGCTGAACACCACCGGGTTCAGCCCTACCCACTCATCACCGAATCGAACCAGCGGCAAAGCACCTGAGGTAGTTGTCAAAGATTCGAGAATTGCGGCGACCCCTTCAGCGGCTGGATCGTCGCCGACTTGACGCTGGAACCTTTGACCGTTTTCGGCAAACGAGGCAAGGGCGGTAGCATCGCGTTCAACCAAAAGGCTTCGACGTGTCAGCGTCAATGTCAACAGACCGATTGTGGTGGCAAGCAGTAGGCCACCCAAAGCAAAGAGAAGCGTGATTCTGGCCCTGAGACCAAGTCGTTCCCATCGAGACACGATCTCTAGTCTACGCAGCCAGCTTGTAGCCCAGTCCGCGGACAGTCACTACATAACGCGGGTTGGCAGGGTCGGGTTCGATCTTGGTGCGAAGCCGACGAATGTGTACGTCAACGAGGCGACCGTCGCCGAAGTAGCCGTAACCCCAGACTCGCTCAAGCAGAAGCTCGCGGCTGAACACCCGCCCGACGTTTGAAGCCAACTCCACCAGAAGTCGAAATTCTGTCTTGGTGAGATGTACTTCTTCTGCACCGACTCGGACCAAGCCTTCGTCAGGGATTATTTCCAACTCGCCGAAGACAAGCTGGGGAGCAGCTGAGTCCGAGGTGCGGACGCGGCGCAGCAACGCCCTGATCCGGGCCGACAGCTCTTTGGGCGCGTGTGGTTTGGTGAGATAGTCGTCGGCCCCTGCCTCGAGTCCAGCGACCACATCATGTGTGTCGGCTCGCGCGGTGACCATCACGATGGGAACATCGGACACCTTGCGGATGGATCGGCAGACTTCGAAGCCATCCATGCCGGGGAGCATGATGTCGATCAGGACAACATCTGCGGGAGCTTGGCCGAAGGCAAGTAAAGCGTCCTCACCCGACTCGGCCTCGGCCACCTCGTATCCCTCGTCTTCGAGGGCGAGGCGTACCGACATTCGAATTCGCTCATCGTCCTCAACAGTGAGTATTCGTGTAGTCACAATGACTATACTCCCAGGTTTTCGGCCATTAAGTAAGCCCCCTTTTCTGATGGGCTCGTTCGCGTGCTTCTCGCTCGTTCCACTCAGCGGCGGCTCGCAAGGCAAGAACTGCGACGATCGAGACTCCCGCGGCGCAACCAATCGCACTCACGAGTCCCACGAATCCTGCTGCGGTGGAACAACTCTCGGTGCATTGAAGGTCGGTGACCACATAGCCGATAAGACCTCCACAGAGTCCGGCGAGCAGTATCGACACTACGGCCAAAACACGCATAAATCTGTTGGGAGCAGAAGTTGTCGTCATTGCCCCGATCCTACCGACGCGCCAGCGTCGTCGCCGCCTAGAGTTCCGGCCGTGCGCTCACTCGTTGTTCTTCCGACATATGACGAGGCTGCGAACATCGCCGAGGTGTTCCAGCGCTTGCGTCTGGCCTGCCCTGAGGCCCGGGTGCTCGTGGTTGACGACGCCTCCCCGGACGGCACTGCAGACGTTGTGGAGGCTTTGGGTGAGGAGTTCGCTGGTATTGAACTGCTGCGGCGAAGTGGAAAATCAGGTCTTGGGTCTGCATACCGCGACGGATTTCGGCGGGGATTGGAGCAGGGATTCGACATTCTGGTAGCGATGGACAGCGATCTGTCACATGACCCAGGAGTGCTCCCACAGCTTCTTGAGGCGATTGAGCAGGGAGTGGACCTGGCCATCGGCAGCCGCTACGTCCCTGGTGGATCGATTCCTGACTGGTCCTGGCATCGCAGGTTGCTCTCCAAATGGGGCAACCGCTATGTCGGAGTTGCTCTCGGAATGGGTGTTGCCGACGCCACTAGCGGTTACCGAGCCTTTCGGGCCACAACGATTGCCAAGATCGATTTTCACGAGATTCGAGCCGATGGGTATGGCTTCCAGATCGAAATGGCCTACCGGATGTTGGGTGTCGGTGGAACTGTTCGTGAACTCCCGATTTCGTTCGTTGACAGGGTGAGAGGTAAATCGAAGATGTCGCCCCGCATTGTTGCCGAAGCACTTGTGCTGGTGACTTGGTGGGGCGTGCGGGATCGGCTGCGTCGCTTGTTGGGTCGCAGATCCTGAGCGAAGGAGTTAGGTAGTTCTTGCGTTGGTTTGACGCGCAAGCTGTGCGACACTGTAGGTGTCGGCCATTTGATCTGGAGGAATGATCGGTGCCGTTATCTGAAGACGAGCGACGGATTCTCAACGAAATCGAGGACCATCTCTATGAGAGCGACCCCGCTTTGGCGCGCGAGGTTGCGCAGACGACCATCTACACGCATGCCTTTCGAAATCTCAAATGGGCGACCTTGGGTTTCTTGGTGGGTGTCACGCTCATGGTCGTGTTGCTATCGGTCCACTTTGTGCTCGCTTTCTTTGGATTCGCGGTGATGCTGTTGAGCGTGTTGTGGTTTGAGAACAACGCCCGAAAACTGGGGCGGGCTGGGCTCCAGGAGATGACCGAGCACTATCGGGGTGGCACCTTGCGCGACGCTGTTGGAGGAGCTGGTATACGTCTGCGCCAACGTTTCCAGCGCCCAGACGACCGCCTGTAACGGTTTGTCCGCTAACTCCTGATCGCTCGCGCCCCTACTAATCAACGAGAGTTCTAGGATCAATCGCCGCTAGCGCCACGCGGCGCAGGCCCGCAAGGGTATGGCAGCGATCAACTATGTGTGCCGAGGCCTCTTTGGTCCTGAGCGCCAACTCGTTGGCAAAGTTGGCACGGCCTATATCGTCTTCGTCGGTGGAATCGGCGCTGGAGGTGTCTGAATAACGCAGCGCTGTGACGCAGGCGGCTAGTTCGTGCAGCGGCGGAAGATCACTTCTGAAGCGTTCTGCCTCGGCGGCGAACTCCAAGGGGGTCTGATGTCGTTTGGGTGACAAACCGAGCAACCTGAGCGCTCTGATGGCATCGTCCCAGGCAATCTCGGCTCTGTGAATTGGGTCGGCAGCTCTTCGGAGTAAGCGCCTCCGTCGGCGGATTGCTCTGAAAGTGGGGGAGACGGCAGCGAGTGCTGCGATGCCGGCGATCACTATGAGAATCAGGCGGATCACGTCAAGAAACTCTGGCCGTCGAGACTCAGACACAGAGGTTGAATCCGCAACGCTGTTGGGTGCTGTTGGACGGGGCGTGGGAGCGGCTTGACGGCCGCCGCTGCTTTGAGCCGGGGTTGAGTCGGGCGCGAACTCCGACAAGGCTCCTGCGCGGTTGCTGGGGTACTGCCGTGCATCGGTGTGGCCGGTGATGTCGGAATCGTGGGGTCTGCTGCGGCCAGGGGTCGGCTCAAATACGATCCAACCCACCCCTGCGAAGTACACCTCGGGCCAAGCATGCCCATGATGCCCCCGTACTACGTATTCTTGGCGCGCGGGGTCCCACGAGCCCCAGGTGTAACCGACTGCAACCCGTGTGGGGATTCCAAGTGAACGGGCCATCGCGGCGAACACCGAGGCGAACTGTTCGCAATACCCACTTCGGACGTTGAATAGGAAATCCTCCGCAGTGGAGACATCGTGCCGCCTAGCGACGTTGAGGTCGTAGCTGAAGTTCGCCGGATTCCGAAAGAAATCCTGCAACATCCTGGCCCGCTGGTAGTCGTTCGCGGCGCCTTCGGTGACTTGCTGGGCGAGGGTGGTGATTCGCTGTGGCCAGCAATCATGGGTTGTCGTGGACTCTGCGGGACCGCAGATCGGCGGGAGTTGAATATGTTCGGCCAAGAACTCTCCGCTTAAACCTGCCGCTGCTCGGTCCGGAAGCTGCGCAGGATCGTAATCGGGAATCAAACTCTCGATCGTGTAGCGAAACCCCTGCTCTGCTTGTGCTTGAGAGTCCCTGTGATACACCAGCGCGCCAGTAGCAATTTCGTATTCGAGGTTGACTCCGCCGTCGTCGAGCACGCGGCTCGGTTCATAAGCGGCAGGCAAATAGATGTCGTCTTCGCCCTGAGAGCGTATGGTCACGGTTTGGGTCAACTTCGTGCGGTTTGCGACTGAGGGGTCAACTGTGCTGTCGAGTCGGCCCCGAACCTCGTCGAAGTTCGACGTGCGTTCCCAGTGGCTGCCGTTGAAACTCGTGAGAGCCATTAAACGCCAATAGTCACGCTCGTCTTCGGCGACCCTTACCGAGAAAATCTCCTGATCGCTTTGTTCAACCAATGAAGCTGAGACATTGACGAGCGGGCTGATGATACTGCGAGTTGTTGGTGGGTCGTCCAGTTCGGTGACGTCGAACAACGGTTGAGAGTCGGCGCCTGGGATGCGAGGGGCTACGAAGCCCCCGAAGACGACGACAATAAAGCCGAAAATGGCGCCCACCCGCAGAATTGTGGACACGCCTCGGCTCGCTTTGGTTGCGACCCAGACTTCATCATCGGATTTGCTGAGAGCTCGCATTGAGAGCAGAACCGCAGCAACTGCCGCCGTGTATGCAATTCCATGAGCTATCTGATTGCGATCGACACCCAGAAGAGCGGTGAAGACAAGAACCGACGTTGCTGGAGCGATGGCTTCAAAAAAGGATCGCAATCGGAAGGCCGCAGAATCGGCCAAGAACGCCGCAAACCAGATCAGTACCGATGCGCCCACCACAAAACCCCGCAGCGGCTCAACCGGCGCGGAGTCATCGGCGAAAACAGTCGCGGCGGCTGAGAGGTCGTCAGTCAGAGCGCGGATCGTCTCCGCTGTCGGGAAGACGAATGCGCTGTCGTTGGGATAGAAGACTGCGCTACCGAGCAGTATCAGCGTGACTGCGCTGACGATCGTCGATAGTCCGATCTTGAACCTGGCACGACGGCAGGCAATTGCCACCAGATGAGACACGACTACCATCAACAGGACATCACGCAAGAAGGTCAGGTCAACAAACAGGCGCTCCAGTGTGATCGTGGCGACTATCGATCCGGCGACCAACGAAGCCTCGGCGACGGCGCTAGTGACCTGACGCGGATTCACGCGAACTCGTGTGATCGGCGAGCTTCTGAGGACAGCAGTGCTCCAAGCTGGTTTGGAGCAGTGAGATGAATCCATCCCGATGAGCGGTGACTGTGGCTATTGGCACCCCAGTTTTGCACATCGGTTGTGATGACGAGTTGAGCCCCTAGTCGTTCGGCAAAATTGCGTCGTGCTGCAAGGTCGGTGATGAGTGCAGGATCGGCCGAAACAGCGATGACGGTGCCGCCGTTGCTTGGAATCGCCGCGTGAATCTGTGGTGAACCATTGGCCAGAAGTGCCAGGAACTCAAGCAGAGAGTCGAGTTGTGAATTGCCGATGACTCGTCTGGTGGAGCGGCCGTCAGTTGTCTCAATAAGTGTGGCATCGCCCGACGCGAGGACGGAGGCCGCGATTGAACCGGCGATAGATGTTGTGACATCCAAGGCTGTTGCGAGATCACCCGGTGGTCGTGTGTCGATCACCACAGAAAGCAGACCATGCTGGGGAGGGCGGGGTTGTCGCACTTGGAGTTCGTCTTGGCGTGCTGAGGACAGCCAATGGACGCGCCGCAGATCATCGCCTGGTGTGTAGGGACGAAGCCCGTCGAAGTCTTCATCGCTCAGTCCGAGCGACTGGTGATGTTTCTTGCCGAGCAATGAGTGCTCTGCGGAGGGGACTGGGAATTGGGGGATGATCTCGAGGCGAGGATGCACAACTAATCGCAACAGACCGGGGATCTCGTGTCTTCGCTGCACAAGCCCGAAAGCGTCACTGTCATGGATCGTCATCGGCCCGACCTCATGCAATCCGCGGCTGGCCGTGTTGAGACGGTAGGAAGCGCGAGCCACGCCTCCTTCGGCTGCTATTGGGGCGACGTTCAAGGTGAAACCTCGGGTGCCTCGCACAGCATCATGAAGATGAAGCAGAGGGGTGCGTCGGGACCCTTGGTTGTGCAGCTCAATATCAACGCGCGCTGAATCTCCTGCGGGGACGCGCTGCGGAGAGAGCCGCTTTTTGACAGTTACCCGAGACGGGAGCAGGTGTCGAAGCAGCAGTGCAAGTGCCACCGAGGTAATTCCGGCGATGCCGGGAACCAGGAACTCAATCCCGCCGATGAGGCGTCCGAAGATTCCCAGGACTCCGCTGACGATTAGCACCCACCAGCCTGTCCGGGTCGGCACGTTATCTTCTTTCGGGCCGCGGAACAGGAACGCTGTCTAAGATCTCGGTGACCACATCGGAGGTTCGGACGCCGCGCATGCGCACTTCGGGAGTGACCAGCAGTCGGTGTGGGAGTACTACGCGTGCCAACTCCTTCACGTCGTCTGGTGTCGAATATCGGCGTCCGGCAGAGGCAGCTTGGGCCCGTGCGACGCGTTGCAACGCCAACACACCGCGAGGCGAGAGTCCGAGTAACAGAGAGGGGTGTCCGCGCGTGGCGCTAGCCAAGTTGAGCAGGTACTGGCGCAACGGCGCAGCGACGTAAATCTGCTCAAGCGACTCCGACATTTCCCTGACCGCTTGAGCAGAAACAACTGCGCTGAGTTGGTCCACCGCATTGCCGGTTCCTTCGTGCGATTCAAGGATCAGGTTCTCAGCCTCACGATCTGGATAGCCGATGGCAAGCTGCATGAGGAAGCGATCGAGCTGGGCCTCCGGGAGCGTATAGGTGCCCTCGTGTTCGATCGGGTTCTGGGTTGCGATGACGATGAAGGGCGAACCCAGTTCGTGGGTTACTCCATCGGAGGTGACCTGACGCTCGCCCATCGCTTCGAGCAGAGCTGATTGAGTTTTGGGCGAAGCACGGTTGATCTCGTCTGCCAACAGCACGTCAGAAAAAATTGGACCGGGCCGGAACTCGAAGGTCTCGCTCGCTCGATTCCAGACCGACATACCAGTTACATCAGTCGGGAGCAGGTCGGGAGTGAATTGGACCCGTCCAAATCTTCCGTCGACACTGCGCGCCAGAGCTTTTCCGAGGCTGGTCTTGCCGACGCCGGGGACGTCTTCGATAAGTACGTGGCCGTCGCATACCAGAGCAAGCACGAGTAGGTGGATCACGTCGGCTTTGCCGCGTATCACTGTCTCGATATTGGCAACAATCGCAGCGAAGTTTCGCTGGAATTCGGTCGTGGTTTCGCTGTCTTGGGCCGGATCTGGCACAGCATTATCGGCTGTCAAACCTCGGGGAGTTCCCGGGCTGCGGTCGATTGTGCTCACTGTGTCTCCAAGGGCAATGTTTCCAAGGGCATCAATGCTAACTAGTTTGTCGGCCATGCCTGTTGCGCTTGCGGTTGATATTGGCGGAACTAAGTTCGAAGCTGCGATCGTGACGAACACTGGCGAGATTCGTGGGCGTGTCCGAGTCGACTCGACTGCGGCGAGCGATGCAGATGAGCTGTTCAGTCGACTAGCTGGGATTGTTGAGTCGTTTGATCTTGGCTCGGTAGATGTCTGTGGGGTCGGTTCTGGCGGTCCGATGCTCCCGGGTGGTGAGGAAGTGTCTCCACTCAACATCGGTGCGTGGCGAGACTTTCCGCTGCGTTCTCGGGTGGCGGAACTAACCGGGCTGCCCACGTTTGTTGACAATGACGCCAAGGCCCTAGCTCTGGCAGAAGGTTGGCTTGGAGCGGCAGTGGGAGTGTCAAACTATATTGCCATGGTTGTGTCAACCGGTGTTGGTGGTGGGATTGTTCTCAACGGCAAACTGCTTGACGGCGCACTCGGAAACGCGGGACATATTGGACATGTGGTCGTGGAACCGGAGGGAACGGAGTTGCCTGGGCATGTCCGTGGAGTGCTCGAAGGTGAAGCCAGCGGAACCGCCATTGCCTTTCGAACAGGAGCACCGGCCAGCGTAGCCTCTGTGGTTGAACGGGCGAGGGCGGGCACCATGGTGGGCCGGGCGGTGGGTTCGGTTGCCAATCTGCTTGATTTGCGGCTTGCGGTTGTAGCGGGTTCTGTGGCTTTGGGGTATGGCGACGACTTTTTTGCCGCCGCTCAGCTTGAGTGCGACCGGGTGGCTCGACTGCAGCATTCTGTCGGTACAAGAATCGTTCCTGCGGGCCTCGCTGCCGAGGGTCCTTTGATCGGTGCCGCTGCAGTTGGTTTCAGTGGCGCTGGGTATTGCACCGGTGACCTATGAGGCACTACTGATGAGACAGCAGCGTGTCATGCTTGCGATGTTCGCGGTGTTGGGGGCGGTCATTGCGCGACCCTCCCTGTGGGCCACAGCGATGCTCGAGGCGAAGCGCTTCGTGCCTGACGATTGGCTACGGCACAGCCCCTATCTCCCATTGCCGGATCCGGACTTGCTTCGCTTTCGGGTTACTACTCAGTACGGAGATCCCCAATCTCCGGTCGTGGTAAGCGATGTGGTCGTCTGGTTGCGTTGGTGCAAAGCTGAGAACCGGCGTAGGCGCAGGGGCTAGCGTTCGTCCATGGCCGGAGTCCTCGTTCTCAATGCAACGTTCGAGCCTCTCGCTGTTGTGCCGGTTCGTCGAGCCATTTGTTTGATGCTGGCCAGCAAGGTCGAATTGCTGCACGCCTCCGGGCGTCTGGTGCGCTCTGAGCGGCTGGCGTTGGCAGAACCCTCAGTGGTACGACTGTCGCGCTACGTCAAGGTTCCGTATGCACGTCATCGGTCGCCTAATCGCCACGGGATTTTTATTCGCGACAGCCACAGTTGCCAATATTGCGGCGGACGTGCGGAGACTGTCGATCATGTAGTGCCTCGTAGTCGTGGCGGTTGTCATGCGTGGGAGAACGTTGTGGCAGCATGTCGGCGTTGCAATGCCAACAAGCGCGATCGTTTGCTTCCAGAAACCTCAATGCGGCTGCGGCGCCCGCCCGGGCCACCTCCGCCAGGTTCTTGGATTGAGATTGCTTCAGGATCAATGCCAGTTGCCTGGTTGCAATACTTGACCGATCAGCGCCGCTCAGCGTGACCTGGATCACCGGGCATCTTCACGACAGCGCTTCGATCCTTCATGAGTTCACCCCACCAAAGCAACGTGAACGGACTCTTTGTGTTCTAGAGGCGCACTCGGCTGCATTTGTTATCGGGAGTTCTCAACCCGAGAGCCAGGTTGATTCGCGGTGCGCCTCGGCGCTGGGCGTGTCGATCGTGCGTCGGTGCAGTGGGGGAGGAGCGGTGCTGCTGGTTCCTGGTCAACATGTGTGGATTGATGTTTGGTTGCCCTCTGGTGACGCCTTGTGGAGCGACGATGTGGTAGTCGCTGCGCAGTGGCTCGGCGAGGTTTTTGCCTTGGCGTTTGCAGATGCGGGGATAGGCGATCTGTCGACAAGACAACGTTTGGTTCACATCGGTCCGGCGAGCAACGATGCCTTGTCGCGGAAGGTCTGTTTCTTGGGTCGCGGCCCTGGAGAAGTTTTTTGCGGTGGGCGAAAAGTCGTTGGACTGAGCCAGCGGCGAACTCGCGATTGGATCCGTTTCCAAACGATCGTGCACCGTCAATTCTCTGCGAACTACACGGCCGCTCTGCTGGCTGTTGCGGTGGATTCTGATGTGATCGCGCAGTGGCAGTCGCAGGTGTATGAGATCGGTGACTTGCCGATTCTCGATCTGTTGCAGACCCACCTGCCTCAATAGTCCAGTCGGCGAGGTCACTCGGTAAGAGGCCACGCGGAAGGCCCGGCGCCCGGACTTGGTGCTTCGTTCAATGTTCAGGCGCCAGAGAAACTTGCAAAATCATGGTGGGCATAGGAGTATAGTGGAGCGATATGGTGGATAAGGGAGCCATATCAATCTACGAGTAGGACAGGGGGTGTGAAATGGCCAAGTTCATGGGAACTTACGAGCACACGCTCGATGACAAGGGCCGACTCATCCTTCCTGCGACTTTTCGGTCGAAGTTGGCCCAAGGCGCGGTCACGGTACCGCTTGATCGTTGCCTGGCGATCCTCCCGCCGAATGAGTTTGAGCGCATGGCGACCCACCTCAAGACACGGGTGTCTGAAGGACGAGCGGACATGGACCACCTGCGCGCCTTTGCGAGCCTCGCCGACGAAGTCATCCCCGACTCCCAGGGCCGCATGCGTCTGGCTCCTCATCTAAGGGATTTAGCAGGCCTTGACCGCAATGTTGTTGTGGCGGGAGTGCTCGAACGAATCGAAGTGTGGGATCCGGCTCGTTGGTCGTCTGTCTTCCCCTCCGGCGCCGCCAAGTTCGTTTCATCCATTGTCCGTGAATACGGGCTTGGACCTCCTGATTCAGAGCCAATCACTTGAGCATCGAAGACCGTACATGACCTTATGGAAAACGATTCATGCCCGACCTTGATCCCAGCAGCGAATTTGTTCATCAGCCGGTGATGCTCGATGAAGTGGTGACGGTGTTGTCCGACGTGCCCGATGGTGTTGTGGTTGACGCAACTCTCGGTGGCGGCGGACATGCCGATGCATTGCTGAACGCTAACGAGGGACTATCGGTGATCGGACTGGACCGTGATCAGGTGGCACTGAATGCGGCATGCACCCGTCTCGCGCCCCATGGCGATCGAGTCATTGGACTTCACCGTCGCTTTGATGAGATCGCCGAAGTGATACGAGAACTTGGTCACCACAAGGTCTCGGGATGCTTTTTTGATTTAGGTGTCAGTTCACCCCAACTCGATATTCCACAGCGGGGTTTCAGCTATCGGCAAAGCGGTCCGCTCGACATGCGGATGGATCGCAGTGGGGGAATCACGGGTGCTGATGTGGTCAACAGCTACGACCAGGGTGCGTTGACTTCGCTTCTGTGGCGCCATGGCGACGAGCCCAACGCTCGCCGAATCGCGCGGGCAATCGTGGCAGCCCGGCCAATCACGACGACCGTCGAATTAGCCGAGGTCATCCGCGACGCCGTGCCGGCGGCGGTTCGCCGCCGCAAAGGCCACCCGGCTCGCCGAGCCTTTCAAGCCATTCGCATTGAAGTCAACCAGGAACTCGAAATCCTTGACGACGCTCTTACGCAAGCGATCTCGCTACTAGCTCCGCGAGGTCGATGTGCGGTTTTGGCCTACCACTCGGGAGAGGACCGAATCGTCAAGCGGCGTTTCAGAGATGCGGCAGGTGAATCAACTCCACCTCGCCGGGGTCTTCCGCCGAGCCCGGCAGAAGAAGCAACCGTTCAGTTGCTGTGGCGTGGTGTTCGCAAACCCGGCAACGATGAAGTTACGAGCAATCGGAGATCCGAAGCTGCACGATTGCGCGTTGTTGAGAAACTGGAAATGGCGCGCTGATGGTTTCCAGCGTCTCTCCCCGAACCTCGCAACCGGCTCGAACGGCGCCACGGTCGTCACCTGAGCCGGCGTCTCGGCCCCCTCTGCGCGTGGCAGCGGCAGAACCGACCACTCGGACCAAAGAACGGATCTGGCCAGTGTTGACGATCGTTACCCTCCTGGCGGTTGCTATCGCGTTTCTGGTCGCGGGTCTGTTTGCGAGCGACATCCAAACGCAGGCTGAGATCGACGGCATGAAACGTGAGATCGAGGAACTTCGAGAAACGCGAATCAACGTTTTGGCCAAACGTGCATGGTACGACTCACCCGAAGGCCTAGCTGAAACAGCCACGGGGGCTGGACTCGTTCCGGCCCCCGAAGTGGCACTCCTGGTGCCCCTGGCACCTGGGCTTCTGCCTCCTCCCAACGAGGTCGACCCTTTTACTCCGGCTATCGCGGCGGACCGATGAGCAGGTTGTCGAGTGTTCCCGGTTCCGGCAGCCGTGGCGATGCAGCTTCGGGCCGCGTCGATGTCAACCCGTGGAGGGCCGGCATGATATTTACGGTGCTGGTTCTCGTCTCGGCTGGGTTTGTCTGGAAACTGGTGGATCTGCAGTTGAGTCCCGACGATGACTTGCTCAACAACCTCGGCAGTTATTTGCGTGAAGAAAATATTGATGCATCTCGCGGCAATATCGTGGATCGCCGCGGGCGTTTGCTCGCCTTCTCGGTGCCGCGACCATCCATCGTCGGCGATCCTCGCGGCATTGCACACTCCGACAGCCCCCGCAACGTTGATGACATTGTTGCGGAGTTGGCCACAGTGCTTTCGACCGATCCAGAAGTGATGGACACGCGGCTTCGTAGCGACAAGAGTTTCGTCTACCTTGAACGCCAGGTTGAACCCGAGGTCGGGGAAGCTGTCGCGGCACTTGGCCTCCCGGGGATATGGATCATGCCTGAGCAGTATCGTGAGCATCCCAACGGTCCTTGTTCGGCGCTGTCGGTAGTCGGTCGGGTTGACACCGAACAAGTGGGAATATCGGGCTTGGAAAAGCAATATGACGAACAACTGGAAGGCAGCCCAGGTAGTGCCCTTCGGCAGACGCAGTTGGGCGGAGCAGTGCAGATCCCCGATGGCTACCACGTAGTCGAGCCCCATACACCTGGCGAGGATCTGAGACTGAGCATCGACCGCAACATCCAGTATGAAGCAGAGCAACTTCTGGCGCGGGCACTCAACGAAACGGAGGGCACCACGGCCATAGCGATTGTTTCGAACCCTCGAACAGGTGAGATATATGCCATGGCAAGCGCCTTGCGCAACGAAGAGACAGGCGAGGTCCAATGCAGCAACGCCAACCTGGGCGCGGTATGGGCCTACGAACCGGGATCAACCATGAAAGGGATCACATTCGCGGGGGTGTTCGACAATGGCGCATGGGAAGTCGACAAAATAGTCGAGGTTCCCGCGAGGGTGAATGTGGAGCGCGAGAGCGACGTGGACAGCCATGTCTACTACGACTATCGGCTGGCGTACGGTACGACTGTTGAGAACCTTCCCGCAACTATTCTCGGGGACTCTTCGAACACCGGAACGGTGTTGCTGGCTCAGGCTCTGGGAGCGGACGCCCTCCAGCAAACGTTCGAGAACTTCGGATTCGGGCAGTTGACCGGGTTGGCATTTCCCGGCGAGAGCCGAGGCATTCTCGACGATCTCGACTCGCACAGTCTCTTGTTGTCGAACACCGCAATCGGACAGAGTATTGCAGTCACGCCGCTGCAACTGATTCAGGCTTACAACACCTTGGCCAACGGCGGGATCCGCGTTGACCCGAAGCTTGTGCTCGACCGTGAGCTTGACGATGATGCTGCAAGTCCGACGCACACCGAGGCGAGGGTCGTATCACAACAGAGCGCACAAGCGGTGATGGAAATGTTGCGTGGTGTGGTCAGTTCCGGGACCGGCCGGCGCGCGGCTCTGCCCGGTTTTCTTGTGGCGGGTAAGACCGGGACCGCATGGCAACCGTGTGGCGACGTGTCCGGATATCTCTGCAATGACGAGGGAGAAGAAGAAGAAGAAGAACGGCATTACACAGCTAGTTTCGTCGGTATTGTCGAAAACGACCGAGGCCCAGTGTTGAGCGCCATTGTCGTGATCGACGATCCGCAAGGCGACAGCTACACCGGCGGTGCCGTTGCCGCCCCGATCTTTGCTGAACTCGCAGGCTATTCCGTGCGTCAACTACATCTCGCACCTTTCGGCGACGGCACCGTTGTCGAGCAGCGGATTCGCTCAGAGCCGGCTGTCGCGCAGTTGACGATCGAGTCGCAGGCGACCCCGGAGTCGGTCCAATGAGCCTGGAACTGGCTCGGTTGGCTGGGGTTGTGGGCATTGAACCGCGGCCGCAATGGTCTGACATTGACGTCAGCGATGTCAGCCATGACTCGCGAGCTGTTGATCCGGGTGCACTATTTGCTGCGATTCGTGGCGCCTCAAGCGACGGACACAACTATGCCGCGGACGCAGTGGAAGCCGGCGCGGTAGCGCTGTTGTTGGAACGGCCTTTGGGGCTTGGTATCCCGGAACTGTTGGTCTCCTCTGTTCGCGAGTCGCTCGGCCCCCTTGCTTCGGCCGTGCATGGCGACCCGAGCAAAGCGCTGGAACTTATTGGTATTACGGGTACGAACGGCAAGACAACCACCGTTCGCATTCTCTGTTGGCTGTTGGAGACGTTGGGAGTGTCGGTTGGCGAGATTGGCACGCTGACCGGCGAACGTACCACGCCCGAAGCCCCAGAACTGCAACGCGCTTTGGCAGCTGCTGTGCGCGGACAAGAGAACGTGGTGGCAATGGAGGTCTCCTCTCATGGGTTGGATCAGCATCGAGTCGACGGCTGTCGTTTCGCGGTGGCGGCGTTCACCAACCTTGGTAACGACCACCTTGACTACCACGGCACGATGGAGGAGTATTTTGCTGCCAAGCGCAGGTTGTTTACCGCGGAGTTGAGCGAGTTGGCCATCGTGAATGTGGATAGCGAGTTCGGATCACGTTTGGCCGATGAGATCGAGATTCCGGTCGTGCGAGTTGGTGGCCAACTCGTCGACTCCGTGCGCCTCGATCGATATGGGAACAAATTCCGGTGGCGTAAGCAAGCGGTTCATCTGCGGTTGGCCGGGGCATTCAACGTTGCCAATGCGGTGATGGCCGCTGAGATCGCCGTGGCGCTTGGCCATCGGCCGGGCGATGTTGCCGAAGCGCTGGTGACGACACCTTCAGTACCAGGGCGCTTTGAGGTGATTGACCAAGGTCAGCCATTCGCTGTGATCGTCGACTATGCACACACTCACGATGCTCTTGAGGCTGTCTTGGCAGCGGCGCGAGCCGTGACAAAAAACTCACTCATCGTTGTATTCGGCGCTGGTGGCAACCGAGACCATGACAAGCGCCCGCTGATGGGCCGAGTCGCTCGGAGCCTCGCCGACTGCGTTGTTGTAACGAGCGACAATCCGCGGGACGAACCCCCTGAAGAGATCATTTCTGCCATCGTTTCAGGTATGGCGATTCCTCCAGATCTTGTTGAAATCGACCGTCGCCGAGCAATTGGCGCAGCCTTTGACATGGCTCGTGAAGGCGACCTGGTCCTTCTTGCTGGAAAGGGCCATGAAGCGACACAGACGATTGGATCTCGAGTGGTCTCCTTTGATGATCGACTGGTAGCGCGCGAAGAGTTGAAGCTACGAACAGGTGTGGCATCGTGAACCGCCTACTTATCGCTGCTGCCGTTTCGATGATGGTTTCGCTGTTTGGCACCAAGTTGTTGCTCAAATGGTTGACCGAGCACAGAATCGGTCAACCGATTCGTAGTGATGGACCAGACCGACACCACACCAAAGCGGGCACTCCAACGATGGGTGGAGTCGCCATCGTGTCGGGCACGGTGCTGGGTTACGTCATTTCAGATTTCTTTGGAGGTATCTACACTCTTCGCGGCATTTTCGTGTTGATGTGCATCGTCGGTGGTGGTGCCGTCGGCTTGCTTGATGACTGGATCAAAGTTGTGGCCGTTCGCAATCGCGGACTGAACAAGCGAGCAAAGATCATTGGCTTGTTGGTTGTAGCGGTCGGTTTCGCGTTCTTGATGACCGAGTTCACCAGCGTTCACACGACTCTCTCTTTTACTCGTTTCGACAATCCCGGATGGGAACTCGGGCGTATTGGCTGGATGCTTTGGGCCGTACTGTTGATCGTTGCGACTACCAATAGCGTCAACCTCACTGATGGGCTCGATGGCTTGGCGGCTGGTGCTGGAGTGATTTGCTTCGCAGCTTTTACCTTGATCGGCTTTTGGCAGTTCCGCCATCTTGAGAACTACAGCAACCCCGCTGCGTTGGACCTAGCAGTCATATCCGCGGCAATGGTCGGTGGCATTGTCGGCTTTCTGTGGTGGAACGCGGCACCCGCGCAGATCTTCATGGGTGATACGGGTGCTCTGGCTATTGGCAGTGGTCTTGCGGCTCTGTCCTTGTCCACGAGCACTCATCTGCTACTGCCCATCATTGGCGGCCTCTTTGTTGTCGAGACGGTTTCGGTGATTCTGCAGATCATTGTGTTTCACCGTTTTGGCGGGCGGCGCTTGTTTCGGATGGCACCTATCCACCATCACTTTGAACTAGCGGGCTGGCCTGAGACGACCGTAATCGTGCGGCTCTGGATCATGTCTGGACTGTGTACCGCTATTGGTCTGGGAATTTTCTACCGCGACGCTATTGCTGCGGGGTTTACAGCATGACCTCAGCGAACGAAACGACCAGACCGGATCTTGCTGTTCCTCAGAGCGCACTTCTTGGGGGTTTCGGTCTCACCAATCGTGCTGTGGCCAGGGCGCTTGTCGAGCGTGGTCATACGGTCACGGCCTTCGACGACAAACCGAATGAGATCATCCGTGGACTCGCCGACGATCTCGGAATTGAACTTCTTGAGCCGGCAGCGAAGCTGGATCAGTGTTTGGATCAGGTTGACTTTGTTGTCCCGACCCCAGGCCTCGCTGAAAACCACGTGCTGTTTACGAGCGCGGAACAGCGAGGATTGCCGCTGGTTTCAGAGTTGGACCTCGCCGCGCAGTGGGATGATCGCCCGGTTGTGGCGATTACCGGTACCAACGGCAAGACCACCGTTGTTGAGTTGTGTACCGATGCTTTGAAGCGGTCGGGGGTGAAAGCAGTTGCGGCCGGAAACACCGATGTCCCTTTGGTTGAAGCCGTACGCGACCATTCGCCTGAAGTGTTCGTGGTGGAAGCGAGTTCGTTTCGGCTAGCGCAGATCCGTGAGTTCACACCTCAAGTTGCCACCTGGCTCAACTTCGCGCCTGACCATCTTGACGTGCATCTCAACTTGGCCTCGTATGAACAAGCAAAGTCCCAGATCTGGCGGAATCTGGCGGTGGACGGCGTTTGCGTGGCGAATGCTCTCGATCCGGTGGTTATGCGCCATGTGAGGTCGGACCGACCTACCGTTCTCTTCGGAGGATGCCAAGCAGAATGGCGAGTCAGCCGAGGTGAATTGATCGGCCCACAAGGGCCCTTTGCTGATGTGGCAGGTTTGTGGCGTGGTCTGCCCCACGATATTGAAGCAGCCTTGGCGGTAGCCGCTTCGGTCACGCCGGTTGGTGCGACCCTGGACGCGGTGGCGCAGGCCTGTCATGAATTCGGTGGGCTGCCACACAGGATTACGCCTGTCGGCGAGATCGACGGGTCCATTTACTACGACGACTCCAAAGCAACCACTCCGCATGCGACTTTGGCAGCCTTGCGCAGCTTCGGCCAGGTGGTCTTGATTGCAGGTGGGCAAAACAAAGGGGTTGACCTTGCCGAGATGGCGGCAGAGGCGAGTGAAGTCGTAGCGGTGGTAGCGATCGGTGATGCCTCAGACGAGATCGCTGACGCGTTCGGTAGAACACATCTTGTCGAGATCGCATCGGACATGGACGATGCGGTAACACGGGCACGTCGTTTAGCCGGCGGTGGAGTTCCCGTGCTTCTCAGCCCCGGCTGCGCTTCGTTTGATTGGTACGAGAGCTACCGCAAACGTGGCGAAGATTTCATCAGAGCGGTAGGGGCGCAACGATGAAGACTGTTGATATTGCCAAGAGGCAAGTTCGCCCGGTTCACTCAAAGACCACTCGCAAGCGAACACCGAATGCACCCGTGGGGCGACGCACCATACTGTTCGTGTCGCTGTTGGTGATGGTCAGCGCGCTGGTCGTGCTGGGACTGGTGATGGTCTTGTCGGCTTCGGCCGTTGTCAGCATTGAAGACAGCGGAAGCGCTTGGAGCAAATTCAGCCGACAAGCCGCTGCTGCTGGAGTGGGCCTGGTCTTGATGTTCGTGATGATCCGAATTGATTACCACCATTGGCGTATCTTCACTTATCCCGCAGTTGTGAGTTCGTTGTGTCTGCTTTCTCTGTTGTTGGTCCCGGGTCTTGGGGTCAGCCAGAACAATGCGACTCGCTGGCTTGATCTGGGTGTTGTGGCGTTTCAGCCGTCTGAGGTTGCGAAACTTGGTTTGATCTTTTTCATAGCTGATATCTTGGCGCGCCCCCGTCGAGATATCCGCAACGCGCGCAGCACTCTTGTCCCAGTGCTGCTGTGTACGGGCCTGTTTTCAGCGTTTGTTATGTTGCAGCCTCATTTTGGCAACACCTTGATCCTCGGGGTGATAGCGCTAGCGATGCTGTTTTGGGCGGGTACACCGATACGACAACTGTCAGCTACGGGCATGGTCGGAGTTGTTTTAACAGGAGCGGTCGTCTGGAATACAGCGTGGCGACGCGAACGTTTGTTGAGCGTTTTTGATCCCTGGAGCGACCCCGATGGGGCTAGTTTTCAGCTTCTCCAATCACTGCACGCTATTACAGTTGGCGGAATCCGTGGGACGGGTCTGGGAGATGGCCTGGCGAAATGGGGTTTCGTTCCCTATGCCCATAGCGACTTCATCTTTGCCGTAATTGCAGAAGAACTGGGAATTGTCGGGGCCGGCACCGTGATCTTGCTCTATCTCGGAATCGGAGTTGCAGGGTCCGCGGTAGCTCTAAGGGCACCCGACAGATTCGGGATGCTGCTTGCAGTCGGTATCACTACATGGATCTTTTCTCAAGCGTGTCTCAACTTGGGTTCAGTGATGGGGCTGGTTCCGACTGTCGGCGTTACGCTCCCGCTACTGTCGCACGGTGGAACTTCGTTGGTAGTCGTCATGGCGACTACGGGGATCTTGCTCAACGTTGCTCGCCAAGGCCGATGAAGAGATCTGGGCGCGTTTGGGCTGTTGTAGCCGGGGGTGGAACGGGCGGCCACGTTGTACCTGGGCTTGCCATAGCTGAAGAGATCGTGGCGCGCTGCAACAGTGCAGATGCCGTTCATTACGTGGGCAGTCGCCGCGGACTCGAAACCAGGATCGTGCCCGAAGCAGGGTTCACCTTGACGGCTCTGCCGGGGCGAGGTATTGCGCGCAAACTCACGCTGCGCAACGTGGGTGCCGTTGTAGGACTTTGCGCGGCCATCGTAGAGGCCATCGTTCGAATGGCTGGCTGGCGTCCGGCAGTGGTGGTCGGTGTGGGCGGCTTTGCTTCGGTTCCTGCCGTGGTCGCGGCGATTGTCTGGCGGGTGCCGTTAGTGGTAGCCGAACAGAACGCGGTGCCGAGTGTGGCTAACCGGTTGGGCTCAAGATTCGCGAGGGCTGCCGCGGTTCCGTTCCCGGACGTTGATCTCCCCAGAGCAGTGTGGACTGGTAACCCGGTGCGCTCGGCAGTTAATAGAGTTGACCGGTCCGCAGGGCGAGACGCGGCATGCCAAAGGCTTGATGTTGACCCTGCCCGCAAGCTGCTATGTGTGTTCGGTGGTTCTCTAGGCGCTCGTAGAATCAATGAAGCGCTTTTCGCAGCGCTTGGGGACTGGCGAGATCGCGGTGATCTGACTATTCGCCACATTACCGGGGAGCGCGACTACGCCGAACTCAAAGCCAGAGTCACCGCGCACCCCGGACTGGAGACCGGGTTATCAATGACAACCAATGAGACTCTCAAAGCTGACGATGATTTCATAGCTGACGATGATCTCAAAGCTGACGATGATTTGGTCTTGCAACTAGTTGAGTTCGAACACGACATGGCTTCGGTTTATGCGGCGAGTGACCTTGTTGTATGTCGCGCGGGTGCGAGCACCGTCGCGGAACTGACCATCGCGGGCGTGCCGGCGATTCTCGTTCCGCTTCCCGGGGCTACGGGCGATCACCAAACGGCGAACGCACGCGTTCTCGCGCAAACCGATGCTGCGAGGGTGGTGCCCGACAGCGAACTCGATGGTGATCGGCTTCGCTTTGAAGTTGATGCGCTGCTCAGCGACGAGCCGCGTCTTGGTTCGATGTCTGCTGCGGCCAAGGCTCAAGGACGGCCCGATGCCGCCGCCGCCGTTGTCGATTTACTTGAGCGCTACGCCAAGCGTCCTCTCGATAGGCCGAACCGAACATGACCCTCGATCTCAGTAGCCCCCGTCGAATTCACCTGATTGGCGCCGGTGGTGCCGGCATGGGTGCAATCGCTTCGGTACTTGCAGCGATGGGTCATGAGGTGTCGGGAAGTGACCTCAAAGAAGGCCTCATAGTTGAACGCCTGCGAGCTGAGGGTATTGGTGTAGCGATCGGCCACAAAGCGGCGAATGTCGGTGGGGCCGAACTCGTGGCGATCAGCAGCGCGATTCCTGAACACAACTCTGAACTGACCGCGGCTCGCCGGTTGGGGATCGAAGTGCTGCGACGGATGGATCTACTGCCTGCCATCTCCGAGCAGAGACGGACGGTTGCCGTCGCTGGTACGCACGGGAAAACGACGACTAGTTCGATGTTGTCGATGGTTCTCACGGAAGCCGGTTTTCAGCCATCTTTCATTATCGGTGGAGACATCAACGAGATCGGTTCAGGTGCCGTCTGGGGCGATGGTGATTGGCTGGTTGTTGAAGCCGACGAATCTGATCGCACGTTTCTCTCATTGGGTCCCGAAGTCGCCGTCGTTACCAATATTGAGCCGGATCATCTCGAAACCTATGGAGGAGAACCTTCTGCGTTGCATGATGCTTTCGTTGAGTTCGCCGATGGAGCGGCGAATTGTGTCATGTGCGCAGATGGCCCTGGAACTCTCGCGCTGGCGCAGCAGTTGGGTGCTGTGACTTACGGAACGGTCTCTGTGGCTGACTATCAACTCGTAGACATCGTCAAGAGCCGAGCCGCTGTCTCGTTTTCTTTGAAGCATCGTGGTGAACAGGTGGTCAGTGTCGATTTACCGACGCCAGGACTCCACAATGCTCTGAACGCCGCTGCGGCTGTTGTGGTTGCGCTTCAAATCGGCGCGCCGGCCGATGCCGCGAGTCGAGCTTTGTCGCGATTTGGAGGTGTGGCTCGTCGCTACGAATTTCGGGGAGAAGCCTCAGGAGTCACCTTCGTAGACGACTATGCGCACCTTCCCGCAGAGGTTGAGGCTGCTTTGGCTGCAGCGGCAGACGGAGATTGGAAGCGGATCGTGGCCGTGTTTCAACCTCATCGGTACAGCCGGATCGCCGCGTTGGGCCAGGATTTCGCGGATGCTTTTTTGCAAGCTGACGAGGTTGTTGTGACCGATATCTACTCTGCTGGTGAGACTCCACGCCCGGGAGTCACCGGAAAGCTCGTGGTGGACGCCGTTCTGGGTGCTCATCCCCAGACCCGTATTTCCTATGAGCCACATCTGGGCGACGTCGCGGATTTGCTGGCTGAAAGGCTCAGGCGAGGTGATCTTTGCCTGACTCTTGGCGCGGGAGACCTGACCGGCGTCCCAGATGCCGTCCTTGAACGGTTGCGATCTGGACAGGAACGATGACCATTCCTGCTGATTCGAGCAACGTAAGTGGCGTAACAGAAGCGTTGCGCTTGAGTCAGCTATCGCCTAAGACTCGGGTCGGTGCACCTCTTGGTCCGCTCACCAGCTATCGCGTCGGTGGGTCCGCTGCGGCGCTCGTGATTGTCGACACCCTCAACGATCTGTCCACGCTCTGCGAGGTTGTTGCGGGCGTGGAAGGGGGTTCTGATGTGGCGCTAGCGGTCGTCGGCAGAGGATCCAACCTGTTGGTTAGCGACGATGGATTCGCTGGGATCGTGGTAATGCTCGGTCCAAGGTTTGGTGAGATAGTCGTTCAGGACGAGACCGTTGTGGCTGGTGCCGCTGCCAAGCTTCCGGTTGTTGCTCGCGCTTCGGTCAACGCCGAACTTGCGGGGTTTGAGTGGGCTGTTGGAGTTCCGGGAACGGTGGGTGGTGCGGTGCGGATGAACGCGGGTGGACACGGTGCTGAGATAAAGGACTCTTTGACTGCGGTTCGGCTAGTTGACCTCCGCACTGGCGAATATGTGTGGCGTTCCAACAGAGATCTGGCATTTGGCTACCGCAGTTCGTCGGTGAGCGCGACAGAACTGGTGCTAGAGGCCCACTTTGAGTTGGTAGCTGGCGATTTGGCTGCCGGAAAGACCCAGTTGCTTGAGATTGTGCAGTGGAGGCGGGTGAATCAACCTGGCGGCCAGAATGCGGGTTCGGTCTTTACCAACCCCGATGGCGACAGCGCCGGGAGGCTCATTGAGTCAGTTGGAGCCAAAGGTTTGCGGATCGGCACTGCTGAGGTGTCGCAAAAGCACGCGAACTTCATCCAAGCCGACGAAAACGGACGTGCCTCAGACATTTTGTTGTTGATGAAAGAGATTCAGCGACTCGTGTTTGAGGGGCACGGCATTGAACTCGTATTCGAAACTCAGTTGCTGGGTTTTGGTGACTTGACCGATGGCGGTACTGACAACCACGCCAAAAGCCGATGACAACCGCAACCAATATTGATCCTCGACTTCGTGTCCGACGGGGTGCCGTGCGCCGCTCCGAAGGTCGACGTCGGCTTCGTTTCATCCTCGCGGGTTTGACAATTCTGGGGTCGATTTTTTGTGGTTGGGCGGCATTGAACTCGCCGCTGCTTGACCTTGACCATGTCGAGATCACGGGTCTAGGCCCGTCTCGGCTCGCAGAGGCGGAACAAAGCGTCGGGCTTGAAAAGGGCACTCCCCTCAATGACATCGAAATCGGCCCAATCAAAGCCGATCTTGAAGCGCTTCCCTGGGTGCTGCATGCCGATGTTGAGAAATCGTGGCCTGGCACGGTGCAAATTGAAGTGATTGAGAGGATTGCGGTTGCACAACTCGTGCGAGAAGATAGTCGAGTAGCGGTGGTTGATGCGTCTGGCACGGTAATGGCCGAAGGTGGCTTGGAGTACGAAGAGTTGCCGCGAATCTCCTTTGCAGCCAACGCTGCGCTCGGAGAGATTGAACCTGAAGCACTCCCGGGACTTGCCTTGATCGCAGTCCTGCCCGATGACCTTTTTGAGTGGGTTGAAGCGGTCACCTACAGCCCTGGAGCATCCGCAGAAGCAAGGGGAGTGGTCGGACTTGATCTTGTCGGCGAAGCGGAGGCACATCTTGGTGAAACCACCGTTCTGAACGACAAGGTTGAGGCCCTGAGAACTGTCCTCAACGGGGTTGATCTCACCTGCATCCGCGTGATTGATGTGGCTGTCCCCGATTTTCCAACCATCCGACGCGACCCCGTGTGCAGTGCCTGGGCAGGAATACGGCGTTGATGGCTCCGGCTGCGCCCAGCGACCGCAGAGCGCCACCGTGGCTCCGGCTGCGCCCGGTGACAACACAGCAAAGTAGCCGACCGTCCGCGAATATACGCGCACACTCGTATACCGTCATCGGTTGACTAGTACCTGTTTGGTGCAACTCCGATTCAAGTTTTTCAGATTCAAGTTTGAGGACCACAAGCGATGTCTCATCCGCAAAACTATCTCGCTGTCATCAAGGTCATTGGCGTTGGCGGCGGCGGTGTCAACGCCGTCAACCGGATGATCGATGCTGGACTGAAGGGTGTCGAGTTCATTGCCGCCAACACTGACGCGCAAGCGTTGTTGATGAGCGATGCCGACGAGAAGATCGATATCGGCCGCGACCTGACTCGCGGCCTCGGTGCAGGCAGCGATCCAGAAATTGGACGCTTAGCTGCGGAAGCGCACCTTGACGAGATCCGCGAGTCGATCCGTGGATCTGACATGGTGTTTATTACCGCAGGTAAGGGAGGCGGTACGGGGACAGGTGCCGCGCCGGTGATCGCGGAACTCGCCAAATCGGAGGGAGCACTTACGATCGGCGTGGTCACACGCCCCTTCGCCTTCGAGGGACGCCGTCGTTCGGTTCAAGCCGAAACCGGAATTCAAAAACTGAAGGAGAAAGTCGACACACTGATCGTCATTCCCAACGATCGCCTGTTGACCGTGTCAGACACGAACACCTCCGTTCTCAACGCCTTCAAAATGGCCGACGAGATCCTGCTGCAAGGTGTTCAAGGCATCACCACTTTGATCACCACGCCAGGTCTGATCAACACTGACTTTGCTGATGTGCGGACCATCATGACCGACGCTGGCAGTGCTTTGATGGGGATTGGTCGCGGCACTGGTGAAGGCAGAACTGTCGCCGCCGCACGCGACGCCATTTCAAGCCCGCTGCTTGAGGCCTCGATCGAAAATGCTCGTGGCATCCTGCTCAACATCAGCGGTGGGGCTGATTTGGGCTTGCTCGAAGTCAACGAGGCGGCAGAGATCATTCATGCAGTTGCCCATCAGGACGCCAATATCATCTTCGGAACAGTTGTTGATGACGAGATGGGCGATGATGTGCGAGTCACGGTTATTGCCGCTGGTTTCGATCGCTGGGATGATTCACGCGCCGCTTCGCGTCAAACGGTTCGACAAGACGATGCCCAAGTTTCGCAACCGACCGGCGACGTGCCGATAGCGGATGTCTTTGCCTCCTTTGGTGACGATGATCTTGACCTCGGCGACGAATTCGACGTTCCATCCTTCTTGAGGTAGCAGAGGTGGCGCGTGATTGAGCGCTCCCTTCCCGCTGGATCCGATCATGTCGTCCGGGTGCGCTGCTCGGAGCGTTGCGACGGCGACTATGCCGTTCATAGCAACCCTGAGGTGCTGGCTCGGGCGCGTCGCTACCTTGCGCCAGGAGCCTGGACATGGTTGCAGCAGGTCCATGGCGCGAACGTTGTGGTGGTGGATGAACCCGGAGCAGAATGCGGAGCGCCGGCGGATGCAAGTGTGACGAGGCGTGTCGATGCGGTGCTATCGGTTCAGACGGCCGATTGTGCGCCGCTGGTGCTTGCTTCGGAGAGCTTGGTGGGACTTGTGCATGCAGGCTGGCGGGGAATCGTGGAAGGTGTGATTGGGGCAATGTTTGATTCATTACGCGGTTTTGGTGGCGACGAGATCCACGCCTTGCTGGGCCCCTGCATCTCACCCGCTGGTTACCAATTCGGGCTGGCCGAACTGGATTTGGTTGCGTCAGTTGCCGGTGATTCTGTGCGCTCGACAACGAACGATGGCTTACCCGCGCTGGATCTCCGCGCGGCGGTTTTGGCGCAATGTGGCGAAGCAGGTGTGTCTTCGTTCTCAGTCGTTGGCCCGCGCAATAGCGCTACGCCTTTCGACACGGCCGATAGTCGCTGGTACTCACACCGCACGCGTGGTGAACCACAGCGACAGGCAACGGTGGCATGGCTGGAGAAGCGATGACTGACAGGGCTTCGGTTGCGCGACGCTTATCGCAGATTCGCGAGCGTCTGTCGGCCGTCAACGGAGAGCATGTACGAGTTGTGGCAGTTACCAAGGGCCATGCTGTGGACACCATTGAGGCCGCAATCGGCGCTGGCTGCACTGACATTGGTGAGAGCTACGCACAAGAGTTGCTGCACAAGAATCGGACGCTGTTGGCGCACTGTCAGAATCGTCCTCAGGTGCATTTCGTAGGAGGTCTGCAACGCAACAAGATCCGCAAACTGGCTTCTATTGTTGACGTATGGCAATCCATTGATCGTTTCGACCTCGGTAAGGAACTAGCGCGGCGCTCTCCTCAAGCCCGGGTGATGGTGCAGGTCGATCTTTCAGGTGAACAAACCAAACGAGGGTGCTCTGCTGTGACAGCCCCCGAATTGGTCGCACGACTGATCGAACTTGAACTCAACGTGATCGGACTCATGGGAATCGGGCCGATAGGGGCACCAGAAAAAGCACGGCCGGGGTTCGCTCTTCTTCGTGGATTGGTTGATCGGCTTGGTCTCGCTGAGTGCTCGATGGGGATGACCGCAGACTTGGAGGTCGCGGTGCAGGAGGGTTCAACTATGGTTCGGATCGGGACGGATCTGTTCGGCCCGCGGCCTCCAACAAAGCGAATAGTTGACCAATGAAGGGTCTGTTTGGGGCGCCCGGTTCGCTTATTACGTGGTGGTTGCCCACCGGTGGGCGTGGTAGCGCTACATTTGCATGTGAAGGCAGGTGTTGAGCATGTTGAAAAAAGCACTGTTTTATCTTGGGCTGGGGTCAGACGAGGAATACGAGCATTACGACGACCGGGTTTCGGGTGGCGTGCTTCCACCTGGGGAAGAGACGCTTCCCAGTGTCTCGACGACGGCACACGACACAAGACAGGGTCCTGGTAGCGCAACGGTGCGTCCGATCGTGCCTTCCGACTTTATGAACCCGCCTGTACGCCCACTCGTTCCGGTCGATCCTGCGCCGATTGACGCAGGCTCGGGTGGGCGGATTCAGTCACCAGTCGCGGGAGCATCCGCAGTTCGGATCGTGGATGATCCTCCGACTAGGCCTTCGACATCGAACCCTCATACGGCTTCTCCTACTATCTTCGAAGAGGCTCCACGTATAGGTGAGCGGCTTAAAGCAGGGCAGCCAGTGATCATGAACCTGCAGAATGCCGATAGGAGCACCCGACGCCGACTCCTCGACTTCGCGAGTGGCGCCTGTTATGCCCTAGGCGGGAAGATGGAACGGGTGGCCGAGCAGGTGTTTCTCATCACCCCACCCGAGGTTGTTACGCGATCTATGGCTGAGGCTTTCCCCGACAATGAGGGCTTTAACGTCTAACGGCCAACGTGGTTTGACTGCTGCCGCGAACCGGAGATTGCGCCTTGCGATGGTGCGAGCGCCGCAGATCGTCGGGGCTGTAAGTAGCGTCCCCGAATCGAGGATTCTTCTGTTCTACAATTCCGAACATGGACGATTTGTCTTCCCTTTTGAAACAAGTCAGTTTTCGCGAGAGTTGGCGGGGCTACGACCCCGATGAGGTTGATGCGTACGTTGACCAGGTCAGTAAGGCCGTTGCATGGGCGCAAAGGGAAATAGCCACTCTGGCCGAGCGCGTTGAGACTGCCGAGACCCGCTCGGACGAAACCAGCGACCCTCAGCGAGACATTCCAGCGTCCGACGTGAGCCAAACACCTGAGGGGCTTGCCCGAACGCTTGCTTTGGCCCAAAGCGCTGCCGACGAGGCGGTCGCCGAGGCTCGTCAACAAGCCGAGCAAATGGTGGCTGAGGCCGAGAGTCGAGCTGAGGCCACAATCGCTGGCGCAACCGCTGAAGCACTACAGACTCGTAGCGAAGCTGATGAGTATGCGGAGTCGACCTTTGCCAACGTCGAGAAACTTGTTAGAGAACGGGAAGCGGCTGCGGCGACTGCAGAGCGCGACAAGTCTGTCTCAGAGATTGCTGAGTTGACAGCACATCGCGCCCTGCTGGCAGAGGATCTCGAACTTCTTGAACGGCACGTTGGTGAACAACGCCAAGCGATCGAGAGGTCGTTGTCGAAGCTGACCGATCTCGTGATGTCTCCAGAGACCTTCCGAATGGACGCTGAGCCAGCAAGCGAATCAGCTGAATCTGAGCTTGGTGACGCGGTTGAGGCAGAAACGTCCGATGCCGCTCTTGGCGACTCTGATGATTCAGATGGCTCTGACGCTGACGACGAAGAGAGGGTTGGCAAGTCGGATGATCTTGACACCGGTGATGGGGTAGATGAACACGACTCGGACGAGAGCGTTTACGCCAAACCCGACGATGAGGTCGGTCTGCACGCGTCGGCGGTATTTGATGATGGGATCGACTTGTTACACAGTGACAAACCTCTCGAGATCGAGGGCGATGATTCAGTTGCTTCCATTGATTCCGGGCACGGGCGGCCGCGGTTCGTGACGGCTGCTGATTTGGAGGAACCGCGTTCTGTTGACGAACCAACTGCGCCTGATGAACGAATGGACAATGGTCCAGCCAGGTCTCAGTTGTTCGACGAGGATGAACTGCCTCCAGCGGTGGCAAACAAGCGCGAAGAGGAGCCTTTTCTAGCTCAGCTTCGAGAAGCGGCTTCGAGAGACAACGTGCGAATGGATAGAGATGATGCCCTATCAGCGTTCTTCAATCAGGATGAGGACCAGAGAAGGTCTCCATGGTTCTTGGGTGGTCGCTGAACTCGTCAACACGCGCATCCGCTAAACTACGGCCTGACTGAGGCGGTCATGCGTCGGTCACAGGTGTGAAGGACCGGCAGTATGGCCACGACAAAGAAGAGTTCAGCAAGCGCTGCGAAAAAAAACGCTGCTAGGAAGGCTCCAGCTAAGAAGGCTGTTGCTAAGAAAGCCGCGGCAATGAAGAGCACCGCTACGAAGGCCGCGGCAATGAAGAGCACCGCTACGAAGGCCGCGGCAATGAAGAGCACCGCTACGAAGGCCGCGGCAATGAAGAGCACCGCTAAGAAGGCCGCGGCAATGAAGAGCACCGCTAAGAAGGCTCCCGCCACAAAGCCTGCTGCTGAGAAGGCCTCTGCTAAGAAAGCCGCGGCGATGAAGAACACAACCAAGAAGCGAGCGGTGAAGAAAGTAGCGGCTAAGAAGTCACCGTTCGGCAAGAAATTCAATGATGAGATGAAGAAGCGACTCCAAGTAGAGCGGGCAAAGTACCTCCACTCTGAAGAGATCCTTCGGGCTGAGGCCGAGGCGCTTATCGAGGGTCGCGAACCTGGTGATGTCCAGTTCGACGAAGAGAGCGGCGAAGGCGACACGCTTGCGGTGGAGCGTGAACGCGATCTAGCTCTGTCGGCTCAGGCAAGAGTTGCGGTCGATCAAATCGACGCGGCGCTAGATCGAATTGCTGCTGGCACTTATGGCATTTGCGTCGTTTCCGGTCTGCGAATTCCACAGGAACGCCTCCGCGCGATCCCCTGGGCCGCGGAACGTGTTGAATACAAAGTCGGCAGCCTTCAGCGACGATGACTCAGAGCATGCGCGGCCTTGAGTAATGACCGCACGCTCAGCGAGGAGATTCCCTCCGCGCTGGCTGATGAACGGCTTGATCGCGTCGTTGCACTGATAGCCGAGGTGAGCCGGTCCGTCGCCGCACGCATGATTGATGAGGGGGCTGTGGCCGTCGACGGAGTTGTTGCGACTTCAGGCTCGACTCGCGTCGAGTTTGGCAGCAGAATCGAAGCGGTAGTCCTTGCTCCGACGGACCCTCGCCCTGCTGCGGACCCCACCGTGGAGTTTCTTGTTGTGTATGAAGACGCGCACGTGGTCGTCGTCGACAAACCTGCGGACTTGGTGGTCCACCCGGGTGCGGGACATCAAGACCGGACACTGGTCAACGGTCTACTTTCTCGTTATCCAGAATTGGCTTCAGTAGGTCAATCCCACAGGCCGGGGATCGTCCATCGACTTGATCGAACGACTTCGGGGTTGCTTGTCGTCGCCCGAACTTCTGAGGCCTACGGTCAACTCGTCGTCCAGATGTCATCTCACGTACCCGAACGAATCTATCAAGCACTCGTTTGGGGTCACCTTGACGCTGACCGAGGCACGATCGACGCTCCAATTGGGCGTTCGCCACGACACCCGACGCGGATGGCGGTAATTGATCGAGGGCGTCCCGCTCGGACCCACTATGAGGTCATTGAGCGATTCTTGAGACCTCGTGAGACATCGCTGCTCCAATGTCGGCTTGAGACGGGACGCACCCACCAGATTCGGGTACATCTGAGAGCTATCGGTCATCCGGTTGTAGGAGATCGAGCCTACGACGGTCATAGACCCGGTATTGAGTTGGAGCGACCCTTTCTGCATGCCTGCACACTTCGTTTCCATCACCCGGTCACCAACGAACGCGTCGAATTAGAATCGCCTCTGGCCACCGATCTGGTAGGCACCTTGGAGCTTTGCTCTCCCTAGAACTCCTCAGGTGCGGGCCAAGGGGTTTGACCCCGCGACATCGCGGCAATGTCGGCCAAAGTGAACGAATCTAAGAAGTCACGCATGTGCGTACCGGCGGCACCCCAAATGCTGAGCAGAACGCACTGTCCCTCGTGGTCGCACGCTCCGTCGGTGTGAGGTTCTGAAAAGTCGCCTGCGGTGATCGGTCCGTCGACGGCTCGTACAATCTCCGATAGACGAATCTCACTTGGATCCCGGGTCAACACGTAACCGCCTCCGACTCCTCTCTTCGAGCGCACAATTCCAGCGCCCTTGACCGCAAGCAGTATCTGTTCAAGGTAAGGCTGGGGGAGAGCGGTTCGTTCGGCGATCTCGCGTACCGAAGTAGGGGCATCCTCGGTATGCAGCGCCAATGAGAGCAGCGCGCGGGCGGCGTAGTCACCTCGGGTCGAGACTCTCATGCCAAGAGCCTACGTGAACCTCACCGCCGTGGTAAGACTTGACCCGATGGACGACCCCGAACCGACACTGCCTGCCTTTGGCGGAGGGTGCATAGCAGACCTTGTGCCTGCGCTTCTTGAGCGAACGGACTCAACTCCCTCGTTACTCGATGAAGAGGTCCTCGACAGTTCCGCCGTCGTGATGTTGGTACTTGATGGACTCGGTTGGAATCAGTTGCAACAGCGAGCTCACCTGGCACCGACCCTGATGTCGATGGACCAACGACCTGCCACGACGGTGGCACCGTCAACTACCGCCACCGCACTCACCTCACTAGTGACAGGAACCCCACCGGGCCGCCATGGGGTGGTGGGGTATCGGATCAACGTAAACGGCGAGGTGCTCAACACCTTGCGCTGGAGCACGCCGAACGGCGACGCTCGAAAACGGATTCTCCCAAGCGAGTTCCAACTTGAGCCGGCTTTTTGCGGTCAACGGCCAGTTGTGGTGCAGAATGCCGAGTTCCTTCGCAGTGGGTTCACGATGGCGCACCTCGCCGACGTGCGTCACCGCGGCTGGCAGACAATGCCGGCGATTGCGGTGGAGGTGCGCCAGGCAATCGCTTCGGGAGAGCCTTTTGTCTACGCCTACTACGACGGCATCGACAAGACCGCTCACCTTCGTGGATTTGGTGAGTTCTACGACGCCGAGTTGGCTGCTTGCGACAAGATGGTGGCCGATTTGATGATGGCACTACCGCGCGGTACCTCCATTGTCGTCACGGCGGACCACGGATTGGTTGACTGTCTCGGGAACGCCACCCCACTTGCCCCGGAGGTCAAGGCGCATGTCCGAAGTCAAAGCGGCGAAGCTCGTTTTCGTTGGCTGCATGCCGAACCCGGTCGGCAACGAGAACTTTTGGCCGCTGCGGTGTCAGCCCATTCTGATCGTGGGTGGGTCTATCCGGTCGACGAGATGATCGACGGGGGTTGGTTCGGTCCCGAAGTGACAGATGCTGCCCGCTCTCGGCTCGGGGATGTTGCTGTAGTAGCCAAAGATCGTTGGTATTTCACCGATCCCGCCGATAGCCCGAAGATCGAACTTATTGGTCGTCATGGTTCGCTGACCCCCGACGAGATGCTGATTCCGGTTCTAACCTTTACGAGCTGACCGCTCGACTACCTGACCAAGGAGAACAGTTTGTCCGACAGACCGAACAACTCCGGAAATCCTGGCGAGACTCCAGAACTGCTTGAACGGCCTGAAGTCCTTGAGGCCGCAGAATCCGAGGAGACAATAGACGAAACGATTGATCACCCAGCCAAGGTGATGCGCATCGGGACCATGATGAAGCAATTGCTTGAAGAAGTGCGATCAACCGACCTTGACGAACCCAGTCGTGACCGCCTGCGAGACATATACGAAACATCTATCGCTGAGCTTGGGGTGGCACTGTCTGCCGATCTTCGTGAGGAACTGGGCCGACTTGCGCTGCCTTTCGGCAGTGATGACACGCCTTCGGGCGCTGAGTTGCAGATCGCCAAGGCGCAACTTGTCGGTTGGCTCGAAGGCCTTGTCCAAGGGATGCAGGCGATGTTGTTTGCCCAGCAAATGGCGGCGCAGCAGCAACTCCAATCCATGCGTGGACAGATTGGCCCCTCGCAAAGCAGTCCTTGCACCACCAGCGACGAACGGCCCGGAACTTATCTGTGATCAAAGGTGCCAATGTCTGGTCAAGGGGTGGACGTATCGGATGGCGGAGGGTAGGTTCGAAATAACAAATATGTGATTCTAATTTTGTGATCCTTGAGACCTGAAAAGGAGTCCAGTTGGGCGATTCGTTCACCCACCTACATGTCCACACCGAGTATTCGATGCTCGACGGCGCTTCGCGTGTTGACGACGCCATCAACGCGGCAGTAACTGACGGTCAGCCCGCCTTGGCGATCACCGATCACGGCAACATGTACGGGGTCCTCGAGTTCTATCAGGGCTGTCGCGACGCGGGAATAAAACCGATCATCGGCAGCGAGATCTACCTAGCCCACGAATCACGCGCCGAACGCCCGAATCGCACCGGTCGCGCCGATGATTCGGGTGGCAACACCGGGTCTGGCCAAAAGCTCTACTACCACGCGATCCTGCTGGCGGAAAACGACATCGGGTACAAGAACCTCATCCAAATTTCCAGTCAGGCGTTTCTCACGGGCTACCACTACAAACCGCGCGCCGACTTCGAGTTGCTTGAAAAATACCACGAAGGACTGATCGCTACTTGCGGCTGTCTTGGTGGCCATGTGCTCCAGTCGTTGTTGCAAGGCCAAGAAAAACTGGCGCTTGAACAGGCGGCACGCTTCCAGGACATCTTCGGGAGGGACAACTATTTCATTGAGATTCAGGACCACGGGATGCCTGAGCAGAAAAGAACCAACCCACAACTGTTGGAAATCGCCCGCAAGATCAATGCCCCGGTCGTTGCTACCAACGACAGCCACTACACCCACTCCCATGATGCGGAAGCCCATGACGCGTTGCTGTGCGTTCAAACCGGGTCTCTGCTAGCCGATACCGACCGCTTCAAGTTTCACGGTGATCAGCACTATCTGAAGACGTCGGCTGAGATGCGTCGGCTATTTGCCGAGATTCCGTCGGCATGCGACAACACGCTGTGGGTCGCCGAGCGAGCTGATGTGAACATTGAGTTCGGACAGCCGAAGTTGCCGAAATTTCCGCTGCCTGAGGGCTTCGCTTCAGACACTGACTACCTGCGCGATCTCACCTACGATGGAGCAAAACGCCGTTGGGGATCCCAGCTGCGAGCCGACATCATCGAGCGGCTGGATTTTGAACTCGGTGTGATCGACCGCATGGGTTTCTCTGCCTACTTCTTGATCACCTGGGATCTGATCAGGTTCGCACGCGAGAACAACATTCGCGTGGGTCCCGGAAGGGGGTCGGCAGCAGGCTGCGCAGTTGCATACGCCCTGAGGATCACCGATCTGGACCCAATCAAGTACGACCTACTGTTCGAGCGATTCCTGAACCCCTCGCGGCTGTCCATGCCCGATATCGACATGGACTTCGAGACACGCCACCGCGACGCCGTGATCCGCTACGCGGCCGATACTTACGGACGCGACAACGTCGCTCAGATTGTTACTTTCTCACAGATCAAGGCACGCGCCGCGGTGAGGGACGCGGCCCGAGTGTTGGGGTACCCGTACGGTTTGGGCGACAAGCTCGCAAAGGCCATGCCACCGCTGGTGATGGGTCGCGACACACCACTCAAATACTGCTTTGAGGAGCACCCCAAATACGCGGACGGTTACCGCGCGGCCGCCGAATTGCGAGACATGGTGGACGATGATCCCGATATCGCTCGGGTTGTGGACGTGGCCAAAGGGCTGGAGGGACTGCGCAGACAAGACGGTATTCACGCTGCCGCGGTTGTGATCACAGACAAGCCTCTCACCGATTATCTGCCGATCCAGCGCAAACCGGAGGCAAGGAAATCACTCGAGGAAACGCCGATCGTCACCCAGTACGAAATGCACGGAGTGGAGAGCCTGGGTCTATTGAAGATGGACTTCCTCGGACTCCGAAACCTGGATGTGATCGCCGATTGTCTGACTCTCATTAGTCAAACTCAAGGAAAGTCCATCGACATCGACTCGGTGGACCTCCAAGACGAAGCCACCTTCGAGTTGTTGCGGCGCGGCGACACCATCGGGGTCTTCCAGCTTGAGTCGACTCCCATGCGGGCGCTGATCCGTTCCCTCGCCCCCACCTCGTTTGATGACGTTGCGGCATTGGTGGCGTTGTACCGGCCGGGGCCGATGGCCGCCAACATGCACAACGACTACGCCGACCGAAAGAACGGTCGCCAACCGGTGGAGTTCATTCATCCCGACGCTGAGGAACTGCTCAGCGAAACCTACGGATTGATGATCTATCAGGAAAGCGTCTTGCGTGTGGCACAGAAGTTCGCGGGCTACACCCTGGCTGAAGCCGATTCGCTACGTAAGGCGATGGGAAAAAAGATCCGCGAAGCGATGGACCAAGAACGAGAGAAGTTCGTCACTGGCGTGGTCAACAACGGTTACGACGCCTCTTTGGCCAACGAGATGTTCGACATCATCGCCAAGTTCGCTGACTACGCCTTCGTCAAGAGCCATTCATACGGCTATGGGTATGTGGCCTATCAGATCGCCTATTTGAAGGCCAACTACCCGGTCGAGTACCTTTCAGCCCTGCTCACCAGCGTCAAGACGAGGCTTGAATCGGCTGCGGTGTATCTGAACGAATGTCGGCTCATGGGCATCGACATTGGAGTGCCCGACATCAATCGCTCGGAATCGGATTTCACGCCGGAGCCCGATCTGAATCCAAGTCCTACCTCACCGGGGCGTATTGTTTTTGGACTCTCGGCTATCCGCAACGTCGGGGAGGGATTCGTAGCAAAAGTACTCGAGGAACGAAACGCCAACGGGCCGTTCGAGTCGTTTCTGGACTTTGTCGAAAGGATCAGTCTCGAAGCTCTCAACAAGCGCACTATCGAGTCTTTGATCAAGGGTGGAGCCTTCGATTCGCTTGGGCATCCTCGTAAGGGACTCCTTCGGGTTCACGAGCAGATCACCGAGATGACGGTGGAGCGTCGCCGTGAACATGACATGGGTGTGATGTCGCTCTTTGGCGATCTCAACGAAGGTCCGACCTTTGATGAGCGCCCAGAGATTCCGGATACGGAATTCGACAAGAAATCGAAGTTGGCCCATGAGCGGGAGATGTTGGGTCTTTATGTGTCGGATCATCCACTGTTTGGATATGAGGATCAGATCCGCCGCAAAGCCACCGGAACGGTCTCGTCGTTGGTTGACGAGCCGGACCGATCGCTCGTCACTATCGGCGGGTCGGTCACCAACCTGCAGAGACGGTGGACCAACAAGGGCGAACTAATGGCCTTGTTCGACCTTGAGGATCTCGAAGGTTCAGTTGAGGTCGTGGTTTTCCCGAACGCTATGAAAGACTTTGGACCGAAGTTGAACGACGATGCCATTGTTCTGGTGCGGGGACGCAAGGAAAGCGGCCGTTCTTCGAGAGGCAGAGGTGGCGGTAGTGACGACGCCGCGAAGCTGCTCGCAATGGAGATCGACATCGTTGAGGAGCCGAGCAAGAACCCGCCGGTGCGGCTCCGGCTTGATGTCGCTCATCATGAGAAGTCGAAGATTGCAGAGCTCAAATCGGTTCTGGAAGCTCATCCTGGCGAGTGTCCCGTTGAGCTCCACCTCAGTGATCGGCGGGTCTTTCGATTGCCCGACAACTACGCGGTGGACCGTGGAAACGGGGTAGTTGCGGAGCTTCGAGAGCTTTTGGGGTCGAATTCGATCCTTGTATGAGGTTCCGAAGTTGCGAAATGGCTGCGAAGGCCTAAGACTGTAATAGCCCGTTTGTTCGGGCGACCTGACGAAAAGTCAATACAAGGATCCAGTACACGACTAGTGGGGGCTGCGGCCATGGCCATCGAAGTGGAGACCAAGGACTGCACCGCCGTGAGCGATGCCGAACTCACCGAGATGGCTGATCTCTGCGCGGCGTCTCCAAATGCCTTCGAAGTGGGGCTGTTGTCCAAGCAATGCGAGACGTGGGTACTGGTCACCGTCGCCAGTGAGGGCGGCAAGAACAGAGGATTTTCGTATTGCACACTTGAGCGAATCGGAGGCACACCAAGCCTGCTCATTGGCGCAGCCCACATTTGTCGCAACAACAAACGTGACACCGTTCTTCGGGCCATCATGACCGATCAGCTCCGACGTTCGGTTTTGGCATTCCCAGACGAAGACGTGCTCGTCGGTACGCAAATCAATGACGCTGGTGCTTTTGATGCCTACAAGACTCTCGACGATATTGTTCCTCGCCCAAACCACAAGGCTTCCGGTGAAGAGCGTGCCTGGGGACGTCGGCTAGCCAAGCGCTTCGGCATTGCGCCGAATCGCTATGAAGATCGTGCTTTCACCGTCCGCGGTCAAGGCAAGCACCCGGTTGTACTCGATCACGCCAGTGCCAAACCCGAAAAGGTACTCGGAGAGGTCACCGCGCAGCTTGACGATCTCGACGCCGCAGCGGGCGACACGCTGATCGTCTTCGGCTGGGCCATGGCCGAGGACCTCGAGAAGCTGCTCTGAACGACTCCGGGTTTGCTGCAATCGTCCGTCGCCGACGGATGACTCGGGCATTTTCCACCGATCCGGTGGCTGTTGAGATCGTTGAAGAGTTGATCGACCTTGCGCGGCGGGCTCCCTCAGCTGGGAATGCTTCCGCGCTGGAGTGGCTGGTTCTCGATACTGCACCAGACGTGTCAACATATTGGGACACCACCCTGCCCAGCGACCGCCGCGCCGCTTTTGCGTGGCCTTCTCTGTTGAGTGCCCCAGTGATTGTTATTCCGTGGGTTGACCCGCAGGTCTATCTTGATCGATACAACGAACCCGACAAGGCGCATACGTCTCTGGGCGAATCGCTGGACGCGTGGCCCGTTCCGTATTGGTTTGTCGATGGTGGAGCAGCGGTGCAGACGCTCCTGCTGGCTGCACAGGACGCAGGGCTGGGAGCGCTGTTTTTTGGGCTCTTCGACCATGAGTCCGTGGTGCGAGAACGGTTTGGAGTGCCCCCGTCGTTTCGAGCAATAGGAGCGGTTGCTCTTGGTCACCGTTGCGCCGACAGACTTTCGCGAAACCAGCGGCGCCGCCGTCGCCCACTTGGAGAGGTCATCCACCGCGGTAAATGGTGAATCCCGATTGCGGTGGGCCAGCATCGGTGTGGAGTGAATCTAAGCCGCAGTTGGTGTCGTCGGGGACGCATAGCTAACCTCGGCGGCGTTCAGGAGCGTGAAACCCCACATCGGAGGCTTCCATGGAAGTAGACAGATTCAAGGACGATCAAAGTGGCCTCTGAAGTCCCGCTGGTCAGCTATCTGCGGTTGGGTTCGGACCCCCACCTCATAGCCAATGAATGCACAAACTGCGGGGCTCGTTTCTTTGACCGGCGCAATGCGTGTGCTCAATGCGGCCTGCGAGAGTTCAAGAATGTCCGGGTCAACAACGGGGCAAAATTGAAAGCCTTTACGATCGTGCACCGGGCTGCTCCGGGTATTCCGGCCCCGTATGTGTCGGCCATTGTCGAAACTGAAGACGGCACCTCTGTGAGGTCCAATGTGGTCAATTGTGATCCCAGCCCAGAAGTGGTGCAACTGGGTATGACCCTAGAACTCACCACCTATCCCATCGGCACTGACGACGACGGCATCGAAGCGATTGCCTTCGGTTACCAACCCGCCTGAACTTCTAACTCGCACAGAAAGAACTACATCAGATGGCCACAACAAAAAACTCAACAGCTAACAAATCAGCGAAAGCGTCGGCGAGCAAGATCAGCGATGACAGCGTCTGGATCTTGGGTACCAACATGACCCGATTCGGACGTTACCCCGACCAAGACGTGGTTGATCTGGCAGCAGAAGCCTCGATGGCTGCACTCGACGACGGCAACGTGACGATCCATGACATGGATGTACTCGCTGCCGGGTCGCTGTTCAATGCGTCTACGGGAATGGGACAGCGCATCCAAAAGCAGATCGGACAAACCGGCATTCCGGTGTTCAACGTGGCCAACGCCTGTGCTACCGGCGCAACCGCGCTGCGTACTGTCTACCTCTCGATCAAGGCAGGCGAAGCTGATATGGGCTTGGCGGTCGGTGTTGAGCAGATGGGCAAGATGGGTCTGCTCGGCGGCGCGGGTGCCAAGAAAGAGAAGAAGGTGTACGAACCCAGCGGGCGTTACGGAGCTGTGACCGGTATCGATGGCTACATCGGCACCGAAGGCATGCCTGGAGTCTTCGCTCAGGCGGGCATGGAGTACGCCAACGAATATGACGGCGTCGGCTTCGAGCAATTCGCCAAGGTGGCGTACAAGAACCATCTTCACTCCACACTCAACCCGCTGGCGCAGTACCGCAAAGAGTTCTCCATGGAAGAGATCATGACTTCGCCGACCATGAGTTATCCGAACACCTTGTTGATGTGTTGCCCCACCGGTGATGGAGCGGCCGCAGCCGTCCTCGTCTCCGGTCAACGGCTCAAGAGCATGTCCGCGCAGGTCCGCAAGCGTGCCGTCAAGGTCTCGGCCTCGGTGCTGACCTCAGACCCCTACACCGAATCGAGTCAGGTACAACCCGATGTCAACACTTTGACCCGCAACGCGGCTGCCAAGGCATACGAAACCGCTGGTGTCGGTCCAGAAGACCTTGACCTGGTCGAACTCCACGATTGCTTCGCCACGGCCGAGTTGATCCATTACGACAACCTCGGTCTCTGTGAGCGTGGCGGTGCGGGTGACTTCATTGATTCGGGTGCCCCGTTTCGTGACGGCACGACACCGGTCAACGTGTCCGGTGGTTTGATCTCGAAAGGCCACCCCATTGGGGCGACTGGCGTGGCCAATGTGTTTGAGGTCACGACCCACCTTCGCGGTGAAGCAGGAGACCGCCAAATTCCCGATGCCAAGGTCGGCCTGGCACATGTGATCGGTTTAGGGTCGGCCTGTGGTATCCATGTCTTGGAGAAGGCCGCCGTCTGATTTGGCCCAGAGCATGATGCAGCGAGTCACAACATGACGCTGCGAGTTACTGTCACGCCGCATCGCGATGCAGAGGGCGAAGCGGTGGTGTCCTCGGCTCCCCTCGTTGGCGTTACCGGACTCGTCGATTGTCGAGTTTCTCGGATCTATCACCTCGAGTCGGTAGGCGAGCTGAGCCTCACTGATGTCGACCGACTGTGCCGTGAGGTGCTGGTCGATCCTGTTGTTGCGCAGTACTCCACAGGTGAAGCAGACCGAGTTGAGGGCCGCGCAATAGAGGTTGCAGCACTTCCGGGCGTAACCGACATTGAAGCAAGAGAACTTGAGCGCGCAGCACGGCAACTGGGGCTGGAGGAATTGCGAGTTTCGACGGCGATCCGCTATGACCTGATCGGAGATCTCGACGACGAAGCGGTGGCCACCATCACTAGGAGGCTGCTAGCCAACGACACCATCGAGCAGTCATGTGAAGGCAGCTTGCCGCCGACCTTTGTTGCGCAAGCCTCAGCAGATACCAAAGTTGAATCGGTTCCGCTCAGCGACCTCAGTGATGCGGAACTTGTGGCTTTGAGTAGGGAGCGGGTGCTCTCCCTCGATGTCAATGAGATGCGCGTGGTCCAAGCCTATTTCGACGATATTGCACGGAGTCCAACCGACGCGGAGCTCGAAACTCTGGCTCAGACTTGGTCTGAGCACTGCGTACACAAAACCTTCCGGGCAGCAATCGAGTTGACCCACATCGCAGCCGATGGCAGCAAAACGGTGACCGAACACAATGGCTTGTTGCAGGCTCTGCGCGAAGTGACTGAAGAACTCGACCCGTGGTGGCTGCGGTCAGCGTTTGTTGATGACGCCGGAATCGTCGCCTTCGACGACGAGTTTGATCTCGCCTTCAAGGTTGAAACCCACAACCACCCATCCGCCCTTGAACCCTTCGGTGGAGCCAATACCGGGGTAGGGGGAGTGGTGCGCGACATTCTGGGGGTCTCGGCTCGGCCCATAGCCTGCACCAACGTTTTGTGTTTTGGTCCCGCTGATCTGCCCGATGAGCGATTGTTACCAGGGTTGTTGCACCCGCGGCGTATTCGGGATGGCGTCGTGGCCGGAATCGCTGACTATGGCAACAAGCTGGGTCTGCCCACCGTCAATGGTGCAGTCGTATATCACGAGGGATATATCGGCAACCCGCTCGTGTATTGCGGTGCGGTGGGACTCCTGCGGAATGGAACCCATCCCACCGCAGCGCGCGTTGGTGACCGGGTGATCTCCATCGGGGGCAGGGTTGGTCGAGACGGGATCCACGGTGCCACCTTTTCCTCGGCGACGATGGACATTTCAACCGTGGACAGCGTTGGTGCCGCCGTGCAGATCGGGGATCCGATAACAGAAAAGGGATGCATTGAGGTGGTGGAGCGGGCTTGTCAAGCAGGCTTGTACAACGCCATCACAGACTGTGGAGCGGGAGGGTTCTCATCGGCCATCGGGGAGATGGGCGAGGATCTTGGTGTGGAGGTCAACCTTGAAGGCGTGCGCCTGAAGTATCCGGGTCTGCAACCCTGGGAGATTTGGCTGTCCGAAGCCCAAGAGCGCATGGTTATGGCTGTTCCGGTCAAGTCGCTGCCCGCCCTGGCCGAACTTTGCGATGACTGGGATGTGGAACTCACCGATCTTGGCAGCTTCACCGGCTCCGGTGACCTCCTGGTTCGACATGGCGACACACCAGTCATCGACATGTCCATGGATTTCCTGCACAACGGGTTGCCCCGACGGGAAATGATGGCAACTTGGGTTGACCCGCCAACCGCGGCGATCCAGTCACCCCCGGTCACCGACGAGATGCTTTTCGCACTCCTCGCGCATCCCGATGTTGCCAGCAAAGAGGACATTGTGCGCCGCTATGACCATGAGGTCAGGGCAGGAACCGTGGTACGTCCCTTGGTAGGTCGCAACGCTGACGGGCCAGGCGATGCCGCGGTGATCAAGCCACTCGGCACGAACCACACACCGGTGGCTGCAGTGTTGAGCAATGGCCTGTGTCCGCGAGTCGGAAAGCATGATCCTTACGCGATGGCACTGCTGGCGATGGACGAGGCCGTCCGTAATCTCGTGGCCGTAGGGGGCAACCCTGATCGGGTGGCCCTGCTCGACAATTTCTGTTGGGGAGACCCGACCAAAAGCGATCGCCTCGGCAGTCTGGTGCGCGCCGTGCAAGGCTGTACCGACGGAGCTCGCCGCTACGCGATGCCGTTCATCTCCGGTAAGGACAGCCTCTTCAACGAGTTCGAAGGGCGAGCAATCCCACCCACATTGCTGATCTCGGCACTCGGTTTAGTTCCCGATCTCAACAGTGCGATCGATTCTGCGGGCATGGCTGTTGGCGACGATCTATGGCTGGTTGGGGAGGGGAGTGGCTCGCTCGGCGGTTCTGTGGCCGACGTCGTCTACGATCTCGGAGCCACCGACGTCCCTCGACCTCTGGATGAACCGTTACCGCGTTATCGAGCCCTCCATTCCGCCATCATGGCGGGATTGGTGACCGCCGCGCACGACTGCAGTGATGGAGGTGTCGCTGTTGCTGTAGCTGAGATGGCGATTGCCGCGCGACACGGCGTGGCTGTGACAATTCCCGCTGATGGACTCGATGCGTTTGTGGCGCTGACCAATGAGGGGCCTGGACGGCTCGTGTTGGCCGCACACACCAGTGATCGTGATGAACTGGGCGCGACCTTGGGTACTCATGGGCGACGTATCGGCGTGGTGACCGCTGATGATCGGATCACGCTGCGTGTTGGGGCCCAAAGCGGTGACGCCAACGCGGGCAAAGACATCGTGGCTGACATTGACGATGCAGTAGCGGCTTTCACAGGGCGACCAAGGGCGTGAGCGCACCGCCGATTCTCATAGTGCACGCTTCGGGCACAAATCGTGATGGTGATGCCGCGCAGGCGATTGAACTGGCTGGTGGAAGCCCTCGCATCGTTCACGTCAATCAACTGCGCCGAGGCCGAGTGAAGGTCGCTGACCATGCTGCGGTGTTGATTCCTGGTGGGTTTTCCTACGGTGACGCGCTCGGCGCCGGGCAGAGACTCGCTCTGGAACTGCGCTTGTGGTTCGGTCATGAGTTGTCTGAGGTGGTAGCTGCGGGAAAGCCCGTGCTGGGAATCTGCAACGGTTTCCAAGTGTTGGTAAAGGCTGGACTGTTGCCAGGACGCCTTGGCGGTGATCCTGTAACCAGCGCCCGCCGAGTGACGCTGACCGAGAATTCTCGCGGCAAGTTTGAATGCCGCTGGGTTACGTTGCGAGTGGAACAAACGGTTCGCAGCACCTGGCTGCGATCGATCGGAGGCACCATCATTCGCTGTCCTATTGCACACGGCGAGGGTCGTTTTGTGAGTGCCGACGAGTCGGTAACCGACGAACTGGAAA
Source organism: Candidatus Aldehydirespiratoraceae bacterium (assembly GCA_965205465.1). Lineage (GTDB taxonomy): Bacteria > Actinomycetota > Acidimicrobiia > Acidimicrobiales > Aldehydirespiratoraceae > VXYK01. The sequence continues at coordinate 295,887 of OZ242187.1, read as the reverse complement.
CTCAGGGTTTGGTTGCCTTCAGGTATCAAGATTGTGGAGCGGCACCACTGAGTGCGGACCACTCCCTTCGTGCGGCCGCGGGTGCCTACCCTGCAAACCCCAATGGTTCAACCGCGGACATAGCCGGGATCTGTGACCAGACGGGTGCGGTCGTCGGGCTGATGCCCCATCCAGAGGACCATGTGCTCGATTGGCAGCGACCGAACGGAGAGCCCGGTGCTTCGGGACTTCCTTTGTTTGAAGCTTTTGTGGCGGCGGCCAGATGATGATTGACCTGACACCTGCCCAACAGGCCCCTTTCGACGGTCTTGACTCCGCAGCACTGGCCGATATCGGGCCTCTGCGACGGGGCAAGGTGAGAGACATCATCGATCTCGACGACCGGTTGATACTGGTCTCGACGGACCGAGTATCAGCTTTTGACCGTGTCTTGGGAACCGTGCCTTTCCGGGGTCAGATCCTCACTGAACTTTCAGCATGGTGGTTTCGCCAACTCTCCGACATCGTTGCGTCGCACGTTTTGGCGGTGCCCGACCCGAACGTCACCATCGCCCGAAAGTGTCGGACCTTGCCGGTGGAGGTAGTAGTGAGGGACCGTCTGACTGGTACGACTTCCACTTCGTTATGGACTCAATATGCGACAGGAAAGCGCCAGATTTATGGCCTGACCTTTCCTGATGGAATGGAAAAAAACGAGAAGCTTCCGAGCGCAATCATCACCCCGACCACCAAAGCTGCCGACGGTGAGCACGACACGCCGATCACCGAAGCAGACATTGTCGCTGATGGACTCGTTGATTCACAGCGCTGGGACGAAGTACGGACCGTTGCACTCGAGATGTTTGAACGGGGGAGAACCGTAGCTGCGGCCGCAGGGTTGATTCTGGTCGACACGAAGTATGAATTTGGACTTGACGAGCAGGACCAGCTCACCGTCATCGACGAGGTACACACTCCTGACAGTTCGCGATATTGGCGTGAGTCGAGCCTTGCGCAGCGCCTTGACGGGGGACTTGAGCCCGAAAACCTCGACAAGGAGGTGATCCGGCTTGTTTACGCGGAGCGAGGTTACCGGGGGGAGGGAGAGCCCCCCTTGCTTGATTCGGCGTTGGCGAGTCGAGCAGCACACGTCTACGCGGAGGCCTTCGAGTTGCTCACCAGAGCCGCGCTGTCACCGGCCTCGTATCCGGCCGGTCCCCGTGTAGAAGCGGCGATACGGACGATTTCGTGACCGTCCGCGCGTCGGTTGGCTGGTTCTGCGACCATGGCCGGGTGCGAGATCAGAAGAGTCGGACGGCGTGTTCTGAGCGTTTGTTGCGCCGACGGGACCCTTCGGCGGCCCTACCGTGAGTTCTGGCGGCGGCGGGAGCGGCGATCCCCTCGTTGGCGTCATCATGGGCAGTGAATCGGATTGGGAAACAATGCGCTGCGCCGCCGATGTACTGGTCGATTTTGGTGTCTCGCATGAGTGCCGAGTGGTATCAGCGCATCGAACCCCCGACCTCATGGACGAATATGCAACAGATGCCGAGTCACGAGGCTTGCGAGTGATCATTGCGGGCGCGGGAGGGGCTGCTCATCTTCCTGGAATGGTTGCATCCCACACGCTGGTTCCGGTTATCGGTGTGCCCATCAAGAGCCGCGCTCTCAACGGCATCGACTCGCTGCTGTCGATCGTGCAGATGCCGGCTGGAGTTCCAGTGGCAACGATGGCGATCGGTAAAGCTGGAGCGACCAACGCAGGACTCTATGCGGTAGCGATGCTCGCGGCACAAGATCCTGAACTGGCTGAACGGCTGCGCTCGGTTCGCGCTGATCAGGCCGCCCGTATCCGATCAACCGAGTTGGGTCCATGACGTCGCCACAGGCGCAGGCTCCGCTCCCGCCCGGATCCACTATCGGTGTTGTTGGCGGCGGCCAACTCGGACGCATGTTGGCGGATTCCGCCCATCAGCATGGTTACCGAGTAGCTGTGTTGACGGGTGGAGACAAGGACACCCCTGCCGGTATGGTGGCGGAGATCGAAATCGCTGCTGGTTTCGACGACGAGGTTGCCGTCGAGCGTCTGATCGCAGAATCCGACGTGATCACCTGGGAGTTCGAAAATGTTGATGTAGGGATCGCCGACGCAGCAGCGGGTGCCGGCCTGGAGGTTCGTCCCAGCGGCAGGATCATCGCCACCGCCCAGGATCGCCGCGAAGAAAAGGATGCGTTGGTCGCAGCGGGGGTTGCTGTAGCCGCTTGGCGCTCTGCGAGCAGCGAGTCAGAGCTTGCCGCTGTGGCCCAAGAACTCGGTTTTCCGGTCATTGCCAAGGCTGCGCGCTTCGGCTACGACGGCAAAGGACAGGCACGGATCGAGCGGACCTGTGAAGTCGCCGATGTTTGGCGGCGCTTGGGGTCTCAACGCTTGGTGGTCGAGTCTGTCGTGGATTTCGAAAGGGAGATTTCGGTGATTGTGGCCCGTTCTCATCTTGGCGAGGTTGTGGACCACGGTGTGATGGAGAACCATCACGTTAACCACATTCTCGACAGCACGATCACGCCGGCGCACCTCAGCGCGCAGGCTGTGAGCGAAGCCACCGCCATAGCGGCTCGGATTGCCAACGAGTGGGGCCTGGTTGGCGTCATGTGCGTTGAGATGTTCGACGCGGCTGATGGATTGATCGTCAACGAGGTTGCTCCCCGCCCCCACAACTCGGGGCACTGCACTATCGAGGCTGCACCAGCCAGTCAGTTTTCCCAACAACTCCGTGCTGTGGTTGGGATGCCACTCGGCGACGGGAGTTGCAAACCTGCTGCGATGGTGCAACTTCTAGGTGACCTTTTCTCAGAAGGCGAACCAGATTGGTCTCAAGTCTTCGCGGCTCGCGATGTGCATCTACACCTCTACGGAAAACACGAAGCTCGCGCAGGTCGAAAAATGGGGCATATGACAGCTGTTGGTGATGACGCTGACTGCCTCTTGGATAGGGTTGTCGCCTTGCGGCAGGCTTTGGCTGACCGGTGATATCTGTGCGGAGCCAAGCCGACGACCCCCGTGAAGAGTGTGGCGTGGTCGGAATCCACACTTCTGGTTCAGACGCAGCTCGACTGTCATTTTTTGCTCTCCATACTCTTCAGCATCGTGGTCAGGAGGCCGCTGGTATTGCGACCACCAGAGACGGGGTGGCTCACGTGCACAAGGGGTTGGGTCTTGTCGCCAGTGTCTTCAAAGAGGAGAATTTGGCGACGCTTCCCGGTGACCTTGCCATTGGACACACCCGCTATTCGACGACCGGCGGTTCGGGGCTACGCAACGCGCAGCCTCAACTGATCGAGACTCTTGATGGCCCGCTGGGTCTGGCTCACAATGGCAACCTTGTCAATGCCCATGTGCTGCGCCGCGAACTGCTTGAACGGGGAGTCGGCTTACAGACATCCAGCGACACCGAGGTGATGGTTCACCTGCTCACTGGGGCTTCTGGAAATTGGTTGGAGCGGATCAGAACTCTAATGTCGCGTGTCGAGGGTGCTTATGCGCTCACAATATTGACCCGTGATGCAGTTTTCGGGGTGCGAGATCCTTGGGGATTGAGACCGCTGGTTATTGGTGAAATCGATGGTGGTCATGTCCTGGCTTCGGAGACTTGCGCTTTCTCAACCATCGGAGCGGAATTCGTTCGCGAGGTCGCCCCGGGAGAGATTGTTCGTCTGAGCGACGCTGGTCTGGAGGCGTACAGCGGCGTGGGTGCCAAAGAACGGGCTTTGTGCACGTTGGAACAGATCTACTTTTCTCGTCCTGATTCGATCTGCGACGGCAACCTAGTGTATTCGACCAGACAGCGTCTAGGACGCGAACTGGCTAGAGAAGCACCAGTCGACGCCGATTTAGTGGTGTCGGTCCCAGATTCGGGCACCCCTCACGCGGTCGGATTCGCACAAGAGACCGGGATCCCTTACACCGAGGGACTCATCAAGAACCGCTATGTGGGCCGTACCTTTATTGAACCGACACAGCAACTGCGAGCTGCTGGTGTGGCCATGAAGTTCAATCCTCTGACTGACATTCTGGTCGATAAACGGGTGATATTGGTTGACGATTCGATCGTGCGCGGGACTACATCGGGCCCCCTTGTCAAAATGTTGCGCAACGCGGGTGCTACCGAAGTGCACGTTCGCGTGGCCTGCCCGGCGATCATCAGCCCCTGTTATATGGGTGTCGACATGGCTAGTCAGGACGAACTTATTGCTGCTCATCGGTCTGTCGAAGAGATATGCGACCACATAGAGGCAGACTCGCTCGCTTTTTTGTCCATTGAAGCGATGATGCGCGCGCTCGGTTCTGACAACGGCTACTGCAACGCCTGCTTCACCGGCTCGTATCCGTTTGAGTCGATGCGCTTCGTGCAACTCAGTCTGAATCCCAAAGAAGAGTTCTCATCGGTCTGGAGCGATTAGCACCCATGTCGGCGAGGGTATTGGTCATCGGCGGCGGTGGCCGGGAACACGCTATTGCTTGGTCGTTGGCAAAATCGCCTCGGGTCGCCGAGGTGATCGTGGCGCCCGGCAACGCCGGAACGGCTACAGAATACAGATGCCGCAATGTAGCCCTGGCACCCACCGACGTAGCCGGAATTGTGGAGTTTGCGCGGGCGCAAGCCGTGGCGATGGTGGTGGTTGGTCCCGAAGATCCGCTGGTCCTGGGGCTCGTTGATGCACTCAGCGATGCTGGAATTGCAGCCTTCGGTCCCAGCGCGGCGGCTGCGGAACTTGAGGGTTCCAAGTCACATTGCAAAGCGTTTCTTTGCGAAAACGGTATTCCCACTGGCGACGCAGCGGTCTTTTCCGACGCGCAAGCGGCGCTTCACCATCTTGAGGGCTTGTCGGCTGTGCCGGTGATAAAAGCCACTGGTTTGGCCGCCGGCAAGGGAGTGATTGTTGCTGAAACCAAGGCCGAAGCTGCCGAAGCGATCGAGTCAATGCTGCTCGAGGATCGTTTTGGCGAAGCGGGCCACGAGATTCTGCTCGAGGAGCGCCTCCGCGGTACTGAGGTATCGGTCCTAGCCTTCTGCGACGGGACCGACTTTCAGATCATGCCTCTCGCGCAGGACCATAAACGCTTGCTGACGGGCGATGAGGGGCCCAACACCGGTGGAATGGGTGCCTTTCATCCCTCTCCGATTGCTGACGCCGAACTGATTGAGCAAGTCGGTCGCGAGGTCTTGGCGCCCACCCTCACAGCCCTGGCGCGTCAGGGTCGCCCTTATCGAGGCGTGCTCTATGCGGGCATGATGCTCACCGAGTCGGGGCCGAAAGTGATCGAGTTCAATTGTCGATTCGGCGATCCGGAGACTCAGGTGGTGTTGCCGCTGCTTGAGTCGGACCTGTATGCGATATTCGAGGCATGCTGTAAAGGCGATTTGTCGACTACCGATATTCGCTGGACCGACAGTGCCGCGGTCACGGTCGTGATGGCCTCGGAGGGTTACCCGGTGAGTAGCAGTGCCGCGGTTCCAATCTCTGGCCTTGAGGCCGCGGCAGGGTTTGGTTGCAAGGTGTTTCACGCTTCCACTTCAATAGCCGACGAAGCGCCGCGCACCGCGGGAGGGAGGGTGTTGGCGGTAACCGCCCTAGCGCCTGAACTTGCTGGAGCATCAGACGCTGCCTACCGAGGAGTTGCTGCCATCTCATTTGCGGGTTCTCAGTTCCGTTCAGATATCGCCCGTGAGGGTCATGACCAGCTATAGCGATGCCGGTGTCGACATCGATGCCGGAAATCTGACGGTCCGCCTTTTGGCTGAGGCCGTCTCTTCCACTGCAACACCGGCAGTGCTGTCGGAGATCGGAGCCTTCGGAGGACTCTTCGCTGCCGATGATCTCGGACCGGGAAAGGTGTTGGTGGCGTCCACCGATGGCGTTGGAACCAAAGTGGAACTAGCGGCCCGTTACCAGCGCTTCAAGGGCCTTGGCGTTGACTTGGTGAATCATTGCGTCAACGACATCTTGGTGCAGGGAGCGCGCCCGCTGTTTTTTCTTGACTACATAGCCACCGCATCGTTGGTGCCCGAGACTGTGCTTGAGATCGTCACCGGGATGAGCGAAGCCTGCAAGGCCGTTGGTTGTGCTTTGCTGGGCGGTGAAACGGCTGAGATGCCCGGCGTTTATCTGCCAGGGGCGACCGATATCGCGGGCACAATCGTCGGAGTCGTCGATCGAGATGCGCTGTGGCCTCGAACCGAGCATCTGAGCGAAGGTGATCTACTCGTGGGGTTGACCAGTGTCGGCCCTCACACCAATGGATATTCGCTCATTCGGTTGTTGCTTGAGCGCTATCAAGCCGACGAGGAGATGCTCGAGTTTTTGCTCGCTCCGCATCGGTGCTATCTCAGCGATATTGTTTGCTTGCAACAACGTGGGGTTCAGCCCAAAGCACTGGCCCATATCACAGGCGGGGGAGTGATCGAAAACCTCCCGCGAGTCCTGCCTGATGATCTGAGCGCTCGAATTGATCTTGGCTCCTGGGAGGTTCCCCGGTCCTTCTCGACATTGGTGGAGTGGGCCGAATTGCCCAATGACGAGGCATTTCGTGTGTGGAACATGGGAATCGGCATGATTGTGGTCGTTGATCAGTCTCAGCAACAGTTGATCAACGAACTTGGGTTGGCCACGGTCGGGCATTTGGTTTTGAGCGATGACTCCGAGAGGGTTCGCCTTGTTGAGGATTGGCGTTGACACCACGCATTGTGGTCCTCGCCTCTGGTGCCGGGTCGAATCTTCAGGCGCTGCTCGATGCGGTTGAAGACGGGCGTCTTGACGCCGAGATCGTCGCGGTCATCGTGAATCGCCGCAGCGCATATGCACAAAAACGGGCCGCAACAAACAACATAGAGACAGCATTCTTTGGTCTGCAGTCCTACTTGGACAGCCATGAAGACCGAGTTGAGGCGCGTCGTCGTTACGACGCAGATTTGGCAGCAATGGTTTTGAGCCATCGCCCCGACCTGGTCGTGCTTGCCGGCTGGATGCACTTGTTCACCATGCAATTCCTGAGCCGGTTCGGTGGTCGGGTGATGAACCTGCACCCGGCGCTTCCAGGCGAGTTCCCAGGCACCCACGCAATCGATGATGCCTGGAATGCTCATTTGCGTGATGGACTCGACCACACTGGCGTGACGGTTCATCTGGTGCCCGACGAGGGCGTGGACGACGGTCCAGTGCTGGCAAGCCAAGTTGTGCCAATTCAACCTGACGACGACCGCGAGAGTCTCGAAGCCCGAATCCATGCCGTTGAACACGACTTGCTGGTTCGGACGGTAGTTGACTTCATGGAGCGCCTGTGAACGCCTCGGTAGCGCCCTCGGGTGTGGCGCTGTGGTGGTCGGGAGCTCGCCCGCGCACCCTCGTTGCGGCGATCGTGCCGGTGGCGGTTGGGACTGCCGCGGCGGTCGGGGAGAGCGCTGAGACTCAATGGTGGCGAGCGGGTGCCGCGTTGCTGGTCGCGCTGGCGTTACAGGTGGGAGTGAACTATGCCAACGATTACTCCGACGGTATTCGCGGCACCGATGGCCACGACCGAACTGGACCGTTGCGCTTGGTCGGCTCGGGTCTGGTAGACGCCCGCCTCGTTAAACGTGCCGCGATTGGCGCCTTATCTGTTGCAGGAGCGTTCGGCGCGCTGCTGGCGTTCGTGGTTGGTCCTGAGTTGTTTGTGGTCGGCATTTGCTGCCTTATTGCGGGCTGGACTTACACCGGTGGACCGCGCCCTTATGGCTACCTCGGCCTTGGCGAGGTTTTCGTGTTCGTCTTTTTCGGGTTGGTGGCAACCATCGGCACGTACTATGTCCTGTCCGAGGAAATCAACGGATTGGCTGCGAGCGCCGCGGTGGTCGTTGGACTGTGGGCCACGGCGTTGTTGGTGATCAACAATCTCCGTGACATCCCCAGCGACGAAGCCGCCGGCAAAATCACCCTGGCGGTTCGACTAGGCGATGCTCGTACTCGCCACCTATTTGTGGCCATTCAGGCCGCGGCGATGTTGATCGCCGTGGTGATCACCGTGCTGACGGGGCGCTTCGCGGTGGCCGCTCTGGTGGGTCTTCCGTTTGCGGTTCACGCCATTGGATCGGTTCGTCGGAAAGCGACGGGGTCGGAACTCATCGCGGTGTTGGCAGCCACCGGTCGAGTGCAACTCATTGCCGGGTCGGCCATGGCACTCGGAATCGCCCTGTCCGGCTGAGCCCTCAGGGGCTGGGCGGCTCGCTGCTTGAGTTCAATCTGATGGCGAACACGGACCGACCCACCTTCAGGTCGGACCGCAGGTTTCAGGAAATGCCTATGGCAAGTATCGAAATCCAGACGGTTGTGGCGAAACCCACCATCGTGAACACCAGAGTGCGTGTCTGCTTGGCGATTTCAAGAGAGATGGATCTGCGGAGGTCATTGATTTCGCCCCTTACCTTGGCGAACTCGCCATTCATCTCGCCATTGATCTTGGCGAACCCGCCATTCATCTCGCCATTGATCTTGGCGAACTCGCCGTTGAATCTGGTGACCAGGCGTTCCTCAAGGGCCTTCAGATCATCCTTGGTGGCTAGTTGGTCCCATTGCATTGGGGGTAGTGACTCCATGATCGTCCTAGCTGCATCGGCCCCGATTGCCTCGGTCAATCTGCTCAGGAGCGTAAGGCGCTCCTCCTCACCCGTTGACATGACCATCCTCTGAAGATTCGTGTGTGTTGGAGGGGGTCGTATTCACCGTCCCCGAGTGATTGCTCTCAAGCTAACACCCGTTCCTTTGCTTGGCAACCATTCAAAACCTATCGTTAACTATAGAACATCTTCAAATCTGTGATTCACAGCCTCTGTCCCGTGTCGAGAATCTGAGGCAGATTCTTCATTATCGAACGAGCGGTTCGTATCCACATCGTCGACATTGATCGATACATGGTGCACACCGTGATGACGCATGTGCGGACTCTAGCCCTCGCGGGTCGCGGTAATCAGATGGGCGCCGACGAAGACCTGCCGTTCGATGTCGACGAATCCGGCAGCGAACAGTTGCTGTTTCAACTCGAACCACGCTGGCATGTAGGCCAAAGACCTTGGCAGGTAGGTGTAGGCCGTTCGGTCCGAGAGTAGTCCTCCGATGCGAGGCACGACCCTCTGGAAGTAGATCCGGTGACCCCGGCGCAACACTTTGTTTTCAGGTTCGGCCGCATCCAACAAAGAGATTCTTCCGCCGGGGCGGATCACGCGAGCCAACTCGGCAAAGAAAGCGGGTAGTTCTACGAGGTTGCGCAACGCAAACCCGCACACCGCTCCGTCGACTACCCCGTTTGAGATCGGAAGTGCCAGTACGTCGCCATGCAACAGCGGTGCGTCTGTACGAGCTGCAACCAACATGCCCATCGAAAGATCGACGCCGATTGGTACCATTCCTGCCCGCGACGTTTCACGGCAGAAATCGCCAGTGCCGCAGGCCAAGTCGAGCACGATCGATCCGGCGTTGAGATCCAAAGCGGAGACGGCGCTACGTCGCCAGCGGACATCAAGTCCAAAGGTGATCACGCGGTTGACCATGTCGTATCGCCCGGCGATGCGGTCAAAAAGCGACCGGACCGCGGCACGCTTCTCGTTGCCTTCAGGCAGGTTCTCGGGGTCGATCTTCAAAGTACGGGTCAGCTTGCAAGTCGGTAGGCGCGGTCTGTGTGGTGTCGAGCGAAGCCGATGGCAGCGTAGGTGGCGTTGGCCGCATGGTTGTCGGACTCCACGTAGAGCATCCCGACTCGTAGCCCTTCAGCGGCGAGCCATTCGAGGCCGGCCAGCGTTATCGGTTTGCCCAGACCCTGGCCGTGGAAGTCGGGGTCAACCGCTATCACATAGATTTCGCCAAGTTCGGGATCGGTGGCTCTGTGGATTTTGGTCCAACAAAAACCCATCAGCCTGCCGTTGTCGCTGTGCAGAAGACGAAAGCCGGCAGCGTTGAACCAGGGCTCGGTCATGGTCTCGCGAACCGCATTGACAGTGAGTCCGCTCTGTTCGGGATGCCAGTGGAATGCCCGATTGTTGACCTTTACGAAAGCATCGATGTCGTCTGCGGTGAAAGCGCGAGTGACCAGACCGGAGGGACTGTTGGGAAGCGTGCAACGCAGTTGCCAGAGATCGCGGTGGGGCACGAAACCCAACTCCGAAGCGATTGCGTGGGCTTGATCATCGACTTGGCGCAGCCAGAGCTGCACGGTCTCGTCGCGGTTCGCCGAGAGCCAGTCCGTCAAGCTTGCCCTGAGATCGAATCGGCGGCGATCTTCAGCGACGATGAGCGACCATCGGCAGTCGCCTTCATTTGGTCCCTCGATGGTCAGCGCCACCGCGTTAGCGTAGCTTCGGACTATGGCCAAGCCACGATCACCGAAGGGCCGCGCTCGTGTCACAAATGAGCGCCTGAGGGTTGAATATCCCGATGCGGAGTGTGAACTCGACCACCGGAACCCGTTTGAGCTCTTGGTGGCGACGATCCTGTCGGCACAGGCCACTGATGTCGGAGTGAACAAGGCGACACCGACGTTGTTTGCCCGTTTCCCAGATCCGTGGGCGCTCGCTGAGGTGGACTCCAGCGAGGTCGAACCCTACGTCAGCACTATCGGGTTGTTCCGCCAGAAGTCGAAGAGCCTTGTGAGAATGGCGCGGATCTTGGTCGACGAGTATGACGGCGAGGTACCGGCGGCCATGAAGGACCTGGTACGTCTCCCTGGCGTGGGACGCAAGACCGCCAATGTCGTTCGTAGTGTCGCCCTTGGGCAACCGGGACTTCCGGTGGACACGCACGTCAACCGTCTCTCGAACCTATTGGGAATCACCCAAGAGACCGATCCAGTGAAGATTGAGCTTGAACTCAACCCGATGGTGCCAGCGTCGCAACGGGGCGATTTCAGTTTGCGCCTGATCCTTCATGGGCGTCGCGTGTGTATCGCTCGAAGACCACGATGCGAGGATTGCGTTCTCAACGATTTCTGCCCGTCGAGCCACCTATGAAGTGATTTTGGTACCTGATTTCTATAGAAACAGCGCTACGTTGCCAAAGCAGAAACGCTATATTGGCAGTCCGGCCGAGCACCCGCTGCTTGGCCGACTCGGCGATACGAGGGATCCGCCGCCCTGTATCGCCATGCGGTGGCCTCCGTGCACGGAGGCCACCGCAGTTCTTTTGTGCACTGTTCTGGTCCAGCGCGTTTTCAACCGAGGTCGCGAGCTGTTGAGCGCAGTCTGCGTCCGACTGTGACAAGAGTCCGTTCAATCTCGTGAAGTCGTGCCAAAATTGGATCGTCGGGGTCGGCTCCACGACGATTCGCCATCTCGGCGATGCGTTCGGCGACATCAGATACCACTGTGGTGAGAGAGGAGAGTTCGGCTGCATCAGAATCCATCGTGGCAGTCTGCCCGTAATTGCACCTGAGCGCCCCACCACGACCGGTAGCGTGTTGTCGTGCTGACACGAATCGATCTTCGCGATTTCGACGGTGACGTCGCGGACTGCTTGCCGCGGCCCGAAGTGCGGACTGATGGGCCTGTTGCTGTGGTGCGCGAAATCCTGCAAGGGGTGCGGGACCGAGGAGACAGCGCGATCCGCGAGTTCACGGAGCAGTTCGACGGCGTGAAACTTGACTCAGCGGCCGTGGCGTCCTCCGATATTGCTGCGGCGCTGGATCGAATCGATCCGTTGGTGCGAACTGCGTTGGAAGCCGCGGCACAGCGAATCGTCGTCTATCACCAGGCCCAGATGCCCGACGATGTGGACGTTGCAGGCGCTGGTGTAGTGATAGCAGGCAGGCACCACCCAGTGCGACGCGCAGGTTGCTATGTCCCGGGTGGTCGAGCTGCGTACCCATCGACGGTGCTGATGACTGCGATTGTCGCCCGTGTCGCCGGTGTGGAAGAAGTGGTCGTCTGCGTGCCGCCGGACTCGGACGGCAGTGTCGCAGACGTCACCTTGGCTGCTGCAGCCGTGGCTGGTGTGGACGAAGTTTTTGCTATCGGAGGTGCCCAGGCGATCGGGGCGTTGGCCTACGGAACTGAGACAATTCGTGCCGTTGACGTGATCGTTGGTCCCGGCAATGCGTATGTGGCAGTCGCCAAACAAGAAGTCGCTGGTGTGGTTGGCGTTCCATCATCGTTTGCGGGTCCTTCCGAAGTGGTGGTGGTGGCCGACGGCTCTGCTCCCAGCGAGTTCGCCGCTATCGATCTGATCGTTCAGGCAGAACACGGCCCTGATGGGCTGGCTTGGTTGGTCACCTGGGACGAGAATTTCGCCGATGAAGTGACAGCCGCGGTTGAACGGCTGGCAAGCCAGGCTCCGCGTCGCAGCGATATCGAGTCGACCCTGGACAGTTCGGGCTACGCAGTACTGTGTTCCGGCCCATCACAAGCAATGGCGGTGTCCAACCACATTGCACCCGAACATCTTGAACTTCAGACCGCTGATCCCCAAGCGCTGCTCGGCTTGGTGCGTGACGCGGGCGCAGTGTTCTGTGGTGCATGGACACCTGCATCGCTAGGCGATTATGTGGCCGGACCCTCCCATGTGCTTCCTACCAACGGCTCGGCTCGTTTCGCCAGCTCGTTGACGGTGCGCGATTTCATGAAGGACATCCACATCGTTACCGCAACCGCAGAAGGGTTCGCGATGCTCGGTGATCATGTGCTGGCGTTGGCAGGTGCGGAGGGACTTGATGCCCACGCGGCCTCAATTCGGATCCGCCAGGAGGCGCGATCGTGAACCCTAGAGTAGCCCCACGTGAAGCTATAGCTCTGATGCAGGGTTACCATTCACCACAACTGGAGGTTGAGGTCCGCCTCAACACCAACGAGAGCCCCGAGCCACCTCCCGCAGAGTTTCGTGCTGCTGTGGCAGAGGCTTCAGGTCTCCTCGGTTGGCACCGATACCCGGATCGCTCCGCCATGAGGTTGCGGACGCGTATTGGAGAACTCCACGGGGTTGCTCCAGCGCAGGTGTTTGCAGCCAACGGATCCAATGAGGTGTTGCAGACGTTGCTGTTGACGTACGGAGGTGCGGGACGAACAGCCGCGGTTTTCGAACCGACCTACGCGCTGCATTCTCACCTGGGTCGCGTCACGGGCACTTCTGTGGTAACCGGCGAGCGAGGGCCGGGGTTTGTCCTCGATATTGATGAAGCGCGGCGCGTCGTTCAGGCGCACCAACCTGATGTGACTTTTCTGTGTTCTCCCAATAGTCCCACGGGGGTGGTTGATGACCCGGCTGTTGTGAGTGAAGTACTGGAACTTGTCTCCGGGGTTGGGGGGCTCTTGTGTATCGATGAGGCATATGGGCAGTTCAACGCGCAGAGCGCAATGTCGTTGCTCGGCGACGAAGTGCCCTTGGTAGTTACCCGCACTTACTCCAAGACTTGGGCTATGGCCGGGGCTCGACTCGGCTATCTTGTGGGCCCCGAATGGCTCGTCAGCGAACTTGAGAAAGTGGTTCTGCCGTATCATCTCGACGCCATGACTCAGATTGCCGGCACCGTGGCGCTCGACTACCTCGATGCCATGCAACAACGGGTCCAGAAACTTGTGGCTGAGCGGGAACGGCTGGTGGCGGAGTTGAACGCTTTACCCGTCGAGGTCTGGCCTAGCGGCGCGAACTTTGTGCTGATTCGCCCCGCGGAGATTTCCGGTGAGGTGGTATGGCAAAAATTGGTTGACCGCTCCGTGTTGGTTCGCAACTGTGCCTCATGGCCTCGCCTCGAAGGGTGTCTCCGCGTAACCGTCGGCACTCCCCGAGAGAATGATCGCTTCCTGGAAGCCTTACGAGAGGTGCTCACATGACTAGTCCTACAGCAAGTTCTGAGAGGACCGGTGTCACGAGCCGTGTCACCAAAGAAACGGCGATTGAGATCACGATGACTCTTGACGGCCGTGGTGACACCGACATCGCGACCGGTTTGCCTTTCTTTGATCACATGCTCGACCAACTCGGTCGGCACGGTTCGTTCGACCTCGACATCAAGGCCACCGGCGACTTGAGCATCGACGCGCACCACACAGTGGAAGATGTCGGAATTGCCCTGGGGGAGACTTTCGCTGACGCGCTTGGCGACAAGCGGGGTGTGCGTCGCTTCGCTTCCAACGTGGTGCCGCTCGACGAGGCCGCCGTGGAGATAGTGCTCGATCTATCGGGCCGGCCGTATTTTCACTATGAAGTCGACTTTCCTGGCGAGAAGATCCTCGGCGATCCACCCTTTGATCCGCAACTGATGGAGGAGTTCTGGCGGGCCTTCGTGGTATCGGCTGGGGTCACCCTCCATATTGTCGGACGAAGGGGTAAGAACACCCACCACATCGTTGAGGCCATGTTCAAAGGTGTGGCCCGTTCCCTGCGCGATGCAGTGAAAGTCGAGGGAGACGTGCTGCCGTCGACCAAAGGCACGCTGTAAGCGATGAGTGCTGTGAAACCCGAAGGGCGGCCGCTATTGGCTGTGCTCGACTATGGCATCGGCAATCTGCACTCGGCGTACAAGGGCTTTAGTCATGTTGGTGCCGACACCAGGCTCACCGCCGATCGTGGGCTGATCAGCGATGCCTGCGGTGTTGTGCTTCCGGGCGTTGGTGCGTTCGGCCCCTGTATGAGGGCGCTGAGAGCCAGGGGTCTTGACGAAGTCGCGCTGGATCGCATCGACGCCGGCGTCCCATTTTTTGGTATCTGCATCGGCATGCAAATGTTGTTCGCTGGTTCTTCAGAAGCCCCAGAGGTTGACGGTCTCGGTGTTTTCCCGCAGATGGTGCGGCTGTTGCCCGACACCGTCAAGCGACCGCAGATCCAGTGGAACAAGCTCAACGTCCACAAAGAACATCCGATGTTGAACGACCTCGGCGACGACGCGTGGGTCTACTTCGTTCATTCCTACGCAGCCGATGGTGGTGAGGAAGTGATCGCCACCTGCGACTATGGCGGACCGGTCACGGCTGCTGTAGCCCGCGACAACGTCTGGGCGGCCCAGTTCCACCCCGAAAAATCGGGAGCTACAGGGCTGCGTATCTTGTCGAACTTCGTCGCTTACGCAAGCGACGCGGCGAAAGTTGCGGCCTGATGGATCTCTATCCGGCGATTGATCTTTGCGAGGGCAAATGTGTACGTCTGCGTCAGGGCGACTTTGCCCTCCAGACTGTGTACGGCGACGATCCGGTCGCGCAGGCGCTTGACTTTGTAGAAGCTGGAGCACGCTGGGTTCATGTCGTTGATCTCGATGCCGCGCGCACCGGTAACCCCGAGAACCGCGAGATAGTCGAGGCGATCGCTAAAGCTGTGCCGGTGCCGGTTCAGTCAGGTGGAGGAGTTCGCAGTGTGGAGGCGGCGCAGTCACTTTTTGATGCTGGTGTAGAGCGGGTCGTGATCGGAACCGCAGCTCTCAAGGATCCTGAAGTTGTGGTCACGTTGGCACAACAATTCCGGGTTGCAATAGGTCTTGACGCCAAGTCGGGAGAAGTGGCTACAGACGGCTGGCTCGTTGGCTCCGGTCGAACGGTGGCTGAGGTCGCTCGTTCGTTTGCCGACACCAGCGTTGATGCATTCGTGGTCACCGATATTCGCCGAGACGGGACCCTTAGCGGACCCGATATCGTCGGGCTCACAGAGATCCTCGGAGTGACAAAAACCGATGTGATTGCCAGTGGGGGAGTAGGCAACCTCGACGACCTTCTCGAACTCGACCGCGTTGAGGTCAAGGGTCGCCGGCTCAGCGGTGCGATAGCCGGGAGGGCGCTCTATGAGGGCCGTGTTGATGTCGCCACTGCGGTTGCAGCATTGGGTGCTCGTTCGTGACCGTGCGGGCGATCCGGGTTATCCCGTGCCTCGATGTTGATGCCGGGAGGGTGGTGAAGGGCGTCAACTTTGTGGATATCCGCGATGCCGGTGATCCCGTTGAACTTGCGGCCGCCTATGACGCCCAGGGTGCCGATGAATTGGTGTTCTTGGATATAACCGCCTCTTCAGACCGACGCGACACGACGGTGCAGATGGCTCGGGCGGTAGCCGAACAGGTCTTCATCCCTTTCACGATTGGTGGTGGGATCCGCACCGTTGACGATGCTCGTCGATTGCTGATGGCTGGTGCCGACAAGGTGAGCGTCATGACCGCGGCGATCAAGCGACCGGTGTTGGTGACCGAGATCAGCAAAGAGTTCGGAGCGCAATGTTGTGTTGTCGCCATCGACGCCCGCCGTGTGGACGGCAGCGACGACGCTTTCGAGGTATACACACATGGGGGAAGGACCCGCACCGGCATCGACGCACTCGTGTGGGCCCGGGAGGTACAACGCCTCGGTGCCGGTGAGATCCTGCTCACCTCCATGGACACCGACGGCACCAAGGACGGATTCGACATTCCTCTCACCTCGGCTGTCACCAGCGCAGTGGACATTCCCGTGATCGCCAGTGGCGGCGTGGGGACGCTGCAACACATGGTCGAAGGGGTGACCGAGGGTGGTGCTGACGCAGTGTTGGCTGCGAGCATCTTCCATTTCGGTGAGCACACCGTCGCGGACGCCAAGCGAGTGCTGGCCGCCAACGACGTAACGGTGCGCCCCCCCGACTGATCTTCGACGGCAGCAGCCTCAGCCTGGACTCGATCGTTCGTTCGGGTCGCTTCAGGATTGGGAGAGCTGACAGCCAATTGGAATCTATGACAGTTTCGTGATCTGGACGGTATGAGTGTCGCCTGCATCGGCGATGACTCTGATCTCGTAGCCGTCGATGACAACGCTGGATCCTGCTGCAAGGAGCGGCGACCGCTCCAAGACGCCGTCGCCGTCATCCGTGGCGAACTTGATCGGTAGTTCTGACAGTGACGAATCAACTGTATACACCAAGACACCCCCATATGTACGTGAGCGATCCTGACCAATCGAAGCGCCTCCTTCATCAATCCGGAGCAATTGAAGGCGATCGTATCCAGTCGATCGTCTGCTCTCGATGACGATCTGTTTCGTGTCGCTGATCGGGATCGCTGCCATCGCGATCCCGGATCCAGGATCCGTTACCGACCTCAGGGTGATAGTTGTCGGCGGTTCTGTGACACAGCTGATTTGGTGGGGCTCTAGCCAGCCCAATTGCCATCTGTGCCATGCCAGCATTTCTTTGGGAGACTGACCAAAACTATTCCAGCCATTGAGATGATCCAAAGGCGCAAAATAGTAGCCTTCTAGGCCCATGAGGCCAGCTCTGACGTGTACGTGGCCCATGCCTTCTGGTGGCGTCGGAACCACGAACTCTCCTTGGTAGCCCGGCTGTTGCGTGGGGTACAGATCAGTCAGGCCGAGGATATGGAGCAACTCATGGGCACCGACACGTCCCCAAGGTGATGGAGCGCTCAATGCCTCACCTCGGGGGATGACATTCAATCGAAGAGTCGGCACGATCCTGTCGTTGATCCTTACCGCTCCCGCTGCGTTACCACCCTGGAAGTAGGTGCTCGGTAGTACTGTCATCACCATGTCGATTGTCGACCAGTCGATTTCCGTACCAGCAAGACCGACCGACTCTAGGTTGATATCCTCAGAGACTGCGCTTCGCTGGAAGAACGCATCATAATCGACCAAGAACGACAGAAGACTGTGAGGTGTCCGTAGCCATCTGTCCAGCGGAACCAGTTCCAGGTCCAGTTTGCCATAGCTAGCTGTCTCCAAATACTGCTCGATCGTCGCGAGATTGTCAGGATAGGAAGTGAAGGTACCTTCGCTTGGAACATGCACGAGATCGTAGTTGAGCGCACTGATCTCAGCTTCAGTGGAGAACGCTGAGACGGCCCCGGGAAAGTCCAGGAACAATACTGCCACTCTCAGTTTCCCTATCGTCGGAGCACGTATCGGGCGCGGAAAACCGGTGGAGGCGTAGCCAGATCGGCGGGGCGGGCGACACTCTAGACCTCTCGCGGGAGCGTCCCCTGCTGGGATGCCGAGTTGCTGTTCGTAACCTACCGTTAGGCTGTCGTCAGGCTCGTAGGAGTCTATTGGCGGGCATGGTTCATCAGGGTCCAACCCACTGTCGACATTGGGGTCGACAACATATATCCTGGAAAAACCTGAGATAGGACTGTTAGCGAACAGCAACAACTCGCCATCGGGCGACCATGCCGGTTGTGTGCTTCGTCCGGCCAGGTTGGTGATTCTCCTAGTGCCGGTTCCGTCGGCGTTCACAACCATTATGCTCACACAACTGTCATCGTCATCGTGAACTCTGGCGTACGCGATCTGCGATGAATCGGCAGACCACGACATACCAGTCGTCTCAGCGTTCCCAGCAACCACGATCCTCTGATTCGATCCATCAGGGGACATGACCTTCAATTCACCGTGTTCCGTCAGGAATCCGATGCTTTGACCGTCAGGCGACCATGACGGACTATGTTCTCCCACACCACCGGCAGTGAGCACCGTCTCGCCTGTTCCGTCGGCGGCGACCGTGACGAGGTAGGAGTCGCCCTGATAGACAGAGCGGCTGAAAACGATCTCGGTCCCGTCCGGTGACCACGAGGGGTCGTTGTCCCACTGGCTTACCTGTGTGAGTCTTGTTGCTTCGGAACCGTCAGTGTTCACAACATAGATGTCGCGAGTCCAGGGATCGTCGCTGCCGGTGTTCTCCGCCGCTAGCGCGATCCGGGTTCCGTTCGGGGACCAAGACGGCGAACTGCCTGCGCCGCTCACGCCCGACAAGTTATTCCAATAATCCCAAACGTCACGAAGGTGCTCACCGCTCGGGGACATGACCGATACATGCAAATAGCGCGTGTAGGCGATCTCGGCGCAATCGGGGGACCAAACGGGAAATTGACTCCGGCTCACCAAGTCCGTGATGGCAACGGGCACCACATAGGAGGCATCGCTGCTCGCGCGACATGTTGTAGTGGTGTCGGGGTCGCTGGTGTCGGGGTCGCTGGTGTCGGGGTCGCTGGTGTCGGGGTCGCTGGTGTCGGGGTCGCTGGTGTCGGGGTCGCTGGTGTCGGGGTCGCTGGTGTCGGGGTCGCTGGTGTCGGGGTCGCTGGTGTCGGGGTCGCTGGTGTCGGGGTCGCTGGTGTCGGGGTCGCTGGTGTCAGGGTCGCTGGTGTCAGGGTCGCTGGTGTCGGGGTCGCTGGTGTCAGGGTCGCAGTCTGGGGTTGTGGTGTTGAGGGTTACGTCCGGTTCGTCCTGGTAGCGGTACAGGAAGGTAACGAGATGGGCACGCGTCAACGTGTCCTCAGGCGCGAATGTGGTTGGTGATGTGCCAGTGGTGATAGCGGTGTGGGCCATCCATGACACGCTGTCTTGTTGCCAACCCTTAACAACGTCGACGAAACTGTGCGCAGGCGCAGCAGGCTCACCCTCCAAACGATGCAGAAATGTTGCGGCTTCGGCACGGGTCAACGTTTCGTCAGGCGCGAAGGTGGTTGGTGATTTGCCGGTGGTGATCTCGTCGTTGGCCATCCACGAGATCGCATCGTTTTGAGACGCGTCTGTTACGTCGCTGAACGAATGAGGGTCCCCGGCGTCGGGCTGGTTTTCCATGTTGTAGATCCACACCGCGGTTTCGCCACGCGACACCGGAGTGTCCGGCCCGAAACAGAACCCCGCAATATCGGCGATGTTGTTGTCTACTGACCATTGCACCGCGTCGGTGTACCAAGTGCCTTCACCCACATCGCCATATCCCGCGACGGCCCCAGCCGGAGACGGCAACCCCATCAACAAAGCTGCCGTCAACGAAACAACCAACCCGAGGCTCAACCAGACCCGGCTCAACCCAACCATTGAACCAAAATCACGACCTAGACACGAACCAGACATAGACGTGACACTAGCCCCCTCTCACGTTGTGGGTAGCCTTCTCGTGGCTTACCTCCTAAGCAAGGTGTCAAGGGGTTGAATACGTTGCAAGTCCGCTGCGCAGTTGAGATCGAGGCGCTGGGCGACGGCGGAGCGAACTCCAAAACCGTGCTTCGCGAAACAGGGCACATGCCAACTCACGCCGCCAACAGAAGCGCGGGAGTTGCCGAGACTTGCTAGCTCCACCTTAATATCTGGCCAGCTGTCGGCACGTCGAGCTGCCCAGTCCCGTTGGCTCCCCAGCAGGTGATCGTGTTGTCGGTACGTAGCCCGCAACTATGGACCTGGTTTACACTGACATCTTTGAAACTACCTGTCGGCGCGTCAGCCTTCCCATACTCGTTGAGTCCTCCCCAGCAGGTGATCGTGTCGTCGGTACGTAGCCCGCAATTATGGAACAAGCCTGCACTAACGGCTTTGAAACTGCCTGTCGGCGTGTCGGTATGCCCGAAGAGGTTGCCTCGCCCGCAGACGATGGTGTTGCCGGTAGGTAGCCCGCAACCATGGCCTGTGTCTGTGCTGACAGCTTTGAAACCCCCTGCCAGCACTTCAAATTCCTCATGCCAGATTATTCCCCAGCAGGTGATCGTGTCGTCAACACGTATCCCGCAACTATGTCCGCCGCCTGCGCTGACATCTTTGAAACCACCCGTCGGCGCGTCAGCCCGCCCATTGCCGTTGACTCCCCAGCAGGTGGTCGTGTTGTCGGTACGTATCCCGCAACTATGGAGACTGCCTGCGCTGACATCTTTGAAACTACCGGTCGGCGCGTCGGCCTGCCCATCGCGGTTGCGTCCCCAGCAGGTGATGGTGTCGTCGGTACGTATCCCGCAACTATGGTTTGAGCCTGCGCTGACAGCTTTGAAACTACCTGTCGGCGCGTCGGTCTGCCCGTAGTTGGGGGCTCCCCAGCAGGTGATGGTGTTGTCGGTGCGTATCCCGCAATTATAGGCCCCGCCTGCGCTGACCGTTTTGAAACCACCTGTCGGCGCGTCGGCCTGCCCAGACCCGTTGTGTCCCCAGCAGGTGATGGTGTCGTCGCTACCTATCCCGCAACTATGGGACCCGCCTGCGCTGACAGCTTTGAAACTCGCTGATGGCGTGTCGGTGGCGGGGTCCTCGTCCACATCGGCGGTGGGGTCGCAGTCTGGGGTTGAGGTGTTGAGGGTTACGTCCGGTTCGTTCTTGTAGCGGTACAGGAAGGTAACGAGTTCGGCTCGATTCAGCGTGTCTTCAGGCGCGAACGTGGTCGGTGATTTGCCGGTGGTGATACCGGTGTTGGCCATCCACGACACGCTGTCTTGTTGCCAACCCTTAACAACGTCGACGAAACTGTGCGCAGGCGCAGCAGGCTCATCCTCCAAACGATGCAAAAACGTTGCTGCTTCGGCACGGGTCAACGTTTCGTCAGGCGCGAAGGTGGTTGGTGATTTGCCGGTGGTGATCTCGTTGTTGGACATCCACGAGATCGCATCATCTTGAGACGCGTCGGTTACGTCGCTGAACGAATGACTATCACCGGCGTCGGGTTGGTTTTCCATGTTGTAGATCCACACCGCTGTTTCACCACGCGACACCGGAGTGTCCGGCCCGAAACAGAACCCCGCAACGTCGGCGATTCCGTTGTCTGTGGACCATTGCACCGCGTCGGTGTACCAAGTGCCTTCACCCACATCGCCGTATCCCGCGACAGCCCCAGCCTGTGACGCCAACCCCATCAACAACGCTGCCGTCAACGAAACAACCAACCCGAGGCTCAAGCAGACACGGCTCAACCCAACCATTGAACTTAAATCGCGACCTAGACATGAATCAGACATAGACGTGACACCATAGCCCCCTCTCACGTTGTTGGTAGCCTTCGCGGGCCTTACCTCCTAATCAAGGGGTCAAGGGGTTGAATACGTTGCAAGTCCGCTGCGCAGTTGAGATCGAGGCGCTGGACGACGGCGGAGCGAACTCCAAAACCGTGCTGCACGAAACAGGGCACATGCCAGCTCACGCCGCCAACACAAGCGCGGGAATTGCCGAGACTTGCTAGGTCCTTTGTTGATCGGCTGACGAGGACCCACAACCCAACAACGTGGGTTCAGCCTACGCGGATGCTTGGAAGGAAACTCGGCGCGTCAGCCTGCCCAGACAGGTTTAGTCCCCAGCAGGTCGTCGTATTGTCGGTGCCTATCCCGCAACTATGTAATTCGCCTGCGCTGACCGTATTGAAACTACCTGTCGGCGCGTCGGCCTGCCCAGACCCGTTGGCTCCCCAGCAGATGATCGTGTTGTCGGTGCCTATCCCGCAACTATGGAGACTGCCTGCGCTGACCGTTTTGAAACCACCTGTCGGCGCGTCGGCCTGCCCAGACCAGTTGCCTCCCCAGCAGATGATCGTGTCGTCGGTACGTATCCCGCAACTATGGCCGCTATAGCTTGCGCTGACAGCTTTGAAACCACCTGTCGGCGCGTCGGCCTGCCCATCGTTGTTGTGTCCCCAGCAGGTGATCGTGTCGTCGGTGCGTATCCCGCAACTATGGCCCCAGCCTGCGCTGACCGTTTTGAAACCACCTGTCGGCGCGTCGGCCTGCCCAGACCAGTTGGCTCCCCAGCAGATGATCGTGTTGTCGGTACGTATCCCGCAACTATGGCGACTGCCTGCGCTGACAACTTTGAAACCACCCGTCGGCGCGTCGGTCTGCCCATCGTCGTTGTATCCCCAGCAGGTGATCGTGTCGTCGGTGCGTATCCCGCAACTATGGCCCGAGCCTGCGCTGACCGTTTTGAAACTTTCTGTCGGCGCGTCGGTCTGCCCAACTTCGTTGTTTCCCCAGCAGATGACCGTGTCGTCGCTAACTATCCCGCAACTATGGTCGCGGCCTGCGCTGACCGCTTTGAACGTAATCGTCGCGGACGAGTCGGCCTGTCCAGACCCGTTGTATCCCCAGCAGGTGACCGTGTCGTCGGTGCGTATCCCGCAACTATGGTCGCGGCCTGCGCTAACAGTTTTGAAACTCCCTGTCGGCGCGTCAGCTTCCCCATGCCGGTTGTCTCCCCAGCAGGTGATCGTGTCGTCGGTGCCTATCCCGCAGTTATGGTCGCCGCCTGCGCTGACAGCTTTGAAACTACCCGTCGGATCGTCGTTGGAGTACCAGCAGGTGATCGTGTCGTCGGCACGTATCCCGCAACTATGGGACTGGCCTACGCTGACAGCTTTGAAACCACCATCCGGCGCGTTGGTCTGGCCAGCCCAGTTGGCTCCCCAGCAGGTGATCGTGTCGTTGGTGCGTATCCCGCAACTATGTTCGCCGTCTGCGCTGACATCTTTGAAACTACCTGTCGGCGCGTCGGTCTGCCCATCGTAGTTGTCTCCCCAGCAGGTGATCGTATTGTCGGTGCGTATCCCGCAACTATGGCTGTCGCCTGCGCTGACCGTTTTGAAACTTTCTGTCGGCGCGTCGGCCTGCCCATTGTAGTTGTCTCCCCAGCAGGTGATCGTGTTGTCGATGCGTATTCCGCAACTATGGTACTCGCCTGCGCTGACAGCTTTGAAACTACCTGTCGGCGCGTCAACCTGCCCAGACCCGTTGTGTCCCCAGCAGGTGATGGTGTCGTCGGTACGTATCGCGCAACTATGGTCGCCGCCTGCGCTGACCGCTTTGAAACTCGCTGGTGGCGTGTCGGTGGCGGGGTCCTCGTCCACATCGGCGGTGGGGTCGCAGTCTGGGGTTGTGGTGTTGATGGTTACGTCCGGCTCGTCCTGGTAGCGGTACAGGAAGGTAACGAGTTCGGCTCGATTCAGCGTGTCTTCAGGCGCGAACGTGGTCGGTGATTTGCCGGTGGTGATACCGGTGTGGGACATCCACGACACGCTGTCTTGTTGCCAACCCTTAACAACGTCGACGAAACTGTGCGCAGGCGCAGCAGGCTCATCCTCCAAACGATGCAAAAACGTTGCTGCTTCGGCACGGGTCAACGTTTCGTCAGGCGCGAAGGTGGTTGGTGATTTGCCGGTGGTGATATCGGTGTGGGCCATCCACGAGATCGCATCATCTTGAGACGCGTCGGTTACGTCGCTGAACGAATGACTATCACCGGCGTCGGGTTGGTTTTCCATGTTGTAGATCCACACCGCGGTTTCGCCACGCGACACCGGAGTGTCCGGCCCGAAACAGAACCCCGCAATATCGGCGATGTTGTTGTCTGCTGACCATTGCACCGCGTCGGTGTACCAAGTGCCTTCACCCACATCGCCATATCCCGCGACGGCCCCAGCCGGAGACGGCAACCCCATCAACAAAGCTGCCGTCAACGAAACAACCAACCCGAGGCTCAACCAGACCCGGCTCAACCCAACCACAAACAAAGATGAAGAATCAGACATAAGGCATGAATCTAATACGACATACACGCAAACACGACATAGACACACTGAGCTTCCCGCGTCACAACGAACTGGGCAGGCCCAAGCGCAGGCGTGGCATTGTCGGGGCGGGCTCACCTCCTAGTCAAGGTGTCAAACCAACGGGGGCACCTCGAACCGTTGACACCGGGGAACCACCCGGCTTTCACGGGAGAAAGCGTTTTTTGCGAGGGTGTGTGCTTGTGACGCGACATGTGGTGCTGTGATAGTTCATATCGTGCAGTGTCATAGCCTGTTGTTAGGTTGTGGTCATGTTCGATTCGATGATCCGACAGACCCGGCAGGTGGTGACTTCTGGGCTTTGCCGTGGCGAGTTGGAAGCTGTGGTCGCGGGCTCTGGGCGGGTGATGGCGGCGTTGGGTGCGTTGCAGACCCGGTGCGCGACCGAGATCGAAGCTCTTGATGACGGCGGGGTGAACTCCAAAACCGTGTTGCGTGAGGCGGGACGCATGTCGACACGTGCCGCCAACAGGGTTGCGAAGACTGCTGCTGGGTTGGTTGAGATGCCGAAACTGGCTGAATCGTTGGCTACTGGCAAC
The DNA here is from genome assembly GCA_965205465.1 of Candidatus Aldehydirespiratoraceae bacterium. Lineage (GTDB taxonomy): Bacteria > Actinomycetota > Acidimicrobiia > Acidimicrobiales > Aldehydirespiratoraceae > VXYK01. Next base: position 271,087 of record OZ242187.1, on the reverse strand, counting down.
ATCAGCGTTGAACACGCCGAGGTCGCGGTTGGGGCTGCTGCGAAGACTTCTGCTGAACAAGTAGATGACGAATTGTCGAAGTTTGCTGAGACATCGTCTGTAGATGCGTTCGCTGAACAATCACGGCGGTGGGTGAACCGCAACCAACCCGACGACGGATCTGAGTTGTATCAACAGCAACGCCACAACCGGTCGTTGAAACACTGGGTGAACGAAGAAGGCATGGGTGTGCTGTTAGCAGAGTTGGATCCCACGAGCTATCAACAGGTACGCAAAGCAATCAATGTTGAATATGACCGGTTGTGGCGTGACGACGGCGGACGCGACGGCTCCCCTGACGATGTACGCACAACACCACAACGCATGGCCGACGCCTTCGTTGCGTTGTTGACCGATGTGGGCCGTCGTGGGCCGGGCAGCACGCGGATGCAACTCATCGCGGTAGCTGACATTGAACGGTTGCGCGGCGACAACCCGACCGGTGTCGCTGAGATCGTCGGTGGTGAAGCGTTACCGCAAACAGTGCTGGAACGCTTGATGTGTATAGCCACTGTCACCGGCGTTGTCTTTGACGGCAAAGGCCAGCCTATCTGGGTAGGACGCGACCGTAGATTCCCAACCGAAGCCCAAATCAAAGCGATCATCGCCCGCGACCGGACCTGCAGAGGCACAGGCTGCGCCGCTGGTCCCGAACGCTGCGAAATCCATCACATCGTGCCTTGGGAAGAAGGCGGGCTCACCGACATCGACAAAATGTGTCTGGCCTGCCCCATGTGTCACCACAACATCCACGACCGCGGCTACATCGTCGTCAAAACCAACACCGGCTACAAAATCATCAACCCCAGCAACCCCCCAAACGGCCCCTAGATTCGCCCAAGGTGAGCGTTATGACCGCGGAGATCAAGCGACCGGTGTCGGTGACCGAGATCAGCAAGGAGTTCGGAGCGCAATGTTATGTTGTCGCCATCGACGCCCGCCGTGTGGACGGCAGCGACGACGCTTTCGAGGTATACACACACGCCAAGCGAGTGCTGGCCGCCAACAACGTAACGGTCCGCCCCCCGAACTGATCGCCTGATGGCATCCCGGGCGAGGCTGTGTTGAGATGCACCCACCTTGAGCGCTGTAGGCTCAGACAGCGCAGAATCGAGGTGCGGAGATGCTCGTCGAGTTGGAGATCAAGAACTTCAAGAGCATCCGGAATGCGCGTGTCCGCTTGGGGGCGTTCACCTGCTTGATCGGTCACAACGGTGTAGGGAAGAGTAATCTATTCGATGCGATCCACTTCCTGAGTTCTCTCGCTGAACACGATATCCCTGAAGCGGCAACGCAAGTCAGGAGTGCTAGTGATGGTAGCTACTCGCCTCTTGATTTTGTGTTTGCTAGGGACCCTTCTCGCAAGATAGGGCTAACGGCGAAAATGGTGGCACCGCAGGATGTGGAAGACGACTTCGGGGAGGTGGCGAGACCTAGTACAACGCTGTTGACCTACTCACTAACGCTCGGGTACCAACCCGAAGCTGACCGCTTGGTCGTGGAGAGTGAGAGCCTCACTCACGCAAAGCTGGGGGACTACAAGAAGTTCGTCGGGTTTGAGTCCTCCCCCGCGTTTAGAGATTCGGTTGCCATGGGATCACGAAGGGGAGGAGCGCTGATCTCGACGAAAGCCGAAGACAACAGGATCATGCTTCATGGTGACGGTGGCAGCCGCGGGCGACCGACACCTGTCGGAAAGTCACCATTAACGGTGGTAGGTGGTACGAACACCTTCGATTACCCGACGGTACTTGCCGCTAAGCGGGAGATGGCCTCTTGGCGGACCCTCCATCTGGAACCGAGCGTCATGCGGGCTCCCGACTCGCGCTCGGCGCCTCAGCATGTATCGGCTTCAGGCGGACATATTCCAGCGACACTCAATGCACTCATAGAAAAATACCCCGATGCCGGACTTGAGATAGTCAACAATCTTCGTGAACTCAACTCGGGTATCGAGAATATTGATGTCTACAGCGACGAAGTCAGGGACCAACTGGCGCTGAGGGCGAAAGTTCCCGGAGTAGACAACTGGCTCTACGGTCGCTCCCTGTCGGACGGCACGTTGAGATATGTTGCGCTCGCCCTGATGTTGGCAGATGTGCAGGATAGAGCAGTCCTATGCATGGAAGAGCCGGAGAATGGAATCCATCCGTCCCGTATCCCCAACCTTGTGCAACTACTGCGCGACTACGCGGTGGACGTCGATGAGCCGGTGTCTGACGATAATCCCCTTAGGCAAGTGCTGATCAACACGCACTCACCAGAAGTAGTGCGCCAAGTCGAGTTGGACGAGATGGTCTTTGTTGAAGTGGTGACTCCACCCAATGACGGTCAATACAGTGTTTTTCGGCCAATGGAAGAGACTTGGCGCGCATCCGTCCTCGATGGGCCAGCGCAAGAAGTGCTACCCAAAGCCACGCAACGTGTGGGTGATTTCATCGGAGGTTCGCCGGTCAATCCCAAGCTCGGTCAGTTGCAGCTTGAGTTCGGGTCCGCTCGGTGAGCAGACAGATCAGTTACACGGTAGTAGCAGACGGAGGAACCGACAGGCTCCTGGTGCCCATCATTGATTGGACCATTCATCGGCTTGATCCGGAGGTCGACATTCTCGAACCAGAGTTCGAGAAACGAACCAGCAGTATTGGTGAGTATTTTGGCAGCTACACACCCACTACCATGCTGGTCTTTGCGCATCGTGATGCCGAGCGTTCGAGTGTCGATCACCGTTTGCGTGAGTTCGACAACGTTTCCGGAGTGGTTCCAGTTGTTCCGGTTCGGATGTCGGAGGCCTGGCTCTTGATCGACGGTGATGCAATCGCCCAAGCCGCGGACTCAAGGGCCACGGTTGCTGTACCCGGATTGAACACGCTCGAACAGATTGCTGATCCGAAAACTGAGTTGGAAACGCTTCTGTTCGGGGCAGCGGGTTCCCCGACAGGTCGTCGCGCAAAGAAGTTCAAGGGTTCGCTGGCCGGGCGTCGTGTGAACCTGGCGTCACTCATTGAGGACTACAGCCCGCTTGAGAGTCTGGACGCGTTCCGCAGGTTCCAGTCCTCTCTCGCCGACGCTTATCCCTATCCGCTACCGTCCCCGGATTGAATCCGCCACTGGTGCGACTCGACCACAGATTGATCGGTGAGCGCCGACGTCCAACTTGTGCTGTGACCGCTAGCGTGGCTCTGTGGCGACAAATGCGAAGAAGAACGGTGACCTCTCAGGCGACGACGGGCTTCCGGTCAAGATGCTCAATGACCGGATCCTGGTATCGCTCGGCGAGGCGGAGGGGGAGCGCCGCTCATCGGGGGGAATCCTGATCCCGGCGACTGCGCAGGTGGGCAAACGCTTGTCGTGGGCTGCGGTCGTGGCCGTGGGCCCCAATGTTCGCAACCTCGAAACCGGCGATCAGGTGTTGTTCAACCCCGAGGACCGCTATGAGGTCGAGGTCCGAGGCCTTGACTACATCATCCTGCGCGAACGGGACATCCATGCAGTGGCAGCCGAGCGCCTCGACGAGGGCTCCACCGGCCTCTACCTTTGATTCCGCACCTTTGATTCTGCGGTCGCTATCAGCCGGCTACGGGTGAAGGGGGCTGCGCTGGTCGGCCCAGCGGACTTCGAGTTCAAGTTGGCGGGCGATCTGCAGCAGCAGGTGCTCCTTGCCGTAGGCGGCGACCAACTGGATACCGATCGGTAGCCCGGTACTCGTGCGGGCGAGCGGAAGCGAGATCGCAGGTTGACCGGTGGTGTTGAACGGGGCGGTAAGGGTCGAATACGCCAGAGTGGTGAGAACAGCTGCTTTGGGGTCGGGAGCCGTGGCCGACATCTCGCCGAGCTTCGCCGGCGGTCGCAGGCAGGTTGGAGTCAACAACAGGTTGTGCCCGTCGGCCCACCACTGGGCCATCAAGCGGCGGAACCTCATCATTGCGTCGCTGCTACGCGTCAACTCCAGTGCTCCCATTTGACGCCCACGTTCGGCCAGTCGCCAAGTCATGGGCTCAACATCATCCGCGGTGATATCCCGGCCGAGCCATTCGCCGAACTGATCCAACGAATGGGCGACCCCTACCGCCCAACTGGGACCGAACGAGGCGATCAACTCCTCGTCGTGCAGCGCCGCGGGTGATTCATCGTCCGCACTGTGGCCCAGTCGCTCCAGCAAAGCGGCGGACTCATGTACCGCAAGAGCCACTTCAGGGTCAATCGCGACTCGGCTGCGGATCGAATCGGCGAGCATGCCGATCCGCAACCTTGGTGGGGGCTGCTTGATCATCTCTGTATACGGCGCCGGGGGAGCGGGGGCAGTCACGCCGTCACCCGGAAATGGTCCTGCAGTTGCGTCCAGAATTGCCGCGCTGTCACGCACGGTGTGGCACACGACGTGTTGCACGCTGTTGCTCCACTCGTCGTTGTGTGGACCCTGAGAGAGACGTCCCCGACTCGGTTTGAGGCCGACCAGACCGCACATGGCGGCCGGAATCCGAATCGATCCGCCGCCGTCGCTGGCGTTGGCGGCCGGGAGCGTTCCTGCGGCCACCGCGGCCGCGGCACCTCCCGATGAACCTCCCGGGCTGCGAGACGGATCCCAAGGGTTACGGGTAGCGCCATAGGACAGTGGTTCGGTGGTGGCTGCCAGCCCCATCTCGGGGCTGTTGGTGCGACCGCACAGCACAAAGCCGGCCCGTCGGTAGGCCGTGGTGATGTTGGCGTCGAAGGAGGCCGTGTGTCCGGCATTCTTGAGGCCGAGTACACCCTGATGAAACGGGTCGCCCTCAGAGCACGGCCAGAGGTCTTTCAACAGCATCGGAACTCCGCGGAAGGGTCCGTCGGGGAGTTCGGAAGCGGCGATGGCTCGGGCTTTCTCGAAGCTCGGTTGGATCACCGCGTTGATCTGCGGACTGCGCGATGGCTCGGGCTTTCTCGAAGCTCGGTTGGATCACCGCGTTGATCTGCGGACTGCGCGATGGCTCGGGCTTTCTCGAAGCTCGGTTGGATCACCGCGTTGATCTGCGGACTGCGCGATGGCTCGGGCTTTCTCGAAGCTCGGTTGGATCACCGCGTTGATCTGCGGATCGATTCGCTCGATGCGATCAATGGTGTCGTCGATCAACTCGCGGGGGCTGATCTGGCCAGTCCGCACGAGTTCGGCGAGCCCCACCGCGTCAATGTGGGCAAGCTCGGAGCCAACGGAGGTTTCAGTCATGGCAGAAACTCTACGGGGGTCGAGGGCTTGGCACGTAAGCTAGGCGGCTATGAGCGTGTCTCTTGATGGAGTCGCCCCTGAAGAGGGGCTGTCGGTCGAACTCGATTTCGACAAGGTCGCCAAGATCGGGCGGGCTGGACACCAAGTCGTGCCTGTGGTGCTTCAAGACGCCGATTCTGGCGATGTCTTGTTCATCGGTTACGCAAACGAAGAGGCGTACCGGGCAACCCTTGAACGAAAGTCCGCTGTGCTCTACTCCACGTCGCGCCAAGAACTCTGGCACAAGGGAGCGACGAGTGGAGACTTGCTCGACCTTGTCGACGTGAAAGTCAACTGCGAACAAAACAGCCTCCTGTATCGCGTCCGCAAAGCAGGCACAGGCGTGTGCCACACCAAAGACGAAAGTGGCAATACCCGCCCGACATGTTACTACCGCACCGTGACCCACCCAGATTCGCTCACCTACGGCTGATTCGATGACCGTACGCCCCGATCTCGAAGAGTTCCGCTCGCTGGCGCGGTCGCATCGCATGGTTCCCGTATGGCGTGACGTGCTGGCTGACCTCTCCACTCCGGTGAGTGCCTTTTGCAGGGTAGTCGGCGAAGACGAGGGGTTTCTGCTTGAGTCCGTGGACGGTGGTGACCGTTGGAGCCGCTGGTCCTTTGTTGGTCGCCGTCCGCTGGGAACCCTCGTGGCCCGCAACAAAGACATAACCATTGAGGGTGATCTCGGGGTTGACATTGATCCCGCCGAGGGCATTCTCGCCGCGCTAGAGCTGCTTCTCAATCACTACAAAGCACCTGATATCGAAGGCCTTCCGCCTCTGCACAGCGGGCTGATCGGCTACCTCGGCTATGACGTGGTTCGCGAAGTGGAGCACCTGCCCGACGTTGCCGAGGACGATCTCGGATATCCCGATGCGGTCATTTCGATCATTGGCGAACTCGCCGCGTATGACCATTGGCAACAGCGGGTCACTCTCATCGCCAACGCCGCCATCGCTGACGACGCCGACGATGCCATGATCGACGCGGCCTACCACGATGCGGTGGAGCGGCTCGAATCTCTGGCCCAGGCGGGTGCAAGAGCGTTCGATGAGCCGCTTTTTCTTCCAGCAGAAGGCGACGAGGAGCTACCCGAAGTCAGCTCGACAATGTCTAAGGCGACGTATTGCGCAGCGGTCGAAGCGGCCCGCGAGTACATACTCGCGGGCGACATCTTTCAAGTCGTGTTGGCGCAGCGGTTCGATCTTGATCTGGATGCCGACGCCTTCGATCTCTACCGGGTGTTGCGCCAGCTCAACCCCAGCCCCTACATGTACTTCTTGCGCCACGGCGACCTCGAGATAGTGGGCGGATCACCCGAGCCGATGGTGCAGCTTCTCGACGGTCGAGTCATCTCTCGCCCAATCGCCGGAACCAGAAAGCGGGGAAGAACCGAGGAACATGATCGTCGAATGGCAGCAGAATTGCGTGAACATCCCAAGGAACTCGCCGAACACATCATGCTCGTCGACCTTGCCCGCAATGATATTGGTCGCGTGATCGAGTTCGGGACGCTGCAGGTGGACGAGATGATGACCCTTGAGCGTTACAGTCACGTCATGCACCTCACCTCTCAGGTTTCCGGCGACCTGAAAGAAGGGGCCACCGCCATCGATGTGTTGCGCGCCACTCTGCCGGCGGGCACGCTGTCGGGAGCACCGAAGGTTCGAGCCATGGAGATCATCGACGAACTCGAACCGGTCAAGCGGGGTCCCTATGGCGGCGTGGTCGGTTACCTCGACTTCTCGGGGCGCATAGACACGGCGATCACGATCCGCACCATGTTGGTTTCCGGCAACCGGGCAACGGTTTCGGCTGGAGCGGGCATTGTGGCCGACTCGGTGGCCGAAGACGAACACCTGGAGTGCCAAAACAAGGCCAAGGCCCTTTTGGCAGCGGTCCCTGTTGCGCGCCGCATGAGCGCGGCGCGTTCAACCCGCCCGCCAGATCAGGGTGAGATCAAGGAGTGAGACGTGCTGGCCTCGATTGTTGACCGAGATGTTGTTGAAGTCCGTGGTCGAGATGCTTCGTCGTATCTTCAGGGCCAGATATCCCAAGATGTTGACAGCATCAGCACTGGTGGATCGGCGTGGTCGTTGGTCTTGGCGCCTACCGGGAAGCTCACGGCTTGGTTCCGCCTGCATCGGGTCACAGATGACCGTTTTCTAATCGACGTCGAGGCTGGTTGGGCTGCTCCCCTTGTCGAACGGCTCGAACGATTCAAGCTCCGCACCGCGGTCGAGTTCAGCCTTCTCGATGGTTGGCAAATGCTCTCGGTGCGTAAAGAAGTCAACGACCCGGACCCAGAACAAACCGTGCTGACAATTCAAGCGGCATTGTCTCAAGCGGCATTGTCGGCGACGTTCAGCTGGCCCGGCTTCTCGGGTTCGGACCATCTCGATGTCGGACTCGATGCTCGCAGCGGGATCGAAATCGACGACGCTGCCTTCGAGCAGGCCCGGATTCGCGCCGGGGTGCCGAGACTTGGCCTTGATATCGGTGAAAACACCATCCCGGCGGAGGGCGGGGCAAACCTGATAGAGGGATCTGTGAGTTTTACCAAGGGTTGCTACACGGGCCAGGAGTTGGTGGCGCGTATCGACAGCCGCGGCGGCAACGTGCCCCGTCCGTTGCGGGTGCTCATCGGTGAGCAGGCTCTTGAAATCGGCGGAGTTGTCACCTTCGACGGCCGCGAAGCAGGTGTGGTGACTTCGGCTGCAGGCAAGGCGGCCCTGGCCCCGCTGATGCGAAAGGTAGAGCCGGGCTCGTTGGTCTCGGTCAACGGGGTCAAAGCTACGGTCCACGCGTCGAGCTAGGTACCAGAAGCTGCTGGCGTTCTCCGAATTGCCGCCTGAGCGTCCAGTCAACGTAGAGTCGCGACATGTCCAAAGTTTCAGTGATTGCCAAAATCCCCCTCAAACCCGGTAGCAGAGATGAATTGGTTGCTGCTTTCGAACCGATGCTGGAGCAGGTCAACAAAGAGGCCGGGACGGAGATCTACATTCTGTGCTCGGACCAGGCCGACGAGAACCTTGTCTGGGTGTACGAGCTCTACAGCGACTCCGATGCAATGGGCGCGCACAGCTCATCGGAAACCATGGCTTCTCTGCTCGGGGTGGTAGGCGGACTTCTCGAGGGTGAACCTGGTTTTCATATCCTCACCCCGATAGCGGGCAAAGGACTGTGATCTGACGGTTGGATGAACGCCGTCTGAATTTGTGAAGGTCCGGGCCTTCGGGCCGCTAGCGTCGGATCCATGTTCATCAAGATTTGCGGTATTACGAGCGAGGAGGACGCTCTGCTAGCGACTGCTATCGGCGCGGACGCGCTCGGTTTTGTGTTCGCTCCGTCGTCGCGTCAAGTGGCTGTGGATCGGGCACGCGATATTGCTCGTCGGCTGCCGGCTGAGGTACTTACTGTCGGAGTTTTTCGCAATGAACTTCCAGACCGTGTGGTGAACATTGTGCATCGCGCAGGATTGGGCGCGGCTCAACTGCACGGACACGAGTCACCTGAACAATCAAGAGAAGTCCGGAGCCGGGTACCGCGAATGATCAAGGGTTTTTTTGCCATCGACCCCGGATTGTCCGATGTTGCTTCCTACAACGCCGATGTGGCACTCATTGATTCGCCGACGCCGGGCGGAGGCGAAGTGTTCGATTGGAGTCTCGTTGAGAACGTGCCGCTCTCGGGCATACCGCTGTTGTTGGCGGGTGGTCTTGATGCAGACAATGTTCGCAGAGCGATACACAAAGTGGCCCCTTGGGGAGTTGATGTGTCCAGCGGCGTGGAACGTGCACCTGGCGAAAAAGATCCGGTCAAGATGCGACGGTTCATCGATGCCGCACGAGCGGCGTTCACAGAGGTACGCATGCGCGACCGAGTCGAGGTTCCCGATGTCCCCTATAACTGGGAGGACGATTTCTAATGTCAGCGGAGGCACCAAAGATGACTATGGCTGATCCCAGCGCTGAGGGCCGCTTCGGCGAATTCGGTGGCATGTACGTACCCGAAACGCTGGTGCCGGCTTGCCAGGAATTGGATCGTGCCTTCCGCACTGCCTGGGTCGATCCTGCATTTCGGGACGAACTTGAGAATCTGTTGACGCATTACGCGGGTCGCCCCTCGCCCCTCACCCAATGCGAGAATCTGAGCGAGGAGTTGGGTTGCACGATTCTGCTCAAGCGCGAAGACCTCAATCACACCGGCAGCCACAAGATCAACAACGTTCTAGGCCAGGCGCTGCTGGCCAAACGCATGGGCAAGACCCGCTTGGTGGCCGAGACAGGAGCGGGTCAGCACGGTGTGGCAACCGCTACGGCCGCGGCGCTGTTCGATATGGAATGTATTGTCTACATGGGGACGGTTGACATTCGCCGCCAGGAGCTCAATGTCTTTCGCATGAAACTTCTCGGCAGTGAGGTGCGGGCCGCGGAGTCAGGCTCTAAGACGTTGAAAGACGCGGTCAATGAGGCGATGCGTCACTGGGTTGCGGCGGTGGAGACGACCCACTACTGCTTGGGCTCGGTGATGGGTCCTCACCCCTACCCTTGGATGGTGCGTGAATTCCATCGCGTGATCGGCGATGAGGCCGCCGAACAATGCGCTTCGCTACTCGGAGGTGGTACCCCCGATGTGGTGGTCGCCTGCGTGGGCGGCGGGTCCAATGCGGCGGGCATCTTTTCGGGTTTCGCGGACACTGAGGCCGCCTTGGTTGGTGTGGAGCCTGCCGGCGGGGCCGCAGTCGGGCGCGCAGTTCCGGGAATTGTCCACGGCTCGCACTCTTATCTCATGCAGGACGAATGGGGTCAGGTGCTTGAGGCGCAGTCGATCTCAGCAGGACTCGACTATCCCGGTATTGGTCCGGAGCACGCTCATCTGGCAGCCACTGGCCGGGCACGCTATGAACCTGTCACCGACGCGCAAGTTGTTGATGCGTTTGCGCTTTTGGCTCGTACGGAGGGCATCATTGCTGCTCTTGAATCGGCCCATGGTCTGGCCTGGATCGTGCAAGCACAAGATGAGCTAGCGGGCAAGACTGTGCTGTTGAACCTCAGTGGCCGGGGAGACAAGGACGTTGCGCAAATGATGGATGTGTTGGCGTGACCGGTGAACTCGAAGCGGCGCTGCTCACACGGCGCGACAGCGGCGGTAAGTGCCTGGTCCCGTATCTCACCGGTGGACTCGGCGATGTGTGGCTCGAAACGGTCCAGGCGGCAGCAGTCTCAGGTGCTGACGCCATCGAGATCGGCATTCCGTTTTCTGACCCGGTGATGGATGGCCCGACGATCCAGCTTGCCAACGACAAGGCGTTGGCATTGGGAGTCACTCCACAGACGATTCTTGATCGGTTGCGCGGAGCTGATATCGGGGTTCCGAGCGCGGTGATGACCTACGGCAACATCGCCTACCGGATGGGCTACCATCGTTTCGCGTCGTCTCTGGCAGAGAGCGGAGTGTCGGGCTGCATACTTCCAGACATCCCACTTGAAGAGGTCGGTCCTTGGGTCGACGCAGCCGATGCCGCTGGAGTCGAGACAATCTTGCTGGCTGCCCCAACATCTCCCGATGAACGTCTCGTGCGTATCACCCAACGTTGCAGCGGGTTCGTCTACGGGGTCGGCCTGCTCGGCATTACCGGGGTCCGGGATCAACTAGCCGACAGCGCCAAAGTGATCGCCAAGCGCCTCAAGGAAGTGACCGACCTTCCGGTACTGGTGGGTGTTGGAGTAGGAACGCCGGAACAAGCCGTTGAGGTGTGTGAGGTCGCCGATGGGGTAGTGGTGGGTTCCGCGATGGTCCAACGAATGCTTGATGGTGGGGGCCCCGATGGCGTAGCAGAGCTGATCGGTGAATTCCGATCAGCGCTCGATGAGCATTACTAGTCTCAGGAAGGCCTCACCATGGATCACGATCTGATCATTATTGGGGGCGGCGCCGGTGGTCTCAGCGCGGCTCGAGCAGCTCGCTGGCAAGGTGCCGATGTCGCCCTGATCAGTGAAGGGCCTTTGGGAGGCGACTGCACTTTCACCGGTTGTGTTCCGTCGAAGACCCTGATTGCTGCGGCCAAAGATCGTCTCAGCTTCGGCGACGCCATCACGCGAGTCGCCGACACTGTCGAACGTGTGGCGGCTAGCGAGACACCTGAGGTATTGCGTGCTGGCGGGGTGAATGTCATTGAGGGTCGAGCAACGCTGGCAACTCACGACACGGTTGTGGTGGGGGACCGACGTATCTGCGCGCCGCGCCTCATTATCGCCACGGGAAGCAGTCCCGAGATACCACCTATCGCGGGTATCGAGACAGTTGAAGCCTTGACCAACGAGGACATCTTCAGCATCTCGGGTGCGCCCGCGAGCTTGGGCATTATTGGAGGTGGACCGATTGGTTGTGAGTTGGCTCAGGCGTTCGCAGGGTTCGGCGTCAAAGTGACCTTGTTCGAAGCCCAACAGCGCTTGCTTACTGCTGAGGAGCCGGCGGCCTCGGAGGTTGTGGCGGAAGTCCTGCGATCAGTCGGGGTAGATGTTCGTGTAGGCGTAGCCATTGAGCGTGTTGAACCTGCTGAGGGTTCTGTTCGCCTCGTGTCTGTTGACGGCCCTCATCAAGTCGAGCGTCTTTTGGTTGCTGTTGGCCGTGTTCCGAATTCCGCTGACATGGCCCTGGAAGAGATCGGGGTGAAACTGGACGATCGCGGCTTTATTGAGGCGAATGACCGTCTCGAAACCAGTGTTCGCGGTGTCTTTGCGGTCGGCGATGTGACTGGGAAGTTGCCATTTACCCACGCCGCCGATGAGATGGGCCGCCTCGCTACCGGCAACGCTCTCGGCAAGGGAGTCCGCGGTAGATTCCAGTCGCACCGGGTGCCGTGGACGATCTTCACAACACCTGAAGTTGCCCGTGTCGGTATGACCGAATCTGAAGCCGCCGCCCATGGAGGCCGAGTTGCGGAGTTGCCGCTTGATGAAATGGATCGGGCGATCACCGACGGTGCCACCCAGGGTTTCATCAAGCTGATTGCGGGTCCAAGGCCTATCACTAGGAACGCTTTCGGCGGCAGAGTCTTGGGAGCAACGATTGTGGCGCCGAGGGCTGGGGAGATGATCCACGAAGCGGCGTTGGCCATGCGCGCGGGTTTGTTCACCGGTCGGTTGGCGCAGACGGTGCATGCCTATCCGACTTGGTCATACGGCATCCAAAAGACTGCCGGCCAGTTCTTCGGCGAGGTCGAAGGCCGCCGGGCCCGAGCGGCCAACTCTTGACGTGGTCAGGTATTGCCGAGGCGATGGCCCAGGGTTCCAGAAACACCGGGTAGTCGGGTCTGCACTCCGTAGTTCCCGCAGTGTTGCGTGAAACGCTGCATCACGATCTCTTCGGCTTCGTCCCAGTTGGTTGCTCGTAGACCATCAAGGTGCCGGTTGTAGTACTGGTCAAAGACGATCACCTCATTGCCGGCGGCTCGCAAAGCTTCGACATTGTGCGGCGCGTCATCGATGTAGAGGTTGGCTTCGACTTCTGGTTTGGCGCCTAAGAAGCACAGATCGCGGTACGGAATGTTGGACCTGTCGAGCCAGTCGACCGTGTCCCCAGCGGCCACCTGATGGCCCCAGTTGACGTACAGACGGTGGGTGATAATACGAATCCAGACCCCTGCATCAGACAGTCGCCACAACGCCTCGGCAGCTCCGTCGATCACTTCCAGATCCCGGAACATTCGGCCTTCGATGACCGCGTATCGGTGGTGGTCTTCGAAGTCGTCTGGTCCAAATCCCCACTCTTCGAAGTTCCATCCTCGATCCAGAGACAGCGACTCTTCAGGTACGTCAAGCCTTTCGGCGACAATCCGGCGAAATCCGCGGGTGTGCTCTGCGCAGACACCGTCGAGGTCGACACCGAGGACGAAGATGTCGGGCAAGTCCAGATCTCAGGTAGCGGTCATGCCGCTGTCGGCGTTGATGATGGCACCGTGGATGTTGGCTGCCTCATCCGACGCGAGGAAGGCGAAGAGTGCGGCGATGTGTTCGGGCTTGTCCAGCGGACGGAACGCCATGGATCGCTTCAGCAGTTTGTAGTCGGTGTTCTCGGCAAGTTGATAGTCCCGGTTCATCGGCGTGTCCGTTCCACCCGGGGCGATGGCGTTGATGCGAATCGGCTCTTTGACAAATTCTGTTGCCAGGGCCCGGGTCATCTGTACCACAGCGCCCTTGGTGGCGCAGTAGGGCACCAAATACGCCGAACCCATGAAGGCCGCGTTGGAAGCGATGTTGATGATGTTGCCCTCGCTGGCGAGGATGTGGGGGAGTGCCGCCTGGCACATAAAGTACGTGCCGTCAACGTTGATGGCGAACATCTTGCGCCAGTCCTCGGTGGTCACGTCAACCGTGTTCTTCATCCAGGAGATGGCCGCAATGTTGCCGAGCACGTCGAGTCGTCCGTGTTGGGTAACACATTCGGCGACCGCTGCACGACATTCGGCGGGATCGGCGATGTCGGTCACCCTGGTGTGCATCGCTCCACCTGCGGCGGCAATCTCGGCTACCTCAGCTGTCACTTCGTCAAGACCGTCGGCATTGATGTCCATGCCGAATACGGTTGCACCCTCCGACGCGAGTCGCAGTGCGATGCAGCGTCCCATGCCGCTGGCTACCCCGGTAACGGCTGCGACTCTGCCAACGTAGCGATGATTCCTGAGCGCGGTCTCTGTTTGTTCAGACACTTGTGTTCCTCCTCCTACTCGGCCGTCAAGCCGCCGTCGGCGCTGATGATGCTGCCATGAATATTGCCGGCTTCATCGCTGGCCAGAAATGCGAAGAGTGCGGCGATCTGTTCGGGTTGGCTTGAAGGTCTGACGCCCGTGTAGCGCGCCATGAGGCTGTAGTCGGCGTCCTCAAGTACTTTGAAGTTGGCAGTCAGAGAGGTTTCAACGCCACCGGGGGCGATGGCGTTGATACGGATCGGGTGCTTCACGAACTCCATGGCCAAGGCTTTGGTCATATTGACAACCGCCCCCTTGGTGGCGCAGTAGGGGACTGTGAAGGCCTGCCCCATGAGTCCTGCATTCGAGGCGATATTGATGATATTGCCTTCACGCTCGATGACGTGGGGGAGCGCGGCCTGAGTCAGGAAGAACACTCCCTTGAGGTTCACGTCGTTCATCAAGTCCCAGTCTTCTTCGGTGACTTGGTGAACGTGGCGTTGGTTGGCGATCCCGGCGATGTTGCCGAGCACGTCGATGCCTCCGCATGCGGCGACGCAGGCTCGCACCGCGGCGTGGCACTCGTCGACTGAGCGAACATCGGTCACTCGTACAGACATCTTTCCGCCTTCGGCAAGGATCTGGGCTTCGGTCTCGGCCAAACCTTGCTCGTCGATATCGAGGCCGAACACGCGGGCGCCTTCAGCAGCGAGGCGTTGGGCTGTTGCTCGACCGATTCCCGATGCCACTCCGGTAAGGAGCGCGACTTTGTTGTTGTATCGATTCACGCCGCGGATCGTATCGGTCAGAGTGCCATCTGAGCCAAACGGAGGCTACTGTCTCCCGAAAGCCCGCCGCCGAGCGCAGATCGCAGAAGATTCGCGGCACTGACGCGTTGGCAGATCGGTGTCTGCCCTGCCCGATGTCACAGCCATCGGTTACGATATATTTCTGTGTGTTCAGTGTTAAGGAAATGTTCGAGGTGTGATCAATGAGCAGCGATCCTTGGGGAAGCGATAACGATCCATTCCATGACGACGATCTCTCGGTCGACTCGCTTGCGGTGTCCGATGGAACCAAGAGCCCGTCGAGACGACGGTACCGAACAGTTGGTGCGGTTTCCGTTGCGTTCGCTACAGCGGCCCTTGTGTTGTCGCTCGCGGGGACGCTGGGCTATGGCACCGTGGGCTTGTCGGCATTCGCTTATCTGCTTGCCGTGTTGGCCGACTTGCAAGCACGTCGGTCGCGACACAAAGTACGCAACTACGGTCGGCTGGCACCAACGGCCGCTCTACGGGTAGCTACGTTTGTTACGGCCCTATGGGTTGGTTGGCTGGTCGCTTCTTCGCTTGCGGGTTCAGGATGAGGTTCTTTCGCCTGATCGCTTTTGTGCTGTTCATCGGGTTTCTTGCGGTAGTGGGGGACTTCATCGCGGCCGATCAACCCGCCTCAGCCGAGACCGGTGTCAGACCCACCGACAAATGCGAGATATCGAGCGACCAGAGCCAGATCAACGTTGTTCTGTTATTGGATGCTTCGCAGAGTCTCAGCCGGACCGACCCGGGCAATTCCCGTCGGGACGGTTTGGAGGCCGCGGTGGTGAATCTGGCGAACCTGGCCAGAAACAATCCGGACGTACACATCTCCATTGCGGTGGACACCTTCTCCACCGGTTACTCCAGGCGCCATGGTTGGCAGGATGCCGAGAATGCGCAACGGACGTTGAGCGGTCGCTACAACGAGATCGCGGCGCTGGGGATCGGGGCTTCGGGGCGCTTCACCGACTACCGCGAGGCGATGCGCGGCGTGGCCGACCGGTTCAGAGACGCTCCGAGGAGTGGTTGCAACCTGCTGCTGTGGTTCACCGACGGGGAGCACGCGACCGAGGGGACCAGCAGCGACGTGTCTGAACGCGAGTGGGAGCAGTTGCGGACGTTGTGCGCCTCCGCGGAGATGGCCGACCTGAAGGAGCGCAACGTCTACTCAGTCGGTGTGCTGCTCTCGTCGAGTGATTCGCCAGTCAACTCAGGTCCCGTGGAACAGGTGTTCGGCGAGGGAACCAGCGCCTGTCGGTATGCCCTCGACGGACAGATCAGCGCGGACGTCGGCGCAAGCGACCTGCGTGACGCGCTCGACGAGTTGATCAACGAAGTCGTCTACGAAGTCAACGCTGAGGCGGAGACCGAGGACGACCTGCCCCGTGAGGAGAGCGGGCTGCCCGACGAGGAGGACTACGGTGCGTGCTCCGGCGGCGACGGCACGGCCGCGTCCCCCTGTGTGTACTCCTTCTCCTTGGATTCGGGAAAGGAGAGTTTTCGAGTGTTCGTCGACATGACGTTCCTCGGTAGGGGGATATCGAATCCGGGAGCCGTCAAAATCCGCGTCCGGTCACCGTTGGGAACAGCGAGCGAGCCTGTCGTCGCGGCCACCCAACAGGCCGTGGACGCTCAACAGGACGACGCAACGGTCGCCCAGTATCAACCGCTTCGGCCCTTCTGGTTCCTGTCCCAGCGCCCCTACGACAGTCGCTGGGAGATAATCGGTCACCAAGCGGCCGAACAGATCGCCGATGAGGGCGATTGGGAGTGGGACGGCGAGTGGTCGCTGCTGTTCTGGGGTGACACGCCCGAAGCGCAAGCCGATGCCGGACGGGTCGCTGCGGCATTTCGAGCGATCACCGTCGCCGCACCTTCCGCTTCGATGAATCTGATCGACGAAGGAAAGCTGAAGGGGTTCATTGAGAACTTCCCCAACGACTACTCCTCGGTCGAGTTGAACCTGGAACCGCGCGATGCCAATGACGAGCCGGTGTACACAACACGCCCGAATCTGAGGTGTGAATCAGCCGACTGCAACCCGGTCCCGGTGAGTGGGGACGACCATGGCTTCGAGGTTCCGAGTTTGTTCGACGAGGTTGTCTGGTGGGACAGCGAAGAAGCCGGCGGTGACGGTTTGAGACTGGAGTCGGCGCTCGAAAGCGGCCAAGTATCGGTCGCGGCGGTTCTGGACCAGGAGTTCCTCTACGGCGGGGCGCGCGGTTACGGCACCGACGGCGAGAATGGGCGACCCCTGAGATGGTCCAACGACATAGGCGGACTCGTCTTGGAGGGCCTCGATACGTTTCTTGACGGCAAGGATGCATGGGAGGAACTGTTGTTATGGCTCGAGAGCGGCGAGCCCCCGGCGCTGCCCTTCGACTTGCGGCTCCTGCCACCGCCCTACGACGTCGCGGGTGACAAGGTGGTGTTCCGCCTCGAAGTCAGTCCAGGATACTTCCCGGGCGTGGTCTCCCTCGAAGGCGTCAGTATCCGGACCGCCGCCACAGGCGCAACGCAGCCGGATTACGACGAGGACTGGACGTGTGAGGTCCCCGGCACAGCAGGTAGGGGCGATGTCGAACCGACAACCTGTCGGGCTGTTCGGATCGATCTTGGCCTGTCCGAAGACAGCGAAGTCACCGCACAGTTGGATTTCCGGACAGTCCCAGTGGCGGATCTCGAGGAGGTCGCGCGCTCCGAGGAGTTGACTGTTCCTTCTGAACAGCGCTGGAACGAAGTCTGGAGTGACATCCAGCAAGCCGCGGCACCACGCCGTGAATCACTCGAGTCCGCCCGGTTCCGAGTGGATCTGCCGACTCCAGGCGACCGCCTGAGTGAGTTCCTGCCGATTCTCCTGTCGCTCCTGGCACTTGCAGCGGTGCTGCGGATCTTTGTCGCTTGGAGGCTGCGCCCCTGGTCCGAGCTCGACAACCCGGAGTGCGTGATCAAACCCTTGGATGACACTCTCCGATACCACAGCTCGACCGAAGAGGTTGAAACGGAAATCTGCATGGATCTGACCAGGCGAACCGTCAGGGGCAGGATCGGCGATGTTGAGGTGGTCTCAAACTGGGTGCCGTTGCTGATGGGCCTCTGTCCGCGTATCGAGGCGAGATCGTCGCTCGGAGGATGTATCGGGCCTCAAGGCCACAGGGTCGGCAAGGGTCGGTGGATCGGGAGAATCGGCCCCGACCTGCGTGACGGCTGGGTGGTGGAAATGACCGATCAGGGAAACCGAATCGTCGTCTGGGATCTGCCCTCTGACCCCTCTGACGAGGCGGCCCGAGCGGACCGCATCAGAGAGGCCGAAGATGCTGCGATCGAGCGGCTGCGGGTGGAGCAGTCCGAAACACGGACCCGCGGCGCCGACGAATCCGCAAGTGACGACTCGTCGACTCCGGATCCCTCCAATGACTACCGTGACCCGTTCGAATAGGGCGGCGGGACCAAAGACATGATCGGCAATACGAAAGGTGATCGACAATGCTCAGACCAGTGATCTTCATCGGATGTGGCGGCTCGGGTGAGAAAGCCGTCCGCTACGTGCGCGATGCCGTGAAGCGGGCTCTGGACCAAAGCGACTGGCAGGACGGGATGCCCGAGTCATGGCAGTTCATCGGATTGGACACGCTGACAACCCAGGAGAACCCGACCGAGATACCGGTCATTCCGATCAACGACTTTCTCACCCTCTCCGCCGAGCACGACACGTACGCGGCGCTGCACAGGTCGCTTGTGGCCAGTCACAGCGGACATCGAGGTGATCCTGAGTTGCTGTGTGGATGGCTCCCCGATCCCGACCAGGTGCGGATCCCGATCAAGGACGGTGCCGGCCAGAACCGGGCCATCGGCAGAGCAGTCGGTCTGCGTTCGCTTGAACGCACTTTGAAACCGCGCCTCACCGAGGCTTTCAGACGGGCCAAATCCGGCAATCACGAACTCTATGAAGTGGGCCGATTCTTGGGTGTGGACGCCGCACTGGGATCTGAGACGCCTGAACCGCTCGTCGTCGTGTGCTCCTCGATGGCGGGAGGAACCGGGGCGGGGGTGGCTCTCGACGTGGTCGATATTCTGCGCCGCTGCGACCCCATGGGCAAGTGGCCGACCCTGGTGTTGTTCGCCAACGACATCTTCGACCTTCAGGACCAGACGATGCCGATGGCGGCCAACTCTCTGGGGTTGGTTTCCGAGTTGTTGGCCGCGTACTGGTCCGAACCCGGAGAAATACAATCTCCCCTCTCCACCAACAATGTTCAGGACGCAGGTGTCGGCCCCCACTCGGTGTTCATCCTCGGCAAGTCCGGTTACAGCGGTGCCGACCTGGGCAGTACGGCCGAGTTCTATCAAGCGGTCGGCGAGGCCCTCTCGAGTTGGATCACTTCGGCGATCGTTCAGGAGCAGATCCACAACTTCATCAACGTCAACTGGTTGAACGTGGCCAAGGCGAACTACGGCGGCTACCCCTTCGGCAGGAACCAGCAGTTCGGTGCGGTCTCGTCGTTCGGAGCGGCCAAGGTCACCGTAGGTCGTGAACGCTTCGCCCAGTGGGCGAAACACCAATTGGCCAAGGCGGTTCTTGAAACGCTCCGTGACGGTCACCACCGGTTGGACCCGAGTGCTTCGGAACGCGACGTGCCCGAGGAACAGTTGGTGCAGGCGCTCGCAAAAAAGCGTGCAGACATGGTCTATCGTGGTTGTCCGGAATGGGACGCTCCACCCGAGCCTGAACCGGGCTGCAAAGGGGCGAGCGAGTACTTCGGGTCAGATGAACAACTCCGAGCCAAAGCGGCTCAGCTCAAGCAGCAGATCAAAACTGAAGTCCTGCGTGCCGGACAGGAGGGCAAGGCCAGTCAGTGGCGCGATCAACTGCACAGGTCGGGGAAGCGGCGAACCGAAGAGATCGAGCGGGCTGCTCGAACGTTGTCGGCTGAGGATCACGAGTGGTGTCAGTCCATGGTCGCTGCCACCTGCAGAGCGGCGTCACAGGTCGCGGCGGTCTCTTCGTTGGCAGTAGCGAACGGGGCGCTGACCGAAGCGGCAAAAAAGTTGAACCGCGCTGAGATTGCCGAGGTCCGTTCTAGGGCCTCGATCTCCGAGAAGCGGTTCCGAGAGATGGTGGACGATGCGCTTGCGAGAATCTCGGGTGAAGAAAGGATCAGCGCTGAAGATCCGAGACTCGACGAAGCGGTGCAACTGGTAGCGCGGGGTGTCGCGAGCCATTGGCAGAACCTCCGTCTCCTTCAGGCTGTTGAGGTCATGGAACACGCTGAGACGCAGGTGTTCGGCGTCATCGCGGACGCTCTACGCGCCGCCGCCGGCCAGGTCGACGACGCCTTGGACAGCGACGAAGTCGGGTCATGGCCCGATCATGGACATGTGCCCGTCCACTATCAGCCTTCCACCGTTGAGTTTCCCTTGGAACATCACGATACCTGGACGAAGAACTTGGATGAACTCTGTGCTGAGGTCGCCGAGCACAGGATCCCCAGCGGAGGCCGTACCACAGACCATCTGCGCTATCGGCTTGTGGCCGGAACGAAGTTGATGGCCGACGAAAAAGAGATCGAACCCCTGGTACACCGAACAGAACGAAAGAACTGGATCCCGGGACAAGCGGCCGATGTGAGCTGCGACGCAGGCACAGAGGAGATCACCCGCAGAGTGGATCGCTGGACGGGCGACGGGGCGTTCAAACGCTTCCTGGGCGAGGGCTTGCGCTCCTATCTCAGCGACACCGATCAGCACACCGACAAACGCCGGGTCGACCAGACTGAGCGCCTGGCCAGGTTCAGGCGCCAACTCGGTGCGGCCAAGAACAGGTCAGAACCGCTGGCCCCCATAGACACCGACTTGTACGGCCAATGTCATGAGAAGCCTATGACCCTGACGACGGTGTGCTCTCAGTTCCCCTTTGCCGACGACCACCCCGCAGCGTCGGAGGCGCGAGCGATCGTCGGTGAGAGCGCATACAAGTCCGGCAACACGGACACGGCATCGGTCTTGATTTCCCAATACCTCGGCAGTCCGGTACACCCGATGGTGGTCCGGTCCATTACCGGCCCCGTCAGCGAAGCCCTCGCGACCACCGAGGAGCCCGATGCGAGATCATCGTCGTTCTGGATGTGGCGCAGGGCAATGAGGCTCGACGGGTTCATACCACTGCCCCGTAAAGTGCTGGAGTCGATCATTCGAGGGTTCGCGGTCGCCCGTCTGTGCGGGTACGTCACAGCCGACATGGACAAACAGATGCGAATCACCGCGGCGCCGACAGAGGTTGAGTTCCCTTGGCCGAGGCTGAGCAGGCTCGGAGACCAGAACGACGTCCTAGCAGCGCTTCTGGAGAGTTTCTCGCTCACCTTCGGCATGGTCTCCGGCGCTGGTTTCTCGGTGTATGAGGGGTTCAAGCGCCTCTTCGACTTGGGAGAACCGGCAGCGCAGGGCCTGATCCACCCCGACCTCGAGCAGGTCATCGAACTCGGCACTCTGCCCCACCCGACCGTTGCCGATGAGTCCCCCAAGGCTCGCGGAGCGACTCCCGGCGAGCGCCGCGATGCTGCGAGGGTCTACCTGGAGGCGAACGAGGGCTGGTTCTGGGATCAGAAGACCAGACGGGACGACGGGCGCTTGTTCCACAAGGGAGCAGAGGGCCGCGCCGATGCCGGTGTGCCGACGATGGAACTAGCCGATCTGTTCCTGAAGTGCTACGGCGAACTCCACAAACTGCTCGAGGCGGACGGGCCGCGAGGCAGTGTGGTATGAGCCCGAGCGGTCGCTTGGTGCTGCTGGTGTCGGCCGACTCAGAAGAGCGGACTGCTTCGTTGACCGAGAGCCTCGCCGGATGGTGTGCCGCGGGACTGCTTGGCGAGGTGGTCTGGTTGTCGGCCTCTGAGTTGGCGGGCAATCGATTCGGTGCGGCGTGTTGGCACCACGTCGACGGAGACTCGACACTGAGCACACTCGGGGCGGCGATGTCGAGGCATCACCGTGAGGAGGTGTGGCTTGCCGCCCTGCGTCATCCCGAGGGGCCGGGGGATCCGATCTCGCCAGAACAGGCATGGCGCACAGAAGTCGAAGCCCATTCGGCGTTGCTTGATCTGTTGGGTTCAGGAATCACGTTCCGCTCCCTGACCGTGCGAGTGGCCGCCACGGGTGCTCGTAGTGAGATCGCCGACTGCTCGCCCATCTGGGATTTCCATCTGATTCACGGAAGCCATGTTGAAGCCCATGAGTCGCTGCCCCGGCGGAGAGCCGCCGACCGTGCGCCGCTGAGCCTTTGCGCCATGGTGGCTCTGTGCGCCTCAGGCGGCTGGCGCGGCGCTTCCCATGGTTTGGAGATTGAACGTGACAAGCATGACGCGCGCACGAATCCGGTTCGCTTCGTCCACTGCCAGATGAGGGTCCTCCACACGCCGGCGGTGTCGCTCAGCGCTATCCCGAACTCGCCTCCGTGGCCGCTTCCCCAGACCGCGGGTGTCGAGCGGGCCCAACCTGAAGCGGTGCCTCCCATGTCTATGGCCGCCTACCTCGCGCGCCAGAGCGGGTTCGTCTGTGAACGTCCTCCACTTGTGCGCGGGTCTTCACATCGGTCTGGTCCGCTCCACCTGTTGAGTTGTTTGCTGAGCAGCCTCTCCGAACCGGATGCCGAAACGCCGCATGTGAAGGCTCTGGAGAGGCTCGCAGATCGCACCGGCGGGTTGACCGACGACAATGAGGGTGTCAGACGGCTCAAGCTTGATGGCGCAGCAGACCTGCCCGATCTCGTGCAACACATCGAACGCAGTGATCTCTTGTTGGAACCCGGCGTTCAGCAGACCTCAGTTGCGCATCCCGATGCATGGCGCACGGTGCGTGAGACGATGTTCGGGTTGGTGGACGGCGGGGCGCTGCCGAGCGGAGTGGTGCATCCCACGCGGGAAACCGACGGGAAGGCCAAACGGCTGGTATGGACGGATCCCCGGGGTGCCGCGCCGCTGCACGCGCCGCCCGACGCCACAGACGTCCTGCCTGAACCTGAGCCTGAACCTGGTCTCGATGATGCTCCCCTCGGGCAGGAAGTGGCCGATGGGTCTGAGTCCGATGGGTCTGAGTCCGATGAGTCTGAGTCCGATGGGTCTGAGTCCGATGGGTCTGAATCCGGCGAGTCCGAATCAGGCGAGTGTGAGTCCGATGGGTCTGAGTCCGATGGGTCTGAGTCCGATGGGTCTGAGTCCGATGGGTCTGAGTCCGATGGGTCTGAGTCCGATGAGTGTGAGTCCGATGGGTCTGAGTCTGATGGGTCTGAGTCCGATGGGTCTGAGTCCGATGGGTCTGAGTCTGATGGGTCTGAGTCTGATGGGTCTGAGTCTGACGAGCATGATTCCGATGCGCAGACCGGAACCGCTGTGGAACACGCGACAGCGCAACCAGTCACGCCTGTGGAACGCATCGTTGTTGAACAGCGAGACACGCTGATGGAGCGTTTAGCCGATGCCATACGTCATGGGTTGAGTGAGGCTCAGCGGGGGTTCAGACAGAATTGCGCGCTGGTCGAAGTCGGAACTGAGTACGTCGATGCGCTCAAGGCCCAGAGGCGTGCTCGTCGGATACTGGGGCTGTTGTCGTTGGCGATGATCCTTGTCACCGTGTTCGCATTGGACCAGCGGTGGCCGTATCTGGCAGATTTCTGGGAGTTGCTGACGCCTTTCGAGGCTGAGAGGTACTACGACCCGGCTGTCTGGCCGATCGGTTGGTTCGTGATCGGCGCGCTGGTGTTGGGCGTCGGGCTGGCATTGCTCGGGTTGACCGCCAGGCACATGATGGAGAGCCTTCGTCGCTTGGAACGGATCAGCAACGATCAGGACCGCTTCGCAAACCTCTCGTCGCACTATGCATCGGAGGCCTTGCGACTGTATGGGATTGCCCAGCAGTTCAGCGATCACCGGTTGATCATCACCGAGTTCCTGCATCGTCCGTTCGGGCATTTCGTTGAAGATGCGACCGGATCACTGTCGGCCGCGGATCTGGCATTCAACTCGCCGCCGCCTCATTCGATGTTGGTCGCTCGTGCAGAGGTTGAACCCGACAAGCTGGACGCAGCGCAAAAGCAACGCCAAGAGTCGGCTGTCGAGTCGGGATGGTTGACTGACACCTACAACCGTGTGGAATCGCTTTGGTCCGAACGCTACCGAAGTCGGTTCGTCGGAGACTTCCAGGGACCCGACCATGACGCAACACCCCGCCACAAAGTACTTCACCGAGACCGACACGACGGCAGCGACGTCCTAGGTGCGAGGACCGACTTCAGTCAAGGTGTAGTTTTCGACCCGCAAATCGACGGGAGCGGATGGGCGATCCATCAGACAGCAGCCGATAGTGTGGTCAGTTTCTCGGACTCCGACGATCTGGTGGACGAGTATCTGACCCTGTTCGGCGAGATCGAGTCGGTTCACGGGTTGCAACCTGGGATCGACACGACGACGTTCTTCATGTTCGCGGGTCACCGACACCGGTTCGACTGGGATGATCTGCTCAGCCCTGCAGCCAACAGACCGGCGGAGAAGACCCAGCACTTGCAGACCCAGCGTTATCTGCTGCCGGTTGCGTCGCAAGGTCGCTCGCTCATGGTGGCTTGGCATCTGGAACTGTCGGCTCCCGTGCGGCCAGAGGACCAGGACGGTTGGCGAACTACTGACGACGACGATCGGCCAACGGAAACATCAAGGTCGGTCGTGTGAAGTCCAAGGAGGACTGAAATGAGCAAACTGGTATCGCTCAGTACCGCGTTGCTGGCAGTGGCGTTGGTGGCACTGTCGACAGGATGCGCAAGGGAATGGCCCGACGAGTTCCCCGGCGCCTATTCCTGGCAGCAGCGCTCGGCTCCATTGGACCTGCTCGACGGTCAGGATCCGGGCACCTCGTTCGCCGTCTCGGTGTATGCCAGTTCACGACCCGAGCCCCCCGTGAGCGAACAGCGGAGGTACCGCGATGACCGCAGAGTGCCGAGTCGCCTGGATGTGGCGTGTATCGACGACGACGGCGACGGCTACGGCCGTCTGGAGGTCAGCATGAGCCTGTCCAAGCCGATACTGGAGAACTGGCATCCCAGAAGCTGGGAGAGATGGCATCTGCAGTTCTCTTCGCGCGACGGCAGCAACGAGGTCTCTATCGATCTCGAGGAGGATGCACACCTCGACGCTGGGTTCATTCCCTACCTCTACAGCCCGGAACTGGTGGAAGCGGTCATGGACCACTTCCGCGACCACGCGGGAGAGGCTGACGCGGTCGTGAGAGTGCGGGCCGATTTCCCCGCCGAGGAGACCAAACCGCCTCTGGTGTGGGAGTTCGACGCCGGCCCCGACTCTCGGGCCGAGGGTCTTCTCAGCGACCTCGTCGAGATATGTGGGGGCGTATGGTGAGCCGCCTAGTCCGCTCGTTCGTCCTGGCAATCGCAGCAGGCTTGATCATGTCGAGTTGCGCGTGGTTCAACGACGCACCGCGGCCGCGAGGCCAGGACGGCTCAGCCGGGCGTCTGCTGATCGAACCCGAGGGGGCCTACCAGGAGATATCCTGCGAAGGTTACCGGGAGGCCAGTGCGAGTGCCTTCCACTATCAGTACGAGTACACCAGCGGGTTGGCTGCTCGAAACCGGCTCTGCCCGATCAGCAACAGTCCGGGCGGAGCCTGGCGCACGTCCGAAGAGATCAGCATCGATGCGACCACCGATACGGTGAGGTTGACCGCCAGTCTCGACGCCTATTCTCATGCGATACAGAGAGCCTGGCCGGTTCCGCCGAGCCTTGTCGTGTACTGCTGGGATCTGACCGAAACCCATCCCGGGACTCTGGGGATCGGACTCTACCACTACGGGCCACCCCACGATTTCTCCGGTACTGTCCGCGTGGCTCAGACTTTCAACGAGGGACCGCGGTCCACGACGAGGTGGAGGGCCAGCGAGTTGGAAGCGGAAGCGGTCTTCCTACCCGCACAAGGCACTGAACGGTTTCTCGCCGATCTGAATGAGACCAATGATGACACCGGATACGACTTGGGGCTTGTTGTTGCAACGAACACCGACGATGAGGGCCGTATCTCCTTTGATCTGTCCGGCTGGCGCAGGGCAGTACAGCCGCTGGTTGAAGAGTGCCGCGCCCCACTCTGACGGACCCGCTGATCGCTGATGTCGCGGCCCCGAGACCCGTTTGGCTCTACCCCCGATGACAAGGACCGAAGCGACCCGTTCGTGGAGCAGGGTGACCCTCTCGCGTCTTCGGCACCCGCGGGATTCGGCTCGACCGCAGGTGTTGAGTCGACCGACCCGTTCGCCGACGCGACCGACGACACAGCGGATCACGATCCGTTCGGTTCCCAATCGCGTGGTGGCCGAAACGCTCAGAGAATCGTCGCGGCGCCGTTCGCTCGGCGCAGGCTGTGGCTTGTCGGTGTCGTACTGCTCGTGGCGCTGGTCGTCGTCGGCATGCTCGCCTCACCCCGAGACGACAACGGGCGGCAGACAGCACAAAGAAGCGGAGGGGACGATGCCCCCGACCCCGTCTCGGTGGACACGCCCGAGACAGAACTCGCACCACCCTCGACGATCCCGTCGCCCGCATCCGTGCTGACGACGGTGTCTTCGCCCGCTACTACCGTGGCTACCGACTCCGGTACCGCACAGACTGCTGAACCGGTATCCGAGACGCTGCTCGGCTGCGGCGACCAGAGCGGAGTCGATCCCCACGGTCTGATCAGAATAGACGAGACCACCGAGCGGCTGAGTTTCTGTGGCGAGGAGACCTGGCAGGTTTTTGTTTGCAGCACCCGGGAGTCAGACCGAACAGATCGCGTCTCCTATGTCGTCGACGTCTTGGGGGAGGCCGCGGAGTGGTTCGAGTGGGCCAGTGCCGGTCAGTACGACATCGACTTCTCCGCCGGAGACGACACCAGACAGGTGTCGAGTAGCACCGCCGAACCACAGGAGTGTTTTGAGGAGGTTCTACGAACGGAATGGAGTGGATCACGCAGCGGAGCGGTGGTCCTCGTCGACGAGGCCGCGCTCGATCCTTTTCAGAACTACGTCGGACTCGGCACCTGCGGGTATGTGAATTCGGCAGTCAGCGGTGTGTTCGGCGAGAGCGGCAGGATGGTCGCGATCGCGGTTCATGCAGACGGTGATCAGAGTGCGATTGCTGTGCACGAACTGGGGCATGCCCAATGCTGGCCACACTCGTACTCCGGCGAGACTGGCTCGGAGTACGACAATCCCGCAGACGTCATGTCGTTCAACGGCTGGCCTGTGGGCACGATCGCGGTGAACCGCTATGCCTCAGGTTGGATTCACCCGAGTGCGGTCCGCGTCCATCGCAGTTCCACCGACACCTACACGCTTGTGCCGTGTTGTAGCGGGGGAGTGCAACTGCTTGCTCTGCTCCCCGAAGACGTGTCGGAGCAAACCGTTGATTTCAACCGGCAATGGTGGCATTTGGAAGTACGTGATCCTGAAGATGAATGGGAACGGGGACTTGCCGATACTGAGGTGGGGGAACAGATCGGGGTCTCGGTCCACTGGATCGACCAGAACCTCGGCATGGGTGCCGAGCGGCACCAAGCACAAGTTGGTAATCAGATTGATTTCTGGGCTGATGCCCCAATGCGTTTTGGTAAGTTGAAGGTTGCTGGCAGCGAGTTCTGCCTGCATGCGGATCAACCCACATCGTTTATCGACTGCGGCAGTGCACACGAATGGCGGATCGAAGTGACCTCTTCGCGAACCGGGGGTCTGAACCTAGCGGTCAGCCCGAGCGCATAGACTGTCGTTCACGCCGCGGATCGTATCGGTCAGAGTGCCATTGAAGCCAAACGGAGGCTACTGTCTCCCGAATGTCTGCTCCCCATCTTGACGACCTGTCGCAGCCTCAAGAACTGAATGCGGCCGTCCGCGAGTTGATCGAGGTTGTTCGTACTGCCGATCTCGACGGGATAGACCTCGCAGGCTCTATCGCTCAGATCCGTGCAGTGCGCGACGATCTGCGACCACGAGTAGTAGAGGGATTGAGAATGCAGTCTGCACTGGTCTATGAGATGTCGGCCACGGTTGAGGCTTTAGAGGGTGAACCTGAGAGGTTGGGTCCGCCTGCGGCGTTCAGGGCTGAACATCCTTCAGACTTCTTTCCGTACAGCCCGCTGGTGGGCTTGCTGAACCCGATATCTCCTCCTGTGACCATGACCAGAGTCGCCACGGACAACTACTTTGAGATCCACGGTGAGGTGACATTTCCAGCAGCTTTCAACGGGCCACCCGACTGTGTTCACGGCGGAGTGATAGCGGCGTTGTTCGACGAACTGCTCGGCAGCACCTGCGTGGTGAACGGCATCGGTGGTTACACCGGCACCCTGACGATCGTCTATCGCACGCCCACACCGTTGGGTACGCCGTTACAGATGAGGGGCTTCTATGACCGCAGCGAACGTAGGAAAGTGTTTGCCAAAGGCACGCTGCACGCTGGTGACACCCTGTGCGCGCAAGCCGAAGGAATCTTCGTCCAGTCCGAGAATCTGCGCAACCCAACCACCTAGTCACCGCCGAATTATCACTTCGTAACCTGGTTGTTCTGGTTCGTCATCGACCAACTCAGCAGGGAATCCCGGAGCGCGGAACTCAGCGTCAACCGCTTCTTCGTAACGTTGCACGACTCGCGGACTCAGCACACGAGACCCGTATCTCGCGGAGGCATCGTTGAACATTTCGAGCACCACAGGGGCGACTTCGAGCGGCAGTTCCGCACGCTCGGCGAGGTCCAAAAAGAGGCTCATATCCTTTTGCACGAGATCGAGAGTGAAGCCGATGTCGTAGGAGCCGTTCAAGATCACTTGGCTCTCGGTTTCGTGCACAAAAGAGGTACCCGAGGAGATGCGGATTGCCTCATAGGCGGTGGTCAAGTCGATTCCTGACTGCTGTGCCACGGCAAAGGCCTCGCCGAGCGACACCAGGTTGACCGAGGCGAGATAGTTGGTCACGACCTTGAGAATCGAGGCCGATCCCAACGGGCCCGTGTGGAGGATTTTGCGCCCCATCATCGCCAGGATCGGTAACGCTGAATCGAAGGCTTCTCGCGGTCCCCCGCAGAAGATGGAGATATTGCCTGTTACGGCGCGGTGGCAACCCCCTGAAACCGGGCACTCGATCGGTACGGCGCCGCGTGCGGAAGCCAGAGTTGCAAGACGTCGAACCTCTGATTCGTCCGTGGTTGACATCTCCAACCAGAGTTTGCCGTCGCCAAGTCCCGCGAGTACGCCATCAGCGGCCTCCATGACCTCGGCGCAGATTGCCGGCGAGGGCAGGCAGGTAATCACCGCATCGCAGCTTTCGGCGAGCTCTCCGGGTGACGCGACTGAGGTCGCACCTCGCTCGATGAACGACCGCACCACGGCTTCATCAAGGTCGCGGACAACGAGGTCGATTCCGTTGCGCAAAAGACTGCCTGCGAGCTTGCTACCGAGGTTGCCGAGCCCTACAAATCCGATCCTCATGGTTCACTCCGGAGATAGTCGTTGGTTTGAACCGCCCGTTGCCCGAGCGGCGCTGTGGCTCCTAGGTTCAATTGTGTCGAGGGTCGTGTGGGTAGTGTGCCAAGTGGCGTAGTGATCCTGGTTGGCGACCGCATACTTCCCACCAGAGATCATCGGGGTTGTCGGTGTGGACGTCGCTTCGTTCTGCATCCACAACGAACCAGCTACCTGTCACCAATTCGGCTTCCAGCTGGCCGCCAGTCCACCCCGCGTAACCGGCGAACATCCTCACCGCGTTTACTCCAGGCACCTCCTCTGGGGCCAGTTCGAGGTCGACCGTTCCGATACTGCCGAGAATCTGATTCCAGTGATCATCGGCGTTTTCGAGATGATATGACGCCAGAGCGATAACAGAGGACGGCGAGACGGGTCCACCGAGAAACACGACAGGGGGCTCTGTTGCCTGATCCGCCCAACCCTCAATGGCAGTGGATACCGGTAGCTCGCTGGGGCGGTTGAGGACCACGCCGATTGCTCCATCTTGATTGTGTTCGAGCACGAAAATGACAGACCGGTAGAAGTTGTTGTCGAGCAGCGACGGTGCAGCAACTAGCAGTTGTCCTCTGGTCGATTCGTGCATCGTCTGTAGTCTCGCGTGATCCGGCGGCGCCTGTCACTAACCTCTTGAGCCCAACAAACTGCTAGGGCGTCTCTGACCAGTCTTCTCCGTAGTCGAAGAGCAATTCTTCACCGGGGCTGATGTCGCGAAGCGTATAGAGGTCTGGACCGTCGAACTCGACGTTGGGGGAGCGGCTGTGGTTGAGAAAGCGAAGGTCGCCGACACCGTCGACGCCGGACCATGTGCCATCGTCGCCTTCGATCCACAGCACGTATTTGCCGTCAATCATGGTCGGAGCACCTGAGTAGCGGCCGATAAGTCTTCCTTGTTCAAGTTTAATCAGTGCAAAGACCCCGGTCCCGTGGATGGGTGATTGTCTCGGTTCGACCAGGTCGCTTCCTTCGGGTTGAAGGAGAACCACATTTTCATTTTCATTTTCATCTGCGGTCGGAGGGCGGCGGCGTCGGCTGTCGGTTATCAGCGAATGAGTAACCGCTCGTTTAGCGAGGTCTTCGAGATCCGAACGCAGCGGGTCGCGCAACCAGCCGTCGACCGAGGCGCTGTCTGGAAACGAGACAACGAGCACTGCGTCGGGAATACCAGCCTCCGCCGCGGTATCTGCGATCCTTCGCTCGAGGACTCCGTTGGTTCGCGGCAGCAGCTGAACCAGGGCGTCCAGGTACTCTTCAAAGGCGTCTGGGTTGTCCCGGCCCCAGAGTTGCAGCGTGAGCTCGATGCGTCCGTCTTGGTCCACTTGTTGCACAGTACCCAAACAGAGCACGGCTATCGATTGATCTTTCAGATAGCCGATTCGCTGCGACTACACTCGTAACTTTACATAACGATGATTTCCGGCGTTCTGGGTCTTGCGCTACCCAGTCTGCATCCGGGTATGCGGATACCGAACTGCCCGATACGGTTCTTGACCGTGGCTCGCAGGCTGGAAATCGAACTGACCTCTAATCGCGCTGACGGCAAGTGGACTTGGCGCGCTGCAGGAGCGAAACAACCCAAGGGAATCCTCGATGGGGTACTGCTCCCCGAAGGGGTTGGTGTCGGAGATGTTCTCAGAGTCGAGGCTGACGCAACCCTTGACGGACTTGAGATCACAACCATTCTGCCGACGCGGGCGCCTCGAAGCCGAGTCGAAACCCTACCCTTGCTCGGTTCGGGTCGTGAGCAACCCTTGGTAACGTCTCAACTCGCTCCAAAGGGCCGCTCACGTGCCCGCGGAGCCGCTGGTGGCCGTCGAGACGCTGACTCCGCACCGCGAGGCAGAAAACGTGCTGATCGCAAGGAGAAGCGCCGTAGCGACACGAAACGCTCAGACCGATCTGGAGCGACCCAGGAGCACCGCCGCGGTGACCGCGATGGTCAGTCTCGTGACAAGCAGCCTGCCGATTCTCGGCGGGGCGACCGTCGCAGCAAGGCCCGAGACAGTCAGCGTGACGGTGCATCCGGCACCGGTTCGGAACGTGACCAGCGAATCAAGAAACGAAATGTTCGTGCTCTCCAGGAGCGTCCAAAACCTCCCTCCACGCCTAGGGCTCCCCGCTTACGCCCCGGGAATAAGAACCGACGTGCCGCGCTCGCAGACATGCCTGAGATCCAACATGGACTCGCCGAAGAGGTTCTCAAAGGAGGAGTTCCTGGTGTGCGAAAAGCGATTGAGCGGATGAACAAGATGGCTGAGGCTGACGGTATTCCAAAGGTCAAGTCCGAACCGCTTGTTGCGCTGGCAGAGAGGATGACCCCCGTCTTGAAGTCTGCAGAGTGGCGTGACCGCGCTGAAGCTGCGATTTCGGGAATCGAAACCGTTGACCTACGCGATATTCGTAGTGTGGTGGTCGCGGCCGATAGTGGTGCGCGAGACGAGCAATCCCGTGAAATCGCGGAGAAGTTGCGGGAAGGCCTGTCAGCTCGGGTGGAGAGCGAACACCGTTTGTGGCTCAACGAGATCACGCAACATCTCGCCGATGGTCGGATCGTTCGTGCCTTGCGGCTCAGCAGTCGACCTCCAAAGGCCGGTTCTCCGCTTCCATTTGACATGGCCGAGCGTCTAACTAAAGCAGCCTCCGAGTCGTTGAGCAGCGACGTTGCTCAACAACGGTGGGCGACCGTGCTTGACGCGGTGGCGTTCTCGCCTGTTCGTTCCCAGGTCACGCCACAGGGTTGCCCAGAAAATCCTAATGACCAGCTACTCGCTACCGTGCGAAAGTTGGCGCCAAAGGTCCCCGAGATTGCTGCTTTGTTCGGAGTCGCGTCTTCCACTCCCGCGTCTTCCACTTCCAAAAGGCGCGGTGGCGCCAACCGGCGGCTTACTCCCCCTCCCCCACCAGCGGTACCTCCAGCAAAACCAGTGGTTGAAGAGTCGTCTGTTGGGCCTGTGGCACAAGAACCGGCCGCGGATGCTGTGGTTGAAGAGTCGTCTGTTGAGTCTGTGGCACAAGAACCGGCCGCGGATGCTGTGGTTGAAGAGTCGTCTGTTGGGCCTGTGGGACAAGAACCGGCCGCGGATGCTGTGGTTGAAGAGGACCCCCCTCCCCCACCGATACCCGCATCGACGGCCCAATCTGGGGGTGTCAGCAATGATTGAGTTCGAGACCTGTGACCATGTTGCGATCATTCGTCTTGACCGTGTTGAAGCCCGCAACGCTATCAATCCGGCGATGGCCGCAGCGATCGAATCAGCGATAGATCGCCTTGAAGAAGACGACGATCTGTGGATAGGAATATTGGCCCACAATGGACCAGTCTTCTGCGCAGGAGCTGACCTCAAAGAAATCGCCGCTGGCAACGGTGCCTTTCTCGGCACTGAGCGTGGAGGATTTGGTGGGATTGTCCTTCGCGAGCGAACCAAGCCGCTTATTGCCGCGGTCGACGGTCATGCAGTTGCCGGAGGCACTGAGATCGTTTTGTCCTGTGATCTAGTGGTCGCTTCGACTATTGCAAAGTTTGGGATACCTGAGGTGAAGCGTTCACTGGTAGCTGCCGCGGGAGGTTTGGTACGTCTTCCTAGGGTGCTTCCTCCCAATATCGCGATGGAACTCGCGGTAACTGGTGACACGCTGTCCGCAGAGCGAGCGCATCACTTCGGGTTGGTCAACGAACTGTGTCCTCGTGGCGAGGTAGAGGCCGCGGCTCAGGTCCTTGCTGGGCGCATTGCTGCCAACGCTCCATTGGCGGTGCGCGAGAGCCGTCGGCTGATCCTTGAAGCGCCCGGTCAAACTGATTTGGAGGGGATCATTGAGGGTGGCCGGGTGACAACACGCTTGGCTTCGACTGAGGACTTCATCGAAGGCCCCAAAGCCTTCATCGAAAAGCGACCCCCAATCTGGAAAGGTCGTTGAGACAGGGTTGCCAGCGCCCTCCACTAGGCCCGCAGCGACCGATGGACGCGTAGAGCTCGAGCAGTGAGGCCGAACGTTTCGAAGAAGTTTTTTGTTTCACGGTCCCCGGGAAGGGCGATCGAGTCAATGCCGATACAGGATTGTTCGGTGCACCATCGCTCAACCAGCCCAATGAGCGCCTCACCGCATCCCACACCGCGGGCGTCAGGGATAACGTAGATATCGGTGACTTGGCCGAGAGTGCTGCCATCGTGAAGCTCAACGAGGTCGACTCCGGCGTAACCCACGATCGTGTTGTCGATGCATGCAACGGCCAGCAATCCAGCGTCCATCGTTGCACGCAGGCTGGCACCCAATGGCTCAGAACGGGCTTCGCGTTGGGACCAGACAGCACCACCACGATTAGGGCGTAGTTCCTCGATTGCATCGGCGCACATCCTGGTTACCTCTGCTAGGTCAGCTACCACAGCCCGGCGTGCGTCAACGTCCACGATCAGTCGCTCAGAGAGTTCGGAGAGTGATCAAGCGCGCTTAGTTGCTTGATTCGGTTGGTTACAGTTTGGCGGTCTCGATGCGTCAGCTCGTAGTCAAGAATTTCGTCGAGCTGCTGTTGGTCGAGCGCTTCCAACTTTTCCAACAATTGCGGCGCGGAAAAGGAGTTGTAATTCTTGATAGGCAAAGAGAGATCGTCTTCGCTTGATTCACCGTGATCATCGAGTTCATCGGATAGCTCGTGTTCATCGGTGGTCATCGAACCGAGAGCGGCACCCGCCGCCTCGACCAACTGGCGAAACAATGGTGCCGTTTCGCCTCGTCCCCGATTACCAGCGACCTTGCCTGCGAGCTGAGTCAATGCCACTTGGCCCCTGCCGCGATCGGCGAGTTTTGGAATTAGATCCTTGGCTTCCAACAACAAACCGATGGGCGCATAGATCAATAGATCGAGCAATTGCTCGCCAAGGTTCTCCTCGTCGCTCACGTGGCACCAACCGGCCCACCGCAATGTGGACATTCATCGTCGACTACTGCTGCACTGTTTACCAACAAGAAGCAATGCGGACAAGAAAACTCGTTGTCTCCGCGGGCGATCACCGGTTCGGCTTCTCCCGAGGCACCAGTAGCGGATCGTGTTGTGGGCGTTTCTTCCTCGTCATCGTCGGCTTGATCATCGCCGGCGGCAATGCGTTCCTTGAGGATGGCATCGAGATCGGCCTCTACGTCGTCGTCGTCTTCGTCGTCTTCGTCTTCGAGTTCGTCTTCGGCGAGATCGGCCTCTTCGTCGTCGTCGTCGTCGTCTTCGTCTTCTTCGTCTTCTTCGTCTTCGAGTTCGTCGTCGTCGAGATCGTCGTCGAGTTCGTCGTCTTCTTCTAGGTCGTGATCGAACTCGTCGTCGAGGTCTTCTTTTTCAGAGATGTTGTCGTTCACCGTTGGTTCCTGGAGCCAGAGATGTTGCCGCGGATCATAGACAATGCGAAGCGCGACGCAACCTTCGAAAGCGGATTAACCGAGATCGCGGTCTTGGCGGCGTTTCTCCGCACGTTGTTCCGCAGAGAGACGGCCCAGCGGCGTGTCAGATGAGTAATCAACAAAGCGCATCGCCTCGGCCAACGCCAAGTGCCCCGCCTTCTCGCCGATTTGGGTGTGCATTCGTTGACAGATACGGCGGTAGGCCTCGTGTCCCTGCGGCGTTGTGCGCAACTCAAGCATGTGCATTGCCTCGCGCGCGTTGAATTGCATTGAGTAGCGAATTCGGTAAGCCAATGACACTGCATAACAAGCGCTGTCGCGATGCTCTCCCACAAGCGCATTGTGAAGCGATTCGGAGCGCGCCATCGCGCCGCGGTACTCCTCGGCGAACCCCGCGGCCTCGACTGCGTCAGGCATCACGTATCCATGGCGTGGCGAAAGCGGCTGCCAGTCGATAGTGAGCATGCGGTGCCGCTGAAGATCGCGGAAAGCGCCGTAGTCCGAGAGCACATCGAAGCGGTAGCCAGTTCGTTCGAAGGCTCGCCCGGGCCGATGGCGGCGGTTGTCTCGGTGCCCCACGTAAGCCTTGATAACTTCGATGCGCTCCTCCACCGACATTTGATGAACCCGAGCCTCAAGCATCCGCTCGGAGAGTGACGTGTAGGGATACAGGCAAGCGGTGACAACCTTCAGTTCACCGTCGGGATCAAAGTCGACTAGATCAACGACATCGTCGTCAACCACTCCCCCGGTCTCGTAACCGAGTATCTGATCGCTGATTGCTTCCATCGAGTCGCGCGTGTCAGTCATGTAATTCGTGGAGCGCACCCCACGATCTGGAAGATCAACGCGCTTGAGGAACGATGGGATCACCTTGCGCAGTTCCGTCAACATCAGGTCGGCATACGAGCGGGACTCGGGCAACGGATGGCTTCTCATTCGCAACAACAGTGCTTCGTATGCCTGGCCCGTGCCGTATATTCCGACATTGGACAGAGAAGCTGCAGGCAACATTCCACGGATCGCATCAAGCGCTCTCGCCTTTATCGCGATGCGGTAAGCGAAATCGCTGTCACCGTCATTTTTTGGAATCACCTCGCGAAAGAAAGCCTGCATTTGCGGAATCAATTGCGAGTAGGCGTCGAAGATTCGATCCATGTCTGCCACGTAACGCGTGCCCAGCTGCGAACTCAAGATCTGCGGATCACGGTAGTAGCGATAACGCCCGCCCAATCGTTGGTCATATGCGATGTAGCGCGTGCTCTGTTCCAGGTAGGCCATGAGGCGGCCCCATTCCAGCACCTTGGTCAAGATGTTGGAAGCCTGTTCGCACGCCAAGTGGACACCGCCAAGCTGAGCCACGCTGTCGTCGCCATACTCAAAAAAGATTCTGTCGTATAACTCTTCTGCACGCCGCAATCCGACGGTTGCGTCGATGGTCTGGTCACCTTCAATGTCGAGGTCGCCCACAAATTCTTGAAGAAACAGCCGACGCAGGCTCAAAGGTGAACGCGAATACCTGGCAAATAGTGCTCCCTTCACGACTTCGGGAAGGTTGACCAAAGCGAATACAGGTTGATCGAGATTCGTGAAATAGCGACGAAGGATGTCGGCCTCGTCGGCGCTGAAGTCCTCGGCGATATAGACCGTCATTCGTGCAGAGGTTATTCGCTCGGCGAGAAAGAGCCGCGGATGGCAGGCAGCGCGTCGGGGTCTCCCCAACAGTCAACGATGGTCATAGCCATGGTCAATGCACCATCAATGACCGCTTGATCAGCTGCTTTTGAGCGAGCGTGGGTTTCAAACTCCGGTGTGTGAATGGCGACACCTTGAGGCGCAACTTTGATCATTGGATGGATTGAGGGAACGGCATGACTGACGTTGCCCATGTCTGTGCTGCCGACGACAATCTGCTTGTCATCTTGGGGACTCACGGCACGACCGTTCGCGGCGGAGTTGCGCACATAAAGATCGAGCAGTGGCGCGTTGTCAATCATGTTGTAATACGGCGGGTCATTCCAAACACTGTGCATCTCGCAGCAGGCCGCAGTTGCTCCGGCCTCAAGGCATGCCGTGAAGCGCTCCTTGAGGCGTTGCAGGCTGTCGATATTGCCGGATCTCACGTACCATTGAGCCGCTGCTCGCGAAGGGACAATGTTGGGTTTCTCGCCAGCTTCGGTGAAGATGCCGTGGATACGCTCGTTGGGGCGGATGTGCTGGCGTAATGCGGCCACTGCGTTGTAGCCCAGAACGGCGGCGTCAAGCGCATTGCGTCCCAATTGAGGGGCTGCGGCGGCATGAGATGCTTTGCCTTCATAAGTTACGTCGACTGTGTGAACGGCTATGACCTGCATTTTCTCGATGTCGTGATCGGCCGGGTGAACCATCATGGCCGCAGCGACATCGTCGAACGCCCCTCTGCGGATCATGAACTCCTTGCCTCCGCCGCCTTCTTCGGCCGGAGTTCCGAGAATGGCCACACGTCCGCCCAGTGCTTCAGCCACAGTGGCAGCGGCAAGGCCCGCTCCAAGCCCCGCGGCGGCGATCACATTGTGGCCACAGGCATGACCGATTCCCGGAAGAGCGTCGTACTCACAGCACACCGCGATGGTGGGACCATCGGTTCCGGCTCGGGTATCGAAAGCGGTCGACAAGTCGTAGGCTCCGCGTTCAACAGAGAGACCCTCGTCTTCTATCGCGGCGGTGAGAACCTCGTGGGCATGATGCTCTTCGAACCCGAGTTCTGGATTCGCGTGGAGGGAGTGAGAGATTTCCAGCAGCTTCGGGGCTAGACGCTCGACCTCGGTGCGGACCGTTCTCTTGGCCTCAATTACATCCATCCTGCGATTCTAGAGGCGCTCGGCCACTGCAGCGGGTGTTCGCGGCGAAATCTAACGGCGCGAACCTTGCGCGCCCCTAGATCCAGATGTCGAGCGCGTCGGGCTCCACTCGGATGCTCAACGTCTTGGCCTTGTCCTGACCGATTCCGTCGAGGGTTATCGGGGTGGGACGCTCAAGCTCCAGTTGCGCGGCTGCGCAGCGGCGAATCTTGATCTGAGGGTGAGGTACGTGGGTGCCCGATCGCAGTCGGGAGCGAGCCTTCAAGCGCTCACCAAAGGTTGGGTTCGCCTCAATGAGATCCAGTCGCCCGTCGGAAGGGTGAGCCTTGGGAGCAACGTTGTAGTCACCAATAAAAGCTGCGTTGGCCGCGATAACGATCGGACCTCGCCACCAGGAGTGGCGCGCCACAAGATGGG
Source organism: Candidatus Aldehydirespiratoraceae bacterium (assembly GCA_965205465.1). GTDB lineage: Bacteria > Actinomycetota > Acidimicrobiia > Acidimicrobiales > Aldehydirespiratoraceae > VXYK01. The sequence continues at coordinate 233,119 of OZ242187.1, read as the reverse complement.
AAACAAACCAAAAAAGGCGACCGTCGACAAGAGCGACACCCAAGTCGATTCGCAGATGGGTCCCCTCCCCCGCTCTCAGCGAGGCCTCGTTGTTCCGAACGCCGAGTGTACGAGCCAGGTCGCCGCCAGTCAGGCACAACGGCGGCGTTGGTCTGCGCTCTCGTCGAGGCCGACTAATCGCCTCATTCGCTTCAGCATCGTTGCTCACAAAGATCGCGTCGCCGGGGACTGCCTCGGGTTTTCCCCAGTCCGTTCCCTTACGAATAGTCACTGCGATTGGGCCTTCTTCTTGGCTCTTCGATTGCGTATTCGGCCAAACAAGATGGCGAACTCATAGAAGAGATACATGGGCACCGATAGCACGGTGAGAGTGAACGGATCTCCGCTCGGTGTAATTACCGCCACGAGAGCGACGATGCCGACAACGGCGTACCGCCGGACCCCTCGGAGCGATTCGTTCTCGACTATGCCGAGCAGTTGCAAGAAAATCAGCACTATCGGAAACTCAAATCCGATCCCGAACGCAACAATCATCTTGATGACGAAACCCAGATATTCGTTAGGTGAATACCATTCAACAAGGTCTTCTCCACCCAAAGCAGACAGAAACTCGAGCGCCCGAGGAATGCTCCAGTAGGCCAGCGCCGCTCCGGCGAAGAAGAGTGTCACGCCGCTGACCATGAAGGCGATGGCGAAACGCTTTTCGTGAGAGAACAGACCGGGAGCCACGAATCGCCAGAGCTGCCACAACAACACCGGCATCGCTGCAATCAATCCGCCGTAGCCGGCGATCGAGACGCGCACGCTGAAGGGTTCGAAGGGGTTGCGCGCGTAAAGCTGACATCGGCTTCCGAACACGTCGGTTGCCGTGCGATCAGCTTCAGGCAGCGAGCGACAATACGGCTCAAGCAGAAAATCAAGAATCCACGGATACGCAATCCAACAAGCGATAGCGCCGACGGCAATCGCAATCAGTGAGATGACGATGCGGCGACGGAGCTCCGTCAGGTGCTCCATCAAAGTCATTCGTGACGCTTCTTTTTTGCTCATGAAGCGGAGGCTTGAGTATCAGGGGATCCACCAGCGGGTTCAGCTTCGGTTGAAGTGTCACTGTTCTTGGTTTCGGGGTCCCGTTCTGTGGGAGCATCCTCAACCGAGCCGGCGTCGGTTGGAGTGGTGGGAGAATCAGGAGTCGTCACGCGTGCCCCTTTTGCCCGAGCCTCGGCTTCCACGATCGGATCTTCGATTGCTTCGCGCATTTCTCGCTGGAATCCGCTGGAAATCCGTTTCAACTCGGTGAGCGCCCGACCAACCTGGCGAGCGGCTTCGGGCAGTTTCTTTGGGCCGAGCACTACCAACGCCACCAACAATATGACGATCACTTCCATGCCACCCAGGTTTCCCATGGACAGAGCCTACCGATCGTCGGATTGGCGGCGCGAGCGGAGCCGGTGGATCCTCGCGACCTGGTCTAGTTCTGCCGCTCGCGTGCTCAACTCGACGGTCAGATGTCGCAGGTCGTCGTTGGCCACTGCTGCGGCGCGTGCTCGACGCATCGAGAAGCGCAACAGACCCATCTCTTTGGAGACCTTTTGCAGCGAGATCGCAAGCACTACCAATGACACGACTACTGCCGTGGCCACCAGTATCAAAGTCCAACTCATAACGCGAGCGTACCGCACCCGTGATCATCGTTTCTCAGTGGCCGCGCGCGCATACTGACAACCATGACGACGCGTTTTGCGCCCCTGGCCGGTCCGGCCATCCTGTTTGCCCATCGAGGAGCCAGGACCCTGGAACGAGAAAATACGATCGACGCGTTCAGGCGAGCTGTAAGTCTTGGCGCAACCGGACTTGAAACGGATGCTTGGCTGACCAGCGACGGTGAGGTGGTGTTGGATCACGACGGTTTCCACCGAAGGTTTCCGCGCAAGTGGATCAGAGACACGAACAGAGCTGACCTGAAAGCACACATCTGTACCCTGGTCGAGTTCTACGAGTCAGTAGGCACTGACCTGCCCGTGAGTCTGGACCTGAAAGATCCTGCAGCCTTCGCCCCAGTTGCCGCAATAGCACAGGCTTACGGAACAGAACAGCGGTTGTGGATCTGCCACTCTGAGGTTGACTTGCTGTCGGAGTGGCGCCGAGTTGCACCAAATGTCCGTCTCGTCAACTCGACTGTGATGCAACGGTTGCCGAGCGGACCTGAGCGTCGCGCCGCCGAACTCAGTTCCGCTGGGATCGATGCTGTCAACCTCCGTCAGGGTGAATGGACAGCCGGGTTAGTTGCACTCTTTCACCGATTCGAGGTGCTGGCTTTTGGTTGGGACGCACAGTATGAGCGTCAATTGGCCTCTTTGATCGACATGGGTATCGACGCCGTCTATAGCGACGATGTTGAGCGGATGGTGGCTGTGGCGGCCACTTTCGGCTGAAGACCGAACTAGTCGATCACAAGAAACCGCCGATTACAAGAAACCGCCGATCACAAGAAACCGCCGATTACAAGAAACCGCCGATTACAAGAAACCGCCGATCACAAGAAACCGCCGATTACAAGAAACCGCCGATTACAAGAAACCAATGTCTCCGAGAGGCCAGAGTTTGATGAAGGCCCGGCCAACGATTGAGTCGATCTCAATTGGACCGAAAGTACGGGAATCAGTGCTGCCCTCGCGATTGTCGCCCATCACGAACACCGTTCCTTCGGGGACCAGGCAATAGTCCGCCGAGGCTGGTTCGTTCGCGCAATCCATTAGCCGTCCGTTGACGAATGTTCTGGTGAGATCGACGTATGGCTCGTTGTAGGGCTCTCCGTCGATCAAGACCTGCCCGTTTGAAAAGGCAACGGTCTCCCCCGGTAGAGCTACAACTCGCTTGATGAAATCGTTGATCTCGCCTGGCGCACCGTCTGGCTTGGAAAAAACGATCACATCCCCACGTTGGATATCGCCGAAGCGGTAGCTGAGTTTGTTGACAAGCACCCGGTCGTCTTCGTGGAGAGTGTCTTCCATGGAACTCGACGGAATGTAGTATGCTTGCACGAGAAACATCCGTATCAATAGGGCCATGGCCAGTGCGCAGACAGCTACTAAGAGCCATTCCACCAGAGTCCGGAGAAGTTCCTGTGAGCTATCGGGCTGAGGTAACGAAACGGAGTCTTCGTCTGAGTCAAGGTTGTTGTTCTCTTCGGCATGGTCCAGACCCGAATGATCGCTGGTCGGATGGGTCTGTTGCACAGGGGTAGCTCCAGGGACTGGTAAGCCGTCTGGTGAACTGGGCGAAACCCCAGAGGCACTCACGACTCACGACGATACCGCCAGGCTCGCCCGAAAGGGTGGTTGAACAAGAAGCTGCAACCGCTAGCGGTAGCGTTCCAAGACCCTGTTCGCCGCGTTGGATACAAGACTGGGTGACAGCGGTGGGTCGATTGAAACTATCTCTGCCTGAGGACCGAGTCGCAACATCAACCGTTCAAGCCAACCAACCGCAGACACTGCCATGCCCACGTTGAGCCAGCCCTCAGCGTCGGTTTCGACCGATTCGGTTGGGTACTGCTCAGTTACCCAAGCGCTGTCGGGGTGGAGTCGCAGCAGCACTCTCGGGTCGTCGCCGTGGGGAGTAAAAGACCCGCCCGAGTCGTTTGCCTGATGCTCGACGGGGTCACCAGTCAGTCGTACTGAGCGAATCCGATCCACGCGAAATATTCGCTCCCCAGTGGCTCGATGGCACCAAGCGTGAAGGTACCAGTAGCCGTTGTCGCTGAATATTCGCAGTGGTTCGACAATGCGTTGGGTGAGTTCATCTCGCCCGTAGGTGTAGTACTCAATGTCAATCTGTTCCCCTCGGCTCACAGCCGACCTCAACGGCGGGAGTGTTTCGGTAGGTGCATGGCCGAGCCGCACCTCCACGGCTTGATCGGCTGCTTCACCTAGCGCCATACCCAGCTTGGTGAGAGCCCGCAACAACGGGCTTGCTGCTTCGTCGCCGTCGTCGTCACCCGTTCCAAATTGACCGCTGAGCAAGGAATGCCCAGCGGTCAGCAACCGCGCTCCTTCGCTGGGCGTGAGGCGGAGTGGACGCGAGAACCAATCGGCGTAACGGATTTGTACTTCGTCATCGGAGATGTCGACTTCGATCATTGAGTCTGGGGTGAAAGGATGAACACCGACGAAGAACACGACCCCGGTTAGATCTTCAACGAGCTGAGATCTCGGATAGTCGAAGCGAGCCGCTATCTCGTCCAGAGGTGCGCCTTGTTGCTCGACAACCCATGGGATCACCGCCAACAGACGGTTCATCCGTTCCGAGGCGGTCATCTTGGGGTTCATGTGAGCGCCTCCAGCCAGTTCACGATGTCTGCCCTAGCTTCTGGAGGATCCAGTACCTCTGCGTGTTCGAGGAAAGTTAGGATGAACGATCGGAATCCTTCGCGGTTGCGCACCTGAAAGGTGACTACCGATGTTTGGTCGTATTGCTTCGAGTCCTCGCCGATCAGATGGTGAAGATAGGCGGCCTGATCTGGGTCGACGGCTACCCGCACGTTCGTTGGGCTCTCATCGCCAAGCTCCCAACCCCGCAAATTGCTGGGGTCGGTCGGGGTTCCCACGGGTTCAGCGGCGTTGTCGAGCAACTCGATCGGCCCCGAGACTCGGTCCACTCGGTACAAGCGCTGGTCATCGCGGAGCCGGTCCCACCCCGCTAGGTACCAGTGACCTCGCGAAAACGAAAGGCGCCACGGTTCAACCGCGCGTTCGATGCCGGCATAGCTGAAACCGACCGCCCGGCGATCAGCGGCTGCTGCAATCAAAGCAGCCAGGTTCTCGTCGAAGGGCACATGACCGACCTCGGTTGCCTCTAGGGCACCGGATGCGGCGCCGCCGAGCTTGTGTAGACCGGTGTCGCCGCCATCGAGCCGGACGATGCTGGTGGCGAGATGAAGCGCTGCCAATTCGTCTGGTTCGAGCCGAAGGTCTCGGCCCGCGTACTCCGAGCGCAGGATTCGGTAACCGTCAATTGGCGGATCCGCTCCCGGTACGTTCTCGACTCGCAATGGTATGCCCATCTTGCGTAGGTCTTCTTTGTCACGCTCGAAGGTCCGTCGAAATGAGGCCTTGGCTTCCGGGTATCCGCCGATCCGACGGCGCAACTCGTCGGCGGACAGGACTCGGTCGGCGTTGAGAAGAGCTGCGGTCAAATTCAGGAGGCGTTCGAGCTTGTCCATTGGTGCTGGGTTCTGTCTCCTACAACGAAGCGATCAGTTTCTCGACACGGTCGTCCTGGGCTTTGAAGGGGTCTTTGCACAGGACTGTGCGCTGGGCTTGATCGTTGAGCTTCAGATGTACCCAATCGACTGTATAGTCCCGCCTCTGTTCCTTGGCCCGGCGGATGAATTCGCCGCGAAGGCGTGCCCGTGTTGTCTCAGGCGGGTTTTCGACGGCTTGTGAAATCTGGCGATCGGTGACAATGCGTTCGACCATCCCCCGTCGTTGCATCCGGTAATACAGTCCTCGGTCGCGGTTCACGTCGTGGTATTGGAGATCGAGCAGTGCCACCTTGGCATCGGACAACTCAAGGTTCTTTCGGGTGCGGTAGCCCTCAACCAGCTTGTGTTTGATGACCCAGTCAATTTCTCGATCAAGGGTCAGCGGATCGTCTTCGATTCCGGTAAGACAGTGTTCCCACATCTTGAGAGCGAGTTGCTCTTCGTCGCTGAGTTCGTGGTGTTCGGCGAAGCGAAATGCTCGTTGCAGGTACTCGCCTTGGATGTCGAGCGCCGATACTTCGCGTCCGTTGGCGAGACGGATGCGCCGTCGGCAGGTTATGTCGTGACTGATTTCGCGGATAGCGCGGATGGGGTTTTCGAGTGTCATGTCACGCAGCACGACGTGTGGTTCTTCCAGCATCCGCAACATCAATGAACAGGCTCCGACCTTCAGAAAAGTCGTGTATTCGCTCATGTTTGAGTCTCCAACAATTACATGGAGGCGACGGTACCGTTCGGCATCGGCGTGCGGTTCATCTCGGGTGTTGATGATCGGCCGCGAGCGGGTTGTCGCTGACGATACGCCCTCCCAGATGTGCTCAGCGCGCTGACTCACGCAGAACCTGGCTCCTCGCGCTGTCTGCAGGATTTTGCCTGCACCAGCGTAGATCTGTCGGCTTACGAGAAACGGAATCAACACTTCGCTGTAGACGCTGAGATCATCGTTGCGGGTAATGCAGTAATTTTCGTGACAGCCGTAACTGTTGCCTGCCGAGTCGGTGTTGTTCTTGAAGAGATAGATGTCTCCGTGTATGCCTTCCTCAGACAGCCGTTCTTCGGCGCTGGTGAGGAGTTGCTCAAGGATGCGTTCTCCGGCTTTGTCGTGGGCAGTGAGATCGCTGACCGAGTCACACTCGGGCGTGGCGTACTCGGGATGGCTGCCGACATCGAGATAAAGACGAGCTCCGTTGCCCAAAAAGACATTGCTTGAGCGCCCCCAAGAAACGACTCGCCGAAACAAATAACGTGCTACCTCGTCGGGGCTGAGGCGTCGCTGACCGCGCAGGGTGCAAGTTACACCGTACTCGTTCTCGATTCCGAAGATCCGACGCTGCACGTCGAACAACCTAGACCCCCGCCCGCGCCGTTGGTAGGTCAGGTGCTGATAAGGCTTGCAACCTCAGGATCTTCAAGGCGGCGAAATGCTCGACGACCAGTACCTCGCTGCAGCACCGCGATCTCCAATTCGGCAGGGCTGAGCGATCGGTCGGGACCGCCCAGAGCAGATATTGCCCGGCTTAAACCGTTAGCGAGTTCTGGCATGTCGTCCAGTTCACCGAAGCGATCCGAGATCGTTTCGGTTTCACCGCCGAGCACAACCGACATGTCCTCGTCAACGACTGTTCCGTCGTAAAGGATGTGGAATAGCTGGTCGCCGCCGCCATCGTCTTCTCCTATTTCGGCCACCAGAATCTCTACTTCCATCGGTTTCATCTCGTGCGTAAAGATCTGTCCGAGAATTTGGGCGTATTGGTTGGCGAGGCTACGTGCATCGACGTCTCCACGACTGAAGGCATATCCCTTGAGGTCCGCATGACGCACGCCGGCGATACGCAATTGATCGAACTCGTTGTACTTGCCGACACCGGCAAAAGCGATCCGGTCGTAGATCTCGCTCACCTTGCGCAGTGTCGAAGACTTGTTTTCGGCACAGATGGCAATGCCGTCGACAAAGCGAAAGGCGATGAGGCTGCGGCCTCGTGCGATGCCTTTGCGGGCGTAGTCGGCGCGGTCCTTCATTACTTGCTCAGGAGCCACGTAGAAGGGCATGTTCATGGCAATTGCCTCACTGCGCTCGGCGGCGCTCAATAAGCGTGTTGGTACGTTCGGCCAATTCGTCGTCCTCCAAGCGCACATAGCCCTCGGCGGTGATGGTGGCGACAATTGGATAGATACCCCGGATGGGATCAGGCCCGCCGGTTGCTGAGTCTTCGTCGGCTGCCTCGTAGAGCGCGGTGATGGCGAGGTCGGTGACAGCTCCAGCGTCCATGCTGGCGTGATAGCCCAGTTTCAAGACGGTTCCGGCATGAAAGCTGCCCGAACCCGTGGTGGCATGCGCAGTCTCTTCGTATCTGCCACCGGTCAGGTCATATTCAAACAAGCGACCCTGGTTGAGTTTCAGGTCGTATCCAGCGAAGATCGGAACGACCACTAATCCCTGCATTGCGGCGGGCAGGTTGCTGCGGACCATCTGACCGAGTTGGTTCGCCTTGCCCTCAAGGCTCAGTGTGTCGCCTTCAACCTTTTCGTAGTGTTCCAACTGGAGTTGAAACAGACGCACCATCTCAGTCGCGGGACCCGCAGCCCCAGCGATTGCAACACCGCTGTGTCGATCAGCTGCAAAGACCTTCTCAATGCTGCGATGGCTGATCAGATTCCCCGAGGTGGCCCTACGGTCCCCCGCCAGCAGCACTCCTTCGGAGTAGCGAAGAGCAACACACGTCGTACCATGTCGAAAATCCGAAACCGGGACTTTGCTATCGGAGGAGATGCCTTCGGGCGAGATTTGGTTCGCGAATCCGCTTCGCCGCAAGAGTTCCGCGAAGCTCGGACCGGGATCGTCGTGCGGTCGAAACAGCGGAAGGTTCACCTCGGATGGCTCCAGTTTGTCGAGTTCGCTCTCACTTTAGATTGCTCGGAGTTCTCAGAGGTTGTGCTCACTGGCCGCCCTTTTGGATGTAGCTCTTCACAAAGTCTTCTGCGTTGGTTTCGAGAACTTCGTCTATCTCGTCGAGAAGGTCATCAAGCTCCGCTTTGATTTCCTCGCCGCGCTCGGTTGCTGCGGGGGACGCTTGCTCGGCAGGCTCGCGTTCGACTGGTGTAGGTTTGCGCACTTGTTCGCGTTCAGCCATTTGTCGTCTCCATTTCTAGGACCCCAAGCGTCGAAGGAGTTCCGTCGCAGAGTCACACTCATGGAACAAGTTACCCACATGAGCTTCGGTACCGCGCAACGGTTCCATCATTGGCACTCTACGGAGTGCATCGGTGCCGACATCGAAAACGAGCGAATCCCAGTTGGCGGCTACCACAGCATCGGAGAACAACTGGAGGCACTTGCCGCGGAAAAAAGCGCGAGTGTTGCTTGGCGGTTCGCTCATCGCCCTAGTGGCCTCACCATCATCGACGATCTGTTCCAAGCCGACTCGTGCGGCGAGAGACCGCTCGGGTCTCATGTCGTGGTACTGAATATCTAGTGCTCTAAGCCGAGGGTCTCTCCAATCGAGTCCGTGCCGCTCTCGGTAACCTCCAATGAGGCGATATTTTGCGACCCAATCGAGTTGGGATGCGAGAGTCATGGGATCGACTTCAAGGCCTGTGAGCACCGCTTCCCAACGGTCGAGTACCTCTAGGGCCACCACTCCACCGACGTTTTCTACACCGTTGGCCTCAACGTATTTTCGGCTCTGGTCATGCAGTTCCCACTGGATCTCAAGCGCCGTAGCTGTGGTTCCGTCAGCCAACTCAAGTGGCTGGGCGAGTGTCAAATCGTGAGACACTTGACGGACAGCAGCCACGGGGGCAGCGAAAGCGAACTCGCGACTCAAAGCATCGTCTTCGATCAGAGCCAATACCAGAGCGGTGGTGCCTACCTTCAAGAACGTCGAAATCTGCGAAGGGTTGGAATCGCCTACGATCACGTGGAGTCGACGGTACTTGCGAGCATCGGCGTGAGGTTCGTCCCTCGTGTTGATGATGGGTCGCTTTAATGTTGTCTCCAAACCGACTGCTTCTTCGAAGAAGTCGGCGCGTTGGGTGAGTTGGTAAGGCACTTCGTCGGTGCTTTGGCCCGGCATTTCGGAACCAACCTTGCCGGCTCCAGTGAAGATCTGACGTGTGACGAAATGGCTGATGCAATGAGTCACGATGCGCCCGAACGGGGTCGTTCGGTCGACCAGGTAGTTCTCATGGCAGCCGTAGCTGTTGCCTTTGCCGTCGCTGTTGTTCTTGTAGAGCACCAGTTCCTGGTTGGCGGGCAGCAGCTCGGATGCCGCGGCCATCGAGTGTTGCGCGATCAACTCGGCGGCTCGGTCGTACAAGACGACACTGCGCGCGTCGGCGCATTCGGGCGTGGAGATCTCGGGGTGTGCGTGATCGACGTAATAGCGGGCACCGTTGGTCAGCACGGCATTGACAAGGTGGGTTTCAACATCGGGAGGCATGGCAGCGGTGGGTGCATAGCCCCTGGCATCAATACCCGGCGTCTCATCGATGAAGTCCCAGTGAACGGTGTCGTTGCTGTCTTCGGTTCGGTATCCGGCCGCATAGAGGTAGGCGTTGATGAGAACCGAGGATGCCGCTATCGGGTTCGGGTCCTCGGTGCCGCGGTGAACTATCCCGTATTCCGTTTCGATACCAATGATCTTCGGAATTGACATTGCGGCGACCCTACCCCTTGATTGAGCCGCGGGGCGTTTGCTGAACGTATCTCGGCGATCTCTTCGCTGTTGGTGGCTGAACGTAGGAACGCTTGTACCTTGCACCGAGCGCAGCTAGGAGTTCGTGCGAGATGGTTCCCGCCCTCTGCGCAACCTCGTTGATCGGAGCCCGGTCACCGATCAGTTCGACCAGAGCACCGGAGTGCAGTTCCGAATCTGTGACATTGGTGACGTCGAGTGTGATCAGGTCCATGGAAACACGACCGATAATGGGCACCTGCACCGACCCCACATAGGCGATTCCCGAGTTCGAAGCGGAGCGGAAGAAGCCGTCGGCGTAACCAACAGGAATCGTGGCGACTTTGCCGGGTACGTCGATCTTGTGCGTGGCCGCGTAGCCGACACAGTCACCGGCATCGACATTACGGACCTGCAGGATCGGAGCTGTAACGGTAACGACCTGGTGCATAGGGTTTTTCTTGTCGGGATACGGATTGCCCCCATACAAGGCGACTCCGGGGCGAACCAGATCAAAATGGTAAGCCGAGCCCAAAAAGATCCCGGCGGAGTTGGCCAACGAAGCAAAACCCATTGATAGATGTTGGCGATGTGCTTCGAACCGCCTCAGTTGTTCAGCCGATTGGGTGCTGTTGGCAACATCGGCGGAACCAAGATGGCTCATCACGTGAACGACCTTGAGAGCATCCAAGCGCCACGGTTCGTCAATGAGTACAGCGGTTTCATCTGCGCCTAGGCCCGACCGGTTCATCCCGGTGTCCAAGTGAATGGTTGCCGGCAGTTCTTGTTGGCGCAGCTTGGCTGCTTTGGCCCAGCACTCAATTTGTTCGAGGCTGTTGAGCACTGGGATCAATCGGTGCTCGATCAAATCGTCAATCGTGCCCGGCATGGCTCCGTTGAACACATGGATCGACGGGCCGCTGAGGGCCTCGCGCAACAGCTGTCCCTCAGCGAGTTGCGCGACAAAGAAATGACGGCATCCCTGTTCCGCCAGGGCAGTCGACACTTCGACGCAACCAAGGCCGTATCCGTTGGCCTTCACTACAGCCGCAGCCGCAACACCGTTGAGTTGCTCGCGGATGATCTGGTAGTTGGTCTGGAGTCGCCCGAGGTCGATGGTGAGGTTCACGGGAATATGCCGCGCAGCCGGTAAACCTTCTGCAACAAGTTAGCGGCCTCAATGTAGGCAGCCTGTCGCCAACTGCACCCTCTCTCGTTGCGAACTGCCCCAACTCGGTCCGAGGCGTCCCAGATGGCGTCGCGAAGGCGTGAATCTATGTCGCGCGCTGTCCAACGGCTGCTCGTCTTGTTTTGTACCCACTCGTAGTAGGAGACGACCACGCCACCAGCGTTGGCAAGAATGTCGGGGATCAGGTTCAATCCGGCTTCTTCAAGAACCGCGGAGGCTTCGGCGGTTACCGGCCCGTTGGCAGCCTCCACGATGGTATGAGCTCGGATATCGTCAACGTTGTCGGCGGTGATCTGCGTTTCCAGAGCTGCTGGCACAAGCACATCGACATCAAGCGCGAAGAACTCTTCGGTGGTGATGGTGTCACAGGCCTCAAACCCCGCTACGCCTTGGTGTTGGGAGGCGTGGAGCGTCAACTTGGCGATATCAAGCCCACCGGCGTTGTAGATCGCACCGCTGATGTCAGCAATGGCAACGACCTTCATGTTGAGTTCAGTAAAGGCTTCAGCAACGTGGGATCCGACATTTCCGAATCCCTGCACAGCCGCGCTTTCTCCGCTCAGAGTGCGGTCAAGTTGGCCATAAAGGTGGCGCAGAGCGTAGGCCGCTCCTCGCCCGGTTGCTGCTTCACGACCGAGGCTTCCTCCCAGTTCTATGGGTTTGCCGGTTACAACTCGACGAGCGTTCTGTCGTTCACCAGGCCCGCGTGAGTTGAGGTAGGTATCCATCATCCAGCCCATGGTTTGGGCATCGGTTCCCATGTCCGGGGCTGGGATGTCGAATTCGGGACCAATATTTTCTCCGAGTGCATGGGTAAATCTGCGCACCACTCTTTCAAGTTCGGCGGTAGTGCACTCCGCTGGGTTGACTGCCACACCACCCTTCGCTCCCCCGAATGGCAAATTGAGCAGCGCACACTTGAAAGTCATCCAAGTTGCGAGTGCGCGTGCCTCGTTGAGGTCCATGCCCCGATGGAAGCGCATGCCTCCTTTGAACGGGCCCAGCACATTGTTGTGTTGGATGCGGTAACCCTGAAGAACTTCATGTTCGCCGTTTTCGCGCTGGATCGGGAAGTTGACGATCAGTTCGTTCATTGGTTTCAACAGGACGCGTCGAACCTTCTGATCCATGTCGATGGCCCGAGCGGCGTCTTCTACGTTGGCCGTTGCCTCTTGGTAGAGGCGGGTTGAACTCGCGGTGCCGGTCACGTGTTTCCCTGGTGTTGTAGGCGTATAGGTGAGTTAGAGGTACTGCCCAGGTGAAACCGAGTCGATCGATTTGCCGCCCGTGTTCACTTCATTGGAGTGAGCCAGCGTGCGCACATAGACGATCGGCTCTCCCTTCTTGCCTGAGATCTTGGCCCAGTCATCGGGGTTTGTGGTGTTGGGTAGATCTTCGTGTTCCTTGAACTCTTGACGAATCGAGGCCAGCAGGTCGTCTGTGCGGATCCCGCGGTTACCACCTGAGATTTCTCGCTTGATAGCGAGTTTCTTGGCTCGACGCACAATATTTTCGATCATGGCCCCCGAGGAGAAGTCTTTGAAATACATGACTTCTTTGTCACCGTTCTGGTAGGTGACCTCCAAGAATCGGTTCTCGGTGTCGGTGTTATACATCTCATGCACGGTTTCTTCGATCATGTGTTGGATTGCCTTGTCGATGTCGCCGCCACCTTGGGCATCGATCGTGGCTTCATCAATCGGCACCTGAGAGGTCAGATACTGCGAGAAGATCGGCACGGCAGCTTCAGCGTCCGGCCGTTCGATTTTGATCTTCACATCGAGTCGGCCTGGACGCAGAATCGCGGGATCGATTAGATCCTCGCGGTTCGATGCGCCGATCACGATCACGTTGCGCAGAGCCTCGACTCCGTCGATTTCTGCAAGGAGCTGAGGGACAATGGTGGACTCAATGTCGGAGCTGATGCCGCTACCGCGGGTACGGAAAAGGGATTCCATCTCGTCGAAGAAGACGATAACGGGCCAGCCTTCCTCGCTTTTCTCTCGTGCTCGTTGAAATACCAGGCGTATCTGGCGCTCGGTTTCTCCGACATATTTGTTGAGAAGTTCGGGACCTTTGATATTGAGGAAGAAGCTGCGCGCCTTGCTGTCACCGGAAACTTCAGCGACTTTATTGGCCAGACTGTTGGCGACTGCTTTAGCGATCAGTGTTTTGCCACAGCCAGGAGGGCCGTAGAGGAGGATTCCCTTCGGGGCTGGAAGGTTGTAGTCCAAGAACAACGCAGAGTGGACGAAGGGCAACTCGACGGCGTCGGTAATTTCCTCGATTTGTTGGTCGAGTCCGCCCACATCCGCGTAGGAAACATCTGGCACCTCTTCGAGAACGAGATTTTCGACTTCGGGTCTCGGTAAACGCTCCAAGACAATGCCGGCACGAGGGTCAATGAGCAGAGTGTCACCACTACGGAGTGGCCCTTCGCGAACGGAGTCGCTCAACTCAACGACGCGTTCCTCATCGGCGCGACCGATTATCAACGCTCGAGTTTTGCCATCGAGCAGTTCTTTGAGGATGGCTACCTCGCCCGACCGATCTGGGCGGCGGGCGAGTATTACGTTGAGCGACTCGTTGAGCACAACCTCCTGACCGCGGATCAACTCGCCGGAAAGTTCGGGCTGCACTGATACCCGCATCTTTCTACCGTTGGCATGGACATCGACGGTTCCGTCATCGTTGATGTTCAGCACCGTTCCGTACCCTGATGGCGGTTGGGTCAGCTTGGCGACCTCATCACGCAGAGTGGCTATGTGCTCGCGGGCCTCGCGCAGTGTGTAAGCGAGCTTCTCGTTTTGAGAAACAGCCTGGCTGAGTTGCCCCCTAGCTTCACTCAACCGCTCCTCCAACGTCGCGATTCGATTGTGGGAGTCTTGGGGTTGCCGACGGATCTCGGTGAGTTCATCTTCGAGCTCGGCAAAACGCATGCGCAGTCTATATATCTCAGCCTCTGCCTCTGAGTGTTCCACGCTTCCTCCTGCTTTTTGCTTCGGCGTTACCCTAGACGGCCGGAGCGGTACTTTCGTGGTTGTATCTTCACCGGCTGGCGAGCAACCACGCGCTCTCTCACTAAATTTACTGCATCTCCGGTTCCAAGACGTGAGTTTTAGGGGTTATGCTGTCGGCATAGAGAAATCACCTAAGCGGGAAGTCACCCGCGCTGACACACGAGGTCGCAACGACTCATGAAGGTTTGGATCGATCAAGATCTTTGCACTGGAGACGGTCTCTGCGAAGAGATCGCCCCCGATGTCTTTACTCTTCTAGACGATGGCCTCGCCTACGTCAGGGAAGGCGACACGATTTTCGCGGACCCGGGTGGGCCGGACGGCCTAGCTGTGGTTCCGGACGGCCAGGAAGAAGCGACGATCGAATCCGCCGAAGAGTGCCCTGGCGAGTGCATCTTCATTGAGGTCTAAGAGGCATTGAGGTCCTAAGAGGCATTGAGGTCTGAGAGGCCGAGCGAATCTGCGCTACCCGTCTGCGCTACTCGCTGAGAAGTCTGGCGCTGGTCAAGAATCCTGTGTGAGCAACCATCCGATGATCTGGACGGACCGCCTGATTGGCAACGTGCCAGCCACGGTTGAGCACTTCTATCGTTTGAGCCATCCCGAACAGCGAGCTTTCCAGCCTGGCGTGAAGTTGAGCGACCTGCATAATGCTTGGTGTGTAGGCCAAGAAGATTCCCCCCGGGCGCAGCGTGGTTTCCGCGTGGGGTACAACTTGCCACGGTTCGGGTAGATCGAGCACCACTCGGTCAAGGTCTGTGGTGCTGATACCGGCATACACATCTTGGAGGTGGGTGTCGTAGCGGTCGAGCACCTCCGCTCCCAGAAAACGGCTGACATTGGAGAGGGCTCTGGAAAGGAAATCCTCGCGGATCTCGTAGCCGGTGATATGGGCGCCGGCTCGCAGCATCGCGGTTGACAACGCTCCGCTTCCCAGACCTGATTCCAGGACTCGGGCACCGGGGAAGATGTCGGCCATTATCAGGATCGGACCAATATCTTTCGGGTAGATGACCTGAGCACCACGCGGCATTTTCAGAACGAAATCTGTGATCGTGGGCCGAAGCGCTATGAAGGTCATCCCTCTTGTCGACCTGAATAGAGCGCCTTCGTCGGAGCCGATCAGTTCGTCGTGGCTCAATACTCCCGAATGGGAATGGAATTCGCCTCCTGTTACCAAATCGATCAGGTAGCGACGTTTCTTGCGGTCGATGAGCAAGACCGGTTCGCCCGCCTTCAATGGCCCGCGTGCAGTCACAACGCAGTTCGCTTCAGTTAGGTTCGACGTGACGAATGACGAGTGATTCGCCTAGCGCCAATCGTTCGGAGAATTTCACGGGCATCTCTGTTCGCTTGAAGACTTTGGCCAACCAACGGAATACAAAGCGAGCGACGAAGACCGCTAGCCAGACGCGGGACCCGCCTAAAAGACCTTTGCGGAAACTGTTTACCCGCACGGTCTCAAACAGAGAGGTCAAAGCGAAGCGCCGCACGAGTGCTAGATCCTCCGAATCTCGACAACGGTTGATCTGGTGGTGCCAACTCTGCGTCCCAAGAAGTAGGCGACCAGCAGCATCGCAACCCCGGCACCGATAGCTACGGGCAGCAAGCGCCGAGCGCCTGTCGTGGCCTGCTGCTCGACTTCTCCAACCACGGATCGCAGAGTGGAGTCAAGATCTTCACGGGTGATCCTGTCTGGGTCGTCTGCCTCGTTTGCCATCACAGGGTCCTCTTTCGGATTTGTTGAGCCAAGAGTCCAAGGACGACGATGGCACCGAGCAAAGTGATTGCATGAGGTGCCCAACTAAGGTTGCCCGTGAAGGTACTTCCGGTCTCTTCTTGTAGAACCCGCAAGGTCGCGACTGTTAGTGAGATGCCGCTGATCATCAACAGAACGGACCCCAGCACCCCGAAAGTGATCCATCGGGGAATAGGTCGAAGCGGTTCAACGAGTTCTTGGCGCGCGTAATCCTTAACGAGATCGTAGAAGTCGCCCGGTCCCATTCGGTCTGCCATCGCAGTCGTAAGCCTACGAGCCGCAACTATCCGCCGAAACCACCACCTGCTCAACCGTGAGCAGAGCGTTAACGGAGTTCGACGAGAGCTTCCAGTACGTCGGCTCGTTCTTCAAATAGCTCAACAGCTAGTGCGGCGCGCTGGTGCCAGCCCGGTTCGCGCAGCAAGCGTTGATTGTCAAGGGCTCCGAGTTGCGCTGCGACAACCAACTGCCAAGCTCGGAAAGTTGGGTCGTCGGAGTTGAGCGCAGGTTCGTCGATTTGGTGGTTTGGAGCGAGCAGTTGGGCAGCGGTCAAAATCCTTTTGAGTCGAGAAAAGAGTTGATCGAGAGCTTCAGGAGCGATGTCGGTGTCGGAGTCGGGCCAGTCGGTGACCAACGCTTTGGGGTATGGATCGTCGTGCGACCAACGCTCGACGCGTATGCGGCGGGTCGCGATAGCGATAATCCCCCAGCGACCATCGGGAAATTCCTCGGCCTGAATGACCCGAGCGACTACCCCCACGTTTGAGCGCAGGTCGTCTCCCCCGACTTCACGTCCTCGTTCAATCATGGTGATGCCGAACTCGGGTTCGTCGAGGGCTACTACAAAGCGAGCGAGTGCGCGATACCGCTCCTCGAAAATATGCAGCGGGACCATGGCACTAGGTAGAACCGCCTGTTCCAGCGGAAACATCGCCAGTTCGCGCACGCTCAACCCCCGGTGTCGGGCGCGGGTATCACCGCGAGGGGGGCTATGGAGTCAGGTGTTGGTCCATACTCATTGGGGTAGCGCGCCACGGCCTCAAGCAGACTTGTCTGAATGCTGTTGCACGGCCCCAACGATTCATCGGTGCGCTCGTTGGTGTCAGCATTGGCTAACAAGACGAAGGTAATGACGGCGCCGTTATCAGCCGTCATTTCACCGGCCAACGCGGTGATATGGCCGCGATCCGCGCTGATGACGCGCATGTTGGAAGCGTGAGAGGGTGCACAGGCGGCCAGGGAACTTGTGCGGATTACTCTGAGTGACGAACTGACGATTCCACCGGCGGGACTCTGCTCGATGATCGCCATCAGCAAGTCGCAAGTGACTCGGTCCTTGCTTGACAATCCCGAACCGTCCAAGGGCAGACTTCCCTCAACCGGCAGTCCTTGCTGCAGTAACGTAATCAGCATTCCAAAGGCGGCATCGTTGGATGCGGGCGACACCCCGTTGACGCGACCGACTTCTTTGAAGAGCATCTCCGCGGTGGTCCCGTCGATTAGCGCACGCTGGGCTATCTCTTCGATGGGTGGAGACTCGATTGTGGCTAGCAGAACCTGCTCGGCTGAAGCCGGTTGTTCTCCCGTAGTTGGTTCTGCAGTGATTGTGATCCCTCGTTGGATCAGAAGGTCGGTGAGGATTCCAGCCGCCAGTGTGGCGGGGTCCTCCGAGCGAGTGACAGTTCTGGTTTGGCGATCCCAATGGAATCCGTCATTGACCAGTAAGCCCGACAGAGGGCCGACCACATTGTCGGCGTTGTCGGTTTCGGTCCAAACGGTGCCGACATAGTCGGTTTCGCTGGGAGAGAAGCGAAACTCGTCTCCGACCACTCCCCCACTGATTTCTGAAATACCTCTACGCCTGAGTTCGATGGCAAGTTCGGCTACGAGTTGGTCAAGGCTCGTTGATGCCCTGTCGTCATCGAAGCGGGTTAGATAGTCGTTCGTGGAGAGCACTGGGTCTCCGCCGCCTACAAGCCAAATGTCGCCCTCCAGAACACCCTCGTTGACCAGGCTCGCTTCGTTGCTGACCACCTTTGTCACGAAGACCGTTTCTGTTCCCAGACTCTCGACGGCGGCAACCGTAACAAACCGCTGAAGTTCCGCTGGTACCAACTCGAGGTCAGGTTGCTCAACGGCTATCTCAATCCCGTTTCGGTTAACCCTGAGGCAACGTGCTGCAGGCACTTCGGGTTGGTTCAAGACGCTCTTCAAGGCCTCTTCGAATTCCTGATTCGAGGTTGGTCGCCGGAGCCACTCAGGGATACGGCGGACGTTGATGATGGGGGTGCCGAGCGAATCGGTAGCGACAGTTGTGTCCGGTTCACCAGCGTCAGCGGCGCGATTGGCGCGATCGGCAAGCACACTGGCGGCGATGACCACGGCCAGTATCAGTAACGGAAGAAAAAACCGACGCATGTTGACAGCAGGCTAGGCGGTCCCAACCTTGGTTGTGCCCCCTAAGGCCCGAGCGGCCCGCCCGTGGCCCGAGCGGCCCGCCCGTGGCCCGAGCGGCCCGCCCGTGGCCCGAGCGGCCCGCCCGTGGCCCGAGCGGCCCGCCCGTGGCCCCTCTTATGACGTGGTTGGCTCGAGGGCGGCCCGAAACAGGTCTCTTACGTGTTGTAGGCGAGCCGCTAGCGCGTCGTCGTCGAGGGGATCGCGCGTAAGCAAGTCGGCGATAAAGGGCGCGTCGCTGAAATAGGACAAGAGGGCCCCGTAACCGGTGATGAGAAGTTGTTCGGCGTCGTGGCGACGAAACCTGCCAGCTTCCATCTCTCGTTCGAAGTACTCAGTTGCACGGACAAACAGAGGTTTCAGAGCGAGGCCGAGTTCTATATGACCGGTACCTCCTTCGGCCAATGCTTCGCGACGCACAATCCTGACAAAATCGGGGTTGTGCATGAAGAACTCGAATCCGGCTGTGAGTACGTAATCGACCAATTCCCAACCGTCGGCCGATGTTTGGGAAATCGCACTTTCTACCCGCTCATGCCACTCCGCTAGCGCCCGTTCGAATACCTCCCGATACATGGCTTCCTTGGACGGGAAGTAGTGGAGCAGACTTTGTCTGCGGACGCCTACCACTGCGGCGATGTCGTTTAGTGAAGTGCCATCAAAGCCACGCTCGGCGAACAGTCGACGAGTCGCTGTTACGATTGCTTCCCTGGTTGGCGTCTCACCCACGACATGGAGCGTAGTGGGGCGACCACCATGCTCCCCGCTAACGTGGGTCGGATGGAGATCGTGGCCGCTCTGTTCATCGACGAAATTGATCTCCGCTCGGTCCCGGGTCCGTCGACGAGAATCGATCTCAAGGGCATCCAGTTCAGTGCTGTCGCACCTACGCCGGTTCCTCTGGTTTGGGCCCCGCATCTCGTTGTGATCATCCGCTGTCCGCCAGACGGCGGTGGTCAAGGCGTCCTCGAAGTGACGTACCACAGCGGTGATTCTCAAATCGCCCGTAGTGTGCAGCCTTTCGACGTGGAGCCGGGCAAATTCACGTATCGTCTGGTGCGAGCGGAATTGGAATTCGACGACTATGGAACGGTTGAAGCGAGGTGTCGCATCGGCCGTGACGCGCCCGTCACCGTGCCTTATACGCTGCTGCCCCCGGTCGATTTGCCGTAGTCCGATACACCTGAGACTTACCGACGCGAACTCCTCATTAGAAAAGAAACGCGATCGACCGCAGTGCTGAGGTTAATGTCCGAGATATCCGTGACCGGGAGGACTGATGCACGATTTTGACGAACGCGCCGTCGCCATAATCAGGGGTATCGCCATGGACGCACCCCACGAGGCACGCTCGGGTCACCAAGGCACCGCTATGTCGTTGGCACCACTAGCCCATGTGCTGTTCAGCCGCATCATGAATTACGACGCTCAACATCCCCATTGGCCAGATCGAGATCGCTTCGTGCTCTCCGCTGGACATGTTTCGATCCTGCAATACGCGATGCTCTATCTCGCTGGTTTCGGCCTGACGCTCGATGATCTGAGAGATTTCCGTCAGTGGGGTTCGGCCACACCCGGACATCCCGAGGTCGGCCACACTCCCGGCGTTGAGGTGACCACCGGTCCCTTGGGGCAGGGCGTGGGAAACATGGTCGGAATGGCCATCGTCGAGGCTCAACTGCGCACGATCTATGGACCTGAATTATTCGACCACAACATCTTCGGAATCTGCAGCGACGGAGATCTGAGCGAAGGGCTGAGCCACGAGGTGGCCTCGCTCGCTGGTCACCTCGGCTTGGGGAAGATCGTCCTGTGCTACGACGACAACCACATCACCATTGACGGAGAAACGGAACTGGCTTTGAACGACGACGCCGCGGCCCGTTTCCGCTCCTATGGCTGGGATGTAAGCGAACTCGGCGAGGTCGGAGAGAACTTTGATGAGTTGGAAGCAGGCATTCGCAAGGCGATGTCCGTTACTGACCGGCCCAGTCTGGTCATTGTCCGGACAATTATCGGTACTCCCGCACCCAAGTCTTCCGACACTCCTGCTGCTCATGGTTATGCCATCTTCGACGACGAGATCGCCGCGACGAAAGAACTGATTGGACTCCCGCCAGATGTGACCTTCTACACCGAACCAGACGTTGTGGCGCAGTATCGCCAAGCGGGAGTGAGGGGCCGCGTCGTTCGAGAAGCTTGGGAGAAGCGGGTAGCCGCGTTCGATGGAGATCGGGTGTCTTTGGAATCGCAGCTAAGCGGTACCGGGCTGCCGGGCTGGGAGGAATCACTGCCAACATTTGACCCAGGAGACTCGATCGCTACGCGAAAGGCATCCAATATCACACTCCAGGCTCTGTCTTCTGTCGTTCCTGGACTCTCGGGCGGAGGTGCTGATCTCACCGGTAATACAGGGACGGTGATCAAAGATCATGGAGTCTTCTCGGCAGCCGACCCAGGAGGTCGTCAGATCTATTTCGGAGTTCGAGAACACGGCATGGGTTCGATCGCCAACGGTATGGCGCTACATGGTGGCTCGATTCCTGTCGTTGGAACTTTTCTGGTGTTCGCGGATTACATGCGCGCGGCGGTACGACTGGCAGCCATCTCCGCTGCGCGCGCCATATTTGTCTGGAGTCACGATTCGGTCGGAGTGGGCGAAGATGGCCCGACGCATCAGCCGGTGGAACAGGTGGCGTCTTTGAGAGCTATTCCGGGCCTGAGGGTGATCCGGCCGGCTGATGCCAACGAAGCTGCCGCGGCGTGGGGTGTAGCGATTTCCTCAGGCGGACCTACAGCGTTGATCCTCAGTCGCCAAAACGTACCGGTGCTCGAGGGAACATCTTCTGGAAACGTGGCTGCTGGGGCTTATGTACTCGCCGCGGCCGACGATGCGGTGATTACGCTTGTCGGTACTGGCAGCGAGGTTTCGGTTTGTCTTGCTGCTGCTGCGGAACTTGCTACCGACGGATTCGCGGCGACGGTAGTTTCCATGCCTTCGTGGGAGCTCTTTGAGCAGATGCCAAGCGAATATCGAGCCTCGGTGATCCGCGAAGACATTCCATCGCTGGCCGTAGAAGCCGGGTCTTCGATGGGTTGGCATCGTTGGGTTGACGATGTGGTGTCCATTGACCGTTTCGGGTCGTCCGCTCCCGGCGATGTTGTTATGTTCGAATATGGGATCAACCCCACCAATGTGGAGGCTCGAGCACGGGAGTTGATCGAAACTCGATCCACTTGACCTACTTGAAACCACCTACGATGCCCATTGACATGGAGGTGTCATGACTCGTCTACAGCAATTGTTCACCGAGCAGGGCCAGAGTCCCTGGCTCGACAACCTTCGACGAGGTTGGATCACCAGTGGAGAGCTTGAAAACTGGGTCGCGCAAGGTGTGCGCGGGTTGACATCGAACCCATCGATCTTCACCAACGCGATCCTTGGGTCCGAGGACTATGACGACGAGTTTTCCAGCGCCATCGGTGGAGGTTTGGGTATCGAAGCCGCCTATTGGAAGCTCGTCACATCCGATATTCTTGCCGCGCTTGAAATTCTTCGACCCGTGTACGACGAATCGAATGGTATTGACGGGTATGTCTCCGTTGAGGTCGATCCGAAGCTGGCCCGTGACAGTGCCAGAACGTCCGAAGCAGCGCGTCAGTTGCACGCGCAGATCAACGCCCCCAACCTCTATGTCAAGATCCCCGGGACAACCGAAGGCCTCCTGCCAATCAAGACGATGATTGCTGAGCATCGCAGTATCAATGTCACCTTGATATTTTCGTTGCAGCGCTACGCGGAGGTAATGGAGACGTATATCTCCGGGCTTGAGGCGGCCGAGGGTGACCTCAGCGACATTTCAAGCGTGGCGTCGTTTTTTGTCAGTCGGCTAGACACAGAAGTTGACAGGCGCCTTGATGTCAATGGCACTCCCAGCGCGGAGGCGCTCAAAGGCAAGGCGGCCTTGGCAAGTGGCAAATTGGCTTACGAGATGTTTTTGCAAACATTTTCGGGACCTCGTTGGGAAGTACTCGCGGCCCGCGGGGCAAGAGTTCAGCGTCCGTTGTGGGCATCGACATCAACGAAGAATCCCGATTATCCAGACACGCTGTATGTAGATGAGCTGATCGGACCCGACACCGTCAACACGTTGCCTGACAGCACCATGGCAGCATTCGAGGACCACGGAACGGTGGCTCGCACCATTGACGTCGGAGTTGACGAAGCCAGAGCAGTGCTAGCCGACTTGGCTCAACTCGGTGTCGACATCGACGATGTCACCCAGCAACTCGAAACAGAGGGTGTTGCTTCGTTTGAGAAGAGTTTCGATGAACTGCTAGACGCCCTCCAGGCGAAGGTCGACTTGACCGGCTGACTCAACCGAAGGTTGCAGAGCGCTCTGTTGGCCGTAGACTAATTTACGAACCGCAGTTGCCGGCAGGCTTTGCTGCGGGGGCTATCGCCGCTGACGGAGCGGGCGATGGTCGTTGTGTCAGGTGCCTCTCATCCGCGAGCGGCAAAGGCATAACGGGCGCCAGATGGTGCCGTTCACGGATGCACGGCACCAGTTGGAGCCCAGGGCGTCGCGAGCCGTAGGAGACCACAGTTACCATTATCGAACGGGCGGTCCTGACGTCGAGCCAACTCGACCGATTGGTCCAATCCCACCTTGACGGTTTGTCAACCGCCGAGGATCTCGCATATTTGAACGAACGCAAAACCGCTTGGGTGGAGAGCCTGTGGCGGTTGCTTGACGACGCTGAAGCGCGTCTTGCGGTAGCTCGCAGGGAGTTGCGCGGCCCGGAGCGAAATGTTGTGGTAGCTGATCTTGATGCTGAATGCTGGCGTATCGACGAGGGTTTAACCGAACTGGTCGGCCCACCCGGCGAAAGTGAATTGACTCCGGCGCCGGACCGAAGTTCAGCCCACGACCCCGCCGCTTCGGTTCCTGGCTCGGTCCAGCTTCACTTGTCGCGTTCTGATGGCAGGATCGTTGCTTGGGCGTCAGGTCATCAGCAACGCCCCGAGAATCACGAAATGGTGTTGCTGCGAATCAAGGCTCTCGGCGGAGTGACTTCGGATTGGGACCAACAAGCCACGGTCAAGATTTCCGGAAGTGGGAGGGCCAGCACAGTCTCCGCTCCGATCGAAAAAGTAATTGGCTGGTTGGCGCCTTTGGGACGCACCGCTAGCGACGAGGACGTCGGAACCAGCGTGACTTGGATGGGTTACGCCACCGCCGTGGCTATCAAGATGGTTGCCGATGGGCGTTTCGTCCCGCAGTTAGTCCAGTCGAAACGTCGCCGCAAAGATCCCGCGACCGATCATGGCACCTTCCGTATCCGCTGGATGCCAGCCCTTATCGACCCAGAGGTGTTGTCTGGTTTGGTTCGTTCGGTGCCAGGGGCTGCCATGTTGGGCAGCCGTGAACAAGAAAAAGAGAAGTTCACACTAGCCGCGTTGGCTGATCTCACAGATGCCATAGTGGGTTTCGCCGCGGGTCAGCTGGAAACCCCTGCGGTGCCGCCTGAAATCAACACTCGCGCCGATGTTGCCGAGGCGACTGTTGCTCACCTCGGGGGCGCTCCCTTCCTAGCTCCGACCAAGGCCGGAGGAGAACTCGTTCGCCGGCTCAATCAGTGGGCCTTTCCTGTGTTGGGCACCGTTGGGGTTCGCCTTGTTGTGCAACTGGATTCTCCCGACGACGCCGGAGCTTGGCATGTGGCCGTGTTGTGTCCCGACGACGAGGGAAACTTGATACCGGCCGAAGTCGCGATCACGCTTGCATCGAAGTTGAACTCAAAAAGTATCGTGGCCCATCTATCGAGACTTGAGCGTCTCTTCCCAGAACTGATGCGTTTGGGGGGTCGCCGCCGGGGTGAAGTGTTCTTGTCTCAGGATGAAGCCTGGAGGTTGATGACGGAATCTGGAGACAGACTCCGCTCGGCTGGGTTCGATGTGAGAGTGCCGGCGCTGCGGCGTCAAAAAGCGGTGGCGTCGCTGCGCTTGACTTCTGAGACCGACGAGACCGTGGTGGGAGCTCAACAACTAGCCAACGTCCGTTGGTCAGCTGTGTTCGATGAGGTCGAACTCAGCGCCGCGGAGATCGCTCAATTAGCTGCCAAGGCTCGTCCGTTGGTGCGTTCGCGCGGCCAGTGGGTCGAACTTGACAAAGCAGATTTGGCTGAAGCGGCGGCGGCTTTGGCTGAACGGGCAGACAAGACACGACTCACCGGTGCTGACATGCTTCGTCACGCTCTGGGACTGGAAGGCTCGCCGCTGTCTGGTGGTATCAACATTGTGGGAGAGGGCTGGGCCGCTGATCTTCTGCGCAGTGTCAAGAACTTCCCCGACAATCCAACTACAAGACCTGAAGGTTTCAGTGGTGAACTGCGCAACTATCAAGCAGACGCACTTGTGTGGCTGGATTTCTTGGAGGACGCAGGTTTGGGAGGCTGTCTGGCTCTTGATATGGGTCTCGGAAAAACACCGACAGCGCTGGCCAGTTTGGCGTTGTCGGAGTCTGGTACGGGACTGGTCATTGCTCCCCCGGCGGTTGTTGGCAACTGGGCAAGCGAGGCGCGGAACTTTGTCCCAGGCTTGAAGGTATTGGTTCATCACGGCGCCAACCGAGCAAAGGGTTCGGCATTGAGAACAGCGGTTCGCTCAGTTGATGTTGTGATCACGACCTACGGCACGGCGGTGAGAGACATGGACCAACTCAGTAAGTTCAGCTGGGGCAAGGTCGTCATCGACGAGGCTCAAGCCATCAAGAATCCGTTAGCCGAAACCTCGCAACAGCTTCGTCGCTTGGAGGCCGGCAGCCGACTTGCGCTTACCGGGACGCCGATTGAAAACGGTCTAGGAGATCTTTGGGCCATCATGGACTGGGCGAACCCGAATCTTCTGGGTCCGCGTGCGCAATTCATTGCCCAGCTGACGCCCAACAAGAACGGTAATGGGCGTTCCAACGGCAGTCGCGCGAAGCATGGCGGCGAGGATGCGCTGAGAGCCCTCAACGGCATTCTCGTGTACCGGCGAACCAAAGCTGAGCCTTCGATTGCCGCAGAGCTTCCAGACCGCATCGACGAACTCGACCATTGTCCGATGACTCCAGAGCAGATTGGCCTTTACCAAGCCGTCATCGACAGTCTGATTCTCAAGACCACAAACAGGGAACCAGGAACGCCGGAACAGAAGGGTGCGGTGCTTGCGGCTATCACTGCGCTAAAGCAGATATGCAACCATCCGCTCAACTATCAACACGATGACGAAGGCATCGAAGGGCGTTCGGGAAAGCTCGCCCGGCTGTACGAGATCCTCTCGCATGTCTTCGCAGCCAATGAAAAGGTGCTGGTGTTCACCCACTTCGCGAGTTGGGGTGAAATATTGGCCGAACATCTCTCGGAATGGAGCGGGCACAAGATCTCCTGTTATCACGGTGGCCTCGCTCGGGGTGCCCGTGATCGTCTTGTAGCCGAATTTCAGGGATCTTCAGGACCAGGCGCAATGGTGTTGTCGCTAAAGGCTGGAGGCACTGGCCTGAACCTCACAGCGGCCAACCATGTGGTCCTCTACGATCGCTGGTGGAATCCTGCGGTAGAAGACCAGGCCCGAGATCGCGTTTGGCGCATAGGGCAGAAAAACACTGTGATCTGCCATCGTCTGGTCTGCCCTGGCACTATCGACGAGCGAGTTGAGGAAGTGGTCGCGGGCAAGCGCCAGATAGCCAGTCTCACGCTGCCCAAGTCAAGTTCGATCGGGGATCTAAACGCCGAACAATTGCAAGCTGTGCTGGGAATAGACAGCTCCGCGCTACTAGATGTCGATTCCGATACCGAGATCGCCTTCGCTGAAGCTGCACAGTTCTCGGAAACTTCCCCGTTCGGAGAACTTGCCGAGTCTGATTCAGAGACCGTGAAGCGAAAGGGGCTGATGCCGTGAACGAGGACTCCGTCAACTCAAAACGAAAACGATCTCGTTCGCGAAACCGCAACAAGGGCAATTCGACGAATTCCAATGTTGGTCGGCAGCATCAGCAACCCCGTGGGCGTAAGGCGGCAGCCAAGATCAACCCGATTGAATTTTGGGGAGACCCCGAGTTGCTGCCTGCAGCGGATGAAGTCGTAGCACACTCCGGCGATGCACGAGCCTTGCTCAACTCGTTGGGACGACCACCGGTGCCGGGTCAAGAAACGGCTGCCGAGCGTTGGTTCACGCTCGTTTACGAAAGAGCTGCATTCCTAGCTGGAGCGTTGGCCGCTGCGGGTGAACTCGATCGGAGCGAGTAGCGTCTCAGATCATGGCGAACGATGAACTTCTTTGTACACCGCTTGAGGAGTTGATGACGGCTGCGCGGCGGATACGAGACGATGCGCACGGCAAGGTCGTGAGCTATTCGCCCAAGGTTTTTGTTCCTCTCACGATGCTGTGTCGTGACAAATGCGGATACTGCACTTTTGCCCAGCCACCGGCACGTCTGGAGCAGCCGTACCTGAGTCCCGACGAGGTCATCGCAATTGCAAGGCGTGGAGCGTCGGTGGGCTGTCACGAGGCGCTTTTCACGCTGGGCGAACGACCCGAACGGCGCTATCCGGTCGCTCGGGACTGGCTTACTCGTCACGGTTATGAGTCCACTGTCGACTATGTCGTGGCAATGGCGCAGTTGGTTCTCGATTCCACTGGGTTGTTGCCCCATGCCAACACGGGTGCCATGTACGCCGATGAATTGGAGAAGCTGCGCACAGTCGCGCCAAGCCAGGGGATGATGCTCGAAACCTTGCGAGAGGATCTTGAGTGTCACCGGGGAGCGCCGGACAAGGCACCGAAGCGTCGACTGCAATCGCTTGAATGGGCTGGAGAGCTGCGCATCCCCTACACGACTGGAATCCTGGTCGGTATCGGTGAGACCCGAGAGGATCGCGTTGTTGCTCTGGAGGCGATCGCTGAGGCTCACCGTCGTCACGGACATGTCCAGGAAGTAATTGTTCAAAACTTCCTGCCCAAGGAAGGCACCGCAATGCACCGGGCCGAACCGTGCCCGCTTGAAACCCATCTTGAGGCGATCGCGCTAGCTCGCCTGATCCTGCCGCCCGACGTGCATGTGCAGGCACCACCGAATCTCTCCGATGACTTCGCTGATCTGCTGTCAGCTGGTGTCAGCGACTGGGGTGGTGTCTCTCCTGTTACCGCTGATCACGTGAATCCCGAACGACCTTGGCCCGACCTTGAGCGGCTCCGGGAGGTCACCGAAGCTGCAGGTCACACACTGGCACCTCGACTTACCGCGCACCCTCGCTATGTCTGCGATCCGGACACCTGGATCGACCACAATCTGCATTTTGCGGTCATGGATCGTAGTGACTCAGCTGGTTTTGGGCGCGACGACCCAGGTTCTGTTTGGCCCGAGCGCACCATGGAGAGAGCCAAAGTTGACGACGGCGCGGAGTTCGAACTCGTAGGAGAGATATCCAGCCAATGGTATGTCGGCGCCGGCGGCGACCCGAGCGTGCTGGTGCCCGCTGTCACCGGTGCCACCGGAGCTGTCGGGGAGGTAATCGAAGGGGTGAGAGCGGGCACCGACGTGGGTTTCGACGAAATTCTCACTTTGTTCAAGGCTCGCGGACCCGAGGTGGGCGAAGTAGCTCACCTGGCGGATGAATTACGCGCCGAAATTGTTGGCGATGAGGTCACTTGGGTCGCCAACCGCAACATCAACTACACCAACGTTTGCACGTTTCGCTGCAAGTTCTGCGGGTTCTCAAAAGGTCCGCTATCGCTGAATCTAAGAGGCAAGCCGTATTTGTTGACACTCGACGACATGGCCGAGCGCACCATTGAGGCAGCCGAGAGGGGCGCCACCGAGGTTTGTCTGCAGGGCGGGATTCATCCCGACTTTGACGGCGATTACTACATTGATGTCGCCCGTGCGGTCCACGAGGCGGTTCCCGACATTCATATCCACGGTTTCACCGCCCTTGAAGTCACCGAGGGCGCCAAGCGCAATCAGGAACCGTTGGCTGACTATCTGGGTCGTCTCCGTGAC
Source organism: Candidatus Aldehydirespiratoraceae bacterium (assembly GCA_965205465.1). Classification (GTDB taxonomy): domain Bacteria; phylum Actinomycetota; class Acidimicrobiia; order Acidimicrobiales; family Aldehydirespiratoraceae; genus VXYK01. Next base: position 204,712 of record OZ242187.1, on the reverse strand, counting down.
GCGGGCCAACGTTCGCTGCCTGGTACAGCCGCGGAAATCCTGCACGACGATGTGCGTCGAGTACTTTGCCCAGACAAGATCGACAGCGACGAATGGCTTGAAGCGCATCGCATCGCCCACGCGGTGGGGTTGCGCTCCAACGTAACGATCATGTTCGGCTCGATCGAACGGCCTGAGCATTGGGCGCACCACATACTACGCACCCGCGCTCTACAGGAGGAGACCGGGGGATTCACCGAGTTCGTCGGGTTGCCGTTTGTTCACATGGCGTCACCGATTTATCTTCGTCGCGGGTCCCGGCGTGGGCCGACTTGGCGCGAGGTGCTGTTGATGCACGCTGTTGCTCGCATCGCCTACCGGGGACGAATCGACAACATCCAGGGTTCGTGGGTCAAGCTCGGCTTCGGCTCAATCAGCCAACTCCTTCAGGCCGGCGCCAACGATCTTGGCGGCACGCTGATGGACGAGAACATCTCTCGTGCAGCAGGCGCCTCTCATGGCACCACCGTGAGCGAGGCCGATTTCCGCAAGGTGGTTGAACCATTGGGACGGACCTTGGTGCAGCGTACGACGCTCTATGGCCGCGTTGATCCGTCTGGTCTGCCGTTGCCCACGACGCGCTCACGCCGCGCCGCGATCCCGGTGGTGGCAGCAAGCGCTGTGGCGAGTTAGGACTGGGAGCGGCAGGGTCAAAAAACGGGTTCGTCGCGTTCAGTGAGAAGGTGCATCGCTTTTTCGACCGCGCGTCGGGCTCGTGTCAGGCGCCTCTCGTCAACCGGCAACTCTTGCCCGCCGGCGTCTATCGATTCCCTCAGGCGAATGATCGCGAGATCGGCCAGTTCCTCGGCAATTGTCTCAAGCCGGTTTCTAATATCGTCGAACTCGGAAGCCATGGCTCGTACCGTATCGTTGGGAGTCGCGCGCTAGGTCCGCGACCTGCGCGATCGGCGTTACCGTCGTGGCAATGGAATCCCCGGATCTTCGTGAATGGGTCAGTTTCGACGACGCCGAGGGTGCTACGTGGCATTTTGATATCACTTTTTTGACCAGCAATTACGGCTGCATCTATGGACGTGGTTGCCCGGGGGTGTTGACAGAGTCCGCGCCCGAGTACGAACACGGATGTTGCACCTACGGCGCACACTTTGTCAGCGAAACAGACCGCAGCACGATTGAGGCTCAGATCGCCAGGCTTTCTGCTGACGAGTGGCAGTTCGCCGAACAGGCAGCGGAAAGAGGCGGCGCGATCTACACCAACGATGACGGTGACACTGTTACCCAGCTGATCGATGATGCGTGCATATTGTTGAATCGTGTTGGATTTTCCAAAGGTGCCGGCTGCGCGCTTCATCAAGCTGCTGACGCGCGTGGTGAACGCCCTATTGACTGGAAGCCCGATGTGTGCTGGCAGGTACCTCTTCGCTATGACGAGCACGCTGAAGACAATGGTCACATCAATCACGTTTTGAGGGAGTGGAAACGTCGTGATTGGGGTGAGGGCGGTGTGGAGTTCGCTTGGTGGTGTACCGATGATCCCCTAGCGTTTCGCGAAGACAGACCTGTGTGGAAGAGTCTGCGAAACGAAATTGTTGAACTCATCGGCTCCGAGCAGTACGAACGACTGGTCGATTACATAAAGGTCCGTGACCAACCCGATGTTGGAAGTAGAGTGTTCTTGCCTCATCCGCAGGTTCGCCGACGCCGTGAGAGTAACGGCGAAATGAAAGAGAGTTCGTGAAGAAGTACCTGGGTTCTGTGGTTGGGGGGCAGGATGTCCGACTTCTGGGCGCTTCGATTGCGATCGGCGTCATTGTCGCGGTGGTGGTAGCGCTCTTTGAAACGCTCACCGAATCTGTGCTGCTCCATTGGCTGTTTGATCAGTCGCTTATCGTCTTGGTGACGGCTCCTGTGGTGGGCATCCTCGCCGCCAACGGCTTGCTTCGCTGGGTCGGTCGCGGAACCAGTGGATCAACCTCTGACGAGTACATTCGGACCTTTCACGAGCGACACCCTCGCTTACCGATTGTTCATCTCCCGGGCAAGTTACTGGCCGGTGTGGCCACTATCGGAATGGGTGGTGCGGTTGGCATGGAGGGTCCCTCCATCTACGCGGGGTCTTCAATCGGACTCTGGGTTCATGAAAAAACCGGCTCCTTCTTGCGACGTGACAAGGCCCGTCTGCTTCTTACTGCGGGGGCCGCAGCGGGGATAGCGGCGGTATTCAAGGCACCCGCCACGGGAGTTATTTTCGCTATGGAGGCGCCTTATCGCGAAGATGTCACACCTCAAGCTTTGTTGCCGTCGCTGTTGGCTGCTGCGGCTAGTTATGCCACCTTCGTTTCGTTGGTCGGAACTGAGCCGGTTGTTCCATTCTTGGCTGGAGGCAGCGTCGTTGCCAGTGAGGCCGGCCTTTCGGTGCTCGGTGTTGATCTGATCGATTTGGCTGGAGCGCTGCTGTTGGGTATCGCCGCGGGGCTGGGCGGTCGTGGGTTTGCTTGGCTGGTCCGTCGTAGCAAGTCTGGAGCCAAGCGGTACTCACTGTCGAAGAGACTGCTCATTGGTGGCGTTGGCTTGGCGGCGTTGGCTTGGATCGCTGAGGTGGTTTTTGAGTCTCCGCTCACGCTTGGTCCGGGCACTGAGGCGATGGCGTGGGTGGTAGGTGACCGTGGTCTGGGACTCATTGCGTTGTTGTTCGGTCTGCGAATGGCCGCAACGATCACTACTGTTTTTGCTGGTGGTGTGGGTGGCTTGTTTATTCCTCTGGCCGCCCTTGGAGTAGTGCTTGGCGAGTTTGTTGGACAGGCCATCGGTAAGGATGAAACCACCCTCTATCCAATATTGGGGCTAGCGGCGTTCCTAGGTGCTGGGTATCGCACGCCGATAGCCGCGGTGATGTTTGTGGCGGAGTCGACGGGTGGTGTGGGGAGCTTCGTCGTTCCAGCGCTCGTTGCAGCCGCGGTCAGCCAGGTTGTGGCCGGCCCGTCCTCGGTAGCCGACTATCAACGCTCTGTCCGCCTAGGTCATCTCGAACGACGATTTACGCTTCCGCTCACTTCGATCTTGTCGACCGATGTGATGACGGTTCCTCCCGATGCCACGGTCTCGGAGTTTGTTTATTTCCATGTTTTGGGGCGCCGCGAACGGGTTGTGCCAGTTGTTGAAGGCGGACGCTTCTTGGGACTCGCCCGCCTTGAGGACATCTCAGAGCTTGATCGCGGACAATGGGAGGAGACTGCGATCGGCGATCAAATGGCTACAGACCTTCCGGTGGGTCAACCATCGTGGACCCTACGCGACGCGGTCGCGGCCATGGGTGAAGCCGAAATCGATATTCTGGCGGTAACAGACGCCAGTGGTGCGTTCATCGGCGTCGTGACCGAAGACGACATCTTGAAACTTGATGAGATTCTTGACGAAACCGGTAACTAGGCGAGCGCGCTGCCGAGTCGAGAATCTGTGAGCTATTCGCTCCGCCGCGAAGAGTCACTGACGCTAGCGTCATCGGCCTCATCTGCGAACTCATCGGCCCAAGCCAAATGCTCGGGTTTCAGCAGTTCGCCGCTGTCGTTGTTGAGATCTTCGAGTAGTCGATCAAAGTCGCCATCGTGTGAGCGTTTCAGCTCACGGGCTTCCTCGTAACGCCTGTGTCGCCCCTTTTTCACTTTGCGAGCTCCAATTTGACGGTGCTAACGGTGAGGACGCATTGTAGCCGCTGATCGCACAAATCCGAAGCCACCGAGCACTTTGCTTCAAGTTCGCGGCTCATGTGATGGTCCGCCCTGATCGTTGTTCCAACACAACTACGTCATTGTCGAAGGCCAGCGAGGCATCGCCATCGACAAGGCGACGAATGTGGTCACCGACGAGTTGTGCCCGCCAACCTTGGGCGAGACGAGGGCTGTCATCTCCGCGCAGGAACGCCTCCACATCGCCGCGCGTCGCCAAGAGCGCGGGATCGAGTTCATTGCACCTGGCCACTTGGGCTATCCACGCGGTGGCGAGCGTGACCGCTGGACGATAATCCCTGGTATCAGTGTTGCGTTTCGGGTTCTTGGGTGGGCACCAGCCCGACTCGAGTCCTTCCTTCACGATCTGTAGAACCTCAAGGCCTTGCTGCCCCTTGACCATTCCACGGTCAATACCGCGGATCTTGCTGAGGGCTTTGGGGCTGGTGGGCTTCGCCTGGGCGATGGAAGCGACCGCCAAGTCGGACAGCACGAATCGAACCGGCTGATTGATTTCAGCAGCACGACGCTCTCGCCAGGCGGCGATGGCGCGAACCACCGCTAATGCCCGGCCCTTGAGATGGCGGGCCTCTTTAATCCTGTTCCACGCTTCGTCGGGATCTCGAGGGGTTCGATTGCGGCAGCGCATGATCTCGAACTCTGCTTCGGCCCACGAAATACGATCGCGAGCCTTCAATTTTGATACCAGGCGATCGTGTATTTCCAGCAAACGAGCCACGTCGGAGGCCGCATAGTCGAGTTGAGCGGTACCGAGTGGGCGTTCAAGCCAGTCCGTGAAGCGGCTTCCTTTGGCTAGAGGAACACCCAACTCGCGTTCGTGCAGGTACGCCAGCGAGGGTGTTGAAAGACCGAGAAATCCCGCAGCGATCTGGGTATCGAACAAGCGCACAGGAATAGCGCCGCACGCTTGTTCCAAAACTTCGAGGTCTTGTGTGGCAGCGTGGAGCACTGCCAGGGCATCGCTGTCCATCAGCGCTCTCAAGGGCTTCAGATCGATCGCCAGTGGATCAATCAGGACAATTTGGTCGTCCCAGGCGATCTGCACCAGAGCCACCGTCGGCCAATAGCTGTGTTCCCGGTGAAACTCGGTGTCAAGTGCGTAGCGATCTACTTGGCACAAAGTGTCGACGGTGGCGCACAGGTCGTCCTCCTCGTCGATAATCCGATAATCGGGCATGTGGCATGCTAACCAACAGACGAGCAGAGATAGAATCACCGACCGTGACAGACCAAGGAACCCCTCCCCCGAACTGGTACACCGATCCGGCCGACGAGTCGCAATACCGCTATTGGGATGGTTCGGTTTGGACTGAGCACCGTGCCCCTCGCCTCCTCGAGGAAGAGCGCAAAACGCTGCGCAGCCCGGATCGACTGTTTGTTGACTCGTTCTCATTGTTGCGCCGCCAGTGGCGCGGCTGTGCGGTCGCCGCGTTGGTGTTGATAGCGGCGCAGTTTCTACTTATCGTGCTGTTTCGCTATAGCGCCGACCAAGTTCTGATGGGTGAGTTCGACGAAACCTGGTCCAGGTTTTCCGATCCCGCTACGACGCCTGAAGATGAAGCATATTTTGAGTCGCTGGAGTCTGATTTCTCGGTATCGAACTTTGTCGCAGCAGCTACCGGCCTGTTGGTGTTTTGGGTGGCGAACAAGTTGTTGACGGCGACCGTCGCTCGACTGACGCTCCGGGACCTGCGAGGCGACACCATCACCGTGTCGAAGGTGTCGCGCCAAGCATGGCGGCGGATCCCCCGGCTCATCGGGCTAGACCTTCAGGTGCTGGTGTTGACAGTGCTGCTCGTGGCGATCATCGTACTGGTTGCTGTGACCGTGCCACTGCTGCTTATCTTGGTGATCCCAGCGGTTCTGTTTGGGTTGTTCCTGTCGAATCCCATTATCTCGTTGGCGTATGTCGTTGCTTCGGTAGGCCCGGCAAAATCGTCGCTGAGCTACGCCTTCCGTCTTGTGCGCGGGCATTTGTGGGGGACGCTTGGACGGATACTGCTGGTCACTGTGGTCGTCTTGGTCGTCTTCTTGGTGGTTTCTGGGGTGACATCGCTGTTCGGGTTGTTCTGGGCGCTTCAAGAGTTGATCAATGCGGTGCTTTCGGCAGTGGCGGCGCTGCTGATTACCATCGCTTCAGCGATCCTCTACTTCGACTTGGGTGGCGAATCCGACTAGAGGCTGAGACCATCGGAGTCAACCGGAGCGTTCCGGGAGGTCGCGGGGATAATCGGCATCGTGGAACCACCTTGGATCCCCGTCGCTGAACCAGGAGATCTGAAGTTCGCCGACGGCTCGTTTCGGTGCTCTCTCCCCGTCGGCGAATGAGCGTTCGAGTGCGCTCAAGGCGCTTCGTCGCCAAACTGCATGCAGCCATTCGGCCTGTCCCTCCAGAACGGGGACCGACACGTCCGCCTCGCCGAGGTCGCCGCGTACTGCGTTGATCGCAACCGCTGAGGGTCGCGTCAAATCACACGACAGCACGGCCACGGTTTCAGCCGAAGTGCTGCGCAGCGCCGTAATGATTCCACCCAGCGGACCTTGGGAGGGCCACTCGTCTTCAACGTAGAGCAGGCCCAGGTCATTGACTCTTTGAGCGTTGCCGCCGACAACTACAACCGAGGCAGCACCGGCGTCATACAGCGCTGCGGTCGCTCTCTGCAGCAGCGTCAGGTTGTCGACCTCTACGAACGCCTTGTCTGTGCCCATCCGTCGACTAGCGCCGCCAGCGAGCACGGCACCCTCAAAGTCGACAGAACCCTCGCTTGGGGTCACCTTTGCGGTGGCCACTCGGGGTCGAGTTGTCGCAAAAAAAGAGCACAACGCTCGTCTTCATCGATTTCTCCAATTGCAGCCGCTGAGGCTTGCAGTCCGGCTAAGGAGCGAAGGAAACCGCGGTTGGTTTCGTGGCGCCAGAGTACGTAACCGCTCCCCCGCCAGCCATTGGCTCTCAGCCGATCCAGACCCCGGTGGTAGCCGGTGCGGTAAGCCGCATATGCCAACGCCGGGTCGTCGAGCGCGTCGCCCAGAGACGCCCAAGCAGCAAGTACTCGTGGCCAGCGAGCGCAGACGCGTGCAATCGCGGCGACCGGATCGTCATCAATCTGTGCGGACGCCAAGGCTTCGAGTGCGTCGGAGGGTTCGGGATCCAAAACCGTCTGAGACGGGCCGGAGGACAGTTGAACATCGCTCATAGCTCAAGCCTACCGATCTGTGGTGGGTCTAGATTGCTGTCTGCGGTAGCTAGCATGGCGGAATGTCGGCTGCTGCTCTTCCAGGTTGGCTCGACCCTGAGTTGTTGAAGTGGATCCTTGTGGTGGCGCTGGCGGTCGTTGCGTACTTGCTTTTCGTCGTGCTGCGCTTCGTGCGTCGCTTGGTAGCCAAGATCGTGTTGTGTATTGCTCTTGTTGGTTTGGGTGTGTCGCTCTGGGCCCAGCGCGCAGACTTACAGGACTGTGCTCTCACCTGCGAGTGCAGCCTCTATGGTCAAGAAGTGGTAATCCCCTTCGAGCAACTGCCAGAAGATCTTCGAACTCTCGACGCGAACGGTGAGGGACTCTGCCAAACAGGTTCGTCGATGCTTACCTGACGATCGGCCAGGCGCGCTAGGGAACCCGTTCAATACGCAGGACGTTTGTGGAGCGGCTACGGCTGTCTGAGCCCGCCAGCACGCCAACCAACTCGCCGGCTCTAATGTGGCCGGCGTCTTTGGCCAGGCGGATCGCTTCCCGAACCATTTCCTCGTTGCTGCCGCCTTTGGTGATACGCATCGGGATCGTGCCCCAACTCAGAGTCAGCTGTTGCACCGTGGATTCGTTGATGGAGAACCCGAGAATCGTAGCTTCGGGCCTGAATCTGGCCATTGAACGGACCGTGAAGCCCGATCCTGAGATGCATATGACGCGGTCGATATCAAGTTCCTGAGTCGCCCGCCAAGCAGCCATGGTCATGGCGTCGGTCACCGACGCCGCTCCCCCGGAGTTATCGGTCATACGCAGTTCCGCGAGTTGTTTAGCCCAACTCTCGTAGTCCATTGCCTCGTCGGCTCGAGTGGCGATTCGGCTCATCGTTCGGATGACGTTGACTGGGTCAGAACCGATCGCGGTTTCGCCTGAAAGCATGACCGCTGATGAACCGTCAAAAACGGCGTTGGCGACATCGCTCGCCTCTGCCCTAGTTGGCGCAGGACTAGTAAGCATCGATTCCAGCATTTGCGTGGCAGTGATCACCGGACGACCACCAGCAATGCAGTCCTTGATGATCTCCTTTTGCAGATGTGGTAGATCCTCAAGGCTGCACTCGTTGCCAAGGTCTCCTCTCGCCACCATGATCGCTCCTGCGGCTTCAATGATCCCTGGCAGGTTGTCGACGGCAGCCCGTGTCTCGATTTTGGCGATCACCAGCGGACCCCGTGGGTGGGGTTCGGTCCCGACTCGTCGGATGTCGTGAGCTGAGCGGACGAAACTGATCGCCACCATGTCGACGCCCAACTCCACGAAAGCGTCGAGCGCAATGAAGTCACTCGGTGTGGGGGTTGCCATGCGGAGCCGTTGCGAGGGGAGATGTACGCCCGGTCGGCCCTTCAATTTCCCTCCGTGAATGGCGGTGACAAGGAGCTTTTTGCTCGATAAGTCTGTGATCTTGAGTACTGCGCCACCGTCACCGATGGTTAGTTGGTCGCCTACTTCCAAGTCGTGGAGAAGACCCTCGTAGTCGACCTCAATCACCGATTCGTTCGACGCATCGTGTCCAACCCGGAGTTCCAAGGTGCTACCGGTGGCGATATCGGTGCCGTGTTCACTGAAGCTCGCGGCCCGCACCTTTGGACCTGGAAGGTCCACCAGGATGCCGACCCGGACTCCTTCGTCTTCGGCTACCGCCCGGATTCGACGATATCGCTCGATCCCCTCGTCAACAGTTCCGTGCGCCAGTCCGACTCGGGCAACGTTCATTCCTGCGCGAATCATTTCTCGCAGAGTTGTTTCGTCCTCAGAGGCCGGACCGATGGTGGCCACGATTTTTGTACGTCGTTGCATGGCTGAAACGCTACTAGCTACACAGGCCAGAAAGCGGCACCCCGATGTGGGAGCCCTCCCAGTAGTCAAGTACGGCGAGTATTGTGGCGCCGTGCCTGAAGTCCATCCGTTTCTGCAACATCGGGGTCCGATTGCGTTTGCTCATCGTGGCGGCACCAGCGTCTATCCGGAGAACAGCGAGCGCGCCTTTCGCCATGCCGTTGATCTGGGTTACAGCCACATTGAGACCGATGTACAGGTGACCCGTGACGGTGTCGGAGTGATCTGCCACGATGATCGGCTCGACCGGACCACGGATCGCACCGGTGATATTGCCGAGTTGTCCTGGTCTGAGGTCAGCAAAGCCAAAATAGGAGGCACTGAGCCGATTCTGCAGGTCGATGAATTGCTTGAAGCGTTCCCGAATACGCGGATCAACTTCGACCCGAAACGCGATGGAGCTGTGGAACCGTTGGCCCGGGCGATCTCGGCGGCCGATGCCTTGGATCGGGTGCTGGTGGGTGCTTTCAGTGATCGTCGGGTAGATCATGCGAGGCGGTTATTGGGCGATGGATTGGCGATTGCTGCAGGTAGCCGCAGGGTGATGGCACTGTTGCTGCGTGCCAACCACATTCCAGTCCCGCTTGAGAGGGTGGATGCGGCGCAGGTGCCGGTTCGTATGGGTCGCATTGAGATTGTCACTCAGCGATTCATCGAGCATGCACACACCGTCGGGATCCATGTTCATGTGTGGGGGGTCGATGATCCCGGCGAAATGCATCGACTACTCGACCTCGGTGTAGACGGTTTGATGACCGATGAACCCGAAGTGTTGAAGTCTGTCTTCTGCGATCGGGGTATCTGGGAGGGGTAGAGGTCAGCAGCGCGCCTAGTCGTCTTTGAGCGCGACGGCGTTGGGGGTTACGTTCATCTTGGGTTCGTATTCGACGGCCGTTACGTCCCCGGCGTCGCGGCGGAGGGTGGCCTTGAGTTGCTCGCGGCATGACTCGCAAGGGCCGTAGTACTCGACTTCGCACTCTGTTGCGCAGCGAGGACAGGTGATCTGCAGAAGTTCCATGAGTTCAGTGTGGCGCGTTCGCGGCACGACTCGGGTGACCCAATCCGAGAATGTCGCGATTTCGGATATGATCCCGCTTCGCGTAGGAGAGGGCAACCATATGGGTAGTGACCAAAGCCCCGTTCCAGAGCCGAAAATCGTGGTGGTCGGTGCGGGTCCGGCTGGACTGACCGCTGCCTACCAGCTCGGCAAGTACGGTCACACAGCCTTCATCGTTGAGGCCGACGATGTCGTGGGTGGAATCTCCCGCACAGCTGAACGCGATGGTTGGCGCTTTGATATCGGCGGCCATCGCTTCTTTACCAAGGTCGCGCCGGTGTCTGATCTATGGCACGAGATTCTCCCCGCCGAAGACTTCCTTTTGCGGCCCCGGATGAGCCGAATTTTCTATAGGGGGAAGTTCTACGACTACCCACTGAAGGCATTCAACGCTCTCAGGAACTTGGGCGTCCTGGAAGCGGTCCGTTGCGTCTTGTCGTACCTCTGGGTCAAGATACGGCCACCGGAGGACCAGACGAAGTTCGAGGGATATGTTGCATCCAAGTTCGGATGGCGGCTCTATAAGACCTTCTTCAAGACCTACACCGAAAAAGTCTGGGGGGTGCCGGCCGACGAACTCGAAGCTGACTGGGCCGCGCAACGAATCAAGAACCTGAACCTCCTCAATGCGATCGTCAACGCGCTCATTCCAAAGCGCAACTCCACTGGCATTACGAGCCTTATTGAGGAGTTCGAGTATCCACGCCACGGTCCCGGGATGATGTGGGAACGTTGCTGTGAGTTGGTGCAAGCGCAGGGCAGCAATGTCGAATTCAACTCAAAAGTCACCAAGATCCGTCACGCCGATGGGGTTGCCACTGAGGTCATCACGACGGGTGAAGGTGGCCAACAGGTGCACGAATGCAGTGCGGTCATCTCCTCGATGCCGATCCCACGGCTTGTCCAAGCGATGGATCCCCCGGCACCGACAGAGGTTCTCAGCGCCGCTTCCGGACTGAAGTTTCGCGATTTTTTGACCGTGGCACTAGTCGTTCCACTTGAAGATGGCTTCCCCGACAACTGGATATATATCCACTCCCCCGAAGTCGCTGTCGGCCGTGTGCAGAACTTTGGTTCCTGGTCACCGCAAATGATTCCCGAACCTGGAAAAACATGTCTGGGCCTTGAGTTCTTCGTGAACGAAGGCGATGAACTCTGGGTCTTGAGCGACGACGACCTCATAGCCTTGGGAACCAGAGAAATGGCGACTCTCGGTCTGCTCGACCCCACCCGCGTTGAGAAGGGTTACGTAGTACGGATGCCCAAGGCGTACCCGATGTACGACGCCTTCTACAAAGAAAATGTCGACACGCTGCGCGGCTGGCTTGCTGAGTGCACTCGCAATGTTCACCCCGTTGGCCGTAACGGAATGCACCGCTACAACAATCAGGACCATTCCATGTACACGGCAATGCTCACCGTCGAAAACCTCGTCAACGGTACGAGTCACGACGTCTGGGAGGTAAATGTCGAGGCCGACTACCACGAGGAACTCAAGGCTGGTGGAGCCTGATGGAGAAACCGCTCAGCAAGTCGATCCGATGATTGAGTCGGGCCTACCGCGGACCATTGTCGTTATCCCGGCATACAACGAGGAAGAAGCTCTGCCTGCAGTTCTTCGTCAGCTTGCGGACACTGTCTGCAGTATCCGGTTGACTACATGGACTCGGTGGAAACGCTTGTAGAAGCCTGTCGCCGGGGTTACACGGTTGTCGAAGTCCCCGCGTTGATGAACCAGAGGGCCGGTGGTGTGCCGTCGCAGCGCCCATTGAGATTGGCGTACCACTACGCTCGGCTGATGGTGGCGCTCCTCGGCGCCTCACGACGCACGCCGCGGTCCAAGCGGCGCTGAGCGCCTCGAACAAGGGCGTCAGGCCGCCCGGGTTCTTCCGTGTGGATGCTCTTTTGAGCTGATCGATGGCGGTGGTGGTCCGTAGCGGCCCCGCAAGTGATCCCGGATTGCGAACAGGCGTCCTCGCACGGACCAGTGCAATCCGCGTGCTGGGGCATAAACCAGACCCATCGGGATTTGTGCTAGTGCAACCACTATGCGAAAGAGCGAGTTCCTAACTCCGTAGTGTTCGCGAAGCATTAGCAGCGTGTTGCGTAATTGCAGATAGGCGACCCGTTCAACCGAAGAACTCATACCAGGATTTCGAACTTCAGCACCCCTGATCACGCCGCACAGCCAGCCTGATTTGGCCGCGCGAACACCCAGCTCAGCTTCTTCGCAGTAGGCGAAATAGCGCTCGTCGAACAAGCCAACCTCAGCTAGAAAACTCCGTCGACACATCATCAGCGTTCCATGCGGATAGTCGGATCGGTCGAATCCTTCCGACACTGTGGGCTCAGCGTCGATCGAGCCGAGATATGGCTGGATAATTGGACGTGCCTGGTCACCCACATCTGCGCTCATCAAACCGACCAGCGGTTTGTCCGATACCGCTGACAGCATCTTTTCGATGGTGTCGGGTTGGGGCATCGCATCGTGGGGTGCAAGCGCCACCCATTCACCAACTCCGCCTCGCAGGAAGCGTCTCATGCCAATATTGGCTCCGGGTCCGAAGCCTAGATTCTCACCGGTGACAATCAGTTCGGCGTCACCCACCAGTCCACTGAGTGCATTGACCGTGGATGCCTCACTGCCGTTGTCGACAACCATCACCTGAGTGGGAACGGTCTGTGATCTGAAAGCCTCAACTGTGAGACCCACCTGTTCGGCACGGTTGCGGTGAATTATTACAACCGTGACAGGCTCTGCGAAGCGCGAGACAGTCATTGTTGTGCAGCTTGGCCCCCACCGTGAGATGTCAGCAACACGGCCGGTAACATGCGTCGGTGCCGCGGGTGCCTGAACCACCGGAATTTGCTTCGTCGGCCAATGTTGTGCCGACGGTAGGAAAAATCGGCGATCTTGCCGCCGAAGCAGGTATCAGACGTATCCACATGCTGGCTTGGCGTGATCTTGCCGATGTTGAGGCGGGGGGATCGGAGATCCACGCCGCAACGGTGGCATCGTTATGGGCACGGGCTGGGATCGAAGTCACCATGCGCACCTCGTACGCGCAGGGATCGCCACCCTTTGCGACGCGTGACGGTTACCAAGTGATCCGCAAGGCCGGGAGATATCTGGTTTTTCCCCGCGCTGCTGCCGCTGAGGCGACAGGTCGTCATGGGCCGCGTGATGCATTAGTCGAGATATGGAACGGGGTGCCCTTCTTCTCTCCAATCTGGGCTCGCGGTCCGCGCGTGACCTGGCTCCACCATGTGCATACGGAAATGTGGCCGCTGGTACTTCCGCCCGGTCTAGCTCGCGTCGGCCAGTTCCTCGAAAGTCGCTTGGCTCCGCCGTTCTATCGCCGGACATCGGTAGTGACGCTTTCTGAATCCAGCAAGGTGTTGCTACTGGAACGGCTTGGGTTTCGGCCTGAGAACGTGCATGTCGTGCCGCCCGGGATTTCACCGAGGTTCTCGATGGGCGGAAAAAAGTCCGAGGCGCCCAGCGTGCTCGCTGTTGGTCGTCTGATGCCTCCCAAGGCATTCGACGAGCTGATTGAGGCGATGGTGCGGGTTCGTGAAGTGGTACCGGCAACGCTGACGATCGTCGGTGAAGGCTATGCACGAGATGCACTTGAGAATCAGATCTCGCGCCTCGGGGCTGAACAATGGTGTCAGCTACTGGGCCGCGTTGACGACGACATTTTGATCCAGCGCTACCAATCCGCCTGGGTTGTTGCTGCTCCCTCGAAGAGCGAAGGTTGGGGCATGACGCTTACTGAAGCCGCAGCGGTTGGCACGCCGGCGGTGGCCACGAGGATTCCAGGTCATGTTGATGCCGTGACCCACGGTGTGACGGGCCTGTTGGTTGACTCTTCGATCGAGCTCGTTGAGGCATTGGTAAGTGTGTTGAGCGACCAGGATCTGCGCGAGCGCATGGGTGTCGAAGCTCGCCGGCAAGCGCTTGCATTCACGTGGGAGCGCACTGCGTACGACACGATGGCGGTGCTTGCTGCCAGCGCGCGGCGCACTCGCTATGGATAGTAGGTGGCTCCGCCGCTTGAGCGTCCGTGCCCAGCTAAAGAGTCTCCGTGGCGCGGTGCCCTTGGCAGTGGCCGCGGTCGTTGCATATCTGCCAGTTATCTTTTCGAGTCCTGGCAAGGTCGGCGCCGATACCAAGACCTACCTGTATCTCGACCCTTCACGCTTGCTCGCCGAAGCGTCGTCGTTGTGGGACAGCGATGTGGCTTTGGGCACCGTAACCCACCAAACCATTGGCTACCTGTGGCCGATGGGGCCTTTCTATTGGTTGGCAGAGACACTGCAGAGCCCAGATTGGCTGGCTCAACGCCTTTGGCTTGGTTCAATTTTGTTTGGCGCTGCGCTAGGAGTCCGGTATCTGCTCAAGACGCTCGATTGGAGAGGCGGGGGTCTGCTTGTGGCGATGCTGGCCTACGAACTCAGTCCTTACGTCCTGCACTATTCAGCTCGTATCTCGGTTGTGTTACTCCCGTGGGCTGGGTTGCCATGGATGATCGCGCTCACCATCCGTGCGGCGCGTCGTGGCGGCTGGCGCTATCCCGCTCTATTCGCCTTGGTAGTGGTCACGGTTGGTTCGGTGAACGCCACCGCGTTGGTGTTGGTGGGGTTGGCCCCTGTGTTATGGCTGCTTCACGCCGCCGGCATTGAACGATCTATTCCGGCAACTCGAGCGCTAGGGGCCGCGTTGAGGATCGCGGTCACCACCATCGGGGTTTCGCTCTGGTGGATCGCGGGTCTGGCGCTGCAAGGTGGATACAGCCTCCCGGTGACGCGTTACACCGAAACGTACGAGGTGGTTGCAGACGCCTCAACAGGTCCCGAAGTGTTTCGGGGTCTCGGCTATTGGTTCTTCTACGGCAACGACAAGTTTGGTCAGTGGATCGAACCGAGCATCGAGTACACCCAGGGGGTCTGGCTCCATTTCTTGAGTTTCGGGCTGGTTGTGTTCGCTCTGGGCGGAGCAGCGCTGATCCGCTGGCGACACCGCTCGTATTTCGTGTTGCTGACCGTGGTGGGTGGGTTTTTGGCCATTGCGTCTCATCCATTTGATAACCCCAGCGCTTTGGGTTCGGTATTCAAGGCGTTCACTGAGACTGATGTGGGTTTGGCTCTGCGCTCGACGCCTCGGGCGTTGCCCATGTTGGTTCTTGCGGTGGCAGTTTTTCTCGGGATGATCGCCAATGCCATGCAGCGTCGTTGGCCGGATCAGGGGCGCGTTCTAGCGGTTCTCATTTGCGTCGCGGTCGTGCTCAACAATCCTGCGATGTGGCGGATTCGCATGATCGAAGAACACCTGCATCGTGATGAGAACATCCCCGAGTATTGGATTGATGCAATCTCAGCGCTCGACAACTCTGGGCGTGGGGGCCGGGTGATAGAAGTTCCGGGGACGGATTTTGCTTCCTATCGTTGGGGCAACACCGTCGACCCGATTACGCCCGGCCTTCTTGATCGCGGTTACATCGCTCGTGAACTGGTTCCGTTCGGTTCTGCGGAGTCAGCGGCCCTGCTTACAGCTTTCGATCGCCGCTTCCAGGAAAATAGTCTTGACCTGGACTCGGTCGTGCCTGTCGCCGAGTTGATGTCGGTCGACGACGTGGTGCATCGCGGTGATCTCACTTTCGAACGTTTCCGCACTCCTCGACCGGTAGCGCTAGCCGACCAGTTGGCCCGGGTGCCGGACTTGGGGCCCGGTGTCGGCTTCGGGGAACCGAAACCGAACGTGGCCGGCCCTTCCCAGACGATGCTTGACGAAGTGCATCTGGGTATTGATCCGGGGTTGCCTGATCCGGCTCCTGTGACGGTTTACCAGGTTCAAAATGCTCTCGACATCGTAAGGCTTCGCCCGCTCACAGGTGGAACGGTGATCGTCGGTGACGCCGAAGGTATCGTTGATATAGCCGGCGCCGGATTATTGGACCTGAGTGGGAGTCTCTGGTTTGCTTCGGACCTGGTTGCCGACGACGACCTTCGTTCGACCGTTTTGGCCGAACCGAGCCACATCGTCATCACCGACACCAACGCCAAGAGGGCCAGGCGTTGGGGAACATTGAGGGAGAATCTTGGCGTGGTTGAACGAGCGGGCCAAACGCCGCTGGTTGACGACCCGACCGACAATCGTCTGCCGTTGTTCTTTGAACTCGATCAACGCCAAGACCTAGATGCCGACGACAGTCGTACCGTGGCCGTACAGGACGGCGACTTCACTGTTCAAGCCAGCGCGTATGGCAACCCGGTCACCTACACCAACGATGACCGCGCCTTTCATGCCGTGGATGGTGATCCCACCACTGCCTGGGTCGTAGCCGCTTTTTCCGAAGCTCGCGGTGAATATCTCGAGTTCAACTTCAACTCCCCGACGCAGGTCTCGGAGCTCACTTTTGTGCAGCCTCTCGGCGAAGCCAACCGTCATATCACCGAGGTGGAGATTCGAGCTGACGGGCCTTCATTGGACGACTTGGTGTTGGGTCGGTTCGCGCTGGGCGCGCAGAGCCAGAGTGTGGGCGGCCAGACGGTTGAGTTCGCCGAGACCATGGTTTCGCAGATACAAGTCGAAATCACCGATCTTGATTTCGGAGTGTATGCGACCTACCCCGGTGTGTCGCCGGTCGGTTTCGCCGAAGTGCTGCTCGGGCCGTCTCCAGAGCCGTTGCGCGAAACGATCCGAACTCCGGTTGCGTTGCTGGAGGCACTCGGTAGTCGACTTGATGTTCATGATTTGTCTGTGGTCTTGACCCGTGAACGATCCGACCCAGCCGAACCAGTGCGCGAAGATGCCGAACCGGAGATGCATCGTTGGGTGCCCATGACTGCTGGGCGTGGCTTTACAGTTTCAGGCGCTGCCAGGCTTTCGGCTGCCGCCCCCGAGTCCCAAATCGACGGACTGCTCGGGCGTACTGAGACGCCTGGGGGGTTGACCATCACGGCGCGTTCCAGCGGTCGTCTCCCCGGTGATCTCCACAGCGCGGCTTCGTTCGCGTTCGATGACGACCCAGACACCGCGTGGACTGGAGTTTTTGGCCCCCAAGCAGGTCAATGGCTCGAACTCACTACCGCTGAACCAGTTCACGTTGAGCGTCTCGTGATTGATGTCGTAGCTGATGACCTGCATTCGTTGCCGAGCCGAATGTTGGTGATGGTCGACGGCACCCAAGCGGGCGAGCTTGTACTTGACGGTGGGCTTCGCTCTGGACCAAGGGGGCAGACAGTCCGTTTGGAGCAGAGACTCGACCGCGCCTTGTCGACTCTGGTCCTGGTGGCAGCCGATGTCGATGAGCGCATCACTCGAGACTGGTATTCCAATGCGGGGGTGGCCATGCCGATAGCTGTCGCCGAGGTTGATCTTGGCGAGGGAATTCACTTCAGCGAGGCGACTGAGTTCGATACGGGCTGCAGTGAATTGCTTGTGATCAACGACGTTGCCGTCAGGGCGCGAGTAACAGGGTCAGCCGAAGACGCCATGGCCCGCCGCGAACTGCTCCTGGTTGGCTGCGATGAGACAGTGTCTGTTGCTGACGGTCTCAGGATCGAATCGCGGTCGCGGTCGGCAGGTTTTGATATCGATCAGCTTGTGTTGCGCAGTCCTCGTCCCACGGATCCTCCAGCGCGAATGGCTCCGGTCGAAGTGCTCAGCAACGACGACACCTCCTTCACGTTGATGGTGCGGGGGTCGCCCGATGACCGGTGGCTTGTGCTTGGCCAAAGCCACAACGACGGCTGGTCGGCGACGGTCGACGGTGTGGACCTGGGAGTTCCGGTGTTGCTTGACGGGTTCGCCAACGGTTGGCGGCTCCCGGCTGGTGATGATCGTTTAGTTGAGTTGCGATGGACTCCTCAGCGCCTGGTCAACTGGGCATTGTGGCTGAGCCTGCTGGCTGTATTGGTGGTTGGCTTTCTGGCGGTCCGTTCGGTGCGGGGGCCTGACGTGTCACTGGCGCGGCGCCGTGACGGGCCAGAACTCCCTCTGATCGATCCCGCTATCAGCGCTTCGGCGAACTATCGGGTCTTACCTCCACGAGCCGGCACCCATGTTGGAGTCGGTTTTGTAGTGGCGTTTGTTTTTGCCTTGAGCAACCTTCCCGAATGGCACCTGGCCGCCGTAGCGGTTGGCGCGATCGCGGCGCTCGGTATCTGGCGTCCGCGCTGGTGGAATCGTGGGGGGTTGTATGCGGCTTTGTTGTTGGGCTTGGCAGCACTGTCGATCATGGTTGAGCAGCGAAGGT
Source organism: Candidatus Aldehydirespiratoraceae bacterium (assembly GCA_965205465.1). Lineage (GTDB taxonomy): Bacteria > Actinomycetota > Acidimicrobiia > Acidimicrobiales > Aldehydirespiratoraceae > VXYK01. The sequence continues at coordinate 186,573 of OZ242187.1, read as the reverse complement.
TTCGTCATCCGCCCGACTTTGTGTGGCCACAGCAATTCGAGGGTGTCCATATCCTTGCGGTGATAGCTCTGTTACTGCTCTTCGCCGACTACTTGAGATCTGCCCAACGCCCCGACACCTGACGGTCAGGCCGTCAGCGCAGGGGGGCTGCGGTTGGGGTTACTGGGCTTGGGAGCAGGGTGTGGCCGGTGAGCCAACGGTCTACCGAAGCCGCGGCTGAACGCCCCTCTGCAATTGCCCAAACGATCAGACTTTGGCCGCGACCCATGTCCCCGCAGACGAAGACCCCTTCGACGTTGGTAGCCCAGTCGCCATCGCGGGCTACGTTGCCCCGGGCGTCAAGTTCCACCCCGAACTGCTCGAGCAGTGGCCCGGGTTCGGCTCCGGTGAAGCCCATGGCCAACAGCACCAAGTCCGCTGGAAAGTCTCGTTCCGAGCCGGCTTCCGGCTCAAAGCTCATTCGCCCATCGGTGAAGCTCTGTTCGACTCTCACTGAGTTGAGTCCGCTGACTCGCCCGTCGGTACCTGTGAACTCGACTGTGTTGATGGCGTATTCCCGCTCGCCGCCTTCTTCATGGGCAGAGCTGACGCGGTAGATCATCGGCCAGGTGGGCCAGGGATTCGACTCAGGCCGTTCGTCGGGTGGACGGGGCATGATCTCAAACTGGTTTATCGACTTGGCGCGTTGTCGCAAGGCAGTCCCCAGACAGTCAGCGCCGGTGTCGCCACCACCGATAATGATCACGTGTTTGCCTTCGGCGGTGATCGAAGGCTCAGCGATATCGCCTTGTTGAACATGGTTGGAGATGGGCAGGTATTCCATGGCCTGGTGGATGCCATCGAGTTCCCGGCCTGGGATCGGCAGGTCACGGGCTTGCGTTGCCCCACATGCCAGCACCACAGCATCGAAGGTTTCTTGCAGTTCGTCCGCGCTGATGTCGATGCCGACGGCCGTGTCGCACACGAAGCTCGTGCCCTCGGCTCTCATTTGGTCCAGTCGTCGGTCAAGATGGCGTTTTTCCATCTTGAACTCGGGAATTCCGTAGCGCAGGAGCCCTCCCGGTCGGTCATCGCGCTCGTAGACGACTACTTCGTGCCCGGCTCGAGTGAGCTGTTGGGCTGCCGCGAGCCCAGCTGGGCCCGAACCCACGACGGCCACTCGTTTCGAGGTGACCACTGTTGGGATAACAGCAGCGATATTGCCCTGCGCCCAAGCCCTGTCAACGATCTCAACTTCGATCTGCTTGATGGTGACCGGCGGTTGGTTGATTCCCAGAACGCATGCAGTTTCGCAGGGTGCAGGGCAGAGACGCCCGGTGAACTCTGGAAAGTTGTTGGTCGCGTGGAGACGTTCGATGGCGTCTTTCCATTGGCCGTTGTGAGTCAAGTCGTTCCAGTCTGGAATCAAGTTGCCGAGCGGGCAGCCGTTGTTGCAGAACGGGATGCCGCAGTCCATGCAGCGACTTGCTTGCCGGCGTAATTCTGAGGTTGGAAAGTCTTCGTAGACCTCTTTCCAATCCAACAATCGGACAGGGACCGGTCGCCTTGTGGGAAGCTGTCGCTGGTGCTTTATGAAGCCGCGCGGGTCAGCCATCGTCTGCGGTCCCCTCCGTCCTATCCCCGTGAGGCGGCCATGATCGCCTCTACTTCGTTCTCGCCCTGCTCTCGGGCTCGTGCTGCGGCTTCCATAACCCGCCGGTAGTCCGTTGGGGTTACTTTGACGAAGTCGCCTGAGCTAGTCCCCCAAGCAGCCAGAATCCGAGCGGCGATTTCGCTTCCCGTCTCGTGACGATGTTTCACGATTCTGTCGCGAAGCCATTCGAGGTCTTCGTCGTTGAGTTCTTCCAATACGACCATTTCAAGGTTGGTCCGCGGTGGCAATCGTTTGGCCGGGTCGTACACGAAGGCGATTCCACCGCTCATTCCAGCGGCAAAGTTGCGTCCGGTCGAGCCGAGCACAACCGCTCGACCGCCGGTCATGTATTCACAACCGTGATCTCCTATTCCTTCCACCACGGCGATGGCACCGGAGTTTCGGACACAGAAGCGTTCCCCTACTCGACCTCGCAGGAACGCCTCTCCGCCTGTGGCACCGTAGAGAATCACATTCCCTGCAATAACGTTCTCCTCGGCAACGAACTGAGCGCTCTCTGGTGGACGCACCACCAGACGGCCGCCGGAGAGTCCTTTGCCGACGTAGTCGTTGGCATCTCCTTCGAGTCTCAACGTGATGCCTCGGGGAACGAACGCGCCGAAGCTGTTTCCGGCCGAGCCCGTGAAGTTGACGATGATCGTGTCGGTTGGCAGTCCCTCCCCTCCGAATCGCTTTGTCACCTCATAGCCCAAGAGAGTCCCAACCGTGCGATTGACGTTGCGAATCGGGATATCGATGGTGACGGGACGCCCGTCGCCAAGCGCACCTTCAGCTAGAGAGATAAGTGTTTGGTCGAGTGCACGTTCAAGGCCGTGGTCTTGCTCTTTCCATTGATGGCGGCGCGACTCGCGTGCGATTTCGGGCAGATGCAGAATGGGCGAGAGGTCAAGGCCGTCAGTTTTCCAATGGTTGACCGCGTCGCTGACATCGAGAACTTCGACCTGCCCGATTACTTCGTCGAGGGTGCGAAATCCGAGTTCTGCCATCAGTTCTCGGACCTCTTGCGCGATGAACTCAACAAAGTTCACGACGAATTCAGGTTGCCCCGAGAAGTTCTCGCGTAGTTTCTCGTTCTGGGTAGCGACACCGACCGGGCAGGTGTCGAGATGACATACGCGCATCATGATGCAACCCATGACGACAAGTGGAGCGGTGGCGAATCCGAATTCTTCAGCCCCGAGCAACGCCGCGATCATTACGTCGCGGCCAGTCTTCAATTGACCGTCGCACTGCACGACGATGCGGTCGCGCAGGTCGTTGAGCAGCAGTGTCTGTTGGGTTTCGGCCAGCCCGAGTTCCCATGGAACGCCTGCGTGTTTGATCGATGTTTGGGGCGAGGCTCCGGTGCCGCCGTCGTGCCCGGAGATGAGGACCACGTCGGCGTGAGCCTTGGATACTCCCGCGGCAACGGTCCCTACTCCAACCTCAGCCACAAGCTTGACGTGAACTCGAGCTTGCGGGTTGGCGTTCTTGAGGTCGTGGATTAACTGAGCGAGATCTTCAATCGAGTAGATGTCGTGGTGCGGTGGCGGTGAGATCAAGCCAACGCCGGGTGTTGAATGACGGGTCTTGGCGATCCAGGGGTACACCTTGTTGCCGGGAAGCTGTCCGCCTTCGCCAGGTTTTGCTCCCTGAGCCATCTTGATCTGTAGATCATCGGCGTTGACCAAATACTCGCTGGTGACACCGAAACGTCCGCTGGCCACCTGCTTTATAGCACTGCGGCGGAGGTCTCCGTTGTCGTCGGGCACGAATCGGTCGGCGTCTTCGCCTCCTTCGCCGGTATTGGATTTGGCGCCTATGCGGTTCATGGCAATGGCGAGCGTCTCGTGAGCTTCGGGTGAGATCGAGCCGTAACTCATTGCCCCGGTCGAAAAACGCTTGACAATGGAGGGAATCGACTCCACTTGATCGATCGGCACCGGCGGACGAGCAGAATTGAAACGAAACAAACCCCGAAGCGTTCCCAGACGCTTGGATTGATCGTTCACCAATTCGGTGTACTCCTTGAAGATGTCAAAACGTTTCTCGCGAGTCGAATGTTGAAGCTTGAACACGGTTTCTGGGTTGAACACGTGGTACTCGCCCTCGCGGCGCCACTGGTACTCCCCGCCGACTTCTAGAGACCGGTGAGACCGCTGGGTTGGTACCTTCGGATACGCCAGACGATGGCGAGCAGCGACCTCTGCAGCCAACACGTCCAACCCCACACCATCGAGACGGCTGACGGTGCCGGTGAAGTACTCGTCAGTGACTTCGCGTGACAACCCGATCGCTTCGAAAATTTGAGCTCCGGTATACGACGCCACGGTGGAGATGCCCATCTTCGACATCACCTTCAGGACTCCCTTGCCCGCGGCATCAACGAAGTTGCGGTGAGCTGTCGACAGCGGCATTGACGGCTCAAGTCCGTGCTCACCCCGCTTCACCATGTCGCTGATCGTTTCCAAGGCTAGATATGGGTTGATGGCGTTGGCGCCGTAGCCAAGGAGCAGGCAGAGGTGATGGCACTCACGGACATCGCCGGCCTCCACCACGAGCCCCGCTCTGGTACGACTCTTTTCACGGACAAGATGGTGATGGACTGCGCTGGTTGCCAGCAACGAGGGAATCGCCGCCAAAGACTCGTTGGTACCACGGTCACTGAGCACCAGCACCGTGGCTCCATCCTCGATGGCGGCGCTGGCAGCGCCGCGCAGGGTGCGTAGCGCGCTCTTCAAACTCTGGGCGTTGGCCAATCCCTCGGCGTTCGCGGCCACCGGGTACAGGGCGGGGAGAATTGCGGCACGAAATCCGGCTGGTCCTTCGGTCCCGTCCAGCGCGGCGAGGCGTCCGAGTTGATCATCGGTGATGATCGGGGTGTCGAGGTGAATTGTCCGACACGAACTCGGTTGCGGGTCGAATAGATTGCCCTCCGGACCCACACGCGCAAATAGCGATGTGATGATCTGCTCGCGGATCGCGTCGAGCGGTGGATTGGTGACTTGGGCAAAAAGTTGCTGGAAGTAGTCGCTCAACTGTCGTGAGCGACTGCTCAACACCGCGATGGGAGTGTCCGTGCCCATCGAACCGATGGCTTCCTTGGCGTGGATCGCCATCGGAGCCAGCAGCAGCTTCTTCTCCTCATGGGTATATCCAAAAGTCTGCTGCCGCTGAATCAGCGTGCCTTCATCGCTTTCTCGGGGCGTCGCTGGGGGGAGATCAGCAAGAGTGGTGAGGTTCTGGTCGATCCAGGTGCGGTAGGGACGAGCTGCTCCGAGGCGTGCTTTGATCTCGTCGTCGCGAATGATGCGCTGCTCATTGGTGTCGATCAAAAACATCCGGCCGGGCTGCAGGCGACCTTTCTCAACCACCTGGTCCGCTGGAACTTCGACCACTCCGACTTCGCTGGCCATTATCACCAGCCCGTCGTCGGTAACCCAATATCGCGAAGGCCGCAGACCATTGCGGTCAAGTACCGCACCGATCACTTCTCCGTCGGTGAATGCTATGGAGGCAGGACCGTCCCATGGCTCCATACGCGTCGAATTGAATTGGTAGAAGGCACGTTGGGCCGAGTCCATGTGTTGGTGGTGTTCCCACGGTTCGGGGATCATCATCAACACGGCTTCATCAACGGAGTAACCGCCTAGCACCAACAATTCAAGAGCCTCGTCGAAACCAGCGGTGTCGCTGGCGCCTTCAGTGCATATTGGAAATGCTCGTTCAAGACCAGGCAGATGCGGCGACTCCAGCAGCGCCTCGCGGGCGCGCATCCAGTTGCGATTCCCTTGGATCGTGTTGATCTCTCCGTTGTGGGCAATCATCCGGTAGGGATGGGCGAGGGGCCATGAAGGGAAGGTGTTGGTGGAGAACCGGGAATGGACCAGCGCCAGCGCGCTCTCAACTCGCTCGTCGCTGAGGTCCTGGTAGAACTCTGCGAGCTGAGGAGGGGTCAGCATTCCCTTGTAGACGACGGTTCTGGAACTGAGCGACGGAAAATAGACACGTTCGTGCGGCTTCGATGCCCCTGCCATGACCTTGGTAGCAGCGTCCTGGTCGTCAAAGCCCTGGTCGGCTGGGGCGAGAATCTGAATCTCATGTTCGATGCGTTTGCGAGCAATGAACGCCCGCCGGTCAAGATCCAGGCCGCTCAAACCCTCTGCGCTAATGAAAATCTGTCGGAATGTCGGCATCGTCATCAGCGCGGCCGATCCGATCACCGATTCTTCGACGGGCACATCGCGCCAACCCAACGTGACCATGCCTTGTTCGGCGACTATTCGCTCAACCTCGCGCTGGGCGATGCCTGCGTGCTTGTCAGCTTGAGGGATGAAGGCGATACCGGTGGCGTATTCACCCTCACCGGGAAGGTCGAAGGGCACAACGTCGCGGTAGAAACGGTCTGGTGTCTGGATCAGAACTCCCGCCCCGTCACCGGTGTTTATGTCGGCCCCCTGAGCGCCGCGGTGCTCCAAATTGCACAACGCCGCGAAACCGGTGAGCAAGACATCATGGCTGCGACGACCACCGATGTCGCACACGAAGCTGACTCCACAGGCGTCGTGCTCGTTTCGAGGGTCGTAGAGGCCCTGGCGCGGGGGCTGTGCGCGAAGCATCTGCATCTCCTGAGGTGGTTCCAATATTGGGGCTTGAAGCCCAAAACGTGAGCGGGGACGACGCTGGCCCGGCACAAACGCAATTCAATGATACCGAACTTGTCCCCAGACACGCCATTTTTGGCTCCAGGGCGACAGTATGGGGCTATGAAAACCCCGGATCTATCTGTTGCTCGAAGGGTGGCGTCGTTGATTGACGCATCACCAACCCCGTTCCATGCGGTAGAAACGGCATGCCAAGAACTGCAGGCAGCAGGGTTTGTCGAACTCGGGTCGCAACAAGCGCCGACAATTACCGGTCGCCAATATGTTCGCCGGGGCGGAGCTTTGGTCGCCTGGATGATCGGAGAGCATCACCGCGCGGCAACTGGGTTTCGGGTGATCGCCGCCCACAGCGACAGCCCGAACCTGCGCATTAAACCTCAACCTGACACTCACAGTGGTTCCTGGCGACAACTGGGCGTTGAGGTTTACGGCAGCGCTTTAGTGAATTCCTGGCTCGACCGAGACTTGGGCTTGGCCGGCCAAGTAGTGATACGAGACGGCGACCGAACGGTCACCCGTCTGGTGCACGACAACCGACCACTATTGCGCATCCCTCAGCTTGCTGTTCATCTTGATCCAGACATCCGAAAAAGCGGTCTTGTGCTCAATCCGCAGAAGCACTTGGTTCCAATTTGGGGCGTGGGCCCAGACGTTGTGGAGTTTCGTGCCTATCTGGGGGAACTCGTGTCCGCAGACACGAACGATGTGTTGAGTTGGGACATGATGGCCCATGTCCTCACTCCAGCGGCACTCACCGGAATCGATCAGTGCTTTTTGACATCGTCACGTCTTGACAATCTGTTGTCGTGTTTCCTGGGACTGGAGGCGATGCTCGCGCTGGCGACGAATCCTGGTCCCCACATCCCAGTTCTCTGCTTCTTCGACCATGAAGAGATCGGCAGTGTCAGCAGCACCGGAGCGGCCTCGCCGATACTCGGCACCATCTTGGAGCGCATCAACTCGACCCTCGGTGGCGGCCTCGAACACGTACATCAGTCCCGGCAAGACAGCTTGGTGCTGTCTGCCGATGGTGCTCACGCAACCCATCCGAACTATCCCGGTCGTCATGAACCCGACCATCAGATCGAACTCAATGCCGGTCCGGTACTGAAGTTCAATGCCAATCAGCGTTATGCGACCGATGCGCAAGGTGCCGCGGCGTTTACTTTGGCCTGCGAACGCGCCGGCGTACAGATGCAGAAGTTTGTGAACCGAACCGACCTCGCCTGTGGGTCGACCATCGGCCCGCAGACAGCAGCTCAATTACAGATTTCAGTGATCGATGCGGGCTGCGCGCAATTGGCCATGCATTCCGCTTCAGAGACCGCGGGGAGCCATGATCCCGCTTTGTTTCTGGCCGCATTGACCGAACTTCTAGCTAGCTGAGCCGTCTTTTCGCCTAAGGGGCCGCGCGGATAGGTGACCATCCACCGGTCGTCGGGTTGCCCGAAGTGAACTTTGGGTTGACCTAACCAACGACGACCAGGTGGAGGTTTCTGTCATTATGCGCGCGCTGGAGCCGGAAGTGTTTGATGCTGTATGGGCGGCGGTCAAGTGGTTGTTGCCGCCGCCGGATCGGGGCCATCCGTTGGGTTGTCACCGACCGCGGATCCCTGACAGGGTGTGTTTTCGGGGGATCATGATCCGGTTGGTGACGGGGGCGTCGTGGGTCGATGTGGAAGCGATCATGGATTTTGAGGTGTCTGACACCACGCTTCGGGGCCGCCGCGACGAATGGATCGCGGTCGGGGTGTTCGACCGGGTTTGCGGCGAGGCGCTGGAAGCCTTTGACCGGATCGTGGGCCTCGACTTGTCTGAGGTCGCGCTCGACGGGTCGCTTCACAAAGCCCCCTGCGGAGGCGAAGGCACCGGCCCAAACCCCACAGACAGAGCCAAAATGGGATGGAAATGGTCAGTAGCGTCGGACCGTCACGGCGTTCCAGTTGGCTGGGCCATCGACGGCGCCAACCGCAACGACATCCGCCTGCTGGAACCCACCCTTGCAGCCGTTGCCGACAACAGACTCCTTGACGACATCGAAACGCTGCACCTAGACCGCGGCTACGACTACCCCGCAGTGCGCGACCGGCTCGCCGCGCTGGGCCTTCACGATGTGTGCATCCAACGCCGCGGCACCAAAACCCCAGGGACCCAACAACCCATACACCTCGGACTGCGCTGGATAGTCGAATCCACCAACTCCTGGCTGTCCAACTACGGACAACTCCGCCGTAACACCGACCGCCGCAACACACACCGCCACGCCGCCCTATGCCTAGCCACCACCATCATCATCGTCGGCAAACTACTCAACTACCGAGACCGATGGTGCCCCCGCTGACCGCCTATCCGCGCAACCCCTAAGTCAACGATGGAGGGCATCGCGAGCGGCCCGGTACGGGGCTGCGAACATCAGCAGCATTGGAAAGATCTCCAGGCGCCCGATCAACATGAAGGCCGCAAGCACCAAGCGAGCCGGCTGGCTGAAGGCATTGGAGAACGAAGCGGTGGGACCCGCCTCTCCCAGTGCTGGGCCCATATTCCCCAACATGGAAAAGATCGCCCCAATGGATGTTTCAAGTTCACCTCCGAGCATCGTCAAGGTGATGACACCGACGCAGATGAGCAGCACGTAGAAGAGGAAGAAACCGGCCATACGGGAGACCACATCCTCGGGTACTGCCACTCCCCCATGCTTCACCGCGATAACGGCTCTGGGTTGCTGGGAGCGCCGCACAGAGCGGATCACATGGCCGGCCAGAACGCGCATGCGCATGACCTTTATGCCCCCGGAAGTGGAACCCGTCGAAGCCCCCACGACGAACAGGAACAGAATGACCATCTGAGCCGCAGGTGCCCAGAGAACGAAGTTGCCCGCCGATTCGACACCCGTAGCGTTTCCAAACCCAGTGCTGGTGCCTAGTGAGACCACGCTGAACAGACCGGCACGTACTGCGTCGCCCAGGCCTAGAGGTTCGCTGAACCAGAGCACTGCGATCACCAGGGTTGCGGCACCAGCGATGACCGACAGATACGTTCGAAACTCAGAGTCGCGTCGGTAAGCGCTGAAGTCACCACGAGACGCTCGCCAATGCAGCGCGAAGTTGGTGCCCCCATAGAGCATCGCGGCGATGATCACGAGTTCGACCAAAACGCTGTTGTAATGCCCGATGGAATCTGGGTAAGGCGAGAACCCGCCGGTTGCAGTGGTAGTGAGCGCGTGAGCCATACTGTCGTAGAGACTGGGACCCGGTACCACAAACAGCAGCGCACCCAGACCCAAGGTGAACAACACATAGATGGTCCAGAGTCGCCGGGCAGTTTCGGACACCCGTGGAGCAAGCCGATCCGATGAAGGACCGGGTGCCTCAGCAGTGATCAGATCAAGACCGCCAACCCCCAGGTAAGGCAGCACAGTGACAGCCAGAACCACGATTCCCATCCCTCCGTACCACTGGCTGAGTTGCCGATACATCATCAGGCCCCGTCCAGGACGTTCAAAATCGATCAACGCGGTCGAACCTGTGGTGGAGAATCCAGAGGCAGACTCGAAGATCGAGTTCACGACCTGTTCCACAAATCCAACACCGGAAGTAGCGAAGGTCCCGGCGAGCAAATACGGCACGGCACCGAAGAGCGTCATTGTCACCCAGGTCCAACCCACCGCTGCGAACACATCGCGAGTCCGCGTCGGGCCTTCACGAGTGCGCCACCACAAGAGCCCTCCGGCCCCACCAGAAATCAACGCCCCAAGGGCCAGGGCACCGCTGTCTCGGTTGGTCGACGCCAATTCGATCAGCGCACAGATCCCCATCCCCACAGCAATGAATATCAAAGCCAGTCCCATCACATGAAGGGCGGTACTGGGGCGGCCAACGGGCTTGCCGTGCAGCATGGTCGCTTGGCGTACTTGGACGGCACGTGTTCGCAAGAATCCTCTCACCGTCGCCTCCGCTCGAGCAGTGAAGACGGTGTCAGGCGTGCGGGCCAGCCCCCCAGCGAGGCGCGCAGTTCCCGTCGAACCCCTTGTTGGGCATGCACGATCCAGACGATGCCGATCATCAGTGGCACCAGGGAGAGTCGTCCAGCCAACATGAACGGCACCAGCAGCAATCGTGCCGGTTGACTGAAGTTGCCGAGATCGCCGAAAGGTCCCACGCCGATTCCCGGCCCGTGCGTCGACAGCACTGAGACGCCGGTGTAGATCGCGCCGAGCAGGTCGACTCCGGCCAGCGCTAGGCACCCCGCAGCCGTGGCACAGGTAGCGAGATGAGCGATTTGATGGCCTGTTATACGTTCAACGGCACGATCATCGACGGCGCGGCCACTGCTCTTGAGCACGACTACAGCACCGGGGTCGAGTTGGCGACGGAGCTCACGGCGAGCGAAAGCGACAAGTATTCGGACTCTGCTGATGCTCAGCCCACCGCCCGCAGAACCAATCATCGAACCCGTCGCGATAATCACCAACAGCAACGCTGTTACCGCGTCGTCGAGCGAGGTCCAGTCAGCTACTGCAAACCCGGTAGTGCTGGCCGAGGATGCAGTCGTAAACAGTGAGTCGTTCCACGACAGCCCGTCGGCGCCCCACCAAACCAGAAGCGTCCCCAACAGCAGTATTACGCCGTACAGACGAAGCTCTGGACTCCGCAAGAGCGGTTTGGTCCGACCCCTGATCGCCCACCAGACAGCGGCGTAGCCCGTGCCGGCAATTATCATGCCGACGGTGGCCACAGCCACTGGGCCTGCTCCGAAGCTTGCGAAGGAGTCGGGCACCGACGAGAATCCACCGGTCGATATTGTGGTCAGGGCATGTACGACGCTGTGTTTGGTGCCCATGCCCGTAGCAGCAAAGGCGGCCGCGATGACTGCGGTGAGACCAAGGTAGACCACCAGAACTTGACGGCGACGTTCTAGTTTGCTGCGGGCGAAGTCGTTGTCGGAACCTCCCCATTCCGTCGGCGCAATGCGCTGCCCCTGCAACGCCATCGGCAGAGCCACGACTCCGATGAGAATCCCCACGAGGCCACCGAGCCACTGGGTGGATGCCCGCCACAACGCCATAGGTACTGATAGTTCGCTTGGGTCCAGCGTTGTCAGCGCGGTGGTGCTGAAACCAGCCGCGGATTCAACCAAGGCGTCGTCGATGCGGCTGATGGTTCCAGAAACCAGGTATACCGCGGTCCCCACTACGACCAGTGCGAGCCATGTGGCTGCCAAGCCGGACAGGACCGCGGCTGCTGTTGGTCGGCGACGGCGGATGAGTCTGGCTCGCAATGCCGCTCCGATTCCGATGAACAACGCGCCGGTGACCCCCAGCACCACGCTGTCGCCTACGTCATCGAAAAACCCAGCTATGGCGCACAGGGCGCTGACGATCCCCAGGCCCATCAGTCCTTCGAAGATAGTCAGGATTATGTGCGAGTCGTCCCGCATTCTGCGGGAATCGAATGCCCAGTTTCGGGCTCGTGACGAACTGGGAGGAGTATTCACCCGAATACTCGTCGGACCTCATCAACGGCAACGGGTACAGCGAAGGCAACAATACGGTCTCGTCCTCGCAGGCGTGAACGGCCCCGCGCTATCTGGGGCTTGCCATCACGCACGAACGCAGCGATGAGTACGTCTTTGGGAAGACCCAGATCCTTGACCAGCGCGCCGTCGGCCGGACTGTCGACCGCAACCTCGAGTTCCAGTACCTCGGTGTCGCCATGGAGGAAGGTCTCGACTGCGGCCACATCACCTCGCACGAACCGCAAAACGCCATTGGCCGTGGCGGTCCTCGGTGAAAGGGCGACATCGATGCCCACATCTCCCAGCAATTTCAGCAATGCGAGGCGGTGCACCACGGCCACTGTCTCGCCGGCTCCGCTGGACTTGGCATAGAGGCAAGCCAAGATGTTTGCGTCGTCCTCGCCGGTCAGGGCGACGACCATATCGAAGCGGCCAACATCGGCCTCTTCCAGTAGATCTGCGTCCGTGATGTCGCCCTCGATGATCAGGGCTTCATCCAGATTTTCGGCTAGGGTCCGCGCTCGCTCGGTCGATCTCTCGACGATTACGACGTGTATTCCCCGGGCGGTGAGTCGTTGAGCGAGGATCTCCGCGGTGCGGCCACCGCCAAGCAGCATCACTCGATGCAGAGTGGAGCGGTCGAGGCCGAGCAGCTCGACTACGAGCCCTCGGGCCCTTCGCTTCAAGGCCAGCCGAAGGTGGTCCCCTGCTTCAAGATGATGGTTACGACGCGGAATGATGGTCTGGTCAGCGCGCCCGATGGAACCGACCACAAAATCCCACTCGGGTTCGAACTCCTCGCCGATGTCGCTCAACGAGCGCCCCACCAGTGGCGAATGCGCAGGTAGCCGTGCGCCGATGACTAGTACTTCTCCCCCAGCCATCTTGGCCACCTCGTCAGCACCCGGATAGTCGAGAAGTTCCAGGACGTCTTCGGCTGTCTCAGAATCGGGATCAATGACAAGATCAACCCTGGAGGCTTCGCGTATTTCTTCGGCGTCCTTGCCGCGAAGCTCTGAAGCTTCGATTCGTACTACTGTCCGCTCGACCCCGAGCAGCTTCGACAGTTGCGAACACATCAAGTTGACTGCGTCGTCCTTGGTGACTGCCACAACCAGACTGGCGCGTTCGACGCCGGCCCGCTGCAGAGTCTCGGGATGGGTGCCGCTGCCTTCAACGATCAGCACATCCAAGTCTTCGTCGAGTTGGCGAAGACGTTCTCGGTTGAGGTCGATGATGGCAACATCATGTCCCTCTCGGCTGAGACGATCAGCGACATAAGTGCCAACCTCGCCAGCTCCAACCACGATGACGTGCACGACGCTTGTCTACTCCTATGGGGGACGGTTCGCTGAGATGCTCCGCTACAAGGCTCCGGGGCGGAACTCAATAACTTTACTATCTGTCACCACTGCGTCTAGGGGGATGTCCCATGGTTCGCTGGGAATCTGTTCAACTTCTTGAAACGCGTAGGCGATTCCTATTACGACTGGCCCTTCGTCGCCAAGACCAGCGAGTGAACGATCGTAGAATCCTCTGCCCTGACCAAGACGTTGACCGGTGTGGTCGAAAGCGACCAACGGAGCGAGTACCACGTCGTGAGAAGTCAGATCCAACACTTGAGCCCCGACAGGTTCGGGGATACCGAACGCACCGGGTTTGCTGCGTTGGTCCGGTAGCCATTCGGCGAACTCCAAATCGTCGTTCACTACCCTTGGCACGGTCACTGTGCATCCTCTGTCGATGAGTTGTAACAGCACCTCGTCGATGCTGACCTCGCCTCGAACTGCCCGGTAACCGGCCACGGTCTCTGCTGTTTGCAGGAGTTCAATATCGGCTAGATTCGCCATCACCGCGGCAGCGGCTGAGCCTTGGCGCTCGGCGTCAAGAGCGGCGCGCTGTTCTCGAAGTTGAAGCCGGATGGTTTGACGTCGCGCTGTGCTCATCGTGGATGCCGTCGAGTGGTGGTGCTAGACGAAGGCGCTGGCGAACACCAGTGAGACGATCGTCATAACTTTCAACAAGATGTTCATGGCGGGGCCGGAGGTGTCTTTGAACGGGTCGCCGATGGTGTCGCCAACCACAGCTGCTTTGTGAGGGTCTCCCCCCTTGCCGCCGTGGGCACCTGCTTCGATGTACTTCTTGGCGTTGTCCCATGCGCCACCCGCGTTGGCCATGAAAATTGCGAGGGCGAAGCCGGTCACCAGAGCGCCGGCGAGCAGACCGCCAAGGGTGTCGACATCGATGAAACCGGTAATAAGGGGAACGACTACTGCCAGCGCGCCCGGAACGACCATCTGCTTCAGTGAGGCGTCGGTGGAAATCTGCACGCACCGCGCCGAGTCGGGTGACACTCCCTCGCGCCCCTCGCGCAGACCGGGGATCTCGCGAAACTGTCGGCGTACCTCTTCGATCATGGTGGTAGCCGCTCGGCCCACCGCGTCGATGGTGAGGGCTGCGAACAAGAACGGCAATCCCGCTCCAAGGAACAGACCGATGAAGACATCGACCTCGCCCACGTTGAGACTCAGCGCGCCGCCTTCTTGCATGACTGCGAACTCGAAGCTCTTGAAGAGCGCCAGCGCCGTGAGAGCAGCTGATCCGACCGCGAAACCCTTGGCGATGGCCGCGGTGGTGTTGCCCAGCGAATCGAGTGCATCGGTGACCTCGCGTACGGAAGGGTCGAGTTCAGCCATCTCTGCGATTCCACCAGCATTGTCGGCGATCGGTCCGTAGGCGTCGACCGAGACGACTACACCGGTTGTGGCCAGCATGCCGATGGCGGCCACGGCGATGCCGTAGATGCCGCCCCCGTCGCCGAGTGTTTGTTCACCACCCCAGTAGGCCACGGCCACGCCGACGAGTACCAGAATTACTGATGAGGCAACCGACACCATGCCAGCGCTGATTCCAGCAAGGACTGTGGTCGCGGGCCCTGTTTCGGATTGAGCAGCGATCTTCTTCACGGGGTTGTAGTGATCGGAGGTGTAGTACTCAGCGGTCTTGCCCAGAGCCCAGCCAACCAGCAGACCGCCAATCACCGAAATCGCCAGCCCATACGGCGCCTCGTAGCGGTCGTCGCCGAACATCCAGTAGGCAACACCGACCGTCGCAATGATGGTTAGGCCCATAGCGACATTGGTTCCACGGTGGAGAGCCCGGCTCAGCGCCTTGCTGTCGGTGCTGTCTCCCCCCTTGACTAGGAATGAGCCGATGATTGATGCAACCATGCCGACGAAAGCGATAGCCATCGGGAACATCAATCGTGAGATGTGTTCGTCGAGACCAGCGTCTGCCGCAGCGAGTCCGCCCGCCACCGAGAAAGCCGTCAGTGCCACAGGGGCGATGATCGAACCGACGTAGGACTCGAACAGGTCGGCGCCCATCCCGGCAACGTCGCCGACATTGTCACCGACGCTGTCTGCAATGCTCGCGGGATTGCGTGGGTCGTCTTCGGGAATGCCGGCCTCAACCTTGCCGACCAGGTCGGCGCCTATGTCGGCGGCTTTGGTGAAGATGCCTCCACCAACGCGAGAGAACAGGGCAATGGAGGACGCACCGAGACCATAAGCGGTGACCACTTCGAAGGCTTTGTCGATCTCAAGCCATTCGACGAACAGAAGATAGGTGAACATGAGTCCGAGCAGAGCCAGGCCCGCCACCGCGAAGCCCATGACCGCGCCACCGCGAAAGGCTATGGGAAGCGCTGCGGCTGGGCCTTTCTTGGCTGCTTCGGTGGTACGGGCGTTGGCCATCGTTGCCACTGTCATGCCTGCATAACCGGCGGTTGCGGAGAGCACTGCACCGAGCACGTAACTAACCGAGGCAAACGGGTCGATAACGATGGCCAACAAGATGACCATCGCCAAGACGAAGACAGAAACCCAGGTGTATTCCTGTTTCAGGAAGGTACGAGCGCCTTTTTGGATCTCCTTCATCAAGAACACCATCCGCTCGTCACCTGGAGGAGCCGCTTTGACGGACTTGTAGTAATAACCTGCGACAAGCAGACCTGCGACGGCCGAGATCATGGCCAGATAAGGAACGGCGCTCACGAATTCTCCTGTTCGTTGCTGAGAAGTGACCCGAAGGCTACGGGGCTTCGAGGTGACCGAGACACGCTACCGAGATGTCCCGCCGAGCCAACACGGGCTAGTTGGCGATGTCCAACACGGTGCGGATGCCGTCGGTTGCATGAAGCTTGGCGATCCCGTCGTTGACGGCGCTTAAGGGCAGGCGATGGCTGATCATTCGTTCTAGATCAAGTCGGCCAGTGCGCCAAAGGTCAAGCATCAATGGAATGTCGCGAGTGGGCCAGCAAGCTCCCAGCAGGCATCCCAGCAGTCGCTTCTGCAAGGTCATGAACAGCACCGCGGCGTTTATGGTCACATTCTCTTCGATTGGCGAGGCGCCCACCATTACCGTTGTGCCCCCAACTCGGGTGCTGTTGATGCCTTGCTCAACCAACGCAGCGCTACCGACTGCGTCGAAGGCGTAGTCGGCTCCCTGACCGCCGGTCAGATCCATGACGGTGCTTACGAGATCAGCCGATGTGGGGTCTATGAGGTCGGTCGCGCCGAAGTTTGATGCCATCTCGCGGCGCCCCTCGGCTGGGTCCGAGGCAACTATTCGGCTCGCGCCGGCAATGGCAGCACCGCTGACGATGGCCTGGCCGATACCGCCGAGGCCCATTACCACTACGGTCGCGCCCCTTTCGACCTGGGCGGTGTTGAACACTGCGCCCATGCCGGTCTGCATCGCGCAACCAATAACACAGGCGACATCAAGGGGAATATCAGGATCAAT
Source organism: Candidatus Aldehydirespiratoraceae bacterium (assembly GCA_965205465.1). Lineage (GTDB taxonomy): Bacteria > Actinomycetota > Acidimicrobiia > Acidimicrobiales > Aldehydirespiratoraceae > VXYK01. Next base: position 169,956 of record OZ242187.1, on the reverse strand, counting down.
TCGGACTGCCCCGGATGCGGGCACAACCGTGAACTCGGCGAAAGCTCCGACCCCCAGTCCCCTCCATACGGGCGCCCCGTGGCGGCTGAACGGGGTGGTGCCATCGGGACGAGCATTGTTCGCAAACGACAGTGCTTCAGGGCATTGAGTCGCCTCGTGGCGAGCGCAGGCGGAACAGTGTCCACAGGGCGCCAATGGCGTCAATACCACATGATCACCCACGGCGAGGTGTGTGACTCCCGATCCCAGCATCTTCACCACACCACTGGCCTCATGTCCAAGAATCGTCGGGACCGAGTGCCCGCTGTCCTGCACCGTCGTGTCACTGTGACAGATCCCACAATTGGAGACTTTGATCAGCACTTCGTTGGCCCGAGGTTCTTCTATATCGACATCCTCGACTATTTCAAGAGGAGATTGTCCAGCAGTCAACAATGCAGCTCGCATCGCCGCGACACTAGTGGTGCCCAGTCGCTTGTACGACATTGCGGCGTGTGGCGGTCACCGAGGCCAGGACATCGCGCATGGCGTTGAGGGAGTGTCCGCTGAGAAAGTCGTCTACGTGAGGCAACGCCGCTTCCATGCCTCCGACGAGAGGTTCGTAGTCGTCTTGCGCGGCTCGCGGGTTGATCCAAATGATGCGATGCGCCAAACGCCTGAGGTGCTGCATGCGACGGGCAAGTTCGACAGGGGCGTCGACATCCCAGCCATCTGAGGCAATCAGCACAACCGATCCTCGAACTGTGTTCGACCATACGGGGCTGGACAGCAACTGTTTGAGACTTCCCGCTATTCGAGTACCGCTAAAACGATCTTGAACCTCGTCGGTCATGCGGTCAATAGCCACAGCGGGGTCTTTGTCACGCAGCGCGACAGTGACTCGGCGCAGCGACGTGGCAAAGGTGAACACTTCTGCATTACCGCCAATCACGAGACTCCTCATTAGATGCAGATAGATCCGGGTGAACGATTCCATCGAACCGCTCACGTCTGCCACTACCACGAGGCCGCGAGGTTTTAGCCGAGGTTCCCGGCGATACAGACGCATTGGCTCACCCGCCGTGGCTCGAGCCGCGAGCAGAGTTGCACGAAGATCGACCCGGCGTCCTTTAGCGGATGCTCGCAAGCGGCGACTGAGCCGCTGCGGAAAGTCAACTAGCACCTGTTCGAGCCAGGTTCCCAGAATTGTTAAATCCTCGGCGTTCAGTTGGTCAAACGGCGTGTCTGCCATTTTGGCGATAGCAGACGGCAACAACTCGGGTAACACCGAATCTGCTGAGTCTTCAACGACCGACTGGTTGTCGAGGATCTCCGGCTCCTGCACCGAAACGTTGCGTCCGCCGGCGAGGCTGAGCCCGTTGTCGGGCGCCGAGCGCATGGCGACGGTTCCCGAAGAACGCACTGTCGCAAGCTGCGGGCTGTTGAGTCCCCGTGAAACGGCCAGACTCTGGTCGTCGAACACCTCAGCGAACACTGAGTCGAAAGCAGCCAGATCCCTGCGATCATGCACCAAGCAGGTCTTGGCAACCCAGTAGAGCGAAGATTTGTCGGTTGGTTGGCAGCGAAAAAAGGCTTCGCTGAATCTCTCAATTGAGGCCATGCCTACACCGACACCCTTGACGCGCAGCCGGTTGGCCAAAGATGTCGCGAAGACTGCGATATCAACGGATCGAAATAGGATCGGATCGTTCAACAGCTCTCACTCCCCGATCGCCAAAGACCCACCAAGGATCGCCTCGTTGACTCTTTGGGTGTCATCGGGAGTTTTGACAATCGCTCCCATGGTGCTGCGAGCGTTTGTGATATCGAGACTAGTGACGCCTAGGGCGTAGAGGGCACCCACCCAGTCGATCGCCTCTGCTACTCCTGGGCGTTTATCGAGATCCAGTTCACGGGTCTGTATCACGAAGGCGGTAGCCGCGCTCACGAGAGGCTCAGCCGCCTCGACAACGTTGCGGCGCACGATCTCAGCAGCACGCTCGCCAGAGGGAAAGTCGATCCAGTGGTAAAGGCAGCGCCGTTTGAGCGCGTCATGAAGTTCACGACTGCGATTAGAAGTCAGGATCACTATCGGATCGATGTTTGCGGAGAATGTGCCAAGTTCGGGTATAGAGATCGACCGCTCCCCTAGAAACTCAAACAGTAGAGCCTCGAACTCATCGTCAGCCCTATCGATTTCGTCTATCAGCAGCACCGCGGGTGCCGATCCCGAATGTCGCAACGACGCGAGCAGCGGGCGATCAAGCAGGAAATCGTCGGTGAACAGATCGGTGGCGGCGATACTGGCGTTCGACGCTTCGGCCAGCCGAATCTCCAGCAACTGTCGAGAGTAGTTCCACTCGTACAGTGCCTCGGTTGGGGTGATCCCCTCGTAGCACTGCAAACGGATAAGGGGTCCACCAACAGCTGTCGCCATCGCTTTGGCAGCTGTAGTTTTGCCCACCCCCGGCTCGCCTTCCAGTATCAGCGGTTGGCGTATTGACTGTGCCAGAAACAGAGCGATTGACAGCCCTTCGTCTACCAGATAGTCAGCGCTGTCGAGAGCAGCGACAAACGAATCGCGGCCTTCAATGATCGTCATGTCAGCGCGATGAAAGTCATATCAGCGACTCGGCAGCAAGCAGTTGCTGATAGTCGTCCCAGGTATCGACATCTCTTGGTATCGGTTCATCAAATGAAACCTCCAGTACTTGGTGGCGACCCGATTCGAGTAGTTTCCAGACTGCCTTGTCACCTTGCAACCCGCTCAGTTCGCCAAGGAGCGCACGGGAAAACCAAAAGGGATGACCGCGACCGTCGGTGTAGCGACACACCGCCAGCGGGGCATCGGCGCTTTTAGCGACAAGACAGTCAATTATTTTGGGAGTCACCCCTGGTTGGTCGCCCAGACACAACACGATCCCGCAGGCCCGCTCGTCGACCGAGTCGAGAGCCGCCACAATCGAGGAGGAACAGCCAGTCGTGAAAGCAACATTTTCTACGACCGTGCAGTGGTTGAAATCGACGGCGCCGCGCACTTCTGGAGCGGCACCACCGATAGCCACCACCACCTGTTGACAAGACGATTCAACCGCTGCGTCGACTGCCGCTTGTAACAGTGGCCGACCGCGGTATTCAAGGAGTTGTTTCGGTTGCCCCAGGCGTCGAGAAGAACCAGCGCCGAGAACCAACCCGGTGACAAATGGATCGCCGCTGTCGGTGGATGATCTCACGAACCAACCTGGGCCTCTTCACAGAAGCGGCTACGACAACCAGGATTACAGAACCAATAGTCGACTCCGTCCAGGGCAACATGAGCTGTATCTGCTCCTACCATCACAGTCATTCCACAGACGGGATCAACAGCGGACTCAGGAGCCTTGGGGGACTCAACCGGGGGCGGCGCCAAGCCATCGATTCGTACCGAGCGCACCAGCTCAGCCAGGACCGACAGGGCGATCTCCTCGGCGGTCCTCGCCCCGATGTCCAACCCGACCGGAGTTCTGATCGCCGCTTGATCTTCTTTGGAGAGATCAAGTTCAGAGAGCACAGCTTTACCTCGGGTGGAGCTGGCGACCAAGCCAATGAAACCCACTTTGGCTTCGAGAGCAGCTTGGATGGCTTCGATCTCGTTTCGCCCGTGGCTGGAGATGAGAACAGCAATGTGTCCTTTGACAATGGGCACTTCGGCACTGCGCTGAACTCCGAATCCAAGGCTTTCTGCAAACAACACAAGAGCATGGGCGATAGGGCTGTTCCCCACAATGGCGAGGCCTGGTGCGGGAAGTCTTGGTTCGAGAAATATCTCGAGTGCTCCACCTGAAAGGCAGGGGTTGACCACAGTCAAGGAACCGTCGCTTTCGGGAAAGTCATCAGCTCCCTCCGGCAAGATGCGCAGCAGCAGTGAAGCACCCGACTCGATTAGCGGTACGGCGGCGATCCGGACCGATCCTTCGGCGCATTGCCCACCTACGAACCCCTCTATTGAGCCGTCCGCGAAGACGATTGCTGAGTCGCCGGGCCTAGCCGAAGTCGGACATTGCGCTCGTACCACGGTTGCGGAAACAAATGGCGTGCCCGCGTTGATCAACTCCGCAGAGCGAGTCGCGCGGCTGACTGGCGTGCGCATTGGAGATCAGATCGGGGGCGTATGGTTGCCCTGCATGGTCTCCCACACTCGTGAGGGTGTCAGCGGCATGTCTGCGTGGCGAATGCCGTATGGCTTCAAAGCGTCAACGATTGCGTTCACTATCGCGGGGGGCGAGCCGACAGTGGCTGACTCGCCTATGCCTTTGGCGCCGATGGGATGATGTGGCGATGGGGTCACCGTGTGCCCGGTCTCCCAGTCGGGTGTCTCAAGCGCGGTGGGAATGAGGTAGTCCATCAGAGAACTCGACGTGCAGTTGCCGTCTTCGTCGAAGGCGATTATCTGCATCAGGGCCATCCCCACGCCGTCGGCGAGACCTCCATGAACCTGACCCTCTATAATCATCGGGTTGATTTGAGTGCCGCAGTCATCGACCGCGATAAAGCGGCGGACCTTCACCACCGCAGTGCCGGGGTCAACATCTACTACACAGATATACGCGCCGAAGGGGTAGGTCAGGTTCTCGGGGTTGTAACAGATCTGCGCTTCGAGCCCACCCTCGATGCCGTCTGGTAGGTCGCCCGCTCCATGAGCTCTCATCGCTATTTCTTGGATGGTCACAGACTTGGACGGGTCACCCTTGACTGAGAAGGAACCCTTGTTCCAATCCAGGTCAGCGACGGAAACCTCAAGCATTCCCGAGGCGATGATCTGCGCCTTGTCGCGCACCTTGCGGGTGACCAGCGCTGCGGCTGCGCCCGATACCGGAGTAGAGCGGCTCCCGTACGTGCCGAGTCCAAAGGGGGTGTTGTCGGTGTCTCCGTGGACGACTTCGATGTCTTCGGGGGGGATACCGATTTCCTCGGCCACGATCTGGGCGAAGGTGGTCTCGTGGCCTTGTCCCTGAGTCTTGACCGATAGACGAACGACGGCTTTGCCGGTTGGATGAATTCGGAGTTCGCAGCCGTCAGCCATGCCGAGACCCAAAATATCCATGTCCTTGCGGGGGCCGGCACCGACGGCTTCGGTGAAGAACGCCACGCCGATCCCCATCAACTCACCTTGAGCGCGTCGCTCAGCTTGTTCGCGACGGAGTTCGGCGTATCCGGCCATGTCCATGGCCTTGCGCATGGCCGGCTCGTAGTTGCCGGAGTCGTATACCCACCCGGTCTTTGTTTCGTATGGGAACTGTTCGGGTTTGATGAAGTTCTTCAGGCGCAGTTCGGCCGGGTCCATCTCGAGTTCGTAGGCCAAACAGTCCACGATTCGCTCGACGAGGTAAACCGCTTCAGTGATACGGAACGAACACGCATAGGCGACACCGCCGGGTGCCTTGTTGGTGTATACGGCGGTCATCTTGGCGTGCGCCGCTTCAAGGTCGTAGCTGCCTGTGAAGACTCCGAAGAAACCCGCAGGATATTTGACCGGTGCGGCGACACCGTTGAAAGCGCCGTGGTCGGCTAGCACGTTGGTGCGTATCGCCAGGATCCGGCCTTCTTTGGTGGCCGCGATATCGGCCTTCATTACATAGTCGCGAGCGAAACCTGTGCTGACCAGATTTTCGGTGCGGTCTTCCATCCACTTCACGGGCTTGCCGATAACCAGCGAGGCGACGATGGCGCACACGTAGCCGGGGTAAATCGGCACCTTGTTGCCGAAACCGCCACCAATGTCTGGAGCGATGACGCGAATTTTGTGTTCGGGAAGGCCCGCGACAAGCGCGTAGACGGTGCGATGAGCGTGAGGGGCCTGAGTTGTACACCACAACGTGAGCTGGCCCGACACACGTTCTACATTCGCCACGCAGCCACAAGTCTCCATGGGTGCCGGGTGAACTCGCGGATAGACGATCTCTTCGCTCACCACCACATCAGCGCGCTCGAACACTTCGTTGGTTGCCGCTTCGTCGCCGGTTTCCCAGTCGAAGATGTGATTGTCGGTCTTGTTTTCGAGGTCGTCACGGATGATTGGCGAGTCCTTGTCGAGTGCGGTGCGCACGTCGACTAATGGTTCAAGCCAGTCATAATCCACTTCGATCAACTCAAGCGCGTCGCGGGCGCAGTAGCGGTCCGTTGCCACTACGAACGCCACTTCTTGGTGCTGGAACCGAACCTTGTCGGTTGCCAGCACTGCCTGAACATCGTTTGACAGGGTAGGCATCCAGGCAAGGCCCTGGGCAGCTAGGTCTTCACCGGTGATGACGGCAACGACATTTGGGTGGGCCTCCGCCGCCGACTTGTCGATGCTGACGATACGGGCGTGCGCCATGGGCGATCTAAGGATTGCCATGTGCAGCATGTCGGGCAGGGAAATGTCATCGACGAATTGGCCCATGCCTCTGATCAGCCTCGGGTCTTCTTTGCGAAGTAGCCGTCCGAATCCAATCGGTCGTTCCTCTTGCGCTTCTTCTTGTTCGGGTTCTGTTTCGGTGGTTGTCATGATGCACTCCCAAGCGAAACGCTGGTTTCGTGGTTGGCGGCCCACTGGATGGAGCGGACGATGGTTGAATATCCAGTGCATCGACATATCTGCCCGGAGATCGCCTCTCGGATTACGTCTTCACTGGGGTTGGGGTTGGCGTTGAGCAGAGCACGGGCTGTCAGCATCATGCCAGGGGTGCAGAATCCGCATTGCAGGCCATGGCACTGCATGAATCCTTCTTGTACCGGATCAAGCACGCCGTCGACTTCCAATCCTTCGACGGTAGTGACATCGTGCCCTCCGGCCATCGCCGCGAGTTGGGTACACGACTTCACCGGTTCACCGTCGATCAGAACGACGCAAATACCGCAGTTGCTGGTGTCGCATCCCCAGTGGGTACCGGTGAGGCCCAGTTGGTCTCGGATGAAGTGTACGAGCAGGTGGCGGGGCTCTATTTCCTCGCTCACCTCTGTGCCGTTGACCGTCATGTTCACTTGCATTTCAGGTCTCCTGTCCTTGGGCCCGGGCTACCGCGGTTCGCAGTGCCCGTCGGGTAAGTTCTGCGACTAGATGGGTCTTATAGGCAGAGGTTCCACGCCCGTCGGTTTCGGGAGAGCAGTTGCTCGCGGCGATCTCGCCAACACGCTGGTACAACTCTTCGTTCGGCGCGGCACCCGCAAGGGCCTCGGCCACCGGTTGAATTGAAGTGGTGTTGGGTCCGACAGCAGCGAGCCCGACTCGCCCGTCAATAATAATGCCAGAGTCCATCCAGACGGCCGCGCCTGCCGACACCACCGCCCAGTCCCCTGCCCGACGCTCCACTTTCTGATAAGCGCTACCCCCTCCGGGGCGCAGTGGAATGCGAATCTCTGTGAGCATTTCGTTAGTGGCCACAGCCGTTTCGTACGGACCGACATGAAAGGCGTGCATTGGAACCACTCTTTGGCCGTCGCTTGAGGTGATCACGCAGTTCGCGTCGAGTGCTGTGCACACCGCCGACAAGTCTTCGGAGGGATCTGCCTGACACAGTGATCCTCCGAGTGTGCCGCGGTTCCTCACAGCCGGATCGGCGATCACCCGTTCCGCATCGCGAAAGATTGGGAAGTGTCTTGCTAGGAGTTCGGAGTTGAGAAGATCACGATGCCGAGACATCGCGCCGATGCGGACCTCTGAATCAGCTTCACGGATATAGAAGAGTTCATTGAGATCGTTGATGTCGATCAGGTATTTTGGGTTGGCAAGCCGCAACTTCATCATGGGCAGCAGGCTGTGACCTCCAGCGATAAAACGCGCCTCGTCTCCTAGCTGTGAGCGAAGCGTAATGGCATGCTCCACGCTGGTCGCTCGCTCGTACTCAATCGGTGCTGGTACTTGCATATGTCCCCCGGGATAGCGGCTACCGACGATCCTAGAAGGAATAGTGGATTTGGGTCAACCGCCTCCCGCCGGCTCAATCGGGTCTCGTGGTGGGGCCCAATTGTGCCAACACGCGGGCGGCAGTGCGATGGCCGGCATGGGTTGCTGAAACTGGATCTGCGCCGGCGCGGATACTGGCCAGATAGCCGGCGATGAAACCGTCGCCGACTCCGGTGCGGTCCCTGATCTGAGTAACCGGCGGTACTTCTACGGTTTCTGAGCTGCCGTTGGCTCGTAACACGAGTGTGGGCTGGGAATGATCGGTGACAATGGTCGTCTTCGCGCCGGCGATGCACTGTTGGTCTTTGAGCCCCAACTCTTGGTGCTCACTGCGGTTCAGGAACACCGCAGCAGGGCTGGCAACTGAAACCAACTCCAGGAATGCGTCGGTGCCGAAGTCTTGGCGGTCTGCTTCGTTGGGTCCACCGATAAAGAGATCGAGCTGTTTCGCCCTGGCGTCGCCCAACAACCGGTCAACCGCGGTTGCCATGGGATCGGCAACGAACGCACTTGCTGCCAAATAGATCTGTGATGCGTTGTTCAAGACCGACGGTTCAATCGCAAAGAGGTGCCGAGCTGTTCCTCTGTCTGTCAACAGTGTGCGGCCCGTCCGTCCGATCATCGTGAGGATTACGCCCGTAGCTCCTTCGCTATGCACGACAAGTTCCACTCCACGGCGTTCAAGGTCCTCGGCGAGGGTTCTGCCCAGGGTGTCATCACCGATTTGCCCCACGAAACGCGGCGTTCCCCCCTTTTCGGCATCCAAAGCTGCCACATTGGCCGCGCTACCACCCCGTACCCTTGCGGACCGCACCCTGTTGTCGAACCCTCCGCTGGGCACGCTGGGCAGCACAACGAGGATGTTCTCGAGGAGATCTCCGACACAAACGAGCACATCGCCAACCTAGTTCACGCATCGTTCATCGGCGCAGGTTCAGCTTTTGAGAAAGCGGACCGCGAAGTAGAGGAGATCATCATCAGACCACCGCCTGCAGCGTGAGCATTCTCCGACTTTGGTTGCGTGATCCCGAAACGACACCGAATCGGTGGATCCAGGCTTAACAAGTCTCTCGTTGACGTGTATCGTATGGGCAGCGGCCGACATAAAGCTTGTGCAGTGCAGGCTAATGCATATGCCCCCGAGACCAATGAGCACCATGTTTACCAACCGTTTTGAGCAGGACCGGCAAGACCTGTCTTCGTCGTCGGACGTGCATTATCGCGAGCGAAGCCACGACGTGGTGTTCACGCCAGTCGCTGTCGCTGATTACGACCTCGGTGTTGCTGCTGCCTTCAAGCGTTTCGGTGCCGAGTACGACGAGTTGGCGTCGCGACTGTTCGACGGCGATCCGGAAGTCACCACCCACATCCGGCCCGCCGGCGCCGATCCCGCTCAGTCCGGCTGACCCCGATTGCTCCTCGTCGACGACCACCTCGCGCGGCTCGCGCTCAGCGCAACCGCCCCAGAGTCCTGGAATGGACGCGTGCCTACGGTGCCGTGGACGTTTCACATGCGCCTTGTGCGAGCCCTGCGTCACAGCACCGTCGCGGGTCAACTGAGCCAGGGAGCAACCGAAGCGATGATCTCTGCGGCAATAGACCCTCATCCCGCGCTCCTGAAGGTTCTCGACCCCCGCAGATACACCAGTCATATCGCCCAATACCATGGACGTCGGGGCGTTATCCTCGCCGCCGCGGAACTGCTCGGTACGGCTGCCGCGACCAATGGCGAGATTCACATCGGCGAGCGCAACTTCGGCCAGCACTGGTATAGCCATCTCGCAACAACGCAGGTCACCGTCATCGTCTACACCGCCGACGAACTAGCCCGAGCGGGCGCCATTTGAGCCGGTCGCAGTGGCACCGACAGGGGCGTGGCGTCCGGCGACGCCATGTACTCGGGGTCGTACTCGAAGCCCGCCGTCGACGATGCAGCCGATCCGCCTGCGGTGACCAACCCCGCGAGACGGCCCGACATCACCACGCTAAGCGCTGTCATGCGGTGGCCTGTTCCGTGCAAGATGGTTGGACAGGCTGAACTGCTCGGGATCGACCGGCTCAACGGTCAAAGTGCAGTCCAACGCTCGCAGCAGACGCATCACTGTTGCCATGCCGGGGTTGGCGAGGCTCGACTCGATGGTCGAGATCTGCGGACGCGAAACATTCGCAGCCGCACCCAGTTCGGCTTGGGTCATCCCCCGTGAGCGTCTCGCTGTGCGGATCGCTCGGCCTAGCCTCCCACACGAGGATATTCCAGTGATAGCCCTGAGTTCCGATTGCATGACTCGCTCCCGTGTCGCCGACAGCCGACATTTGCTGTGTACTGCACATTGTGTCCTATCCAGTACAGTCCTGGGTATCCTTACCAGGCGATGCGCCCGCAACCGCGTCAGGCAGGCCAGTGGCACTCTGGGGCTGTTTAGGGGCCTCTTGGTGGGTTGTTGGGGTTGATGATCCTGTAGCCGGTCTTAGTTCTGATGACGACGTAGCCGCGGTCGTGGATGTTGCGGTGACAGTGTGGGCAGGCGAGGCACATGGAGTCAATGTCGGTTGGTCCGCCTTGTTCCCACGGCAGGATGTGATGGATTTCGCAAGTTAGACGTCTGGGCAGCAGGGAGCGTCGCCAATGTGCTGATAAGCAGGCCCTGCGCGTAAATGTGGGATTTGGGGTTGCTGGGACCGGTTGGCGGGTCATGTTAGCAGGAGTCCTCGGGCTTGGAAGTTGGTGGGGTTGGTGAAACCGTGGGAGGTTCGTCGGAGGACTTGGAGGAGATTATTTGTTCCTTCGATTCTGCCGTTGCTGGGGTGGTTGGTGTGGTGCCAGGCGAGGATTTGGTCTGACCAGGCGATGATGGTGTTGACGATGTCGTGGAACTCGGGCAGTTCGCCGGTTTGGTAGAGGTCGCAGAACCGGTCGAGTGCTTCGAGGGCGCCGTCGTGGTCGTCGGCGAGGTAGAGGCCGTGGAGTTCTTGGAGTGCTTGCCAGCCGGCCCGCAGCCTCGGGTGGGTGTCGAAGAGGGCGTCGAGGCGGGCCCGGTCTGCGTCTGTGAGTGTGTCGCCTCGGCGTAGCAGCGCGAACCGTGCCTGGAACACTTCGGGATCGAACGCGGGTTTGGAGCCTTCGGGTCGGCGTTGGATGTCGCGGCGGACCGCGGTGAGCCCCGCACAGAACCATCTGATCACGTGGAAGCGGTCCAACACGTGGCGGGCGTGGGGCAAACAGGTGTCCACGGAGGCTTTGTAGGCGCGTGATCCGTCGGTGACGACGACTTTGACTCCTCGACGCCAGCGGTGTGGTTGTGACATCAAAAACGCCGACAGCGCTGCGCTGCTGCGGTGCTCGATCATGGCCAAGGTCTTGTTGGTGTCGGCGTTGACGATGACAGTCACATAAGCGGTGGCGTTTGCGCATCGACGTCTCATCAACCAAAAGCACCGAGCAGCGGCGGCTGCGGCGATGCTCGGCGATCAACCCCGACCAGGCCCGCACCAACGTGTTGATGACCGACCAGGACACACCGTGGCGGCGCGCCACCGCACGGATCGTCATCACCTGCGCGTCCGCGACCAGACGATGCGCCAGGCGCCGGGTCAACCGCCCGTCGAACTCAAAGTGGCTCTCCGCGTTTGAGGTCGGAGTCAGCGGGGTGAGGGTCCGCGGTTGAACGCGAGGGATCCCCCAGAATCGGTGCTGATAGGCAACCGAGAATCTGGAGGATCCCTGTGGAAGTTGACCCTACGCGTGTTTGTGAGCTGTTGGTGGGACTGGGCGACGTTGAGGTGCTCGGCGTTGAGGACGAAGCGGGCGGGCCGCTGCGGGTTCATGTCCGCCGGCGGGCACCGAGACCGGATTGTGTGGGCTGTGGCGGGCGGTTGTGGTCTGACGGGGAGCGGCCGGTGGAGTTGGTGGACCTCCCGGCGTTCGGGCGGGCGGCGCGGCTGGTGTGGCACAAGCGCCGGTGGCGTTGCGGGCAGCGAGGATGCCTGTCTGGCACCGTCACCGAACAGGACCCCGCTATCGCGCCGCCTCGGGAGCGGCTGACGACACGGGCGGGCCGCTGGGCGACGCGCCAGGCGGGCCGTGGCCGCCCGCTCAAAGAGGTCGCTTCGGAGCTGGGATGCAGTTGGCATCCGGTGAACATGTCGGTGAGCCGCTGGGGCGAGGCGCTGCTGGCCGCCGACACCGCCAGGATCGGCGACACGCGGGCGCTGGGCCTCGACGAGCACCTGATGTGGCGGCGGGGACGGTTCCGGACCAAGGCCTGGGCGACTAGCATCGTCGATGTTGGGCGGGGCCAGTTGTTGGACGTAGTCCGAGGCCGGACGGCCAAAGCGCCCACGAAGTGGCTGCTTGAGCGGCCCCGCGCATGGCGTTGCGCCATCGGTTGGGCGGTGCTTGACCTCTCAGGGCCGTATCGGGCCGCGTTCGATGCCGCGTTGCCCGCCGCGAAGCAGGTCGCGGACCCGTTCCACGTCGTGCGGTTGGGCAACGACGCCCTTGACGAGGTCCGCCGCCGGGTCCAGAACCAGACGCTCGGGCATCGCGGCCTCAAACACGACCCGCTGTACCGGGCACGCAAGCTGTTGGTGTCGGCCTCTGAGCGCATCACCGACAACGGCCGGATCCGGCTGCGGGGACTGCTAGATGCAGGCGACCCCAAAGGCGAGGTCCGTCTGGCCTGGCACGCCAAAGAGACCCTGCGACGCATCTATGACATCGACGATCCCGAACTCGGCGCCGATACCGTCAAACAACTCGCAGTCGATTTCCAAGACCTCAGCCTGGCACCAGAGATCAACCGCCTCGGACGCACCCTGTGGCGCTGGCGCACACAGATCTCGAACTGGCACGCGGCGCGAGTAACCAACGCAGCCACCGAGGCCGCCAACAACCTCGCCAAACGCGTCAAACGCGCCGCGTTCGGGTTCACCAACTTCAACAACTACCGCATCCGAGTCCTGCTCTACGCAGGCAAACCCAACTGGACGCTGCTCGACACCCTCACTCCGACCTGAAACGCGAAGCGCCCTCAAAGTGCTCCTCCAAGAACCGCTCGCCGCAGTTACCGCAACTGAACCGACGCCGCATCCACACCAAAGTCGTGGCCCGCCCCGACACCTCCAAGTCGCGCACCTCGCGCTCGCGAACGTCATGGACCCTGTGACACTTGAACCCGCAGTGCAGGCAACGAGGCCGACTCACCGTCGACTCGACCCTCACCCTCAACTCCTCGGGCGTGTCCACATCCACCGCTAGCACGCGGATCTGGCGCAGGTGCAACCGCACCCGTATAACATCGGAAGCCATCGGGGCCCTCCTGGATCGTTGGTGTGTCAATCACCGATTCCAGCAGGGCCTCGACCCCTACTCAGGGACCCCCAACCACCCCCCACCCCACGTTTCCGCGCAGGCTCAAATGTTATGTTGTTGCTTGACGATCTCGAACTGGACGTCTCAAGTGACCCAATCGATCACTTTGCCGAAGAATTCTAGAATACGAGTCTTTAATTTATCCCAAAAGCTCTGCTCTCCATAATAATTTTCCCAGACTCTTTCAACATTGCAGAGCGCATCTAGGTCTGTCGCTTGAGAAGACTTCCCAGTGGGGTCTGTGACAATGTTTCCCATGTGTGAAATGAGTGTATCAAGGGTATCTATCCCATCCACATAGTCTGCAACTGATTGAGCTTTCTCCAAGAACCGGTATGCCGTTCTGAGGTGTTGTACAACCCGCGCTAATGTAAACACTTTCTTAAAGGAGAGCCCCAAGCGTGTCGCAACCACTAGCGCGGCTACCGGTGCAGCTGCCCCTCCGGTGGCTGCTGTAACTGCACCGGCCGCGGCACTGATTGCTGCCGTTTGTAGTGCGTCCGACACGATTCCTTTCAGTACGTTATAGAGTGGCTCGATAACGAGCGTAATGAATCCATCAACTTGACACCACGCGACCGCTTCACTAAATGAACTGCCTAATCTTGGCCAATCGACCGAGTTATCTGCTGGTGTTAACCTAGCCGCGTCCGCGGCGATGTGGTATGTCCAGTCGGCTGTCCCTGAAGGACGCGCAGCCATACTATTTCGGCTTGAATCATTAGGCCAATAGGACGACACAAATATACTAACTCGTGATGATTGTGTCGCTTTGATCTCTCCGAGATTTACCCAACGGCCACCCTTGTTGTGATAGCGTGACTGGTCGATTTCCTTTGTAAGAACTCTGGTGCCATCGACGAATACTCTATATGTAACAATCGCGCCAGGTTGCCATCTATTATCCTCATATACATCAGGAAGATATACCCCGACATCATATTGTCTCGCTTCAACATTTTTGAACTCCCAAGTCGCGCGCCACTTCTTTTGTGGATCTGCATAAACAACGTGAAAACCGTTGGTCCCCCAGAAGTCATTCGCACTGTAACGTCTTTCGATGATGAATTCTTTGTCGTTCGGACGTTTGAAATAAGTGTTGACGCCATGTTTATAATGCTTCCAACAACTCTTTGTGCCACCCAACAAACAATTTAACCCCTTTATACCCTCCAGTTCAGGGTTATCGTCGATATAGACGCGTCCAGGCTTCTTCGTGGTAGCTTTCACGGTGACAGCATTGCTGGCTCTGTTGTCGCGGTTAACGGCGGTGACGGTCACGGTGTAGGTGACCCCAGGACGCAGGTTGCCACTTGTGCGTGAGGTGCTTGTCGTGGTGCGGGTCGAACTCCAAGCTGGATCGTCTCCGATAGCGGGCCGTGAAAAGCGCACGGTGTAGTGCTTGATCGAAGCGCTACCAGAATCTGACGGCGGCGACCACGTGACTCGAATCTTCTTCGTGCCGTGCGCGGCCGCCTTTACATTGCGCGGTTGTGTCGGCGACGTCGGAGTGCTACCGGCCGTCGTGGCCGTGGTGATCGCGGGTTCGCTGCGTTGACCGTCATTACTGATCGTGATTACCTTGACTGTGTACGTAACTCGACGAAGGAAGGCTCCTGTGGTGTGCGATCTCGCGCTCTCGTTGACCTTAACGGGTCCGCTATTGTACGGACTTCTGTCACCGTACAGCGGGTGATTCCTTAGAGCGGGTCGAGAATACTCCAGTTCATAACCGCTGATCGGTGAACTGCCGCTGTTGGCTGGAGCAGACCAAGTGACCCTGATCTGATTCGTGCCGTGCGGAGCTGCTACGACAGATCGCGGGGGGGCAAGGACTCCGCTCTCTCCTTCGGAACAGTTTACGACGCAGCGCATAGCGACCGCGTCAATGCCGATACTGCTCCAGGTAAAGCCATCTCTCGCATGGTGCTGTTCGACATCGTTGTCGAACACCCCAATCGTCACATCGGCGCCGTTCGCGTTATATCTCCCGAGAGAGTGCCAACCAGAGATATTCTTTTGCTCTACTCGCACTTTAGATTGCGTGTCGCCAATATAGATGTTGTAGTTGACAGTTGCAGTCGCTTGATTGCTCGGAACATAAACTTGTATTTCTTGGCGTCCGACACGGTTTCCCATATACCAATGAACCCAATTGTCCGCATTGGCTTCACCGCCGATCCCATACGTGTATACGAAATTGTTATTCCCATAGCCATGCCCAGAATCACCGTCATACCAGGCTTCTTGGGGCCCGAACAGATAAGGGTCATCATTCACAAACCAGTCGGTTTGTGACTGCAGTGTATAAGGCTGTGAATGAGACTGTGCATGAGCAGGAGTCAAAATGGTGGCCAACAGCGCAATCGCAGTAGCGATGATAACAGTCAATTTAGTCATAATCTATTGCTCCATTTCGGGGAGATCGGGAATATTCTGGAGTTCTATGCAGCGGGTTGGTGTAAGTATTGCGATGTGGACACCGCACCTAACGAAAGAATGTGGAGGGCCACTATTTGTCAGATGGGGGTTATTGGATGAAGTATCGGTGTAAGAAAGCGGCTACTTGGGCGCGTGTGGCTTGTTGGTTAGGGCAGAACTGGTCGGAACTGCAGCCGGTGGTGATGGCATTGGCGGCCATCCAATCTACGGCTGTGAAGTAGTAGGCGTTAGGTGGGACATCTTGGAAGGTAGTGTCGGTAACGGTGTGTTGTTGGTCCGAGAATCGGGCCCTGCGCGTAAATGTGGGATTTGGGGTTGCTGGCACCGGTTGGCGGGTCATGTTAGCAGGAGTCCTCGGGCTTGGAAGTTGGTGGGGTTGGTGAAACCGTGGGCGGTTCGTCGGAGGACTTGGAGGAGATTATTTGTTCCTTCGATTCTGCCGTTGCTGGGGTGGTTGGTGTGGTGCCAGGCGAGGATTTGGTCGGACCAGGCGATGATGGTGTCGACGATGGCGTGGAACTCGGGCAGTTCGCCGGTTTGGTAGAGGTCGCAGAACCGGTCGAGTGCTTCGAGGGCGCCGTCGTGGTCGTCGGCGAGGTAGAGGCCGTGGAGTTCTTGGAGTGCTTGCCAGCCGGCCCGCAGCCTCGGGTGGGTGTCGAAGAGGGTGTCGAGGCGGGCCCGGTCTGCGTCTGTGAGTGTGTCGCCTCGGCGTAGCAGCGCGAACCGTGCCTGGAACACTTCGGGATCGAACGCGGGTTTGGAGCCTTCGGGTCGGCGTTGGATGTCGCGGCGGACCTGGGTGAGCCCCGCACAGAACCATCTGATCACGTGGAAGCGGTCCAACACGTGGCGGGCGTGGGGCAAACAGGCGTCCACGGAGGCTTTGTAGGCGCGTGACCCGTCGGTGACGACGACTTTGACTCCTCTGCGCCAGCGGTGGGGTTGTGACATCAAAAACGCCGACAGCGCTGCGCTGCTGCGGTGCTCGATCATGGCCAAGGTCTTGTTGGTGTCGGCGTTGACGATGACAGTCACATAGCGGTGGCGTTTACGCATCGACGTCTCATCAACCAAAAGCACCGAGCAGCGGCGGCTGCGGCGATGCTCGGCGATCAACCCCGACCAGGCCCGCACCAACGTGTTGATGACCGACCAGCTCACACCGTGGCGGCGCGCCACCGCACGGATCGTCATCACCTGCGCGTCCGCGACCAGACGATGCGCCAAACGTCGGGTCAACCGCCCGTCGAACTCAAAGTGCTCCTCCAAGAACCGCTCACCGCAGTTACCGCAACTGAACCGGCGCCGCATCCACACCAGCACCGTTCGCCGCCCCGACACCTCCAAGTCGCGCACCTCGCGCTCGCGAACGTCATGGACCCTGTGACACTTGAACCCGCAGTGCAGGCAACGAGGCCGACTCACCGTCGACTCCACCCTCACCCTCAACACGGTCGGGGTGTCCACAACCACCTCTAACACGCGGACCTGGCGCAGGTGCAACCGCACCCGTATAACATCGGAAGCCATCGGGGCCCTCCTGGATCGTTGGTGTATCAATCACCGATTCCAGCAGGGCCTCGACCCCTACTCAGGGACCCCCAACCACCCCCCACCCCACGTTTACGCGCAGGCTCGAGAATCGGTACAGGAGCGCGGCGATCTGCCCGCGGGTTACCTCCTGGTTGGGGCAGAAAGTGTTTCCGTCGCCGCAACCCGTGGTGATGCCTGTTTCTGCGGCCCAGCCGACGGCTTGCTGGTAGTACGCGGATTCGTCGACGTCGTCGAATCGCTCGGCGCCGGTCACGGTCGGTTCGGGGCTGCCGGTTGCGCGCCATAGGAATGTCACGAAGTGTGCGCGGGTGGCGGTGTCGTGCGGGCAGAATCTGTCGGGTTCGCAGCCTGTGGTGATCTCGTTGGTCAGCATCCAGTTGACCCCGTCAGCGAAGTAGTCTTCGTCGTTGACGTCGAGGAAGCGCTGCGCCGCGTTCGGTGTCTCCCCACCGTCGGTGTCGTCAACGCCCTCGTCAACGCCCTCGTCAACGCCCTCGTCAACGCCCTCGTCAACGCCCTCGTCAACGCCCTCGTCAACGCCCTCGTAGGTGTCCTCGTAGGTGTCGTCATCCTCGTCGGTGTCGGTGTCGGACTCTTCGGATTCCTCTTGATTCTCGTCGTCCGTCGGCAGGTCCTCAACCTGTGCACCGACCGGCGATGAGACTAAAATCACCAATGCTGAGAGCGCTATGACCGCCAGGATCATGAAGGGACTGGGGAATCTGGGTATGGTCATGATGTTGCCTCCTTGCGGCATAGTGGAATCGGGTTGTCGCCTCATCGGCTACGAACGTTTCTCAGTCGGATGGCATCAACTGCGAGGCTGGCGTTCACGAGGCCGACGTCGTGATGGACGCCGCTGGTTCGTGTGTCGAGAACTTCAATGCGGACGCGACCTTGAAGCCTGAATCCACCGATTGGCCTTTGGTGAGCGCGGGATTCGCGGGCTGGTGGCGGGTTGGGGTCGGGCGGGGGGTTTCACGCCGGGTTTGGTGTGTTGGGGCGTGCAGGGTCGGGGTTGGGGGTTGGGTTGGGTTGGTGGCGTTGGGGTGTGTGCTGGGGGTGCCGGCCCCCGGGGGGTGGGTGTTTAGATGAGCAGGGGCAGGTTGTGTAGGTGTTGGTGCGCTGTGGTGAAGGTGTGTTTCCAGGGCCAGTTGAGGGGCAGGCGTAGGATGTGGCGGCCTGAGTGGTTGACGAGCCGGCCGGGCAGCGACAGGAGCCGGTTGCGGACGGTGGCCGCGACGGTGAGGTGTTTGGGGTGTTGGGTGTGGCCGAGGCGGGCTGTCCAGCGGGCGAGGTTGTGTGCGAGCGTGGCGCAGGCCAACCAGGCGCCGTTGGCGAAGAAGTTCCCTGAGGGGCAGTGGGCTAGTCCGTTGTCTTTGAGGTCTTTGATGGCGAGTTCGACTCGGGCGTGGGCTCGGTGGTAGGTGTCGGCGGTTTCGGTGTCGAGGTCGGTTCGGTTGGTGACTAGGCAGTGGTGGCGCCAGTCGGGCCACAGTTCGGCTTGGGAGCCGGTGAGGCGGGTACGTCGCACCACAAGCCGTAGTTCGCGGGGTTCGGCGCTGCGGGATCGGGGCCCGGTTTTGATGGTGGTCTCAGCGACCTGGGCTTGGCCGCCGCGGGTGTAGGCGATGGGCTTCCAGGCTTTGTCGTCTATGGCTGCTATAGCTGTTTTGACCATGGCGTTTTGGGGGATCGTGAACGACCAGAACGCCTTGTGGGTCTCGATGAGGTCCAACAACTCATAGGAGAAGAACCCGGCGTCGGCGCGCACGGTGACTTCCGCGTCGGGTGCTAAGCGACGCAACCGGGCCAGGGTCTCAGACACGAACCGCCCGTGACCGCGCTGAGACGAACCCGACCGCATACGGGAATGAATGAACTCGCCGGTGTCGTCGCGCACCGCCACCAACGGGTGATAACCCAGAACCTTGGTGTGGCCATAAGCGGTGCCATGTTTGTCGCGACCGTGGACCTCACACACCGTGGAATCCAAATCCAGCGTCATCTCTTTAACAGCCGGCGCCGCACCCAAAGACCACGCCCGGCCAAGCGCCAACTCGTTGGCGCGGTCGAACTGACGCAGATGCCCGAAAGTGAACGACCGCAACCACGTTCCCAGAGTCGACGGCGCCACCGGCCTAAACGGCAGCACCTGAGCTGTTGACCCGGCCCGCAACCTGTCCGCGTCGTCGATAAACGAACCCCCCACAAGCATCGACGCCACCAACGACAACGCCTTGGCCCCCGACCCCCGCCCCGCCAAAGGCGGACGCACCACCTCATCAAGCATCGCCTCGAGCCCCAGACGATCCATCACCGTGCCCGCCAACAACAAACCCGCATCCCCCACCAAAGACCCCTCATCAAAACGAACCTCCACCCCATCAATCCCACCAGATATGCTGCTCACAGGAAGTGCCTCCTCACATGGCCAGAATGACCGTTGTCGTTAACAGCATTCTCCCATGTCAGGAGGCCTTTCTGGTGGACGCGCCAACCCCCAACACCTCACCACACCGGTGGATCCAGGTGAAGAGTGTGCACGCCGAGGGATTGCCATCGTCCGTTGTTGGTTTGTTTAGCGAGCCTAGGAACGGCGACGTAATCGTCGTTAGCAAATGTGGAGTCGCCGTTCTCGTCGGCCGAGATGAGGTATTGCACGTGAACTGTAGCCCATTGCGCAGGGACCCAGACCTGAACCTCGTAGCTGCCGTCTACTGAGTCAAACTCCACTCGGGCGCATCGGCGGGGAAACGACTGGGTGCCCGTTCTATGCGGTCGGGCGTTCGCCGGAGTCGAAGGTCTCGTCGCCTCAGCGGCGACGGTCGACACATCAGTCGTCCGGTCGAGTCTAGCTTCCGCTCCTGAGACCTGTCGCTTTGCAGCGGGACCGGTTCGAGGTGCGCGGTCAGCCGGTACGCGTTCAGTGTCGAGACGCTTGCTCTGAAGGGCCGAGAGTTTCGGGAACGGACAAGCGGTACTCGACCGCGGTGTCAACTCAGAGGAATACGCGCCGTGTGATTCTCCAACCGCCGGGAGGAAGGTAAGGGAGGGGGGGGGCGACAGCAGGCCGTACTAGTGAAAAGAGGTGATCAACGGGCGCGGCGTGATCGGCAAGAACCGACAAGCGACCAATGGCGGGACGTCGCACAAAGGACGGCGAAGTGAAAAAATACGAGCAGTTTATGTGGCACAATATGAAACGGTATATTACATAGCTCGGTGGTGATGTCAATAAAGGGGCTCTTCGCGAATCAGGTCGGAGTGAGTGTGTCGAGCAGCGCCCAGTTAGGTTTGCCGGCGTATAGCAGGGCTCGGATTCTGTAGTTGGCGAAGTTGGTGAACCCGAAGGCGGCGCGTTTGACGCACTCATAGTGTTGGGGTGTCCGTTGGCGGGTGCGGGTCTGACTCTGTTTTTCGCTGGCTGCGTGCCTTGCAAACGATCTGTCGGCCTTCACCCGCCAACGGCACGCACCAGTCGGTCCGGGGACGTGACCTAATAGGAGCGTTTGTTCTAGCACCTTGAGTGCACTGTCCGTCATCGCGGCCGGTGGTGCCAGTCCATTGGATTACAAGGAAAGGCAGACTTATTATGGCAGAGGATCAACCGGGTGTCATCGGCGGGGTGGACACACATCGCGACGCTCATGTCGCGGCAGCGCTCGACACGGCTGGGCGACTGTTGGCGGTGGCGTCGTTTTCGGCGACACACATCGGCTACGGGCGACTGTTGAGATGGCTGCGCGGCTGGGGCGAGCTGGGCTGTGTGGGTGTGGAGGGCACCGGCAGCTACGGCGCGGGCCTGGCGCGCTTTCTCAGCGCCGAGGGTGTGGAGGTCAAAGAAGTGATACGCCCGCGCCGTCAGACGCGTCGCGGCGCCAAGTCGGACCCCGCCGATGCTGAGGTGGCTGCGCGTGCTGTGCTCTCAGGCGAAGCGTCGGGACTCCCGAAATCAGCCGACGGTGCGGTGGAGGCGATTCGGATGCTACGTGCCGCTCGCCGCTCCGCGGTCAAGGCCCGCACCTGTGCGATCAACCAACTCAAAGCACTGCTGGTGACCGCCCCCGAGCAGGTCGCGGCCCCGCTGCGAGGCTCAAGGACCGCTGCGTTGATGGCCGCGTGCTGTGGGCTGCGGCCCGGCGGCGGCGAGGCCGTCGCCGCCGCGAAGATGTCGATGCGCTGCTTGGCGCGTCGACACCGGGCGCTCAGCGCTGAGATCTCCGAGCTCGACGCCGAGATCGCCCGACTGTGCGCCAAAGCAAACCCCGCGCTGATAGCCGCGCGCGGTGTCGGCGCTGACACCGCCGCCGCGTTGCTCATCGCCGCGGGCGACAACCCCCAGCGCCTGCGCAGCGAGGCGTCGTTCGCTGCGCTGTGCGGGGCCTGCCCCGTCGAGGCATCCTCGGGGCGCACCGTGCGCCACCGCCTCAACCGCGGCGGCGACCGACAGGCCAACAACGCACTGTGGCGCATCGCGACGGTCCGGCTCCGCTGCGACCAACAAACCAAGGACTACGCCGCCCGACGCCGCGCCGAGGGCAAGAACGACCGCGAGATCATCCGCTGCCTCAAACGCTACATCGCACGCGAAATCTACCGGCTGCTCACAGACCCTCCGGTCGTCCCTCACGGAGCCGACCTGCGACAACAACGCCAACTCAACGCAATGACCCTCGACACCGCAGCCGCAGCCCTCAACGCCTGGCCCACTCGCATCTCACACCTCGAACGAGGCCTCATACACGACCGCGACCTCGCCGAACGTTACCAACAACACCTCACCCAAATCACGACTTGACAAACATAGGAGCATCGTTTGATCAGGTTGTTGGCGGTTATCTGTAGGACTTGGCGCTTTTGTGGTTCTGAGCTTGGGTTTCGTGTGGGAGACATGTCGCTGACGGGGTGGGGAGGTGGTTTTGGCGCCGGTGACCGAGGTGTTGGGCGAGGTGTTGTCGGAGGTGGTGGTTGTCGGTTTTGAGTCTGGTGATTTCGTCGAGGGCGGCGTTGAGCCGTTGTTGCAGCGATTGGGCTGATCCTCGCTCGGCTGGTGGGATGGGGACGGCCTGGGTTGTGGCAACTCGACGGAGTCGGTCGATGTCGGCTCGCAGATCGGGCTGGCGGTAGAGCCAGGACCGGGACACGCCTGCTGTGCGGGCGACGTGTGCGAACGTGATCGGTTGGCCGGTGGCGTGGAGGCGCTGTAGCGCTTCGGTGGCGCGTTGGCGGGTCTGGTCGGAGCGTTGTCGGGCGGCAGCGGCGAGGGCGGCGGTCATGGTGTGGTGTCTCCAGTGTCTTCGAGCGCGGCGATGAGCCGGTTGAGGTTGTCGTGGACTTGCCGGTGGTTGTCAGCGAGCCGGAACCGGCCGTCTGCTTCGGCGGTGGCGATGAGCTGCCGGGTCTCGTCGCGTTGGCACCGGCGGTTGTCGAGGAACGCCGGGGTTGTCTGGAAGTCGGGGCAGGTGAGGCAGGCGTTGGGGTGGGGGCAGTCCTGTTGTGGTGGGCGTCCGCAGTAGCCGTTGGGCAGGCTGGCTTGGACGCGGGCCATGTTGTGCTTGGTCCACTCGGCTTGGGCGGTGAGCCCGCCGGGGTCATAGGCGATGCGTTCTCCGGCGAGGTTGACCCGCTGCTGGCAGTATTCGTCGAAGGCTGCGCGGACGGTGGTGTCATGGAGCGTCGCGTAGCGGGCGGTCATCTGGGGGCTGGCGTGGCCGAGGAGCCGCTGGATGACGTGTTGGGGGACGCCTGTGTTGATCAGCCGGGTGCCGAAGGTGTGGCGGAACTGGTGGGCGGTGACCCGCACGGGCTGGCCGGTGTCGTCGCGCAGGTCGATGTCGTGTTGCCAGCGGGCCAGACGCCCCCGCAGCGTGGCGTAGTTGAACGGCCGGGTCGCGTCGGGGTTGGATCGCGGGGCGGGGAACAGCACCGGCGAGGCGTCGGGCCAGCGGTGGAGCAGATGCCTCTGTTGGGCGCGGATGGCTTCGGCGGCGGTGGCGCTGAGGGGCACGAGCTGCTCAGCGGCCATCTTGGTGTTGAGGTAGCGGAGGCAGGGCCATCCGGCGCTGTCTTCGATGATCGGGTTGAACGGCAGCGAGCAGGCGTCGTTGGCCCGCAGGCCGGTCTCCATGATCACGATGACCAGCGCCCGGGTCGTGGCGTCGGGCAGCATCGCGAGGCGTTCTGGGTCTTCGAGTTGGGCCATGACGAACTCGGGGATGAACCGGGGCAGGGGCCGGGGTCGGCTGGGCAGGTCGTCGTGATAGATCGCTGCCGTCGCGGGCAGTCGCGGCAGCCAGCCGTGGCGTCGGCAGGCGTCGAGAAAGACCCGTAGACAGGTGATGTAGGTGCTGGAGGTGTGAGCAGCGAGATGTGAGCCGGTGACCCACACCAGATAGGACTCCAGCGCGTCGCGGGTGACGACGGTCTCGTCGACAGCTCGGGGATCGCGTTGGGTGAGGAACCGGCTGAACCACAGCATCGCCCGCACATCGACGTGCACGCTGCCGAAGGTCTTGCCCGATCCCAGCCGAAGCCTCGCCCAGCGCTTCACCGCGGCGCGCAGCCACGGCTGGTCGATGGTGTTGAAACTGGTCTGAGCCGGCGACCGGGTCACCTTGATCCCCAGCCGCGAGGCGACCCAGACGTCCGACGCGTACTCGGCTTCGATGTCGATGCCGCCGAGGTCGCTGAGCCTGCGGTAGGCGTAGCCGATGAGCCCGATCACAGGGCTCGGGTCCTTGCGGCGGTGGGACCTCACCTCATCGAGCCAGTCCTCCAGCGGCCGGTCCAGCAGCGAGCCGGCGCCGCTGTCGGCCAGCAGAGCGACCAAATGCCTCACCGTCGAGGGCGACACCCTCACAGTGCGGTCGTCGTGGCGGCACTGCAGCACGTATGCGACCTCCAGGCGGGGCCCGACGGCCAACGCCGACAGATTGAAGCCATCCACGTTCTCTGAGCCGGCCCGGACCGCGACCGCAGCGGCGCCCGCCTTGAACTCCCCGAGGTCGGGCTTGCCGTGGCTGGTCCACCGTTGGTGGTGAGCAGAGCACAGATCCCGCGCCCAGGCGCTGCGCCCGCATCCCGCCACCTCGCAGCGGCCCCGACCGAACACCGGGTCCTCGGGCGACACCGTGATGACCTCGCCGCAGAACTCCGGGCGCACAGCCGCCACGAGCTCGCCCAGACGGTCGCCGCGGCCGCTGTGGGCGGGGACGGCGCTCAGCATGAGACGTCGTCCCAGGCGCCTGCACGCACCAGCTCGGACCGCAGGTCCTCGACGTCGAGGTGCACGTACGCGTCGTTGGTCGTGGTCACCGACCGGTGCGTCAACAGCTTGGACACGACCTCGATCGGCACACCGGCGCGGATCAGCTCGGTGGCGCGGCTGTGGCGCAGCGTGTGCGCGGTGAACTCAATGCCGGTGCGGGCTCGCAGCCGCCGCACCAGCTTCGCGACCGCACCGTAGCGCAGCGGCCTGCCCACCGGCGCCGACCACAGGTTCACGAACACGTAGTCAGAGTCCAACCCGCCGTACTCGGTGTGCATGTAATCGCTGTAGAGCCGCACCAGCGGCGCCGACACCGGCACCGTCGCCGGCGACGAGCACTTGGCCCGGGCCCCGTTCGCGTTGTCGGCCCGGGCCACGATACGCACCTGCCGCCGACGGCTCACGAAGTCCTCGTGTCGCAGACCGAGCGCCTGGCCGACCCGCATGCCCGTCTCGGCCAGCAAGGCGAACAAGAACCGGTCCCGCAGCCGGGTGCACGCCGCCAAGATCACAGCGGTCTCCTCGACGCCGAGCACGGCCGGCAGCCGCCGCGGCACACGCAGCCTCACCGGCCGCAGCCTCACCGGACCGCTGCTCGCGATGCCGTGCAAGAACGGCTTGTAGGAACCCCGAGACCCTCGCCGCCACGCCACCAACTCAGCCGCCACGCCCACGCCGCCGCTGCGAGCGTGGAAGTCGTAGAACCCGAACAGCGCGGCCAGGTGACGGTTCACCGTCGCCGCGCTGCGAACCGCCGCCGTGTCATCGAACACGATCACGTTGTCCGCCGGAGCCCGCAGCCATGCCACGAACCGCGAGACATCCTCAATCCCGACGCTGTCCCAAACAAGGCGACGGGCCCCGAGGAACTCGAACCAAAGCCGCAGACCGTGCGCGTAGGCCCTCACCGTGTTCGGTGAACGCTCAATGCCTGCCAAATGCCCCAGATAACGCTCCACCGGCTCCACCGCAGCCCACTCATCGTCGATGACCGTCTACGACTCCGCGCCGGTCACCGGCATCACCACACGCTGCACCCTCACAGGCCACCTCCACGACACCTCGACCGGACCGCGCCAAACCGACCGCAGCATTGTCTAGCGCACACCCACAGCAACATCGCGGACACCGACGACACCGCTCCAGATAACGCGTCCCCCACAGCCCGCCATGCGCCTGTCAGCGACATCGACGACACCCTCTGACGCGCTACAGATAATGGTGCCTTCGATTCTGCCGTTGCTGGGGTGGTTGGTGTGGTGCCAGGCGAGGATTTGGTCTGACCATGCGATGATGGTGTCGACTGTGATGTTCCTATGTTTGTCAAGTCGTGATTTGGGTGAGGTGTTGTTGGTAGCGTTCGGCGAGGTCGCGGTTGTGGTAGAGGCCTCGTTCGAGTGCTGAGATGCGGGTGGTGTGGGTGTGGAGGGCTTGGGCTGCGGCGTCGAGGGTGAGGCCGTGTTGGTTGCGGTGTCGGCGCAGGTCGGTTCCGTGGGGGACTTGGGGTGGGTGGGTGAGCAGCCGGTAGATCTCGCGTGCGATGTGGCGTTTGAGGCAGCGGATGGTCTCGCGGCGGGTGCTGTTCTGGGCGCGGCGGCGCGCGGCGTAGTCGATGCTTTGTTGATGGACGCGCAGCCGCACCATGGCGATGCGCCACAGGGCCTTGTTGGCTTGGCGGTTGCCGCCGCGGTTGAGCCGGTGGCGGGTTCTGGGGCCTGAGGATGCCTCGATGGGGCTGGCGCCGCACAGCGCGGCCGCGGTTTCAGCGCCGACGCCGCAGGCGCCGAGCAGTGCCGGGTTGGCCTGCTCGCACAGCGCCAGCAGCTCGGCGTCGAGTTCGTCGATCTCCGCGGTGAGCGCCTGGTGGCGGCGGGCCAGTGCCCGCAGCGCTCGTTTGGCCGCACCGGCGGCGGGAGCGCCGCCGACGCTGATGCGCCACCGGGCACAGATCTTGATCATCTGTGGCGTGTTGAGTCTTCTCAGGAGGTCTTTGACCTGTTCGGGGGCGGTCACCGCGACAGCGTTGATCTGGTTGGCGGCAACGGTGCGGGCCTTGACGGCGGAGCGACGAGCCACGCTGAGGGTGCGGATCGCCTCCACGCAGCCGTCTGCGGACTTGGGCACAGCGGCAGCCTCGCCGCTGAGCGCGGCTCGGGCCGCGGCCTCGGCGTCGACGGTGTCGGTCTTGCCGCGCCGGCGGCGCGTCTGACGGTTCGGACGGTTCACCTCGACGACCTCGACGCCGGCTGCGGCGAGGTGCCGGGTGAGGCCCGCACCGTAGGATCCGGTGCCCTCCACGCCGACACGGCGCACCGCGCCCCATGACTGCAGCCAGCTGACGAGCTCGCCATAGCCGTGGGGGGCCGCGTCGAACTCCGCGGTGGCCAACAGCCGCCCCGCCGCGTCGAGCGCGGCTGCGACATGGACCTGCTTGTGGGTGTCGACCCCGCCGAAGATCTCGGCTCGGTCTGCTGTCATAATGGTGATGCCTCCTCGGTATCGCTTTGATGTGTGGCACCACCGGCCGGGACGGCGGACAGGACACTCACGGTGTTCAGCTCAAGGCTCCTATTAGGTCACGTCCGCCCGACCGGTCGGTGCGCGTCCCGCCTGCGGGCCCGGGCCGACAGATCATTGTGAAGGCACCCGAGGGGCCAGTCGTGGAAAGGGTCAGACCCAGCCCCACCGACAGGGCACCCCCAGTATGAGTGTCGTGGTACTCGGGCAGCTCGCCGGTTTGGTAGAGGTCGCAGAACCGTCCGAGGGCTTCGAGGGCGCCGTCGTGGTCGTCGGCGAGGTAGAGGCCGTGGAGTTGTTGCAGTGCTTGCCAGCCGGCCCGCAGCCTCGGGTGGGTGTCGAAGAGGGTGTCGAGGCGGGACCGGTCGATGTTGGTGAGGGTGTCGCCTCGGCGTAGTAGCGCGAACCGGGCCCGGAACACTTCGGGGTCGAACGCGGGCTTGGAGCCTTCAGGGCGGCGTTGGATGTCGCGGCGGACCTGGGTGAGCCCCGCACAGAACCATCTGATCACGTGGAAGCGGTCCAACACGTGGCGGGCGTGGGGCAAACAGGCGTCCACAGAGGCCTTGTAGGCGCGTGATCCGTCGGTGACGACGACTTTGACTCCTCTGCGCCACTTGTGGGGTTGTGACATCAAAAACGCCGACAGCGCAGCCGAGCTGCGGTGCTCGATCATGGCCAAGGTCTTGTTGGTGTCGGCGTTGACGATGACAGTCACATACCGGTGGCGTTTACGCATCGAGGTCTCATCAACCAAAAGCACTGAGCAGCGGCGGCTGCGGCGATGCTCGGCCACACAGCCCGCCCAGGCCCGCACCAGCGCGTTGATGACCGGCCAGCTCACACCGTGGCGACGCGCCACCGCACGGATCGTCATCACCTCAGCGTCCGCGACCAGACGCTGCGCCAGGCGCCGCGTCAACCGCCCGTCGAACCCGGGGTTGTAGTGATTCTGGGATCGTGTCCGCTTTTGGATGGTTGATTGCGCAGCGTCGGTGTGGGAGCATGGCGCTGTGAAAGGAGTGTCAGATGACTGATACCTCGAAGTCCTTGGAGCGTAGCGGACGCCGCGGGAGGCGGCGGTTGTCGCCTGTGCAGAAGTATGTCGCCTGTGCAGAAGTATGAGGCGTTCGTGCAGGTGCTCACGGGTGAGATGACCGTCGTGCAGTGCGCGGACCATTGGGGTGTGGACCGCTCCACGATCATGCGGGCCCGCGAGGTCGCCAAGCGCGGCGCTCTGGACGCGTTGGCGTCGTCTCGACCTGGGACGCGCGCCGACGGCGTCGACCCGGAGTTGGTGATGGCCCGAGACGAGGCGGCCCGCTTGGGCGAGGCGCTCAAGGAGATGGCGGTCAAGGTCACCTTGTTGGAGGGAAAAGAGCGTTGGGGGTGACCGCCGGCGTGCCCCCGCGTGTCGAAGCCGGCACCAAAGCGGCCCTGTTGGACCTCGTCGACGGCGCCGTCGGCGAAGGCTGGACCACAGCGCGGGCTTGCTCGGTGCTTGAGCTCGACAACCGCCGGTGCCAACGCGACGAGACCCGGCAGCTCATCGCCACCGCCGAAGCAGACGGCCGGTTCCGGCTCGCTGACAACCACCGGCAAGTCCACGACAACCTCAACCGGCTCATCGCCGCGCTCGAAGACACTGGAGACACCACACCATGACCGCCGCCCTCGCCGCTGCCGCCCGACAACGCTCCGACCAGACCCGCCAACGCGCCACCGAAGCGCTACAGCGCCTCCACGCCACCGGCCAACCGATCACGTTCGCACACGTCGCCCGCACAGCAGGCGTGTCCCGGTCCTGGCTCTACCGCCAGCCCGATCTGCGAGCCGACATCGACCGACTCCGTCGAGTTGCCACAACCCAGGCCGTCCCCATCCCACCAGCCGAGCGAGGATCAGCCCAATCGCTGCAACAACGGCTCAACGCCGCCCTCGACGAAATCACCAGACTCAAAACCGACAACCACCACCTCCGACAACACCTCGCCCAACACCTCGGTCACCGGCGCCAAAACCACCTCCCCACCCCGTCAGCGACATGTCTCCCACACGAAACCCAAGCTCAGAACCACAAAAGCGCCAAGTCCTACAGATAACCGCCAACAACCTGATCAAACGATGCTCCTATGTTTGTCAAGTCGTGATTTGGGTGAGGTGTTGTTGGTAACGTTCGGCGAGGTCGCGGTCGTGTATGAGGCCTCGTTCGAGGTGTGAGATGCGAGTGGGCCAGGCGTTGAGGGCTGCGGCTGCGGTGTCGAGGGTCATTGCGTTGAGTTGGCGTTGTTGTCGCAGGTCGGCTCCGTGAGGGACGACCGGAGGGTCTGTGAGCAGCCGGTAGATTTCGCGTGCGATGTAGCGTTTGAGGCAGCGGATGATCTCGCGGTCGTTCTTGCCCTCGGCGCGGCGTCGGGCGGCGTAGTCCTTGGTTTGTTGGTCGCAGCGGAGCCGGACCGTCGCGATGCGCCACAGTGCGTTGTTGGCCTGTCGGTCGCCGCCGCGGTTGAGGCGGTGGCGCACGGTGCGCCCCGAGGATGCCTCGACGGGGCAGGCCCCGCACAGCGCAGCGAACGACGCCTCGCTGCGCAGGCGCTGGGGGTTGTCGCCCGCGGCGATGAGCAACGCGGCGGCGGTGTCAGCGCCGACACCGCGCGCGGCTATCAGCGCGGGGTTTGCTTTGGCGCACAGTCGGGCGATCTCGGCGTCGAGCTCGGAGATCTCAGCGCTGAGCGCCCGGTGTCGACGCGCCAAGCAGCGCATCGACATCTTCGCGGCGGCGACGGCCTCGCCGCCGCCGGGCCGCAGCCCACAGCACGCGGCCATCAACGCAGCGGTCCTTGAGCCTCGCAGCGGGGCCGCGACCTGCTCGGGGGCGGTCACCAGCAGTGCTTTGAGTTGGTTGATCGCACAGGTGCGGGCCTTGACCGCGGAGCGGCGAGCGGCACGTAGCATCCGAATCGCCTCCACCGCACCGTCGGCTGATTTCGGGAGTCCCGACGCTTCGCCTGAGAGCACAGCACGCGCAGCCACCTCAGCATCGGCGGGGTCCGACTTGGCGCCGCGACGCGTCTGACGGCGCGGGCGTATCACTTCTTTGACCTCCACACCCTCGGCGCTGAGAAAGCGCGCCAGGCCCGCGCCGTAGCTGCCGGTGCCCTCCACACCCACACAGCCCAGCTCGCCCCAGCCGCGCAGCCATCTCAACAGTCGCCCGTAGCCGATGTGTGTCGCCGAAAACGACGCCACCGCCAACAGTCGCCCAGCCGTGTCGAGCGCTGCCGCGACATGAGCGTCGCGATGTGTGTCCACCCCGCCGATGACACCCGGTTGATCCTCTGCCATAATAAGTCTGCCTTTCCTTGTAATCCAATGGACTGGCACCACCGGCCGCGATGACGGACAGTGCACTCAAGGTGCTAGAACAAACGCTCCTATTAGGTCACGTCCCCGGACCGACTGGTGCGTGCCGTTGGCGGGTGAAGGCCGACAGATCGTTTGCAAGGCACGCAGCCAGCGAAAAACAGAGTCAGACCCGCACCCGCCAACGGACACCCCAACACTATGAGTGCGTCAAACGCGCCGCCTTCGGGTTCACCAACTTCGCCAACTACAGAATCCGCGCCCTGCTATACGCCGGCAAACCTAACTGGGCGCTGCTCGACACACTCACTCCGACCTAATTCGCGAAGAGCCCCTTTATTGACATCACCACCGAGCTATGTAATATACCGTTTCATATTGTGCCACATAAACTGCTCGTATTTTTTCACTTCGCCGTCCTTTGTGCGACGTCCCGCCATTGGTCGCTTGTCGGTTCTTGCCGATCACGCCGCGCCCGTTGATCACCTCTTTTCACTAGTACGGCCTGCTGTCGCCCCCCCCTCCCTTACCTTCCTCCCGGCGGTTGGAGAATCACACGGCGCGTATTCCTCTGAGTTGACACCGCGGTCGAGTACCGCTTGTCCGTTCCCGAAACTCTCGGCCCTTCAGAGCAAGCGTCTCGACACTGAACGCGTACCGGCTGACCGCGCACCTCGAACCGGTCCCGCTGCAAAGCGACAGGTCTCAGGAGCGGAAGCTAGACTCGACCGGACGACTGATGTGTCGACCGTCGCCGCTGAGGCGACGAGACCTTCGACTCCGGCGAACGCCCGACCGCATAGAACGGGCACCCAGTCGTTTCCCCGCCGATGCGCCCGAGTGGAGTTTGACTCAGTAGACGGCAGCTACGAGGTTCAGGTCTGGGTCCCTGCGCAATGGGCTACAGTTCACGTGCAATACCTCATCTCGGCCGACGAGAACGGCGACTCCACATTTGCTAACGACGATTACGTCGCCGTTCCTAGGCTCGCTAAACAAACCAACAACGGACGATGGCAATCCCTCGGCGTGCACACTCTTCAAGGTCGCGTCCGCATTGAAGTTCTCGACACACGAACCAGCGGCGTCCATCACGACGTCGGCCTCGTGAACGCCAGCCTCGCAGTTGATGCCATCCGACTGAGAAACGTTCGTAGCCGATGAGGCGACAACCCGATTCCACTATGCCGCAAGGAGGCAACATCATGACCATACCCAGATTCCCCAGTCCCTTCATGATCCTGGCGGTCATAGCGCTCTCAGCATTGGTGATTTTAGTCTCATCGCCGGTCGGTGCACAGGTTGAGGACCTGCCGACGGACGACGAGAATCAAGAGGAATCCGAAGAGTCCGACACCGACACCGACGAGGATGACGACACCTACGAGGACACCTACGAGGGCGTTGACGAGGGCGTTGACGAGGGCGTTGACGAGGGCGTTGACGAGGGCGTTGACGACACCGACGGTGGGGAGACACCGAACGCGGCGCAGCGCTTCCTCGACGTCAACGACGAAGACTACTTCGCTGACGGGGTCAACTGGATGCTGACCAACGAGATCACCACAGGCTGCGAACCCGACAGATTCTGCCCGCACGACACCGCCACCCGCGCACACTTCGTGACATTCCTATGGCGCGCAACCGGCAGCCCCGAACCGACCGTGACCGGCGCCGAGCGATTCGACGACGTCGACGAATCCGCGTACTACCAGCAAGCCGTCGGCTGGGCCGCAGAAACAGGCATCACCACGGGTTGCGGCGACGGAAACACTTTCTGCCCCAACCAGGAGGTAACCCGCGGGCAGATCGCCGCGCTCCTGTACCGATTCTCGGACCAACAACACACCGTTACCGACACTACCTTCCAAGATGTCCCACCTAACGCCTACTACTTCACAGCCGTAGATTGGATGGCCGCCAATGCCATCACCACCGGCTGCAGTTCCGACCAGTTCTGCCCTAACCAACAAGCCACACGCGCCCAAGTAGCCGCTTTCTTACACCGATACTTCATCCAATAACCCCCATCTGACAAATAGTGGCCCTCCACATTCTTTCGTTAGGTGCGGTGTCCACATCGCAATACTTACACCAACCCGCTGCATAGAACTCCAGAATATTCCCGATCTCCCCGAAATGGAGCAATAGATTATGACTAAATTGACTGTTATCATCGCTACTGCGATTGCGCTGTTGGCCACCA
The DNA here is from genome assembly GCA_965205465.1 of Candidatus Aldehydirespiratoraceae bacterium. GTDB lineage: Bacteria > Actinomycetota > Acidimicrobiia > Acidimicrobiales > Aldehydirespiratoraceae > VXYK01. Next base: position 137,330 of record OZ242187.1, on the reverse strand, counting down.
TTTTGACTCCTGCTCATGCACAGTCTCATTCACAGCCTTATACACTGCAGTCACAAACCGACTGGTTTGTGAATGATGACCCTTATCTGTTCGGGCCCCAAGAAGCCTGGTATGACGGTGATTCTGGGCATGGCTATGGGAATAACAATTTCGTATACACGTATGGGATCGGCGGTGAAGCCAATGCGGACAATTGGGTTCATTGGTATATGGGAAACCGTGTCGGACGCCAAGAAATACAAGTTTATGTTCCGAGCAATCAAGCGACTGCAACTGTCAACTACAACATCTATATTGGCGACACGCAATCTAAAGTGCGAGTAGAGCAAAAGAATATCTCTGGTTGGCACTCTCTCGGGAGATATAACGCGAACGGCGCCGATGTGACGATTGGGGTGTTCGACAACGATGTCGAACAGCACCATGCGAGAGATGGCTTTACCTGGAGCAGTATCGGCATTGACGCGGTCGCTATGCGCTGCGTCGTAAACTGTTCCGAAGGAGAGAGCGGAGTCCTTGCCCCCCCGCGATCTGTCGTAGCAGCTCCGCACGGCACGAATCAGATCAGGGTCACTTGGTCTGCTCCAGCCAACAGCGGCAGTTCACCGATCAGCGGTTATGAACTGGAGTATTCTCGACCCGCTCTAAGGAATCACCCGCTGTACGGTGACAGAAGTCCGTACAATAGCGGACCCGTTAAGGTCAACGAGAGCGCGAGATCGCACACCACAGGAGCCTTCCTTCGTCGAGTTACGTACACAGTCAAGGTAATCACGATCAGTAATGACGGTCAACGCAGCGAACCCGCGATCACCACGGCCACGACGGCCGGTAGCACTCCGACGTCGCCGACACAACCGCGCAATGTAAAGGCGGCCGCGCACGGCACGAAGAAGATTCGAGTCACGTGGTCGCCGCCGTCAGATTCTGGTAGCGCTTCGATCAAGCACTACACCGTGCGCTTTTCACGGCCCGCTATCGGAGACGATCCAGCTTGGAGTTCGACCCGCACCACGACAAGCACCTCACGCACAAGTGGCAACCTGCGTCCTGGGGTCACCTACACCGTCGTAGTCACGGCAATCAACAAAGCCGGCAAGCGCGGCAAATCCGCAACCACAACCGGAACCGTCGAGGGAACTGATTCATCGGGTCCGAGCGCCGTCAGAGGTCTGGGGACGAGCCCGTACGACAGTGACAGATTCAAGGTCACATGGTCAGCACCATCGAACGACGGCGGCTCACCCATATCGACATACGAAGTCAGGTACTCGAGGCCCGCCGTAGGAAGCAGTCCAGCTTGGAGCAAGGCGTGGTCTGCCCAAGGAACATCTCGGACCTTCGAGCCCGCGCACAAGGGCGTCACCTACACCGTCGTAGTCACGGCAATCAACAAAGCCGGCAAGCGCGGCAAATCCGCAACCACAACCGGAACCGTCGAGGGAACTGGTCCGAGTACTACTAAACTGAGCAAGGACTACCCAGAAGTAAACGATTGTTGGACTCGTCCCCACGAATGGGATGGGTATCAAACTGGTCAATGCACATCATACGTTGCTTGGCGGCTTAGGGAGAATGGTGTTGGTGAGAGCGACCTCGCATACGGCTCCCACTACGGATTCTATAACCAGTGGAATGCCGCTCCATGTGCTGCTGTAGACCGTGTGGGGGTGCCGAGGTGGGGCAACGCTAACCAATGGGACGATTGCGCTAAGCAGATCGGTATGAGAGTAGACAAGAACCCGGCTCCCGGATCAGTGCTAGTCAAGAATGACACAGGAGGGGGTTTCGGTCACGTTGCCTATGTCGAGAAGGTAAACCGGGATGGTTCGATAGTTATCTCCGATGGCAACTTCAACTCAAGATGTGGTATTCGCACCAGCCAAACAGTCAAGAAGGGAACCAGCCCATTTGGAGGCGATTTCTGGTTTATCCACTTCGAAGAACATGCCAAGAGGCTGGCTAACTAAGGTGGCTCTGGCCAGCAACGACGGCTCCGCACTGCACCGCCGATGAGAGCCCTCGCTCCGCGAAGCACGCCGCCCTACGGCTCGGCCGATCGGCGAAGGCCGAGCGTCCCCGACCCTGAGCGCATGCCGCCAGAGGGCGAGATCGTGGTCGACATCGTTGCTTGGCCTTCAGAAACATCGGAAGACGCTCGGGATCGCGCCTCTGACATAAAGGCGGCCTGCGCTGGATGTCCGATTCTCGGCCAAGACTTCGACAAGCGGACAACCGTCGTGCGTGCACGTGTTGGACGCGACGCCCTCGGGAAGGTTCTGGAGCTGACAGCCGTCGAGAGCGTGCGTCTGCCCATCGGACCCGAGATCGAGCCTTCCGAATGGCTGAACTTCGATTTCGGCGATGTTGCACCCGGCGATTCGCTTGACGTTGTGATCGGAATCATCGATGACGGAGTGGTGAATCACCCACTACTGGATGGGTTGATAGTCGATCCCGATTCACGGGGCCACACAGCCCCCGGACACACTCAATTGTATGTCTGCAGGGCATCCGCCCGGCCCGGCGAAGCCCGCACCGGCGACCCCAAAAACACGCTTCCACCTCGATGTTCCCAAAAAATTCTCTGCAAAGGCGTGCAATCTATTTGGCCCTGCGCGTAAACATGGGATGAAGGGTTGCTGGCACCTGTTGGGGTCATTATGTCACGAGGATGCCGCGGGCTTCGAAGTTGGTGGGGTTGGTGAAGCTGTGGGCGGTTCGTCGTAGGACTTGGAGGAGGTTGTTGGTTCTTATCTGTAGGACTTGGCGCTTTTGTGGTTCTGAGCTTGGGTTTCGTGTGGGAGACATGTCGCTGACGGGGTGGGGAGGTGGTTTTGGCGCCGGTGACCGAGGTGTTGGGCGAGGTGTTGTCGGAGGTGGTGGTTGTCGGTTTTGAGTCTGGTGATTTCGTCGAGGGCGGCGTTGAGCCGTTGTTGCAGCGATTGGGCTGATCCTCGCTCGGCTGGTGGGATGGGGACGGCCTGGGTTGTGGCAACTCGACGGAGTCGGTCGATGTCGGCTCGCAGATCGGGCTGGCGGTAGAGCCAGGACCGGGACACGCCTGCTGTGCGGGCGACGTGTGCGAACGTGATCGGTTGGCCGGTGGCGTGGAGGCGCTGTAGCGCTTCGGTGGCGCGTTGGCGGGTCTGGTCGGAGCGTTGTCGGGCGGCAGCGGCGAGGGCGGCGGTCATGGTGTGGTGTCTCCAGTGTCTTCGAGCGCGGCGATGAGCCGGTTGAGGTTGTCGTGGACTTGCCGGTGGTTGTCAGCGAGCCGGAACCGGCCGTCTGCTTCGGCGGTGGCGATGAGCTGCCGGGTCTCGTCGCGTTGGCACCGGCGGTTGTCGAGGAACGCCGGGGTTGTCTGGAAGTCGGGGCAGGTGAGGCAGGCGTTGGGGTGGGGGCAGTCCTGTTGTGGTGGGCGTCCGCAGTAGCCGTTGGGCAGGCTGGCTTGGACGCGGGCCATGTTGTGCTTGGTCCACTCGGCTTGGGCGGTGAGCCCGCCGGGGTCATAGGCGATGCGTTCTCCGGCGAGGTTGACCCGCTGCTGGCAGTATTCGTCGAAGGCTGCGCGGACGGTGGTGTCATGGAGCGTCGCGTAGCGGGCGGTCATCTGGGGGCTGGCGTGGCCGAGGAGCCGCTGGATGACGTGTTGGGGGACGCCTGTGTTGATCAGCCGGGTGCCGAAGGTGTGGCGGAACTGGTGGGCGGTGACCCGCACGGGCTGGCCGGTGTCGTCGCGCAGGTCGATGTCGTGTTGCCAGCGGGCCAGACGCCCCCGCAGCGTGGCGTAGTTGAACGGCCGGGTCGCGTCGGGGTTGGATCGCGGGGCGGGGAACAGCACCGGCGAGGCGTCGGGCCAGCGGTGGAGCAGATGCCTCTGTTGGGCGCGGATGGCTTCGGCGGCGGTGGCGCTGAGGGGCACGAGCTGCTCAGCGGCCATCTTGGTGTTGAGGTAGCGGAGGCAGGGCCATCCGGCGCTGTCTTCGATGATCGGGTTGAACGGCAGCGAGCAGGCGTCGTTGGCCCGCAGGCCGGTCTCCATGATCACGATGACCAGCGCCCGGGTCGTGGCGTCGGGCAGCATCGCGAGGCGTTCTGGGTCTTCGAGTTGGGCCATGACGAACTCGGGGATGAACCGGGGCAGGGGCCGGGGTCGGCTGGGCAGGTCGTCGTGATAGATCGCTGCCGTCGCGGGCAGTCGCGGCAGCCAGCCGTGGCGTCGGCAGGCGTCGAGAAAGACCCGTAGACAGGTGATGTAGGTGCTGGAGGTGTGAGCAGCGAGATGTGAGCCGGTGACCCACACCAGATAGGACTCCAGCGCGTCGCGGGTGACGACGGTCTCGTCGACAGCTCGGGGATCGCGTTGGGTGAGGAACCGGCTGAACCACAGCATCGCCCGCACATCGACGTGCACGCTGCCGAAGGTCTTGCCCGATCCCAGCCGAAGCCTCGCCCAGCGCTTCACCGCGGCGCGCAGCCACGGCTGGTCGATGGTGTTGAAACTGGTCTGAGCCGGCGACCGGGTCACCTTGATCCCCAGCCGCGAGGCGACCCAGACGTCCGACGCGTACTCGGCTTCGATGTCGATGCCGCCGAGGTCGCTGAGCCTGCGGTAGGCGTAGCCGATGAGCCCGATCACAGGGCTCGGGTCCTTGCGGCGGTGGGACCTCACCTCATCGAGCCAGTCCTCCAGCGGCCGGTCCAGCAGCGAGCCGGCGCCGCTGTCGGCCAGCAGAGCGACCAAATGCCTCACCGTCGAGGGCGACACCCTCACAGTGCGGTCGTCGTGGCGGCACTGCAGCACGTATGCGACCTCCAGGCGGGGCCCGACGGCCAACGCCGACAGATTGAAGCCATCCACGTTCTCTGAGCCGGCCCGGACCGCGACCGCAGCGGCGCCCGCCTTGAACTCCCCGAGGTCGGGCTTGCCGTGGCTGGTCCACCGTTGGTGGTGAGCAGAGCACAGATCCCGCGCCCAGGCGCTGCGCCCGCATCCCGCCACCTCGCAGCGGCCCCGACCGAACACCGGGTCCTCGGGCGACACCGTGATGACCTCGCCGCAGAACTCCGGGCGCACAGCCGCCACGAGCTCGCCCAGACGGTCGCCGCGGCCGCTGTGGGCGGGGACGGCGCTCAGCATGAGACGTCGTCCCAGGCGCCTGCACGCACCAGCTCGGACCGCAGGTCCTCGACGTCGAGGTGCACGTACGCGTCGTTGGTCGTGGTCACCGACCGGTGCGTCAACAGCTTGGACACGACCTCGATCGGCACACCGGCGCGGATCAGCTCGGTGGCGCGGCTGTGGCGCAGCGTGTGCGCGGTGAACTCAATGCCGGTGCGGGCTCGCAGCCGCCGCACCAGCTTCGCGACCGCACCGTAGCGCAGCGGCCTGCCCACCGGCGCCGACCACAGGTTCACGAACACGTAGTCAGAGTCCAACCCGCCGTACTCGGTGTGCATGTAATCGCTGTAGAGCCGCACCAGCGGCGCCGACACCGGCACCGTCGCCGGCGACGAGCACTTGGCCCGGGCCCCGTTCGCGTTGTCGGCCCGGGCCACGATACGCACCTGCCGCCGACGGCTCACGAAGTCCTCGTGTCGCAGACCGAGCGCCTGGCCGACCCGCATGCCCGTCTCGGCCAGCAAGGCGAACAAGAACCGGTCCCGCAGCCGGGTGCACGCCGCCAAGATCACAGCGGTCTCCTCGACGCCGAGCACGGCCGGCAGCCGCCGCGGCACACGCAGCCTCACCGGCCGCAGCCTCACCGGACCGCTGCTCGCGATGCCGTGCAAGAACGGCTTGTAGGAACCCCGAGACCCTCGCCGCCACGCCACCAACTCAGCCGCCACGCCCACGCCGCCGCTGCGAGCGTGGAAGTCGTAGAACCCGAACAGCGCGGCCAGGTGACGGTTCACCGTCGCCGCGCTGCGAACCGCCGCCGTGTCATCGAACACGATCACGTTGTCCGCCGGAGCCCGCAGCCATGCCACGAACCGCGAGACATCCTCAATCCCGACGCTGTCCCAAACAAGGCGACGGGCCCCGAGGAACTCGAACCAAAGCCGCAGACCGTGCGCGTAGGCCCTCACCGTGTTCGGTGAACGCTCAATGCCTGCCAAATGCCCCAGATAACGCTCCACCGGCTCCACCGCAGCCCACTCATCGTCGATGACCGTCTACGACTCCGCGCCGGTCACCGGCATCACCACACGCTGCACCCTCACAGGCCACCTCCACGACACCTCGACCGGACCGCGCCAAACCGACCGCAGCATTGTCTAGCGCACACCCACAGCAACATCGCGGACACCGACGACACCGCTCCAGATAACGCGTCCCCCACAGCCCGCCATGCGCCTGTCAGCGACATCGACGACACCCTCTGACGCGCTACAGATAATCACGGCTTCGGTACAGCCGTTGGTGACTCGTGCTTGGTGCCAGTTGATGATTTGGTGATGCCAACGACGCAGGGTGCGGCCCAGCCGGGATAGCTCGGGTGGACAGTCAGGGTCGGTGAGGTCGTCGGTGAGTTCACTCAGGTAGGTGCCGGCGAGTTGGGGGTAGTCGATGTCATAGAGGCCGCGCAGGGTTTGGTTGGCGTGCCACGCCAAAGAAGACCTCGCTTTGGGGGTCGCCTGCGGTGAGCAGACCGCGGAGTTTGGTGTCTGCTGTTTCGCTGAGCCGTTCATGAGCCGAGATGAGCAGCCGTCGTACCCGATAGAGCGGGTCGTGTTTGCGGCCGCGGTGACCCAAGGTGTCGTTTTGGACCCGGCGGCGCGTCTCGTCAACGCTGTTGTTGCCCAAACGGATCACATGGAACGGGTCAGCGACCTGCCCGGCGTTCGGTAACGCCACATCGAAGGTTCGACGGTACGCGCCTGAGAGGTCCAAGGTGCCCCAAGCGATGTTGTCGCGCCACCCCTGGGGTTGTTTCAACAACCACCTGATCGGCGCTTGCGCGTCGCGACCAGCCACAACGTCAAGCAACTGGCCGCCACACACGTCCACGATCGAGGTGCACCACCGGCGGGTACGCCAACGGCTCTCACGACCGAACAGGGTCTCATCGAGCCCCAACGCGGACACCGCACCCACCCGCTCGACATCCGCGGCCAGCAACGCCTCCCCCCAGCACAGCACCGCTTTGTTGACTGTGTGCCAGTCACAACCCAACTCGGCAGCGACATCTGACACCGCACGCGCGTCACGACCCACCGCTGTTGTTGCCCAACGCCCCGCACGGGTCGTCAACGCCGAACGCGTCGGTGCGATCTCGTCGTTGGTTTCGGTGAATGAACCTGTCGCACAATCTGTGGCCGGGCAGAACCAGCGATGCTTGTGCCACACCAGGCGCACCGGCCGCCCGAACACCGGCAAATCCACCAGCCGCACCGGCCTGATGCCTTTGGAGCGCACCAGCCCGCCGCAACCCGAACACACCGGCCGCGACCGCGTCCGTGTCTGGATATGAACCAGCAGCGGTTCGGTGGCTTCGTCGTCGACGCCGACAACGCCGACATCGCCTAAACCAACCAACAACTCACAGATACGCGTAGGATCTTGTTCCACCGGGGGCCTCCTCAGATTCGGTGTGCGTTAACCCCGATTCTGGAGGCCCCCAACCACCTCACCGCGGACCCACTCCCCGCTTAAATCCGAAGAGCCTGTTAGGTGAAGTATCGGTGTATGAAGGCGGCTACTTGGGCGCGTGTGGCTAGTTGGTTGGGGCAGAAAATGGTTCGGTCGCCGCAGCCTGTGGTGATGGCGTTGGCGGCCATCCATTCTGCGGCTGTGAAGTAGTAGGCGTCGGGTGGGACGTCTTGGAAGGTTGCTTCGGTCACGGTGTGTTGTTGGCCCGAGAACCGGTACAGGAACGCGGCGATCTGGCCGCGGGTTACCTCCTGGTTGGGGCAGAAAATGGTTCGGTCGCCGCAGCCTGTGGTGATGCCTGTTTCTGCGGCCCAGCCGACGGCTTGTTGGTAGTACGCGGATTCGTCGACGTCGTCGAAGCGTTCGGCGCCGGACACGGCCGGTTCGGGACGGCCGGCTGCGCGCCATAGGAATGTCACGAAGTGTGCGCGGGTGGCGGTGTCGTGCGGGCAGAATCTGTCGGGTTCGCAGCCTGTGGTGATCTCGTTGGTCAGCATCCAGTTGACCCCGTCCGCGAAGTAGTCGTCGTTGTTGACGTCGACGAAGCGCTCCGCCGCGGTCGGTGTCTCGCCACCGTCGGTGTCCGTGTCGGTGTCGTCGGTGTCCGTGTCGGTGTCGTCGGTGTCCGTGTCGGTGTCCGTGTCGGTGTCGTCGGTGTCCGTGTCGGTGTCCGTGTCGGTGTCGGTGTCCGTGTCGGTGTCGTCGGTGTCCGTGTCGGTGTCGTCGGTGTCCGTGTCGGTGTCGTCGGTGTCCGTGTCGGTGTCCGTGTCGGTGTCGTCGGTGTCCGTGTCGGTGTCGTCGGTGTCCGTGTCGGTGTCGTCGGTGTCCGTCGGCAGGTCAGGGACCTGTGCAGCGACCGGCGATGAGAGTAAAATCGCCAATGCTGAGATCGCTATGACCGCGAGGATCATGAAGGGCCTGGGGAATCTGGGTATTGTCATGTTGTTGCCTCCTCGCGGCACAGTGGAATAGGGTTGTTGCCTCATTGGCTACGAGCGTTCCTCAGTCGGATGGCATCGACTGCGATGCTGGCGTTCGCCAAGCCGACATCGGCCAGTCGTCGCGGGCACGTGTGTCTCGCACTTCAATGCGGACACGACCGCGAAGAGTGTGCACGCCGAGGGATTGCCACCCTCCGTTGTTGGTTTGTTGATTGAGCCAAGGTCCGGCGACGTATTCGTCGCGAGCAAATGTGGAGTCGCCGTTCTCATCAACCCAGATGAGGTATTGCACGTGAGTCCTGGCCATGTGGGACATACAAGTGGACACACTACATGGCTCAGCGGCGATGTCAAAAAAGGCGGCCGACACATAGGGGGAATGTGGGATTGCCAATTCGGTTGGGGCACGGGCATCACGTAGTGGACCGGTGCCACCGTGGCGAAATCGGTGACCTCGTGGGACTGAGGTGGAATCTTGATTTGCGTCCGCGTGATGTGTCCCCGTTCACCGGTGGTGTGCCGCCAGCATCGTCGCCACTGAGACCCTCGGCCTCGCCCCGCTTCGGTCCTGTCCTTGCGTACCGCGATCAGCTCGTGCGAGTTAGATGGCTGTTACTCCGTTCAAGAGCAACAGCGTGCCACAGACCACTCCGGCGCTCCCGAATGTGGCTGTGCGCCGGTACGTTCCTTGAACGTTCGCAAAGACGATCACGCCGACCAACAAGATCGCCGCGCCGATCACCCCGACTGCTGTAGCAGCGCCTCGCTCTGAGCCGGCCGATATCGCCAGAATGGCAAGTGCCGGAGTGAAAATAACGGGAAAGGCCATCGGCACAATTCCGGCTCGCCACCCCTTGAGACCGGGTTCTGGCGAGGGCGGCTGCATGAAGAGATCACGAATGCCGACAAGCAATACAGCGGCGCCTGCGGCGATTCGAGATGAAGATCCACTTACGTTGAGCCACTCCAAGATCACCTCGCTCAGCACGCCAAGCAGGCCCACCGCGACCAGACTGATCGCGGTCGCAACCGCAATTGCCTTACGTCGAATATCGGCTTTTGGCGGAGCGCAAGCCGCGACTCGGAAAGGATTGGTGGCGCAGACTGCGGCCAGCGCTATCAGAGTTGAGCTCATTCGGGCATCCAATCTTCAAGGAGCAACAGTGCCGAGAGGGCGTGTTGCTGATCGTCCATCTGGGTGATGTCGTTTCGGAACCAAGCACCATGCAAACGCAGCGGTTCACGGTGTAGCTGGGCCTGCACAGAACTGACCTGGCGCTTCATCAACAGGTGAGCGACGCAGCGTGCTCGATCATTCAGCGCATCGATGTCAACGCCGGTCACCGCAAATCGATTCAAGAATCGCAGATAGTTGCCGATGCCTTCGCCGAGCGTGCCGACACCGGCCGGAACCGCAACTGTTCCTCTGGTCAGCCGCGTCAAACCACCCTGGCGTTGCGACTCATAACGAACCTGCAGACCGAACAGGTTGAGTTGTCGATTCAGCCACCGGCTTGTCGCCGCGCCATCCAGCTCAAGGTCAGGTTCAGAACTCAAGCTGTCGGCATTCGGCCAGCGACTCATCGTCTCGAGTGCGTATGCACCCCAGTGATCCGAGACCGGCGGCCATGGTGACTCGACACGGTCGCGGTCCTCAATGAGATATCGATAGACACGCAACGCGGGTTCGTCGAAGTTCTCGTTGGGGAAGGTCACGTGAAGTCTCGCCAGAGCCCAGAGAACCTCACCGGTGAAGAACGGCGATCTACCACTAGTTGATCCAGTTGTGGTGTCGATCGAGGCACCCACCGAACCGTCGGCGTTGACGACTCTGGTCAAGGTTCGCCCGAGCGCAAGGAGCAAAGGATCGCGATCATCTGCGAGGGTGGCCCGGCGTCTCTCGTCCAGCGCCGCCACCAGTAGTCCGACAGAACCGCTCCTCGCGCTTGCTCCTCGTCCGAACACGAGACCAATGGGAGTGTTCAACAGGCGCGCATCAACATAGCCCAAGCCACGATCGGCAATCTCTGCCGCTCCATTGATCCCAGCAGACTCTGCCTGATACAGCGACAACAAGACCCCGGCATGGCGGACATCGTTGTACCCGCCGAGTTCTTGGCTCTCGGCGCGGTCGTAGCGGTAGACGAAAGTTCCGTCGTCGTTGATGTTGGCACCGAACCACGACACCGTCGCTACCGCCGCGTCGTTGAGTTCCGCAGATGTCGGTTGTCCGCAGCCCTCAGGGTGTACGACGAGCGCGACCACGCCAAGTACGAGGATCCAGACCACGACCCCGCGAACGACTCTGGTGCTGACCGACGACACGTTGGCACGTTAGTGAGTCTTAGCGCTACGCGGACAGGGGCGGCTGGCTATGTCCCGATGCGTAGTAGACGGCTGCACCGCTTAGCGCTACGCGGACAGGGGCGGTTGGAGGTTGCGTCCGACCCTACGATTGGGTTATGCGACGATGGACGATCCGGCTGATTCCCGCCGTCGCCGCGGTGCTGGTCCTCGCTCCACTGATCCGTGATCCCACCAGCGACACATATCCGCTTTCGACTTACCCGATGTTCGCCACGGACCGCGGCCACATCCACAGCATCGCCACCGCTGTGGAACGAACCGACGACGGCTTTGCGCGGCTGTCCCCCAAGTTGATCGCAGGAACCGACGAAGCGGTGCTCGCCTCGGTGACCGTCAAACAAGCGATACGGCTTGGCGAGGCAGAGATTCTCTGTGAGGAGATACTTGAGCGCCTTGGTGCCGACCGACAAGTCGAAGTGCGCACCGAGACGCTCGATGTTGTCGCGCTTAGCGTGGAGGGTTCAACCGACTCCACAGTGACCGTGCACGCAACTTGCGGGGGTGGATCGTGACGCAGCGCCTAGCCATGTTGCGTATTCTGGTCTTCGCGTACGCAGCGGTTTGGACGACAGTGCGGGCGCCCCATTTGCTGGACACCATCGACTTGTCGTCGCGCCGCTTCGAAGCGATCGGCCCACTGTGGTGGCTCAACGAACCCGCACCAGCGCTTGTGATTGTCGCAGCCGTCGTGGTCACACCCATCGCCTGTGGCGCCGCGGCGATGGGATGGAGATATCGGTCGTCTTCGCTGGTCGCGGTAGCGGGTTTCCTGTTCCTCACCACCTTTCGGAACTCATGGGGTCAGATCTTCCACACTGAGAATCTGGTGGCTTTACATCTCTGTGTCCTAGCGGTGTTCCCGGTAGCTTGCGCATATTGGTCGATGGAAAAGGCCGTGGTGCCAGCCGACCAGGAGGAACTCGCGGGTTCGATCGTCAAAGCACTAGCAGTGCTTACGGTCGGCACCTATTTCCTGGCGGGTATCGCCAAGCTGAGAATAAGCGGTCTCGGCTGGATCGATGGCGACGTGTTGCGTCATCAGATTGCTTTCGACAACGCCCGAAAAGAACTCCTCGGCGATCCGACCGCACCATTCGGGGCGCTGATGTTGCGCAATTCATGGACGCTTGCACCCGCGGCAATAGTTGCCATCGCGGTCGAATTGGCAGCGCCGCTGGCTCTTGTTGGCCGCAGAGCCGCGTGGCTGTGGGCCGGTTTGGCTGTGGCGTTTCATTTGGTGATCCTCGCCGTGATGGCGATTGTCTTTCCGTACCACCTCATCGGCATAGCTCTGGCACCGTTGCTGCCGGTTGAGCGGCTTGGCACTACCGTTACTGCGTGGCATTGCCGATTCCGGAGACGCTCGACGCGATTACGGCCGACTGGCTGACTCTGGCTTTGCGCCAGCGCCAAGCCATCTCTACAGAGACCACGGTGCTCAGCCGCACAATCGAAGTTCTTGGTGTCGGTGAAGGATTCGCCTCCGAACTGGCGCGGATTCACCTCACCTATGAAATTGGTTCGGGTCCTGCGACGGTTATCGCCAAGATCCCCACTTCGGTAGAGGACAACCGCAACGGATCGGAGATGCTCGGCGTGTACGAGCGGGAACTACGGGTCTACGAACAAATCCTCCCCGAGATCGACGTTGCGGCGCCGCGACTGTATTACGGCGACATTGAAGTCAATCCGGATGCGGCGCGGCAACTGGAGCGGATTCGCAGAATGGAGCGTCTGCCCATCTGGTTGCTGCGCCTGATCATGTTGCTGCTGATCCGCTTTGCGAAACCTAAGACCTTTCCGAGCATCTTGCTTCTCGAGGATCTGGCGCCTGCTGTGATCGGCGATCAGGTTCAGGGGTGTGACGTTGAGCGGGCAGGCGAAGCGCTTGAGGCCGTCGCTCGATTGCATGCCGCGACTTGGCAAGATCGGCGTCCAGCAGAGCGCTATTGGCTGGTTTCTTCAGCGATTGCACCCCGCCTCTTCCATGCGGGATCTCTTAGTGCTCGACGAGGGTTTCTGAAGAACTACGGGCATTACCTCAGCGACCACACTCGTGAGCTGTACGAAACGACCCGCAAAGACAATATTGATCGGACGATTCGGTTACACCGTGACGTTCCCCAATGCATGCTCCATGGTGATTTTCGGCTCGACAACATGTTCTTCGCTGCCGGTGGAGGGTTACGCGCTCTGATCGACTGGCAGTTGTCGAGCTTTGGTCCGGCGGTGTCCGATATTGCTTACTTCATCTGTGGCTCGATCGACCCCGAGGTCCCGGAAAGTGAAATCGACGCTCTCTTAGCCCGGTATCACAGAGCGTTGGTATCTGCCGGCGTGACGGATTACCCACTTGAAGATCTGACAGCTCACTATGTCGACGTTTTGGTGGTGCTGCTAGCTCGCATGGCTTCAGTTGACTTGCTCGACCTTGGAGAACAAGACGGACGCGGCACAGACTTGGTGTCAGTATGGATAAAGCGACTCGATGCCCGGATGGCACGGGTGAGTTCGGGAAGGTAGCGATGGCGTCAGACAATCAAGCGTCAGGCGGTGCAGCATCAGACAATGCAGCATCAGACGGTGCAGGGGTATCGGAGATCTTTGACTCCGAGGCGTGGAGTTCGGTGGCGGGTTTTGAGACTCTGACTGATCTCACCTATCACCGTGCCAAGACACAAGGCACGGTAAGGATCGCTTTCAACCGCCCTGAAGTGCGCAATGCCTTCAGGCCGCACACCGTTGATGAGTTGTATCGCTGTCTCGATCACGCTCGCATGTCGACTGACGTCGGCTGTGTTCTGCTCACAGGCAACGGTCCTTCACCCAAAGACGGCGGTTGGGCCTTCTGTTCGGGAGGTGATCAGCGGATTCGCGGCAAGTCGGGTTATCAATACGCGGAGGGCGAAACCGCCGAAACGGTCGATGCAAGTCGAGCGGGGCGATTGCATATTCTTGAGGTTCAACGACTGATCCGAACGATGCCGAAGATCGTTGTCGCGGTTGTCTCCGGATGGGCCGTCGGCGGAGGCCATAGCTTGCATGTCACCGCGGATCTCACCCTCGCCAGCGAGGAATTCGCCATCTTCAAACAAACTGACACCGATGTAGCCAGCTTCGACGGTGGCTTCGGTTCGGCTTATCTAGCTCGTCAGGTTGGACAGAAACGAGCTCGTGAAATATTTTTTCTGGGACGCAACTATTCGGCTCAGCAAGCTTTTGAGATGGGGATGGTCAATGCGGTTGTTCCCCACGAGCGACTGGAAGCAGTTGCACTCGAGTGGGGGGCGGAGATCAACTCAAAGAGCCCCACGGGCCAGCGAATGGCCAAGTTCGCCATGAATTTGATCGATGACGGACTCGTTGGTCAGCAAGTGTTCGCCGGCGAGGCAACTCGACTTGCTTATATGACCGACGAGGCCGTGGAGGGACGTGACGCCTTCCTCGAAAAGCGAGATCCCGACTGGTCAAGCTTCCCCTGGTATTTCTGAGTCACAAATTTTCAATACGCCAGTCAACCGGTTCACGTCCTGCTTCGACGAGCGCCGCGTTGGCTCTGCTGAACGGTCTTGTTCCAAAAAAGCCGTTGTGCGCGGAGAGCGGCGAGGGATGGACAGACTCGACGATGACGTGCTTGCCAGTGTCAATCAATGACCGCTTTTTTCGAGCGGCGGCTCCCCAGAGAATGAATACGACTCTTTGTTCTTTGGCATCCACACAGCGAATCACCTCGTCGGTGAATGTTTCCCAACCGTGGCGTTGATGGCTGGCGGCTCGATGAGCTCGCACAGTGAGGGTGGTGTTGAGCAGCAGCACTCCGTTGCGAGCCCAAGTTTCGAGGTTGCCGTGGTTGGGAGGTTCGATCCCGAGATCTTGCTCCAGCTCTGCGAAAATGTTGACAAGAGACGGGGGTACCTGCACGTCATGACTCACCGAAAAGCAGAGCCCGTGGGCTTGGCGCGGACCGTGGTAGGGATCCTGGCCGAGGATTAGGATTTGCACCGCGGCCAAGGGTGTCAAGTGAAGTGCCGCGAACACTTCTTCGTGGGGTGGATAGACCTCACCAGTCATGCGCTCTTGGCGCACGTAGGCCATGAGTTCGCGCCAGTAGGGCTTGTCGAACTCCTTACGGAGAACCGGATTCCAATCCGTGGTGGGTGCCATGCCCCGAGGCCGCTAGGCGCTGCGGCTCAGAAGGGCCGGGTGCCGATTACCGAAGCGCGCTCCATCACCCGAATATCGGGGTAGTAGTCACTCGACGCGTAATGCTGCACAGCGGCATTGTCCCAGAACACAACCGTGTCAGGCTCCCAACTCAGACGGAATTGATACTCGACTGTGTTGGCCTGGCCCGACAGGTGCTTGATCAACTTCACACTCTCAACCTCATCAAGACCTTCAATGTGTGACGTGAAGTAGGTGTTTACAAAGATCAATTTGCGGCCGGTTACCGGGTGGGTCCGCACGACTGGATGACGTACCAGTGGATAGCGCTCACGCATCTCTTCTTGTTTGCCTTCCGGCACCTGCTTGGCGAAGGCCAGCATGTAGTCGTGGATTGCGTAGAGGTCGTCGATTCGCTTTTTGGTTTCGTCGTCCAACCCGTCGTAGGCCCCGCCCATGTCGGCAAAGAGAGTGTCGCCACCAGTGGGCGGAACCTCGATGGCGTGCAGGATCGCCCCCATGGAAGGGATCTCACGCCAGGTCACATCATGATGCCAACCGTTTTCGAACCCTCCGGTATCGGCCCCTTTGGCGAAGCGCACCAATTCGGGGTGCTCTTCGTTGCCGGTGATGAAGGGATGGATTTCCAGGTCTCCGAAACGTCGGCCGAAGGCCACATGTTGCGCCGAGGTGAGCGGCTGATTGCGAAAGAAGATGACCTTGTAGTCGGCCAGCGCAGTTGAGATTTCGGCGATCGTTGAATCTGGTAGCTCAGCGCAGATATCGACACCGCGAATCTCTGCTCCAAGAGTTGCACCGCGGGGAACGACTTCGATCTCGTTGAACTGAGGACTGGCGAGCCGTTGACGTTCCGGTGCGAGGTGCAGCAACGGTCCGAGCGTCACATCGAAACGGTCGATGCGAACCCGGCCCGGTGTGATGTTGCCGGCAGGATCACTGGTTCCAGCTTCGACTTCAACTTCGGTAACGGCCATCTCGGATCCTCACTGCACTGCGGTCGTCGGTCTCGTGAGTTTAGGGCGCATCGTCGGGCGATCACGAGTTTTGCGGTCGAGTGATCCCGCATCGACTGGTAAGTCCGGAAGCACTAGGTCCAGAGATCGGCGATGGGTAGGGCGATCAGACGGTCGCCGAGTTGGATGCGTCGGTCGCCGGTGTGGAAGACGATTCCGACAACGAAATCCGTTCCGACCTCATCAAGTCGTCGACGAAGAACAGCCATCGACTTGGTATCGGCGGCTCGAGCGACCGTTGCGGCCTTGACTTCCACTGCGATCACATGTCCGTCCGCTGACTCGATGATGGCATCGATCTCGAGTCCGTCGCGGTCGCGAAAGTGGTGGAGTCGTGCGGAGGTCTCGGACCAGGTGAGTTGTTTCGCGAGTTCAGCGATCACGAAAGACTCGATGAGCGGTCCGACCGAGGAGTCGTTCAGTCGGGCCAGTGCGGTGGGAGTCTTGCCGATGATCGCAGCGCTGAGTCCTGTGTCGCAGGCATAGAGCTTCGGGCGATGCACGATCTTCGTCGTGACATTGCGACTCCACGCGGGAACACGGTGAACGACGAAAGTCGTCTCTATCCAAGGCTCGTAGACTTGGGCGGTTGATCGGTCGATACCGACACGGTCGGCGAGACGCGAGAGAATCAGTTCCGAACCGCTCGTCGCAAGCAGCAGTCTGGCCATAGCGAGCAACGCGTCGAAGCGGCGGAGGTCGGTGGCCGTTTCAACCTCTCGCCGTAGAACGGTTTCCAAGTAGCGCTCGAACCAGCGACGGCGGATGCTCCTGTCGAAGCTCTGGATTTCGGGGTATCCGCCCTGGCAGACGAATTCGAGGTACTCGCCTCGGCCAGGTGTTGCGCCTCGATGCTGGATCAGGTCTGACGGATCGTGAAAGGCGCGGTCTATGAGGTCATCGGGCCCGTCGTGGCGTTCGCCCATCGACAACGGCCACAGGGTGATGAGGTCGATCCGTCCGGCGAGACTCTCGGTGAGATTGGGCGATGTCAGGAAGTTCGTGGATCCGGTGATTATGTACTGCCCCGGTGAGCGCGACTGGTCGAGACGTTGTTTGATGGCCAGGATCAACCGGTCGCCACCGCGTTGGATCTCGTCGATGACTGCCGGAGTCCCCAGCGTGTCGAGGAACAAGGAGGGGTCGTCGAGCGCGGCCGAAAGATCATCTTCGCGATCCAACGTCACCAAGGGAGCAGACAACTGGTTCGCCAGCAACCCGGCGAGAGTGCTCTTGCCCACTTGGCGGGCACCTTGGAGCACTACGGCGCGGAAAGCCGAATGCGAGTCCACGGTGGACTTGAGACTGCGTCGCGGGATCAACTGGTTCTCGTCGATGCCTGGAGCCTAGCTCGTAACCAACAATTTGTCGATCTTGAAACCAGCATTTTGTCGATCTCGATTCCAGCATTTTGTCGTAAGATCTTGTTCTGCCGGGGCCTCCTTCAGATTTCGGTGTTCCAACCCCCAGATTCTGGTGCCCCCAACCATCTCGCCGCGGACCCACTCCCCGCTTGAATCCGAAGAGCCTCTCAATCCGAAGAGCTTGGCCTCCTGTTCCCGTCACGGCGAACGAGACCGAGACGGGTATACGAAACCACGGTGCCAACTACACCCGGAGTATGTGCAACGGTCGGGTGGCTAACTCACGAGCGCGTAGCGGCTGTAGCGTCGGGAGGTGGGCAACAAGGCGCGTGACGTGGTTGTAATCGGAGCTGGACCTGCCGGGGCGGCAGCGGCGATCCAGGCTGCAAGAGGTGGGGCCTCGGTAACGGTTTTTGAGAAAGCACCATCAGGCCGCGACAAGGTGTGTGGAGATGGACTAACCCCACGAGCCGTACACGCGCTCAACGAACTCAACATCGACATGAGCGATGCCCATCGCATTGACGGTCTGCGGATGATCGCTAACAAAACCCGCCGTGAACTTCCGTGGCCCGCCAATGGGTCGTTCGCTCCCAACGGCGCGGTGTGGCCTCGTCGGCTTCTTGACGCACACCTGATGACCGCCGCCGGAGAAGCAGGCGCTGAGATCATCTGGAATACAGAGGCCACGCCGATCCGCCAAGACGAGGGCCGCGTGATCGGAGTGACCGCGGGTTCGGACAAATGGCATGCGGAACTCACAGTGGTAGCAACTGGGGCACCCGGCAATGTCGCGCGGATGCTTGGCGCAGGGCGAGTAGAGAACGAACCGCATGGACTGGCCATCCGAAGTTATGCGGCCTCTCCGCGCCACGCCGAACGGCATCTCGAAGCTTGCTTAACCTTGCGCGATTCCGACGGCACTGCAATCCCTGGTTACGGGTGGATGTTCCCCGCTGGCGACGGCACGGTCAATATCGGTGTGGGTGCGCTGTCGACTATGAAGGGTTACCGGAAGCTCAACTTGAATCGTCTCATCGACTCCTATCGCGACTTGATTCGCGACGAATGGGAACTCGGTGACTATCTTGAGCGACCGAGGGCGTGGAGATTGCCGATGAGCGCGCAACGCCGTCACGGCGATGGCTGGGTGGCGATCGGCGATGCCGCAGGTCTTATCAATCCGATGAACGGGGAGGGCATCGACTATGGGCTTGAGTCGGGGGTTCTGGCCGCGGATTTGTTTCTCGCCGATCCCTCTAGTGCTCCGGCGAATTACGACCGGCTCGTCGGGGAACGCTTTGATGCCTTCTTGCGAACCGGACGCCGCTTCAGTTTCTTGATTGGGCACCCCTTTATATTGCGCTCGGGCTTGCGCTTGGCCGTAGGAACCCAGACCATCGCCAACATCACCTTGCAGGTAATGGGGAATCTGCTTGATGCCGATGCTCCCGGCGCGGCTGGCAGAGTTCTGCGCATTGCCGATCGCGGCCTGGCCCTGGCCGACCCCCTACTCCGCAAAACCCGCGCCCCCGCCTGACCCAAGCTGCGACTACGGTCGGCACAACCTCGGCTCCGGCTATGCCCGGCACAACCTCGGCTCCGGCTATGCCCGGCGCAAGCAGAGTCGCGGCTCCGGTTACGCCCGGCGTAAGCTGAACACATGAGCGATGTCACGCCAGCCGAAGAAGACCTACCTCTAATCATCTCTGTCGACGATCACGTGATGGAGCCGAAGGATCTTTGGCAGCAGCAGCTTCCTGCGAGCGTGCGAGATCGTGGCCCGAGGGTCGTGCAAGAGCGGATTCGCCTCAAGTTCGAAGGAGGCCACTACGGCTTCGAGCGTCATGACCCAGACGGGCAGATGTGTGACGTGTGGCTCTATGAGGACAGCGTCACTCCCACCGGCTTTCTGCACGGGCCTGCGGGTGTCCCCCGGGAGGAACAGCGCAACGTGGCCGCGGTCTACGAAGACTTGCGACCGGGGACCTATCAGCAGATTGATCGGCTATCAGACATGGACCTGAACCATGTGGAGGCGGCGATCAACTACCCCAACATCTTCCCCCGCTTCTGTGGGCAGGGATTTCTTGAGCGTGACGACAAGGAACTCGCCCTTGAATGCCTCAAGATCTACAACGACTGGATAATCGATGATTGGGGCGGGGGTGCTGGCAAAGGCCGCCTGATTCCCTTGACATTGGTTCCTTTATGGGATCCGCAAATGTCTGCCGACGAAGTCCGGCGCTGTGCGGCCAAGGGCAGCTTTGCCATTGCCTTTTCGGAGAACCCCTCCAAGTTGGGTTGTGCGACCATGTACAGCGGTGATTGGGATGTCTTGTGGCAAGCATGTGAGGAGACAGAAACCACTGTCTCGATGCACATCGGGTCATCTTCATCGATGCCTTCAACATCGCCGGACGCGCCGTTGGCGACATCAATGTCGTTGTATGCCCAGAACGCCGAAGGTTCCATGGTCGACTGGGTATTTTCGGGAACGCTCGAGCGTTTCAAGAAAATCAAGATCGCCTATGCCGAGAGTCAGGTGGGATGGATGCCGTTTCAGATGGAACGGATGGACTCGGTGTTCCGAGAAGGTCGTGGCGGCGTGGGCGGTGATGGGCCGCTGCCCAGTGAAATCGTGAAGGGCCGAGTGTTCGGCTGCATTTTCGACGATCTGGTGGGTCTAAAACAACGTGACGATGTTGGCATCGACCAGATTCTGTTTGAAACCGACTATCCGCATTCCGACGGCACCTTCCCGCACTCCCGCAAAGTGGCGCACAGCATGTTTGCAGCTACCAAGATGAACGCCGAAGAGTGTTACAAGGTGATGCGCGGCAACGCCATCAGCGCCTACGGACTGGAACGCTTCGGAATCACCGAGTAGACGCCAGCGAAGCTGACCCGAGAGCAGCGAGTGGACTCGTGTACTCAAGCCCCTGAGCTTCGGCGACATGTTGCTCAGTCAACAATCCTCTGTGGGTGTTCAAGCCGTTGCGAAGATGTTCGTCGTCGAGCAGAGCGCACTCAAGTCCCTTCTCAGCTAGCGCCAGGGTGAAAGGAAGGGTTGCGTTGTTGAGTGCGTAGGTGGATGTTTGGGGAACCGCCCCAGGCATGTTGGCGACGCAGTAGTGGACGACATCATCGATGATGTAGGTCGGTTCGGTATGAGTGGTGGGCCTCGATGTCGCGAAGCAACCCCCTTGGTCGATTGCCACATCAACTAACACCGAACCGGGTTTCATGCGCTTGACTAGTTCGGGCCCTACCAGTTTGGGGGCGGTGGCACCCTTGATCAGTACAGCACCAATTACCAGATCGGCGGCTAGCACCTGTTCTTCGAGGGAGGCGCCAGTTGAGTAAAGGGTCACCAAACCGTTCCCGAAGCGGCGAGAAAGCCGGTTGAGGACTTCGAGGTTGCGGTCGAGAACTGTGACTTGTGAGCCCATGCCAATGGCCATTTCGATGGCGTTCTCCCCCACGACTCCCCCGCCGAGAACGAGTGTTCGCGCGGGAGCGACCCCGGGTACCCCGCCGAGCAACCGTCCTGAACCCCCATTGGGGGCTTCGAGACAATGGGCACCAGCTTGGATCGACATGCGCCCCGCTACTTGGGACATGGGTGCCAAAAGGGGCAAGCCGCCGTGGTGATCGGTAACGGTTTCGTAGGCGATGCAGCTGGCGTCGCTGGCGAGGAGTTCTTCGGTTTGTGCTGTGTCTGGGGCGAGATGGAGGTACGTGAAAAGGACATGATCGGCACCCAACATGGCTCGTTCGGCAGCCTGGGGTTCTTTGACCTTGACGATCAACTCTGCGTCGGCGAACACCGCCTCCGCGTCGGAAACCACGCGGGCTCCCGCAGCCGAATAGTCGGCGTCAGAAGCACCGATGCCATTCCCCGCACCACTCTGAACCAGAACCCGGTGACCGCGCATAGTGAGTTCTCGCACGCTTGTGGGGGTTAGACCCACCCGACGCTCGGCAATCTTGATCTCTGTGGGAACCCCGACACGCATTTTGGCTACCTCTAAGAACAGAATACGCGTGTCTTTGGAGAATGTGTATGCGTATTGAGCGTCGATATGCCCTATTAGCACAATATCCTGTTGCAATTCTTAGTATCTACAAGAGATAATTGTTCATAGGAGTCAGATTGTGTTAGATGAACTTGATGCCACCGATCGCGAAATTTTGCGGGTCTTGCAGGTTGATGCCCGTATCACCAATGCAGCTCTCGCCGAGAAGGTCCACCTGTCTCCTTCGGCTTGCTTGCGGCGAGTGCGTCGCCTCGAAGAGATCGGAGTGGTGACCGGTTATGTAGCAGTCCTCGACCGCAAGCTCATTGGGCGTGGCACTTCCATTTTTGTTGAGATCGCCCTGACTAGTCAGCAGGAAGACCATCTTGACGCCTTTGAGGAAGCGGTGGTCGATGTCGCGGAGATACTCAGTTGTCATTTAATGGCGGGCAACAGCGACTATCTCCTGCATGTCGCGGCGACCGATGTTGCCGACTACGAACGTATCCACAAGGCCTACTTGGCAAGACTCCCCCACGTCGCACAACTGCGTTCCAGCTTCGCGCTGCGCACCGTCTGCGATCGCAAAGCTCACCGCTTCAGCGGTTGAATTTCACATTAGATAGACGACCCATCGACAATTTATCCGCGAGACTCAGGCTATGGCAGATTCTCGGCCGGGTTGCACGAACGTCTTTTTGATTGCAGCGGTCGTGCTACTTGGTGCGATCGTCGGTGCGGTGATTGGCGGTCTCTCGGGTTTCTTCTTCGGCGGCGTTCTGGGCTATGTGTTGCTAAGACAGACCGATCTGGGGCGGCGGCTCAAGAGCGTCGAGGAAGCTCAGCGCTGGGTAAAGGGGTTCCCTACTTCCGAACCCGCTGCCCCTCTCCCTCCGCCGTTGGTTCCTCCCGCGGTTCCGCCTTCGTCTCCCCCGCCGCCTCCACCAGCGCCGCCTCAAGCGGGTCGAGAACCGGTCCCTTTCGAAGCGCCTTCCGTTACAGAACCCGTTGCCCACGTCGCTCAACCGCCAGCACCTCCAGCAGCCCCGCTGCACGAACCCACCGCGCAGCGAGCGGACGACCGTAATGTTCAGGCCGAGCCGTCCTTGGAATCAGAAAAGACGCTCGCAAACACTCTCAAGACTTGGGTGACGACCGGCAATGTACCCGTGAAGGTCGGAGTGTTGGTGTCGCTGGTCGGACTCGGTTTTTTGATTCAAGAGGCCAACGAACGAGGATTCATCACGCTCACGATTGAGATGGGATTGATCGCGGTCGCGCTGTTCGGCTTGGCGTTGCTCGCTATTGGCTGGCGCTTGCGACGGACGTACACGATCTATGGACTCAGCCTTCAGGGTGGAGGGATCGCGGCCCTCTATTTGACCACGTATGCAGCCTTCGCTGTGTATGACGTCGTGGGGGCCTTGCCGGGAGGATCAGCTGTCATCGTCATCACGGTTGGCGCGGGTGTCCTCGCCGTGCTGCAGGACGCACGCTCCTTGGCGGTCCTTGGGATCATCGGTGGGTTTCTCGCTCCGGTTCTGGTGTACACCCAGCCTGAAGACCATCTTGCGCTCTTCAGCTTTTATGCAGTGCTAAGCGCGGCGATTGTTGGAGTGGCTTGGTTCAAGGTGTGGCCGGAACTCAATCTTTTAGGGTTGGCCTTTACATTCGGGATCTCGGCCTTCTGGCTTTGGGACCGCTACTCAACTGATGACTGGGCTTCGACGCAGCCGTTGATTGCGGTCCTCGTGTTGTTGTACATGGCGATACCGGTGCTCTTCGCCATCCGAGAGGTTCCAAATATTGAGGATCCGTGGACCGCTCCACTGGTGTTCGGCACGCCATTCATGGGGTTCGGATTGCAATACTTGGTGATTGGCCACACTGAGTACGGTCTGGCGATCAGCGCGCTGCTGTTGGCTATCGCTCAAGGCGCCTTGGCTCTGATCGTCCGCCGACTGCACCAGGAGCGGGGTCAATTGGCAGCGGCCTACACGGGCCTAGCGCTGACGTTCTTGGCCCTTGCTGTTCCGTTCGCGCTCAACGCCCACTACACGTCGACGGTGTGGGCGCTGCAAGGCACCCTTCTGGTGTGGTTCGGTTGCCGGCGCGAACGGGTTCTTGCCATCGATGGCGGCCTGTTGTTGCAGTTCCTGGCTGGTCTGTCGTTCATGGTGCACTTGGATCATTTGGGGTTCAGCTTGTATCCAGAAGACACGTTGCCGATTGTCAACGAGCACTTCCTGGGTGCTGCGGTGCTCGCGGTCGCTGGTTTGGTGTCGGGTTGGCTGCTGTACCGGGACAGGGATCGTGCGAGCATCGACAGCGCCGCGCCTTCGCTGGCGTTGGCCTGGGGAACTGGCTGGTGGATTCTCGGAGGACTCTTCGAAATCGGCTCCCAACTCGGGACTGGGCATCTGTCTGCGGCGCTGGTCTTCGTCGTGGCTTCCTTCGGTACCGCGATCTTGCTGTCCCGTCGGTTGCGGTGGCCCCAACTCGACACGTTGGGGCTTGGGATTCTTCCGACCATGGCAGCGGTGCTGATCATCTCGCTGGCCAACCAGTCTCATCCGCTGGGGTTGTACGGATGGGCAGCCTGGCCGCTGGCGTTGATCGCCCACTATGGGTTCCTACGCCTGCGAGAGAGCGAGTTCAGTCAGTTCGGTGCAGTGTTGCATGCGGGCGTTTATTGGTTACTTGCCGTGCTGGTCGGAGTTGAGGTCTATTGGCAGGTAGATCGCTTCGCAAGCGACGTGTGGCCGCCCGTGGTCGCGTTCGCCGCCGTGCTGTTGCTGGTGGCTGGAACTTTGTCGGGCAGGCGTTTGTTGGCTTGGCCGGTGGCAGCCCATTGGCGGGGTTATCTGTTGAACTGCTGTGGACCGGTCTTGATGGTGTTGGCGACTGTCGTGTCGGTGACATACCTCGTTTTCGACGCGGACCCCTCGCCTCTGCCCTACTTGCCGGTGCTGAATCCGCTTGGTTTGTTGGCCGGTCTCCTGGTAGCTGTCGCGTTGATCTGGAAGAGGCTGGCCGCTGCCTTTGAGGATCACGTTGTTGCACCATTGCTAGCCGCATCATGGGTGCCTGCGTTGGCGGTAGTGGGCGTAGTCGCGGTCACGATGGAAGCGGCGCGCAGCATCCACCATTGGCAAGACGTTCCTTGGGACTTCGAATCGTTGGTGGCCTCTACAACACTGCAAGCTTCCCTGTCGGTGATCTGGGCTGTGATCGGTCTGGCGGGAATGGTCGCTGGTGTGCGCTTGAGCGACCGCCGGGTGTGGGTGGCGGGCGCGTCCATTATGGCTGGGGTGGTCATCAAGCTGTTCCTCGTGGACCTCAGCAGTCTCGCTACCGTCAGCCGAGTGGTGTCATTCCTGGGCGTCGGTGTTCTGCTGCTGATTGTGGGGTATCTCGCCCCGGTACCTCCCGAGACAACCGAGGAGACAACCCAGGAGACTCCAAAAGAGTGACCAGCTCAGGTGTTGGGAAGGTGGTACATCTCAGCAGCGGGTTTGAGGGGCCGGGCGTACCAGAGCGGGCGGCGCAGGCCACCGGGGCCGGGCGCTGGGCGGGTCATTGAGAGCCACTCCCGGTAGGCCTCGCGGCTCTTGGCCGTGTCGACTACCACATCGCCGTACTGGTCGCCTGCTTCAGCGGGGGCGACCCGGACTCGCTGGTGCCAACACTGCATCCCGGAGATCGGATCTGGTTGCACCGAGAAAGTCAGGTTCTGGTGCACGCCGGTGTCCTTCCACCAGATGCGCTGACTGTCGGGGTCCTCGGAATCGAAACGGCGGATCCCGTCGGTACGGGTCAGTTTCCAGGACTGGCCACCGTCGCTGTTGTCGATACGGTCGATCTCTGCTTTGCCCGTTCCCCACGAACGAGCCTTGTCCTCTTCGATACGCCAGCGACCCATGTGATGCGAGGCTGCTACCACACCAGGTCGGATTCCTTCAGTGCGCCAGGCTTGAATGACGAAATGCCCGATACGGGTGGAAATGCGCACCAACGCGTTCTCTTCGATTCCGAGTTTCTCGGCATCGCTCGGGTGAATCCACAAAGGATGTCGATGGCTGATCTCATTGAGCCACTTGGAGTTCGCTGATCGGGTATGAATCAATGTCGGTATCCGAAAGGTCGGCAGAAGAATCCGCTCGTTGCCTGCGAGGTCGAGGTCCTGATGGTGGACATGGGACTTGATCCAGGTGGGAGCGGCGTATTCGCGCCAACCCCAATCGGCCAGCGTCGTCGAGAAGAGTTCGAGCTTCTTTGACGGCGTGGGGAAGCCTTCTTTTGCTTCGCCATCCACTTCGACAGCCGGTGACCCCTCGCCCAGGTCTGCCAGAGTGATCTCGCTGAGATGGGTGGGGGTACCGTCCCAGGTGCCGATGGTCCCGGGCTTGCGAAACACCTGATCATCGCCCTTGATGCAATCCGCGATGCCCTCTGCGCTGACGATCCGTTCATAGGGCGTCACCATGTCACCCGGCACCGCGAAAGCACCGACGTCTCGCATGTATTCGAGCGGCGACTTGCCGGCCTCAGCAGCGGCTTCGGGTAGTCCGGGCACCGACTCGGCGAACATGGTTCCGTAGTACTCGTCGACCGATATCGGCGTGCCGGGATTGGTGTCGGACTCGAACCACTGCCGGATTCCCCTGGTTCCGTCAGGGTCGATGTGCCAGGAGAGGTCGATCCAGAACTCATTCTCCTCCGACACTTCACCGGGGTTGAACTCCTGGCTGCGAGAGTTCGGCCCCAACGACTCACCGCGGATCTCCGCATAACGACGCATGACCGGTTGACGAAAGCCGATCCAGCGGCCGTTGTGGGTCTCGAAACTCGCCACATCGTGCCGTTCGGTGCCCACACCCATGGGCAGCACATAGTCGGCATACCAAGCGGTTTCGGACCATGTAGGGGTGAGCGCTACATGGCAGCGCACCTTGGACTCATCGGTCAGGGCCTCAAGCCAACTGAACCCGTCCGGATTGGTCCAGATCGGGTTGTAGACACGGCTGAAGTAGACGTCGAGGGTTCCGCGGCCCTCGTTGAGGAAGTGAGGCAGCAGGATCGACATCTCGTGATGCGACAACGGGTATTCCCGGGGCCACAACAATTCGTTCCACTGATACAGCGGCGGCGCTCCCTTGGGCTGTGTTGGTTTGAACTTGTTCCAACCGTTGCCGCTCGTTCCTCCGACCGTGGCCACTGAACCGGTCAAGACGTTGAGGAAGAACAGGCAACGCGCAGTCTGCCAACCGCCGAGGTTGCCTGCGGCTGCGGCTCGCCAGTTGTGCGAGGCGAGCTTGGTCGGGTGCGCACCGATGATCTCCGCGATCTCACGCAGTTGCTCTGCGTCAACACCACAGATCTCTTCTGCTGCTTCTGGGGTGTATTGGCGATATGCGTCCAGCAAGGCGACTTCGAGCGAATCGAACTCCAGTTGCAGATCCGGGCGGGTCTCGCGCAGGTAGGTCTCCCAGTTGACCCAACGACGCACGAACTCACGCTCCCAGGTGCCGTTCTCGATCAACAGACGGGCGATCGCCAACAACAAGAAAGGTTCCGTGCCAGGCCAGGCAGCCAGCCAGTAGTCGGCTTTGGCACCGGTGTTCGAGAGCCTCGGGTCGACACAGATTACCGTCGCGCCCTTTGTCTGAGCCTCCATAATACGTTGGGCATGAGGGTTGAAATAGTGACCGGCTTCGAGGTGCGCCGAGATCAAGAAGATCACTTCCGCGTTGGCGAAGTCTGATGAGGGACGGTCGTGGCCCATCCACGACTGGTATCCGATACGGGCATTGGAAGAACAGATGTTGGTATGGCTGTTGTGCCCGTCTACACCCCATGCCTTGAGAACACGATCTGCATATCCGTCCTCACCGGGACGCCCCACGTGATACATCACGTTGTTGTGACGGTTCTCGTCGAGCGCGGTAGCGATGCGTCCACCGATGTCACTGAGCGCTTCATCCCAGGACACCCGCTCCCATTGCCCTGACCCCCGCGCTCCAACCCGACGCATCGGGTGAAGAATCCGTTCGGTGTCGTTGACCTGATTGAGAGTTGCGGGGCCTTTGGCACAATTGCGACCCCGACTGGCCGGATGGAGAGGATTACCCTCGATCTTGTCTATCTGGTGGGTCTCGTGGTTGACATGGGCGAGCAGACCACAGGCCGCTTCACAATTGAAACAAGTCGTGGGTATGAGGCTGTGGTGCTTTTCTACGCGTTTCGGCCAAGCTTTGGCGTCCAATGAGGTGTGATCGTGCCACTCATCGTGGGGTGGGTATTGCCTTAGGTCGGTCATGGCACAGTGGCTTCTTCTTGGCGGATTCTTCTAGGAGAGCGGCACAGACTGGCCGGCGCGGACAAAGGAGTCTTCATAGGCCCACATCCCGGCGATGGCGGCGACACCCGCTGCGGCCACCAGCGGTGAGCCGGAGCCGGTGGCCAAAGAGAGTATCAACACACATCCAGGCACGAAGAGGCCCACCAGCACTCCGAACCAGAATCGGTCACGGTAAGTACCCTTGATCATCTGGTGAACAGCGGCCTCGACATGGGGAGTCCCCTTGGAGGTTGCCTCCAGCGTGATCAGAGCCGCTGTGACACATACTCCGGCGAGGAAAGCCCAGCGAATGGCGTTGGTTTCGGGAACTTCGACAAACAGATCGATGATCGAATAACCGGCACCCCCTGCGGTCACCGCTTGTGCCAACAGGGTCGGCAACAACAGTGGCGTCTGCCAGAGATCCCGTCCTTCGCACTGCCCGAACAAAAAAGCGGTGTAGCCGGCAGTAGCCGCGGCGCAGAGCACGACCGGGACCGAAAGCACTTTGAGGATGTCGGGGGCCTCGGCAATTCCGGCAATCCACCAGGCCGCGGTCACCGCGGCGAAAGCAGCCAGCACATAGGCACCTTTCACCAGCCAGGAATCCCAGCTTCCTTTGGTGATCAGGTAATGGAAGCGGCCTGGTTGTTTGAGGTCCGCGATGAGCAGCACCCCGGTAACAGCCAGAAAGAATCCCGCAATCATTGGCGGTACGACACCCACCGCCGCGGTTTCGGCGCTATGCCCCAGCAGCACCAACAACGTGGCCAGCGCCATCACACCCGCGGCGATCGCCTTGGTGACCAAGTAAGCCGAAACCTTGGTGGTCCAGGCCATTTGGTGCGATGTGGTGTAGGTGGTCCGGGCCACAACACCGCTGCTGTCGGGTGGCACGCTCGGGTGGTTCGGGGTGGTGTCGGCCCAGATCATCCCGTCGTTGGCAATGGCGGTGCGCAGCGGATTGAGTGAGGCCTGGTCTGCTCCTAGGTAATAGACCTTGGGGTTGGTGCCCTGCTCTGGGGCGCGCACTGCCACGTCTTGGCGAGCAATGATCTTGGTTGCTGGATCCAAAGGATCGTCCAAGTCAGCGACTTTGATGGCATGCGTTGGACAGACGACCACGCAGGACGGTTCGAGTCCCTCTTCGATGCGGTGGTTGCAGAAGTTGCATTTGTGTGCGGTGTTGGTGGCGGGGTTGATGTAAAGGGCGTCGTAGGGGCAGGCGTTCATGCATCCCTTGCAACCGATGCAGTTGTCGTCGTTGAAGTCGACGACTCCATTGTCGGCACGAAACAGTGCATTCGTGGGACAGATCGAGATGCAAGGCGCATCATCGCACTGGTTGCAACGCATTACCGAGAAATGACGGCTGGTGTTCGGGAAGGAACCGGTCTCTATGTATTTCACCCAGGTGCGGTTGACGCCGAGGGGAACATCGTGCTCGCTCTTGCAAGCCACCGTGCAGGCGTGGCAGCCGATGCATGAGTCGCTGTCCAATAGGAATCCGAGTCTGGTCAAGTAATTCCTTCAAGGGGTCCGAAGATTGACGTTAGACACTCTAGTCTGCGCTTGTTAGACACTCTAACTGTACACGACCGGTGGTTTTGTGTCAGGTCGGGAAGTTCACGTCAACGGTGACCGACTCCCATTGATCGATCGAGGCGTTCATGTCTGCGAGCTTTTGTCGGGTCGCCTCCAAGACGTCTTGTCCCAACAGGAGTCGAAGGGGCGGATCGCTGAGTTCCGCAAGCATCACCACAGCGTCGGCAACTCTGCGGGGATTACCTGGCAGATGGTCCGCGAACGCTTTGATGAGCTCCTTGCGTGCTCCGACATTGTCGGCGTAGTCCTCGATGGGCGTCGCCGTTTCCCGCATTGAGCGTGAACCCCAGTCAGTGCGGAAGGCCCCGGGTTCGATGGCGCTCACCTTGATTCCGAGCGTGTCCACTTCCTTGGCTAGAGCCTCAGTGAGCGCTTCGAGGGCGAACTTGGTCGAACTGTAGTAGGCGTTCGGAGGGTTAGCCACGAGACCTGTCATCGAAGAGATGTTGATGACGTGCCCGCTGCGTTGTCGACGCATTATTGGCAGCACCGCTTTCAAGGTGTCGACGACTCCGAAGTAGTTGGTGTCGAAGAGTCGCCTGACCTCGTGATCTTCACCTTCTTCAACAGCGGACATGTAGCCGTAACCGGCGTTGTTCACCAACACGTCGATTCCGCCGAATGCTTCGACGGTCGCGGTTACCGCATCAGCGATCTGCTGACGGTCGGTGACATCGAGGGGTAGTGCGATCGCCCGTCCTGTTGGGGCTGTTTGGGCTGCGATATCGGCAATCGTCTCGGGTCGGCGCGCGGTCACAGCAACTTGATGACCGGCGGCCAAGGCGGCAAGTGCTGTCTCACGTCCGATGCCGGTGGAACAACCGGTGATAAGCCATCGAGTCATGCTCACACCGCAACTTCGGGAAGGCGGCGCAAATAACCTGACCGCCTAGCAGCCAATTGCGCAGTTCGTGCGTCGGCGTCGACGAAGGGGGTTCCCTCGGGTAGCACAGAATCGAGTTCGTCGAGCTTCACGACCTGGCCCGATGCCGCCAGGTCTTGGCGTGGACCTCCCTCGGGAAACTCGGCCATACGTAGCGTGAGGATGCCTTCGTCGAGC
This sequence comes from Candidatus Aldehydirespiratoraceae bacterium, assembly GCA_965205465.1. Classification (GTDB taxonomy): domain Bacteria; phylum Actinomycetota; class Acidimicrobiia; order Acidimicrobiales; family Aldehydirespiratoraceae; genus VXYK01. Next base: position 106,779 of record OZ242187.1, on the reverse strand, counting down.
CCGCAGGTGTCCACCCAGTTATGAACACCAGGATCGGTGTTGCTCACGACGTAGGTGTAGGTACCGTCCGGGTTGGCCACGGATTGGGCTTTGTTGAGGCTGGCTGTTCGATCGACGATGTCCATGGTGGTGCCCCAGATGTTCGACAGTGGCACAGTGAAGTACTCCGCTCCCCCGTCGCTCACGGTCACCACGAACGCTTCGTCGTCGGCCAACTCGAAACGTCCTCCGACATACACCTGGTTCCGCAAGGCTCCTGTGTGTTCAGCTGACCAGGCCAGCGCGAAGTGATTGGCCGGCATGCGGTAAGTGCCTCGGCTCATTCGACGGGTGAAGCTGGCGTAGTGGGCCATGAAGTCCGCGGTCAACTGGGCTTGCTCGTCAAATGTCCGCGCCGGTGCTGCCGCTTGGCTGCCAAGCCTCTCAATTCTCAGATGGTTGGGGTCGTCAAGAGCCCAGTCTGCCATTACGTCGCGTATGTAGAACTCATGAGCCTCTGGAGCGGATTGCACATGGTTCGGGCGGCCGTTGGCACCAGACGAGTCAACGGTGATCGTGAAGGCACCGTCAGAGTCGACATCCATTGTGCGGCCGTTGAGCACGTCAACGGTGCCCATCTTGTCGTCCCAGAGTGTGAAGTAGTTCTCGGTCATCCGGTTGCGACCGACACGCCCGGTAATCCGGTATTTCTCATCACCTGATATCGGTATCACCCGGTAGATCGAGTCCGGATTGTCGATCCCCCAGCGAGAACCAGGGATCTCATGGCCTTCAACGGTGTGGGCCAAACGGGTGATACAGGTGACCTTCGGACGCAGAGGATCCTGGTTGGAAGACCAGATTGCGGCGCTGAACATAACCTCACGAAAAGCCCAATCGAAACACTCGCGCATTACCTCGGAAGCTTCGGCCAGGTCCAGCCACCGAGCCGCCACTCGTCGGTATGCCTCGGTGACCGTCGGGTGAACAATCAACTCCAACGCCGCGAGTTCATGGGCGTGCTGTTGGGCAGTGGCGACGGGATGCTCTGACATAGGCCGAGACGTTAGGCGCTCATGAATCGCTCTACGTAGTCGGTGAATCGCTCGTGAATCTCAGGGGTGGAAAGTCCGAAGTCCGCCGCTGTATAACGATGCGGCGCGAGCTGCTCGCTGCGGCTGTGTTCCAACCAATCACGCATCCGTGTTTCTGTTTCGAGATTGAGAGCAATACCCAGCTTTTGGTACAAACGGTTGATCTCGCCCAAGGGATCCTGCACGACATCGGCAAACGCGATGTCGGTGAAGCGCTCGCTCTCATTGTCGAGGCCGGCTCGCATTGCCATAGCTCTGTTGTTGGTCCATGCCATTCGTTCAATCCACTGAGCACCGACACGATGAGGGTCGACATCGTCTGCGTGCATCTTCCACAAGGTGGTGTTGAGGCTTGCGCCCGAGGGGATCGTGTCGGCTGGATCGCGATGCATGTGCACTACATGGGCGTCACCGAACATGGCCAATAGCTCGTTGAGGTAACCGAGATGGGCAGGAGTCTTGAGAATCCAGCGGGTGCGGGTCTCGCCTCGTCGCTGTTTCTGCCACTGGAGCAGTTGCAGCATCCGGTGAAGATTTTCATACGCAGGAGTGGAATCGGCGGTGTCGAGCCACTGTCGATAGCCCGGCACATCGGCCGATGCTTCGGGCACATGCGAGAGAAACGCGTCTGCCAGAAACATGATCTCTTCTTCAGCCTCGTGCGCATACATGGGGTGGATGGAGAACAGTTCAGGGGCAAAGGCCCGAGTTTGCTCCTCTCGGGTTTCGGCGTCACCGATACGGGGGTCGTCGTCGTCTGGTTGCCAGCCGATTCGTGGCGCTGCTTCACCGATCTCCCAGCCGGAGGCCGAATAGTGGCGGTCATCGGCAGCGAGAAGACGTTGCACCAGTGTTGTACCAGTCCGCATCATGCCCACCACGACGATTGGTGGAGCAATGCGTTGTTCGGCGATCTCTGGGTGAGCGGCGAACCAGTAGTTGGTACGGAGTCGGGTACGCAGGCTGTGTACCACTCCCCCGCGAAGAATCATGCGGCCCAGTTCGTTCAGTGGTGCAGAACCGTAAGCGTCGAGGAGCACACCGAGCGGTTCCCGAAAGGTTGGTGGACCGAAGTCCTCGAGTCCGTCTGCGGCGGCGGCCGCGGCCAGCACCGACTCAAGAGCAAAATCGTCAGAGAGATTCATCGCCTATTTGGATACCACGTCCGAGCGTTCTCTATCGTCTCGGCATGACCGACGATGCCCGAATGATAGAAAATCTTCTGTACCTCTATGCCGAGCGAATCGACGCGGGCGACCTTGGTGGCATAGCCGACCTTTTCAAACATGGCCGCATCTGCGCTGTGCCCGATGCGCCGCCGGAAGCCACCTTTGTTGGCACAGAGGGTGTTCGCAAGATGTACGACGCAGCAACTCGGCTCTACGAAGACGGCACGGCCAAGACACATCACGTCACAACCAACTCCATCATCGAAGTCGATGAGAAGGCCGGAACGGCCTCAAGCCGGAGCTATTACACCGTGACTCAAGCGACTCCGGAATTGCCGTTGCAGATCATCATCACTGGGCGCTATCACGACACCTTCCAGCGCATCGATGACCAATGGTGGTTCGACACAAGGATCATGTTCGTGGACCAGACGGGTGACCTGAGTCACCACCTGCTGTATTCGCTTTCTTGAGCACCGGGGGAACGGCGCGCCGGTGATCACCGCCGTTTAGCCCAGCGACACGGTATGCCGATACGGTTCCGCAATGGCCTCGGTCACTGATTTCCCGAAAATCATCAGCGTTGACGACCATGTCGTGGAACCGGCGAACATCTGGACTGACCGCCTTCCTGCCAAGTACCGAGACATCGGACCGCGCATCGTTATCGCGCCCCAGGGCGAAATGAGTCTCCAGGACGGCACCTGGGTTGAGCAGCCCGGAACCGGTGACAAGATGGCGGCTTGGTGGCACTACGAGGATCACCGTTACCAGATCAAGCACATGATCGCCTGTGCGGGCACTCCACCCGAAGAGGTCACCATGGCCGGAGTCACCTACGACGATATTCGTCCCGGTTGCTATCGGGCAGCGGATCGGCTGGCGGACATGGATATCAACCATGTCGAAGCGTCATTGTGTTTCCCCAACTACCCCCGTTTCTGCGGTCAGTTGTTCGCCGAGCGCTCCGATAAGGAACTCTCGAAACTCTGTGTCGAGGCTTACAACGATTGGATGGTCGACGAATGGTGTGGCGACTCTGGCGGGCGTTTGATACCGCTGTGCATCGTGCCGTTGTGGGATGTCGAACTGGCCGCGGCAGAGATCCGCCGCAACGCAGACCGAGGCGTTACCGCAACGGCTTGGTCGGAGTTGCCGGCGTGGCTGGGTCTGCCCTCGATTCATTGCGGGTATTGGGATCCCTTCTTCGAGGCTTGCGAAGAAACAGGGACCGTCATTGCCATGCACATCGGGTCTGGTACGCGCACGGTTCGCACGTCGGAAGACGCTCCGACTCTCGTGACTGCCACGATGATCTCAGCCAACAGCGCGGCTTCTATGGTCGACTTTCTGTTTTCGGGGGTGCTGCACCGCTACCCGACTCTGAAACTGATGTATGCGGAGAGCCAGATCGGCTGGATTCCCTACTTCATTGAACGAGCCGACGAAAATTATCTGACTCATCAATGGGCTCAGGGTGAGGAGCGGCTACCAGAGAAGCCGTCGTTCTACTACTACCGGCAGGTATACAGCTGCTTCTTCAACGACTCAGCCGGTATGAAACTGCTTGACGAGGTGGGTGTCGACAATGTCCTGTTCGAGACCGACTACCCCCACTCCGACGGCACCTTTCCTCATTCCCGGGATAAGGCTCACTCCTTGTTCGGCCATCTAGACGATGACGCTGTGTACAAGATCGCCCGCGGCAACGCCATCAAACTCCTCCGCTTACCCTTCGACTAAAGGCCTAACGGGTCTGTCTCGGTGTAATGGCGGGGGCCTTCATCGCTTCGTGGATTCGAGAGACTCGGATCGTCGTCGTGCAAGTCCTCACCCTCGTAACTAACGGCGAGACGTTCGATGTCTGCTGTGATGTCGTTCCCATAAAGATGGGATAGGAGCAACCGAGCGATGTCTCCGCACACAGACTCAACGAAACCGCGTTCGGTGCTGTAGGCGGGGTTCGTGGCATATACACGGTCCCAAACAGCGAGCAGTTCAGATGAAGATGTCGCTCCGACATGCTCAGCGAGTCGCACTAAGTCTGTGAGGTCTTTGCCGCGTCCCGCCATCAGTTTGAGAGCAAGCAGATACTCGGGTTTCGCGGCGAGAACCTCAAGGTTCCTGTTGGTGTAGACCGGCGCGAACGCGTCGAATGGCAAATCAACATCCACCATGTCGGCAACATCGTTGTTGAGCCACTGCTCAGGCATCTGATGCGCCTTTGCCACAGCGCGTACCGCTTTGCGCACCGCTTCAGGGATGGTCGGTGTGACCACATCGACATCTTGAGTCGCTCTGTCTGCGAATACCGCTCCCATCGCGACACCACCGACAACAGACAATATGTACCGAGTTCCCTCAGGTGTTGACGATTCGAGGTGGGCGTTCATCTCGTCGAACAGCTCCACCATCTCAGCGACCGTGCGCAGCGGCAGCTCGTTCATTACGTCTCTGCGGCTTCGCGTGAGGCTTTGAGTCGTTTGGCAGCCGCCTTCAGTGGCTCTATCGTGCGGTAGCTGAACCACACGTTGTGGTATTCGCAGGTAGGCGGGGCTTCGCTGATCGCTCGATGCCAGATCTGTCCGTCGATAACAAGCGAAGGTCCTAAAGCGAGCGGCCGCGGCGATGTGTAGTCGAATACCCAGTCGGGTACGACTACGCCGTCACGATCACACAACGCGTGAACGACCGCAGCGATCCGACACAAATCGTCGAGAATGTCGGTAACGGGACGATCAGCGACCATCATCTCCCGATCAGCAGGCCACCACTCCCATTCCTTGGCGAGCATCGAATACGGAAGCAGCTCCCGCGGCGAATCCAAGGCGATGACCTCGGGAATATCAGCCGCGCGCATCCGCCGGCGCGGTTTCATACCGGTACGAGGTAAACGCGTTGAGTGGATTCGTACAGCCATCACCTCTAAGGATAGTGGACCCGCCAACCCCTCGAGATCAACTAGGTCGCTCACACGCGGTCACTCAATATCTCGTGGCGATTCCATATGTGGGCCGGCCGTTCGGCCTGCTAAAAGCAGGCGAGCCCTGTCAGTCCCTGTTAGTACAGTTGGCTCGAGCACTTTGTTGCTGATCAGTAAGGGACCAACGATGCGAACAACTCCTGAGGATTTCCCCACCGTCGAAGGTGGGCGTATCGGGCTGGTGGGCGACACGCACGCCAACACCGCCTGGTTCATGCGCGTCATCCAAGAGATGGCCGCCGACAACATTGACGTGATCGTTCAGTTGGGCGATTTCGGTTGGTGGCCCGAGTCCAGATTCGCCTGGAAGGTTTCACGTACCGCTGCTCAAGCCGGGGTTGATGTGCTGTTCGTCGACGGTAACCACGAACACCACCCGCACCTGCGAAAAACCGCCTGCAGAGCCGACCCCGATTATGAACACCTCGCCCGGCCGGTGCAGCTGCACCCGAGGTTGTGGTATCTACCCAGGGGCTGCGCATGGGAATGGAACAACGTGCGGTTCAGGGCGTTGGGCGGCGCGTCGAGCATCGACCGGCATTACCGCGTCGAAGGCAAGTCCTGGTTCACCGAAGAGGTCCCGTCTGACGAAGACCTGCAGCGCGCCATCGACGCCGGACCAACCGATGTGCTGTTAACCCACGACTACCCAGCGTTGGGTTACGCACTCACCAGTACCATGAACCCCCCAGAGGACCTGGAACGCATATCCCGCGAGGTCCGGGACCGGCTCGCTGGTGTCGCTAGAGCCATCAACCCTCAACTCGTTGTGCATGGCCACTGGCATCACCGTTACAGCACCCGCCGCGACGGTATCTCTATTGAGGGGTTGAACTGCGACGGTTGTGCAGACAGCGCTGTCGTGTTGAACCTAGACACACTCCAAACCGAGGACTGGTCTACGTTGGCGGTGCGCCGTCGGTAGAGCCTCACCGTACCGCAATGATCCGCGGCTGCTTTGGTCGCTCAGCCGCCGCCGCGTCATCATTGGGGTGTTGTTGACAGTGAATTAGTGTTAGTGTTTCAACATGGATAACGCCACTGTGGAGTTGATCGAGGATCTCAAAGAGATGCCGACGACAACTCCACCTCCCGCGGACCTAGTGCAGGTGGTGAACGGTCTGGCGCACTCGAACGCTGAGGTCGTGACGCTCGACGATCTGGCTGCGTTCAACACGGGGCGTGATCCGTTGCAGGTAGTGAGAGCGCTTCGCGGTCGAGGATGGCTGCACAGCATCCCGGTCAACGGGGCTTGGGAGGTCTTCACAGGCATTCCTGCTCCCCACATGGCCGGGTTCACGACCCTGAGAGCTCGGTTGCGGAGCGTCCGCAACACGCCCGCCTGCATCGGGGGGAGGTCGTCCGCTCAGGTCCGTAACTGGCTACGCCGCCCTACCGCCGCCGCCATTGGATACTGGGGTGACGGGCATCCACCTAGATGCCTGACCGAGTACCGGGTTCTGCGCTGGCAGCCGCGTATCCCACTCGACACGATCCACGGCCTGCCTGTCTGGAAACCCGAAACGCTGCTCGCCTATATGGGCGCTCGACCCGCCCGGTTCCCGTGGACTGACATCGCGGAGTGGCTGTGGGAACCATGCGAGAACGTCGACCCCCAACTCCTCGCCGCTGAACTCGAAGGGCACCCCCCGGCTGCGTGGGCACGTACCGCCTATCTGTTGGAGCGCGGCGAACGCCCCGACGCCGCAGCAGACCTCGCCGCGTCAGGCCCTGCCGTAGGCGACGGACCCCACTATTTTGGTCGCCGCGTCAACGCAGACAAATATAGGCCTTGGATGCCGGTTTGGTCCCCTAAATACAAGGTTGTGGACTACCTGCTGGAACGGAACTGGTCCTACGACTGGAACCTGTGAGCATCTGATGGCCCGCGACTCCAACCCCGCAGTTGATCGAAACGATCTATTGCGGTCGTATCCTGCTGCTAGAACGTCCAAACGGGTTTTTGAAGCGGCCGCTCTCGACGTTGCCTTCGACGTGATCCTTTCGGAGATGCACCGACAGGGGCTGTTCGAGTTGTGCGGGATGGTCTTCAAGGGAGGTACCGCTCTTCGGAAGTTCCACTTCGGGCACAAGAGCAGGTTCTCGTTCGACCTCGACTTTGATGCTGAGGAAGGCGCAGCCGACATCGTGGCTGAGCAACTAGACGGCTACTCGTCATATGGATTCGCGTTCGAGTTCAGCGAGCGACGAACGCATCACTTGTTGAAGGTTGTTTCTCCGCTGTTCGCTGGTGGTTTCTACGAGGTGAAGATCGACTTTTCCAACCGCGGGTGCTGGCTCCCGCCAGACGAACGCAAGCCGTTGTCGTCTCCTGTGCTAGCGGGTCAGGTATGGGACGAGGCGGCGGCGGTCCCGACTATGCGTGTTGAGGAGAACGTTGCCGAGAAGCTGAGCCGTTGGCAGGGCCGACAGTTGGTCCGCGACCTTTACGACATCGCCGAGATTGCTCCCAGCGTCAACGATCTGTTTCGTCAGCCACCCGCAGGTGTCGCGCAGTGTCTGCGGGAATTGGATGCCGATATCCAAGACTCGATGCGTGCTCACCGCACGACACGCGCCTCCATGTAGAAGCACGCGGTGACAGCCGGCGTGCTGCAATGTCGCGGAGCACTCCAGGCTTCTGAACCGCCTCGGCTGCCCTTGGGCCACCTGCGCTAGTACTTGTTTTTGCGTTGTTGGTCTTTGAGTTGACGGCGGGCTGCTCGGTTGACCCGACGCAACGACTTTCGGTACCTCTGTTGACGTGCGTCTCTGGCTGCTGCATCGACGAGCGGCGGACGCAGAGGTGTCAACACGACGACGTATCTGTCGTAAAGGGTCGAGGTGAGCCGTTTGCACAACCCGACGAGAAGAATCGGAGTTTGTCGGTCCAGTCAAGAAACGTTTGTTCGTGGTGGAGTGTCAAACCCCACTCCCTCAACGCTACGACCGCGGAGGCTTCCGCCAACGCTTCGATGTCTGCTTTTTGGGTGCCGTAGTAAGGCATTTCGGTGACGTGCAGAATCGGATCGAAGGCGTGGGCTAGTTCGTGGGCTAACACGAACACATACAGGTCTGGTGTGTGTCCCAGGTCCGCGTGAAGCCTGACCGAGCGTTCGTTGTGACGGTACAACCCAACCTCGGTGAAGCCCTTGTCGTCGGTGTACTGAACACGAATGTCGTTGGTTTCAGCGACCTCCAGAAGATGCTCAAGCGCTCGGTTCAGGTCTTGTTTCGAGCCGGAGACTTCGGGCCAGGGTCGCGGTCGGCGGATGTGTGCTGTCGGGGGCGGGTCAGCGAAATGGTCGTGGGGGTTGAGTTGCACAGCCGTCGCTTAGACCACTGTCGGCTTCGGAGTTGCTGCGAACTGTCCGTTGCCGCGTTGACGGTTGTTGCGTGCAGCGGTCCACCCTCTCGCAAATCTAGACGCATGATCCATTATTTCGAGGTTAACTAACCCTCGACCGGTGCGCTCACACCCCACTAGCACAAGTAGTGGTGACTACCCGTGAAACGATGCCATCAGCGAGATCGCGAGACCGGGGTCGCGTGGTAGGTTTCACGTCGCATGGCCGTGGAGTCCGAACGTCCGACGATTCTTGATGTTCGCAGTGCCGAGGTCGTCTACAACGATGTGATCTTGGTGCTGAGCGGCGTGAGTTTGCGGGTGGAGTCGGGCGAGATCGTTACTCTGCTAGGCGCCAACGGTGCAGGTAAGACAACATTGTTGCGCGCGATCACCGGGCTGTTGGAAGTTCATCGCGGCGAGATGACCAAAGGTTCGATCATTTTCGACGGGGCGCCGGCCGATCACGTTGACCCTTCAAAGCTGGTACGTGCCGGCGTGGCCCAAGTCATGGAGGGACGGCAGATCTTCGCGGAGTTGACCGTCGAAGAGAATCTGCGCACGGGGGCCCACACGGTGCATGACAAGGCGGCGGTCACCGCGGCCCATGAGCGGGTCATGGATCTGTTCCCGGTGTTGAAACCCCGCCAGCGTGACACCGCCGGTTATCTCTCCGGTGGCGAACAGCAGATGCTCGCCATCGGCAGGGCCCTGATGGCCTCTCCGAAGCTCCTGTTGTTGGACGAACCGTCGTTGGGACTCGCTCCCAAACTCGTCGAACGAATCTCTGAGATCATCAAGACGGTCAACGCGCAGGGAACAAGCGTCCTGCTTGTCGAGCAGAACGCACGCATGGCGCTGTCGATCTCAGATCGAGCATACGTGCTCGAGAATGGACGGATCGTGAAGGAGGGAGCGGCCTCCGAACTGCTTGAAGACGACGACATTCGCGAGTTCTATCTCGGAGTTGGCGAAGCCGGCCGCAAGTCCTTTCGAGATGTCAAGTCCTATCGCCGCAAGAAACGTTGGAGCGCATGAGCGCCCCGTTGTTGAGCTTCGATGCGGTGACGCTGCGTTTCGGAGGCGTAACCGCGCTCGACGATGTGTCGTTCACGGTCACCGAGGGTGAGTTGTTCGCGATCATCGGACCCAACGGAGCAGGAAAAACCTCGATCTTCAACTGCCTCAACGGTGTGTACCGCCCCGAAAGCGGCGAGATCACCTTCATGGGCAACTCACTCATCGGCGCGAAGCCGACTCAAGTCGCCAAACGCGGCGTGGCGAGGACGTTCCAGAACCTGGGGCTGTTCTCCAACCTCAACCTTGTCGACAATTTGATGCTTGGCCGCCACCTGTTGATGAAAAGCGGGTTCATAGCTGGTGCGATCTGGTTCGGCCGGGCTAAACGTGAAGAGATCCACCATCGCGGGCGAGTCGAGGAGATCATCGACTTCTTGGAGTTGCAGCCGTACCGCTACAGCCCAGTGGGAATGCTCCCCTACGGCATCCAGAAACGCATTGAACTGGGCCGGGCCCTTTCGATGGAACCCAGTCTCTTGTTGCTGGACGAACCGGTCGCGGGAATGAACCTTGAAGAAACCGAGGATATGGCGCGTTTCATAATCGAGATCCGCGACCATCTACACATTGCCATGATCCTCGTTGAACACGACATGCACATGGTGATGGATATCGCCGATCGGGTGATGGCGCTCAATTTCGGGCAATGCCTTGCCACTGGCGTTCCACAAGAAATCCAGTCCGACCCGGAGGTCATCGCCGCCTACCTCGGGGAGCCAACGTGAACCGATCTCCCGTGAACCCCTCCCCCGCGAACCCCTCCCCAGCGGGCAACTCGCTTCCGCACAAACTGCTCGCCAGAGCGGCCACAGATGGCGACTCCGTGGCGCTGCGCCACAAAACGCTGGGAATCTGGCACGAATACACCTGGAACGACTACGCGGACACGGCGCGCCTTGTTGGCCTCGGTCTGCGCAGCCTCGGCGTCGTTAGAGGCGACAAAGTGGCGGTCCACGCGGAGAACCGCCCCGAATGGGTCTTCGCCGATCTCGGAGCGCAGGGCGTCGGTGCGGTAACCGTCGGGATCTATCCGACTAGCCCCGCAACCGAAGTCCACTATCTCCTAGCGCACTCAGAAACAAAGATCGTGGTGGCCGAGGACGAAGAACAACTCGACAAGACCCTTGAAGTCTGGGACCAACTCGAAGACTTGATTTACGCCGTGGTCATCGACCCCCGCGGTGTCCGGGTACTCGATGATCCGCGGATTTTGACCTTTGAGGAACTGCTGGAACTTGGTCGGAATCAATCAGCAGCCGACTTCGATGAATCCGTAGCTGCTCTCGACGCTACGGAGGTGGCCATCATCGTCTACACCTCAGGTACGACCGGGCCACCCAAAGGAGCGATGATCAGCCACGTCAACATGCATGCCGCCTTCACCGATTACGACGCAATATTCTCGCTCGGACCAGGTGACGAAGTGCTCTCCTATCTCCCGTTGTGCCATATCGCAGAGCGGTTGATCACGGTCATCAACGGGATCAGCGCCGGTTACACGGCAAATTTCGGAGAGGGCGGTGCGGCTTTTACCAACGACCTGCGCGAGGTGCAACCAACGTTCTTCTTGGGTGTTCCCCGCGTCTGGGAGAAGATGTTGGCGAGCGTGCAGGTGCGGATGAACGACGCTTCGTGGCTGAAACGACGCAACTACCAGTACTGGACCTCCAAGGGCAGCCGCTTGGCGAAGGCCCGCATGAGCGGGAGGCTCGGAGTGAGCGACCGAATCGTTGGAGTTCTGGGATGGCTCATGCTGTATCGCGCGCTGAGAGAGCGCCTCGGTATGAGTCGTTGCCAGAACGCCCTGTCGGGTGCTGCTCCCATCGCACCCCAGATCCTCGACTGGTTCTGGTCGATCGGCGTACCGGTTCGGGAGGGATACGGACAGACCGAGAACTGCGCGCAAGCGACAATCAACCCTCAGCGGGGTGTGCGGATCGGCACAGTGGGGCTCCCCGTCGCCGGAGCAGAAGTGCGCATTGCCGAAGATGGTGAAATCCTCACCCGAGGGGAGGGAACGTTCGTTGGTTACTACAAGAACCCGCAGGCCACCGCGGAGACGATCGATGCCGAAGGCTGGTTGCACACCGGTGACATCGGAGTTTTCGACGGCGACGGCTACCTGAAGATCACTGACCGCAAGAAGGACATCATCATCACCGCCGGCGGAAAGAACATCTCGCCGTCGGAAATCGAGAATCGCCTGAAGGTGTCGCCGTTCGTGCGCGAAGCGGTGGTGATCGGAGACCGCCGAAAATACCTGACCGCGCTGGTAGGCATCGAGTACCACACCGTCGGCGACTGGGCTACACGCCGTGGTGTCGTCTACACAACCTATGCGGACCTCTCAAACAAACCCGAAGTACGGTCCTTGATCGACGGGATCGTGCAAGAGACCAACGAAGACTTCGCTCAGGTAGAAACCATCAAACGCTTTGAGTTCATGACCATCGAACTCGATCACGAAGACGGACAACTCACCGCCACTCAAAAAGTGAAACGCGCAGCCATCGCCTCACAATTCGAAGGCCTGATCGAGCAGATGTATTCATGACCACCTTCCTGCAGGCAACCTTCGACGGGATCGCCCTCGGTTCTTTGTACGCACTGATCGTGCTTGGCTTCGTGGTCATCTACAGGGCCACCGGCATCATCAACTTCGCGCAGGGTGGTGCCCTGCTACTCGGTGGTTACATCACCTACAACGTCAGCACCTCGTGGGGTTGGAACTATTTCCTCGGCATCGTCTTTTCGGTTCTGGTGTGCGCCGGATTCAGCGTGCTGTTGCAACGAGCCATGTTGCAGCGAGTCTTTCGCGAGGTCATCGGAATCTCTGCTGGTCTGCTGGGGTGGGCGACGCTGTACTACAACGGAACCACCCATCTTGTAGGTCTGGTGGGCGGCGTCGTTATTGGTCTGCTGGCTCTGTTCGTAACCGCTCGGATCGAGGCGCGCGTCGGAGAAAGGGGCCCGTCTGAGTTGCCGGTGTTCGGGGCGATCATGGTCACCATCGGGGTGCTGTTCATCATCAAACAAGTCGTGGCCTCGATTTGGGGTTTCGCTGAACTCAGCGTCGACGACCCCTGGGAATTGTCGACCTCGGTCGTGGGAGACGTCGTACTCCAACATTCCAAACTCGCGGCTATAGCCATGGCCGCAGTGGCACTCGGAGTCTTCTTTCTGGTTGACCGCTACAGCCGTATCGGAATCGCCATGCGCGCCACCCATTTTGACCACGAGGCCGCGATCGCGCAGGGCATTTCGACCAAGATCGTGTTCGCGACTGCGTTTGCCATCGCTGGAGGCGCGGCGGCTCTGGCGGGTACAGCGGCGACTGCCGGCCCCGAACTAATCACCCCGAACTTGGATTTTGTGGTCTTCTTCGCTTTTCCAGCAATGATCCTCGGGGGGTTGGACTCACCGGCAGGGGCGGTGGCCGGAGGACTGCTGGTCGGTTGGATTCAGAACCTCGTGAAGACCTACGTGGCTACCACCCCCGAGTGGTTTCCGATTGAGGACCTTGACTGGTTGGGCGCTGGCTTCGAGCGGGTGGCGATTTTCGTTGTCATGATCATCGTTTTGATGGTCCGCCCATACGGCCTCTTGGGTACCGAGGAGGTACGGCGGGTATGAGCGCCGACTCCACGCCCCCTATTCGCTTCGCTTGGATTCGCAGGGCTCCGGCTACGCCCGGCAACAGGGCTCAGAAGATGCACATCCACTATCGCGACGAGTTGCGCTTGTTCCCGAACCGGTTGAGGCGCTGCGCACTCGGAGTGCTGATTCTCGCTTGGGCGTTCATCCCCGTGCTGTGGGATTTCTTCCCTTTCACGCTGTTCAGCGGGAAAGGGGTTTCGCTGAACACGTTGGCGTACGCGGGAGTCTTTGCGATCGCGGCCATCGGACTCAACCTGCTCACCGGATACACCGGTCAGGTCTCACTCGGGCACTCGGTTTTCTTGGCCGTCGGCGCCTACAGCACTGCATACGTAGGGTCTGTCTGGGGTTGGCCGATGTGGCTCTGGATCTTGTTCGCACCGGCTGTGGGGTGGCTCGTCGGTGCCGCGGTCGGCCCTTTCGCGCTTCGTCTCCGAGGCAACTACCTGGTGATTGTGACTCTCGGCCTAGTGTTCATCGGCGAGCATATTTTCAGAAACTGGAAGAGCGTTACCGGTGGCAATACCGGCACATCGGCCGCCGGTGTTGAAGTCAAGCTGGGTTTCATCGACTTCGAGAACTTGAGCCTCTTCGGCAAGTCTTTCGGCAAGGACGAAAGCTATTTCTGGCTGATCTGGTTTTTTGTCGCGCTTGTCGCGTGGTTGACAAAAAATGTCGTGCGGACACGCCCGGGCAGGGCGCTACAGGCGGTGCGCGACCGAGACATCGCCGCGGAGATCATCGGGATCGATGTCGGCATCACCGGCTACAAGACCCAAGCATTCGCCTGGTCGGCCGCTATAACGGCTTTGGCGGGTGCGCTGTATGCGCCGCTCCAACTCTTCATCAGTCCGGGCGACTTCACGTTGCTGGTCTCCATCCAGTTCATTGCGATGATTATCTTGGGAGGGATGGGCACCATCTATGGATCGATCATCGGTGCGCTGGTGATCACCGCGCTGCCACGACTGATCGATGGCATTTCGGCCGACTACGGTGTACCTGGAGTGGCAGCCAAGAGCACAGACTCTGGTCTCGTGTCTGTTGCTTCGCTTAATGTGATCATTTACGGGTTTCTTATTGCCTTGTTCTTATTGGTGGAGCACCGGGGGCTGGCTGGAATCTGGGTTCGTATCCGCAACTATTTCTCAACTTGGCCCTTCTCATACTGAGATTCGCCACTAATCCCATGGAGGGGACATGAAAAAGAAACATTGGTTCCGATTGTTTGCGTTGCTGCTTGCGCTTGCGCTGTTCGCCGCGGCTTGTGGCGATGACGACGGAGACTCGGCTGCTCCCGACGACGGTGACGACACCGCCGAGGGCGACGACGCCGACGATAGTGACGACGCTGCGGTAGGCGACGACGCTGCCGATGAGGTTGACACCGACGATGGTGACGACATGGCAGGCGATGACGACGCCGACGACGCTGCCGATGACGCCGACGATGGTGACGACATGGCAGAGGAGATCGCTACCGGTCCCGGCTTCGACGGGACCACGATCAACGTCGGCGTGATCTCTGATCTATCCGGTCCGGTTGCAATTATCGGCAAGCCACTCACCGCCGGTGGTCAGGTCTACTACGACTACATCAACAGCCAGGGCGGCGTTGCCGGCCAGTACCTGATCGAGACGGTTGAAGTCGACCATCAGTACAACCCGGCGACCGCGGTGCAGGTCTACAACCAAGTCAAGGACGATGTCGTAATCATCGGCCAACTCTTAGGCACGCCGATCACCAATGCGGTGCTCGAGTCGCTCAAAGAGGACGGCCTCGTGGCTGCTCCCGCCTCGCTCGATGCATTCTGGGTCCGTGAGCAGAACCTGTTGCCAATCGGCGGGCCCTATCAGATCCAGGCAATCAATGGTTCAGATTGGTGGATAAACGAAGGCGGCGGCAGCGTCGATCAGGTCTATTGCTCGTTCATCCAGGATGACCCCTACGGCGAAGCGGGCCAGGAAGGTATCGACTTTGCGGCGGACAACCTCGGGTTCACTGTCACCGAGATCGCCCGCTACGTCTCGGGCGACACTGACTTCTCTGCTCAGATCCAGCAGTTGCAGGGGGCCGGCTGTGAGGTGGTGTTCCTGGTGTCAACGCCGTCGATCACCGGTGGGGCGCTTGGCACCGCAGCCGCCGGCGGGTACGCACCGCAGTGGATCGGCATTTCACCCACTTGGATCAACGCCTTGGCCGGAAGCGGGCTAGCGCCGTACTTGCAGGCCTACTTCGTGGTCGTGGCTGAGGGTTCAACCTGGGGTGACGAGAGTGTGCCGGGCATGGCCACATTGATTGAGCGGCTCGAAGAGTTCGCTCCAGATCAGGAGCCTGACTACTACTTCACCTTCGGTTACCTTCAAGCCCACGCTGTGGTGCAGGTGCTTGAGGGTGCGGTCGCCAATGGCGATCTGAGTCGCGAAGGCATTATCGAAGCGCTGAACAGTCTGGGCACGGTTTCCTTCGAGGGACTCAGCGGTGATTATTTCTACGGCACGCCTGACGAGAGGATCCCCAGCACCGAGAACACGATCTTCGTTGTGAACCCTGAGGTTCCCAACGGCGTAGAAGCTGTCGCCACCGGTTATCGGGCTTCCTTCGTCGGCGACTTCGTGTTCGGCTGAACACCAGGTCGCGCACGATAGGTACCTGCACGCTTAGTGCCCTGATCGCTCGCTGTCCCGTCCGTTGTGCCTACAGCGGCCGGGACAGCGGGAGGGCAACCTCAAAGGTAAGTTGATCGCCAAGATATTACCGGATAGCCTCACGGGCGCATGCTACGCGTACCCTTGACGTCGCCGCTTCGCTCGGCGCTGGACACAAACGATCCGCAGTTCGCTCAGAACTCTCGAGACATGCGCGAGCATCTCGACGTCATCGACGAATTGCTCGATCAAGCCGAAGCTGGGGGCGGTCCCGAGCGCATGGCAAGGCTGCGGTCCCGTCAGAAACTCCCCATACGCGAGCGGATCGCCAACGTAATCGATCCCGACAGCCCGTTCCTTGAGATCAGCCCCCTCGCGGCCTACCAGTCCGATTACGCCATTGGTGGCGGAATGGTCGTCGGGATCGGGGTCATCGCCGGCACCGAATGCGTGATCATGGGCAACGATCCGACCGTTCTAGCTGGTGCGCTCACCCCCTACGCATCCAAGAAATGGAATCGCGCGCTTGAGATTTCGCGCGACAACCACATGCCCTATGTGAGCTTTGTGGAATCCGCCGGCGGAGACCTCCGGATCCAACCGGGCGAGGGTGGCAACAGGCGCTTCCTCCAAACCGATCATTTCGCCGAGAGCGGACGCTTCTTCTACGAAATGATCGAACTCTCAAAGATGAGGATCCCCACCGTTTGCGTCGTATTCGGATCGTCGACCGCTGGAGGTGCATACCAACCAGGACTCTCCGACTACACGATCATGGTCAAGGACCAGTCAAAGATGTTTCTTGGTGGTCCCCCGCTTGTGAAGATGGCCACAGGCGAGATCTCCGATGACGAGACACTCGGTGGCGCGGAGATGCACACCACTGTCTCTGGCGGAGGGGACTACTTCGCCCAAGACGAGATGGATGCACTGCGAATGTGTAGAGAGGTCATCTCACATCTCAATATTCGCAAGGCCGGACCGAGTCCCAGCTTCCCCCCGGATCCGCCGATCTACGACCAGGATGAGTTGCTGGGCATCGTCAGCCGTGATCTGGTGAAGCCTGTTGATGTTCGCGACATCATCGCCCGGACCGTAGACGGTTCGCGTTTCGAAGAATTCAAACCTCGTTGGGGTAGCACCTTGGTGTGCGGCTGGTCTTCTATCCACGGATATCCGATAGGGATCCTCGGCAACAACGGTGTGCTCTACCCCGACTCAGCTCAAAAGGGCGCTCACTTCATACAGTTGTGCAACCAGATCGACGTGCCTCTTTTGTTCCTGCAAAACATCACGGGATACATGGTCGGCAAAGACTTCGAAGCGGACGGGATCATCAAGAAGGGTTCTCAGATGCTCAACGCGGTCACTAACTCGACCGTGCCACACATAACCGTGATTGTCGGATCAAGCTACGGCGCCGGAACTTACGGCATGTCAGGCCGGGCCTTTGGGAATCGTTTCACGTTTCTGTGGCCGACCGCGAAGATCGCGGTGATGGGTCCGAAGCAGATTGCGGGGGTGATGTCGGAGGTGCGTCGGGGTCAGGCAAAGCGACTGGGCCAAGAATTCGATGAAGCGGCTGACGCCGATACTGTCGCCGCGGTTGAAGCCACCCAGGAGCGTGGCTCGCTTGCTCTGCGAGCCACAGGTGCCATCAGCGACGACGGGATAATCGACCCCCGAGACACCCGCCATGTGCTCGGCATGTGCCTTTCCGCAGCGAGCAACCGGGCTGTCGAGGGGGCAGCAGCATACGGAGTGTTCCGGCTATGAGCCGTTTCGACACCTTGTTGGTAGCCAACCGCGGCGAAATCGCTTGTCGGGTGATCCGTTCAGCTTCGGCTATGGGTATACGGACAGTGGCGCTGTTTGTCGAGTCTGACGCAGACGCCCTCCATGTCGCCCGAGCCGATGAGGCTGTGCGCATCAGCAGTTACCTGGACAGTGAGCAGATTCTTGCTGCAGCGCGGCTTACCGGCGCAAGCGCAGTTCATCCTGGCTACGGATTCCTGGCCGAAAACGCCTCCTTTGCGAGAGCCGTGCTGGAAGACGGTCTTGTCTGGGTTGGGCCCTCGCCTGAGGTCATCGCTTTGATGGGCGACAAAATCACGGCAAAGAAGCTGGCATTTGAAGCCGGAGTACCCGTGCTCAAGTCAAGCGACGAGCCCAGCGAATTCGGCTCGCTGGGTTTTCCGATTCTGATTAAGGCTGCTGCTGGAGGTGGCGGCAAAGGCATGCGGGTGGTCGAGTCCGCTGCCGAACTTGACGAAGCAGTGGCAGCGGCTCGTCGCGAAGCGCTGTCTGGGTTTGGTGATGATCGTGTGTTTGCAGAGCGCTATGTGCGCAGCGCACGTCACATCGAGATTCAAGTCCTGGGCGACAAGCACGGAAACCTGCTGCACATCGGCGAACGCGAGTGCAGCATTCAACGGCGTCATCAAAAGATCATTGAGGAGTCTCCCTCCCCCTTCCTCAGCGAAGAGATGCGTGCGGCCATGGGGAGAGCGGCGGTGGGTTTGGCCCAAGCCTTGGCTTACGAATCGGCAGGCACGGTCGAGTTTCTAGTTGACGATGAATCTGGGGATTTCTTCTTTTTGGAGGTCAACACTCGCTTGCAAGTTGAACACCCTGTTACCGAAGAGGTGACCGGCATCGACTTGGTCAAAGAACAGTTGCGAGTTGCTCAAGGCGAAGCGCTGGGTTACTCCAGCAGCGACATTTCGTTTACTGGTCATGCGATTGAGGCTCGTCTTTACTCCGAAGACCCGAACAACGACTTTCTCCCTGCCACTGGTGTCCTAGAGATCTTCGAGCCGGCCTCAGACCCAGCGGTCCGTTACGACACCGGTGTGGCAACAGGCTCGACGATCACCGGTGATTTCGATCCCATGATCGCCAAGGTCATAGCGCACGCCACAACACGAACCGACGCCGCGGGTCTATTGGCGTTGGCACTTGAGCGTCTGCAAATTGGTGGGGTTGTCACCAACCGAGATTTTCTGGCTGCCACGCTTCGCTCCGGTGATTTTCTCGCGGGTAACACCACAACCGATTTCATCGAGCGCTTCGCTCCTTCGCGAACGCGCCCACTCGAAGAGGACGAGAAGCGGCTCCTGGCCACGGCTGCGGCCATGTGGTTACAGCATGACAACCGCACCAAAGCGAGCGTCTTGTCCTCCCTGCCATCAGGTTTTCGCATTGGACGCTTGGCTCGCGAGCGTGTTGAGTTGCGGATTGCTGAGACGGAGTTGACAGTGCACTACTCCCCCAACCGAAGCGGTGGGTTCGTACTCGGCTCGGCTGGTGACGACGGGGTGGCGTGCGTCCAGGGTTGGTCTGATCGCCATATCGACGTCGAGGTTGATTCTCGACGACGCCGCTACGCGGTGGCGCGTCATGGTCATAATCTCTACCTGACAGGCGTGGGCGGAGGGGCTCGAATCGAAGTACTCCCCAGATTCCCAATACCTGAACCTACCGCTGTTGGCGGTGCTGTGGTTGCGCCCATGCCGGGCAAGGTGATCGAACTTCGAGTAAACGTGGGCGACGTAGTGGAGGCTCAACAGGTAGTCGCGGTGATTGAGGCAATGAAGATGGAAAACCATCTGCGAGCTTCCGAGGCGGGCACAGTCACCGAAATCCTGGTTTCGGTAGGCGAGCAAATCGAAAAAGACATTCTGCTGATGGTGATAGAAGCGGGAGCGGTGGATGGCTGAGCCGATTCGGATTGCGAATTGCAGTGGGTTTTATGGGGACCGGCTGAGCGCTGCTACAGAAATGGTTGAGGGCGGGCCAATCGATGCGCTCACGGGCGACTGGCTAGCCGAGTTGACCATGCTTATTCTGGCCCGCACACAAGCGAAGCGCCCCGGAGGGGGATATGCCCGCACCTTCATACGTCAAATGGAACAAGTGATGGGCAACTGCATTGAGTCGGGCATCAAGGTCGTCTCGAACGCAGGAGGACTTGATCCCTTCCATTGTGCAGAGGCGGTTGCCGAAGTGGCTGACAAGTTGGGCCTCTCCCCCAGCATCGCTTATGTCGAAGGCGACAACCTTCTTCCTCGCTTCGATGAACTGAAGACGGCCGGGGTCGATCTGCTAGATCTCGAGACTGGACAACCAGTAGCGGACATTGACTACATCTCTGCCAACGCCTACCTCGGCTGCTGGGGCATTGTTGAGGCGCTCAACCGTGGTGCCGACATTGTTGTCACCGGACGTACCACCGATGCCGCCATTGTTTGCGGGCCCGCGGCCTGGCATCACAAATGGGCGCGTGACGACCTCGATGCAATGGCTGGAGCGGTCGTCGCAGGTCATGTCATCGAGTGCGGAACTCAGGCAACTGGTGGCAACTACTCCTTCTTTGAAGAAATTGATGGACTCGAATATCCCGGTTTCCCCTTTGCCGAAATTGCCGCGGATGGATCGTCGGTGATCGGCAAACATCCCAGGACCGGGGGCAACGTCACGATTGGCACCATCACCAGCCAACTGCTCTACGAAATTGGTGCCCCGGGCTATCTCGGCCCAGACGTGACCAGCCGCTTCGACACAATTGAACTCGACACTGTAGGACGGGATCGTGTCCGCATCTCGGGAGTACGAGGAGAAAAACCGCCCGAGACCCTGAAGGTCTCGATGAACTCCTGGGGAGGCTTTCGAAGCGACCTGGCAATTGCTTTGACCGGTGTCGACATAGACGCCAAAGCCAGCCTTATAGAACGGGCCTTCTGGCGCAACTGCCGACATCAACCAGAGGACTTTGCGAGCGTCACGACCGCTGTTGTACGCACCGACAAAGACGACCCGGCGACCAACGAAGAAGCTGTGGCCTCCTGGCGCATCACCGTTAAAGACCCGGATCAACGAAAAACCACTGCAATCGGCTCCGCAATGAATGACATGGCACTGGCCAGCATCCCCGGGTTCTTCGGCTTGAAAACGGGAGGCTTGGGCAAACCCTTCGGCGTCCACACCTCTGGGCTCGTGCCCCGTGATCTGGTACCGCAACAGGTTGTGCTACTAGGCGAGGGTCGCACGGTCATTGACTCTGATGCTCCGTCATCGGGGCCTTCGGTTACCCCGGTCGTCCCGCATATCCCTGCGCCGCCCAACGGCGAAACAATGCGGCTTCCGCTCGGCGTACTCGCAGGGACGCGTTCCGGGGATAAAGGCGGAAACGCCAACGTAGGCATCTTTGTTCGTTCTGCGGAGGCATATGGCTGGTTGGAAGACTTCCTTACCACCGACCGACTGCGGCAACTCATGCCGGAGGCTGCCAACGCAAAGATCGAACGCTTCGTCCTGCCGAACATCTTGTCGATCAACTTTGTGATACACGGCATTCTCCAAGCGGGTGTGGCCTCCTCGACCCGTCAAGACGCCCAAGCCAAGGGATTGGGCGAATGGCTCCGGGCTCGGCATGTCGATATCCCTGAGTCGCTGTTGAAAGAGGACAGCGATGGACTTTGATTTCCCGCCCGAAGACGACCCTCGTCGACTCAAGGTTCGAGAATGGCTTGAAGCCAACCACAACCCCTCGCCGCGCCAACTCCTTGAGCGAGGATTGATCGTTCCCCACTGGCCGAAGCCATACGGGCTCAGCGCAGATCCGATGCATCAGATCATCATCGACGAGGAGATACGACGAGCCCAGGTGAAGCGTCCCGACAACCCCATCGGCATTGGCTGGGCGGGACCCACCATTCTCGCTGCCGGTACTGAAGAGCAGAAAGCCCGCTTCCTTCCCGGTTTGTTGACCGGCGAGGACATCTACTGCCAGATGTTCTCGGAACCCGACGCCGGCTCTGATTTGGCCTCCCTTTCCACCACCGCGGTGCGCGACGGAGACGAGTACGTGGTCAACGGTTCCAAAATTTGGACCAGTGGTGGCCATTACTCCAAATACGGGATTCTCATCGCTCGCACCGACCCTCACGTCGCCAAGCACAAGGGCATCTCCTATTTCATCTGCCCGACCCATCTCAAGGGACTGACGATGGCGCCCATCGTCGACATGACCACAGCCCATGCCTTCAACCAAACGTTCTTTGACGATGTGCGCATCGATGCGGCGAACCGCATTGGCGACGAGAACGATGGCTGGCGATTGGCGAAGGTGACCCTGGCCAACGAACGAGTGTCGCTGAGCTCCGCCGGTTCACTGTGGGGTGCCGGCCCGACCGCAGAAATGTTGATCGATTTGATACAGCGCAACGGCGGATTAGCAGATCCGGTGATGCGTCAGAGGGCAGCGGCGCTGCATGTAGAGGCGGAGGTACTGCGCTTGAACCGTTTGCGCACGTTGAGTGCCCGGCTCAACGCCAAGACTCCGGGTGCAGAAGCCTCAATCCAGAAAATCATGGGCGACGAACATGGTCAACATGTGTTGGAGTTGGCAAAAGATCTCTCAGGACCAGAAGGGCTGTTGGAGGGCTCGGGTCCGATCGGCGAGATACCTTCGAGCATGCGTGGTGGAGCCACCGAGGTGAATTTCGAGCATGGGCAGATCCCGGGGGTGGATCGAATCTGGCATTACGGCTTCCTTTTCTCGCCCGCGTTGACCCTCGGTGGGGGGACGTTCGCCGTGCAGCGCAACATCGTGGCCGAGATGGTCTTGGGCCTTCCCCGCGAGCCCAACGTAGAAAAGGGGAAAACCTGGGCAGAAACGAGGCGTCAGTGAACCCGGTCGAAACGCCGGTGAACGATTTCGAGGGCAGGATCAGGCTCGTCCGAGGGCCCACGCCAAGGCTGTCGCGCGAACGTAGCGAAGCGCTTACGCCTCGCCAACGCGAGATTCTCGACGAACTCACTGAGTTGGTCCGCGATGGTTTCAGCCATCTCACTATGGCTGACCTTGCGACGAAGTTGAATTGTTCTTTGCGAACCCTCTACGGCATGGCTGACAGCCGCGGAGAGTTGGTGTTGATGGCCATTGACCGCAATCTCTGGAACATCGGACGAGACGCCAAAAACGCTCTCACGCAAGCTTCCTATCGTCGTCCCCTCGAGGCCATTCGTGCCTATCTGTTGGCGGCCAATGTGGCGGTGTCGCGCACCACTCCGGCGTTCGCCCGCGATCTCAATGCGGTTGTTGGCGGACCGGAACTGTTCGCCGCTCACAACAACTACCTGGTCGATGTCACCCGCGAGCTTCTTGACTTGGCCGTCGAACAGGGGGATATTGCCGCCGTGAACACTGCCGTCGTGGCTCGGGCCTTGGCAAGTCTCGGCCGTCAGTTCAGCGAACCAGAAGTGGTGGCCGAACTGTGTGAGTCTCCCAAGGACGCGGCGGATCATGTGCTTGACATATTGCTCAACGGTCTCTCCCGGTTCCCGCCGGCTCACGAACTCGGTGATCGCTCACAAGCGAGAGAGGAGAGTCATGCACTTGTCTGAAGTCCTCACGGATCTGCTGGATGAGCAAGCTGCTCTTGACGAGGTGATCAGTCATCTCACCGATAACCAGTGGTCCATCACCACGGCGAGTCCCCGCTGGGACGTAACGGACCAGGTCGCTCATCTAACGTATTTTGACCGTGCCGCGGCCACCGCAATTCGCAATGAAGCTGACTTCGCGGTGTTGGAGAAAGCGCTGTGGGCTAGTGCCGCCGATGGCGATCTGGGTGTGGATGTTCATACTCTCGACCCGGTACGAAGTCTGCCGGTCAGCCAACGGCTAGCTGCGTGGCGCGCTGGTCGAGATGAGTTGGCCGATGCTGCAGCGGAACTGCGCGACGATGCCCGGGTGCGGTGGTACGGCCCCTCAATGGGCGCGAAGTCCTTTCTGACTGCTCGTCTGATGGAATGTTGGGCGCACGGCCAAGACATTGTTGACGCGGTTGGCGCCGATCGAGTCCCCACCGATCGCCTACGCCATATTGCGCAACTTGGCTTTATTACCCGCGGTTGGACCTATGCGAATCGCAAACTGGAAATGCCCACCGATGAGGTCCGTGTCTCCTTACAGAGTCCCTCAGGTGAGAAATGGACTTGGGGTCCGGTAGATGCGCAGTGCAGTGTCGTTGGAAGCGCCGAAGATTTCTGCGGAGTTGTGACGCAACGTCGCCAGTTGCAAGACACCAGCTTGTTGGTTGCCGGTGAAGCGGCACTCGATTGGATGATGATGGCTCAGGCGTTTGCCGGCCCTCCAACCACAGGCCCCAAGCGCTAGGAGTTACCGATGAGCCTCGTTGAAAACAAAAAAACCCGAGGAGTGATGACGATCACCTTGGCCGACGAAGACAACCGCAATGCCTTGAGCAGCGACCTTATTGAGCAACTTCTTTCGGCGATTGATGCAGCCGACGCCGACCCGGAAGTACGGGTCATAGTACTTACCAATCGTGGTCGAGTCTTTTGTGCTGGGGCAGACCTCAAAGCTCGCTCAACAAACCGTGAAGGCGTGCCCACGGGTGTCGATCTGTTCACTCGCTTCGGCAAGTCACCCAAACCATTCGTGGGGCGAATCAACGGTCATTGCGTAGCTGGTGGTCTGGGTATCGCAGCCGCTATGGATATTTCGGTCGCGCTCGACACTGCCAAGATGGGATTTACCGAGGTTCGTATAGGCGTTGCACCAGCAATGATCTCCGTGCTGTGTTTGCCGAAAATGCGTTCGGCGGATGCGTCGGCTGCCTTCCTTCGGGGCAACCGTTTCCTAGCCCCTGAGGCAGCTCGCATGGGGATCATCAACGCCGCGGTTCCGGCCGATCGTATTGACGAAGAAGTAGCTGAGATCGTTTCAGACCTGTTACTTGGCGGACCCGACGCTTTGGCTGCGTGCAAGGCACTCACGCAAAAGGTCCCGAAAATGTCAGTTGAAGATGCCTTCGAATGGACCTCTCAGTTGTCTGCTGAACTCTTTGCTACTGATGAGGCGCGCGAAGGCATGAGGGCCTTCGCCGAAAAACGAACGCCCTCATGGGTTCAAGTCCAAGCGTCGCGGTAGGGCATACTGACATTGATGACCGCTGACTCTTTGTTGCTGCTTGATCTCGCGCAAGATGACCCTCGTGCGTTGATGCAGTTGTATGACGAACACGGCTGGGGCGACGGGTTGCCGATGGTGCCGCCGACACCTGAGCGGGTTGATGAAATGCTTGCCGGCGGGGACCCCGACGAGATCATTGCCTCTCTCCCCCCTCGCTTCGGACAAGCCACACGTCGGGTAATCGCAATCAACGCGGTACTTGCTGGTTGTGAGCCGGCACATCTACCGGTTCTTGTTGCCGCGGTACGCGCGCTCGCGTCGCCCGAACTCAACTTGCGGGGCGTGAACGCAACGACACATTGCGTTGCGCCACTGCTCATTGTGCATGGCGACATCGCCGAGACTGCCGGTTATAACTCTGGTCTCGGAGCTTTCGGGCCGGGAAACCGGGCCAATGCCAGCACCGGCCGAGCGGTGCGTCTGATCTTGATGCACGTCGGTGGTGCTCGCCCCGGTCCAGGTGATGCCTCAACCCAGGGAGGACCTGCCAAGTACTCGTACTGCATCGCAGAAAACACCGCTCAGTCTCCCTGGGGTTCCTACGCCGCGAGTGCCGGAGTCTCCACAGCATCGGCGGTCACCGTCCACTGCGGTGAAGCCCCGCACAACGCACACGATATGGAGTCGTCGGACCCCGCAGCGATTCTCGACAAGGTAGCTTCGGCGATGACGTCGTTGGGTCAGAACAATGCGCCGATCAGCAGTGGAGAGTACTTCGTGGCGCTGTGCCCGGAACACGCCGCCGTATGTGCGAACGCTGGTTGGACCCGAGGCCATATTGCCTCTTATCTGTTCAACCGAGCCACGCTGCCCGTGGTGGAGTTGCGCCGTGCATTCGGGTTGCGGGCTTGGGCACCATGGCAACAGAGTTTGGCAGACGAGGACCGTGTATCGATGACCGAACACCCCGACAACATTAAAATCGTCGTAGTTGGTGGTGCGGGAAAGCACAGTTCGGTAATCCCTAGTTGGGGTATGACCAAAAGCGTCACCGTCTCGGTGGACGTGTAGTAGGACGGAGAAGACATGAAGGTATATGCACCTGACGGCGCAGTTGGTTCGCCAGCTGCTACGCCCGCACCATCTGTGCCGGTGTTGACTGGTAAGCGAATCGGCATCCTCGACAACACCAAGCCGAACGCCGGCGTTCTGCTCGAACGGCTGGCGCAGCGCCTCGTCAGTCGTACTGGTGCAGTGCTTGCCCTGGTTGAGACCAAGAACGCGGCACTGGCCGCACCCGACGATGTCATTGCCCGCCTGCAAGCAGAGGTCGATCTGGTTCTAACGGGTTCTGCCGATTGAGGCAGTTGCACGTCGTGGAGTGTCCACGACTCCGTCCGACTCGAAAGCTGTGGAACTCCGACCGTTGTTGTTACCACGACCGAATTCCGAGCGCTGACCGAGGAAGTTGCAGCCACTTTGGACTTGCCCGAAGCACGTATTGTCGAGGTCGCGCACCCGCTCGGAGGTGTCGATATTTCCGCAGTCAAAAGCCGTGCCGACAGTGTTGTAGAGGAAACGATCCGAGTGCTGACCGCATGAGCATCGCCATCGACCACGAAGGCAAGGTCGCGTTGGTTACCGGTGCCGGTGCTGGAATCGGGAGGGAAGTGGCGCGCTGGTTGGCGAGGGCGGGCGCCACAGTCGCAGTGAACGACGTACGCGCGGATAAGGCTGAAGCAGTGGTTGAAGAGATCACAGCAGCCGGTGGCCGTGCTCATTGCTTCATCGCAGATTGTCGAGACGATGAAGCAATCGACAGCATGGTTGAGGCGGTTGTGAGCCGACTCGGTGGACTCCAGATTGCAGTTAACAACATCGGCATGATGCCGCCGGGGCGAACACTTCGGGCCTTTACTAGTTACCGCGGGGAAGACTGGCGTGACATCCTGAATCAGAATCTGGTGCTTGCGGCGCTGTGCGGGCGTGCCGAAGCAACGGCGATGCTGACTGCGGGCGAGGGTGGCGTGATTCTGTTTGTCACCTCGGGTGAGACGACCCGTCCCTCGCCGTACAACAGTATTTATGCTGCTGGGAAAGCGGCCCTCAATCATTTGGTGACTTCAATGGCAGTGGAGTTGGGGCCGTCGGGAATTCGGGTTCTGGCGATCGCTCCCGGTACGACCCTTACCGAAACCGTCGCTGCTGCTTTCACTGACGAACGCATGGACGCGATCGTGGCCTCAACGCCTCTACGCCGCATGGTTGAGCATGACGAACTCGCCCGCTTGACTACCTTCCTTGCCAGCGACCTGGCCCGTTGCATCACTGGCCAGTTCATCCTCGCTGACGCGGGAGCATTCCTGTCACGCACCCGTCCCGCCAACGATGAAGGCCTGACCATTGAATTGAAGGGCTCCAACGCCGGGTGATCATCATGTCGGGATTGCAGAGGCGGAGACCTCTCAGGGAGTCGCGTAGTCGCTGATTCGTACGCACCGGTTGGTCATAGTTCCGATGTCTTGAATCACCGAGGTGATCACATCTCCGTGTTGTAGCAGCTTCCCTTGTGACACGCCGACGCCGTCGGGAGTGCCGGTAAAGATCAGATCGCCAGTGGTCAGCGTGGTGATGTGGGAGATATACGACACCAGCGCCGGAACGTCGAAGATCAATTGTGAGGTCGTGCCGTCCTGTCTCGCTTCGTCGTTGATCTTGGTAGTGAGGCGCAGGTTGGAAGGATCGGTAACGAGGTCGGGTGAGACCAGGTACGGTCCGATCGGTCCGAAGGTATCGAAAGACTTTCCCAGATCGAAGTGGGGTGGGGTCGCTGAGAACTGCATTGGACGATCAGAGATGTCCTGTCCAATAGTCAAACCAACGATGCGGTTCCAGACATCCTCTTTGGTAATGTCCTTGCCGCCGACACCGATAACGGCCACCAGCTCCACCTCGTAGTCGACGCCATCGCTTCGCATCTCCACATCGGCTGTTGGGCCGACTATGCACGACGGAAATTTCGTGAAAACCAACGGGTTTTTGGGGGGTTCCATCTCGGATTCAGCGGCATGGTCTGCGTAGTTCAGGCCGATTCCAAAGCAGTTGCGAGGCCGGGGTACCGGCGCGTCAAGAGTCACATCGGCGACGCTGCCGGTGGGTTCTCGATCGTTGAGCGTCACCTGAAGATCGGACATTTCGGTCGCCAAAGTGAGTGCTTCCATCGGATCTGATGGCATTGTCCCAGCGCTTGTCGTCTCAATGTCGTAGTAGTTGTCGCCGTCGACAAGCGCTGCTCGCCCAGCAATGTTTGCCATCCGAAATCCCATGAGCGTCCTTGAGTTGCCGAGAAGCGTTCTGAAGATGAACGCGGCGTTTGCAGTGGCATGTATAGCAGCGTGAAGCGGGTTCAGCGTTGGGCGCGGGCGCGAATTTCTCCGTTCAGCGTGAGGTCTTCGCAGTGGCTGAGTCCTCGTTCCAAAGCGTCGTTGTCCTGCCAGCGGGCCCAGTTGAGCCAAAGCCCGTTGGAGCTAGCGATCAGGTCTTGCACACGGCCCGCAACCACGGTTTCGGATAGCTCCGGGCGAGCCGCACCCACGAGCTCGCGAAAACGCGACGAGTAGCGCTCGTAGAACTCCGCGTCAACTTCCGCCACACCGTCTTCGGTGAGTGCTAATGCCCACAGTGCGATGCGTAACGCCAGATAGCTGCCGTTGAGGAATTCATCGGTGAACGCGCCACGCAGGAACGCTCGAAACTTGTCCGCTGGCTCATCGTGATCCGAAGAGGCACTAACACAGGCGTCAAAAAGCCGGTCGGTAGCTCTTTGGAACACGGCCAGAATCAGCGTCTGTTTGTCATCGAAGTGGTAGCTGAGCAGACCGACGGAAACTTCGGCCTCTTTGGCCACCGTTCGCATACTGGCCCCACCGATCCCTTCGCGCAGAATCACCGAACCCACCGCGTCAAGAATCTGCTCCTGTGTCTCAGACCGGTTCAAGCGCTCGTCCATATCTCAGCCTACTGGACGAACGTTCAGTTAGTGAAGCGACACAATCGCTGATTAGTTGAGAAATTCGGGTTCTTCGCGCATCAGTTCATCGCGCCAAGGCTGGAATTGAAACCAGCCCGCCAAGTCCGAACCTTGCTGTCGGTATCCCTCGGTGCAGAGATGCTCTCGAATCTCAATGGGATCACCTGCGGCTTGCGCCAGTAACTGGCTTTGGCAGCAGCGTTCAAGAGCCACAAACCACCACACGGCTGCATCGACGCTACCGCCACAGGTAATCAGACCGTGGTTCTGATGGATGAGGGCCTTTTTGTTGCCAAGTGCCTCAGCCATCAGGCGACCGGTCTCAACATCCAATACCACCGCACCGCTGCCCGCATCGCAAAGCGCCACATCGTTGTAGAACATCGTGGAGTCTTGGCTGATCATTCTGAGAGGCTCACCCAGCGCCGAAAATGTCTTGCCGTACATCGAGTGTGAATGTGCAGCCGCGATAACGTCTGGTCGCGCCGCATGGATCTGTGAATGGATGGCGAATGCTGCAGTGTTGACAGGGCGGTCGCCCTCGACAACTTGACCTTCGTCGTTAACCAGAATGAGATCTGAAACGGTCATGTACTTGAAGTTGTGACCGAAGGGATTGACCCAGAAGTGATCGAGATGTTCGGGGTCCCGAACCGTGACGTGACCCGCGACCCCCTCAGCGAGGTGAAGACGCCCCATGATTCTCAGACCCGCGGCGAGGGACTCTTTGCGTTGTTGACGCTCCGTCGCGAAATCGTCGGCTGTCGAGGGCAGATCCAGTGAGAATTCTTCTTGAACCCGAGCCAGATTCTCAAGATCGCGTTCTTGTTGGGTGTCAGTCATGGGCCTTCTCTCTCGGTCTCAACGGCACGTACATCCAGCGTAGGGGGGTGTAAGGTGCTTCATGACAAAACGCGGTGGTACGCAGGTATTTCGGGCGTCGATCTTGTTGCTGGCTTTGGGGCTGCTTGCAACAAGTTGTGGCGGTGACGACACCGAAGAATCGGCGCCGAGCGACATGCTTGAGACCACTTCTACAACAACTCCAACAACCACGGCGGCTCCCAGCACAACGACCACAGCCGCGTCCACGACTACCTCCACTACAACGACGACTGCAACGACAACAACGACAACAACAACGCTGCCGACGGCGGGGCCGTGGGAACAAATTGCCGGAGGCGATGAATGCATGTGCGCTGATGGCAGTGACTACAGCTTCTGGGTCCGAGAGGCCGACCCCAAACGTGTGGTGTTCTACCTTGAGGGAGGTGGCGCTTGCTTCACCGCCGCTTCCTGTTCGTTCACCGACGGTACCTACTCGGTGACCACCGGCGAAAACGACGGCCCGACCGGAGCGGGAGGCATTTTTGACTTTTCCAATCCCGCCAATCCCCTGTCTGGCAGTTCCTTCGTGGGAGTCCCGTACTGCACCGGTGATGTTCATATCGGCAACAGTGTCCACCAATACAGCGACGATCTGACCGTTTACCACAATGGATTTGTGAACGCTTCTCGAGCATTGGCCGAACTCCATGCGCGTTTCCCCGACGCAACCGAAGTCGTTGTAGCCGGATCTAGCGCGGGTTCTGTTGCTGCCCCCTTCTTCAGCGGGTTGGTATCGGACCTGTATCCAGACGCCAAGGTTTCCGTTGTGGCTGACTCCTCGGGTGCCTATCCGAGCAACCCTGTTATCAACGCCACGATCGGCTCACTGTGGGGTGCATTCTCGGTTGTCCCCGACTGGCCCGTGAACGAGGGAATAACTCCACAGGAATGGGGGGCACCCGAGATGTCCATCCAAGCTGGTCTTCATGATCCCGATATTCGTTTCGCTCGCTTCGACAACGCCTTCGACAGCACGCAGTTGAGTTTTGCAGAATTGGCTGGATTCGACGCGAGCAATATGGATCAGCTGATCAGATCCAACGAAGTCAGGATCGAAGGCGCCGGAGTCTCTGTGAGCAGTTATCTGGCGCCGGGCGAGGATCACACGATTCTCGGGAGCGACGAGATGTACTCCCTGGAAGTCGAAGGAGTCGTGTTCGTTGATTGGTTGACCGAGTATCTCGCCGCGGACGCACCCATCGAAGACGTGTCCTGCGTCGATTGCGGTCCCTAGATCCGTTAATCAGAGGTTTCGTTGGATTCGATTGACTGGATCAGAAAATCGAGCACTTCTGCTCTTTGCTCGGTGGATGGAGGAGCCAGTCCGAACAGATCGATCAGCCACAATCCGTCACAGGTGATTCTGACGAGCAGAGCGAGTTTCGGGTCTAGTTCGTCGTATTCGATTAGCCGGGTCTGCCATTCCACAAAGAGTTCCTGCACTTGCTTCAGACGTCCAGGTTCGAGTGCGGCAGCAGCAAACACGCTGGTCGCAGACTCTTCCCAGTAGGCATGCGGCGCTCGAACATACTCCACATAGGCGCGAGCAAACGCTCCCTTCTGGTCTCCGTTGACGAGTTTCTGAAGATCGTTGTCGACACGCTCCATGGCATCGTGAAGAAGGGCCGTAACGAGTTCTTCTTTGGAAGAGAAATGGTAAAGGAGTCCGCCTTTGCTGAGCCCCGCCTCGGTAGCGACGCTCTGCAAGGTGAGTCCTTGGACCCCTTGGGTCCGAACAACCGCTACGGCCGCGTCAACTAGTCGTCGTCTGGTGTCGACACTCTTTCGTTTCGATGTGCTCTTCGTAGTTTGCAGTTTCTGCTCCCTTGTCGTAGGGATCTGATTGTTGTAGTCGAAGTTGTGGACCGATTGGCTGAATGTTTGCTACCGTTACTGTACCGTCCAGACGGTTTTCTAGACGGAGACTACTCAATACGACACACCCATGGAGGGAAATCATGAGGAAATTGCTACTGGCGCTGTTGGTAATTACAATTTTTGCCGCAGCTTGCGGGGATGACGACGACGAAGCCAAGCCCACTATCTCGTTGGTGGTCAACCCGTGGACGGCGTCAGCGCTAAACGTGGCCGTAGCCGAACAGCTTATTGAAAGTGAGCTCGGCTATCCCGTCGAGGCGATCAACATTGACGAGAACGAAGCAATGTTCACTGGTCTGGCTGACGGAACCGCCGATGCAGTACTTGAGATCTGGCCCTCAGGTATTACCGACAGCGAACAGGCCTTCTTTGACGACGGCTCGGTCGAACATCTTGGCGAACTAGGCGCGGTGGGCAGAATCGGCTGGTTTGTTCCTGACTATGTGATCGATGCCAATCCGGAGTTGGCTACTTGGGAGGGCTACTTCAGTGATGAAGCGGCTGCTGTTTTTGCCACAGCCGAAACAGGCGACAATGGCAGGTTCTTAGGCACCGATCCTTCCTACTCACAGTTTGACGAGCAGGTCATCAACAATCTCGGTATGCCTTTTGAGGTGATCTACTCCGGCTCTGAACCTGCAACAGTTGCCGAACTGGATGCAAGGGTGTCTGCCGGAGAACCGATTCTGATGTATTGGTGGACGCCAACCGCGGCAGTCTCCACATACAGCCTCGTTCAGGTCACCCTCCCTCCATACACCGAAGAATGCGGCGCTAGCGCCGCCAGCGGGGACGGCGGCGTGGATTGCGAATATCCTGAGGATGTCATCATCAAGGCCGTATCCGGTAAGTTGGCCGACAAGGCCCCTGATGTATACGACTTCCTCACTGCGTTCACCATCACCAACGACGACCAACTCTCGATGCTTCCGCCAGTGGAGCTCGAAGGTGACGATGTTGCGGACGTAGCAGCCAAATGGATAGAAGACAACGAGGACACTTGGTCCGCTTGGCTCGGGTAACAATTCGAGGAGTCAACTTGTGATCGGTGAGGTCATCTCCAGCCCCTGCCTGTCGGCACGAGGAATCTGGAAGATCTTCGGAAACCGCCCCGGAAGGGCTCTGGAGATGGCCGATACCGGTGCCTCGCGCGCTGAAGTACGCGAGGCCACAGGCTGCATAATCGGGGCACGTGATGTGTCCTTCGACGCGTACCACGGTGAGACCTTCGTGATCATGGGTCTGTCTGGTTCGGGAAAGTCAACCCTGTTGCGATGCGTGGCTCGCCTCTCGGCTCTGTCGCGGGGTTCGGTAATCCTCGAAGGCGAGGATCTAACGGCAATGAACGAGGCCGAACTACGCGCGGTCCGACGAGCCAAGCTCTCGATGGTGTTTCAGCATTTCGGGCTGTTCTGGCATCGACGAGTGATCGACAATGTTGCCTACGGCCTCGAAGTGCAGGGAATCGACCGCAAGACACGGCACTCCAAAGCCGACGAAATGCTCAACTTGGTCGGTCTTGAGGGTTACGGCAACAACTATCCGCACCAGCTCTCGGGGGGAATGCAACAACGTGTCGGTTTGGCCCGAGCTCTCGTGGTTGAACCGACCGTGCTGTTTTTTGACGAACCATTCTCGGCGCTAGATCCGCTAATCCGTCGGGACATGCAAGATGAATTGCTGCGTATTCAAGCTGGGATAGGCGGCACGATTATTTTCGTTACCCATGATTTCGACGAAGCGATAAAGCTCGGTGACCGTATCGCCGTAATGAAAGATGGCGAATTCGACCAAGTCGGAACAGCTGCAGAGTTGATAATGAACCCAGCAACGGAATATGTGGAGGAGTTCGTCAAGGGAGTGCCCAGAGTCAAAGTGCTGCTAGTTGGCGATGTGCTCGCAGAACTCGACGGATCCGCTCCCCAACACGGCGTCCCTGCCAGCGAGAGCCTCGAAACTGTATTGCCGCTACTGGTGTCAACCACCGACGATATTGCCGTTCTCGATGACCAGAACGCTGCGATAGGACGCATTGATCGCTCGGCTGTGACCCGCCTGATCCAACCTCAGCCGTGACTGCGTCTACGTCGTTGGAGCCGGCATCTCCTTACCCGGAGGTCGACTGGCAGCGACGCGCTTTGTGGGTTGTTGTTCCGCTCGCGCTTGTTGGGTTGCAATTGATCTTCGCTGGAACCCGACTGCCCGAACATCTTGATGAGACGTTTTCTGACCCTCTCGACCGGTTCGCTAGCTGGGCTCAACAGAACCGGAGCAGCAATTGGCTGTTCACGGTCTTCTTCCGCCCGCTTACATCGCTTGTGAGCACCGGCCTCGAAACGATCGAAGGCACTCTGCTTTGGGTTCCTTGGTTCGTGATCCCGATTGCCATCTTCTTGTACATAGCCCGAACGCGAGCGTGGAAGTCAGCAATAGCAGCTTCTTTGGCGATCATTTATCCGGGTTTGGTGGGCCTTTGGGAGGTGACAATTGAGACGTTGGCTCTGATGGGCATGGCGATTGTTTTGTCGATCATCATCGGTGTTCCGGTCGGAATCCTGGCGGCTTTCCGGAGAGGCTTCGATACTGCGATCAGGCCGGTGCTCGACGCCATGCAAACGATCCCTGCCCCCGTCTATTTCGTGCCGATGGTGATGTTCTTTGGGATCGGTCCAGTGCCCGCCACGTTGGCGACAGTGATTTATGCTCTTCCGCCGGTCGTACGGTTGACGACCCTCGGTATCCGCGGCGTCGCTGAGCAATCGGTGGAGGCGTCAACGATGTTTGGCGCCACCCGCTGGCAAACCTTGCGCAAAGTACAGATTCCCATGGCATTGCCGACGATCATGGCGGGAGTCACCCAGACGATCATGATGGCGTTGGGGATCGTCGTTTTGGCGACCCTGCTCGGTGCAGGCGGGCTGGGTCAATCGGTAATGGATACTTTGAGCCAGCGCCGGACCGGTCGAGGTGTCGCCACTGGGTTGGCCGTGGTTGCCATCGCGGCTGTTCTTGATCGTCTCGGTAGGGCTGTTGTCGGCCAAGACAGGGCTACAGCACCCTCCCGCCGCACGGTGTTGCTCTGTGTTTCCGGCGTAGTCGGTCTCATCATCGTTGGCCGCACTGCCAACTACGTCTCCTTTCCAGAGATGTGGGAAACACGAGCGTTCGACCCGATCGACGACGGAGTCAAATGGGCCCGCGACAACCTGCGCTGGTTCACCCGCACCTTCAACGACTCGGTGGTGTCCTGGTACTACGTGCCGGTGCGCGACTATTTGACCGATTCGCTTGCTTGGCCGGTAGTGATCGCTGGGGCAGCTGCGGTGGGCGCATGGTTGAAAGGTTGGAGGCTGGCGTTGCTCAACGTCTGCGCGATGGGTTCGATCTTGTTGATTGGCATGTGGGAATTGTCCATCGACACCTTTGTGCAAGTGGTGGCGGCTGTGGTCCTGTCGATCTTGCTGGCAATACCGGTCGGTATCGCAGCGGGACGCCACCGCCGGGTGGAGGCTGCCCTCAGCCCTGTTCTCGATGCTCTGCAGACGATCCCCTCGCTGGTCTACATCATTCCGGCGGTGACGCTGTTCACCATCGGGGTGGTGCCAGGACTAATAGCCTCAATTCTGTACGCCATCGTGCCTGGTGTGCGTCTCGCCGCGCTAGGCATCAAACAGGTGCCCACCGAAAGCGTCGAGGCTTCTCAGATGTTCGGGGCGACGCCTCGTCAGACAATGTTCGGCGTGCGGATTCCCCTGGCCGCCCGAACAATCATGGCGGGAGTCAACCAGGTAATCATGTTGGTCTTGGCCATGGTCATTATCTCGGGTCTCGTAGGTGGTGGAGGACTTGGTTTCGAGACTATTTCAGCTGTCAAAAACAGCGAAGTCGGCCTTGGGTTTGAGGTTGGGTTCGCCATCGTGATGATGGCTATCGTCTTGGATCGCTCAAGCCAGGCAATCGCCGATCGGGTCGGCGCTCCCGAAGTTGCAACTCATTGATCTGCGCGCTTCGCTGAGTTGAGCCACTCAGTTGAGCCCTTCAGTCGAGAGCGGGTCCGTTGGTGTCTCGACCGGAGCGCAGAATTGTGCCTGGCCGAGCCGCCGTGAACTGGCCTTCGCGTACGATCTCGGTGCCGTTGCACAACACATGCTTGATGCCAGTGGCCTCCGCATATAGCCGGGATGCGCCGGCGGGAAGATCGGTTCGCACAGTCAGCGGCTGCGAGTTCACTTGGTTTTCATCGAGCACGACCACATCGGCGAACGCGCCTTTTTTGAGCACGCCTCGGTCGACGAGGCCGTAGAGGTTCGCTTGCACTTCGGTGAGGAGGTGGACCGCTTCTTCGAGATTGAGCATCTGCCTCTTCGTTACAGCTTCACCCAGCATGTGCGTGGCGTAGTTGGAACTCAGGAACAGGTCCAGATGAGCTCCGGCGTCTGAAGCTCCGATCACCGCACGTTGGTCCCGCCAGATCTCAACCCTGGCTTCCCAATCCTCGTCGGGGTCGTCTCCAGCCAGATTTCCGAAAGAGGTTTCGAGATCATCGGCAAGGGCGATGTCACAGAGGGTATCCCAGGCATCTTGGCCCCGTTCTTGCGCGATCTCGCCGACGCTACGTCCGACGCAGCCTTCGTTTTCCGGCGCAAGAGTGTGGAGAATCGTCTTGGTTTCCCAGTGGGCCAGACCCCGCAGCGGACCGTCGGCCTGAGCGAGCTCGTTGAGTTTTTTTCTTTGGGTCGGATCGGAGAAGACTTCACGTTTTTCTTCTTTGGGCAAGAGCATCACCTGCTCCCAACCAGGCAGAGCGTCAAGCACGAATCCACTGTTGAAGTTGAGGTGCAGCGCCAACGTCATGGGCACGGTGAGCGCCACTACCTTGCCTCCCTTGGCTCTTGCCGCATCGCCGGCGCGTAGCTTGATCAGATTTTCGGGCAAAGACCGAACGGTCACGTTCATCACGTTCCAGTTGAGGGGGCTGCGAGCTGCAACGGACATGTCGGCCATCAACTCAATGGCCCAGTCCTCGAACGGCCCCAGATTGGGAATGAACTCCAACGATGTGCCGTCAAAATCTGCCAGTACCGAACAGAGTCCGACCAGTTCGTCACGCGTGCCGTGACGGCTCGGGACCATGTTGCCCATCGGATCGTTGTGAGTGCGCGACCACGACGAGGAGAATCCCAGCGCGCCGGCTTGCAGACCGGCTCTTAGCAACACGGCCATTTCCTCTTGCTCATCTTCAGTGCTGGATCGTCGTACGCTGTCGTCGCCCATCACCACGCGCCGCAGCGCCGAATGGCCGACTTTGAAACCGGCGTTGATCGACAGCGTCCCGTCGATGGCGTCGAGATATTCGGCGGTCGAACGCCAATCCCAAGGCACTCCTTGCTGCAAGGTGGTCAGTGGGATGCCCTCGACCCGGGCCAACATGCGCATGAGGTAGTCGCCATCCGCGGGATCATCGGTAAGCGGAGCGATGGTGAAGCCGCAGTTGCCCCCAATCACCGAGGTCACACCGTGCAGCGGCGAGGGTGAGAGGGTTTGATCCCAGAAGACCTGGGCGTCGAGATGAGTGTGGACATCAACGAATCCAGGGGTCACGACCAGGCCGGTGGCGTCGATCACAGTTTTGGCTTCGGCTCCGTTGCCGTCGAGCATCTCGATGGCTTCGATGCGGTCGCTGACTATGCCGACATCTGCGCGTCGACGCGGCCCACCTGTCCCGTCGACTACATCTCCCCCGCGAATCAATAAATCAAACATGCTCGGAGCGTAATACGCAGGTACCACGCGGTGTTAGCCTGCAGGCGACTCTGTCGAGCGGGTCGCCTCGTTCTGCAGGATCGTAGCGAGTAGTTCGAGCAACGACCAGCCAGACTGTACCCATGACGCACCGCACGTTTGAAGAACTCGAAGCAGGCTTGACACAGATCCGAGATGCACCCGGCGAGCAGGGAACGCTTCGGCTCATCGTGGCGCGCACCGAGGTGGATGAGCGTCAGATCGTCGAACAGGGCGAACTAACCATGGCAGGCGGCCTCCAGGGCGACAACTGGCTCGCTCGAGGAGACCGTCATACCGAAGATGGCAGCGCGGATCCTCTCCGGCAGATCACCATCATGAACTCTCGTGTTCTTGAGTTGATCGCGGGACCGACCGAGCAGTGGCCAGCGGCCGGAGATCAGCTGTATGCGGATTTCGACATCAGCGAAACGAATGCCCCGTCAGGTACTCACCTCAAGATCGGCAACGCCACTCTTGAGGTGACCGAAGCACCACACCTGGGATGCCACAAATTCAGATCTCGCTACGGCCGAGATGCGCTGCACTGGGTCAATTCAGAGGCTGGCATGTCACTCAAACTTCGAGGCATCAACACCCGAGTAATCCACCACGGCACCATCCGAACAGGCGACCAAATCAAAAAACTCTGACGGACTTCTCAGCTCGGGGTGTACCTGCTGTCGCAGAAGTTGAGTGGGTCAACCTCCAGAATTGCCCAAGCACGATGGTCGCCCTGTTTGTCTGCGGCGAGACCCTCCACCTGTGTGGAGGCCCAGTCCAATTCGCCGTCGCTGTTGATCGGCCAACTCAATTCGCTGCTGGTTCGCCGGTGCCAATGGCCGTGAAGCACCAGTTTGGGTCGTGTCGCCTTTACAGCTCGCAGGATCCGTTCGCGTACTTGCAAGCACAGCATTTCATCGCCTGGTCGAATCTCGAAATTCCGAATCGGTGCACCTTCGGGTGCGTCATGGCACACGAGCACGTCGAGCGAGTCTTCACCGAGATGCGTTACATCGGCGTCAGTGAGTATCTCGTTGGGCCACCAACTCACGCCTTCAACTCGATATTGATGATCCATCGAGAAGGCACCACCTAGGGCCCCGAAGTCGACTTGGCCCCAACGCCAGCGATGACCGCGCGGAGCGTAACGACAGCGGTCGCCGATGGTCACGAAGCCGTCTTCGTCGGCTTCAAGTTCTGCGAGCATGTCGTGGTTCTCGTGGTTGCCGTCGATCCAGTAGAGGCAACTGATGCCGTAGCGTTCTGCATGCCAATCAACCTGGTCCAAGAAGTGCAGGCCATTATCAGTGTGGGCCCAATATCCGAAATCCCCGAGTTGCAGGATCGCGTCGCATTCGTGCTGTTTTGCCAGTTTGCACAGCGTACCTACCCACTGACCGTTCCCGTGGGTATCTCCCGCTAGCAGAACACGCCGCGGCTCGCTTTGATCCATGTTTCCACCGTAGCGAGCGCCTTGAAGCACGCGACCATCAATCAGGCGAATCCCCGTTGAGGTTGTCGGTGGCGAGCCGGTAGGCGGCCATCAGCGAGTTGAGGTTGAACTCAACTCCGAAGTAGTAATCATGGTCACTTCTGATACCGCCGAAGAGATTCACGTTCACGGCTACGACATTCTGCACTCTGTGGCTGTTGGCCAACCGTTGCATTTCAGTTTTGCTGCTGAGATTCCGGGGGTGTTCGAAGTCGAACTAGAGGGTTCGGGCCGACTTCTACTGCAGCTCACCGTTTCCTGACCTAATCAAGAAACAGCGCGGAGAATCCCGCGCGTCCGGGTTGATCGCGCCTAGGATGCGCCTGTTCGTCAGAGCGAAGCCGGTTTGAATCCGGCACTGTCCCGCAACGGTGAAGTCGACTCACTTCGGTGAGAAGAACAAGTCCGGACGCCTCGAAGCGAACCAACGAACCGACCCTCGAGGAAGGGACGGCTCGTGCGACCGGATCCTCTTGTCGCTCGTGCCACAACCTCGAGCCAAAAGGAGGACCCGAATGAAACGAATAGCAGCCGTATTGCTAGCGCTGCTCTTGTTCAGCACTGCCTGTGGAGACGACACCGACAGCCTCAGCGAAGGTGCGCCAAGCGAACAAGCTGACGAACCCAACGCCGAAAGTAGCGCCGAGGTTGCACCTGAAGGTGACGACGACACCGTCCTTGAAGGTGAACAAGACACTTCAACAACAACGACCACCGCTGCGAGCCAGGCCGACGAGACAGCTGCTGACGCTGGCACCGAAGAGATCGTCGAAGAGCGGCTGCGGATAGTTTCGATATCACCCACAGCTACAGAGATGCTGTTCGCGGTCGGTGCCGGAGATTTAGTGGTCGCCGTAGACCAGTACTCGTATTTCCCCGATGAGGCGCCCGTCACCGATCTCGACGGCTTCAGCCCGAACGTGGAGGCCATTGCGGCCTTGGAGCCCGACATTGTATTGATGCAGTCGAGCGGCGACGTACAGGCAGCCCTGGAAACGCTAGGCATCCAGGTAGTCGTTCAGAACGCAGCGGTCTCGATTGACGACACTTACGCACAGATCACTCAAATCGGCGATGTGACGGGTCAACAAGACCAAGCCACTGCCCTTGTGACCCAGATGCAGACTGAAATCGAGTCGCTTGTTGCCAGCGCTCCCGACGCAAGTGGCCTCAGCTACTTCCACGAACTGGATCCCACTCTGTATTCGGTCACAAGCTCCACGTTTGTTGGCGCGGTCTATAGCTTGTTCGGTTTGGAAAACGCGGCCGATCCCGCCGATGCGGACGGTTCTTCCTTCGGCTACCCCCAACTCAGCGACGAATACTTGGTAGACGTCGATCCCGATCTGATCTTCCTGGCTGACACGCTCTGCTGCGGGCAAAACGTAGCCACCGTCGCCGAACGACCGGGTTGGGAGCAGATGAGTGCCGTACAAAACGGCAATGTCATTGAGTTGAGCGACGACATCGCCAGCCGCTGGGGGCCGCGAATAGTGGAGTTCATAGCCACGATTTCCGAAGCGCTCAGGAATTTGTAAATGTTGAAACCGGACCAGTCGCCCTCGCTCTCTGGCCAAGAGGAGATCCTCACGGGATCGCACCTCACAGTCAAGGCGACGGTGGCCGGGTTCGGTGCCATCGTTTTGGCTGTCACTCTGGGGTTGACCGTCGGACCCGTTGACCTGCGGTTTGACCGTGTCCTGATGGAGTTGCTCGACGGTATTCCCGGCGTGAATATCGACTCTGGACTTTCCGAGACGCATCAGGCGATCGTCGACAAGATCCGGCTACCTCGCGTGGTGCTGGGTCTGCTCGTAGGAGCGACGCTTTCGCTTAGCGGAGCGGCCTATCAGGGTGCTTTTCGAAACCCGTTGGCTGATCCTTACCTTCTAGGTATCGCCGCTGGTGCCGGGCTTGGCGCAACTATCGCCATCACGCGAGGACTAGGCGATGGTGCCGGGCTTACTGACCCAGTCCCTCTAGCTGCTTTTGCTGGGGCTTTAGTGGCGGTAGGAGTGTCATTTCTTGCAGGGCATCTAGGAGGGCACTCGACAGTTTCACTGGTGCTGGCAGGGGTAGCGGTGGCTAGCTTTCTCACCGCTTGCCAGACGTATGTGCTGCAGTCCAATACCGATGTGATCAGAGAGGTCTACTCTTGGATTTTGGGCCGAATCGCAACTTCAGGCTGGTCAGAACCGGCCCTGATGACGCCCTATTTCGTGCTGACCACAGCGGTAGTGCTGCGCTATCGTCGAGCGCTTGACGTGCTCTCAGTCGGTGATGAAGAGGCTGCGTCGCTGGGTCTCAACCCGCGCAGGATTCGCAGCATCGTGGTGATCGTCTCCTCACTCGGCGCGGCGGCAGCAGTGTCTGTCACAGGGCTGATCGGATTTGTCGGAATCATCGTGCCACACACTGTTCGTTTGATCTTCGGAGCAAGCCATCGAGTGCTGCTTCCGCTTTCAATTCTGTTCGGAGGAGCGTTCATGGTTCTAGCCGATCTCACCGCTCGCACCATTCTGCAACCGGCGGAACTTCCGATCGGCGTTGTGACGGCGTTTATCGGGGCGCCGTTCTTTGCGATCGTGTTGCGCACGAGTCGACGAGAGGTCTGGTGATTCAACGTAATGCTGACCTTCCTCACTGGTGGTGCTCGCAGCGGTTGGCTCTGTTGACGCTGATCACACCATCATCGTTGACTGCCTTGCGGAACAACTCGGCGAATTGGCGGTGTTGATCGTCCTCTCCCAATTATCCGACGCGCCCGCTTGGTTCTAGCTCTGAGTCGCTAGCAAGATATCGTAGACAAAGGACTTAAAACTTTATGCGGATCGCTGTGCTCGTCAAGCAAGTACCTGCCATTGGAGAGATGGCGTTGGGTTCAGATGGACGCCTGATTCGCAGCGGCACTGAATTGGAGATGAGCGCTTATTGTCGCAGGGCCGTGTCCAAAGCAGTCGAGCTTGCCTCGCAGAGATCCGACTGTTCGGTCACCGTGTTGACGTTGGGCCCACCGAGCGCCGAGGACGTACTTCGCGAGGCAGTCGCCTGGGGACTTGACCGCGATGTGGAGATAGACGCTTTATTGATCACCGATCCTGCCTTCGCTGGATCGGACACGCTGGCAACCGCTCGCGCTGTGGCCGCGGCACTCAACAATGACGGTCCTTTCGACTTGGTGATGTGCGGCAAGAACTCCGTTGATGCCGACACCGGCCAAGTGCCTCCACAGATCGCCGAGTTGCTCGACTTGCCTTTTGCCACCGCTGTGAAAACTCTCACCCTCAACGATGATCGCCTGATCCTGGGTTGTGAACTCGACGACCAGTGGGTTGATTGCGAGATCACACTTCCGGCGGTGCTGTCTTGCGCGGAGCGGCTTTGCGAGCCCAGCAAGGTCCCTCCACCCAACAGGGCTCTGGTGCCCGCGGAGCGGATTCGTTTCGTAGACGCCGAGACGTTGGGCTCCGGACCTTGGGGCCAAGCCGGGAGCCCTACCTGGGTCGGCAAAACCAGAATGTTGGCAGTGGACCGAAAGCGCTACGTCGAAGGAGGCCTCGCGCTCGCGGAACAGGTCCGCAGCGCCGTCCGCATCATCGCCCAAAAGGGTGGTTTCGACACGTCCAAGAAGCCCACCGAGCCGAGGCTTGTCCGCTCTCCTGGGGGTCCCGGCGGAGTGGTGGCGGTGCTCGCTGAACCCGGACGCCACAAACTAATGCGAGAGTTGCTCGGTGCCGCGGGCCTGTTGGCAGGCGAGATCAACGGTTCAACCGCCGTGGTACTCCCAGACAGTATGGGCAACTCATCCACAGGTCCCGCCATCGACGCAGAGTTCTTGGCGACCTACGGAGCCGACCACATCGTCCGCCTCGCCGGAGCAGCAATCGAAGAAGACATCGCAGCTGCGGTGGCAACTTGGGCCGGTGACCGGTTGCCTTGGGCGATATTGGCGTCTGGCACCTCCGCTGGCCGAGAGATCGCTTCACGGGTGGCCGCTGACCTCCACGCCGGACTCGTCGGTGACGCTGTGGAGTTCGATGTTGCCAATGGGCGCCTCGTGGCCTGGAAATCAGCTTTCGGTGGGCAACTCATTGTTGCGGTTCACACGCGTACCGTGGTGCAGTTGGTGACGGTGCGCGCCGGGGTGCTACCCGCGCCCGAAGGCCTGGACCCCGGCGAGATGAGAGTGCCCTCTGAAGAACATATCGAGGTCATCCCGAAAGGCCGGGTCCAGGTGACCGACCGCCGCCACGACGACGACATTGACATCCTGGCCGACGCCGCTTCGGTCATCGCAGTGGGCCAAGGAGTTGACCCGGCGGACTATCCGAAGCTCGATCCTCTAGCCAGACTCCTCAATGCTGAACTGGGCTGCACCCGCAAAGTCACCGACAACGGTTGGATGCCCCACGCTCGCCAGATCGGTATAACAGGGCGCAGTATTGCGCCACGGCTGTTCGTCATGATCGGCGCCAGCGGCAAATTCAACCACACCGTGGGTGTCCGAGGCGCCTCTTCAGTACTGGCTATCACCAACGATCCAGCCGCGCCCGCTTGGGAACACGCGGATGCTGGCATCGTCGGCGACTGGCAAGAAGTACTTCCCCTTTTGGTTGCCGAGATTGAGAACCTCGGTGTGTGACACAGACCAGATCTAGGCTGGGTAGGTGAACCGGGACATTGCGCTCAAGACACTGGGGTTGAAGTATGACGCGCAGAAGGAAGACATTTCCGCCGCTTACCGCAAGCTGATTCGCAAGGCTCATCCAGATGTGGGCGGTGACACCGCTGTGGCCGCCCGGCTCACCGAAGCGTACGCATGGTTGCAGCACGCAGCGCCGACTAAGGTTCGCTCCACCAGCACACCGGCGGGAGCCCCGAGCAACGAGAGGCTGGTGCTGCTGCTACCCCCAGGAGATGTGTTCGCCCACCTGTGCGAGTTGGGCCAGCGACTGGGTGAACTGAGCTATCTGGACCCCCAAGCGGGGATCATGCAAGTCACCTTCACCGCCTTGACCTCAGTACCGTGCCAACTCATGGCCACAGTCA
The DNA here is from genome assembly GCA_965205465.1 of Candidatus Aldehydirespiratoraceae bacterium. GTDB lineage: Bacteria > Actinomycetota > Acidimicrobiia > Acidimicrobiales > Aldehydirespiratoraceae > VXYK01. The sequence continues at coordinate 62,760 of OZ242187.1, read as the reverse complement.
TACCCGGTGCCAACCCCGAAGAAACCCAAGTCGAATTCACCCTGGAATCACTCACCAACGCTCAACCACCGCCAATAGCGGCCGTTGTCGACCACATGTTCGGCACCAATCGACCTTCGGAGGCCCAGTGAAAGGAGACCCAGTGAAAGGAGACCCAGTGAAAGGAGACCCAGTGAGAATCTTCGTTGACCCCAACAGATGCACAGGACACGGCCGCTGTTACACGCTCGCCCCCGACGTCTACGAACCAGATGACGACGGCTACTGCCAGGAGCAAGTCACGCCGGTTCCCCTAGCACTCAAAGAGCGAGCACTGTTGGGTGCCGCCAACTGCCCCGAAGACGCCATCACCGTCTCCACCGACGACGACTAAGCCCGTAACGTCACTACCCGGGCAACCTATTACCGGCCGAGGGTACGCTGGGGTATGGGCAATATGCGGTTCAACCACATGGAACTGACGCTTCCTCCCGGCACGCTCACGGATGAGTTCAGGGCCGAGGCGCGGGAGTTCTACGGTGATGTGTTCGGGTGGACAGCAACCGACACCCAGATTCTCAAACAAACCGGGTTGCTGCTGTCAACCGATTCTGTAACCAGCCAGTTCATCTTGTTGCTTGAGCATCGCCAACCGATGACTCCACCGCCCTTCGACCATCTCGGCGTGCTGTGCGACACACGCACAGAGGTAGACGCCGTGCTGGCCAAGTGCGAAGCCTTCCAAGAGAAAGACCCCCGGGTGGAGATCAAGCGCTACCAGGATCTAGTCACGCCCACAATCACCATCCATGCCTTCTATGTGCGTCACCTGCTCCCCATCCATTTGGATGTGCAATGTATGGAACGCCCCGACGGCGTCAGCGCTCCCTCCGGACGTTGGGTCTGGGTTGAAGACTAGGCCGCATCTATAGGAGGTTTCCGTAGCGGTGAGTAGTCTCACTGATTGCTTGTTCGCGCAGATAGTGGAGCAGCTCAATCCGGCCTTCGGCTGTTACAGGATCGGACGCGACATGTATCCCCAAGTTGTTGGCGCCATCTCGGATCGCCGGATGGACCGTTCCCAGCAGGCGCACGCGTTCCACGTTCAGCTCAGCTAAGCGAGCCGCGAATGCCTCAGCTGACTCAAGCGAACCGTCAGACACCACAACATCAACCCCGCAACGCTCAGCCGCTCTGAGCACACGATCCCGCTCCAGCTGACGGGCTTCTGCTTCAACCCTCACCGCCACCCTGTCCAGCGGGCGATAGCGAAACCGGTTGGACTCACAGAAAAGCCCACTCGGGTCGTGCTCGGTCGAGAACTCGGTGCGCCATGCATCGTCATCGCTTGTGACTGCTCTCTCCAACCAGTCGGCATCGTTGAGGTTCAACTCAAGGGGTTTCCAAGACCCCAATTGCTGTATGTAGTTCGGACCCCCGGTTTTTGCTCCAGGCCCGATCGAGGATCGTTTCCAACCGCCAAAAGGTTGACGCCGAACGATCGCTCCGGTGATAGCACGATTGATGTAAGCGTTTCCGACCTGAACGTGCTCAAGCCAATAGGCGATTTCGGAGTCATCGAGGGAGAAAATCCCTCCTGTCAGACCAAACGGAGTGGCGTTCTGCAAACGTACGGCCTCGCCAAGAGTCTCTGCTTTCATGAGACCGAGGACGGGTCCGAAGCATTCCGTTTGGTGGAACCATGAGCCTTCTTGCACACCAGTACGAATCCCGGGGGTCCAAGTTGCGGGTCCTAACCGATGCGGTTCGAGCAGCCAACTTTCGTTGCCATCAAGCTGTGTCAGTCCACGCAAGAGCTTCCGGTCCGGCTCGCGGATCAGAGGTCCCATCGTTGTCGCCAAGTCCTTTGACGGACCGACTCGCAAACTCGAAGCTGCGTCAACTAGCTGACGCCGAAGACGCTGCGAGTCGTAGACATCACCAACGCATATCGCCAGGCTCGCTGCCGAACACTTCTGACCGCTGTGCCCGAACGCAGATGCGACCAACTCCGTAACAGCTGAATCGACATCGGCGTTTGAGGTGATCACAAGGGAATTCTTGCCTGAGGTCTCGCCCAGAATTCGCTGGTCGGGTTTCCAACTTCTGAACAGTTCGGCTGTCTCATAGGCCCCCGTCAAAATCACCGCATCGAGTCCGTCGTGAGCTATGAGGTGCCGGCCAACCTCATCTTCTGGAACGCGCACGAATTGCAGCACGTCTGGAGGAATCCCCGCGCTCCAACAACACTCCGCCACGATCTCAGCACAACGCACAGATTCCGGGGCGGGCTTGAACACAACGGCATTGCCCGCGGCCAGAGCCGCGGTTACCCCACCCGTGGGGATCGCAACCGGAAAATTCCATGGTGGTACCACGCAAACAACGCCAAGCGGAGTGAAAGAAGCGGACGTACGGGTCTCAAGGTCCAAACCTCGGTCCGCGTAGTAGCGGGCAAAATCGATTGCCTCCGATACTTCCGGGTCGGCTTGGGCGACGGTCTTGCGTGCTTCATGCACCATCGCCGCTACAAGATCACCTCGACGTTCAGCTAGTTCATTGGCCACCTCATGAAGCTTCTGTCGTCTGTCGCTGGCGCTGCGGCGTCGCCAATGATCGTGGCCCGCCTTAGCCCGTCCGACGATTCGATCGATCTCCGCGCTACTCGTCGCAATCGGTGCCTTGATCGAAACTGCTGCTTGAGCCACTACCGATTGGGCCCAAAGGCGGTTTGCCCTCAAAGCAGGGTCGGTGTCGGCAGTGTTGTGGAAAGCCTCCCCCACCTCTTCGTGTACTTCGACGAGTCGGTTCTGGGTGCGCTGAGGAGTCGAGCCAACCAGGTTCCGGTCCCTCACCGAAACTCTGAATCGCTCGGCTTCGTTGCTCATCGATCCGCCGTTGGAACTCATCGAGAGGAGTTGATGGAGGAAGTTCTCGTCAGCAGCATTCTCTTCAAGACGCCTGAACAGATAGCTGATAGCAACATCGAAGTCTTCAGCGGAGACGACCGGAGTGTAAAGAAGCAGCCCTGATTGCTGTCGGCGAACCAACCGCGCGTGCGTTGGCGCCATGCCTTCGAGCATCTCGAACTCAACCCGATCTACGACGCCACGGGTTTCGGCTAGAAGCTTGGCGAACGCAATGTCGAACAGATTGTGAGTCGCGACACCGACTTTGAGCCCACGAAGCCGGTCGGGTTGAAACAACCAGTCAAGGCAGCGTTTGAAGTTGGCGTCGGTTTCCGCTTTGCTGCGATACGGAGCCTGCTCCCACCCATGAATCACGGCGTCGACTCGTTCCATCGCCAAGTTGGCGCCTTTCACCAACCTCACCTTCACCGTGCCACCCGTTTGTCCATCGACTATTCGCTGATGGCGCTGAGTGGCCCATGCCTCAAGCTTGGTTAGAGCATCGAGCGAATCTGGCAGGTAGGCCTGTATCGCGACACCTGCATCGAGGGTGTGAAGCTCGGGCTCGTCGAGGAGCATTGTGAACACAGCCAGCGTGAGTTCCAGATCGTGATACTCCTCCATGTCGAGATTCACGAATGTCGCCGGCCTGGTCTCTTTAGCTTTCACGAATATGGGCTTAAGTCGCTCCGTTACCCGGTTGATACACCCCTGGAAGTCCCAGTAGTTGAGTTGAGCAACGATCGAGGACAGTTTCACCGAGACATAGTCGATATCGGCCTGTTCAAGGAGCCTCAGCGCGTCAGCCTGGCGCGTCTGCGCCTCAGCATCCCCTAACACAGCCTCTCCAAGGAGGTTGACATTCAAGTGGAAACCTTGATTCTTCCGATGCCCGAAGTGTTCTGACATGGCGTCGGGTTCGGCGTCTACGACAAGATGCCCGATCAAGTTGCGCATGCGCTGGTTGGCCAAAGACATGACGACCCCGGGCAGTCGCGGCGCGAGTCTTGCTCCAACTTTGAGAAGTCCCCGATCAAACGTCGACAAGAAGTCTGGTAGGCGGTCTTGTGCTACCAGCGCGGCGAGTTGCTGAGCAGCGACGCGATGATTCTCAGGTCTCACAACCCGGTCGACGAATCGCATCGTGAACTTCATGCCCACCGGGTCAGCGACTACGCCGGCCATTTGTCGAACGGAATTGCGTTCCTGGCGGGTTGTTAGGGCGTCCGCTTCCTCAAGCCAACCGCCGACGAGTGTGACTGCTTCCTCGGCCAGGTCTACTAGCGGGTCATGCATCATCCTCCCGTTGAGGATGACCTTACTAGACCCAGGGACAGTTGGAGTTGCGGTCTCCGAAGGCGTTGCCGGTGCGGTAGCGCTCAAGCGTGAAGGGCTTCAACTCGTCTGGTTTTTTACCGTACACGAGCATCTGGGCGGTTAATTTGCCCACTCCGATCATCTTGAACCCGTGGTTGGAATCGGCGATCACCCAAGCATTGTCGGCCACGTAGTCGAACACTGGCACGTTGTCGGGGGTGAATGCTCCGATCCCGCCGTTGCGACGCTCCTTGAAGTAGGGCCGCAGGTTCTCAAGCCTCTTGAACAGCATCCCGAGAGTTGCGCAGTAGTAGTCGGCAAACCACTGTTCGGCCTGGTACACGTCGTTGAGGTGGCCGTAGGGTTCAACGGCTGCTTTGGGACCGATCTTCACGGGAATCGTCCCGCCCTGAAGGCCCGGGGCACCCACTCGTTCGGCCGCGTAACGTACGTAGGAGTAAAAGTGGTCTTTGAGCAGGGCGTTGTCTTCGCCATACACCGGCGTGTTCATGAGTTCAACGTGCAGAACGGGCGAATCCTGGTACTGCGCTGTGCGGAAATCGACGCCCTCAGGCAACAGCACCTCACCCTCCAGCAGGCGCCAATAGGTCCACATGTCCATCTGCTTCTCGACGTGACCGTCGGGGTATCCGACATCGATATGCGATGGGCCACCCAGCCACTCCCAGTGCTCGGGTGTCCATGCTCCCGCGCCCACCACCACTTGCTCACAGGCCACTGAACCTTGGTCGGTCTCGACTGCGGTGACCGAGCCCGACGCGTCAAGGGTGTAGCCGGTGACGCTGGTGCCATAAACGCGCTGCACGCCCCACTGCCGACACTTCTGATCGAGTCCCCATACCGCCATATGGGTGCCGGCGTAGCCCGAGCGGAGTTCGTGCAGCACCACATCGCAGTTCTCGGTTTTGAAATCGGGCCATAGACCGGTTAGGAACGCATGAGCTTCTGAGCCGGTGTAAAGGTTCGAGGGATACCCACTCGCCGCTTGCGACGCTTGGAGCTTGACGTAGTCGGCTTCCTGATTAGCCTCCCCCACCGAGACGTAGCCGACTTGCTGGAAACCGAAGTTGACGGGATCGGATTCCCAGACTTCCACGCTGGCTCGCAGGATGGCATGCAAAGGCCCGGTCATGTAGAGGTTTCGGATGCAACCGCAGGCCAGGCCCGTAGCTCCAGCACCTGGACCTTGTTTGTCGATCAGCACTACGTCGCTGCCTTTCCCCTTGCCGGAGCGTTCCAAGTACATGGCTAGGTGGTAAGCACTCGACAGCCCGTGGACTCCGGCACCGACCACCACAAACCGCGCGCTCGGTGGAAGCGGAACCGCGTCGAACACTGGGATCACAGCCGGGTTGGCCACTCTCCCGTCTACCTCGGGGGGTAGTGGACGGTTGGCGAAGGGATACCACTGGTTGTGCTCTGTTGGATTGGGGACATTTATGGTCATGATTTCTCCTGTTCAGTTCAGTTGTTGTTTTGGTCGTTAGTGGACGGGATTTGGTAGTCGGAGCCGAGCGTTCGCCATATCAGCGGGACGCCCGGTCGGTAGGCGAGGTGATGTCGGCTCGGAGCGTCCAGAATCGTCAGGTGCGCTGGAGCGCCCTTGATGATCCGCCCAAGGTCGTTGCGGCGCAGTGCTGCCGCGCCGCCTGTGGTCACCGCGGCAAGAGCCTCGTCGATGGTCATGTGCATGTCGCGTACAGCCAGAGCGATGCAGAACGACAACGAAGTGGTGTAACTGGATCCTGGGTTGCAGTTCGAGGCAATGGCGACCTTGACGCCGGCGTCGATGGCGCGTCGAGCGTTCGGATAGGGCTGGCGGGTCGAGAAATCCGTCGCCGGCAAGAAGGTGGCGACGGTGTCGCTAGCGGCCAATGCCTCAATGTCGTCGTCGGACAGGTACGTGCAATGGTCAACAGAAGCACAGCCCAACTCCACACCGAGTTGGACTCCGGGTCCGTAACCAAGTTGGTTGGCATGGAGACGTAGACCCAGACCGGCCTCTCTACCGGCTTCGAGCACGGCGCGTGACTGGTCTGCGTCGAAAGCCCCTGTCTCGCAGAACGCGTCGATCCAGCGGACATGGTCTCGTACGGCGTCAAGCATCGGTCCGCACACCACCTCGACGTAGTCGTCAGCTCGGTCTTGATATTCACTCGGGACTAGGTGCGCTCCCAGGAAGGTGCTTTCTGAGGTCACCTCGGCGGCCAGCGAGGTCAACTCGGCCTCAGACGCAACCGACAGACCGTAACCAGATTTGATTTCCACTGTGGTCGTGCCGGCCCGGTGCACCTCGATGAGCCGACGTTCAAGAGAAGCCCGCAATGCGGCGCGTCCCGCGGCCCGAGTGCCCTCAGTTGTCACTCGGATCCCTCCGCCGTCGTAGGGTTCACCGACCATGCGTCTGGTGAACTCCTCGGCACGGTCGCCTGCGAACACGAGATGGGTGTGGGAGTCCACGAAACCAGGCAGCACGCAACGGCCGCCTGCGTCCAGTCGTTCGTCGGCCTGTGCTCCTGCGCGGCCCACCGCCAGCACCACATCACCGTCAACAACAACCGACGCATCCTTGATGACCCCGAGCGAGCCGGCTCCCAGGTCTGGGACGTTGGTTATCAGTTCGGAGATGTTGTCGATGACGAGCGTCATTGTGCTGTTACCTCTGAGATGGCTGCGGCGAGTTCGGCGCCAACATCGATGGATTTGTGGAGTCCGTCCACCACTACCGGTTCGCCCGCGACTACGAGATGGCTAACGTCGGCGCTGGTTGCTGCGTAGATCACCGAGGCGAGAGCGTTGTCGGTGTCAGTGCCCGCCAGTCGCACCGAATCAAGGTTGACCGTCGCAAAGTCAGCCAGTGATCCTGGCTCCAAGGTTCCTCCCTGGCCCCAACCAAGCGCTCGGTATCCGCCGGCGGTGGCCATTGTCGCCAGCGTGTCGGTTCTTAGTACACCTCGCTCGAGTGTGGTTGTGCGCTGGTCGAGTTCAACCGCCCGAGTCTCCTCGAAGATGTCGACGACTGCGTTGGAGTCTGAGCCCACGCATAGCGAAGACCCGGCAGCAAAAAGCGCCGCGGCCGGGCCTATACCGTCAGCCAGGTCGCGCTCGGTCGTGGGGCACAAGCAGCAGTTCGCCCCTGCTTCGCCGATCAAGGAGATGTCGTGATCTGAGGTGTGGGTTGCGTGGACCAACGTCACATTGGGACCGAGTCCTGCGGCTTTTGCAAACAACTCGGTGGGAGTGCATTCGTGAACTGCGAGACACTGCTGGTTCTCCGCGGGCTGCTCGGAGGTATGGACATGCAGTGGTGCATTGTTCTGCCGGGCCCAGGCCGCTGCCGTCTCGATAGACGCTGGGTCGACAGCGCGAACCGAATGCACTGCCGCTCCCACCTTGCGTGTGGGGTTCGACACCGTCCCAGCCAGGTCGTCGACCCGGCCAGCCCAGCTTGTGGCATCGCGATCGTTGAAGCGAGCCTGTTCGGGACGAATCGGCGCGTATCCGCCGGCTGTTGTGGGGTCGAGTCCACCGCGAAGGTAAAGGGTGTCGAGCAGGGTCAACCTGATCCCAACATCGGCCGCAGCAGCTGCCACCGCGATCCCCATTGCATTGGGATCGTCGTAGGGGTTTCCGCATTGCTGGTGGTGCAGGTAGTGGAACTCGCCGACCACCCCGACTCCGGCGAGTGCCATTTCCGCGAAGGCCGCACGGGCCAGCCGGTAGTAGTTGTCGGGGTCAAGGTTGCCGGCAACCCGATACATCAGGTCGCGCCAAGTCCAGAAGGTGCCCCGCTGCTCGTGGGTGCGGCCCCGCAATGCTCGATGAAAGGCATGGCTGTGTGCATTGGCGAGCGCCGGGATCGTTACGCCACTGAGTTGAGTGGCATTGCTGGGCGGCGAGGCCACTTCGAGTGAAATATCTGTGATCCGGTCGTCTTCGATGTTCAAGAGGACGCCCGCGGTGACCTTGTCGCCACCAAGCCAAGCCGACTCGCACCAGTAGCGCTTGCTCACGAGCCTGTCTCCGCCACGAAGCGGCTGATGCGCTCGATGAACGCATCACGGTGGTGTCGCTCGAACTCGTCCCAGGTGCTCAGCGTGGTTGGGTCGGCACGGTCAACAACGAGGATGCCGTCGAGATGATCGCATTCGTGCTGCCAAGTACCAGCGGTCAGGCCGCGTACCTCCTCACAGTGCTCGGTCCCGTGCCGATCGAAGTAGCGGACACGAACATTGACGAAGCGCTCCACATCACCGCGCAGCGGCAGCGACAAGCACCCTTCGTTGATGACGACCCTCTCGGTGTCCAACACTTCCAATTCAGGATTGATGGCCACCGTCAAGGGGATCGGCGGTTTATAGGGATAGCGGGGATTGTCATTCACTTCGAGAACCACGATCCGACAGGTCTCGCCTATCTGATTGGCTGCAAGTCCAGCCCCGTTGGCGTCGCGCATCGTGTCAACAAGGTCGTCAATAATGCCCTGTACGCGCTCACTGGCTAGCTCCTGGCGTGCAACATCAAGCGCCGGACTACGCAACACCGGGTGGCCTATAGAGAGGATTTCACGAACAGTCATAGTGCGCTGATCCGTAACTTGAAGCGCTCATTGCGCAGTTTGTGTTGACATGGGAATCTGTACGCCCCGCTCGGCAGCCACGCTGCGTGCCTCGATATAGCCGGCGTCGGCGTGGCGTATTACCCCGGTGGCCGGGTCGTTGAGCAGGACCCGCTCCAGCTTCTGTGCGGCTAGGTCGGTCCCATCGGCGACGCATACCTGACCGGCGTGGATCGAGCGGCCGATTCCGACGCCACCGCCATGGTGGATACTGACCCAGGAAGCGCCTGAGGAGGTGTTGACCAAGGCATTCAGCAGAGGCCAGTCGGCGATTGCGTCGCTGCCGTCGAGCATGTCCTCGGTCTCACGGTAGGGCGAGGCGACCGAACCTGAGTCGAGGTGGTCTCTCCCGATCACAATCGGCGCTGAGAGTTCCCCTGAGCGGACCATCTCGTTGAAACGCAACCCCAAGCGGTGGCGCTCTCCATAGCCCAGCCAGCAGATTCGGGCGGGCAGACCCTGAAAGGCCACCCTGTCGGCCGCCAGCTTGATCCATCGAGCCAAGCCTTCATCTTCGGGGAATTCAGAAAGCACGGCGCGGTCGGTGGCTGCGATGTCTGCTGGATCCCCCGACAGCGCCACCCAGCGGAACGGGCCTTTGCCTTCGCAGAAGAGCGGTCGGATATACGCGGGGAGGAATCCGGGGTAATCGAAGGCACGGTCGTAGCCTGCAAGCGCGGCTTCGGCGCGAAGGCTGTTGCCGTAGTCGAACACCTCTGCCCCGGCGTCGAGAAAGCCGACCATGGCTTCGACATGAGTGGCCATGGCGTTTCGGGAGCGGCGGATGAACTCGTCGGGTTGATTGGTGCGCATCTCCTCGACTGCTTCGGGGGCTAGATCGTTGGGGATATATGACAACGGGTCGTGCGCGGAGGTCTGGTCGGTGACGATGTCGGCGGCCACCCCGTCGGCCAAGAGTCTCGGCAACAAGTCGGCGGCGTTCCCGACCAGCCCAACCGACAGCGCAAGCCGATCCGCGACCGCTTGCTCGCAAATTCGGATGGCTTTGGCGTAGTCGTCGGTGACGATGTCGAGATAGCGGGTCTGTACGCGGCGGGCGGCACGCTCGGGGTCGACTTCGATGCATAGTGCCACGCCGTCGTTCATGGTGATTGCCAGCGGTTGAGCGCCGCCCATGCCGCCCAGACCTGCCGTGACGGTGAGGGTGCCCGCCAACGAGCCACCGAAGCGCTTGCGGGCGATGGCTGCGAAGCATTCGTAGGTGCCCTGCAGGATTCCCTGTGTCCCGATGTAGATCCACGAGCCGGCGGTCATCTGCCCGTACATCGTCAAACCGAGGTGTTCGAGGCGCCGAAACTCGTCCCATGTGCCCCATTCGGGGACGAGGTTGGAGTTGGCGATCAGCACTCGGGGCGCCCACTCGTGAGTACGGAGGACCCCAACGGGTTTGCCCGATTGCACGAGCATTGTTTCGTCGTCGGCGAGTGTCGTGAGCGAATCGATCATGGCGTGGTAGGCGTCCCAAGAGCGTGCGGCCCTGCCCGTGCCGCCATACACGACGAGGTCGTCGGGACGTTCGGCTACGTCAGGGTCGAGATTGTTTTGAAGCATCCGGAAGGCGGCTTCTTGAGGCCAGTTGCGGCAAGTCAACGCAGAACCTGTCGGGGCCGCCACACCTCCTTGCGGTGCTTTTGAACCCAGTCTTGGGGTGGTGCTCATGCGATAGCGGCTCCCTGTGTCATCGGCCTGCAGCGGAGACGTTTGCATCGTAGCAACAATTTGCTTATGATGCCAATTAGTAACATCTAGTTTCAGGTAATGAAATACTTATGATCTCAACTCCTGTTCCATCTGACCAAAGCTCTTCTTCAACACTGCATAGCTCGCGCTCTGCTGAACGGGTGCTGAACCTCCTCGATACTGTGGCGAGCAGCGGCGCAATCAGCCTCACGGCTGCTGCCGCCCAAGCCGACCTACCCACAAGCACGGCGTTACGCCACTTACGCCTGTTGACGAATCAGGGCTTTCTGATCAAAGACGACCAAGGTTTGTACTCAGTAGGACCAACCTTTGTGCGCATGGCGCTGGCCTCGCATCAGCGGGGCCCCTACGCCCGACTGACTACAGCAGCGCAACCGGGGCTTGAGAGACTCGTTGAGGACACCGAAGAATCTGCATATCTGGCTGTACGAGACGGTGACGAGGCGGTCTACATAGCCACCGCCGAGAGTCGACGAGCTATTCGCCACGTCGGCTGGGTCGGCAGATCGGTTCCACTAGACGGAACCGCGGTTGGAGAAGCTCTCCTCGCGTCCCCCCAGACACCTGGGTCACGACCTGATTTGCATTTCAATACCGGAGCCATCGAACCCGACGTAACCGCGGTCGTCGCGCCTGTCTGTGGACGAGAACAGGTCCTGGGCGCGATCTCACTGTTAGGGCCGGCTGATCGGCTCGCCGGTGAACGCCTGCACACCGCTGCCGAAGCCGTTGCTGATGTCGCACTGGAGGTATCGCTCGCTCTCACTTCACCAGAAATGCCCTCGCGATGACCATCGAACTCGACGGAGTTGGAGTCACAATCCCCCAAGTCGTCGCGGTCGCCCGCCGCGGTGAACGCGTCGAGTTGAGTGATGCTGCGCTACAGAGGATGGCCGAGTCTCGCGAAATCGTTGAGCGACTTGCCCAAGGAGACCCTGCGTACGGTGTTTCGACCGGGTTCGGTGCCTTGGCCAACACCACCATCCCCTTGAATCGTCGTGTAGCGCTACAACGCGCTCTGATTCGTTCTCACGCTGCGGGTATGGGCGAAGCGGTCGAACCCGAGGTGGTCAGAGCAATGATGTTCCTGCGGGCCCGGACCTTGGCTATTGGAGCTTCAGGCACTCGCCCGTTGGTCGCCCAGAAATTGCTGCAACTCGTCAACGCGGGGATCGTTCCGCTCGTTCCCGAACACGGTTCGCTTGGCGCCAGCGGCGATCTCGCCCCATTGGCCCACGCTGCGCTGGTACTCATGGGTGAAGGCGCCGTACTCACCGACGATGGCGCAATCAGCGGGGCAAAGGCATTGAGCCACGCCGGGATTGAACCCTTGGAGTTGGCAGAGAAGGAGGGACTGGCGCTCACCAACGGCACCGACGGGATTCTGGCGATGCTGTGTCTCTCGGTCCACGACGCTTCGCACCTGCTCACCGTGGCTGACATCGTCGCAGCCTGCAGCGTCGAAGCCCTCCTGGCTACCGATAGAGCCTTCGCCGCCGATATCTTGGCGCTCCGACCCCACCCCGGTCAGCAAGCGAGTGCTTCCAACCTCCGGGCCATGCTGTCGGGGTCACCGATCGTCGCCAGCCACCGCAGCGACGATGATCGGGTTCAGGACGCCTATTCCGTGCGTTGTACTCCCCAAGTGCACGGAGCGGCGCGTGACACGCTCGGATTCGTCAACGAAGTCACTGAGTCAGAACTCGCTTCAGCTATCGACAATCCGATGGTGTTGCCCGACGGACGGGTCGAGTCCTGCGGCAATTTCCACGGGGCTCCGGTTGCTATGGCGGCCGATTTTCTAGCGATCGCGTTGGCCGAAACAGGCGCCATAGCCGAACGCCGGCTCGACCGGCTACTCGACCCGGCGCGTTCCCATGGACTCCCACCGTTTTTGGCTGACGATCCTGGTGTCGACAGCGGTCTCATGATCGGCCAATACACCGCGGCGGCCATGTGTGCCGAGAACCGTCGGCTGGCCTCCCCCGCCTCGGTCGACTCTCTACCGACCTCAGCAATGCAGGAGGACCATGTATCGATGGGCTGGGGTGCCGCGCGCAAACTGCGCCGTGTTGTGGCGAACCTCCGTCGCATCCTCGCCGTCGAATGGGTTGCCGCCGCCAGGGCCACCGAACTGCGCGCCCCGCTAGCGCCGGCAGACGCCACTGCTGCCGCTCTAGAACTTCTGCGAACCCAGGTTCGGGGTCCCGGTGCCGACCGCTGGCTCTCGCCCGAACTTCATGCAGCCGAACAGCTTCTTGTTGACGAAACCCTAGTTTGCGCCGTGGAGTCAGTTACCGGCCCTCTCGCCTGAGATTCGCTTGATTTTTTAGCTGGCCTCCCATCCGGGCCGCTACAAATCTCAACAGGATCACACATCTCTGTCAACATGATCGCACATCTCGGCTCCGGGTCGTTGTAGGTGACCGGGCGCTAGTAAACTCCGACCCTTCGCTACAGACAAGAGGATTCGCCGTTGTTGCCCGAAGAACTTAAAGGTGCCTACTCGGTCATCGCTAAGAACTATGCTTGGACCTGGTCTAATCAGGCGGCGCTGGTGCTTGGGAGACTTCCGACCTCTAAGACTGGTGACCATCCCCTGACTGCGGTTGAGCGGATGACGCCGGCTGATTGGGCCGAACTTGCCGGAGAGGCCGAAACGGTTGCCTCGGTATCGCAGGTGAGCAGAGAGATCGCCGCGCTCAAGGCTGACCCGACATCGACTCCTGACGTGGCTTATTTCTCTCCCGAGTTCGGTATCTCCGATGTCCTGGCACAGTATTCCGGTGGCCTCGGCGTTCTGGCTGGTGACCATCTCAAGGCGGCCAGCGACATCGACATCCCGCTGTGCGGCGTGGGTTTGTTTTATCGGGAGGGGTTTTTTCGACAGGAGATCACCAACCAGTCGCAGCGCGAACACTACGAGCAGCAGGATCCAGAGAGTCTCGGCGCCACCGACACCGGAATAGTGGTCACCGTTCCTCTCGTTGGGCGTGACGTTGCGGCTTGCGTATGGCGTATCAACGTCGGCCGGATTCCGCTGATACTCCTCGACACCGATATCGACGCCAACAGTGAATCCGACCGCAACATCACTGATCGGCTCTACAGCGGTGATCGTCGGCACCGTCTGCTCCAAGAGGTCGTGCTCGGGGTGGGCGGAATGCGAGCACTGGCCGCGCTCGGATGGAACGTACCGGTACTCCACCTGAACGAAGGGCATGCAGGTTTCTTGATTCTCGAACTTCTCGACCGGGAGATTCGCACAGGAGCCACTCTCGACGAAGCAACCAAAGCCATCAAACCACGGTTGATTTTTACAACGCACACGCCGGTACCTGCCGGTATCGACCGATTCAAGAAGTCGCTCATCACTCCGCTACTGAAGTTCTGGGCCGACCGCTGGAAAGTCCCAGTAAAAACGGTGTTGGCATTCGGCCACGACCCCGACGATGAACGTGAGCAGTTCAACATGGCGGCACTGTGTCTGCGCTTTGCCGGCCGCTGCAACGGGGTGTCCAAACTCCACGGAAAGATCAGCCGAGAGCTCTTTGCTTCCATCCCAGGCGGCAAGAACATCGAATCGGTCACCAACGGCGTGCATGCCCGCACCTGGGTCATGCCAGCAACCCAGGAAGCCTTTGACAAGGTCTTGGGCCCAGGCTGGGAGAACGGCGACAAGGCTGCATGGGAGCGGATCGATGACCTCGACGACGACGCGGTCCGTGCGCTGCGTAACACAGGTGTCGGGCTGTTGGATGCACAGACTCGCCGTCGTGTCGACGTTTCTCTTGATCCCGACGCACTCACGGTCGGTTTCGCACGCCGTTTCGCGACCTACAAACGGGCCAACCTGTTGCTGCGCGATCTCGATCGATTGTGTGCTCTGATCGCCGAGGACGAACGGCCTGTGCAATTTGTGTTCGCAGGCAAGGCCCACCCCGCGGACACTGAAGGTAAGCAACTTCTGCGCGAGATCGTGAGCTTCAGCCAGTCGCCGGCTTCACAGCAGCGGTTCGTCTTCATCCCCGGCTACGACATTGCCGTTGCCCAAGCGATGTACGCAGGTTGTGATGTCTGGCTCAACAACCCGATCCGTCCCCACGAAGCCTGCGGGACAAGCGGCGAGAAATCAGCGCTGAACGGTGGTCTCAACTTTTCGATCAGTGATGGTTGGTGGGATGAGATGGCCGACGCGCGCAACGGCTGGACAATCGAGTCAAGCGACAGCCCCGATCCAGAGACGCGCGACAAGGCCGAAGCAGCCGCGATCCTTGATCTTCTCGAAGATCAGATCGTCCCGGAGTTCTTTGCCGACGGACAACCTTGCTCGCAACTCTGGATCGCACGGATGCGCCATGCTTGGCGCACGCTCGGTACCCAGGTAACTGCCGGACGAATGGTCTCGGAATACGAACGAAGGTTTTACCGTCCGGCGCTCGACGAGGCCCGGCGACTGTGAGGGTGTGGCCTGGCCGTCTCTACCCGCTCGGCGCGACCTTTACCGGTCAAGGAACCAACTTCGCTGTCTATTCAGAGGTGGCAGACCACGTCGAGGTCTGCCTTTTCTCGCCCGACGGACATGAGCGGCGCTTGCGGCTGCCCGAAGTCACAGCTTTCGTCCACCACGGTTACGTCCCGGCCGTTGAACCGGGCCAACACTACGGTTTCAGGGTATTCGGCCCTTGGGATCCGAGCCGAGGGTTGTGGTGCAATCCGGCAAAGCTGCTGATCGATCCCTATGCCAAGGCGATCGCCGGCGACCTCGGTTGGGGTCGGGAGGTCTATGGTTTCGACCAAGCCGACCACGACTTGCCCGACCACCTCGACAGCGCGGCGTTCATGCCCAAAGCGGTGGTCATCGACCCGACCTTCGACTGGGGGGACGATTCGCCTCCAGACACCCCGCTTCATCGCACGGTCGTCTACGAAACCCACGTACGCGGGATCTCGATCACCCATCCCGATGTGCCCGAAGAGTTACGTGGAACATACTCGGGGATGGTCTCAGAGCCGGTGCTTGAACATCTGCTCTCGCTGGGCGTCACCGCTGTTGAACTCTTGCCAGTCCACCACTTCGTGTCAGAACACATGCTTGCCAAGCAGGGCTTGAGCAACTATTGGGGTTACAACACGCTGGGATACTTCGCGCCCCACGGGCCTTACTCGTCAAAGGGTGACACTGGTGAGCAGGTGGTCGAGTTCAAGGCGATGGTCAAAGCACTACACCAAGTCGGAATCGAAGTGATCCTCGATGTGGTCTACAACCACAGCGCCGAAGGCAACCATCTCGGCCCGCTGTTGTCGTTCAAGGGCTTTGACAACCGGTCCTATTACCATCTCGACCCTGCAAATCGCGCTCGCTACGTCGATTTCACCGGCACCGGCAACACCTTGAACATGGGCAATGCCCAGTCGCTTCAGTTGATGATGGACAGCCTTCGGTACTGGGTTCTCGACATGCATGTCGACGGCTTCCGGTTCGACCTCGCACCTGCGTTGGCCCGCAGCCTCTATCAGGTGGATCGTCTCTCCTCGTTTTTTGATCTCATCCACCAGGACCCGGTCATCAATCAGGTCAAGTTGATCGCAGAACCATGGGACGTTGGGCCGGGCGGTTACCAAGTCGGTGCTTTCCCCCCGAAATGGTCGGAGTGGAACGCAAAATATCGCGACGACGTCCGCGAATACTGGCGCAGCAACCACGAGAGCTTGCCTGATCTCGCTACCCGCCTTACCGGTAGCTCCGACCTGTACGCCGCATCTGGGAGACGCCCCTCTGCAAGTATCAACTTCATCACCGCCCATGACGGCTTCACGTTGGCCGACCTTGTCGCTTATGACCACAAACACAACGAGGCCAACGGCGAGGGTAACCGCGATGGGGAGTCCCACAATAGATCCTGGAACTCTGGAGTTGAGGGCCTGACACTGGACCGCTCGATATTGGCGGTTCGCAATGCGCGAAGACGATCCATGCTGGCAACCTTGTTGTTGTCGCAGGGAGTTCCGATGCTTCTGGGCGGTGATGAACTGGGACGGACCCAGAGTGGCAACAACAACGCCTACGCCCAGGACAACGAGGTGTCATGGTACGACTGGGACAACGTCGATGACGATTTCCTTGCCTTCATCAGACGACTGATCGCTTTCAGAGCCACCCATCCGGTGTTCCGGCGCAGGCACTGGTTCAAGGGCGAGCCGGTCGGCGGCCACGAAACCGACGACATGATCTGGTTCGCTCCGCAGGGTTCTGAGATGACGCATCATGACTGGGAAACCGGTCACGCCCGCTCGGTATCCGTGTTCTTGAACGGCGAGGCGATCACCGCGGTCGGGTCGCGCGGTGAGCGGGTGGTTGACGACAGTTTCTTGATGTTGTTCAACGCACGTCCCGAACCGGTGAACTTCACGCTGCCTGTTTGTCTCGGCGAGGAGTGGCATGTCGAGATCGATACCGCTGAGCATGCCCTTACTGGACCGGTACGTTCGGCCTCTAGGATCAAGGTCGGCGCGTGGGCGCTGATGGTGCTCCGCAAGGAGGAGCCGACATGAAAGTGCTGCTAGCCGCCGCGGAGATGGCGCCGGTCGCCCGAGTGGGCGGACTGGCCGAAGCTGTTGGTGGCCTCGTGCGGGCTCTGCGAGACCGAGGCGTTGAGGTTGAGGTCGTGCTGCCCGATTACGGCGACGTGAGCCTGCAACGTCAGTCCGAAATGGAGCTTGAGTCTCCCTGGTGGACCGGCCCGACCCGGGTCCGCAGCGGGCGCCACCAAACGGCCGGGAATCTCTGGTTGGTTGACGTGAACGGCATGGCCCGTCCCCATCCCTATATCGACGAAAATGGCGAGGGCTGGCCCGACAACGATCATCGTTTCATGGCGTTTTCCGCCGCGGTCGCCGCCTTCGCCAAACGTCGCAACCCCGATGTCTTGCACCTCAACGACTGGCACAGCGCAGCCGCGTTGGGGATGCTCCCAGATCCACCGCCGACGGTTCTCACCATCCATACCTTGGGTTACCAGGGCCACGCCCCGCGTGCCTGGCTTGACCACCTGCCGATCGGAACCCATCACTTTTCCTGGTATGAGGGATGCAATCCGTTGGCAGGTGCGATCGCTCTGGCTGATCGGGTCATCGCGGTCAGCCCCAATTATGCGCGTGAAATCGTTACTCCCGAAGGCGGTATGGGTCTAGATGAGCGACTCAAAGCGATTGGAGACCGCCTGGTGGGGATCCGTAACGGGATCGACACCGGAACTTGGAGTCCTGGATCAGACACCCTGATCGCAGCCACCTTTGATGCTGGCAATATGTCTGGGCGTGAAGCGTGTCGTGACCAGCTGATCGAGCTTGCCGGCTGGTCGGCGTCGAAACCTCCGATTGTGGCCGCTGTCACCCGTCTGGTTGACCAGAAGGGGATCGATCTTCTGGTTGAGGCGGCCCGGTATCTCGAAGGCATGCCGGCTCGGCTCGCCATCCTCGGCGCTGGGGACGCTTCTTTGGTCGCCTCGCTGCACGGCCTGGCGAGCGATCATCCCGAACGTGTCTTCTTCGCCGAGGGTTACGACGAAGTGTTGGGCCACGCCCTGTTTGCGGGATCAGACCTGTTCGTGATGCCCAGTCGCTTCGAGCCATGCGGTCTGGCACAGATGCAGGCCATGAGCTACGGGTCGTTGCCAGTGGTCACCGATGTTGGCGGGTTGCACGACACTGTTCTTGATGCCGACAAGCACACCGACGGAACCGGTTTCGTCACCGACGTGAGTGTCAGCGGGATCGTCGATGGACTCCATCGAGGTGTGCGTTCACTGCGTAACGCGAATCGTCGGCGTGCCATTCAGACCCGAGGAATGTCGATCGACTGGTCATGGGACGCACCTGCACAGCAACACATTGAACTTTACCAAGAGTTGCTCGCCGGACGCGCCTGACTTCTCGCTCAACCCACGACCGGTTGCGCTTTAGCCAAGACCACTACGCCGCCCTCAGAGACCGTGTAGTGCTCACGGTCGTGTTCAAGGTCATGACCGAGCGTGACTCCGGGGGGTACCACCACGTTCTTGTCGATGACCACTCCACGCACCCGCGCACCTTCGCCGATCGTCACTCCGTCGAGCAGCACTGAACGCTCGACCACTGCCCCCGCGCCGACGGCAACATCGGGTGAGAGCACCGAGTCGGCGACCTTGGCCCCTACCACGATTGCTCCGTTGCTGATGATCGAACGTCGTAGGTCGGAAGGGCCGTGGTCGCCGTGGTCGTCAATTTTGGCGGGCGGGAGGGTGCGACCCGAGGTGTAGATGGGCCACTCACTGTTGTACAGGTCGAAGGCCGGGTCATGGCCGACCAGGTCCATGTGTGCCTCGTAGTAGCTGTCGATCGTGCCGACATCACGCCAATAGTGAGGACGGCCTATCTGGCCTGGAACTCGGTTTTGTGTGAAGTCATAAACCGAGGCTTCGCCCTTGGCGACCATCATCGGGATGAGGTCTCCCCCGACGTCGTGGCCGGTCGCTTCGGCATTCTCGTTTTCGTGCAGCAACTCGACCAGTGTGTCGGTAGTGAAGACATAGTTGCCCATTGAAGCCAGGATGCTGTCGGGATCGTCTTGGAGTCCCTGGGTCTGGTCGAGCGGTGGCTTTTCGAGGAACTCTGCAATGTGGGATCCTTGCCCCAGCTTGATGACACCGAACTGGTCGGACTGGTCGCGGGGAACCCTTATCCCTGCGACGGTGACCCCGGCCCCGGAATCAAGGTGGTGGTCGAGCATCTGCACGGGATCGATCCGGTAGATGTGGTCGGCCCCGAACACAAAGACATAGTCGGGTTGTTCGTCGTCGATCAGGTTCAGGTTCTGGAACAGGGCGTCGGCTGAGCCCAGGAACCAGCGAGGGCCTCGTCGCATCTGTGCTGGTACCGAGGTGACGTAGTTGCCTAGCACGGCACTCAAACGCCAGGTGAGCGAGATGTGGACATCAAGGCTGTGGCTCTTGTATTGGGTCAACACGACGATCTTGCGGTAGCCGCCGTTGGCCAGGTTCGAGAGCGGGAAGTCGATCAACCGATAGTGCCCACCGAAAGGCACCGCCGGTTTGGCACGGTCATGGGTGAGAGGTGCCAGTCGATTGCCTGCACCGCCAGCGAGGATGACGCTGAGGATCTTTGGGCGACGATCTTGTTGGTACACGGGACTACTCCTGACGCTACCCCTTAGTCGGCGAGGTGCTGTAGTTCAGGGTGAACAGGCTGATGGCAAGAGGTCCGAGGGTGAGCTCAATCGACTGCTCCTGGCCGTGGCTCGGGACAGGCTCGGTTTCACAGTCAGCGTTGATCACGCCACTGCCTCCGAACTCGACGGCGTCCGATTCGAGCAGAGGGGTCCAGAAGCCTGCGGCGGGCACACCGATCCGATAGTGCTCATGGGGAACGGGTGTGAAGTTGGCGACCACGAGGGCCGGCTGAGCGCCAGGGGCGCTGCGCAAGAAGGCGTACACGCTGTTGGAAGCGTCGTCGCCGATGATCCAAGCGAATCCAGTATCTCGGCAATCATCGCGGTACAACGCCGGTTGCAAGCGGTAGAGCCGGTTCAAAGCCGCGACATAATCTTTCAGTTGCGCCTTGTCGGGGTCAGCGAGGCTGGCCCAATCCAGTTCTGACTCGTGGTTCCACTCCCCCGCCACTCCGAACTCGGATCCCATGAACAGTAATTTCTTTCCTGGAACCGTCCACTGATAACCCAGCAGCAGCCTGAGGTTCGCGCGCTTCTGCCAATCGTCGCCCGGCATCTTTTGCAGCAATGATCCTTTGCCGTGCACGACTTCGTCGTGGGAGAGCGGCACCAAGAAGTTCTCCGAGAATTGGTACACCGTTCGGAAGGTCAGTTCATCGTGGTGATACCTGCGGTGGATCGGCTCGCGGCTGAAGTACTGGAGGGTGTCGTGCATCCATCCCATGTCCCACTTGTAACCGAAACCGAGCCCGCCCGCATCGATGGGGGCGGTGACCCCACCCCATGCGGTGGACTCTTCGGCGATGACCTGAATGCCCGGATGCTCTTTGTACAGCGAACGGTTGAGTTCCTGCAGAAAGCTCACCGCTCCGAGGTTCTCATTTCCTCCATGTTCGTTGGGGATCCATTCCCCCTCTGCGCGTGAATAGTCGCGGTACAGCATGGAGGCGACGGCATCGACCCGGATTGCGTCGATGTGATATTGCTTCACCCAGAAGTGGGCGCTTGAGAGCAGGAAACTGCGGACTTCGTTGCGGTCGTAGTTGAAGATGCAGCTGCTCCAGTCGGGGTGGAAACCCATACGGGGGTCTGCGTGTTCGTACAGATGCGTCCCGTCGAAGGTGGCCAGGCCGTGGGCGTCGGTCGGAAAATGCGACGGTACCCAATCAAGGATCACCCCTATACCGGCTTGGTGGAGCAGATCGATCATGGCCATGAAATCGGCTGGGTTGCCGTAGCGGGCTGTGGGCGCAAAGTATCCGGTTGTCTGGTATCCCCACGATCCGTAGAAGGGGTGCTCGGTTACCGGCAGCAGTTCAACATGGGTGAAGCCGGTCTCGCCGACGTAGTCGACCAACTGTTTGGCGATGGCGCGGTAGCCGCCGGGTTCGTAGCGCCAGGAACCGAGATGCAGCTCGTAGATCGAAACCGGCGCGTCAAGGCCCAGCCGGGATCCGCGGCCGGACATCCAGTCGTTGTCTCCCCAGTCGAAGTCGAGGTCGGCGATGATCGATGCAGTTCGCGGGGGTTCTTCGAACGCGAAGCCGAACGGGTCGGCCTTGTCGAACGCGTCGCCCTGTTGTGGCTGTATCCGGTACTTGTAGCGCTGACCCGCCTGCACTTCGAACTTCGCGCGCCACACACCGGAAGGATCGGGGTCGAGTGCGAAGTCCTTCTCGGATCGCCAATCATTGAAATCACCTATGACGTGCACGGACTGGGCGCCTGGGGCCCAGACGCGGAACGAGACTGCTTCGCCGGCGTGATGAGCGCCGAGTACCTCGTAGGCGGCGATATGGCTTCCCCCGTTGAACAACCAGGCATCATCGGATGTGAAGTCTCGACCGAGTTCGCTCATAAGCCCGGATCCGAAAACCAACTCGAAGTTGTTGTTTTGGGGTCCGACATGGATATGTCGGTAAGAGACATCACAGGCGAAGATAACATGCCGCGGTTGTCGTCTACGCTCCGGCTTGGAGGGAATTCGAATGAAAGTTGCTGTGCTCACGGGTGGAGGTGACGTCCCCGGGCTGAACCCTTGCCTCAAGGCTGCTGTCAACCGGATCTGTGACGCCGGATCAGAAGTGATCGGGATACTCCGTGGTTGGGGTGGTCTGGTCAACGCAGATCCCAACGATGCAGATTCCCTCGCAGCCAACACCGTGACCTTGACGCCCGGCGTGGTCCGCAAGATCGATCGCACCGGCGGCACTTTCCTGCACACCTCACGCAGCAACCCCGGCCGTGTACCGAACGCAGACGTTCCATCGTTCCTGCGCTCCGAATACAGCGGCGAGGGACCCCACGATCTGACCTCGAATGTGGTGGCGGTGTTGGAAGCGCTCGGCGTTGACGCGTTGATCGCGATCGGGGGTGACGACACTTTGTCGTATGCCTTGAGGATGCACAACGAAGGCGTCGGTGTCATCGCAATTCCCAAGACAATGGACAACGATGTGCATGGAACCGACTACTGCATCGGTTTCTCCACTGCAATCAGCCGTGGTGTCGAGTTCATCCACAATCTGCGAACCAGCACCGGTTCTCACGAACGTATCGCTGTGGTCGAACTGTTCGGTCGCTACTCAGGCGAGACTTCTCTGATCACCGCCTATCTCGCCGGTGTTGACCGTGCGCTGATCTCAGAGGTTCCCTTCGATATTGACAGGCTGGCCGAACTGGTGATGCAGGACAAGGCTGCCAACCCTTCGAACTACGCAATGATCACGGTCTCTGAAGGCGCCTCCATTGAAGGCGGCGAAGTACACCTGTCGGGTGAAGCCGATGCTTATGGGCATCGCAAACTCGGAGGAATTGGCGCAACGACAGGCGCTTTGTTGACCGAACGTACTGGTCAGGGCATCATTTTGCAGGAGGTTGCCTATCTGATGCGTTCGGGACGTCCGGACAGCCTCGACCTCATGGTCGCATCCAACTACGCGGTGATGGCCTCGAATCTTGCCCTAGAGGGTGTCTCTGGCCGGATGGTCGCTTTGCGCAACGGCGTCTACACCAACGTTGATGTGTCGGTCACCGGCCAAGGCGCCAAACGTGTGGATGTCGACGAACTCTACGACAGCGAGCAGTATCGCCCGCTACTTCGCCACGTGGCCGGCAAACCCATGTTCCTGTACTGAGCGCCTGTTATTGCGATCCGGGGTTGGCACGGATCAGCCAAAGCCGCCGTTGACAAAGAACTCGCGCCAAAGGTCGGTTCTGTCATCTGTTGTTGCGGGGGGCAGCGGAACCTCAAGGTCGCTGTCAACCTCATAGACAGCGCGGGTTTCCAGTATGTGCACGGCTGTCGCAACCTCGTCCAGCGCCTCTTGGCGTTCGCTGTCTGTGATTCCTGAAATCAAACCTTCAGTTTCGAACATGGTGCTGTACAGATTCGACAAGTCTGCGCGGGTTGTCAGAACATGCAGAAGACCACGCCCGTCAAGTTCGATAGTCACCTTGACTTCGGTGGAGTCATAGAAATCGACGTAGAACTTGGTCAGCGCGTCGACGGTCATCGACGAGTTCAGAGCAAGTCCCGCTGCGGCACTGCGAGATGTCACTTCGATGTCTTGACCCTGCGCCTCGGTCAGATCACTGAATGTGCTTGTGCCCACAAAGGTCGGCGGGTCTAGCGAGGTCTGTTCAACGCTGATCAATGCTGTGGGCAGTTTCTCGGCAAGCTCCCTCAAGTCTGGGAGGGAAGAACCACCGAACGCGGCCAGAATTTCGGGGCCCTCTGCCTCAAGGTCAGTTAGGTCAACAAAGGAGATTCCGGGCTCGAACGGCCCGAGTTGGGCATCGGGATTCCCAGCCAGCAATTGCTGGTAGCTCCGTGTGTCGATGACGATCCGCTCATCGTCGATCCACATCTCCAACTGGAGGTCTAGTTCTTCACCGGCAATGGGTCCCAGCAGCGCTCCCAGGTCCATCACAAAGTGTTGGCGAGCAGGGCTGACCTCGCCAACCATCGTTGGTGCTTGTTTGTCGATCTCAGCTGTTGTCTCAACAGCGCCGAAAGGAAGCCTGATTGTTTGAGCAGTCGACAGCGATACTCGATATGTCGAAACTTCCGCGGTCTCAGCAAGGGCGGACCCCAACTCGCCGACCGTGGTGACACTACTTTCAGCGTCTCCTTTGCCACATCCCGCCGCCAACAACACAGCAGCAGACAGCACTACCAAACAGTTCCTCAGCACCGTAGCCCTAAGCCGGGATTCATCGGGAGGCTTCTGTCCCGTGGAAGGCACTCGCACAGCCTAGGACTTCACACACCGTCGTCTCGTCCATGCCACCACGAAACATACGCGGTGAACAGTTCAATCCGGTCACAGCGAAGTCCATGTGATGCGCCAGGGATCTGGATCGGTGGAAGGCGACGGTGCCGGAGATGGTCTTTCATGCTGGGTTGTCTCTTCCTCCGAACCGGTCGATGAATTGCTGCTTTATCTCGGACGTATCGAACTTCGTTTCGTGTTTGCGGCAAAGCGGGACGGTCACAGACACTTCACTGGCCCAGTCGGGAACCGCCTCCGCAGAAACTTTGTGCTCTTGAACCGACACCGCACGCCGCCAACACCAGGTGTGGTGGCATGAAACCTCGGGTGAGGAGCGCCTGATCAGGACCAGGCTGACCACGCTCACCGCGAGTGTCGCCAGCGCCGCGACCAATGTGAGTATTTCAATCATGCAGTTCTCCAAGTTGTGTCATCACAGGGTATTCGCGACCTGCTAGACGAGGAGGGCTTCTCGTTCACCTGCGTTACGCGGATGAGCGAGACCCCATCTGCGGCATGGCTGCGTCGCCACGTCAACTTGCAGCCCACAGGTAGGATGGAGGCATGGGATCGCCCCATTTGAATCCCGGCCACAACTAGCCGATAGACGCTGCGGTGATCTGGGCATGGTTCTAAGCAAGTACGAAGAAGAAGACGCGTTAGACGATTCTCTGTGTCTCTGGCGTTACATGAGTTTCGACAGGTTTGTGCATCTTGTCGCTACCGAGACGTTGTGGCTCGCTCCGTTGTCGAGCATGGAGGACAAACGAGAAGGCAAGTGGATTGATGTGCGGACTTCAAAGCCCCAAGACCTAGTGCAACAAGGGTTTGACCATGCCGCAGCACAAACGGTGGTCTCTAGCTGGATAGCCGCCGACGAAGAGCTGCTCCCCATGTGGGACTCCTACGCTCCCTCAGACACCGGAATAGCGATCTCCACCGATGTCTACAGCCTGCTCAGGACCCTCGCAGGAACATCCTTGCAGAACGATGCGTTCCACCTCATGAGGGTGCAATACTGCGACCAGCCCCACCCCATCCCCGTCGCCATCCCTGGGAGTTACGAACCATTTGTCTGCGCCAAGTACAAGAGCAGCGACTTCCAATATGAAAATGAGGTCCGAGTGGTCTATGGCCGTTCGCCGTTGTCGACCCCGGTGACTGCTGGTGTGCCGATCCCTGCCGCGCCAGGCAAAGGGACACATGATCTCGTCAAGAAAGTATCGGAATCACCGGAGATTTGGTTTATGAGGGAAGTGGAACCGGGTTCGGGCACTCATACCTGTATCCCCATACTTCCTGATGGGGTTGAGGGGATTCTGCCCTATGACCTCGTGCCCGCAGCATCTGGTACCTACGTCAAGATCAAGTCCATTCACGCGTTCGCGAAGAACGGGGTGGTTGTGTCTCCTAGAGCCACCCCGTGGATGGTCGAAACAGTCAAATCTGTAATGCGAACCTACGGGCACGACCCCGCTCTTGTGCGCCCGTCGGCCTTGACCCCCAACTTTGCAGCGCCTTTATCGCCCCCGTTCCAGCACAGCATCACCTACTAACGGCAGCACCTGCCAGCGGAACGCCGTAGTCCAACTACTGCAATCATCGACATCGACACCCATGGCTCCGAGACGGTGGGCGTTGCATCCACAAGGTTCGATATCCAGACACAAACCACCCTGTCGAGCGGTCTGGTTCACAAATGGTGGACCATCATCTCCGTCCCGCCATTGAACAGATGCAGCACTACAGGCCCGCTCAGTGAGCAGACCCACACTTCATCGAAATAGTCGAACTCGACACCCAACGCGGGAGCCGTCATCGTTTGGTTGTTGGAGCCTGCGCGTAAACGTGGGGTGGGGGGTGGTTGGGGGTCCCTGAGTAGGGGTCGAGGCCCTGCTGGAATCGGTGATTGATACACCAACGATCCAGGAGGGCCCCGATGGCTTCCGATGTTATACGGGTGCGGTTGCACCTGCGCCAGGTCCGCGTGTTAGAGGTGGTTGTGGACACCCCGACCGTGTTGAGGGTGAGGGTGGAGTCGACGGTGAGTCGGCCTCGTTGCCTGCACTGCGGGTTCAAGTGTCACAGGGTCCATGACGTTCGCGAGCGCGAGGTGCGCGACTTGGAGGTGTCGGGGCGGCGAACGGTGCTGGTGTGGATGCGGCGCCGGTTCAGTTGCGGTAACTGCGGTGAGCGGTTCTTGGAGGAGCACTTTGAGTTCGACGGGCGGTTGACCCGACGTTTGGCGCATCGTCTGGTCGCGGACGCGCAGGTGATGACGATCCGTGCGGTGGCGCGCCGCCACGGTGTGAGCTGGTCGGTCATCAACACGTTGGTGCGGGCCTGGTCGGGGTTGATCGCCGAGCATCGCCGCAGCCGCCGCTGCTCGGTGCTTTTGGTTGATGAGACGTCGATGCGTAAACGCCACCGCTATGTGACTGTCATCGTCAACGCCGACACCAACAAGACCTTGGCCATGATCGAGCACCGCAGCAGCGCAGCGCTGTCGGCGTTTTTGATGTCACAACCCCACCGCTGGCGCAGAGGAGTCAAAGTCGTCGTCACCGACGGGTCACGCGCCTACAAAGCCTCCGTGGACGCCTGTTTGCCCCACGCCCGCCACGTGTTGGACCGCTTCCACGTGATCAGATGGTTCTGTGCGGGGCTCACCCAGGTCCGCCGCGACATCCAACGCCGACCCGAAGGCTCCAAACCCGCGTTCGATCCCGAAGTGTTCCAGGCACGGTTCGCGCTGCTACGCCGAGGCGACACACTCACAGACGCAGACCGGGCCCGCCTCGACACCCTCTTCGACACCCACCCGAGGCTGCGGGCCGGCTGGCAAGCACTCCAAGAACTCCACGGCCTCTACCTCGCCGACGACCACGACGGCGCCCTCGAAGCACTCGACCGGTTCTGCGACCTCTACCAAACCGGCGAACTGCCCGAGTTCCACGCCATCGTCGACACCATCATCGCCTGGTCCGACCAAATCCTCGCCTGGCACCACACCAACCACCCCAGCAACGGCAGAATCGAAGGAACAAATAATCTCCTCCAAGTCCTCCGACGAACCGCCCACGGTTTCACCAACCCCACCAACTTCCAAGCCCGAGGACTCCTGCTAACATGACCCGCCAACCGGTGCCAGCAACCCCAAATCCCACATTTACGCGCAGGGCCGGTTGTTGTGATAACGCGACCCCGGACCGAAATAGTCGTCGAGCGCGAACGCATCGACCACCACCGCTAACCATTTCAGTCCAGAGCTACCGTCCATCTGCCGTTTCCGAGTTTTCGCGTTGATGGCGTTTTGCACATCAGCGGTCAATTCTCTCAACCCGTAGCCGCGGGCAGTGATCGTAGTCAACGTCAGCGAACCCTTGCCATCTCCAGCCCACACCGGCCCGTCGTCGCCCACAGCCAGACGCTGCGAACGAGGACCGTCTCGAATCTGCAACTCGTCGAGAGTGTCCTTCGCGTTACGGTACATCTGCTCAGGCGTGCCACCCCTTGCTTCGACCTTGACCAAAGCAGAGGCGATGAGGTCCGCGACCTGGTTCAATGAGCGTCGGTTCTTGTTGTAGGCCGGCTCACGGTCAGCCACAGCGCCGCACCACCGGTACGAAAGCTCTTTCCTCCGATGTTCCTTCGGTGATCCGTCTTTGTTGTGTGCTGCGGCGAAGAGTTCCGTTGCGGCCCGGTCTATACATCGGACGACTTCCATGTCAGCTATGCGCCCATCGTTCAGCGTGAGTCGCCAATCCGGTGTTGCGACGTGACCGGGAAGCAACCGCTCGCAGCGCTCGACGTCGACCACAGCGCAGATGGCATCCCTAGCAGCCTCTTCAGCCATGGTGGGTGTATTGGTTTCCATTCTGGTGTCCCTACCGCTGATGTAGACTCTAAGCCACATCCCCGCTCCGAGGAGGGCTCCATGACAGGACAACTCAAGGCGACGGTGGCGCTGGTGATAGTGGAGAAGCGTCAACAGATGGGCATACCGACGACCACTCTCAGCGACAGTCTTGCCTCTCACGCGGCATCAACTTGGACCGCTAGAGTCACTGATGGGTAGACGCACTCAGGTCCGCTCCGATCACGTCACGAACCGTGCCGAGATGCTTGCTTTGTGTATGGTCCTTGGTCTTGCGGCTAATCCTCTCTAAGGAGCGGTGGGAGTGCTTCCACATGCTCGGGAAATGGCGGTTCGAAGACGGGGGTATTGCCCGTGTGGGCTAGGTTCCGCTCTCAGCGACGCTCTCCGTGCATCAACTACGACGAACCCGGCACCGAACTGCGAGAGGTGTTGGCTCACCACCAGTCGGTGAAGGACAGCCGCTCGGTCGCGGCAGCTGGTTTCGAGCGCGGGAACCAGGCGAGTTCGCGGCCGCTGCCAGGCGCGGCCGAACGGCTCGCGACACCGTCAAGCCCGGCCTCGCAAGCGGCCGTCCCGATCGGTTGGCAGACGCTGTGGGCGACAAGGTTGCCGGCGCCGTCGAGCGGGTAGGTGATGGGCAGCCCGACCGCGGCCAACCCCTCGTCGGAGACCGCGTCGAGGGCTCGGCCTGCGGGTACCTCTACGACGATCAGCACCGGTGCCTCGGCCGGTTCGAGGTCCTCTGGCCCATAGGGTAGGCCTACGAAGCGGTTCACGATGTTGCTGCGTGCAGTGCGCACGTCGTCATTGAGGTATAAGCAGGGGACGCCGAGCGGGTTCCAGCGCTGCCCCGACACCGCGGCGTGGCCGGCGTCGAGGGGGTCGTCCCAGTGGGGATCCGCGACGCGGTAGTAGGTACCGCCTACCGATACGCGGCGCACGTCACGCGACGCGCGCGTAGTCGAAGCTCGCCTGCACCGACTCCAGCAGTTCGAAGTATTCGCCGTCGGCGATCATCTCGAGCATGCTGCGGCCCCCGTACGCGTCGGCGCGGCGGCGTACCACAACCGCGGGCATGCCCTCACGCAGACGGTGCCTGAGAATGTCGGCAATATCAGCGAGCGCGCCGATGCAGTCGAGACGCTCGGTCGGGGTCCCGGACCGAAGCCACTTGTCGACGGCCTGGCGGGTCACGCCCATCATCTCCGCAACGTCCCTGCTGGTCAGCGCCAGTGTCGCCATCGCCCGCTTCAGCGGATCATCGACGCGGCGTTCAAACTCGATGTCGGCCAGCGCCACCACAACTCGGTGCAACACGGCCTGGTCCAGGGCGGCACCGCCGCGCCGGGGCGGGCGGGCCAACCCGCCAACGAGGAACCTGATCCGGTCTACCAATGCGGTAAGAACCCCCGTGCCGTCGACGGTTGGCGCCGTCCACAGCAGTTCCGCCGCGTTGTAGCGCAACAAGAAGTATCCCGTAGCGGCCCGTTCGGCGATGTCGGGATCTGTCGTCGGCAGCGCCGTCAGCCGCTGGGCGGCGCCGTCTACTGCCACCCAGTATTTAAACAGCACCGACCGATCGCAGCCGGCAGCGACCGCGGGAGCGAGCTCGTCCATTTTGGCGACGAACCCCGGAACCGCTCCTTGAGCGGCCCGGGTCGCGGTGTCGGTGTCTCCACCGAGGAGATCGTCGATGGTCGCCACGACATAACTATAAAACCATTGCAACCAATTTGCAACCGCAGTGTTGCCGCAGCAGGGGCGGTTCTTGTCGGAGAAATTACGGCGTACCTGGTTTGTTGTCAACGGACTTGGACGCGGCTGAACCTCCCTCGCAAGCAATCTCGTGGTCAAGAAACTGGATAAGCAAGCGCGTCGGTTTGCCAAACAGACATCAGACCTGCTGAACAAGACGGTCACGGATGGTGTTCGGCTATCTACCCTGAAAACAATGCCAGGGAACATAACCATGGGTTCTGGTATCTCCCGCCTCCAGCCGACCTCACATTGGGTGTTGTGGCGGATACCTCGCAGTTGGAATTGTTGTGTCAAACTCGCTAGTCCCAACAAGGAGACAGCGATCAGCGCAGAATCACCGGCTACGGACGTGTTGACCGTGAGCGAAGACGGCCCGGTGCGAATCGTTCGCTTGAACCGCCCTCAGGCACTCAACGCGATCGATGAAGCGCTCCATACTGCTCTCACCGACATTTGGCAACAACTTGATAGCGACCGCGAAGCTCGCGCCGTAGTGATCACCGGCGAAGGCCGCGCATTCACCGCGGGCGGCGACATGGGTCTGTTGCAGTTGATGTTGAGGATCTTGAGACGCGTGATCGGGTCCTAGGTGAGAGTGCCCGAATCATGCACGACATGATCGGTTTCCGCCTTCCTCTAGTCGCCGCTGTCAACGGACCGGCTGTGGGTCTCGGTTGCAGCCTGGCCATGCTCAGCGACACCGTGTTCATGGAGGAGAGCTCCTACCTCGCCGACCCGCACGTTCCGGTCGGCCTGGTCGCGGGAGACGGTGGCGCCATCACCTGGCCCCTCGCGATGAGTTTGCTCTCGGCCAAGGAATACATCCTCACCGGTGATCGCATCCCCGCATCAGAAGCTCATCGGCTTGGTTTAGCCAATCATGTCGTTCCCGATGGTGAGGGACTCTCGTCCGCGCTGGCCTTCGCGAAGCGTCTGGCGAAGCTACCTCCACAGGCCGTCCAGGACACCAAGAAAGCGCTCAATGTCCATCTGCAGCGGGCTGCGGTTGGTCTCATCGAGCTGTGTGCGAGTGCTGAGCACCGGTCTTTCGACACTCCCGAGTTGAAAGCCAACGTCGCCCGCTTCATGAAGAAGTAGGTTTAACCACACAAGTTGCCGGTCCGCGAACCGTGTTGGTTTGCACATAGGTGACCTCGTCGGGATCAACCTCGAAATCCGGGAAGCGAACCAGCATTTCTTGAAGACCGACCGTGCCCTCAAGTCGCGCAAGCGCTGCGCCCAAGCAGTAATGCGCCCCGTAGCCGAGACTCAGGTGACGGTCGATTTTTCGGGTGCAGTCGAACTCGTGCGCCTGCTCGTAATGCCGCTCGTCGCGCCCCGCCGCACCAGTCAACAAGAGCATCTTCGAACCCGCGGGAACTACCTCGCCATGCAACTCGACATCATGGGCCACGTAACGGCCCTGTGTCGGTGACGGTGCTTCGAATCGCAGCAATTCCTCAACGGCGCCAACGCAGAGTGACGGGTCTTCAACAAGTTTGCGACGTTGATCGGGCCACTGCGAAAGTACCAGAGCGGCCGAGGCAAGCAATCGGGCGACGGTTTCGTTGCCGGCCACGTTGATCAACATCATCATCGCCATCAACTCGATGTCGCTCAGTTTGCGGACCGTACCGTCAACATCGGTGAGGTCGGCTTTGATCAATTGCGACACCATGTCGTGGCGAGGATCTTGTCGACGAGCTTGGATCACGTTCCAGTAGTACTCCTGGAGCCGCCTGCTGTCCTGAAGTGCCTCAGCAGTGCGGGTCTCCTCGCCTTCGTCTCGAAGCACCTGAGCGTCGCTCCAGATACGCAGGTTGTCGTGGTCCTCTTCGGGGAAGCCCAGCAGTGATGAGATGACCATCACAGGCAGGCGTGCGGTGAACGCATCGACGATTTCGAACTCTGCCTGCTCCACGAGTGGATCGAGATAGCCGGCGCAGAGCTTCCTGATCCGGTCCTCCAGCTGGCCCATTGCTTTAGGCGTGAACCAGCGGGCTACCACGGATCGCAAGACATCGTGCTGCGGCGAGTCCATTTCGATCATCGAAGCGAACTCGGGTTCTTGGCCGATCGAGTCGAGCGTGATGCCTTTGGCGGAACTGAAATTCTCGACGTCGAGTGACACCGCCATAACATCGTCGAATCGGCTCACCGCGTAGAAGTCGTAGCGATCGTTGCGGTAGAGAGGCGCCTCGTCTCGCAGTCGTCTCCAAGCCTCGTATGGAGACCTGCGCAGGTTGTTGTCGTACGGATCCCAATACGGTGCTGTGTTGTTTGAGGTTGTCACAATCTGACTCCCAAAACTCGGTCGGTGAACCACGATGAGACGACACCGTCCACAAGCATCTCACGAAGGTAGGTGGACGGTGTTAACTTCACCTCAGCGACTTCCAGGATCTCCATGCCCTCAGCTGTTGTGCGCACTGACAGCGACATATTCACCGCCGCGCACGGTTACGCCGACCCCAAGAGTTGGCACGAGACCGTCGCTCCCCTGCGGCGCGACGGCGCTGTCATCCAACTTGCGGGCACCGGAATCGAGCCTGCTTGGGCGGTTCTGCGCCGAGAGGCACTGCTGGAGGTTGAGCGCCAGAGCGAACTGTTCACCAACGGACCCGCCTGCAATGTAGCTCAAGCTCGCGCGGTCAAGAATCCCGAATACCAACCTGGACCGATGAGAACCCTTGTGGAGATGGATGGCGCAGAACACCAAGCGCACCGTCTCGTCGTCAACAAGTGGTTCCTGCCCGGCAGTATCCGCCGCCTTGATGAGGCGATCACCGCGCATGCCGAAGAAGCGATCAAGATCATGGACGACCTTGGCGGAGAATGTGACTTCGCTCGTGATGTCGCCCTGCACTATCCGCTCAAAGTGATCATGACTCTTTTTGGTGTGCCTGATTCCGACCTCGGCTTGATGTTGGGTTTGACCCAGGCGCTCATGGAGGCACAGGACCCCGAGACTGCTGAAGCCGCAACCACCGCGATGCTTGGATTTTTCGAGTATTTCCAACAACTGGCCGCCAGTCGCCGCGCCAACCCCACCGACGACCTGGCCAGCCTCATCGCCAACGCCGAGAGCAACGGAGAACCAGTCGGAGATCTGGGAGCTTTCGGCCTGTACCTGATTATCGCCACTGCCGGCCACGACACGACCAGCAGCGCTGTCGCTGGAGGACTCGAAGCACTTGCCGAGCACCCCGAACAACTGCAAGCTTTGCGAGACGATCTCGACCTCGTCAGTAACGCCACCGAAGAGATCATCCGCTGGGTGAGTCCCGTGAAACACTTTCTGCGGACTGCCCAACAGGACTGTGACCTTGTCGGCACACCGATCCGCCGGGGCGACCGAGTGCTCCTCTCCTACCCCTCCGCAAACCGTGACGAGACCGTGTTCGACAACCCATCCACGTTCGACGTTGGACGAGAAAATGCCGACCAACAGATCGCTTTTGGATACGGACGCCACAACTGCCTAGGCACCCACCTCGCCCGTGCCGAAGTCAAGAAGTTCTTCGAGAAGCTTCTCCCCCGCCTCAAACGGTTGGAAGCGACTGGTCCGTGCGTGCATCTGGCCTCTCCAATGGTCAGCGGCCCGCTTCAGCAACCGATCAGTTACACCTTGCTCTGATGACATCACGGGGCTGTATTGTCGCACCGTAGATAGCGAATAGAGTTGGCAATGGCACGACAGGACCAAGCTCATGAGGACAACGTTGATGGCCCGTGGTTTGTTGACACTCGCTGCATCGGGTGTGACGTTGCTCGTCATTGGGCACCAGAGATGATCAAGATGGACTCCGAAGGTCGATCTGTAGTCGTGCGCCAACCCCAGTCACCAACCGAAACCGCGGCGCTCTGGAGGGCGTCGGTAGCTTGCCCGACGAAGTCGATCGGCAACCGAGACATACGTCGCCCGCCGACCGAGGTTTTTCCGTTCGAACTCACGCCTGGGGTCTGTGCACTGGGCCACAACTCACCAAGTTCATTTGGCGCGCACTCCTACTTAGTCGTACGCCCAGCTGGGAACCTCATGATTGATTCGCCGCGCTACACACGTGTCCTCACCGACGCGCTCGACACTCTCGGAGGGATCAAACACATCTTGTTGACGCATCGAGACGATGTGGTCGACGCCGACAAATGGGCAGAACGTTACGGTTCGAGAGTATGGATCCACCGCGACGACGCAGACGCCGCTCCCTATGCCACTGACATCACCACCGGGGACCAGGAAGTCGACGATGGAGTCATTTCCATTCACATTCCTGGACACACAAAAGGCCATGTGGCTTTTCACGTCGACGACAAATGGCTCTTCACAGGCGACTCGCTGTTCTGGAATCATCGTCGAGAAGCACTTGACGTTTTCCCGAACCAAACCTGGCACTCGTGGGCAGCTCTCGCCGACAGCATGGACTCCATCGCTGGTCTGAATGTCGACTGGGTCTTCGCGGGCCACGGCAAATGGAGCCACACCGGCACAGACCTGTACGCATCTCAGATGGCTGCTCTCGGCACCGAAATGCGTGAACTCGGACAACAAGGCTGGAGCCAACGTCCGCACACAATTTTTGACTGGGTCTAGCCAACCCGCTAACCGCCGGTCGACGAGTGTGATCTGGCTGGTCGACACACCGAAAGGGCGGCCAGCGCTAGGGTCGGGCGCAACGTGAGCCTTGATCCGAACCGACCGAACATTCTGTGGGTTTCCTTTGAGGACACCAACCCCTTTTATGGGTGTTACGGCGATCCCGTGGCCCGCACACCGGTGGTAGATCAACTAGCCGCCGAAGGCACCCGTTACCCGTTGGCATTCTCGACAGCGGGAGTCTGCGCTCCAGCACGTTCGGCGGTGATCACCGGTATGTATCCCATCTCCATCGGGACCCATCACATGCGGACCACCCACACCAATCCGGCATCCACATCCCGATGATCGTGCGCTGGCCGCATCCGTGCAGTTCATCTGCACCGACCACTGAACCGCGACACCGGACGACGACGGTCGCCGCTTAGTGATGGTCCGAGTGAACCTCAATGTCGCACCGTCTACAGGTGGCGATCCAGCCGCGGGGACGAACGCTCACACGTAGTCTGCGACCACATTCACGGCAGTATCGAGGGGCTTCGAGATCAGCGAGACAACCGACGCATTCGCGGGTGCCGCAGCCTCCACAGAACACCTTTCGTCCAGAACCGCTGAGTTCGGGAGTGTCGGCTGGTAACTCCATTGCATACTGGCTCTAGAGCACGCCGCTGAGGGCTCCGACTGGCATCTTCAAATCTTCTAGCATCTGTAGGTCCTCGTCTGGGTTGCGCCCGAGTGTAGTGAGGTAGTTCCCGACGATGAGAGCGTTGATACCGGCGGTCATTCCCATCGCCTGAAGTTCTCCAAGCGTGATTTCCCGGCCCCCTGCGAAGCGCAGGATTACCTCGGGCAACGCAAGCCGGAACAGCGCTATCCAGCGCAGAGCTTCAAGGGGCTTCATTGGTTTGCGGATCTGTAGCGGTGTTCCGGGCCGCGGGTTCAAGAAGTTGAGTGGCACTTCAGTTGGCGCCAAGGATTGTAGTTGGGTGAGCAACTCGATTCGCTGGGCCACGGTTTCTCCCATTCCCAGCAGAGCTCCGCAACACAACTCCATTCCGTTGCGCTTCACGAGTTCACAAGTCTCGTAGCGTTCCGCCCAACTGTGGGTTGTGACGATATTGGGAAAGAACGATTCTGAGGTCTCAAGATTGTGGTTGTAGCGATGCACTCCACCCGCTGCAAAACGTTGCGCTTGGTCGTCGCTCAGAATGCCTGCGCTGACGGCAACGTTGAGCTTTGTTTCAGCCTCAATAGCCGGGACGAGTTCAAGGATCCGCTTCATCGTGCGTTCGTCGGGACCGCGTACGGCCAGGACAATACAAAATTCGGTCGCTCCAATTTCTGCGGTCTCTTTGGCCGCCGCTATCACCTCTTCGGTATCAAGAAACGGCGTTGCCGGCATGGTTTCTTCGAACTGTGCCGACTGGGAGCAGAAGTGGCAGTCTTCGGGACAACCTCCTGTTTTGGCAGACAAAATGCCCTCGATCTCGACGGTTGGGCCGCAGCGATCAAGTCGCACCTGGTGAGCCAAAGCAGCGAGTGCTGGCACCTGATCGTCAGGCAGCGCTGCCAGCGCGACTAGTTCGGCTTCAACAAGGAGTCGTCGTTCGTCGAGCAGCGCGGTCTCGGCCCCGCGCAGCAATTCGCGGGCTGAAGCCACCAAGGGTGGTGTCAAGGTCATGATGTGAGCACTTTAGCCGACGACGTTGCGAACCTTGAGATCGATGATCGTGTCCCAGTCGAAGCCACGGGGTATCAAGCGCCAAAGACAAAGCCATAGCGGCTCCCATCGACCACAGGCCAGTGCCGAACAACGACACATCCACTTCAGTCGCCTCACCGGTACGTTCACGATGAAACAAAGCGCCCATGATTCCGCCGGCTATCGTCATTGCGCCAATCGAGTCTCCAAAGGCTGGTGCCGGCGGCGCAGGCACAAACTCAGACCCTGGTGGTTTCGCTCCCATCGCTACGCCGGCACGAGCCCAATACGCGAGCGAATCGTATGAACCTTTGTCGGCGTCGGGTCCTCGTTCGCCTTGACCCGACCCGCGAACATAGATGATGTCTGGATTGTGAGCTCGGATGTCGTCGACGTCGATCTGCAACTTTCGGCGCACTCTTGGCAATTTGTTGGTGAGGAACACATCGCAAGTCTCAGCGAGCTTGTAGAGAATCATGAGTCCGTCGGGTTTTCCAAGATCCAAGCCGATGCTCTGCTTGCCGCGGTTGGAATGCTCAAGCAGGGCATGGACCTCGTCTGGAATATCAGCAATCCCGCTCATAACGAGTCCGCGCATGGCGTCGCCTCGTTCGAAGTGTTCGATTTTGATCACCTCGGCACCCAAATCCGCCAGCGCCGCGGAAGCCGCTGGTACGAAAGTGTGCTCAGCTACCTCCAGGATTCTGACGCCCTCCAAGATCTTCGTCATCAGGACAGGTTTCCTTTCCTTGAGGTTCAGGCGGGTTCGGCCAGCAGTTTGGTCTGCAGGAACTCTTCTAGGCCGGCGACACCGTTCTCGCGTCCAATCCCTGATTGTTTGTAGCCACCGAACGGAGCATCCGCAGCGTGCCACATTCCGCCATTGACGCTGAGAGTCCCGGTTCGGATTCGCCGGGCCACCCCTAGCGCTCGCTCTCGGTCGGCCGCGAGTATGCCGCCGGAGAGGCCGTATCTTGAGTTGTTGGCAATGCGCACCGCGTCGTCATCCCCGTCATGGGGCAGCACTACTAGAACGGGCCCAAAAACTTCGTCCTGAGCGATTTCGCTATTCTCGTCAGCACCCACGATCACCGTCGGTTCAAAGAAAAACCCCTTCTCGTGCTGTGTTGAACTTCCACCGGTCACAATCGTGGCACCGGCGTCAACCGCGCGATCGACCATGCCTTGCACCTTGTCACGCTGTTTGGCGTTGATCAACGGCCCGACATAGTTGGCCGTATCGAATGGGTCGCCGACGCCGAGACTCTCGAAAATCTCGGTGGCCATCTGAACCGCTCGGTCCATGTGTGCTCGGGGTACAAGCAGACGCGAGGTGATCGCGCATCCCTGCCCGGCGTGAGAATTGGCAGCCATCGAACAACCGAAGGCTCCCCCGTCGACGTTCTCCTCATCGAGCACCACCATCGCGGACTTGCCTCCCAACTCAAGAAAGACTTTCTTCAACGTCGTGCTGGCAGCAGCCATGATCGATTTCCCCACCGCTGTTGAGCCGGTGAAAGTGACCATGTCGACATTCGGATCGGTTGTCATAACGACACCGGTTTCAATCTCGCTGGAGGCAAGCACATTCACCACACCGCCCGGAATGTCGGTGTGTTCCGCGATGAGGCGACCTAGAGCCAGAGTAATGAGCGGAGTGTCTGGAGCTCCCTTGAGTACCACGGTGCAACCCGCCGCCAACGCGGGGCCGAGTTTGGCCAGGTTCAATTGCGTCGGATAGTTGTAGGCCGAGATCGCGCTGACGACCCCATAGGGTTCACGCTCAACCCAGCGATGGTGCATCCCTCCGTAGGCCTCTGCTACGCCAAGATCAACCGTCCCGTCGTACGACTCGGCAAGATCGGCGTAGTAATCGAGGATCCCAATGGGACCTTCCAATGCCGGGCCGGCCGTCATCGCTATCGGCACGCCCACCTCCGAGACGGTCAAGGTGCGCAGATCCTCAAGGTTTTCGCGCAGAGCCTGCGCTAGTTGACGCATGCACTGGGCACGAAAACTCGCGTCGGTCGACCAGCCGGTCTCATCGAAGGCACGCCGAGCTGCTCGGATCGCCCGCTCGACATCGGCGACAGTGGCATCGGCGGCCTCGCCAATGACCTCCTCGGTAGCCGGATTGCGTGACGTGAATGTTCGGTCGCCCGTGGCGGCGACGAGTTCGCCGTCAATGAGCAGTTGATTCTCTTGGTTCCAGAACTCCATGGTTGTGTTGCCTTTCAGATGCCCCTAGGCAGCGGACATACGCCTAGTATCGGCCGGTCAGGAAGTTGGCGATGTCTTTCGCCGCTGGGTAGGACTCAGTTATTCCGCTGCTGAAGTAGCCCTGATCACTGGTGATCGTGATGCCGGTGATCGCCCTGGCAGCGTCGCTGCAGAGGAAGACCAATGGGTAGGCCTGTTCTACCGGTGACGACGCTTCGATACCAAGATCGGTGCGGTAGTCACTGCCGAAACCGAGCCAGGTCTCCTTGTTGGCTTGTGCCAACGGCGTGTCGGTGGGGCCGGGCATGATCGCGTTGATGCGAACGCCACTCTTGAGCAACTCAAAGGCTGACTTGGCGACGTACATGCAGACCGTCAGCTTGCTGCTGAAATAGTCGGCCTTGCCATTCTCAATGGCCCATGCCGACGCCTGGTCCATGTCTTCGATAGCGAGGTAGTCGTTGATCCATGCCATGTTGTCGTCCCTCTCCCACCCGGCACCAGCGGCCGAGGAAATGAAGCCGATCGCACTGCCGTGGCCGAGCATTCCGCTTTCGAGCATCAAGTTGATCATGTGGCGGTGACCCAGAAAATTGATCTTCTCGATACCAGGCGTGCCATCGGCAACGCCTGCACACGACAAAAGGGCGTCGACTCGACCAGCACAAGCATCTACCGCGTTTTCAATCGAGGATTTATCGGACATGTTCACCTTTACGGTGGCGGCAACCCCGGGGATGTCCATGTCTGCGAAGTCCAGCGCGACAACCTCGGCGCCGGCATCGACGAGCAGACGAGCCGCGGCGTTACCCATGCCGGAGGCTGCTCCGACGACCAGGGCGCGTTTGTTGTCGAAACGAAACAGATCGAACAATGACATTGTGGACTCCTCTACTGAAGATATTTGGGGTTCGGTCAATTGACGACAAGCATCAGCTTGTCCCAACCGCGAACCGTTGAAGTGTGCGAACGTTCAGAGGTTGCCTCATCGACGGTCCATTCAGGAAATCGTTTGAGTATCTCGTTGAGCGCGACACGGCCTTCAAGACGAGCAAGTGCCGCGCCGAGGCAAAAATGCACGCCATAACCGAACGACAGGTGGTGGCCGATCTGGCGATGAATGTCAAAATCGTCTGCAGTCTCCCCCCACTGTCGCTGATCGTGGTTGGCGGAGCCGTTGACGAGAAGCATCGCGCTGCCTGCGGGCACGTTCTGGCCGTAGCACTCAATGTCTTCGGCAACATAGCGAGCCTGTACCGGGGATGGTGCTTCAAAACGCAGCGACTCTTCGATAGCCCATCGCCGCGGTTTGAAGGTGGCCACCCACTGCCACGGCGACGTTGCCGTCAACGCCGCGCTCGACGCGGGGATCGACTGCATCGAGCATGGTTTCATGATCACCGGCGACACGATCCAGCGGCTGGGTTGACACCGACACCTTCTTGGTTTCCACCAACGCGCTGACTGAGAACTGGGATGTCTCGGCTCATCCTCGGTCGATTCAAGCACGCGCAGCCGAGGTGTTCCCGAAGTCGAAAGAGTCACTGTCCAACGCCATTGAAGCGGGTGTCAAGATCGCCTCTGGTAGCGACGCTCCGGCAATCTGGCACGGTCGCAATGCCGAGGAGTTGGCGGTACTCGTGAAACGGGGTATGACGCCTCTCCAGGCCATCCGCGCTGCCACCACAGTGAGCGCCGAGTTGGTCGATGCTCCCGACCTTGGACGGATTGCCCCTGAGAGCTCGCCGACATCGTGGGTGTGCCCGGTGACCCTCTAAGCGATATCACCGTCACCCAGCAGGTGGCCTTCGTGATGAAGGACGGAAAGGTCTACAAGCGTTGAAGCATGCCGCTTGTTTCGGCCGCGAGTTGCCGCCTGAACAACTGTCCGTACTCCTCAACTTCGTCGTTCACCCCTGCTAGGCGGAGCAGATGCCAGAACAAAGCGATGTTGCTTGAGACGACGGGAACGCCGACCTCGTCTTCGATCTCAGCCACGGTCTCAAGGACACGCAGACTCGTGCACGACACGAACACCGCATCGCTGTCAGCACTCGCGATAGCACGGACTCCGTCAGAGATTGACGCCTCAGAGATGCGACCAACAACGAGATCGCTCGGTTCTAGGAAGGACCCAAGAGCTGTGACTGTTATCCCCGCATCTGCGAAGTGCTCGGCAATCGGGGCCGTGACATCAGCGGTGTAAGGGGTAAGCACGGCGATTCGCCTGGCCTCCAGCGCCTGAAAGGCTGCGACGGCCGCGGTAATCGGGTTGGTACAAGTCACGCCGGGGTGAGCGGCTTGGATGCATGCGGTGACCCCGGCCTCACCGATAAGCGCAGCGGCCGAGGTGCAGCCATAGCCGATGGCAGCGAAGTCGAAATCCGTCGGAAGTAACCCCGCAGCAACGGGCAGGCGCTGTTCCATGTCGGTCAGCGTCCTGCGCGTCACCTCGACATCGTTGGGAATACGCGAGTGATAGAACTCGACGCCCTCAAAGTTGAGCATCCGAGCCTCGGCTTCGATGGTCTGGTCGCTCTGCAAGACGATCAAGCCGAGCCGCGCCCGCGTCCCGTAGCCCTCGTCGGTCTCGAACGACAACGGCACCAGTTCGGGAACCGTCACCTCGTAGCTCCGCTGGCTTTGGCCTGCTGGGAGAAGAAAGAGGCACCAGTTGGCACTTCGGGATACTCCATCTCATAAGCAGAGCAACGGACGCGATTGGTGCGGACGCCGCGAACAACTTCGCCCTCGTAGCGGCTCGGGAGGTGGTTGATCTGCAAGGGTTTGGAGTCTTCGGCTCGATACTCGCAGACAAACAGCGTTCGGGGCTCGTCTGAGTTGTTGGGGGCCGAACCGTGCAGCAAACGGGTATGCATCAGACACGCCGAGCCTGCGGGCCCATAGACAGGAACGGCTTCGGCAACGTGCGCGGCCTCAACCTCCGCGCTCACGGTGCCGGTGTAGACGCCGTCATGCCAATGGTCGAACAGATCACCGCGGTGGGTGCCGGGAACGACCTTGAGAGGCCCGTTCTGCAAGGTGACGTCGTCAAGGAAGTACAGCACGGCGATGAGGTCTTCGTTGGTGTGGGGCTGGAACATGAAATCCTGGTGGTACTTCACTTCGGTGGCGGAACCAGGATGTTTGGCGTTGATTTTCGAGTTGTTGTATTCGACGTTGGGACCGATGAGTTGAGCGACGGCATCAAGCGCCCGGTTG
The DNA here is from genome assembly GCA_965205465.1 of Candidatus Aldehydirespiratoraceae bacterium. Lineage (GTDB taxonomy): Bacteria > Actinomycetota > Acidimicrobiia > Acidimicrobiales > Aldehydirespiratoraceae > VXYK01. The sequence goes on along the minus strand of OZ242187.1, from coordinate 21,312 downwards.
TCACGCATCACCTCGAGGTAGGCGTCGGAAACGTCGACCGGCGATGCGACCCTGCGCAAAGCGGGCCGTTGTGCAGTGTGGTCCACCTCCAGGTCGAAGCGTGCCCGATTGGCCGGCGTGTCGCCGTATGGTTCGGAGTGCTCGCGGCTTTCTTCTACCCAGGCTGCGAAATCACTCACAATCGCCGCGAGTTGCTCCGGCGCCAGTGCATTCTCGACGAAGGCGTAGCCGTTGGCCCAGTAGGCCTCGATTTCATCGGGGGAAAGAGCTTCGTTGGACATCAGATGATAGGTAGTTCGGGTGCGGCGCGGCGGCTGAGCAGTTCCGGGCCGTTTGCGCGCACGACCAGGTTCTCTTCGTGGACCATTGCCTTGCCGGGTTCCCAGATCAAGGCGGGTTCCAGCGTCAGCACCATGTTCACTTCGATGACTGTGTTGTCGTCGGCGGTGTGCGACGGCCATTCGGTCACCTGCGTGCCTAAGCCGTGCCCCATGCGGCCGATGTCGTTGCCCAACGAGCCGTTGGCTTTCAACACCTCGTTCATCGCCGTGAATACGTCAGAGGTGGTGGCACCGGGCCGAACCGCCTCGAGGCCGGCCTCAGTGGCCTCCCAGACGGCTTGGTAGGCATCTCGGGCACCGCTGCTGGCGCTGGTGAAGGCGAAGTTACGGTCGAAGTCGCTGAAGTAACCGTCGAAGGTCGAGCCTGTGTCGAAAATCAGCATGTCACCGTCGTCGATTTGGCGACCAGTCGGTTGTCGGATGATGTCGTTGATGCCGTCGGGGCCCGTCGCACCGACCAGGTACGGGACATCGTCTGCGCCTTGACGGAAGATCTCGGCACGGAACGCGGCGAACGCCTGACGCTCGGTCATACCCGTAGACAGTAGTTTGGGCAGTTCGTCGAACGCGTCGGATACCACACCACAGATGTGGCGGTGTTTGTCGATCTCGCGCTCGCTCTTGACCATTCGCAAGCCGCGAATGATGTCGGTCACGTCGACGAAATCGCCCAACATTGAACGCAGGCGGTCGAGGTCGCGCAACGGCATCCGCACATGGGTTTCGGGCCCCATCGGCAAACCTATGCTGCCATCGCCGGCGACCTCGCGGATGCACTCGACCAGCAATGTCACACCATCGTCGTCTGGACATGGTGACGACCAGGTGCGCACATCGTCGATCCAGGTCGCCGACATTGTGGCTTCGCCGATGCTGGGGATAACCGCGATCGGCTTGCCTGCTGCACCGATGACCGTGAACCAGGGCCTTGTCGGGCTTTGCCAGAAAGGGGTGTGGAATCCGGTGAAGTAGCGGACCTCGGGTTCGGTGCACACCAGGATCTCGGCGATTTCGCGTTCGGCCATCTGTGCTTGACAGCGTCGGGTTCGCTCAGAGAATTCGTCGGCTGGAAAGCCTCGCTTGGGACTCAAGACATACCTCTTGTGGCTCGCCAACGCGACTGTAGCCTGAGCCGGTGAATTCGCGGTTGCCGCTCGACCAGATCCGCAAGGACACTCCTGGAGTTGACCATGTCCTGCATTTCAACAACGCGGGCGCTGCGCTACCACCCCAAGTGGTACTCACGTCTGTTGTCGAGCATCTCAAGCGGGAAGCCATCATCGGTGGATACGAGGCTGCTGGGGAAGCGAGCGACCGTCTCGAAGCCGTGTACGACTCGCTGGCAAGGTTGATCGGGGCTGAACCCCACCAGATAGCCGTGGTCGAGAACGCCACCCGCGCATGGGACATGGCGGTCTACGGCTACCCCTTTGCCAAAGGTGACCGGGTGCTCATGAGTCGAGGCGAATATGTCAGCAACGTCATCGCCCTGCTGCAACTACAGAAACGCCACGGTATCGAACCGGTACTCATCGAGGACGACGAGTACGGCCAGATCGATCTGCAGCATCTGGAGACTGAACTGGCCCGTGGTGCAGCCATGGTTGCTTTGACCCATGCGCCAACCAATAGCGGACTCATCAATCCGGTCGAAGCAGTGGGTGCCTTGTGCAAGCGCTACGACGTGTTCTATGTGCTCGATGCTTGTCAGTCCGCCGGCCAGGTGCCGATTGATGTGGGCCGTATCGGTTGTGATGTCTTGTCGGGTACTGGGCGCAAATACCTTCGGGGGCCGCGCGGCACCGGTTTCCTCTATGCGGGACCACGAGCACTGGAACGCATTGAACCCCCATTCCTTGATCTTCACGCCGCGAACTGGACGGGAGACTCCACTTACGAGATCCGCCCTGGTGCCCGTCGGTTCGAGAATTGGGAGGCGAACTACGCAGCCAAGTTGGGTCTGGGCGCTGCTGTCGACTACGCCCTCGAACTAGGTGTCGAAGCCACGTCTGAGCGTCTTTTCGAGCTGGGCAACAGCTTGCGGGGGTCGCTTAGCGCGCTCGACGGCGTGTCGGTGCACGACAAGGGTGTGGTGCGCGGTGGCATCGTCACGTTCACGGTTGAGAGCCTTGACTCTGTCGATGTGCAGGCACAGCTATCGGCCCAGCGCATCAACACGACCACGTCTCCAGCCAGCCACGCCCGTCTCGACCTTGAGCACCGAGGTCTCCCCACGCTGGTGCGAGCGTCAGTTCACTACTACAACACATCAGACGAAGTCACCCGCTTCGTCACCGCCGTTGGTCACCTGCACCGCTCCAACCGCCGGACGGTGCGATGACGTCCACGGACTATGAGAATCCCTATCGCCCTGTTCCGGTCAGGATCTTCAACCGGCTCGGCACCGCAGGCGAGCGTTTTGGACGCTCGGGGCACTTGGAGGTCAACGCATTGCTTGACGCGGCTCGGCGCAAAACTGGCTTGTCGGACTTCGGTGCAGACGGCTTTTTGGGAGCATTGGAAGTGCTTGTTGAGTCGATCAACGACGAAGCCCGTCTGACAGCAACCGGCAGGCTGATACAGAAATCAAGGCTCATCGGGGCGCTGGTCTACCGCTTACGGATCGAAGAGGTGATCCACCAACATCCTGAGATCGACTCGGTCGACCTACCCACGGTCGTCATGGTCACAGGACTGCAACGCACTGGTACCACCCTGCTGCAGCGCTTATTGAATTCGCTTCCGGGGGTTCGGGGTATCTCAGGTGGCGAAGGGCTGGTCCCCGTCCCGGCGACTGATACGTCAAAACCCGTCGAGCGGGTACGTAGACGGCGCGCGGTTCTCGCCGAGAAGACCATTTCCTATCTGGCACCTGACTTCATGACGATCCATCAGATCGACCCCAGCGAGCCCGAAGAGGATGTCCTGCTGCTCGACCTGGACTTCATGAGCCAGTCAGCCGAAGCCACCATGGCTGTGCCGACTTATTCCCGCTGGTTGGAGGATCAAGACCACACGTCTACCTATGAGTACTTCCGTCGGGTTCTGAAAGTGCTCTGCTGGCAGCGGCCTGCTGGTGCCTTGGTGCTCAAGACCCCGCAGCATCTCGAATATCTTCACGTGTTTCTCAAGGTGTTTCCCGACGCGACGATCGTGCAGACCCATCGCGATCCACGGATCGCTGTGGCTTCCTTTTGCAGCATGGTTGCCCACAGCTACGGCATCTTCTCAAATGACGTCGACCCGACCGAGATCGGCAACCACTGGTGCCGCAAGACGCAAAGGATGGTTGATTCAGCCATGCAAACCCGAGCCGAAACGGATACCGGTCAATTCGCCGACATCTCGTATTACGACCTCCTCAGAGATCCGATCGCCGAAGTCCGTCGGATTTGCGAACTGGCAGGCATCGGATTCGATAGCCAAGCCGAGCGCGCGGCCACGCGCTACCTAGAGGCGAATCCGCAGAACCGCTTCGGAACACACAACTACCGACTCGCCGATTTCGGACTGAGCGAGCAAGTCATGGACGAGGCCTTCGCTGCCTATCGAAAAGCACACGCGATCCCCTTCGAGTAGGAACGCAACCGGCCTCTGGGACTCAGAACATCTGGGGCTTCGCTTGATCCGAGTTAGGAGTCGTCTGTGTGACCGCCTCGGCACCCACAGGGTGCAGTAGAGCCCTCACGGTCGACTCAACCTTTACCCTCAACTCGCTCAGCGTGTCTCACGCAGGTGCAACCGCATCCGCATAGAATCCGAAGCCATCGGGGCCCTACTCAGTGACCCTCAACCACCCCGCTCCCAACGTTCCCGCGCCGGCTCACCTAGTCCTGAGCAAGAAATCCTGACCCGGAACAACATGAAATACGCCTGGAACACCATGTAATAGTCGCGGCGACTACTACTACATTGAGTAGTTGTGCAAACTATAGGAGAATACATGAGTGAGGTCCGGACCAAAAACGCAGAGGTCAGACCCTGTTCGGTGTTGCAGGTTTCCGGCGCGGCGCGGTGGCGCGAGCATCCGCGCTGATCGTGGCTGCGGGCCCAGTGGTGGGCGCGTCATATGGGCAGCACTGTGCGTGGCGCTGGTTGCTGGTGTCCTGCCGGTCGTGGGCGCTGGCTCGGCGGGCGCGCAGAGCTTGAATGATCCGGACTCGGTGCAGGCCGGTGCGACGGATCTGGGCGATGTCAGGTCGTGGCGTGGTACCGGCGTCGTGACCGGCAGAGACGATGTCGTGGACTATTACAAGTTCTCGTTGAGCGAGTCGAGGCTGCTTGGCGTGGGGTTGAGCGCCTTGGAGTTCGACGCGGACTTGTACGTGGAGGACTTGTCCGTGGAGGACGAGGACGTTGTGGTGCGTGCCTCGAGCACGAGGGTCGCCAATCAGAAAGAGGCGCTCACCGTGGTGCTGGAGCCCGGCACGTACTTCGTTCGGGTGGAAGCCCAGCATCGGGGTCTGAACACTTACGCATTGAAGTTGGATACCGCCAAGCCTGACTCGGTCACGTCGAGCTTCGACACGTCCAAGTTGGTGTCGATGGTTGACGGCACCGACACCAGGTCGGCGCCGAATCCCCGGTTCTTGACCGCGGAGAAGATCTCTCCGTATTGGGACATCGACTGGGTGCGGCTCGAACTCGAAGCGAACGTGGTGTACGTGCTTGAGGTGCGGGGCAAGGGCTCCGGGTCGGGCACGCTGATCGATCCCGAACTCAAGGGCGTTTTCGTGAACCCTTCTGACCCCGGAATGTTCGATACTTATCGCGAAGCGGGTCGGCTGCGCCGCGACCTCGACGAGCAGCTCCGTAAGCGGCTCCGCAAGAAAGGGCTGTCGCCCGACGACCTGTCGCTCGACAACCCGTCGCCCGACATCCTGTTGCCCGAGGATGGCCGGATCCGCAACAACGGACTGTCGCGCGAAGACCAAAAGTCGGGGGATTACCCGTCCCCGCCGGATGGTTCGGGTGCGGCCCCCTTCTCCGATGGTTACGACCTCGACGACGGATTGGGCCAGGACGCGTGGCTCCTGTTCCGCCCCGAGAAGACCGGATCGCACTGGATCGAGGTGGATTCCCAAGGGGGCTTCGCCGGCAGTTACGTCATCGCGGTCTCGCACCTGGACTGCTACGAGAAGGACCACAAGAAAGATTCGACACCGAAGTGTCCCGCGCAGCCCACCGAGCCCGAGGACGACCCGAGGCTGGTGTTCTCTGAGTCGTCGCTCAACGTGCGCGAGGGCGCGACCGCGATGTACGCGCTGAGGTTGGCGACGGAGCCGACCAGTCCGGTGACGGTGGCGGTGTCCTCTGGCGACACCGCGGCGCTGTCGGTGCCCTCGACCAGTTTGACTTTCGAGACCTCGAACTGGGACCAGCCGCAGTCGGTGACGGTGCGCGGCGTGGAGGACGACGACATTGCCGACGAGACGGTGACGGTGACCCACAACGCGTCCGGCGGCAGCTACGACGCGGTGACCGGCACGGTGACGGTGACCGTCACCGACGACGACACCAAGGCGCTGGTGCTGTCTGAGTCGTCGCTCGACGTCGACGAGGGCGCGACGGCGACGTACCGGCTGAGTTTGGCGACGGAGCCCACCGCGGCGGTGACAGTCACGCTGTCCTCGAGCGACAGCGGCGCGTTGACGGTGCCGGGGAGTTTCGTGTTCAGCACCTCGAACTGGAACCAGCCGCGCACGGTGACGGTGCGCGGCGTGGAGGACGACGACACCAACGACGAGACGGTGACGGTGACGCACCGCTCGTCGGGTGGTGGTTACGGGTCGCTGACCGCGACGGTGGCGGTGACCGTCGTCGACGACACGGTGCCGCCCGCTTTGGTGTTGTCGCCCCAACAGTTGAGTGTTGACGAGGGTGCGACGGCGACGTACCGGCTGAGTTTGGCGACCCGGCCCACCAGCGCGGTGACGGTGACGGTGTCTTCTGGTGACACCGGCGCGTTGGCGGTGCCGGTGAGTTTCGTGTTCACCACCAGCAACTGGAACCAGCCCCGCCCCGTGACGGTGCGCGGCGTCGAAGACGACGACACCAACGACGAGACGGTGACAGTCACCCACCGCGCGGTGGGTGGTGGTTACGGGTCGCTGACCGCCACGGTGGCGGTGAGTGTGATTGATGACGACACGCAGGCGCCCGCTTTGGTGTTCTCACCGCAGCAGTTGAGCGTCGGCGAGGGCGCGACGGCGACGTACCGGCTGAGTTTGGCGACCCGGCCCACCAGCGCGGTGACGGTGACGGTGTCTTCTGGTGACACCGGGGCGTTGGCGGTGCCGGTGAGTTTCGTGTTCACGACCTCGAACTGGAACCAGCCCCGCACCGTGACGGTGCGCGGCGTCGACGACGAAGACACCAACGACGAGACGGTGACCGTCACGCACCGCGCGTCCGGTGGTGGCTACGGGTCGCTGACCGCCACGGTGACGGTGACCGTCACTGACGACGACACGCAGGCGCCCGCTCTGGTGTTCTCACCCCGACAGTTGAGCGTCGACGAGGGTGACACGGCCACCTACCGGCTGAGTTTGGCGACGCGGCCGACCGCGGCGGTGACAGTGACGGTGTCTTCTAGTGACGCCGCGGCGTTGTCGGTGCCGGTGAGTTTCGTGTTCACGACCTCGAACTGGAACCAGCCGCGCACGGTGACGGTGCGCGGCGTGGAGGACGACGACACCAACGACGAGACGGTGACGGTGACGCACCGGGCGTCGGGTGGTGGTTACGGGTCTGTGACCGGGACGGTGACGGTGAGCGTCGTCGATGACGACACGCAGGCAGCGGGTTTGGTGTTCTCACCCCAACAGTTGAGCGTCGACGAGGGTGACACGGCCACCTACCGGCTGAGTTTGGCGACCCGGCCCACCAGCGCGGTGACGGTGACGGTGTCTTCTGGTGACACCGGGGCGTTGGCGGTGCCGGTGAGTTTCGTGTTCACGACCTCGAACTGGAACCAGCCCCGCACCGTGACGGTGCGCGGCGTGGAGGACGACGACACCAACGACGAGACGGTGACAGTCAACCACCGGGCGTCCGGTGGTGGTTACGGGTCGGTGACCGGCACGGTGACGGTGACCGTCGACGACGACGACACGCAGGCGCCCGCTTTGGTGTTCTCACCCCAACAGTTGACCGTCGACGAGGGCGACACGGCCACCTACCGGCTGAGTTTGGCGACCCGACCCACCGCGGCGGTGACAGTGGCTGTGTCTTCTAGTGACGCCGCGGCGTTGTCGGTGCCGGTGAGTTTCGTGTTCACGACCTCGAACTGGAACCAGCCCCGCACCGTGACAGTGCGCGGCGTCGAAGACGACGACACCAACGACGAGACGGTGACGGTGACGCACCGGGCGTCCGGTGGTGGTTACGGGTCTGTGACCGGGACGGTGACGGTGACCGTCGACGACGACGACACGCAGGCAGCGGGTTTGGTGTTCTCACCCCAGCAGTTGAACGTCGACGAGGGTGACACCGCGACTTACCGGCTGAGTTTGGCGACCCGGCCCACCGCGGCGGTGACAGTGGCGGTGTCTTCTAGTGACGCCGCGGCGTTGTCGGTGCCGGTGAGTTTCGTGTTCACGACCTCGAACTGGAACCAGCCCCGCACCGTCACGGTGCGCGGCGTCGAAGACGACGACACCAACGACGAGACGGTGACGGTCAACCACCGGGCGTCCGGTGGTGGTTACGGGTCTGTGACCGGCACGGTGACGGTGACCGTCACCGATGACGACACGCAGCCACCCGGTTACGTGTTCTCACCGCAGCAGCTGAGCGTCGACGAGGGCGACACCGCGACGTACACGCTGCGTTTGGCGACGGAGCCGACCGGCGCGGTGACAGTCGCGCTGTTATCTAGTGACAGCGGCGCGTTGGCGGTGCCGGTGAGTTTCGTGTTCACGAACAGAAACTGGAACCAGCCCCGCACCGTGACAGTGCGCGGCGTGGAGGACGACGACACCAACGACGAGTCGGTGACGGTCAACCACAGCTCGGTGGGCGGCGGCTTCGGGGCGCTGACGGGGACGGTGACGGTGACGGTGACTGATGACGACACGCAGGCAGCGGGTTTGGTGTTCTCACCCCAGCAGTTGAGCGTCGATGAGGGCGACACCGCGACTTACCGGCTGAGTTTGGCGACCCGGCCGACCGGTGCGGTGACGGTGGCTGTGTCCTCTGACGACACCGGCGCGTTGTCGGTGCCGGTGAGTTTCGTGTTCACGACTTCGAACTGGAACCAGCCCCGCACCGTGACAGTGCGCGGCGTCGAAGACGACGACACCAACGACGAGACGGTGACGGTGACGCACCGGGCGTCCGGTGGTGGTTACGGGTCTGTGACCGGCACGGTGACGGTGACCGTCGACGACGACGACACGCAGGCGCCCGCTTTGGTGTTCTCACCCCAACAGTTGAGCGTCGATGAGGGCGACACCGCGACTTACCGGCTGAGTTTGGCGACCCGGCCGACCGGTGCGGTGACGGTGGCGGTGTCTTCTAGTGACGCCGCGGCGTTGTCGGTGCCGGTGAGTTTCGTGTTCACGACCTCGAACTGGAACCAGCCCCGCACCGTCACGGTGCGCGGCGTGGAGGACGACGACACCAACGACGAGACGGTGACGGTGACGCACCGGGCGTCCGGTGGTGGTTACGGGTCTGTGACCGGCACGGTGACGGTGACCGTCGACGACGACGACACGCAGGCAGCGGGTTTGGTGTTCTCACCCCAACAGTTGAACGTCGACGAGGGTGACACCGCCACCTACCGGCTGAGTTTGGCGACCCGGCCCACCGCGGCGGTGACAGTGGCGGTGTCTTCTAGTGACGCCGCGGCGTTGTCGGTGCCGGTGAGTTTCGTGTTCACGACCTCGAACTGGAACCAGCCCCGCACCGTCACGGTGCGCGGCGTCGAAGACGACGACACCAACGACGAGACGGTGACGGTCAACCACCGGGCGTCCGGTGGTGGTTACGGGTCTGTGACCGGCACGGTGACGGTGACCGTCGACGACGACGACACGCAGGCGCCCGCTTTGGTGTTCTCACCCCAGCAGTTGAACGTCGACGAGGGTGACACCGCGACTTACCGGCTGAGTTTGGCGACCCGGCCCACCGCGGCGGTGACAGTGGCGGTGTCTTCTAGTGACGCCGCGGCGTTGGCGGTGCCGGTGAGTTTCGTGTTCACGACCTCGAACTGGAACCAGCCCCGCACCGTCACGGTGCGCGGCGTCGAAGACGACGACACCAACGACGAGACGGTGACGGTCAACCACCGGGCGTCCGGTGGTGGTTACGGGTCTGTGACCGGCACGGTGACGGTGACCGTCACCGATGACGACACGCAGCCACCCGGTTACGTGTTCTCGCCGCAGCAGCTGAGCGTCGACGAGGGCGACACCGCGACGTACACGCTGCGTTTGGCGACGGAGCCGACCGGCGCGGTGACAGTCGCGCTGTTATCTAGTGACAGCGGCGCGTTGGCGGTGCCGGTGAGTTTCGTGTTCACGAACAGAAACTGGAACCAGCCCCGCACCGTGACAGTGCGCGGCGTGGAGGACGACGACACCAACGACGAGACGGTGACGGTCAACCACAGCTCGGTGGGCGGCGGCTTCGGGGCGCTGACGGGGACGGTGACGGTGACGGTGACTGATGACGACACGCAGGCACCGGGTTTGGTGTTCTCACCCCAGCAGTTGAGCGTCGATGAGGGCGACACCGCGACGTACCGGCTGAGTTTGGCGACCCGGCCGACCGGTGCGGTGACGGTGACGGTGTCTTCTAGTGACGCCGCGGCGTTGGCGGTGCCGGTGAGTTTCGTGTTCACGACCTCGAACTGGAACCAGCCCCGCACCGTGACAGTGCGCGGCGTCGAAGACGACGACACCAACGACGAGACGGTGACGGTGACGCACCGGGCGTCCGGTGGTGGTTACGGGTCTGTGACCGGCACGGTGACGGTGACCGTCACCGATGACGACACGCAGCCACCCGGTTACGTGTTCTCGCCGCAGCAGCTGAGCGTCGACGAGGGCGACACCGCGACGTACACGCTGCGTTTGGCGACGGAGCCGACCGGCGCGGTGACAGTCGCGCTGTTATCTAGTGACAGCGGCGCGTTGGCGGTGCCGGTGAGTTTCGTGTTCACGAACAGAAACTGGAACCAGCCCCGCACCGTGACAGTGCGCGGCGTGGAGGACGACGACACCAACGACGAGACGGTGACGGTCAACCACAGCTCGGTGGGCGGCGGCTTCGGGGCGCTGACGGGGACGGTGACGGTGACGGTGACTGATGACGACACGCAGGCACCGGGTTTGGTGTTCTCACCCCAGCAGTTGAGTGTCGATGAGGGCGACACCGCGACGTACCGGCTGAGTTTGGCGACACGGCCGACCGCGGCGGTGACGGTGACGGTGTCTTCTGGTGACAGCGGCGCGTTGGCGGTGCCGGTGAGTTTCGTGTTCACCACCACCAACTGGAACCATCCGCGCCTCGTGACGGTGCGCGGCGTCGAGGACGAAGACACCGACGACGAGACGGTGACGGTCAGCCACCGGGCGTCCGGTGGTGGTTACGGGTCGCTGACCGGCACGGTGACGGTGACCGTCGACGACGACGACACGCAGGCGCCCGCTTTGGTGTTCTCACCGCAGCAGTTGAGCGTCGACGAGGGCGACACCGCGACGTACCGGCTGAGTCTGGCGACCCGGCCCACCGCGGCGGTGACGGTGACGGTGTCTTCTAGTGACGCCGCGGCGTTGTCGGTGCCGGTGAGTTTCGTGTTCACGACCTCGAACTGGAACCAGCCCCGCACCGTCACGGTGCGCGGCGTCGAAGACGACGACACCAACGACGAGACGGTGACGGTCAACCACCGGGCGTCCGGTGGTGGTTACGGGTCGGTGACCGGCACGGTGACGGTGACCGTCACCGATGACGACACGCAGCCGCCCGGTTACGTGTTCTCACCCCAGCAGCTGAGCGTCGATGAGGGCGACACCGCGACGTACACGCTGCGTTTGGCGACGGAGCCGACCGGCGCGGTGACAGTCGCGCTGTTATCTAGTGACAGCGGCGCGTTGGCGGTGCCGGTGAGTTTCGTGTTCACGAACAGAAACTGGAACCAGCCCCGCACCGTGACAGTGCGCGGCGTGGAGGACGACGACACTGCCGACGAGACGGTGACGGTCAACCACAGCTCGGTGGGCGGCGGCTTCGGGCCGCTGACGGGGACGGTGACGGTGACGGTGACTGATGACGACACGCAGCCGCCCGGTTTGGTGTTCTCACCCCAACAGTTGAGCGCCGACGAGGGTGACACCGCCACCTACCGGCTGCGTTTGGCGACCCGGCCCACCAGCGCGGTGACAGTGACGGTGTCCTCTGACGACACCGGCGCGTTGGCGGTGCCGGTGAGTTTCGTGTTCACCACCAGCAACTGGAACCAGCCCCGCACCGTGACGGTGCGCGGCGTCGAGGACGACGACACCAACGACGAGACGGTGACGGTCACGCACCGCGCGTCGGGTGGTGGCTACGGGTCGGTGACCGGCACGGTGACGGTGACCGTGACTGATGACGACACGCAGGCGCCCGGTTTGGTGTTCTCACCGCAGCAGTTGAGCGTCGGCGAGGGCGCGACGGCGACTTACCGGCTGAGTTTGGCGACGCGGCCGACCGCGGCGGTGACGGTGACGGTGTCTTCTGGTGACACCGGGGCGTTGGCGGTGCCGGTGAGTTTCGTGTTCACGACCTCCAACTGGAACCAGCCCCGCACGGTGACGGTGCGCGGCGTGGAGGACGACGACACCAACGACGAGACGGTGACCGTCACGCACCGCGCGTCGGGTGGTGGTTACGGGTCGGTGACCGGCACGGTGACGGTGACGGTGACTGATGACGACACGCAGGCACCGGGTTTGGTGTTCTCGCCGCAGCAGTTGAGCGTCGATGAGGGTGACACGGCGACGTACCGGCTGAGTTTGGTGACCCGACCGACCGCGGCGGTGACGGTGACGGTGTCTTCTGGTGACAGCGCGGCGTTGGCGGTGCCGGTGAGTTTCGTGTTCACCACCAGCAACTGGAACCAGCCGCGTACCGTCACGGTGCGCGGCGTCGAGGACGACGACACCGACGACGAGACGGTGACCGTCACGCACCGCTCGTCGGGTGGTGGTTACGGGTCGGTGACCGGCACGGTGACGGTGACCGTGACTGATGACGACACGCAGGCGCCCGCTCTGGTGTTCTCGCCGCAGCAGTTGAGCGTCGATGAGGGTGACACGGCGACGTACCGGCTGAGTTTGGTGACCCGACCGACCGCGGCGGTGACGGTGACGGTGTCTTCTGGTGACACCGGGGCGTTGGCGGTGCCGGTGAGTTTCGTGTTCACCACCAGCAACTGGAACCAGCCGCGTACCGTCACGGTGCGCGGCGTCGAGGACGACGACACCGACGACGAGACGGTGACCGTCACGCACCGCTCGTCGGGTGGTGGTTACGGGTCGGTGACCGGCACAGTGACGGTGACCGTGACTGACGACGACACGCAGGCGCCCAACTTGGTGTTCTCACCGCAGCAGTTGAGCGTCGACGAGGGTGACACGGCGACGTACCGGCTGAGTTTGGCGACCCGACCGACCGCGGCGGTGACGGTGACGGTGTCTTCTGGTGACACCGGCGCGTTGGCGGTGCCGGTGAGTTTCGTGTTCACCACCACCAACTGGAACCAGCCCCGCACCGTCACGGTGCGCGGCGTCGACGACGAAGACACCAACGACGAGACGGTGACCGTCAGCCACCGCGCGTCCGGTGGTGGCTACGGGTCTGTATCGGGCACGGTGACGGTGAGCGTCGACGACGACGACACGCAGGCGCCCAACTTGGTGTTCTCACCCCGACAGTTGAGCGTCGACGAGGGTGACACGGCCACCTACCGGCTGAGTTTGGCGACCCGGCCGACCGCGGCGGTGACGGTGACGGTGTCTTCTGGTGACACCGGGGCGTTGGCGGTGCCGGTGAGTTTCGTGTTCACCACCACCAACTGGAACCAGCCCCGCACCGTCACGGTGCGCGGCGTCGAGGACGAAGACACCAACGACGAGACGGTGACCGTCAGCCACCGCGCGTCGGGTGGTGGCTACGGGTCGCTGACCGGCACGGTGACGGTGACCGTCGACGACGACGACACGCAGGCGCCCAACTTGGTGTTCTCACCCCGACAGTTGAGCGTCGACGAGGGTGACACGGCCACCTACCGGCTGAGTTTGGCGACGCGGCCGACCGCGGCGGTGACGGTGACGGTGACTTCTGGTGACACCGGCGCGTTGGCGGTGCCGGTGAGTTTCGTGTTCACGACCAGCAACTGGAACCAGCCGCGTACCGTGACGGTGCGCGGCGTGCAGGATTACGACCGCACCGACGAGACGGTGACGGTCACCCACCGCTCGTCGGGCGGTGGTTACGGGTCGGTGACCGGCACGGTGACGGTGACCGTCACTGATGACGACACGCTGTCGCCCGGTTACGTGTTCTCGCCCCAGCAGTTGAGTGTCGACGAGGGTGCGACGGCGACGTACACGCTGCGTTTGGCGACGGAGCCGACCGGCGCGGTGACAGTGGCGCTGTCCTCTAGTGACATCGGCGCGGTGACGGTGCCGACGAGTTTCGTGTTCACGAACAGAAACTGGTACCAGCCCCGCACCGTGACCGTCACCGCCATACAGGACAACGACCGCACCGACGAGACGGTGACGGTCACCCACAGCTCGGTGGGCGGCGGCTTCGGGCCGCTGACCGGCACGGTGACAGTGACCGTCGTCGACGACACGGTGCCGCCCAATTTGGTGCTGTCGCCCCAGCAGCTGAGCGTCGACGAGGGCGACACCGCCACCTACAGGCTGAGTTTGGCGACCCAGCCCACCAGCGCGGTGACAGTCACAGTGTCCTCTAGTGACAGCGCGGCGTTGGCGGTGCCGGTGAGTTTCGTGTTCACGACTTCGAACTGGAACCAGCCCCGCACCGTCACGGTGCGCGGCGTCGAAGACGACGACACCAACGACGAGACGGTGACGGTCAACCACCGGGCGTCCGGTGGTGGTTACGGGTCTGTGACCGGCACGGTGACGGTGACCGTCGACGACGACGACACGCAGGCGCCCGCTTTGGTGTTCTCACCCCGACAGTTGAGCGTCGACGAGGGTGACACCGCCACCTACCGGCTGAGTTTGGCGACACGGCCCACCAGCGCGGTGACGGTGACGGTGTCTTCTGGTGACAGCGGCGCGTTGGCGGTGCCGGTGAGTTTCGTGTTCACGACCAGCAACTGGAACCAGCCGCGCACGGTGACGGTGCGCGGCGTGGAGGACGAAGACACCGACGACGAGACGGTGACCGTCAGCCACCGCGCGTCGGGTGGTGGCTACGGGTCGGTGACCGGCACGGTGACGGTGACCGTGACTGATGACGACACGCAGGCACCGGGTTTGGTGTTCTCACCCCGACAGTTGAGCGTCGACGAGGGTGACACGGCGACGTACCGGCTGAGTTTGGCGACGCGGCCGACCGCGGCGGTGACGGTGACGGTGTCTTCTGGTGACACCGGCGCGTTGGCGGTGCCGGTGAGTTTCGTGTTCACGGCCTCGAACTGGAACCAGCCGCGCACGGTGACGGTGCGCGGCGTGGAGGACGAAGACACCGACGACGAGACGGTGACGGTCACGCACCGCGCGTCGGGTGGTGGTTACGGGTCGGTGACCGGCACGGTGACGGTGACCGTCACTGACGACGACACGCAGGCGCCCGGTTTGGTGTTCTCACCCCGACAGTTGAGCGTCGACGAGGGTGACACGGCCACCTACCGGCTGAGTTTGGCGACCCGGCCGACCGCGGCGGTGACGGTGACGGTGTCTTCTGGTGACGCCGCGGCGTTGGCGGTGCCGGTGAGTTTCGTGTTCACGACCTCGAACTGGAACCAGCCGCGCACGGTGACGGTGCGCGGCGTGGAGGACGACGACACCAACGACGAGTCGGTGACGGTGACGCACCGGGCGTCGGGTGGTGGTTACGGGTCGGTGACCGGGACGGTGACGGTGACCGTGACTGATGACGACACGCAGGCACCGGGTTTGGTGTTCTCGCCGCAGCAGTTGAGCGTCGACGAGGGTGACACGGCGACGTACCGGCTGAGTTTGGCGACCCGGCCGACCGGTGCGGTGACGGTGACGGTGTCTTCTGGTGACGCCGCGGCGTTGGCGGTGCCGGTGAGTTTCGTGTTCACGACCTCGAACTGGAACCAGCCCCGCACGGTGACGGTGCGCGGCGTGGAGGACGACGACACCAACGACGAGTCGGTGACGGTGACGCACCGGGCGTCGGGTGGTGGTTACGGGTCGGTGACCGGGACGGTGACGGTGACCGTGACTGATGACGACACGCAGGCGCCCGCTTTGGTGTTCTCACCCCGACAGTTGAGCGTCGACGAGGGTGACACGGCGACGTACCGGCTGAGTTTGGCGACCCGGCCGACCGGTGCGGTGACGGTGACGGTGTCTTCTGGTGACGCCGCGGCGTTGGCGGTGCCGGTGAGTTTCGTGTTCACGACCTCGAACTGGAACCAGCCCCGCCCCGTCACGGTGCGCGGCGTGGAGGACGACGACACCAACGACGAGACGGTGACGGTGACGCACCGGGCGTCCGGTGGTGGTTACGGGTCTGTGACCGGGACGGTGACGGTGACCGTCGACGACGACGACACGCAGCCGCCCGGTTTGGTGTTCTCACCGCAGCAGTTGAGCGTCGACGAGGGCGACACGGCCACCTACCGGCTGAGTTTGGCGACCCGGCCCACCGCGGCGGTGACAGTGGCGGTGTCTTCTAGTGACGCCGCGGCGTTGTCGGTGCCGGTGAGTTTCGTGTTCACGACCTCGAACTGGAACCAGCCCCGCCCCGTGACAGTGCGCGGCGTCGAAGACGACGACACCAACGACGAGACGGTGACGGTCAACCACCGGGCGTCGGGTGGTGGTTACGGGTCTGTGACCGGCACGGTGACGGTGACGGTGACTGATGACGATGTGCAGCCACCCGGTTACGTGTTCTCGCCGCAGCAGCTGAGCGTCGACGAGGGCGACACCGCGACGTACACGCTGCGTTTGGCGACGGAGCCGACCGGCGCGGTGACAGTCGCGCTGTTATCTAGTGACAGCGGCGCGTTGGCGGTGCCGGTGAGTTTCGTGTTCACGAACAGAAACTGGAACCAGCCCCGCACCGTGACAGTGCGCGGCGTGGAGGACGACGACACTGCCGACGAGTCGGTGACGGTCAACCACAGCTCGGTGGGCGGCGGCTTCGGGGCGCTGACGGGGACGGGGACGGTGACGGTGACGGTGACTGATGACGACACGCAGGCGCCGGGTTTGGTGTTCTCACCCCAGCAGTTGAGCGTCGACGAGGGTGACACGGCCACCTACCGGCTGAGTTTGGCGACGCGGCCGACCGGTGCGGTGACAGTGACGGTGTCCTCTGGTGACAGCGGCGCGTTGGCGGTGCCGGTGAGTTTCGTGTTCACGACCTCGAACTGGAACCAGCCCCGCACCGTGACAGTGCGCGGCGTCGAGGACGACGACACCAACGACGAGACGGTGACCGTGACGCACCGGGCGTCCGGTGGTGGTTACGGGTCTGTGACCGGCACGGTGACGGTGAGCGTCGACGACGACGACACGCAGGCAGCCGGTTTGGTGTTCTCACCCCAACAGTTGAGCGTCGACGAGGGCGACACCGCGACTTACCGGCTGAGTTTGGCGACCCGACCCACCGGCGCGGTGACAGTGACGGTGTCCTCTGACGACACCGGCGCGTTGGCGGTGCCGGTGAGTTTCGTGTTCACGACCTCGAACTGGAACCAGCCCCGCACCGTGACGGTGCGCGGCGTCGAGGACGAAGACACCAACGACGAGACGGTGACGGTCACCCACGACGCGTCGCGTGGTGGTTACGGGTCGGTGACCGGCACGGTGACGGTGACCGTCGACGACGACGACACGCAGGCGCCCGCTCTGGTGTTCTCACCCCAACAGTTCAGCGTCGATGAGGGTGACACGGCGACGTACCGGCTGAGTTTGGCGACCCGGCCGACCGCGGCGGTGACGGTGACGGTGTCTTCTGGTGACAGCGGCGCGTTGGCGGTGCCGGTGAGTTTCGTGTTCACCACCACCAACTGGAACCAGCCGCGCCTCGTGACGGTGCGCGGCGTCGAGGACGAAGACACCGACGACGAGACGGTGACGGTCAGCCACCGGGCGTCCGGTGGTGGTTACGGGTCGCTGACCGGCACGGTGACGGTGACCGTCGACGACGACGACACGCAGGCGCCCGCTTTGGTGTTCTCACCCCAGCAGTTGAGCGTCGATGAGGGTGACACCGCCACCTACCGGCTGAGTTTGGCGACCCGGCCCACCGCGGCGGTGACGGTGACGGTGTCTTCTAGTGACGCCGCGGCGTTGGCGGTGCCGGTGAGTTTCGTGTTCACGACCTCGAACTGGAACCAGCCCCGCACCGTCACGGTGCGCGGCGTCGAGGACGACGACACCAACGACGAGACGGTGACGGTGACGCACCGGGCGTCGGGTGGTGGTTACGGGTCTGTGACCGGCACGGTGACGGTGACCGTCGACGACGACGACACGCAGGCAGCGGGTTTGGTGTTCTCACCCCAGCAGTTGAGCGTCGATGAGGGTGACACCGCGACTTACCGGCTGAGTTTGGCGACGCGGCCGACCGGTGCGGTGACGGTGACGGTGTCTTCTAGTGACGCCGCGGCGTTGGCGGTGCCGGTGAGTTTCGTGTTCACGACCTCGAACTGGAACCAGCCCCGCACCGTGACAGTGCGCGGCGTCGAAGACGACGACACCAACGACGAGACGGTGACGGTCAACCACCGGGCGTCGGGTGGTGGTTACGGGTCTGTGACCGGCACGGTGACGGTGACCGTCACCGATGACGACACGCAGCCGCCCGGTTACGTGTTCTCACCCCAGCAGCTGAGCGTCGACGAGGGCGACACCGCGACGTACACGCTGCGTTTGGCGACGGAGCCGACCGGCGCGGTGACAGTCGCGCTGTTATCTAGTGACAGCGGCGCGTTGGCGGTGCCGGTGAGTTTCGTGTTCACGAACAGAAACTGGAACCAGCCCCGCACCGTCACGGTGCGCGGCGTCGAGGACGACGACACTGCCGACGAGACGGTGACGGTCAACCACAGCTCGGTGGGCGGCGGCTTCGGGGCGCTGACGGGGACGGTGACGGTGACGGTGACTGATGACGACACGCAGGCGCCGGGTTTGGTGTTCTCACCCCAACAGTTGAGCGTCGATGAGGGTGACACGGCCACCTACCGGCTGAGTTTGGCGACCCGACCGACCGGTGCGGTGACGGTGACGGTGTCTTCTAGTGACGCCGCGGCGTTGTCGGTGCCGGTGAGTTTCGTGTTCACGACCTCGAACTGGAACCAGCCCCGCACCGTGACAGTGCGCGGCGTGGAGGACGACGACACCAACGACGAGACGGTGACGGTCAACCACCGGGCGTCGGGTGGTGGTTACGGGTCTGTGACCGGCACGGTGACGGTGACCGTCACCGATGACGACACGCAGCCGCCCGGTTTGGTGTTCTCACCCCAACAGTTGAGCGTCGATGAGGGTGACACCGCGACTTACCGGCTGAGTTTGGCGACCCGGCCGACCGGTGCGGTGACGGTGGCTGTGTCTTCTAGTGACGCCGCGGCGTTGTCGGTGCCGGTGAGTTTCGTGTTCACGACTTCGAACTGGAACCAGCCCCGCACCGTCACGGTGCGAGGCGTCGAAGACGACGACACCAACGACGAGTCGGTGACGGTCAACCACCGGGCGTCGGGTGGTGGTTACGGGTCTGTGACCGGCACGGTGACGGTGACCGTCACCGATGACGACACGCAGCCACCCGGTTACGTGTTCTCGCCGCAGCAGCTGAGCGTCGACGAGGGCGACACCGCGACGTACACGCTGCGTTTGGCGACGGAGCCGACCGGCGCGGTGACAGTCGCGCTGTTATCTAGTGACAGCGGCGCGTTGGCGGTGCCGGTGAGTTTCGTGTTCACGAACAGAAACTGGAACCAGCCCCGCACCGTGACAGTGCGCGGCGTGGAGGACGACGACACTGCCGACGAGACGGTGACGGTCAACCACAGCTCGGTGGGCGGCGGCTTCGGGCCGCTGACGGGGACGGTGACGGTGACCGTCACCGACGACGATGTGCAGCCGCCCGCTCTGGTGTTCTCACCCCAACAGTTCACCGTCGACGAGGGCGACACCGCGACGTACCGGCTGAGTCTGGCCACACAGCCCACCAACGCGGTCACAGTCACACTGTCCTCGAGTGACACCGGCGCGGTGACGGTGCCGGTGAGTTTCGCGTTCACCACCTCGAACTGGAACCAGCCCCGCACCGTCACGGTGCGCGGCGTCGAGGACAACAACACCAACGACGAGACGGTGACGGTCACCCACAACGCGTCCGGCGGTGGCTACGGGTCGGTGTCGGGGACGGTGACGGTGACCGTCACCGACGACGACAACGAGGCGTTGGTGCTGTCTGAGTCGTCGCTCGACGTCGACGAGGGCGTGTAAGTCGCGGTGTCGCCCTCGTCGACGTCGAGCGACGACTCAGACAGCACCACCGCCCTGGAGTCGTCGTCGTCGGTGACGTTCACCGTCAGCGTCTCGCTCACACCGCCGTAGCCGCCGCGCGACGCGTTGTGGGTGACCGTCACCGTCTCGTCGTTGTCGTCGTCGTCCTCGACGCCGCGCACCGTGACGGTGCGCGGCTGGTTCCAGTTCGAGGTGGTGAACACGAAACTCCCCGGCACCGACAACGCGCCGGTGTCACCAGAGGACAGCCTGACTGTGACCGCACTGTTGGGCTGCGTCGCCAGCCGCAGCGTGTAAGTCGCGGTGTCGCCCTCGTCGACGTCGAGCGACGACTCAGACAGCACCAACGCCCTGGAGTCGTCGTCGTCGGTCACGTTCACCGTCAGCGTCTCGCTCACACCGCCGTAGCCGCCGCGCGACGCGTTGTGGGTGACCGTCACCGTCTCGTCGTTGTCGTCGTCGTCCTCGACGCCGCGCACCGTGACGGTGCCGCGGCTGGTTCCAGTTCGAGGTGGTGAACACGAAACTCCCGGCACCGACAACGCGCCGGTGTCACCAGAGGACAGCCTGACTGTGACCGCACTGTTGGGTTGCGTGGCCAGCCGCAGCGTGTAAGTCGCGGTGTCGCCCTCGTCGACGTCGAGCGACGACTCAGACAGCACCACCGCCCTGGAGTCGTCGTCGTCGGTGACGTTCACCGTCAGCGTCTCGCTCACACCGCCGTAGCCGCCGCGCGACGCGTTGTGGGTGACCGTCACCGTCTCGTCGTTGTCGTCGTCGTCCTCGACGCCGCGCACCGTGACGGTGCGCGGCTGGTTCCAGTTCGAGGTGGTGAACACGAAACTCCCCGGCACCGACAACGCGCCGGTGTCACCAGAGGACAGCCTGACTGTGACCGCACTGTTGGGCTGCGTCGCCAGCCGCAGCGTGTAAGTCGCGGTGTCGCCCTCGTCGACGTCGAGCGACGACTCAGACAGCACCACCGCCCTGGAGTCGTCGTCGTCGGTCACGTTCACCGTCAGCGTCTCGCTCACACCGCCGTAGCCGCCGCGCGACGCGGTTGTGGGTGACCGTCACCGTCTCGTCGTTGTCGTCGTCGTCCTCGACGCCGCGCACCGTGACGGTGCGCGGCTGGTTCCAGTTCGAGGTGGTGAACACGAAACTCCCCGGCACCGACAACGCGCCGGTGTCACCAGAAGACAGCGTGACTGTGACCGCGGCGGTGGGCTGTGTGGCCAGCCGCAGCGTGTAAGTCGCGGTGT